>CALOFP010000001.1:0-990000 GCA_942492635.1 uncultured bacterium
ATCAGCGTACTTCGTTCAGTTGCATGTACTGAGAACGATCCGAAGCTGAAGGACGAGATCAAGGTCGAGATGCACCATGGCGGTGCGCTCTACAACCAGAAGGCCCAGATCCAGGGCGTGCAGCTCGGCGGCGCGCACCTGATCTCGCCGACGCCGGGTATCACCAACACCTGGCCGAAGCTGAACACACTGCTGCTGCCCTACCTGCCGGGACCGCAGGCGATCGACGCCGCCATGAACGACGAACTGGTGGGCAAGGAGATGCTGGCGGACCTTGAGGCGAAGGGCCTGAAGACCGTCGCCATCTGGATGAACGGCCCGCGCAACGTCGGCTCGACCAGACCGCTGCTGACCCCTGCCGATATGAACGGCGTCAAGATCCGGGTCCAGCCGGCGGCGGTGTTCGTCCAGATCGATGAAGGCGTTCGGCGCCAACCCGATCACCATGTCGTGGGGCGAGGTGCCGGCAGCACTGCAGCAGGGCATCATCGGCCGCGGTCGAACCGACGCCGAACGCGTGGCTGTCCTCGAAGCTGTTCGAGACCGCCGGGCACATCACCGACATGCGCTACGTCTACAGCTTCTACCTGGTCTCGACGAACAAGAGCTGGTGGAAGGCCTGTCCGACGACACGCGCAAGGCGCTGAAGGCGGCGATCGACGAGACCACCGGTCGGAACTGGGAAGAGGCCGAGAAGGCCAACGCCGAGGCCAACAAGAAGATGGAGAGCATGGGCGTGACCATCCACAAGCTCTCCGACGACCAGATGCAGAAGTGGGTCGAGGCCGTGAAGCCGGTCTGGGCCAGCCTCGGCAACCCGCTGGTCGGCGAGAAGGTCATGAAGCGGCTCGAGGAGATCGGCAAGCACCGCTGATCCGCCGCCGGCCGGCCTGATTCGGGCCCCGTCACCTCCGGAGGGCGGGGCCTTTCTTTGATCAGTTGTAGTCGTACAGCGTCGCCGGGTTGTCGACCAGGATGCGGTGGCGCGTCGTGGCCGCCGGCACCCAGTCGGCGAGCAGGTCGAGCAGCCCGCCGGTGTCGAGTCCGCGATAGGGCGTGACTTGGCCGTCCGGCACCGGATCGTGGCCATGGTGCGGCGTATGCGGCCAGTCGCTGCCCCACAGCATGCGCTCCGGCGCCGCCTCGATGGCGCTGCGCCAGCCGCAGCGCCATGTCGTACTCGCCGTCGACCGTCGGGCCGACCCGGTACGCGCCCGACAGCTTCACCCACACCTTGCCGGTCTCCAGCAGCGCCCGCATCGCCGGCCGACCCCTGTGGTCTTCGAAGGACAGACCGGGCAGCGATCCCAGCCGTAGTCCAGCACGGTCCACCAGCGGGCAGCACGAACAGCGGCAGCAGCACCGGCAGCATGTCCGCGCCGACATAGCCGCGGATGTGCCAGTCGTAGGGCGCGATCCGCGTCGCCACCGGGCCGAGCAGCACGCAATCAGCGCCTCCGGATCCTGCTGGCCGACCGAGTTCATGTTCAGCCGCATTCCGCGCGCACCGGCATCGTGCAGCCGCTCCAGCTCCGCCTCCGGAACGTCCGGCCTCACCACCACGACGCCGCGCGCCGGCTCGCCCATCCGCAGCATCGCGTCGACCATGCAGCGGTTGTCGTCGCCATAGGCGCTCGGCTGCACGAACACCGTCCGCGTGATGCCGAGCGTGCGGGTGACGGCCTGGTAGTCCTCCAGCGTCGCGTCGGGCGGCGTGTAGGTTCGCTTCGGCGAATAGGGATAGCGTGTCCGGCGGGCCGAAGACATGCATGTGGGTGTCGCAGGCACCTGTGCGGCACCGCGAAGCGCGGCGGAGAGCAGGTGTAAAAGCGGCTTTCCGCCCATGGCCGGCTACATCTGCCCGTACATCAGCCGTCCCGGCACGTCGGCCCTGGCCCGGTAGACGGATCCGGTGTGGATCTCGGTGAAATACAGCCATCAGGTTGTCCGGGGCCACCATAGGCGATGTTGGTGGTGTGCAGCCCCTCCGGCGCGCGGATGCGCAGGATCGGCTCGCCGACGGCGTTGAACAGCCAGATACTGCCCAGCCCCACATGCAGGCCACCGACAGGTTCTTCTCGTCGTCCATCGCCATGCCGTCCGGGCCCGTTGCCGCCGGTCATCTGGATGAAGGTGCCGCTCTTCGCCACGGTGCGCCCATCGGGGAAGAAGCGCACCCGCCACACCGCGTTCTGCCGCGTCACCGCCAGCAGCACTTGGTTCTCCGCCTGGTTCAGCACCAGGCCGTTCGGGCTGGGGATATTGTCGAGCAGCTTGTCGAGCCGGCCGTCGGCGGCGCCGCCACAGCCGTGCCGTAGGCCTTCTGCAGGCCGCTCTGGCCCTGGTCGGTCCAGTAGAGATCGCCGTTGGCGGCAAACAACAGGTCGTTCACGCCGTAGAACCGCTCCAGCACGGCCGCGTCAAATAGGGCTCCACGCTTCCGCTCCGTCGCCGGGTCAACCATCACGATCCCGTTGTTGTGGTCGGCCATGGATCCGGCCGTCCTTGTGGAACTTCAGGCCGTTCGGCTCGCCGTCAATGCGCCATGGTGTCGAACTACCCTCCGGCCGCGACCCGGAACATCCGGCCGAAGGGATATCGATGAGCACAGGTTGCCGTCGCGGTCGAAGGACGGCCCCTCCGGGAAGCAACGCAGCTTCACCCCCGGATGCTGGTTCTGCGCCCCGGTCACGACAGCGGGATCGCCGGCCATCAGTCCGGCAGGCGCTTGAACAACTCCGCTGTCATTTCCGGCAGCGCGGCGTACACCGGCGGCACTCCCGCTTCGCTGTGATGGCCGGCCGCCTTCAGGCGGCGATTTCGCCCTCCTGCTTCAGCGACTTCAGCGCGGCGCGGAACGCGTCCGCCGTCCGCTCCAGCTCCCGGCCGGTGTGTGCGGCGGAAACGTTGCCGCCCGGCCAGCCGCTGAGGTCGACGCCGTTGTTCATCATGGCAAGGCGCAGCTTGTTTGTGACTTCCTTCTTCGCCGCCTTGATCTGCTGGTAGCCATAGCGATGGGCGTCGAAGCTGGCCGGATCGATGGCCTCGCCCTGCGGGTTGGTGAAGATGTGGAACTCCGAGAAACTGCCGTAGATGCCCGCAGCCACGCCCTGCGTCCAGCAGCACCTGCGTCAGCATGCCACGCAGGTCCCGGCCCATGGCGTTGATGCGCTCGTGCACGTCGGTGGTGTTGAGGATGTTCAGGCAGGTGATGCCCGCCGCCGCGCTGACTGCGGGTTGGCATTGTAGGTGCCGGGATGGGCGATCTTCTCCTTGCCCAGCTTCGCCGTGGCCTCGAAGTCCAGCCCGTCCATGATCTCCTTCTTGCCGACGCAGGCGCCGCCCGGCATGCCGCCAGCGAGGATCTTGGCGAGCTCGACATGTCCGGGATCACACCGTAGTGGCCCTGCGCGCCGCCGGCGCGAGCAGCGGAATCCGGTCACCACCTCGTCCAAGATCAGCACGATGCCGCGCTCGCGCGTCGTCTCGCGCAGCGCCCGAGGAACTCCTCTCGGCGGCACCGTGCCCCGCGTCGAGCCGCCGGTCGGCTCGAGGATCACCGCGGCGATGTCGTCGTTGGCATCCAGCACCTTGCGAGTGGCCTCCAGGTCGTTCGGGAGGCGGCCAGCGCACGTTCTCGGCGACACGCGGCAGCACGCCGACGCTGGAGCCGTGAAGGGTTGGTCACGCCGAGGGTCATGTGGTCGTGCCAGCCGTGGAAATGCGTGCGGAACCGGACGATCTTCGACTTGCCGGTGAAGTCGCGGGCCAGCCGCAGCGCCATGTGGGTCGCCTCGGTGCCGGACGAAGTGAAACGCACGCGCTCGACCGACGGCACCAGCTTCATCACCACCTGTTCCGCCCAGCGGACCTCCAGCGGATGGTTGGCGCCGAACTGGCTGCCGATCGCCACCGCCTCGCAGCGGCCGCCTGCGTCACCTCCGGATGCGCATGCCCAAGCAGCAGCGCCCCGTGGCCGCCGAAGTAGTCGACATACTCGTTGCCGTCGACGTGGCGGGTTGGTCTCGCGGTCGGAGCGCACCTGCACGGTGGCTTCGTCCGCCGAGAACTCGTACTCGCGCACCATGCCGAGGGCGCCGCGGTACCCGGGACTGGTGCCCTCGAAGCCGTACTCGCGGAACCGCACCGGCCCCTCCGCCTCGATCAGTTCCATCGGCGTGTTGGCCAGGTTGCCGATGGCGAACAGCGCGCCGTCCTGACCGTCACGGTTCGGTCCGCCGCCGACGCCGGTGGTGTTGTGGAACTCCAGCACCATGAACGGCTTGCGCTTGCCGTCCTTGGCCTTCTCGTAGCCGCCGATGGCCACGGCGAACTCCGAACCGACCAACAGAATTCGAAAACTAATTATTACTATGAAAAATACCTTTTCCTGTTCCGATACATGCGGCTTTCCAATTATCCGGAACCATTGTCTCATCTATCGGGATCGACACACCTAATCCAACAGAAGCTCCAATTATTCTGGCGGCGGAGTCAGAGGCAATGTATATGTTTGTTACACTTGCAGCATCCGAGTTTATTTTACATTCACTATCTGCTACATTCGGATCGTCTTTCCCACAAAAAAATTGAAAATAATTACCGGAAACCCCTCCTAAGGAAGTTCTCCATAAAAGTGCAGAGCAGTTTTCGGCAAAATCAACTACTCCTGGATCTGCCCTATACACTGTTTGCATTCTTCCAATAACTGCAAGGTTTTCAGGAACTTCTGCGGCTCTAGCTTTTTTTGAGTAATTTACATACATTGGAATTGCAACTGATGCTAATATTCCAATTATTGCAACAACAATAATTAGCTCAATTAATGTAAAACCCCTCATTTTTACCTACTCATACATCAATTGGATAATACTTATTTTTAACGGTTATATCCTCAATATAATTCTCTAGTGCATTAATTGATTCATTAACACCATAGTCATCAGATTTACCCATTAATTTCATTATATATCTAGCCATTATGTAGTAATTCAAAGCTTCTTCATAATCATTGACAAAACATGTTCTAGCCATATCAATTATATAGGTCAACCGAAGATCATTTTTTATTTCATATTTAAGAAGTGATCTAATAATCTTCTTTTTTATTCGATATTGATATGGATACTTCTTTAATTTTTCATAGACTAGCTCTAAATTTTTTTTATCGGAGTAATTATCACGAAACAGTACATTCAGATCTTTTACAATATCTCTTTTTGATGAATCTGTGTTTTTAAAATCCATACAAATTTTCATGTCATTATACAATGGATTTCCATTCTTATTCCCAGTGTTTTTTCCAACCCTTTTCATCCAGTATTTTACTTTTTGACAGTCTCCAGACATAAAATATGTGTATGCGAAATTAAATGGTAGGTATTCGTGATCCACATGATATGAATCCTTTATTATTGAATCTGCAAATGCCTTTGCCTTCTCAACATAACCCTTGTCAATAAAATATCTTAAAATGTTATTATTTAATCCTGCATCAACAACTCCAGTTTCCACACTCCTTCTAAGAAGTTTAAAACCTCTGTCAGGTAATTTCAATTTACTGTACTCACCTGCTAATGTGTAGAGATTTCTGAAAGAAGGTTCACGCCACTTCATATCCTCATGTATTACATTCCACCAATTTTGTAGTTCCGAATTCCTTTCCACAGTTCGCCATACAAAAAACATCGACAGAGCAATAAATGAGAACATAAAAAAAGCTACTATCTTTTCACTTTTTCCTGCCCGATATCGTTGCCACATCCATCCAAAACCCATACCCAAAAGCCCACAAAAAGACAGACTTGGCAAATAAAGATAGTGCTCTGCAACAATCTCATGAAGTGGAATAATCTGCAGAACGGGTGCAAGCGAGAGAATAAAGAAAAGCATGAAAAAAACAATAAGTGATGCTTTCTCTACTTTTTTTCCTTCAGGAGTTCCATATGATTCTCTCAGAATGTATGCCCTCTCTGATTTGGTACTCATTTTTAAAATTACTAAAAAATAGGATATAATACCCAATATTGAAAAAATGAGTTTAGGACCCACTTTTTTAACCAAAGGATAGTTGATATTATCAAAAATTAGCTGTAAAGGAAAAAGTGTTTGCTTTATGTAATAAATAGGCAGCGTAAGAGCTGTCATATAGTGTACAATCGGATTATCACCATGAAATCTCAAAGAATTTAATTTCACAAAAGAACTACCGCCCTGCTGAACTGCAAAAATACCAAATATTGAAAAGGTAGCTGTGAGTACCATAGCCAGTGCATAGAACCAGGTAGTTTTAAAAAGTGCATTCCCTCGCCTCGAATATATATATAGAAGCCAAGCTAAAGGAATTGTAGCTCCAACCTCCTTAGAGAAAAATGACAGTAGCATAGCTGCTATTGAAAGTAATAAAAAAAGACATACTTGCAACTTCTTCTGAATCCATTCTTTTCTCTTATTATAAAAAAGAATAAAAAAATTCAATGATAGAACATAAAAAAGAGCTGTAAGCAGATCCCGCCTTCCTGAAATGTATGCAACAGCGTCACTATGAATTGGATGAACTGCAAAAATAAATGCCCCAAATAGTGATGCTGGTCCTGACATTCCAAGCAGCATAAAAAGCCAATAAACAGCAATAGTCGTTAATGAATGATAAAAAATATTCATTAATCTGAAACACCATGGATCATTACCAATTAAATGGTAATCAATCGCGTATGAGATATGACGGATGGGCCTGTAAGATTTTATCAAACTAGCGATTTTTCCATCTACAACAACTCTATTATTAACAGTCAATACTTCATCATCAAAAAGAAAATTGTTATTCAATGAATAAGCATAAACCATAAAACAGGCAACAATCAGAAAAATTACATTTTTCATACCCACCTCTAAAAAAATAAGGGGGCCAAAGCCCCCTTAAAAATAAAACAACTAGAAAATTAGTTGTTAGATTTTACAATTCTCTTATTCCTACTCATACAAGCACTTCTGTAATCATCCGGCACATCTGTATTAGTAAGGCTCTGTACTCCACCAACGTGAGCACCTGCAAGTGAAAGGTTTCCACCACCTGTCATTGCTGCAGCAATACCGGTTACAGCAATTGCCCCTGTAGTACAGTCGCCATTGTTGTTAACATCTGCTGCTGCAACCTGCTTTGTTCCGAAGTCATAGTACTGTCCCTGATAACTACCAAGCTGAGTTCTCCAGCCGAGCTGACTGAGACTAGTGGCATAAGAAGAGTTGTTTGCCGGATCCTCTCTGAAAACAACCTGGGCACTTACAATTGATGCAAGTGTCTGTGGAACTTCTGCTGATCTAGCCTTCTTTGTGTAGTCGTTGTACATTGGAATCGCAACAGCTGCGAGGATTCCGATGATCGCGATAACGATCATAAGCTCGATAAGTGTGAAACCTTTTTTCATGGTTCTCTCCATCAAAAACGTTAATAAACAATAAACGCGCAGTTAAAACTAGCAAATGTTGTTCCTGTTGTCTATTTTTTGAGATCTTATTTTTAACGGTTTAATTTCACTGCTTTTTATTCAACCTAACTTTTTACTTTCGTGTTTTCGGGGTGTTCCCCATTTTCGGGGGTTCGACAATTATTGTTACAATTTTTGGCGGCGGAGCCGCGGAACGGCTTCGCTTTGCGAGCCTTGTGAGCGCTGACGCTTTAGAACGCCCGGGCAAGCCGGGCTTGTGAGCGCTTCGTTGGCACTCCGCTTGTGAACGGCATCGCTTCGCGAGCCTTGTGAACGCTGCGCTTTAGAACGGCCGGTCAAGCCGGGCTTGTGAACGGCGTCGCTTCGCGAGCCTTGTGAACGCTGACGCTTTAGAACGCCCGGTCAAGCCGGGCTTGTGAACGCTTCGTTGGCACTCCGCTTGTGAACGGCACGCTTCGCGGCCTTGTGAGCGCCTGCCTTGGCAGGCTTTGGTGGGGGAAGCCTCGGCATTTTCACAAGCGAAGCACAGCGGAGCGTTCTCAAGCGTAGCGCAGCAAGCGTTCTCAAGCGTAGCACAGCGGAGCGTTCACCAGCGCAGCGCTCACTTAAATCTCCTTATCAATCCACGCAGTAACTGCCTGAGTTCTTCTACGGCTGTTTAATCGATTCCTTTGAAATATCCGACTCTTTCTGCAATTAGTAGTTGTGTTTCCATTTCTGCTAATGATCCTAGAGCAATATACAGAAAGTGGACAAACTCTTTGTCCGATCCTCTGTGAGACCCTTCGGCAATATTCGAAGGGACAGAAACTGCTGATCTTCTCAATTGATCGGCAAGAGCATATCTTTCATTTTTTGACAATGATTGAAGAAGTTTATAAACATGCTCTAAAAGATCCATCGATTTTTGCCAAACAAGTAACTTCTTATAGTTCATGTAAACCTCCGATTGTGAACGCCTTCGGCTTGAGAACGCTTCGCTTGTGAACGGCACGCTGCGCGGCCTTGAGAACGCTTCGTTAGCACTCCGCTCGTGAACGGCGTCGCTTCGCGAGCCTTGTGACAATACGATTTATACTAAATCTTTCTCAAGCGCAGTGCAACGGAGCGTTCTCAAGCGAAGCACAGCGAGCGTTCACAAGCGTAGCGCAGCGGAGCGTTCTCAAGCGTAGCGCAGCGGAGCGTTCTCAAGCGAAGCACAGCGAGCGTTCACAAGCGTAGCATCAGCGCAGCGTTCACTATTCCTCTATTTTTCTGATTCTTCTGGTTACTTGGATGTTTCGGAAGGAGAGTTTTTTGTAAAAGGAGGTGCCTCCTAATCGTAGTAGGATGAATCTGGGTTTTCCTAGGCGTTCGATTGTGTAGCTGCAGGTTCGCCACTCGCCGGTGGCGCCGTCGCAATGGGGATAGGTTTTGTAGAGGTTTTTATAGCCTGTTTTTGACATGAGGATGAGTACCATCCCGGCTTCTCTCATGGGATTTGTGTTTCCGCTTTTTTCGTACCGGTACTGGAACGAGAGGCTGAGGCTCTCGGTTTCGGCTTCGTCCAGTTCCATCTGATGTGATAGGCTGACGAAGGTGTCTTCCTCGGGGATTACGTGAAGCTCCCGTTTTTTTTCATCTATCTGGAAATCTCCGCTCCCGACTGTGTAGAAGAATTTTTCGGAGAAAAACTCTTCGGGACCGAAAAGGGTGGATTCAACTACAATGGTTTTTTTCTTTCCGGGCATGTCGCCTTTTGTTATGCGCTTAATGGTATTTATGTAGTAGTAAAATGCACCGCCGATTATTAATCCGGCGAGAGTCCACCTGATGAGTGTGGATAAAAATCCGTTTTTCATCGCCATTTAAAACTCCTCCAATTCAAAGGTGACTGTGAAGTTTATTTCGCAATCCACTTTTTCTCCGTTTGCCAGCCTTGCCGGTGTGAAATGCCACTTTTTTATGGCTTTTACTGCGGCTTTTGCAAATAGTTTGTGGTCGCTTCTCACCACTTTCGCTGTCTTCACCTTCCCTTCCCTGTCGATTCCGAGCCGGAGTATTACTTTTCCGTCCAATTCCTCATCCCGCAGTTCTTCTGGATACTCCGGTGTTACCCGCTTTTTTACTGCGGGCATTTTCGATATTTCAAATACCGGCACGGGTGAGAACTTCTTTATATTTTTATCATACTTTCTCTCTTCGATCTTTTTTCCGGCTGCATAATCCTTCACCTTTTCTGGTGGAGTATACTCTTTTTCCTGCTCTTTCATCAGCGTGTTCCCGACTCTAACTCCGATTCCGGACCCACCTTTTCCTGTGACTGTCTTTTTTGTCACTCCGAATACAGGCTTTACGTCCGTTTGAACCTCTTTCGTATCCGACTCTTTCCGAACATGCGAAATCGGTGCCTGCTGCACTTTCTCTTTTACTGCCTTCACTTTTTTCGGTTTCGGCTTGGGCTTGGGTTTGAGCTTCGGTTTTGGCTTGGGCTCCGGTTTTTCTAAGGGTTTCTGCTCCGGTTTGGGTTCGGGCTTTTTGACTTCGAATTCGATCAGGTTGCTTTTTTCGAACCGCAACCGAATTTTTCTGCTGTGATTTATGCTGAGTACGCCGCGGTAAAGAAGAAGATGCAGTGCTACGGATATGAAAATTCCGATGTAGAGGAATTTATCTTTTTTCATCGAGATACTCGACGTTTATGGCGAATTTGTAGATTTCCAGTTTCCTGATGCCGTCGATTACTTTTACAAGGTTTTCGTGGTAGGTTTTTTTGTCGGCTGATATTACCACCTGAATTTCGGGGTTTTTATCCCTGAGTTTTTTCATTTCTCCTAGAAGATCCTCTATTCCTCCCCTCTTTTTTCCGGCAAGATAGAAATCACCTTCTTTTGAAATGACTACGGAAACCGATTCGTTCTCAACTTCCGATCCTGTGGCGGCGTGGGGAAGATCGACGTCGATCGCCTCTTTCACGACAAAACTTGATACAAGCATGAAGATGATGAGAAGAACCAGCATGATGTCCACAAGTGGTGTCACGTTGATGGAACTTATGATGTCGTTGTCGTTATTGTCAAATCCGGCCATGAAACCTCCTCCTTTGTTTCATTCTTTTTCTAGCAGATGAGCTGGATTTTGGCAAGATATTTTGGCCCGTCCGACGGGGTGACCATTCGGTTTTGTAGAGATTCCACCCATTCATGGATTTAGCAAAGATTTGTAGGGGCGTTTCGCTGGAACGCCCGGTATTTTATGGTGTTTTTTACATTTCCAACCAAATTTCAAGTTCAGTACAATTTTGTATGCTTATCCACTTTTCAGCGGATTATATTTGTCTTTTTCCCATTTCAGCGGATTTATGTTTATGTAATATCGTATTTTCTCTAACTCTCTTTCGCTTCGAATAATGTGCTCGTAATAATTGCGCTGCCATCCAAAAGAAATTTCACTATCACTATTTATTTTCCTGGAAACCCTTGCTTTAAATTGCCCTACGATCGCCCCTAGTGAGCCGGATTTTAAATGTTTTGATTTTTTCTCTGTTAAATTTTCTCTATTGCTGTCAGATTGATTTTTACTATTTATAGCGATTATTCCATGAAGGTGGTTGGGCATTATAACAAACTCATCTAAAACTACATTTTTTCTAATCTTTTCTGCAAAAAGCCACTCTCTTTTTATGATTTCCCCATATTTACTTAAGATCATCTCACCATCAACAACATTCCCCAGAATACATTTTCTATTTTTTTACCACAATGGTTATGAAATAAAAGCCATTGGAACAATAATCATATTTTTGCAATCTGATTGATTTACGGTTATTTATTTCGTTCATTTGTGAATTCACCTCTTTCATGATTTTGCTGCTATTTCTCAATATTTTACCATCTGGGCGACCCGACGGGCAGCCCCTACGGCGTTGTCAACATCATGCATGTGTTTGAATTTTGTACGGATTCTTGGGGTATTGTTGAGGTCCCAGGTGTTTTGAATTTGTATATGATTTGTAAAAATTCCACGAAATTTACAAAAATCGTATTCAAAGCTATAATGCTGCGATGGTAAATTAAAAATTGTTTTATTATTGGCAATCAGGAGTCGGAATCATGCCTGAATTTAAAAGGATTTTCCAATCTATTTCTATCGAGAAGAAAACATTTTTTCTTCTGTTTCTTGCGCTGGCTGTTTTAAGGATGACAAACATTATGGGTTGTTCGCAGGGGGACGATCTCTACTATACTCAGCTTGCCTACCGGGCTTCTACGGGCAACTTTCGTGCAGGTTTTATTTTCGATATCAGGTGGCTGGTTTTCCTGCCGACGGCTCTTCTATACAATCTTTTCGGGGCTAACGACTTCACCAGTCTTTTCTTTCCGGTTACCGTTTCTCTGATTAACGTGTTTTTCGCATACAACATTGTCAAGGAGGAGTCGAACCATCCGACAGCGCTTCTTGCAACTGCAATTTACGGTTCTATTCCGCTTGTGATGGTTTACGGAAACTTTCTTCAGGTCGCTCCATTTATCGAGTTCTCCACTCTCGGCGCCATTTTCTTTCTGCAACGTGCCATCAAAAAGGACAAGATCATTTTCTATATCCTCTCAGGGTTTTTCATAGGACTAATCTCAATGTGCCGGACAACCGGGCTTTTTATTGCTCCGATGATGGTTCTCTACCTCATATACAGGATCGGCTTTTCAAAGAAGAGTATTGTTCTTTCCGCTCTGCTCGCAGCCACCAGTCTTGTTCCTTTAGTTGTACAGGGAAGTGCCTACTACTTTATCCATAACGACTTTTTCTACCGATTCGTTATCAGCAAAAGGGGAATCGAGTATCAAAACAGTCTTACAGGAGTCGATCCGAGAGATACCTTTTTCTATCTTCGAACATTTTTTACAAAGAAGGGATTTGCCGACTACAGGTATTTCGGAGCGGTCGGATTCACTGTTTTTCCTGCAACTCTCTATGTAATTTTCCTCAAATTCAAGGGATCTTTCCGCAGGGAAATGATCTTCCCGGTCTGGTTTCTAGCGTACCTTCTCATGATGACATTCATCCCTACATCCATATCACCTCTTACATTCATGATAAGAAATATCCGTTACGCAATTGTTTTCATGGTGCCCGCAACAGCCGTTATCGCAGCAGTTCTTATTCATCTTTCACAAAAAGGGAAAGCCATGAGGTACATAGTTGCCGGAGCAGCACTCTTTTTTATCTCCCTGAATATTTTCTACACGACTAAAATTGCCGCACCGTACAAGAGGAGGCATAGAATCCAGAAATCCGCCGCATTACGAGCCCTAAAACTGGCCGGCGGCAAACAGATTTATCTAATCGACAAGAATATCGACAGAAGACTAAGATACTATTCAGGCTACAAAATCAAGAACTACAGAGTTATCGGAAGATTAAATCAAATACAAAAACCGGGCTACCTGCTTGTTCTCAAACTCCACCACAACAAGAGCAGGTACAGAATGCCGAAGAACGATGTTCGGAAACTTGTAAAAAATCCGCCGAACAACTTGAAATACGTAGGGAATTACGATTATTTCTATGTGTATGAGGCAGCTCCGCATGGGAATGCTTCGCTTTAGAACGGCGTCGCTGCGCGAGCCTTGGGAACGCTTCGCTTGTGAACGGCGTCGCTGCGCGAGCCTTGGGAACGCTTCGCTTGTGAACGGCATCGCTGTGCGAGCCTTGGGAACGCTGCGCTTGTGAACGGCGTCGCTGCGCGAGCCTTGGGAACGCTGCGCTTGTGAACGGCATCGCTACGCGAGCCTTGTGAACGCCACGTGTTGCGTGGCTTTAGCGGGAGAAGCCTCGGCATTTTCACAAGCCGAAGGCGTTCACAAGCGTAGCGCAGCGGAGCGTTCACAAGCGTAGCGTTCACATCTATTTCAATATCTCATTCCCGTTAAAGCTCCTGTACGGCGATAACTGGTCAAGTATGAAGTCGTAGCTGCGGTTGTTCTCGCAGATGATTTCGCTGATGATGCGGCCGAGTCCGGGTCCGAGCATGAAGCCCTGTCCGCACATTCCAGCGGTGTGAAAGAGGTTCTCGGTCTTTTTTGAATATCCGACTATCGGGAATCCGTCGGGTGTCATCGGGTAGCATCCTCTCCATGTTCTTCTCACCCGAAGATTCCTGAGTCTCGGATAGAGTTGGAGCATTCTTTTTACAACCAGGGGCAGAAATTCGGATGTTGCATCGTAGTCTGTTCCTGGATGTTTGGGTCTTGGGGTTATGCAGAAGACCACCTGTCCTTCGTCGTTCTGGTAGAAGTAGTAGTTGTCCGATTTGTCATCACTTCTGATGTCGACCACCATGGGTTTGAAAAAGTGTTTTACGGGCTCGGTAATTCCGGCTTCATGGCTGTCGGGATAGACCGGGATGTCGTCTCCGGCCATGAGGGCGATTTCCCGGCCGTGGGAACCTGCCGCGTTTATGAAGAGTCCTCCGGAAAAGGCGCCTGTTCTCGTTATGACTTTCTCTATCTTCTCATTCTTTTTCTCGATCGAGAGAATCTCTTCGTTAAAGTAGAAATCAACTCCGAAATCGAGAGCCTGCCTGTAAAATGCGGCGGCAAGCTTGAGCGGAGATGCGGATCCGTCATCGGGAGAAAAGGTTCCTCCTCTGAGTCCTTCCATTTTTATTCCGGGTACCAGCTCGGATATGTGATTGGGATCTATCCAGTCGATATTGAGTTCGAATTTTCGCTGCACGTTCAAAAGGTCCTTCAGTGCGATTTCATGATCCGCTTCGTACACGGGAAAAAGATATCCGCCTTTCATCCAGCCGACGTCGAATCCCGTCTCCTCTTCCATGTTGCTTACGATGTCGAGTGACATTCGGCAGATTTTTATCTTTGCAGGATCTGAATGGGTGGCGCGGATTCCTCCGATGGCGGCCCTGTTCTCTCCCCTTCCGAATGAGGGATATTTCTCAAGAACACACACGTCCATACCCTTTCGGGCAAGCGAGAGGCTGAGAGGAAGTCCTATGCTGCCTGCTCCGGCAATTACTACATCATAATTTTTCATATCCCCACCTCCTCTTCGTTAACAATCGCGCCCATCGGTACTTCAACGGAAAGGGGTCTCACTGTTCCCGGGGTAACCTTGTTCCAGTCAAGTCCCGCCATGCTGAAAATTCTGGGAAGAAGTACGGAGCAGGTTTTCGATCCGCATGCTCCCATTCCGACCCGAATCTGCTTGAGCTGGTTGATGTCTGTAACCCTGTTTTCCTTTATGTAGGCAAGAATCTCACCGAGAGTTACACGCTCGCAGCGGCACACGATGCTGTTTTCCGGAATGTGGCTGAATAGTGGCTCTGTGAGAGGAGTTGTTACCGATTCATCCTGCACTCGAATTCCCGCTACCTTTTCACCTGTTCCCGAAGGCACCTGTAGTGATACGAGAGAGGTTTTGTATTTTTTGTTGAAACGAACATTCAGAACGGTTCCTTCACAGAGATCATTTCCCCTTATGTCTGTAAGCGGAAGCTTGTCACCCGCCTGAAAATCTATCATAAATTCATGGGGCAAAGTAATTTCGTCGCACCCGTCTCCCTTTCGCACCAGAGAAATGGCCAGGCCCGGACAGGCGGCAACACACAGGCCGCATCCCGTACACTCTCCTTCCAAGTGCGGAGTATCCATTATCGTTCCTTCCCTCTCCCTGAGTTTTATCGATCCTTTTGGACAGACAGTGGCGCAGGGATTGCACGGAATCTCCTCAAGGCAGTGAAAAACCGGCTGATAACCATCGGTTATTTCAAATTTTTCATAATCGTGAACCTTTCCGGGCCTCGATTTGAGAATTTCCGACTTTTTGCCGAACGAGGGATCCAGATGAGTCTCCCTTCCAAGCATTCCCGCCATCTTTATTCCGGCGATACGACCGCCGAACATGGCACTGGAGGCTTCCGCTATCTCCTCGGCGTCGCCTGCTTTTATTACGTTGAATCCATAGCTTTTTGCAAGATCGTAAAATTCGTCAACGGGTGTGAGTCCTGCGGCGACGAGAAGCGTATCCACTTCAAATGTCTTCACCGTGTCGAGCATGGGATTGTATCCGTCGTCAACCTCTGCAATCGTTACCCTCTCAACTCGCCCATCCCCTTCTGCGGAAAGAACCGTCGTGTTGAGGTATATGGGAACCCCCATTCTCTCGATCTTGTCGGCATGGACTTTGTATCCGCTCACTTTGCCAGCTATCTCCACGATTCCCTTCACTTTTATTCCGGCCTGGAGCGCATGGTAGGCCGCGATGAGCCCTACGTTTCCGCTTCCGATGATGAAAACCTCCTCCGAGGCCTTGATAAGATCCCTGTTTACAAGGGTCTGGAAAGCTCCCGCTCCGTAAACTCCGGGCAGATCGTTACCGTGAAAGAGAAGGCTTCGTTCACGTGCCCCCGCTGAGACGATCATTCCCGTGAATGATATGAGCGTGTACCTTCTGTTATCGGTGAAAACTCCTATTTTGCTGTCCTTGAACACTCCTGCTACGGAACTGTTTCTCAGTATCTTTATGTTATTAAGCTGTTCTGCCTCACTTTCGAGAATCGTCGCAATATCGACGCCTCTTGTTCCTGCGTAACAGTCCTCTTCGGAGCCGAAAAATTTATGTGTCTGGAGAACAAGTTTTCCGCCGAGTCTATCCTTGTCGTCTATGAGTGCGACATTGAATCCCTCTTTGGCAAGTTCGATTGAAGCGGTGAGTCCGGAGGGACCTCCGCCCACAACCACAACATCGGTTTCAATCTCATCCGCATTGGCCTTAAAGAATGGTGAATCGGCCGAGGGAAGTTCCGGCAGTCCCTTGAGCGTCCTGATATCCATACCTTCACGAAGCGGCGTGACGCAACTTTTGAGAGGCATGCCGTCGACCATTACCGTGCACTGGGAACACTGTCCGCTTGCGCAGAATATTCCCTGTGGTGCATTGTCCCTGTTATGAAGTGAAAATTCCTTGATTCCATTGGCAAAAAGGGAGGAACTTATCATCTCTCCGGAAAATCCCTTCATCGAATCACCGTTAAATGTGAATACCACCTCTTTCCTGCCTTCCAACGGTTCTACGACAGGATGATTATTTACCCGCTTCATAAAACACCTCTATTTCGGTCTATTTTGGAAATTTAATTTTTCAATATCACGTTAATTCTATGGAATGTAAAAGTCAAGAATTTATCGAATTATTCCATTGATGTGCAATAGCATTTGCATCAATAGAACATCTCTTCCTGTTGACAAACAATTCCTATGTGCTACCTTATAGTGTTGTATTACTTTTCCGGCAGCATAACAGGAGTTGCACATGGGGAAACACTACTATCTGGTGAATGATGAAACAACCTACGCCTTCGATGAGGTAAAAGAGCTCATCAGAGAGGGTAAACTTGTCAAGAAAAGTCTCATATGGGAAGAATCTCTTCCCGAGTGGGCAGAGATCTACACTCTCGAAGAGTTCAGGGAAATTTTCGAGGAACTCGCCAGGGCAGCTGAAGAACACACCAAAAGAGCCCTCGGTGAAGATGAGGAGAGCCTGAAGAAGAGAGAGATGAGGGAGATGCTCCAAGGTGCGGGTGAAGAGATAAAATTTGAAAAACCCAAGAAAAACTTCAAGCCTGTCATAACCGGATTTATTGCCCTCCTCATCATCGGAGCCGGCGGATTCGCAATCTCCCGGCTGCTTTTAAAAAAGGAACCGGAGAAAAAGATTGCGAAAAAGGAAAAGGTTGAAAAATTAAACATTGAAAAACTTAAATTCGCATCCGGCGTCACTCGACTGGAAAAGGCGAAAGGAATAAAAATACGAAAGGTTACCCGATCGGAAGAGGATCAAATCCTTGCCGAGGCGATACTTGAGATGAAGGAAGAGGAGAGAAAAAACGGTGACGCAAAAACCGCTCCCGCCCCGAAACAGAGAACCGGCGGATCACTTTTCGAAAAGGTTTCCCAGGATGAGCTGAACGCTTTCAGGAAAAAACTTCTTACACGTTCCGGCAAGAAGCCTATTGCGAAAAAAGGTACTTCAGGTGAAGAGTTCTTCAAGGAAGAGGAGAAGCTTTCAGCTTCACAGCTCAGCCAGGTTATAAAGAAGCACTCCAAAAAGACCGTCCGCTTCTGCTACAACCGCTCACTCAAGATAGACTCATCCCTCTCAGGAAAACTTGAGGTGACAATACACATCCTCGGAAACGGAAAAGTGGCCAAAGTAGTAACCGAAACACAAAAATTCAAGGGAACCAACATGGAAAGATGCGTAAAGGAGAGAATCAAGAAAAACTGGGTATTCCCATCCTTTAACGGCACCATGATGACAGTTTCACTTCCATTTATTCTTTCTAACTGACATCCGGACATAGAAATGGCAAAAAAGAAATCATCCTTCGTATGCTCCAACTGCGGCTACATGAGCCTCAAGTGGATGGGTCGCTGCCCCGAATGCGGCGAGTGGAACACTCTTATGGAAAAAGACGATACGGATCTGAAAAGAGAGGCGCTTCTTTCTGGAGAATGCACAATCACACATATCGACCAGGTCGACATTTCCGAGGCGGAAAGAATCTCCACATCATGCGGAGAGTTCAACAGAATTCTCGGAGGCGGTGTCGTAAAGGGAAGTTACAACCTTCTCTCCGGGCATCCTGGAGTCGGAAAATCGACCATCATGCTCCAGACGGCCCTGGACTTTTCCGAAAATCACAGGGTCCTCTACCTCAGCGGCGAAGAGAGCATATCCCAGGTGAAGATGCGTTTCGACCGATTTGAAAGAAACCACGAGCCGAAACTCTACCTTTCCAACGAGAGTAACCTGCAGAATCTTCCATCCCTTATCGAAAAGGAGAATATTGAAATTCTCTTCATCGACTCAATCCAGACGGTTTTCACACCCGAAGCATCGGGTATTCCGGGATCCGTAAGCCAAATCAAGGAGTGTGCTGTTAAACTTCTCGAAGTATCGAAGAGGAAGGGAATTACCACATTCGTCGTTGGTCACGTTACGAAATCGGGAAACATCGCAGGGCCCATGCTGCTGGAACATATGGTCGACACAGTGCTTCTTTTCGAAGGAGACCCCACCCTGGGATACAGGATTCTCCGGTCCAGCAAGAACCGTTTCGGGCGCACCGACGAAATCGGAATTTTTACAATGACTTCGGGAGGCCTGATGGAGGTTGAAAATCCCAGTCAGTTCTTCATCGGCGGCGAAGAAAAAAAGGATATCTCCGGATCGGCGTTGGCTCTTGTCCTCGAAGGATCCAGGCCGTTTCTGATTGAGGTGCAGTGCCTCGCCACATCATCGAACCTGCCCCAGCCGAGACGAGTCGTCACAGGTATCGATCCTGCGAGACTTGCAATGGTTGCAGCAATTCTCGAGAAGAGAGGAGACGTTTTCCTCTCCAATTTCGACCTCTTCGTCAACGTCGTAGGCGGTATCAAAATGAAGAATCCCGCAAGCGACCTGCCCCTTGCGGCCAGCCTTCTCAGCACCGTTTTCAACCTTGCGATACCCCGCCACTGCGGATTCGTGGGAGAGATGGGACTTGCCGGAGAAATACGGAAAGTACCGGGAATCGAACTGATGATAAGGGAAGGCGCCAGGCTCGGATTGAAGAGAATCTACATGCCGGTAATGAAGGATGCGCCGAAAGTCAAAGGCGTCGAACTTGTTCAGCTCTCCGACATCTACGCCCTGGTTGAAGAGATAAGATCAATGAATATCTTTGAATAGGACCAAATATTTCACGGGTCTCATAATTTTTTAAAATACCTGCTGGCGAACTCGTCCCGATCAAGGGGCCTGCTGAAGTAATAGCCCTGAAACTGTTCACAGCTGTGGGCTTTGAGGAAATTCAGCTGTTCAACTGTTTCCACTCCTTCTGCCACAACTTTAAATCCCAGGTTGTGGGCAAGATCTATGATCGATCTCACTATGGTTACCGATTTTCTGTCACCCGGAAGGTTGTCCACGAAACTTTTATCGATCTTGAGAACATCTATCGGGTAGTCTTTCAGCTTGCTGAGTGAAGAGTAACCTGTCCCGAAATCGTCAATAGAGAGAGAAATGCCCATTCTGTGAAGTTCGTTAAGCTTCTCGATGCTCTCCTTGTCGTCATCCATAATACCGCTTTCGGTGAGCTCGAGCTCCAGCCATTTGGGATCGAGTCCAGCCTCCTTTATCGTATACTTCACACTTTCAGTCAGGTCAGGCTGTCTGAACTCCACGGGCGATATGTTAACGGCAACCTTCTTCGGACGGTATCCCATTTCCTGCCACCTGCGGTTCTGTATGCACGATTCAAACAGTATAAAGCGACCGATATCAACGATCATGCCGTTTCTTTCGGCAAGGGGAATAAAATCGGAAGGCGGAATAATCTTTTTAGATTCTCTCGAATACCATCGGATAAGTGATTCCATTCCGGTCACCTCTCCTCCGGAATCAACCTTAGGCTGGTAGCAGGCAAAAAACTCCTTCCTGAGGATGGCTCCCTGGAGATCCTTCTCCCTCTTTATCCGGCAGAGCATTCGTTCGTTCATCTCTTTTTCGAAGCACCTGTAGTTGCCGGGTCCTTCACGCTTAGCCTCGTACATGGCTGTTTCACTGTTCTTCAAAAGGATATCCTTGTTGTCTCCATCCTCAGGAAAGCTGCACACACCGACTGAAACGCTCACCTTCACAACCTTTCTTTCAATTATCATCGCCTCACTGAAAAGCCTCAACACCCTGTGAATGCTGACTTTCAAATCATCCCCCGCGCTGCTGCCGGTTAGAAGAACAACAAATTTATCTCCACTTAGACGGCATACGAAGTTTCCGTCGCGAAAAGCATCCGACAACTTGATGGCGGCATTCTGCAGAACCATATCGCCAATTCTGGTTGAAAATATGTTGTTGATGTCCTTAAGCTTGTCTATTCCGACACACAACAGGGCTATTCCATCTCCGGTTCTTTCAGCCCGCCGCATTTCAACCTGAATTCTTGATTTGAGCATGAAACGGTTGGGAAGCCCGGTCATCGGATCGTGATATTCGTAGTAGGTCGCCTTAACCTCAGCCTTGCGGCGTCTGGAAACATCTCTCATGTTGAAAACAACACCACCGACTTCCTCCTTTTCGATCATGTTTCTTCCGAGAACTTCCACATACCGCCACTCACCGCTCTTGTGGCGGTATCTGAATTCTGTCGAAATTTCTTCGCGTCCTTCTCCGACACACCTGGAAAACATGTTGAAAAGATTCTCTCTGTCTTCAGGGTGAACCCGATCATGAGCCTTCGTACCCACAACCTCCTCAGGCAAGAGTCCAAAAACCAGCTGTGATGAACGGCTCTGATATCGAATCACCCCGTTTCCGTCAAGGATTGATACAACATCAAAACTCTTTTCAAGGATAACCTCAAGACCTTTGGTCAGAACGGGCACCCCAGCGTTAGAAGAGTTCATATACACCCCAAATTGTTTTATTTTTTACACCGTTACAGAAACCCTGCAGCTTAATATTATTTAATTGCTTTTTTAAAATCAAGATATTATATGCGATATTTTCTTCAGTTTTGAAAAATCAATAAATACAAATAAATTTTAGCTATTCCACAATTGTATTTTTCATCGAAAAAGTTTCACCCGGGTACATTCAATATAATCATCGAACCCCCTTTTCCCCTACGATCTCATCCTTATTTTTGCTAGTTCAAAATTCCGAACGCTCCTGGTTTTTTTCAATAGATCGAAAATCCTATTTTCAATCAGCCAGTATTATCAGCGGATTGATTACCCTGAAAATTACAAACTTTCCGTATTTTTTCAAAACACAAATTCAAATATCCCGCCATATTCAACTTCAAAAAACCACAATATTTCGCAACAACTGTTCACCTGTATTTGATTTGAAATTCAAAAATTGAGTGGTGATAATTTACTTAAGCTATTTCGATGTATTTAAAACGATTTTTTACCTGCCATACGGATCTTAAAAGGGCAGATAGTTTTTTCCAAAGATTACTGAAGGAAACGGATCTTAACTAAATTTCGGAAATGTCTTCTCAATTTCCATTCCTGGAAAAGCCTCTCAGATGGAGTGACTGTTTTATCCTGTAAGGGTGCCTGAATCCAATTTGTGAGCCCCTTTTTTCCCTCTTCATTTCCAACTCCAGTACCCCTTCCATCTTTCCGGAAACAGGCCATCCGTCACTTCCGATGGAATAATTTGCTTTTTCCTTTCCGGACAAAGAAAACCGGTGATTTCCACTCCGATTGTAGAAATCGATACCCGATTTATGATGAGAGAATTCTCTTTCACTGTATATCTTATCCGGTTTTTTGAAATGGTATTCAAAATCATACTCCGAGGGAAAAAATCCCGTAATTTCCCCGTCCCTATCCCAGGATGAACCCTCACCCACCCTTTTTTTCGGATAGCAAGGGAGCAGATAGGGTAAAAAGCTCTTTAAAAAACTGTCACCAAACCCTTTCGACGATCCTTCTAACACATCCTCAACGAGCAACCCAAACCCATCAACCAGGAAAACCTCACCCAACCAACTCATTTCAAGAGTAAAAACTCTACCAAGAAGTGAACTTGGACCGGATTTTCGAACGACATCCTTTTTTGAATCAAAACTATATTCTCCGAGATTTCCCGTTCTTTTATATCGAAGATATGGGATAGATACTTCTAAAATGTATCCTCTGTAGCTTACGTCCCTTATTGAAAAATCAAGTCCCACATCGATATCCTGTTTCAGAACCGGTTGATTCAAAACGGCACTTGAGATCTCCTGTTCCAGAGCCATTTCAAGACGGTACACCCTATTCTCCACAAGATTGTAGGAGAGAGAAGTGTCTCTCTTCTTGCAGGAGCTGATATTGAGCAAGAGAAACATCACGAAAAATATCGATAGATTCTTCAATCCAGGTGACTCCCATCGCAGAAAGGTTTATTTTTCGATTTTCCGCAGCTGCACAGCGTATAGTGTTCAAGTGATTGTGGAACGGCTCCCTGATCATCCTTGAGTTCTATCCACCCCTCAACCTTCAGGGGACCGTTTTTCACCACAACAATTCTAGGCTCCCTTGTAAGCTCGTGACAGGCGGCACTTCCGATTCTGTAACTGAGTGCTCCCGAAGGACACATCTCTATGGTTTTTACGATATCGCGAACGGAGGCTCCTTCAGGATCAATCCAAGGCATATCCTTAAGCCGGAAGACGGAGGGAAGGTTCCTTATACACGCACCGCCATGGGAGCAGACACCGCGGTTGTCGAGGATCGTTATCTCCTTTCCAACATACTCCTTCACCCTGTCCTTGACACGATCCGGATCCTTCTCTCCTACAAAACCCACATGTGAGTGACTACCGTCGCAGAAGGGTTTGAATTTGGAGTGGCCGCATCTGCAGAGGGACATCACCGGTTCGATCTTTAACTTTTCCCCTGAATTATTCTCGAAGTTTTTCAGCCCAACGACCATGTAGGGACTGTAGAGGTTAAACACGATGGAAGGCCGTTTTTCACTCATAAAAATCCTCCATTCGAAATTTGGATCGGTTCTCTATTATATGACGATGAAGAGCAAGTACAAAGAAAGATCAAATTTGAGAAGGCAGGTAACAATTGATTGCGTCGAATAATTCTGTGCAGCACACTCTTTTGAATTTATCTGGAATCTGGAATCCGGAAGTCAGAAATATACTCTTGCGAAAAAATTCTGCATTCGATCTGTTCTACAACTTTTCCACACGAATACGTGATTCCGGATATTCGGAAAAATAGTTCCGTGCAATCTCCTTCTGCTCATCGTAGGACCTTACACGGTTCATTTTCAGGGTGAGTCCGTGGCCGAAACCGATATTGCTGTTGATAAACGGATAGAGCGCCCTCAGGCGATGATGATGAAGTTCTTCCGGAAGATGTTCTTCGATCAATTCAAACAGTTTTTCATAGCATTCAAGAAGATCAATATCCATCTCCTCTTCACCCGTCATTCTCTTTTTCAGATAGCTGAAAAACCATGGAGAAGAGGCTGCCTTTCTCCCTATCATCACACCGTAGGGAGCGTATCTCTTTTTCTTTTCAACAAATGTTCCATAGCTGTTTACATCACCGTTTCCGATTATGGGAAGTCCGGTAATTCGCGATATTTCAGGAATGTGTTCCCATCTAGGAAGACGCGCGTAGCGCTCCCGCCTTATCCTTCCGTGAAAGGTTATGAAATCAACTCCCTCATCCTTCGCCATTTCAACAAAGCGGTAGAGAAACTCCGGATCGTCATCTATTCCCATTCGGATTTTTATCGAAAGCAGCTTACTCTTCACAACCCTGCGAAGATAAAAAATAAGCGCTCTCGTTCTTTCCCTGTTTCTCATCCATGCGAGCCCGTTTCCATATCTCATAAGTTTTGGAGCCGCGCACCCCATGTTTATGTCGATACCGAGAAAATCGGACTCTCTATCAAGTCGATCAGAGGCAGCAACAAGATGATCTTCGCTGTTTGAAACCAGCTGAACTACCGTCTTTTCCGGATCGGGAAGCGACGATGTGTAGAGATCCTCGTAAACTCCGTGGCTGTTGTAGGAAGCGGCGCTGACCATCTCCGTGAAGTAGTAATCGCATCCGCCGTAATGGTGTACAAGCATCCGGAAAGGAACGTGGGTAATGTCCGCCATAGGCGCCAGAAAAAGACTCCCCTTTTCAGGAATTTTCGATTTTCGAAAACTACACTCTACCTGTCCCGTCATGCAGTTGGAATCATTCATATCTACCACTCTCTCCCACGATTTAAATCCGACTTTTTCCGGCAGTAGAATCAATTGCCTTTCATGGAAAAATCGGACCGGCACTGTTGTTTCACTTTTTCAAAAACAGACTGTAAATTCATCAATAAAAACAAGATAACAGGAAAAAAATCAAACAAGTCCTGAATCCCGGATTATCCGACAATCCGAAAGGAGTTAATATAGTTGAAACGGTAGCGTTTGCAAGGAAATGTCATTCAGACCGATTTCACAGCGAGGGAGCACTTCTCGAGAGCATCGGTCCTAGGCACTTTTTGACTGGGAATCCTCCTTAATACCGTCGCGTCTTCTTATCTCCCGGAACCTTTCCCGGTTTTCAAAATAGACATCTACAACTTTAGGGTCGAAATGTTTCCCCCTGCTCTCCTCTATGATTTCGTTGGTCTGCTCCTCAGAAAAAGGCTCCTTGTAGGGTCTTTTTGTTGTAAGGGCATCGTAAACATCGGCGAGAGCGACGATCCTCGCCTCTATTGGAATCTCTTCTCCCTGAAGACCGTGAAGGTAACCGGACCCGTCCCACTTTTCATGATGATACTGCACGATATTTCTGGCCATGCCGCTGAGCTCCGGACTGTTGAGCATCTTTGCGCCTATGGCAACATGCTCTTTCATTATGTCAAACTCCTCCTTTGTATAGCGACCGGGCTTTTTCAGGATGTGATCAGGGATTCCAACCTTTCCGATGTCGTGGAGAGAAGAAAACAGTTCTATCTTTCGTATGAAATCCATATCCATCCCGAGCCCTGCAGCTAGAACCGCGGAGTAACTTCTCACCCTGCGGATGTGATTTCCCGTATCGCTGTCGTTCAGCAGATTTGCATTTTCCAGAGCAGAAACAAGTGCCAGGGTTATACCTTCAATTTTTCGTGTTTTTTCTTCCACGAGATTTACAAGCTGAAGCTCCCTGTCCTCCAGAAGCAGGTTCTTCACCTTCAGCTCCTCGAGGTAGCCCTTGTTGCTCAAATGGGTCTTTATCCTTGCGAGAAGTTCGTACTTGTTGAAAGGCTTGGATATGTAGTCCGACGCTCCCGTTTTAAATCCGGTAACCTTGCTGTCCAGATCGTTCAGGGCGGTAATGAATATTATCGGAATATCCCTCGTGTCTCTTCTTTCTTTTAGGATCTCAGTAACTTTAAACCCGTCCATCTCCGGCATCATTACATCGAGAAGTATCAGATCAGGACGTCTGTCGGTGCTGTCGAACATATCGATCACGTCCCTTCCACGGCGGGCGATAAGCACCTCGTAGTCGGTTTCAGATCTTATGAGTGTAGCCAGCAGCCGCCGGTTCTCAGCAACATCGTCCACAATTAATATTTGATTTTCCATCAGATTTTCTCCAACTGATCAATAACATACATAACCTTTTCATCATCAAGATCTTCTGCCGCCTCCTGTAGAAGAATCGGAAACCTGCTCATCGGAGGAGATGTAAAGAGATCGGAAAGTTTTCCGGCACACTTCTCGACACTGACCGGATCGAAAATCCTGCAGCTTTCCCTTAGAGACTCGACAAGTTGTCTTAATTCATTACGCCTTTCCTGTGGCACATAGTTTTCCTCCTCGACAATCAAAGGTTCCGCCTCTTCCTCCCAGCAGACGGCAGAAAGAGGAATCCTCAGGAGAACCTCCGTCTTTTTCTCGTCTATGCTGCAGCTAGCAAGTCCACCTTCCTTCTCGGCCATGACTCTCAGGTCTTCCAGTTTAGAGCCGATATTCTCCACCTCAATCTCGTAAACCATTTTCACGATAAAAAGTCCCTTGCTGTAACGAAAGCTGAGTGAAACGTTGTGGCCCCATCCTTCTGAAAATGGTAGTTTCAGCATGGTGTTTACCAGAGTGTAGAGAGAACTTCTGTCTCCGAAAACCTCCTCCGGAAGAGAGCTGTCGATCTTAACGTTGAACTGCATCCCCTTCCATCTGTAGATCGAGAGAAATTCGGCAACCAGCTCCTCAAGTGAAAAACGTCCACCTTCTGTAAGATGAGCTTCGGAACAGCTCTTTGAAAGCCTGAGAAGCTCCTCGATTCTTCCTCGAACCCTTTCAGCCAGATTTCTTATATCCTTTGCCGATTGAAAATTCTTGGAATCCCTGCAGCTTCCCATAAAAGCATCACTTATGGCCACCAGGTCGTTGATCGGACCCGACATTTCATCCGTGAGGTTGGTTATGAACGTCTCCCTTGCAACCCTGGCTGCCTCCGCCAGCCTTGCGGCATTCTGCAGTTCCCTTTCAGCCTTCTTCTTTTCGTTGATATCGCGCACAACCGCAAGCCTGTAAAACTCCCCGTCAAGCTCGATTCTACTCAGGCTCACCTCCGCGAAAAAGCGGGAACCGTCACAACGGGAGTGTATCCACTCGAATGTCTGAGGAGATCCATCCATCACCGCCTTTACCTTCTCTTCAGCCTTCCCGAATGATGAAGTCCCGTCTTTCTGACGAATGGGGGACATCTCACACGGCCGAATGGAACCGATGCAATCCTCACTGCAGCGAAAAAGATCAAGAGTTTTGCGGTTGTATTCCACAATGCGACCGTCCTTGACAAGAAATATCGCGTCGTTGGCCATTTCAAACAGTGCCCGATACTTCTTTTCACTCTGAATCAGTTCCTTTACAGCTCCGTCCCTATCCTCCCTCACCGTGAATTCGACACCGTCACTAAATGAACGAACTGCAACTGAAATAAACCTTTCTCCGATTGTGAGATCTACAAATCCGCTCTTTTCCATATTGATAATGGATTTGATTTCCCTTCGCCTTTCACGAAGAATCGGAATTACAGAGTAAAGCTCTTTTCCTAAAGCTTCACTCCTTTCGAGTCGAAATATCCCGCAAGCGATGCTGTCTGCAAACCTCACATTCATCTCTCTGTCGGTAAAGATTGTTCCGTGCATTTTCTCACCCCATATATTTTTTCCAAATAGATATCCAAACTGTTCCGGAAAATCCTATCGATCTTCAAGTCACATGCTTTCGAGCCGAACCACCGCGCTCTCAAGCATCTCGTCATCAAAAACCGACGCCGCCTCCCTCATCGAACAGGCCAGCTCCCTGAATGAATGTTCCGGGAACTCTTTCTCGAGTCTTTCCGCAAGTTTTACAACCTCTTCAGGTACCATTATTTTCGTATTCCTCTTAAGGTCCGATACGATCTCATTCAGAACCTTTTTCCTTGATGGATCGATTCCGGTAAGAGCGGCCTCAGAAATTTCGTGTTCTTCCCTCGTTCCATCTTTTCGCACCTTTCTCATTCGCTCTTCAATTTTCAAATAGAACATCTGCCTGTTCAATGGTTTGGACAGATAGTCGTCAAAACCTGCGGCGAGACATTTTTCCACATCCCCCCTTACAGAATGAGCGGTGAGGGCCACAACATAAAGGTGGCACAACTCGCTTTTCGAACGGATCTTGCGGATTGCCGACATTCCGTCCATAACCGGCATCTGAATATCCATAAAGACCATGTCGAAATCGATTCGCTCCAGCTTATCAAGTGCTTCCCTGCCGTTTTTTGCAAAAAGAGTCTCCACATTGATCGGTTCCAGAAGAGCTTCAATGAGCTTTCTGTTCATGGGGCTGTCTTCTGCGACAAGGATTTTAAAATGTTCACAATTGTCGGGTTTCATCAAATTTTCCGGGAAGAGTCGGGCAATCGACTGAAGATTTTCAATATCCTGGCTGAACTCTGGTTTCAAAACTTTTTCACCCTTCACCTTTTCATAAAAACCGGAAACAACTTCAAACACTTCACTCATGCCGAAGTTTCCAGAAACCCCTTTGAGATCATGAAGTTTTTCAAGTAGGGCCTCCCTGTTTCCCTCTTCCATGGAGAGGCGAATCCCCTCAACAGCTTCAGGAAATTTTCCCGCCGCCTTGACTATCAACCTTTCAACAGAGCGGTTTCCTTCAGCCGATTCCAGCCAGCGCGCCAGAAACTCATCCGCCTCTCCGCTTCTTTCTGAAAATTCACCCAACGAAGAATCCTGCCCCTTCACCGGGACCGAAAGCCGAAAGAGGGATCCTACCCCGGGAGTACTCTGAACAATCAGTTCTCCTCCCATTTTCTCCGCAAGTGTTCTGGAAATCGAAAGTCCGAGACCGGTACCTCCGTACTCTCTCGTTGTAGAAACATCCGCCTGTTTGAAAGGTTTAAAAATGATATCCTGCTTCTCTTCAGAAATTCCGATCCCGGTATCGCCCACCGAAATATTAAGGTTTCCGTTATGATAATCAGACTTTACAACGATTCTACCCTGATGGGTGAACTTGAAGGCGTTTCCCACGAGGTTGAGAAGTATCTGCATAAGACGTTTTTCATCGCCGATCAGGTTCTCGGGGCAGGATTGGTCGATTTCGATATTGAAAAGAACATCTTTCTCTTCCGCTTTGAACTTGAACATGTCTTCGATGTTTTTTAAAGTTCCCGCCAATGTGAATTCACTTTCCACTATCTCCATAGCCCCTGCTTCAATCTTTGAAAAATCAAGAATATCGTTAATTATTTCAAGTAGATTCTTTGAAGAAGACCTGATAATCTCAACCTTTTCGAGAGCCTTTTCATCCTTCACTTCGCTCTTCAGAACATCAGCGAACCCGATAATGGAATTCATCGGGGTTCTTATCTCGTGACTCATATTGGCCAGGAACATATCCTTTGAAGCGTTGGCCCGCTCCACGCTCTCCTTCTCTTCCAGAATCCTGTCGGTCATCCTGTAGATTATGTCTGCAAGACTCTTAACCTCATCACCGGACGAAATTTCCGGTCTGTAATGATAGTCTCCGGCATAGATTTTTCCGGCGGCTTCATTGAGCTCCACAATGGGTCTTGTGGTTTTTCGGAAAACCATGTAGGAAAACACCATTCCGAGAAGAAGCGCAAGTGAGGCGACACCAATGATAGCCTTTGTGAGACGAATAAAATCTTTCTTGTACTTTTCTATTGAGAGGGCTACATGAATTTTCCCCCACTCCACACCCATGAAGGTGACAGGCTGGTCGAATTCAAATACCTCCATTCCGTTTACCGGGCTTGTGGAAAATGAACCCTCAACATGTTTTTTATTCTCAATCTTTTTTGTGAGTGAAAAATCGGAGTCTAGCTGCCAACCCTCTTTACCTATTACGATAGAAAACTTATCCTTCTTGGTAATTACAACGTATTCTATCGAATCTGTCCTGGAAACTGTGTTCATCACATTTTCTGTAATATTGCCGAAATTCTCCGAAATGATGGCTCTGTTGAGAGAATGGGAGATGGAGTGGGCAACGGCTCTGGCCTGCTCGGAAAGCCCTTCCTTGAGGGAATTTCTCTGTATAGGAAACATGGAGATACTGAAGAGAAATACCGTTATGAATATGACTCCCCATGAGAGAATTGTCAGCCTGAAAAACAGGCTTCTTCTTCTTCTCAAAATTTTCATTTCCCCGCCCTCTGTAAATTTTTATAGCTTTCATATAGTTTTCGACTTTTCTCGAGGGTTCTCTTTCCCCTCTTCTCAATACGATCCCATCCGAAAAGGTTGAGCATCTCCCTGCTTCTTTCGTAGTTGTTGAAGCTGTCGATCGCATTCCCTATCAACCGCTTATCCTCCTCCGGAATGCTGCGCCTGATTGTCAGAATTCCCTGAATGAAATCAGGGGACACCATTATTGCTCTCAAGTTGGCGGCGATCTGGGAGTTTAACTCCTTCATTACCTCGTAACTGCGTCGATTGACGATACAGGCCTCCTTCTGTCCAAGAAGAACCGGCATAAGAGCAGCTATCGGCTTATCGACAAAACTCACCTCCTTGAAAAACTTCGCACTGGAAGGTAACCTCCTTTCGCTGAGTGTGGTTTCAACCCACGCCAGTGCAACATCAGAATTCAGTTCGTTCTCTATCACAACTTGACGTTCTTTCAGATCTTCAAGCTTTGTTTCGCCCCCCGCTTTATTAACAAGAAGAATGTATTCACCTCCGAAAGTGCCGCTGTAACTGCCGTATGCGATAAAATCAACAATATTCATCTCTTCAATTTCAAAATAGATGAATACGGGAACAACAAGAAGATCTACTGTTCCTTCTCCGACATCCCTGATGATTGCTGATACATTCGGATATACGATGGTTTTCATAGTGGATACCTTTTTTTCGGGAACCGATTTCAAGAACTGTTTTCCGAGAACTGCGGTACCTATACTGAACTCCCTCTCGCCGATATTTGTAAAAAGATTCTTCCAGAACCCCACATTGAATGTGGTTCTCCGAACCGAATCCGGAAAGAGTGATAGTGAGAAAAACATGAGAATCAGGATAAGAACACTCTTTACTACGAACCTCATTTCACAACCTCCAGATGCTCCTCAATCTCTCTTCCCACCAGATACTCAAGCGCTATCCGTTTCATCAGATGATCGTAAACAGCTCTCCTGTAGTTTGCTCTCGCCACACTCTCAATCATTCTCGCCTCCACAACCTCTTTCACCGCTCCGACACGAGCCCGATAAGCCCTGAATGTAAGATCGGAAAGCTCATGGGCTGCATCCGCCGAATCTTTTAGAGATAGAACCTTGCTTCCCAGAGAATCGATTTCCGTAATCACAGTTTTCACCTCGACACCCTTCCCGTCCTTGAAGAGAATTTGACCGGTTTTCAATTTCTCCAGCTCTTTTTTCATCTCCCTGACGTGGTGACGGGTATGAAGACCGTTGAAGATAGGTATCTCAATACCTACTCCTACACTCCACGAGAACTTATTCTGCGGCGAAACTGTTCCCTTGTCGTATGGATTGGCAATGTAGTTGAGCGACCCGAATAGAGCAACCTTCGGCCAGTATTCAGACTTTGAAACATCAATATTCGCCTCGTATGCCTCCATTGCGTGAGCTATCTTCCGCCAGTCGGGATTAAAGCGGAAAAAATCACCCAGAACACTATCCCTTTCAATAGCTCTTCTTTCAAAGGGAAGATCATTTTCCGAGAGTTTCAAATCCACCGGTTCACCATCCATCCCTACTATGAAAAGAAGAGCACTTTTTGCCAGGTTCACTCCCAGCCTGAACTCCTCCCTGAAGGCTGTGATAGTCTGAAGAACCATCCTACTTTTTAGAATTTCCGTCTTCTGAACCGCTCCCGAACCGTTATTGAACGCCATTTCAGCCAGCTGATGGAGAGTATTCATACTCCTGTGAAGATCATCTGCTATTTTAAAGAGCTGTTCGGCAAGAACTGCAGAGTAGTAGTAAACTTTCACATCACGAACAACAGTGAGAGCTCTCTTTCTCTTCTCCATCCGGGCTATTTTGATCCCCGCCTCTGCCCTCCTGTTGTGAGCTCTTATTAAACCGCCGGCCCATACAGGCTGGACAACGGTAAGAGAGAGGAGTCCATTCATCCTGTCCATCAACTTTATCCTCTTTTCCGGAACAGTTATCCCTAGATTTTTCTCTTCCGGAAAGACAAAAACAGGATCTTCATCCATGAGCATCCCCGTGGCGGAAGCCGTAACCCTCGGAAGATAACCCGAAAAAGCGCGTCCCTTTCTCTCTTTTGCTATATCTATGTCGATGTCGGATATTTCGAGAAGCCTGTTCTTTTTCAATGCACTTTCAATGCATTCGGAAAGAGACAGCTCCCTTTTCTCACCGGCACCCAGCTTAACGGCTAACAGTAAGATGAAGATGTGAACAATGAGAAACCGTCCCATTTTTCCCCCTAGTACTCAGCAGTAAAGGAAACTGTCACAACCTTGTTTGAAGGTCCCGCAAGCAGAGGCATATCCAGAAAACCGGAAATAAAATCAAGATCTCTTTCTCCAGGATCTCCGATCACGGCCTTTCCGCCGTTTTCAATGGCCTTCAGGACAGTGCTCTTGATCTGCCTCCCATCAACTTTTCCGTCTCCGTCAACGTCGAAAAATATTCCGACGCCATACACACGATCACTTTTATCGTCACAGTAAAAGATAACTTCTGATGACTCAGCTGCTTCAATTTCATGATAGACAAGGGGAACAACGTCCATTGCTTCCACATTATCGAGCTTGAGATTTTTGAGTTCAGCCAGAAAAATGAGAGATCTGATCCCTTTCAGCGTTTCAAGATGTCCTTTATCTTCCCAGTTGACGGATACTGCCGCAGTCACATTCGATACACCTTCAAAATCAAACTCCTCCGAACTTCCTCCGTCAGGAAAATCCTTCCTGTCCGTTGGGGAACAGCCAAGAAAAAACATCAGCAAAACAGCGAGAAAAGCTTTAAATCTCATTTCCACCTCCAACCTGATAACAACACAAAATTTTATCAGAGGAGCGACGCTACTTCAACCTTTAAATACAAGTTGTACTACTTTTCACCAAGCCGGTCAGGCGGATCCGCATGTTTGCATGAAATATCGATTCAGGGATTTATCTGTAGAAATTTTAGAGCATTAGTTCTATAAACCTTCCGAAGAACGTCGGGTGGAAGAAAGATACCGTAAATCATCCAGAAACCCTGAGGGTGGTGTGAGGGAGCGCAGTCCCAATATTCATCGTCACTTTCCATAAAGCGGTAGTACGTCGAATACATTTCACGATTCGGAATCGTGTCCGTACCGAAAAGAATTCTGTCCTGATACTTAAGGAAAAATCGGCGGGCCGTATAGGGCTGTCTTCCAAGTTCACTGATCCTGGCATCTATATCGACATAGAGATTTGGATAGAGGTCGAGCCAACGCCCCACCTCCTCAAGATTCTCCGGATTATTTGCCATATGAGCCCCTATGAAAACGGTTTTCGGATGACGCTCGATTACCCTGTTTCTCTGGATCAGCAGTTCTGCTCTCGACGGGTAATCCTCGCCGAAAAAGAGCCAGTTCGGATGTTCATTCAGTTCGTGCCACCGCTCGTTTTCCCTATCAAGAGGAGTGAAAAATGCCGCAGGATCGGAGGTGTGGATCATAACAGGTCGATTGTAACGTCCGCAAAGCTCCCATATCGGATCAAGTTTTGGATCATCGACGGTCACGAGTTTTCCCGTCGCCCTGTAGCGCACTCGAAGGCCGAGACTCTTGTGAATTTTCAATCCCTTGGCTCCAGCCTTGAAATCTGCCTCAATTCGTTTCACCTCCCTCGCCGACCATCCCGGATCGTCGATACCGCGAAAGTCGATCAGCGTGAAGGTGAAAAAGCGTCCGGGATAGGCGTTGTCGAAACGATCAAGCTCCCTTCGAAGAAACTCACCGCCGAATCCGTCCAGATTAACAACCGCATCGACACCTGATCGATCCATCTCACGTATGAGAGCCTCCACATTTCTGACACGGCGAAGATGGTTGTGAATGTCGATAACCGGAAATGCCGGTTTTTCGATCTTCGTAACTTTCGTCTTCAACATGGATCGGGGTTTCCAATTTTTCAACTTCAGCTCCTTGATATCTTCAGCAGCCTGAAGTTGGGCGAATAAAATAAAAAGAAGAAAAATAACACCTGTACTCTTCATCTCTACTCCAAATTTAAAGAAAATTGATCTTCTCAAGTGAATAATAACTTGATTGAAACACAACAATCAATTTTTAGCCGATATTTTTTTGTCTATGGGATAATCGGACAGTTCAATCGAGTTGAAGAATTTTTCGCTCCGTTTTTATCATCCGCCCAAGCGAGAAAATAAAATACTACCGGATAGTTGAAACTTGTTTACCTCTCGATATCTTAATTTTTTCCCATTCATCGACCGGATTGACCGGGATATCTGTTTGTAGCTGATTTTGACGGCTTGAATTGTCAGGATATTCGTTTTCTGCCCATTTTTCCGACTGAATTCATGAAGATATTTCTTTTATGAAGAATGAAATTGCTGATTTGGGATCTCCGTATTTTTAGGAAGATTACAAATTCCTTTGAATTTCAATTTATTGATGAGACGTTGCATGCAAAGCCTCTAAGTGAAGCTGTCGCGTCGACAAGGGTAGTTTCTCAGGTGTTTGTTTTTCAGACGGTTTATGTTTTCGGATCGTATTTCAGGTTATTGGATGACCAGATTACAGATCGAGTCGACAGGATAATCTCTACTCTTCGACAACAATTTTCTCGCCGGGGGCAAAGCTCCTGCTTTCGGGATTGTAGTACGGGTTTGTGCTTGATTCACCTGTCGAGGCTTCAATCGGAAAATCAGCGAGAAGTTCGTACTCGATATTCACTTTCTGACCTGCCTTTATCTCTTTTATGTAGAGAATCAGCTGTCTCGGAGTCTGTTCGTATCTCTGAAGAACATCTTTTGTCTCGGTCATCTTATCCAGCTTTTCGGTGAGAAGTGTGAATCCGGGAGGAAGACCGATTGATGCGAGAATAACAGACTGGTTGCTTTCGGAAATATTTTCAACAGTCACATTCACTCCTACGGTGTCATTGACCTTGAGCGAGCTCTTGTCGTACTGAACATCGATCTTCAACGGTCCCTCTGCAGGCGCTCCGCCATCTCCAGGAACATACCACCTGGCCACTGCCGAGTACATGAGTCTTCCGGTTCCTGTGAAATTGATGGTTATCTGATTCTCTCCCTTTTTCAGAAGCTCCTTGAGGTCGATCAGCCTGAGAACGTCTGCATTATCTGCCGTTATCTGATAATCGGCTACGCCTGTGCCGTTTGCCGCAACGGTTACCTGTCCTGAAGCGTCGCTGCCCGCCATATCCAGTGATGCAACCATCAATCTAAGCGCGAGAACTGTTCCCTGGGTTGTGCTCCAGTTACCGAAGCTGTCTTTCTTCCTTGAAAGGAAACTGATAATTCCCTCGACGATGTCGTTGTGTCCGCCCTTTTCAAAAAGAAGCAGACCTATAAGGGCCGTTGTTTCGAGTACTGCGTTGTCTCCGCTTGAATAGGTTTCCGTTTTCACAGTCTGTTCCCAGTAGTATCCGCCTTTTCCGTCATCCTTCTTTTCCGCGAGAAGGTCGTTTACGAATTCTGCTACGGCACTGTTTCCAGCGTTGCCCGAAGAGACGAGTGACATGGCTGTTATCGCCTTGGTGTAGGTGTCCGTTGCTTCACTGAGATGTGAAAGAAGGTAGTTGACTCCCCCCTGAACAGCCGACATTTCCTTTTCTGCTCTTGAAAGCGCCCATACGGCGTATGCTGTCGTTCGAAGTAGTGAATCCTGGAAATTGTTTATCGCGCCTTCTGGAATTCCTCCGCTTGAAGGCTTGAAACTTCCGTCGGGATTCTGCTGGGATGCCATCCACTGCGCTGTGCGGTCAATGAGGTTCTGATCTACCGGATGAACCTTGGCCATGTCGATGAACTCCATCATACCGAAACATGTAAGAACAAAGTGTGCGGGAGTTTCACCGAACCACTCGAAACCGCCCCCCTCGACTTCGAATGTAAGCAGCCGCTGATATCCCTGGGCGATATAATCACGGGCCTTCAATTCTATTTCCGGCTTGAGCTGATCCGTCTTTATGAGGTACTGAAGAACCAGGACATTGGGATATGTGGCCGAAGAGGTCTGCTCGAAACATCCTGTCGGCATCTGGAACATTGAATCCAGTCCTTCGACCGCCTGGGACATGATTCCCGGATAGATTTTGACAAAAAGTTCCTCGGAATCGTCGATGGCGGTTTCCGGGATTGTCAGGGAAATGTTCTTCTCACCATCAAGAAGATCACTCTCCACAGCCTCCTCCGGTATTCCGTCGGGTATGACTTTTACACTTCTCTTTATGGCATCCTGCAGATTGGATCCCTGTGCATAGACCGTGAGGGTGTGAACACCCGGCTTTAAAACTTTTATGGGAAAGTAGACAGCCGAAACGGAATTTGCGGAAACATCAACGCTGACAGTTCCTTCTCCAACCTTTTCAAACCAATCCTCATCCTCGGCGACCAGAGTTACCGTTTCCGATTCGGAAAGATAGTTGTAAATACCGACCGGCACGCTGACAGTATCGTTCTGAGTAAGGAAAACCGGAAGATCTATCTCCACAAAGAAGTCCTGGAAAACCGTCAGAGCTCCCTCTTCACTGCCAAGGGACCCGCCAAGGGTGTTGGCAAGTGCCGTAATTCTCCAGCTCGTTATGGAATCGGGCATGGTCAGTTCAACTTTCGCCTCTCCTTTTTCATCCGTTATAAACTCGGGATTGAAGTAGAGTGTCTCCGGAAACCAGCTGCGAACCTTTCTTGCCCCACCTTCGTCCTTATCACCGCCTCCATTGTCGGAAGGTTCCTCTCCCCCGTTGTCTCCTGCATCGACATCATCCTGCCAGGTCTCTTCATAAATCGCTACGGAGATCTCGATATCGTCGGAACTGTTCCAGATTTCGTCCATACCACGGCTTTTAACCACCGCATTTCTGGAGTAGGATTCATCCTTAATTACGCCGAAAAGTTCGTTACCCCAGGGATCAAAATTACTACTGTCGGAAAGCACCTTCTGAAGTTTGGCTTGATCGAATGATTCCGGTTGAATGTTGTTGTCACTCATGTAACTTTCAATCGCCTTTTGAATCTTATCCTTAAGGAAAGAGTTCGCCGTACTCAGTGCACTTGAAAAAACAGGAGTGTAGGAATCTTCCGATACACCGTACATGGTTTCGGGACCGTTGGATTCGAGATAGGCTTCGGCCCTTTCGTCAAGTTCCGTTTTCTTTGCATCATCCTCCGGAATAGTGTTGAAATCCCCCGGACGGATTCCATAGATTACGTAGGTCGGTTTCATGACAGCCTGTTCGATATCAAAATATGTGGACTCCATTCCGGCACGGTATTCGGCAAGTGCAAAAACCGCTTCGTCGACGATTGAAATGCCCAGTGCTGAAACCGCTGCATTTCCTTCGGAGTCTTTTACCGAGAAGGTAACTGTAGCCTCTTCTCTCGGCTTGTATATCTCTTTATCGGATGAAATTGCCACACTCAGCCCGGAAACCTTCAAAACGTAAACGTATGAACTGTCGCGTATGACATTTCCGTCCCGATCCAGGTAGTAGGCGAAAATCTCGAGCGGCCCTGTCATTGTCTCGTCAACGACCGTTTCGTAGCTTCCCTTTCCGTTTTCGAGTTCCACCACATCGGTAAGACGAGTCTGAGAGTTCTGGATAATGTCTACATAAACCCTGTCCGGAAGCAATGGAGGAGACGTAAGATCCGGACGCAGTGCCGCCAGTACATCAAGCTTTAATGTATCGCCCACCTCATACATGTGTTTTTCAGGGAAGAGAAGAACAAACTCATCGAACTTTTCTTCACTGAAAGCAAATTGTCTTGTAACCGTGACTCCGCCGGAAAGTGCCTTGACGCTCCAACTGCAATCTCCTGAAATTGAAAAGGAAAATTTTGAGATGCCTTTTTCATCAACTGTCACATCACTCTTTTCGGCTCCGCAGCTCACTTCGGCAGAACCGGCAAGAGGTTTTCCCGAATGATCCGCAAGGATCAGGTAAAAGTTCTGGGAGACTCCCGGAACGACTCTGCCTGTCTCCGGAACAAGTGTGATGTTGAACGGATCTTTAACCACCTTGATTCGGCTGTTGATCGTCTGACTGTGGTCAGCGTTATCGGTTACCGTAACATCGAGATAGACCGCAGCTTCTCCCTGATCAAGTTGTGACCCTGTGATGTATGTGGGAATATCGAGATTGAAAATGTATTTTCCATCATTATCCAGAATTCCCGTAACGTTGTAAAACTCCGTAAAATCGACATCGAATGTTTTGGCGGAAATTTCAACCTTTCCGCCGGAAACCGGCTTGCCGTAAAAGTAGTTTGCATCCACAGTTCCTGTAAGTTTGCCGCCGGGAAGATAGAATGATTTGTCTGAAGAGAATGAAACTTTGAAACGGGGTAGCCTGTATTCGTCAACTGTAACCGTCTTCACGGCGGCAACACTCTTCTCGGTTCCCACAACTGCACGGATCTGGTATTTACCCTTGTTTACAAGATCGGCAAGCTTGAAGGTTGTGGAGAACACACCGTATCCGGAAGTTTTTCCCTGTTTTGAAAAAACCTTATTTCCTTTCGGATCGATAATATCAAGGGTAACATCGCGATCGGCCAGAGGTGTCTTTGCCGGCACTTTAAGACTGAGAGCCCGGATATTTATCGTCTGTCCCGGCTGATAAAGCGGCTTTTCGGTCGTGAGTAGAATTTTTTCGATTCTTTCCGCTTCGGCATCAGACTCAAGATTCTGGGTTCCGTGATGGGACCTCACTTCAGCTTTAATGGTTACATTGCCTTCCGTTTCAGCAGGAACCTCAACCTTGATCTTTGCCGTACCGATTTCATCCGTCTTTGCAGTTCCGCTGAATATCTGCTCCTCACCTTTTTTCAAAACCAGTTTCACTTCGGCATTCTCAACCGGCTGTTTACTGTGAAAATCGGACACCAGTACACGATATATTGTGGAATCACCCTCGAGAAGTTTACTACTTCCGAGAATTTGAGCTCGAACTACTGGCATAATTGAAAAGAGACTAACGCTTCCTTCTATCTCATATTCATCCCATGACAGGGTGTAGGTGAGAATGGAATTTCCGGCAGCTTCATAGGAAGGGAGGGCACTCTTTCCCAGAGAGTGAATGATCTCCTTTGTGGAAGAAGTAACCGTCGTTTCAAACTCACCGGCGATCAGTTTATCCGGTTCTCCAGAAAGGGATTTTGAAAGAATCTTTACCTTCGGTTCAATATCACCGCTCCCTTCGCTTATCCATGCCGGAAGAATAAGAAACGCTTCACCTTCCGTACTGAGTGTAATCATTACCCCTTCCTCATTTACCGAAAGAGTACCTTTTTGAATAACACCTCCTCCGTGTCCGTCGTCGTCGGGTTGTTCTATCTGGTCTAGATCATTTTTTTTTAGCGATGTGCTACTACCGTCACCGCATGAAATCATTAAAAAAAGAGGAAAAAGTAAGAGAATAGTGCCCAATTTTTTGAAAAATTGCATGATGCCCTCCATTGTCTGTTACGTATTACATATTGTAACATTCGAAGGCCACTATTATTAAAAAATTATTCAGTTTTTAAAAATTACACCATGTGCCGTGGAGATAGTAAAAAGCAATTCTGAACTCTAACTGCTTTACTTTGGCGATACGATACCGGTTCAAGATTTTGAATTTTCTGAATTTGCAACAATTCAGACCGTTCCGTTCGACAGTTTTTTATGAAAAGTACCTGGAAAGAATTCTCTTATTGAAAAAGAGTAGAGTAACTTTTATTTGAGAAGATCGACAACCTTTTTGAATGCATCTTTATTCTTATCTGAAGCATTCGCGAGTCTCTTTTCAGCAATCTTGAGAGCTGTCTCGTTCTGTTTGTTTGCAGCTGACTTGTCTGCACCCTTTACAAGAAGCGCCTCTGTAATTTTAAAATATCCCTTTGATGCTGCGAGCATGAGGGGTGTCCAGCCGTTCTTTCCAGCAACGGATACATCTGCGCCCTTTTCAATGAAAACCGCAACCGTATCATCCATTCCGGACCAGGATGCCCACATAAGAGATGTCCAGCCGTCGTTGTCCTTAGCCGAAAGAGAGCTTCCCTTCTCTATGAGAAGTTTGATTATGTCGAGACGTTTTCCTTCCTCTTCCTTCTTCTTCTTATCGTCATCGTAGTTGAGGTAAGCCGCCCACATAAGAGCTGTTCTGCCCTGATCATCCTTCTTGGCAAGTCTGGCAACAACATCCGTTTCAGTTTCGAGTTCCTTTTTTACTGTATCAATCTTCGCTGCATTTACGGCGGCAACCAGAGGATCGGAAATTCCGCCGCCGCCCCCGGCAAAAAGTTGTCCGCCTATGAAAAGAACACTCACTAAAGTCATGATAAACTTCTTCATCCTACACCTCACATTCAATATGATGGTTAATTGTTATCCGCAATCCATTGTCTTATCTTTGAAACAATCATATCTATCGCAACACAGTTGTTGCCGCCTTCGGGAATTACAACGTCGGCCCACTGTTTACCGGGTTCGACAAACTGGTTGTGCATGGGGCGGACAGTTTCGTAGTACTGCTTTCTGACGCTGTCGAATGTTCTGCCCCTCACTTCGATGTCTCTTCTGATTCTTCTCAGAACACGGATATCGGCATCCGTATCCACGAATATCTTTATGGAAAACATGTCTCTCAAGTCACTGTCGAAGAAGGTAAGAATACCTTCCAATACCACAATGTCGGATGGATTAACCGTTTCCGTCTCATCTTTGCGTGTATGATTTACAAAATCGTAAATCGGTTTCTCAATCGCCTTCCCTTCGGCCAGAGCCTGCATGTGCTCCTTCAGCAGATCAAAGTCGATCGAATGCGGGTGATCGTAATTGATCTTTTCCCTTTCACTCTTCTCCAGCTCGGAAAAATCCTTATAGTAAGAGTCCATTTCGATGATTGCAACGCTTTCATCTTCTGCAAAGAAGTTTTTGATTTTTTTCGCGATTGTCGTTTTTCCGGAACCGGTTCCGCCGGCAAGGCCAAGGATCAGAGGCATTCTACACTCCCTTTTACAACTTTTTTCAATATCACTATAGTACAAGATTTAATTTTTTCAATTTTTTTAAACAAATAGCGCCCCCTTGACAAGGAGGTTCGAAAGCCTGTTCCTCACTGTTTCAAAGGAGTCCGCGAGAGTTCTCTCCCGTTCCAGATTCCGCACCATTGCTTCCCAAAAAAGATACATAGTTTCTTCGCTGCCCGAGCATACGGGCATTAGGTCGAAACCTGTTCTGATGAATGCATCCACCTTCTCCTCGACAGACCAGCTGTCGAGGGCGTGCATCTCCATGTCATCGAGTATCGTTATTCCCCGAAATCCGATCTCTTCCCGAACAATTCTTCCCCACTCCGGGGAGAGGGTAGCCGGTCGAGAACTTACCTGGGGAACAAGAATATGTGCAATCATCATGAAATTAGTCTTACCGGAAAGACGGATGAAGGGAACCATATCCTCGCTTCTTATTCTGTCGAAATCCTTATCTATTACAGGAAGAGATTTGTGGGAATCGACAGTTGTCGCACCGTGTCCAGGGAAGTGCTTTATGACCGGTTGCACACCAGCCGAGAGAAGGGCCTCCATCACTATTCCCGCCTTGTGAACAATTACCGACGGATCCGTACCGAAACTCCTGTCTCCGACAATGGATTTTGAATCTCCGCTGCAAATATCAACAACGGGAGCCATATCCACATTTATCCCTGCTGCGGAAAGTATCGATCCGAGATTTCTCCATCGCTCAATCAGCTCCTTCTCATCCATCTGCGACATCTCAGCGGCTGAGGGAAGCGAATACGGAGCGTCCGGCAACCTTCTTACTCGTCCCCCCTCCTCGTCAATGGAAAAAAGATGAATGCCATCAATCTTTTTCAGACAATTCACCGAGGAACCTAGCAATTCGACTGTGTCGATATTCCGTTTGAAGAAGATCACTCCGGAAGGCGTACTCTCCCTGAAAAAAGATAATTCACGGCTTGTCGGATACTCCCCCGAAAGAGAGAAAATGAAGGGCGCTCCGGCCGACTGCTTTAAACGTTTAAGTCCCGGGTACATACCAGAAGCCTCTCAAGTTTTCTGAACGCCTCTCCCCTATGGCTTATGGCGTGTTTTTCTGAGGATTCCATCTCCGCAAGAGTTCTATCTTCACCGGATGGAACAAAAACCGGGTCATACCCGAACCCTCCGTTCCCCTTTTCCGCTTCTGCGATGGAGCCTTCACAGCGCCCCTCTGTCGAAAACAGGGTGTAATCGGGAAAGAGAAGCACAGCCGAACATGAGAACCAGGCTCTTCTGTCCTCTATCCCTTTCAGATCTTTTTTAAGCTTCTGAAGATTGTCGGAATCTGTGGCATTTTCTCCCGCATAACGTGAAGAGTAGACGCCTGGGGCTCCGTCAAGGTACGGAACTACAAGTCCTGAATCATCAGAGAGTACCGGGTAGTCACGAACAATCTTCAGTGCAGCTTCGGCCTTGATGCATGCGTTAATGAGAAACGTATCTCCATTTTCCACCGGATTGAACTGAGTATCGAAATCTTTTATGGAGAGTATCTCGTAATCCGGGAATATTTCCCGGGCCTCCTTCAGTTTGCCCTTGTTCCCGGTTGCGAAAACTATGGTGTTCATTTCTTTTCCAGTAAAAAGTAGTTTATGTCGAATCCGGCAGCTATCTGCTTTCTTTCCCACTTGGTTTTGATTTCCCTGTCGTCGCTGCCGTAGGGGAGGATGTTGAAGAGATGACGAACACCGTTGATCTCCCTACGGATATGTTCTCCGTAATCGGCGTGATCTGTCGCCATGTAGAGCCTTCCACCCTTCTTCAGTCTGTTGGCGAACATAGCCATATTGTCGACGCAGAGGGTTCTGCGCCTGTTGTGTTTCTTCTTGTACCATGGATCGGGAAAGTAAACGTGAATGGCGTCGAGAGATTCAAAGGGGACAAGCTCCTTTATAATCGCTATGGCATCGTAGTTTATTATTCTCACGTTATCTTTTTCAAGTAGTCTGTCGAGGTTCTTTTTTCCCCTCATGAGAAACTTTCTTTTTCTTTCAATCCCAAGGAAGAATGTGTCGGGTTTGCTGTTTGCGTATTCGCTGAGGAAGAATGCACTGCAGGTTCCCATCTCTATCTCAAATTTCGAGTACCCGACGAAATCCTTTTCAAAATCAAAAATCCTGTTTACAAGGTCTGCGGCAGGTATTTCCCGATTCGGGAAGGAAGTGAAACTACTCATTCTCCATCACCCCTACGTAGGGAAGATTCCTGTAGATCTCATCGTAATCAAGACCGTATCCGATCACGAAGCTGTCCGGAATATCAAATCCGAGGAAATCAACCTTGACCTTTCCGCGGTTAACCTCTTTCTTCTCGAGGAAACTGCAGATTTTTACAGAGTTAACACCGACCTGGCTTATTGCCTCCAGGAAAAACGACAGGGTTAGACCTGTATCGACTATATCCTCTATTACAAGGAGGTCCTTTCCACGAAACTTCTCAACTTCCCCCATAAGAAGTTCAACCTTTCCTGTGGAACGCATCCCCCTGTAGCTCGAAAGCTGTACGAACTCAACCTCAAGATTATCGGTATCGATCGCTCTCACAAGATCCGAGGCGAAGATAAAGCTTCCCTTAAGAATAACAAGGCAGGTGATTTTTTTATCGCCGTAATGCTCCTTGATCTCCCTGCCGAGCTCTTCTATTCGCTTCCTGATCTGTTCTCTTGAAATCAACTCTTTCATCGGTTCCCCCTCAATCTTTGAACTATTTATTCTTCAATACCTGTAATCTTTTTACTTCGGCTTGCCACGCTTTCACCTGACCTTTTTCCGCCCCGCTCTCTTTAGTAAGTTCTTCATAAACGGAGATAGCCTTCTCATACTCTTTCATATCTTCGAGAATGGAAGCTTTAAGTTCAAGCGTCTCGACATCCCTGTTGAGCAGGAGAGATTTCTCAACGGAAGATAGCGCATCTCTATAATTTTCAGAATAGTAGTAGGCGATGGAAAGATTCTTCCAGAGTCGCCATGCAACATTCCCCTCGCCTCCCGACTTTCCGGAAGCCTTGAAAAGAGCGATCCTGTAGAATCTGGCAGCCTCAGCGTAATCCTTTTCAGAAAAGGCATCCTGTGCCATGAAGGAGATATCCTCAACACTCTTTCCGCTGAAATCCTCTTCCGTTTTAGACAGTTCATCAATAGACACAGTCGACGACTTCTTCTCCTTTTTTGTAACTGTAATCTTTGGAGCAACAGGTGGCTGCTTCTCCTCTTTTTCGGGGAATAGCACGATTTTCAGAAGAATTCCCCCGGACACAAGAATAATGAGAATGAAAAATAATGCAACAGAAAGAATCATGCGCTTTGAACGGCCGTGCGACTCATTGAACAACTTGTCCACCTCATGATTGTTTGAGGCCTCTTCGTCAAGAATCGACTTAAGCTCCTCTGCCGGAGCAACTTCGACCGAAACGTCGCCCCTGTCGACAATCTCAGGAAATTCCTCGGCCTCAGGAGTGACTTTTTCCGGTTGCTCCGGAATTGCATCCTGTTCTGCGGTGATTTTTTCCGGCTGTTCAGCAATTTCTTCAACTGATTCAGCTTGTTCTTCCGCTTCCGGAATAATTTCTTCCTTCTGCTCCGCTCCTTCCTCTTCAACAGAAACATCAACCGATTCTTCTTCCTGCAGCTCGTTTTCCTCTTTTCCTACTTCCAGCTCTTCCAGGATTGCCACGCCTCCTGGCAGACCTTCCAGATCCCCCGTTTTCAACCATGAAGGTTTCGGTGGAAGTTCGAATGTACTTTCACTCTTCTCATAGACAAATATCCCCAGTTCGAGGAGTTTTTTAAGATATTCTGATGTCCTATTTTTGTCCAGCTCGCTTTTTGATAGAAACTCATTTACAGTTGTCCCTTCTTCCGTGACATTCGAAACAAGCATTCCTATGTTGTCCGGAAGTTTTGAGAGGTTTTCTACAAACATCCTGAAATCAAGATAAAGCTTCGTGTCCAGCGGCGGCAGATCTCCAATGTTATCGGTGTAATCCTGCATCCAGTTCATTGCTTCAAGAACAATCCTGTTTAGGGGCTTTTCAATATTCCTTTCTACAGAGACAGGACCGTACTCGAGATTGAAAGTACCGTCGAGCCAGCCAAGGAATTTCAGCATTATCTCGTCTCCGGACTCATTTTCTCCGCTTTCGCTTTCAACCCGGAGCACCTCACCTTCACTGAAGTAGATAACACCGCTCTCTCCTTCATCAAAAGAGAGTTCAACTTTTCCAGCTCTCCTGTTTTCGCCAATAATATTAAGGAGGTCTATTAGTGTAATATTGACAAGGTTCCCGGAAAAGGAATTCGCCTCGCCTGAAGATAGAATTGCATTAAAATCAAGCTGTTCAAAGAGATCTCTGATGCGGTTGATAAGAACTTTTATGAATATCGGTTTCGCAAAGAATGCATCTGCACCCATTTCGTGTGCGATTATTTTGTCTTCCACATTGTTTGAACTACTGAGAAATATGAAGGGAACAGAGGCCGTATCTGGATTCATCTTCATCCGCTTGAGAAAATCCACACCCGACAGATCAGGTAAAACCATCTCGGAAATTATCAAATCCGGTTTAAACTCCCTCACAAGGCTCAAAGCGTCCACGGAGTTGGCAAGGGAGCGGGCATCAAATCCGGCGGCCTTCAATTTCAACTCGAGAACGGCATTCACCTGTTCATCGGTATCGACAATAATTATCCTTTTCAAAATACCCACCTAACTTTTATTAAATTATTATCTGACATAAAAATATTTAAATCGATGAATCCAGGGGATAATATACTGTATCTTCGGTCATTTGTCTCTTTTTTTTACGAGTTTGACCTGATTGCCCCTATCGTTGTAGATGACCTGATCGAACACCTTGAACATTATCTCAATACCCCGACCGTTACCGCCGAGAGGTATTTCATCACTCTGAATTTTCTTTTTAAAACTTCGCCAGTCAAAGCCTTTTCCCTGGTCGGAAACGGTAACCGTAAGACCTGACTCGTCGACGCTGTACCTTATGGTCACGACTCTTTCGGCATAGGGCAACTGTTTTCTACGGCCTTCGATATAGGCTTCGTAACCACCACTCTCCATAAGCTGTTCCTTTTCGGAGAATGTAATTTCCAGATTCCCATGCTCAAGTGCGTTGAAGATAGCTTCGTAAAGAGCTATCTCGATATGTTTACTGCTGGAAAAACAGTCTTGAGTCTGTGAGAGTATAGTGTCCACTGCCGCAGTAACACGTCGGGGATCGTTGTCTATGGTTATCAGGTAATCCATACTAAAAGTTACCTTCAAAGATCCTGTTGATATAGCTGGCCATTCCTTCTATGGAGAGTGAAATATCCGCAGCGCCGATTTCGTAGGCGGCCTTGGGCATCCCGTAAACCGTGCAACTGTCCTTGCTCTGGACTATGTTGAGACTTTTTTTATCCTTCATCTCTTTCATCCCCTTCGCTCCGTCGGCGCCCATTCCGGTCATCATCAGACCAATTGCACTCTCACCCGCTGCTGACGCAACCGAACGAAAAAGGACGTCGACCGAAGGTTTGTGACGGTTCACTTTGGGTCCATCCTTTACGATGGCCCGATATCCGGCAATCGTTCTTTCAAGCATGAGATGTAGACCGCCAGGAGCGATTACCACATCCCCTTTTTTCAGATCTCTACCGTTTTCAGCCTCGTAGACAGAGAAAGGCAGGATTGAGTTGAGCCTCTCGGCAAGCGATCTTGAAAAGAGAGGCGGAATGTGTTGAACAATAACAATGGGTGGTACAACATGGTGATTAAGTTGCTTCAGAAACTGCTCTATTGCAACGGTTCCTCCTGTAGACGCCCCTATTGCTATAACGGGGAAGAGCCTGGTAAATCTTGCAGAGTTCTTGATAACCGACAGTTCCTTCGAATCAAGAGCCATTGTTCCGGAAGATGACATTTTAACCCTGGTCCTATGTCTTTCAAGAACCGATTTGGGAACGGCTGCAGCAGCTCTTATCTTGTCGGCAACCTCATCCGAAAGATCCTGAATGGACGAGAAAACTCCTTTTGAAGGCTTCGGTATATAATCTACAGCTCCCAGTTCAAGAGCCTTTAGAGTTACTGAACCATTCTCCTGGGTGAGAGAACTGATCATAACGACAGGTGTAGGAATGGCTCTCATAACCTTATCAAGGAACGTTAATCCGTCCATCTTCGGCATTTCAACATCCAGCGTTATGACATCCGGCCTACTTTTCTTAATGATCTCCCTGGCTTCATAGGGATCGGAGGCCGAACCTATAACCTCCATATCATCATTCTGATCAATTATATCTTCAAGAACTCTCCGTACGAGAATGGAATCATCTATTATCAGAACCTTTATCGTCATTTTTTACCTAACTGTCGTTTTCAAAAAGTGTTACTTCTCCAGCTTCATCAGCCTTCTTTTTATTGAAAATGGATGCCTTGTACTTCTCTTCATCCCTGATATACTCATTACTGCCGGTAGGCTTGAGACGCCTTAGAAGAACTTTTCCCCCCGTGCCGGGTATGAAGATAATTTTCCTTCCGGCATTTCCTCCAAGATCTGAGGCAACAACTGGAATTTCCTCAAATGTTAAAAAAGTTTTCGCAAAATTTATGTTTGACTCGGGAACATTTCCGTCAGTCTTCCGAAAGTTCAAAACATGTCCACCGCCGAAAACCTTAGCCTTGAAATTCTCCTTGCGACCCCCCTTCTTCATCATGTCGTTAATGAGACTTTCCATTGCAAACATTCCGTAACGCCCGCTTCGCGTTGTGAATATCTCCTCATTTCGAAAGTCGCCCGGAAGCATGAAGTGATTCATACCGCCCAGTCCCATGGTTTCATCTATGAGACATACGGACACACAGGAACCGAGAACTGTCGCTATGGCCTCGGTAGGATCACTTGTAACATAGTGTTCACCCGGCTGAATGATAATCACATTTTTAGAAATCTTCTTATTGAACATTTTATACATATCGATTAGCCGCCCTTCTGATAGATCGTATTCTTGAGATAAGTCATACCCGCTACCATATCAAACATAGACTCAGAATGTCCTATTATGAAGTACCCTCCGGTGCGGAGAGTGCCGTTCAACTTGTTGAGTACTGTCTTTTTTGTTTCTCCGTTGAAGTAGATTATTACATTTCTACAAAATACAACGTCGAAAGATTGATCCTGGGGAAAAGGATCCTTTATGAAATTCAACTGCTTGAACGTAATCATATCCCTTACGGTGTTTTTCGCCTTGTAAAAACCCTCGTTCTTTCCTTTGCCCCTGAGAAAGTAATTTCTAAGATAGTCGTTAGGTACAGGTTCCACAACCCTTTCAGGATAGATTCCACGCTCTCCGTGAGAAAGTACCTTCGTATCGATATCGGTGGCAAGAATCTTCACCGGAATGCCATGAGGTTCCACAAGATTGCGGCGCATAACCATGGCAAGGGTGTAGGGTTCCTCTCCTGTCGAACATCCGGCGGACCAGATCCTCACTTCTCTCTGATTTCTTGAAACTACATCCGGAATAAATTTATCGACAAGAAATTGGAAATGATGATTTTCCCTGAAAAAATCCGTCTTATTGGTGGTTATGCTATTTATAAAATTTTGAACCTCAGCTGCTGCTCCGCCGGATCGCATAAGATTGTAGTAGTCGGAAAAAGAGTTGAGATTCAAGACCCTGAGCCTCTTGGAGAACCTGGAAATCACCAGTTCTCTCTTTGCATCAGAGAGACTGATGCCAGCCAGTTCGAAAACAAGTTCCCGCAACCTGTTAAACTCTTCGTCACTCAATGTAAACTTTCTGAATTCCATTATTCTACTCAGTCTTTTTCAAGTATCTTTTCAATATCGAGCACGATCAGAAAGGAGTCCGTTTTTGAATCCTTTCCAATAAACCTTACATAATCGGTATTTATATTCCTGCTCAAGAGAGGAGTCGTCTGTTTATCCTCATGCTCCAAAAGAACAACATCGCTTATTGCATCAACAACACACCCCTTGATCTTCCCCTTGATGTTAAGAATCAGAATCACGGTAAACTTGTCGAACTCCTTCTCCTCAACATTGAGTTTCTTTCTCAAGTCAAAGATGGGCACCAGACTTCCCCTGAGATTGACAACCCCGATAACGTAATCGGGCTGGTTGGGAAGGTAGGAGTAAGGCTGCATTTCCTTTATCTCCTGCACGAGAAATATTGGAACGGCGTACTGCTCAGTTCCGATATAAAATGTAACGAATTCATTATATTTTTCCCACTCCGATTCATCTTCATCCTGCTGACTGTCGCTTAACGCAACTGCAAGAAGATCGGCCGGTTTCTCCTCTGCCGGAGCAGCTATCAAAGTGTCTTTCTTCCCATTATCTTCAGCCATAGTGTTCACCTCCGCATTTATCACAGGTTGTGCGGGGGGCGTTTCATCAGCCCTCTCGGGTTTCCTGAAAAGTTGTTTAAGTTTTGATTTATCAATCGAGACAATCTTGTCTTCCGTGAGAAAATCGAATGACATTCTAAGAAGGTCCTCTTCCATTATGGAAAAGTAGAGAAAGTGCACAATCAGAGAGTCTTCTCTGATTCCCTCAATATCGATGTATGTGTCGAGAATTTCGCCGACTTGGGCCGCATCATCAATAAACTCGAGAATCGTCCTGCCTCTTGCTTCTACATCTCTTGGCATATCCACAGTTACCAGGTATACGGACCCTTTGGCCAGCTTTCTCTCAAGTGTATACTGGGATATTGTGAAATCGTACCCTCCCAGTAGTTCGCCTGTAGTTGCTGTTTTAGACACAGACTCCTTGACATCTTTCCCAAGTCCCCTGTTTGTTATCTCTATCAAGGAATTAACATATTCTGAAACATCCTCTTCATTGCTGGTTGATGAGTTCTCAATCATGAACTTCAATTTATCTATCGATTTAAGAAGAACATCAATTGCCTGCGAATCGGGAACTATATCCCCGTTCCTTATGAAATTGAGAAGATCCTCCATCTTGTGTGACAGCTCCTCAATCTTGACAAAACCTACAAAGGAACTGCCGCCTTTTATTGAGTGGATGGCCCTGAATATTCTGTTTATAACCTCCGGATCACTCTCGTCTCCTCTCTGAACAGATGTTTCCATGACAAGAATATCGTCCTCTATATCAGCCAGGTGTTCTCTTGATTCATCCAGAAAATCCGGAATCAAATCCTGAAACTCATTCATTAAAAGCCCCCTAAATGGAATCCATTATGTCCAGTTCTTCATCAGAAAGTATCTTATCCATATCCAGAAGTATAATAAATTTATCCTCCCCCTTTCTGAGCATGCCCCGTATAAACTCGGCCTTAATTCGACCGGAAAACTTTGGAGGAGGCTGAATCTCCTCTCTGTGCACCTGAAGCACATCTGCCACACTGTCGACAATGGTCCCCATGATCCTTCCTGCGACATCGATTATCATTATCACAGAAAACTTCGTGTACTCCTTATGTTCAAAGGAGAACTTCTCCCTCAAATCCATTACCGGAACAACCATTCCTCTCAGGTTCAAGACTCCCTTCACGAAAGGGGGCAGAGAGGGCACTCTGGTAAGCTCCTTGTAACTTGTAATCTCATGGATTTTGAGAATGTCTATCGCAAACACCTCATCTCCGGCATTGAAGGAGATAAACTGCAGCGCCTCCTCGACCTTTTTCTCTTCGTTCCTTTTTAAAAGTTTACTAGAAATACTACTCATAAGATCCCCCTACTTATTCAGGCCAAAGGCAAGCTTTTCAAGACCGTGGACATCAAGGATTAGAGAGATCCTTCCATCTCCCAGAATGGTTGCACCCGAAGTGCCCTCAATCTGTTTGTAGTTGGTGTCAAGACTCTTGATCACCGCCTGCTGTTGCCCGATGACGTCATCGACCATAAGAGCGATCTTCTTGTTGTCACCCTCGATTATCATCACTATGGCGTCCCTCGGATCTAATATCTCCGTTTCAAATCCCATAACTTCATAGAGCCTTATGAATGGAAGGTACTCCTCTCTGAACTCCATCACCTCGCCACGTCCTTCGATGGTCTTGACACTGTTTTCCCCGGGTCTGACAGCCTCGATGATTGAAAGAAGCGGAATCGTGACAACCTCAGATCCGACAGCGACTTTCATCCCCTCAATAATTGCAAGGGTAAGGGGAAGCTTTATTCTAAACATCGTACCCTGTCCCTTCTCAGAAAAGATCTCAATGTTTCCCCTAAGACTTTCTATGTTCTTTTTTACAACATCGAGACCGACACCTCTTCCCGATATTTCAGTAACCTTTTTAGCTGTAGAAAACCCTGGAAGCATCATGAAGTTATATATCTCCTGATCAGACAGTTCACCGCCCTTATAGAGACCTCTCTCTACAGCTTTTTGGAGAATCTTCTCCTTATCTATCCCCTGACCGTCATCTTCAACCTCGATAATTATCTTTCCCTCCTGCTGATACGCCCTCAGCCAGATCGACCCCTCAACCGGCTTGCCGAGCGCAATCCTCTGCTGAGGATGCTCCACACCATGGTCAACGGAGTTTCGAATAAGATGCTTCAAAGGATCATCAATTTGCTCTATTACAGTCTTGTCCAGCTCTGTTTCGGTACCGGACATGTAGAGGTTGATCTTTTTGCCCATCTCATTAGCCGTATCACGCACAACTCTCTGGAATCGACGAAATGTTCCCTCTATGGGAATCATACGCACCCTCATCACCTGTTCCTGTACGTCCCTGCTGATTCTTTCAAGAGATTCGACCGTATCATTCAGATCTCTGTCGTGAGTCATGCTGTTTGAGGCTATGAGCTGGGACATACGAGCAACACCAATAACCATCTCACCAACAAAATTGACAAGTTTATCGAGTTTGCCAGTATCCACCCTTATAGTGGTACTTACCTTGATATCCTTGCTCTTCTTCTGTTTCTTGAGGATTGAATCCATTACCAGAGGATCAACCTTCTTTTTTGCGATAAGAATTTCGCCCGCTTTTTTCTGCTCCCTTATGGCCTCTTCTACTTCCCGTTCCTTGATCACACCCTCTTCCTCGAGGATCTGACCGATCTTTTTATCAGCATATCCGATGTCAACTCCATCGACAAAGCGACTACTTACATCATCGATGCTTATGCGGTTTTCATCTTTTACGAAGATAAAAACATTCTCTACTGTAGAAAAGGGTTTATTTGTCTTTAGAATAATTTCCCAACTGAGATAAAATTTATCGAATTCATACTCGTCAATATTTGGAACAACCCCAGTTTCCGTACGCATTTTAACAATTGTTCCATGTTCTCGAAGCTCTCTGAGAAGCATCATGGGATCTGTTCCGGTAAGGAAAATATCGGCTCTGAACTTCATTATTATCCGGATATGCTTTTCCTTAAAGTCCTCACCAGAAGCTGCTGCCCGCCCTGCCGAAGGAACTGCGCTCTTCTCAAAGCCATGATATTTTTTCAGATCTTCTATCCCGGAATTTACCATAGCGCTCAACTCGGATGATGCCAATGCCGGATCTGTATCAACCAGTTTTTTTATTATGTCGATGGACTTTAAAAAAACAGATATCAACTTCTGGCTCACCTTCAGCTCGTTGGCCCTCAATCTTGAGAGAACGTTCTCAAACTCATGGGTAAAATCTGTCAGAAGTATGTACTCGATCATACCGGAGCTTCCCTTGAGGGTATGCACTGAACGGAAGATCTGGTTTATCAGCTCCTCATTGTGCATATTTTTTTCCAAATCAAGAAGATCCGCCTCTAACCCGTTAACGATCTCTCTGGATTCCTCTATAAAAATTTGATAGAGATTATCTCTATTTAACATTATTTTCCCCTCAATTCAGCGAACAAACTTTCTAACAACCCAAAGTAGCTGTTCAGGCTTGAAGGGTTTCACAAGCCAGCCTGAAGCACCTGCTTTTTTACCTTCCATCTTCTTGGCGTTTTCCGATTCGGTAGTCAACACAAGGATGGGAACGAATCTGTGGGTCCCCTTCTTTACCTCTTTGATGAATGTTATACCGTCCATATTGGGCATGTTGATATCGGTAATAATCATATCAATCTTTACCCCTTCAGAATGTATCTCTTCAAGCTTCTTAAGTCCGTCTACCCCATCCATTGCCTGAACAACCTTGAAGCCAGCATCCGAAAGAACAAAGTTAACAGACGCCCTGAGTGTTGCTGAGTCGTCTACTATTAAAATTGTTTTAGTCATTTTTATCCTCACTAAAGATGCTCGAAAGCCCCATCAGTTTGATATCGTCAAACATGAGTCTCGGAAAATCTTTCCATCTAACCTTAACATTCCCAATGGATTTCTTAAAAGAGATAAGCATCTGAAGCGAGGTACTGTCCCAGCTTTCAACATTCTTCAAATCCACAGTTATGCTGTTTGAGTCCGGAGAGACCCTGCGAAGAAAATCGAGCAATTCGTCCCCGGAGTTTATGGAAACATCACCACCGAGGTAAACAACGTTATCTTTAAAGCTGTAATTTCCCATGGCTACCTCTCTATTGCTATAAGCTTGTCGAGCCGTATCGCCTTGAAAAGTGTAAAAACATCGTCGTTAATCCCGGAAATAAGTATATCCCCACCCTTATTTTTGAACTTCTTGTAGAAGAGAAGAAGCTTGCCGATTCCGGAGCTGTTTATAAAGTTAAGATTTGAAAAGTTAAATACAACCTTAGCTGTCTCCATGTCGAACAGCTTGTCAAGAGCTTCCTGAAAAATAACGGTCCCTTCGTTGTCGATTCTTCCATCCAGATTGATCAAGATACTCTCTTCCTTCTTCTCTATGTTGTAGTTGAGCATTGAGGCCTCCCTTCTATTCGTTAAAAAAACTCAATATTTTCGTCAAATGATTCTTTCACATTCATCTCAAAAATGTCCGATAAAATCTGCTTGTGCTCCTTGATTCTGAACATATCCATAAAGTACGATCCAAAATCAACACTCTCGGCATCATCTCGAGCTTTTCCTCCTGCGGAAAGAAAAAGGTCGTCAATAAGTTTCATAATATCACTGAAGAATGTTCTTGTAAACAGGTTTCCTATCGTCAGACTGGACTTGCCCACCGACGCCCCTTTCAATTTATTAATTTCGGAATAGTCTTCAAGAAATTTCCATTCCGAAAGAGCAAACAGGATTTCAAATCTTTCGGGTTGTTCAATTTGATGTGATATTTTTTTCATCTTCGCGGCGTGAACATAGATCGGACTCCGACCTTCATTTATTATGCCGATAGCTGTACTCATGTAGGAAAAACTGTGGCTGAGTATACTGGCAACCCTGAAAAATTTGGACTCTAGCAGACTCAAAGTATCCTCAAACATATCGAAGAGCGAAACTACAAGGGAAGAAAGAAGAACCTTCAGTTTAAGGAGATCCTCTGAACAGACAAGTCTATCCTGCCTTTCGATCTCTGCAAAAACTTCAAGAACAGCATCACAACTCAGGAAGCCCTGGGTAATTATATCATCATACTGAGTAAGAAAGGTTATCTCCCTTACAATCATTGAGAGTTTGGAGAGCCCCTCAACGGATCCGTAGAGAGAGGGAAGAATAAGATTCGTCTCCACCCTTTCATATTCATCCATTATTGTCTCTTTGAGAGTCGCAATTTCCTTACAGGCTGCAAGTCGATCTTTTTCACAATCTTCGGTAAAACTATCCAATGCTACGAAAAATTCCACCAAATAATTACGTGTATCCACTTTTCTATTCAACTGTTCGAGATCACTTACGAACTTCTCAAGCCTACTCCGATTATCACCCTCAAGTTCCCTCAGCTCCAGAACATGGGAAGCAGCAGAATCGAAGATCCCGGTAAGTTCATGCTTCAATTCGTCAAGTCTTTTTTTGAGTAGTTCCATACAGCCGGTTCCCCACCTCTAATCCCTAGAATCAACTATACCCACATGGATTTATGAGGTCAATTTAATTTGCCTTTACAGAGACAACAGAGCTGTTTAAAATCCTGTAAGTTCTAACCTTTTCCCCATATAATTTCGACTTAAGCAATCCATATTTATGCACATTATGACCTGAAAAGGATCTGCCGATTATGAATGCCACAATTGCAAAAATATATTTTTTTATTTTTTACACCTGTTCATTATAATATACTCCAAACAATTTTTTGGAGGAAATATGAATTTTAAATTTAAGCTAACATTTTTACTGTTTTTACTCTTTTTTTCACTTTTTCTATCCTGCAAAGCCGAAAAAGAAACACTTCAGAAAAAATCTTCACCTCAGACAAAAAAAAAGACAGACTTGAGAATCAATATTCAAGAAAAAGATGTAACTTCATTTCTCACACACACAAAAAAAATCAATACAATATCAACCAACCAAGTCAAGAAAATCAAATCATCCGATAGTAAGGCTAACCCCGAAGTGATAAGAAGGGGGATAAAAAAAGCGGTAGACAACTACCTGATAGGTCAGGGGTTCACTCCATCCGATTTTTACAGCAAGGGAAACAGGATTATGAAGATATTTTTCTCCATAAAAATGAAAAACGATCCAGATATCCTGGAGTCAAAAAGAAAAGCTCTCGAAAGAAGCGGTCTAAAAAAAGAGGAAATTGAAGAAAACCTAAAAATCATGAAAAAGACGTCAGAGGAACTTTATCGTCAGTACACCGAGGGAGTTACAGATAAAGAGAAAAATCTTGTAGAAAAATATCTACCTGCAATCGAAAAAATAGTACAAGGTCGTACCATAAAAATGTGATGAAAACCGCCGAGATAACTTTATTTCATTACATCTTTCCCGATTTCAACATGATGATATTAGGATAGAATCACCTGACAGAAATGTGGCTATTTTTAAATTTCAAGTCATCGATTGCCGCAAATTGAAACAATTTTTTCTTTTACAGATGGAACATACGACTAAAGCAGAACAAAATTTAATCTCAATATAATTTTCAAAACCACAATTACAACTTTAAAATAAACGCCAACCTCTCTAATTGAGGAAAATTACGACAGCCCTCTTCCATGTTACTGTAACATTTATGACACTTTAAAACCTGAAAGAGGCACCGCATGCAATATTGAACTGTATCAAAACACCCTCTTCTCCACCTTGATCAACGATATCATCTCCATAAAAGTAGGTGATGAACTGCCCCTCCACAAAAAAGTTAAGAAAATGATGGGGGCTGTATCGTACCCCTGGTTCAGCCTGTACTCCGTAGAGCTGGTAACCTACAAAATAGAGAGGAATTCCCCCGGTAATATAGAGTTCCCATTTGTCATTGAGAGACCTCTTTATTTTTGCTTTCGGCACTATTCCGAAGCCAAGCCGGTCTTCAACCGGAACCGTCAAGGAAACGCCGGCTTCAAAAAGAGGATCGTTGTCAGTATTTATCATCAGCTCAAGATCAAAAAAGAGTGGGGAACGATTCCATTCCGTTTTTTCACCACCGACACCGGCCTGAGCTCCCGTTCCCAGAGAAAAATCAAGAAAAACATCCATCTCCTGAGCCGACATAAAGCAGGAAAAGAGCAACAAAAACAAGAAAATAATCTTATTCAAACCAACCTCCGAAAATATCCGAACCATACCTTGCAAAAAAAATGCCTGATTAACTTGATTTAGCAAATCAATTGGCATATTTTTACCTGAACGCCGTTTATTATAATTTAAGCAGGAGATTGTTTAAATGTCTGAAAAACGTTACTCAAAAGAAACAGTTGCTGTTCACGGTGCTCACTGTGACAGCATAAACACTATGGACCTTGCAACACCAATCCATATGACTTCTACTTTCAAGTTCCACAATGCCGATCACGGTGCCGGAATTTTTGCTGGAACTGACGCCGGTTACGTATACACACGTATCTCCAACCCTACAACAGATCTCTTCCAGGAAAAGATGGCCTGTCTTGAGGGAGGAGAGGCTGCTATCGCAACCGCATCAGGAATGGGTGCAATTGCTTCAGTTGCCAACACTCTCGCTCTTCCTGGCGACAACTTCGTAAGCTGCAACTCAATCTACGGCGGAACTTTCGCTCTCTTCGACGATCACATGAGAAAGCGCAACACAGAGCCGAGATTCGTAGCTCCGGAAGATGCCAACAGCGCTGAGAAGGTTGAGGCACTTATCGATGATAAGACAAAGTTCCTCTACACAGAAACACCAGCAAACCCGACACTTGATGTAATCGACATTAAAATGTGGGCTGATATTGCTAAAAAGCACAACATACCGCTTGTTGTCGACAACACATTCGCTACTCCATACCTTCAGAGACCGCTCGAGCTCGGTGCCGATATCGTTGTTCACAGTGCCTCAAAGTACACCTCAGGTCACGGCGACCTCATCGGCGGTGTAATTGTAGGAAAGCAGGAGATGATCAACCTCATCAATACAGAGTACGTATGGCACTACGGGCCTACAATCAGTCCTTTCAACGCCTGGCTCTTCCTCAGAGGTCTCAAGACTCTCGCGGTCAGAATGGAAAAACATTCCGACAACGCCATGGAAGTTGCAAAATGGCTTGAAGCCAACGAAAAGGTTGAGAATGTTTACTACCCCGGACTCGAATCCCACAGCACTCACGAGATTGCCAAGAATCAGATGGATAAGTTCGGCGGCATGATCTCTTTCACTGTAAAAGGCGGACTTGAGGCAGGAAAGACAATCATGAACAATGTGAAAATGTGTGCCCTTGCAGTAAGTCTCGGTGACTGTGAAACACTCATCCAGCACCCTGCATCGATGACACACTCCACATACTCACCTGAGGACAGGGCTAAGGCAGGAATCTCTGACGGACTCATCAGACTTTCAGTCGGAATCGAGAACGCAAAAGACATTATTGCCGATATCGAGCAGGCTCTCAACCTCATCTAAAAGTTCAACTTATCTTTAAAATTCCAAGAACATTAACATCAGCTGAAATAAACCATCTATAAAAAATAATTAAAATCAAAACCCTACGGCCAGGATTCTCCGAATTAAACTCTTGCTGCCACTTTTCCAATAAATTCAAATGTCCTGACATGCAAAATAAAACTAGACTCTCTTTGCATAAAAACCAGTGCTTCCTAAAACGATTTTCAGTTAGACAGGAATCCTGAAATTTATCAAGTTTGAAAGGATTTCCATTTCAATTTACCACCTGCAGGGTTCGGCATGTTCGCCCCAATTTTTGGATGACAAATCTCAGCTGTATGGAGCCAATCATGTCCGAAGCCGCCTGGAGCGTTATCTGTCAGATTGTTGACATACAAAATCTCATAACTGGTCGAAAAGCGAAGTTACATAAGCCCCATCTGCCACTCCACCGAGGCCTATTTTCTTTACCCCCAACTTGCATCCGTTATTGCAGTGTGCATTCCATCCCAAAAATATTGCATCGTAATCCACTACTTTAAGATTGTTAAAACATTTACCAAGACCAGGTCTAAGAGTATAGCTACTTAAACTAGGACCCATGCTTAGCGTCTCTTTAGCTCTCACCCTTGCAACTTCCAGAGAAATTGAGTTTACAGGAATGAATTTCCGATCTTTTGATATCTTCCATAGATAGCGTATGGATCGCTTCCTGTTTCCTATCACTTGTTATAATTTAGTAATTGTTTTCAGGTCTCTTACCGATTGTATTTGCCGATAGAGCTCCTTCCACTTTTTCACATTGACTCGAGGAGTCATATCCATTGATATTTCGCAAGGTCCCTCTCCTTCTTCAACACTCAGATCTCTTTGCAGATATCTATTATCCTTCGTACCTATTTCGATTCTGTGATTCACTGAATTAAGAGTCAACAGCGAGGGAATCGACGGAGGGCTGAAAATTTCCATCTGCAAACAGCTCACCAGTTCCACCATTCTTATAAACAACATTCTTTGCATTAAGGATATTTCGACATCTTGACTATTGCAACTGCTCAAACACCCATCTTTTGAAACATTTTCATACGACACAGAAACACCGGATCTACCATCAACATTTAGAAATTCACCAATATTGGGCACTTTTCCAATATTGAAAGTTTGCTTGTCTTGCTTTTTTTTCCAAAGTTGTTTAAAGTAAACGCGCCCTATAAATAAGCATCCATACGGTACAAGGGGTTTTTTGATGTTTAAAAAACTATGTTTTTCTATTCTTTTTCTACTGGCGTCGACTCTCTATTGCGTCGACTACAGACCGGATGTCAGGGAATCCACATTCGAAAATGAAAACAGATTTTTCTTTTCCGCCGGTACCCAACATGAGGACGGTGATTTCTTTATCAGCCTGATTCCAGGGCTCGATTACTCCTATCAGATGATAGATATCGGGGTAACAGCTCCCGTTCGTTTTCTCTTAACCGACGGAGAGAGAAGAGCTGTCATATTTGCGGAGCGTGACTGGAATGAGGGAAGGGATTATCTCAAATTCCTTGACCACTTTACTATCGGAAAAAGAAACGAGAACCTGTTTCTCAACATCGGTATACTGGAAAACCACTTTGTCGGTAACGGTACGATAGTTTCGGGATATGGTAACAACATACTTTTCGACGAGGTGAAACGCAGCGTTGAAGGACACGCATTCAGTGAATATGGTGAGGTTGAGATCGTTGTGGACGACCTCTACAATCCTCTTCTCATGGGCAGCCGTCTGACGGCAAAGCCCTTTTCATTCATCGCCAATGAGAGTTATCTCAACAATCTGACGATCGGCGGAAGTTTTTATTTCAATCGCGAAATCAATTACATAACAGATAGAAACAAAACAATAAACCAGGAAGTACGACTGAATGAGAAGAGTGAAAATCTCTACATCTACGGAGTCGATCTCGAGTTCAAACTTCTGAGCACGACCTGGTATCATATGACGCCTTATGTCGACTACAACCGGATTCATGAGAGCGGACAAGGTCTTCATGCCGGAATAAAAAACCGCATTATGATTCCTGAATTCGACCTGACAATCGAGGCGAGAGGCGAGTATAGAATTTACAATGAAGACTACATTCCATCCCCTATAGGAGCAGCCTACGACGCGATGAAGGGAGAAATCCTTCATTTCATCAGGGATGCATCCTCGGGCGGAACGCTTCACGGAATCCGGATAGAATCTGTTATCGACTACGACGGAACCGCCTCAATAGGCGCAAGCTACAGCGGGGACGAAATAAAAAAGGATGACGAAAAGGGTAGAATGCACAGATTTTCCATGCTCGGCTACCTCAATCTTTCCGACACCGTTTCGGCTAAGGGAGAGTGGTTTCACTACTTCGGCGACAAAGCCGCCTCATTTCCCGATCACATTTTCGACATGTCGCTTCAATACGAACTAACCGACTACCTCTCCGTATCAGGATCGTTCAACACACGTCTCAAGAAACGTTCAATCCTCAATGAAAACGAAGATGAACGCTTTAAAACAGTTCACGATTACACCGGTCTCTTTTCCGTTATCCACAGGTTTTGACAATGAAATTTTCCATTTTTTTCCTTTCAATTTTCCTGTTCATACCTCTCTTTGCCAACGGCAATCTATCAAACAAAGATCGAAAGGGGCTCAGCAATCTCCTTGACGACCTGCTTTCCAATGAAGGTCTAAAGGTTCAGGACAGCAAGGATAGTTCCCAAAAGGTGCCTCTTGAAAAAATAAAGGTGTGGGACAGTAAGGACAGCATTCGAGTAGTCATCTATCCGAAAGAGCAGGTCAAATTCAGATACAACCTCCTTCACGGAAAGGATATGGACCGGATCTACATAGATTTGCTCGATTCGATCGAAAACGGCTATAAACCGCCCAAAGTTTCAAATGCAAAATTTTTAAAAGAGATAAGATTCGGCAGAAGAAAGGACGCCCTCCGCGTCGTTCTGGACATCGGAAGGGTCGAGTCCTACAACGTCACAGTCATGGAAGAACCCTGGCGAATTGTTGTGGATTACTACGGTAAAAAGCAGAAAAAGTCTAAATCAATTCTCAAGACCATAGGCGAAAAGAAAAAATCGGAACAGAAGAAATCTGGAATAATAAAAGTCTCTGAAAAGAAAAAGCCTGAATTAAAAAAGGAGAGCGAAGATCCATTCGTCATCGTCATCGACCCCGGACACGGAGGGAAGGATCCCGGCGCGGTTTACAGAAAGACGTACGAAAAGGACATCGTTTACCGTCTTGCACGAATGATAAAAAAGAGGGCCTCAAAATATTCCGACATTAAGGTGGTACTCACAAGAAACAGCGACAAGTTCCTCCCCCTCGAGGAGAGAGCGGTCGTCGCAAACAGAAAGGACGGCGACATTTTCATATCCCTCCACGCAAATGCCGAAAGAAGCGGAAGAGCGGAAGGGCTTGAGATTTATCATCTTGATAACCGGAGAGACAACTACGCGTCGAAACTGGCACTTGTGGAGAATAGGATAACCAACAAGAATTCGGCCCTGAATAACATCCTCGTCGGCATGACCATGAGCCTCTACATCAACGACAGTCTCCGATTCTCAAAATCCATCGGGAAGAACCTGTCGAAGAATCTAAAAAAATACAAGAGCAGGGTTAGGGACTATCGTAAAGGCGCCCTTTTCTACGTCCTCGTCGGCGCAAGAATGCCTAGTATTCTCGTGGAAGTGGGATTCATCACAAACAAAAAAGATCGCAGATTGATGAGAAAAGATTCCTATCTAAGTGATGTTGCAGATTCTATTCTCAAAGGAGTCAGATCAGTGAAAAAGAAGGGAAAACTGGTTAAGGGAATGGAAAAATGATAATCCTGATATTTTTTCTCCTGTTCGCAACGATTGCAGGAATGCTTGGAATCGGGGGCGGCGCGCTTTTCACTCCGATGCAGATTTTTCTCGGAAGTTCGATAGACAAAGCGGCTACAACATCACTCATACTCATGACGGCCACATCGATCTCCGCCTCTCTTGTTTTCAAGAAACGAGGACTTATCGATCTTAAACTTGTTTTCTGGCTGGAAATATTCACCGTTGCCGGAAGCTTCTCCGGCGGACTTTTTTCCCGTTTTCTACCCGACCAGGTAATGGAATTTATCATGGTGACCTTTCTGGCACTACTCGGATGCCTCATGATTTTTCTACCGGAACCAAAAAGAAAGTTGAGAAAAAAGGGCCGTTTCTGCATCAACGGAAAATTTGAAGATGAGGAATACAACGTAAGCATTCCTCTGGCTGCTCCCGCTGCATTCGGAGCAGGATTCATCAGTGCAATCATGGGACTCGGCGGAGGCGCCATAAAAGTACCTCTCATGGTGATGCTTCTCGGAGTTCCGGTCAGAATTGCCGTCGCTTCAAGCGCCCTCATGGTCGGAATTACCGCGTTCGGCGGCTTCATGGGCCGAATATGGCACGTTTCAATCGACTGGAAGATGATTCCCCTCTACATCATAGCAATCCTCGTGGGATCGAATATAGGAGCCAGATCTTCCTTGCGAATCGACAAGAGAGTTCTCAAGAAGGGATTCGGACTCTTCCTTGTCGGAGTTTCCATATCCCTTGCGATCCGCTTCTACATCGGGTAGCTAATTTTTAATTTTCTATTGGTTTTGTAAGAATGATGTTTTCTTTATCTTACAGGCAGCTCAAGTCAGACCGGATTCGTACGAATCTGTCGTTTTGTATATTGAATAAATAGATAGAGGTAGAATATCAGATCTTCTTCACTACGTGATCATGAATTTCGGATGCGTTGAAGGAGCTTCTTACGAACCTGCCGGAATAAACTTCCTTGAAACCAATGGAGAGTCCGTATTCTCTGTATCTTTCAAACTCCTCCTCCGTAACATTCTTCTCAAGAGCAAGGTGTTCCTTTGTCGGCTGAAGGTACTGCCCTATTGTCATGATATCGCAGCCGTAGTCACGAAGATGCCCCATGAGAACCTGAATTTCCCTCTCATTTTCCCCGATACCGACCATTATGCCGGACTTTGTTATGAGCCCCTTCTCCTTCATGTAGCGAATCACTTCAAGAGAACGGTTGTAATCGGCTTGCGGTCTGGCTGCAGGATAGAGACGTTCGATTGTCTCAACGTTGTGGTTGAAAACATCAGGCCTTGCTTCTGCGACGATGTCGAGTGCCTTTTTGTCAAATACGAAATCCGGAGTGAGAACTTCAATAAGCGTTCCTTCCGAAGTTTTACGTATCTCGCGGATAACCTCCGCGAAATGAGCCGCGCCTCCGTCATCCAGATCATCCCTTGTGACTGATGTTACGACAACGTACTTGAGCCCAAGCTCCGCAACGACATCGGCCACCCTCTTCGGTTCATCGGGATCGAGCGGAAGCGGATCGCTTGTAAGGTCGATGTTGCAGAAACGGCAGTTCCTTGTGCAGACATCTCCCATTATGAGAAATGTCGCCGTCTGCTTTCTGAAGCAGTCGCCAATATTTGGACAGTGAGCCGATTCACATACGGTATGGAGTTTATGACGTCTCAGAATCTTCTTGAGGTCGTTGACGTATGGAGATTTGAGTGTCGATTTCTTCTTGAACTCAGACATCGATAACCTCCATGTTTTTGAGTGCCTCCTCGAAAAGCTGATCTATCTCGGGTTTGAGTTTTTCCTCTTCCTTGAGAACTCTGTCAAGCTTTCCTCTGGTTACAGGTCCGTGGGGAAGGAAGGCTGTGCATGAATCCGCACACTGACGAATTGAGATTTCGTAGGTACCTATCTTCTGTGAAATTTCAATTGTCTCAAGCTTATCGTAGGCAATAAGAGGCCTGATTATGGGAACTGTTTCGACTGCATCGTTAATGAGCGCCAGATTTTCCAGAGTTTGACTTGCAACCTGGGCAAGGGATTCGCCGGTGATTATCGCCTTGTAGTTGTTGTCGAGACACACTTTTTCGGCGAATCTGTTCATGTAGCGTCTGAAAAGCACGGTGCGGTAGCTTTCGAAACAGCGCGCCCTGATAAGAAGCTGAATGTCGATAAGCGGGACGATGTAGAGTCTTGTGCTCACTCCCTGGAATTTTTTAAGGTGAGCGGCAAGATCCCGCAGCTTCTGCATACTCTCTTCACCTGTGTACGGTGGTGAGAAAAAGCTCATGTAGTGTACTCTTGCTCCGCGTCTCATTACACGGAATGCGGCAACAGGACTGTCTATACCTCCGGAAAGAAGTGTAAGTACGTCACCGGCGGTTCCTACCGGAAGTCCCTTCACTCCGGCTGTTCGGTCCATGAAAAGATAGATTTTGCCGGGATCGATCTCAACTTCAAGCTTGAAGTTGTAGTCCTTCATGCTGACTGTGAACTGTTTATCACGGTTTTTGAGAACGTGTACACTGATCTCCTTCGCCATTTCTACCGAGGTCATGGGATATCTCTTGTCGGCGCGGTTGCAGCTTACCCTGAAAACCGTGGTTCCCCTCTCAAGTGCCCTGTCGGCAAGGAAAAGAGCGCGTTCCTTGACATCTTCCATATCCGCATCCTGAGGAAGCGAGATAACCGGAGAAAAGCTTGCTATTCCCGGAATATTTTCAAGATAGGGAAGAATTTCTTCCATGGAATTTTCAGAAAACTCCACAACGATGCGCCCCCTGAAGCGCTCCACCTTGCCTCGATTTCCGATTGCATGGCGGATGTTGGATACGAGCTGATCCTCGAACATAAAGCGGTTTCCACCCTTCGTTCCGATCTCGTCGTAGCGTATGAGTATTGCGTTGAACATCAGTTAAGCTCCTTTCTGTTGAAGAAAAAAACGGCCACCCCAAGTACAATTATAACCGAAAAGAGTGAGTAGCCTGTGGATGAGATAAGATTTATGTCTTTGAGACCGTCTCCGTAGACGAGATTATCCTTTATATTCAGATAGTGAAAATCTGGAAGAATGTACCTCAGTGTACGAACCATGGAGCGAACGCTCTCGGAAGATTTCTCCGTCACCAGATAGATAAGATTCCAGCTTGTCGCTCCGACGAGGTAGTATGAAACCGTCAGGAACGCCGCCACTACCGGCTCCGCGAGAGTAGAGCAGAGAACGGCGACTGAAATCACCATCGATGTCTGGAGAAATATTGTGTAGATCCCTGGTATGTACTTCAAAAAGAGTCCAGCTCCTCCATACATCGCAAGCATCGTCAAGAAAATCAAAGACATGATGCCAACCTGCACCAAAATAGTCAGCTCCATTCCGAAAAATTTTCCGAGAAGATAGGCTGGACGGGAAACAGGGCGGGCAAGAACCGGATGAAGTGTTTTCTGGGTGAGCTCCTTGTGGACTATCGAGATACCGAGAAAAATTGCGATGAGGGTCGAAAAGATCTCCATAGTGCCCAGTCCGATATCCGAAACAATGTTGAGGACATCTCCTATTGTCATGCGGGTTATGGCAACGCCGAGACCCAATATGAAAATTGCGAAGAAAAAGATTGCGTAGAGCACCTTATTTCTCTTCATTTCAATAAATGTAAAGTATGCAATGGCGGCTACGTTTCTCACTTGTCATCCTCCCTTTTTGAAAAAACAATCTCCTCAAGGGTCGGCATTTTCGGTCCGGCAGACAATATGGATCCGCCTTTGGAGAGAATCATGGAGATGGATCGGTTCATCTCTTCAGGAGAGGAAAGATTGATTATGCATTCCGCCCCGTTATCAGCAGCCTGTCCGAACTCACTTTCTATGGATGAAAGAACATCGCCTTCCGCCGAAAAAGAAACGGCATATGAAATCCCATCTTTCCCGACAATTCCTGCCACATCGCCGAAAGCCTGTACATTTCCCTTCTCGATTATGAGAACTCTGTCGGAAAGATGTTCTATATCGGAGAGAATATGTGATGAGAACAGAACTGTTTTACCCTCCTTTTTCAACTCTGCAATAAGTTTTTTAACCTCTCTTCTTCCCATCGGATCAAGTCCGCTCATTGGCTCGTCCATCACAACCAGATCTGGATCGTGAATGATTGCCTGGGCTATTCCGATACGCTGTAACATTCCCTTTGAGTAGCTTGACAGTTTCATATCTCCGCTGTCGGAAAGGCCGACGCGTTCCATGTTCTTATCGATACGATCCTTGAGATCGCGACCTCCGAGCCCCGAAAGTCTTCCGAAGTAGCTGAGAAGCTCCCTCCCTGTCAGATGGGTGTAGAAGTAGGGTCTTTCCGGAAGAAACCCCATGCGCTTTTTCACCGATACCGAATCGGGAGATTTTCCGAAAACGGATATTGATCCTGCAGTGGGCTTTATGAACCCCATCAACATCTTTATTGTTGTAGTTTTGCCGGCTCCGTTGTGTCCGACGAAACCGACTATCTCACCCTGGTCAACCCTGAATGAGAGATCGTTTACGGCAACAACCTTCTCCCAGGGACGCATGGGATGTCTGTATACCTTTTTGACAGATTCAATCCTCAAGGGTTCCAGTATCATAACGCGCCTCCAAAAAGTTTTCACCCCCATTAAACATAGGTAGCAAAACTTTGTCAAGATTTGTTAAAAGAGGTTTCGACGACACAAAAAGTGAAGAGACCCAAAAAAGAAAGGCGCTCCCGAAGGAGCACCTTATATCTGGGGGTGGGAGGGGAATGTGGAATATAATTCCATGAACATTATTCACATATTTCAAAACATAAGTCAAGTTTTATTCAGGTTTTTCTTCACTTTTTTTTACCCATGATTTTATATTTTCGAAAACGGAGAAACGAGCCTAGTGAATTCAAGCACTTACAACTTTATTTTATTTTTTTAAAATTTCTCTTGACCTGATTCTTTTTTTCCGTATATTTCGTCCTGTGCTCATTGAGACACGCTTTCTCAAGGTTCCTCGTTAGCTCAGTCGGTAGAGCGGGTGGCTGTTAACCACTAGGTCGGCGGTTCAAGTCCGTCACGAGGAGCCATTTTTTTTTGCCTTTCAAGGGCACCATCAAAAACGGTTTTCAACACACTTTTCAACATTCACACTAAACATAGTTAGGAATAGATCTTTCGTCGATTTGTAAATCGATTTTCAACTATCTGTGATTTTGAAAAGAAATTTCTATATTTTTTCTAAAATATTTTTAAAAATAGAGTGACACTTATCAAATGGAGGCTAGTTGGATCGCTCGACAAAATCCCTGGGCAGCGAAAAAATAGGCATACTGCTTTTGCGTCTTTCCCTCCCGGCGACTGTCGGAATGATCTGTGTAGCCATGTTCAACGTAGTAGACACCATAATGGTGGGACGCGGAATCGGAACAACCGCCCTCGCCGCAGTCTCCATAATATTTCCCATTCAGATGATAATCATGGCCATCGCCCAGACAATCGGAACCGGCGCCGCATCCCTCGCCTCCAGAAGTATCGGAGCTGCAAATGAGGAGCGCGCGCTCAAATCAATGGGAAACGCCATCACAATGTCGCTCCTATCCTCCGCACTTATCTTCATATTCGGATACATTTTCAGATTCCCCCTCCTCAGCATCTTCGGAGCAAAAGCAACCGTACTTTCCTCGGCAGAAAACTACTTCACAATAGTACTTGCCGGATCTCCTCTGTTCTCGCTTTTCATGGTTTCCAACAACCTTTTGAGAGCCGAAGGAAAGGTCAAACCCGCAATGACCAACATGATACTTTCGGGAATAGCCAACATCGTCCTCGACTACATATTCATATTCATACTCGGATTAGGAATAAAAGGCGCGGCTGCGGCAACTGTTATCTCCCAGGGAATTGCCGTAATTTTCGTAATTTTCTACTACGGAAGCGGACGAACAATACTCACTCCCAAATTCCGCCATATTCCCCTGAAGAAAGAAACCGTGAGGGAAATACTTTCCGTAGGGGTATCCGCATTTGCCAGACAATCCTCAAACAGCCTCGTAGTGGCTGTACTGAACAACAGCCTCATCTTCTACGGAGGAACTACAGCCGTAGCCGTATTCGGAATAGTTCACCGCGTCCTCATGCTCATATTCATGCCCATGTTCGGAGTTGTTCAGGGATTTCTTCCCATAGCCGGCTACAACTACGGCTGTCGGAATTACACTCGAGTGTTAAAAGCATTTTTTACTGCCGGCAAAGCAAACACACTGATATCGATTTCAGGATTTCTGCTTCTAATGATTTTTCCCGGCGCCGTTCTCTCTATCTTCAGTAACGATCCTGAGCTGCTCGACGGAGGAAGCCAGGCAATCCGCCTCATCGTACTCTTTCTCCCCATAGTAGGATACCTCATCATCAGCGCCGGACTTTTTCAAGCCATAGGAAAAGCTCTACCATCCTTTCTGCTATCAATGTCCAGACAGGTTTTTTTCATGCTTCCTCTGGTTATTGTTCTTCCCTTTTTTTTTAATCTGGAGGGAATATGGCTTTCATTTCCCATCGCCGATCTTCTGACGGGCTTCATTACCATCTTTCTGGTCCGGAAAGAAATTAAAATTCTCTCCCGAAAAAGTTCTTCTTTCTGAGTATATTCACCCTTACTACTAAGACGTTCCTTATCAGCAGAAAAAAATAATTCTAGTTAAACCACTACCCTATTCACCTATAACCGAATACGGCAAGAAACAATATCCTTTAAAAAGCTTGAGAATCAAGAACTCCGCAGCAAGCTACGGGGTATGCCTAGGAAAGGTCGCTCTTTGAAGCTGCTACGGTTCAAAAATTGCTCCATTATACAAAACGAAGCAGGTTAGGGGGAATTAAACCATCTATAGATTAGAAGCGTCATATGCACAACTCTGAGAATCAATCTGATATTTTACAACGTCAAAACTTTCCTCACCACACCTTCAGACTTTTAGATTCAACAATTCTCGGTTCCTATAAGACTTGTAAGTACAAATTAAAAACTTCTCAAATTTTTTCAGACTCAAACTTTTCAATAAGCTGGTTGGGAATTCGGCTGACACGCTTTCTGTTGAGGTCGAAAAAATAGCCTGTCTGTTCACCGCGAAAGTGAACTTTTCCATCGACAATTATTTCACCCTCCACTGTCCACCTGGACTTTGTCACATTTTTTACCCACATAACGGCATCCGGTTTATCGTGTATGGTAACAGGCCTGAAATATTCGACTTTTGTCTCCCGAAGTATGGGAGATTCACCGCCATTCAACATCTCCCGGAAGGGATAATGTGTGTCGAGAAGAAGAAAGCGAAGATCCTCCATCCAACGGATGTAAACGATGTTGCTGACGATTCCCATTACATCTATATCGTAGGGATTTACCTTTATCTCTTTGTGAACTTCCATCGGCCTAATTTTCCTATCCTCAATCGTCATAAAAACTCCTTAAAATTGTTATACCTTTTTCAAAATGATTTTATATATTCGCTGTCCGCTGTCAAATTTCATCTCAACATTGTTTTTAATATGTTTTGAGAAAAATTAGAAAACAACCATCCTTAAAAGGTCCACCCTACCCCTGTCCTAAAATATGGCATAAGGTAATGTTCGATTTCAGAATTCCCATCACGGTCGTTGTATAGATTTATGTGAGCTAGGGCGAGTGAAGATCCTACCTGCAGTTCAAGGGTCAAACCAAAATGGAAAACATACTTGTAACCGACGAGTGGAGATATCCTAAGCATAAGATCAAACTCCTTCCCCGAAGAATCGGTGAGAATGAAGTTGAATACTGAAAATTCACCTCCGACGTTGAAGCCGGTCATGTTTTTTGAAAAAAGATATCGTCGAAATTGAGTGCCGATACCTACGGTATAAAAATCCGGGTCACTCTCTTCGCCGTCGGACAGGGCAAGAAAGGAGTCCGTCATAGTTTCGTAAGATATGAGTTTTCCGCCTCCAAGTATCACGGAAATTGTATTTTTTTCGCTCAACTTAAACTCCACGTCCACATTGAACCACAGGGGTATAAAAATTGTGTAGAGCGGATTTGTGGTCACAGATACCGATGAGTCCTTATTTTCCAATCCGTTGGCGAAAAGGTTTCCATAGCTGAACGTAACCAGCAATAAAAGCAGCGATGAAACGATAGTCTTCAATTAATCCCCCCTGGAATCCAATAATCAGATTATTCTGATTTGTATGGCACTTTTGCATATTGAGCAATTTTTTTCTTTAAAATGCATTAGAAAGTTTTCGAAATCGAATATGAATCAACGACAACATTTTAACTGTTTTCGCCCTGTTTCCTACTCTTCATTACCAGTAGAGGTCCAAAACTTGTATGAAACTGAAAAATCCTTGTAACCTGATGTGTATTTACCGAAAAGAAGGATCTTGTTTTCAATTCCGTCAAAATCAAATCCTTCAGAGCGACTTTTCGGAATATGGGTGATTGTTCCGTCGTTTGCTCGTGCGGCAACTCGGATGGAACTGGAGATGGGCGTAAAGAGAATTTTATAATTTGTGGTCTTTCCTATTGCGGCAAGCATTATATTGTTCATATTCGGCTTCTGATCCTCATCACAGATACTTCCGCTCATGCCTCCGGTAAATTCCGACATTTCCTTGTAAACTTCATCCTGAACACCCGATGAGTCCTTACAAAAACCAATAGGTTCGTCCTGCTTTCTATAGGATATGGAGAATACCGGTATGTTGTTGCCTTTGAAGAAGTTAGCCAGTTCATCAAACTTCTGCTGATTTTTGACACACCCGCTTTGAGATTCACAGATGTAGTAGGGAGATTCATCGCTCAGTGTAACAATGATCACCTGTGCATCCTCCCTGATTCTCTGATTTTCATTCAGTGAGGCGTTGTCCCAGTGATGCTTTTCGACTGCTTTTTTCGCCATATGCAACCCTTCTTCAGTTGCACTGCCGCTGGTTCCGAGGGCCACCCACTCCTTGAACTCCTCCACATCTTTTGTGAATCTATCTTCCTTGACGAATGCTCCGTTAGCGGGAAGTTCTTGATACTGCTTGCACGGTCCTGTACCTCCCCATCCGTCGTCGCCTCCGCTTCCGCTGTTATCAAATTCCATACAGACCTGTGATGTTTCATTGCTATCCATTGAGGTAACGGCGATACGCCAGTCGATGCCGGAATTGGTAAGAAGATCGGACATTATTTCGGCGGCTTCAATGATTGCGTACTGTTCCTCCGCCATACTTCCGGAACTGTCTACGACCCAGATAATGTCCGCCTTTGCTATTCCTGAAACGAATGTCTGGCAAAATGTTCCCTGCCCGGCCCGTCCTGATGCCAGTGCAGTTCCTCCGGCAATGTCGTTGAGTCTTACAGATGTGCTGGAATCGGCCGAAGCTGTTTGCTCGCCCGAAATGACTCCAAGCCTGACGACGTTATTTTCATTTCTGTAGACGGTTTCCCATACAACATGCCATTTGGAATCAGTGGTTGTGTCGCTGATCTGCAAAAGAGAAGATGAATCTACTTCGGGAATCAATTTTTGTGCAAAACTGTTGATCATATCTTTCATGCTTGTGTTTGCCTTATCGAAGATACCGATCATGTACTCCGCGTCGTAGTTGTCCCATGTTGTAAAGTTTCTATAATTGCTGTTTGTAAAGGACAGCCCCATTTTTTCGAAATCTGAAGTTCTGTGTGCTACAGGAGTAGCGTCGGTCTGTTTCGGAGTTGAAAAAAGGATCCCGGCAACCTTGTGAGTGGAATCGAAAAAGAGTGCTCCAACCTTGGTGCCGGATTGATCGGTAATATCCTGATAAACATCGAATCCCTTGTAAAAAGTATCACTGTTCTGTGCGGACGGAAGCGCCAGAATGGATGATGTTTCAAAACTGTTGTGGGTATCCAGTTTTACAAGCATCTCTTCGGAACAGACATTTGAGAGAGTTTCATCACCGTCTTCAATTGTATTGCAGTTGGAATCAGCTCTCGTCGGATCGCTTTCGGAAGGAACGGTACAGTTCTCCCCTGTCTCTATAGGACATTTACACGGTTGATCCAGGGGATCATCAAGATCGCTTCCATCCGAATTAGTCACCTCCTGCCCCATGACATCGATGAATTTTCCACTTTCATTTCTTCTGAAATCGAGTCTGCCGTTTTTATTGAGATCCTCTTCTCCATCCTTCAGTCCATCACCGTCCGTATCCGGATTTGTAGGATCCGTTTTTCTGGCATCACCATCCTTCTCATGTCTGTATGCTGAATTCACCTCGATGTAATCGGTCAATCCGTCATGGTCGGTATCTTTTTCGGCCGGTGATGTTTCACCGTTATCCTGAATTCCGTTTTGGTTTGCATCCTCTTCACCATCTTTCAGCCCGTCCATGTCGGTATCTTTGCTGTGAGGATCGTATCCCTTCTCCTTTCCTCCGAATTCAATCTCCTTTTTGTCCGGAATTCCATCGCCGTCACTATCCTTGTTCGGATCGATGGTAATATCAGAATCAGGCATATCTCCGCCGGTTCCTGTATCACCGGGATCCTCGTTATCACTATCCGGATTGCCGGAATTACCCGAGCTGTTGCCATCTTCATCTGATGAGGAGTTGTTCCCTCCGCCTGGATTTGAACTGTCTTCACCTGTGTCACCTCCTCCTGAAGATGTATTGTCATTGTCTGGATTTTCCGATCCGGAAAAGTCGTTACCTGCCGAACTACCGTCATCCTCCTGACATGTACCGTCAACACACAGCATCCCATCTTCACATTCTAAATGATCCTGACATGTTACAGGACCGCCATCCTCCTTATCTTCTGAAACGGTACAGGAGATCAATGAAAATAACACTATGATACAGGTCAACAAAAATCTTTTCATGAAGGCCTCCTTAATTTTATGGTGATATACCATTCTACAATATTTTCAAATAGATACAATTTTTTTAGTTAACACTTGAGCCAAAAAACAGATCATTTCATCATTTTCCATTGCAGCTTCAAAAGATAGTATATTTCGAAAGATGATATATTTCGAAAGATGATACATTTTGAAATTGGAAAAATAGCCTTCTAAGGAGTTGACTTGGTAGGGGTATGGAAATACCGGGTATGAGATCAGAGTTACTTGTCGTAAATTTTTAATAGCGATGCAAAATGGTTGAAACGAGCTTCGATATCACTCTTTGTAACTGTATTGAGTCTTTCAAGAGAGAATGCCTCTATGTTGAAACTGGCGGTAATGGTTCCCATTGCCAGTGCATTTCTGAGGTTGTTCTCGTTGAGCTCATTTCCTTTTGAAGAGAGATAGCCCATGAAACCGCCTGCAAAACTGTCGCCGGCACCTGTTGGATCAACAACATCAGTTGTGGGATAAACAGGTAGCTGAAGATAGAATTCATCCCAGAATAGAGCTGCTCCGTAGTTTCCCAGTTTGATAACCGCAACATCAGGTCCAAGATCGAGAACGGCCCTTCCCACATCGAATATCTTTTTCTTTTCGGTAAGAAGCCTTCCCTCTGTTTCATTCATGAAGACGACATTGGATCTGGAGAGGACCTTCTTCAGAGTGTCGCGTTTCGTGTTGATCCAGAGATTCATACTGTCTGAACCGACAAAAGTTGATTTTGTCTGTTCCAATACGGCCAACTGAATTTCAGGGTCTACATTTGCAAGAAAAAGAGTCTCGGTATCCACCTGTTCCGGCGTAAGCTGTGGATTAAAGTCGGCAAAAACTCCCAGCTCTGTGGCGAGAGTTTCAGCTTCGTTGAAATCATTTTCATATGAACCCTGCCAATGAAAACTTTTCTTACCCTCTTCAATTTTCACATTCGAGACATCTATGCCTCTGTCGTTCATTTCTCCTAGAAAATCAACAGGGAAATCCTCTCCGGCCACAGCAACGAGACTAACCGGAGTGAAAAGCCTTGCCGCATGTGAGAAATAGATAACCGAACCGCCGACAGCTCTGTCGATAAATGCGCTGTCTGTTTTAATAGAGTCCAGGGCGAGTGAGCCTGTAACAACAATTCCTTTTTTCATAACGCTACTTAACAATTACTATCCTTTTAACATTCCGTGGTTTCTTAAGAGTCTTGTGTTTTTTAACATAGTCGACAATAACAGCAGGAAGTGAGTATCCGGTATTCTTCTTTGTCTTTAGATCACGCAGCATACTGTAGCCGTCCCCTCCTTCGGCAATGAAGGAGTTAATGGCGAACTTGTACTTTTTGTTCTTGTCGAGTTTCTTACCGTTTACGGTTATATCAAGAGCAGAGCCCTTGTAAACCTTTGTCCTTATTCCTGAGATCTGAAGAAAACCGCCGGCTCCCTGACCCTTTTCTGCAAAGTAATCAAGAACTTCCTGAAGTTCACTTCCCTTGATCTGACCGATGACTATAGTATCGCTGAACGGAAAAACGTTGTACACGTCACGCTCAGTAATAAATCCCTTCTTAAGCCCCTGTCTGATGCTACCGCCGTTGAAAAAGGCTATATCCGCATCAACACGCTCACGCATTATATCGGCAATAATATCCCCGAGGAGAGATTCCTGATAGCGGACAACTTCCCTTTTTCCTTCAAGGTCCATTGAAAGCTTACCTATTCTCTCATTGGAAAATTCGCATTTGAATCCGCCGAGCATCTTGAGCATCGTCTTATTCTCTTTCACCTTCTTATCGAGGTAGGTATAGGCTATCTTGTTGCCCTTCACCTCTTTTTTCTTGAGATTTACCGGGTAGAGCTTGTAGTTGGTACGGACCACGTTACGTCCCTTGAGGTAGATATCGAACCTTCCTACCCACTTTCCGTAACCTTCGGTCTGAACTATGTGTGTATCTCCAATTTTAACAGGAACCTTAAGATGTCGCTGGGTGTGACCACCAACGACGAGATCTATTCCAGGGACAGTCTTGGCAAGATAGTTGTCACCGTAGTAACCGTCGAAACTCCTGTCGGTATTGTAGAAACCGAGATGGCTGAGTACGATAACCACATCGTTTTTCTTACGCAAAAGCGGCACCCTTGTCTTCGCCTCCTGGATTGGATCTGTCATGACGAGCTTTCCTTCAAGACCACTGCCTGTGATCTGCTCGGTTTCCCGTGTCGTCAACCCAAGAATAGCGACCTTGAGCCCGTTGTCAAACTTCTTTTCAACATACTCTTCAGAAACAGCCTTTGTTCCTCCGTTTTCATAAATATTTGCAGACAGAAAAGGAAATGATGCCTCTTTCATCATTTTATGAAATGTTTCAACACCGAAATCAAACTCGTGGTTTCCTATTGTCATGGCATCGTAACCTATTAGGTTCATACCCTTTATGAGAGGAACGTTGTGGCATATGTTGCTGCGGGGATCACCGAGGGTGATATCTCCGGCAGAGAGGACGAGCATATTCCCACCCTTGCCCTGAACTTCGGCTCTAATCTTATCAATTATCGTCTTACGAGCGGCCAGGCCGCCAATTCCAGGATTTCCAGGCTCGTCGAATCGCCAGGCCATCCCTTGAGAATCGTTAGTAAAAACAACTGTCAGGAGCTTCTCATCGTTGCCGGCCCAAAGAACAGAGCACAATATAACGGCAGCCAGGAAGATCAATGATTTTTTCATCTGCAGTCTCCTTTCTAAATTAACATCATTTTATCGAGAATTAATTTTATTTCATCTTTAGAATATATAGATTCTGATGAAGATGTCAAATAGTTATAGGAGTATTTGATATAATTTTGAGCAGATTTATTAAAAAACTCTATCTCTTCGAGAGTGAGGTCCCTTTTTATCTTTCCAGGGTTGCCGGCGACCAGAACACCTTCAGGAATATCGGAGTGCATTCGAAGTACCGTACCAGCCGCAATTATTGTGTTTTTGGATATATGGCATCCATCCAGCACAACAGCACCCATTCCGATGAGTGATTCATCCTCAATAGTCGAACCGTGAATCGTGACATTGTGACCGATAGTCACCCTGTCTCCAATTACAGTAGGAAATTTTCCGGTAGTGACATGAATCGTAGAGTTATCCTGAATATTGGTTCCCTCTCCGATGACGATACTGTTGACATCGCCCCTCAGAACTGATCCGAACCAGATCGACGACTCCCTACCTATGGTCACGTCGCCTATTACCATACCGCTTTTAAAGATGAATGAGTTGTCGTGAATCGAGGGAGTTTTATTTAGATAACTAAGAATCATCAGGCCATCTGGATTCCGTCTCGGGATTTCTTCTTCACATCGTACATGGCCATATCTGCCTTCTCGATGATCTCCTTGACAGTGTTGCCGTCCTCGGGGAAACCGGCCACGCCGAAACTTCCCGTAAGTTTAAGCTCCAGGTCGTTGATCACAAAATTCCTTGTCCGAAGACTGTTCCAGAGCCTCTTCACAACAACAGTAGCATTTGCCTTGGATGTGTGGGGAAGGAAAGCGACGAATTCATCTCCTCCATAACGGAAGGCCAGATCAACCTTTCGAAGGTTAGCGAGAAGAAGTTCCCCCATCAACTTTAAAAGCTTGCTGCCCACAAGATGTCCGTGGTTGTCGTTAATCGATTTGAAGTGATCCACATCAAGAAATATGAGTGAAAACTCTGTGAAGTAGCGTCCCGAGTTGGCAACAGCCTGATCCAGAACCGAGTAGAGATGGCGAGTATTGTATAGCCCCGTAACATCGTCTATTATAGTCAGCGCCTTTATCTTGTCGATACGGATAACATTTCTTATAGCCTCTCGCAGAATGTCGACAAAGGCAAAAATCTCTCTATTACGGAGAGTGTCGTTCTCGATATCGGAAGAAATAAAAAACCACCCTTCAATCTCAAGCTTATCCCTGGTATCTGTCTCGAGAGGAAAAAAGAGATAATCTCCTTCGCCCAGTTCGGGAATATCTATCTCCACCTTTTTGAAAAAACAGTCCGTAGGAACAACGGAAAGGAGTTCATTTTTCATCATTATGGGAAAATGCTTCCACTCCCTTGCAGGATAAACCCCGTTCAGGATGTAGTTTTCTTCCCGCTTCGTGATTATCCCGGACCTGTAATCGGAAAAAACCTCAGAAGAGAGCTGAATGGCCCTTGAAAAAACAAAAGAGTACTCATCGGCTTCGAGGAGCCCACGTATAACTTTAAGAAAAGGAAAATCCAACTATCACTCCTCCTCGTCCATTTCATCCAAAATTCTGTCGGCTTTACTCCTGAAGGGGATGAGAGCAGTCCCTATAAGCAGGAATCCCAGAACAGCCGTTCCCATAAAAAAAGGTTTCCCCATCTCTATCTGACTTTTCCGATTGAGAATGGCCATCTTCTGCTCCATCAGACGACTCTGTTCATCCCTTGAGTGAGCTTTCCACATCTCCGGACTGTACCTTTCATCGCGGGTGATTCGATCAACTTCACTGTAGATCTCAGACTCTCCGGACATCATCAACAGTAGAGCCACGATGCTCATTCCCGCAACGATAGCTCCATATAAAAACCTTTTTGTTTTCAAAGCCTTAACAACAATCTTCTTCATCTCTAAACGCATCTAATATCTTTAGCAAAAGCAATAATTCGGGTCATACTAGCACAGAAACCGACTTTTATGAAGTTTTTATTTAATCAGAAAGATAGTCGAACGGCCAGGTAGATAGGGATTCTACTTTAGAAGTTCGTCAAATTTAACGAAAAGTTTCTCCTCATCACCCGGTTCGTACCCGGTATGGGTATAAACAACGTTTCCGGCGCGATCTACCAGAATAGCGTAGGGAACTGTATCGCCTCCGGGAATAAGAGATGAAACAGTATTGTTGTCAGGATCAATCAGCACGGGAAATGGAATGGAATTCTCAATTGCGAATTCCTTTACCATTTCAATAGTATCCCCAGTGTCTATGGCAACGGCAACAAATTCCATTTTATCCTTGTACCTGTCATATGCATCTCGAAGCTTTAAAAGTTCGCTTTTGCAGGGATCGCACCATGTGGCCCAGAATGAAACATAAATCGGTTTTTTTGTTCTCAATTCCGAGACTGAAAAGGCGTTACCGTCGACCGTATCCAGTGAAAGCTCGAACACATCGGTCTTTTCACTTTTCTTCACTGGAGTATCTGCCTTCGACTGGGTAGAGGTAGTTGTACACCCCAGCAGGGAGAAGATTAGAAGAATTGTCATAACAACTGTTTTTTTCATAATTGACCTCCGAATAAAATCCTGTTGTTAAAGGAGTTGTATAAGTATGGTGTGGGAAAGCCTTTCAGATGAAAATAGTCAAAATTGTTTTTGCATTTCAGCGGGAACCTTTCAAAATTTTCCCACATTTCATCGCTACTCCATTGTTTTAAGCAGAGTTACGGTGATGTTGTCTTTTCCACCGTTTGAATTAGCCCTGTCTACAAGAGCCGATGCCATCTCCTCTATAGTACCACCCTTCTTGAGAATGCTCTCGATGTCACTGTCGTCGACCATATCCGAGAGACCGTCGCTGCAACAGAGATAGAACTGATTTGGACGGAGAGGTACCTGCTGAATATCTACAAGGACATTCTCCTTCATTCCAAGGGCTCGCATAATAACATTCTTATGGGGAAAGCTTTTTGCCTGTTCCGGTGTGAGCTGTCCGGCCTTTACGTACTCATTCACAAGACTGTGATCTTCCGTAACCTGGGTCAGTTTGCTGTCTTCAAAAAGATAGCACCTGCTGTCTCCCACGTGAGCCACGTAGAGATTATCTTTGAGAAAGTCAATAAGCATTGCTACGATTGTCGTACCCATTCCGGCGTAAGCGGCGTTCGAGCTGGCAGTTCGAAAGATGCGGCGATTGGCAAACTTGATACCGACATTCAGTTTGTTGGCTTCAAGACTCATTGAGGGATCAAGCTTGTATGGCCATGTCATATCCTCGTCGTCGGCGGATGCCTTGAAAAAGTTAACTATCGTCTCGATAGCTATGGCACTTGCTATTTCACCAGCATTGTGTCCACCCATTCCGTCGGCAACCAGGAAAACCCCCTCCTCCTCAAGAACGGCAAAACTGTCTTCATTCAACTCCCTCTTTCTTCCCGGATCGGTTTTCCCAAAACTGCGGAATTTCATTTCTCACTCCGTTATTAGATCTATTACCGGCCCCGTCTCAACTGTAAGGGTACCATCACTGTGGTAGATGTCACCGTCGATGGTGTACCTGAAAGGAGCCTCGCTAAGTATTATAAAATGGTTTCCAACTGAATCGTCTGCCGCTGTAGGCGGAAGACTTTTGCCGCGCCAGGCACGTCCGACGAGGGAGGCTATTGAAGCACCTTCTTTCAATGCTATCATATGAGCCTTTTCAATGGATCCCTTTGCCCTGTGCATAAGCTTAAAGCCCAGTCCCACCTCCGAAATAGTGGAGAGCAAAATTGTAAGATAGGAGGAAAAACCGTAACTGAATCCATCGACCACAATTTCGCATTTGACCGGCTTGAAGAGCTTTCTGTAGAGATCGCCTCTGACAAGCATGGATGCAAGAGTTCTTACTACGCACTTTAGAGCAACAAAAGGAGACGGATTTCCTCCCTCGTGGTAAATATCCATAAAATTACAGGTAACTCCGTTACCAAAGATAAATCCGTATCTCTCACCGACCTTGAGAAGAGGTTTTCGTTCACACCTCATATCCCGGTTCTCCTTGAAAGCTGTACTCACCCTGGTGAGAATATCAAAGCTGTCTCCCCGGATATTGGATGCCGTGGCAGTTTGATTCATCGTACCGCCTTTAAGAATAGCGAGTTTGGGCAAAGGACGGTCACCGTATATTTTCACAAGGCTGGAGAGGGCAATATGAACAGTACCGTCACCTCCGTTTACAGCCAAAACATCAATTTCCCTGTCTCGAAAAATGGCCATGGCACTATCCATTCCCGACAAATCGGTCGGGTGCTGTGCGAGCGTCTGATCAGGAAGAAGATCTTCAAGCTTCTTCAATCTTTCGGGGTACTTGCGGTTGCGCTTCGAGTACGGATTAGAAATTAAGCCTATTCCAGTCATAAACTCCTCAATGGTAACAGAATTATTATAATTTGAGGCCTGTTTTTGTCAATTTTATTGTTGTCAAAGATAATTGACAGTTTTAATGAATTTAGTTATCCTCGGAAACAGACTGAAACCCCTTTCCGAACACCTCCTGGGTATTGAAAACTATAATGAAGGCGTCGGGATCGATATCTTTGACAAAAGACTTGAGGAGACTGATTTCACGACGGTTAACGGCAGAAAATATGATCTTTTTCTCGCGATCGTTGTACATTCCCTGACCGATAAAAAGAGTACCACCCCTCTTAATATCAACAAGAATACGTTTTTTTATTTCCTCGTACTCGTCAGAGATAATAAACACTCCCTTCAGGTAGGAATAACCTTCAAGTGCAACATCGAGAACCTTGGATGTTACAAATGACCCTATAACCGAATATATTGCAATTGTGAGAGCTTCTTTCTCACCGTGCTGCATGGCCAGGGCTCCGACAGTTATAACTGCACCGTTGATAAAAAGAAGACTCTTTCCAACCGGAATTCGAAACCACTTCTGAAGCATCTGAGCCACAATATCGGTTCCTCCGGTCGTAGCCTTGGCTTTGAAAATTAGGGCAATTCCAGAACCGACCAGAAAACCACCGACCATAACGGAAACAAGAAGATCATCCGACAGCGGCTTTCCGTTCCATATATAGATCATTGCGTCGGTAACGGCGGAAAGCATTATTGTACCGACAACCGTTTTTGTACCGAATCTCGGACCGAGAATCTTCACTCCGAGAAAGATGAGAGGAATGTTAACTACAACAACAAGGGTACCGGCAGGAATTCCGAAAAGATGGTAGGCGATAGTGGCCAGACCGAACAGTCCTCCTGGGATCACCTTATGGGGAATCAGAAAGAAGGTGTATCCCATGGCTGCTATGAGAGCCCCTTGAAGTATAAGAAAGTAGTTTTTGAACCACTCTATTGAAAACTTTTTTTCTCTAGAAAAAATCATAATCCACCTCTTCCCAGAAGGGGAAAACCTTTTTCCCCACAACAAATTTCAGGTAGATTAGCCATATTTATAAAAAAATCAAGATGGTTTTTCGCTGTACGGGGAATTGTACCTGTCAGCATCCGATGAGATCCACACACTTCACAAATTGCATGCAAGTACAACATTTCGCCCTTCTGTAAAAAGGGTTACTCATAAATTCAAATTGATTTCACAAAATCAAAAACACAATTCCGACATAGCCAGAAGAATAGTCAATGGAATCGGCAAAAAGAGTTTAAGTACAGTTTCGAGAACAACAGTTATTCCTCCCTAACCTTTGAACTGAGAGGTTTTTCAAGCACCTCTGATTCAGACTCCAACGAACGGTTTCAACAGGCAAGAAACGATTTTCAAAGAATTTCAAAACGCTTCAAAAGTTGAAAAAAAGTTTTTCTCTGCTATAATCTGCTGGTTTTTTGTAACTTTCCGTTATTTGGGAGTGAAAATGAGATTTAATTACAAAAGCCTTTTAATATGGGCGGTTCTCCTACTCGTACTCTTTGCCATACTCAACATCTCGAAGATGGCTACAAATTCGAGTATCAGAGAAATAAACATGACTGAATTCATCAACGATGTCAAAGACAAAAGAATAAAAGAGGTCTTTATCGACGGTGTTGAGTACAGAGGTGAAAAGATCACCGGAGAGAAATTCAAAACTATCGGACCGAGCGGCGAAGAGGTTATGAAGATTCTTGCCGAAAACAACGTCGCCGCAACATACAAAAAGCCCGAGGACAACTCCTTTCTTCACACAATTCTGGCGTCATGGCTGCCGATGATTATTTTAATAGTCTTTTTTCTCTTCTTTATGCGTCAGATGCAGGGAGGTGGTTCAAAGGCATTCTCCTTCGGCAAAAGTAAGCATAAAATCATATCCAAAGACAAAAACCCGATAACATTCAAAGATGTGGCCGGTGTCGACGAGTCAAAAGAGGAACTTGAAGAGGTTGTGGACTTTCTTAAAAGGCCCGCGCAGTACACTCGAATGGGTGCGAAAATTCCCCACGGAGTACTACTTGTGGGCCCTCCGGGGACCGGAAAAACACTTCTTGCAAAGGCAGTTGCCGGTGAAGCCGACGTTCCCTTCTTTTCGATAAGCGGTAGTGACTTTGTCGAAATGTTCGTCGGTGTCGGTGCAAGCCGTGTCAGGGATCTCTTCAACCAGGCAAAGACAAACGCTCCGTGCATCATATTCGTAGACGAAATCGATGCCGTAGGACGCCAGAGAGGAGCAGGGCTCGGCGGCGGGCACGACGAGAGAGAGCAGACACTCAACCAGCTTCTTGTAGAAATGGACGGATTCGGAACCGATTCCGGAGTAATCGTAATGGCGGCGACAAACCGTCCCGATGTTCTAGACCCGGCTCTTCTTCGTCCCGGAAGATTCGACCGTCAGGTCTATGTTCCGATGCCCGACATCAAGGGAAGAAAACTCATACTTGAAGTCCACGCTGAAAACATTCGAATGGACGACGATGTTGACTTTTCGCAGATAGCTAAGGGAACTCCAGGGTTTTCCGGAGCCGATCTTGCCAATCTTCTCAACGAGGCGGCACTTCTTTCAGCAAAGAAGAACAAGGAGCGTGTTTCAATTTCTGAAATCGAAGAGGCCAAGGATAAGGTAATGATGGGCAAGGAGAGAAAAAGCCTCGCCCTTTCCGACGAGGAGAAGAGAGCCACAGCCTACCACGAAGCCGGACACACCGTAGTCGGCTTCTACACACACCATGCAGATCCCGTCCACAAGGTATCCATCATTCCGAGAGGCCGGGCACTCGGAATCACTCAGCAGCTTCCCGACAAGGATCGTTTCAGCCACAACAAAGAGGAGCTTATTGCAAGAATAAAAGTTCTCATGGGCGGTCGTTGTGCTGAAGAGCTCTTTCTCAACACAGTTACAACAGGAGCCGGAAACGACATAGAACGTGCAACCGACCTCGCAAGGAACATGGTGATGCACTGGGGAATGAGCGACGAACTCGGGCCCATCAACTATGGCGAGAAAGAGGAGGAGGTTTTCCTCGGAAGAGAACTCACAAAGCGTTCTCAGGTCAGCGAATACACTTCCCAGCTCATTGACAAGGAGGTTCACTCCATTATTGTCGAAGCCAACGACACTGTGAAAAAACTTCTCGAATCCAAGCGTGACAAAATGGAAGCTCTTGTGGAACTCCTTGTAGAAAAAGAAACACTTGAAAAGAGCGAAATCAACTCAATCCTTGGTGATTCAGCGCCGGAAGAGGTAACTGCTTGAAACCTCTCTTTCCCCTTTTTCTCTTAACAATAATTCTTGCGGGTTGCACTCCGAAGTTCACCTCCAGACTTGATCTCAATAGAGACTACAGATGGGAAAAAGAGCAAATCTCACTCAACCCTTCCCGCATCTCGATTGTGTCGACCGGAGAAATTGAGCTTGACGGCCATCAGGGAAATCACAACGGAACCTTCGAGCTTTATCACGTTGCTCCCGAGAAATGGAGAATAGCAATACGAGGTCCCTTCAACATCGAGATTGTCAGCGTCATAGTCAACGATTCCGGAGTATTCGTTCTCCATGACGGACACTGGGAACCCGTATCGTGGCGGGATCTTTCCGGCTCGGTTTTCGGAATTCAAATTCCGCTCAGAGTTTTCAAGCCGGTTTTCGGTGCGGCACTTACGATCGATGGAAAGTGTACCGCTATCTCCGAAAAGGAGAAAGTGTGCAGAGATGATGAGATATTCTACCTCTTTGTAAACGGTAAACTTTTAGAAATGAAGAACGAATCCCTCGACATAATCAAAAACGGCGACTACTGGCAGGCAAAGGGCCGGAACAACACAGTAACCATTGAGGTTGAAAAAGTTTCTCAGCTCTCCGTCGACGAATCGGTATTCAAAACCGTACGGGAGAGGGATATATTTGACGAGATGTAATCATGATCTATATTTTTTCCGATTTCGACGGAACAATAACTGAAACAGATACCCTTGTAACTATTTTCGACAACTACTGTAGGGATGACTGGCGAAAGTTCCAGAGAGAGTACCATGACGGATCCAGGCCCCACGGCTGGCTTCTTGAAAGATGTCTCGAACTTTTAGACGGCACAATGGAGCAATTCGTCAAGCACCTTGAAGAAACCGCTCCCCTTCGCGAGGGATTTGCCGATTTCTTCAACTTCGTAAAGGAGAACTCCATACCGTTCAGAATTCTCAGCGGCGGTTTTCTCTCATTCAGCCGGGACATACTGATCAGGAGCGGAATTCCCGAAGCGGCGGATATGATAGAAGCCAACGACCTTTTCTTGAAGGACGGAAGATGGAATCTTAAAAACGGCAGAGTTTCCGAAATGTGCGGTAAATGTTCCAACTGCAAAACCCTCTTCCTTCGAGAAGCGAGGGAAAAGGGCTACCGTATCGTCTACATCGGCGACGGTCATACCGATCTCTGTGCCAGCCGTGAGAGCGACATCGTATTCGCCACCGGCACACTCAAGAGTTCTCTAGAAAGCGAGGGAATCAGCTACATTCCCTTTGATGAATTCAACCAGATCAAAGAATCGATCAAAAAACTCATCTGAATGATCCCCTGCACAAAGTTTAATCTTAAAAGCACACATAACTTTCTACAACGGAATATATAATCTTAATAATAAAAGCTACCAAGTATTTTATTAAGGATAGAAAACAGAAAAAAGAAGAGTAACGAGATCCCCTCTTTCAGGAATGGAGTGGGAATCTACTTATTGTCCTTTTCGAGATCCTCAATGTACTTCTCCCACTTGCGGAAGATGTTGTTCATTTCGCAGGACTCGTTGTCACCGATATTGCTCATTTTATTTATGAAATTGCCGAGTTTGTCGAGATCTCTGTTGTCAATCATGTCATTTCTCCAATTTATCCATCAAAAATCCGGTGTCATTATAGCCTTGAAAAAATAAAAAACAACAAAAATCAAACAACATGAAAACGAAATAAACAGTTAACATACTGTTTTTTATAACTAATTAATCATAAGCGCTCGCTAAAACGTTTCAATTTTTCAACATTTTCCTTTTTTGACTTGACCGTTGCTTTGTTATACACTTACGGCGTCAGAAACTTTTTAGGGGGCAGACATGAGCAAGCTAAGTGAAATAACAAACAAATTCAAAGAGATCGATATAGAGTTCGATTTTTCCAGACTGGACGAGGATGTAAGAAACGCACTCCCGTTCATAAGAAGGGCCATGGATGAAGTCACACAGATTTTCCTCAGACAGCAGGATGAATCACTTCCAGAAATTTACGACGAGATGCTCGTAAGTGACGACGACGAGAAAAAGGCCTTCTATCGCTTCATGAAAGGGCCGTGGAACCAGCTTGAGGAATTCAAATCCGTTTTCCCTGAGCACAAGGACAGGGCTCCTGGCTGCGCATTTTATCCCAGCGATCTTTCCAAAGAGAAGTTCGAATCATATGTGGATTCACTTCCTGAAAGTGAGAGAGAATCTTTTATCGATCACTACACGGTAATCAGAAAAACAGACTCCGGGCTCAAAGCTATTCCTTTTCATGTCCATTATGCGGATGAGCTTGCCCGTGTTTTTGAAAATCTCCAGGAGGCCGCTTCCATTGTCAAAAATGAGGAGCTTTCCGTATTTTTGAGAAACAGGGCAGAGGCTCTTGTCAGCGGAAACTATCGCGACAGCGATGCCGAATGGGTGAAAATGAAAAACAGCCCGATCGAGCTGGTAATAGGTCCATTCGAGGTTTACGCGGACGCACTGATGGGAATCAAGGCGACCTACGAGGCAATGCTGCTCGTTATCGATAGAGAGAAAGGTAAGGAGCTTGAGGAGATAGAGAAGAACCTTCCGAAACTGAACGAAATATTCCCTGTTCCCGAAGGATCCAGAGCCGCCGTCGGCGGAATGGCACCGATGGTTGTCGTGAACCAGATCTACTCCGCCGGAGAGGCTGCGCAGGGAATCATGGCTTCGGCGTTCAACCTTCCAAACGATCCCTGGGTACGCGGAAACGTAGGCTGGAAGCAGGTGATGATCCACAACGTCATGAGAGCTAAATTTGAAACATGCACAGCCGAAATCGCCAAAAAGGTTGTTGAGAGCGATTCCAACGCAGAATTCGATCCCTACTTCATATTCGTACTTCTTCACGAAGTGAGCCACGGCCTCGGACCAGCCTACAGAGACGACGACCGTCCGGTATCAAAATGTCTCGGATCCCACTACACAGCCGTTGAAGAGGCAAAGGCTGACACCGGAGCTCTCTACCTCATGCTTCATCTCGGCGGAGAGTGCGGCATTAAGAAATACTCAGATGAAACCATCCTCGACTCCTACCTTGCCGGTCTCTTCAGATCCATGAGATTCGGAGTTCACGAGGCCCACGGAGCCGCCAACGTCATCCAGTTCAACTGGTTCATGGAGAAGGGAGTTATCGAGAAAGCTGAATCCGGAAAATTCGTTACCAAATCCGAGAACCTTATCGATGCTACCGATGAACTGCTTATCAAACTTTGTGAACTTGAAGCAACCGGTACGCCTGAAGAGGCGGAAAAGTTTCTCAAACAGTATGCTGTCCCTGGAAAGGAGATAACGGACACTCTTGAGAAACTTTCGGATATACCCGTAGACATTCGTGTAAACTATCCTCTTTAAGGAGCTGACTTATGAAAAAATTAGTAATTGCATTTCTTTTTCTTCTCCCGCTTCTCGCCCATGCAGACATGATCGGACTCGGAGTCCGAGCCGGCGTCGCAATATCCGATTTTTCCGGAGAGGTACCCAATTCCAGAGATTTTCAGAGAGATCCGGCTGTCGGCCCCTCAATCGGCGTCTTTTACGATTACAGCTTCTTTCCGATACTATCTCTTAGACCTGAACTCTCCTACATTCAGAAAAAAATTAAGGTGACGAAGTTCTTCAGCAGCGAAGGAGAAGGTGACCTCTCTGGGCACTACCTGGAGTTCACACTTCCCATCGTCCTCAACATTCCCCTTGGACTGTTTGATCTTCCGGTATTCGCAGGTGGTTTCGCGGGTGTAAATCTTGATGATGAAAATATGGACAAGCCGAAAACTTTTCAGGCAGGATTTGTAGGCGGGGCCGGACTTGAACTGAACCTTGCGATCACCGATATCGGAGTTGAATTTCGATACGAGCGGGCATTGACCGATTTCAGCGACGCAGATGTATACGACAAAACAGTCTGGCAAACATTCATCGTAAGTCTCTACGGAAAAATCTAACAAACAACCTCTTATGATTCATAAAAACTTCATTTTTCGAAAACATCTGCCGATCACTACATGATAATGACACACGATGACGGACAGAGATGGGGATATTTTCAGCGTAGTTGAGTTTCCTTTTGATTCTTTAAACCGTTCTCTGTCCGTTGAAAGTTGACGAATACCCTGTTACTGAAGTTGAAATTCTCAGGACGTGAAAAGATTCTGATATTGTCGGCAAGTTACAGCCGCTTTTGGCTGTCCACGATAAATGTCACGGGTCCGTCATTCATGAGCCTTACATCCATGTGCTCTCCGAAACAGCCTCTCTTTACCGAGGGACAACCATCTTCGAGCATAGAAACGAATTTCTCGAAAAGAAGGTTGGCCTTTTCCGGCTCCATAGCGTTGTCGAATGACGGCCTTCGTCCCTTTCTCACAGAACCGGCAAGGGTGAACTGGCTTACGGCAAGGATCTCACCGTTCACATCGGCAAGAGAACGGTTCATTCGCCCCTGATCATCCTCGAACACCCGGAGTCCCAGGATCTTGGCTGCGGAGTAGTTGAGATCTTTTTCCGTATCCTCTTTCTCTATGCCGACAAGAAGAAGGTACCCCCTCTCTATAGAAGAGACCTCCGTTCCGGCAACGGAAACGGAGGCCTCTGAAACTCGCTGAAGTAGTGTAATCATTAGCTGTGAACGATAACTGTTCCTGTTTTTCCATGAATCGCATCGAGAAGCTTATCCTCGGAAGTGATAAGAACCTTCTTGCCGGGGTTGGATTCTACGAAATCGACAGCTGCACGGATTTTCGGTCCCATGCTTCCCTCAGGAAACTCACCCTGAGCAAGGTAGGCCTTAGCCTCCTTTGCCGTGAGTGTGTCGAGCCAGGTCGGATTTCCGGATTTGAAGTTGATTGCTACCTTTTCAACTCCGGTGAGGATTACAACCATATCGGCCTCGATTGTCTTCGCTATCATTACTGAAGCAAGGTCCTTGTCGATAACGGCATCGATTCCGTTGATGTGTCCGTTTTCTCCTCTGTATACGGGAATTCCGCCGCCGCCGCCGGAGATAACTGTGAATCCTGCTTCGATAAGTGTTTCAAGAGCTTCGGGATTGAGTACGCGGAGCGGCATCGGTGAAGGAACAACCCTTCTGTAACCTCTTCCTGCGTCTTCAACCATCTTCCAGCCGTTTTTCATCTTTGTAAGAGCCTTCTCCTGTGAGTAAAAAGGTCCTACCGGCTTTGTCGGTTTCTTGAAAGCGGGATCGTTGGAGTTAACCTCAATCTGAGTTACAAGAGTAGCAACTTTCGGACGTTTTCCATTGCGGGAAAGTCTGTTGATAAGCCCCTTCTCGATCATGTATCCCATGCTTCCCTGTGTATCTGCAACGCATGCAACAAGCGGATCAGGGTAAACTTCCGTCGCGGCCATTTCGTTTCTGATGAGACGAACACCTGCCTGAGGTCCGTTTCCGTGTGTTACGACAACCTGGTGTCCCTCTTCTATGAGCTGAACAATATCTCCTACGGAGTTCTCGATATTCTGCTCCTGCTCTTCAACAGATCCTTTCTGGCCCGGCTTGATGAGGGCGTTTCCTCCAAGTGCAATAACTATTTTCAATGTTACCTCCTATGTAAAAAAATTCTTTTCCTGCTCAAACGAAGAAAGAGGGCTTTTACACCCTCTTTCACGAAACTTACAGTTCCCTTTACAGGCCATAAAATATGTGGTGGACTTCATTTGTCAAGTATTTTCTGGCAGCTGCGTCTTTCCTTTTTCAACTGTTCCACAGAATTCTTCTAACAAGGGCGATGAGAACGAATATAACGCCACCGATAACCGCTGAAACAAGGGAGGTGCCGCCCAGTCCGCCGTCAGAAAAACAATCGCCAGAGAGCTCTCCATTGCTTTCAAGCACCCTTTTTACGTGGTGGTAATAGATAAAATCAGCGAAAATCGGCGTAAACAGGAAAATGGGCAGAGTTGTGTATGGAATAAAGAGCAAGAGAAGGTATATGATGTAGAATCTATACATCCTCCGGTAGAGAAGCCACACCGGACCCAGGAAAAATGCGGCCCAGTTCCACCCCATCATGCCCCGTCCCTTCTCCACTCTTCTAAATCTTCCAAGGTAGTATTCGGTTTGTCTTGCCACAAATGTTCGAAAAGATTCGGGATGGCTCTTCATATTCACACTATTTTTCATTCTCAAACCATACTCAAAGCGCAGATATTGAACAGGAGGTGGGTAAGAAAGGCCACCTCGAAGCCGCATCTTTCATAAACCAGACCGAGAGCCACCCCCATAGGAAATATCTGCAAATACTTCAACCAGTTGGATTCAAGAACTCCGGTGTGTGCAAAAGTCCACATGATGCTTGCAACAACAATGGCAAAGATATAACGGTTGCCCTTCCATCCCATCATTCTAGCCAGAAAATTCTGGATGTTGAGCCTGTAGACAACCTCTTCCATAAACGCCGCCTTTGCCATGTAAATGTGAGCCACAATCCGTCCCGTTCCGTCGCCTTCATTCCATAGAGTGAAGGTGGATTCGCGAACAAGCTCTGATGCCGTAAAAGAAAACGAGGATACAAGGGTTCGTGTGTAGATAACGAAAGATGAGACGGCAGCTACGAGAATAATCGCATCAGTCACCATCGAATCCATCGTTTTTCCGCCCCTCAGGTATGGAATCGGCTTGACCCTGACCATGTAGCTGTAGAACAATCCTACCGGGATGACGAATATCAGAAGAACTATCTGGGCATACTGTGAGAGGAAGAATCCGAAAAAGCTGCTCCCGCTGTTGTGGGACCAGGCAAGCGGAAGAAATACGGAAACCAGCAGAGCCGGAATAATGGAAAAAATATAGCCGTATTTCTTAAGTTTTTGGATATGAGTCGAAAGTTTAAGGTGGGCAACCAAAAAGAAAAGAAGAATGGAGAGGGTTACCGTCCCCTGGATTGAAAGCACAAGCAGGTCAATATTCATATTTATGCTTCGGCTGTTTTCCTAAAAGAAATGTACAGTTAGAGTGGGATCGAATCAAGGTTTTTCACCCTGATGGAGAGGAACTAGGACTCTTCCCCCGTAATTTTCCGGTAGATAGTTCTCTGGGAAATTCCGAGCAGACGGGCAGCCTTGGATTTATTTCCGTCGGTTACACGCAGGGCAGCCTGGATTACCATTCTCTCGATTTCATCCATGGTTATCTCCCCCACATTGAACTTCACCAGATTCTCATCGTCTGCGGCAACGGTCTCCCGCGGTTGAGGTTCCACTTTTCGACCGGAAGAGAGGACGTAGGCCGCAATGAAGTTTTCAAGATCCCTGACATTTCCCTGCCATCTACGTTTCTCAAGATCCCTGAGAAGGGAAGGATCCATAAATGGCACCGGTTTCTTGTACTCATCTGCATACCGCTTAAGATAGAAATCCACCAGGCATGAAATATCCTCCGGACGATCTCTGAGAGGCGGAATCCAGATCGTAAATCGTTTAAGCCTGTAGTAGAGATCTTCCCTGAAGCGTCCTTCCTTCACCTCCAGTTCAAGATCCTTGTTGGTGGCCGCAACAATCCTCACATCTGCACGCTTGGCACGGGAACTGCCCACAGGCATGTACTCCTTTTCCTGTATGAAACGGAGAAGTTTGCTCTGGAGATTGAGCGGCATCTCCCCTATTTCGTCGATGAAAAGGGTTCCTCCCTCTGCACTGCCGATGTATCCCGGGGAGTTTCTTTCCGCACCGGTAAAAGCACCCTTTACGTGTCCGAACATCTCCGACTCTATGAGAGTCTCCTGGATGGCGGCAGCGTTGAAGGCCACAAAACTTTTGTTATGGCGTTCGCTTGCTCTTAGAATGTAACGGGCCAGAAGCTCCTTTCCCGTACCGCTTTCCCCCGTAATGAGAACCGTTTCATCAGTTGCAGCTATACCTGCGGCTTCGGATAGAAGTCTCTCTATGGAGTCGCTGCAGTGAACAATGCGGTATCTTTTATCATTTATTGCATTTATCTCCTGTTTCAAACGCCGGTTTTCCCTCGAGAGACTTGAATTCTCAATTCCCTTTTTTATCTGCTCTATGAGAACCTTGAAGTTGATGGGCTTTGTAAGGAAATTGAAAGCACCTTTCTGCATTGCTTTCACCGCCACCTCAACACTCCCATATGCGGTTATGACAATTACAGGTACCGGAAACTCCATGGCGCGTGCCCTGTCGAGCACATCTATACCGTCTACTCCGCCGGGCAGGGCAAGATCCGTAACAACCAGTAAGATATTTTCAAGCTCGGATTCGAGCATCTTGACACCCTCAATTCCGGTGGAAGCAGTTAACACCTCGAAACCAGAACGGGAAAGAATCAGCTTCATGGTCTGAAGCAATGAAGATTCGTCATCTATTACCAGAATCGTCTCTTTCATCGAAAAATCTCCTTCAAAAATCGGATAAATTTTACTTAAAGGGCATATCATCGCAAGGTATTTCTTGAAAAAGAACTCAACTTCTATATAATTTCTGTGTTAATTTTTCCAGAAGGAGAGAAATTTGAGGAGCATTTCAACTTTACTATACATAACGTTTGTTTTTTGCCTACTTTCGTCATCCTGTTCCGATTCGGGAAGTGAAAAAGAGAAAAACAGAGACCTGACACTCACCTTTAAGATGGATTCCTGTTCTGATTTCGGCTCCAACCTTACCTTTGTCTACCACATATTCAGTAACTATGTCGAACACCACAGAGGCAAGCTGGCGTGTGATGATAAATCCATGAACGTTGAGGTTCCGCTTGAACCCGGAAAATACAGCGTCAACGTATTCCTCGTGAAGGATCACAACGAAAAAAATGAATACGATCCGGAGAACATGTCCATACTTCAGGCAGGTTCAACCACATTCACAATATCCGATTCAACAACCGTTGAAGTACCGATGGGCAACTATGAAGGAGGGATCTTCGCAAAATGGCCTGTCGAAATCTGCTCCGCCTTTCAGACCGATACAATGAAATTTTCCATAAAAGACGGCAAAGGCGAAACCGTAAACTCTGTAATCTGGGGAGTTGAAACAAAACTCGAACAATTTCCCGTAAACTGTTCGGCAGGAGAACTCCGGATCATGGATATTCCGGAAGACAGCTATGACGTTAAAATCGAAGGATTCAGAAAAAAAGGCACGGCCACTCGAATACACTACGAAAAGAACGGCGCAAGAGTCATATCCAATAACGAGCATCTGATCTCCCTTAAGGAAGATCAGTTTTCAGTTGTCTCCTCGGATCTTAATGTTCCCTGGAAGTTCTACGAAGCTCCCATCGTAGATTCTGAAAATCCATGCAGCGAGGCAGGCGTAACCGAACTTGTAGCCTTAGCGAAAAATGATAACAGAAGTGTAACTTCCGAGATTGTTTCATGTGACGGATTCAAGGGCTCCATCACAATCTTCGATATTCCCGAAGGAAGCTACACCGTAACGGTTACCGGAATGGACGGAAGCGGTAAAGCCGTCTACGAGGGATCACTTGACGAGAAACCCATTTCAATAGAAAAAGGGCACATAGGATCGGATGCCTATGAGTCCGAGGTCGTCTACATTAAAGGTCAACAGTAGTCAAGGGGGTATACAATGCTCGAAAAAACCAAACTTGAGGAATTCAAAAGGCTTCTTCTCGAGGAACTCGAGGAGATTGAGGAACGCAACAAAACCAAAGTTGAGGAGATGGAGCACAACGAAGACACCGAAAAGTTTCACGGCGATGAGGCTGACCAGGCCAACTTTCTGGAAATGCGGAACCGTGCTCTTAGACTCAGGGATCGTGACAGAAAAATGATTAACAAAATTACGGCCACTCTTGAAAAGATTGATCGGGGAACCTACGGTGTCTGCGAAGTATGCGGTATCGACATTCCCGAAGAGCGGCTCAGGATGAGACCCGTCGCAAGCCTCTGTATCGAATGCAAGAGAGAGCAGGAAGAGAAGGAGGAGAGAGACAGGGCCGTCCGCAGGAGGTAGTAATGAAATACGCTGTAGTACCGGCGGCTGGACTCGCCACCCGTTTTCTCCCCGCATCTAAAACCGTACCGAAGGAACTGTTTCCGCTTTTCGACCGCCCTGCAATCCAGCACATTGTAGAGGAGGCTATTACAGCAGGTTCCAGCGACGTTGTTTTCGTCACAGGCCAGGGAAAGGAGGCGATCCTCGATCACTTCGACAGAACAAATCCCAAGTTTCCGCTGGAAAAACTCTCCAGCGAAATAAAAGAGAAAATCAGTGATCTTGATACATCGATCGACGTAATGTCCATAAGACAGAAACATCCCAAGGGACTCGGTCACGCCGTTCTCACCGGATGCAAGCTTGTGGGCAACAATCCTTTTTCCGTTCTCCTTCCCGATGTTTTCATCTACTCGGTCGGCAAAGCTTCAGCCATGGAAAAGATGATGAAGCTTCACAAAGAGGAGGACGCTTCGGTAATACTCCTCATGAACGTACCCGATGAGGACAGGGAAAAATACGGAATGGCGGAAGGTGAAATCGTAAACGGTGTAATGAATATCGAACGCCTGGTTGAAAAGCCTGGAATAAACGGAACCGAGTCTAACATGGCAATAGTCGGCAGGTACATATTCAACCCTTCCATTATCGACCTTCTCCGCAATACGAAACCGGGAGCAAAGGGAGAAATCCAGCTCACCGACGCGATAAACGAACAGTGCACAAACGAAAAAGTTCTCGGTCTGGTCCTGGATAGGGACGACATAGTTTTCGACACCGGTGACAAGGCCGGATACGCACTCGCCAACGCCTTCCTGGCTTCCCGCCACATCGAAGGATTCAAGGATTCACTCGCAAAACTTATGGAAAGATAGATGAAAGCAATAATTCCCATTCTACTTTTTTCATTTCTCGCAACCCCCTGGACCCTGATTAACGACATGATCAAGGCAACATCCACGCCCCACAAAAAGATGACGATTTCCGGGGTGGATTCCGATGGGGCTTCGGCCACAATTATCTACGACCGTAAAGTAGACAGGCTTTCAATATCTATGAATGGAGAGGAGAAAAGCCTTAAGGGAAATGAAATCGAACTGTGGCAACGGCTGTTCTTTCTCAAGGAGGAGCCTAAAAAAACAGATAACCTGGTCAACCTTCTCCGTAAGGCCGGTATCGACACGTCGAAGAAGATGCTCTCGGTTACCGCTCCCGCCGGCGAATTGATCTACATTCTCGGAAAGGAGAAAGCTGAAGAAAACGTTCCCTTCATCGCAATATACAAAAGGAACAACCTTCCCTTCAGGATTTTCTACAACAACATGCAGATAACCTTTTCCGATTATGCGAAAAGTGTTCTGCCCCTGGCCTTCCCCGGCACCATCGAATTCAAGAACGATGAAAAAGTAGAGAAATTCACCTTCCTCAGAAAGGAATTTTCAGTTGACTGACCTTTTCGCGCGGGTTCTGATTCCAAGACCTGAACTCGATTCTCTAACATACAGGATACCCGAAGAGCTTGAGATAGAGATCGGCGACATGGTGGAGGTGACTCTTCTCAACAAAAAGACTTGGGGAATCGTCGAGCAGACGGGCAAAACACTTCCTTCTGAACTGAAAGATGTGAAGCTTAAGCCTGTGGCCAGAAAAATAATGGAAACCCCCATATTCAAAGATCCCCTACAGACTCGCTTTCTCAAATGGATTTCCGACTACTACATTTACCCTTTCCAGAAAATCGTGAAGCAGATCTACACCCCATTCCTCTCAAAGGTGCTGAACCTTCCCAAAAGAGGAGTTGTGCTCGAAGATCTCAACTCCGAGCTCGGATTCGAAAAGGAGACGGTTACGCTGACAGCCCAGCAGAAAAGCGCCGTCGACGAAATTTCATCAAGATGGAAAAGCGGCAACAACCGTCCTGTTCTTCTTTTCGGAGTCACCGGAAGCGGTAAAAGCGAAGTCTACTCCGCCCTCTGCAAAGAGATTTTCGACAAGGAAAAGCAGGTTCTTTTCCTTGTCCCCGAAGTGAGCCTCACAGCAGGATCCCTCAAACATCTTGAAAAAAGGATCGGGGAGAGAGGAATCCTGATGCACAGCTACATGTCAAGAAAAGAGCGATTCGAAGCGTTCTCACTCGCCCGGGAAAAGAAACGAAGATTTATAATCGGAACCCGCAGCTCCCTGCTCTACCCACTTCCCGATGTCGGACTGATCATTGTGGATGAAGAGCACGACACGAGCTACAAGAATATGGAGCCTCCCTTCTATAACGCCCGTGATGCAGCCGTCATGAAGGGGCATCTCATGAAAATCCCCGTCGTTCTCGGAAGTGCGACACCGAGCAGCGAATCCTACCACAACGCGGAGACGGGCAAATACCACATGGTTAAGCTGACTGAAAGAGCCAACAAAAAACCGCTTCCGAGAATTCGCCTTTTCGAATACAAAGGCGACCGCTACATTCCGTCAAAACTTATCGAGGAGATCCATAAATCCATTGATAAAGAGGAACAGACCCTCTTTTTCCTCAACCGACGAGGCTTTGCGACCATCTCAATCTGCAGACAGTGTGAAGAGCTGGATCTCTGTCCCAATTGCGAAGTAGCCCTCACCTACCACAAAAAACGGGGACGCCTTGTCTGTCACCACTGCGGCTTCTCACGAGATCCGGGACCGTGCGTAAAATGCGGAAGCGATTCCATGGAGCTTCAGGGAATGGGAATAGAAAAACTTCATGACTCCATCAAGGAATTTTTCCCCCTTGCAAAAACAGTCTCCGTCGACAGGGATACATTGAAAAGCGACGACGACCTTGCCAAAGCTCTCGATCAAATCAGGGAAGGGAATCAGGATCTCATCGTCGGAACGGTAATGATCAGCAAGGGACACAACTTCCCGAAGCTGAAAAACGTCGTGGTAAAATTCGCCGACTACCTTCTCAACTTCTCCGACTACAGGGCTGCTGAAAAGTGCTTTCAGATTGTAACCCAGGTGGCCGGAAGAGCCGGAAGGTTCGAATCCGAGGGAAAAGTGTACGCCGAGGTCTCAAAAAAGGATCACTACATATGGCAGTACCTGATCGACCAGGATTACGAAGGATTTATCGAAGAGGAACTCTCCTGGCGAAAGAGGCTCATGCTTCCACCCTTCCGGCATCTCATCTCCGCACGCATATCCGGCCGAAACGAGGAAAAAGTCGAAAGAAAGGCAAAGGAGCTCTACAGTTTTCTATCAGAGCATCTCGCAGCCCTCGACGATCTTGAAACCATGGTCTTCCCTCCCGTGGTTCCTCCCCTTCACCGTCTTCACAACAGATACCGCTATATAGTGACCATCCACACGTCGTCAGTCGGTCGAATAGCTGCCGTAATCCGACACTTCCTGAAAAATTCTAGACGCTCCAGGGAGCTGGCCATCACCTTCGATGTGGATGCGGTATCATCTTTCTAAAAATTCAAATTCGTACACTTTTTGATTATTTTTTTGACTTTAAAGACCATATGAGATTTAATTGATCCAGGAAATTCACGAGACTTTTTCAAATGATTCAACTTCGAAGCAAAAGAGAAACTCTTCGATTGATCCAAACTCTTAACGCAGCCACAACATCTCTGTTTTTCCTTGTCATTTTAAAACCATGGAAAGAACCAACTCTCCTACTTCTCTTTCCTCCAGCCATCCTATTCTCCTTTCTGGCGGCCAAAAAACTTTACACCCTTTTTCATACAAAAACCAAAAACCGATCAGATATATCACTCGATGAAGCACCCACCACTTCTGAAACATTAAAGCTTACAAACGAAATCTTCGATTCGATACCATCAATTCTCCTTGTCGTGTCCGATAAAAACAGAGTTATCCGCTGGAACGCCTCCGCAGAAATATTTGCCGGAATGTCTTTCAAGAACGCTATTTCCGATAACCTGTTCGAACTCATCCCCGGCCTGGCATCCTACCGCGAAGCTGTAGACTCGGTAATCGAGAGCGGAAAACAGCTGACGCTGCCGCGAGAAGCCTACGGTGATGAAAGGAAGCGATTCCTCAGCATATCCATACATCCGCTTCATCACGGTGAAAAAAAAATAGCCATATTGATGATCGACGACGTCACCCATTTCGAGCAGATGGACGAACAGCTTCGCCAGGCGCAGAAAATGGAAACAATAGGCAACCTTGCCGGAGGATTGGCGCACGATTTCAACAACGTCCTTGGGGGAATAACCGGCACTGTGGCACTAATGGAAATGATGGATGATGAGGAGCGCAACGGACAGCAGATGGTCGAACATCTCAAAACCATAAAACTCTCCGCAAAAAGAGCAAGTGAAATCGTAAACCAACTTCTTTCGCTCTCAAGAAAAAACAGACTCTCAATGGAGGATGTCAATCTTAATGATGCAATAAGTCACGTTACCAGAATCTGCCGAAATACAATGGACAAATGCGTCGACATCGAAGTTGTGGAAAAAAGGGAACCCGCCTTTGTCAAAGGAGATCCTAACCAGATAGAGCAAGCGCTTCTCAACATTCTGGTTAACGGATACCACAGCATGACAATAATGCGTAAAAACAGCCCTCAGGGAGGAAGACTCTCAATTTCCATCGACAGAATAAATCTACGATCCGAAAAATCCCCCGGTATGTGGAGAATCTCGATCAGTGATACCGGAATCGGAATGGATGAAGGAACAGTCGAAAAAATCTTCGACCCGTTCTTCACAACCAAAGGAAAGGAGAACGGAACCGGACTCGGACTCAGCATGACCTACAACATCGTTTCACGGCACGGCGGAAGAATCGAAGTTTCATCCGTTCCCGAAGTGGGCACCGTATTCGAAATCCTCCTACCAATATCCGAAAATCCTTCCGAAATAAAACAAGAAAAGAAGGAGATAGTAAAAGGCAGCGGTCTCATACTCGTAGTCGACGATGAAAAAGTTATACGGCAGACCGCCTCGAGAATGCTTAAAAACCTCGGATACAAAACAATTACGGCCCGTGACGGCCTGGAAGCCGTTGAAATCTACGAAAGGGATCATGAGGATATCGACGCAATAATTCTCGACATGGCAATGCCGAGAATGTCCGGTGACGAAGCATACAGACTTTTCAGGAAGATCGAACCATCCGTCAAAGTCATTCTCAGCTCCGGTTACCGCATGGACCGCCGTGTCGTAGAAACACTTGAATCAGGGGCAAACTGCTTCATGCAGAAACCGTACGATCTGCAGACTCTCTCGCACAAAGTATCGTCCGTACTGAAACCACGGGATTTGTGATCCTTGTAGAGCACACTTTCTTTTTCGTCCAGAGATACACACAGGTGAGCACAGACGGGGTATTTTTACCTCCATTTGAATCTTCGGCAACAATGAAACATCTCTTTTGAGTCAAAACCAACCTCAAATTTTCCAGTAATAAATACTTCGGGGAAACTTGCATTCATGAATATGGATGATTAAGGAAATGTTTCTTCACAACAAGCATCCACCGAACGGTGACCACCTGTTTTCATCATAAGAATCATCTTGATCATCTTGATCATCTTGATCATCTTAATCAGCGTAATCTGTGGCAGGTCTACTTTTTCATTTTCCAACAATCCATTTGTCAGCAGAAGAAAGTTGTGATACATTGCACCCATGAAAGATTTTTACAACGAACTCATAGCCTCATTTGACTTAAAATTTCCAGATTCCTTGAAGGAAATCGACAATTTGAACTCAATAATTATTTCGACGGGAAAATCGGCGCTGTTCATGTACCGAAAACTTTTGGAGCAGTTTCCACATCTCTCAGAAACGCCTGCCATAATTGTAATTCCCGAAGGAATCGATGATCGATCAGATATTCCATCTTCCGCTGAAATTGTCACATCGTCCCACCCGCACATCACCACATCATCTTTTGAAGCGGGGAGAAGAGTAATCGATTTTGTCTCTTCAAAAAAAGATGTTCATCAGGTTATATACCTTCTCAGCGGCGGTAGCAGCGCCCTTGTCGAGTTCGGCAGTGATCCTGAAAAGATTATAGAAAGAAATCGGGAACTTTTATATTCCGGTCTTTCAATCGACGCAATCAATCGTGAACGCATCAAAATCAGCGGAATAAAGGGCGGAAAACTTACCCGATTCGCCCCGGCAGCCGAATGGATCAACCTTGTGATGTCTGATATTCCCTTCCCTGACGCCGCCTTCCTAACCGGTTCGACTCCCGGGTATGATCCGGAAAATGAGAACTGTTCGATCACCACACTTGCCGATTCATCCACATTCCACACACTGTTTCGAAGAAAGCTGGAGGAACAGGGGTACAAAATGAAAAATGAACAACTATACTTCAACGGATCTGTGGATGAATTGAGGATTCTACTTGTCGATTTAAAGAAGAATCTCGATCCCGGAGAGTTCATTCTCATCAGCGGCGAACCAACCCTCAAAGTGGATGCTGAAAATCCCGGACTCGGAGGAAGAATGAGTCATCTGGCTCTTTCCATCCTTCCTTTTCTTGAGAAAGATGAAACGCTCATGGCCTTCTCGTCCGACGGAATAGACGGATCATCACCTTACGCCGGAGCAGTTATTCCTTCGGATTTCGTCCGCCTTTTCAAAAGCGGAAAAGTTCCATCGATCGAAAACTATCTCAACAACTTCGACAGCTACACTTTTCTCGAAAAATTCGATCTCGCAGTCACCTCCGGCTACACCGGTATCAATCTGAACGATTGTGTGACATTGATTAGAAGTGTTTGATTCGATCTGAACACCTTCTGCAGAATTTATCTTGATTAAAACCGGAAATCTATTTTGAGCCTGTAATTCGAATTATTTTAGCTGAAAACAAGAAAATCGGGATTGATTACGAGTATTGCTCCGAGAGTGAGCATGAGAACTCCGCTTACGAGTTTGAGAACCTTTGCATGTTTTTCCTCAAAACGGTGCTTACCCATTGTAACAACGAAGATTCCGACGATTATAGCAAGAGGAATAACATAGTAGAGGTTGTAAAGTGCCATATAAACGTACTTTGTGAGTGTGGAAATTTCCTGAATTGAAAGAACTCTTGTGTAGATCGCGGGAAGACCGATTGTACAACCGAGCTCGATGAGGTTTACGAAGAAGGCAAGTGTGATTGTTCCGAGAAGGCTGAGCATCATATTGGAATTGTTCATGATCTTTCTCATCTTCTCAAAAAGCTTCGGTTTCGCCTTGTCGGGAATCATCAGGCTGACACCTTTCTTGAAAAAGAAGAACTCCTTAAAGTTGATGAGTCCCATCAGTATCGCTACGGCTCCGAGAACTATGGTCACAGTGTCCTTGATTCCGATGAACGTGAAGATGTTGAGCCAAGCAGTCATGAAGAGAAAATAGACAAACGCCGAAGAAAAGACGAATACTGTTCCGATCATGATGAGTTTCTTCCTGCTTTTCGCGTTTACGAGAAGGGTGAGAAGGAACATGAGAACCCACATCGCACACGGGTTAACTCCGTCCAGAAGTCCAATTATGAATGTGAATGATGGAAGGGAAACGATTTTAGGATCGATCTTTCCTATTATGGGTACGTTTATCATTCCGGTGTCGGCTTCGGCACACTGATCACCTCTTGCCTTGAGAAGGTTTTTGTCGATTATGTCCTTGAGCTGCTGGGAGTGAATGTCCTTCGTGAATCCCTCCACATGGTCGCGGCCCATTATGAATGTCGGAACACCTGTGCAGCTGAAATTTCTCTCTTTGCACAGTTTCTTCAGAAGTGCAAGATTCTCTTTATTCCCGGTCAGTTCAAGCTTCTTGAAGGTGACATCACCATACTGTTTTTCCAGTTCGCTGATAAAGGGTTTCGCCTCCTGGCAGTGGGGACATCCGTCAGAATGAAAAAAGTAGAATGTTCCGAAATCTATTCCCTCATCCTTCGGCTCGTGGATGTGCCTGTCGAGAAGCCTTATCAATCTGGATTCATGAGAATTCTTCTTGAAGCCAACCTCGTAGTCGTTTCCGATGACGAAAAGAGGAACACCTACTCCCTGGATGTTGAGTCTTGCTACCGTTTCCTGGAAGTGTTTCAAATTTTCCGGAAATTCGGTGACTTCCATATCGTGAAACTTTATGGACGGATACTTCCCTTTCAAACCCTCTAAAAAGGGTTTCGCCTCCTGGCAGTGGGGGCAGTTCTTGGAATGGAAAAAATAAAAATCATCGTCTGCGAAAAGAGGCAGCATTGCGACGAGAAGTAAAACAAAAACCAAAATTTTCTTCATCAATTCCTCCGGAAAAAACAGTTACAAGTTTTTAACACATATCTCTACCATAATATTCCGGGTTTGAGTATTTTTTTTATAGAATCAATAAAAAAAGGGCGCTGAATTAACAGCGCCCTTTGAAAAAACAGTTCTTATGATTTAGTAGCAGTATCCCTGGATGCAGGGCTGTCCGCTACAGCAAACTGAAGATTCGCTGCACTTCTCACCGGCGGGCACACATGTTGAAGCGTTGAACATGTAACCTGAAACATTGCTTGAGGCACATACAAATGTCGATGAGTTGCACGTGAATGTTCCGGCATCACCATTAAGATCCTGGCACTTGTCGGCAGACGGATTGCAGGCGGCAGGTACACACTCCTTGTCTTTCGGCATAAACACCTCTCCCTGAGGGCACATTCCGCAGTAAATCGCCTCTTTTTTGGAAGCACATTTCACACTTCTCAATCCAGGTCCTGCGTAACAGCATGTATTGCATGAGCCAATTGCACACGTTCCTGAAGTTGCATTGGGGTCCGACTTGTATGTGGTATTTACACAGCGGCTCAGATCTGTATTGCAGGTTGTACCGGTAAAGGCTGAACAGTCGCTGTTTGATTTACATCCTGGAACGCACTTCTGGTTTGTGCATATTTCTCCGCTCTGGCAGTCACCGTCATGGGTACATGCTGCGCCGCCGTTGCCTTCTCCTGTATCACCGGTATCTGTGTTGTTACCGGTATCTGTGTTATCACCGGTATCTGTACTACCTGAGTCTCCGCTGTCACCAGGATTCTGGTTGTTGCCGGAATCGCCGGAATCGCCGGAATCACCGCCCCCTGGTTTTCCAGTATCACCTTGACCTGATGATGGTTTATCCTGATCATTGTTACTTGCAGTGTTGCCGTAACCTGTCGACGGAGTCGAAGATGAACAGGCGACAGCAAAAATCATGATAAAAAAGATAGAAAAAAGCGCTAACTTTTTCATAAGCACCTCCAAAGAAAGATGTCGTTATTTTTGGTAAAACACAACCCAGTATAGCATTGCACTGAAATAATTCAAGAAAAATAATGAGTTACTTTAAAAAAGTTGAATCCGGGAAATTGCATGGCTGACTATTTCATTCATAAAGACTACACTTTGTAATACCCATCGTCTCCTTTAGCTATAGCGACTACTATTTGATAATCCTATATATCTTCAACAAATGTCAGCTTACCAGCAGCTGAATCGGTAATTTTATCCGTAATTTTATTTTAGAAACGTTTAACAAAAATATTTCGATATTCAAATAAAGCTTAAAAAATAAAACTTTACCGAGAATAACTTTTTTAAAATGCATGCAATAGAATGAATTTGAAGAAGAGAGGGGCCCGAAGGCCCCTTTCATTTATCGGAGAAGTCCGAGAAGTCCCTGAGACATCTGATTTGCCTGAGCGAGCATCGATGTAGAAGCCTGGTTCAAGATCTGCCATTTGGCCATCTCTGTGGCTTCCTTCGCGATGTCGAGATCCCTGATACGGGATTCGGATGCAATCGCGTTTTCACGCTGAACGTTCAGGTTGTTGATGGTATGCTCAAGTCTGTTGACAACAGCACCGATACGTGAACGCTCTGAACTGACCCTGTCGATAGCATCATCAAGACGACCGATTGAGTTCTGAGCACTCTCCTGGTTAACCACGAGAACCTTGTCGACACCGAGGGCGTGTGAACCCATCTCACCGATGAAGCTCTCCATGGTCTGACCCTGGTTCGCACCGATCTGGAACGCCTTGGCATTGTCGACGACGTGGAGATATTCAACAGCAGGTGTATCCGCCTGGAAGTTGATCTTTCCACCGCCCCAAGTTACGTCTGTTCCAAGCTTGGCATCGATATCGACGTCGATTCCATCGATAACATTGTGAAGAACGTTATCGGTAACGGTATCGGAACCTATAAGCTCTCCGGAGTGGGCGTCCTTGACAACGACTGTGTGCTCAGTCTCTTCCGCTGCCTGAACCTGTGCAATGGAGAGCGCATTGAGTACATCCTCCTCAGCACTGAAGAAGACCTCTCCCTTCGCTCCGGCAGCTGTTGAACGTATGATAATCGTACCTTCAACCGCTCCGTCTGTTCCGGGAATACCCTCTTCGATAAAGTCGGCAAGATGGCTGTCAACAACCGTGTCACCTGTTCCCATTCCAAGACCGTTGACCATCGCGTCGTTGATCTTGTCGGCAAGTTCGCCGAGAGTATCTCCACCGTCGACGTAGATCGATGTCTTTTCGCCGGCTCCGTTGTACATGGTGATGGTTTTACCGTTTTCACCAAGTACGAAGTTGCCGTCGTCGTCGTAGAAACGACCAACATCTCTAAGCCTAGTTCCGGTATTGGCTTCGCCGCCGCTTGTAACGTCGAATTCGAGAGTTCCGTCTTCGGCATCCTCGTCTCCGAAGTTGAGGTGAATCGATCCTGTGTACCAGTCACCGTTTCCTGTATTGAGCTGAACTGTATCCAGAGTCACGTCGCTCTTGTTGAGAGATCCGTCACTGAATGTGTAGACTCTGGAATCGGTTGTAGTACCGCCCCTTCCGTCGGTTGTCGGAGTGGTGAACTTGATACTGTCGACAGTAGCACCGGCGGCACCGCCTGTAGCGGTATACTCGTTGAGAGCGACGAGCATCTTGTCTCCGGCATTCCAGGCTGTTCCTGCACCGAGAGTCATGGACATAACCATGGTGTTCTTACCATCGGAAAGCTCAGCAGTACCACCGTTGATCGATGAATAGCTGAGGTTCTTGGTGTTCCAGGTTTTTCCTTCGTCAAAACTGAAACGAACGGCCACGGTAGAATCGGATGCTGCCGACATTTTCGCGGTTTCGAGAACCTCGATCATGGCATAGGCTCCACCGCTCTCTACACCGGTTACATCGATATTGACCGCACTGATTGTCGAGTCGTTATCGAAACCTTCCGTAGCAGCCTGACCGTAGGCGGCGAGAACCGTAGCGGAAATACCGGCACCTCCTGCGTTGGAGATGTTTACACTGAGAGCATAGGATTGATCCTTACCTTCGCTGTTGATCGGGAAACCGTTCATCATGCCGATAGGATTGTCAATCTCAACGATACCTGTATCTGTATCGTCTCCTCCGGTGAAACTCGTCCATGTTGTTGCAGCGAATATATCGATGCCTGAAGCGGTGTCGACAAGTCTTCCCTTGAACTGGTTTCCACCTTCGCCCTCTTCGTTTGCCCTGAGGCGGATTCCGCCGTTGGCAACGGTGAGAACTACGGCGTCGATATAACGGCTGAGTACCGCATGCTCGTTGATCGCACTTGCGACGTCACTTGCAGTCGCGGCGACCGAAGAGTCCTTCCACTGATACTGGAAACCGTCGAAATCGAACTCAATGTTCACACCTGTTCCACCTGCAGAGATAGCACCGGAGTAACTTGCCTTGACACCGTTGAGATCTATGTTGGAAACACTCTGGAGTCCTTCCTTTACCTCGAAGATGTCGGTCTTGAGAACCTGAGCCTGACCAGGGTTGGCAGTAATCTCAAGCTCGTAGTTACCCTCGCGAACCTTGCCGCGTACAACCGCGCCTATCTTGTCTGAAGATGCGGATGTAAGAGCCGAAGCGTCACCGTTGAGAAGCTTTTTGGTGTTGAACTCGGTCGATGTCGAAATACGATCCACCTCTTCTGTCAGCTGATCCACCTCCTTCTGGATCTCCTGACGGTCGGAAGCGGTAAGCGTACCGTTAGCGGCCTGCACCGAAAGCTCTCTCATTCTCTGCAGAACCGAGTGTGTCTCGTTGAGAGCACCTTCAGCTGTCTGCATGTAGGAGATACCGTCCTGAGCATTCATGGAAGCACGATCAAGACCCCTGATCTGCGTCCTGAAACGCTCGGAAATAGCGAGTCCCGAAGGATCGTCGGCGGCTCCGTTGATTCTAAGTCCGGAACTCAAGCGCGCAATTGAGTTGGACTGTCCCTTCTGGGCAACACCCAGATTGTTCTGTGCCTTCACAGAATTTACGTTGTTGATAATGCTTAACATGTTTTTCCTCCATGGAATTACAATTTAACTTTCCCTGGTTGTTTCACGGAACAACCTGCCGCCGGAGTTGACCTGCACCCCGGAAGGTCGTTTTTCAGGATCTGTTCACCGCTTGATTCACCTCCTAATTAAGCGTGTTATGTAAAGAGCCGTCATTCATGACTCTGTTGATCAGGTCAACTTTCCTCCAAAGCGACCAAACCAACAGAGCCACGTTTGATTCCGCCACACAAGTCACCGGTAATGACTCATTGAGCGGAATTACTTTCTGCGCAGTGCGCGGCGCTCCACCCGTCGTGCGGATAGAGTGACCCGCACTGTAAAAACGGCTCCCGGACCACGAGCTTTCACAACAATCCTCACTCTTCAACTCCGCCATGAGTTGAGACCTGAAGTTCGCCCCGAAAAAATTTCCCCATGTCGCGCAATTCAGGGAAAAATGATGCATCACCCCGTTGAATCATCTTCAACGGTACCGCTCCAACGGTTACACTGTCTCCCGGCTGTCCGAACGCTCCAATACAAAAATCGAAGCTTCACACTAAAAAACCTGACGGAGTCCGACGGAACAGGTTCACCGGATGTATTCAATCTGCATGAACTTCCAAGGGTTCAACAGCACACTCCGGCCGCACCATATTTTTCCGGGCGGGGTCCCTTCCAACTGAACCCGGGTCGTACTGGATGGAATGCATCTGTTCACAAAGACCATCTTCCGGCGAGGTAATACATCATCGTGATGAAAAACCATTGACCACCGGATCGTGAATCTACATAGAAAAGTGCAGTTCATCTTTCCAGACCCTTTTCGGGTTGTATTTAAATAAATCTGTTACAATCGCCTTTTATCACTTCGATGGCGAACCTCCATTAATAAAACCTATAAAACCCGACCTTTACAGGGTCTCATTCAGTGCCCCGCAGGACACTCAAGGAAAACCTGAGGGGGAGTACGAATACTCCCCCGGGAGAGATTTATCTGAGCAGTCCGAGAAGCCCCTGAGCCATCTGATTCGCCTGAGCAAGCATCGAGGTGGATGCCTGGTTGAGAATCTGATACTTGGCCATATCGGTTGCCGTTTTCGCGATGTCGAGATCTCTGATTCGGGATTCCGAAGCGATCGCGTTTTCCTGCTGTACGTTAAGGTTGTTTATCGTGTGCTCCAACCTGTTCACGACGGCACCTATGCGGGCCCTTTCGGAACTAACACGGTCTATAGCCTCATCCAGGTACCCGATTGATTTCTGGGCGCTGTCCTGATTGACGACGAGAACCCTGTCCACGCCAAGAGCGTGTGCCGACATGTCGCCTATGAAGCTGTCCATCGTCTGGTTCTGGTTGGCGCCTATCTGGAATGACTTGGCGTTGTCAACAACGTGGAGGTACTCAACTGACGGTGAATCGGCATTGAATGAAAATTCGTTGCCGTTCCATGTCACGTCGGTTCCTAGACGAGGATCGATGTCCACATCCACACCCTCGATGACGTTGTGGAGCGTACCGTCGGTTACGGTATCGGATCCGATAAGCTCACCGGAGTGGGCATCCTTCACCGTCACTGTTGTCTCGGTTTCGGATGACTTCTGTATGGTCGCCAGCGAAAGCGCGTTGAGAAGATCCTCTTCCGCGCTGAAGGATATCTCGCCTTTCGGTCCGGCCTGAGTCGAACGAATAACTATAGTACCTTCTACGGCGCCCTGAGTTCCCGGCACACCCTGGTCGATGAATTCAGCTATGTGACTGTCGACCTGGTTGTCTCCGGTTCCCATTCCGAGACCGTCGCGGATGGCGTCGTTTATCTTGTCGGCGACCTCGCCTATGCTGTCGCCTCCGTCGATATATACGCTGGTTTCGTCACCGGCACCGTTGTAGATAGTGATAGTCTTGCCGCTCTCACCGAGCACGAAGTTACCGTCGTCGTCGTAGAAACGACCGATGTCCCGAAGGGCTGTTCCGGCGTTGGCCTGACCTCCGCTTGTGACATCGAACTCCAGGGTTCCGTCTTCGGCATCGTTATCAGCGAAGTCGAGATGGATGGAACCTGTGTACCAGTCGCCGTTTCCGGTATTGAGCTGAACTGTATCCAGTGTCACATCACTCTTGTTGAGAGATCCGTCACTGAATGTATAGACTCTGGAATCTGTAGTGAGATTTCCCTTTCCGTCGCTTGTCGGAGTGGTAAACTTGATACTGTCAACGGTTGCACCGGCAGCTCCGCCTGTAGCCGTATACTCGTTGAGAGCGATAAGCATCTTGTCTCCCGCGTTCCAGGCTGTATTGGCACCGAGAGTCATGGACATGACCATTGTGTTCTTGCCGTCCGAAAGCTCGGCGGTACCGCCGTTGACAGACGAGTAGCTGAGATTCTTGGTGTTCCAGGTCTTTCCTTCGTCAAAACTGAAACGTACGGCAACTGTGGAATCGGAAGCCGCAGACATCTTGGCTGTTTCGAGAACCTCGATCATGGCGTAGGCTCCGCCTGACTGGACACCGGTGACGTCGACGTTGACGGCACTCATCGTGGAATCGTAGTCGAATCCCTCAGTCGATGCCTGTCCGTATGTCGCAAGAACAGTCGCACTGATTCCTGCACCGCCGGCGTTGGAGATGTCCACACTGAGAACGTAGGACTGATCCTTTCCTTCAGAGTTGATCGGAAATCCGTTCATCATGCCTATCGGATTATCGATTTTTACGATACCCGTATCGGTCTCGTCTCCGCCTGTGAAACTTGTCCAGTTTGTGCTCGCGAAGATATCTATACCGGAGGCGGTGTCGACAAGTCTTCCCCTGAACTGGTTTCCGCCTTCACCCTCGTTAACCGCATTCAGACGGATACCGCCGTTGGCAACGGTGAGGACGACGGCATCGATGTAGCGGCTGAGTACAGCATGCTCGTTGATTGCATTGGCGACGTCGCTGGCTGTAGCGGCTACGGAGGAGTCCTTCCACTGGTACTGGAATCCGTCGAAATCGAATTCCATGTTGACACCGGTACCACCGGCTGAAATAGCACCCGAGTAACTCGCCTTCACACCGTTGAGATCGATATTGGAGACGCTGTCCAGGCCCTCCTTCATATCGAATATGTCGGTTTTGAGAACGTGTGCCTGTCCGGGTTTCGCACTGATTTCGAGCTCGTAGTTACCTTCACGGACTCTTCCGCGTACAACCGCACCCACCTTGTCGGATGAAGATGAGGTGAGAGCTGCGGCGTCACCGTTGAGAAGTTTCTTTGTGTTGTACTCGGTGGACGTTGCGATACGATCCACTTCGTCTGTAAGCTGTGAGACCTCCTTCTGGATCTCCTGCCTGTCGGAGGCGGTAAGTGTTCCGTTTGCGGCCTGAATGGAAAGCTCCCTCATTCTCTGGAGAATGGAGTGAGTCTCATTCAACGCACCTTCCGCCGTCTGCATGTAGGATATACCGTCCTGGGCATTCATACTTGCCCTTCCGAGGCCCCTGATCTGGGTTCTCAGACGCTCAGAAATGGCAAGACCCGAAGGGTCATCCGCGGATGTGTTTATCCGAAGACCAGAACTGAGCTTCTGGATGGTACTCGATTGGCCGTTCGTGGCCTGTGCGAGGTTGTTCTGCGCCTTAACAGAACTGACGTTGTTGATAATGCTTAACATGGCTTCCTCCTTGAAAGTTTCGTTAATTCCCTGGCTGTTTCACGATACAGCCTATCGTCGGGCATACACCCTATTGCCGATGGCGAAAGTATTCTCAAATCCTTTAGAACGACCTCCTGTGAAGATCTGTTTCAGAAGTTTCCTCGGTGGGAAAATCTCACAGATCCGAATTAAGAATCGGAAGCTGCGGAACTTTCCACTCAGGAAACCGGAGAAATTCAATCTTCTCGTTCTCTGGCTGATTTTTGAATTCAGTCGATATCGGCGCCTGTTTTGCTTTGCGTTGTTATGGGATAGAAACGCCGTACCCTGCTCTTATGAATGACTTCGACGATCAAGTCCTCGCTCGTTACGAAATCGGTGTGTTCGGAATAAAATCGTTTTAAATTCATCGCAATAGCTATGGCTATTACTCAAAATTGAAAACAATTTTCTGCGCGACCCTCCGATTGCTCACTTCAGCGCGACTTACTCAACAAAGTCATAGATGTCAATGAACCGAGAGTTGTAGAGGGGAGGCTACCCTCCAGCTGACCTCCCCTCCGTGAATCTATCCGCGAAGGAGACTCAAAAGCCCCTGGGACATCTGGTTGGCCTGGGCCAGCATCGATGTCGCAGCCTGGCTGAGAAGCTGAGCCTTCGAGAGGTCCGTAGCTTCACGAGCGACGTCGAGATCCCTTATTCTGGATTCCGAAGCGATCGCGTTCTCCTGCTGTACGTTAAGGTTGTTTATTGTGTGTTCCAACCTGTTCATTACGGCTCCCATCCGTGCCCTTTCCGAGCTGACCCGGTCTATGGCTTCGTCGAGATAACCGATCGATTTCTGAGCGCCATCCTGATTTACGACGAGAACCCTGTCCACACCGAGTGCGTGGGCTGTCATGTCACCTATGAAACTCTCCATCGTCTGATTGGCGTTGGCGCCGATCTGGAATGATTTTGCGTTGTCGACGACGTGAAGATATTCGGTGCTCTGGCGGTTGCCTGAAAAGTCGAAGCTTGATCCGTTCCATGAAACCTGCATTCCCAGACGCGGATCGATATCCACGTCAACACCTTCGATCACGTTGTGAAGTGTGTTGTCTGATACAGTGTCGGTTCCTATCTCTTCCTGGGTGTGGGCATCCTTTACAGTGACGGTCATCTTGGATTCGGTCGCCTCCTGGATGGTGACGATCGAAAGTGCGTTCAGTACGTCCTCCTCCGCACTGAAAGAGATGGTTCCGTCTGGACCGGCCATAGTGGAACGCATTACGATGGTACCTTCAACGGCCCCCTCGGTTCCGGGCACACCCTGACTGACATAGTCCGCAAGGTGGTTGTCGACGCTCAGATCGTCCATACCCATACCGAGCTCGTCCCGCATTGCGGCCTCTATCTTGTCGGCAAGTTCTCCGAGAGTGTCTCCACCGTCGATGTAGATTTTCGCTTCTTCTCCCTTTCCGTTGTACATGGTGATGAACTTGCCGTTGTCACCGAGCACGAAGTTACCGTCGTCGTCGTAGAAACGACCGATGTCCCTGAGTTTGGTTCCGCTGTTTGCAACTCCTCCGCTCTTGACATCGAATTCGACAGTTCCGTCTTCCACTGTGTTGGTTCCGAAATCGACATGAATCGAACCGGAATGCCATTCACCGTTTGCGGTATCGAGCTGGACAACATCAAGTGTTACGTCCTTGGAATCGAGTGATCCCTCCGCGTATGTGAAAACGCGTGAACCCTGGGTCTGGTTTCCTATGCCGTCCTGAACGGGAACATCGAAACTGAGAGCCTCAACGTTTCCGGTTCCGCCTGTCGATGTGTACTCGTTGAGTGCGATAAGCATCTTGTCACCGGCGTTGAGATTTGTATTGGCACCCAGAGTCATGCTGAGAACCATTGTATTGTTACCGTCGGAAAGGGATGCCGTTCCGTTGTTAATTGCCGAATAGCTTATGCTCTTCGTATTCCAGGTTTTTCCTTCGTCAAAACTGAAGCGCACGTCGATTGTTTCGGTTGAAGCCGCGGACATCTTTGCCGTTTCCAGAAACTCGATCATTGCGTAGGCACCGCCTGACTGAACAGCTGTAACATCGATATTCATCGAGCTGATTGTCGAGTTATAGTCAAACCCGGAAGTTCGTCCCTGTCCGTAAGAGGCTAGAATTGATGCTGAAATCGGAGCACCTCCAGCAATATCGCTGGAAACGGTAAGCTCGTAGGATTTATCCACACCGTTCGCATCTATATTGAATCCGTCCATAAGACCGATCGGGTTGTCAACCTTTACGATACCGGTCTGTGTAGTGTCACCTCCCGAGAAAGTGGACCAGTCGGTTGTTGCGAAAATATCGATTCCGGATGCTGTATCCACAAGTCTTCCCCTGAAGGAATTTCCGTATTCACCCTCGTTTATCGCATTGAGACGGATACCGCCGTTTGCCACTGTGAGAACAACGGCATCGATATAGCGACTCAGAACCGCATGTTCATTTATTGCATTGGCAACATCACTGGCAGTTGCCCCAACTGAAGAGTCTTTCCACTGGTATTTGAATCCGTTGAAGTCGAATTCCATGTTGACACCGGTCCCACCGGCTGAAATGGCACCTGAAAAGTTTGCCTTCACACCGTTCAGATCGAGATTATCAACGCTCTGAAGACCCTCCTTAACCTCGAAAATATCTGTTTTGAGTACCTGGGCCTTACCCGGTTCGGAAGTAATGTCGAGCTGATAGTTGCCTTCAGCAACGCGACCGCGGACAACTGCGCCGATCTTGTCTGAAGATGAAGACCAGAGAGCAGTTCCGTCACCGTTCAAAAGTTTCTTTGTATTGAATTCGGTTGAGTAGGCGATACGATCCACTTCGTCCTTGAGCTGAGTAACCTCCGACTGTATTTCCTGGCGGTCGGATGCCGTAAGTGTACCGTTTGCAGCCTGAATGGAGAGCTCTCTCATACGCTGAAGAATGGAGTGCGTCTCGTTGAGCGCTCCCTCGGCCGTCTGCATAAAGCTGATTGCGTCCTGGGCGTTCATCGAAGCCCTTCCGAGACCCCTGATCTGTGTGCGCAGACGCTCGGAAATAGCGAGCCCCGAAGGATCGTCTGCAGACGTGTTGATACGAAGACCCGAAGAGAGTCTCTGGATCGAACTGGATGTCATCCCGTTCGCCTTGCTCAGGTTGTTCCTTCCTACAACCGAAGCGTAATTGTTGATAATCGACAACATGATTTCCTCCTTGGAAATTTTGTTTTCAATGCGCTTCCCTGCCAATGAGACGTCCATGCCTCAACTCATTGCTTTCATTAATCTTTAAGATCATTAAAGCATCACATAAACAATGGGTTGATGCATGATACAAAAAAAGGGAAGGAAACAACGCGAAGATCGGATGGTATAAACCTTCCCCGTCTTCAAGCCTTGTTTCCTTCCCTGGATAGACTTATTTTTCCGAATCAATCACCTCGATCGCCTCTTCTCTCCGAAACTCCTCGCGCTGTCCCGGCAGACTCGAATTGACATCCTGTCATATCGATTTCCATTCCACCGATCCATACGTCCGGAAACCCCGGCTGAACCGACGAGAGCTCAATCAAAACGGAAGTTATGTTATGCCGCCTTCCCTATGCGGCCTGAGTATCAATGAACTTTCGTTACGCTATCTACTACGGAGTGAGAGGAAAGCGGTTTAGCGTTTTTTTAACTTTTTTACACACACCCACTTAACCGACTGTTTTCTATGGGTTTTTATTTTTATATATTTTTTTAACCTAAATCGTTCGATCTTATCCTCGAAATGATTCCTTGGTGTACTTGAGAGCCAATTCAGAACAAAAACGCTATATCTGTGGGTAAAAGTTTACATTTCTCTAGAAAACACAAGTAAAGAATACATTTCGGTTTTATTATTTTCTCAATCTTGCGAGCGTGATCGGCGGCGTCGCAACGCCGAAAGAAAAATCTCTGTCGATTCAGTACTATATTGGAACCTGAGCTTTCCCCCAGACATATTGAAGAGTCTCACAGGCTTTTGTATTGGCAACCTTAATTACTAGCTTGTTTGCATGAGTGACAATTATCCCAGGTAAATCGAAGAGCTGCCTGCGACAAGTCTCAGGATACATTTCTTTTTTCCCCATAATTTCTTCGCAGCAATCCCTCTTGAAAGCCTGATGGAGGTTAAAGGAGAGAAGCATCATCATAAAGTATGCTTCATTCATCTCGAAATTCTGACAAGGAAGTTTCTCACCGGCAAAATCCTTTATATGTCGGTGAGTAAGCTCACTTTCACCTCTGTTGTGTGCAAGCATTAGAATATTGCTTGTTTCGGCAAGGTATGAGACACCGGCTGCTTCAAGTTGCTCCATCACCTCAGGGTCAACTCCAAGGTTCGTATATAAAATGTTCAGATCCTTCCCGCACTTCACAACCAATTGATTTTCTTCGGAGTACTGGTAAGTAACGACTGTCCTTCGTTCCTTTTTCCAGCTTCCTCTTTTGTCGTAAAACTCTGTATAACGCCATTCACTTTTACTGTTATCCTTTTTATAACTTGTGAACTCATCTTCCGGTATTTTCAACACCCTATCGACGATATCCTTGTATGCCTTGCCTCCCATTATGTAGCCGATTTTAAGTTCTTCCTCCATCAGGCAGCAAAGCTTTTTGTCAAGGTATCCACCGTCCATTGTGGCGATTATCGGAATCCGATGATTAAACTTTTTTCTTATGAGCTTCACAATCCTTTTAAGACCTTCGGATGTGTCGCTTCCATGATTTGTGTGACATTTGCCTCTGCGGAAAAACATGTCGACAACGTAGCCATTCCACTTGAAGAGAAGGGGGTGAAACCCGCATACCTTTTTGTAGGTATAGTCAACGCCTTCTCGCTTCTTAGCAAACCTGTTGTCGAAAACTACGCTGTCCACATCGAGAATTATGTAAGGCGGATTTTCTATTTTAAGCCTCATTATGAAGAACTTGTCGAAGAGCTTTTTGAACCCTCTGTCTCTTCTGAAACTGAACTTGCGAAGAAGTCTTTTAACAGCGCTTGTGCTACAAAGATTATTCTCTTTAACACCAATAAGAGGAGGGTATGCAGGATCATTTTTCAGTTCATCGAAACGGCTAAGATTCAGGGATGTTCCGTCAAAGAAGTAACAGATTATCTGAATAATCATACTGTGAACAGAGGTTCCCTTCTTACATCCCTTTATAGAATCCATTTTCTCCAGGTCCCTCATCAGCCAAGAGTTATTTCTAATGTAATCTGAAACAGCGGCTAACCCGGCCCTGCCAGTAAGTTTCAGATTTGTTTTTTCAACTCCGCTGATTTTTTCATTGAATTTTAACTTTTCTCGCGCTAACATGACCTCACCTCTTGGGTTTTGTTTTTTTAGGCGATTACATTTATCCAAGAGGTTTCTTTTATTCAAGTTTTTCTTACATTTTCGACTATATTTATAAAAAGGTCGAACGATCTAGGTTTAAAATGATTAAAGATCCCTTTTTTCTCAAAAGAAAGACTATTCGACCGTGAACAAGAAGGGCATGAAGAAAAGATAATACATCATCATATCGATTCTTAAGAGTTCTGCAGATACTATTTTTAAACGGAAGAAGCTATCAAAACACAACAAAAAATTATTCATCAATGTCCTTCAAGATCTTCATGGCATATCACTTCTTTTTCGACCACAGATTAAGCTGATTGCCATGATTGCCACGATTATATTTTTCTAATTATATCGGTGCCCATTGGAATTTTAATCATGTTAATCACGGAAATCTGGAGGATCTGCGGTCCTGGTTGGCAGGAACCTTCCCATATGTGTGCATCTGTGGAAAAATAAGATTATTTGACCATCTGTAGAAATTACATATATTTTCATTTTGTTTAGATGGACTTTATCAACATTTCTGGAGCCTTTTTCCATGATTATCCTACACATATCCCTTTTTAACGGATCCGCGGTACTCTGGGGCGAGACCGCCGGAAATAAACCTGTAGAGGATGCAGGACCTTCCGTCCCCGTTTTCCCCTACGATCCCGGGATCAAGGGACTTAAGCACGCCGTCAAATTGCTCGATTTAAATATAAAAATTCTCAAATCAAACACTCAGAACCTTGTCGCATGGATACCTTCAAGGGGAAAAAATCCCCTCCCCTCATCACCGATGATCGGAGAGGCACGGGATCGAAGGCGCAAGGTTGCCATTGCTCCGTTCCTGATTACGGCAAGGGAACTCGATTTCGAAGAACTACTGAAAATAACCGATCTTGTCGGAGCGATGAAAGTTCACCGGGGCGTATCATTCGGCCCGTCACTCTTCTTTGCGGCACAAGCCGTTGAAATCGCAAGAAACCTGGCAATAAAGGAGTCTTTCATTCCGGGAGTTATCCCTACCGGAAAAGCATTTGAGGCGCGCTGGATTCCCCTGCCGGATGAAGAATCGGGGAAAATAATTGAAGAAACCGCCTTGAAAATGCCGGGAATAGCCCGCTGTCTGAACAACTCGGGAAAGGAGGCTCCTGTCTCGAATCCGCGTACCGAATTAAACCTCTTCATAGCATCGACACTCGACTCACTGATTCGTGATAAAAATAAGAATCCGCAGACTTTCTCAAACCTACACGACACCTGGATAAACGCACTCACATCCGGAGATTCCCGGATCGTATGGAAGGATAAAGATGAACTCCGACTCTTCGTAAAAGAACTGGAGAGATGGCAGAAACCCGCGGAATTCGCATACAAATCACCGTTCAGATTCTGCTTTCGCCTGAACGAACCGGAAAATGACGGGGATGTTACAGATAATGTGTCATGGCAGGTCGAATATCTTGTTCAGCCGAAAAAGGATCCCTCACTTCTTCTTCCCGTATCGGATCTCTGGAATCCGCGTAAAGCTGCCTCAAGGGAACTCAGAAAATTCGGCGGAAACCAGACCGAGTTCATGCTCACCGCCCTTGGACAGGCTGCCGGTCTCTCGCCCGATGTGGCGGAAAGCCTGAAATCCAAAGAGCCGGGCAGCTTCACCCTGAAAACCGAGGGGGCGTTCAACTTTCTTCAAAACGAGGCTCCCGCTCTCCGGAACGCGGGATTCAGCGTCATACTTCCGGCGTTCTGGGTTTCCGGCGGCATGAAAAAGGTTGCCGTCAAGGCAAAAACGAAATCAACCGGAATGACTACGGAAGCAGGCATATCATTGGATTCGCTGATGGATTTCGATTATGAAATAGCCCTCGGCAACGAAACTCTCAGCATGAAGGAGCTCCAGTCACTTGCGAAACTGAAACAGCCCCTGGTTCGAATCAGGGGAGAATGGACGCAGATAGACCGTGCTCATCTCGATGCGGTTATCCGTTTCCTGAAAAACAAAAAGGGAGGCAACGCTACGGCAAGGGAGCTGCTCGCCTCGGCTCTCGGAGGAGAGATGAAAGTGGGCCCCGTTGCGATCGAAACTGTCGATACAGACGGCTGGTTCAGAAACCTTCTCGAAGGACTGTCGGGGCAGAGGGAATTTGAATCCCTCGAGCACCCCGAAAAATTCAACGGAAAACTGAGACCCTACCAGACCAGGGGCTTCAGCTGGCTCTCATTTCTCAAAAGCTGGAAACTGGGAGCCTGTCTCGCCGACGACATGGGACTCGGTAAAACGGTGCAGACCCTGGCACTTCTCCAGAAGGAGCGGGAAACCGGCGAAAACAGACCGGTACTTCTCATCTGTCCCACATCGGTAGTCAACAACTGGAGAAAGGAGGCTGAAAAGTTCACACCGGATTTGAAGGTGATGGTCCATCACGGCCCGGATCGTCTCAAAAAAGGAAAGTTCGTCAAGGCCGCATCGAATCACTCCATCGTCATAACAAGCTACGGCCTGGTTACGAGGGATTTAAACTTTCTCAAGGAGATGGAATTCAGCGGGCTTATTCTTGATGAGGCCCAGAACGTGAAAAATCCCGAGACAAAACAGGCCAAGGCCGTACGGTCCGTCAATTCCGATTACAGAATCGCCCTCACGGGTACACCCGTTGAAAATCACGTCGGAGAGCTCTGGGCCCTCATGGACTTTCTAAATCCGGGACTTCTTGGAAATCGCAGCAGCTTCAAGGAGCGATTCCACCTTCCCATCCAGAGGTGGCGTGATGAAAATACCGTTTCAAAACTCAAATCTCTCACTACGCCCTTCATTCTCCGCAGGCTGAAAACCGACAAATCGATAATTTCCGATCTTCCCGAAAAGGTTGAGACAAAGGAGTTCTGTACCCTCACAAAAGAACAGGCTTCACTCTACAGAGCAGCGGTAAATGAGATGGAGGCCGGAATTCACCAGACGGACGGTATCAAACGTCGCGGCGTTGTTCTTGCAATGCTCTCCAAGCTAAAGCAGATCTGCAACCATCCGCTGCAGTTTGTAAAAGACAACTCGTCGGTGGAGAACAGATCCGGAAAACTGCGGAGACTGGAGGAGATGCTTACCGAAATCATGGAAATGAAGGAGAGAACCCTCATATTCACCCAGTTCGCCGAAATGGGCGAGATACTGCAGAGACATCTTCAGGAGACATTCGGCGAGGAGGTTTTCTTTCTGCACGGTGGTGTCACAAGGAAAAAACGGGATGAAATGGTTGAAAGATTCCAGAACGACGAGAACGCCCCGCACATTTTCGTACTCTCTCTCAAAGCGGGAGGAACCGGACTGACGCTTACTCGGGCGAACCACGTGATTCACTACGACCGCTGGTGGAATCCTGCGGTTGAAAACCAGGCTACCGACAGGGCTTTCCGGATAGGACAGAAGAAAAACGTCCAGGTGCACAAATTCATGGTCGCCGGAACCCTGGAGGAGAGAATCGACATAATGATCGAAAGTAAAAAGAGGCTCGCGGAAAGTATTGTCGGGGAAGGCGAAGGATGGCTGACCGAGCTGGATGACGAAGCCCTCAAAAAACTTGTGGAACTCGATTCGGAAACCGCGGAGGATTGATACGATGAGCAGATGGAACTGGTACAAGACCACAACACCAAAAAGCGTGGAAGGCGGAATAAAGGCGAAGAGCAAAAAGGGGGCAATCGCATCGAAATGGTGGTCCAAAAAGTGGATTGCCGCGCTTGAAAGATTCCAGATAGGGGCGAGGCTCAACCGGGGACGCGCCTACGCAAGAAAGGGACAGGTAGCGGAACTCAAAATAGAAAAGGGAATGGTGACGGCCAGAGTCCAGGGATCGAGATCTGGAGCCTACCGGATAAAAATTAAACTCAAAACCCATAGCGAATCGGTGTGGAAAAGTATTGCGGAAAAAGTTGTGGAGCAACCCATATTCGCAGCGCAACTTCTCGGAAACGAAATGCCTGATGAAATCGAAACTCTTTTCAACCCGGTGAAGACACCTCTTTTCCCGAAAACTCACGGAGATCTTGAAACCGACTGCTCCTGCCCCGACTGGTCCAATCCCTGCAAACACATCGCCGCGGTCTACTATCTCATAGCCGAAGCCCTGGACAGCGATCCGTTCCTCCTTTTCAAACTCAGAGGCATTGAAAGGGAAGAATTCCTGGAAATGATAAGAAAATGCGGCGGAACCGAAGAGATTGAAGAAGAACCGGAAATTGAACCGGTGGAACTTCCGACCGAAGAAGAGTCGTTTTTCGGAGTTGTCCCCGAGGAAACAGACAGCAATCCGTCACCGAAGACACCATCGCTCCATGCGGCGATTCCCAAAAGACTGGGAAGCCTCGGCTTCTGGAGGGGAGAAACACCGTTTCATGAAAAAATGGAGGAAATCTACCATAGAGCATCACTTTCGGCAGTGGAACTGATTGAAGAAAAGGAAATATAAGACTAGAAAGAAAAACTCGTCTTATCTTTCTCCGGTAAATTTCCCATATTTGTCTGGATGTGTGTATCTGTGGATGAATATAAAAGAAATATCAGACCTTGACTATATCTGTGGTGCTTCGCTGTCGCCGCCACCGTTGGTAGGGGTAAGAGTGATCGTTCCGGCTGTATCGTTGATGCTTACGGTTTTCCCGACCTCCACAGAAATATTTTCGACTGTAACCGTCTCAAATCCCTCTGCCGCAATCTGCACGTTGTAGGTTCCGGGTTCGAGATAGCCGAGAAGGAACTTACCATCATCCGCCGCGACTGTTCCCGCAACTTCCGTTCCGTTTTTGATTGCAGTGACAATTACGTTGGTCTGTTCTCCTCCGCTGACAGTTCCTCCTATGGCACCTGATGTTTTTTTCTCAATCAACCTGATAACCGGAGTCATCAAGTACCCCTGCCCTGTCTTGTTGATAGATTTCATTGCATTGAAATCGGCTACCAGCTCCGTTGTGATTCCCTCCTCGATGGTAAATGGCCGCACCAGTTTAACGGTGTTTGATGCCAGTTTCATATCCATCTTATTCCCGTCGATCGTGACGCTGGATTCCGTAATAAAAAATCGAATCTGGTTGTACTGTCCGGGATCAAGATCCATGAATCCCATCTCCGCCAGTTTTCCGTTGTTGAGGGTCAAAAGATCGATCGTGTTTTCATCAACACCGTCAACGTCGTCGTCGTTCATTTCCGTTTCGAAAACAAACCATCCACCGTCTCCCGACTCCTCTCCAGCCTTTGAAATCTCAATCTTTTCAAAAGTTACCTCCACCTTCTCAATCTTACCGCTAACAGGAGCATCCGTGAGAAAGAGTCGGAGACTCCCGTCCTTCTTGTCGTCACTGCTGCTGCAGGAAACGAAAAGCACAAAAAAGGAGATGAAAAAAAGTTTCCAAAAAAAGTTCATAGGCCCCTCCATCCGATAAATCGCTATTAATCCCCAAATAAAATAGGATGTGACAACATACTATTTTAACAGAAACCGATGGAAGCATGAATCCTTTTTATATTTTAAGAATGGACTATTTTCCCTGATAACTAATTTAACAAATAGGAAAACCCGAGAACAACACTTAAAAATTCTATGAATAATCATTTTAAATCCAACTGTTTTCTTCTGCGGTATGATTCTATATTTCTCCATCACTTCACTTTTCTTGATTAGTTTTCATCTTTTTATATTCTTAGTCTGAATTTTAGCTACTTGCACAACACAAATCGGTAGGATTTATGAACAAAGTGATATCTGTTTTTTTACTTCTGAATGTAATCGTATTTAGCCATCTTATCGCCGAAGAACCGGGTAGACATTCTCACGACGGTTTTTTCTTACGGCTAACCGCCGGATTCGGGTATACCCATACAACTATAAATATAAAAGACTCAGTGAAAATCAAAGGAATTTCAACCAACACCTCCCTCTCGATCGGAGGAGCCGTGGGAAAAGACCTTATTTTCAACGCCGATATCTACGGAACATCGATGTCCACCCCGACAACTAATTATGAGGAGGACATGGAGGTGGATGATCTTCAGGTTTCAGGAATAGGTGTAGGCATAACCTACTACTTCATGCCTTCGAACATCTACTTCTTGGGATCATTGGGATTTTCCAAGCTCGATCAGGACGGCAAAAGCGATTCCTATTGCTATATTGACGGTCTGCCTTACGATGACTTCAAACTGGAAAGCGAAATCGGGCTCGGCATAAAATTCTCGGTTGGAAAAGAGTGGTGGGTAAGCGACAACTGGGGAGTCGGATTGGCCGGACTTTTTCAATACAACCACGCCAATATGGACAGCCGGGAGTATTCCCTTGATCAAGCGGATGCTGATACATTCACACTAGCCATTCTATTTTCCGCAACATTCAACTGATCTATCTTCTCAAAACACCTGACGTTTCCCGAATTCTCTCAAACGTAAAACTCTCAAGCTCTTTTTCTTGATAATATTCTGATATTTGATATTCTCACTTCGATGGTTTGTTATGTAATTTTTTAAAAGTATTACTCAAATGAAAAAAACAGCAGCAATCGTTATCTTCATTACACTTTTCACATACAATCTGTTTGCAGAAAAAACAGGAATCAATACACATGACGGTTTCTTTCTTCGTCTCTCCGGAGGATTCGGATACACACAAACAGAAATAGATGCGCTTAAAGATATAAAAATAAAAGGAGTCTCAAACACATACTCCTTCGCAATCGGATACGCTGTGATCGAGAACCTGATTGTCGAAGCCGAAATATTCGGAAGTCATACATCCGATCCCGACCTCTCCCCTTCGGGTAAATTTTATGAAAATGACCTCAATGCAATCTCAAACGGTTTTGGAATAGGAGCAACCTACTACCTCATGCCCATAAACATCTACGCATCAGCATCAGTAGGATTTTCAAGAGTGATCCTTAATTTGGACGACAGCGGTCTATTTGATGACGGAAGCGAACAAATAAAAAGTGAAGGAGGCGTAGGATTCAGCATCACCGTAGGTAAAGAGTGGTGGGTAAGCGACAACTGGGGACTGGGAGTCGCAGGACAGTTCGTCTACGTCTACGCAAAAATGAAGGAAGAACAGGAAATTCCTCAGAGTAAGGAGACAGATTCTCTATCCGTCGGACTCCTCTTATCGGCAACATACAATTAACTCTCTTTTCTCCACAGATTAATGCAGATGGATACAGATGAAATGCTCAAATACCATGAAGATATTTTATCCATCGATACAAGCAATATAGATAAAGATAAAGATAAATATTTTCCTATCTGTGCGTATCTGTGTTCACCTGAGGATAAATGACCTCAGATTAAGCTGATTGCCGTGATTGCCACGATTATTTTTTCTAATTACGTTGATGATTCCCATTGTAATTTTAATCATGATAATCAAAGAAATCTAATGGTATTGGATTGCTATTTAAATCGTGGTAATCACGGAAATCTGCGAAAATCTGTGGTCCTGATTGTCAGGAATCTCCCCCATCTGTGTATACATGTATCCATCTGTGGAGAAAAAAGTTTTTCAAATATCCGTGGAACCGATAAAAAAAAATCAAAAACAAATACCTGACACCCAATTTTAACCTACCTACTTAAATTTTCTAACAATAAATCTCATATTAAATTGACCGATCATTATTTCGAGATATAATTATCAAGCTTTCCAAAACACATTTTTTATTATTTTCCAGAAGGAGTTGTCATGAAAAGACTATTTTTCACAACATCACTGTTAGTGTTGTTTTCTTTTTCTCTTTTTGCAGGAGTAGTTGATGAGGATCCTAATCCGGCAACTGATTCAGACGTTGTAGATGAAACAGATGCCGATGAAGCACCCGTAACCTGCACCGGTATATCTGTCGGAGAGCTTGAAATGGCGGCCCAGAGTGCTTACCGCGGCAATCTTACAACAAATATCGGCAAGGACGGCGATGACATTTTCCAGCTTGAATTCTACAAATCCGACGGTTCCCCCAACACATCTCTCGAAGTAAAAAGCTACGATCTCGGATCAGCAACCAACCTCGATTACAAGACCTGCAACGAGTGTGCAAGAGTTCTTGAATTAGTTGAAGGCAGTGTAGACAAGCAGTACTTCCAAACTGAAGGAACAGTTACCATAAGCGAAGTTAAGGAAGGAACTGCCGAGGCCAAGGGAACAATCTCTGTAAAACTTGCCGAAGCACAAATTGCCGATGACTACAGCACAACAATTGTAGCCGGTGGAGATTGCCTTGAAATTGAAGCCCTTGCATTCGATACCGTCTGTGTACCCAACTGCGAAGGAAAAGTTTGTGGCGGAGACGGTTGCGGCGGATCATGCGGCGACGGTTGCGGCGATGACAAAATGTGTAACGAAGAAGGAACCGAATGTGTCGGTTGCACGGCATTGTCTGTAGACTCAATTGAATTGGGTCAGAAAATCGAAAATGAGGGCACAATTTACGGCCACAGCTACAACATCAACTTCAGTAACGCGCTTGGAACAGACAACGGCGAAGACGGCGCAAACATTCAGTTTTACGGCGATTACAACGATCTCGGCAACGGCACATACGATCTTGCAGGAACAAACTACAAGGACTGCAACGAATGTGTAATAGCATTTGAGGACTCAACAGACCAGGGTGCAGCAAGAGTATATTTCCAGCAGTCAGGTACCATTAAACTGGAATCCGTGGAAACTGCCGGTGAGAATAAAATGGGCGCAAAATCCAAAGGAAAGCTTGAAAACATTATCCTCAGAGAAGCATCGATAGCTCAGGATTACACCTCCACTCTGAACATGAACGGAGCATGTCTCAAGATAGAGAGCGCGGCTTGGGACACAACAGGCGGAAGTGGTGGAACAGATGAAAAACCTGACGAAAGCAATCCGACTGACGGCGACGAAACAGACAGTGACAAAACTGACAGTGACAAAACAGAAGGCGACAAAACCGACAGTGAAGAAACCGACGACAGCGATACACCGACAGACAAAAAAGAACCGACACCTCTATCGGACAAAAAGAGCGGCAGCGACGGCTGTTCACTCCTTATAATCTAAACATCAAAAGCATTCCAAACTATTCCAAAGACATACACATATAAAGAATATTTTTCCACAGGTGAAATGACCTCAGATTAAACTGATTGACATGATTTCCACGATTGTTTTTCTAATTACATTGGTGTTTCCAATTGATATTTTAATCCTGGTAATCAAAGAAATCTGCGAAAATCTGTGGTTCTGATCGTCAGGAAACTTCCCCATCTGCGTCTATCTGTGGATAAATAAATGACCTCAGATTAAGCTGATTGCCATGATTTCCACGATTTTTTTTTCTAACTGCGTTGATATTTCCCATTGTTTTTTTTATAAGTGTAAGCACGGAAATCTGCGTAAATCTGTGGATAAATAATTGACCGCAGATTAAGTTGATTATCCTGATATTGATTTTGAAGTTACTTTAGAAATTCGATTTATTGGGATTTTCCCTGTCTTTGTTCACCTTTGGATAGAAAACTTTTTTCTTAATCTGCGGAAAATTTCAGTCAACCCAGGGGCGGGCCTGTTTGATGTGAAGTTCGTTATCCTTGGTCACCTTGAACTCGATGTCCATGGCGAAGGAGCTGTCGTACTGGGCGTTGTAGACTCGCTTGAAGTGGCTCTGGATTTTTTCCATTGCACTTATGAGCTGCTGGGCGTGGGTATCGCTCAGGACGTTGGTTCCGCCCGTTGTCTGGTTGGAGTGCCTGATGAAGATTGTTTCATACTCGTAGTTGTAATCGATATCCGATACTTTCCTTGATATGAGGTACTCGTCGGGAATCGATTCGGCATCGGGATTCGTTACGAGATCCTCACCCACCTGCACGTTTACATAAAAGCCTTCCCAGCGCGGTTCGTAGATGTTCTTTGTAACGGCGACGCCGTTTGCAAGCTCATCTTTGTAGTTGGGGTGAACGAGAACGCCCATCGCAGCCTTTGTGTGATCGATTCTGTAGAACTCTCTCTCCTCGAAGGCGCGGTATGTCCAGAGGCTGGACCACACCTGGCGAACCGTTTTTATGAAACGGCCTTCGTCCTCTGTGGCATCCTGTTTGTGTGTGTTGCTGTCGTAGAGACCGGCACCGTTGAATCCCACAAGGTCCTCGTTGTTCGTACTGGAACGGGCACGAATATTCTGACCTTCCGGCTGTTTTCCCTTGAGTTCCTGATATTTGGCCTCGATAGCGTCATCCATCCACTGCGGAACTTCACCCTTCTTCAACTTCTTCCTGAACGCCTTGAGATCTGCTTCCCTTTTCGCCGGATCGCTTTTAAACTCCTCATTGTTCATCATCTCCTGAGCTTCGGCATAAAAGTTGTTGTGCTTCATGTACTCGTCGTAGTAGTAGAAAGGAATTCCGAAACCGTCCGGAACCATTCCGGCTGGTAGAATTTTCCTGAGCTCCGCTACGTTTGCAGCCTTTGATCCGTATGCGTCCGCATTTGCGTTACCGATGTCGTCGAGATTGGCAAGAGTTGTAACACTCAAGTTTCTCTCGGGAATCTGCGGATTCTGGGGACGGATCGACTCGAAGAAGTTATCCACCTCAGCCTGTGTGGCCTCCTCGATTTCAAACCCGTCGGCGGTAACCTTGTAGTGAACATACTTTCCGATCAGCGGAGCGATGGCCGGATCTGTCGCCGCACCCTTTATGTAGGAGTTGGGAGTATTGTTCTGTTTCGCCTTGAGGTTGATGTGGCAGAGAGGTGTCTGGGGAGCGTCTGTAATAATTCCGGAAACATGAGTAAGATCGTTTGGAATGCTCTTGAAAATTACGATATCCTTTGCGGAAATTGTCTCCTTATCCTCGACAAGCTTGAGAAGCCCGTAGGATTCCCCGAGGTTGAGGGCGGAAAATGAAACGTTGCCGAAGAGATCGTCGTTGCTGATAACTTGGATTGTTGAAGCATCGTACTTTGCCTTTTCACTCTGGTAGAGGTTCTTCTGAGTTTCACCTGCAGGAAGGTATCTCACCTTTCCGGGAGCATAGGGCATTCCGGCTGTCACCAGATCGTATGCGATCTTGATGTACTCGAACTTGATCGGATCGGTCGGAAGGAACTGTACGGTATAGACTCCCTTCTCACCGTTTTCCGGAGCGTAGTTGTCGCGGGCAATGAGACTTCCTGCTAGATTCTTTCTTCCGGAATCGGAGAAGTAGGTCTGCTGGTTGAACTGGTGATCGGTAAGTGTCCAGCCGAAAACCGCCTTGAGGAAGTAGTAATGGCGTTCATACTTATTGGAGTTGATGAAGTAGATCTTGGGATCCGGAGTGTCAACACCGACGACGACAAACTTGACCTCAGGAACCTGGAGAGCTCCCGGGAAATCGCCGCGAACAGCAAGTGTATCGAAATTACTCCTGTTTTCAATCTTCACGGCACCGTCCTCTAGACTGAGGTTAAGATTCCACTTACATTTGAACTCCTCACAGCTCCAGGAACCTGCTTCGCCCTGGTTTCCGAGATTTGAGCAGTCGTCCTTAGAGTTGCACCATTCGGGAGTGTGGCATACGCTGTCCTTGCAGGCAAGACCTTCTTCGCAGGAACTCATCCAGCCGCCGCAGGATTCACCCACACCGGTTCCCCATCTGTAGTCAACTGATGCTGTACCTGCAGCATAACCGAATGCTTTCATTGTAAATTCCGTAGTGGTAGTACCCTTTATCTCGATGTACTCCTTTCCGGGATTTCCGTTGACACCGTCATAGCCGCTGTAGATGATCTTTGTACCCTTGTAGTTGACCTCGCCTCTTGTCTTTCCATAGAGAAGAGCTCCCAGACTGTTGTTCTCGGACCAGGCGATAATGGCCTTATCTCCGTCCCAGAGCTGGACATCGACATCAACCGTCGATTCAAGGTCGATCCTGACATTTGTCTTTCCTACAGGAATCTTTCCGACCTCGACACTGTTGCGATAGGGAATATCCTGGCTGAAACTTCCCGAGCCGATTTCGCGGCAGGTATCGGCAGCTTCCCATTCGTAGGTTACATTTGCGTTTCCGGCCTTAAATCCGTAAGCCTTCATCACAAGAACCCTGTTGGTGTTGCCGTGGATCTTGATATACTCGTTCCCCGGTTTTCCATCCTGACCCTTGTAACCGCTGTACTCGTAGGTAAGGCCCTCGTATGTTGTCGATTCGGGGTTAGGACCGTTGAGAAGACCCGCCTCGTAGGAATTCTGGGCCCACTTTACAATGGCCTTGCCCGTTTCCTTGTCGAAAAGCTGGATATCCACATCGGATTCGCTGTTGAGATAAATCTTAACATTGGATTTCCCGATTGGAATCTCGCCGATGGTGACAACCGACTTCTCCTGAATCTGCTGACTGAAGGAACCGTTTCCCGGTTCGCAGTCGCCGCCCCAGTTAAAATCGGCATGGAGCCCTGCGGCAGCAAGAAGAGCTGCCGAAAAAATCATCCTTTTCACATTGACCTCCTTAGTAAAAAAGATTGATTAACAAACGTGGGAGTTCATTGACAATAGATCATGAGATCTGTGCGGACATTTCAATCCCACCACTAATATCGTATTCTTTTACAAACAATGAAATCTATATTTAATATGTTTTCTGAACATTTCTAATTTTTGTTTAATTTTTCATAACATAATAACAATGAAAATAATAGGTTCAATATGTTTTATGTCAAGTTATATTTATATTAGATTTTTCATAATCGAAGAAAGAATTTTTAACTGGCTTTTTTGTCCTGAAATTCTAACGCTCAAGAACTTCAGTATTTGAGATTGATGACAGTTCCTTTTCCACTTTTCGGGACCGTTACAATAAAAAGGTTATCGAATTGACTCTCATCAATATACTCTATTTTTTTCGGATCAACCTTTTCACCCGTCAAAAGTTTTGCAAAAATCGGAACAGTATTTGAGTGCCCCACAATTAAAATTTTCTTTCCCTGATGTTTTCTACGGATAGAGCCAACAAACTCTTTCATTTGGGCAATTGTAAAAGATTTATCAATAGTTATCTCAATTCTTTTAGATTCTGCAACAGGTTTTGCCGTAGACAAAGTTCTCCTGAAGTGAGTTGAATAAATCGCATCCAGCTTCACCTTCTCAAGAATCCTTTTCAACTCCATAGACCGTTTAATCCCATCAACGCTCAACGAAGGATCCTTATCCTTGGAATTGGCTTTTTCGGCATGCCTCACAAGAAAAACAGTGGTCACAGAATCGGCAGCCGAAAGGGAAGTTGTACAAATAATTATTCCAGAAAAAAGCATAAACAACAATAGCTTTATAATCACAATACAGGCACCACAATATCTAATTTTCATATTATCAACCATTTGATCGTATTTCATTTAAACTCCGTTTGTTTTATTTATTACATACAATCCATAAATTTAATTGCATTCTTTTTTCTATATACCATAACAGCCTTAAAATTATAAATTATATTGATAATAGATTTCAACAAACCACCTCATTCAACCTCCTTAAATGCAAATTAAGGCACTGATACACATAGAAAACCGTTCTTATGAATAATAGGTTGAGACTTTTCGGTTAACAACCTTAGAGCTCTCTCTTTGATTTTTATGGGATATTTAATCTTCAGAACGATAAAAACATTAAGATTATCCTGTAATTTTAACTAGTCGGCAAAACAAAGAAAATAGAGGAAATCAATTGAATTTTACTTAAAATAATTTATTCAGGTCAGTAGGATTTTGTCCAACCCCACCAGTATGTGTACTCATCCATAAATGGATAGTAGCGAGCTTCGTATAACTTATAGAGATTCTGATCCGACATGAGAAGATCGTGACGATCATTTCCGCCACTCTCCGATCTTGTATGTGTTTTCAACCAGAAAAGTTTAAGATTGGCCTTAAACGGCAGGTTACCTGTTTCCTGATGAACTCTTTTCATACTCCGATTGTAAAAATGATAGGAACCGCTGTATTTGTTGTAAATAACAATTTCATCAAAGTAACCTCCATTTACATTTGCAACGGTAACTTCGTCACCGCTATTTGGAACGGATGTGGTGAATGCCCACCAGAATGTAGTCTTTCCATCATTGTTAACCCTGCTGTCAAACCTCTTGAGTACATTTGTCGACTCATCATAAATTGCTATGTCATCACGCACTCCTTCTCCATCAAAGTTTGCAAAGTTTCCTACATATATTTTCTTATTTTTGAAATCGTTTGCATTATTCAAGTTTCCGATATCGAAGTTTGAATCGACCTGAAAATACGAACCTACTCTGTTTAGAAGCTTAAAAGTTCCTGTTGAAGGTTTATAAACAAGCATCTCATCTTTTTCATCACCGTCAAAATCACCTACAACCACCTCTTCAGAAGAAGAAATAATGTTCCACTGGCTGAAGGCAAACCAGAGAGAATCCTGGGTGTTGCGATTCAATGCATAGCAGGCGAACTTGCCGTTGGAAAAAATTACACAAACATTGTCCCTGTCGGTAAATTCAAAACGGCCTGTAACCACCCTGTCAATATTTGTACTGAATGTGTGGGTCAGCATCGTCTCACTGTTGAAACTCGATGTCTTTACCTTTAGGGTACTGCCGGAAATATCGATCCACTCAACAATTCCGTCTCCGGATAGATCAGCCGCATAACGGTTGTTTGGAATTCTATGCATCGTGTTGCTTCTGGATCTTGCAGCAGGAGTTTCACCGCACTTTCCGTCATCGAAATCAAACTCCTTGCATACAAGGTTCATGCCATACTTACCCTTGTCGCAGTAATTGTCGGTTTTCCAGCTCTCAGCCCGTGATTTAAGTACGCACTTTCCATCACAGTCATACACCTTATCTTTTTCACAGCGGGTAGCCGGATTGTGCACTTTCGTCATAAATCTCGATAACTTCAGAGTAGGATCACCGAGCATGCTTACACCGTAGTACCAGTGAATTCCATGGGTATTGTTAACAACATGGTCCTTGAACCACTGAAGGAGGGTTTCCCCCTGGGTTTTTCCTGCTTCCAGATCGTTAAAGTAGGATGAAAAATTCTTCATACTTCCTGTTTTTGTCGATCCCACTGCATTAAGACCGTAATCACTCTGCATCGTGTACCAGACCCCAAGAGAGTCATCTTCGGTGTATCTTGCAGCGCTGCAGGCAAACAGGTTCATGAAAATTGCCTCGACACCCAGCTGTTCAATTTCGGTATTCCAGAAAACCGGACCGGTATTGAAGTGATGTGAACGAAAATTGGAGTGTGCGGCAATAAAAAAGTATTCATAACCGTTATCCGAACTTTCCTGCATGTTATCCACAAGGGCGGCACGTGTAACAGTGTCATTCGGATCCTTTACTATTGTGTTGTCCGCATAGGCTCCAGTTACAGCCGTATCGAAACCGCTGTTTTTCCAATCCTTATTTACGAGAGTGAAAGACTTGTTCTCAAGAGTGAGCAGTCCTTTTCGATAGGCGTGGTTCTTTTCAAAGTAACGGGCGATAAAATCAGCTTCTGTCATATTGGGATCAGTTAAATTGTGTGCCATAATCCTGGCAACCCAGATGTCGGCCTTATAGCTGCCTGAATGGGCATCATAAAGATCGTCGTTGTCGTTGTCGTACCAATCCCCATCCAGATCCATAAAAAAGTAATCGGATGGAAACTCCGTATCCTCATCTGCATTTCTTATTTCATACCATGCAACCGGGAGCTCACCGATAAGAACAGCACCCTCTATGTTTTTATTGTTGTAATCATCAGTTATAAGCTGCTTCAAATCTTCAGGGCTACCGTTGTTGTCGATTACGGAAAGATTTACGTTGTAATTTTCAAATTCCAGATCCGAAACATACCTGTCGATATATTTTTTAGTATTCTGGTAGAGTTGCCTGTTCACAAATACGGAAATGTTTCTACCGATGATCAGTCTCAACGATTTGGATGCATTCATCCTTTCCATCATAGGAGCACCCTTTAATACAACTCTTTTCATCATCACGGAATCAATCCGCTCAACATCTTTAAACTCTTCATAACTTCTTAATTTTATGTTGTAAGGGTCAACCGTCATTACAACATCATCTTGAGAATCAAGCTCGTTAGCAAATAACAGGGAATTAAAGATTAAAAACAGTAACATAAGGCTTTTCTTCATAAATTTCTCCTTTTAAACATACAGAAAATTCTTTTAGTTTTTGTTTAAAACCAATTTGTTTTCAGGCCTGAAAATGCAACAGGTAACTATATAGACGAGACGTTGGAATAAATCAATTTATTTTTTATTTATTATCAAATATTTTGTATTCTGTTTTAACACACCTTCAAACACCAGCTCTTTTAGTCATGATAAAACACAGAATAGAAAAACAAAAGGGTTTAACCATTATATTTATTCAACTTACAATTAATCAACAGGTAATAATTGATAAATTCACATCATCCGACAATACTGTAACAATATACGTATAGTTACCAATTCAATTCCATTCACATGTTAATATAATTCATGGATACAATAAATGTCTGGAAGAAAAAGATGCAACATCACCTAAAAGTACTCATGGAAATATATTCAATATTCATCTTTCATTGAAGCTTCAACCAACAGGAATAGTTTCCTGTCTTTTTGAATAATCCCGCAGAACATTTGGCTGAAAAGAAAATCAGAGGTCGTGTTCTTCAAGTTGCTTTTTAATATTTTCCAGCTCCTCCCGTATGTGTTTTCGTACCGATTTAAGGGCGATTTCAATTCTTTTCCCTGCTAAGAGCTTTGCAAGGATTCCTATTTTCAATTCCGCGGAGGCTATGAGCCGGGAATGATCTTCAACCGGTTCGATCAGGAAGCTGTTTCCTGGGAAGTAAAATCTTAGAAGTCGGGAGTAAGGTACGTAAACAATTTCTCTGTCGGGAACAACCTTTTTGATGATGAATTTTAATTTGTGGAGCTTTCCGTGAATGTACTCCTCGGCGTAGAGTACGGAACCTTCTTTCCGGGGTGTTCCTTGGAACCATTTCAGGGAGACGTGATTTTTTTGATGCCATTTTTTGTAGGATTCGTCATCTACAATCGACATGAAGAAACTAAAGATTTGATGAGGAGTTGCATTTATTTCCACCGACTCCTTGATGACAATTGTTTCGTAGATTTTCATTGTATTTTGTCCATTCTATCAGTCATATTCTATTATCGCTCTTTTAGGAACACTCCCACAACCACCGATGAAGATCTTTTGTCCACAGATGAACACAGATGTAGTGATGATGAAAACAGTGGAAATTTATATCTACCATGGAGGGCATGAAGAACATGAAGGAAGATATTTCTTGTCTTTTTTCACCTTCATTTTCGGAAACTTACTTCCAACCTCAACATTATAAGAGATTCAATTCACTCTTCTCTATTTTCTTCATGTTTTTCACGGTCTGCCAACTCTTTTTTGACCGCAGATTAAACTGATTCTATGATTACCCGGATTATTATTTTCTAATTACGTTGATGTTTCTCATTCCTAGGAAATTAACTATCTGTGTTTATTTGTGGAAAATTTATCTGTTAATAACGGATACAATCTTTTCACATTATAAACCACTATGTTTATTTTTGACATCTTATTATCTGTATATATACTCCGAATTGAAATATTCGATCACTGAATATTTAATTACTATTTATTGTTTCATCAAACGGAATAATATTGTGAAGAAATCAACAAAATTGTTTCTGGTACTGTTGTCTGTTTTGTTCTATTTTAATTTATCTGCTTCAGAATCACTTGAGAATGAAGCAGATAAATTTGAATGGATTCCAACACTTTCTCTATGCAGCGGAGACTACACAGGCCCTGACTTTTTTGGATGGTGCGACAACGGAAGTTACTACGGTCCCGTTCAGTTAGCACATGCTGTTATTTTAGAAAACAATTTTTATGATGGTTTTCAGGTTGGTATCGGATCGTTGACTGGTGAAAACTTTTTTGGATTATTGCAAGCCGGTGGGGTTTCAATAACCTTTAAGGGTTTTTATGGATTGTTTCAATTCGGTGCAATTTTCAACATGGTGGAAGGCAACTTTTACGGAATCGCCCAAATCGGCGGTTGGAACCGTATGGGTGGTGCGGATGATGCTGAAAATAAAACTTCCTACTCTCTTTTACAACTGGGAGCAGTGAACCAGACACTGAACAATTCAAACACAGTAGCCATCCAAGCCGGTTTATACAACAGCAACTCCAGGAATTTCAACGGCATTTTCCAGATCGGTGCATATAACCGGGTTGATATGAATAGTTACGGTGTTCAGATCGGCGGTTTCAACGACAGCAGAGATGTTTACGGTCTCCAGATAGGAATTGTGAACCGTACTAAGACTCTTCACGGCGTTCAGATTGGGCTTTTGAATTTTGCCAAAAACGGCCTCTGTTCCGTTTTTCCGATTATCAATGCCGGCTGGTAGACCACAGATAATACAGATTCACACAGATGAAAACCATTTGGACCCCAGATTAAACAGATTGTCGTGATTACCACGATTATTATTTTCTAATTACGTTAATATTTCCCATTGGAATTTAAATCCTGGTAATCACGGAAATCTGCGGTGTCAAGCGACAATTATTTTTTCCCTGAACGACAATTATAATTACCGTTAGAAGGAGCATTTGATTCTGCTTGTAAAAGAGCGGGGTTTTAGGTTGTTATTATTGGTTTAAGGATGCTTTTTCCTGGTTGCTGAGTTGCTGTTTTCTATCTCTCAGTCGATAGTTTTCAACGTCAAGTTTAAGGATGACGCTGTGGTGCACAAGGCGGTCGATGGCTGCCGCGGCAAGCATGTCGTCCTTAAAGATTTCTCCCCACTTGGAGAAGGGTAAGTTGCTGGTGACAATCACCGTTCCCGTCTCGTATCGTTCGGCAAGGAGGGTGAAGAGGACCTCCATCTCGTCCCTTGTCTGCTGTATGTATCCAAGTTCGTCTATGATTATCGCGTCATAACGGGAAAGCTGTTTCAGTTTTCTTTTAAGTGAGAGCTCGCTTTTCGCCTTAAGAAGATCCTGGACTAGGGTGCTGCATAGGGAAAAATAGACGGTTTTCCCCTTTGATATAAGCTCATAACCCAGACCGGCGGCGAGGTGTGTTTTACCTGTGCCCGGAGAACCGAAGATCAGCAGATTTTCATTTCTTGATACAAAATCCCCTGTGAGCAGATCCCGTATTTTGAGCTCCATATTGGGCTCAAAATGGCTTCTGTCGTAGTTTTCAAGTCTTTTGAAGGATGGCAGCCCGGAGAGCCGTTCTCGGCGCTCTATGCGCCTTCTCCGCTTGGCATCATCTTCTATTTCAAGCAGCTCCAACAGGTATTCCTCATGCCCCCATTTTTCTGTTGTCGCCTGCCTGGCGACTTCCTTGTAGCATGCAAGAATTTCATTCAGCCGTAGCCTTTTCAGAATCTCCTTTGTTTTATTTTCTTTCATGAGATCACCTCGGTAATCTGCAGAAAGCTATCGTAGTCTGTGAGCTTTGGCGTTTCCACCTTTACATCTTCCGCCGTTTTGGACACGAGTGACGTGTCCAGTTTAGACTTAACGATTTCAGGAAGTTTCAAGGTGTAGTTGGTCTCCTCGGAAAGCACTTTTTCAACGCTTTCCTGACCATATCTTGATGCCAGATCCAGAATTCTAAGATACGCTTTCGTTCCGTTAAAATCATCCGCAGAAAGAGAATCGTATACTTTTCTAAAAAGAACAGACGGATAAAGCTCCTCTCTGTACCTGTAGTTTTCAAAGGCTCCGGGTTTTCGTAAAAGATATGTGATTACATGGCGATAGTCTATTCTGGCTTCCCTTGATCCAATTATTCTTTCAAACTCCTCAACCAGCTGCTGACCATAAAAAACCCTGATCTTATCATGGTATAGATGAACTCTGACCTTTTCTCCTATCAGGCGGCTCGGAACAGAGTAACTCTTTGTTTTTACGTTGATTGTCGAACCTCTGCGAACCGCCACGTAGATGACATCGTAGCTGTCCTGCTTTTTTTGAGGCAGTGGTTTCAAGTGTTCCAGCTCTTCCTGAAACCGTTTTTTCCTATTGCTGTTAAGTTCGGTGAAAATCGTTTCTATAAATGATTCGTACTTCTCACGACTTTCAAAATTTCTGCTTCCCCTCAGCATAAGCGCCTGGTCAACCGCATCCTTGAATCTGAAATGACTCTGCTCCGAGTCACCGTTTTCATTGGGGGAATTGGGATTGATCTTCTCGCCTTTCATACCGTAATGCTCCAGCAGCGCCACGTATTTCTTCTGAAATTCACGGCTGTTTCCGGAACATTTTACCGCGGCTGTGAGATTATCCGTCCGGTGTTTGGGAGTCACTCCTCCGAGCTTCCAGAGCGCTTTCTGGATACCTTCGCTCAGACTTTCGAAGCTCTCAGAAAAACAGATGTTTCCCGTCTCCCAGTTGGAATACGGAAGTATGAAGTGGAAAATCTTATGCTTAAAAAATTCGCGGTTGATGGTTATCTCAAGCTTGCTCATATCAGTGTAATCACTGGCCGAAAGGACACCCGGCTTGTGAATCTGTTCAAAAACGATTTCCTTTTCCGGCCCGTGTAGCGCAAGCCATTTTTTCTTCATTCTTTGCAGTGTTCTGACCTGATTTTCCGTGAATTTCCCAGGATTCTTCTTCATCAGATAGTTCATTATCGTTGACGATTTTATTCCCGGATTAACTGTAAAAATCCGTTCGATGTCCGCCTCATGTCCTTCGAAAGGGCTCTTTCTGGTCGCCCAGTCGTGTTGTTTTTTAAGTTCGCTCGGTAACTTACCCATTTTCAAATACCTCTTGCCTGTCTTCGGATCCATGCCCGCTTTAAATGCAGCAGTTTCTTTATTTCCGGTTTGACGAAAAAATTTCAACAACACCCGGAATTGCTCATCAGTGACCACCCCTAACCCTCATTAAAATTTCTTAACAGGGCTAGTCTAATCAGCATTTGTTCAGACGGAATTTTTAATTGTCGTCCAGGGGAAATTATAGTTGTCGCTGGTCACGGTTATTACGACATTGAGCATGAGTTGAAGTAAGTTCAATTTTTTCTTGGAGTTGCCGTGAAGAAAACCATAATCTCTGCACCTTCTGAATCCCTTGGGTAGCACATGTTTCAATACAAGGTAGAGAAAGGTTTCGCCGGGAAGAGTACGCGTTTCCTCTTTTTTCGATCCCGAATCGGTATAGCGGAATGTTACTTCTCCATTCTCATCCTTAAGAATCCTTTTTTCGGATATGACGCCTCTGTAAAGGTAACGCGAAAGATACTCTAGGCCAGGCTGTCCTGTTCCTGTATTCTTTACATCGATAACCCAATCTTTTTTATAAAGATCGACGGGGATTTCCATCTCTTTTTCTTTCATTAATGCAATCAGTTTGCCTCTGAAAAGCAAAGAAAGAACCTTTGCCGGCATGAGATACTTTCCCTTTTTCTCTTTCCATGCTCTGCCGTTTTCGCAGATGGCTCCTGACGGCACGATGTAGTGGATGTGCGGATGGTAATTGAGTCGCCTGCTGTTGCTGTGGAAAACACCGGTAAAACCGATCTCTCCGCCCAGATGTTTCTTGTTCGCTGCCAGCTGCTTCATCGCCTCGGCGGAAGCCTTGAACATCATGTCGTAGAATTGGCGGCCGTGCCTCATCGCGATTACATGCAGTTCCGCCGGAATTGTAAACGTGACCATGAAGTATTTCACAGGCAACAGTTTCGCCTTCTGTTTCTCCAACCATTCCGTGGTCAGATGGTTCTGGCAACGGGGACAGCTTCTGTGACCACACGACTGGTAAACCTGCCGTTCGGCTCCGCATTCCGGACAGCTGTAAAGCAGCTCGCCGGAGGCCGCGGTGCGACACTCCTTTATTCTGCGCATCGCCGTAAAACACTCCGGACGCAGTATTTCGCCAAACGTTTCCAATGTCTTCGCGCCGTGATTTTCAAATACGTTGGCGAGTGCAATCATTTTGTAATTTCCGAATAAACAGCTGAAATTATCTGTTCGATAACGTTATCCGCGTTTTGACCGGCTTCTTTTGTGATCTGCAGGTAGTTGAGTGTGGTTATTACACTTGAATGTCCCATGTTCGCCTTTATCTGAGGGATGGTAAGACCTGCCTCAAGAAGGTGAGTCGCATAGCAGTGCCTGAGGGAATGAGTGGTGATCTTTTTTTTAATTCCGACTTCCTCGACAGCCTTCCTGATTGCCGATTGAACAGAATATGGTGTCATATGGCGATCGGTATTTCTTATCCGTTTCGGGTCACCCATCAGAAGAGGAAATAGAAGGTTCCGGTTTCTATGGGTTTTCCAATAGTCACGAAGGATTTCGAGAGTCGGTTCAGGCAGCGGAACATAGCGATCCTTGTTTCTCTTGCTGCAGCGGATGTGAACGAACATACGGTCGCTGTCGATATCTCCACATTTCAGATTCAGCGCTTCTGAAATTCGAAGCCCCATGCTGTATATTGTAAAAAAGAGGGCTCTGTAACATGGTTTTCGGAACGATTTTAAAAGCTCCGTTGTCTCACGAAGACTGAGAACATCAGGGAGAGTCCTGAAATTCTGAGGCTTTACGATTTTGTCCCAATCAAGCGGTTTTTCAATGACGAATTTCCAGAAAAACTTAACGGCACATAATTCGGTGTTAACCTTTCCCCATGAAAAATTATCGATCATTTGACCGAAGTAACGCTTCATGTCGTTCCTTTTAAGGTCGATAATCGAATAGTCGAAAAATTCCGCGAACCTGCGTACCGCTCTGCTGTAGGCGGCAATAGTAGTTTCTACCTTACCCTGTAACTTGAGATTTTCCTGGTAAAGTGAATAAAGATGCTCGAATTCTTGTGCGTTTGATTTCTGCATGATATAACTCCATTTCTTGTAATGGTGGTGTTCCCCGTGAACACCACTCTTTTTCCATAAAGTTATATCTATTCTTGAATTTGTTTCAGAAAACTGCCGCGGAGCGGCTTAGTTCAATATTTTTTAATTTCACAATTTCAGCGGCCGGGATGATCAACTTAATTGTTTTTAGGGATTTCAGCGACTGGAATTGCCAGGATATTTGTTTTGTGGGGATTTCAGGGGCTGATCGGAGTTGGAAAAAGTTTTTATGGGTTTCTGGAATCCTGCCGGTTTTGCGAGTTTTGTGGAAATGGTGTCACCCGTTCCGGGTTCGAAGGTGTAGGGTTCCATCTCATACCGGTGCGTTTACACGCACCGCTACAATCGAGTAGGGTGAAGCGGAGTGATCATCTCCGCTCCAGCCCTCTCACAGAACCGTGCGTACGGACCTCGTACACGGCTCCTGTCCTGTCTTATCCCCTGTTTATCGGGGGAAGCTGTCCCGTTTCGATCCGATCCATTGCATAAAGCCCGATCTCTTCAAACCATCTGTTAGGCATGGCCCGATGGACTAGTATGCGTCCGGCGTTTCGCCAGGAAGACATCTTAATATGCGGAAACTTTCCCTCATGACCCAGCTGTCTGAGCCTTCGGTGAAGTTTTCGCGATTTCTTCCACAGTTTCAACTGCTTGGCTCGCAACCTCCTTCGTATCCATCCCATCAGATCCCTCAAATCGCTTTTGCAGTTCGCAACTTTGAAGTAGTTGGAAAAACCACGCAAGATTTTGTTGAGGTCTTTGATCACTTTCTCAAGGTTAACAGGCGAATTTCGTTTGATGCACTTCTTCACCTTTTCCTTGAATGAGCGGAGTTTCGAATCCTGAATCAGGGTATATGACGGATAGATCTCGACTCCCAGATACTTTACTCCTCTCCCGAGTTCCGTAATGTGTGTCTTTTTACGGTTCACAGTGAGTTTCAGTTCCTTTTCAAGATAAGTTGAGGCGACTTTCAGAGCGTTTTCGGCTCCCGCTTCGCTTGTCTTGAATATCAGAATGTCGTCCGCATAGCGGACAATCCGGTGTCCTCGACTTTTCATGAACTGGTCGAAGTCATCCAGATATATGTTCGCAATAAGCGGACTGATTACACCGCCTTGAGGACTGCCGACTTCCGTCGGCTCGTACCCGTCGGTGTTCACAGCTCCGCTTTTGAGAAACATTCTGATAAGGGAGAGGATCGTTCCGTCCGAAACTCGTTTCCGGACACTATTGAGTATCAGATCGTGGTTCAATGTATCGAAACACTTGCTGAGATCCATATCCACAACCCATTCCAACTTGTAGGTTCTCATAAATGCCGTCGCTTTCGCTATTGCATCGTGAGCTCCTCTTCCGGGTCTGTATCCGTAACTGGACGGATGAAAATCCGGGTCGAAAATGGGTTCAAGAATCTCCTTGAGTGCCTGCTGAACCACACGGTCTCGAACTGTCGGAATACCTATCTTTCTAACTCCTCCGTCCGGTTTTGGGATTTCTATCCGCTTCACCGGATTCGATCGATAGGTTTTATCCTTGAGTTCGATCAGAAGGGATTCGATGTTCGAATCCAGTTCGCAGGCGAAATCTTTGCATGACTGCCCGTCTATCCCGGGAGATCCGTTCGCCGATTTCACCTTCTTGAACGCCTTGATGAGAGCTTCTTTTCTAAGAAGCCTGTCATAAAGGCTGTACCAGATTCTTTTGTTCATCTAACCTCCTTGCTTCGTCTTTTCTCTCGTGCTGTTCGAATAATGCATTTCGATTCTTCGGTGATACCGAATGCCTTCTATCCTGTTCAGGCAATATACATTCGATATCGATCACCTACTCCGATGAGAGCAGTTTGCTTGAAGAGCCTTGTTCCCAAGGTTACCTCACTCTACTTGCCCGCCCCGTCAGGCGGCTTGTTCTCTGCACCTTCGTTCAGTACGTTTCCAAGACTTTCGACTGAACTTCGCCCCTTCGCAACTGCCGACGCTTTTGGCATCTCCGGCAGCCCCGACAGATTCAGCTGTCGGTCGTCTCCGTTTTCTCCTCCACACCGTTACCGGGCTTTGTTGGCGGAAACTTCATAACTACTACGGGCTCATCTGCCACCCTGCAGACCATCACTTCCTCCTCGAGTTTCGTCTTGTCGGGAGCTTACCGCACTTCCACTGAAGTGTCGGAGTCTACAGGGCTTCCCCGGTTAATTTCCGGTCCCTGTGAACGATCGCATCCTCAATCACTAAAGCAGTCTGTCCGAGTATCGGGGATCACCTAAGGATGCAGGTTTGCCCACTGCTCCAGCCGAATCAGGTTCGCTTGTGCTATGTACCATTCACTTCCTATCGCTTCCTTCAGACCCTTCCGTTACCAGAAACGCCCTTGCGAGTCGGATTGATTTCCCCTCGGACGGGGTATCTCCGCCTTCTTTCAGGCGGACGGGTTGCCGGCTTTGCCGGGCAAACATCCTTCCACACCTTCGGTGTTAGTCGGTAGGTATCAGCGATATTTAAATTGTCATGAAAATCGTGGTTTTTCCGAAGTTTCGATGGGTGGAGATGGAACCCCACTACGGTGCATCACAGGATACCAGAGCGTTATCACAAGCATTTACACAAAAAAAACGACCCAAACAAGACGTTGCGTGCAACGTCTCTACGGGGAAATGGCACCACGGTTGTTTAAGTGCTGCAATTAGAAATCATGGTAATCAAATAATCTGTGTAATCAGCGGTCTGTAATCAGAAAGGGCGGAGACGGAGCCCCGCCCCTACAGTGCTTCAAACAATAATCACTTGTTATTATTTGCTTTCCACCAAGACAACAACCCAATAAGACGTTGCGTGCAACGTCTCTACGGAGGAACGACACTGCAGTTGTTTAAGTACCGCTATCAGAAATCATGGTAATCAATTAATCTGCGTAATCTGTGGTGAATACTTTGAGGTGTTTATATTTCTTAAGGGTATCTCTGGAAATGTCAAAGAAGTTGTAATAGCTGCCGTTGTTGTAGAGGCAGTAGTATGCCCGGTAGATCGGGACGTTGCTTTCGGCGGTTTTTCCCATTTCAAATATGGGTTTTATCTGCGGTATCATTTTTTCCCGGATCTGCTCGGGTTCCCGGAAGAGGAACGGATAGTCGTGGGGTTCGGTCCTAAGTATGAAGTTTCCTTCGTCGGTGAGCTGGGCAAGATCGATTGGATGGATATTCCAAAATTCTTCATCATCAAGAAGATGGATTTTAATCTTGCTTCCATTTTCTATCGACTTCCTGATCTCTTCCATATTCTTTGGATCATCGCTGTCCCAGACCTGTTTCCACTTTGCGGAACTTTTCCACTCGAAACTCTCATATCTTTCCATCGGCATCCAGACAACGTCCCTGCCGATCGTACTGAAGATATTTTCAATTCCCATGGAGTAGGCGAAGCTGCAGTTCACAAAATCGTACCCGGCTCTCTCCCTGTCCATGACATGGGATTTTCTTGTCATTGCCCAGAGATAATCACCACGAAGAAGAAGATGATGAAAGCGGTAGCACTCTGTGTGTCTGGGTCTATTCGAAGGTATTGAACTATCTGGAATCATGACCGATTTCAAGCCGCCGCCCTCAAGAATAGATTCAATGATCCCATCCGGTACCTTAATCATCTCTCTCCTCCATAAATACAATTAACTTTTTATATTTTTTGAAATTCGGCCTAAAAATATCGTAGTAGTTGTAATAGGTTCCGTCGGAATTCACACAGTAGTAGGCTATATGTTCCATGCATTCTCCCTGAAGCCCGATTTCACCGTTTTCGAATCTACGCACTATTTCAGGAAATAGTCTTTCCCTGTCCATTTCATCTCGGAGAGGCATTGGATGCTCGACAGGTTCTGTTCTTATTTCAAAACGGTTTTCATCATCAATCCGGACAAGATCGACGGGATGAATATTCCAGAAATCTTCATCGTCAAGAAGATGAATTTTAAATGAAAGACTTTCCGAAACAGCTTTCTTCAAGGTCTCTGTTTCAAGTGGTTTTTCAGAGTTCCAGGCAACTTTCCACCTGTTTTCCCTCATCCATTTAAAACTTTCATATCGGGACATGGGCATCCATGTAGGAAGTCCTCTTTTTCTGCCTCTGTCTGTCAGGGTGTAGAAAATATCGTTAACACCGATGCTGTACCCAAAACCGTAAAGAACAAAGTTGTTATTCGATCTTTCCCGCTCAACAACATGGGCCTGCCTGGTCATTGCCCAGAGCCGTTCACCTTTCAGGATAACGTGTGGAAAACGGTAACATTCGAGATGCCTTGGCCTGTTACTGGGAATGGAGCTGTCCGGAATCATCACTGATTTCAAGCCGCAACCACCGAGTACAGCTTCAACAATTCCGTCCGGAACCTTAATCATCAAGCTTCTCCGAAAACACAATTAACCTTTTGTATTTTTTAGCACTTTGCCTGAAAACATCGTAATAGTTGTAGTAACTTCCATCCGGCTGGAGAGCGTAATATGCAGTGTAGTGCTGACATTCGCCTTTGAGCATTACTTCGTCGCCTTCGAACCTTCTTTTTATTTCAGAAAAGAGATTTCCTGTCTCCGTTTCGGTTCTTATCGGCATGGGATAGTTGACCGGTTCGGTCTTGATTTTGAAAGAGCCGCTATCTTCTATACGGACCCCTTCAACAGGGTGAATATTCCAGTAATCCTCTTCATCAAGAAGATGAATTTTCATGGAACATCCTTCGGAGACGGCTTTTCTCAACCGTTCAATATCCTGCGGTTTTTCCGAATCCCATGCGACTCTCCACACCTCTTCGGCCATCCACTGGAATTTCTCATAACGGGACATGGGCATCCAGCTGATCACTCCGCTGTTGGGTCCGTTGTTAGAGAGTGTGTAGAAAATATTGTGCATTCCTATGCTGTATCCGAATCCACCCACAATGTAGTTATTTCCGGCAGGTTCCCTTTCTACCACGTGGGTGTGCCTTGTCATTGCCCAGATCCGATCATCTTTAACAAGCATGTGTGGAAAGCGGTAACATTCGATATGTCTCGGCCTGTTTCCGGGAAGTACGGGATCGGGAATCATCATCGATTTGAGACCGGCACCTTCAACAACTTTTTGAATAGTCCCCTGAGGAGTTTCAATCATTTTTTACTCCGTGAAATTCAATGAGTCCCTTCTCCTCAAACTTTTTGAGGTAGGTAAAGAGATCGGCAAATGGAATTTCGTGCTTTTCCGCAATTTCGAGAACGGTTGTTTTTCCGTCGAAATAGCGCGGCAGGTAGTTCATCATGTTGTTCCACTTGAGCTGCAGATCATCCACTTTTCGACGAATGCTGGGATCTATTGTGGAGATGTAGAGATCGTATTTGGGATTGCTGAGTGCAACGAGTCCCTTGAATTTGCGTTCCATCACAAGGTTGTTTTCCATAATTTCAAATGCGCCGATCACTGCTTCCACTGCCTCTTCCAGCATGTCGCTGTGGATGATTTCCTCGTTGTCCCGATCCGAATGGTATTCGTCGTAGGGAAAACGGGAGAGGCTGATGCATGGGATCTGGAATCCGGGTGCTTCCCAGACTGTTTCGTCGTTTCCGACAAGTCCGCGGAATGGATATCTGCGGAAAGTTTCATGGCTGCTCTCGAGATGCTGTGCAAATGCCCTGTCGATAAGGCTTTTTCCTGTGAAAGATTCCTGTAGTGCGAGATCGTTTCTGTTTCCGAGCATTTCGAGAAAAATCGCCTGCTTGAATTTTGCGGATTCCTCCTCGGGAAGATCTGCAAGGTAGAAAACCGTTCCGAGATGCTCGGGGGCGATCACGAGTCTGTAGGTGTAACGGCGTCTTTCCATTTTCATTAGCCGTTTCATCACCTCAATTCCCACAACAATTCCCGCGACGTCGTCATTTGCCTGTGCCGCATGGCAGTTGTGGGCGTTGAGAATCACGGTTTCATCGGTTTCACCCTTGAGTTCGAAATCGAGAACCTTCATTGTTCCTTCTTCGAAAACCGTTTCGATGTCCACGTCGTATTCACCATCCTCCAAAGAATCGAAAACGGTTTTCGGAAGTGTGAGTCCCCAGTCGCGAAGCCACGGTTTGTAGAAGTAGTCACAGTGGTAAACCAGCGATTCTTCGAAAACCGGATGGTAAAAAAGGTGCTTTTTGATTTCATCCAGACCAACTTTTCCCTTGAATGATGTTGAATACGAGGCAACACCGAGGGGATGGTGCATGCCGTCGTAGATCAGCTTGCCGTCCTTACGGATTTCGGCCTTCACCGCCTTCCACTTGTGTGGAACTGTCCAGCCGTTGTGCTCTCTTCCCGCTTCGTATTCGTGAATTCGAAAGGGAAGAATTGTCTCGAGTATTCGTGCCGCCTTATCGGTATCTTCCGAATTGGGAGCGAGTTTCAGCGGGTATATTTTTCTCAGTAGCTCTTTCATTTTTTCTCCTTTTCCACAAGTCCGGATGCGTCGTACTCGGCGTTGTAGAGCATCGCTTTTTCAAGTTCGGCTGCCGGTGTGAATAGTCTCATTCCGACTCTGAGATTCGGGATAAAGTCATTTCCATTTTCATCTTTCACGGTGGAGACGATTATTCCGCCGTCTTTTGCAGCGACGAAAACTTTTCCGCCGTAAATCCTGTAGATCATTCCGGCCATGAAGGGATGAAACGATCCTTCCGTCGGATCGGCCTGTGCACCTTTGAGAAAAAGTCTCCTTCCGTCAAGATATGTGCTGCTTCCGGGATATGGTTCGTCGAAGGCTGAGATGAATCTTTCGATTTCGTCACCGCTCCAGGACCAGTCGATAAGTCCGTGATGCATTGTGTGAAGTCTCGGGTAGTATTCGGCAAACTGCTCCTGGACGCTGGAAAGCGTATAATTTTTCCCATCTTTCACTTCGATGAGGAAATCGTGAAAGAGTTTGAGCGCTTCATCCTCATAAACGTCGAAGAAATGCTGCGGAATTCTCGCTTCGGCGGGGATGATGAATTCACGGGATGTGAGTATTTCCCCGCTGTCGAAAACGCCGGGAACCATCTCCTCGTTCACTATCTGGATATTCCAGCTGCCGATTCTGTTGCGCATCAGAATCTGCCATGTGAAGTGGGCTCCGCCGCGGTATTTTGGGAGTCTGATTGTCATGAAGTCGAACACTTTCCCGCCGAATAGATCCAGGGTCTCTTTTGAAAATGTGTAGGCCTCCCCCACTCCGATTCCGATTGTTCCTGGAGTTACGACATCCTTGAGATCGGCAGCGCTGTTGATATCACTTTCGAGCTTGGAATAGACTCCTTCCCGATCAAGGAATTCGGAAAGTGTGACGCCGTTCTCGACCTCTTCATCCATGTGCCTTTTGACGGCGAAAACGTGAGGATCCATTCCCAAATCCTTAGCCTCTTTCACCATTCGGGCGAAGATGGGACCTCCGCCGAAAAGTACAACCCGCTCAACCGGACCTACCCGCATCTCCATGACTACTCTCCGTTAAGTTTTTCCATAATGTATTCATCCACATACTTGCCGTGACTCCACCTGTGGCGCTTGAACATTCCAACCTCTCTGTAGCCGGCTTTTATGAAGGCTTTGTAGCTTCCGACGTTGTTTGCGTAGATTCCGGCTTCCACTTTGTTGAGGTTGAGTTCCTCGAATGCGTAGCGTGTTGCAAGCTCGATAGCTTCGCGGCCGAGTCCCTTGCCCCACTGATCACGGTCTCCGATGAGAAGTCCTATCTCTGCGTACCTGTGGACAAAATTGACTCCGCCGATTTTTATGTTGCCGACGTGCTTTCCGTCTCGGAGAAAAATTCCGAAAAGAAAATCGTGGGCGCTGCTGTTCATGGCCTCAACAAATTCTTTCACCATGTCGACTGTCTGCGCGGTGTATTTGGATTCGAGATACTGGTTAACCAGCGGATCGTGCATCCAATCCACGTAATCCTGCGAAACATCCTCCGGGCTGAGAATCCGGAGATAGATTTTTTTTCCTTCCATTCTCATGGCTGCCTCCTATGATTTTGTCGATTAAGTCGCGATGCATTTAAAGGACTCGTATACCTGTCATCAAGTGCAAAAATCTTAATCAACGAAAGCTCCTAAGTTTCCCTAATTTTTATCTTTCTTCCCTTAAGGTAGGACTTAATTCGGACAATGTCGTAGTCCCGGAGAAAGAGCATTTTTCCTACTGCAACTCCGTCGGGATCGGCACTTTTGAAAAGTTCCACCATGTTGTCGTAGCTGAAAACACCGCCGGATGCGATAAGCGGAACAGTCACCTTATCCCGAATCGACTGAAAAAGCTCCATGTCCATTCCGTCGAGGGTTCCTTCACGGTCCATGTTGGTGATTATGAATTCACCTGCTCCCTGATCCTGCAGTTTTTCGATCATTTCGGGAAGGGATTCGGTGATCCTCCTTTTCCCGCTTTCGGTGTAGATTGCGTAGCCTTCATCCTCTTTTTTCACGTCGATGCTGACGACAACGGACTGGCTTCCGAAGTTGTCGGCAAGTTCACGTACGAATGCGGGATTTTCAATTGCCGCTGTGTTGAGGACAATTTTGTCCGCACCGGCACCGAAAAGTTTTGCGGCGTCTTCAACCGAGCGAATTCCTCCGCCGGCGGCGATGGGGAGCCTGCACTTTGTGATCATTCCGGTGATGAGGGCGGGATCGATTGTGCGATTCTCGGATGACGCTTCGGTATCGACGATAACGATCTCGTCTGCGCCCTGGGCATCGTAAATCATTGCCTGGCTAAGCGGATCACCGACATCCACGTGATTCTCGAAGTTTGTTCCCTTGCGGAGTCTTTTATCCTTGAGGAGAAAAAGCGGAATTATTCTTTTGTAGCTCATTTCACCACCTCCAGAAGGTTTCCGATGAACCGTAGTCCGTCGCCCTGACTCTTTTCCGGGTGAAACTGAACGCCGACGATGTTGTTCTTCCGAACGGCGCTGACAAAATTCCTGCTTCCGTATTCGGTCGTTGCGACGATGTTTGAGTTGTCGTCGGCCTCGAAGTGGTAGCTATGCATAAAGTAGAAACTGGAACTTCTCATATTGCGGAAAAGTCCCTCGTCGGAAGGAACTATGTCGTTCCAGCCCATGTGGGGAACACGCTCGTCGATGTTTTCAAACTTTACAACTTTACCCGGAATCCAGCCTAGTCCTTCGGTTTCGCCGTCTTCAAAGCCCATATTCGCAAAGAGCTGCATGCCGAGACAGATTCCGAGAATCGGTTTCTCTTTTCCGATAACCTCTTCGTTGAGCGCATCCCAGAAACCGCTTCTCTGAAGCTTTCCTGCCGCGGTGCTGTAGTTTCCGACTCCCGCCATCACGAGAAGATCGGCTTTTTTGAGATTTTCGGGATTGTCGATAAGTTCCACTCCGTCGGTGAAAAAGTTGAAGGCACTCTTTACCGAGGCGACGTTTCCTATCCCGTAATCGATTATTCCTACCTTCATTTTTCCTCCTCCCTGTCGCTGAACCACATCTCCTGATCCCAGAGTCGCTCCGTCATTTCGAGTGAATTCGGGTCAATAGGCTCATTTGGATGAATTAGGTGCATTGCCGCGATCCTGTGAAATTCATCCTCGCTGATATCCAAATATTCCAAAAACTTTTCGAGACTGTGGGGCTTTCTTCCGTCGAACTTCTTTACAAGTTTCATCGCCTCTTCACGGTCCATTCTTCCGTGTTTGATGTCGAGTGTCGTGAGGTGTGTCATTCTTGCAAATCCGCGCTTAAGGAATTTTATGTAATCCCTCACTCCTTCGAACATGCACTCTATCTTTTCGTAGGTTTTCTCTCCCGGCAGACAGCTTTCCATCATGTCCTCTTTCCAGCCGAGTTCGTTTTTGATGATTTCCACCTGCTTTTTGACATCCCAAGGGAAAAACTTTCCGAGAGGAAGGCTCTTTACGCCGACGCGGGAAAGTTCCTCCTTTGTCGGATAGACAAAGCACTCAAGCTCCTTGATATCCTCGCCGATGAATCCTGCCATGTCTTCGGCCCTGATTCCCATTATGATTCTGCGGTTGTATTTCCACTCGTCGGTCTGTTCAAGTTCCGAAAAACGGAAGTAGTTTTCGTACTCGCCGCCGCCTTCGCCCCAGATTACCAGCGGAATGTCGTACTTGACGGCGATCTGCATGGGGTAGACGAAAACTCCGGCGTGGCAGTGCCAGCAGAAATCTCCGCGGCGTATGAGACTTTCGAGCATTATCTTTTTAACAACCCGCCAGTTTGGAGTGAACGAGAGAAAGTCGACTCCGAGACGCCTGATCGTACGGATCCTGTTCTCGATCATTGTAGGACGGTAGAACCCATGATCAAAGCTGACGACAAGCGGTTTGAGGCCGCTCTCCACGACTTTGAGAAGTGTGTAGGTGGAATCCTTTCCACCGCTGTAGGGAAGAATGCAGTCGTACTGACGGTTTTCACTCTTCACTTTTTTCACGAGTTCCTTGAACTCGTTTTCCCTTTCATTCCAATCTATGTTGTGATCCTTCTCTTCCCAGTTGCGACAGATGTTGCAGACACCGTCATCATCAAGCCAGACTGTTTCCCAGGTAACGGGAAGCACACATTTTCTGCATCTTTCAAGAGCCATCTATCCCTCCTTCTCGATCAAATCCCAATCAAGCGGCGTTCCGTATTGAATATCCTTCGCCGCGCGCCTTCCGATAACATCACCAAAGTATTTCGGTGCCAGTCCGTCTCCAGGTCTTATGGAGCGGACATTTTTATCCGTAAAAACTTCACCCTTTGCGACACTATTCACGACGAAGAGAGAACGCTGGAATTTTCTATTTTTCTTAATTCTTTCCGAAGGTTCATAGTAAATCCCGCCGAGCGCGCTTTCCGTCTCGCGAACAGCCTTGACCATTGCCGCAAATTCCTTTTCATCCAAGCTGAACGCGCTGTCCGGTCCGCCCCATGATCTATCGACAATGAAATGTTTTTCAATCATCCTCGCGCCGAGGGCAACGGACGCAACAGGAAGAGTCGCCGACATTGTGTGATCTGAAAGTCCCGCGAGAACGCCTAGATTTTTCTCCATATCCGGAATTGTGAAAAGGTTCGCCTCCTCGACCGGCGCCGGATATGCGGATGTGCATTTGAGAAGCATGATATTCTCATTTCCGGTTTTGCGGACAGCCTGAAGCGCCTCCTCGATGCCCGTGCGGTCGCTGAGACCTGTGGACATTATCATTGGAAGTCCCTTTGACGCGGCGTACTCGATCAGCGGAAGATCGTTGAACTCGAAACTGGCGATTTTGAAGGCCGGAACTCCGAGATCCATCAGAAAATCAACCGCGCTCTTGTCGAACGGTGTGGAAAAGAAAATTAAACCTTCCTCCTCGGCCACCTTTTTCAACTTCTCGTGCCACTCCCAGGGAGTGAACGCCTCCTGATAAAGATCGTGAAGAGTTCTTCCGTCCCAGAGGGTTCCCTGGCTGATTTTGAAAATTTCACTGTCACAATCGATGGTCATTGTATCGGCGGTGTATGTCTGCAACTTTATTGCGTCGGCTCCTGCCCTTTTCGCCGCGCGAATACTCTCGATAGCCCTAGCTATGCTGCCTGTATGATTTGCGGAAAGTTCAGCCGCGATGAGAACCGGTTCACCCGGTCCGACCAATCTTCCGCCTATTTCAAATTTCATATCGATCCTCCCATTCCGGCCTGGTCATTCCCATGATCAGAAGATCCTGGAAACCGTCACGATTCACGTAATCCCGAAGCCTTCCCTCGCGAACGAATCCGCACTTTTCATAAAAACGGATCGCTCTTTCATTCTTTTCAAAAACCTCAAGTTTCAGGGTCCTGAAATTCGCGATTTTAAAAACAAGTTCCATTCCGCCTTCGATGATTGAACTTCCTGCGCCCTTCGCTCCCGGTTTTGCGTAAATTCCGAGATGGGCGTGCCTATTAATACCGTCTATCCCGTTGAGATAGAAAACGCCGATCTCCTCTCCGTCCTTTTCCGCCAGCCAGTAGCTGTTTTTTGCATCGCCCGTCAGACGGGAAGCAAAAGCGAGGTGATCTTCCGCAGCTATTTCATCATCACCCATCATCCAGCAGCGGATTGCCGGATCGTTTCTCCAGCTGAGAACGCGAAGACTCGCCTCTTCATCCAGTTCGGAGAAATGGATGAACTCCACATTTGTGAGGTTGAAACTTGTACAAAATTTCATCGTAGAACCCTGAGTGTCTTAAACGGTTCCGCCGCCTTGAGCCCGGTTCTCATGCCCCAGAAGGATGCGCTGAGTCTGATTCCCTCCAGACTTCTCGGATGGGGAAAATCACATAGCTCGCTCATGTAGGCTTCCATTGCGGCCACCTTTTTATCAATTGTTTTTTCTATGGAAAAGTATGTATCGGGATCGAAACTGAGCGGAAAATTCCACTCGGTCGAGCTCAAAATGTCGAATGCGTAGAGTTCACGTACGGTTTCTCCGACCATCGGTCTTGTCGCCGTCATCACTGCGCGGCATGTGACTGTGTGGTCGATGTTGAGATCGTTCGCGAAGTGGGTAAAAACAATTTCCGGCTCTACTTCACATTTCACCCTGTCAACCGCCTTCACAATGTCCAGAAGGGGTACGGAATCGAACCTGTTGTCCGGAAAATCACATGAAAAGCATTGTTTCACGCCAAGAATTTCACTGGCTTTCCTCCTCTCATTTCCAAGAAGTTCAAGCTCTTCAGATCTTTTTTCCCTGTTCCTTTTTTCATCGCGGGAAGTAACACCTTCACCAAGGATCAGCGTTGAAATATCGTGCCCCTCTTCAGCCATTCTGGCGATGGTTCCGCCGCAGCCGAGAACTTCGTCATCAGGATGCGCAGCAACAACAAGAACTTTACTCATCTATTTCAACCTCCCATTTTCCTTCGACTTTTCCATTTTCCATCTTTGCGCCGGAGAGTTTCACCTTCATATTTCCCACCTGAAAAAAGGCCGCCGGATAACCTTCTCCGTCGAGCATTCTTACGAAGTGGTATAGATCCTCCGGAGTTTCGATTTTCTCTCCGTCCAGTTCGCTCTCCTCAGGTTTCCTTCTTTTGAAAAGGAGAGGTTCGCCCTCCTGAGGTTTCGGGTCCATCTCCATCTCTGCAATAGCCGGAATCATCTCACGAAAAATTATTCTCGATGCCCTCTGTAGCATTTCGTCGGCGTTCCCATTTGAAAGATCAAGATCCTTTTTGAGATAGATGGGTCCGGTATCAAGACCATGCTCTACTTTGAGGGCAGAGATCTTTGTTTTGAATATACCTCTGTTAATCAGATTCTGTAGAGGACTTCCGCCCCGGCCGAAGGGAAGATCGGTCATGTGGAAGACAACACATACGAAATTATTGAAAATTTCATCAGGAATCATCCATGACCAATGTGGAAAAAAAATGTAAGATGGATTGATCTCTCTAATTTTTTCCGGAGTAAGATCTTCCTTTCTTTCAATAATCCTCACATCGTAATGTTTACTAAGACGCTCAGCTTCCAGCAAATTCCAGCTTTTAACTGTAGCGACGACAATCGGTCTATCCATTTTTGACTCCCGTCACAGCGTCAACAATTCTTTTCGCACCATTCGAATCCGGAAAAGTGAAAGAAGAATTTTCAACAAAAAACTTTCCATCTATTGATTTTTTCAAAAGATTTTCGAATCTACCACAAAAATCCGATTCATTCCAGAATCCGGCACTTTTCATAATGCCCGATTCCGACCAGCCTTCAATATTTTTTCTCTGATTTTCGGCAATTCCCACCATGATTGCAGGCGTTCCTACAGATCCCAGTTCATAAAGGGTCTGCCCTGCGGCGGTCACGGCGAGATCACACTTTTCCATTAGATTTCTCATGCCTTCAGCATCAAGAGAGTGGTGAAGAGTAACATTTTCAGCGATAAGATGCCCAATCTCATCCCTATTTGTGAAAGCGGAACCGACAACCACATGAACTTCCAACTTCGGTGCAATTTTTCTGATCATCTTCACAATCTTCGGAGTCATGTTTCTCATATCGTCGCCGCCGAAAGTGACCATTATCCTCTTCACTTCAGTCGGTTGCTTTCTCCGTAGATCAGAAAACTCAGGACGAAGGAGCTGGTACGATACTCCGAGAAGGTAGTTGACTTCGCAACCATCCGGATAATTCAGGTTTTCAGCACCGATACAGCCGTTGACGACATATGACGGAGGATAGTTAAAGCGGAGAAAATCATCGAAAAAGATTGCCTTTGCGGCTGTTTTTGAGACAAGTTCATAGATATCATAATCGGCGATGTATGAATCGATTACGACAATGTCATCACCGGAAACAAAATCTTCAATCTCCGCTTTTTCCCAGCGATCGAAGAATTTTGAACGAAATGGAATTTCGCCTTGAAAATCGCCGTGAACAACAAATTCCACATCGAAACCGCGTTTTTCAATTTCGTGGGCAAGTGAAATCTGACGAAAAAGATGACCGAAACCGATACCCGTCCCCGCCTCGGTGAGATGAATCACACGTGATTTTGATTTCATTCTGTTTTTTCCGTCGTTCGTCATTATTCACCCAATCAAAAAATCATCCGGATATTTAAAAATTCCTACAGGATTATGATTTCGATGCCGATTTGTAGGGGCGTTTCGCCGGAACGACCGGCATTTCGGGGCGACCCACCGGGTAGCCCCTACGGTGGATTTTAAAATCCTGCAGGATTGTGGTTTCAACTCTGGTTTCATCACGTCAATCTCTTGAATCCGCCGTGGCACACTTCGCCTTTGAGATACTTTTCGGGCTCGCCTGATTCTTTTGCCTCTTTTACGAAGTGAAATGCTTCGTAAACAGCTTCGACAAACTCTTTCACATCCTTTTCCGTATGTGCGTAGGATGCGTAAAATGAACCGTTTGCGAGGAATCCGAGTTCAAGCATTTTCTGTGTGTAGAGCGTGCGAAAAAGCAGGGGATTTTCACCCTCGAATGCAACGTGTCCGAGCGGATAGATGCCGGAGATATGGATATCGATTCCCGCCTTTTCCGCCGCGTCCTTCCAGCCTTCCTGCACCATTTCACCCATTTTCATGAGATGTTCGTGCACATTTTCATCGCGGAATTTTTTTATGGTGGTTATCGCTGCCGCTGGTCCGATTCTATCCGTCCAGTAGGTGGAACTGATGAAGCTTCCCTGCGCCGAATCCATGAACTCACGCTTTCCGATAACTGCAGCCATGGGGTGTCCGTTGCTCATGGCTTTTCCGTAGACTGCTATGTCCGGTTCGAGTCCTATCAAGGAATGGGCTCCGCCGCAGTTCATCCTGAAACCTGCCGTAATTTCATCCACAACCAGAGGAATTTTCTTTTCAGTCGCCTTTTCCCTAACGGTTTTTATGAAATTTTCATCGGGAAAATGATTTCTCAGCGGTTCCATCACAATCGCGCCTATTTTTTCACCGTGCTCCTGGATGAGCTTCAAAAATCCTTCGGTGTCGTTGTAGGCGAATGGATATACGGTTCCCTTAAGAGCTCTCGGAACTCCGGAAGGATCCAGGCCGGGCAGAAGGTGGCCGTCGAGCGCCTCGTCATCCGAAAGATTTGCGGCAAGGTACCAGTCGTGCCATCCGTGATAACCGCAGAAGAGAACGACATCTTTTTTCGAAGCAGCGCGGGCGATTCGTACGGCCATTGCCATTGCCTCGCCGCCGGTTTTTGCATAGCGAACCATGTCGGCCCATGGATTGAGTTCGACAAGAAGTTCGGCAAGTTCGACCTCTTCCGGCGCATTGAGCGTTGTGAGACTTCCGGCTTCAACGGCATCCACCACGCTCTTTTTCACATCTGGATCGCCGTACCCGAGCACTGCAGCGCCGATTCCCATGTAGCTCATGTCGCGGTAGCAGTTTCCGTCAAGATCCCAGACACGGCATCCTTCCGATTTCGAGTAGTAGGCCGGCCATTCGCCGGGAAGAAACATCTCGGGACGCTTGGAAAGAAGCTGGGTTCCTCCCGGAATAAGTTTTTTCGCTTTTTTATAAAGATCCTGCGATTTTCCCATCTACTTCTCCATAACTCCGTCGTTCTCAATGGATTTCCGCAATCCTTCGTTCCGCTCGATGTGGTGGTTGATGGATTCCATTTCCCTGCTTTCTGAAAGAAAATCCAGCACGTCGTCCATTGAAAAATCGTTTCTTCCTTCAAAAGCTTCGTAAATTCCTTTTATGAAGCGGTAATCGGCCTCTTCGTCCAGCGTCCAGCGCTTGTCTGAAAGATCTCTACCGTTTTCCACATTCTCGATAACGAATCCGTTTTCCCTATTCCTGATGTAGGGAGTCACGTGCTCCCGCTCTGAGATCATCCTCGCTTCCTTCCACGCCCTTTCGAGCGAGGCAAAGGTAAAAACCTCAACATCCAGCCCGTCGGGAAAAGTGGGAGGATTGACGTTAGCCGTGTAGTCGGCTCCGCACTCGAGATGGCGATCCACGACCTTCTCGATCATTTTCGTATCCATCAGGGGACAGTCTGCCGTGATCCTTACGATGTGATCGGCTTTAAGAAGCCTTGCCGCCTGGTAAAACCTGTCCAGAACATCGTTTTCCGATCCGGGAAATACGCTAATTCCTTTTGAAGCGCACATTGCGACGACGGGAAGATCACCCTTTTCGATAGTTGTCGCGACTACGATTTCATCCACATTGGTAGCTTTCGCCACACGGTCCACAACCCTTTCAAGAACGGTTTTTCTGGAAAGATCCATAAGCACCTTACCGGGAAGCCGGGAAGCTCCCATACGAGCCTGAATAACTGCTAAAACTTTCATATCTACCTCTTCCACAAGCTTGGAAAGATTATGCTTTTTTCAATATCCAGAAAACTTTCACGAAGTTTTCCAAGAAGTTCCGAATCCATCACTCTCTCTGCAATTTCAAGATCTTCAAGAAGCTGAGATCTGTTATCCACTCCGAACACAACTCCGTCGATTGCCGGATTCGAGAATGAAAAGAGAAGTGAAGCCTCGGCCCTGTTTATTCCGTAGGGTTGGATTAACCTGTCGAAATCGGCGACATAGTTTCTCGCTTCCGATATGTTTTCCGGAATTTCCCGACCGTTCATGAAAACGAGCCCCTGGAGAAATGCGCTTCTTGCAAAAACCTCTTTGCCGTTCTTCTTTGCAAGATCGAAAAAACCACAGCGATCCATCCGCTGATCGAAAATGCCGTAAGGAACCTGGATGTGATCGATTTCATCCAACTTTGCAGCAAAAAGAGCGTCGTTCTCCTCATAAATCGAAACACCGATCTTCTGTGTAAGTCCAAGCTCTCGAACACCCCTGAACGCATCAACCATTTCACGGATCCGAACGTAGTGCGGCGTATGGTAGAGATATCCGTGAAGCGAATCGATTCCCAGCCGTTCCAGCGTTTCATAGATCTCCTCCTCCGCCATCGCGACAGTCGGCTCCTTTCTCTCCAGAATGTTCGGCTCCAGTTTGCTTGTCACCTTTATTTCCCCGGTAAGACCGTGGGTGCGGATGAAGTCGCCCAGGATCTCCTCCGCGTTGCCGTAAGCTCGGGCGGTGTCGTAAATTCGCACACCCTTCTCCCAGGCTGTTTCCAGCATTTCAAGAGAAGCTCGATGCTCCGGTTTTCCCTGTTTGTTGTTTATTCCGTAATCAAGTCCGAACTGGACTGTTCCTAGAACTACTCTATCCATTGAGCCCCCTCAAAGTTTCCACGACGTACTCCACATCCTCGTCCGTCATCGAAGGAAAAAGCGGAATCGAAAGCGTCCTTTCGTAGTAGCTCTCCGCCACCGGACAGTCCCCTTTACCTGTACCGAAATTATCACGGTAGTAGGGCTGGAGATGAACGGGAATGTAGTGCACCTGTGTGCCTATGCGCCTCTGCGCCAGTGTCTCCATTACCACTTTTCGATTCGCAGCTATCTTTTCAAAATCAACAAGAATTACGTATAGATGAAAGCTGGAATCCACACCATCTCTTTCGACCGGCACCTTGATCCAATCCACATCTTTCAGAAGATAGTTGTACCTCCTCACAATTTCCCTGCGCCTCTTTTTGAACCATTCGAGCTTGTCAAGTTGGGTAACTCCGAGCGCCGCCTGAAGATCGGTCATACGGTAGTTGAAACCGAGATCGACCATCTCGTAATACCACGGTCCCGGATTCTCGCTTAGTATGGAAGAATCCTTCGTCATACCGTGATTTCGAAGCCGCAGAAGCCTTTCGTACAACTCCTCATCGTTGGTTGTTATGACGCCGCCCTCACCCGTTGTCACAGTTTTGACAGGGTGAAAACTGAAAACCGTCATATCCGAATATCTGCACGATCCGACAGCAGTTCCGTCCTCGTAAAAAGATCCGATTGCGTGACACGCATCCTCGATAACGGCAAGACCGTTCTCTATCGCGATTTCCGAAATCTCCTTCATCCTCGCCGGCTGACCGGCAAAGTGGACGGGAATCAGAAGCGCGGTTCTTTCCGTCAAATTCTCCCGGATCTTATCGGGATCGATATTAAAAGTGTCCGGCTCGATATCCGCGAAAACCGGCACAAGATTGTTGTAAACAATGGAATTCGCAGTCGCGAGAAAAGTGTTTGGAGTTGTAATTCCCTCACATCCGTCACAGATGCCGAGAGCCTTTACCGCGATGTGAAGAGCGGCTGTTCCGTTTGAAACCGCTACGGCAAAGCGGGCTCCAGTGATATCACATATTTTTTTTTCGAATTCAGCTACCTTCGGACCCTGAGTAAGAAAATCACTCTCAAGAACAGAGAGAACCGATTTTTTGTCCTCATCATCAATAAACTGCCTTCCATAGCCTAAAAAATCTCTCATATTTCCTCCAACGCCTTCGGCTTTAGAACGCTCCGTTAACACTGCGCTTGTGAACGGCGTCGCTTCGCGAGCCTTGTGAACGCCTGCGGCTTGTGAACGCTACGTTAGCACTCCGCTTGTGAGCGGCTTGCAAGCAAGCCTTGAGAGAATGAGGTCTCAAGCGAAGCGCAGCGAGCGTTCACAAGCGAAGCGTTCTAAAGTTCCATCTTCGAAACACGTTCCTTCAGCTCTTCCACACTCAGCCACTGGGTGTTGTTGTCGGAGCTGTAGGTGAAAAATTCATCCACTTTCTTTCCGCCTTTAGTAAAGTACTGGTAGAAATCCCACCAGTCGAAATGGGGATAGATGATGTAGTGATCTTCGTACTCGTAGGTGTTGAATGAGTCGTATTCGGTCACCATCACTTCGTGAAGCTTTTCACCTTCCCTGATTCCTATCTCTTTCTGCTCGCAGCCGTGATTCATGGCAGAGGCGAGATCGGTAATCTTGAAACTCGGAATCTTGGAGATGTAGGTTTCACCGCCCTTTGCCTCGTCGACAGCCTTGAAAACAAGCTCGACAGCTTCTTCCAAGGTGATCCAGAAGCGGGTCATCCTGAGGTCGGTTATTGGAAGATCTCTTCTGCCGCTGTCGATGATCGATTTGAAAAACGGAATTACGGAACCTCTCGATCCGGCGACGTTTCCATATCGTACGACGCTGAAAATGCTGCCGCCTTCACCGCTGTATGCGTTGGATGCAATAAAGATCTTGTCCGAGGCGAGCTTTGTCGCCCCATAGAGGTTGATCGGATTGACGGCCTTGTCGGTGGAAAGCGCCACAACCTTCTTTACGCCCCTGTCGATCGCCGCATCGACGATGTTCTGGGCTCCGTGAATGTTGGTCTTCACCGCTTCGAAAGGATTGTACTCACAGGCAGGAACCTGCTTGAGCGCGGCAGCGTGAATAACGATGTCGATTCCGGAAAAGGCGCGGTAGAGCCGCTCCTTGTCCCTGACATCTCCGATGAAATAGCGCATTTTGTCATCGTACTTCTTGAATTTCTGACGCATGATGTACTGCTTGTACTCGTCACGCGAGTAGATGACGACCTTTTTCGGCGAATAACGCTCGAAAACCATCTCTACAAACTTCTTACCGAAGGATCCCGTCCCTCCTGTTACAAGGATGTTAGCATTGTCAAGCATTGACTTCTCCCTCCGTGGATTGTTCACTCTTTCCCCCGACCTTTTCTTCCAGATTCAGAACGATTTCGTGTCCTCTTTCAAGATACTTTCTGGAGATTCGGCACATTGCGGCCATCTCCTCGAACCAGCCCAGCATGAGGACGATGTAGCCGGCACGAACTTCGTTAATATGGTTGTATATTCCGTCGAGAGAATTGATATCTATCTCTTTTTTTATCAGGTAGGCCTGAACGTTGTGCATCATGAACATGCGGAAAAGCTCCTCACCCACAATATCCTTCTTCAGATCGTTGATTCTCTCTGAAAATCCGTGAATCCAGTCGGTATCCACATCACTGAACGGAATAGCCTCCCCGCCCGTTTTCTCTTCGAGCCCCTCCTTGAATTCATTCACGATATCGACACCTTCCTGGCATTTATCCACAACGTGATCAAGATAATCGAGAGTCTCCTCAAGCACATCCTTGACCGTATAAAGCTCGGAAATCATCTTCTCCGGACTGAATGTTGAAAGATGTTTGTCGATTGTCTCGTGAATGTTGAGATCTTCCCTGAGAGATTTGGCAAGAGCATCCTTGAGAGTCATTACCTCGGTACCTTCGATATAGGCGCCACCCTCTGTGGCGTTGATTACGGTTCCGCGGAAATCACGAAGGTACTCCTCGTAGGTTTTTCGGAAAAACTGCCACCATCCGCATGTCCTGATCTTCTCCTGGTAGTTACCCTTAACCCAGATATCCTTATATGCAAAGTGCTCCTTGATGTTGGGAGTCTTGAACTCCTCCGCAAGCTGTCCCGAAGCCGCGGTAGCACCAGCCTCGTGAGTTTCACCGTTGTCTCCGTAGGCAAGATCCTGTCCCACCAGAATTATAGGGTTACAGCCCATCGCAACTGCAATTTTGTACATGAGGTGGGCTACGGACTTTCCGAAAACAACCTCGCTTCTCTGAATCTTGAGCCAGCGGAAGTGGAGATAGTTCCTGAAAGCTACGAACTGCTTCATGCCGTAATCGACAGTCGCCTTGTCGATAATTTCACGTCGAACAATGGGCATGTTGCAGAAGTAGGTATCCTTCATATCGTCCTTGTAAGGCTCCAAACCCTCATACAACTCAATAAGAGGAAGCGTACGTTCCATAGATGAAACGACGTGAGGTTTTATGCCCTGCTTCAGAAGAGAGCCCAGTGAAGCGTCACATGCCATAATGAGAGCCTTGTCTCCGACATTCTTCAACTGCTCGATATTCTTATTAAGGGAAGGACCGGAAGCGACGATGATGGCCGGCTTATCCCTGAAAATATCCTCAAGACGATCAAGCCCCGGATGGGTAATGATGTGGTCAAGGTTTTCAAGCGTATTTTCAAGACCCTGCAACGAATCCTCCGGACTGTTTCCATGGTCCGTAATGGAGTGAAACATTGCATTATTGAATGATTTCAAGGAGCTTATATAGTAACTTCTATCGTGTCCCAGAGCACCGCCGCATGGAATTACACTGAGCGCACCGGCAAAGAACTTTGCACCGTAGTTTGCAGTAAAGTGGTTGTGCACCACAGCGTAGAGATCCGCCTCCTCCACTCCGGCGAAAAAGGTTATGAGATGTGGGTAGGTCTCTATAATTTTTGTGATATCGGCGGTCGAAAGACCACGGAGAAGAACATTGAGATCCTTTTCGATAACATAAATCTTTTTAACCTTATGGAAATTTTTATGATCGCACAGCTTGGCAAGATGATAACCCAGCCCGAAACCGAGAAACAGTACCATCTTGGGATTCTTGAGATCGGTTGCATCGACATCGTTTTTCGCCGAAAGCAGCGGATTACGCTGATCGTAGTAGAGCATTTTCCTCTTTGGAAAAGCGAGATTGAACATGCCCGGAGTATTTGTCTCGTTCAGCAGATAATTTGCCTTGTCCAGAGTGTGATTGCGAAGTTTTGCAACAAGAAACGGATCAACCTTTTCAAGTGCCTGAAGATTTCTTTCAAGATAACTGACGTATGCCATTACTGCCCTCCGTGGCTCTGTTTCTCTCTTCTACGGCTGTCGTCACAGAATATTTAGCCGTGCCCGTAATCATTTGCAAAATCCGTGCCGGAAATCCGGGGCACACAAATTGCAACAAAAGCGTATCGCGAACTGTTCAAAATACCGAACAACGCGGTAAAAAGAAAGATTTTAGAACGCTTCGCTTGTGAACGGCGCGCTTCGCGGCCTTGAGAACGCTGCGTTAGCACTCCGCTTGTGAACGGCGTCGCTTCGCGAGCCTTGTGAGCACCCGGACAATCCGGGCTTGTGAGCGGCTTGCAAGCAAGCCTTGAGAGAATATGGTCACAAGCGAAGCACAGCGGAGCGTTCTTAAGCGAAGCGTTCTTAAGCGAAGCGTTCTCAAGCGAAGCGTTCACAAGCGAAGCACAGCGAGCGTTCACAAGCCGAAGGCGTTCAACCACAAGGAGGTGCAATGTCGGGAATTTTTGAAAAAAACATGTCGGCGCTTAAAAAAGCGGATCCTACTCTCTTCAACCGGATTGCGCGTTGCGATCTTTCGAAGGAGCCCTACCAATTTATCGGAGACGGTAAAAACCTCAACATTCTTCTGAAGGATCGAAAACTTTTCTACTACGATCCGGAAAAGAGAACGGAGTCGATTCAGCGTGAGCTCGAAAAGGTGGATACAAAAAATCCCAAATTGACGGTTTGTCTCGGCTTCGGTCTGGGTATCCATCTCAGTCAGTTCATCCGCCGAACTGTTCGTCCCGGAATGATAAAAAAGATTCTTTTGATCGAAAGGGATATTCCGATTCTAAAAATGGGTCTTCACGTTACCGACATTGCTGATCTCATAATAAAAAATCAGATTCACATCATCGCCGGTGAGCAGCAGGAAAATCTCTACGGCACCCTATATCGATACCTGATGGAAGATTCCACCGTGAAGCTTTTCGCCAAATCGATGGCGGTTGTTCCTGTCAATGCCGCCATGGCGATAGACAAAGAGTACTATCTCGGATCAATAAAATATATGCGCGAAGCTATAAACCAGACATTGCAGAATTTCGGGAACAGTCCCGAAGATTCGCTCTGGGGCCTTGAAAATATGCTCTCCAATGTCGACTACACATTCAAAAATCCGGGAATAATCCATCTCAAGGATAAATTTGTCGGAAAAACAGCAATAATTGTGGCTGCAGGACCATCCCTGCAGAAAAATATCGATCTTTTGAAAGAGGTCGGCGACCGCGCCCTCATAATTTGTGTCGATACCGCATTCCGCATCCTGCTCCGACGCGGAATCTACCCTCACATGGTAACGTCGATCGAGCGGGGAATCTCAACGCTCAAATACTACAACGATCTAGAGGAGTACCAGCCGGATCTTAAAAACGTCTACTTTGCACCCGCAACAGTGGTCCGACGCGAACTTTATGAAACATGTGTCGACGGCTACGGAATGAGACCGGTGATGCTTCATCGCGATTTCGCCCACGCAAAGTGGATGGAAGTTGAAAAAGGCCGAATTCTCTCCGGAAAATCATCCGCCAACCTCGCATTCGCCATGCTCACCTACATGGGTTTTTCAAAAATCATTCTCGTCGGGCAGGATCTTGCATTCGGAGCCGACGACAAAACCCACATCGACGGAGCGGACCACTCAATACAGGGCATGCAGAAATCCCCCAAGATCAAGGAAACCATGTGGGTCCGCGGAAACTTTGTGGAAAAGATAAAGACCATAAGAACCTGGTACAACTTCCTTCGCCACTACGAAAACGACATCGCAAAATACGACGGAGTTGTCATAAACGCCACCGAAGGCGGAGCGAGAATCGAAGGAACGAAGCTTCAGACTCTGGCGGAGACCGTTGGAGAGCTTGGAACTTCCGGTGAGATCGCAGAAACCATTGAAAAAGGTCTCGGGGAATTCAAGGAAGAGAGTATCGAAAAGGATAGGAAAACACTTTCACGAGTGACCGATACAACACTCACCTTTCTCGAATCGGTAATGAAAAAGTGCAGCGAAGGAATATCCGGGATCGAAACGTTCAAAAAAGAACTGCACGAAAAAACCGGCGGAAAAAACATCCCTTTCACACAGATCGACGCCGGATGGCTCGCTGGAAAAGTGCAGAAACTTGAGACATTGAAGCAGGAAATAACCAAAGATAAAAACTTCTACCTCTTCATGATGCACATAGTCCAGTCCTACATCATCAAAGCGGAAATCGAAACAAACGCCCTCGAAGGCGCCTTCCGCACAGAAAACGAAATAAACGCCGCCAAAATAAAAATCCTCAGCCAGTGGTTCCCAACAATCGGAAAATTGACAAAAATCGCGAGGGACCACTTGGAAAATGCGAAGAAAATTGTGGAAGCGTAGCAATAAAATATAAATTTTTCAATGCCTTCCGTAGAGACGTAGCATGCTACGTCTCTACAAACTATTGAAAATATCTATCCTGGCTCCATTTTATTGGATTTTCCTCTATATATTTTGATATATCGCAATAATCTTTTTCTTCGCGGATTATGTGTTCATAGAATCTCGATTGCCATCCAAAACCTGGCTGTTTTGAATGCACCTTCATTGAAACTGCGGATTTATATGATCGGACAATTGTTGATAATGAACCGGATTGTGGTGAAATTGATGACATATTTTTATCTTTATCTTCACTTTGTAGAGACGTTGCATGCAACGTCTCTACAAAGTGATTTATAATGTTTTGGATGATAATTATCCCATGTATATGATTTGGCATGACTATAAATGGTCCAAGTTTTACAAATTTGAAATGCTCTGAAATTTGTAGCCAGCATTCTTCAGCAATTTTACCGGCATCTGAAAGTTCAACCGAATTATCTCTTACATTACCAAAACAGCACTCTTTATTTCTGCTGCATATGGTTACAAAATAGACCCCATTCCATCTGTAATCCCATGTTGTTATCCTAATTGATTTTGATCGGTATTTATCCTTAAAAAGCATTTTTATGTCTCAGTATTTTTTAACATGAAAACCACTAACTATTTTACATTGAGAAACACTATTTGGAAACCGGATTACCCGAATATTTCTATATTTACCCTTTAGGCACCACAAATTTCCATATGCCAACCGTAGTAGAGACGTAGCATGCTACGTCTCTACGAAAATATTCATCATTTTTGAGATACAACAAAATTTCAACAAGCTAGCCGTTCATTTGAAATTTACAATCGCAGCACAACGCCCCACTCGGTAACGATGAACCCGTCTCTTTGGAATGGTTTTACTTTTCTCGGGACGGGAAGATTTTTTACGTCGGGATTACACTCGATTACATATCTGTATCTTAAAAGTGAATCCGGTTCTTTTGAAATTTTCAGTAGTGTCATCCTTTCTATTATTTCTTCATTCTGTGGATAGAGCTGGAACTGATTGCAATCACTTTCATTGAGTTTCGGAATCCAGAAATCTGTAAAATCGTTTATTTCTCGCCCCTGGAATCCAACTTCCTTTAGATCCTTCTCGAAAAAATGCTGAAGTTCATCTTTTGTTTTTATCCATCCGTTCTTTGTCTGAAATTTGAACGGGACCATCGCTTCGTAAAAAAGGTAGTCGTAAATCCCGTCGATTTTTCCTGAAGGATCGACAGTGACATCCCAGCCGCTTCCATATTCCGGATCGGAGACAACAATCTCTCCTCTGGTGATGAACAAAATTTCCACCCTCAGCTTTTCCATTTTTTCCGGGTAGAGATATATGTTTGGTTTTGCATCCAGAGTGTCGCGAGGACATTTAAAATCGCAGTGATAGCATTGATAGTACACTTCCTTAAAATCTTCAGATATTTTATTGCACGTTACCTCTTCATCCATGCATTTCAAGCAATTTTCTGCTTCAAAATATGACCAGTCCTCGCATCCTGAAAGTACATTGTCAATAACATTCTCTTCACATTTCTTCATGTCAAAACCATACGAACAATTCGAAGCCTTCATACAAAGCTGATATGCAAATCCTTCCATTGTCATTTTATTGCAGCCTTCGCCGTTAGGTGCCGTCCCACCTCCTCCTTCTGGTATCAAATCAAAAGAACACGATGAAAAAATGAACAAAATAACGAACCGGAAATATTTCAAAATCATCTCACATCTACACAAAAACTGTTTTGGTAGTCGGTTTAGGAGCCTTTATTACCATGAACTTGAGAGGCTCATCACTTTCGTTATACCAGCAGTGGAGAATATCCTTCGGACTTTCGACAAGCGTGTCCTTTTCCACCCGCATCTTTTCATCGCCTATTTCTACAACGCCCGATCCTTCAAGAACATAGAAAGCGACATCTACAGGAGTAATGTGTCGTTTGAGGGACTCGCCCGGAGCAAGTTGAATGACGGTAATCATCGCCTCATCCCTGTTGTACAAATTACGAGCATCGACACCGTGAGCATTCTTCATTACAGAAATTTCTTCAAGCTTTTTTATAATCATGGATAACCTCCTGAAAATATTTTTTGTCCGCTGATGGACCAAGATTAACGGAGATTAATTTTTTTGTCAATATGAGTAAAAAAATGTACATAGAAAAAGATTATTTTCCACAGATGAACACGGGTGCACATAGATTAATTCTTTTCCGACCACAGATTATGCTGATTCTAGAGATTTATTTTTCTTCCTCCACAGATGAACACAGATACACACAGATTAATTCTTTCCTGACCACTGATTACGCTGATTTAATGATTACCACGATTTATAAATAGGGATGTGCCTCTAATTTTTCCCCTGCATTTTCATCTGTGTCAATCTGTGTGTATCTGTGGACTATTTTTCCTTTTCTGACCACTGATTACGCTGATTACATGTTTACCACGATTTATGAATAGGGATGTTCATTTAATTTTTCACTAATCTTTGTATTATTTTATTATTTCTACAAACAATTATTTTTGCATTCACAATCATTCGAAGTATATTTAAAAGGCTATACCACATTACTTTAACTACAGGTTTGTATCATGAAAAAGTCGTTCCTTATTTTTTTACCACTCTTAATGTTGATAATACCTAAATCGTTCGATCTTATCCTCGAAATGATTCCTTGGTGTACTTGAGAGCCAATTCAGAACAAAAACGCTATATCTGTGGGTAAAAGTTTACATTTCTCTAGAAAACACAAGTAAAGAATACATTTCGGTTTTATTATTTTCTCAATCTTGCGAGCGTGATCGGCGGCGTCGCAACGCCGAAAGAAAAATCTCTGTCGATTCAGTACTATATTGGAACCTGAGCTTTCCCCCAGACATATTGAAGAGTCTCACAGGCTTTTGTATTGGCAACCTTAATTACTAGCTTGTTTGCATGAGTGACAATTATCCCAGGTAAATCGAAGAGCTGCCTGCGACAAGTCTCAGGATACATTTCTTTTTTCCCCATAATTTCTTCGCAGCAATCCCTCTTGAAAGCCTGATGGAGGTTAAAGGAGAGAAGCATCATCATAAAGTATGCTTCATTCATCTCGAAATTCTGACAAGGAAGTTTCTCACCGGCAAAATCCTTTATATGTCGGTGAGTAAGCTCACTTTCACCTCTGTTGTGTGCAAGCATTAGAATATTGCTTGTTTCGGCAAGGTATGAGACACCGGCTGCTTCAAGTTGCTCCATCACCTCAGGGTCAACTCCAAGGTTCGTATATAAAATGTTCAGATCCTTCCCGCACTTCACAACCAATTGATTTTCTTCGGAGTACTGGTAAGTAACGACTGTCCTTCGTTCCTTTTTCCAGCTTCCTCTTTTGTCGTAAAACTCTGTATAACGCCATTCACTTTTACTGTTATCCTTTTTATAACTTGTGAACTCATCTTCCGGTATTTTCAACACCCTATCGACGATATCCTTGTATGCCTTGCCTCCCATTATGTAGCCGATTTTAAGTTCTTCCTCCATCAGGCAGCAAAGCTTTTTGTCAAGGTATCCACCGTCCATTGTGGCGATTATCGGAATCCGATGATTAAACTTTTTTCTTATGAGCTTCACAATCCTTTTAAGACCTTCGGATGTGTCGCTTCCATGATTTGTGTGACATTTGCCTCTGCGGAAAAACATGTCGACAACGTAGCCATTCCACTTGAAGAGAAGGGGTGAAACCCGCATACCTTTTTGTAGGTATAGTCAACGCCTTCTCGCTTCTTAGCAAACCTGTTGTCGAAAACTACGCTGTCCACATCGAGAATTATGTAAGGCGGATTTTCTATTTTAAGCCTCATTATGAAGAACTTGTCGAAGAGCTTTTTGAACCCTCTGTCTCTTCTGAAACTGAACTTGCGAAGAAGTCTTTTAACAGCGCTTGTGCTACAAAGATTATTCTCTTTAACACCAATAAGAGGAGGGTATGCAGGATCATTTTTCAGTTCATCGAAACGGCTAAGATTCAGGGATGTTCCGTCAAAGAAGTAACAGATTATCTGAATAATCATACTGTGAACAGAGGTTCCCTTCTTACATCCCTTTATAGAATCCATTTTCTCCAGGTCCCTCATCAGCCAAGAGTTATTTCTAATGTAATCTGAAACAGCGGCTAACCCGGCCCTGCCAGTAAGTTTCAGATTTGTTTTTTCAACTCCGCTGATTTTTTCATTGAATTTTAACTTTTCTCGCGCTAACATGACCTCACCTCTTGGGTTTTGTTTTTTTAGGCGATTACATTTATCCAAGAGGTTTCTTTTATTCAAGTTTTTCTTACATTTTCGACTATATTTATAAAAAGGTCGAACGATCTAGGTAATATTTTTCTTTGAAAAATCATCTGTCTTTATTTTTCAAGAAAATGATACTGCTCAAATTCCTGAGATCAAAGATTCTCTTACCTGGCTCAACGATGAAAATTCGCCGAGGGTAAAAAAGTGGGTGGAATCGGAGACCGCAAAAGCTGAAAAGGCATTTCACACGACCTTTGCTGAAAAAATTAAGAAGGAAAGCAAAAGTTACATACTCAAAAATAAATCGTCTCTTCCTCCGGACAATGAAAAGATAAAGGTGAACTATAAAAAGAAGGGGATTTTTCTCGTTGCAGACAAAAAGGAAACCTTGATTAGGAAGTTGCAAACAAAGGAGAAAGTCAAGTGGCATAAACTTTCACCAAATGAAAACTTCCTTATGTATTTTTCAATGTCCGGTGGAGAATTCGGCACTCTTTTTGTAGTTGATGTAAAAACAGGAAAAGTTATCGAAGAGAAAAAAAATGTTTGGAGAGCTACAAAAGCAGAATGGCTGCCGAATGAAAACGGATATCACTACACATCTTTAAAAAAACTTAAAAAAGTCATTAAATATCATAAGTTCCGCGATAATTTCTCCAAAGATCAGACTATTTTTGAAAGAGCAAGTGAAACATCCGTCAGCACTTTCAAACAATCAAAGGATGGTAAACATCTTCTGATCATCGAAAGTAATGGGGCTCCAAGCAAAAAGAACTTGTTTATTTACAGTTCCGATGAGAAAAAGTTGATCACTATCGCTGATTCCTACAAAAATTACTACTCAGGATTCATTAATAGCGGATATGCCTACATCAGAACGGATAGGGACTCTTGTTCGAACAATAAAATAATCAGAATTTCTCTTGAAACAAAGAAGGAGGAGTTGGTTGTTCCTGAGAAAAAAAATAAAATCATCGAAGCTTTCGGTTTATTCAAAGAGAAGATTGTCATAAAGTACTTGAGAGATGTAGAGCATGAGTTTTTCGTTATCGATCCCGAGACAAAAGAGGAGAAACAGCTCCCGATTCCCAAAATGGGAACTGTTACAAAGTTTAAAACTGTCGGTGACGACCTGCATATACACTTCGAATCTTATGTTCAACCGACAACTATCTTTAAATATTCGCAAGACGGAACTTTCGAAGAGATTTATCGGAAAGAGATCGAAGCCGACATCAGAATGCTGGAGCATAAGAAAATCTTCTACACCTCTCACGACGGTACAAAAATTCCGATGTACATTATCCACCGGAAAGATCTGAAATTGGATGGAACAAACCCCACGATTTTATACGGTTACGGAGGATTCAGACAAATCAGGTTTCCAAGATTCAACAGGGAATTCGCCTTGTGGGTTAAAAAAGGCGGTGTAATTGCCCGTTCTCACATTCGAGGAGGCGGAGAATACGGTGGAAAATGGAACAAAGCCGGTATTCTAGAGAAAAAGGAAAATACTTTTGAGGATTTTCACTTCGCAATGAAATATCTTTTCAAAAAGGGCTACACTTCACCGGAAAAGCTCGGCATTTTTGGATCCAGCCAGGGCGGACTTCTGGCGTCAGTTACAGTAACCCGCTATCCTGATGAGCTGAAAGCGGCGATAATCGGCGTGCCGCTGACAGATATGGTCAACTATACTGAGCTGGGTATGGGAAAATACTGGAAAGATGAGTACGGAGACCCGGAAAATCCTGAACATCTCAAATTCCTGCTCAAATATTCTCCATATCACAATGTGAAAGAACAGGAATATCCTGCTGTTCTCATAAAAACGGGAGCAAAGGATACTCATGTCGGGACACTCCATGCAAAAAAGTTTGCAAAACTTCTTCAGGAGAAAAACAGATCCGTAAACGGAATTTACCTTCACATCGATCCTGACGCAGGCCACTCCTGCTGGGTAAAGAGAGAAATGAATTGGGAGTTTTTCTTTAAAAATCTGGGGTTGGAATTTTAAGATAGTCGCGATCTTGGAAAATCATAAACCACTCATAAAAACCGAATATCTTGTAGAAATAAATTAATAAAAACTTTCACAAACAGATACTTAAATCCTGATGAGCGGTTTTCTTCGTAAATTTTGTAACCGGGAGAAAGTGATGAAAATTATCAGTCTTATCTTTTTATTTATGCTGCTTTTTGTTTCCTGTGGAAATGATTCGGCAACGGAAGACAAGGGCGAAAGTTCGAGTGAAAAAAGTGCCGAAGAAGTTGCAGGCGATGATGGTTCGGAGTCCAGTGCTGAAATTCAGGTCCGTTACACAAGATCGGACGAAAAGGCGGCAAGCGTCAACAGCGATCTTGTTTCGGCAAACTCGAAATTCGCAGTAAAACTCTTTAAATCACTTCTTAAGGATGATGAAGGAAAGAACGTTTTCATCTCTCCCATCTCCATTTCCACAGCACTTTCAATGACCATGAACGGCGCCGTGGGTGATACTTTCGACGGAATGCAGAAAACACTGGAAATGACCGGAATGACGCAGGAGCAGATCAACAAACAGTTCCTCAACCTTCTTCAGAGTCTCGAATTCGCCGATGAAGATGTTTCTTTGACACTTGCCGACTCGATCTGGATTGTGCCGGATTACATAGAAATTATTGAAAAAAGTTTCATTGAAAATGTAGAAAAGTGGTACCTCAGCGGTGTTTACGATGCGACAACTCCCGAAGCACTCAACAGCTGGATCGAGGAAAAAACGGGTGGAAAAATTAAGGATATGATCGATCAGTTTCCTCCTGATCTCGTGATGTACATTGTGAATGCCATCTATTTTAAAGGAGGTTGGAGCATACCTTTTAAAAAGGAGGACACATTCTCAGTTGATTTTACCAAAGCCGATGAATCCACTGTAAAAGTCGACATGATGGTGGAATGGAAAAGTGAAGAGTTCGATGCGTGGATGGATGATAATACAGTCGGAATCCGCCTCCCCTACGGCAGGGAAAAAATATCCTTTTACGCCTTTGCCCCGATTCCGTTCGAAGATAAGTCTATAGACTCTTTCATAGATGAACTTGACGGTGAGAAACTCAACACAATAATCAATTCCTTCGGAAAAATTGATCTTGGTGGGATCCTTCTTCCTAGATTCAGGATCGAATACAAAAAGAAGCTAAATGAAATATTGAAATCTCTTGGAATGTCAAAGGCTTTCGAGGGAGGTTTCGATAAGATAATAGCTCCGAAAAGCGACCCTTTTTTCATATCGAGAGTACTTCACAAATCCTTCATTGAGGTAAATGAAAAGGGAGCAGAAGCCGCAGCGGCCACAGTGATTGAAACAGTCAACGGTGGTTGCAAGCACCAATTCCGCGCCGACAAACCGTTCCTTTTCCTCATCCGCGACGACAGAAACGGCACAATCCTCTTCATGGGAAAGGTTGAAGATCCGACAAAGTAATTCAAAAAGCCCAGACACTTCAACAAAAACAACACGACAGCTCAAATTCTTTAATAAAAATTTGCGGATACGACACTCAATATCTGATGATGAGGTTTTCAGATTAACTTTATATTTCAGGAGAAAGTCATGAGAATTATCACTCTTATCTTTTTAATTACGCTGCTTTTTGTTGGCTGCGGAAACGATTCCGGATCAGATAAGGAAAGCAGTAACGGCGTAGAAACGAATGACTCCGAAGGTGCGGGAGGTGTTGATGACAGCAACAGTGAGCCCGGAAATGCGGGAGAAGAAACTAAACTCCGTTACAAAAAATCCGATGAATTGGCTGAAAAGGTTGAGTCGGATCTTGTTTCTGCGAATTCGAACTTCGCGGTAAAACTCTTTAAATCACTTCTCAAAGACGATGAAGGAAAGAACCTTTTCATATCCCCCATCTCCATCTCCACAGCGCTTTCAATGACCATGAACGGCGCCGTGGATGACACTTTGGACGGAATGCAGAAAACACTGGAAATGACCGGAATGACCCAGGAGCAAATCAACACACAGTTCCTCAATCTTCTTCAAAGTTTAGAATACACTGACGAAGATGTCCTTCTTACACTCGCAAATTCCATCTGGCTTGATCCCGGCTACAGAGAAAACATTGCCGAGAGCTTCATTGAGGATGTTCAAACCTGGTATCTCAGCGATGTGTACGATGCAACAACTCCCGAAGCACTCAACAGCTGGATCGAGGAAAAAACAGGCGGAAAAATTAAGGATATGATCGATGAATTCCCTGAAGATCTGGTTATGTACCTTGTTAACGCCATCTATTTTAAAGGTGCATGGTCAACAACATTCGAAAAGGAGAATACATACTCCGCAGACTTTACAAAAGTGGACGAAGCAAAGGTAAAAGTGGATATGATGTCCTTTCCGGAACGGGATGAATACGACGCATGGCAAGGCGATAAGGTAGTGGGAATAAGGCTTCCATACGGCCGCGGCAAAATATCATTTTATGCATTTGCAGCGGATCCCTACGAAGGTGAATCCATAGACAATTTCATCGAAAAGCTCGACGGAAAAAAACTCATCGAAATAATTGACAATTTCGGGAAATTGGAACTCGGCGGGATTCATCTTCCTAAGTTCAAAATCGAATACAAAAAGGAACTGGGCGCTATACTCAAGAAGTTTGGAATGGAACAAGCATTCAAGGGTGGATTCGACAAGATGCTCGCACCGGAAAAGACAGGAAATCCCCAAATATCCAGAGTTCTTCACAAATCGTTCATCGAAGTGAACGAGGAAGGAACAGAGGCAGCGGCAGCAACGGTTGTAGAAGTGGTTGACGAGTGCATGCCTCTCGAATTCCGCGCAAACAAACCTTTCCTCTTCCTCATCCGCGACGACAGAAACGGCACAATTCTCTTCATGGGTAAGGTGGCCGATCCTGCGGAGTAGTCATCCAAAATATCCCAGGAGTTAGGTGCAACGTCTCTATGAAATCTTCAAACATTTTCATAGGTAACCGTTCTTAAAAATTCAATCAGGTCTATTGTTGAAATTTATAGATAAAAGAATGTGACACGAATTAATTCAGGTTTCCTTCGTTAACAAGTGTTCCAGTCCAGCCGTGACTAATAAGTTCTTCGGAGAACTGCACTACAAGTTGTGAACTCAAATAGGAATTATTCTTAAATGTGACAGTACCTTGATTTGATGTTCCGACATTCGTTACACTGTGTAACCCGGTAATATCGGTAAGATTGTTATTATTCTGAACAGTTATTACTCCACCAACTTTTTCCAATTCAGTCAGAAAATGGAATGTCATGACGGCATCATTATTATCGATTACGAAATTTCCTTCTATACTTATCAACTTGGGCGAGCTGAGAGCGCTAAATAGAACGTTGTCGATTAACCTTAAATCCTTTCCTATTGTGACAGCTTCCGGTATTGCTATTGTAGTAAGTTTAGGATTGCTCTGAGCAGAAATACTTCCGCTGACAGTTTCAAGCAAAGGTAACTGAACCTGAGTAAGTTTATCGCAATTTCCGATATAAAAAGAGGTGCCTGTATTCTTGGCTATCTTCTGGAGTTTCGGGAACGTGATTGATGTGATTTCTCCGATGTAACTCATTGAAATACCGTGCCTTGAGGTAACCGTGGAGAGTTGGGGAAAGTTTATGGACGCCAATGAATCATTCTCTTCAAAAAGCATAGCCTCTCCATCAGAGAAAATCGCTTCCAGAACAGGGAAGGAAAGAGTTGCGAGCTTCAAATTACTTCCAAGATATATCGAATCTGAGAGACTTTTAATCCTCTTCAGTTTCGGAAATGAAAGATCGGTCGTCTCCGGGCAGCCTCCAAATGCGATACCGAACTCTCCTACTCTTTCCAGAAGAGGGAAATTTATACCGGTTAAAAGATCGTTTGACATGATCTCCATACCACCGATGAAGATTAGATCTGGAAATGCTAATGTTGTTACCACATCGTTTCCAGTTATATCTATCTTTCCGGTGACGGCTTTCAAATTTTCGATATTTATAGAAGCGATGGTAGCCTCATCGGCATTAAGATTTCCATCAAGAATGACACATCCATTCAGCTCATCAAGGGAAGCTTCGTCGGTAACAGCAACATCCTTGGTGCAGACTATCGAATTTTCACAAACACCTGTTTCGAGATTATCTCTTACCTGACTCGCTCCTTCCCAAAACTTCAAATAGCGCATTCTCTTGACAAACTCTTCCGCCTGGCACTGTGGTAGTTTTCCATTGCTTACTATGTTTATTTCATTCTCGATAAAATCCATATCGTAAATAGCAGTAATATCGGCAAGTTCGGGATTACTCATAATTTCAAACGATCCGGCTACGGATTTAAGTGCTTGAAATCCATCAAGAGAAGTGAGGGCACCGGCACCAGTAATCATTACCGGACCTTCTACTGCTTCAAGTAGGTTGAATTCTGTTGTTGCAATTTTGCCGTTATTTGAAATCATGAGTGCAATGTCACTTGGTCGTCGCATCGTAGGTCCATACGGCCCATTCTGGTCCTCGACAACTTTAATCTCTGTCAAGACAGGGAAGGAAACTGTAGTTAGTTCCGGATTGTTGTAGATGTTCAGTACACGGTCCGCTCCCTCTAGAGATTCAAGAAGAGGAAATGAGATCTGTTTTAAAGCCTGGTTATTTTCAAATACCAGACCATCATCCCTTGAACGTAATTTTTTAAGAAGTGGAAATGAAATATTTTCAATCTTTTCACTTTCTCTTATTTCAATACCATCGTACCCCGTAACTTGAGTCAACTTCGGCATTGAAATTGTTGTCAGAGACATATTATTGTTCAAATTAATTGCATCGTCACTGACCGTGATTTTCTCAAGCTCAGGCATTGAAATTTCTACAAGAGAATTGGATTCGTAAACATTAATACCCTCTTGTCCGATAATCATCTTTAGTCCCGAAAGCTCTATCTTTTTAACACTTTGACTGTAGTCCAGATAGAGACCACCGATTCTCTGGAGTTTTTCGAGACCTGAAATCTCCTCCAGTTCGCCTGTTCTAATATATATTTCTCCCGTAACAATTCTGTACTTCCTAAGTTCCTCAAGATCCTCTGTGGTGGAAAGATAGTATTCACCGAACCACACATCATCCAGACCGTTGTTGCAAATGTACTCGACACTGTCTACCTCATCCTCGTCAAGGATTCCGTTGCCGTTGTCGTCGATACCTGTTTCTATTTTCTTACCACCATGACCATCGCAGTTTTCCGTATCCTGCGGTTCATCGGAAACCTTTGTCAGGGCATTCTTGCCGGCTTCACCTTGATCTCCTTTGGCTCCATCATCTCCGTTTTCTCCGGCTTCACCCTTATCTCCATCCTTACCGTTATTGCCCGGTTCACCGTCCTTTCCATCCTTTCCGTGGCAGACGTATTTTGTCTCTGTGATCTCGTCACTATCCAGCTTGCCGTTTTCGTTTTTGTCAAATCCCATATCAATTTTGACACCACCGTTTGGACACTGATCTTTCGGCGCATCGGACCTGACGCTGATTTTTACACTTTCGGCACCCTGGGATACTGCATCTCCATCCTTTTTAGCGCTGTCGCTTCCACACGAGATAAAGAGCGACAAAAGGAGAATACACAAGAAAAAACTTAAACACTTCATAAAAGACTCCATCAATACTGTTGAATAATTTGCGTGATTATTATAATAATAATAAATATTAACTCAACAAATTTCGTAAAAGAATCAACAAACGTCAAAAACTAACATTATAAACTTTTCGTCTCCTTTTACATCTCCAAAAACACACAAATGGTCTTTACTTTAATCCACAGATTGACACAGATGGAATGCAGGAAACAAACTCAAAAGACATGCTCCTTGTTCTTAATCGATGACACTTTTTTAATATCTGTGGACAAAAAGGACAGAAGTGGACAGGTCTTTGGTCAATAATCTTGTTTGTATGCAGGATAGCAATCAATTTTCCAGTCCGTCATAAAAATCACGGTAATCATGGAATCAGCTTAATCTGCGATCTTTACATGAGTTCTATTTTCTCCGGCCAGGGATTTTTCAATGCTGAATTCCATGTTTTATCGATGTATTGGTGTGTATAGATCTGCTCAGCAAGATGAAAAAGGTAACTTCCTCTTTCGGTTAATCTCCAGCATCTTCTTTCTCTTGTCAGCAGGCCCATTTTCGATGCCAATAAAAGTTCTTTCCCGAAATCATCGTTAAGCGATCGATCGAAAAGTTCTTCATAGCGAAAATCGGACAACTCCCCGTTGTAACAGTTCCAGAAAAGCCAGTAGAGCGATCTCGTTCTTTCGTTGAATTTCATTCTGAGTGCGGTGGGAATCTGTTTTCGATTTACGGATTTTATATAATCATCGACAGAGAATGTGTTGACCTTGAAATTTTTTTTACCGAGTGTAGCGGCGCTCGGACCGAATCCTAAAAAGTTATCCCGGGTGATTGAGGAGTATTTCGGGGTTCCGGCTTTTGCAAATGTCCATACGGATGTTCTTTCGAATCCGGCCTCTTCCGATGTCTTTAAAAGTGTTTTCAGAAGTCTTTTCTTCTCTCTGTGACTGAGGGGCTTTCTCTCGTTTTTTGCGTAGGAAAAATCGATGAAGGGATATGTGGAAATCTGTGTCGCTCCCTTCTCTGCTGCGATCAGGAAATCTTTTCGAAGATCCTCATTTTGTTGTCCCGGTATTCCGAAAATGAGATCCACATCTATTGCCTTGAAATTGTTTTTGGACAGTGTTACGAGTGATTTTTCGGGATTGTGATAGGTTCTTCCCAATTGCGCCAGTATAGAATCGGAAAAGGACTGTACTCCGAGACTTACCATATCGAAACCTGCGTCGACTATTTTCGCTGAGGAAGAATGGGTTACATCTCTCGGATGAAGTTCGATTCCCGTATTTCCAATGATGTCGAAATACTTTTTTATGTGCAGTATGATTTTGTGAAGACCATCATCCATCAATGCGGGACTTCCGCCGCCGAAATAGATACTTGTCACCTCCCTTCTACTCTCAAAACTTCTTACCGAAACAGTGTCGATCTCCTTCAAGAGAGCGTCTAGATAGCTTTTCGATTTATCCATATCAAACTTCGTCTTGTAGTATGGACAGAATGGACAGAGAGTTCTGCAGAAGGGAATATGAACATAAATCCCCAGATTGGTAACGTTAAGATCGGGAATGTAGTTTATAGATTTCACAAAAGTGAATGGATCCAACTGGTGTCCGAGAAGTATCCTTAGAATATTTGTGAGCATACGAAACTCCTACTGAAATATCATTCCATGCAATCAGTTTCCAAGAGATTATTACCAAACTTAAGTACTGTCCAGAAAAGTACGGATTCCAGAGCAAGTGATCTGTTTGAACGCTTTATATCCGACAACACCTATCATCTTGTATTTTTTTGACATTTTTCGATCCATATGAATAATCGTGGGATACTTTAACCATAAACACATACGAGGTCTCAAATGAAGAACACTCCGTTTTTGCTGATTTTATCATTCATTATCGCCATTTCCTGCGGATCGGAAAGCAGCAGGAAAGCAAAAGATGACCTGTTGAACTCCGACAAGGACACGGCTTCAGACTCTTCTGATGAATCTGTAAGGGACAAAGACACCGGCACGGACATCGACAAGGACACGTATACGGATATGGACAAGAAGCCAGACAAAGACGAAGATTCTGACAAGGATAAGGCTACAGATACCGATAGTGAACCCGACTATAATTCGGGCTGTGAGGATATTGACGGCGACGGACATTTTACTTTTGATCCTGAAACATGCCGAAAGGGCGATGATGCCTGTGACAACCCCATAGGTTCAAACGAGTACAACTGGACAAAAAACGGATGCGAAAACTGCATAGATATCGATGAGGATGGCTACGGAGAAAATTGCGATCTCGGTCCGGACTGCCAGGACCGCTCAGCCGACTATCATGAAAACTGTCCATCATGCACCGATGCCGATGGCGACGGACACGACGCCTACGATGCACTCTTCTGCCCTACCGGTGACGATTACTGCGATAACGATGCCATGAACCATTCAAAAAACGCTTGCGCAAAGTGTGTGGACTCGGACGGTGACGGCTATGGTGAAAACTGCGACAGGGGAACTGACTCATGTGATGACGATCCATACAGCTGGACTGCTCCTAACTGTGGAAACTGCAGAGACAGTGATAAGGACGGCTACAGAGTCAACTGCGACGATTTGGGAAATGGCAAAGATGAATGTGATGACAATCCAGCTGCATGGACAACAAACGGCTGTGTGCAGTGTCATGACATCGACGGCGACGGATTCGGAATCGACTGCGACAGCGGTCCGGACAGCTGTGAAGACGATATAAACAACTGGACACCTGACGGCTGCAACAACTGCGTTGACGCTGATGGAGACGGTCATGGTGAAAGCTGCGATAAAGGACCGGACGCCTGCGATGACAAAGCCGGTTCATGGACTCAGTCAGGCTGTATGAATTGCGTTGATATGGATGGTGACGGTCACGGTGAAAGCTGTGACATGGGTCCGGATCACTGTGACGACAATGTTGATAATTGGACTGAAAACGGATGCAGCAGCTGTGATGACAAGGATAGTGACGGCTACGGCAACAGCTGTGACAAAGGAAAGGACTGTGATGACAGCACATCGACAGGATCTTTGTGCCATAAAAATTGCAGATCATTTTTCAGGGATGTGGATGGTGACAACTACGGCGTATACACAGATACCGTCAACAGCAGATGTACCGCTCCGGAAGGTTATACTCAAAATGGTGGCGACTGTGACGACAGCGCAGAATGGGGAGCTCCATGTCACACCGGCTGTGCGACATACTACGAAGATCGCGACGAGGATCGCTACGGTGCGGGTGAAGGATATACCGGCTGTCTCCGACCAGGATATTTCAGCTCATACTGCTCAAACAATTACGACTGTGCGCCTGATGATGAAAGGTCGTGGGATAGTTGCTGGAGGCTTTCGGACAATGGCGACGGTACTATTTCAGACAGTGAAACCGGGCTGATGTGGATAAAAACCGCAGATACTAAAGCATCATGGCAGAATTCAATAAACGCCTGCGCCAGCCTTGCTTTCAGAGGCTACGATGACTGGAGGCTACCCACAGAAACAGAGCTTAAAACCATTTATATGGCTCAATACGGCACCGGTGGAAGCTACACAGGCAACGGCTGTCACTGGAACGAACTCTTTTTTGAAGGCGAGTGTTCAATGGTTTGGACAGCAGATGAATACAACTCTTTAGAAGGTGTCTACATCCAATTCAACTCAGCCTCGCTCATAAAACTGCACACATCTAAAATGAGCTCAGTTCCGACATATCGTTGTGTCAGGAATGAACTGTAGACGAGGGCAACCATTGTGGACATTGGGACTATTGATGGACAGAGATGGACCAGTCTTCGGGTGATAATCGTGTTTGAATGCAGGAGAGAAATCCATACTACGGATACTGTATTAAAATCATGGTAATCATTGAATCAGCGTAATCTGTGGTCTTTATCGGTGAGCATCTGTAAAATCTGCGGTCTTTTTCAACATTTTTGTTGGCAAGTACCCTTTTTTGCCTTAAAAGCGGCTGATATTTCTTGGGAAAAAGCCTATGCACACAAATCAGTGCTTTTTAAAAAAGGCAATGTTTTCATAAAGTTAAAAGACTTTCAACATTTTTCTCAACATTAACCGTCTAATATAACTGGCGTTATCACACTTGTTGAAACTCTGTTGATTTGTGTTGAAAAATGTCGAAAAATTTTATGACAAATTCACAATATTTTTTATAACATTTACAAAAATTATTTTTAATTCTTTCACAGGCTATTCAATCGAAACTATCCTTGTAATGAATTTATCTGAAGATATTTTACAAAACGTCAGCCGATGGTATAGACCGCTGCTGTTTTTCCGGGAATTGATACATTCATCCTGCCGTAACAATCAATGGTGGCGTCACTGCAGCCGGATATTTTGTCCATCAACCTTGTTCCCTGAGGCATAAGCTCCTTGATTCTGGTTGGGATGTTGCTGTTTTTATGAATTTCCACAGGAAGCGGATACTCCATATCTCCTCTTCCATTGTTCATTACGACAACAACGACATCTCCTCTGTATTCTCTCATGTAAGCGTAGACAAAATGATCGGCATGCAGGGTAAACAGGTAGCCGCTTTGGATCGCCCTACTGTTTTTCCTGAAACCTATCAAAGACTTAGTGTGATTGAATACCGAAAATTCAAAATCGTGCTCACTTTTGGGTTGGTGTCCTGAAAAGATGTGCCACGGCATGTCCTTTCTATTATCCGGATCGGCATACCCCTCCATCCCTATTTCGGTTCCATAATAGATCTGGGGAATTCCTCTTGTGGTGAATAAAAATGTGAGACAGTACTTTAGAATTTTCTCTGTGAGATCTCTGTCCCAGTGTCCGACTCTCTCCTGGATTTCTGTGGTTATTCTCTTGCTTAAATCGTGGTTATCAAGAAGAGTTACAAGCCTGTTGGCGTTGGTGTAGCGATCATCCATATCAAGAATTCCATTCTTTTCTCCCTGGGCGAATCTCGGCCTGGCAATATCGGTCATTGGGTTGTCCCACACAAGACTTCCCATAATCGCTCCGCAAAGTGGAAAATCGAAGAGTGTATCAAAATCGTGGTCTCTCTGATATTTTGAGATTTTGTCACTGTCCCATTCGAGAACTTCACCTATCAGTGAAATTTCAGGATGGCTAGTCTTGATGTAGGATTTGAAATAGTACCAGAACTTGTTTTCCACATGTTTTACTGTATCCATTCTTATGGCATCTATTCCCGTCTGCTCAATCCACTCGACAATGTTCTGGATAAAGTAGTCGGCTGTATCGGAATGGTCGTGGTCCAAATCGGGAAGCCCACATAGAGATCCGTCCACTACACCAGTGCCGCTGTTGTATTTCAACGACTTCACCTCATCGCTAACCTGACTATGGAAATCCGGGGTGTGGTATCCCGTATGATTCACAACCATATCAAGGATCACCTTTATTCCGGCCCGGTGAAACTTGTCGACAAGATCTCTTAAATACTTTCTACTTCCCTCTTCATATCCCGATTTTGAACTGTAGAGATGGGGATCGACCTTTTCAAAATCGATTGCCCAGTATCCGTGATAGCCGGCTGAATCACCAAGATCTGCAATATTCAGATATACCGGTGTGATCCATACGGCTGTAATTCCGAGATTTGTCAGATAGGGAATCTTTTTCTCCAGACCTTCAAAATCGCCTCCGTGAAAATGTCTCGGATTATTGATATCCCACGGCACATTGTTTTGACTGTTTCCGTTGGCAAAACGGTCGGTAAGTACGAAATAGATCACATCTTCCTGGGTAATAGGTCCAATCGATTTTCTCTCCATCATCATTTCCTCCCTGGTTTTTGAATCATAAAAACATTCAAGACAGCAACAAATGCCGCCTGCGCTTTTAAATAAATCATTGTGAATTTATTTTTGAATTGTGATCTTTCTATTTCATTTTAGCAATTTATTTTTTTCGAGTTGATCCCTTTTTGCCTTCGCCGCTTCCATGTGTGCGAGTCGGGTCGGGATTGGAATTCTATATTTTCCCGTCATCCGGAGCATTATGGCGTTGGCTTCCTCTATTCCCACAAGGTGACCGGGAGATATGAAAACCGGCTTGACTCCGGTTCTGGTACGTAGCACTGTTCCTATCTTTTCACCCTCTTTTCCGTAGAGGTAACTCCACTCGCCTTTTTGGTTTCCGGGTTGTTGAAATGTGCCGAAGAGTCTCGATTTGGCACACCCGATTGAGGGGATGCCGAGTATGAGTCCCAGATGGGCGGCAACTCCCATTTTCCTGGGATGAGCGATTCCCTGTCCGTCGAAAACAATAATGTCGGGAACCTTTTTCAACTTCCGTATCGTCTTGAGCGCAACGGGGCCCTCCCGAAATGTGAGGTAGCCGGGAATGTAGGGCATTCTGACCTGATCAATATTCGTTACAATTTCTACAACTTCAAGTGAGGGATATTCAATAAGGACAACGGTACACAGAGCCGTCTCTCCGGAAAATGCAAGATCGACTCCGGCGACGAGCGAAATTTGATCGGGCCGACCGTTTATGACAAGTTTTTGTGCAAGAGTCTCCTGCACGAATTTCAATCTCGATATTCTTTCCGTAGTCATCAATCCACCTAAAATTTCAGATTTTGATATATTTTACCATTTCGAACGCGATTAAATGGGAGCTTTCAAAATTTTTTTCTAAGGGAATGTCGGGTTCTCCACATTTTTGTTGGCAAAGCTCACCTGAGCATATAAAACCTGCCGAAATCAATAGGAAAATCACTATGCACAAAAAAATGTTCTCCAAAATCATCTCAATGTTTTCAAACAGTTACAAGATAAAACCAAAAAACAAAAGAACTAGAAGCCCGATTTAACGGCGGATATCCCGCATGTTTACAAAATGTTGAGATTTGTGGAAAATTGGAACAGAAATTGACATCTCAAGGATTACGGCACAATCAACTTCACGAAAAATGCATCGTGTTTTCGGATCACTAGAAACTAACTACCCGCCGGTTCCAAAACAAAATCGTTTAAAAACATTTAAATTGCCCAATGTTGAAAATGGGTAGAAGAGAAAGTTTGAAAAGCACATTCTTCCATTTGTCCACATCAATGCACATTTTTATGTGCAGAAAGATCGGGGTTTTTTCCTTCCGGCGGCTTGAATTTGTTTTTTGCAGGCGTACTATTGTGGACGCAACACGTTTTTTGACGGAGATTAGATATGAATAAACTGGAACCTTCGAAGAAGGTCATGAGAAAGATGATCGAAAACGTATCAGCCTACCTCATGGAATATTATGAAAATGTCGACAACCATGCGGACCGTTCAGAAGAAGGGCTGAAAAGGGTTTTACGGGAAATGAAACCCAACCATGCCGCTCCGGAGGAGCCTTCAGCAACTTTCGAGGAGATAACTGAAAAGCTTTTCAGCGAAACCATTCCGCTCTCACTCAACACCGCAGGCGGCGGTAACCTTGCATACATTCCCGGAGGCGGACTTTTCGAATCGGCCCTTGCCGACTTCATCACCGAGGGAACAAACCGCTACGTCGGCGTCAACTTCTCCGCGCCGCTGCTCTCACAGATGGAGGCGGAGGCTATCGGCTGGCTCTGTACTATGGTCGGCTACGATGAGAAGGCGAGAGGAATATTCACAACAGGCGGTTCCATCGCCAACCTGACAGCACTCATCACCGGAAGAAGCGTCAAGCTTGATCCCGAAATCGGAAAGGGCGTGATCTACGGCAGCGAGCAGACACACCATTCCGTGTGGAAAGCCGCTTTCGCAGCGGGAATAATGCGACACCAGGTGAAAATAATACCTGTCGACCAGTTCGGAAGAATGGATATTGATAAACTTAAAGACGAAATGAAGAAGGACAAAGCGGACGGACTCACGCCGTTCTTCATCGTCGCAAACGGCGGAACGACGGATACGGGAACGGTAGATCCCATCGAGGAACTTTGCGAAATTGCGAAGGAAAACGACTGCTGGTTCCACGTTGACGGAGCATACGGTGGATTTTTCACAATGACCGAGAGGGGAAAGAAAGCTCTCAAGGGAATAAGCAAAGCGGATTCCATTACTCTCGACCCGCACAAGGGATTGTTTCTTCCCTACGGAACCGGCACACTGCTTATTAAAAACGGACATCATCTGAGAAACGCCTTCACACATCAGGCTCCCTACATCACAGAGACCGTTGAAAGCGACAACCTCTGGGATTTCAGCGGAATGTCCCTCGAACTTTCACGTGCTGCACGCGGAATCAGGGTTTGGATTCCGATGAAACTCTACGGAATGAAGGTTTTCAGGCAGTACCTCGACGAAAAACTGGACCTTACCCAGGAGCTTTACGAGAAACTCTCCGCGGATTCCAGATGGGAGGTAATGAAAAAACCCGATCTCTCCCTTGTAGTGTTCAGATTCAACGATCCGTCAAAAAGCGATGAGGAGCTGAACAAAATAAACGCAAAGCTGATGAAGAATGTGAATAAAAAGGGAAGGGTCCACCTTTCCGGAACAACTGTCGACGGCAAGTTCGTCATCCGAGTATGCGTTCTCTCCTTCAGAACCCACGCTCACCACATGGAAAACCTTCTTGAGGACCTTCTGGAAGCTTCCGAGGGTTAGAAAAGCAGCATTCACCACCCATCTACCTTTCAAACATCAAAAATAAAATCAAGACATTACGCCTCACCTAAAACGTTTTCCATGAATTCTCAAATCGCTACAAAACAGTCAATTTAAGCTAAAACACTTTTTGATTTCAATATCGCCCCCTCATTTGAAAAGAGGGGGCATGGAAAATATGCTGGAACGACTTTAGTGGTGAACTCTCACTTTGGGCTCGGGTTTGATGTGGTCGATATCGAGGGTGAGATTTCGCAGACGGAGAAGAGGAACCTGCTGTCTTGTCATGTCAGAAATTACAGTAAGGTCGAACCTTACCACTCCGTCCATAGCGAGAGGCACGTTTTCATCAAACCACTTCATCACAGCCTCCTCAATTCTCACGACAAGGGGTTTGTCCTCTCCCGCAGCAACGGATGATTTGGTATCACTCTCTATATCCATTACCGTAGACGGAAGGAAAAAGACCGGCAGCACAACAGGAGGCAGCTTTTTATTGAGTGAGTAGGAGTAGCCGCACTCCATAAGAATTGTCTGTGTCGAACCCTCGACAGATTTAAAAAGAGCCTTGAACAGGATTCCAAGATGTTCGGCCAGGGATGAAATTCTCGGCTCGGAGGGTGAATCGATTCTTTCAATTTCAATCGGATCTATTGAGTCGATTCTCGGATGAAGCGGATTGGCGAACTTGATTTCCGATGTTGTGTAGACAAAGGGATCGGCGGTTTCAAGCTTAGGATCCGGCATCAGGTTCCGGTTTCTGGAAAGATGAACCGATGCCCAAGCATCCTGTTTTGACAGGATATTAAGCTCGGGGAACACAACGGTTCTTCCCGGTATCTTTCTTCCATCTTCCGCCGAAAGTATTTTTCCGCTCTCCTTTTCGGTGTAGTACCACGCCCATCCTTCGTCATCCTTGACGGCAACAGGATTGTAGATACTTTCCTGAATGAGAACGGATGGATCCACATTGCTATCCGGAATTGATCCGTGAAGCCTGACAACGAGGGCGTCGACACCCTCAATCTTCTCCGCATGTTCGGTTATCGACAACTCCCAGACATCTCCGCTTGCGGACTCGACGGCAAATTGATTCATGCCGCCCGAATTGTTACCCGGATTGCACTCCAGAACTCTCTCGGACAACTCGATAAAGGAATCGACTGCAACGGCCGCCTTTTCCAGCTTATCCTGATCGGGATTCTCGGGATCTATAGTTGCAAGGAATGCTGTAAGATCCTTTTCAACCGCCGGATAGACAGTTTGGAACTCTGCGAGATTTTTCACGAGATCCTTTACATTCAAGCTGCAATCGTCAAGAAGGAGCGAATCCCTGATATTGAACTTCACAGTGAGATAGACACAATCCTGAGGATAGTGGTACTCCTGCTCGTAGGTAAATCCGTATGCCCAGGATGCGGCACTGCTTACGGAATCCACATCGACGGTTTTCACGCTCTTCAGCTGGTTTTGACTGCTCATTGTCGGCGGTGTCGGGAATGAGCGCAGAACAAGGGGCACATTGAAAGTTCCCAGATTGCTGTCGAACACACCGCCCTTGCCGCAAAATGCGAGCCAGGATGAAGCTTCGTATCCATCGATTCCAGGAAGTGAACCTATCTGGTGTTCTATATCGGAAACCCTGTATTTAAGATCGAGAGGCAGGTAACTCTTTACTTCATTGCCCGAGAGCCCCATCTGTCCCTGCGCCGTGCTGAGTACAAGGTTGAGAAGACTCTCGCCCTTTTCAGTATCGGGTTTGAATCCGATTTTTCCGCTGGAGACGGTGAAGTTACGGTTGTCGTTCTCTTTCCTTACCGGTGTTCCGAAGAATCTCGGCGAATTGTCCGAAGTTTTCAAATCGGACACCACATTTGCATGGAACTGCATTACGGCATCGGTGCTGTAACAGCTGTCCAGGCGGATGAGCATTTTCTGCTTGAATGTCTCCCTCGCCTTTTCCTGCTCTACCGCCGTAACCGTTTCACCCTTGAATACGGGAATAAGAAGCTCCTTGAGATTGTCTGCAAGTACCTTCTTGAGCTCCTTTATTTCCGAAAGGTAGTCGCGGCCCTTCCTGTCGGCAAGGATACCCAGAGGTGTCGTAAACTGAGGCGAAAGGAAGTTATCAACCGCGCTCAGGTAACTCTTGAGCCACAGGTCGGTATCCACTCCGGTGAAGTTGAGTTTCCTGCTGGCAGATGTAAAATCGATACCCTTTCCGGATACATAGTCGAAAATATCCACATCGGAACGTGACTCCAGACTGTTTCTGACCGGTCTCGGAACAAGAATCCGCGGTTTTCCGGCATCGCCTACACTACAGGAGATACCGTTTTCATCGCCCTTGCCCGCTCTGACTATCCAGAGAGGCTTTTTCCCGCCCGGTTTTATGTAGGAGTCTCTGTCGACACCGCTCATCACCTTGAGTTCGAAATCGCTGTAGCCGGAGAATGCTTTTTCGAAATCGGCAACAAATTTGGAGATATTTACCGATCCGCCAGTTTGCTCCTTTGATACGGCGGGTTCTACGGAAGTTACGGACTTAAGGTAGTTGGGGGTTTCTGCAAATTGAGGATCGACTTTTACGGATTCCCTGGCCATATTGATCGTGGCCGTAAGCGGTAAAATCTCCTCTGTCCTGATCTGGTTTTCATCTATATCGTAACGAATGGTGAGAGGTGCGGGCGGATTGGCCGCCCCCGACTTCTCGCCGACGGAAGTTCCCTCCTGGCACTGAGAGTAGAGGAACTCGCATATGGAGCCCACCCAGCTTTCTACGCTCTGAGACAACACGGCATCGGTGAATTCTATTTTTTCCGCCTTAACAATCGAAGTCGAGAAGGAGAAATCTATGCCGTCCAGCTGGTAGAAAAGCTGTGAATAGACAAGAAGAGCCTGCTCTGCAGCCTTTTTCCACGCCGGAGTTTCGCCGTTTTCACTGTTTTTATCCGAAGGCATGTAGGTTGAAGGATCGAAATTCAACTTGATTTCAAGGGCAGGCTTTCCCGCATCTCCTGAAACTGTGTAGCTTGCAGCTGCCGCCGGCCACTGGGAGAGCCCCACTATAGGATCGGTATAGCGCATGAGTATGGGAGCTCCGTTGAGCGGCGCATCGCTCTTGATAGTGGGATCATCCAGAGGGGTAATAGTCCTGTTTCCGAACATATCAATCCATCCGAAATCAACCTGAAGGACAGATCCGATTCCCCGGTAGGGATTGTGACCGGAGTCGGGAATCGCATTCAATCCGCTCTCTTTGGAGAACTTCCAGTACGGAAGCGTCTGGTTGTAGAGCTGGAAACCTGTTTCCTCTCCATCGGGTCCCTTTCCGTCGACAGGAGCCATCGGAAGTCCCGGATTACTCTTTCTGAATCCATCGTTTTCACGAACTCTGTAACCGAGCATGCTGAACATGTTCTCCATATAGATTCTACCGTAATCGGCTGCCGCCGTAGAGTCCGGTATTTCCGGAGGAGTCGTTCGCTTTGCCGCAACGGAAACAGCTCCTGCCGGTACGGACGAGTGGACAACGTGGGGACCCTGAACAAGGCTGAGCGTTGTTCCAGAAGTGAAAAGTCCGCTCCGGGTTGAGTTTGCATCCGCTAGATCCGCTACCGTAGTTCCGTAGTATTCGGCAATCGATTTGAAACGCTCTCTGCCTGGAGCGGGAGTAATCTCCATATTCGGCAGCATCAGAACCGTATAGAGCGGAAATTCCGCCGGCCAGCTGGTGATTTTTGGATTTGCAGCCTTCAAATCATCGAGAGTTATGCTGAAATGCTTTGCAATTGCCTCGGGATTTCCCCTGTCCCAATCGTGAGGATCCGAAGAGTCCTTCGGTCCCACCATGTACATGCCGTCACTTACGCCGATCTTTGCATCTTGGGCCAGATTGATGTCGTCGTTTCTTTCAACTATTTGGAGAGGCGTCGTGTAGTATCTTTGGGCAATTCGATTCAGCATTTCACCCGATTCCACGGTGTGGTGCTGAAGTGTCTGATCCGGCTCGGCAAATATAACAGCCCTTGCAAGATCAACGGCATCTCCCGTAACTACACTGTTGGCATAGGCGGGAAGGGCGTTACCGAGAGACTTATCCAGCATAATCATCAGCGATACCGTGGCTTCGCCCTTATCGTTGAATATGTGATCAGGCAGGCCTCTCTTCTCATCACTATCCGAATAGTAGAGATAGTAACCGCCCGATCTCGTTATGCTGTTCTCCCAAAGTTGCCTGATGAACTCCATATCTGTTTGATGTTGAACCGCCTCAGCCTTTTCGGCAAAGAACGTGAGGGACGGAGGACGTGTTTCGGTTGTAAGGTTAACCTGTGAAATGAAAAAATCTTCACGCGAGAGGCTTCCGGACTGATAGGAGGATTTATCGGATGATTTATAGAGAATGTAGAGCTTGTCTATCAGATTCTCTCCGGAATTTTCAAGAAGTCTTTCGAGAATCACTATATCGTTCTCGCCCGCTCCCATGAGCTCGTATGTGTAGGCGAGTGAAGGCGAACCCGATACAGGCGGAACACGCTTGACAGAGAAGGAAACGACGGATGCCCAGCCGTAGGTTTTAAGATCCTGATAATTCATTGCTGAAGTCGCCTCATCGTAGACACCCGATTTCAGGATGAATTCAGGCAGCATGTCGCTCTTTTCCCGCTCCGGCATATTTACAAGACTGCCGGGAAGAGAGAGAAGCTTGAGAGATGCCGAGGGTTTTCCTCCGTGCGGAAGAACCACATCTGAGGCGCTGTTCCAGATTGCCGGTGTATTGCAGATGTACTGGGTTGGAAGAGTCTGTGCGGCCGGATCGACTCCCAGGTAGAAACATTCCGGTTTCAGCCCCTGCTTTGTGGCGAAATTTTTAACTTTTTCGATACCTGCAATGTCGTTTTTATCCGGTGTAACTGTAATTGATGTCAAGCTCTTGTCTCCGTCAAAGTGTATCCAGCCATAATCATCCGGTCTGGTGAGAGAGAAGCTCCATGGTTCGGGTTCAGGATCGGCATTTGAGACATTGAAATCCGGAAGCTCGAACTGCTGACCGGTGATTCTGTAGAGGCCGCACTCGTCAGGAAGATCTACGCCGTCCATGAAGGTAATTTTTCCTGTTGTCTTTCCGTCGCTGATCTCCTTGGGCAGTCGCAGCCCGTGAAGATAGAAACGGGAAATCATGCCGGATATCTGCTGAAGATCCTTTCCTCGTTTCATGACATCAAGAAGCTCATCGACCCGGTACTGAACAAGATGGGTAATGTTGAGAAGGACAAAATCTCCATCCTTTTCCTTCTGGAAAAATCCCTTGAGGTCCGAAACATTTCTCTTGTCGTGAGCCAGCCAGCTGACGGGCACATCGAATTTGGCCGCAAGCGAAGCCGGACTATCCTGATCTGCAGTAACACCTGCGATAGTCGGCAGAAGAAGGTTTGAAAGCGATTTAAGAAGCCCCTCTTTCGCCGAAATGTCCGAAATGGAGAAAAGTTTCTCCAAATTTCCGCCCGAAACGGCACGTGCAATTGTAAGAAGGGTGTCGGATGAGGAGACAGTGTATGTTTTCTCGCTCTCGCCTTCACGGAACTTGATTTCACTATTCGGTACGAACAGGTTTTTAACAGCAATATTGGAGTTTGCAAGGTTATCCACACTCAAACCTTTACCACCGCTGTAGTCGTATGCGGCTGCAATAGATTCAAACGTATCGCCGCTCTTAACGGAGTATGTCGAAGGCTCGACAGTCAGATCCGCACCTACGATCAGAAGGTTTTCAACATCTGCAATATCGGAATCGATAAACAGTTTCTCAATATCACCTTCCGAAGTTGAAAGTGCGATGGAAACAAAGCTGTCTCCGTCCTTTACCGTGTACTCTTTCCCGGAAACCGTGATAACGGACCCGGCTTTAAGGATACCTTTCCGGACAGCGTTCCACTCGGCCAGCTCACTCGGAGTGAATGAGGTGTGCTTATCTGCAATGGACTTTATCGTATCACCTTCTTCGACTTCATGACTCGGAGGAGCAATGTAGACAGTTTTTCCAGGTGTGAACGCATGGGATTCGTTGGATTCGAAAAGATCCTCCGCCGTAATCACATTTTCCCCTGCAAGCTCACCTTTACGGTTAACAAGATCGACAATTTCCTTGATGCTGAGTTCCGGATCGAATTCCATCGGACAGGTTCTGAGAAGATCTTTCGCGCTCTGGACCATCTGTTTTGCTATCATCACAAAGTAGTCGCTGAAAATAAAGCCGGCAATCGACTCCTGGAAATCGTTTTCCGAAAGCAGTACAAATCTCTTATCCCGCTTCATTTCATCCTGGACAATCACCTCAAGTTCCCTGAAGTACTCTCCCAGCTTGCCGAGATATGTCCGATCGGCCTTTGAAAACTCATCGAATGTGTATTTTCGTTTTGATGTGCTCGACGGAACATCGAGTCCCATCAAGCGAGGCATTGCGAATACAGTACCGCTCTTCTCCTCGTTGTGGGTAGGAGCAGAAAGTTTCATTGCAAACTGATCGCCCATGAACTTTTCGGCACTGGCCACCGAAAGAATTTGGGGGAGAATCATGGATCCATCCGATCCTCCGCTGAGGTAGGTCAGCATTGCCGAGAGCATCCTGTCAGTAACTACCCGACCTGCCACATTCTCGGATGTGTAACTTCCCTTGGGAAGCGCGGCTGCAACAGTCCAGAGAAAAACCTGGCTACAGAGAGTCTCGAAGGATGAATCCGAGGAATTGAAACCGGCACTGTCGGGATCGCTGCTTTCCATGAAAATGAACGGTATGTAGCTGGCCTTCTGCTCTCCTATGCATTTCGCCTCGTCGCCGCACATTGTGAGGAAGGGAACCATGTAGGTTGTGAGAGAAACCTTTGATGTTCGCGGAGCAAGGTTGGACCAGTGCATGGCAAAAGGCTCGGCTCCCGCAAGAAACAGAGTTTCCTCGAATCCTCTAAGGGCGGTAAGACGGCGTTTCATGAGATTAGTTCTGCTCCTCCTGCCGGCGACACGGTCTTCGGCCCACGGTGCCCGGCCGCCGTTCTCTATTGTGAAAGTCTCCTTGATTTTTGCGTGGAACTTGAATTTTATCTTAATTTTGAACAGTCCGAGATTTATCTTTACGGCAAGCTGGATTTTCACCTCGGCCATAACTGAAATGGGAATGGGCGCGTAGGATTCGAAAGTTATCTGGGCCAGCACCTTCACCTCGACGTTAACTTCCGCCTTGATTATTGCAAAATCGACACTTCCGAACAGCTTCCCAAGTATTCCCGCCGTTCCCTGGATCCAGAAGTAGTAGGTATCCTGAACCTGGTTCCGACTGATGTCGGTTGCCGGAAGATTCGGGTTCCATTTGGCTATGAGACCCTCCAGCATTCCTGTTGCGGTTATGCTGAAACCGGCACGAAGAATTCCCTTTTCAATGTACTTTCCGACGCCCACCTGCATTCCGAATCCGAAAATGAGTACCGGATTGAAGGTACCTCTGTCTGTCTGCGGAAGCCGATTGCAGGTAGCGCTGCTCAGCTTACCGAAATAGAAACCTCCCGATCCGAGAACAGGTATTCCCGGATAGACAATACCCTGCACGGTAAATGAACGGGTGAAGTCGAAGTTGTACGGAAAACCTATGTCCACCTTGAAATCACCGTTTGTGTAGATCTCGATTCCGAACACGGGAAGCGTTATGGAGTAGGCGCCGACATCGATCTGCCGCATGATATCGGGCAGGGTCACTTCAGTTGAGTAGACTCCCACCGTATCGCTGATGCGGCGGTACATTATCTCAAAATCCAGTCCCTTGAAAATTTTCGCCTGCTCGCCTGCAAGGGCAACCCTCAGCGCATAGAGATTCGGATCGTTGAAAATTGCAGAAAGGGAAAGCATGTAACCCTGGCCACTCTCACTATCCACCGAATCTTTCTTTTTCGGATCGAGCTTCAAAATTCCGAAATCTGTGGCTATGAGCCAGGAGCTGTCCGGATTGTAGTAGGGCTGTCCATCCTTCGGAGGAAAGCTGACCGGAATTTCCCGTCCCTTCGGAACTGCCATTTTACGTATCTTTTCAATAGCCTCCTCAACAGACTGGAAAGAGGCGCTGCCGTAAATTCCCACATGCTGTCCCAGCGAGAGAAGCCTGAGATCGAAGTATTTGTTTCCTCCCCCCGGAGGCGCCGGAGTCTCCTCCGGTTTAGTGGCGTCCCAGCCGAGGGAATCGCCCGTCTGCCAGATAAACGATCCGATCAGTTCGACGTTGACACCCTTGTCCTCGCCCTCGGGAACGTAGCAGACACCGATTTTTTCAATATTCGCGAATCCGAGATTGATCGATCCGATATCGTAATTGAAGGAGACCTTTTTGGTTGTGAAATTGAAAACAAGCTCGAAGGAGTCGAGGTTTATGTGATTGAGAATATTCCACGGTGCCGAGAGACCGAATTTCTGTCCCGTTGCCCAACCGATGAACTTTTCAATCATGCCTCCAAGGGAAATGTTTCCAAAGGAGAGCGTACCTATCCACTGATCCGTTCCCTTCACACTCTTTTTCTCCACCCGGCCTGTTATAGAATCCAACTTAAAGCCGAATCCCACACTCTTGGGATTGAAATCAAAGAAAAGGGTGAGGTCTATTCCGTAGTATTGAATACGTCCGTTGAGTGTTCCCGCAAGCCCAGCAACATCCTCCTCTCCGACGAGAGCGAGAGCTTTCGTCTCCTTCTTTTGGGCGCGGTATTTAAGAAGCATTTCAGCCTGCATCCGCGGGTTTTCACCGATTGGGAACGGAATCTCCCACCACTCAGCAGTCTTTCCGGTAAAAGTGTACGAATTTGTTGCTGTTTCTATGACAACTCCAAGACCGTCGATTCCGTAATCCTGATCGGTATCCCAGCCAAGATAGCACTTTACAAGCTTACCGAGAGGCAGTTTTCCATCCGTCTGTCTACCTTCGAAAACCCATCCTTCATCCTTTCCCAGATACTTGGCACAGAGAAACACTGCTATCCTGAAATCCGGATCTTCTGGAAGAATCTCCGTGTTGGCGCTCATCATTCCCGTCGGATTCTTTCCGTAGCTGTTGATGGCCAGTGACATGGATTTGAGCATGAAAATATTCTTTCCTGCAACTTCAATCGGCCAGTCCGACTCTATCGTACCGTGGAAAGAGTAGTTGGAATCACTGGGATGCACACTGAATCCGAAATCTGTAATTCTTGATGTAAAATCAGTTTCGGCAAATGGAATGAGAAGCTTTATGAGATCCTTGAGGTATATTTCGCCCTTTGAGAGGTTGCCCTCGACGAGGAAATCGGGAAAACGGGTTCCTATCGTTACCGTACCCTCCCCTATTGTTACGCTGCCTTCGGCTGTAACACCGACGCTTCTGTTTTTAAGATCGGCCGGATTTTCGACAGTTACTCCGATTTTCAGCCCGTGAACCGTGAGATTGGGAATAAGCTCCCAACTGGTTTTGGATCCCGGCTCGATATCGAAAGAGAGAGTTCCGAGTGATTTTTTATCCTGATCGTAGATCAGCCCAATGCGGCTGATACCGAGATCGACAAATGTGCTGAGAGGTTCCGGTAAACTCGAAACAAGGTTTATTCCGCCCGCAATTGCGTATGCCGATGCAATTGATGGATAGGGTTTTGCCATTGTCCCGGTTACAACCCACTGGGTCTGGATGGGAAAATCAAGGGAAATTGTTGTGTTGATGGCCGGTAGAAAACCGGAAATCTTTCCGGCGGGAGGAACGGAGGAGTCGAAGGCGACAATGTCTATCGAAGGCTGCTCCATTACAATCCACGGAACACCTTCGAGCTCCCAAGTTCCGGAGCGGCATATGAAGTGACCTTTGGAGAGAAGTCCCGAAGGTTCTGAGGTGAAATCGATTTTATCAACCTGGAAAAGCATGCCTAAATCTTCTGTGGATCCTGATATAAAAACCCTTTTCAACTTTCCATCCTTGTTAAAGGCCTCACCTGTTTTCACGCCTTTTAATAGAAGGGTCTTACCCGTGACGATGGAACTGTAGAACTCCTTGATCTTGCCGTCTTCGAGACACTCCAGAAGATCAACCTCTTTTTCCGGAGTCTCTTTTTCCTTGATCCGGTTGTAGAGTTTTTCAAGAGCAGATTCTTCGTTTTTCATCTTCTCCAGAGATTTCTGAACATTTTGAGGGAGAGGAGAATCCTTGAAATGCAACTCTGTCAGTGAATTCAATCCCCCGATCTCACTGTACATTTTGGAGAAGAACGACTCATCCTTCATGAGTGATCGAAATCTCTCCATCTCAACGTGAGGCAGCTGCCCGTTCAGGTAGTTGACCGCAACGAGAAAGCGATCGTTCTCCTCATCGCCGTAGTAACTTTTTACTGCGGCGAAGTATTTGGCTGTGTCTGAACCCGGTGCGAACGAGACCGTTGACAGAAACAAGGAAATTCTCTCAATTCTTCGAGTGAAAATTTCGTCAGCTTTCATCGCAACTTCAGGTCCAGTAAGATTTTGATCCTCATTATTTATCGGCAATACATTTAGAATACTATTTACACTTTTTTCACAATCCCTGGCACAAGTTGAGACCACGACATCCGGACTAATTACAGTTCTCGGATATCTACCTTCGGTAGCGGATGATTTGGGCAGATGCGTGTATGGTTTTCCAAAACACATCGCCATGCCAACAGTACCCTGTCCTTCAAATGCTCCAGGAAGACCGGCTTGGAAATAGAAGTAGTTGTAGGCCGCAACAGGAAGTCCTCCGAGCTGCAGAAAAAGAACCTTTCCCCCAGCCAAACCTTCGATTTTTGACTGAAGTGTTGCAGGTGTAACGCTAGTCATTTCTCCTACAACTGTTTCTACCTCTGTTGATACATTGAATGTATCTACAAAACCTTTCCCGCCGACATAGTAACCGGCACTTTTATTATACCTCTTCCATGGAGCAGATTGCTTAGCATAATCATTTCTTTTGTGTATCAATTCCGTCTTTTGTGTGTCAAAGTAACTGCCATCTATAATTTTATTCAGCTTATCAAGAGTACTCCCAGGTTTTATTGTTTCTTTATCTTCTTCCAAAGCACCTACGTCACCGATATTCAAAAGCACCACAGGTTTATCCAAGTGACTATCCACAGCCAATTTCCGGGCGGCGAAAAGAAGAGTCGCCAATAATCCCTCGGGACGTGAACCGTCAATCTGCATGTTTTTATCCCGGATTCCATAAACCGGCATAACGTATATGTCATCCCTCTTTTCAAACAGAACTTTAGCCATCTGGACTCTTTTTTTAGCATCACCGGAAAGAGCACCCTCCATCGTGGCCCAGTCTTCCTCACTAAGAGTAGGATTGTCAAAGTAAAACGCTCTATTATTCAGATCAGGAATCAATTCAGGAGGTGCTTCTCTCTTTTGAATTTGCTGAGGTGATATTGTTTCCCATCCATATGGTTGGAGTTTGAGAAAGTATTCTGTTTTCAGCTCCACTGCAAAATTGTCATCACCGTCTGCGCCTCCGGTGAATCCCATTTGCACCGGTTCGAGAGTACCTCGATCTTCCCATTTGGTGAATTTGATCGAGGCTCCCTCGACAGTTATTCCATCTCCCGCAATCTTCTCTTCGGTCAACCCCGGAATAAGCCTTGTCAGCTTTGTTACAGTCGAACCTGTTTCCGCATCTCCCGGTTTATAGACGACCCTTATCGTTTTCTTGAATCCGAAACGGAATATTATCCGGAACATGATGTGCACACTAGATCCCTGGTGTCCCATCCCGACGGTTCCGTCTACAAAAACACGAATCTCCTCTTCACCATTCAGAATTCCCACAAACTGTTCAATTCCGGTCTGGAGAGCTCCGGGCCTCAATTTATTCCCCTCATCAGATATTTTTCTGGCTATATGTCCGAATAAACTCATTTTTCAATCCTCCCTTCAATTTGATCGGCCATTTTCTGGTTGTAGGCCGCATACCATCCGAGCTCTCCGTCGTTTTTATCCGGATCCGGATTTCCGAAGAGGTAGAATGCGATTGAGCCGTTCGGCGGAAGTTTCTTTATTCCAAGAAATTTTAGTGCGATATCCGAGAGAAGAAGAAGGAAGGAGTTTTGCTCCTTCACATAACGAAGCCATATATCCCCTATCGACAGCTTAAGTACGCCCTGAAGTGATATGAGTTCGGCTCCCCCTCCGGTTCCCGGAAGTTTTATTCCCGTAAATACGGGATAGGACGCAGCGCCTGCTCCCTGCCCATCACTCCAGGCAAGAAGAAGGTGCGAATCGAGGTTGATTTTTCCGGCAAGTTCACCCGGAGTTCCCATGGTTACCCGAAACACTATTCCGTTCCACTCATTTTCCAGACTCCCTACCCTCAAATCCGAAACAACAGGAAGAAAGTCGAGCTCATTCGGCGTCTTTTTACCTCCGCCCTCCTGAAAATGTTCGAGTTCGAGAGAGAAGTTTTCAAAAAGCGAATGTTTTCTTACCGTACTCCGGGTTACATCAAACCGGATTCCTTCGGAATTCAGCAGAAAACTGTTCAGGGGATCCCCTTCGGGAGTTGTTGCACCGGACATGAATATTTTGAGACCTGAAAATCTGAGTCCCACCCCCTTGTGGTCCTCTCCCTTTCGGTTTCCGAACGAGAAAATGTCAAATCCGTACTTTTCATCGCCGTCGACAGCTTCCGTCACCTTGAAATCGATAAATCCCCAGAGGGAGAACTGAGCCGTCACAGGTTTATCTTCACCGTTGAGAGCTTCTCCTCCGTCGTTAAGCGTACCGAACTGCACTTTCGTGATTTCCACCTTGTTGATGACGTGGCTGTCGAAATAGAAATCGTTACTCTTCCCGGCGTCCAGCATGTAGATGGTACGTCCATCCTTGTGTTGGCAACTGCCCTTGAGAACTACGGAGTTGTAGGAATTTCCTCCTTCCCCCATATGGGATACGGGAAGCGCGAACATTCTGTTCATTGTAAGCTGTGCAACACTTTTAAAGCTCTTGATAGCGGAGTTCTCAAAAAGAACCTTCAGCTCCAGCACCTTGAAATCGTAAATTGCTCCCTCTTCAGGAGCTACGGCGTTTGCACCCTTTGCAGGATCGTATGCAGCATCTTCGTAGTCGATCAGACCGAAAAGCGTGCTTGTCTTTCCGTCCTTTCCGTTGTTACGAATCTGCTCAATGGTTACGGGATTCATTTCGATTCCGATATGGTGCGCGCAGAATCTTCTTCTGTCCATTCCCGCAGTCAATCCGGCCAGCTGTTCCGGGAGCTTGGAAATATCCACCCTGAGACACAGAACACCGTTCCAGCTCTCACTCTGAGCTATCTGTGCAAAGCGTTCAAGAGATTTCTCCTTTTTCGCCTTCTCTATGCTTTCTTCTATGTACTTGCGAAGCCAGAATGATACGGCGGTGAGTTGACTGGTATCTGTGGAGTTCTCCGGCATATTGAATTCCGTAGCCTGTGTCCATAGCTGGGGATTGTTGGCCAGATCCTTGAGTGTTCCCCTGCAGAATTTGAATATGAGAACGTTGCGGTAGTCGTCGTAACTGTTTTCCGCACCCACATTTGCACTGAACTGCCACCCGTCGATTGAGATGATATTTCGAAATGCCGGATTATCCTCTTCCTGCCCTACCGAATCACGGTTGATGAATGATCCGAGATGCTTGGGCGATGTGGCAACCATGAAGAGCCTGTTGGACTGGAGTGCCTGGCGAAGCGTCATATCGGGATCAAGAAAAGAGAATTGCTCTCCTGTTTCCTGGTTTTCGGCAAGAAGTACGCTCTTCCATTTACCGGATGCGCTGTCGATATTCACAAGCATTCCTGAGGGTGTGGTAACCGTCTCCTTATCGGTTTCCGAAACGAAATTTTCCTCGTTCAATGCTATTTCAGTCGAATTTTCCATATAGAAACCGGCTGCCGTGATGGCTTTTTTCCTGGCCGGAATCAGGTACTGCTGTTCAAAAAGCACGGCCTGATCCGAATCCATAAAAGTTTTTCCGTCTCCTGTATTTACATTGGAAAACGGCGCCAGCGGATATGAAAGCTGCGGCAGATCGGGCATCTGTATGCCGGCAGGTATGTATCCAAGAAGATCACGGTTTACCGGATAGACAAGATTGTCGATTCCGAAAAGTTGAAATCCATCCGGCTGCGAAGTGTAGTAGGGCCTGTTTCCGGTGGAGGGAGGGGCAATTACGGAAGCCCATGACGTACAGTATTTTTCACCGAGTCCGGTACTGTTTCTGTCTATCGGGGGGCCCACCGGAGAAATTTCGGGAAGCGGAAATGAATGGGCCACGGCTCCGCGCCCTTCGAAGAAGCGTATTCTATCCCCTTCGTACTCCTTCGTTTTCGGTTTGAATCGTACAGTTTCTGTGCCCGATAATCCGCAGATAAGATCGCAGAATTCACCGTGCTCAGGTTCATCCACCGAAAGCACAAAGTCTCCCACCGGAGAGAAATGAAAAAAAGGATCGCTCTCCCCCTCGACATTCCAGGATTGAATAACCAGTCCCGCCGGTTCACCTTCACCGCCATCAGGTACAGCAGTAAAAGGATACAAACTAACCGGCTGCCCGGAAGCCGTTCGATACCACGAGCTGAGAACTGTATCCTCTCCGCCAAGATCTTTACCGGCAAAGTAAAATACGGATTCTTCATTCCTTTGCAGATTGTAAAGATCCGAAGGATTTATTTTCCCGTTGAACTGGATGTAGTCGGTCTGCGTTCCCTCGGTTGATGAAGCGAGCGGAAAAAAGAGACGAAGAAAGTTTTGTGATGAGTCGGAAGCAAACTCCATTCCCCAGCGAAGATCGTTGTTGAGCGAACTTCGTTCGATGGAAATATCGAACAGGGCGCATGAGGAGTTTCCCCCCGTAAGAGGGATCATTGCTGACATGGTAGTCCGGACATCGGGTTTTGAGGGTCCGGAAAAAGATACGACAGCACCTGAGTTTCTTTTGAGTAGAATTGAATTTTTTTCCTCATTAAGAGAGACATTGGATCCCGAACTGATTACAAGATCCAAATCGCCCTCGACCAGCGGAATCGAACATGATGCAATTACGCGAGTTCCCCCTCCGTCGAATAGCATTAAGGAGGTGGTAGATTCACCTATATCATCAATGTCGGAGAGCCACATTACGCCTCTATCGCCGATAGATTCTTCTATAACCCCATAGATTTTCTTGACAAAAGATGCAACACCTTCGTCCGATTCGATATCTGGAACTCTCATAGAGAAAATGAATGTTCCCGAAAGATCTCTATCGGTCAGAGCCCTCGCAAGATCAATTTCCGGCTCTGCAGGTTCCACATCATCAGGCAACAGAAAACCGGCCCAACGATATGGAAAATCCTTTTGATCAAAGATGTAAAGTCTACTCTTCAGATGCTGCTCAAATACTACATTTTCACTCATCACAAAACTCCCTTAGTCCATTTTGAGGAGATCAACCGCGTCGGTGGCAACTACACAGTAAAAGTGTGCGATGCGGCTAAAAATGTCTGCTTTTTTCCCATAAAGTAACCTACGGTATAGGTTGTTCCACGCTTGAGATCGATATTGTTGATTCCAACCGATCCGATGTTTTCATCTCCCTTCACGTAATCCTTCTTCAACGGATCCGAGTCGTAGGGGACTGTAGTGCCGCGCCATATCCCAACCCAGTTGCGATTGCTCTCCGGTCTGTACCCTGCAGGCGTCTCGTATTTGACGAATAGAGAAGTGGTACCCACGAAAGAGAGGGAAACAGATGTGGAGAAAAGCTTGCATTTCGAAGGATCGGAACAGTTCCGGGGAATGGCTGCAGTGGTACATATGTTGGAGTCGAGAGGACCTACGCTGTAGCCCAATATGTAGCTGTTTTCCGTCAGATCGAGTCCGTCGAAATTTACAGAAAATTCGGATGTATCCTTTGTTATATATTGCCTTTTTAGCGGCTCCTGATTCCAAGGTACCTGATCACTGTTCTGCCAAATGGCTATAAAATTTCCGTAACTTGCAGGTTGGTTTCCGGGCATGGTTTCACACTGCAGGACTATGGCATCACCCGTTACAACCTTAACCGACATGGTCGTAACAGCTTCTGTCGAATTAACAATCTTTCCGTCCTTCATAGTTCACTCCGGTGATTTATGTTTGGGATAAAAAATAAAACCCCGGCCTTTCGACCGGGGTAAGGTTTCAACCTTTTAGATGGTAAAAGTACATGACGCCGCCAGGGTAGTCGGTACTGTGGACATTGAATCCGACCAGCCGCCCATGAAGTAGCCTACCGTGTATGTTGCACCTCTTTTCATGTCAACATTGTTTATGCCTACCGCACCTGAGTTTCCGTCTATAGAAACCGGAGCTTTGGCGATGGGCTCTACACCGTAGGTAACCGTGCTGCTTCTCCAAATACCTATCCAGTTGCCGTTGGTTTTCGGCATGTAGCCGTCAGGAGTATTGAAATTCATGAAAACATTGTTTGTTCCAATAAAGTTTGGAGATATTGAAGTTTGGAAAGTTTTACATTTCTGAGGATCGAATTTGTCCTTTTCAATGAAAGCCGTCGTACAAATATTGGTCTCCTTATCGCCAACACTGTAGCCGATAATGTAGCTGTTATTCGTGACATCAAGCTGCTTGAATACTGTTGAGAAAGCCTGAGTATCATTCTTTACATCCTGCTTCTGCAGAGGATCCTGATTCCATGGAATCTGGTTCTGGTTCTGCCAGATTGCAACAAAATTCTTGTAGGTTTTCGGCATATTGCCGGGCATTGTGTCACATGTCAATGCAACCTGATCACCTGTAACAACGTTGATGATCATGTTTGTTACCATTCCCTGATTTCCTGTAGCCATCATAACGTTAGTCATTTCGAGCCTCCTAAATGACTGTTTATCAATAAGCTCTCAAAGAGAGCCTTCCCCATTATGCGTAGTCTCCGGTGTTGAAATTCAGAAGAGCTGCAGCCTCTGTCATTTCATTACCGGTAAAATAAACGAGGGTATATTCGGTTTTTATCTTTAGGGTCACGTTGTTTATTCCCACACAACCCTGCGTTCCGTTGTCCGATATTGCAACTTTTGCAATAGGATCTCCGCTCGAATAGGGAAGAGCGTTACCTTCCCAAAGACCGATCCAGTTTCCGTAAGTACAAGGAAGATAACCGGCAAGAACCTTGTAGCTCACAGAAATGCAGTTGGCGCCAACAAAGTCGAGCCCTATGCTTACATTTTCACAATGTCCCGGACTTCCTCCGGCATTTATCATCTGTGTCGCGCAGATTGTAGTTAATTCCTTTCCAACACCGTAGGCAACAGTATAGCTTGACAATCCGATCGAAAGTTGATCCATCACGAATGATCCAGGCTGTACATTACCCAGTATATTCTGTCGTCTCAGTGGAGGAATATTCAGATTCACTATGGGCCCCTGCCATAGCGCAACAAAGTTGTTGTAGATTTCCGGAGCATTTCCAGCAATTCCATCATACTTCAGGGCAACCGTATCTCCGGTGACACTCACTACCTGAAGATTGAAATTCTGTAAAACAGACTGCCCAAGCGCAACATTGAGCCTTTTTACATCTCCAAAGGTTCCCTGAACACCATCCCTACTCATAAAACACTCCCTACCAGTACATAATGTTTTTTTATCACACATTTTCTATATTTATCTTGAATTTCTTGTATACATGCTATTTCATCTATTTTTTTCAGTCAAGTTAAAAACTACTTTTCTTCTATTTTTTATGGAGAATTCATCCTTGTATAAAATTAACAACAACCCACCAAACCAACACATTGTTTTTACCGATTATTTACCACCAACTCACACATAATAAAATACAACCAACAATTTAACATCAATTTACCTAATTTTTATTTCAAAAATTTTTATAATAACGAACAATTCAAAAAAAGCGCACGCTACAAAATTTGCATCTTGCAACTATCTGACATAATTAACCTTTTAAAAAACAACTGTTTGATAATTAAATTAGGGAGAACTAAGCCAACCGATTCACAACCATCATAAACAATATGGAGACTCAAATATTTCAACGATGGACAGCTAGAAACCTATTTCAGACTTAACGATAAGATTTATTACAACGCCCTAAAAAAACAAAACTTGCCACACAACCCAACTCAGCTATACTTTTTAAACCATTCCGTACATTATTTAACACTCTAAAAAGGGAGGGGAACATGACTATGTTCTGTCATCAGTGCCAGGAAACATCAATGAACAAAGGCTGCACAATGAAGCAGGGAGTATGTGGAAAAACATCGGAGGTTGCAAATCTCCAGGATCTTTCCATCTGGGTGATGAAGGGTATCTCCTTCTTCGGCGACAAACTCAACAAGTGGGGCCTCTACGATGAAAAAACCGGATTCTTCATCGACAAGGGGCTTTTCATGACAATCACCAACGCCGATTTCAGCAAAGAGCACTTTATCAACTACATCACGCAGGCAATCGGGATCCGTGAAGGGCTTAAGGAAAAATTCATGGAGGAGTGGAGAAACCGTGAAGGTACCACCTACTCCCTGCCGCTTCCAGAGGCGGCATCGTGGAAACCTGCGACAGAGGACGAGATTATCGCAAAGGCTGAAAGCGGAACCGGAGGATGGATGGAGATACCCAACGAGGATATCCGAGCCCTCAAATCGCTTGTCGTCTACGGCCTCAAGGGAATCAGCGCATACGCCGAGCACGCATATCAGGCAAAGCATCACTCCAAAGAGATCTTTTCATTCATGATGGAAGGTCTCAATGCAATGCTTGACGAAAATTTGACGGCACACCAGCTTGTCGACCTGGTAATGAAAACCGGTGAAATGGGCGTGAAGACGATGGAACTTCTGGACACCGCCAACACCACGGGCTGGGGCCATCCGGAAGTAACTCAGGTGAATATCGGAGTCCGCAACAATCCCGGAATCCTCATTTCCGGTCATGACCTTGTCGATCTCGAGGAACTTTTGGAACAGACCAAGGGAACGGGAGTGGATGTCTACACTCACAGCGAAATGCTCGGAGCAAACGCATATCCCAAGCTGAAAAAGTACGACCATCTTGTCGGAAACTACGGCAACGCATGGCATCTCCAGAGGGAGGAATTCAAGAAATTCCACGGCCCCGTTCTTTTCACATCCAACTGTATTGTTCCTCCGACTCCGGAGATGAAGGAGAAGATATTCACATCGGGTGCCTGCGGATTCGAGGGATGTACACACATTCCCGATCGTCCGGAAGGCGGACACAAGGACTTCAGCAAAATTATCGAAATGGCCAAGAAATGCAACCCGCCGGAGGAGATTGAAAACGGCACGATAACCATCGGATTCGCTCACAACCAGCTCTCAAAGGTTAAGGATAAGGTGATCAATGCCGTGAAGAATGGCGATATCAAACGGTTCGTGGTAATGGCAGGCTGCGACGGTCGCCACAAGGAGAGAAACTACTATACGGAAGTTGCCAACAAGCTTCCCGAGGACACTGTAATTCTCACCGCCGGCTGCGCAAAGTACCGTTACAACAAGCTTAATCTCGGAGACATTGGTGGAATTCCGAGAGTCATCGACGCCGGACAGTGCAACGACAGCTACTCACTTGCGGTGACCGCACTGGAGCTCCAGAAGGCATTCGGGCTTGACGACATCAACAAGCTCCCCATCAGCTTCGATATTGCCTGGTACGAACAGAAGGCTGTACTGGTTCTTCTTTCACTGCTTGCCCTCGGAGTGAAGGGAATAAGACTGGGACCGACACTTCCAGGATTCCTGACACCCAACATTGCCAAGGTTCTCATCGAAAAATTCGACATCAAGGGAATCACGACACCAGAAAACGACATAGCCGCAATGATGAACGGAAACTAGGGAGCAAAAAATGAAGGTACTCATATGCTACTACTCGCTTTATGGACATGTACACCGCCTCGCACAGGCAATGATGGAGGGTGTAAAAAAGGTGCCGGGAGCCGAAGTTAAAATGTGCCGCGTACCTGAGACACTACCTCCCGACGTAATTGCAAAAATGGGAGCAACCGATGCTCAGGAAAGCATGAAAAACGTGCCGATCTGTAAAGTTGAGGATCTTGAGGAAGCCGACGCAATAATATTCGGTACCCCAACAAGATTCGGAAACATGTGCGGACAGATGAGACAGTTTCTCGACAGCACCGGCCAGCTGTGGATGAAGGGATCACTCATAGGCAAGGTGGGAAGTGTTTTCACAAGTTCCGGCACCCAGCACGGCGGCCAGGAATCCACAATTCTCAGCTTCCATACGACCCTGCTGCACCAGGGAATGGTGATAGCCGGACTGCCATACAGCTTCCAGGGACAGATGAAAAACGATGAAATTACAGGAGGATCACCCTACGGAGCATCAACGATAGCCGGAACAAAAGGCGAAAGAATGCCAACCGGAAACGAGATGGAAGCGGCAATGTTCCAGGCCGAACATGTCACAAAAATCGCAATGAAACTCTGCAAATAACAATCTCCAAAACCACAATCACCACCTTTTATTGACATCATTTTTTCATATCTGTAGAGTTAATCCATCCATACCTAAAGACAATTACAACTACGGTCAACAACGAAATGGAGAGCTAAATGAAGAAAAGCGCAATCCTTTTTTCAATCCTCATCACATTCATCATCGGTTGCGGAGACGACGCCGACGACACGGAACAATTAAACGGGAGCAGAATCGAAGTCAGAGCCGATGCGGAAGATCAATGTCCCAACGGTGGTGTAAAAATCGAGATGGGTATCGATGAAAACGGAAACGGAACACTTGATGCTGAGGAAATCGACAAAACCGAATATGTCTGCAACGGATCCGACGGCAGCAAAGGTACAAAAGGTGATGCAGGAGATCAAGGTCCCAAAGGCGACAAGGGAGATCAAGGTGACCAGGGGCTGAAAGGAGACAAGGGTGATCCCGGTGAAAAAGGGGATCAGGGTGACCCGGGAACCGACGGTGCAACATGGACCGAGGGCAACGGCGCACCCGATGATGCCAATGGAAAAGATGGCGACTTCTATCTCGACCGCGACACAAACGACATCTATAAAAAGGAGAGCGGCAGCTGGACTAAGATAGGAAACCTTAATGGCGACAAGGGAGATCAAGGAGATGCGGGAACCGACGGAACTAACGGAACCGACGGTGCAACATGGACAGAAGGCAGCGGCGTTCCGGACAATGCAAGCGGAAAAGACGGTGACCTTTATCTCGACCGGGATACAAGCGATATTTACAAAAAGGAGAGTGGCAGCTGGTCAAAGATCGGTAATTTGAAAGGCGACAAAGGTGATCAGGGAGATACCGGAAACAGCGGTGTTGACGCAGCCTGTGCGGGAAACAATGCACCTGTTATAAACAATGTCTCAATAGCAAGTACTGTCTTCGTCAAAGATACGGAAATCAAGATGACCGTTGACGCGAGTGATGCGGATGACGACACCCTCACCTACTCCGTAACCGGATCGGGTGCAAGTATCAGGAAAGGTGAAATCGAAGGCGAGTACTTCCTGACATTTCTCAATCCCGGCGGTCCGTTCATGTTCACAATCGTCGTTTCCGATGAATGTCAGATGGCGCTCGATACTTTCACAGTCGATGAAATAGCTGCGCCTCTTCCGCTGACCTTTGCAGATCCGAACTTTAACGATCCGAGTGCATGGACAATGGATTCCGGTGTTGCCGTAAACGCCTTTTCCGCGGGGAACAAGGATATGGGAGAAGCCGTTTTCGATGCAAAAGTACTCTGCAGCAACCCGACTATTTCCCAGAAGCTCAACATTCCTGCTCAGGATCAGACGGGAGCTCTCAGCCTAAAGGCATCGATGAAAGGGTTTGATGATTCGAATTCCGAAAACACCATAGGAATCCGATTCGGAGAGTCAGCCGTTCTACCTTTGGAAATCAACGAAGCCAATCTCGACGCCTATGCGGATCTCACCATCTGCCTCGGCGAAACTGCCCATAACGGCGAGCAGACAGTTGCCTTTCTTCCGGCTGCAGAGAGCGGGTATTCAACAGAATGCGATTACGACAACCTCTACCTTGACAACGTCGAAATAAGTGCAGATACAAACTGTCCCCTTATCGGTCAGATTCCTAACTCCGATTTCACGAACGGCCTTACAAGCTGGGAACAGGTATCGGCTTCCAACACCACTGTGGAAATTATTGATGTAGCCGGTGAAAAGCAGCTTCATTTCCTTGCGACCGGCGGATTCTGCAGCTCGGCAAAACTGAAAAATGTTGCATCGGTACCACTTGAAGCCACTCTTGCGAATACCGCGATAAAATTCGATTTCAAATCGGATACCAGAAGACTTAGTCTGGAGCTTGAAAACGGTCTTGGCAGAATATTTCAGTGGATCGAACCTTCAGCCGACTTCACAACGGCAACGGTATGTATCCCCGAAGAGCTCAAAGGTACAGCCCCCGACATGTACCTCGGCATCGACGGCAGCGGAGGCTGTGCATTCGTCCCGGAAGGACATGCTTTCATCAAAAATTTCAGGATCGAAACCGACGCATCCTGTGCTCCATAACGGCAAAAATTCAGGAACTTTTAATGTAAACAGACATAGTTCAAAGAAAAAGCCCGGCTTTCGCCGGGCTGGTCGGGCTTGAGGTTTTACTGGGCTAAGGGTTACTTTATTTCGATCTGTTTCGGCTTCTTCTCAACACTTTTGGGGATAGTCAACATCAAAAGTCCATCATTAAATTCGGCCTTTATATGCTCCCCGTCAACAGATTCGGGGAGGGTGAACGACCTGGAGAATGAACCGTTGAATGTTTCCCTTATGTGATAGTTTTTCTCCCTCTCCTCCTTCGTTTCTTCCTTCTTTCCGCATATTGAGAGCACATTGTTATTAAGCTCGATCTTAATGTTCTCCTTATCGATCCCCGGAAGCTCACCACGAAGGAGAAATTCATTATCTGTTTCCTCGATATCAACCCTAGGCCAGGTGGATGTGCTGTAACGCTCGACACCTTTTTCAAAGAAGTCATTCATGAAATTGTCAAGGAAACTATCCATCAACCTTCTTCCTCTTACAAGCCCGAACGGTCTTTCATAACGAATCATGTTCATGACACACCTCCATGCAAAAAAGACAATAAAACCGGATGATAAACATCGCTTACACTTAATCCAATAAGTACAATCCAGCCCCTTTCAACCCCATAGTGAAAAATTTTTTTTATTTTGGATGTGCAAAAAGAAAAAACGTGGAGGTCCTGCTTTTCAAGCCGATGATTTTACTTCCTTGATTCCCTCAAAATTACAACGAGGCCCCATATTCCCCACACGGCAATCAATGGCAAGACAACCCAATACGGTGTTTCATCACCAATGTTCCATCCGGCTGCATCCCGGGCATCGACAAGGGCGGAAAGACAGACAACCGGCCAGTAGAGGGTAATTCCAAGAGCAGCCGACATCAATATCCTGCCCCACCGTTTTGAAAGCAGATGCCCGATAAGACCGGCAAGAAGAATCGGTATGTATGTCACAAGATCACCGAAAGCGAAACCATACCAGAAAGCCGCACCGACTTCTGTAATCTTTTCGACAGGTTCCTGAGTCCCCATTGAAACACCGATATCATATCCGAATGCGGTTATTCCCTGGGCATAAATCAAATAGGCCAGAAGAAGCCATCCGGTTATCTGGAGCCCCCAGAATGAGAGTCCGCGATTTTTTACAATCATTTTCATAGCCACCTCCAATTTATTCGAAATCGACACCCACAGATCCATTATACCATTAAATTTATTGACAAAACAGCTGGCATCTGATTTAGTTCCCACTGTTTATAAACAACGAGGAATGAATTATGAAAACAATTACTTCTTTCGGACAATTATCTCTAATCATTTTTATTTTCGGAATGTTAAATTTAGTGAGTTGTGACGAAAATGATAAATCGGAGAATGATGCTGATAATATTACGAAGGTAGACAGTTCTAACGTTCCCGATTCGGACAGCAGTTCTGAAGATTCAACAACCGATTCGGATTCCAATGTTGATGAGTCTCCGGAAACGGATGATGAAAACGATAAGGACGAGGTTGAAACACCTGTTTATAAAAATGAATTTTTCGCGGCACCTGACGGTTCGGATTCAAACAGCGGAACTATCGACAAGCCTTTTAAAACTATAAAAAAAGGGTTGGAGATCTTAAAACCCGGGGATGTTCTATACCTCAAAGAAGGCAGCTACGATGAAAAAATAACGTTCCCATCATCCGGAACATCCGATGATGAAAGAATCACTCTGAGAGCTTATAAAGATGAAAAGGTGACAATCACCAACAGCGATTTGAAAACTTATATAGTGGATCTGGATAAAAAGTTCGTCACTTTACAAAATATTATCTTCGATGGAGAATGGAGAGAGGCAGACATAATAAAAATCAGGACGGAAGCCGACAATGCGGTTTTGAAAGGTCTGGAAATAAAAAATTCCAGGCGTGACGGCATCGACATGACTTCGCCTAAAAATGTTGTTGTTGACGGCTGCAAAATCCACGACACAATCTGGTTCAAGGATGGCGAAAGGGATGACGCTCATGGAATCGTTACCGAGGGTGTGCAGAATCTCACAATCAAAAACACAGAAATCTATTACGTTTCCGGTGACGCCCTTCAGTTTCAATACGAAGGATGGAACAACATTCTTGTAGAGAACTGCAAACTCTGGAATGCTCCCCTTCCATCCGAAAAAGCGGGGGCACCGAAAGGCAAATACATTGGTGAAAATGCCGTCGATACCAAATTCCAGCCCGAAGACGGACGTGGAAAACTGACTCTCAGAAACATTACCGCCTACGGCTGGAGAAGCGACTACATTTCAAATGCTGCAGCCTTCAACATAAAGCACAATGTGGAAGTGGAGATTGATCGTGTCACCACCTACGACAACGAAATCGCTTTCAGACTCCGAGGTCCCGGATCAAAAGGCGGTGCTCACGTTACTCTCAAAAACGCAGTTATCTACAATTCGGACAAAGCCGTAAGGTACGAAGACGACATTGAAAACCTCAAAATCTACAACAACACCTTCGGTGCATACCTTGGAAAAGCGTTTGAAAGCGCCGGGGGACACGGAGACGGATTCGAAGTTAAGAACAATCTTTTTCTGGCGAATAGTAAACCTGAAGAAGCTGAAGATAAATCCAATCTTGGGGCCGATTCAACTTATTTCATCGATGAAAGCAGCAGTGACTATCACCTCTCCGACAATTCACCTGCCATTGACAAAGGTGTAGATCTCCCGGGAGTTTCCAAAGATCGAGACGGCAAATCCAGGCCCAAAGGCAAATCCCACGATGTAGGAGCGTATGAATATCAGATAAGAAAGAACTGAGCAAACATTCCAAAATCTTTTCCACATGCTCCACATCAAAACCAACATTCCCGAAAATCAATGATATTATCCATCTCATGAAACAAACCTTTCATTTTTCATTTTCAAAAAATATTGCCGGAGGATTCAAACAAATTGAAAAAAGTTATTGAGACTAAAACAGCGGCTGTTTGTAACTGGAAAAAGATATTGAACTAAGCCGCTCCGCGGCAGTTTTCTGAAACAAATTCAAGAATAGATATAACTTTATGGAAAAAGAGTGGTGTTCACGGGGAACACCACCATTACAAGGAATGGAGTTATATCATGCAGAAATCAAACGCACAAGAATTCGAGCATCTTTATTCACTTTACCAGGAAAATCTCAAGTTACAGGGTAAGGTAGAAACTACTATTGCCGCCTACAGCAGAGCGGTACGCAGGTTCGCGGAATTTTTCGACTATTCGATTATCGACCTTAAAAGAAACGACATGAAGCGTTACTTTGGTCAAATGATCGATAATTTTTCATGGGGAAAGGTCAACACAGAACTATGTGCCGTTAAGTTTTTCTGGAAATTCGTCATTGAAAAACCGCTTGATTGGGACAAAATCGTAAAGCCTCAGAATTTTAGAACTCTCCCTGATGTTCTCAGTCTTCGTGAGACAACGGAACTTTTAAAATCGTTCCGAAAACCATGCTACAGAGCCCTGTTTTTTACAATATACAGCATGGGGCTTCGAATTTCAGAAGCGCTGAATCTAAGATGTGGAGATATCGACAGCGACCGTATGTTCGTTCACATCCGCTGCAGCAAGAGAAACAAGGATCGCTATGTTCCGCTGCCTGAACCGACTCTCGAAATCCTTCGTGACTATTGGAAAACCCATAGAAACCGGAACCTTCTATTTCCTCTTCTGATGGGTGCCCCGGAACGGATAAGAAATACCGATCGCCATATGACACCATATTCTGTTCAATCGGCAATCAGGAAGGCTGTCGAGGAAGTCGGAATTAAAAAAAAGATCACCACCCATTCTCTCAGGCACTGCTATGCGACTCACCTTCTTGAGGCAGGTCTTACCATCCCTCAGATAAAGGCGAACATGGGACATTCAAGTGTAATAACCACACTCAACTACCTGCAGATCACAAAAGAAGCCGGTCAAAACGCGGATAACGTTATCGAACAGATAATTTCAGCTGTTTATTCGGAAATTACAAAATGATTGCACTCGCCAACGTATTTGAAAATCACGGCGCGAAGACATTGGAAACGTTTGGCGAAATACTGCGTCCGGAGTGTTTTACGGCGATGCGTAGAATACAGGAGTGCCGCACCGCGGCTTCCGGCGAGCTGCTTTACAGCTGTCCGGAATGCGGAGCCGAACGGCAGGTTTACCAGTCGTGTGGTCACAGAAGCTGTCCCCGTTGCCAGAACCATCTGACCACGGAATGGTTGGAGAAACAGAAGGCGAAACTGTTGCCTGTGAAATACTTCATGGTCACGTTTACAATTCCGGCGGAACTGCATGTAATAGCGATGAGGCACGGCCGCCAATTCTACGACATGATGTTCAAGGCTTCCGCCGAGGCGATGAAGCAGCTGGCAGCGAACAAGAAACATCTGGGCGGAGAGATCGGTTTTACCGGTGTTTTCCACAGCAACAGCAGGCGACTCAATTACCATCCGCACATCCACTACATCGTGCCGTCAGGAGCCATCTGCGAAAACGGCAGAGCATGGAAAGAGAAAAAGGGAAAGTATCTCATGCCTGCAAAGGTTCTTTCTTTGCTTTTCAGAGGCAAACTGATTGCATTAATGAAAGAAAAAGAGATGGAAATCCCCGTCGATCTTTATAAAAAAGATTGGGTTATCGATGTAAAGAATACAGGAACAGGACAGCCTGGCCTAGAGTATCTTTCGCGCTACCTTTACAGAGGCGTCATATCCGAAAAAAGGATTCTTAAGGATGAGAATGGAGAAGTAACATTCCGCTATACCGATTCGGGATCGAAAAAAGAGGAAACGCGTACTCTTTCCGGCGAAACCTTTCTCTACCTTGTGTTGAAACATGTGCTACCCAAGGGATTCAGAAGGTGCAGAGATTATGGTTTTCTTCACGGCAACTCCAAGAAAAAATTGAACTTACTTCAACTCATGCTCAATGTCGTAATAACCGGATCGGAAGAAAAAGTAAAACGGCCGACCTGCAAATGCAAATCATGCAAAAAGGAAATGGTTCTCAAGGCAATCATCCCACAGGAATCAGGCGTTTTTATCAGCATCCGTGCCGGGCCTTGAGCAGATCGAATATGACGTTTTGAAAAATTGGAAATCATTTTAATAAAAGAAGAATGTATAACTGTGTCTTATGGAGAAAAAATGGATAAAAAGATCATAAAACAAGAGAGTTGATAGTTTAGTCGGGAAAAGATGATGCAATTAAGTAGAAAATCGTATCACTTTTGCGAAGTATGATACTTCATTTTTCTAAAAGCTGACGTGAAACTGTCGGGCTTCGACACCTCTATCCAGAATATATTTCCTAATTAATATAGTGTAAACCCGCTCCGGGCTAGTTCAATATCGGATGATATTGTGGCTTCGCACAATATATCCTTATTCATTCTGGAAATTTCAGCCATCAAACCGACCGGATTATTTGTTTCATGGCAAAATCAGCCTCTGGAAAGTCCGAATTGTTGTAATTCAGCTCTCACCGACACCTGAGAAAAGAATAATATTTGATTTTGAACCGGAACGGCGGCTCAATCTCATGAAATAACTTGTGTGGATAGAATCCGTCCGCCATTTTTGAAAAAATATTCGAATAAAGACCGTACCGGCCATTATTTTCGTGAAAAAAAGAATATTCAGTGTACAATGCTGGCAAAAATTGTTTAAAGTTCCGTATGCTTAGAAAAAATGGACCAAATCGAATTTTTGAAAAAAATTAGAAGATCTTCAAAATTACGGTCAATAAATTTTCACTTTTTGAGGAAAATACAATGAAATTTATGACAATTGTTTTAATCGCTTTTTTGACTTTTCTCGCCTGCAGCGAAAAAAAAAACTGTACCGGAAAACGATTCTCAAGATCTGGCAAGTGACGTAGATGTGGTCGACACGGATGTTGACTCAGTGTCAGAAGCTCCTGAAAGTGATGATGATATTCAGCAGCCGGATGAGGTAGATCCCCTGCCTGATCCGGATGAAGGATCGGATGAAGATGTCTCAGGGCAGCCGGATGAGGTTGCTGTTGACTGCTCTGAGCCCCCGGAAACACCCGCCGGGAGGCTATTTCCTGTTCCGGGGGAGCTCTTCTACGCTCAGATCGGTCTCTCCGGATTCAGCATGGGAGAGTCGGCTCTCATTGTGGGTCCCGGCGGCACGATGATACTTGTTGACGCTGGAAACGACAGTCACGACACAGTGATAGCGACCTTCATTGAAGATACGATTTCAGAGATGACCGATGCCGGTTTTCCGGAGAGAGAAGAGATTGGGGTGGATCACGTTCTCATCACACATCTTCATTCAGACCACTCCGATGGACTATATGATCTTGCGGATAGAATCTCTGTGAGTGGCAATATTATACATAGAGGTTTTTTCGATATCACTGCGGCAACAAACGAGAAAACAGTAAAACAGCTATGTGAAACCATTGAAAACCACTCGAATAAAGAACTTGCCCTTTGCGAGGGTGCTGCAAGGAACGGATGCAACAGCTGGGATAGTACCCTTCCTTCGACGGGATGCCCGGGACTTGATCGTGGAAACCTTCTCACCAATGGAGATTCCGGAACTGCCTACATTCCGATGGATCGTGAAGCAAAGTTGAAGATTGTCGCAATAAACGGTTATATGACAGGGGATTCCTATGCGGCTATTGAGAGTCCGCTGCTTGTCAATGACAGCAATGGAGAAAATGCGAGGAGCATGACCGCCGTTATCAGTCACGGAAGCTTCCGCATGCTGTTTGCCGGGGATCTTACCGGAGGAGGTAGCGACACCGATACGATTGAAAGCTTCTACGCTTCAAGACTGAGCAGGATCACCGATATTGATGAGTTGGGAGTTGATCTTCTGCACGCCGGTCACCACGGAAGAAACACATCAAGCTCCGCTGAGTGGATTGACAGACTTCTTCCAAACGATGGATTGAGTAGAAATATGATCATGGGCGTAAGTGCAGCCCACATCCTTTCTCCCCACCGGGAAACACTGGACACAACACTTTCACAGAACAGGCTTTCCAACGGTAGCGCCTGGACAACGGATGTCGCAACGGGCGGTGCAACACACACTGACCTCGTCAACGCAGGAGGTGGTTCAATCCTTATCAGGACAGGTGAAGGTGGAAAAGTCTATCATGTCCAGGCTGTCGGAGCAGACGGTAGCGTACTTAAAACAAGATCCTACCACGCTGTAAAAGAGTGCCGCTGAATGCAGATCCCATTTCCCAAAACACGTAAGGGGTCGGCACTTTTGGATTTTTAGCCGCTCATTGTCTTCTGAGTTATTGACTCTTTTCCGAACATGCTGATAATTTTTACAAATTCAGCAATTTAACATCGCGATCAATTTTCCCATTTACCAATTATTGGCGAACATATTAAAGCTTCGTTTTTAAAAGAATAATTCAATTAGAATCGCACCAACCGTTATTTTCGTGAAAAAAGAAATATCCGAATGGCTAAATCGTGCCCATCAAAAATCAGATTATAGGAATTTTGTGCCCCGACCCCGATTCATCATTATAGAGTAAAGGCATCTGCCCGCGCCACTTAAGCCAAAGATCATCATTGTAAATAAGTTCCCCCATAAAATGGGCGACATTAATTCTACTGGACTTTCCCGGATTAAAGATAGGGCTTCTGACAGGTGAAGGATGCAGATTGTAAACTGTCACTTCATCTTCGTCGACCAGAGTATCCGGTCGCACAGCCACCCACTCAATTTCTTTATTATTTTGCCCGATATTCAGGCGTAAATAGTCAGCAGCTTTTTCATTATCAACATGAGGAGGAAGAAGTAATCTTATCAGACCAACGATTATTTTCTGACTAAACGGAACTTTTTCGGGAATATCCCGATTACTGTTTCCTGAAGTGTTCATTAAAATGAATTTAATCTTTTTATCAGGTTTATTTAATTGAATTGCCTGACAAATATTCCTGACAGTATCAGAAACAAGCCTGCGTGGGTGCCTATAAATCCCTTTGAATGTCAGATTGTGCCCCAGGCACGAAACAACAGAATCGACATCTTCAACATGCTCAGCCATTTCAGAAACAGTTAAATCGTGCACACTTGCTGTAATAAGTATAAGATTTTCATTATTTTTTACATCTTCGGGTAAAGAGGTGCCCGAACGAACAATAGCTTTTACAACTCCACCTCTTTCCAGTAAATTCCTTACAAGTAGTTTTCCTGTAGCTCCACTTGCTCCTACAACTAAAGTTTTCATCATACAATATCCTCAACCTGTTAAAATTTTTTAAGATCCTACCTCCATTCTAAATATAAGTCCAATAAAGTAGGATGGGAAAGCGCTGCGTACCCATCGAATATTTTGAATTTTTTTTGCAATAAAACTCTCCCGAATCCCCCTTATCTGTTCGAGTTTGTTATTTCTGTTGTGATATAGCAGGTAAAAATGGAAAAGATAAGAAGAAAATTGGTTGCATATCTGATGAGATAGAAAAGAAATAAGTTTCAGGAGACTATCATTTCAAAGTGATTGAAATAGGGGTTGCATTTCCGAGGTTATCACTCACAGGGCATCTCTCTTCCACTACTTTAAGCCACTTTTCGAGAGTATCTTTATCTGCATCGGTATTAAGCTGAATCCTGACATTTATTGACTGAAATCCGGTACGATCAGCCGATTTTTTCCCCATAAACTTTGCGGGGTTCAATCCGCCTTCGATCTCTATTTCCATTCCATCGAAAGTAAACCCCATCTCTTTGGCTACAATGTGACCAACCACATTGATGCAGCCTGAAAGTGCGCCGAGAAGATATTCTACAGGGTTTGCTCCATGATCAGTTCCCCCCAACTCTTTCGGCTCGTCAATTACCATCTTAAACCCTCTTGCAGTCACGACGGTTTTCGTCGGACTTTCACTTTTGGCATTGATTTTAAAATTCAGCAGTTTCATGACGCCCCTCCTTTGTTGTTTTCTTTAATAACCAGTAATCTTGAGACACTGCCTGTCTTGTTAAAAACAGCCCTCTCCATTAGAGGCTCTATCTCAAGCAGTTCGGAGAGTTTCAATTCTACAGACTCTCCATCTATCTTAAATTCCACTTCACCCTCGATAAGGTAAAAAATAACCTTCATTTCCATTTTGTGCGGAGCAATTGATTTTCCGGCTTCAATACTTAGCTCAACCATCTCCAGTAGATCGGAGTGGTAGCGGAGGTTTCCGCATATTCCGGGTAAATCGAGAACATTTTCAGCATCTTCCAGCTTTCGTTTCCTATACATTACAACTCCTCTTAATTTCTCTATTCATCAGCCTGAACGTTGTTCTGCTCGATTTTTTAAATAGGTATAATGCCTAAGATCATGTCTCCGTACCAAAAATTATAATTGACTAAACAATCGCTCTTTCCAAAATCATTTATTCTTAAATTTTACCACCACAATCCGCCTGTCGCAATCAACACAAATAATCTGATACACACCGGCTGAGACGAAAATCTCATAAACCTCACATTACCCAGAGCCATCATTCGATTTTTTAAAGTTCTATTTCATCCATCGCGTATATCTGAACAGAAAATTCATTTCCTGAAACAATCAGATGCTGTAATTTCCCAATCATTTTGAATCAAACAGGGGGCTCAAAGTAATGAAATCTTTTTTTCAGGATAGGTTCCAACCGTAGTTTTAGAAAAATAATCAAATCCTGTTCGAATTAGCCGTCATTTTCGGAAAAATAGAAATATTCGGATGCAAAAAGAAAAGATGGATAAACGTAGTATGGGCAAAGCGTAGCGTGCCCATCAAACCATAGATTATGGGAATTTTGCGCCCAATCTATTCAGAGATATCGAGCCTGTATAGCTCGTATCCGTGGACACCGTCGTTGGCGTTGAAGTAGATGGTTTTTTCATCGGGTGTTGTGTAGAAATATTGAGGAAATGAGGAGTCCGCCCCCGGATTTATATCGGATACCATGATGGTTCCTTCTTTGGTGCCGTCGCTGGTGTGGAGCTCACAGCCATGCTGTTTATCACATGCTGTGAAGAAAATTCTATTCTCTTCGACAGTGGTTATGTGGTCGATCGTGTATTCCATATCGCCGCATCCTTCATAGGTAACATCCATCAATTTCGTCTGCGTTTTCGATACAATATCGAACAAGTTGAGGGCGACAGTTCCGGTTTCATTTCTATGAAAATAGAATATTCGCCCCCCCACTTTGCTATACAGTGACCCCCGTATTTTATTTGCCGGAGCCTTGTCGCTGTACTTCACTGTTCCCTCAACCGTTCCGTCGCTTTTCCATATCTCCTTATTTCCGCCTTTTGAGACAAGAAAGTAGATTGAATCGCCTTCTTTGAAGGAATGGTAGACAGCTGCTTCTTCTCCCCATAAAAATTGCGTTCCCAGTGAAGTTCCGTCGCTGACAACCGTTTTCACTACATCTTCTACTTTAACCGTAAAGAAAAAATGATCACCCTGAGCGCCATGGAATGAGCCCAGTTCCCAATCCCAGACGCTGAGATCCAGCAAGGGTTTGCTTCCCTCTGCCGTTCCGTCGCTTATCCATATTTCGCGAATTTTATAGCGAGGCTCGACAGTTCTCCTCTTGATCTCGTCGCTTACAGCAAAAAGTGCCTTGCCTTTGTACTCTATCAGTTGGTAACTGGTTTCGGTCTCCGATATAAGTACAGTTCCTTCCGTTGTTCCGTCGGTTGCCCACATTTCTCGGCCTAATGCGTTGAAAAAGAGTTTGTCCCCGATTCTTCCAAGAAAACGGGAATATGGACCGAAGTTGAGATCCTTTAGTAGTCCTGTCCCGGCCTCGGTGCCGTCCGTCATCCAAATCTCATCGCCGGATACAGATCCTTCCGCTGTGAAAAAGAATTTATCACCGAATTGCAACACTTCATCAAAAATTCCATTCCTGAAATCAATCACATCTCCATTTTCTCCAAAAAATGAAAACTCTTCGACAGTTCCGGTTTCGGTTCCGTCGCTGCTCCATAAATTGAAGGAGTCCCAACCGTTTGAGGCCGAGGCAATCCAAAGTTTGTCCTTTTTCATCCCGAGTACTCTGGAAAAGCCGTGATCCGTTTTTCCTTCAAAATAAACGGATTTTTTATTTCCGTTTGATACATTCCTGATTGAGGATGATGCCGACATGACGCCTTTAGTCGTGGAGTAGATCAACTCTCCGTCGATTTCACCGACAACACGGCTCGTGTCCGGAATTGTCTCAATTATTTCAGCACTATTTCCATCACTCTTGAAAAGAACATATTTTTTGCCCGATCTGCCTACGGAATACAAAACTCCGTCGAGAATAGTGTCCCTGCCTCTGAGACTTGAATCATGAATTTTTATATCGAAGGCGGAAAGATCGACACCTTTGGTTCCGGCAACTGTTCCATCGGTTACATAGAGATGTTTTTCTGTGTGGAAGAAGAGCTTTTTGGAATTTCCGACAATGGCTCCGGTTGATTCCACAACTTGCGGTCCTTCGTCAAGTTCTTTCAACAGCTTCGTACCAGCCTCCGTGCCGTCGGAAATCCAGAGCGCCCGACCGTGAACTCCGTCGTCTGCACTGAAAACAACTTTCGACTGGACGACTCCGAGAATTTCCGGGTTGCTGCCGGAGGTTCCCGTCATGATGTCCTTGAGCATTGATGTATTTTCTGCAGATCCATCTGTTATAAAAAGTCCCTGATCCCCGGCAGTTTTCGCTGCGGAAAAGAGTATTTTATTGCCGAGTTTTCCAAAATTGCCGAATTTTGCAAAACCTCCGATGTCAAAAAACTCCGAATACTTTGAAACTTTTCCTTTACTGTCTACTGAATACAGATCGTACCGGGGCCCTACTTTCACATAAAAAATAAGTTTCTTGTCAGCTATTCCCATAAATTCCATGAAATGTACTGAAAAATCTTCTTTACTGAAAATATGCTGACGCGTGGTTCCGGTCTTTGTCCCGTCAGATTTCCAGAGCTCTGTTGCCTCCTGAAATTTGTCAACTGTAACAAAAATATTACCTCCAAATTGGAACCAATCCTCTATTCTCCCTTTCCCGTGACCGAAAATTTTCTCCGTCCCCCCAACTGTTCCGTCAGACACGATAATCGAAATTTCATTGGTCACACCCTGGACAAACATGTAGATTTTGTTTTCAAATACCTGCATGTAGTAAAAGTTAACCTTCTTTTCATAAGGTTCTGTGTAAATTTCGGTTAATGCTCCGGTTTCCTTATCCATCTCAAAAAGTCCTGATGAAACGGATGGGATATTTCCAATTACATACAACTTTTCTCCAAGTTTCACAGAGTGTTCTATATTGATGGATGTAAAAGGTTTATCATTCAAATCTTTCAGGAGAACCGGCTCTACGATAATTTTTAGCTTCTTTTCAACTTTAACGTTCACCTTTCCGTCAGTCACATCGACAACCAATCTACAGGAGAGATCTTTTCCGGGAATAAATGTATAGAGGGAGGATTCGATTTTGCCGCCGCAGGTATCACTTTCATTTATCGATACGGTTACATCATCACCGTCAGGATCGGATGCCGTTAAAATACATTCGGCATCGGCATTTGTTTTAAGATTCCTGCAATTGATCTTTAATGAAGGTGCATTGTTTATTGAATCACTATCCGTATCTTCCGGTTTGTCCTTATCGGAAAACTCATTGCCGTCGTCAGCCACTATTTCAGAGTCGGAAATCGTATCACTATCCGGCAAAGTATTCACTTCACCTTGTCCTCTTTTGCTTTCATCAATGCACGAAATTATGGACACGAGAATAATCAGAAAACAAAAAATCTTCATCGGCTTCTCCATTTATGAATTTTTTATTAATCCTATTTAGTATTCTGATAAAACATGTATATTAACCACCACAGCTTTTGCGATGTTTAGTTTCTTTTTTTACTTATATTATATAACCGAGGTATTTTATTGAAACTTCGACAGAATTGCAAATTTAGAAGATGCAATACCGAAATATTTACACTTAAAAAATTTTCTTTAAGCAAAACGAAATCATGAAGTTATACTTTCTCTTAATTTGTTGGAAATCATTTGGTTTTTTGCAACGTTGGCGGAATTTTCTTCCTGCACCTTTAAAACAGAAGATGTGAAGGATTCACCTATTTGGTAACTTTTATTTTTTCCAAATCCTTAACAGAAGGAAAGGAGGAAAATCCCAGCATGAGTTTTTCCGTTTTTGGTCCGTTCAACCTAAGCCATTCGGCAGCTTTATTTCCCGCTTTTTCACCATAAATTCTGTGTGAGAATACTATCGATTGAGCAACACCTTCATGTAGTTTGAATTTTGCGAATACTATTTCAATATATTGTCTTGTAGGAAAGACTACGGCAATAAAATGTTGTGCGGGATTACCCTTTGTGGCTTTTATCGAGTTTGTGGATAAAACTTTTGCACCGTAGGCCTGATAATTGGTCAGAACACTGTTTGCAGCTTGAGCCAAACCTTCAGGATTCCCCAGTTTCTCATATAAGTTTATTGTGATCATATCATTCCAAGATGAAAGATCGATTTGTCCCTTGGGTGTAAACTCATAAGTGGTGTTTTTTGACCACCGATACTCGAAGTTTTCTGAATTAAAAGAAATTGATAGTGGCTTCCCGGCGAAAGCATTCGGCACAAAGTAAAAAAGCATTATAGCCCAAACAAATAACTGTTTCATTCATTTTCCCTTTTACAAATTCACCAATATCATCATACAAGCAAGCTATCAAAACAGCCACAAAGAAACAGATTGCTTATATATCTGGAATTGACATTTTTTTTGCTTTTACAACCTCCACATCTATCCCATATAAAATCGGATTGGAACTCTTACAATGAAAAACCAAGCCTTTATAACTAGTGAGGTATTTATATTTTGTTGAGAACAAGCCGTACTTCGTCTCAACTACCAAAGGTCTATTGCTCTTTTGTAGAATTTTAATAAAATCAGAGGGCTCTATCTTTATAATAGAACCATATGCTTTTATTGCATTTGAAAGTATAACATATTGTGCAGCTACCGCGCCTCCAATTACTGCTCCGGACATCTTTTCACCTCGTATTTTCTATGATTCTAAACATTCTGCTTTTCAAGCTACAATTAATTATTATTGAAGTCAATTATTCACTAAATACATAATCTTTTCTATTTCGCAATATTTCAATGTCACTCATTTCGCCTTATATAGAAAAGTGTTTTATCAACACCCCAACAACAAATGTTTTCATAAACTTTTTTTTTAGAAAACCATCGACATACTGGAACCAAAGGTTTGCGGAAGCCTACCTTACGCAGAGAACGTGGGCGGAATTTTCATCGGCTTTGCTGCTCGCATAGTTTTTATCGAGAAAGGCGGTCCAGCTGACAGGAACTCTCGGATTGGATCTTGACGTTGAGGACCAGAGATCTTTTCCGGCGGCGAAACCGAAAAGTTCATCCCAGCCTTCCATGGATTTCTTGTCGGGACAGAAATTTTTTGAGGCAAAAATTCCTCTCTGATTTGTGATTTCGTGAATTTTCCACTGCTCGAGATTTTCTGATGAAGCGCAGTTTTTCATTATTGAATGAAGTTCCCAAATTGTCGGAAGACGCCAGTCGGTGAAACCGGCGTATGCACTTTTTTCGCAATATTTTTTTGCCTCAAGTCTTCTACTTTTTTCTTCCGGCATCTTTTTCATCCAGTAAAGGGATGTTCGCGAATCGAGAATTACGACATCTTTTTTATTTTCACCAACTTGGAAAAAACCGAAGTTCTGAGAAAAAGTAATATTTTTCGCTGCCTCACTATTATCCGATTTTGATTTAAGATGTAGAAATCCAACAGAGACAACAGTAGAAATAAAAAGAAATGCCACAAGAACCAAAATTTGTTTACTCAAAATATATCTCCTTTATTTTTTTAAAGTCAGCTTTTAAGTGCCATCATCATAAATTAGACTGGATAATTATAATCAATATTGTATTTTTCCAGAGACTCACTTATGTGAAGGCAAGCACAATTCCAAAATATCTATGAGTTTTAAATCATCCGCACTTAAAATTACTTTTTTTCTTCGCTGAATCAAAGAATTTCGGACCTGAAAAATTATTTTCTTCTCATTTCAGTCGCTATTCATGTTTGTTTATTTCTATTCTTGTGAAATCGGCAGCTAACCTTCCAAAATTATTATTGAAACCATGAAGGGCATGAAGAACATGAAGAATAAGAAAAAATTGGAGATTTACTTGTCATCCTATTCACGATAACAATAATAATATCGGGTGATTGAACACTAGATTCCACTTAGCAAACCCATTTGCAACATAAAACGACTTGAATCATCGGCAAAACTATAATTCTATATCTCTCTGTCTACATCTTTTGAAGTAAAAGAGAGGTCTATCGTGAAAATAAAGTTAAGAATAATCAATTTCGCATATTGTGAACCACTATGCTTGGGATTCCATCCCTCAGAATTAACTCTCCAATTTTCCCAAGCTTTTCTCCCCCTTCATGTCCTTCATGCCCTTCATGGTAAGCTATCGATTTTTCTTATCATAATTAGCTATCAACTACGTACAAATGTCGTTACAGCACCCTACTTATGATGCCGTTTCTTAGAAAAAACTCATTGAAATTTATTAAAAACCCTTGTTTGATCCCTGCAAGCTTCATGTAGGTGAGTAATTGAGCCTCGTGAATACCCATTATTTTATCTACGGCTTTAAATTCTAGAATAATCTGGTCTTCAACCAGCATGTCAATCCTATATCCACAATCGAGTTTAACTCCTTTGTAATTTACAGGTAATGGCCATTCCAATTTGAAAGAAATATTATTGAACTAAGCCGCTCCGCGGCAGTTTTCTGAAACAAATTCAAGAATAGATATAACTTTATGGAAAAAGAGTGGTGTTCACGGGGAACACCACCATTACAAGGAATGGAGTTATATCATGCAGAAATCAAACGCACAAGAATTCGAGCATCTTTATTCACTTTACCAGGAAAATCTCAAGTTACAGGGTAAGGTAGAAACTACTATTGCCGCCTACAGCAGAGCGGTACGCAGGTTCGCGGAATTTTTCGACTATTCGATTATCGACCTTAAAAGAAACGACATGAAGAGTTACTTTGGTCAAATGATCGATAATTTTTCATGGGGAAAGGTCAACACAGAACTATGTGCCGTTAAGTTTTTCTGGAAATTCGTCATTGAAAAACCGCTTGATTGGGACAAAATCGTAAAGCCTCAGAATTTCAGAACTCTCCCTGATGTTCTCAGTCTTCGTGAGACAACGGAACTTTTAAAATCGTTCCGAAAACCATGCTACAGAGCCCTGTTTTTTACAATATACAGCATGGGGCTTCGAATTTCAGAAGCGCTGAATCTAAGATGTGGAGATATCGACAGCGACCGTATGTTCGTTCACATCCGCTGCAGCAAGAGAAACAAGGATCGCTATGTTCCGCTGCCTGAACCGACTCTCGAAATCCTTCGTGACTATTGGAAAACCCATAGAAACCGGAACCTTCTATTTCCTCTTCTGATGGGTGACATGGAACGGATAAGAAATACCGATCGCCATATGACACCATATTCTGTTCAATCGGCAATCAGGAAGGCTGTCGAGGAAGTCGGAATTAAAAAAAAGATCACCACCCATTCTCTCAGGCACTGCTATGCGACTCACCTTCTTGAGGCAGGTCTTACCATCCCTCAGATAAAGGCGAACATGGGACATTCAAGTGTAATAACCACACTCAACTACCTGCAGATCACAAAAGAAGCCGGTCAAAACGCGGATAACGTTATCGAACAGATAATTTCAGCTGTTTATTCGGAAATTACAAAATGATTGCACTCGCCAACGTATTTGAAAATCACGGCGCGAAGACATTGGAAACGTTTGGCGAAATACTGCGTCCGGAGTGTTTTACGGCGATGCGCAGAATAAAGGAGTGTCGCACCGCGGCTTCCGGCGAGCTGCTTTACAGCTGTCCGGAATGCGGAGCCGAACGGCAGGTTTACCAGTCGTGTGGTCACAGAAGCTGTCCCCGTTGCCAGAACCATCTGACCACGGAATGGTTGGAGAAACAGAAGGCGAAACTGTTGCCTGTGAAATACTTCATGGTCACGTTTACAATTCCGGCGGAACTGCATGTAATCGCGATGAGGCACGGCCGCCAATTCTACGACATGATGTTCAAGGCTTCCGCCGAGGCGATGAAGCAGCTGGCAGCGAACAAGAAACATCTGGGCGGAGAGATCGGTTTTACCGGTGTTTTCCACAGCAACAGCAGGCGACTCAATTACCATCCGCACATCCACTACATCGTGCCGTCAGGAGCCATCTGCGAAAACGGCAGAGCATGGAAAGAGAAAAAGGGAAAGTATCTCATGCCTGCAAAGGTTCTTTCTTTGCTTTTCAGAGGCAAACTGATTGCATTAATGAAAGAAAAAGAGATGGAAATCCCCGTCGATCTTTATAAAAAAGATTGGGTTATCGATGTAAAGAATACAGGAACAGGACAGCCTGGCCTAGAGTATCTTTCGCGCTACCTTTACAGAGGCGTCATATCCGAAAAAAGGATTCTTAAGGATGAGAATGGAGAAGTAACATTCCGCTATACCGATTCGGGATCGAAAAAAGAGGAAACGCGTCCTCTTTCCGGCGAAACCTTTCTCTACCTTGTGTTGAAACATGTGCTACCCAAGGGATTCAGAAGGTGCAGAGATTATGGTTTTCTTCACGGCAACTCCAAGAAAAAATTGAACTTACTTCAACTCATGCTCAATGTCGTAATAACCGGATCGGAAGAAAAAGTAAAACGGCCGACCTGCAAATGCAAATCATGCAAAAAGGAAATGGTTCTCAAGGCAATCATCCCACAGGAATCAGGCGTTTTTATCAGCATCCGTGCCGGGCCTTGAGCAGATCGAATATGACGTTTTGAAAAATTGGAAATCATTTTAATAAAAGAAGAATGTATAACTGTGTCTTATGGAGAAAAAATGGATAAAAAGATCATAAAACAAGAGAGTTGATAGTTTAGTCGGGAAAAGATGATGCAATTAAGTAGAAAATCGTATCACTTTTGCGAAGTATGATACTTCATTTTTCTAAAAGCTGACGTGAAACTGTCGGGCTTCGACACCTCTATCCAGAATATATTTCCTATTAATATAGTGTAAACCCGCTCCGGGCTAGTTCAATATCGGATGATATTGTGGCTTCGCACAATATATCCTTATTCATTCAAATGAAATTCATGCGCCAAACAATTCCTATAGGTAGACTCAAGTAATCCTGGACCGAGAAACTTGTGCACCTCAATAGCGCACCCTAAAACCTTATTGGAAAGCTCGCTAAATTCCCTCTTCATCCTCTTATTTCCTTCATTGTAAACAAGCATTCATCATACCATTTTTAGTACACAAATAAATACAAATACTTTTTAAAAACCATGAAGAACATGAAGGCCATGAAGTGAAGAAATAACAATCCCATATATTGTAAATGTTGTTAACATAATTGCTCAGAAATAACCCACCAATTTTATTTACATATCCCCTCCACTTCATGTTCTTCATGCCCTTCATGGTAAGCCATGCATTTGTTTTATTTTCTCAATTAAAAGGGAAGATAAATTTGCGGCAGTCTACAATTTGAAAAATCGATATGTTTCGCAGGAGATTGTATAGATGACGTATTTTGTGATGTTGTATTCGGGAAAATCTTTCAGAATATCTGCGGCTTAGTCGAATACTACCACAGATATTTGTCATGACTTTTTTTCTTCAGCTACAAACCTAGAAAATATTGATGCATCGTTTTCTCGTCATCATCTTGGATTTCTATCCAGAATTCAACGGAACTCCTTTCCCCAATATGTTGTTTATGTCTAACTATATATGATTGTCCTGCTTTTACATCTATCCAACTCTTGGCACAAAAACCTCCATATGGGTGCTGAAAACATGGTAAAAAAGAGTGTTTGCCAGGTAAAACAGAAATTGTTCTCGGGAACCTCCCCCACATTAAAGCATTAAACATATTAGACATTGTAGCAATATCAATTTGTTTACCATCGAAACCAACAATAGAGAGAAATGTATCATCTGTCGTAATTATCCCAATTTCTGATTTTTCTTTCTTTGGTCCGCGGTATTGCTTTAAGTGGTATCCTCCACAACCTATTTGGAACATGCAGATCACAACTATAATAAAAATAAATAGATTTCTCATAATTCCAGCTACCTTCCATCAGAAGCGAACTTGTTAATCCAAACATTTTGTCTGGCATGGTACAGAAACCAAAACAGTAGTCAATTATTTAAAAACTTATGGAGTAATAATAATATCTTGTTTTTTTATTTGTTGCACAGAGACTCAAACAACATAATTTTAATATCAACTTTCAATAAACCAGAAGGAAAATATAAAAATCAATTATAATTTTCATTCATAAAAGTGTCGACTTCCTAGGCCCTAATAAGTACAACAAAGTCAGTGAAGGGGAAATGATTACGCCGAACATCTGTTATAAAAACAAACTTATTCATCTGCATTTATTGATTTTATCGACATCAAAGAAAGACCGCCGGAGCACATTTGCACATCGCCTCACCCTCACACCAACCCATCATAACACTATCCTAATAAAACCGTACAATTAGGCTTTATGACAAGCGGCACTCGATAGAACATTAGTCAATCAAATTATACGATAATTACTTAGACCTTTATCTTTGGGCAATTAGTGTCAAAAAATCCTAATAGTTATCTACTCTGACAACATAATTCTTGACCTACTCCCGGATATTTCTATTCTTGAATTAAAATTTGTGGGATTTTTTCCTAGTTACAATTGTTAAGGGAGAGAAAAATGAAAATTTGTTTTCCGGTTGAATCAGATAGCGGTGTTGAGAGTATTGTTTACGGTCACTTCGGTTCGGCTCCGTTCTTTATCATTTTTGATACTGAATCCGAGGAGATTGAGTCGATAAACAATCAGGATCTGGGTCATGTTCACGGAATGTGCAATCCGCTCAAGGCGTTGAACGGTAAGGCTGTCGATGCGATTATTGTCGGCGGTATCGGCGCTGGTGCTGTGAGCAAGCTCAACAACATGGGTGTTAAGGTCTACAAGGCTGCTGTCGGTACGGTTGCCAGAAATATCGATTTTTTCAAGAACGACCACATGAGAGAGATCACAACTTCCCACGCATGCCCGGGTCATAGTCACAACGGCGGCGGCTGCAGCCACTAAATCCGCGAACCACCTCAATATAATTCAATAAATTCATCAAACTTTCTTTTTCAGCCACGAACGGACGCGAACATTCGCGAACAATTGGGGAACAAGAGGAAGATTTCAGCCACGAAAACTCACGAAAAATTGTTACACTTTCATGCCTTAGGTTATTAAGTCATTCTTTATAATCTTAAATTCTATCGGAATTTCTGGTGTTTCAATTAAATGCTACGATTTCACCTGATTCAAAGATGATAATAGAGAAATAATGAAATTTTCCATCTGTGCAATACTTGTCATATGAGGATAAAATTTGATATAAATTCAGGGCGTTTCAGCGAAACGCCCCTACAGGAAAGAATCTCTCTTTCAAAAAGAGAGTGAATTAAATTTCTTTGTGGCGGGGGCAGGTGGTTATGTGGTCGTTGACCATGCCTACGGCTTGCATGAATGCGTAGCAGATGGTTGAGCCGACGAATTTGAAGCCTCTTTTTTTAAGCTCTTTGCTCATTTTGTCGGATTCTTTTGTGGTTGCGGGGACTTCGGATAATGTTTTCCAGCTGTTTTTTATGGGTTTTCCGTCGACGAAAGACCAGATGTAGTCGCTGAATGTGCCGAATTCTTCTATAATTTTTAGATATGCCTGTGCATTTTGCTTTGCTGCGGCTACTTTTAATTTATTTCGGATAATTCCGGGGTTCTGGAGGAGCGAATTAATTTTTTCCTGGCTCCATGAGGCGATTTTTTCGGGATCAAAATTGTCGTAGGCTTCTCTGTAACTTTCGCGTCGTTTCAATATTGTTATCCAACTCAGTCCGGCCTGTGCTCCTTCGAGAATAAGCATTTCAAAGAGTTTCCTATCGTCAAAAACCGGTACCCCCCATTCTTTATCGTGATATTCGATATAAATTTCTTCGTTATTAACCCATCCGCAACGTTCTTTCATCCAAACTCCCTTTAAAAATCATTTTTCAACAGCGAAAAGCGCGAAAAACACGAAAATAATTTCAATATCGATGAAATATATCATCAAATTGGGAGAATTTCTAATTTTACAATGCTATTGGATCATGATTTCTTTACTTATTTATTGGGGCCTTTCGGCGAAACACTAGGCATTTCAGGGCGACCCACCGGGTAGCCCCTACGGCGTTTATTAAAACCGGTATTTATTTGAATTTTATGGGATATTCGGAGATGACAGTGTTCCTTGCAAAATGCATGATTGACGAAAAGGTTTGTAGGGGTGGGGCTCCGTCTCCACCCTTCCCCTGACACATCAGCCTCGGTGTCATCAATAATTGGGAGAGGGCGCACACGGAGGCGCGCTACGGATGTATGCAAATCATACAGTTACGCATAGTCTACAGTTCAAACTGGGTTATGGTTCGGACTACGTGTTGCTGGTTAATGTTGTCTGTTTCTCCGTAGGAGAGGATGATTGTCGTGCTTTTTCCGGCTTCCAAGGGAACGTCGCGAATGTCGCCGGAATCGAGGGGAATTCGGAATCTTATTTCTGTCGATTCTTCCTTTTCTTCTCCTCCGATGACGATCACATCTCTCCTGCCGTCGGCTGATGTATCTTTTCGATGCGAAAAGGTGTCGGATCCGTAGTGATCTTCTATTTCTATGTCGCCGTCTTCATTTACGAATCCTATTATGATGTTTGCATCTTTCATTCCGGTTTTGGGGGAAAATCCTACTGCGATCCAGCCGTTTGTGGGAGCTGTCAGGTGAATTCGAATCCACTCTTCTTCCATCCGCCATTTCATCCGGATGTCGGCTTTTTCTATAACTTTGAATCCGTTTTCTTCTTTTATTTCAGTTTCAAAATCCTCGTCGAGATAGTCGTTGCAGCTGTGCAATAAAAATAATGATAAAATCAATATTTTCAGGATGCTGGTTTTGTCCATTTTGCTCATTGATCCCCCCAGTTCCGAAACAGGTCGAAGCGTCTTTTTATCCTGAATCCTATGTGAGGAGAGTAGCTTTCCGCTCCGAGTGTTGTTCTCCTGAAATCATTTTCAACTGTGTTTGTTATGAAAATATGAAAATGGTGTCCCCATGTGACAATTCTGAGCGATGCGGAATATATATGTTTTTCCTTTACGTTCCGATTTTCTCCGTTTTCCCTGAGCAGTGGGATGAATTCACCGACAAGATAAAATCCGTCAACGATTCGAAATGATGCGGCTACGCCCATTCCGGGTTGCCTGTTGTAGTTGTCGTACGATCCGTTGAGTGTGAGATTAATTCTGCCGAAAAGTTCGGGGGATTCCGCTACGGCAAAAAAGACGAAGTTATTTCTTCTATCCTCCAATCCTATCTCCTTGTAGGTAAAGTAACCGGCTCCGGCTTTTAGGGAAAGGTACTTGAAGTTATGGGAATATCCAAGATCCATCCATATTTCCGAATGACGAAAACGATAGTAAACAGCAGTTTCAAGATTCGGAAACGGAATAAATCCAGTTCCGAGAGTTACATTTGCTCCTTTTCCTATCCCTGTTTCCGTCTCTCCTTCCCCGACTTCACCAAGGAAGTTATGACCGATCAACAATTCACCGGCATACTTCTCGAGTCCGCTGATGTAATGCATGTGAGGAAGTGAATTGTCGTATGATTCTGAAATCGATGGGAAAAATAGGAAGATGAGAAAAATAAGGATAATCATTTTCACAGTGTGAACTGGGTTTTTGCACGCACTGTGTGCTGCTGTGAGGTGTTATCGGTGGCTCCGTACGAGAGAATCAGCGGATACGTTTTGCCCGGCTCAAGAACCTGATCTTTCGAATCACCTGAATTCAGGGGTATTATGAAGCGGACTGTGGTTTCACCCTGGTTTTGGGTTCCTTCAACAACAGTTACGTTCTGCTGTCCGCCGATTGAGGTATCGAGGGCGTGTTTGAAAAGCTCGGTTCCGAAGTGGTCTTCACATTTCGCCTCGCCTGCGTCGTCCACCCAGCACATTATAAAATTTGCATCCTTCATTCCGGAGCTGGGATTGAATCCGGCGGCTACCCAACCGGTTGTGGGGGCGGCCAGGATGATCTCGAGAAGTGTTTCATTTTTCTTCCATTCGAAGGTAATTCCGGATTGGCTGAAACTCTGGAACTTTTCAGTCTGTTCATCCTCATCGGCAGGCTCGGGATCATCATCTTTTTCCGGCTGGTCCTTGTCCTGTGCCGGATCTTCGTCTGACACATCGTCAACATCCGGTGCCGGATCTTCATCCACAACTTTTTTCTTTGTATCGCTGCTCTCCGTACAGGATACGATCAAAAGCAGTGCGAACAATGCAAGCAATCTTTTCAACATGTTAGCCTCCCCACCCCAGATATTTCAATTGAGATAAGATGCTACCACATCGAGCAAAAAAAGGCAAAAAAGTTACATTACGTTTTCCGTAACGATTTCAACAATCCATCATTAATTTATTCATTCTCTGTGATATTTCACCAATTAAAAACTCTTATATGGGATTTATTTTCAGGGAGTTAAACCAGTTAACAAACTCTCGTTACCAACAAATGATATGTACACCAAAAGGCTTATTTGTATTACTTTTAAATTTCAACCAGATGATTTTACTGGTTATCGATATTTACTTTTTGAATAGTTGAAAAGACAACATCTACCTCTGAGGTGTCTTCTCCTAAAAATTTTCCGTCTAGAAACCAGGACAATATTGATTCCGGGATTCATGTCGTAGGTACTCTTTTTTTATTCGAGTTCATTGCCCAGAATGGGCAACATTATTGTAGAAAAGAGCCCATACCCCTACCACAAGAAAAGCCCCTCGCCCTCCTTAACTCTTTGGAAAATTACTCCTTAGGATGAAGGAGGGCGAGGGGACAGACAATTTCTCATATCTATTTGCTAAAATATTTTTAGTTGGGAAGTGTGAAGATAACTCCGATCCCGGCTGTGAAGTTTGTTTTTTCGTCATCCTGAGGGATATCCATTCCCAAATCGAAGATCAGCTCTGCTGAATCGTGAACTGCGTAGTTTGTTCCGAATGTGAGTGAACCGATTTCAACATCGTGCTCGCCTTCCACACTGTTGTGACGGAATGTCATGTCGTACTCGAGGAGAAGTTGAAGGTTCTCGGTTACTGTATAGTAGGTTCCTATAGTTACCGCTGTCGAATTGAGAAGCTTGTGTTCCGGATCCTTACCATCCCGCTCCCTCTTTTCTCCTGAAAGTGTGTGCTCTATCCTTGAATAGAGTCCGGCTACGGAAAGATCCGGTGCAAGATCAAAGTTTATTTCAACTCCGGGAGTTACTTCGATGGCACTCGACATTGAAAGATAGAGATCGAAATCGAAGTGATCGCTGTCCCAAAGTGTCGAGAAAAGTGTCAACCCGAAGCTGTTGGAGGCGTCGTTGAGTTTATCCGTCGACTCGGCTCCGAAACTCAAGGATCCGCTTAGATTCTCCGTAATTCCGTAACCCGCCACTCCTTCGAATGAGAATGTTTTTTCATCTCCGTTCATTCCGGAAAGGGATGTGTAGGCCTCGAAATCCGTTGCTCCGACATCGAAAGTTTCGGTGGTGTCGGCTCCGTAAAGAACGGATAGAAAAGTAAGAACAACAACTGCTATAGAAAACTTTTTCATTTTTTACTCCTTTTTTTATTAACTATTATCACATTTACTTTTTTCGGAACAACTGCTGCAACATCCGCAGGGTCCCCCAGTTTCCTTTCCTCTCATCACCCGCCACATCGGTTTCACATAGCGAAAGAAGGCAAAGAGAAAAGCAAAGGCAACAAGAACGATAACAAGCATCTTTTCCATTTTAACACCTCAACTTATCAGATTCACAACACCATAGGTGATAACCGCGAGAACATAAGCTACTCCGGTCATGAAAACATACTGTGCCGTCGGCCAGATCCAACTCTCCGTTTCCGCACGAACCATGGCGAAGGTCGCAATGCACGGTGCGCTGAGAAGAAGCAGTACTATAAGGGCCAGCGCTGCGGCCAGAGAGTACCTCTCACTCAGCTTTTTCTGAAGTGCTTTTGATCCTTCATCCGTCTCACCGAGGGAGAAGAGAATTCCGAGCTGACTTACAAAAACTTCCTTGGCAGCAAGGGCGGAAATTGTGGCACTTCCCACTTTCCAGTCGCCGCCGATCATTTTGAATGCCGGTTCCACCCCTTTTCCTATCATTCCTATGTAACTGTTTTCTATCTGGTGAGCCGCCACATCCTCCTCACTTAGATTGAGCGCAGGATCGGCCTCGTAACGTGGAAAGTAGCTGAGTACCCAGATTAAAATGCTTGCTGCGAGAAGAACGGATCCCGCTTTCTTGAGGAAGTGTTTTCCCCTCTCCCATGTGTGAAGAATAAGGGATTGGGGGAGCGGCATAGAGTAGAGAGGGAGCTCCATCAGTAGAGGACTCTTCTTACCTTTGAGGAAGGTTTTCCTCATCAGTTTGGCTGCCGCAAAGGCAATAACTCCGCTGAATATGTAGATTGCAAAGAGCGCGGATGACTGGTAGGCGGCCGGAATAAAGGCACCGACAAGAAGAAGATGAACGGGAAGTCTTGCAGAACAGCTCAGAAACGGCGTGACAAAAAGGGTTGTCAAACGTTCGAAACGATTCTCGACAATCCTTGCACCCATTATGGCCGGTACGCTGCACCCGAATCCGAGAACCATCGGTACAAAGCTCTTTCCGCTGAGCCCGGTTTTTCCCATCCAGTTGTCCATTATCACGGCCACTCTCGCCATGTATCCACTGTCTTCAAGAAACGCTATGCCGAGGAACATGAGAAATATGTTGGGTGTAAAAACAAGCACCCCGCCTACTCCTCCGATTATTCCGTCCACTATCAACGACTTTAAAATGGAATCGCTGCCTTCGGCCCAGAAGGAACCTACCCATGAACCGAGAAAAGCGAAACCGTCTTCGATCCAACCCATCATCGGGTCTCCGAGTGTAAACACCATTTCAAAAAGCAGATACATCAGCAGGAAAAATATGGGAATTCCAAGATATCTGTTCAACAGCACCCTGTCGAGAAGATCGGTAAAATGTCTCTTTCCCTCACCAATACGGGAAACGGATCGAGACGCAATCTCATCTATCTTCCTGCAACGAGCCTTCACCATAAAACCATTTTCAATATCCATGTCAGCGGGCAGACGTCTCTCTTCAATCATTCTGGCTGCGTCACCATGGGTTATCGATTCTTCAGAGGATGAAACAAGTTCCGCTATAACCCGTTCCACCTCCGGAGAATATTGTACTTTCCCGTTCGAAACGGCGCCGGATGAAATTGCCTTTCTCAGTTGATCAATACCCTTCCCTTTCCTTGCAATTCCGGAAACAACCGGAATTCCGAGACTTTCGGAAAGCTCCTCAAGATCAATTTTTTCTCTTCCGCTCTGGGTCACAACATCCATCTTGTTGACAAAGAGCACAACCGGAACTCCTATTTCAAGAAGCTGAAGGGTCAGGTAGAGATTCTTTGACAGGTTTGACCCGTCGACTATGTTGATTACAAGATCGGGATTCTCTTCCCGAAGAAACTGTTCCGCAATCTTCTCTTCCGGCGAAAAAGACGAGAGAGAGTATATTCCCGGAAGATCCACTATCGATACCTTTTTTTTACCAAGTTCAACAACACCTTCCCTCTTTTCAACAGTCACTCCGGGATAGTTTGCCACCTTCTGGCGGATTCCCGTAAGTCTGTTGAAGAGAGTTGTTTTACCCACATTGGGATTTCCGCAGAGAGCTACTTTCAACATTACCTGACCTCCACAACAACTTGAATCTTATCAGCAATTTCTGTATCGACCGCTATTCTTCTGCCGTCGCACTCCACGATCATTGGTGTGCTGCCGCCCCTTCGGACAACCGAAATTGTCGAGTTCCTGAAAAGTCCCATGGACGCCAATCTCGAAAGCATCCTCTCACTTCCATCCAGTCCCTCAAAACGTCCCTTGTGCCCCAACTGCAACTGACTTAAAACCATTCAACACCTCCAGTTTACTGAAATCAACTTACTTTCGGCAAACAGATTTAGTTTAGTTGACCTAATTTGTCAAGAATTAAAATTCCTTTTTATATCAATTTCACTCAAACTGAAAAAGTCTATGTGGAATCAAGGTAGTATTTTCGAATTGTTGCCTTAATAAAAAAAGATATCCCTAACAGGGTTTGGTTATCCTGATTATTCAATTCCCAGAAAAGAAATCATAACCATTCTGATTTTTTACGAGAATAATAGTTGAATTAATTGATTGATAGGGTGTGTGGTAAAGGTTGAAGCTCTTCGTAAATTGTTACTTTGAGATAGTGAAGAATGCTGCAACACCTGCTGTGTATGCGATATCTTCGTCATCCTGGGGAATGTCGGCACCGAAATCAACGATGAGCTCGATGTTGTCGTTGATGCAGTAGTTAGCTCCGACCGCGATGGACCCGATATCGAGGTCGCGAACACCATCGACATCCGTATGATTGAATGTCATGTCGTACTGAACAAGAAGCTGAAGATTTTCTGTCGGAGCATAGTATGCACCGAATGCAACGTTTGTAGCGTTGAGAAGACGATCATCTTTTCCAGCTTCGCTTCCCTCACCCATAATGTTGTGCTGAACCTTTGAGTAGAGTCCGGCAAAAGCCATATCCGGTTCGATATCGTAGTTGATTTCGATTGCGGGTGTAAGTGTCATTCCGCTTGCCATTGTAAATGTTAAGTCAATATCAAGGTGATCGCTGTTCAGTACCGTTGATATGAGCTGTGCATATCTATAGCTGCCGTATCCTTCCGGCTGGAGAAGCTTGTCTGTAGCTGTCTCTCCGATTCCAACATAAGCTGTGAGATAATCGGTAATTCCGTATCCGAGACACGCTTCGAAACCTACCGATTTCTGATCGGTGTCGATTCCGGAGAAGTTTGTGTAGATACCGAGATCTGTGTTTCCCTTTGAAAGGTTCTCTGTTGTGTCCAGTCCGTAAAGGGACAGTGAGAGTAGCGCTGTTGCTGCCGCAAAAAACTTTTTCATGGTTAACCCCCTGAATTTTTTAATTACATTCCCCAAAAAAAACACCCTTCTGTCCTCCCTTTGAAGGGCGTCATTCCAATCCTGACGAAAATCGATTTTTCGTCGGATTCAGCAGAAACATAAATATACATTATTTTAAACTTATGTCAAAGATTTCAATTATCAGAAGCAATTATCAAAGAACTAAAAGGCAATAATTAAGTCATTAAATTTTTTTTAGAACTATTATTTATATTTAAATTAATTACCAGTTGCTTTTTACAAGATCTAACTATCTTATTTTTATCAACTTTAACGTTATGGCCCGCCCACATCAAAACTGTTATAATCAGCTATTCTTAAATTCAGTGAAATTTTTACTAACCCGTTAAAGGAGGTATTTATGGGAAAAGTTCACGTCATTTATGATGCAAAACAGCACTGCAAGGCAACAAGGGAGAAAGACAACAAAACTGTGTCGATGGATTGTCCTTACACCGGAAAAGGCGAGGAGTTTTCGCCGGGAAATCTTCTGGAATCCGCTGTGGGCGGTTGCATGCTTATCTCGATGGGCACACTTGCCATGAGGAACGATATCGACATAACCGGCACAAGGATTGATGTTTCTTCCGCCATGACTGAAACAATGCCGCTGAGAATCGCAAAAATCGAGATCGAGGTAATCATGCCGAGAAGTTACGATGAAAAAAGCCGAACAATGCTGGAGAAAGCTGCGGCATCCTGCCCCATAAAAAACAGTTTTGGGGCAGATACTGCAATTTCGGTGAGGTACAAATATCCCGGTTTGTAGGACATCTGTGACCTGTCGGACCTATATTTCACTGAAATCTTTAACTGTTTCAGTAACAATTTCGCAGGAATCGTCATCAAAAAACATTTCAAGGAGATCTGAATCGGAGATTTTCATTTTCAATTTTGCCCGGAAGGAGGCACCGTTCCACCCTCGGATGTTCCCGCAACCGTTTTCGAAAGGTATCGCTACCTTATGAATCATCTTCCCGTTTTCTGAGTTGACCTTAAACAACACATGTGTCGGACCGCACTGCTCCTGGTGAAGATGATTCACCTTGCCGTAAATAATCAACTCTTCACCATTTTTCTCTATTCGAACATACTTGAACTTATGGTGATCTGAATCATTCAGCTTAATTTGATTTTTTACATTTTTGTTTAAATAGTGGTGAGTTGTGCTGCATGAAACCAAAAACTGCAAAAGCAGCACCAACAACAGTGAAAATACAATGGAATAATTTTTAAACTGTGTCACTTTTCTGCTCCTTTTTATATAGGTCCCAGGGGAATTTTATCCTGTGGGACCTATTGTCAATTTTCGTTACTTTTCCACGTCGTTCCAGATTGCACTTTCTACCCTTAGACATGCTCCGTCTGCAACGGGAACAAGATTCATGCTCTCATCCATTTTGTGCTCGAGGAACATTACGTAATCAAGCTTTCCAGCCGCTTTGGCTTCCCATGTCATCATGTCCATTTCATAGCTGTCGATATGCAGCTTTCCCGACACTGCGACATACTTTTTACCTTTTCCCGCAGCAGCATCGTACTCATCTTCCTCGATTTCAACTGTGATTGTTGACTTCTTTCCTTCTGTAAAATCCACAACCTCGGCTTCCTGCCCGGGATCTGTGAATCTCATCAGAAATTTGTCGGCTTTTGCTGCATCTCCGCTGCTGGGAGCGTATGTAGCGGTGTAAGCTCCCAATATCTTTTCGTAAGCAATCTCCCCGAGAGTAATGCCTGTACACGGATCGTCTTTTATGCATTTGTGAAAATTTTCACTGGCGGGATCACTCTCGCACACCAGCCCATTATCACACTGGCTGTCTTCGGTACACTCAGGAGTCCTGTCCCATTCCACATCCTTGATTCTTATACATTTTCCTCCGATTACCGGCATCGCCTGCCAGTGAGGCTGTCCGGTCATCTCCACTTCGACAAGCTTTACTCCTTTCATTGAACCTTTTGTCCTGGTGTAGACTGCAGCGACTCCGGATTTAGCCGGAACACTCTCCTCAACGACCTTGTCTATCGTCACGGTTCCCTTCTCCTGGAAAAAGATTCTTTTTTTAGACGTGTAGCCGTCTTCGTAGTAGAGAAGGCAGTGTTTACAATCCTTGTAGTTGTTGTCCGGAGCCTCGGCGAGATTGAATGTACCCGGCTTGATTTGATCAGGATAAGGTGTGACGAAGCTGAATATGTCCGCATCCTCCGCTCCGATTCCCGGAGTTACGTATGAAACGAGATCTCCCTTTTCTGTCACGAACGCCTCAAGTGTGGTCTCTTCACAGCTCTCAGCAATACACTGACCTTCGGCGCTGCACATTTCATCGTCACCGCAAGTTCCGCATGTTCCGCCGCAACCGTCGTCTCCACATGTCTTACCTTCACACTGAGGATGGCACATGGTATCCCACTTCATTTCATCGATTATGAAACAGCTGCCGTTTTCAACGGGCTTTGTAACGTAATCGATTATTTTCACCTCAACAAGCTTTACATCTTTCATATAGCCTTTTGACCTGGCCTTTAAACTTCCGTCGTCCTCTTTAAAGATATGGGCTTTTTCCTGTAGTTCTTCATCCGAAAGAACTTCTTCGAGCACCAGAGTACCCGACTGCTGAAAGAAGTGTTTGGCCATCTGAGGCGCCGCATCATTCGGATCCTGAACCACCCTTATACACTGCTCACATGTTTTGAAATTCTTGTTGAGTCCATTTCCGAGATCGTAGGTCCCGGGCTTCTGGGATCCATAGAAAATCATTAAAAGCCAGTCCTTCAGTGCCGTATCTCCCTGATCCGGAATAAGATTTGAAAGATAGGTGCTCTGGGTACCCTCGAATCGTGATCTGAATTCCGCACCTGTTACATGAACGCACTTCTCTTCCGGTTCGTTGCCGTTGTCTTCATTATCGGCATCCGGCACAGGATCTGTTTCTGAATGATTATCCGAATCCTCTTCGTCCTCGGTGTTATCCTCTTCGTCAGGACCATGATTTTTATCGTCTTTTTCCCCCGACGCATTTTCATCTGTAGAATAGGAACTGTCGTTTATCTCAATATCGTTGTCATTTCCTGTAGCTTTCCCCGAGTCCGAATTTCCATCGGATCCGCACGCAGCAACAAATAGAGCAAGAAAAAGCACCGCTGTGCTGTAGAATCTTTTCATTACTTTCCCCTGAATCCCCTTTTAAATCTTTTCGATTGTGTAAAAACCTTTGCCTGTCTTTATCATTGAGGCAACTATTTCCTGAAGCATAGTACCGAACTGCTTGATCTCCTTCTCGTTTGCCTTTTTGTTGTCGACCTTATCGGCAAGCTTCTTGAAAAGCTTCGGATTTTTGCTGAGTTTTACCGCCTTTTTCTTGTAGAAAACAGCCTTCACCTTCTGTCCGTTATCCTTTCTCTCATAGATAACCGTAAGCGCACCGTCCTTTGCCATTGAAAGATCGATCTTGAACTCCTTCGCCTGCATGGAGTGGGCACTGAGCGCACCTGTGAGGTAACCGGAAACGTATGCTGTCCCCTTCGGTACAGATGCCGTAACCTTAACTCCTCCGCGCTCAGGCATATCCTTTCCGTAGAGAAGTTTGAGAGCATCGCGAGTCATGAGAAATCCAGCGACACTGCCGGGACAGAGGTGACCGTTGTACTTTGCGACATCGAGAAGGGAGTATGTGTACTTCGCATTCTCCATATCGGTAACCATGCCGTGCTCTATCATTTCCGGATCCTTCATTGTTATACTTCCGGCTCCCTCAAGATTCTTGTTGAACCATACGGGATTCTTCTCCCCTGCTGAAAGGAAAAACGAAATGAGAATAAGTAGTAAAAAAATGCTTTTTTTCATTTTTGTCTCCTAATAATCTAAAGAAAATCCTAATTTTATATTTCTTCCCATTCCGGGAAGCGCTGAAAAGTGATTTCTATAATCCGTATCGAGAAGATTTTCGAATTTGACATGAAAATCTGCATCGATATCCGCTACAAGCTCCGTTTTTACTCCCAGAGCAAGAGTGTAGAGTGTGTATGCATCGGTTTTCTGCTCCGCCATCGAGCTGATGTTGGCTTCCGGATTGATCCTTGTCTGCTCCAGATTGTGCTCAACTCCGAAATCTATGTAACTCTTCTTGAGGATAGGCATTTCGGAAGTGTAGATCCTGAGATTACCCGTAAATTTCAGCGGCGGAACTTGGGGAAGAGCGTCACCACTCTTTCTGTCCTCTCCGTAAACGTAGGCTATGGAAGTTTCCGCCCTTACGCCGAGTTTCCAGAAAAGATCACTAAATTCCGCATAAATCCGACCTTCACCACCGTAGAGCATAGCCTCCATGATATTCATGTACTTGTAGTGACCCTCCCTGATAAGCTGGGGAGCTATTAGATTATCGATGTATGTGACGAATCCGTAGAGCTCATATCCGAGTGAGCTGTATTTTCCCTTGAGACCGAGATCCAGATTGAAACTCTTCTCAGGTTGAAGTTCGGGAGTTCCCTCCATTCTGCCCTTGCAGCTGTCGATTGTCGCGAACTTCTCCTTGAGTGTAGGGACACGAAAAGCTCTTCCCAGGTTGAGCGTCACGTTAAGATGATCGGAAACCGTGTAGAGAAGCCCCACATTTCCGGAGTAGACAAGTGTGTCGGAATCCTGATCAGGTAACTTGATTCTCTCTTTTCCGCTTGCGTCAAGCCCTATCTCTCTGTGATTGAGTGAGACGATGTCGAATCTCTGCCCCGCAGTAAGTGAAAGCCTATCGGAAATAAGCTGCTCAACCTCCACATAGATTCCCGTATCGAACTGGGATGAGTTGTCGAAGGGATACTTTGAAATCTGCGGATACTCCTTACTCATGAGCAGTGTCGTCATCTGATCTTCCATGTTGAGGCTCTTGTATCTGCCATCCAGCCCCATGGTTACGAGAGTAAAGTCGAATGGCTGGAGAGTTCCGAAAACGGACCAACCGAAATTTTTGAAATTACCGAACTTTTCCCGGAAAGCCAGAACCTCTCCATCTCCTTCAAGCGAATCGAGAAACCTGATCTTCTGATGTCTGTCGGTAATATCGGAATAAAAGGAGAGGTGTAATTTTTTCCATTTACCCAGCTTTTCGATTTCATAACTGGAATCGATCATGTAGTGAAGATCTGAAGGAAATGCTATTCTTCTTTTTTTCTCGTCGTCCAGCACGTTTGCCGCCTTTCCTATTTCACCCCCATTGAAGTAGGATCCCTTCAATCTGAATGTGTGATTTTCGAAAGGCTTCCACGCGAAGTTGAGGGAGAGGTTCCTGTCGTCATAGAAACTGTTATCTATTGTCTCACCGGCACCGGTTTTGAAATTTTCGGCAGTCCTCATCTTTCCGGCAATATTGAGCGCCATATTCCCCGTTCCGTAGCCGGCCGAGAGGAAATTTGTGATCTCCTTGTTGTTTGAACCGTATCCGAAACGGTAGATGGCCCCGAATCCATTCTGTTTCAGAGGATCCTTTGTGATGAAGTTGATGACTCCGCCAAGAGCCTCGCTGCCGTAGAGAACTGACCCCGGCCCCTTCATAACCTCGATTCTTTCGATATCGGATACCTCAAGAAAGTATCCGGTGACGCCGACTGTTTTTTCTGTGTCGATCCTTCTGCCGTCCACAGCCATAATGACCCGGCGACCACCCAATCCGCGGATATTGGGATTTAGGAAGTAGTTTCCCGAAGGACTGGAAAGAGAGACACCCGGAATATTTTTTACCGCCTCGGCTGCGCTGGAGGGCATCTTTTCAGCGATATCCTCCTTTGACACAACCTCAACCGCAAGAGTCGTATCCAGTCTCGACTTTTCCGTTTTCGAAGCGGTTACTACGACTTCACCGAGCTCTTCCTCTATCGGTTCTGAATCTGCGGAATTCTTTTTTTCATTCGTTTTTTCAGAACCGTTCTTCTGTTCCTCTTCTTCTTCAACAGAAGCATCTTCATCCTCAACATCGAACGCTTCAATATCATCATAGTTATCCTGATCACTCACCTCTCCGGCACCCTCCTCTCCGGCGGAGAGAAGGGAAGCCGAAAGAAGCACCACTATCAGGAGAACGATCTTACTTTGCATATTAATCACCTGTTTGAAAAACCTGTCTGATAATCTATTTTGAACTTACAAGAGAACGTGATCCGTCAGGCTGGTAGCAAACCTTCATTCCGATCTTTCCGGATTTTGCGCTTGTGAACATCACCTTAGCGAATTTACCGTCAACTGTCTTGACAACATAGATATCGTATGACATTTCGAAACCGGTTCCACCGCTTCCACCTACTCTCCAGTCGGTACCGATAACAAGCTCCATCGACCCGAGATCGTCGGTAACGTAACCTCCTTCCGGAGCCTCATCGACATCGTCGAACATCAATTCATCATAATTCTTGTTCAACACCTTCACTGCACTGTTCTTTCCATCCAAATTCAGGTAGACAGTCGGTCCGTTGCCTTTTCTCACAACTATGTCGTAATTTCCATTATCCTCAAGAGAAACAGAAGCACCGTTAAGCGTAACGTAGTTAGGGCCCTGGTGAATATCGGCTGTTATATCTGATAGTTTACACGGATCCGATTCAGCAACCCCTGTGTTATCATCATCCGTGCCGTCATCAGTGTTGTCATCAGTGTTGTCATCAGTGCTGTCACCTGCGTTGTCACCTGCGTTGTCACCTGTGTTGTCACCTGTGTTGTCACCTGTGTTGTCACCTGCGTTGCCACCTGCGTTGTCACCTGTGTTGTTTTCTTCACCTTCAGTAGAGGCGTTTTGCTGTTGTTCAGTTTCCGCTTTTTTATCGTAATCGTGATCTTCACCACAACCGATTAAAAGCATGAATAAAATCGCTGAAAAAGACGCAAAAACCCTTTTCATAACTCCTCCAAATTTTAAAATAATCAATTAATTCAGTAAATTAAACTTATGATTCCGTTTAAAGGCTTGTACGCAAAGAGGAAACCCACTCATCAACACGTTTATCGGTCAATTCCGGTTGACAATCCTCGTCCAGAGCAAGCCCCACAAACATTCCATCCTTGAGTGCTTTTGAATCAACGTGCTCGTAACCGTCAACGGACCACTCACCGACGATCTCTGCTCCCCTGTCGGCAACGACCTGATAAATAGTTCCAATTGCATCCACGAAAGTATCGGAATAGGTGGACTGATCACCGAGACCGAAAAGAGCAACTTTCTTTCCCTTTAGATCAGCCTTTTCAAGTTGAGAAATTGCGGTAACCCAATCATCCTGAAGATCACCGAGTCCCCATGTGGACGAACCAAGGATAAGAACATCGTAATCCTCAAAGTCTGTAGATCTCACTCCGGCTACACTTCTTACTACCGCGCCCTCGATCATTCCCGCTATTTTCTCCGCGATATTTTCAGTGTTTCCCATTGTACTTCCGTACATAACGGCAACTTTCGTCATGACCTCCTCCATGTCAAAGTTTCATTCGGGTCGAGGAGATACTAACACTTATTTTTTAAGTGTCAACTAAATTTATTAATTTTTGTTAATTTAGTTTACTCAGCCTAACTTTATCGCTAAAATAGTCCCGTCAAGGCAGTAGACCAAAACAAAAGGAGAAAATGATGAAAAACTTGAAAACGATGGAACAACCTGAAAAAATTAAAAAAATAGATCAGCAAAAAAAATTTCACGAAATAGACGATTCGATCAGGGGAATAATTATCCAGCTGGCCTACTCGCCTCTTGAACTGGAAAAACTACTCCGGAAAACCGATCTCCATGAAAAAGGTGTCGGGTCAGTCCACCTGCACCGTATTCTTATTAAGAATACCACTGAAAGAACCACCCTTTCGGAAAAAATCGAAAGATCGCTCTCCAAAAAATCAAGGAAAATGAAACAGGAAACCGATAAAATGAATGAGAGGGAACTCTTCAGCTACTTTATCAAAAAAAGAGACGATACTAAAAATCTACCCCAGCTGCTCTTTCACATTGCAACCCACCCGTCAATGGATCTTGTCCTAATGGACGAGATAATCCACTGGTGTACAGTTTTCTCAATAAGAAACCTTTGGCTGAAACAGCAGAGTGAGCATGTTAAGAAAACGATTTCAAAATCCCTCGATACCACGAAAGAGAAGTATCACAATCTCAAGAAAGTTGCAAAAAGTGTAAAGAAGGAGCGTGACCATCTACTGAACACTTGTAGCCGACTGTCGATGCTGAACAGCGAACTTGAACAGAAAGTTAAACAGAAAACAAATTCACCCGGAATTCAGATCCTTCAATCAACTTCAAAAGAAAATGAAACAAAAATCCAAGATCTGACAGAAACGATAACTAAACTGAAAAATCAGCTGGAGAAAAGAGAAACTCAGAACAACCTGCTGATTGAGTTGATAAAATGCGAAACCGGACCAGCAAATCCCGAAAAAACCTGCGCCCGGTGTCCTGAGAGGGATCTTTGCTCAAGACGAATCCTTCTGGTCGGTGGAATGAGCAAATTCAGGCAGGTTTACGAAAAAGCTGTCTCCGGACTTAAAGGGGAATTCCGCTACCACGAAGGAACTTCCGTTACAGCCGAAAGACTGAAGGAGAAGGTTCGCTGGGCCGACACCGTACTCTGCCCTATCGATGTAAACAGCCATTACGCCTGCACCCAGGCCAAGAAGTTGTGCAAAAAAATGGGGCGTCGTTTCATAATTCTCAAGTCATCCAGCAGATCTTCCATTGAAAGGGCGCTTTGCGAGATCTGATGATCCTGGGAATATAAATCGTATAGAACATATTGGACCTGTGAGGCAAATAACAAAAAACCTTGAGAAAGCCATTTCTTTTACGCTGCCCATTGCACTAAAATATCCCTTCACCTTTTTCGTTTGCTAACAGAGAGAGCGGAGGAAGCACTCATGAAGATTTTTGTTTTTCTTTTCTTTTTCATTTTCGCTTTTTTATCCTGCAGTGACGACGATGATGGAGAAGATCACTCTATTTTCATCGATGACAACAACGGAGCCGACTACAACCCGGTAATCGATCCCGCTAATTTTGTTGAAACAGTCGACAATCCCTATTTTGTCCTCCCCCAGGGAAGAGTCTGGGTTTACGAAGGAAAAAACGAAGACGGCGAAACAGAGAAGGTACGGGTTGAAGTAACTGATGATGAGAAAACAGTGATGGGTGTCAAAATGACTGTCGTGAGGGATCGTGTTTGGGAAGATGGGGAACTTGTCGAAGATACCCACGACTGGTTTGCCCAGGACAAGGATGGAAATGTCTGGTACTTCGGCGAGGAGGTGGATAACTACGAAGATGGGAAACTTGAGGACCACGAGGGTGCGTGGGAAGCAGGAAAAAACGGTGCTAAACCTGGAATTATCATGAAAGCATCTCCAAAAGCGGGTGATGCATATCGGCAGGAGTATCTCAAGGGTGAAGCAGAGGATATGGGACAGGTGCTGAGTATCCAGGAAACAGTCACAACAACTCTCGGGACCTACAAGGAGTGCATAAAAATTAAGGACTGGACACCACTCGAAGCTGACGTTGTCGAGCACAAATTCTTTTGCAAAGAGGTCGGAGGACTAGTTCTTGAACAAAAAGTCGCAGGTGAGTCCGGAAAACTTGAAATTATAGAGTTCGTAAGCGAGTGACAAAATTTCCCTGGGCATCGCTTTAAGTAGTACTTCCCAGCGCTGACAAGCGGGTCATCCATTTTATCCGCTGTATTCAAAGCAAAATCAGTAGAAAATCAAAACATTGCCTTCGTCATGAATTAAGGTGCATTCCTATGCTTTATAAAAAAACCCGAACCTGCGAAGGTTCGGGGTAAAACTATTAAAAGTTTTTCGGATTAAATTACTTGCATGTGAAGCTGAAAGAACTCGGGGTGAGTGTTGCATCAGCAACATTGTTGTTCCACAAAATTGAAGTACCAATATCGAGAGTCGCTTCATATCCGCTTAAACCGGATTTTTTTGTAACAGTGAGAACAGCATCCCCAGCAGTATGATTTTTACCCTTGACCAGATACTGGAGCCCCTTTGATGCATGAAACATTACATCAAGTCCGTCACCGGATACATCATAGTCTCGTTCCTCGAGAGTACTGGCGTTGAACCGGATCAAAAGGTTAGCCTTGTCGGTTGAGTTTGACATGAAAACCTGAAAAGTTCCCTGCATATTTGTACAAGCGATCTTGTCCAGTGTGAAAGAATCCAGCTCTGTTGCCCCGTCTTCGCTGTAAATTGAGAAATCCCAACTCGGAGCAACTACCTTCGCTGTTTCGCAGTTGTCACCTTCCCAGCCTTCGTTGCAGTTGCAGTTTCCTGTCGCCGGCTCGCATGTTCCGTGATTTGAGCATGTTTTTCCAGCGCAAAGATCCACTTCATCCTGAACACACTCAAGTACTTCCGCATGGAATCCATCATTACAGTCACACTTTGCGGCATTGTTTTCAACAACGCATGCACCGTGACCTGAGCAAGTTACATCCTTGCATGGATTGGCTGTTTCATCCTCAACACACTCAAGTGCCTCTGCGTGGAATCCCGACTGGCAGTTGCACTTTGCTGCATCGTTTTCTACTATGCATGTTCCGTGACCTGAGCAGGTTACATCCTTACATGGTGATGGTTCTGAATCATCTTTGTTGTCATCTGTCTTCTCGTCTTCTTTTGTTCCGTCATTCTTGTCACCGGAATCATCCTTTCCGGTTGCAACAGAATCGGAATCTGATGACTCATCATCAATGTCTACTGCCACAACTTCGCTGTCAGAGATAAGTTCATCAGAATCTGTTGTGCTGCTGCTTCCGTCGCTTCCACATCCGATTGTAAGAAAAGGAAGCAGAAGAAGACTGATTGCAATTCGTTTCATTTTTCCCTCCAGAAAATTATTAATCACCCCCCTTAAGGCTTGTTGATTTTAATGTTACAATTAGATAATTCAAATATTTTTTCGCATCATAACAAACTGAAAAGGCATAACATATAAAATCATTAAAGAAATTTTTATTTTTAATTTTAGTGAATCTAAAATTGTATTATTTTTTTAGTTTTGCGAGATGAAAAAATGTTTTCAGCATCTTTAAAAAAAACAGAAACCAGTAATTTTTGACAGTAAATTCGAGCTACTACAACATCACTTCTCAACCTTATACAGGGCGTTTCCCGGCCATTTCCTTACCACTTTAAGACGCTTCAAGGCGTCTCCGAATTTTTCCAGATCGCAGAATTCGTTATCGACGGACCAGTTTCGGCAGAAAAGCATTTTAAGATAGTAATCCGATCCGAAATAGTAATCGGTTTTCTCAATACACTTCATAGGATTTCCGTAGCATCCCGGAGCGGGAACTTCCACAATTTGAAGATCTATTCCGTTTTTTACCGCAACATATTCGTAAGTTCTTGGAAGTGCCATTGCAATCTTCGAATGCTTACCGATTTTCTCAATATATTTGAGTTGTTCTATCATCGGCTTTGTGTCTGCATTGTTGAGATAATTTGAAAAGATTGAGATGGATCCCAGGATAAAAGCTGGGAGGAAAATGTAGAGCAGCTTCCTTTTACTTTCAAAATAATTTCCTATAAAGAAGAGAATAAAAAGAAAAACAGGAAGAAGATAGTAGGGAAACTTCCTGGGGTAAACTGTAAAGAAAGGTACGAAAATGGAGAGGGACAGAGCGGAAAAAAGAAGGATGAAATTTCTCTTAACCCCTTCAAATCCGACATTTTTTATGGAATATAAAATCAGCAGAAAAAGCAGAATCTGCGATGTAAAAGTAAAACCCTTCATAATTATGGGATTGATTGAAAAAAACAGCGAAAGACTTCCCAAAACAGAATCGAGACTTATATTGTTGAATCTTGAAAGATTTGTAAGTTCGTAAAAAAGATCGTATCTGCTCGGCATGAAGGATTGCACGATGAGAGGCAAGGTACCGGCAAAAAATGTAAAAATCCATACCGCCATTTTCTTAAACTCTTTCTCCCTGAAATAGAAAAAGAGAAAAACAGGCAAAAATCCCAGAGTTGTCTCTTTAATCCAAAGTGAAAGAGCGAGACTCAGTGATGAAAGAACAGCGAATCGACTCCCCTTCTCTCCCAGGGATCTCATCAGGAAATAGACCGAAAAAAGAAGAAAAGCCAACATCGTGGTCTCCACCTGTCCCCCGATTGAGAAAAACATGGCGTTGGCGGAGAGAATCCATATGAGCGCAGCAAAAACACCCGAAAGTCTGGAAAGTCCCGAATCGACGGAAAGCAGAAAGAGAAAAGCCGGAATGAAGGAGGAGAAGAATATTGAAACAAACCTAACAGCCATGAGAGATTCGAAACCGATTTTTATAAGCAACGCCGCCATGTAGTTGAACAGCGGCGGAAAGAAGAAAAGATCCCAGGATCCGTAAAGATTAAACCATCCGCCGTCTCGGGCAAGTGTCGCAGCCGTGTGGGCGTAAGCCGTCTCGTCGTAGAGCATGGGAACAGCACCGATGAACGGAATTTTTATGAGAAATGATACAAAAAAAATAGCAATGAATATATGTGTTTTCTTCAAATTTTGCATAATAAAATCTAAAAATATTTTTAACAAACCACTAAAAGTATAGCTTTCCGGCGTCGGTTTTCCAGTTTTAATGAAGTCAAGCCGAATTCACCGGCCGTATTTCGGATATTTTCTATACCGTAAGCGTGTATATAATGAGGCCATAGCAATGAATATCAACCAATGCAAACACCGCCACAACCGTTTGTATTTTCAGCACAATTCACATCAAAGCACTGTAGGGGCGTGCCTCCGTATGCGCCCTCTTCCGAGTCCGAACGACACCATCTCCAAGGATTCAAGAAACAATAGCTAAGAATCAAAATCGGATCTGAAGCTCCCCTCTTTTAAAAAGAGGGGATTGAGGGGAGTTATTGAAGCAAACAACTTTCAACCATCAAATAAATTTACGGATATCACAGCAGCATACCAGAGACGTAGCGTTCTACGTCTCAACTGGATTTACGATTTTTCCACACAATTTTCACAAATGCAAAAACCCCGATTCCGTTTCCAATCCGACCTCAAAAAAATTATCTTTGCCGTTTCAGCCGCTGGAATGATCAGGATATTTGTTTTGGATTGATTTTAAAGGCTGGATTGGTCGGAATATTTGTTTTTTGGTTAATTCAGGAGCTGATTTTGGATGAAAAAAGTTTTACAGGTCTCTGAATTGCTGCCATTTTCAGGGGCTTGCGGACCTTCTGCCCCTCTTTTTCAAAGAGGGGATCGAGGGGAGTTATTAAGATCAACAAATACATTAAATTTACACCCGGCAAACAGTGTCACCCGTTCCGGGTTCCGGGATGTGGTTTGTTTCCCAATCGGTGCGTTTACACACACCGCTACAATCCTCTCACCCTTTCAGGGTTCGGTTCTCGGCATTACTGAAATTGTAATTACTTTGAAGGTTGTTATTCTTCCGGGTTTTCTGGAAAAGGATCGCCACGCCGGCCGATCCATACGGTGAGTGATTGGCGATGGTGGTGATTTACCTGGAAGGAAGAGCTTTATCGTGATGCGACCGCTGCGCAGCGTTATTTTTCCCCCTGATTTTCCTTGATTCGGACATCAAACGGTTTGCTTGCTTCACCGAAATATAGTGAGGTGTGGGGGAAAGGGATTTCGATGCCCTTTTCATCGAACACGAGCTTGATTCTACGGAGGTATTCGCGTCCCACATCCCACTGTTTTACGGGTTTTGTACGTATTCTGCCTTTAATGACAACTGCGGAATCCGCAAACTTGTCCACTCCGAAAATTTCCGGCAGATCCAGCATAAGTTTTCCGAATTTCTCATCATCCTTCATTTCCCGGCCGACTCCTTTCATCACCTCGACGACGGTGTCCGTATTCTCCTTGTACGCCACCCCTATCTCAAAAACATAAGCCGACCACTCGTTTGTCATGTTGCTTAGTGTCGTAATGGAGCCGTTGGGAAAAACATGAACGGTTCCGGTCAAATCGCGGAGAACCGTTGTCCGAAAATTTATCTTTTCCACCAGACCTCCCGTTCCGTTAATGACAGCGACATCTCCGACACGAATCTGGTTTTCAAGAATTACAAAGAAACCGGAAATGATATCCTTCACTAGATTCTGTGCGCCGAAACCTACTGCGAGTCCGAGAACACCGGCACTTGCGATTATTGGAGCGATGTTTACGCCCATCTCCTTCAACACGATAAGAAGAGCCGTAATCCAGAGAACCAGGAAAACGGCCTGCCGCACAAGCCTTACGATCGTCGCGACTCTCTTTGCCGATTCGGATGGCGGCTCACCTTCAACTTCACTCTTTTTCAGCAAGTTAACCTGCAGGCGATTGAGCAGTTTTGAAACAATTTTCGAAAGGATCAAGGTGAAGAAGAGAATGATAAGAATCTTCAAGCCTGTCTTGATAAATGACTCCCAGTTGAGACTTAAAATGTAGTTTTTTACCTTTTCCATGTCCATCTCGCACCTCCCGATGACAGACGTTGTTAAAATAGCCGGATTTGAAATGATGAATTTATGATAGCCTAAAGCCAGTGTCTTTTCACTCGGAAAAGTCGATACCGAATGGAATGACTGTGTGAATTTATATGTGTGTATGTATGGAAGAAAAAGAGTGGCCGATCGTGAAGAACATAAAGAAGAGAAAGAAAAGGAGAAGATCTTGGCTTTCAATGCATGAAAATAAAAATATAATCGAGAGATTGGCCGCCAACTTCTATTCAACGAAAACAGTTCAAAAAAATCTTTTTTCATGTTCGTCATGCCCTTCATGGTTTCAATAAAAACGCATTTGATTTCACTAGATATATTCAACAATTTCTTGATCTTGCATTTTTTAAACCAAAAATAATTGTTTATATCTGGGAGATAAAAAGTATCAGGCCGAAGATTGTTATCATTCCGGCTCCCGCAAATTCCAGGATGTCGGTTACACGTGAATTAAAAAAAGTTTTCTCAGACGTCATAATGTCAGCTTTTCTTCGCATGAATATTGCGGCTACTCCGATCAGCGAGATAGTTACGGCCATTCCTCCTGCGATTGCAGCTGCGAGAAAAAGGCCGATGTGGAGAGCTCCGATCGAAATTGAAAAGATGAGAAGTGTCGAAGTCACAGGACACGGAACCATCCCTACAGAGAGAGCCATGGGAACAACTCCTGCTGAAGTCTCATCATACGCACTCTCATCTTTTCCTCTGCTTTTTACCTTTTTGAAGATCATAAAAAGTCCGATGGCAAATATCATTGCGTAACTTACCATTCTCATTACCGTTCCAGCGTTTTCCATTGTTCTCAGGAATGAGTGGTTGAAGATGAAATAGAGAGCAAGTGAGAGGATAATCGCACTGCCCGAGTGGGCTGCAGCTATGAGGGTTCCCATTGCAATACCTTTGGGAAGAGCTGCCTTCTTTGTCATAAAGTATGAAACTGCAAATACCTTTCCATGGCCGGGTCCGAGGGCGTGCAGAACTCCGTAGAGAAATGCAAGAAGAACGGCGGAGAGGATCAACGTAACAGATGGATTTTCCTTGAGATTGCGGGTGATTTTTGCAACTTTCCGGTTCATTTCCCGCTGGACGACTGTTATCCTGTAGTTGAATGATGCAAAAAGGTTTGTAGAAACATTCTCCTCAACCGTTTTTTCAACTTTTTCAGTTTGACTCTTCTTCTTTGCCGGTTTGAGAAATGGATTTCCCTGACCCAAAATGGAAAAAATCGGAAGGAGAAGGGATAGCAGCGTCAATAAAACAACTGTTTTACGAATCATGACTACCTCTTCCTGAATGTGAGATGAATTTCCTTGGGTGACATCTGTCCGTAATAGATTTTCTTTTTGGTGTTATCGATCAACTTCTTGGAAGCAAGAAAATGTTTACCTGTGTTGAGTTTTACCGATTTTTCATTCTTTATATTAAAATCCACAAAAAATGTGGTATCGTAGACTCCTATAGAAATCTTTTTATCATTTTTTCCAGCGGAGATGTGACAGGGGATGAAAAAACGGTAAACAACCACTCCCTTTTCGATGGAGGGTTTGAAATCCTTCACATACTTTATTGGAAAAAGTTTTTTTTCTATCTCTATGTGTGTGAAGTAGCCCTGCTCCTTGACGTAGGAAAACGCCTCTTTTTTGATGGCGGGAATTTCCTTCGGATCGAATTTTTCATTCCTGTTTTTATCGTAATCGGCAGTGATGTTTGCGCTGAACATTTCGTCAAACTCCCAGGTCATACGAATACCGGACATGCCCTTTGCGTCGAACTCAACGTCGTAGGAAACGTTTACAAACATGTGAGGATGAGCGCAGAGCAATGTGGAAAACAATATAAAAAACAGTAGAATAGACTTTTTCAAAATAGTACTCCGTTTTACATTTTTCAGAAAATTATGCCACATGTGCAGTTTGAGTCAACAAATTTTATTTGGGTTGGAACATTGTGGACGGAGTGGACTTTGTGGACAGGTCGGGAATGGTGGACGAGGTGGACTTTTTAAGATTTGATGGGGGCGAGGCGGTTGCTCAATTCGGCCCCGCCCCCATCGGGTGATGTGAGTGCAACTTTTAAAAGCCGCCTTTTACTCCGAAGATGAGTGTTCTCGGGGTTCTGGGGCCATAGATGTAACCTGCGTCACGTGAGGGACCGGCATCGAAATCATCCTGGAAGCTGTCGAGGATGTTCTTTATTCCGAAGTAAGGTTTCAGGTAAATGTCTTTGTCGAGATCCACTTTGTATGCAAGGTCGATGTCCCACTGATAGAACCAGTCGGATTCCCTGATTTCATCCGGCTCTCCTTCGGCGTCGGCATGACCGATTTTCATCGGTCCGGTAAGATCAAGAGTGTTGTTTATTTCTAACCCCTTGATCGGGTATAGGAAAAGTGAAATGCTTCCGTAGACATTCGGTGTTCTGAGAATTTCGGTTTCTCCCCAGTCCCCTTCCTCGGAGATTTCTGATTTTTCGAACGTCCAGCCTGTCTTGAACTCGACAAGTTTCTTGTAGTCGAGACCTGCTTCAAATTCGGCCCCGTAGACATCGGTCTCTCCGTGATTTCTACGAACGAGCTCCTCTTCCGGCGTATCCGGATTGTCCTCAACTTCAGTGTAAAAGGAGTCGCTTATTTTGCTGTAGTATCCGGCAACACCCGCCTTGTATGAGAGTGTGTCAGTGATTTTTCCGTTGTATTCGAACTGCTGTGTGATGTTCCACGAGCGCTCCTCCTTAAGATCGGAATCGTTCACGATTTTCTGGCGATTTCCACCGACAACTTCAATGTGCATATCCTCATCGAAAATCTGGGGAGCACGAAATCCTGTTGAGAAACTGGAACGGGATTTGAATCCCTTGTGGTTGAACATGAGTGTCGCTCGGGGGCTGAAGATGGCGCTGTCTATCTCGGAGTGTTTGTCGACACGGCCGCCGAGAATAATTTCCATCCAGTCTGTTGCGTACCAGTCAAGCTGGACAAGTCCGCCGATATTCCTGTAGTGCGGAGTGTCACCGTCCTGATCGAGCCCCATAACTCCGTCGGAAGCATAATCCTTCAGCTTCTCATCGGTGAAATTGAATCCCCCGGTGAGGATCATTGTTCCGAGAAAGTCGATCTGCTGATCGATTGTGGCGTCGAATACGTGAAGAGGGTTCTTTGTCTGACCGTAGGCGTCTCCCTTTTCATCGTCTCCGCCGTAGTAGCTGTTTCTTTCAGTATAGGCAAGACCGTAGCTGAGCTCATAGGATGTGAAGGGAGTGATTTCATGTTTCCACTTAACCTCTCCGCCCCAGCGGTCCGTATCTACGCCCTCAGTTACGTCGGCCTTGTGTTTTGCCTGGTCAAACTTGTTTCCTCCCCTTCTTGAATCTCTGACGACGTGGAACTTCACCATCAATTCGCCGCCTTCAAAGAGAGTGAGGTAGCTGTTTGCCCCACCGTACCCCATTCTGAGTTTTCCTATTTCGGAGAAATCGTCATTCAACGTCGCTCCGTCGGCTTCATAGGTGTCGCCCGGGTTTGCGTTCCATGGATCGCGAAGGTTTCCTCCTCCGAATACGAAAATCGAAGCCTTCTTATTCTTGCTGACAACCGCGGCATTTCCTGTTACCTTGGCGCCGCCTACAGCCTCTCCGTCCTCGAACATGTACTGACCCTGAAGATCGAGGTTGGCAAAGTTCTTCTTCGGTTTTCTTGTGATTACGTTGAGAACGCCGGCAATCGCACTGCCGCCGTAAAGTGAACTTCCGCCACCTTTAACGATTTCTATTCTATCGATCATCTCAACAGGCAGGTGTTCCAGTCCGTAAACTCCTGCGAGTGTGGAGAAAACACTTTTTCCGTCGATGAGAACCTGAGAGTAGTGTCCGTCGAGACCGTTGATCCTGACCTGGTTGAACCCGCAGTTCTGGCAGTTGTTCTCAACTCGCACTCCCGTATTTTTCTCCAGGGCATCTGCGACTGTGACTGCGTGTTTCTTTTCAATTTCTTTTTTCGTGATGACGGTTGTCTTGACCGGAGCGTCTTCGACAGCCTTTTCTGTTTTGGTTCCCGTCACGACAACTTCCTTTGTTTCGTACTCGAGCATCACCTCGAATCCGCTCATGAGGCTGTCGTCGTCAAAAACCATCTCCTCGGAGAAGGATTCGAATCCTGCAGCGTTAACGTTCACAAGGTAGGTTCCTTTTTTTATCGAGAGCTTGACAGCGCCTGTTTTGGCATCCGTCCTAGTCTTTATTCCGAGTGCGGGAATTTCAATAATCGCGTCGAGAACGGCGTTTCCAGCCGCATCGATTACATAACCTTCGAAAACAGGTGCGGCTCCTTTTTCTTTCTGTGTTTTTGCTTCGGTTTTTGCAGATTCAGCCGCCGCCGGAGCCATTACTTCGCTCTTCTCTTCAGCGGTTTCTTCAACAACATTCTCTTCTGCGGACTGAACTTCTTCAGCTCCGTGATTACAATCCTCACCGTGATCGTGATTTTCCTGTGCCGAAAGAATAAGCGACCAGGCAAAAATCAACATTACGCTGGCAAGCGTTCGAATTTTCATCAATAACCTCCACTATGTTTTTTAGCGAACTTTATTCGTCAACCCTAACTCAAACAATAAACGTATCCTCTTCAAAAAATCTTCTAAAAACTAGCTGTTCAAGGTGTAGCGAAGAATAACCGAGGTGCGTATGGGACGCTCCCCTATTCCGTCGGGTCTCTTGAGCCTTCCGGAAAGATTCCTGACAGTTTTGATCGCCGCCTCGTCGAGAACCTTATGTTTCGACGAGCGCTTTATCCTGATACTGTCGAAAGTTCCGTCGGGCTTGATTATAAAGCTGACCTTTACCCTTCCGACCATCCCGAAACGCTGGGCAAAAGGGGGATACTGCTTGTTTTTCCCAAGTTCCCTGCGAACCTTCTTGAGAAAGGCCCGGATAACAGCGACCCTGTCGATCTGTGTCAATCCGGTTCCCTGCCCCTTTTCATACTCTCCCGCGGGAGCGTCGACGAGCTCACCTGTGCGAAGACCGCTCTGACTCTCCGTAACCTTCGTGATCTCCTTTCGGAGCTCCTTCGGTTTTTCGATCTTCTTTTCTACCGGCTGGGGCTTCGGCTCTGCCTTGAGTTTAGGCTTGGGCTTGGGTTTCGGTTTCGGCTTAGGCTTAGGCTTCGGTTGCGGTTTTGGCTTGGGTGTCTCCTTCTTCTCCAGGACAACCGGGATTTTTCTGATAACGGGATCGTCATCCTTAAAAAAATCGCTCTCCTGCGCAATGAAATAGCCGTGAAAAACCAACGAAACAGCAATGGCAATGAAAAAAATCCTGTCACTGTTCACCACTCTTCTCCTCCACCGACTCCTTTTTTACCTCGGTGGCGATAACCAGGTTTTTAAGCCCCACCTTGCGGGCGGTATCCATTACGAAAATGAACAGGCCGAAGGGCGCTTTCGTATCCGCCTTAAGCGTGATATTTTCAGCCTTCTCGCCTTCGGCCATGCTCTTTTGGGCTGTCAGTTTTTTCTCAACATCCTCTTTTTTAACCTCTTCACCATCGAAAAGAATCTTCTTCTCTTCCGTTACGGTGATCTCGAGGCTCTTCGGCGGCCTCTTTTCCGCCGTGGATGTTTCGGGCAGTTTGAGATTGAGGCCCTTCTGGGAAACGACTGCGGTTATCAAAAAGAAAATCAGCAGGTTGAATATGATGTCGATCATCGGGGTGAGATTCACCTCACCCGCTTTTTTCGCCTCGGCGGACTTGAACTTGATCATGAGAAAATCCCCGCCTTTCTCATTGCGGCAACGAGGAGATCTCCGTACTGTGACATGGAGTGTCCGCGCTTTTCAACATTTCTTGAAAAGTAGTGATAGGCCATGAGGACGGGAATCGAAACCGCCATTCCGGCGGCGGTCGTCATAAGAGCCTCCCAGATTCCGCCTGCGAGAATCGATATGTCGCTCATATCACCTGCTGCGGCAACCCTCGAGAAAACCTTGATCATTCCGACAACCGTACCGAGAAGTCCCATCAGCGGAACAAGTGATCCGATGACTGAAAGGAGTGTAAGCTTCCTGTTGAGTATGAAGAGGATGTCCTCTCCCTTTGCGGCTGCAGCCTTTTCCGAAAGCTCCTCGTTTTTTTCCATGAGAATTACTTTGTAGAAATCCGAGACAGGGCTCTTTTCATTTTCAAGATGCTTAATCGCCTTGTCCGCTCCATTTTTCTCAAGGAGATTAACCATCTCATCCATGGATTCACGGGAAAGCGGACGTATTTTCGAAAACACGATCAAGCGTTCGACAACAACTGCCAGAGCGACAACACTCGAAAGAATGATCGGATACATCATGAATCCACCCTTATCTATCAACTCCCACATGACAACCTCCTTTACTCCAAAAAAGTTAACGGCAGAAAACCTAAGTTGCCGCGCACAACATAATTCGTCTAAAGCAATATAGTTTACACGCCCCAACTTGTCAATATCTCCAGCTCTTAAATTAAATAACTATTTGCAATCACTAATTATTCAATGAATAATTATTTATTCATTCACCGACAAAAACAGATAATTATTAAAAAATGTGATGGTGTAGTTTGAATTAATTAAGGAAATATTTTTCGAAGCAAAACAACGTCTTCACAGTTGATATGGATGCCATCAGAACTACTCGTTCGGCGGGTGGAAATACCATGCATGCATAAGCTCTTTCCAGCTGTCGATCTTTCCGTTGTCATTCATACTGCAGAAATCGAGATGGCCGTACTCGAAACCATCACCGTAGAGTTCCTTCGTATCCTGATCCGTATACCAGTACTGGTAGAGATAGTGTGATTTTCCGCTGTATTCGATTTCTCCTCTGGAGATAAAGAGGGAAAGACCTCGCGCGGCATCCTTGCCCTCTTTGAAATAGAACTCCTGACCGTTGCCCTTGTCTCCGAATGAAGCCATAACAGCATTTCGAAGTGATTCGATAACAGCCGAAGCACTGCTTTTCAACTCATCTGAAAAACCGTTTTTCGTATCCGACAGAACTTTTCCGGCAAAATCATGAAGATCAAAGAAAGGGTATGAAGCTGAGGCCATGTCGCTGTCATAAAAGTGTACGGTCTCATCCCTCAAGATTTCGATCTCCCTTTTCTTATTCTCGTAGAATATTGCCGATCCCAAATTGTTCACAGCCTCGGCAACCTCCTCGATTTTCGAAAGATCCGTCGCGGAAAGAGTCTCACCCGTATCCTGGAGAGGAAAAGCGGATTCAATGTAATCCCTGTACATGCCAACGGCGTGAACCGAGAGCTCCGCGGCACTCATCCCCTTCTTATAGCCACCGAGAATGGTTCTGTAATCCCATCCACCGCCCTGTTCAGTATTCATCGAAGCGGTCATGAAAGATGCAAGATTACGAAATTCGTAACCAACCTCCACCATGGCCATGAGACACGCATCGAAACCTATGAAATCAAGTTTCTCGTCCCTGGAAAAGTTCCTAGAGACGGATTGCTGGATTTCGTCAAGATAGAGGGTGTCGTTTCCGTTATCCTCATCCCAGCAGATTGCCTTTGTTCCGCTCGGTTTTCCCCATTCCGGAGATCTCGTTCCGCCGCCGTGATTCCACATCACAAGTCCGTATTTTTCAGCCGGAAAGTTCTTTTTGGAAAAGTTGAGGAACCAGTTCATCGTCTCCGGATCACCCATGTTCTTTTCCCTCAAATTTCCGACATGTCCTATTCCCTTTCCGCCGTCGTCAAGACGCTCCGAACCGAACATGATCGGATTCTCGTCCGGCAGCACCCTGTAGATACGAGTATCGGTCCAGTTTTTACCGCCCTCTTCCGTCGGTCTCTGGTTGTACCCCTCGTTCCTGTCGAGAAGAACAATTACGTTGAGATTCTCTGAATCAGGCCCAAGTCTCGAAAGACCCTCCTCCATCTCATTGAAGTCTGCAAGCGAGTATGTTTCAAGATCATTATCTCCATCGAGATAGATCATGAGAGTCCACTCCTTTTGAACCTTTTCAACTTCAACACAGGCAGGATTATCGTAATCGCCGTTGTAGATAAAATTGTCCCCGCAGTCGCATTGGAATGTGCCCATTCCGGCATCGATACAGCCTACGGCATTATCAACCCCTGCGCACGGATTATCGACACAGGGATCCGGATATCTGCAGCTCGACTCATCGTAACCTTCACAATCGCTTTTGCAGAGCGCCTTTCCGGACGCATACTCGTTCTTTAGTTCGCTACATTCTATTTCCATGCCCGCTTCACACACCTCTATGGGGTCGAACTCGCCGTTTCCGCATGTCAGTGTTGTCTCGTTACAGGCTGAAGGATTCGAAAGATATGGCCTGATATCGCCCAGAGGAGTCGCGGAGGGATGGAAAAGCGCTATCTCTCCCTCATTCTCCAGAGAAAACCAGCCGCCATCCGAAAGATGGGTGTATTCGGAATCACTTACCGAGATGTTGCCGAATCCGACAGCCATTATGCAGCGGCTCATATTCTTCTTGTCCATCACGAGCAACTTGACATTCCCGGGAGTTACGCCTATTTCATAAACACCTTCGTCAAGGTTTTCATCCGGAAAAATGGTCTGAACGTACGGATAGGCTTTATCTCCTGCGGCATAATCCATTGAAACGCCCATCGTGTAGACGATAGATCCATCGTTCACCGCATATGACTGATCCGCACCGCCTTTTCCGGGTATCTGATAATCACCCATAGATCCTGTGAATGTGGTGTGTGCGAGGACAGCTTCTTCCGGAAAAGTGTATTCGCTGCTTCCCATCATTCCGTCATCGAGAATAAAAGGAAAATCAACCCTGTCGAAAACCAGGTTCAACATTCCTGAAAGATTCTTGAACGGCTCGCAACTGCTGATGTCGTATCCCGAACAGTCGGAATAGCATCCGGCCTTTCCGGAAGCCTTGAAGTTACCGAATTCGCTGCAGGAACGACTGCCTCCGTCGCACACTTCCGCTGCCTCGACCTTTCCGTTTCCGCAGACCGAAGGAACGCATGCCGGATTGCCGAAATCGCCGTTGAAAGCGTATCCGCCCTGGCAGCTGCAGCTGATTCTGTCGGATGACTCGGCCACACATCCTTCCTGCGCAGCGTACTCCCCGCAGCTCTTCCCGGCACAAGGGTCCATGCACACCTTTCCGTCGAAAAAGAGTCCGTCTTCACAGTTACAGCTGTACGCCTCATCTCCTTCAACCAAGCAGATTCCCGACCCGCAGGGATTTTTGAGACATGGGTTGTGAAGAGAAACGGAAAGCTCGAATTTCCCTTTGTCACTCGTTCTATAACCGTCCACGACAACGTAGTAGGTTCCCTTTTCCAGAACTCCTCTTACCCTGCTCGCCCTGAAATAACCTGGAACCGTTGCCTCATCGTTGGCCATTCCGTTGTATGGAACCGAATCGCCGCAAGATTCAAGAAGATAGATATAGGTATCGTAGTTGTCATCCGAGCCCACTTTGATATCGGCAAAAGCTGTATCCTCTATTTCAAGAACGTAGATGGAGTCGTTTCCGGCGCGGTATTTTGATGCATCGGAATGGCTTTTTGTACTTCCCGATCCCTTCCAGCTTTTTGTTTCTTTATCGATGTTTATCGCTATTGCAGAATCGCAGCTGTTTCCCGGGAACGTGCTTTCCCTCATACAGTTTCCGTTGAACTTAAAAAACCCGTCCCTGCAGACGCAGCGGTATGATGTGTCTCCTTCAGCAACACAAACCTGGTGGTCGAGAGAACATTCCACCTTTGCACATGGATCCGCATTAACATTGAAAGAAAGTGTGTAATTTCCATATTCGAAACGGTTTTTGCCGTCGATAACTATGAAGTAATCTCCCGGCTCATAAACTCCCGCAAGATCGCCTGATTTCAGAATCTCCCTGCTGCCGCAATTTTTTGTCACATAAAAAGAATTCCTGAAATCGGCATCGAGGGAAATATTCAAATAACTTCTCTTTTCCAGAGTGAATGAGTAAACCACATCCCTTCCGGTAAGGCATTTTTCTTCATCACAGGAAGGATCGATCTCCAGAAGATCCGTCACCGCCTCGGTGGAATAGCTGTGCTTGAACGATTCACCTTCGATCGCCAAAGGTTTCAAGCAGCTGTTTCCAATCGCCTGGACGTCATCGACACACTGGGGATCCGAGCTGTCTCCGTTTGACGCGTTCCCTTCGGTACACGAGCAGAATACGCTCTCCATAGAATCCTGCCGACACTCACCTCCGCTGCCACTGCACCATCCGGGATTTTCTCCGCAGATATTCGATGTTCTGATTGAAATTTCATATTTTCCGGACATTGTTTTCCCATAACCATCCGCAATTATGTAATATTTTCCTGCCGGAAGAAAGAGCGAAATCATTTCATTTTCGCCATCGGCTCCGGCATCGGAACATTCCATATCGTCATCCATGCAACCCTTCTTAATATGTAGAGCCATATCGAATTCAAGATCCGTATTTATCTCGACTTCTACAAAACGGCTTTCATCCAGCTCAATCAGATATACAGCATCCGGACCGAAACATCCGCCTGCGCAGCTTCCCTGGAAAGAATTGCTCATACCTTCCGTCGTTCCTGTCGCTTTGAATTCTCCATTGCTGTCAAGAACAACAGGAACTGCATCATCACAGGAATTTCCAACCTGATGGCATTTTCCGTCAATCAGCTGGAAACCGCTTCTGCATCTCCAGGGACACGGATCATTTGACGGAATAAATTTTTCCAAATTGACGTCCCATTTCTGGGTAACGCTTCCATCCGCGTCCGCATAATCCCAATCGGCATTTACCGGAAGATCGCTCTTGTTGCTGCAGAGAACCTTCCGCGCAGAAGGCTCACAGCTCTTTCTATCATCCGAAAGTTGATAGTTTTCCGAGCAGGACCAGCTGCAGATCTTTTCAACAGGAATCCACTTTTCGCCGTCCCATGTCTGATTGAAGTATCCATCCTTGTACTGTTCATCCCACTCCGCGTTCGACGGCAGAGAATCCCTGTTCGAACACTCTGTTTTTTTCGAACTTTCATGGGCAGTGTCCGCATCATTTTCCGATTTGGTCTGTTCATCATCCTGGGTTTGATCCCCGTTCGAACCATGATCAGGGTTTTCCTGATCGTTCTTTTCGATTCGGTCAACATCCGAATCTTTTTCATCGCTTTTCTGATCGTCCGTTTCATTCCAGTCAACATCCGGAACTTTGCTATTTTCGTGATCACCGGAATCAACATTTCCATCATTCCCGCAGGAGAAGAAAAAAGGTGAAAACGTAAGCAAAACAATAAATCTTGAAATTAACTTCATCTTATTCCCTATCAAAAATTTATACACCAAGCCCCGTTAGGCCATGCAAACTCCAGCGTATATAACAGATCAAATTATCATAGTCAAATTTTATTTTACCGTGCTAATTTTATTTCTCCAAACACATCAAAGTAAATCAACCAGTCATTCAACGAGCTGTTGAAAAATATTTTTTCTTGTATTTTCTTGACTTTAAAAACCTCAACGGTAATTGTTTGCCTGATCAAACTTTGTTTTTTTAACAATCAAGCTCATTTTCAATGTATGGAGATTATCATGAAAAAACTTTCTATTATTATTTTTTTATTAGCATTTTTTATCAATTTCGGTTGTTCGGACAATTCTGAAAATTCTTCAAAAAATGGAAATCCAGACAATGTCGATACCGACCTGTCGGCAGTTGACAGCGAAGAAAAACCGGATTCAGGTCAAAACTCATCGGGAAGCGATTCGAAAGAAAAGGACGATTCCGACAAACAGACAGATCCTGTAGATAAGAACGATTCAGATCCTACAGATGAAAACGATTCTGAAACTGCAGATAAGGATGATTCGGATCATTCCGACCAGGACGATAACCACATTCCGTCAGACGACGATTCGGCGGCAGACAATGACGCAGACGATATAAATAGCGATTCTGATCCCGAAAACGATGCAGATCAGGTTACTGAGACTCCGGATGAAAGCCCGGAAAAACCCGACTACGGGGGAATGTGTCTGAGAAAATGTGAAAAACCAGCCGACTGTGTTGAATGGGAAGGCCCTACAACCAAGCCTCACAACTATCTTTGCGAAGAGGGTTTCTGCAAATACTTGGGGTGCACGAAAGATGAAGAGTGCGCAGAACAGTACTATGACGACTCTTATAAATGCAATAAAGACAGCGGTGAAGTAGCGGCACAGTGTGTAAGCTCATGCAAAAAGTCAGCCGACTGTGCAAACGAATACAGTCAACCGTTTATGGACGCAGACAACTACTCTTGCAATGCCGAAGGTCTATGCCGATACGAAGGTTGCAACAATACCGAAGAGTGCAAATCCTTCGGGGAAGGAAAAGTGTGTGTTGCCGATCCGAGAGTCCCCACACCTCACTGTTTTGAGGGGTGTTTAAAAAAATCCGACTGCACTCATCTCGGATCGATATACCACTGCATCGAAGGCCACTGTGTCGACAGCTGCCAGACAGACAAAGAGTGCGTAGAGATGTACGCAGGTGATACAAACTATGGATGTAAACGTTAAAGGAGATGAAAATGACTTTGAAACAGATCTGTTTCCTGCTCGCAACACTTGTTATTTCGTGCGGAAATTCAAGCAGTTCAACCAACAAGACAGACAACGAGATACCACATTCTACAGAGATTTCGGATTCAGAAGAGAGTAACGACTCAAATTCGACAGATCATGGTCAAAAACCCGAAGGGACCGACGAAGATATCAATTCAGAAAAATCCGATGCCGAAACAACAGATGAACAACAGTGCAGAAAGGTAACGCTTGAAGAAATAGCATCCCAGAGTCCCCACATTCCAACCTACTTTGCCGGCTACACGCCGAACACGGGATCATCGGACAGGGATAAGTTTTTCATGATTTTCAGGAACATGGAAGGTGACGGCGAGTTCGATCTGGGAAAGGGATTAAACAGGAACTTTTCAACCTGTGAGCAGTGTGTTCTCATTCTCGAGGATCAATTCCAGGAAGGAGAAGATGTAAAGGCGAAGCATTACTACTTCCAGGAAAGCGGGACAATGAAAATCGATTATTACGCACCGTGTCACTCCGGCAAAGACGAACTCTCAGGAGAGTCGGTAGGATCGATCAAGAATGTGAAACTTGTTGAAGTTAAGCTTGATGAGGAGACAAAAACAACTACCGTCGTCGACGGCGGCGGATGCATTGAGATCGAATATGCAAATTGGGACACAAAGTGCATTCCCAACTGCGTTACCGAAGATGGAAAACAGAAAATATGCGGAGACGACGGATGCGGTCGAAGCTGCGGAGATCCATGCACGGAGAAGGGGCTTTCCTGCAGCGAGGACGGAACCTCATGTGTGGATAAAAAATGTACCGGAATATCGATCGACGATTTCAAATACTCCGAACCATCCGCACAAACAAGCTCCCATCTTTTCGAAGGATCCTTCACACCGGAAATCGGACTGGATGATCGAAGTGACATAGTAAGAATTCAGCTTTACGATACAACACCCGGGAGATACGACCTTGCAACGGGCAAAAACACGAACTACCGAACATGCGACCAGTGCATAACTATCGACGAAGACGACAACGGAGAGTTCGTTGTTACAAGATACTTCCAGGATCGCGGAACAATGACTGTTGAAAACGACGGAAAACTCAAAGGAAAAGTTGTAAAAGCCAGACTTGTGGAAGTTGAAATCGATAAGGATTTCAACTCAAAACCGGTAGTCAACGGCAAGTGCCTCGAAATCGAAGCAGGTCAATTCTAATCCCGAAAATCCAGGGAAAAATTCATTTCTATCCACAGATAAACACAGATGAAGATTGGAAAATCGATGGAATCATAATCTTGGATGCATCGGGTGAAAATTTCCGCAGTAGAAAAGTGTCTTCAGTTTGATGAGAAATTCATCTGTGGAAAAGATATCTTTTTCTGTGAATTTAGAGGTACTTGATGTTGATTTTTATCTTTTTTTCCGGTTTATCCATGGGAAATTTGGCATCCTCGAATTTCGGCGGACCCATAAATCCTTTTGCATCGTTCGAGGCCCCGATCCCCTCTTTCGGCATTCCGATCCAGTTGGTATCAAGCTTTCCGTTGTTGTTCATATCGTGGAAAACTGAAACCGCATAGGTTCCGTAAATGACTTTCGGAAAAGATACGCTCATTTCACTTTTCTTAACCGGCACCGTTTTCAGTATCACTGCATTTTTAGATTTTGACGGAAATCCATCGTCATTATCAAAAATCGCAATCATCAATGTTCCCCCGCTTTTCAACCCCTTTACTGTCATTGTAAGAGTTCCGCTCTTTTTTTCCGCAAAAAGCAGAAATGTAAAAAACATACAAAAAATCAGGACTGCAATCTTCCTCATAGCAACATCTCCTCCGCTTTCATCGATTCATATTCATATTGCACTTTATATTCCATCCTTGCAAATAATTTGAGTCCTTTAAACTTTTCATTTCCAGTCTCATCGGGATTTTTTCAATCTAACAACTTGGTTTTTCATGAAGCTTCCGAATAAACTGCGATATCGGATTATCAGAACGCTTTCATCGAAAAAATTTGATGGTGAAACTCTTGCCGCATCAATTTCTCCGGGAAAAAGGGGGATGGAGATATGGATGTACTCATGGAAATGAAAAAAGTGTGTGCGCGGAAATTATTAAAAGATAAACTCGCCGCGGACGTTGAAGATGAAAGCGTCTTTGCTGTAATATTTGTTATGCCTGTCGGTGATTCCTTTGGGAACTCTTACCCACTGCAGTCCGTGGTGAACTGTTAGCCAGTTTCCCGCCTGGATTTTGTACATCCACTCCACAACTGTCTCAAGCGACTTCATGTCGAAGGTTTTGATGTATTCTCCGGTCTCGGAATCCTTTTCGCCCTCCATCTTCTCTGAAAAGTCGGAAATTCCGAAGGCAAATCCTGTCGTATCCATATCCCTTCCCGGAACTGCTCCACGGTATAAAATTCCCCCGCCGTAGTAGAGCATTACGGCCCATCTTCCGGGCGCGAATCCGAATTGTCCGAAAAGAGAGAGTCCCTGCTCATCCGAACTATCCGCATTTTCCTTAAAGATCATCTGGTCTATTGTAACGTAGGGACCGCCGGTTCCGTTGAACATTTTAGCGTGGGGATGGATATCTTCATCTTTCTTATCTGAATAATCGGTCTTGTTAACATACCAGATTCCTAACCTGTACTCCCCTTTCACCTTTCTATTCAACTTAAATTCCGGTGTGTAGAGAAGTTCGGAAATTACGGAGACATTTTTTCTTTTTTTCGATATTTCTGAAAACCACGGCGTCTCCGGCTCAGGTCTCTGATCGAATGCTCCGAGAGTAACCTTCCAGTTGTCGGAAATCTTCCACCAAGTCGTAAATCCTATCGAAGGAGCGACCTGTTTTCTTACAGGGGAATTTTCATAGGCCGAAAAATGTTCGTCCCTTGTCCGATATCTGCTCATCGGTACTGTAGGAAGAAACCGAAAGGCGGAGTTGACGAATTCTCCAGCCACCTTCTGTTTCAGGAAGTGGTCAGAAGGATAGTGCCTACCGATCTTGAATCCCAATGTGTTGTCCAGAAAAGTCTGGCGAAACCAATACTCTCCGAGCTGAACATACTGTTCCGTATCGTCAAGATCATTCAAGGTCATGAAAGATCCGGCATAATCCGTGGTGAATGATTCGTTTCCGTAGAAACTGTCCCTCCATTCACCCCCGGCAAAAAGGGTAGCGCCTTTCCAAAATCCAAAACCTTCGGAATGGAGCGCAACTCCGAATTTCAAAAGAAATGGATAGGAGCGCCCCTTCTTCCGTCCACCGTAAAATACTTTTCCAACGACATTGGTAAAAGAAAAACCGGGTTCCACACCGTGATCAAAAAGATAATCCCTGACACCGCCCCAGTTTCCCGTCATATATTTTTGCTTTTTCCATTTCTGGTACCAGTTGAGATCCTCTGCCTCCCCGGAAAAAATAATCGAAGAAAAAGATAAAAACAGGAGAAATATCAAAGTTTTTTTCATTCAAATCCCGAAAATTTTCCAAAAAAAGTAATTTCTGATAGAAAAGTACCAGACTTTCAAAATTTTACCACTCTTTTATTGCAGTTTGGGGTCAGGACTTAATTTTAAATACTTTTCCGGCAAACCGGAAAAGTATTTAAAATTAAGTCCTGACCCCGACATGGCGGGGAATGTTATGAGATTTGGTTTGTGCTGCAAGTTTTTTGAAGAACCTATTAAATTCAGGACCACGACGGCAACTTCCATTCTGAAGATTTCAAGGGATGAGGCTCTTTTAAAACTTTCGGAAATCTGTCTGCATAATGCGGATGCTCTTATGAAATCACTGCTGTTCTGTAACGAGAACGGGATAGGCTCCTTTCGAGTCAACAGTAAGATTCTTCCTCTCAAGACACATCCCGATGCAGGTTATGAATTATCCGATCTTCCCGGCTGGGAAAAGATTAAAAATCTTTTTCGGGCTGCCGGAAAATTCGCCAGGGAAAACGATATCAGGACAACTTTTCATCCGGATCAGTTCGTTATTCTCAACTCACCTAAGGATGATGTGATCGAAAAATCAATTCAGGAGCTTCTATATCAATCAGAAGTTGCTGGATGGATAGGTGCGGATGTTATTAATATTCATGGAGGCGGTGTTTACGGGGATAAGTCATCGGCTATCAAGGCATTGATGAAAACGCTAGATTCACTTCCCGAGAATATTAAGACCCGTCTGACTCTCGAAAATGACGATAGATCATACACTCCGGAGGATCTTATTCCAGTATGCACCGAAATGAAGATTCCCTTCGTGTATGATATACATCACCATCGTTGTCTTCAGGACGGTTTATCTGAAAGGGAGGCAACTGAAAAAGCGATAGCAACCTGGAACAGGGAGCCGCTCTTCCATCTATCCAGTCCGAAATTCGGATGGGGAAAAAACCCCAAACCTCACAGCGATTTCATCAATCCTGAGGATGTACCGATCTTCTGGCTGGATCTCGATGTTACAGTCGAAGTCGAGGCTAAAGCCAAGGAGGTGGCCATAAAGAAATTGATGGACGATCTTTCAAAAATTCAAAAATTGTCACCGGAGAGGTTGCATACTACGGCTACAAAGAGTACACAGTAATCCCCTATCCAGCAATTCAGGGCACCGACAAAATCTCTGACACACGTGTGATCAGGTTCACCGGTGAACCGGCACATTGTAACCCCGCATCTACAAAACGTTGCTTTCAACGTTTCTATAGCTTTTTTCGAGTATATTTAAGGATCTTACGGAAAGACAACAACCCTCCGGAGATGTCTGATTCTATGACTCCACGTAGTCAAGATTTCCGATTTCGGGTGAATATTCATCCTGATAAGCCAATGAATGATGGTGACTGATCTTGAATCTTTTGACGTCAGCAGCAAGTTTGCCGGCAACATCCGACATCGATTCCGCCGTTGTCGCGAGCTCTTCTACGAGCGCAGCGTTTCGCTGAGTGGCGTTGTCCATGTGAGAAACTGTTTTTGTAATCTCCTTTACTGCCGCCGACTGCTCTTCTTCGTTTCTCGCTATCATCTCAACATGATCGGATGCGTTGGAGATGTCACCGATGATTGAAGAAAGCATTTCAACAGTTCTTTTCGAGAGTTCATTTGCCGTACCAATATCCGAGTCGTTCTGCTGCACCAGTCCGCCTATCTCGTTGGCAGCCTCGGAACATCTGTTGGCCAGCCGTCTCACTTCCATTGCAACAACTGCGAAGCCCTTTCCCTCTTCACCGGCCCTCGCAGCTTCCACCGCAGCATTTAGAGAGAGGAGGTTTGTCTGGAAGGCTATGTCGTTTACCAGTGAGACAATTGAGACAATCTTTTCTCCCGACTCTTTGACCTGTTCCATGCTTCTGCTCATTCTGGCCAGGATTTCCGATCCGTTCTCGGCTCTTTTTGCCGTTTCCTTTATCATTTCTGCGGCAGATGTTGAACTCTGAGCATTTTTTTCAAAAGTTCTTGATATCTCTTCAATCGTTGAGCTGGTTTCCTCAAGGGAGCTGGCTGTCTCCTGGGTCAAAGTGGATAGTTGATTGTTTCCCTCCTTCAGCTCCCGAGAGGAGTTGAGTACCGATTCCGAGGCGAGTCGGACTCCGCCTACAAGAGATTCGATTTTGGATGAAAAGGTGTTGAATCCCTCGGCCAGCGTTGAGAGTTCGTTTTTGCCATCAACTTCAAGACGCTTGGTAAGATCACCTTCTCCGGAAGAAATATCACTCATACCCTCACTAGTGAGGCGAATCTTTCTAAGAACGTTTAAAGTGATTAAAAGAAGAAAGGCTATCGGAATTATCATGAAAAGAGAGGTAAACGTGAGTTTTTTGAGAATTCCCGCCTCCACCTTGTTTATGAGTTCGGCTGTTCTCTCCTTTTCTCTAACGAGAAGCGACTGTATTTTATCGATATTTGAAACAATGGTTGAAAGCAGTTGCTCTCCACGGCTATTGAAAAGCCGGCCGGCCTCTTCTTTGTTTATCTTTTTCATCTCCACGATCTCTTTTCCGAGATTGTGCAACTTGAGGTGAACAGGTTTCATAAGTTCTATCTCTTCTGAAACGCCTTTGATTTCCATGAGTAGCTTGAGGTTCTTCTCTCCGTAGATATATTTCCCAAGACCACACTTATATCCGTCAGTTTCGATATGAAGACGATTCACATCCGGATTGAAGGTAAAGTTGGAGAGTTTTCGTACCCACGAATAGTGATCTATCTTCTTCATCATAAACGTGTCGGCTGCCTCCTCCACCCTCTCCTGACGTTTCCTGAGCTCTCCGATCTCTTTCATAGAATCCCATGTGGCAAACCAAGTGAAAAATAGGGAGAAAATCAGGAGTGTGAATCCGATAATAAATTTCGTTCGGATTTTTACGTTTTTTAATTCAACCATTCAAACACCATTGTTTAAAATTATGTAAGTAACAATAAATTGTAGTAAAATTTTAAACCAAAGTAAATAAAAGCAATCAACAATGATATTAGAAAATGATCGGATCACCAGTTTGGGGATTGGAAGCTGAATGGTTTTCGTGAAAATAATAAAATCGGAGGTTCCTGTACTTCAGATCCCGCTACCTGACGCTGCCCCTCGCCTCAACCAGGTCGCATGCTACCGATTTTGCAGAGTTTTCCCTGAGAGACTTAACAAAAAGATGGGTATAAAGAAGAGCCATGGAGGCGAGTCCGATTGCGAGACCGGACCATAGACCGGCAGCTTCCATCCCCTTCATATAGGCAAAGTAACAGCCTACGGGAAATCCGATAAGCCAGATTCCGATTACGCCGTAAACCATGGGAAGAAATGTAATTCCCAGTCCCCTGAGACATCCCTGGGTGATGACCTGGATCGAATCGGGAATCTGGTAAATGGCAACGTAAAAAAGCAGTACGGCTCCGTAGCGAATAACCTTTTCATCTGATGTGGCGACAGACATTATCTGCTCCGGAATCAGGTAGAAAAGGGAGGCCATGGTACATGAGACTGTGAGCCCAAGAAGAACAGTAGCGATAGCGAAATTTCTTATCGCCGTGTAGTTTTTTTCACCAAGTTCACGACCAATCTTGACCGACGCGGCACTGGCCAGCGCATAGGGAATCATGTATGTGAACGACGAGACGTTTATTATGATGTTGTTGGTCGCGGAGGCGACAATGGACATCTTTCCAACCAGAACTGTAACAAGTGAGAATACCAGACCGAGAATAAGTCCGTTGAGCCCTACGGGTATTCCACTTTTGTAGAGTCTTTTGAGAAGGTCCCAGCTTACATTCCACCTGAACTTAACCAGCTTCATGGTGTAGGCGAAAATAACCACGGCCATGAGAGTTCTGCAGAGGGACGTTGCTATGGCGGCTCCGACAATGCCTAGATCGAGTGTGAACATCAGGAAAATGTTTATAACAACGTTAAAAAGATTAAAAACAAGAATTAAACCATTGGCAAAAAGAGTTTTCTCTCTCGCCTGGAGTATCTCCTTCAATACCTGGAAGATGATCGCCGGAATTATCGAAAGAGCGCATATATTCAGATACGCGGAAACGAGTCCCGAAATCTGCTCGGTAAAACCGAAGTAACCGGCACCGTAAGATGTAAGAAAGATAAGGATACTCAAAATGGTACCGCTTATGAGCGCCATGAGAATTGAAGTAGCCGGAAAATGATCGGTACTTTTACCTTCGGCAAGGTATGTTGCCTTGAGCGGACTGATTACGTAAGTAATTCCAAGGCCGATTATGAGAAACGGCGAAAAAATTGCCGTTGCGATACCGAGTGCCGAAAGAACCGTTGTTGAATAGTGACCGGCTACGACAATGTCACCGACTCCGAACAGCATCTGTCCAAGCTGACCCGCAATGATAGGCAGTGCGAAAAAAAAGATTTCCCTTAAAGAGCGAAGAAATGACGTCAACTTTTACCTCCTCCATAATTTGTTTGTCTAAAGTTTTAATCACTTTCCCGGAACAGTTTCTTCTCTGAAATTTTCCGAAAACAGATTTTGGATTCTGTTCATTAAGTTGGATTCGATTGCAAAGTCGAATGAGAATTCACAAAACGACTTTTACAATGAATTACAACCTATTTAGCAAAATCATTTATTAAAGTGGGATTCCTTCACAGAAGGCACGTATTAACGACAGAAGAGCAGGAAGAAATCCAAAAGAACCTCTTCTGTCACGCAACCTTCATATTGCACAGCTGGAGATAATATCCGTTTCCTCTAAAAAATCAACAGAAAATATTTCATTCTCTTCCATTTTAGAGACGTCTGATTCAACAATCGTGTCACGTTTTCATGCAATTTCACATAATATCGATATGTGTACCTGTGCAATAATAATTTCAGGAAATCAAGTTATCTGCCCGTATAGGTATTTGGAGATTTTCGGAAAGTATTTAAGATTAAGTCCAGACCCCGAACCCTATTTGCCGTCTATCATGAAGTCCTTGATGATGGCCATGTGCTGCATGTTTGTTGCTGCACTGTCGCTTTTCTGAACCGGAGCAACGTCGCTGAGAGGAGAATAGACACGGCTGTCGAAAATGAGGCCTGCACCGTATGAGCGGGATCCGATTACTACCGGCACCATCTTTTTATTCAGCTTGTGGTCAGGAAGTATCCAATCGTAGTTTTTACGCCTGCTTGAATTCGTACCACTGTTTCCGCGGTTGTCCACGGGATGGGGGCCGTCAACGTAGAAGACATCGGAACCGTTGTGTTTACCGAATCCGTCATCTCGAACCGATGAAGATCCGTTAAAGTCTCCCCCGACCACATAGTAATATTTTCCGGGATTGTCATTTCTATGTTCGTAAACTTTTCTTGCAATGATTCTCGCGGCAGTCACCTGATCACCGGATGGTTTGGTGTGAAGGTGGACGCTTACTGCAAATATGTCCGTCGGTCCGGGAATATCCACGATCGCCCAATCGAGATCACGGTTGCTGATATTGGGATCGTCCCAATGTCCGGATTTGAGAATCGGCCAGCGGCTGATAACTCCATTTGGAATCTGACCGGTCCCACGGTAATAATCGAATTCATTACCGAAATACTCATCAACAAAGTAATCCCAACTTCCACTTTGATAGTTCATCTCCTGAACAAGAACTATATCCGGCTGAAACGCCTGGAAAATTCTGATTCCGGGACCTTCGTAAGCCTGAGCGTTGCCGCTTGTCGTGTTTGCCGCCATTATCCTGATTTTGTAAGGATCCGTCAGTTCACCACCGGATCCGGTGTCTCCGGTGTCTCCGGTGTCTCCGGTGTCTCCGGTGTCTCCAGTGTCTCCAGTGTCTCCAGTGTCTCCAGTGTCTCCAGTGTCCCCAGTGTCATTATCTGAGTCAGTTGAGTCGTCATTTTCCCTATCATTTATTTCAGAATCAGAATTATTGTCATCCGTTGGCAAAACATCTTTATCTGTATCGTCAGTGCCGTCATTATCATCCATACCATAATCTGGCGAGTCGGAATCAATCGAAGATTCATCATCTGTTTCGATTTCATTGGAATCAGAACCGTCTCCGTCATTTATCAAATGTGAATCATTGTCCGAAACAATCAGATCTGCATCGACACTTTCAGCGGTTGATTTGTTTTCTCCGCATGAAGTGACGAGTACAAATGCAAGAAGTAGTAAAAGGGATAGTTTTTTCATAAAGCCTCCTCAAATATTTTTTCAAGTTCGGATTCGAACTTTTGTACTAATCCATTATGCGCTCCAAGTCACGTCTGTCAAAAGAGAATGAAAAGGTTCTGATTTCACGTAAGAAAATGGAAATTTACTTTTGATTTTTTTTAATATCAACCATGAAAATCGGCTTGAGAGAACAAAGTTCCAGTGAGATTATTGAAAGTATATCGGTAAAGAGTAGTAAAAAATTGAAGAACCGGACCCTATTTTCCGTCTATCATGAAATCCTTGATTATCGCCATGTGCTGCATGTTGGTTGCACCGCTGTCACTTTTTTTGACAGGAGCAACATCGCTGAGAGGAGTATATACACGGCTGTCAAATACCAGTCCGTTTTCGAAAGAGTTGGAACCGATAACTACCGGAACCATCTTGTTATGAAGGTTGTGGTCCGGAAGAACAAAGTCGTACTGCTTGCTTCTGCTGGCATTGGTCCCCCACTCTCCGTAATTATCAACGGGGTGTGGTCTGTCAACATGGAATACATCGGATCCGTTGTGTTTACCGAATCCCTCATCACTTACTGCCGAAGGCCCGTTAAAATCACCACCTACTACGTAGTAATATTTTCCGGGATTGTCATTTCTGTGTTCATACACCTTTCTGGCAATAATTTTTGCAGCAGCCACCTGATCGCTGGAGGGTTTGGTGTGAAGGTGAACACTTACCGCGAAGATATCCGTAGGTCCGGGAATATCGACTATCGCCCAGTCGAGATCACGGTTTCCGATGTTGGGATCATCCCAGTATCCGTGTTTAAGGATCGGCCAGCGGCTTATAACTCCATTGGGAATCTGGCCGGTTCCGCGGTAGTAATCGAATTCTTCACCGAAATACTCATCAACAAAGTAATCCCAGCTTCCACTTTTATAGTTCATCTCCTGAACAAGAACGATATCCGGCTGAAACGCCTGGAAAATTCTTATTCCCGGACCTTCGTAGGCCTGAGCGTTACCGCTTGTTGTGTTGGCCGCCATAATTCTGATCTTATAGGGGTCTACTACATTATCGTCTTTATCATCATCATTATCATTTTTATCTTCATCCGAGGGCACGACATCCTTATCTGAAATCTTGTCGTCGTCGTTTTCCGGAGTTAAATCACTGTCCGAACCGGTTTTCGAATCCTCATCGGAGATAGTTGCGTCGGTGTCGGAAAGGTCACCATCATTTACGGGAGGCAACTCGAGATCAGAAACTTCCGGTTCAGCATCTACAGTTATTTCATTGATATCCCGCTCCATACATGAACAGAGAAGCGAAAATGCCAGGAACAAAACAAGGAATAAATTTTTCATAAACCCTCCAGCGCCAATAATTGTTTCAAAATATCAAAAAGAACTCCCAATTCAATGACCATTATGCTCCCCAAATTCAAGGTGTCAACGAAGATAAGAAAGCATCGGATTTTATAAAAGAAAACACGAACAACTTTTCACCCTTTATCCGCATTTCAATTCCATCCAAAAAAACACCAATTTTTTCCTTCTGATATTCATTAAAATATCGAATATTAATGATTCGCTTCGAAAAATGACCAGCGACAACTGTAATTCCCTCCGGACGACAATTAAAAATTCCTGTCAATCCTGCCTTTTATATTATAAGATTAATTCACAGCACCAACATGTATACAATTCAAATAGTTTCATATTCCAGCCATCATTCATCAAGAGCTTATGACAAGGATACACACTCACTACTGCGATCAATGATTATTTATTATTTACTAACAAATTAACAGAAACACATCTAGCAAAAACAAAAACACTGTTCAATTTAACATTTTTAACCAACACAAATCAAAAGACAATCAATAAAATCTTATTTAATACATAAAAAACACTTTACCAAACCATCAAATCATACCAACTCTCGGCAAACAACCAACACCAAAAGTCTTAAGCTGTCGTTTTAACTGCTTTTAAAAATATTTTTTTACTTATATAACACCACTTCCATAATTTGAATGAATATTTTTATTTACTACTTTTTATTTGACAGACTCATTCCGAGCTGTTATCTTTTATTGCATTTTATCATTTTTATTGGGAGGATTCTTATGAATTTAAGTAGAAATGTAATTTATTTATTCTATCTTATCTTTTTTTCCCTCGCCACTATATCATGTGGTGACGACAGCAAAAAAGATGGGAAAGAAAACGGGGATGGGGACAACGACACAGTTATTGTCGATGACAACACGCAAACAGAAGAACCGGACGACGACAAACTTGATCCATCAGAGGAAAAAGATGAAGACCAGGTAAATCCGGAAAAAGACGATGATCCTGTGGATCCTGAGCCTTCAGATGAAGACAAAATTACAACCGACGACGATACCGGTGAAGTCCCGGATAGCGAACCCGAAGAAAAACTTCTGATATCCAGAAAGGGCGACAGACTCTATGCTACAGTGAATGGCCTCAAAGTGATAGATGGAGAGCTCTGGGTCAGCACAATGCATCAATTCGAGCCGATCACGGAGAAACCTAAAGGCGGAATTATGCGTATCAACCTCGAAACCGGAGCTGTCATAAACCACGAAAAAGATATGCCGACATTAACATACGGCAACCCTCCCATGACACCGGAGTATGAAGCGGTCGTAGACACAGCCACGGTCATAAAGGACGGCGATCGCTTCCTGATTCTTGCTTTGGCCGGACTTGTTGTCTATGAAAACGGTAAATTCGCCTATCATCAGTTTAAAATTGACGAAAAACACATATTCGGTCCCTCCGGAATAGCATTCGACAAAGAGAGAAAAACAATATGGTTCAGCGGAATGGGCGGCCTTCTGGCAGTTGATTCCGAAACATACAAAGTAAAAAAATGGATAAAGGATGATGTGCTCGGAACACTTTCAACAGGCAGAATAGCTCTCGATCCGAAAACAGGTGCAATTTATACAGCCTACGTCAAAGAACAGGAAGATCCAGGACCTGGACCAGGCCCTGATGGTCCGGACCTGCCTTTGAACAACAGAATCCGTAAGACCAGAAGGTCCGGGTTTCCTATTCAGAAGGTGCTGAAGATCGAGAATTATGCAGTAACAGCAAGTGTTGAAGTTGCCGAGAATGGACTTCCCATGGGTTATCTCGGAGACATCGTATGGAGTAAAAAGAAAAACGCCCTTATCATCGCATTGCAGAGTTTAGAACCTCAACTGGGAGCAGTTGTAGCCTGGGACGGCACCAATATCGAGACGATAGCAACGGACGGAGAACTTTCTCCGATCCCTGAAAACAAGGGTTCTCTCGGAGCTGGAAAACTCGTCATCGATCCCACCGGAACACTCCTCCTTGTCGGCGGACAGTTCTCAAGCGGAATGCACGGAATAACAGGCGGCGGAATGGCATGGATAAACCTCGAAACAGGAAAAATACGTAAATTACCTATGGATTTTCCTCTTTTCTTTCAACCTAACTCTATGGCATACGACCCTGTGACAAAAAGAACTTTCGTAGCTGCCTACACTCCGTGTAACGACAGACAGCTGGGAAATCGCGGACTCTATGCTTTCAGCTTCAGGGAAGACAACTCAGTAAGAATCGAAAGACCGCTTGTTTCAACAGTAACGAGCATGTTTAAAGACGGCGAAAAGGTTTATGCAACCCTGAAGGACGACAATTCCGGTAGCGCATGTATGGGTGGAGTTGCCGTACAGAGTGATCTGTTGGAACTTAAGAAAAACGGATTCGGTGAAGTTGTAAAACTCTATTCCGAAACCAACAAACGTGTTTACGAAAGAGTCGCAGCTGTCACCAGCGACATTAGAAACGGCAAAGTACTCATGGGTCTTTTCCCCGGAGAACTCTACTTCGGTGACTTTGATGACATAAATGTGGTTAATCCAACATTCGGGCAGATCGGTACATCCAAATATTTCCGTGATGTAAAGTGGAGAGACGACAACTCATTCTGGATAGCAGGATCAGCCCAGCATTCAAGAGGATATAACGGAGAAGAGCCTGATCCAAACATGGCGAATGTCGGCCCCAGAGGAGCGGCGCTTGTAACTCTCGATGATGAGGGTAATATTAAAGAAGCTTTTCACTACGTACTGGCTACACGTGATGAACCGGAGGCAAATGAAAAAGTCGGAATTCCTTCTTCCGACGTCTACCAGGCTGTCGTTGCAGAAGACGGTTCTACCTACCTAATCTGCGGAACGGAGCGGAATATGCCACTTGGAGATCTTCGCCTTGAAACTGATGCTTATGTTCTCGAAGGTAAAAAGAGACTCGGTGGTGTCGCCCTTGTTAAAAAAGACGGATCTTTCGAGAATATCATTAGCGGAGAAATCCTTCCCGATCCGAGAATCGCGGCACTCAAGGATGACGGTTCCCTCGTTGTGATCGACAAGGAAAAGGGTCCCTACATCTATAAAGATAAGAAAACCGAAGCATATGACATAGGGTTCGAGTGGAAAAATACCATGACACCAAATGATCTCTGGATTGAAAAAGAGGATTTCGCGTTCATGTTCAACGAAGGGGCAATAGTGAAACTTGACGGAATCCAGAAAGAGATCAAGGAAGTGGGTTTCACATGGGATGCCCTCAAACGTGCCGAAGGCGTTCTCTACATCGGAACCGACCGCGGAATCGTTAAGGTTATGACAGAGGACGCCGCAGATGTAACAGAAAGCCCGATCGGCGAAGCTGTAGATCCTTTCAATATTAAAGATAGATAACGATCCTTAAAACTCTCAAAGATCTAGTGATGAGCGGGGTGCTTCGCAAGCCTTTAGAACGCTTCGCTTGAGAACGGCTCGCTTCGCGGCCTTGTGAACGCCTGCCCTGCGGCAGGCTTGAGCGGGAAAAAGCAAGCCTCCGTGTACGCCCAACAAGCCTCTCTTATTTTATTGAGACAGAAGAGAAAGGCGCTCCAGCGGAGCGTATTTCCTGTCGAAAGAGTCAGGGGAGTTATTTCAATATAATCAGGAAAACAAATAAATCCCCGAATTCAACAAACCGTAATCACCAAGCAACCAGAGACAATTTAAATCGTCGAAACGCCCTTTAACGAACCCCATCGGGGTGGAAGGATTGTAGCAAATGACACCCCACCAACACCTTTTTCCGTGAACCCCGAAGGTGGTGACACAATTCCTTACTATTTCTGTCACGCTATTATTACAAATGGTAAAATTCCATTTCCGTTTCCAATCCGACCTCAAAAAAGTTATCATAGCCAATTCAGCCGCTGGAACTTCCGAATTATTTGTATCGCTATAAAATTAGCCGCTATTTTAATCAAAAACAAAATTATTTGGTCCCGACAGGCGTTATTTCGGTCTCAATATTTTTAATTTCGCGAATTCAGCCGCTTGAATGATCAGATTATTTGTTTTAGGGGCATTTTAAATGAACAACCTCGAAGCAGAGCTACGAGAATTACCCCCATAAACGATTGAGAAAATCAAACGGCTTCAGTTGTGTCACCCGTTCCGGGTTCCCGGATTAGTCGTTTCGCGCAATCCTGGAACGGACGTTCCGACGAAAGACTCTTACGTTTTCTTGAACTTAATCAGATAGTTGAAACCAAGATCTACGGTCAAGACCTTTTTCAGACCGGCACTTTTCGCCATTTCTTCCAGCTCTTTTTCGGAGAGACGGAGATTCAACGGCGGTCCGAAATCTGTCTTCTCTTTTTTGCATTCGACAACTGCTGCCTGACCGCCCTTTTTGAGGACTCGTCCCATTTCATTGAAAATGTTTTCACCGTGAAGAGAGGTGTCTACAGCATGCAGAACTGTACATACAAAACATACGTCGACCGTTTCATCCTCCAGGGGTATTGGGTCTGTAATATCCGAGACCAGACCTTTGAAAGCGGCAAAACCCATATCTTTTGCCCGCAAAAGTGTCCTATCGACAAAATCCCGCTCTCTGTCAAGAGCGTATACCATCCCGAAATCACCTGTGAAACCTGCCGCCATGAGAGCGTAGTCACCCGCTCCGCAACCGAGATCGAGGAAAACATCGCCCTGTTGCAGATCGAGTTCATTAAAAATCAAATCGGGATCCTGGCACCACATGCTGCTGGGAGCTCTCTTTTTATCTCCGCACTTGCTTCCGATTCTGTGATCGGTACCGCAATTGTTTTTTTCTTTCATAATTTTTCTCCATGATTATTCAAACCGATTCGGCCGTTGCCGATTAACTGCCAACAATAAATTGAGAAGTCGTGAAACTGGAAACGGAAACGGTTACATTTAAATCATTCGAAACAGAGGTACTTTATTAGATTGAGGAACAGTCGACATAGGGAAAAAGAATTCGCAACGGTTTTGTTCGGATGCTACTCGCCGCGAAATCCGTCTCCCAGACTGCGATCGATCTTTGCAAGAATCTCAGCCGCCACGGCAAATTCCTCCGCTGTCACATCAGCCATCGCGAGTTTTTCGATATCGCTTTTTATTTCCAGCATCTTTGACTTTATCGACTCACCCTTCTCAGTAATGAAAACCCTGTAGGCCCTGCTGTCGTTCTCATCCTTGACCCTCGAAACGTATCCTAGATTCTCGAGTTTCTTCAGTGCCCGCCCCACATTGGTGCGATCCACTCCCAGACCCACGACCAGACTATCCTGCCTGCAGCCGTCATCCTCGTAAATCATCAGAAGAGATCTCATCTCCGCATGGGTCAATCCGAATCGAATCAACTCCATGTCGCCGAGCTTATGCATCTTCTTTACTATGCTTCTTAAGAAGCTGAAAAACCTGTCGTCGTTCGAGAACATAATAAACTCTTCTCCATTTGTTTGCGTGCGCACGCTTTTAATCTATATCCTCCGATTTCAATCGTCAAGAAAATTATCAAAAGATCTTGAACCTGACTATATCCCGTTCAAAACCAATCCTTTTTCGTCCACGGACACACACAGATTAAAATTTGAAATTCAAAGGAATAACAATCAGTTGCGCATTAATAGAAAATTTAAGAAGATAACAATGTCTCAGGTATTGATAAGAAATCATCAGTGTGAATCTGTGTTCACCTGTGGAAAAATATTAAAAAAACGGCGACCCTTTTTTAGGGTCGCCGAAATAAGCACTTGAAAATCTTGTGGAATTTCTAATCTTTCAACTTATCCACAATAACTGCGCAGCTTGCGTCACCTGTTATGTTTACTGCGGTTCTGAGCATGTCGAAGAGTCTGTCCACTCCGAAAAGAAGGGGAAGTCCTTCAACCGGGATTCCGGCTGCGAGAAGAACTGCAACAACGAGAAGGGACGGTCCCGGAACTCCGGCCTGACCAATCGATCCGATTGTAGCCGTAAGGATTATCGCTACGTACTGTGTCATACCGAGCTCGATTCCGAACATCTGTGCAAAAAACATCGCTGCAAGAGCATAGTAGATGGCGTTTCCATCCATGTTGATTGTGGCTCCGAGGGGAAGAACGAAGGAGGATGTCTCCTTTGATACTCCAAGCTCCTCTTCACACACTTCAAATGTCACGGGAAGTGTCGCCATGGATGACGATGTTGAAAGAGCAACTGCCTGTGCTTCCGAGATCTTGCTGAGAAACTTGAACGGCGACATCTTACCGAAAATTTTTACAAATGCCGGGTATACACCGAATGTCTGGATTATGAGGGCTCCGACGTAGACTCCGAGAAGTTTGAGTACGAGTGCTAGAACGTCGTATCCGAATGTTCCAACGGCATCAGCCATAAGTCCGAAGACACCGAGGGGGGCAACAAGCATCACCTTGTGGATCATCCAGAGCAGGGCCTCCGTGATGTGGTTGAGTATCTTTAAAAGATCCTCTTTCTTCTCTCCGGGAAGAGCTGAAACACCGAATCCGAAAAAGAGACTGAAGAATAAAATCTGAAGAATGTTTCCGTCCAGAAGGGCCTTGAAGGGGTTAACTGGAATAATTCCGAGAATTGTTTCCCAGAATCCGGGAGTTCCGCCCCTGCTTGCGTACTCACCCGAGAACATTCCCTGGATCTGGCTCATGTCGAGCCCCATACCGGGTTTGAAAATCGCTCCGAAAACCAGGCCTATCACAACTGCAAACGCGGTTGTGAGAAGGTAGTAACCGAACGTGGCAACGCCGATTTTTCCGGCTGATTTGGTGTTGCCGATGGAAGCTGCTCCGCTGATGATGGAAACGGAAACAAGCGGGATTACGAGCATCTTTATGAGCGCCATAAAGATGTCTCCGAGCGGCTTGAACATTGAAGCGTCCTTGCCTGTCAGGGCTCCGGCCCCGATACCCAAAACCATCGCGATGAGTATCCACGTTCCGAGTCCCAGTTTACCGAGTTTTTTCATATCCACCTCCTATGTTAGTAACCCTACTAGTGTATACATTTTTCATCAAATTAGAATTAGTTGACTAATTTTATCTGGTAAGAACATTAAATCAAAGATAAAAATCTACATTTTTTTATAGAGTTTTCAACATAAAAAAAGTAAAAATGACTCACAAGCAGATGAAAACACATGACAATATCCACTATCGAATATAATCAAAGACCAAACATGCGACAATACACCACCAAAAAAATGTTGAACAATCGAGCATAGTGACACTTTAAACTAAACCTCAAAAAACTAACTATTCACATGCACAAGAAATATAGACACTTAAAAAATAGCTCGACAAACAATCACAGTATATTACCATTACGTTACAGTTCCATTTAAATACGTGTAGGCACTTAAACATAACACCTAAATATTACTTAAAACATAAACATAACAATGCCCCGACATGCATTTTATCAAAACAGGAAAGAAATAAACACACAAACAATATCTATCTATAAAAACTACAAATAAATATCGTCAAAACAGAACATTACAAACTATTACCTTAATCATTTCAATTTTTTAAAATACAAATTATTAACTCAGTCAAAGTAATTTTCAGCACTTACACCAAACTACAAAAAACAACAAATAGATTATTTTAATATTTTTTTGACTTTTTAAGCCCCAACAATAACATAGACCTGCAAATGACTATATTGTTTTATTATATAATCATTTACTTAACACACTAACAAACAATATATCAAAGCGTTTTGCGCTTTTTATTAACCAACTCTCACAATTTGGAGAATGCAATTCCAGGAGGTTTTAATGAAGAAATCATTTTTATTTTTAGTTACATTAATTGCTTTTGTAGGATGTGGTCCTTTGGATGAGAATGAACAGGAGGAACCACTTAACAATGAAGTTGGGTCTGAAGAGGATATTAATGAAGAATATGGAGCAGATGCAACAGCAGTGTCCACTCGAAGCAGTGCAACAACAAGGGGACTTGGAGATATAGTTATTCCACCGATAATCCCGAATATTTTCACTCCAAAGGTAGAGGTCTGCGATGGTTATGTTGGCAAAAAACCATGTAGCATTTTTTACTGGAGCGACCTTGACCTTAGTGATAACAAATGGAATAACGGTCGCTCTATTGATAATTCCATTTCTTCAATCCACGTATACCCCAACCAGAAAATACTCGCATGTCTTGAAAAGAATCTACGAGGAGATTGCTGGACATACAACCCAAACTCAACCCCAACAGAGTGGTGGAGAACAGCAAATTTCGACAACAGAATTTCATCAATAGAGTCACTTAAACAGGTCCAATCGACCAACTACAAAATTAAGTACAAAAGAAAAGATCCTAATTACGATTCCAACTGGGGAGACATAAATACCGAGAAAGGAATACAAGGTATTGCCAACAGCGATAATCACTGGTACATATCAAACGTCAGGACAATATGGAAAAGTAAATCCGAAAACATCAAGGACGAGGTCATAGCCACACATCTAGATCAAAATACAAAAAACTTCGGGACTAACAACTACAACCATATTGGAGACATTGATTTTTACGATGGTAGTCTTTATGCCGCCATTGATGGAAAGAACGGAGTAAAAGCTCTTTTGGCAGTATTCGATGAAAATCTCAGGTATAAAACCCATGCGTTTTTCCCCAGAAACAAACAATCCACTGCTGGCTGGGTAGCAATTAATCCAGTGAACGGATTGATTTATTCAGCAAGCTCTCACCCGGACGACAATAAGTACCGTAATTTTACAACAATACATGTGTATGAAAACAATGTCAGAAAAGGGAGCGATCTCATATGGAAAAAAGATATAAAGCTCAATTTTGCAACACCTAAATCCAATGACAAATTCTGGAATGACGTTTATGATCAGGGAGCAGCATTTGACAAAGATGGTATATTCTATTACGTAGTTGATCATGCTAGTGACAGAAATAGCGAATATACAGGAGTTCATGCTTTCAAAATTGACGGAAATGTCGGGAATGAATTGAGGGAACATTTTATAAATATAAAATACAACCCTGATCCTAGTGATGAATTCGGCCGTGGAGATGAACTTGAAGGAATCACCTTTTGGGACAGAACTGACAGTAAAAAATTTACACAGGATAGATATCCCGGAAACATTCATGTTTTAAAAATGTACAACAACGACATCTTTGATGACCAAATCACTTTATATCACTATGAGGCCGTTAAAGAAAAAGGATCTATCAGGAATTACAAGAAAGGAATCAAACTTTTTTCACACAAAACAAGTTCTGGAAAAGGTGGTGTACATTGCCCAAGTAATTACGTTGCTCTTGGAGGCGGTTCATGGTGTAGTGATGGTGATTTCAATGTAAGTCATCCAGTAAAAGATGGATATGGAACCCCAATAGGTTGGAGTAGCTGGCATAGAGGTAATACATCAAATGACTGTCATGTTTATGCCACTTGCGCCCCCAAAAGCTGGTTCAACAACGGAGATATAAAAGTTGTTTCTCAGAACACAGGTGAAGGAAAAGGTTCTGTAAGTTGTCCGAGCGGCTATAAAGCAATAAGCGGAGGATCACTCTGCAGCGACGGTGACTTTGATACAGCTTACCCAATGAGTGATCTCTCAGGTTGGAAAGAACATCATCGCGGCGACTCTTCAAATGACTGCAGGGTCTATTCAGTGTGCGTGAGGAAAACCAATTGGGTTGCAAAGAACACATCTCTCAAATCAAATAAAACCGGATATGGCAAGGGCAGCGTATCTTGTGGTTCCAATCAGGCTGCCATCGGTGGTGGTGCATGGTGCAGCGATGGTGATTTTGATGTGAACTATCCCGGAGGCGATCTGAAGTCGTGGAAAGAACATCATCGTGGTGACTCTTCAAAGGATTGTCGTGTTTATGCCACCTGCTTAACGTTGTAAGAAGATATGGTTTCATCCACGCATCAGAAACCTCTCGACACAAACAAACATTAATTACAACAACTCACATATCAATATTTTGATATTTTACAACATTTCGCATCAATTTATCGATTACAATTTATTATTAATCATAAATTGTAATCGATTGCACAAATAGTTATTTATAAACTTTGGGACTGTTTTAAAACCATATGTTTTTAAAATAAATTCCAGCAATTTTATTTTCGGAGGTAATTTTGAAAAAATTGTTATCATTTCCCTTTTTTCTACTTGTTTTGACAGCTTGTGGTCCTTTGGATGAGTCAGAGTTGGAAGAAGCGCCTAACAACAAAACTGTTTTTGAAGAAACTCTTCAGGAAGTTGAAGGTGAAGATGCATCTATAGACCCTGAAAACAAAAATGTACAGACTAGAGGAATTAGGGACTTTAATTTCCCATTTTTCAGCCCTGTTGCCAAGGTATGTGACGGCAAAAACGGTAGCGAACCATGTTATACATTTTTCGGTAGTGACTTTGATCTTGATGGTGACAAATGGCCTGATGGCAAAGGAATAAACGATGATATTTCATCAATTCACGTATATCCCGGAAAAGAAATAGTTATCTGCCGCCACAGAAATCTGACAGGCAAGTGTCGAACCCTAAGTGCTAACCTTAGTAACACTGGCTGGTATAACCTTGGATACTTAGACCAGCGGGTTTCATCCATTGAAACAAAAAGTGCCTTTCCAAGCAAATTCTGGCACCATATTAAGAATCCATCGGACAGTTATCTGGGAGGTAGCATCAATAGTAAAGACATTCAGGGATTGGCTAATGACGGAAACTTCTGGTACATATCCAACATGAAAACTATTCATAAAAGTTCTAGATCGAACATTACCAAAGTTTATAAAGCCGCACGCCTTCACGATTTGAGAAAACATTTCAGCTTACACTCAGATTACAATCATTTTGGTGATATGGATTACTATGATAGGACATTGTATGTTCCAATTGAATTTGAAGAAAAAGAAAAAGCTTCGCTTTTAGCAACATATGATTCTAATCTAAAAGCAAAAAATTGGGCCATATTTCCTAGGAATATACAGAGAGGTGCTGCATGGGTTGCAATCAATCCATTCGATGGAAATATTTATTCATCGGATACTCCTGTAAATAAAGTACACATCTATGAAAATCCCTTCGGCAAAAGTTCTTTCAAAAATGGATCCTATTTAAAACTTATAAAAACAGTTACACTTAAATTTACAAACGATTCCATACTAAAAGACAGAAACACCTGTGTTCAAGGCGGTGAATTCGATAAAAAAACCGGCCTTTTATATTATGTTATAGACAATAGAGACAATCAGAGTGACAAAACAGGAGTTTATGCATTTGATCTACTGAAAAATTTAGGGACTTTAGTAAAAATGCAAGGAAAAAACAACCACAACCAAAATGTGGTATTTATGAACGAAAAATACAATGGTGGTTTGCTTCATTACGAACTTGAGGGTGTCACAATATGGGACAATCCAGATCCGCAGTACACGGGTAATGTCCATGTTCTTCAGCTTAACAACGATGCTGTCGGAGAAGAAGAGGTTCAGTTGCACCACTACACAGCTAAAAATCCACAGGTAGGCGGAATTAAACTGGTGGCAAATATGACGGGATACGGAAAAGGCAGTGTTCAGTGCCCATCCAAATACGTAGCTCTCGGTGGAGGATCGTATTGCAGCGACGGTTCATTCGATGTCCGCTATCCTATGAGCAATGGCAGTAAACCGATAGGCTGGAAAGAACATCACAGAGGCGACAGCTCCAACAACTGCGACGTTTACGCAATATGTGCACCTGAGGTGTGGTTTAAGAGCGGCGAAATCAAAGTTGTTTCTAAAAGTACCGGATATGGTAAAGGAGAGGTAAGCTGTCCAAGCGATTACAAGGCAATAAGCGGTGGTTCCTACTGCAGCGATGGAGATTTCGATGTGTCTTACCCCAAAGAAGATCTCTCCGGATGGAAAGAACATCATAGAGGTGATTCCTCGAAGGACTGCAGGGTATATTCCGTATGCGTAAAAAAAACCCATTGGGTTGCAAAAAATTCATCCCTGAAAAAGAAGAAAACAGGCTACGGAAGAGGAAGTGTAGCCTGTGAATCAAACCAAGTAGTTATAGGAGGAGGCGCATGGTGCAATGATGGTCAATTTGACGTTAACTACCCATCCATCGATCTGAAGTCTTGGAAAGAGCATCACAGAGGTGATTCATCAAATGATTGCCATGTCTACGCTACCTGCCTGACTCTTTAAAAGATATTCACTTGATTTCAGAACCTTCCTAACAGCCCTATATTCGAATTCTTCGTCATACATTGTTTCAAATCAATCCCTGAAGATATCGGTCCTGAGAAAACCCATCCTGTCAAAGCCCTTTTTGAGAGTGAAAAAGAGAACGAGGATGGTTGATAATTCCGATGCGGCGAAGATTGCGAGCATCACGGTCACCTGGTATTTCACCGCGGTTATGGGTGATGCGCCTCCGAGGATCTGCCCGGTCATCATTCCGGGAAGAAAGACGATTCCTATGGTCGACATGTTGGCAAGGAACGGTCCTAGACCAGCTTTGTAGGATTCCCGGAGGTAGGGCGGAATGGCTTCGAAAACCGTCGCGCCCATTGTGATCAGGGATGCGAATCCCTCCCAGTCCTTTCTTATGGAACTGAAGAGTCTCTCAAGTGTCACTATGGATCGGTTCATGCTGTTTCCAAGAAACATTCCGGAGAGCGGAATTAGATATCTGGCATCGAGAACGGGCTCGGGCCTGTAGACTGTGAAAAGGAACCAGAATAGAACGGTGCAGAGGCTGATCATGAGGGCCGGAAGCGTGTAGCGGTAGATGGAAAAGCGGAGTCCGGAATTTTTTACGAGACTGTAGTTTGCAACGCAAACCATAAGTATGAGATAGGCGATGTTCAGCGGTCCGCTGTTCCATTTGAAAAGTACGGTGATATAGAGACCGGCGAGAAATAGCTGGAGACTCATCCTCATAACACTGACGATCGCGTCCTTGAACAGACCGGGCTGGATAAAGAGTATCACGGCGAAGGGTATTAGCAGGGAGAGGTAGGCGAAAATCATTCCTGCGATTTCAACGCTGCCCATTTTCACCTCCCGCTATTTCACCTTTTTCAATGACAATTCGCCGGGGAATCCGCTCCGACCATTCGGGATCGTGACTTACTGCAATCACCGTCATATCTTTAATGGAATCGATGTAATCCATCACCCTCATGCGGTTATCCCGATCCATCGCGGACGTTACCTCATCGAGAAGATATATCTTCCGCTTGAGCAGAAAGGCTCTTATGAGGGCGATCCGCTGCCGCTCACCGCCGGAAAGAAGCTTCATGGGACTTTTCAAAAGATCCCGGGAGAGGGAAAATCTGTCCATCATTTCATAAATGTAATCGGAATCCGGTTTTATATGCCTGTTCATCCTGAATGTGAAAGGGAATAGAAGGAAACGCTCTGCGGATTCATCCCCGGGGAAGAAGATGCTCTGCGGAACGTAGCAGATAAGCTCCCTGATTTTCACCATATTTTCAGGATTTACGGAAAAACTGTTTACGTAAACGCTTCCCTTGACGGGAAGAATCATTCCCACAACTGTTTTTAGAATTGTACTTTTCCCCGAACCGGAGGGTCCGGAAAGAAGGATCCGTTCACCTGATGAAAGTGAGAGATTGATATTTTTAACTATCTCCTTTTCTCCGGCGACTACGCTTACGGAATCGAATTTAATCAACTAACCCTCCGTTTTAAATTCAGGAATATGCTACCTGTCGTTTGAAGCAATCCTCTTAATTTTGGGAACGTAACTTTTAAGCATAAGTGAAAGTGTCACCACTGTGACGGAACTCATGGCCATGGCGAGTCCGGCAAGTTCCGGTTTAAATGTGAAATCGAAAATCGGTCGGAGCATTCCTGCGGCAAGAGGAATGAGAAGTGTATTGTAGGCAAATGCCCAAAAGAGATTCTGCCTGATTCTGCTCATAACCTTGCGGCTCAGCTGGATTGCCGCAACTCCGTCGGAAATTTTATCGCCCATTATCACCATTTCGCCGCTTTCGACCGCGATATCGCTTCCTCCTCCCATCGCTATTCCGATGTCGGCTACTGCGAGGGCCGGTGCGTCGTTTATTCCGTCGCCCATGAAGACCACTTTTTTTCCTGCCTCCTTGAGTTCTTTCACCTTTTCCGCCTTCTCGCCCGGCATTACACCTGCAAAAACGCGGGAAATTCCCACTTTGGACGCTACGACGGATGCGGATTTTTCGTTGTCTCCGGTAACCATGACCGTCTCTATTCCCATTCTGTGGAGCGACTCCACCGCCATTTTCGCGTCGTCCCGAACGGTGTCGGATATAGCGATTATTCCGGAAAATTGACCGTCAATTGCAACGTAAACGAGGGTGTAACCCTCCTTTTCAAATTTTTCCGACACATCGTTACCAATATTTTTCAATCCGGATTCACAAAGAAACTTTTCCGATCCTACGAGAACTTTTCTGCCGTCGACAGTTGCCTCAACTCCCCTGCCCTCGTGGTTTATAAGATTTTCCGGTCTTGAAAGAGAGAGTTTTTCGGACCTTTTAACAATCGCCTCCGCAAGCGGATGGGTAGCCCCCTTTTCAACGGAGGCTGCGTTGTAGAGAAGCTCCCTCTCGTTCACTCCGTGGGAAAAAATCTCAACAACTTCTGGTTCCCCCTTAGTAATCGTTCCGGTTTTATCGAAAAGCGCCACGTCCACCTTCTCCGCCTTTTCCAGAGCCTCACCGTTCCTGATCAGGATTCCCAATTCAGCTCCCCTGCCGAGTCCTACGGTAACAGCTGTCGGAGTGGCGAGGCCGAGGGCGCAGGGACAGGCGATTACAAGGACGGAAATCAGAGTGGTGATGGAAAAAAGCAGCGGCTCGTCGAGAATGAAGAACCAGGTACAGAAGGAGAGAATCGCCACCGAAAGGACAAAGGGAATAAACCAGGAAACAACCCTGTCGGCAATTCTCTGTACTGGAGGTCTTGATGCCTGGGCCTCCTCCACAAGCCTTATTATCTGGGCAAGTACTGTCTCCCTGCCGACCTTGAGAACCTTGAAGTTGAAAAGTCCCTTGCCGTTCAGAGTTCCGCCTGTGACGGATGAACCGGCACGCTTGTGTACGGGAATGGGCTCGCCGGAAATCATAGATTCATCGACCCAGCTCTCACCGTTCACAACCTCACCGTCAAGGGGAATACCGCTTCCCGGTTTTACGACGACGATGTCACCGGGGAAGACACTGTCGACCGGAACTTCACTCTCAACTCCGTCCTTCAGGACGATCGCCGTTTTGGGTCTCAATTCGATAAGTTTCTTTATCGCATCCGATGTGCGTCCTTTAGCCCTCTGCTCAAGATATTTTCCAAGCATCAGAAAGGCGCTGAGCATGATCGCAGTGTCGAAAAACAGGAAATCCCTGGTCAGAACAAACCTGAATGTCGCCATGACCGAGGCGATGTATGCGGTAACGATTCCCATGGAGTACATCACTTCCATATTCAGCGTCAGATTTTTAAGCGCGCGGTAGGCCGCCTTCAGAATAGGATAGCTTAGAAAAAAGAAAACCGGCGTTCCCACAATAAAGTGAAGCCATGCCATATCCACACCCAGATCAATTTTAAGATGCATCTGGGCCATCATTGAAAATCCGAAAACAAAACCGACAATTACACGGCGAAGCCTGAAAGCGAGAAGTTTCTTCTTCTCCAACTCAACCTTTTCAGGATCCTCCTGGATTCCGATCCAGGTATAACCGGCATCCTCAATACTTTTCTTCAGAATCTCATATGGAATCGGAACTTCTGAAATAATTAAGACCTTTTCGGTGGTAAGATTTATTTCCGCCGAAGTCACCCCCTCTATTCTCGTAAGCGCGCTCTCGACAGCCTTGGCACACATGGCGCAACTCATGCCGCCCACTCTGATGTATACTTTTTCACCCATTTTAACCTCCCAAAATCGGGTCCGTATCAGATTATAGACAAATCCTGCACCATTTAGAAGAATAAGTTAAAACAAACAAAGATTCCTTAACCGACCTTACTTCAACAAAACCAAAATCCACCCTACGAGAGGTAGAAGAGAACGCTCCTGCCCAGATCTTGACATCACCACCATAATCAAGCACTTACTTGGGGTCAGGACTTAATTTTAAACACTTTTTTCCTGCAAAAGCATTTAAAATTAAGTCCCAATAGCGCTCACATTGAGCAAAGTTCCCCTTTCATCAGGAAACGAAGTTGGGCTATAATTACACTTCGACATAAGAAGCTGAATTTTCATCAAATCCTATTAACGAAAAAGGGAGGAATCACTATGAGCTACTTCTTCAAAAAGACAAAAGAAATCAATTTCGACCAAGCCGTAACAATGGTCAAGGAGCGCCTGCAGGAGGAGGGGTTCGGAATTCTCACAACCATCGATGTTAGACAGAAATTTAAGGAAAAATTGGGAATTGAATTCAAGGACTACACAATTCTCGGAGCATGCCATCCGCCCAGCGCAAGAAGGGCAATTGAAGCAGAGGAGGATGTGGGAATACTTCTACCCTGCAACGTCTGCGTCTACCAAACCGGTGAAGGCACAGCAATCAGCGTTGTAAAACCGACAGAAGCAATGAGCATGGTGAACAACCCGCAACTGCGCGAAGTAGCCGAAGAAGTTGAAGAGAGACTTCTCAGAGTTTTTGAGAAAATCTAGAAATCCGGATAATCGGAAGCTCAACAAATATCCAAATCTTACCCGATGAGAAAAAGACCTAAATCAAATTCCAAATTCAAAAAAAAGATTCCTATTAATTAAAATTTTTGTCTAAACCGGCACTTCCCGATACAATCGGCAGCGTAATATTTTGAACCGAAACCATCGGAGGCCGAAAATGAAAAAAGTCGTAAAGATCGAAGGAATGAGCTGCAACCACTGTGTAATGAGAGTAAAAAAGGCACTCAGTGAAATCTCCGGAGTAACCGAAGTGGTAGTCGAGCTGGAAAACAGGCGAGCAATCGTCACCTGTGAAGGAAAGGTAGAAGAGAGCACCCTTAAAGAAACCGTCGAAAAACTCGGCTTCAAGGTTCTAGATATCACCAACTAAATCGAACACATACTTGGGGTCAGGACTTAATTTTAAATACTTTTCAGGCTCTGTGGATAAGTATTTAAAATTAAGTCCTGACCCCAAATTCTATTCGTCGCCGCTTCCGAGGATAACTGAGATGAATCTGAGTGATTCTATTCGGTCGAAGATGAGTTTCAGAAGAACCATCATCGGTACGGAGAGAAGCATTCCCGGTATTCCCCAGATGTAACCCCACAGTACAAGTCCGAATATTACCGATAGAGTATTCAAGCGAAGTTTGTTTCCCATCACTTTGGGTTCGATTATGTTGCCCATGGTCATCTGAAGTCCGAGAAGCAGTGCGAAGATGGCGGTCGGCTGAACAAGGGAATCGAACTGGATGAGGGCGATGAGGATGGGCGGAACAACAGCGATTATCGATCCGATAGAGGGAATGAAGTTGAGAAGAAATGTCATCATTGCGAAAAGAAATGCAAACTTCAATCCGAAAATTGCGAGAACTATCCATGTGACAACTCCCGTCAGCAGGCTTATTCCGCTTTTTATTGAGACGTAGGAAACAATCGATTTTCTTACTGTATCGATACTTCCTGAAATATCACTGTCCGGAAGCGTTTTTTCAAGCTGTTTTGTAAAATTTTTATAGTTGGTTATTCCGGAAAGAAGTACGACAAAGTAGAGTGAGAACATGAAGAATGATCCGGCGAACTGTGAAACTTTCTTTGCAACGCTTCCGGCGGTCCTTGCAACGATTCCCTTGTTGAGAAGGTCTACAAGCCCCTCCTTCAAGGCTGTAAAATCGATCGAGAGAGAGAATGTGGAGTTTATCATCTCCAATGCTTTGGTTGTCTTTTCCACAATCTTCGTCGTCAAAAACGGAAGTTCTGTTCCTATCTCGGAGATGGAATGAAAAACAACGTAAAAAAGAATAAAGAGGAAGATGAGTACGACCGCTGAGAGTATTGGAATAAAAAGCTTCTTTGGAACTTTGAATTTTTCCAGCTTGTGAATTACGGGAACAAATAAAGAAGCCGTAAATATTGCCAGAACAAGCGGTACGAGAATTGCCGACAGTTGAATAAAAAGATAAAAAATGAGAACTATAAGAAACAGTATAAGTATAGGCTTCACACCCTTTTCCATCGGAACATCTCCTTGAATTGTTTCATCCGAAGTATATGGAGACGCAACAGAAAATCAAACTTTGATACAAAATCCCAATGAACATCCATGCGATTCATTAACATTACAGGTTTTCCAGTGAAATAAGTCCACAAAAGTCCATCAAAAAAACAGTGAAAAAGTAAGTTCAACTTAACTATTCTTTTTATTTTCTATAAAATTTTTTAATAATATCCGCATCATCCGGTTACTAAAGGTTTACTTTTATCCATATTTTTTGGAGGGATTACAGATGAAAAGGTTTTTAATTCCATTTTTGATTATTTTTTCACTCTTTATCATCGCCTGCGGCGATTCCGGCGAGGAAAATGAGAGTACAGGCAAATCTTCAACCGGTGCCGACGAAACAGATACCGGATCGGCAGGTTCAAACGACCAGGCAGCACCGGGCGGGGACACATCCTCAGATTCGTCAGGCTCCGGTGGACAAGGTGATACCGGAAGCAACGGTTCAACGGGCGATGAAGGATCATCAGGCAACAAGGATGACGGCAGCGGTAACAATGACGCGGGCGACAGCGCGGCTGAAGAACCGGGAGAACCGGAGGGTGACCAGGCCGGTGATACTGGGGACAATGGAAAACTTGTCGAAAATCCGTTCGTCGACACTTCGGAGGAGCCTGTATCCACATTCTCTATCGATGTGGACACCGCTTCCTACACTCTCATAAGAAACTACCTTCTCCAGTACAACCAGATGCCACCCGTGGAGAGGGTGAGAATCGAGGAGATGATTAACTATTTTGACTACAGCTATCCACAGCCTCAGGACGACCGTCCATTCTCCGTAACAATGGAGATGTCGGCTTCTCCGTGGAAGGATAATGCAAGTCTCGTGATGATAGGACTTCAGGGAAAGGAAGTAGACAAGGAACAACTTCCCGCAAGCAACCTCGTTTTTCTTATTGATGTCAGCGGATCCATGTCGGCAAACAACAAGCTTCCCCTTCTCAAGAAATCCTTCTTGATGCTTGTAGATCGCCTTTCGGAAAAGGACACCGTTTCAATCGTAACCTATGCGGGTTCGGCGGGAGTCGTTCTCGATTCCGTAACCTGCGACCAGAAGGATAAAATCAAAGAGGCGCTTACAAACCTCCAGTCCGGAGGTTCAACCGCAGGCGCGGAAGGAATCATCACCGCCTACGAGATTGCCGAGAAAAACCTGAAAAACGACGGCAACAACAGGATAATTCTCGCCACGGACGGTGATTTCAACGTAGGACCGTCAAGCGACGAGGAGCTTGAAAACCTTATAATCGAAAAACGGGACAAGGGAATTTTCCTCACAATTCTCGGATTCGGTATGGGTAACTACCAGGACGGCAAGATGGAGACAATTGCGGATAAAGGCAATGGCAACTACTTCTACATCGACACGGAAAAGGAAGCGGAGAAGGTTTTCCTCCACGATCTCACCGGAAACCTCTTCACAATCGCAAAAGATGTCAAACTGCAGGTTGAGTTCAATCCGGCAAAAATCAAAGAATACAGGCTGATAGGCTATGAAAACAGGGTAATGCCGAACCAGGACTTCGACGACGATACAAAGGACGCGGGTGAAATCGGTTCGGGACACAGAGTTACGGCATTCTACGAAGTAATTCTTCAGAAAGAATCACCGGAACCGAGAGACGTAGAGGTGACGGATTCCGATACGGAGATCAGCGACGACGACAACATAGGAGAGGACTTCAAACCTGTAGAATTCAATGAAAACGAGTACATTCAGCTGAGAATGCGCTACAAGGAACCGGATCAGGATATAAGCAAGTACTTCGATAGGATGATGACAGGTGACGAAATCACTGCTGAAATGTCGGATAACATGGGATTCGCCTCCTCGGTAATTGAATTCGGAATGCTTCTGAGAAGATCGGAATTTAAGGAGAATTCATCTTATGACAACGCCTACGAGCGTGCTGAAAAGTACATCGGCGACGATATCTTCGGATTCAGGAGTGAGTTTCTGGAAATGATAACAAGAGCAAAAAAGCTTGATAACTAGATAACTTCAATATCTTAAAAAGGTTAGGAAAAAAACATTTATAGTTTCACTCTTTCTCAAGAATGAATTAATCACACAAGCAATTTTCTACTGACCACTCCGATTTCAAATCAATCGACAGAACCATACACAACCCCGTTATCTTTAAACATTTCCCCAAAGCATTTACCCCCCCGAACCCGAACCGTGCTCCTTTTGTGGCAGGTGTGCACAATAGAAGACCGCCACCTTAAGGCACATGACCTAACCATCTGTATTTTTTTCCATTTTTACTACACAACCAAAAAACCGTCCTTTAAGGCACACCACTGTATCTTTTCATAAAAAACTTAACCCAATGAAATCTCATAAGAATAAAAACCACAACCCTTCTGGCAAGGAGTTTGCTTCTATAGAGCCGGTATTTATAAATTGTCGTGCATCATTCGAACTTAGTGGGTTTCGTCATGCACATTATTACTATTTTGGAGGGATTAAATGAAAAAATTTCTACTGCTTCTTGTAGTTTTGCTGGCTATTCTCCCAGCCTGCGATTCGAGTAAAAAGAGTGACAAGGGGAGCGCAACTGTCGACGCAGATCAGATTTCAACAACCGACCAGGATTCAAAGGCTACAGACGAAGACGAAGACAAGGACAAACCAGACGGTAACGAAACCGGAAAAGACGCCGATACGGATAAGAACGATGCAGATGTGGACAACGGAAACACAAACCCGGATCCCTGTATTCCCAACCCATGCGACACCGAGGAGAACAAAAAAACACACAGAATCGAGTGCAATCTTGATGATAAAGCCGAAAACGGGTACGTGTGCGACTGCGATAAACTCAGTAACTATCACGAAGACAACGGTCTCTGTTGCACAGAACATGCATCCAACAAGAACGGCGAATGTGTTTGTGAACAATACTACACAATGAAGGACGGACGATGCGTTCTTGATGAGAAAAATCCATGCAACCCCAATCCATGCGATACTCCAGAGAACCAGAAACTTCATCTTACCGACTGCAAGCTGGACAGCAGCGTTGAAAAAGGTTTCGTATGCGAGTGCAGCTACAATGGCGGATACCATGAGGACAACGGAATATGCTGTCCAGGCAACTCCACCAACGTGAACGGCACATGCGAATGCAAAGAGGGTTACACAAAGGATCCTGAAGGAGACAAGTGTCTCATCAACTGCGGTCAGCTTTCAAACGAAGCGCTTACCGGTTACTGCGAAGATGGAAAATTCTGCCAGCAGGGTGTCTGCATCGACAACGCATGCAAGGATGTAACATGTCCAGAAAAATCAACTTGTTCCACAAAAAACAACGAAGCATTCTGCAGGTGTGAAGATGGACTTCATATGTCCAACAATCTCTGCTGTCACGAAAACAGTTCCAACACAAACGGTACATGCGTATGTGATGAGGGATACGAGGAAGTCGACGGAAAGTGCAAGATAAAAGAGACAAATCCATGTAAAGAAGATCAGAATCCGTGTAAGGAATACGGTAAAAACGTCTGCACACCAGACAGCTCACCTGAAGGTTACAGATGCTCATGTAACGCGGGGTACGAGGAAAATGAGGGCAAATGCAAAGAAATTTTGGCAGAAAATTGTCCGGATGGATTTCAGTGTCTCAACAGTGTTTGCGTTAATTTAGACACCAGCAAAGAAACATGCATAACGGACAGTGACTGCCGGGAGTTCGGAGGAAATGCAATATGCATCAAAACAGCGGCCGGCGGTACATGCCAAGGATGTAATTCAGCTTCTGACTGCCCAGGAAATCATCAGTGTGTCGATGGTTATCAGACTTGTGCACTTATGTGCAGCGACGATAACGACTGTCCCTACGGCCGCTGTTCAACAAGAGGCTACTGTATAAAAACAAGGTGCTCCAGTGATGAAGACTGTTTCAATGGTACCCGATGCAACGGTAGCGGCTGGTGCGATAGAATCCCCTGCAGAGAAACTAAGTGCAGCGAGTTCAACCCCAACGGAACCTGCGAAAATGCTAATGAAACATGTCTCGGCGGAAAATGTGTCAGCAGTTGTAATCCTAACGTATGTGAAGAAATCGCCCTTAAAGAAGCCGCAGATGTAAATAACATCGACAAGAAAAACATCAACAAAACCGTCTGCGAGATAATTCAGGGAAAACCCCAGTGTCTCTGCGCAGAAGGAACAGAGCTTGATGACGAAGGTAAATGTGTACCGAAGGTAGCTAAATGCCCCAGCGGTTTCACATGTGAAAACAAGCGTTGTGTTAATCGAAACGATATCAATTTCATCTGTGCGGCAGATAGTGACTGCGTAAGCGGCACAAAATGTAACAATGCACTTCCAACAGGGATGTGTAATGGATGCACCACACTTGAAAGTTGCAACCACGGAACGACATGCGTGACTCTTAGTTCTACAAACCCGAACTACAACAACTGTATGGCAGGCTGCCAGGACGACAGTGACTGTCACCAGGGTATGAAATGCAAAGCAGGTATGATGAAATGTACAAAAAGGGAGTGCTCATCCCCTACAGACTGTGGTGTAGGACTCACATGTACTGAAAACGGTCGCTGTGAAAGACAGCATTGCGGAGAGTAGTTTTTATGAAAAAAAGATATTTTTACCTGACTTTTCTTTTTGCCCTGATTTTCTGCATTTCCTGCGGAGATGAATCGTCATCTGACAATGCTCCTTTGAACGATGGTGATGAAACACAGCAGATTTCAGATTCCGATGCCGCTTCCCCAGATGGGGAGGCGGCCGATATTGAATCGGATAAGGAAACTCCTGACGACGATGGAAATTCGGATGACTCCGAGACAACCGGAGACGATACCGACTCCAATCCATCGCAAGACGATTCCGATCCAGCCCCCCAGAAGAACTATGATTCCATTGAGGGTGTCTGGAAAAAGGCAACCGACATAAACCTTGAAAAGAACGAATGCGGAAAATTCTACATTGCCGATATGGATTTCGGATTCAACCATATCGAACTTACGGAACCGGAGAAACTTCTCTACATCAACTGCAAGGATGACAAGTGCGAAGAGAAGGATTTCCAGAAGTTCTATCTGCCCTACGACAGCGAGTCGATGACTGCACACACCCACGTTGAAGATCCCGTCTCAACCGGAAGGGAGTGCACGATTGATTTCGTAAAAGATCTTAAAATAATCTTCTCCTCCTTTTCCAAGGCAAAGTTCGAGTGGACCTGGAACCTCACCTACACAGGCGCCGGATGCGAAGAGGTGAAGGACAAGGATATGGTCGAAGGCGACAAATGTGCTGTAAAAGCATCTGTTGAACTTGTGAGACCTTGAGAAAAACCTAATTTTCAATAATCCGATAATTCACATCTAATCCCCTGAGATTTTATGGCAGGTGGCATATCAGACAACTCGCACCGGCCCCCATTTCTAGAGCTATGTATTTATTGGTTTTTTATAAAATTAAACTTTTCAGAAAGAGAAACAGCGGATCAATTTGTCCCGATTAAACCTATTTCGTATAGAGCGACGGAATCATTTATCAGTATATTTTCATTCCAGTCAATTCACCGGATAAGCGAGCTCCGAAATTGTTATGTGGCTTCTCTTCATCACGGAATTTGCCGAGATATTTTTATTCCTTTTTCTCAACCCACCTGATTGAATAAGGTAATCATTTCTTGACATTCGTCACTCATCCGCTGTTCAAGAAAAAAAATTTGTTCGTGTCCGTTCGCGTTGTTCGAGGCTGAAAAAGATTTTTCCGTGAACTTTCCTATTATGCTTGGTTGAGATTATGGGAATATTGTGCCCCCCGACTCCCAATCCCGGTTCCTTTCGTGGCAGGTGCTCCTTTTAGGAATCAAGCACATAACCTGCAAACTTCATCTATCGGGTTTTATTGATGTTTACCAATTCTCCCGAGAAAAGGTGTGCCATTCGGAACACCTTTCAATATAAACAAAAAAGAGCTTATCAAGCTGTTTTATCTGATGAATCCCATCGCTCACCTCCATGGCAAGCTATTTGCTTCATAGAGAGGCAGCTATTGCGAAATGGTATATGGACTATCAACTTTGGAGGAAATTTTATGAAGAGATGCACATTGCTTCTGGTTGCTCTTCTGGCGGTTCTCCCTGCTTGTGATTCCGGTGACAGCGGAAAGAGCGAAAAAAAACCGACAGCCGTAACCGACAGCGACGTTATTGAAACAAATGACGATCAAGGTTCCGCTCAAACCGACAAAGAGAAAGAGACTGACAATGACGAGGATCTGGACAAAGATCCTTGTGATCCGAATCCTTGCAAGGAAGAAAATCGTGGTGAGTGTAAGGTAGAAGAGGACAAAGCCGTCTGCCTATGTGACAGCGGTTTCCACCTTGAAGGCGACAAGTGTGTCTCGGACACAAAAAAAGCAAACTGTAAGGACAAAGCTCCGGAGAACGGTGAGTCCGAGGTTATAGAAACAGACATAACCTGGGACGGAGAAAAGTGGAGCGAGCCTGGTGATTGCGAATGGGATTGCAAGGACGGTTTCCACTCCGAAGATGATGAAACATGTATCGCAAATACAAAAAAGGAAGATTGTAAAAAAGTTGCTCCGGCAAATGCGACTGACACCGTTGAGAAGGTTGATGTTACATGGGATGAGGCAAAGAAAGAGTGGAACGCTCCGACCGACTGTGCATGGGAATGTGACAACACTTTTCATAAAGATGCAAATAACGAGTGTGTATCGAACACAAAAAAGGAAGACTGTAAAAAAGTTGCTCCTGCCAACGCCACAGACACCGTTGTTCAGGTTGATGTAGCATGGGATGAGACAAATAAAGAGTGGAACGAGCCTGCCGACTGTGCATGGAGCTGCAACGATACTTTCCACACAGAGGACAACGCCACATGTATAGCAAACTCAAAGAAGGTGGACTGCAAAAAAGTTGCTCCCGCCAACGCAACTGACACTGTTGTGAAGGTTGACGTAACATGGGACGGCATAAAATGGACAGATCCTGCGGAGTGTGCATGGAGCTGTAACGACACTTTTCATACAGAGGACGCCGCAACATGCGTGGCCGACAATAAGCAGGTTGATTGTGCAGACAAGGCACCGACAAACGCCGATGCAGATATCAAAAAGGTTGAGATCACATGGAATAAGAGTGAGAAAAAGTGGAACGATCCCGCCGAGTGTGACTGGAACTGCAAAGCAGATTTCCATACTGAGGACAATGTAACATGTATTTCAAACACAAAACAGATCGCCTGTGCCGACAAGGCACCCGAAAATGCAACGGCAATCCCTGGAAATGTCGATGTAACTTGGAATGAAACAGAGAAAAAGTGGAACATTCCTGCCGACTGTGCATGGAACTGTGATGCTACTTTCCATACCGAAGACAGCGCAACATGTATTTCAGACACTAAACAGGTTGACTGTCTACCAAACAACGTTCCAGCCAACGCTTCAGCGACTGTTGCAAAGGTCGACGTTACGTGGGACGGTACAAAGTGGAGTGATCCTGCAGTTTGCGCCTGGACCTGCGATTCGACCTTCCACACAGAGGACAATGCAACATGTGTTTCCAATACAAAGCAGGTGGCCTGTACACAGGACGGAGAGATCGCCAACGGTGTATGGGTAGATGCAGATGTTGAAATCACATGGGACACCTTTTCCAAGAAGTGGACTGATCCGGCTCTCTGCGCAATCAATTGCGACAGCGGTTTCTACAAAAAGGGAACCGAATGTAGAGAGACTTTAGTAATTTTCAATGAGATCAGGCAGCTTACAAGAACAGCCGATGAGAAGGCAATAGAACTTCTGGTTGTAAAGGGTCCGATTGACCTCAGGGGCTGGGGGATGAGAACCAAAAAGGCCGCTTACGGTTACGGCAGCAGTGGTACCCTTGTTTTCAACGATGTTCCCGAACTTGCAGCTGTTCCCGCCGGTACAGTGATAGTAATCCGTAACACAACTGATGAAAACTTTGTGGAGGACGGAGACTATTCGGACGGTAAGATGGAGTTCAGAAAATCTCCCAGCTACGGTACACCGTCGAAATTCACAACCGACAGTACTTTCAATATCGATACAGATGGAAGAATTTACATTCTCTTCAGCGGAGATATAAATAACGACGACTACGCTGTAGATGGTGTCAACTGTGCATACACAAGCTCAACCAAGGATTATGGACTTGAAATTCCTCTGTTCGGAAAAAGGAATGTCTACTTCTCAAACGGTTCAGACTACAACAACGACGACCTTGAAAACTGGACGGAGTACCTTCTCACTGATGACGGAGTACTTGGTGGAATTAATCCGAATCAGGTAAAACCCAACTCTGTTCCGGTTGCAAATCCTGGAAGTTACATCAATGTAAATGTCGGAGACACACTCCAGCTTGATGGATCAGGCAGCAGTGATCTCGATCAGGACGATACACTCACCTACAACTGGGCACTTACTTCAAAACCGGCTGCATCCACGGCAACAATTGAAAATCCGACCACAGTCAATCCTACAATCGAACCGGATGTTGAGGGTGATTACGTTATCTCACTCACTGTAAACGACGGAAAATGCGACAGCGAAATAGTTCAGGTTACCATTACTGCCCGTCCAACCGGAACAAACAGGGCTCCGATTGCAAATGCAGGTAATGAAGTTACAGGAAAACCGGGAGACGCTATTGCACTTGACGGATCCGCCTCAACGGATGGCGACAACGATTCACTTACCTACTCATGGACGGTAAACGTTAAACCTGAAGGTGCCGTGGTTACCTTCTCCGATCCAGCAACAGCAACGCCTACCGCAACAGTAGACAAAGGCGGCGTTTACGAACTTCAGCTTGTCGTAAACGACGGAACGGAAGACAGTGCCCCTGCTACAGTTAAGCTTACGGCATCAGAAGAGTGCGTTGCCGACAGCTGCAACGGCCACGGGACATGTTCTATCGTCGATTTCAAGATCAGCTGTGCTTGTGAAAATGCCGAAGGAGACTTCTGTGAAACATGCGCGGAAGGTTACACAGAAAATTCCGAAGGAAAATGTGTTCTTGCCGGCAACACATGTGCCATGGTAAAGGAGACTATTACACAAAGCGGTCAGTACGAGGGAAGCACAAAAATAATGGAGAACAGTTATCAGGGTAACTACTCCAAGGATATCTTCTACAAACTCGTACTGGATAAGAAATACTTTGTGAATATCGAAGTTAAAACAGACAGCTCCGACTACTACAGGCTCACAGATTCATATCTCTACCTCGACAGAGAGTGCGGGAATACCGAAACCAGAATTGATAGCAACGACAATATCGACTGGGATAACAAGCTCAGTAAGATAGGTGTGGAGCTTGAAGCAGGAGAGTACTACATCGTAGTTGAAGGAAAATACTCCTACAGCACAAATAAACTGACTGAAGGCAACTTCACTCTTGATGTTCAGTTTGTTGAAAATCCCTGTGAACCGGTTAACCCCTGTACCGATCCGAACAGAACAAGCTGCTCCGATGCAAATGGTGATGGAATTGCCGAGTGCGGATGTGACGCAGGATTTCACCTTGAAGAAGACACCTGTCTTCCCAACACCAAAACAGTGAGTTGTGATGACTCCTCAACACCGGAAAATGCTACAGCTTCGGTTATTGATGTGGAGTCAACATGGAACGAAACCGACGGTGCATGGAATGCAATTCCTGTTTGTGAATGGAGCTGTGACACCGGTTTCACAAAGGTTGGAGATGTATGCGAAGCGGAAACTGTATGCAACACCCCTTCAAATCCATGTACAGATGCGAATAAGACGGTCTGTACAGTAACGGCAGACAGCTACAGCTGCGGCTGCGATAATGGGTATGAAGACGACGGAAGCGGCACCTGTATCCCAAGCAGCTATTTTGCCAACACGATAGAGGAAACCGTTGCCGTCAAAGCCATCACAGAATCGGGAATATTCGAAGGAGACACCTCCGTAGACGGTTTGGAAAATAACTATGTTAAAAGCACTAACGGCAAAGGAAAGGATGTTGTTTACAAAGTGATTCTGGAAGAGCAGAAAAATGTAACGATAACTCTGTCCGGACCAAAAGACATACTGCTCTGGTACGGTCCCGACGCAGAATCTCTGTACAAAATCGATGCCAAGAGTGCAGGCAAAGGAGAAACTACAAGCTTGTCAAACTACGGTCCGGGGACCTTTTACATCGTTGTTGACGGATGGGGAGAAAACGACAACGGTCCCTACACCCTTAACGTGGAAATCAACTGATTTTATAAGGTTTGCTTAACCAGCATACCGCTAAGTTCCCTCCCACGACCCACGACTGACGCCTGGGCAGGCTACTCCCATTTCCTGCCCGGGCATCTTTAGTCACAGTTTCATGTTTTGAAACATTTTCAAAATCACATCTCAATCATTTCCCTTGATATAAGGCTTTGAAATAGCTGGATTTAAACAATTGTTGTAAAAATATCTTATTTTCTATAAAATAAATCGTGGATTTCCTTCTTTTGCGGGGTGGTTTGATTTAAACAGAAAGAGAAAGTCATTTTGTGCTTTTCCACCTGTTTTTTCAAACACATAATAGATATTTCGAACTATTGTAATCTTCCGTAAAATGAAGCGCTATCCTAAGCTGATCGAGTTTTCGACGTTGATGTAAAGTTCATCATTCGTTAAAAACTCGGCATTGACATTAAAATCACTTTTGTTTTTGGGGATTTAATTTGATTTTCAGAATTATTCCGTCTCTGGCGATACTCTTTTTCACCTTCACTCTCTCTGCTCTTGACGCTACAAAATCGGTTTCCCAATACACTGTCGACAGCTGGACGGAACGGGACGGACTTCCCGGGAACCAGATTGTCTCAACGGTTCAGGCGAGCGACGGCTACATCTGGATCGCCGAGGAACGAACCATCTTCAGTTTCGACGGTGAAAAGTTCCGCCTCTTCAACTCCAAAACAAATCCGGAAATGAAGAATGTGGTCATCAAAGGCATTGTTCCCCACCACAGGGAGGGACTCTGGGTTGCTACCCACACGGGAATATTCAGATTTCACGGCGGAAAACTTGTAAAACAGCACTGGTTTTCTCACTACGACCATCTTCGGATAAAAAGTATAGAAACCGACAGGGATGGCAGGCTCTGGGTTGGAACGGCGCAGATGGGACTCTTCTCATATATGCCGGGAGAATTTCAAAACTATACCACTGAAAACGGGCTGCCGGACAACAACATACGAAAAATCGAAGCGGGAAGAGACGGCAGGCTCTGGTTCACAACTACTGGAAATAAGATCGGTTTTATCCTGGACCACAAGATCAGGCTTATTCCGTCTCCCCAAAGTACCGTCTCGAATATTTTTGAAGATAAAAAAGGCAGGCTCTGGATCGGCACGGAAAATCTTGGTGCATTTATCTACAACGGAACCGATCTCACCGCTGTCGATCAGGAAAAGGGGCTTCCCGGCCTATCTGTGGAGAGTTTCGGTGAAGACAGCGAGGAAAACATCTGGATCGGAACCGGCGGAGGTTTTCTGAGCAGATACGGTAAAGATAGAATCGACAGCTCGGAACCCCTGGGAGGAAGCAGCGCATTCATCTCCGATATCTTTGAGGATAGGGAGAAAAATCTGTGGGTCTCCATCTACGCCTACGGAATTCTTCGTTTCAAAAACGGAATAGGAAAGCTGTACGGAAAGGACAAGGGCCTCAACGGGGAAACGGTTTCGGTTCTTTACGAGTCAAAGAAGGGCGGAATTCTAGCGGGAACCCTGGGCGGCGGACTGAATATGTTCGAAAAAGGTGATGTCCGTAATATCGATCTATCGAAAAAAATACCTTTTCCGGCACGTTACGCTTCCATGACAGAGGACAGGTCAGGTGGACTCTGGTTCGGAATCGGTGGAACAGGCCTTGTACACAAGAGAGGGAAAATAGAAACCCTCTACACAAAAAAGGATCACCCCTGGCTCAACGACGTCTTCTCAATAACGGAGGATTCCTCCGGAAAACTTTGGATCGGAACCGAAGAGGGCGTTCTTGTTTTCGAAAATAATTCTTTCATGCCCTTCGGTGTAGATTCCGGCGTAAACGGCCAGACGATCAGAGGTATTCACGAGGATCGGGACGGAAACATCTGGATACTGGGTAACAAGAGAGGTGTTTTCATTTTCCGAAAAGGTCACATAGAGAACATCACGACGAAAAACGGGCTGTCGGGAAACAACATTCTCGCAATTATGGAAGAGGGAGACGGAACCATCTGGATAACCACATGCGGTTTCGGTCTGACAAGATACAAAGATGGAAAACTACTAAAAATAACCGAGGAAAACGGACTTCCCGATAATCTCGTCTACAACATTCTGCGTGACGACAACGGAGACTACTGGCTCAGCTTCAACAGCGGAATAGCAAGAATAAGAAAAGATGAAATGAGTCGCTTTCTGGAGGGAAAAACTGCCAGGCTTATGCACGAACTTTTCCGAAGCAGCGACGGCCTGGTTGAAGAAAACATGGTCGGAGGAACCCAGCACAATGCGATAAAAAGAAGTGACGGCGCACTGTTTTTTGCGACAACCGGCGGTATTCTTGTTCTCGATCCCACCGATATTCCGGCGAACGATGTTGTCCCTCCCGTATATATCGAAAAAGTCGTAACCGGTATGGAAAACATGAGTTTTTTCAACTCATCCGACAATAAAATCACGCTCTCTCCCGGTGTTTCGAAGATGGAGATTCACTACACGGGAATCGGCCTCACCCAGCCGGGCAAAATGCGTTTCATGTACCGTCTCGAGGGATTCGACAGGGAGTGGGTCGACGCCGGAGGAAGAAGGATCGCCTACTACACAAATGTTCCTCCCGGCGAATACGTTTTCAGGGTTAAGGCGGCGAATAACGACGGTATCTGGAATAAGGAAGGCGGAAAAATTTCAATAGAGATAAAACCTTTTCTCTACGAGACTCTACTTTTCAAACTTGCAATTATTGCCGCAATGATTTTACTAACGATTTTTCTCTTCTACCTCAAGATTCGTTCTGTAAAAAGAAGGGAGAGGGACATGATGCACGCCGACAGGCTCACATCTCTGGGAATTCTTGTTTCCGGAGTCGCCCATGAAATAAACAATCCCAACAGCTACATAAAGCTCAACGGTCAGTTTCTTGAGGATCTGTGGCGGGATATCCGGCCCGTTCTCGACGACTACAGCAGCGAAAAGGGGGATTTTTCGGTTTCGGGAGCGTACTACACCGATCTGAAAGAGGATATCCCGGGAATAATCAGAGGAATCGGCGACGGTTCCGAAAGGATTACGAGCATCGTGGAAACGTTGAAGGGATTTTCCAGAAAGGATCAGGGTTCAAAGACAACGGATGTGGAAATTAACGAGGTTGTCGAAAAAGCTCTCACGATTCTCGGAGCATTTATCAAAACATCCACAGACGCTTTCAATTTCCGGGCGGGAGAAGGAATACCGAAGATCAGGGGAAATATTCACCACCTGGAGCAGGTTGTCGTGAACCTCGTGACCAACGCCTGTCAGTCCCTCTCCTCAAAATCCGCTTCCGTGACGGTGTCCACCTCGTTCGATTCAACGTCGAAGGAGGTCCACCTCACCGTCAGCGACGAGGGATGCGGAGTGAGCAGAAAGGATCTCAAGTACATCTTCGACCCGTTTTTTACAACAAAAAGAAACGATGGCGGTACGGGCCTCGGCCTTGCCGTCACATACAACATAGTAAAGGCTCACAACGGAACCATCCGGTTCGACTCAGTCGAGGGACGCGGAACCACTGTTGATGTCTCTTTTTCACCTGAATAGTGAGGAAATCAATATGAGTAAAACACTCCATCCTGAAAAACCCGTACTGCTTGTGGATGACGAATCCAACTTCCTTCTCAGCATGGCGGTGACCCTTCGTTCGGGAGGAATAAACAACGTAATCCAGTGTAACGACAGCAGAAAAGTTATCGACATCATCGACCGTGAAGGTGTTTCCGTTGTTCTTCTGGACATGAATATGGCCTACCGTTCGGGACTTGAGGTGCTGCAGGACATAGCCCTGGCATTTCCCGAACTTCCGGTTGTAATCATCACGGCGATTGACGATGTTAAAACGGCGGTCAACTGCATGAAAATGGGTGCGTTCGACTACATCGTCAAACCTGTGGACAGGGACAGGATCCTGACTGTTCTTGAAAAGACTCTTGAATTCACCCAGGTAAAACATGAGAACAACAGGCTCAAGGAATGCATTTTTTCCAACGAGATAAAAAAGCCCGACACATTTTCCCACATCGTTACCGATTCGGAGAAGATGATCTCCATATTCAAATATATCGAGGCGATTTCCGGAACGGACCATCCGGTCCTTATTACAGGAGAAACCGGCACGGGAAAGGAACTAATCGCCCAGGCACTCTACAACCAGAGCGGAAAGAAGGGATCCTTCGTTGCGGTCAATGTGGCGGGACTTGACGACACCCACTTTTCCGACACCCTTTTCGGTCACCTTCGTGGAGCTTTCACAGGAGCCGACAGGGAGAGAAAGGGACTGATAGAATCGGCCGAAGGCGGAATGATTTTCCTTGATGAAATCGGGGATCTTCATCCGGACTCACAGGTAAAACTTCTGCGGTTGCTGCAGGAAAAACTGTACTATCCCCTGGGTTCGGACAAACCCAAAAAGGTGAAGGCCAGAATAATCCTCGCAACCCACAGAAATCTCGATCAGATGCTGAAGGAAGGCGGATTCCGTAGGGATCTCTATTACAGGCTTAAAACACACCACATACAGATTCCCTCCCTTCGTGAAAGAATGGAGGATGTTCCCCTGCTTCTCGATCACTTTCTTGAAAAATCCGCCGAATCGATGGGCAAGAAGAAACCGACACCGCCGAGGGAACTCTATTCGCTTCTCAACACATACCCTTTCCCGGGCAACGTCAGGGAACTTGAAAGCATGGTGATCGACGCGGTCGGCAGACACTCCTCCGGAGTACTTTCAACCTCCAGTTTCCGTGAAAAGATTTTCAGTTCCAATGGTGAAGGTAACGAATCGGGCGGAAGCGGAACCATGGAGGGTTTCAACTTTCCGGAAAAGCTGCCGACATTGAAGGAGTTCGAATCAATGCTCATTGACGAAGCCTACAAGAGGGCAAAAGGAAACCAGACAATCGCGGCAAGACTACTGGACATATCCAGAAAGGCGTTCAACAACAGACTAATGAGAAACCTGACGGGAGACGGTTGAGAAGTGGAAGATGAACGGCATCCTTCGCAAGCCTCGAGAACGCTTCGCTTGTGAACGCTGACGCTTGAGAACGCCTGCTCTGCGGCAGGCTTTAGCGGGAGAAGCCTCAATATTGCCAAATCTCTGAGAAAAGATACCATTTCTCACAATTCGCTAACACCCCTATTCCGGAGACAATTTAAATCGTCGAATCACCCTTGAACGAAGGTGTGGAAGGATTACAGCAAATGATGTCCCGCCACTACCAATTCCCCTGAACTCCGTCAGGTGGCGATAAAATTCCACTAAACTTTTGTCACGCTATTTTTACAAATGTTTAAATCTCGATTCGGTTTCCAATCCGACCTCAAAAAAATTTTTTCGGTCAATTCAGCGTCTAAGATGTTCAACTTATTTGTATTTCGGTGAAATTTGACGCTGAAACGGTCTCATAAAAAATAATCATGGTCGCGTCAGACGCTATTTCGGTCTCGATATTTTTAATTCCCTCAAATCATCGGCTGGGATAGGCTCGATATTTGTTTTCGGGAGATTTTAGGGAGTTGAATAGTCAGTATATTTGTTCTGGAATGAATTCTCTCACTGATTTGGGGTGAAAAAAGTTTTTGACGTTCAGCAAAAATCACAGGAAAGACTGAACAGCGAAAATCGCAGGAAAGGGAAAAGATTTTTATACCGAAAAAATCTTCTAATTTTGCCCAGAAACTTTTTTAGGTGTCTGCCGCAGCCAATCAAGAAATAGCAGACATTCTTTTCACGACTTTCGCTGTTAAAAAAATTTATCCCCTTTCGTGCCTTTTCGTGTTTTTACTGGCTGATCTTTCTTCCTCGTTCTCGGTTGTTCGCGTGGTTCGTGGTGGTTTCAGGCACTAACTGGTAAAATTTTTTTAATTTATCTTTACTTCCAACAACAACGCTTTTACCCAATAATATCGATTGGTAGCACTTAAACTCTAAACTGAGCGAACCTGTTTTTTCATTTTTTTTCGACCGCAACTTTAGGGGGGACGAATTCTTTTTATAAATTTCATATAGTGTTTTCTGTTTTGGTTTGATTTAGAAAACGACAACACTTCATTGGAGGTATTTAGAAATGAAAAGATTCTTTAAAGGGACTCTCTCAGCTCTGCTTATTACTTCTTTCATCACTCCGCTCTTTGGAGCAAACGAGTGCTACAAGCTGACTCTTGATGAGATAGGGGCTCACCCCAAGCATACGGAAAATTTTTATGGGGCAAACCTTACTTTCGATAAGCCTCTTGGCAACGCTGATAAAAATGATGATTTCATCATGAGCTTTTATGGTGATTCAGGTGTCGGAACTTTCGACCTCGGCTCAGGTGACAACACCTCCTTCGAATTCTGTAATCAATGTATTTTTGTGGTAGCTGATAAGAGATATAAGGCTGCAAAAAATAAAAACGATAAAACTGTTAAGTTCTTCTTTCAGAAATCAGGAACTTTAACTGTCGATGCTGCAAAACTGATTGACGATTACTATTTCGGCGGTCAGTCGAAAGGCTCATTGAAGGATGTAAAACTTGTCGAGATGAAGGTGATTGACTGGAAAAAAATGAGTTTTGAAGAAGTTGACGATCCCGAATGTATTGAAATTGTCGATACGAGCTGGAATACAATGCTGGAAGTCGACTGCGTCGGCAAGGTGTGTGGTGATGACGGTGCCGGCGGCAGCTGCGGTGAGTGTACCGGCGACACTCACTGCAACACTGACGGTACAGCCTGTGAGCCATATGCATGCAAAGAAATTACAGTGAATAATATCAGAGACATAACCACTGCAGAAGATGAAGATAATATGGAAAAGGTTTATGGCTCTTCATCTTTCCAAATCGGTGGTGTAGAAAATGACCTTTTTCAAATTGTTCTAATCTACCCTGAGGAAGGTACGATTGATCTGGGTTTCGAACCTGATGACATTCTTGATTATCTTCCTCAATATCTACTAGTTTATGAAGACTTACAGGAAAACGGCAGCTACAGCAAGGCATACTTCCAGCAGAAGGGCAGCTTTACTTTAGAGAAGCTTTCAACTATCGGAGAAGATGAACTCATAGACAAGTCCAAGGGATCTTTTAGAGATATCCGCCTAGTAGAGGCCACAATCGATTCCACTGTAACTCCAGTCCAGGGAGGTTCCTGTCTGACAATCAAGAACGGAGAGTGGAATACTTTTGATGACACCTCTAACGACGATGATCCTCAGGCAGGAGGAGACGAAGATAACCAGGAAAATGATGAGGATCTCAACTCTGACACCGATACTCCGGAAGAACCAAGCGACGATGACAAGGCTGACGATGACAAGGCTGACGACGACAAGGCTGACGACGACAAGACCGACGACGACAAGACCGACCATGACAAGACTGACGATGACAAGACCGACCATGACAAGACCGACCATGACAAGACCGACGACAACAAGACCGACGACAACAAGACTGACGACGACAAGAAAGATGACAAAAATGATGATGGCAAGGTAGATGATAAATCAGACAGTTCAAATGATACAATCGATGACTCAGACCCTGAACAAGGTGACTCCGAAGAAGAGAAGAACAGTGGCAGTGACAGCGGATGTTCCCTCATTCTTCTCTAACCGCGTTTTTCGTTCTGTATTGAATTGAATTGAATTTCAGGATGGGATTCTTTTTTAAACGCTTCACAATCTTCTGACTCATGCTTCCCGAAACTTGTGAACGTATATCTTTTCATACTGAAAGCAGGTTCATGACAATTTTTGACCCTACGCTGCCGCATCCGGATGCCACAAATAAGCACCAGGTCTAACCTCCCTACCTGATGCGGCAGCTCCCTGTTAGAGCTAGGTAAACTTCCTCCAGTTCAGAAGTGTGTTAGTTGAAAAGTCTAAGTATGAGAATCTTTGGTACTTCTGTTCTCTGAAAAAAGCTTTTTAGGGCGTTAAATATTCACACTTCATTTTTCTTGCTAGCCGCACATTTTTATATTGACAAACTTCTCCCCATTGCTTATATTTGCTAATAGCAATGTTTTTTTAATCGATGGAGATTTATATGAAAAAAATAGTGATTGTCGGCGGAGTTGCCGGGGGCGCTTCTGCAGCCGCTCGTCTTAGAAGAAACAGCGAATCGGCAAAAATCATACTCTTTGAAAAGGGCGAACACATAAGCTACGCAAACTGCGGGCTACCCTACTACATCGGAGGTACAATCAGTGAGCGGGAAAAACTTTTTGTCCAGACTCCCGAAACTTTCGCTAAACGTTTCAACATAGATGTGCGAGTAAAAAGTGAGGTGATCTCCATCGACCGGGAAAAGAGAACAGTTTCTGTCAGAAATATTGAAACTGGAGAAGATTACATGGAAAATTACGATTCCTTAATTCTCTCTCCGGGAGCTCAACCGGTAAAACCACCGATTCCCGGAATCGACAGTGAGGGAATCTTCACACTCAGAAACGTCAACGACACCGATGACATCAAAGAGTTCATGAGGAGCAGGAAACCTCAGACAGCTGTGGTTGTGGGAGCCGGTTTCATCGGTCTTGAAATGGCCGAAAACCTTACGGATCAGGGAATCGAGACTACAATAATCGAGATGGCGGACCAGGTTATGACTCCCATCGACTACGAAATGGCATCGGAAGTTCACCAGCACCTTCGCCAGAAACGTGTTGAATTTCTTCTTGGCGAGCAGGTTGTCAGCTTCACAAAGGGCAACCGTTTTTCCGTCAACCTGAAAAGCGGAAAGGAGGTTGCCGCCGATCTCGTTATTCTATCCATCGGTGTAAAACCTCTTTCGAAACTCGCCGGGGAGGCGGGGCTGGAACTTACGAATCGTGGAGCGATCGTTGTCAACAGCTATATGCAGACAGATGATGAAAACATCTACGCCGTGGGCGATGCGGTTGCGGTTCCCAACAGTGTTACCGGAAAACCATTCACTCCTTTTCTCGCGGGTCCGGCAAACAAACAGGGGCGAATCGCCGCCGACAACATCATTTTCGGCAACAAAAAGAGTTACAACGGCACTCCGGCGACCGCTATAGCCAAGGTTTTCGACATAACTGTGGCCTCGACCGGCGTTTCCGAAAAGGTTTTGAAAAGTGAAAATATTCCCTACCGCAGCCTCATCATCCACAGCTCAAGTCACGCCGGCTACTACCCCGGAGCCCTTCCGATGACGCTCAAGCTTCTCTTTTCACCTGAAGAGGGAAAAGTTCTGGGCGGCCAGATAGTAGGTTACGACGGTGTGGACAAGAGGATCGATCTCATAGCTACGGTACTTCTTAAAAACGGGACAATCTACGATCTTCAGGAGATCGACCACGCCTACGCGCCGCCATTTTCAAGCGCAAAGGATCCCGTCAACATGGCAGGTTTCGCAGCTGAAAATATAATCCAAGGAAAGGTAAAGACCATTTGCTGGAATGAAATTTCGGGACTTTCCGAAGACACCTTTCTCGTCGACGTGAGAACAGCTGAAGAAAATTCACTCGGTACAATCGAAGGTGCAATTAATATTCCTCTTGATGAAATAAGAGAAAGGGTGGATGAAATTCCGAAAGATAAGAAGATTCTACTTTTCTGCGCGGTCGGACTCCGCGGGTACGTAGCCTCCCGAATTCTCAGCCAGAAAGGCTACGACGTATACAACCTCTCCGGCGGCTATAAAACATATCAACACGCGACAAGAAAAGATGCCGACGAGGATATATTTGAAAAGGAAACTATTAGAAAAGACGACATGATTTACAGGGAGAAGGAGGATATCGTCATCGACGCCTGCGGACTCCAGTGTCCGGGACCCATCATGCAGCTCAAAAAGGGAGTTGAGGAAGTGGGCAACGGTCAGAGAATTATCATTAAGGCATCCGATCCAGGATTCATGAACGACGCCCCTTCCTGGTGCAATGTAACCGGAAACACTCTGGTTTCGATCGAAAAGAATGGCGGTGTTGTCGAAGCTGTGATCGAAAAAGGCTCGGGGAAAGTTAAACAGCCGACAACTTCCGCAAAAGGATCCACAATGGTGGTATTCAGCAACGATCTGGACAAGGCCCTGGCATCCTTCGTCATTGCCAACGGCGCGGCTGCTTCGGGAAGAAATGTTACGATGTTCTTCACATTCTGGGGACTCAACGTCATCAAGAAGGCTGAGAAAATTCCGGCAAAGAAGGGATTTCTGCAGAAAATGTTCGGCTTCATGCTTCCCTCATCCTCCCTTTCACTTCCCCTTTCAAAGTTCAACATGTGGGGGATCGGCAGCAGATTAATGCGATTCATGATGAAAAACAAGGGAGTGGACACCCTTGAGCAGATGATAAAATCAGCAAAGGAGGCCGGAGTAAGAATGGTTGCCTGCCAGATGTCCATGGATGTTATGGGGGTTTCGCCAGATGAGCTTATGGAGGGCGTTGAAATCGGCGGGGTAGCCAACTATCTTGAAAGTGCCGAGAATGCCGGACACAACCTTTTCATCTGATGATTGGAGAACGAATTTGGATCTGTTAGAATCCAGCTCCTGCGGAAATGGAAAAAGAGGGAGCGTATTCTCCTCCAACCTTAAAAGTCGGAAGTGAAACTTCTCCATTGAAGAAAAGCCTTATGTCGCTGTTTCGGAACATCTCGTATCCGGCCGTTACGCTCACGGATGCTCCCCAGTTTTCATCCTCGATATGATCATCGTACAGCTTCACTGCACCCCAGGCCACACCGGTTCCGACATAAAAAGAATGGGCATTTTCAGGCATGAAATAGTACAGTCCTGAGATCCTCAGTATTTCGTAGGATTTATTTTCCTCATCATCGTCAGAGTCACTCTTTACCTGGAAAACCCCGTTTATAGACGAAAAATCCAAGGCAAAACGATCAAGTTCGAATCTCAATCCGAGCCCGATCAAAATACCGCTTTGAATACCATCATAAACAATTCCGCCATAGCCGAGCTTCGCATAGAAGAATGGCTCCGAACTGACTTTTTTAGGTGTCCTTGCCTCATGCGCAAGCACATTTTTCCTGGATGCCTCATCTGCCGCCAGAGATTTGTTCTTTGTGACGGAATCTATGATTCTATCGTATGCCTTCGAAAGTTCCTCTATGGAATCGACATGAAGTTTTTCAACTTTTTCACCTCTTTTTACAACTACCACAATTTTATTGCCAAGTTTGAGATGATAGAGTTCATAAGGCTTATCGCAGGATACGACCCCCTTTTCAGCCAGAATAGTCTCAAAAAGCACCGTGGCGTTTTTCCTTTCGTCGGCACTCAGAGAATCCTTGCCCTCATCAAGAACAAGACAACCTTCTCCCGCATAAATAAAAGCGCTGAAAAACACTAATGCCAGAAGAACAACTTTTTTTAAAACCACTTAAAAACCTCCATTAAATGGAATTTATTACCCAATCCACACGCCAATCACATAACAAACCAAATCAATTTACAATAAACTTATATCAAAAAATGTTGTAAAAATCAAAAAGACAAAAAACATACATTTATGAAGCATTTGGGGCACAAAACAAAGTCAACTATCACTCCCAAAGGAGGAGAATTTATGTTTTGACCCTGAAAGAGGGAGCATTCTCTTAACGGAGCCCCTCTTCACCTGAATGTGAATAAGGTTCTACAGAATACATTAGCCAATTGAGCGCCTGCATTAGAATGTATCCCAAGTCCGGCTGTCTATAAAAATGCACCGGGGATTTTTAATTGGAACAATTTTACGTTCTGAATTCAGAAGATGTTCCTTCTTCAACATTGCATGACATGCTTGAAAACACTACAAAGACAAACATGCACAGACTCGACATACATTTTTTCATATAATGCCGGAAGGAAACCTCTGTTCATAGTATGATCATTCAAATAATCTGCGACTTCTTTGACAGAACATCCCTGAATCTTGGCAGTTTCGATGAACTGAAAAATGATCCTGCATATGCCACTCTAGTGGATTCTGGATTTTTGTATCAACTCTAACAGCTATTATTTTTGGAGTTGGATTAAACCAAACTTATTTCAGGATAGAACTCAGGTAGAAATTTTTCAGAAGGCGGAACCTACGGACAGGGAAAAAGATGGAGCATAATCATTTTCTACTTTGAATGTAGGAAGTGTGGCTTCTAAATTAAAGAAGAGTCTGATATCGCTGTTTCTGAACATTTCATACCCGACAACAGCGCTCAGCAATACACCCCAGTTATGTTCATCTCGCCACATATCGCACAATTGAACGACTCCCCAGGCAATACCCCCACCGGCATAAAAAGAGTTTGCTGCTTCGGGCTCGAAAAAATGCAGTCCGGAAATCCTGATTATCTCATAAGATTTACTACGATCATCATCGATATCATTCGTGATTTGGAATACACCGTTTATGGCGGAAACATCCAAAGCAAAACTATCAAGTTCAAATCTAAATCCCGTGCCGATGGAAATACCGCTCTGCATACCATCGTAAATGATACCTCCATACCCCATCCTTGCATAAAAGAGAGGGTCTGAATGTATTCTACCCGGCGCCTTTGTCTCTTCCGAAAGCTGATTCTTCCTAGAAGAATTTTCAGTGGTAATTGACTTATTGTTCAATATGCAATCAACGATTCTCTCGTATGCCTTTGAAAGTTCCTCTACGGTTTCGACCTGAATTTTTTCAATTTTTCCGTTTCTTTTTACAACTACTATTAATTTCTTGCCGAGTTTGAGATGATAAAGTTCAAATGGTTCAGCACAAGAAACAACTCCCTTTTCCTCAAGAATTGTCTCAAAGAGCAGTGAAGCGTTTTTTCTATCTTCTTTATCCAAAGAATCCTTACCATGATCAAGAACCAGACAACTTTCGTCGGCATAAATAAAAGCGCCGAAAAATATTAAAATCAAAATAACAATTTTATTAAAGATCAATGCAAAACCTCCTACAACAGGAATCTATTGAACAAAATACCTCAACAGGCATATAATCGACATAAACCTTATATCAAAAAAGACCATTAAAGGCAAAAAGACAAGTAAACGGCCGATTACCAATGGCCGTTGCAATCAACAAATCAATAAGTTACCCTCCAGAATTCGAGGCTGAAATTCTCAAGAAGCTAGTTTTTAATTCTTCCAAAATAACGAAGGGATCAAAGTATTGTAGAAAATTGATAGGGAACAATGAACCAAATTACGACCCACAAATTCTGGAGAAGAGGCAGTAACCTTTAATTGAGCTTCCTGCAGGCAACATTATCTATGGAAAGATGATTTGGAGATTTTGTATCCGAAACGTATATCACTAGTTCGAATACATCTGGAACATCCTTCTCAAAATAGATATCCTCGAAAAGCGTTATCCAATGCTATGAAAAAAGATTTCTCGCCGTTTCGATAGTCCCTGATTCGCCGATCAGGCAAGGTGTCACTCAGCATCTCCGGCCCTTACCTTCACTTCGTATCGGATTCCTTCACCGTTTTCATTTCCGTTTTCGTCGGGAGAAATTTCAATTCTAGTACTTTCAATTTCTCTTTGGAGAAAATAGTTTTTCAAAGCTTCTCTTCTCACTTCAAGAATCTTGATGACTTCCATTTCAATACTCTCATCCCCAACAATGATTTCGACTTTTTCACTGAGACTCTTTTTCCTGTCTCTTTTTGATAGTCTTGAATCCAAAAAGTCATTGAATTCTTTAGATGTAACATCCACTTCTTTATTTCCTTCACCGGGTGATTCACCTTCGGTTTTTTCTTTCAGAAACATCCCTTTTATCAAAATGAACTCGGCTTCTTTCTTTATGGCTTCCCTGCTGAACTTTTCCACAAACGTAAAACCGATTTCTTTTTTATTTCGGAGTATTTTGAGAAGCTGTTCCAACTTTTTCTTATTCTGATCGGACTTCTCAGGGTAGTAATCCCATTCAAGAAAGGATATCTCCTCTTCAGTACCTGCTATCGCCTTCAAAATTTTCAGAGGGGAAGTTACCACATTCAGAATAAGATCCTTGAATACCCCTGCGACAACCTGCTCGATCTTGAAACGGGGATCCGAAATATCCCCTTTTAAGGGAATGTCGATCTTAATGTTGTTGTCGTAATCTTCCATAAGTAGAAGAACGAGGGAAAGAGGCATTTTTGTGCCGAAAAGCGATTTTTCCTTATCCAAAACGGAAAATTTGTGTAGTTTAACAACATTTTCACTCTCCAGAATATTATTTCGTAGATTAAGGTTGCCGTTGAAATCCAACGTTCCCTGTTCTATTTTCACAGGCGAGTATCCATTTACAATCTTTTTGATTTTATAGAGATCGAGTCCTGAAAGAGTCGTTGAAATATCGACTCTTCTTCTGTCCCCGATCCTGAAGGAACCCCTTGATCGCAGTTCACCGGTTCCCCCAATTTTTGCAGAGAAATCCACCCACGCCTTCTCATTTTTCCTTGTCGAAAAGCCGATCAGGTTTGTGTATAGATCGTCAACCCTCACTTTCGGTGCCCCCTTCAAGGAAAAATCCTGAAAAACAACATTACCCTTTGTTATCTTCAACCCACTCAGAGAAATCGCCGGAATTTGATCATCTTTGACTCCACCACGCTTCATCTTTTCCACCCTTCGACTCTCATACTCTGCTACTTTTCCACTCATCGACTCCTCCACTTTTTCACTTTTCGACTTTTCCACTTTCGCAAGTAACGAAAAAGCATCCCCATTTTTCATTTTGTAGAAGTAGATCGATGGAGAATCGATATTTATTGTTTCTATGTCGACTTGAGCTGTTGATGTATCCAAATTATTCATTTTGAGGACCAGGTCACCGATTTTTACCAGGTCGAAAGAGCGGCTGTCGACAATCTTGAATCTATTAAGCGACAAATCCGTTGAAATTTTTAAAACCGGTTTCTTTGCCATCTTGAAATCAATTATATTTTTAATCGATAGATTTCCTTGAAGGCCATTAATATTTATAAATCTTGAAACTATCGGCCTGAAATCGGAAAGATTAATATTTTTAAGATCAATGAAAGCTCGTCCGCTGGGATTTGAAAGTTGTTTGAAGTGACCGGAAATTTCAACCTTCGATTTTTCATTATTCAACGATGTTTTGAACTTGAATTTCGTTTCCTCTTTCCCGCTCGTAAGGTTTTCAACCGCCGCCTCCATCCCCTTAAGATCGGCTCTGAAATTTTCTGATTTACTCTTGTCAATAAAGAAAAATTCACCCTTTTTTATCTCGAACAGAGCAAGACGGAAGTGGAATGGTTTATCCTCTGCCACACTTTTCCCTTTTTCATTAACGGAATCGTTACCACCTCTTTTTTTCAACAGTTTTAAAAAGTTATTCCCATCTTTCTCAAGGATAAAACCGCTCTTTAAACCCGAAAGTGAAATTTTCCGTACGTCGACCCTCTTCGATCCGGTCAAGAATCGCTCGACATCGATGGAAAGTTTGTCGAATGCAGCAACATCCCGATTCTCATTATTCTTCAGCTGAAAATCATTGAGATTGACTTCACCGGAGATTGAAATAGCCCCTCTTTTTTTAAGAAGAGAGATGGAAATATCCGCATCTACAGTTCCATAAACTCCTGCACTATCAATAAACATTTTGTAAATTGGTAGGAAGTGTTTCAGTTCAAATCTTTTTATCAAAATCCCTGTAGTCAATTTTTCATCATCCGACTGGAAATCTAGAGAAATATCAAAAATATTTCTATCGAAAAACGTTGAGACGAAAGTTACCTTTTCACTTGCAGAAAGATCAAAAAGTTCAAAACCGTCGATCCTGTAATCCAGATTAAGATTCCTACCGTCATCTTTAAAAGTAACATTCGGATTTTTAACCTTAAATTTGCCAAGTGTGAAAAATATTTTCGATTTTTCACCGCCACTTTCCTCCTTTTTTTCTAAAGATTTTTTCTCATCGGAGGGGGTGAATCGTCTGACAATATCGTCAAAATTGAATTTCCCGCGGGAGGAAAAAATGTTTCCCGAAGGCGAATCAATTGCAATTTCAGCGACATGTGCGTTATTCAGCAGCAATTTAAGAGGATCGACATTTATAAAGAAGGAGTTGAATGAGAAAAATGAACTTTTCCCGTCCTTTTCGAAAATCCTGAAATTTTCAACAAGAACTGTTGCTCGGTATATATTGATATCGATATTTTCAATAGAAATACTTCGACCCAACAGGTCTGGAACCATTTTTTCAGCGGATTTTCGCACAATATAACCGAGAAGAGGATTTAAAAGGAGAAGAAAAAATATGATAATGATTGGAACTATTATTCTTTTTTTTCCTTTCAAACCTTTCTCCGTAATGCAATTTGAGACCTATCAAACAACACTCTAATATTAATCGCCTTGAATCCCAACGCGCCCATCAAAATCTGTTCATTTGGCTGCCGATCATTACTGCAGCCTTAATTCAATTATAAGGCAGCTGCTAGCCTCATTCAATCCGCAACATATTAATAGTTTTGAATCACTAACCTGTCGTTGCAAAAAAACTTCAGCGGGAATTTTAAATATTGATTAAGATATGTAAAAAAGTGTTTTTTAATTTTAAGAAACAAAAAACCCTCATCAAATTCTCTTGAAAAAGTTATTTGCATGTGCTAATTTTCCTTCTGAAATTTTTAATCATTTTGCGGTTAAAATGACTGAAGAAAAAAAACTTCTACTTATTTCAAGGGCTAAAAATGGAGATATTGCTGCATTTGAGCAGCTTGTACAGCTGCATTATGAAAAGCTTAATTCATTTGCCCTCAATATCACCGCTGGAAACTACGCTCTTGCAGAGGATATTCTTCAGGAAGCTATGATAAAAGCATTTCTTTCGATAAAAAAACTGAAAAGCGGCTCAACATTTTCCTCCTGGCTGTGGAGAATAATTAAAAATGAATTTCTACAGTTTGTAAGGAAGCCTGACAACAGGAAAATGGTTTTTGCAGAAGATCTTCCATTCAGCGATGTGGGGATCGAGGAAGAGTCTGAAAAAAACTTGATAAAAGAGGAGCAGGAAAAAAACCTGCGAAAAATCATACCCCCAACTTTCGATAGTGGATCAGGAGGTACTGGCACTTATTGAATTTCAGGAGATAAATTACGATGAGGCGGCAGAGATTCTCGGAGTATCCCTTAACACACTGAAATCGAGAATCAGAAGGGCAAGAATTAATTAGGTCTTCCCGAGGATATCGTGACGGAAATCTACAGGGCAGGATTCCTAATTCGCTACAGCGCGGTGATTCAGGTAAAAGATGAAAATGATTGCGATGAATTGATCGTTCATGCTGTGAAAATGTAAAATGCCTCTATGCGTGCTCCGGATCAGTGATGAGCGGCAGAACCGCTGGAGATGACCGCCCCTGGCGTCAGTGATAAAACCAAATAGAACATTAAACAAGATTCTTGACCCTTGTCGGAAAAATCCTAAGATTTATATTGTTTTTTAGATCCAGAGGGAAAAATTGGCGAACATTCAGTACTGCGAAGTAAAAAAAGCGATAAAAAAAGATGATCTTGCTGGTTCTTTTTTCGGAGGGATGTACCACTTTGCCCCTTACCGTTCCTGCGAACACGGTTGCAGATACTGCGACGGTCGCGCGGAAAAATATTATGTTGAAGGTGACTTTGAAAAGGACATAACTGTTCGTAAAAACCTTCCGGATCTTCTTGAAAAGGAACTTACCCTTCTTCGCGAACGTGCTCCAATTTCAATCGGCTCCGGAGTAACCGATTGCTATCAGCCGATTGAAAAGGATGAAATGGTGATGAGAAGATGCGGCAAAATTCTCATGGAAAACCGATTTCCCGTCCACATCGCCACAAAATCATCGCTGATTTCAAGAGATCTCGATATCTGGAAGAAGGTGAACGAAAAAAACGGATTTACGCTGCTGATTTCTCTTGTTTATGCCGATGATGAAGATAGAAGGATTTTCGAACCCGGCGCCTCCTCCGTTCAGGAAAGAATCGAGACTCTTAAGCTGTTCAAAGATGCCGGTTGTTCAGTAGGTATTCTTATGATGCCGCTTCTTCCATACGTAAGCGACAGTGAAGAAAGTGTCACTAAACTTTTTGAAATGATAGAAGATATCGATGTCGATTTCATAATACCCGGCTATCTTACACTACGACCGGGAAGACAGAAGGATCTTTATATGGAAGTTATCCGGAAAAACTTTCCGGATCTTGAAAAAAGTTATGAAAAACTCTATGCAAAAGAGCGGATTTCGGGAAATCCGTCGTACAACTATCGAATGGATTTCCACAAAAGGATTGCTCCTCTCCTGAAGGGAGAAAACACTTTCTTCCCCCACTACATTTATCGGGACAGAATGCCGATCTACAACGAAATTCACATCTTGCTCACTCATATGTGCGAAATCTATTCGATCCGAGGTGTCGACACCTCAAATCTCAAAAAATCTTTTGATTTTTTCAATAACTGGCTGAGGGAAGAGAAAAAACATTTCAACAGAAGAAGATCTCTATCCGAAGTGTCGATAGATGAAAAATTACGCTTTCTCGCCACCACAGGAAACCTTGAAAAGATTGTCAAAAACGAAAAACTCTCAAATTTCATGAAAAAAATAATTCTCGACAGGAAAGTTTTCGATTATACGACGTTGAAACTTTCCTGATTTAAGCATCCATTTCTTTGACTCCGAATCTTTTAAAAGATATAACAAAGCAACTTAAATCACGGAGATTTAAAAATGATCAGCAAATTAAGAGATCCGATGAACGGATTGACACATTTTATCGGAGTTTTGCTTTCAACTGTCGGTATGATCGCGCTTCTGACGAGAGGCGATAAACCCTTTTCAGAGTGGCAGCAATTCTCATTTTCCGTATTCGGAATCGGAATGGTGCTGCTTTACTCTTTCAGCACACTCTACCACTGGCTGCCGCTGAAGGACAAGAAGCTGCAACTCTTCAGGCAAATCGACCATATAATGATTTTCGTCTTCATTGCAGCAACCTATACCCCTATCTGCCTCATTACTCTCAACGGAACATGGGGATGGTCCATTTTTTGGACAACATGGGCCATCGCTGTCGGTGGAGTCTTCCTAAAAATATTCTGGCTAAATGCCCCACGATTTCTCTACACGGCCATATATCTTTTAATGGGCTGGATTATCATCGTCGCCATCTGGCCGCTTTCCAAGGCCGTTGCATCAGAAGCACTTTTATGGATGTTCGGCGGTGGTGTTTTCTACTCCGTCGGAGCTGTGATTTATGCCCTGAAAAAACCGAATCCATGGCCGAAGATACTGGGATTTCACGAAATATTTCATCTTTTCATAATGGCTGGAACATTCGCTCACTTCTGGATGATCTACAACTATATTTAGAATAGAAGTTTCACGGCTCCTTTCCCATGAATCCCGGTCCCGTGGCAATCCAATTTTCTATTCTGAATGTCAATTACGACTTCTTCAGCTTCCTTCAGAATTGCCGAATCCAGAAAATCGTCATTATGTCCGGGAAGAATGATTTCGGGATCAAGTTCGGCCAATCTTCTTATCGACTTACAAAGATCCGTAGGATCGGTAGAAGTATAATTGGCATAGATTGTACCACGGTAAAGTGTGTCTCCGGAAACAAGTACGCCCCTTTTCTCATCATACAAAGAAATACTTCCTGGCGAATGCCCGGGCGTGTGTAAAATCATGAATGAATGCAAGCCATTTTCTACGACAAAACCATCTTCTACAATAATCGGATTTTTAACCTTCGGGGGAAAGTAATTCTCATTATCAAAATCCGGACAGAGGGATTTATCAAAAGGTTCCCGACAAAGTTGAGACCTGATAACTTCAACCGGCATGGGAATCCCGCTTTTCAGCCATAGGGCATCCTTTTCATGCACAAAAACCTCGTCAAACCGGTTGTGGCTGCCGATATGATCCCAATGGCAATGTGTGGTAACGACTTTTACCGGTAGATCCGTCATTTTTCTCACAATTAAGGACAGATCACATATTCCCGTACCTGAATCCACTAGAATTGCGGAATCGGTTCCGATAAAAAGATAGGAACGAACCTGCTCCCAGTGATTTAATTCACCGATTGCAAAAATAGATGAATAAATCTCATTTATTGAAAACCATTTTTCAGACATTCACATCTCCAAAACATATCCATCAAATTCCATCTTTCATATTGCCCGGAAGGGCCGGAATCACGAAAATTGCCGGTAATGCAATTATAAAACTGACAAAAAACATGACGGAGTATCCATAGTGCTCAGCCGTATAACCTCCTGCAATGCCTGAAAAGACTCCGGATACTGCCATGAGACCGGATCCGATGGCATAGTGTGCCGCCTTGAATTTCTCACTGCAGAGCCGCATTAGTACCGTCATCAAAACCGCGTTTCCCATGCCTCCGGAAAGATGCTCAATCCCGTTGACGCATGCGAATGAGACAAGCGAAACAAATGGAGAGGTTCCTTCCTTCACAAAAAGTGCGAGTAGCATATAGAACAGATTTGTCAAATTCTGGAAGAGAATAATTGGAAAAACAGTCCTTGCCAATCCCCATCGTCCGATTATGAATCCGCCCACTATTGCTCCGAAAATGGATGCCGGCAGTCCTATTCCGGCGGTTATCCAGCCGTAGTGAACCTGAATTCCGAGATCGACTGCAAAAGGCGCGACCATCGCGTTGAGCATGTACTCTCCCGCGCGAAGAAAAATGATGAAAAGTAGAACATAGCCGAACTTCTCCTGCTCCATGTATGTCACAAAAGCCTCCTTGAAGTGGCTTTTTTCGCCGGAATCCAACCATTTACGGATCTTTCTACGCATCAAGGCCATTGTAATCATCGAAAACAGAAGAAGAAATCCCACCAGGGAGGCTGGAGAGAGCATTTTCAACATCCCGCTGTTTTCTTTCATCATTTTCCAAAAATCTGAATCAAGGAATAGAAAAACCGAGAATATTGCTGCAATAATTCCGAACAGTTTCCAGAGAGTCGACGGTCTTTTCAGAAGTTTTAAAAGTAAAACAATTTTTTCACCCTCCCTCTCTTTGTCAGGAAGGTATAAACGGTGAAAAAGATAGAGAATCAAAAGAACGATAAAGGAGAGAATGTAGGCGGCCACCCAGTTGAAAAGAGTCCCGACGGTTACGACAAGGCCAGTTCCCACCATCATTGCTGCGCGGTAGGCCATCACCCTGTATCCGACATATTTGGCCTGTGACTTTCTATCCAGAACTTCCATGTAGTAACCGTCGATCGCCATATCGTGGGTGGCGGCAAAAAGACTTCCCAGGGAGAGAAGTACCATCACCCAGACTATCGGAGACGGCACAATCCGGTAAAAAGGCAGCAGCGCCGCCTGAATAACGAGAAGGAGTTCACTCGCCAGAAGCCACCGTCTTTTTGTCATGTAGCGATCGATAAAAGGTCCCCAGAGGAACTTGATTATCCAGGGAATTCCGAAAAGGGAGGTCATTCCAATTGCCTCAAGTGAAAGCTTCATTTCCCGAAAAAAAATACCGGATACAGACCGAATCATCACAAAAGGAAATCCTTCGGCAAAGTATGTTGAAAAAACCCATGCTGATGGGTGCGAAAACCATTTTTTTAAACGCATAACAAGAAGCCCTTTAAAAAAGAAAATCCGGATCAACGTATCATTTTTTAAATTTAATTTAAAGTTTTCAGTTCTCCCTGAAAAAAGGCATCTCAAAAACCGTGCAAATTGTCATGCTATTGTTTTCTTTTTTGATCCACAAATCAGCAAAAATTTGTCCTTCTTCCCCTCCTGTGGTAATGTAACGTTACTTTTCAGGAGGATTTATGAGGAACCTGTTTCTTTTTCTCTATATATTTACAGCATTTTTCGGCATTTTCTTTGTTATTTTGATATATAGAAAACACTGCTTTCAGCAACGCTTTCTGGAAGCGAAAATTTTTACAGTTTTCTGTCTACTTCTTATCCTGCAGCTATCCGAAAAGCTGTTTTTCCTTATCGATACGGAAAAAATCAGGGGCGCTCCCGGATTTTCAACAATTGTTTTTTACTTTTCATACCCGATAATTTACCTCTATTTCGATTCATTTATAAAGAAGAGGAAAACTTTACCTGAAAAGTGGTGGGTCCATTTTATTATCCCACTTATCCTTACATCCCTACTCATTCGATTCATGACGGTAAGCGATGAGAAGCTGATATCCTTCGCCCTTTCCGTTGGACCGAAAAAAATTACGGGATCGACAAAGGGTTTGGGCATTCTATTTTCTGTAAGTTACCTTGTACTTATGGGAAAAAGAGTTTTTGAACATATTAAAAACCACATGCAGGATGAAAAGTGGGAAAGTTCAATTCTCTGGATTCTCATACTATTTCTTATTCTCGTATCGATCCAGTCAATCCAGCTGATTTTCTATTTCTACATGCTTTATGCACAATCATACAAGGGAATGGAAGCTCTCAAGGCTTTCCCCTTTTCCCTCCTCTTCTTTGTGATGGCCATGGCTGGAGATCACCTTATCTCAAGGATAACAAAGGCAAGGGAAGCTTTTGATAGTCCCTCTGAAAGCAGCAAATACGGTAAGGAACTTCTTGATCAGTCCACACTCGACTCTCTTTACGAGATGGTTATTGAAGAGCTTATAAATAACAGCCTCTGCCTTGATCCCGATCTTACACTTCAGATTACGGCTCGGAAATTGAGTATTACGACAAGAATCCTCAGCCAGGTCATCAACAGGAAAAGCGGGATGAACTTCAACGGCTTCATCAATCACCACCGCATAGAAAGAGTAAAAAACGAACTGAGAAAAGAGGAAAACCGGCATCGCAACATTCTCAGTATCGCATTTGAAAACGGGTTCAAATCTAAATCCAGTTTCAATACGGTTTTCAAGAAATTCACTGGAAAAACTCCGTCACAATACCTTAAGGAAATTGAAACAAGTTCAGAAAACCGATCTTAAAACCATCAAAGCTCAAATTCTAAAATCCTTCATATTGCCAGTAACTTGAACGTACGAAAACACGTTTTCGGACTCGCATCAGAAGGCGAAATATGTTCAAATTCACGTTGCAAGTCGAGTAAAACCCCCGGAAAAGAAGAATTGATTTCAGTTCTTATTTTTTTTCGGAGGTTTTTTATGAAACGGGTCCACTTACTTCTACTTCTATTTTTTACTTTTCCACTTGGTGCAAATGAAATTCTCACTCTTGACGACTGTGTAAAAATTGCCACTGAAAACAATGAAAGAATCCGAGCTGAACTGGCCAGGGAGAATGTTTCTGAAGATTCTAAAAGTCAGACTCTTTCGAACATGCTTCCTTCAGCTTCCATAAGCTGGAACTACAAGATTATGGCTTTCGATGATGAAAAGAGAATGGATAAGAATCTTTCAATTCCAGTAATGGATCATATCGATATGTCGCCGAATGATAGGTCGAACACCCTTTCCGCACATATCAGTCAGCCCATTTCAGGTCTCTATGCCCGCTACAAAAACTACAGGGCGGCAAGTGAGGAACAGAAAATCGGCAGACTTTCAAAAGAGGCGACTCGGCTTGATGTTGCCACACTCGTAAAAAAACACTACATCTCGGCAATTATGTACGGGAGAATGCTGGAATTTTTTGAATCAAGATTGAAAGTGATGGGGATTTATGAAATGGATTACAAAAACATGCTGGAAACGGGAGCAGGCGACCGTCGTTCCCTTCTGAATATACAGGTGGAGCGTCATGAGTTGCAAAAGGAGATGCTGGATATCCAACTGAAAAGACGGGTTGAAATGGCATCCCTTGGACGATTGATCGGAAAAAATATCGATTCATTCAAAATTGTTCCGCCGGTAAACGGTATGAAGATCTCGTTATCATTTAATAATCTTCACAATTTGCTCAAAAGGAATAACCCTGCAATTAAAATGATCGCAAAAACCAACGAGGCTGAGAAGTTGCGATCTGAAGCGGCAATTGACTCCATGCTTCCGCAACTCTCCCTCTCCGGCGGTTATACAAAAAATTTCGAGGGAGGATCGATGTTTCAACCCGGAATAACCTACTCCGCCAGTCTCTCACTCTCTTTTCCAATCGGTTCCAATCTCTACGGCGCCCATTCCGCCTTCAAAAAGCAACGACATCAGGCTCTTGTAAAGAGACTTGAGGGAATCGACAGGGAAAATGGAATTGCACTGGAACTTTTCAAACTGTTTGAGAAAATTCAATTCCTTGAGAAAAAGATAGTGCTCTCGGAGGAGCAGATAAAAAAGGCCGCTCGGAGCCTCGATATGGAAAGGGCCAGGTTGCTGGAGAGCAGTACGACAGAGAGGGAACTTCTCGATTCCGAGATCGCCCTGAGGAAAGCCGAAACGGCAAAAATTAATCTCGAGAGCGAATACCTGCTCTCGCTTCACATCATCGCGGATGTGACCGGCACAAAAATAGATGAAATTTCAATAAAAAAGAGGTAGTTAAAATGAAAAAAATGCTTTTTATTTTTCTTTTCATCCCATCACTTTTTCTTCTTTCAGCCTGCAGTGAGGGTCGCGCCGAGAAAATTTCTGTAACTGAAAAGTCAACTGAAAAGGAGGTTCTTGTTTTCAAACCCCAAATAAAGGAGCTGGCGGTTTCCGTGACGAGAAGCGTGATTCTCGAGCCGGTTGAGAGCGCAAAGATTGAGGCTGAGACTTCAGCAAGGGTTCTCAAATGGTATGTGAAGGAAAACAGCTTTGTTAAAAAGGGCGCGCCGCTGCTGCTTCTCGAAAGTGACCATCTGGAGATCTCCCGTAGAATGAGATCGGAAGAGCTTAAGATGAGTGAACTTCAACTTGATGGAGCAAAAAAGGAGTACGAGAGGTCAAAACGGCTTTTTGAGAAGGGTTCTCTCTCACGACAACAGTTTGAGAGAAGCGAAACCGACTACCGAGTGCTTAAAAAGAAGAGAGATACGGCCGCCGAAAATCTCTCGCTCAGCAGAAAAAATCTATCCAGAAGTGTGGTTCGGGCGCCTTTTTCCGGAATTCTAGTCGAAAAAGTCCGGAATATCGGGGAAATGGCAAAGGGATCGAATGCCGTTGTCGCTGTTATGGAAAAATCGGAAACTCTTCGATGCGAACTATCCCTTCCCGAGTCGATTTACAATGAAATCGATGAGCAGAGCCTCGTGAAATTCAAGATTCCGTCATTAAAAAAGGATGTTTCAGGATCCATCGAATCCGTGGGAAAGAGAATTGATGAACTTGGAAGATTCACTCTCTACGTTTCGGTTGAAAACAGGGACGGTTCCATTCCCGCTGGCAGCAACGCCATTGCAACGGTCACCGGGAAAAAGAGAATGAGAATCGTTGTTCCGGCAACAACTCTCCTCGAAGAGGGAGAGGGACAAGCTCTCGTTTTTTCCGCTGAAAACGGATGTGTAACTTCCAATCTTGTTGAAAGAGGCCGAAGTTTCAAAGAGGGAATAGAAATCGCCGGTGAAATACCCCGACACATAATCTATGACGCCTCTTCCGTTGTAGCCGGTGAAAAGGTTTCCATGAAAATTCGGGGAGGTGATCAATGATTGTTACTAAAGCCGCACTGAAAAACCAGGTGATGGTCATTCTTCTGGCTGTCGCCCTCGTTGTCTTCGGAATTATGGCTATTTTCACACTCGGTGTGGAGGAGTTTCCCGAGATGAACATACCCTACGCATCTGTCAGGGTTGTCTATCCGGGGGCCGATGCCGAAACCGTTGAGCGTGAGATAACGGAAAAGCTGGAGGAATCGCTCGGAACGCTCGATATCATTAAGCATCTCAAGAGCACATCCAGGGAGGGAGTGTCCACTCTTTCTGTCGAGTTCAAGGAGTCGGTTGATCCCGATTCCGCCATGCAGGAGCTTCGTGAAAAGGTGGGGAATATCGAAAGTCAACTTCCGGAGGAGAGCGAGCGGGCAGTCATCAGCAAGTTCAATCTGGACGAACTTCCGGTAATTTCCGTTGCCGTCCGCGGTCCCGCCGGTGAGGGAATCGAGAAGCTATCGACAATCGCGGAAAAAGAGATAAAAAATCGATTACTTGCCGTAGAGGGAGTGGCATCTGTCGATCTTTACGGTGCAAGGGAAAAGGAAATTCGGGTAATTCTCGATTCCAAGCGGCTTGCGGCTCTCGCCCTGTCCCCCAATTTAATCATCGACAAGATCAGGAGAGGCACCCTTGATCTTCCCGGCGGAAAAATCAAGGAGAACGGAGGAACTCACGAACTGAGCGTTCGGGGATCGGCAAAGATAAACAGCGAGGGAAAACTGTCGAACCTCCCAATCGGCCAAAAGGGAGATACTACCCTCAGGCTCTCCGATGTTGCCGTTGTCCGCGAAGTTCTTGAGGAGCAGGATACGGCAGCCATGATAAATGCAACGGATGCAGTCAGCCTCAATGTGATAAAACAGTCGGGAGCGAATATCGTAAAAATGGTCAGAAGAGTTAAGAAGGAACTGGAAACAATATCCTCATCACTGCCTGAAGGTTACTCCATTTCGGTAATTTCTGACACGTCTCCCTACGTTGAAAGTGCGGTCATGAGCACCGTGAACGACATTTTTCTCGGTGCCATCCTTGCCATGCTCATCGTCTACATCTTTCTGATGAATAAAAGGGCCAGCCTCATCATTTTCCTCACCCTTCCCACCTCCATAATCGGTACATTCCTTTTTGTAAAGGCCATGGGATTCACACTCAACATGATGACTACAATGGCACTTTCCCTCTCAGTAGGAATATTGACGGATGACGCTATAGTTGTTGTGGAAAACATATTTTCACACTTTGCAAAAGGCAAAAGCAGGATTCAGGCGGTAATCGACGCCACTTCTGAAGTGGGCCTTGCGGTCATCGCGACATCCCTCACACTTATGGTTGTTTTCGGACCGACGGTGATGATCGAGGGACTTACAGGTGAAATTTTCAAACAGTTCGGTCTCACCGTAATCTTCGCTATCTTAATCTCCACTGTAATTGCACTTACTCTCACTGCCGTTCTCTCCGCAAAACTGTTGAAGGAAGAGAAAAAGGGACCCTTTTTCACATGGCTTGACCGCATGATCTGCCGATTGGAATCGGGGTACGCAAAATGGGTCAGGTGGACGCTTGACCACAGACTCATTGTTTTCCTAATCTCCATAGCAATTTTCGCAGGCGGAATTAAACTCACCGGAAATATAAAGAAAACATTTTTCGAAAAAAGCGACAAAGGTGAAATTACCGCCACTCTTGAACTGGAACCCAACGCCTCAATGGATTACGCAAAAATCCTTGCAAGAAAAGTTATTGAAAAGACATCGGATTTCAAATGGCAAATTTTCTCCTACACAACAATAGGCGGAAGTAATGGGAAAAACTTTGTGACGGTAAAAATTAAGACGGTCCACAAATCGAAGCGAAATCTCACCATAGACGAGATGACGGACCAACTGAGGAAATCTCTTCTTCCGCTTGCGGAAAGATACAATTCAATCCTCTCCGTCGGGTCGGCCTCAAAAGGCGGTGGAAAGAGCAAGGATATCAGTTTCTACATAAAAGGAAACGATACCCGGTCCCTTCGCACTGCAAGGGAAAAGAGTGTTGCCTTTATGAAGTCAACCGGAATCTTTGTGGATATAGAAACATCCGACAAAGCGCTTTCCCCCGAGCTCAAGATAACCCTTGATCACGACAAGATAAACAGAGCGGGACTCTCAAGCAGCGGAGTTCTCTCCAACGTGAGAGATCTTTTAAGCTGCAGAAAAGCCGCTTCATTCCGCTCCGAAGGAGATGAAAGGGATGTAAACGTATGCCTCGGAGAGGGATCGAAAAAACGTGAAGAACTCTCATCCATCGTCGTGGGAGTAAAGAACAACCGGGCAATCCTTTTGGAAGACGTCGCCGACATCGGATACTCCACGGCGGAAAATGAAATAAGAAGGCAGGACAGACGGCGCGCCGTTGAGATATCCGCAAACCTTTCAGATGGAAAAAGTCTCGGAGATGCCACACCGGTAATCACAAGATACCTGAAAACAAATCTCCAATCAGGACTCAGCTGGAAGCTCTCCGGAAATGCAAAAAATATGCAGGAGTCCTTCAAGAGTCTACTCCAGGTACTTTTCGTGGCGATATTTCTCATCTACATCGTGCTCGCATCCCAGTTCGATTCATTTATCCACCCCCTCACAATCATGTCCGCCCTCCCCTTTGCCGTCAGCGGTGCACTTCTGACTATCTTCATGATGGATCTGACCCTTTCCATAATCGGATACATCGGAATAATCATGCTGATGGGAATTGTCACCAAAAACTCGATCCTTCTGGTCGACTACGCAATATTGAAAGAGAGGGAAGGCATTCCGGTTGTCGAAGCCCTCGTGGAATCTGCAAAGAAAAGGCTGAGACCCATTCTCATGACAGCCCTTGGCACACTGTTCGGAATGTTTCCGGTAATGTTCTCCACAGGCGACGGAGCCGAGACAAAATATCCCATGGGATGGGCTGTCGGCGGAGGTTTGATCTTTTCCACTTGTGTCACACTCTTCATTGTCCCCGTCATATACAGCTTCTTCAGCGGACTTGTAAAAAAACGCAGAGGAGACGAACAAACCGCAAAAGTGCAAGGAGAAAACATTCTTCAAGCTGGTGCGAAATCATGATCCTGAACCTTTAACCTTATTTTTCAGAAGTCCAGAATCATGCAACGAGTCGAAAAAAATCGCAATTTTCTAATGTTAAACATCGCTGTTCCAAAATTTATTAAATGGAATGACCGTAAATGAAAAAGTTTCAATTTATCCTTAAAAAAGGAGCTCCCTTATGATCCGATTTCTAATTTTCCTTTTCATTATCTCGATAATTTCCTCAGCATTTGCCGGAGAGATTATGGACATATCCCTCAGGAACTCGTTCCTGCCGGAGTCACCCGTTTCAGGAGACGAAGGCATGTTCGAAAACAACGGAATTTCTGTCGCTGCCCGCTTCCCCTTCCTTCTGTCAAAAAAACACATTCTTTCCGTTGGAGGCAACTACACCTTTTCCACTTTAAATCTCATCCATGAAGACATTGACATTCAGGATATGAATCTTCACAGCGTCACTCTATCACCGAGAATGATTAACATTCTAAATAAAGATTGGACTCTCATCTGGGGTTCTATCATGGAGTATAAAAGTGATGTAAAAACAGGTTCATTCATTGAGGGAACAACATGGAGTTTCATGTTAAGCGCCAGCAGAAAATTCTCAGAATCGCTCAGGGTGACATTTGGTGTTTTTTACCTCTTTTCACCTTTTCAAGAGGAAGGACGTCCCGATTTTCTAAGATACGCCCCCATACCCCTGATAGATCTCAAATGGAATATTACGGAAAAACTAAAATTTTCCCTGACACTTCCTCACGGCACAAACCTCACATACAGGTTCAACAGACACTTTCGAACCGGAATATTTGCGGGATTGAAGGGCCTCACAACAGGCGGCCACCTCATATCCATTGAAACAGATGAGGGTGAGGCGAAAGTAAAATTCAACACGCTGGGAGTGGGCGCAGGAATTTCAAACCGGATCAACTTCACCAAAATGCTCAGCCTGGATATTCTCGCCGGTTACAGCATGTACAGAAACGTCAAGATAGCTTCTGAAAATAAGAAATACCTGTCGAAAAAAATTCCCAACACCCCATTCTTCATGCTCAACTTTTCCTGGGGCATTTAGGATTTACTTTATTAGAAAAACCTGCAAATATTTTTAATATCCCTTTGTTTTCTTATAATAGCAAACATCGAATGACTTATTTTCTCTTAATGGAGCAGGTTTGTGGCGAGAGTTGTCATGCTTTTAGCCGTTGTCGGCAATTTTTCTCTTCTGTTCGGCGGTCAGTTCATGGATATTTCATTTCGACATGCCTTTTTCCCAACCTCTTCAATTTCCAATAATGAGGGTGAATTCAAGAACAGCGGAGTAACTTTCGGATCAAGATTTCCATTTTTCATTTCACAAAAATTCATATTTTCCCCCGGAGCCTCCTACAAATATTCAAAACTGGACCTGATTCACAGAGATGTGGAGATCAGTGAAAGGAATCTTCATGCCGTAACAGTTGCTCCAAGGGTAATGTACCTTTTAAACGGCGACTGGTCCTTCTCCCTTGAAACAAAGATGGAGTATAAGAGTGACGAAACCACGGGAATTTCCATGGACGGAACATCATGGAATTTCATGTTTACCGCCAGCAGAAAGTTTTCAAACAGCCTGCGATTTTCATTCGGTCTCATTCACATGTATTCACCGTTTCTTGAAAAGGGAAGAATTCCTTTTTTCATCTACGCTCCCCTTCCGGTAGTTGTCCTGAACTGGAAAATAACGGAGGAGATGAAACTCAACGTTATTGTTCCACATGTCGTCAGTTTCACATACCGCTTCAACAAATATTTTCAAACCGGAATTTTTACAGGAATGAAGGGCGTTACAACCGGGGGTCACATTGTTTCGGTCGAATCGGAAGAGGAAAATGCAAAGGCAAAATTCAAGACAATCGGCATCGGCGGCGGGATATCAAACAGGATCTATTTTACAAAGATGCTGAGTCTCGATCTCAGCGCAGGGTACAGTTTTTACCGATATATCGTACTTGCATCCAAAAAACGTGAGTACATCTCCAGAAGAATCCCCAACACTCCGTTTGTTCTGCTCAACTTCTCATGGGGATTCTAGTAGTCTCTTTCGGCAGCTGTTTTAAGGTCGAAAAACCATCAAATCGATTCCCTTCACTGTATGCCTTCTTCAATCGAAGTTATAATAAAGGAGAGAACGATTGAAACAGCGGCAAAAGGAAAACCCAAATGAAGTATAGGAAAAACCACCCATTTTCCAAAAAAAGGTCAATCACATGGGCCATTTTCAACATCCTGCTGTTTGTCGTAACATTCTCAATCTTTTCAACATGTTCTCAACAGAGCGATCCTCTAACAGATTTAGAAAGATCATGGCTCAGGCAGCATGACGGCAAAATTATTCTGGCTCACGAGGAAGGGTGGCCTCCCATCTCGTTCACGGATAAAGACGGGATGCGACGCGGTATTGGTGTCGATTATATTCGACTGATCGAAGATCGTCTCGGTTTCAGATTCAAAGTTGAAAAAATATCGACTCTTGACGAAATACTTCGAAAAGCCCGTGAAGGAAGAGTCGATGTTGTCAACAACATCATGAAAACGCCCGGAAGATCGGAATATCTGAACTTCACCCAACCATTCTTTGAAGTAAGAAATGTTTTGATAACAAGAAAAGATTTTCGGCCACCAGACGATCTCTCCAAGGTAAAAGGGGGAAAAGTCACTGTTGTCTCGGGCTTTTCCGTAATCGACTTTCTTGAAAAAAACTATCCGGACTTGGAACTTCACCTGGTAAAAAATACGGCCGAAGGATTGAAGGCTGTTTCTCGGGGCGAATCCGATATATTGATTTCCGAACTTCCGACTGCCCTTCACATCATAGAAAAGGGGAATCTCACAAACCTCAATGTGGCTGGAACGATCGATTGGACCTACCGTCTGGCCATAGGAGTAAGAAAGGATTTACCGATTCTCAGATCTATACTCTCCAAGGGGATTGGGCTTATTTCAAATAACGAACGGGAGAAGATAAACAGGAAGTGGATAAAAATTGCCGGAAAAACCCCTGCCGCGGCCACTGTTTGGATTTTGGCGACGATATTTACGCTTCTCGGATCCGTACTGTTGACAATTCTGTTTCTAAAACACTTGAGAAAAAATAAATCGCCAGAATCTTCTAAAATTTCAATCACTTTCCCTTTTTTCAAATCCTCGGCGTGGCGACACATCATAGTGGTAGCGCTTATTCTTATGTCGGTAGCGTTATTTCTGATAATTTTTTCAAGATACAGCTCGCGTGAAGTGGATCTGACTCCGGAGGAGACGGCCTGGCTTAAAGAACATGACGGAAGAATAAGGGTCGGTCCCGATCCCTCGGCACCTCCTTTCGATTTTTTTGATAAAAACGGCAATTACATTGGAATTACAGCCGATTATATTGCGTTAATTGAAAAAAGACTTGGAATCAGTTTTAAAATAGTCCGAATGAAAACCTGGGATGATCTTCTGCAGGCGGCCCGGGATAAAGATGTTGATATCGTGTGCGCCGCAAGAAAAACTCCGGAAAGGGAAAATTTCCTTCTGTTCACTGAACCGTTCCTCAACATCCCCTACGTCATAGCGACCAGGAAAAATATCCCTGGAAAAGTAACGATGGAAAACATCATCCTCAAGAAACTTTCAATGGTGAAGGGGTACGCCATTACGGAAATTTTGCGTGAAAAATATCCATTGATCGTTATTGAAACATCCCCGGACGCAAAAGAAGCCCTTCTGAAGGTATCCTTCGGACTCTCGGATGCCATGGTGATCAATCTTTCCCAGCTCATTTACCATGTTGAGAACGAGGGAATTACAAATCTTCGTATTGCCGGAAACACCGGGCTGATGCTCAATCTTGCCTTTTCTTCTAGAAAAGACTGGCCGATTCTCAATCGAATTCTTGAAAAAACCCTCAAAACCATTTCAACGGAGGAAAGAGAAGCCATCCACCAAAAATGGGTGAACATGGAAACCGTACCATTCTATAAAACCCAGAAGTTTCTGATCGTAACAGTCGGAATATCAGCAACGGTTCTTCTGCTCATTATCTCCATATTCAGCTGGAATCTTGTACTGCGCAAAGCTGTAGCAAGAAAAACTATCGAACTTGAAGTCGAGCTTCAAAAAAAAAGAACTATACAGAAAATCCTGCAGGAAAATCAGAGAAAGATGACAACCCTCCTCGGGAATCTTCCCGGCATGGCCTATCGATGTATCAACGATGAGAACTGGACCATGAAATTTGTCAGTTCCGGCTGCAAAGACCTCACAGGTTACCCGGCTGAAGAAGTTATTGAAAACAGGAAAATATCCTACGGAAACCTGATTCATCCGGACGACAGAAAGTACGTAAAGGAAGAAATTGAAAATCGGATTAAGAAAAGGCAATCATTTCAACTAACCTACAGAATAACAACACCCTCAGGACAGGAAAAATGGGTCTGGGAACAGGGAGTTGCCGTTTTTTCAAACGGTGATGATGTCGTCGCACTGGAAGGGTTCATTACCGACATCACACAGCTGAAAAATGTTGAAGCGAACCTGAAAAAGGTACAAAACTACCTATACAACGTCGTCAACTCAATGCCCTCTATTCTTATTGCAATCGACAGCGAAGAAAAAGTAACTATGTGGAACATTGAGGCCGAAAAAAAAATCGGAACAAAGGAAAACAGTGCAATCGGAAGAAAACTTCATGAACTCCTCCCCTACCTCGAAGAGGAGATGGAAAAGATCATGAAAAGTATCAGGGAAACGAAGGTCGAATCGACATCTAAAACCTTGAGGAATAAAGATGGAAAACCAAGATATGAGGAGATCACGATATTCCCGCTCAAGACAAACGGAGAGGAAGGAGCAGTCATCAGGATAGACGACGTAACTGAAAGAGTGAAACTGGAAGAGGCTCTCCAGCAGAACCGGAAAATGGATGCCGTAGGGAAACTCGCGGGAGGAGTAGCCCACGATTTCAACAACATGCTTGCAGGAATCCTGAACTCTGCGGAACTTCTTGAGATGAAGATGGATCCGTCGGACAAGCTTGTAAAGTACATCAGAATCATTAAAGATGCCGGAATTCAGGCAGCGGATCTAACCCGTAAGCTCCTCGATTTTTCAAGAAAGAGCATTCCCTCTTACAAGGCGATAAGTATTCACGAAGCAATTGGTAAATCTGTCGAACTTCTCAAAAAAAGTATAGATCGAAGGATAGAAATCGAAATCAAATTTGAGGCTTTAAACGATACGATTATAGCCGATTCATCACAGATACAGACGGTATTCCTCAATCTTGGAATCAATTCCGCCCACGCCATGCCCAATGGAGGTCGACTAACCATTTCCACATCAACCGTTGAGTTGGACCGATCTTTCCTCGATACTACAACGTTTGAAGTTGACAGCGGACCGCATATTCTGGTGGCTGTAGAGGACACCGGAACGGGAATACCAGCCGAAATAATGGACAAAATTTTCGATCCCTTTTTCACAACAAAGAAACGGGGAGAAGGAACTGGGCTGGGACTTGCATCCGTCTATGGCATTGTAACAAGGCACAAGGGAGCAGTAAGCGTCTACAGCGAGGTGGGAAGAGGAACGGTGTTTAAAATTTTCCTGCCACTTTCCGAAAAGGGTATCGTCCCTGAAATTGAAGCTGAAGAACTGTTGTCAAGGGGTAAGGGCACCGTTCTCCTGGTAGATGATGAAGAGGTGATACGCAACTCTGCACAGGCCCTTCTGGAGGAGTTTGGATACGATGTTGTGCAGGCCGGAAACGGCAGGGAAGCTTTAAAGATCTACAGAGAAAACCCCGAAGCGATCGATCTCGTACTTCTGGATATGATGATGCCGGTTATGGACGGCAAGGAGTGTTTTCAGGAGTTGAAAAAGATTGATCCAGATGTAAAAGTTGTCTTCTCATCCGGTTTTTCAGAAAACAACGAGATCGAAGAATTGACGAAGAACGGAGAAACGGCATTCGTGGCGAAACCCTACCTGTTTAAGGATCTCAGCAAAATTTTGGCTGAGACAATTAAAAATCATTAGTGTGTGCGCTCCTGCTCATGACTTTTCATAAAGAAAGACCTTTTTGAATCGTAATGGATCTATTTTCTGAACGTTTTGACAAAATAAAAATGGATGCACACCTCAAGAGAATATTTATCACTACGAAACTTTTTTCTACATAAACAATCGCCATTTATAAATACATATATCAATATATGTGCAATAAATACTATGAAGCAAAAAAAGAAATTTAATATTTAATTTTTCAAGTCAAAGTTTTAACCAGTTGTAATCACGAACAACTATAACCAGATACATATCACAAGCTTTCATTCACTTTTCGATAAAAAAAGAATATCAAACAGGTCATAACAGCCAGGCAGATACCAACCACTACAACAACCTTATGTATTTTTATTTTATCTTTCTTCAGTATTCATAAACTACAACACAAATCAGTTAACGTTATTATTTTTATCTACCACATGTATCTCATAACCGATCTGCAAATATAAATATAAAACTACCAGTCTGCAAATAAAATAGAAATTGAAATAGCAAAGAGAGCTTTTGCTATTTTTAATTTTCCTTTGAGTTATACTTTGTTTCGACTATATTCTTTATGATAAAGATTTAAATAAAACACATCTGGGAGATGTGACATTAATTATCAAAAAAACAGATCGATGATGGCTTATCTGTTGTTTATTTGTGGCTTATTAAAATTTGGGAGTTAATAAGCAACACAAGTTTATGAAAAAGACAAAACATTATTGGCTTGTTTTAAAACCGACGGGGGGAAATTATGCATTTTACGATCAAGAAAAAACTTATTTTCGCGTTTGTAGGTACAGTGCTGCTGCCTATCTTGATTCTTTCTATTATTCTTGGCCTGAAAATTGAGGATAAATCTAAAGATCAGTTTATCAACGCCACAAAAGAGCAGCTGGTCCAGACAGATAACGTTCTAGCTACATTTTTTGATTCGGTCAAATCATCCACATCAATTATGAGCCGTCACCATCTGCTTCAGGAGATCGACGACTCCCTCGCAAGCTACCTGAAAATTACCAAGCCTGTAACATTCAATCACATTGCAAGAGGAGGAAAAGAGGCGGAGATAGCCAAACTCTTCAGACTTGTTCACCAAAGCAACAAAAGCTACACCGACGCCTACCTGGGAACCGTTTACGGAGGTTGGGTAGGTGCGGTGGAAGTAGAGAGCGAACCCGGGTACGATCCAAGATCAAGACCCTGGTATAAAAACGCAGCCGCCAACCCGGAAGAGATACTAATTTCCGATGCATATCAATCGACTGACGGAATGGCCGTCGTTACGGTTGCCAAGGCGGTCAGAACTTCATCCGGATCTATGCTGGGAGTTGTCGGAATCGATGTATCGCTTAAAAAAATCACCGACATGATTTCAAAAATCAAAATAGGCAAAACCGGTTACGTTATAATGGCGGAAAAAAGCGGTACCATACTTGCCGATCCTAAATATCCAACAAACAATTTCAAGAAACTGAGTGATTTCAAGCATTTGGCAAATCTCCTGAAAAGCGGATCTGAAATCGCCGAATACAATTTCAACAACACGGATTATATAGCAACAGTTTACGATTCAAAATCAGGTACAAAATTTATTGCAGTAATTGAAAAATCCGAAATTTTGAAGGAGGTGTACTCCTTCATATACACTCTTTCCACCATTGCCGTAATTCTTGTGTTGGTATTCCTGGTTCTGGGAGTTCTGTTCGCAAATTCTGTATCAGGCAGAATCAATCGAATAAAGGACATCTTCAAGGATCTTTCCGAAGGCGAAGGAGACCTCACTGTAAGGATCGACTTCGAGGGAAGCGACGAACTTAAAAATCTTGCCGACTACTTCAACATGTTCGTCGAAAAGATCGAAAACCTCATCAAATCGATAAAAAATTCTGCCCAGAGCGTTCACACTTCCTCCCTGGAAGTTTCAGGCGGAAACCACCAGCTTTCAAGCTCCACGCAGGAGATGGCAAGCTCGCTTGAGGAGACAGCGGCATCCGTCGAAGAGATAACGAGTTCGATCAAGGATACTTCATCCGCCGCAAGTGAAACCGCCGATGAAATAAAGAGAACCGCCATCGAAGCGGAAAAGGGTTCGAAAATGCTCGGCGAAATGGCCGTCGCCATGAAGGACGTAGGTGAATCGGGAGAAAAGATCAAGGAGATCGTTACAGTTGTCAACGAGATAGCTTTCCAGACGAATCTTCTGGCCCTCAATGCCGCAGTCGAGGCGGCCAGAGCCGGTGAGGAGGGCAAGGGGTTCGCCGTTGTCGCAGGTGAAGTCAGAAGTCTCGCCGGAAGATCCTCAGATGCGGCATCCGAGATAAAGAAGCTTGTCGAGAACAACGACATAAACATATCAAGGGCAAACGAACTTTCGAAAAAGACCACGGACACACTTATGAAGGTGGTTACGAATATTCAGGAAGCTACCGTATCCGTATCGGATATTGAACAGCGGGCAAAGGAGCAGGCAAGCGGAATCGAACAGATCAACGGTGCCGTAATGCAGATGGATGAGGTGACCCAGAGAAACGCATCGCTTGTTGAGGAGCTTGCAAGTTCCGCCGAGGACATGAGCCGTGTTTCGGAAACTCTATCAAGGGATGTAGAACAGTTCAGGGTATCCGGAGGAAGGGAGTTTGTTGAAAATGTGGCGAAGAAAAGCCCCGTTGTTCCCAAAAGAGAGATAAAACCTGTCGTAAAGCAAAACAAAATCAAAAGCGGAGAAGACTCCTTCTTCGACGACGATTCATTTGAGGAATTCTAGGACCACTGATTCAGAGGATGAAGAGTTACCGCTGATTCAGCTGATTGCCTTGATTGCCATGATTTCTTCTTTCTTAGATGCAGACGTATTCCTTTTTCCTGCATCAATCCATAATTTCATCCCTATCAAGTGAGAATTCGAAGGATCTGGAGCAACCTGACATTCAACTACATACCGTTATATCATCCTTAAATTAAAACACTTTCCTTTTAGTTTTCATATCTGATTTAAACCATAGTGAAACACTTCTTTCTCAATTCATCTATTTCATGGTCGACCAGCATAATTTGCTTTAATTTTATTTTTATTTTATTTTGGCTTTCTAAATATTTTGATTATATTGTCCTCGACGTCAATTTTCTGAAAAACACATCTGGGGAGATGTGCAGATATAAAAAATAAATAAGTTCTAAATTGATTTTATTTAATCCGCACACAAAGAAGCAGTAGTTAAAAGCAACTTAACTTCATAAACAGACGGATATCATTAAGAACTTACTTCAAAGGGTGGGGGAAAACATGAATTTTACGATCAAAAAAAAGCTTATCGTTGCCTTTATCGGCACAGCGTTACTACCGATTTTAATTCTTTCAATTGTTCTTAGTTCTAAAATCAAAAAAAATTCTACTGAAAATTTTATCAGGTCTACAACAAACGAGCTGAAACAGGTGCATAACGTAGTATCCACTTTTTTTGGCGAAGTCAAATCCAACGTTTCAATGCTGAGTAAGCATCCGACTGTCTTACAGGCTGACGACACACTTACGACCTATATGAAAACGACAGAACCGACTTACCCAAGGTATATCCTAAAGGGAGGTAAAGAAGCTGAACTTCACAGTCTCTTCAAGCTTCTTATGGATAGCAACGAAAATTATGTGGAAGTTTTTATGGGAACCGCATACGGAGCCTACAACAACTCCAACGAAAGACTCATGCCGGCACACTATGACCCGAGAAATAGAGATTGGTACAGAGAGGCTGTTGAAAAAAGAGGAAAGATTATTCTGACGCCCCCATTCAGGTCCACCTCCGGAGAGGCAATCATTAGTGTGGTAAAAACTGTCAACGCCCCCTCAAGCTCTCTCATCGGTGTTGTCGGAATTGACGTATCTTTACAGGCAATTACGGAGATCATTTCAAAAATCCGAATCGGTAAAACCGGTTACGTAATAATGGTTGCTCCTGACGGCAATGTCATCGCTGACGCAAAGCATCCGGAAAACAATTTTAAGAAATTAAGCAACCTGGATGATCTAAAACAGCTTGCAAAAATGGATTCCGGTTCCATTGAATTGCTTCTGGATGGCAAAATCTACCTTTGTGCAATTTTGAAATCAGGGAACGAAAGCGGTGTGAAGTATATCGGGATAATAGAAAAATCCGAAATTTTGAAGGAGGTGTACTCCTTCATATACACTCTTTCCACCATTGCCGTAATTCTTGTGTTGGTATTCCTGGTTCTGGGAGTTCTTTTCGCAAATTCTGTATCCGGCAGAATCAACCGAATAAAGGACATCTTCAAGGATCTTTCCGAAGGAGAGGGAGACCTCACTGTAAGGATCGACTTCGAGGGAAGCGACGAACTCAAAAATCTTGCCGACTACTTCAACATGTTCGTCGAAAAGATCGAAAACCTCATCAAATCGATAAAAAATTCCGCCCAGAGCGTCCACACTTCCGCAGTGGAGGTTTCAGGCGGAAACCACCAGCTTTCAAGCTCCACGCAGGAGATGGCAAGCTCGCTTGAGGAGACAGCGGCATCAGTCGAAGAGATAACGAGTTCGATCAAGGAGACCTCTTCCGTCGCCAGCGAAACCGCCGAAGAGATAAAGAGAACCGCCAACGAAGCGGAAAAAGGCTCCAAAATGCTGGGCGAAATGGCCGTCGCCATGAAGGACGTAGGTGAATCGGGAGAAAAGATCAAGGAAATAGTAAATGTTGTCAACGAGATAGCATTCCAGACAAACCTGCTCGCCCTCAATGCTGCGGTTGAGGCGGCCAGAGCCGGTGAGGAGGGCAAGGGGTTCGCGGTCGTCGCAGGAGAGGTCAGAAGTCTCGCCGGAAGATCCTCCGACGCGGCATCCGAGATAAAGAAGCTTGTCGAAAACAACGACATAAACATATCAAGGGCCAACGAACTTTCGAAAAAGACCACGGACACACTTATGAAGGTGGTTACGAATATTCAGGAGGCTACCGTATCCGTATCGGATATTGAACAGAGGGCAAAGGAGCAGGCAAGCGGAATCGAACAGATCAACGGTGCCGTAATGCAGATGGATGAGGTGACCCAGAGAAACGCATCGCTTGTTGAGGAGCTTGCAAGTTCCGCCGAGGACATGAGTCATGTCTCCGATTCACTTTCAAGGGATGTCGAGCAGTTCAGAGTTTCCGGAGGAATCGAGTTTGTTGAAAAGCTTGCAAGGAAATCACCGCCGAGTTCAAAAAGAGAGGTAAAACCTGTCGTAAAGCAAAACAAAATCAAAAGCGGAAAAGACTCATTCTTCGACGACGATTCATTCGAGGAATTCTAGGACCGCTGATTCTGGGGATGAAGAGTTGCCGCTGATTAAGCTGATTGACTTGATTACCATGATTTCTTTTTCTTCATTCGCAGATGGGTACAGATATCCTTTTTTTTGAAATGTTGAAATAGTCTGAATGTTTATTGCACATGGTTAAGCAGTAACTTCACAAGCTCCTGTAAACAATGTTCTTTTTTCAGAATCAAATGATATACTCAAGGGAATTTTGCATAAAACAACCCATCTTTAGTTGAATAGTTTACTACAAGAAATACAATACTTGAATTGAACTTGTCGCACACAGCGACACATCTGGGGGGATGGATTATCATTTGAACAGGTTCTGTCTGGATTATCTGCTGACTCTAAAAAACTTTAGATAGTATCTATCTCTAATAGTGGCTTCACTGTCAAAGGAATGATCCTCTGGAACTAATTCTGAAAATGGGAGAAATCATGCAACTAACAATCAAGCAAAAACTAATTACTGCTTTTGTCGTGACAGTTTTACTGCCGATTTTGATTCTATCGGTTACTCTAAGTTCCCGAATAGAAAAAAATTCCAGGGAGAACTTTATCAAAAGCACAACGAATGAACTAAAACTGGCAAACAATTTAGTGACTACTTTTTTTGATGAAGTTAAGTCAAATGTTTCAATGTTGAAAAATCACCCTGTGGTTGGAGGAGTAGACGACACCCTTTCGACCTATCTGGAAAAAACCGAACCAACCTACCCAATGTATTCGGAAAAGGGCGGCAAGGAAGCTGCTCTTCACAATCTGTTCAAACTTGTGATGGAGAATAATGGAAACTATGGAGAAATCTTTCTGGGAACAGTTCACGGGGCTTTCATCAACTCAACCGAAAGAGCCATAAAGGCGCACTATGATCCCAGGATAAGGGGATGGTACAAAAGGGCTTTGGCTGACAGAGGGCAGATTGTTTTGACAGATCCGTACAAAACAACTTCCGGAGAAGTTCTCCTGAGTGTTGTTTCTACGGTTCAATCTCCGAATCAATCTCTTATCGGTGTTTTGGGAATTGATGTGTCCCTTGAAAAAATTACGGACATCATTTCAAAAATACAGGTCGGTAAAACCGGATATGTAATGATGATAGCCTCCGATGGAAGTATTATCGCCGACCCTAAATACCCTGCCAACAATTTTAAAAAAATCAGCGACCTGAATTCACTTAAACCTATTGCAGAAACGAACTCTGATTCTTTGGAGCTGGAAATTAACGGCAAAAATTATTTGACGACGATTGTCAAATCGGATACCGGCAGCGGAGTCAAATATGTAGGACTTATAGAGAAAAAGGAACTTATGGAAGGTGTGTATGCATTTATTTCTACGCTTGCAACCATAGCCATAATCCTTGTAATCCTCTTTGTCGTTGCGGGTGTTTTCTTTGCAAATTCCATATCCGGAAGGATCAACAGAATAAAGGAGATCTTCAAGGATCTTTCCGAAGGAGAGGGAGACCTCACTGTAAGGATCGACTTCGAGGGAAGCGACGAACTTAAAAATCTTGCCGACTACTTCAACATGTTCGTCGAAAAGATCGAAAACCTCATCAAATCGATAAAAAATTCTGCCCAGAGCGTTCACACTTCCTCCCTGGAAGTTTCAGGCGGAAACCACCAGCTTTCAAGCTCCACGCAGGAGATGGCAAGCTCGCTTGAGGAGACAGCGGCATCCGTCGAAGAGATAACGAGTTCGATCAAGGATACTTCATCCGCCGCAAGTGAAACCGCCGATGAAATAAAGAGAACCGCCATCGAAGCGGAAAAGGGTTCGAAAATGCTCGGCGAAATGGCCGTCGCCATGAAGGACGTAGGTGAATCGGGAGAAAAGATCAAGGAGATCGTTACAGTTGTCAACGAGATAGCTTTCCAGACGAATCTTCTGGCCCTCAATGCCGCAGTCGAGGCGGCCAGAGCCGGTGAGGAGGGCAAGGGATTCGCCGTTGTCGCAGGTGAAGTCAGAAGTCTCGCCGGAAGATCCTCAGATGCGGCATCCGAGATAAAGAAGCTTGTCGAGAACAACGACATAAACATATCAAGGGCAAACGAACTTTCGAAAAAGACCACGGACACACTTATGAAGGTGGTTACGAATATTCAGGAAGCTACCGTATCCGTATCGGATATTGAACAGCGGGCAAAGGAGCAGGCAAGCGGAATCGAACAGATCAACGGTGCCGTAATGCAGATGGATGAGGTGACCCAGAGAAACGCATCGCTTGTTGAGGAGCTTGCAAGTTCCGCCGAGGACATGAGTCGTGTCTCCGATTCACTTTCAAGGGATGTCGAGCAGTTCAGAGTTTCCGGAGGAAGGGAGTTTGCTCATAAAGCTGTGAAAAAATCACCGCCGAGTCCGAAAAGAGAGATCAAACTTCCCAGAAAGGAGAGTAGACCTCAAACCGGAGAAGACGCCTTCTTCGATGACGATTCATTCGAGGAATTCTAGGACCGCTGATTCAGGGGATGAAGAGTTACCGCTGATTCAGCTGATTGATTTGATTACCCCGATTTCTTTTTCTCGTCCGCAGATTCACCTATGTAAGTTCATATAAGAAGCCTCTATATATCTCACAAACAAAATATTCCTTTATCAACAGCTTCTATTTTTATCTAAATATTTTAATTATCCTATATCCAGGTGTTAAAATAACTGAATTATCCTTTTTATTGTGATTTTAACGGCTGGATTTATCAGAATATTTTTTTTCTCGGGAAAGTAGATTAAGTTATTCTATTTAATATTTAGAACTCTTCGAACTGTGAGTCGTCAAAAAATGCTGTTTCGGCTTCGGACGATATTTTTACGGGTTCTTTTTTCGGTTCCATCTTTCGAGCCTGTGAATTCGGCTTTCTTACAACTGCTCTTTTTCTTAACGGATTCATGCCGGTCTCCCCCACTTTGAAAAAGGACACTTCGTCTGTAAGCTCATCCGACACATGTTTCATCTCTTCGGCTGCGGATGCGAGCTCTTCGACAAGCGAGGCATTCTGCTGAGTCACCTCCTCCATCTGCATTACGGCTCTGTTGATCTGCTCGATTCCGGAACTCTGCTCCTTCAACCGTTCTTCCATCTCCATTACGGATTCGGCTCCTTCCCTGACACGATTGACAACTGCCGTTAGCTTTTCAACAGTCTCTTCCGTGAATCTTCCTGCCTCAAAAATGCGTTCATCATTCTGTTCTACCAGTGATTTAATTTCCCGAACTGCGGTACCGCTTCTCGCTGCGAGATTTCTGACTTCTCCGGCAACAACGGCAAAGCCCTTTCCCTCTTCACCTGCCCTAGCTGCCTCGACTGCCGCGTTGAGAGCCAGAAGGTTGGTCTGGAAAGCAATGTCGTTTACAACATCGACAATCTCCTTTATCCGTTCGCCGGAAGTTTTTAACTCACCCGTTGCCTCCTGCATCTTTGAAAGCATCTCAGCCCCCTTTCCTGCGTCTCGTGCCGTCAGGGTCATCTCATGGGCCACCAGTGCGCCTTTTTCCGTTGTCTCGCGAATTGAGGCCGTTATTTCCTCCACGCTTGCAGCAGTTTCTTCCAGTGAAGAAGCCATCTCCTGGGTTGCACTGGAAAGCTGGTTGTTTCCGCTTGCAACCTCTCCGCTGGATCCTCCGACTCTTTCGGAAGAGTGTTTAACGGTAGTCATAAGATTGTGTAACTTCTCCATAAATCCATTAAATCCCGAAGCGAGTTTCCCAAGTTCATCTTCTTTCAGATAGTCGAAACGGACCGTGAGATCCCCTTCTCCGATCATTTCAAATTTCTCCATGGTAAAGGTGAGGCCCCTGTTAAACTTCTTACTCAGCAGGATTACGATCACAAGTACAAGTGCTGAAACGACAAGCGCCAGTGTCCAGAAAATATTTCGGAGTTCAAAGGCGTAAGCCAACGCTTCCTCCTCACTTATTGTTGAAATTATTCCCCATGAAAGCCCCTTGATATTAACCGGTTCGTAGGCAACAAGTTCACGAAGACCTGTACTTCCAACCTTGAAACCGTGTCCATTCTTGCCTTCGAGAGCAAGTTTGGTAAATTCATCGCTTCTCTTATCTCCGATCTTTCCGTTTTTGAGCTGCCTATCGCTTCTGTATGATGTCTTACCATCTACACGGCCTACAAGATATGTTTCCCCGCTTTCTCCGAGCCCCCTACGGTTGTGTACGATTTTGTTGATTTTTTCAACAGGAATCTGGAGCGCGACAACGGCATCGGCTCCCTCTATTCGGGTTGCGACAAAAGCCGCCTGCTCTCCTCCGCTCGGTGAATAGAATGAAAAGTCGGCAATTGCGACATCTTCCGAACTTGTCGCAGATCTCCACACATCGGCAAGTCCTTCATTTTTGTAAGGTCCGGTCTTAAGACTCGCCCCCAGATCCGCCTCTCTTCTGACGGTAAAGAGAACATCACCCGACTCCGAATCAATTACAAAAAGATCATGATAATCATAATTATCAGTAAATTTGGCGACATACATCCCATACTTATCAAGAATGCTTCGATACTGTTCGCTCTTGACGTCAGAATTTCCAGAATTTCGAAGCTCCCTCAAGTGGGTTACGATATTCTGCATGTCTGCACTTTTTGAAAGAATTTCTACATCTTCATGAAATTTGAGGAACAATTCCTCAACCTGCACTTCCTTAAGCGACTGTATCGCCTTGAATTTTTCAAAAGCCGATTCGGCGAGCCCTTCCCTCGCACGGCTGTAGCCGACCACCGCAACAACAACAAGAGGCAGAAGCCCCAGAAAGAGAAAAAGCAGTACAGTTTTGGCCTTGATCGATAATTTCATTACACACCCTCCCCACCAGAATGATAACTATTATCACTTTTACTTAATTATATCTTTTCCAAAATGTAATACAAAGAAAATTTAACTAGACCGTGACCAACGATGAACTAAAACAGACCAACTCATTGATTTTAATAACTTTTAATACTACATCGAATTTAACAAACATCAAATTAACAATATTTATTATTTTGGTTTTGTTTCTGTTTTGAGGGGAAAGAGATTCCTGGAATACCAATAAAATCAAATAAGACTACTATCCTGTCTTATCATTTTTAGTAGAGAAATGGATTTTCAGTCCTCCACCTTAAGATCCCATTCGATCTTTTGATCCACGACAAAACATCCGCCGTCTTCGACAAATGCAGAACTCATGTAATCCTCGAAAAAGTGCTCCTTCAAAACAAGACCGGTTATCGAGCCGGCGCTTCCGGTAACATATCCGTCAACATCCAAATCCACCTTTTTAAGCTCGAGCACTCCGCTTTTTGCAAAATATGCTGTATCCCCTCCTTCCAGATGTTCGCTGTCCACATCCAGATAAACCCTCTGGGGTGCCGTTTGAAAGGAACTGTAGGCCCCTTCACCGAGTGCAAATTTTCCGGTTTTTCCGTATTCAACATCATCTGCCATATTAAAATCCATATAGAAGAAATCTTCAAAATAGTAGTAATCAGGATCATTCTCATCCTGTAACTTCTGTATTCCGACTTCGGGGCTGAATAGTGAGTAGTAGACATGGTCTATGGTTCCGGGAATGAGAAGTAATGAAATATCTTTAATATGAGTTACAGAACCGCATCCTTCCAGATCGAACTCCATCGGCTCCTCTCCACCGTTTCCGGTATCATCATGGGTTTCAAGCTGACCGTCAACATCAGCATCATCGCTCTCTTCACCGGTTTCGGAATCATCTTCCTGATCTGTTACATCTGCATCGGACTCAATTTCAAAATCCGATTCTTCGTCGGAAACTTCTACATCCGCAGTTTCTGTATCGTCATCCTCTTTAACTCCTTTGTCCGAAGCCTCTGTATCGGTATCGGAAGCTGTGTCCCCTTCACTCTTCTCTACGTCCCCTTCCGAATCGCTATCTGACAGTTCAATCAGATCCGCATCGCTGCTCTTCTCACTCTTCTTTGAGACGGAATCGGCGCAGGAAACAACAAAAAGAAAAACAAAAACATAAAGAATAGAACAAATTTTTTTCATAAAGACCTCTATCAATAGTCCACAAAATTAAACATTTGGATCAGCATGGTAGCGAAAAAGAAGCTTAAAGGCAAAGGAAAAATGGGACTGTTCCTACAAAAAAAGGGGGGTTTTCATCCACCAATTTGTTATTCTTCGACATTTCCTTTTCTTAAAATTTTGCCGAACACTATTTTTTGATTGAACCAATATCCGATGTTAGAATTCTTGTCGGACCGGACTCTTTTAAAAACCCGGCAAAGGGAGCGCACTGTGAAAAACACGGTTCTATTTTTATTTACTTCATTTCTGATTCTCTCGTGCCAGACAGTTCGCTACAGGGGAAGTGACTCCATCTCTGATTGCTACGGTGCATATGCTGAGGCTATTGAGAGTGAAGATATGGAACTATTTGAGTTCCTTGTTAAAAATTACGATCCAAGAGCGTGTCGAAACATAGAGAACGACACCCCGCTGCACTATGCTGTAAAAACCAATAAATTGAATCTATTGCAAAAATTTTTAAAACCTTCCAATACACAGATCCGTAACGGCAAATCCGCCACTCCTCTTCACACCGCCTGCAGATTCAACAGAGAGGAAATAGCAAGAGTTCTCCTGGAGAGAGGAGTTGACCCGACACTTCGCGACATCAACGGAAAAACAGCCCTTCACTTATGCGCAGCCCACGGATCCACGGCAATGGTAAGGATGCTTTCCACAAGCGAATCTGCAGTCAACAGCGTTGACAACAGAGGCAAAACAGCCATTTTCTACGCAATAGAAAATGATCGTGAAAGTATTGTAACAACACTTCTTGAAAAAGGCGCTTCAACTGAAATTCCTGACCTTCAAGGAAGAGTGCCCATTCATGAAGCGGCCCTTTGGTCCTCTTTTGAGACATTTCTCCCCATTGCACGGTTGACTCCCAATCTTGAGGCTGTTGACAAGACAAATGAAACACCACTGCATCTCGCCTCGGAATCTGCCAACATGAAAATTGTTTCATTTCTTCTGGAACACGAAGTCTCCGTATTTCCAATCGATTTTTGCAGATCCACGCCTCTCCACAGGGCTCTCTCAAGGGGGCACAACAAGGTCTCGCTGAAACTCATTGATAAGGGAAGTACTGTTGCCGCCCCAGATTGCAGGGGAAATTTTCAAATACATCTGGCGGTCAGACACTCAGATACCGAGGTTGTTCGTCAACTGCTTCTCAGGGATGTGGATCCCAACGTGAAAGACGGGTCCGGAGCTGCCCCCATCCACATCGCCGCACGATACCGTAATGTTGAGATGGTGAAGTTACTGAAAAATTACGGTGCGAAAATCGATGAGACCGATTCATCCGGTAGAACAGCACTTGAGATTTCCGAATCCATGGACGACCGGGAAACAGCCTCATACATCAGAAGGGAGCTCTCCATTCCGGCATCAGAAAATCCTGATCTGCACGACAAACTCTACCAGTCAGAGTATTCTTTACCGGTTATCGCCGGCTATTTCAGCAAGGGTTCATTCTTCGGACTTCTGCAGATAGGTCTTGTCAACAGCCTGGAAAACAATTTTCTCGGTACCAGTCAGATAGGCATATTCAACAGCACGGGAGGCATTTTCGCAGGACTGTTTCAGTTAGGCGTAGTAAATTCGTCATCTTACAAAGCAAGAAACAAGGAAGGAAGCGTACTTTTTCGAAACCGGTGCTACACACTCGCACAGATCGGAGCTGTCAACGGCGCAGGAAACTTTGCTGTCGGAATGCAGCTCGGAGCGGTTAACAGCGCTGAAAACCTTATTGCAGTAGGACAGCTAGGAATCCACAACATTTCTCATAAGTTCCTCGGACTAGGCAGCGTCTCCTTTGTATCAGAACACTCAAAATTTGCAGGAATTTTGAATCTCGGGATCATCTACAGCCGGAGCGAAGAACTCTACGGAATTCAAGCCGGATTTTACAGCCGAAGCATTGAAATGAACGGATTTTCGGTGGGCGCAATCAATCTTTCAAGGACAAGTAACGGCATATCGATAGGAATTTACAACGAGTCAACAATCGCCAGAGGAATAATGATCGGGCTGATCAACCGTTCGATCATTCTCAAGGGAATCCAGATCGGCCTCCTGAACATCGCCGAAAATTCACCTCTCCCCTACATGCCGATTGTAAATATTGGGTGGTAGAGAGTTGTGAGGTGCAACAGTGGATGAAGTGATAAATCATAGCGTTGGGGAAGTTACACACTTCTTGTAATATATCCGGTGTAGTCCTTCAACTTCGGTTCGTACTTTTCGTTGAAAAGCGGAGAGGAGATGAGAAAATCGGCCGTTGAACGGTTGTTTGCCGTCGGAATGTTGTAGAGAACGGCTATTCTTGTGAGTGCCTTGATATCCACATCGTGGGGCTGGGGCTCCATTGGATCCACAAAGAAAATCATGATATCTATCTCACCGTCGCATATTTTTGCGCCGAGCTGCTGATCACCGCCCAAGGGTCCGGACTTGAGACGGTTTACGGAAAAATCCCATCCTGTCTTTTTTGCAAGAGCCTCCTCTACAAGTCGTCCGGTTGTTCCTGTGCAGATCAGAGTGTGTTTTGAGATTGTTTCATAGTTGGATTCGACCCATTCGATCAGATCCTTTTTCCTGTTGTCGTGAGCAACAAGAGCGATGTTTTTTCTTTTTTCCATTTTTTCTCCTGAATTTGAGCCCGATAAAAAAAACGGACTTCCATTACAAGGGCATTATAGGCGAATTGAATAGAGCTTTGTCAAGATTTTGTCAGGATTAGGTTAAGGTGTTCGGAAAATTGTACAATTTTGAGTCAGGGCAGTTGGATAGTCAATGCTGTAAAATAGTGCCTGCAGCGGGTTTTTAACCCCTATTTTCTTTTTGAAAACAAAACTTTCCCATGAGGAGAGTTTTTTAGATTTCTCCATTCCTTGCTTTCCTCATATTTTTCAGCATGATGAAAGCAGTTTGAGCTCGTTCGAAAAAGACAGGTTTGTATTGAAAATTCAACACTGAGAACAGCTGTTGTATAATTTGTAGGGAAATTTTACAAAATGCGGCCCATTAATTCATGACGCTGTTGGTAAACTCATTCATTCGAATCCCGTTTGGTCGCCCTGTTTTTTCATTGCCCGAACGCCTATTCAGCCCGCGCTGTAATTTTTTTATTTTTCCGGTAACACTTTTCTTCCGATCCGGTGTTTCAATAAACGGATTGCGGAGGTATTGAGATGGCAATTGACGTTAAAGAGTACTACACAACCTACGGACCTATGGTTCTTAGAAGATGCAGAAAGATGCTTCGTGATGAACATGCGGCCATGGACGCCATGCAGGACACTTTTGTTCAGATTCTGAAACATCAGGAAAAGCTGGAATGCGAAGCCCCTTCGAGCTACCTCTACAGGGTGGCCACCAACATCTGTCTCAACAAGATCCGTTCCAGCAAGCGACGTCCCGAAGATTCTAACGAAAAGCTTCTTCTTCAGATCGCCTCATGGGACGATCCGAGCGAGAGAGTTTCCGCTCTGCAGCTACTCGACCGTCTTTTCAAGAGAGAAAAGGCCTCCACAAGGACCATTGCCGTTCTCCACTATCTTGACGGACTGACACTTCAGGAGGTGGCGGATCAGGTAGGGCTCTCTGTTTCCGGCATTAGAAAACGTCTCCGCAATCTCAAGGAACACCTTACCCAACTGGAAGGAGGAAACGAGGCATGAAAAATGAAAAAAGAATATCCGACATCGTTCTCGAACAGTACGTTCTGGGAGAGCTCAATTCTGCTACGCGAAAAACGATTGATGACCTGCTTCAAACATCTCCGGAGCTCAGAAAAAGAGTTGATGATATAGAGAGCTCCAACAGGGAGATTCTCTCTCTCTACCCGGCAGACAGAACTGTCGGACAGATCATATCAAAGGCTGCGGAAAGAAATAGATCCATCTTGACCGATATTTTTAATGGAAAAGTGGCGGCGGGAAGTGGCGACGGAAGACATTCAGCCCTGGCCGTACTTGTCAAGGGGAAGGGGCTGGCTGCATCCATCGCACTTTCCCTGGTTATTCTGTTCACCGTATTCGGAACGGGACTGGTCGGGGAAAGCGGAGCAGATAAATCAACCGGAATCAACAACTTCACCGAAGAGTCAATCCGTCTTAAGGGAGATTCCGCCATTGTCGTACACAGGCTTGAGAACAGTACCCCCGTGAGACTCAGCAACGGAATCACAGCCCGTCAGGGAGATCTTCTGCAGATAAGCTACAGGGCTGCGTCTGCGGATTACGGAGTAATCGTAAGTGTGGATGGAAGGGGAAGCGTAACTCTTCACTACCCGGAAAGACCCGGTCTTTCCACAAAACTTGATAAGAAGAGTCTTGTTACACTCTCAAGATCATATCAGCTTGACGATGCGCCACGGTTCGAACGTTTCTTTTTCGTCACATCGAAAAAGGCTCTCGATGTGAAGAGAGTTATCGATGCCACCAAGAGTATGGATGACGCTGAACACGACAAGCTCGTCCTTTCAGAGGACGCCGATCAGAACTCATTTCTGCTACTTAAAAAGTAATTTCTGAGGACGGAGGATAAAATGAAACCAATGAAGCTTTTTACATTTTTTATTACCCTTTTCATCTCCATTTCCCTTTTCGCAGGGGAGTCGAAAAATGACGATAAAGGTACTGAACTCAAACGATTCGCCGTTATCGTAGGTGCGAACAACGGCGGAAAGGCAAGAGTAAAACTCTTCTACGCGAGAAAGGATGCAAGGTCGATCTCCCGGGTTCTTGCAAAACTGGGCGGAATCCATCCCAGCAACACAACACTGCTTCTGGATCCTGCGGCGGATGATATCAGGTCTACATTCTCATCTTTAAAAGAGAAGGTAGCGACTGAAAAAAGCTCAGGAAAAACAACGCAGGTACTCTTTTACTACTCCGGGCACTCCGATGAGGAAGGGCTTCTTCTCGGTGAAGAGCACCTCCGCTACAGGGAACTCAGAAATGAACTTAACAATCTGGGAAGCGACGTAAAAATTGCAATTCTGGACTCATGCGCATCCGGAGCAATGACGAGGGGAAAAGGCGGAAACTGGCAGGCACCCTTTCTTGTCGACAACTCCTCACTCGTAAAGGGTCACGCATTTCTTACCTCGGCAAGTGCAACGGAGGCGGCCCAGGAATCCGACAGATTGGGCGGCTCCTTTTTTACACACTACATGATCTCCGGTCTTCGCGGAGCTGCTGATGCAAGCGGAGACAAGAGGGTAACTCTTAACGAGGCTTACCAGTACGCCTTTCACGAAACACTCAAAAGAACTCAGTCCACGGTCGCCGGACCCCAGCATCCAAGCTACGACTTTCAGCTTGCCGGTGCCGGTGATCTGGTGCTGACCGACCTTCGGGCAACCTCATCACTACTCATCTTTCCAAAGAATCTCTCCGGAAGGTTTTTCATTCGTGACGAGGCTGGAACACTCATAGCCGAAATAAACAAGCTTCCCGGAAGGGATCTGCAGTTCGGGCTTGAGGAGGGCACATACTCGGTTACTTTTGAAGCTACTGCAGGAACCATCAGGAGCGGATCCATATCTCTGGAATCCGGAAAGGCGCTTATCCTGGACGTATCGGAATTTGACGAGGGAAACAGAGACAAGGCATCGGTGAGCAAAGGCGCCGACGGGGAAAAGAGATACAACAGCATGCCCGTTTCTCTCGGAATATTCCCAGCATGGAGTATGAATAAAATTGTCGAAAAACCAGTCCTCAACAACTTTGCAATGCACCTCATCATGAGTGATGGTGCGGCCCTCGAGGGATTCGAGTTTTCCGGTCTAGGGTCCACAAGAACCGACTACGTAAAGGGAATTCAGCTCTCCGGGTTCTGGAACTCTGTAGACGGAGATATGTACGGTGCCCAGCTGAGCGGCTTTTTCAACCATACGGAAAAGGAGATGAAAGGTCTCCAGCTCACCGGATTTTTCAACAACTCAAGCGGTCATATGAATGGCCTCCAGGCAGCCGGAATTCTCAATGTTTCCCAAGGGGAGAGCACGGGAGGCCAGCTCGGTATTGTAAATATCGCTGCAAAGGAATTTACCGGAGTTCAGGCTGGTAACGTCAACATCACATGGGGCGATTTCACAGGTCTCCAGCTGGGTGTCACCAACATTATCGGGGGAGACTTCGCAGGAGTCGAGTTAGGCGACTTAAATGTAGTTCTCGGGAACTTCGAGGGAATTCAGATGGGAGTTGCCAACGTGACCACCGGTGAAAAATTCGCCGGTCTCCAGCTGGGTGCGGCAAACTATACACACGGGAAAGTGGACGGTATTCAGATAGGTATCGTCAACATTGCCGACGATTCCGATTTTTCCCTAGGTCTCATAAACATCATGAAGAAGGGACGTACCCACATCGGTCTCTACGGCGACGATGAGGGAAGCATCAATGTGGAACTTAAACACGGGGGAAAATATTGGCACTCCATATATTTCGGCGGAATCATTGCAAGGGAAACGCCCTTCTACAAGCTCGGAATCGGACTTGGCGGTCACATTCCGCTGACTGAATCGGTTTTCATGGACATTGACCTTTTGTCCTTCAGCACCGTAAGCAAGGAGCATGGATTCGATGAAAACAAGCAGACCGCCACGATAAGGCTTCTCGGAGGATACAGACTCAACCGCTGGATATCACTCACCGCCGCGGCAACACTCAACACAAGCCACCAGCCTGTCGGCCGTGAACACCACAGCTTCATCGACGGATGGGAAGTCAAGGAAGGGGACCCAGATGCCGATACCGAAGATACGGAAGGTCACGAAATGAGACTTTGGCCGGGATTCCAGCTCGGAGCACAGTTTCTCTGACAGGGAATAGTCCGACCCCACCGAAAGACAAATCCGTTCTCCTCAAATTAACGGCAAACACCGAACTCAACATTTCTTCATCACAATAAAATTTCGAGTACGGAAAACTTTAACGGAAAGGAATGAACCTTTTAAAATGCCAAAGCGCAACTGATCTATTCCATGAAAAAATCATAATCGTCTGTTATTTATTCATCCTATCAAACACAAAAACCTTATTACTCCACGTTTCAGGCTTTTTACCTTTCAATATCTTTCGTTCATATAAAATCAGCCGCGATCATCACCGAAGTTAATTCCATCATTGAAAATCAATCCTTGAAACTCTTCAAATTTTTCATAATCCGCTATTATAGATATTTATTTTACCACCAAAAACTTTTTTGACAGCATACCGGTTTTTGTCTGGCTTATCTTTTATTTTAAGATGTTACATTTAAGTTGCCATTGATCCGAGATAGAATTCTTGACGTATACCCTTCTCTCTGCTACTGTTCTTGTAATTGGCGGGTTAACATGTTTTAATTTTTATGAAAAATCGTCTACACAATTTTCCAAAAAAGATAATTGATGCCAGGCTGATTTTCTATGCGCTTTTTCCCGTCATGACGATCCTGATTCTTACAGGATGCAGCCTTTCTGCCGCAGAGCAGGCACCATCGGGATTCGACAAGGCATCTCACCAGAAGTACACTTCGATATCCAATCCTTCCGATGACCTTGAGCTGGTTCTGTTGGCAAAAATCAAGAACATCAGCGCGAAAATTAAGAAAAACAGTACAGGAAAAGAGTGCGATAACAAACGATACAAGTACTCGAAACGAACAATAGATCTCCACAACGTATCAACTGTCGAAAAAACCGAACACCATATCGAATCACTCACTCTACTTAAACTGAAAACCGTAGTTATTCTCTGTTGATTCAAAAACTTAAACATCTCAACACAACAAGAAGCCGATTTCCACATCCTCATTTCGCTGGATGACGGGAAACTGTTTTAGTACATTCTTCGCTGCGATATTAAAGTGATCGGCTGGAATTTACCGATTCCGGAATTGCTCGAAGAGTATTAAAGAACATGAATTAACAATTAAATAGGGAAAAGACTATGACACTTATCAACCCGAAACTCGCAGATCTACTGATAACTCAGACCGACGGAAAAGCTGGCTGGGACACTCTGGACTATATCTTTCTGGTCGTCGGCGTGGGACTGGCCTGTGCCCTTATATTCATAATCTGGAGCTATGCCAAGGGACTGAAGGACAGTCCCCGTGAGCTCTACCTCCTTTTCTTCACGAAACTTACCGAATACTCCGCCTATGGAGGAATGAATCTCGCCTTTATTCTCTATATTTCAAAGGACTGCGGACTGGGCGACATCTCGGCCGGCAGCTACATAGGCGCCTTTTCCGTCTTTCTCACCATCTTCACAATGATGGTGGGATCCGTATGCGATACGATAGGAATAAAGAAAACACTTTTACTGGGAAATATCACCCTCCTCATCGGCCGTTTCTTCCTGCCTCAGGTAAACGACATCGTTTGGGCCTCAGTTCTCGGCTTTTTCCCGATGGCAATCGGAATCGCCGTCACGGGTCCTGTTCTCTCCGTAGGTATCAAGAAGTTCACGACAAAGGAGACGGCGGCCCTCGGATTCGGCCTTTTCTACACCCTCATGAACGTGGGCTGGGCAATAGGAGCCTGGATATTCGACACCGTGCGTACAACTTTCGGTGAGCACTCGATGGTACAGACTCCGCTGGGATTCGAGATGAGTACCTACCAGATCATTTTCACGATAGGGTTCCTTCTCACCATCCCGGATTTCTTTGCGATCCTATTCATGAGAGACAACGTGGAACTTGATGACGAAGGAAAAATCGTCGAACTGCCTTCGGAAGAGACAAAAACCGATGGAAACATCTTCACAACCCTTGCGGCAACAGTTAAAAAAACCGGAAAGGAAACGACCAAGAAGTTCGCCACCGTTTTTACGGAAAAGGCATTCTGGATATTTATCGGAATGCTCGGAGTTCTCGTCTTTGTCCGTCTCACCTTCTATCATTTCCACTACACTTTCCCCAAATACGCAATCAGAACAATAGGTGAAGGACTCAAAGTGGGATCGATCTACGGTGTCCTGAATCCGACCATGATAGTCTTCCTGGTTCCATTTATCGCATCACTGACAAAAAAGATCAGCAGTTTCAAGATGCTTGCCGTAGGAACCACCATATCGGCCTCCTCCGTATTCATAGCAGCCATACCGGAACAGACATTCGCACCGCTGCTCAACACCTGGGTCGGAGAACTCATATTCAACCGCTGGCTGGATATTCCGACACACATGTGGAAGCCGCACGTTATAGGACTTGTGATCTTCGTAATCCTTTTCACACTTGGAGAGGCGTTGTGGTCACCACGTCTCATGCAGTTTGTCGCCGAGATCGCGCCCAAGGGAAAGGAGGGAAGCTACATATCACTCTCATACCTCCCCTACTTCGGCGCAAAACTTTTCGTTGGACCGCTTTCCGGCTGGCTCGTGTCGACCTACACACCGCTTGACGAAACGGGAAAGGCCCTCGCCCACTACCCCAACCACTTCATGGTGTGGATATGGATCGGCTCCATCGCAATGCTCACTCCGATCGGCCTTGTACTTCTCAGAAGAAAGTTCGCCGGTGCCGAAGAGCAGTCGATGGAACCCGAAAGCGAATCGGCAACGGAATCGGCAACGGAAACAGCGTAGCTTCCGTACAATAAGATCATCTGAAGGTGTTTACTTTTTCACAACACCAGAACCGTTGGACAAACCGTTACATCACCCTAAATCTCTTTAAGATTGTATCTATTTAGACCTTACCGTACAGGGGTAACAAAAAAAGAAAATCAAATTAAGGATAATCTTTTTGAAATTATTCCCCTGTTAAATCATACAAGTATCAAATTCATCATTTTCAAACCGCAAAAAAACTTGAAAACAAAAACAATATCACTATCCTTTTCGCTGCAAAAATGCTGTTTCACATTCACACTAATTGTTTTACTATTTGACACAATGTCAACATTAACACTTTTCCAGGAGAGAACACTGATGAAGAAAACACTTTTTTTCTGCATTACCCTGCTTGCAGTACTTTTCATATTCGGATGCGATGATTCCGAAAGCTCCAAAAACACAAACGATTCCGACGCAGCTCAGATCATCGACACTGATGTAGAAGAAGAGACAGAAGAGGAGCAGAAGGTAGACACAGAGGAAAAGACAGACGAAGAAGTGAAGATTGTTGACACCGATACTCCAGAAGTAACGGTTGATACAGATACTCAGGACGTTGCAGATGAAGACACCGTGAATTCCGAAACTGATTCGGACACAGTGGAAAAAAGCGACGCTGACGAATAAAAATCATAACTACCCCATTGATTTTTGATGAAAGGATCGGATATTACAACACGGGATTTTCTATCCTCTCCAAACGTGCAAAATTACACCCTTCCGTATCCTTTAACGAGCTGACGGCATAGTCGTTGGCTTTAAATAGTCAGCAGCCCCCCGGATTTTTTCCGGGGGTTTTTTTTGCTTTTCTCAGCCATTACGCAATCCCACATATTTTGAAAAATATTCTGCAGTTGACGATCTGGTTTTAGAAAGCGGCTGAGATTTATTAGCTGGAGAAGGATTTTATAGTCTCAACAACCTTCTCAACATCCTGAATTTCCAGATGTTCTCCCATTGGAAGGCTGAGAAGCATGTCTGCGGATTTACAGGCATAATAATCGTCACAGATAGAATCCAGATGTCGGTAAGCCTTCTGCTGCGGCAGTGCAACCGGGTAGTGAATTCCGGTACCTATACCCGCATCCGAAAGCTTCGCCTTGAGTCTATCTCTTTCCGGATGCTGAATGACGAAAAGATGCCAGGCGTGACAGCACTCCTTCCTCACTTGAGGGAGAGAGATCCCGGGAATCGAAGAGAGTAAATCCAGATATGCACGGGCAACAAGGTTCCTCTTTTCTATCCAGCCGTCAAGATATCGAAGCTTGACGGACAGGATGGCAGCCTGAAGAGAATCGAGTCTTGAATTCCTTCCTTCGAAATCGTGCTGATACTTCTCCTTCCTTCCGTGATTTGAGTACATGCGACATCTTTCAGCGAGTTTTCCATCGTTAGTGACAATTGCACCACCGTCTCCGTAGGCGCCGAGATTCTTTCCCGGGTAAAAGCTGAAGGTAGCGGCGTCACCAATCGACCCAACCTGTTTTTCTCTGTACTTTGCTCCGTGAGCCTGGGAAGAGTCCTCAACCAACTTCAGGTCGAATTCATCCGCAATTGCCGACATTTCATCCATTTTCGCCGGCTGGCCGTAGAGATGAACCGGAATTACCGCCGATGTATTTTCATTCACATTTTCTCTTACGCTGTCCGGATCGATCGTATAATCGGTTCCGCAATCGGCGAAACGAACTTTCAGACCGGCCCTGGTTACGGCCTCTGCTGTTGCAATAAACGTGTTCGCTGGAACAATCACTTCGCTTCCTTGAGGAAGATCAAGGGCCCACAGAACTATCTCCAACGCGTCTGTTCCGTTTCCAACACCTACGCAGTAGTCGGTTCCTGTATAATCAGCGAACTCATTTTCAAATTTTTCAAGAAATTCCCCCCCGATGAATGCTGTTTTCTCAACAACCGCTGCAATTGCACCGTCTATTTCATCCTTTATCGAGAGATATTGCTTTTTAAGATCGAGAAACTTAACCATATGCCGCTCCTTTGGGGATGACTCATTTTGAACATCTTGACAAATCTACCATTTTTCATTCCCTTGTACAAGAAAGTGATAAAATGAAAGCTTGCGAGCTTCTAATCCCAATTTTATTGCAATTGAAAAAAACGATGCTCACCCCCCTCCGGCTAAACCTCCACCCAAGTATTACATTGAATTAACAGAGCATTTCAAACCGCAGCCGTTATATCTAAAATTCATGCAATTTATTCCGACCACAAATTACCACAATGTGAAATATCCTGCTCAATCTTAACTTTGTATAAATTTAAAAAGTTTTGGATAACTTTAGGAATTACCCTTCAGAGCAAAATACCGGTATCAGCTATTCCGGAGAATCACCTCTGCAGCCTTCAGAAGTGAGGGTTGGAAAAAATCGGAGATCAGATTTTCATGATGCTCGTTGCCTATAAGAATAGTCCGAAGACCGGATTTTATACCGAACTGGATATCGCGAATCTTATCACCGACCATCCACGATCTTTCGACATCAAACTCGAAATCATTGACAGCCATATCGAACATGCCGTTTTCCGGTTTTCTGCATTTACAGTATCTTCTATATTTTTCATCTCCAAAATCGGGATGGTGGGGACAGAAGTAGTAGGCATCGACTGAGGCTCCGGTAGTTTGAAGCTGTTTTTCCATATGCTCATGAAAGGCAACCACCTCCTGCTCACTGCAGTATCCTCTCGCAACGGCCGACTGGTTAGTCACAACAAAAATAAGAAATCCGGCATCATTCAGCTTCTTGATTGCCTCAACTGCACCGGGCATAAAAACAAGCTTCTCCTTTTCAAAAACATAACCGTAATCGATATTTATCGTGTCGTCCCTGTCCAGAAAGACGGCAGCTCTTTTTTGTGATGACGAGCTTTTCAAACTTTGCTCCTGTATTCAATTTTGAAGCGGTGAGTAGGAATTTGGAAAACTAATCCCGAGACACCTGACAAAGAACCTTCAGTAAGAACATTAAAACTTCTCATCAAAAATGCAAATCCAATTACAAAAAAGTATTTCTAAAACACGAAAGAGAGAAAATTCTTATCCTAAAGCACTCCCGATTGCCCGCTTTCGTCTTTAAATAGGCACATCCGGGTAATCTGATGAATATTGAAAACAGTTTTTGCGAGTTTTTCGTGACTGAGTTCTACAAGAGGATCTGATCCACCATCTTTTCGAGGCCGAGGCTCATACTGCCGAATAATCTGTCGGGATTTCGGCGTCTTCCCATTATTTTCCCGGCTATTTCAACAAGGTCCTCCGCACTGTCTGCACGTTCCATTAATCCTTCGTCCATCATCACCTTGTCGTAGTGGGAGATAAATGAACGGGTCGAGATTGTCGGCGTACCGAAGTAGCAGGATTCGGTGTTGAGTGTTCCGCCGCCTCCTATGAAAAGATCTGCGAAGGCAAGAAGGTGCTGCACTACAATCTTCTCTTTAAGAACTGCCGCAAAAGGAAACTGCTCCTCAAGATAGGCCGCCTCGTACCTTGGAATGACGATTATGTTGACGTCCATTGTCCTTTCGATCTCCCGAATTCCTTCGTAGAGAATCGGATACCTTTTTTTGACGTAACTGGATTTGTACTCCTCCTCTCTCACAACGATTGTCGGCCTACCTCTGTCCAGCCCGTAATCATCCAGAATCTTTTCAAAATAGCTCCTGTCCGGTTTAAAATCGTGGAGCCAGATGAGAACATCGTAAAAGTTGTAGGTGTTTATCTGCTCTTCCTCAACGGCAAACCGTGTGAATATGTGCCTCGGCACAATGTACGGATGAAAAACTTTCGATGATAGCGGAAGGGTCAACCTCGCCTGGGGCAGCGCCTTCCTGAAGTCGCTCTTGTAATCCGAAAGCGGGATGTCGTAGAAGTTGACGATTGGAATTCCGAGCCCGAATGCGACCCTGTTGGCGTCGACGCTGCAGAGGCACACAAGCTTTTCCACATGGTGATCGGAAACAAACTCCATCAGCTTTCTCTTTCTATCTATGGATGCCTCCAGTTTTTCACGCAGACTTGCGCCACCGAATCCGCCTCGGTTGAAAAAGGGAATTCCGCGCAGCTTCAGAAGATCGACAACCTCCCGGTAATCAAGGGATTCTCTTGCGGTTACAAGCACCTCCTTGCCCCGGCTTTCAACCTCTTTTATGATTTTTTCAAAGAAAAGTACGCTTTTGGGTGTCACCAGGTCAAACCAGATCATGATCTCTCCATGTAGATAATTCCGAGTTTATTTTCAACTTCGAGATGTGCCGCAACAGATTCCTCATTCTTTATCTCTTCCCACGCCTTTTCCATTCCATCGGACCAGCTGATGTCGTCAAAAACGAAAACGGCGGAATCGGCACGGCGACTATTCAGGATCGAAAAGTATTCCAGCGTAGCCGCTCCGTCGTGGTGGCCGTCGATAAAGGCGAAGTCGACCGATTCCAATTCATCCAGAAGATCCGGAAGCATGTCCTGGAATCTTCCGCCGATCGATTTTATTCTTCCTTTTCCGAAATCCTCAAAGTTCCTTTTTGCGATGGCTCTTACGGAATCGGCTCCTTCGATTGTATAAATTTGTGAAGAAGAACCGGCAGACTCCATCATCAAAGTCGAAAAACCTAGACAAGTTCCAAGCTCGACAACAGTTTCCGGCTGCAGGCTCTTCACAAGTGCAAAAATGTAATGGGCACAACCCTCTTTTATTCCCTGGCGTGCAACCTGCGAGAGTTCACGTTCAATCATCCGGCCCCGATACATTTCGGCCGCCGTCAGGTTCAACTTTGGAGAAATCGCCCCGAAATCTGTAAATGAAACAAGCTCCTCACTCTCAAGATAGCTGTTTCGAAGATTTTCTATCCTCTTTAGCTCCCGAAAATCGCGCTCATCAAGAATTTCATTCACTTTTGCCGGATCAATCAAAGCATTTTTCAAATCAGCCTCCCATGTAGGTAATTTCGAACCATCTGGAAAAAAGTATCAATCCCCATAAATTTTGTGCAAACTTACCATTTTTTCCCTCGTTGTACAAGAAAGTGAGAAAATCATCGTTAAAATAGCCTGTTTCAGAATTCGCTTTTCTTAAAAGCTCAAGTACACCTTCACCATATCCGTCATAAAACCAGTAAAGGTAAGGGCTGGAAAAACCTTTCTTTTTCCTTTCAACAATCTCTTCGGGAACATACTTTTCCGCAACAGATTTGAGGAGGTGCTTACTTCTTCGGCCAATTGTAATTTTTGACGGAAATCCAAGAACCGTTTCAACAAGTGTGTGATCTAGAAATGGAGCCCGCGCCTCAATTCCGTGGGCCATTGTCATTCTATCCACTTTTGTGTTGAGGACATCTCCTATCCAGATACGAAAATCAATATTGCTCATCCAGCGTAGATGATCGTTTCCGAATTTCCCGCAAACAGATTCTCGAAGCGATTTAAGAGGCAAAAAAAGCATATCTTCATTCAAATCTTCAAACATGTCCAGATTCAAAAGCAACTCCAGCTGCCTCTTTGTAAAACATTCTCCGGTTGTCCTGAAAATCGGAAAATCGGAATTCATACGCCTCAAATATTCCCAATTTTTAGTTATGTTGTAGCTGTCATTCGGGTAATCACTGATTAGATTTCGAAAGTCATAGGAAGCGGTTTTTCTCAAACTTTCATACTTAAGGATGTTGAAGTAGTGATCGTAACCGATAAACTGCTCGTCACTCCCCTCTCCCGTCAGCATCACTTTTATTCCGGCATCCTTCACATGTTTTGAAAGAATGAAAGTGGGGATGCAGGCGGAGTCGTTGACCGGCTCACCGAGATGATGAATGACACTGTCGAAGGAATCCAGAAAATCGTTCCGGCTAGCCTTCACCTCATGATGAATCGATCCGATCGATTCGGCTACCGTTCTTGCATAACCGCACTCGTCGAACTGTTCGTACTCATCGTATCCGATGGAAAAAGTGTGAAGATCTCCACTGCATTTTCTCTTTACCATCGAACTTATGAGGGACGAATCTATACCGCCGGAAAGAAAAGTACCGACTTCCACATCCGAAACCATCCGATAATCTACACTTTGTGAAAGAAGCTTCTCCGATATTCGGATCGCTTCAGCCTCATCAACATCTTGAGCCGCCGTCTTTTCAACAAGATCGTACCACCTTTCGACTCTTGGAACTCCATTTGAAAATCGTAGTGTGTGTCCAGGAGGCAGCTTAAAAATCCCTTCGAAAATGGTTCTCGGAGCAATCGGGGAAAGATAGGTGAGATACTCCAGGAACGCCTCTTTCGAAATTTCCGGAGTCCGCTCCATCATCCCGGTTATCGCCTGAATCTCGGAAGCGAAAATGAAACTTCCATTGTGGGCAGTCCAGTAGAGCGGCTTTTTACCGAACCTGTCGCGAGCCACAAAAAGTTCCCGGCGCTCACTGTCCCATATCGCAAAGGCGAACATGCCTCTCAATTTTTCAAGAAAAATGGGTCCCCAGTGAATGTAAGCAGCAAGAAGAACTTCGGTATCGCTCTGAGTATGAAAAACATAATCATCAGCCAATTCAGATCGCAACTCCCTGTAATTATAAACCTCACCGTTCATCACACACGTGTATCTACCACCACCGCCACACATGGGCTGATGTGCCTTTTCGCTGAGATCTATTACCGAAAGCCTGGTCTGCCCCAGAAATAGGTTTTCATCACTGAAAAAACCGACATGATCCGGCCCCCTGTGACCCAGAGCCGCAAGAGCTCTCCCGGCCCTGTCATCATCGTATTTACCGATTATCCCGAAAATTCCACACATAAATCACCTTCAACCACGAACATATTTGATGTCGAAAATCCGACAAATTAGAATTCTTGAACATTAAAAATCATTAAAAAACTCGCTTCAATAATATAAAAGCCCACAGGGACATCAAGAAACCTCACTGTTTTCTACGGATTTTTACATAACGGCTTAACAACAACTACAAAAACCACGAAAAGGGAGAGTAATTCAAATCAAGACCTCCTGATCTTTTCAGCCGCGAACAACGCGAACTCACACGAACATTTGTGGAAATATTTCTGCGCATCTTAGAACAAATTCCCCCAGCAAATTTTTCTATCTCTCAGATGAAAATCAAAACTATAATCAGAAGCTTTTTTAGTGGGATTACTTTCCCCTACCTTTCATTTTTCACGCTACTCTTCTCGATCGGAGAAATCTTTATAAACATATTGCAACACATGTAAAAAATGTTTCGATGAATAAGTCAGCAATTACTGTTCATACCTGTTTGATGAATGTTTCAGTTGATAATTGAAATTTTGGTATTGACTCTTTTGAATAATGAAACCGGCTATTCGTTGTTTTCAAATACGGTTATCAGGACACTTCCGGTTTTTTGGCCTGTTTCAACATATCTATATGCTTCGACAATTTGATCAAGTGGATATTTTCTGTCGATAACGGCTTTGAACTTTTCCTCCTCGATAAGTTTTTTAAGCAGCTCAATGCTTTCTCTGCTGTTTTCAGGATCGGGGAATACTGACTTCTTGTTTCCCATGAGCGGTTTTATAACCGAAGTGATGAGCGGCAGGTACAAATTTTGAGCCATAAATCCTAGATCCGAAGATATGTAGATTCCGCCGGGCTTCAGTATGTTTTTGCACTTGAAAAATGAGCTTTTTCCAACTGTGTCGAAAACATAATCATATTTCTCATCACTTTCTGTAAAATCCTCTTTGAGGTAGTCAATGACGGTATCAGCTCCAAGAGATTTAACCAATTCAATGTTTTTCGTACTGCATACTGCGGTGACATCAGCTCCAAAATGTTTGAGAAGCTGCACTGCTGCTGATCCTATTGCTCCTGTCGCACCGTTTACCAGAACTTTTTGACCTCTTTTGAGATCCACCTTGTTGATGAAGTTGTAGGCATAATGTGCCCCTTCGCTCCCCGCCGCAGCCTCTTCAAATGAGAAGTTTTCAGGAATTGTTGCCACGGCTCTGTCTTTCGCAATGGTCATATACTCGGCATGTGAACCGGAGCAGATGTCGTCAAGGCCGAAAACTCTATCGCCGATTTTAAAAGAAGACACATTTTTGCCGGCAGCTTCAACAACACCTGAAAATTCGGTCCCTTGAATCAACTCTTTCGGTTTAAAGAGCCCTGTAACAAGCCTGCTGAAAAATGGTATCCCTCTCTGCAGCGCTGTATCAGTCCTGTTTACCGTGGTCATGTGAACCTTAATCAAAATTTCATTATCTGCAGGAACCGGTTTTTCCACATCCTTGATCTCAAGAATATCCGGAGCGCCATATTTTTTGCTTATCACTGCTTTCATCTATTCCTCCCTTACATCAATACCTGAATTTTTTTCTTAATTTTATGAGCAATCCATAACACTGTTTCGCTTTTATTTATCTTTTAATATTAAGTAATTGTCTTAAATAGAGCAAATCGGCACATAGCGCATGAACCATAAAAAAAATTGGCAAATGAGATTTTTGGGATAGACACTAGTAGAATACGGTCTTTTAATTCAGGTAGAGGAGAGTTTATTGAAAATAAGAAAACCGGAAACCGAAGAACTTCAGAAAAAGGCGAATGCTGTTTTGTTCAGGGCCTTCAAAAATTCAAAATATGAAGAAAATTTAGTAATTAACTTGAGAAAAAACGGCAAAGAGCTGCACGAATGGGTTGCAATTATAAGAAAAATGGTTGTCGGCTACGTTGCCTTGACCAATGCTTATAAAAATGGTGAAAAGATCGGATACCATCTGGCTCCAGTGGCAGTTCATCCCGATTTTCAAAGATCTGGAATCGGAAGTGAACTCATCAGGTTCGCATTGAGACAGGCTGATATTAAAGATCAGCCCATCTTTGTGTTGGGTGCGCCGAAATACTACGAGAGGTTCGGTTTTAAATTTGTTAAAAATCCGATCTGCAAGTTCGATAAAAATAACCGACACTTCCTGGCAATAAACTTCGACGAATCCGCCGAAAAATTCACGGTAGGCTACGAAAAAGAGTTTAAGGGATAGTTGAAATTCTTAATTTGCCGGGCTCAACAATTTGAATAAGACTTCTATTATTTTTAAATTTAAATTTAGATAAAGTATTAAACTATCAAATTTTTGTATCTGCACCCATCACATATGGCCTACATAAAATATTTTCCGCCCTCCTAATCTACCACCGAATTAACAATTTCTAACCTAAGCTTGACATTTTTTGTGCATCTCAATATATTTTCCAAAGAAATTATTATCTTATAGTTTGTCGAAAAATGTCTTACGAAATGATATACGTAAATAAAACAGCAGATCAATAGGTAGCTTTAATTAAGAAATTGGAGATTTTAACAACATGAATATTGAAAAAGAAAAACAGAGGCTCTCCCAGCAAAAAATGCTTGAGACACTCATAAGAGAACCAAAACCTACAGAAATGCTTACTGTTTATTTTTCAGACGATAAAAATGAAACTCATGATCATGTCATTTACTCTGCGCTTGTGCCTATTGATCAAAAAGAGGATGTTTTATCTGATCATTCTTGGGACCTTAGTTTTGGTTCGGGAATTCCGACCTCCGCGATATACTATGAAAACGGCGAGGCAACGCCTAAATATTTAAGGTTTGGTTCAAATGAAGGAATAGAACCTCTGATTATCATCAGGAATTTTCATGGTGTCAAAAATGATTACATAGAAATTTCAGAAGAATTTCGTTTATTTCACAACTTATATCATGACTTAGGAAACAATAGGTATATTAAAATTGATAATGATGGAAATGAAACTACCATCATAGAAATGTCTAAAACTTCTGTAAAGGTGAGAGTGAAAGAAATCAAGCAGTTTCTTGCAATAAAAAAAATGTTCCTATCTGTACAGTTCGATCTTAGAGAACATTCAAAACTTTCAAAAGAGGAACTCTCTTTAGATGAAAGAGTTATAGAAGGCGAAGAAGATCTTGCTCTTTGGAAAATTGGATACGGAGATTTTGAGGGAATAAATGACCAAAATGCATATTCAATATTATTAGGGAAAAAACTTGTAGCCCCATTTCCAAAGTCAAAAAGCGGCTTATATGGTTTTAGAAAAGAAGAGGCAAAAAAGTTTGTCGATTTCATAATTGATATTGATGATATTGGAGATGAAATAAAATATACATCTAATCCGGATCTTTTAGCAAATTACTTTGGAGCAAACCCAGATGCTCCGAACTATCTTACTCCAGTCCATTTCAAGAAAGAAGTATTAGATAAATACTATAATAGGCCAAGTAAATTTTCAGTCGAAGATTCTTACCTTCGTTGCGCAGGTTTGTGGGGACTTCAAATTGACAATCACCATGATGATAAAGTTTGCGTATGGCTTGGAGACTTAGGTAACAGTTTGCCTTATGAAGAACAATTACATTGGCGATCATGTAATATAGCTCCCGCTGGTGGCGTTAGTAAAACATATTTCAATCGCCAAATAATGGCCAACGCGACAAACTCTGAACGTCCAGAACATATATTTAAGTCAAGATACAGCGACCTTAATAAAATATGTAAAAAAAATCTAGGTTGGAGTTTATTACTACCATTGAACGGTGAAGATTCACACCATTTTGACGCTTTGAGAATTCCATCTACAAATGAGCAAAATGATTTTGATAACTTAGTTCTTGGACTCACAAAGATACTCATAGATTCTTTGAATGAAAAAAACCTCAATAATTATATTGATAAAACTATGCGCGGTAATATAAAAGGCGGTATTTCAAGATTTGAAAAAGTTTTACAAAATGAATTGGCTGAAAATTACGAGACTCATATAAAGTTTTTAAGAAAGCTCCAAAATCTTCGTTCCAGTAGCTCTGCTCATCGAAAGGGAAGTAATTATAAAAAAATAGCTACAGAGTTTGAAATAGGAAATAAAGATTTGATTGCAGTTTTCGAAGGTATAATGAATAAATCTATAGATCTTTTAGAGTACCTTATAAAACTGATAAACTCCGGTAAACTATTCAAGTATCAAAAATAAAATCCAAGTGCCGGAAAACACATAATTGCTAAAATATGAAATTATAACGAAGTACCTTTTACAAAAAATTATATTTATTTATTATTTTTCAGACTCACTTTCCAAGATTGAAGACATTTATAACGTCAAAAACAAATGGAGAAAAATCATGCCTAAAATTCCAGAATTTTTATTAAAAAGCTTAGTAGCCGATAATATATGGATATGTTTTTCTATTCTGTCTGCATTCTACTTAATAATAAAGAAAGAACCTTTTAAAATATTTACTTTTTTCAGAGAAGAGAAGAACAAGGATATTGAGCAGGCAAAATCACTTCTGGATAATGATAAACTAAGTAAAACTACACGCGAAATGCTTTGTGAATACTTAGAACAATTTTCTTTCAAAAAGTTTTACGGTATAAATGCCGACAAGAACATGCGTTCTATTTTATACGAATTCTATCAAAGACACCAAAAGGAGATATGTTGGAAAGACTTACAAAGGGCACGTTCTTATATTAAAAAGACTTCTGAATCTTCAATTGAAGTTGAGCTAGAATCATTTTATCGCATTAACATGCTATTTGCATCCTTCAGTAAATTTCTATATATTGCGTTAGCCATTTGCTTGTTCTTTGAAGCGATTTATCCTATGCCAGATAACATTTTAAACTCTATATCATCCATGATTTTAGCTATTTTATTATTTGTAGGAGCTGGACTCTTTGAATCTCTTAAATGGCCGTATGAAAGCGCGTTGAAGATCAGAGATTGCCTTCAAAAAGAAAAGAAAAAAAATTAGAAGCCGTCTTTCTACCTTATCTCAGTTAAGTAAAGTGATCATAGAAAATTTCATCTTTACACTGTTTCTGATACACAATTAGTTTCAAGTCGACACTTTTGAAAATAAAGTGGCGGGGCGGCAGATATGGACGTTAATTTCGGATTATTGTGTGAATTCAATCAATTAAATTCGTCAAAATATTTTCAATTTGCCTGTTTTAGAGGTTGGTTTCATTCAAATACTTTATTGAACTAAGCCGCTCCGCGGCAGTTTTCTGAAACAAATTCAAGAATAGATATAACTTTATGGAAAAAGAGTGGTGTTCACGGGGAACACCACCATTACAAGGAATGGAGTTATATCATGCAGAAATCAAACGCACAAGAATTCGACCATCTTTATTCACTTTACCAGGAAAATCTCAAGTTACAGGGTAAGGTAGAAACTACTATTGCCGCCTACAGCAGAGCGGTACGCAGGTTCGCGGAATTTTTCGACTATTCGATTATCGACCTTAAAAGAAACGACATGAAGCGTTACTTTGGTCAAATGATCGATAATTTTTCATGGGGAAAGGTCAACACAGAACTATGTGCCGTTAAGTTTTTCTGGAAATTCGTCATTGAAAAACCGCTTGATTGGGACAAAATCGTAAAGCCTCAGAATTTCAGAACTCTCCCTGATGTTCTCAGTCTTCGTGAGACAACGGAACTTTTAAAATCGTTCCGAAAACCATGCTACAGAGCCCTGTTTTTTACAATATACAGCATGGGGCTTCGAATTTCAGAAGCGCTGAATCTAAGATGTGGAGATATCGACAGCGACCGTATGTTCGTTCACATCCGCTGCAGCAAGAGAAACAAGGATCGCTATGTTCCGCTGCCTGAACCGACTCTCGAAATCCTTCGTGACTATTGGAAAACCCATAGAAACCGGAACCTTCTATTTCCTCTTCTGATGGGTGACCCGAAACGGATAAGAAATACCGATCGCCATATGACACCATATTCTGTTCAATCGGCAATCAGGAAGGCTGTCGAGGAAGTCGGAATTAAACAAAAAAAGATCACCACTCATTCCCTCAGGCACTGCTATGCGACTCACCTTCTTGAGGCAGGTCTTACCATCCCTCAGATAAAGGCGAACATGGGACATTCAAGTGTAATAACCACACTCAACTACCTGCAGATCACAAAAGAAGCCGGTCAAAACGCGGATAACGTTATCGAACAGATAATTTCAGCTGTTTATTCGGAAATTACAAAATGATTGCACTCGCCAACGTATTTGAAAATCACGGCGCGAAGACATTGGAAACGTTTGGCGAAATACTGCGTCCGGAGTGTTTTACGGCGATGCGCAGAATACAGGAGTGCCGCACCGCGGCCTCCGGCGAGCTGCTTTACAGCTGTCCTGCGTGCGGAGCCGAACGGCAGGTTTACCAGTCGTGTGGTCACAGAAGCTGTCCCCGTTGCCAGAACCATCTGACCACGGAATGGTTGGAGAAACAGAAGGCGAAACTGTTGCCTGTGAAATACTTCATGGTCACGTTTACAATTCCGGCGGAACTGCATGTAATCGCGATGAGGCACGGCCGCCAATTCTACGACATGATGTTCAAGGCTTCCGCCGAGGCGATGAAGCAGCTGGCAGCGAACAAGAAACATCTGGGCGGAGAGATCGGTTTTACCGGTGTTTTCCACAGCAACAGCAGGCGACTCAATTACCATCCGCACATCCACTACATCGTGCCGTCAGGAGCCATCTGCGAAAACGGCAGAGCATGGAAAGAGAAAAAGGGAAAGTATCTCATGCCTGCAAAGGTTCTTTCTTTGCTTTTCAGAGGCAAACTGATTGCATTAATGAAAGAAAAAGAGATGGAAATCCCCGTCGATCTTTATAAAAAAGATTGGGTTATCGATGTAAAGAATACAGGAACAGGACAGCCTGGCCTAGAGTATCTTTCGCGCTACCTTTACAGAGGCGTCATATCCGAAAAAAGGATTCTTAAGGATGAGAATGGAGAAGTAACATTCCGCTATACCGATTCGGGATCGAAAAAAGAGGAAACGCGTACTCTTTCCGGCGAAACCTTTCTCTACCTTGTGTTGAAACATGTGCTACCCAAGGGATTCAGAAGGTGCAGAGATTATGGTTTTCTTCACGGCAACTCCAAGAAAAAATTGAACTTACTTCAACTCATGCTCAATGTCGTAATAACCGGATCGGAAGAAAAAGTAAAACGGCCGACCTGCAAATGCAAATCATGCAAAAAGGAAATGGTTCTCAAGGCAATCATCCCACAGGAATCAGGCGTTTTTATCAGCATCCGTGCCGGGCCTTGAGCAGATCGAATATGACGTTTTGAAAAATTGGAAATCATTTTAATAAAAGAAGAATGTATAACTGTGTCTTATGGAGAAAAAATGGATAAAAAGATCATAAAACAAGAGACTTGATAGTTTAGTCGGGAAAAGATGATGCAATTAAGTAGAAAATCGTATCACTTTTGCGAAGTATGATACTTCATTTTTCTAAAAGCTGACGTGAAACTGTCGGGCTTCGACACCTCTATCCAGAATATATTTCCTATTAATGTAGTGTAAACCCGCTCCGGGCTAGTTCAATATCGGATGATATTGTGGCTTCGCACAATATATCCTTATTCATTTTCGCCATTTGAGCAGCTGGAATAAGGGATATTTTTTTCATGGTGGAATAACGAATTATTTTAGCAGAACAACTTGTTAGACGCAGCATGTTGCGTCTCTACGGAGATTGTTCTAATTCCTGTTTCACAGCTGTTTCTGGGAAACGGGTCGACAGTGAGGCTGGTGGCAGAACAAAGATCAGTCCAGGTATTTTCCCGTTCGCGAATGTTCGCGTTGTTCGTGGCTGATTATTTTCTTTTCGATAATTTTCGTATCTACCGTGGTCGGTTTTAGTTGAAATAAGTGGCGATTTCGGGGGAGGCTTTGTAGTTTTCAAGGTCTTCGACGGAATCTATTTCGATCCATCCGCCGGATATTTCTACGGCTTTTATTTTTTCAAGGTTGTCGATCATCAGCTGCAGAAAGGTTGTCATGTACATTTGTTCAAACTTCTTCCCGTCATATCTACCTTCTTTATCGAGGTTTTTATAGTATTCGATTACTTTGGGGAATAGATCCTTTCTTATTTTTATGAGGCCGATGTACTGGCCCCCTATTTCATCAAGGCTTTTTGGTTTTTTACCCAGCTCAACAATGTTGCCCTCTCCGTCGATTTTCATTGTTTCGGCATCATCAAGTGGATTTTCCATTCTTATTTTCCAAAGATCGAACCATTTTTTGTCAACGACAACACTAATTCCGGCTTTGCTTTGTATTAATCGATTCAATATTTCTTCTTTATAAATAATATCGGCATATGAAATAATAACGTCATCGTTCATTTCACTTTCGGCAGTGAACAATGAGGAAACCATGTTTGTTGTTGCGTATTCACTGTTATAATAAAATTTTATATTTTTATCTTTCAGATGATTCTGCAGAACTTCAGATTTGTATCCGCTGACTATGGAAATATTATTCACATCTGATCGATTCATGGTTTCTACAATGTGATCTATTATTGTTTTATTTTGGAATTCAACCATACATTTGGGTCTATCTTCGGTATGGGGTCTCAGTCTGGTTCCTTCTCCTGCCGCCAGAATTATAGCTTTCATTTTCAACTCCGATTACTGAAAAAATGGGTAAACAACTCTTTTTCACTATCCGAAAACGGATTTTTTCTCTCCGGATGCCACATCTGTCCGAATATTTTCAATTCCACATGTTCGATCGCTTCAGTACTGCCGTCTTCACTTGTTGCTGAAACTGCAAGTGAATTGGAAACCGTATCAACCGAATATGAGTGAAAGGAATTTACGGCACCCAGTTCTTTCAACAAATTTTTATACTTCGATTTTTCACTTACATTTAATTTATGGAATGTCTTTATGTGTCCTTCAACTTTTTTGAAAGTGGAGTCGAAGTAGTCCGCAACAACCTGCATTCCTCGGCAGACTCCGAGGATGGGAATCTTTTTTCCAATCCCAAATTCTATCAACTTCTTCTCGAAAAGATCTCTTTTTACGGAGAGGGAATCGTTGTTGATAATGGAAAGATCGTTTCCCCCGGTCAGAACTATTCCTTCAAAACCGACAGAATTGTAAATTATTTCGCTGTCGAATTCCATGGGCATCACAATCGGTACAAAATCCAGCTCCCTGAACAGTGATCCCCACTGCACATCGAGCATCTCCCTCGTTTCGTTGTAACTTTTCTCTTCGTAAAGTCTCTGTGTTATTGCTATTTTTTTCATTCTACACCAGTATGCGTACACGCTTGTTTGCGCTGTCGATCTCAATACGGGAGGCTCTGGACCACTCCTCAAAATTCTTTTCCCCGGCTCCTATCACCGCCGGAATTCCCAGTTCGGCACAACGGATTGTCATATGGGAGTTGGCTCCCCCGAAGAGTGTAACCAAACCGGAAATTTTTCTGCTGAAAAGAAAATCGTATCCGGGGTCTGCGGATTTTATGAAAACAATTTTGCCGGAGATATCAATCTCTTCAATTTGATGCTCCAGGACAATTTCATCCGAAACTCTCTTTAATGTTACGAAATTAGGCTCCTCTCTGGAGAGATGGAACGAATCGATATCCTCTGGATTCATAATGAGACTGGGGAACTTTACAGCCTTTGTGAACCGATAAAAGTCCATATTTTTTTCTATATCACTTCTTAAAATATCTTCAACATCCCTATGATCGAGCGTGGCGTACATATTTTTTAGAATATCCACATCCAGAAATGAGATCTCATCCCTTGAAAAACCGAAACGTTTTCCGAAATCCTCTATAATAACAAGCAGGTGACTTAATACTTTTGTAAAAACAAATTTGGCGTATTCCCGACCTTCTATTGATTCCCTGATGAATTGAATCAATTGTAGCCCGGTAACCTTAACTCCGTTTTTAACCAGGAGTGAATCGATTTCATCGATCATTTTATCGGTGAACCGGAAAGAGATATCTTCACAATCCTTTTCCGAAGAAACCTTTTCGCCGAAATAGAAATCATATTTTTCATCGTATCTGTAGGAGAGGATATCGTAGGTTCCGGGCCTCAGATGGCCGTATTTTTTAAGAAATTCATCTTTATCAAGTTTGGAGAAATCTTTCTGCATCTGTTTGGATACGGTATTGAGAGAGTTCAGGATCCGCTCATACTCTTCTGTCGTTACTATTCCGCAATCCTTAAATGACTTCAGGAACTGGACGGCAATAAACGCGGCTCTTGCAACTCCGGCAAAAGGAAGTGTCCCGTAGGTTTTACAGTATTCCATGAGCCAGAAAATTTTGTCGATTGTGGAGAGATGGCTGTTTAAAACGGATTGATATTTCTCTTCGAGCATCTCCACTTTTTTTATATCTTCCTTGTACAGTCCTTTTTCGGGATCGATAACGTTGTTCGTAAGTTCTAGAAGCGATATTTTTATATGCTCCATCTCACACTCCGCGAATTCGTAACTTGACAGATTTCTCAGTTTTTCCGGCAAATTGAGATAGTAGCAGCTGTGAACGATTTCGAACTCGATCTTATCGTGGAGAGAGGGTGTTTCTTCAAGTCTTTCCAAATAGTGGTCTACCAGTTTTTCGGCAATTTTTTCATCCAAATTTTTCGGGATGAAGGAGTTGAAATCGACACGCACGTCGATGAACGGAACCCCGAGGAAAGAGACCATCAGCGGATGGGATGTAAGATTTCGGTAACCGTAGTCGTTTCTCTGTAGCGCCCAAACGGTGTCGGTAACAAGCTCCCTGTAGAGGGAAAGTGCCAGGGATCTGGGTTTCACTCCTATTATTTCCGCAGGATTCCAGTCGGGCATGACTCCGAACAGTGTTTTTTTTCCGAGAAGATCGGGGTGCGGTTTCGATAGCTTAACTATCTTTTTCCTGATTTTTCTTATTGAATTTTTAAGATCTATTTTTGAAAGATTATCTTTTTTTTCATTTACGATGATGGGCCTTACCTGAAGTAAAAAGAGCTCATCCTTCTCATTAAATGCAAATTCAATATCCAGGAAGGGGTTGTCAAAAATTTTCTCAAGCTCTTTTGCAAGATTGATGACAGCTTTCAGGTAACGGTTCTCTATTCTCGCATCGGAATATTTGAAAGAGATAAAAGTGCTGGAACTGCATGTGGAACCGGATGTGACGGAATCGTTATCGTTGCCGAGTGTGTAGTCGATTACATAGTATGGAGCCAGCGTGTCGATATCACAGGTGAAAAGTACTCCGGCCATTTTAATATCGGTAAGCATCGGCTGGACAAGCACTTCGTTGTCACTGTCGATTGAATCGTATGAATCCAGTACCCGTCGAATAGCGACCTCCAACTCACCCACTCCATTTTTATCAATATTTCCGTGACTTTGAAAATGACCGGCATTGGAAAAACTTTCACAATCTTCATTTTTTGCAGATGATCTTACTATCAGAATATCCTCTTTAAAAAAGCTTCTTATCGAGGTGATTATTTTTTCGGGATTTTCCAGAAAATCATGGTGCCTGAAAATAAAGCAATCAAGAACCGAGGCTTGAGTAACCACTTTTTTCAGTTTTTCCAGCACTCCACCCTTGGTTGAAAATTTCATATCTGCCCCGTCTTTTTCATGGATAAGTGCTTTAAAACAGGATGAATTATGTAGTAATACTTGATATCCGAATCTTCCTGCTCCTGAATTTTGATTTTTTCATTCTTATTGTAATCATTCAGAATTTCCACAAGAAGATCCGCCCTTATCAAAGGATCGTATATGAAATCGATGTTACTGAATTGAGCGGTGGGTAGAGGATAAATTTTCTTTTTTATTATCTCACCGGCATCAATTTTTTCATTCATGAAAAATGCCGTAACTCCGCAGCACTTCTCCTTGAGAATCGAGTAGTAGACCGTGGTACTTCCCCGGAATCGCGGCAGAATACCGGGATGGAGGTGAACAAACCTTTTACCGGTATCAAAAATTTTCTTTTCGAGAATTTCCCCGCCGCTGCCGGAAAATATTATGAAATCCTCTTCCATTTTTTCTATTTTTCCGGAGAGCTCATTAAAACCCTTCTCTTCAACAGATTCAGCTCCGGACAGTTTTACCAAATCATCAAAATCCTTATCCAGAACCATTTCGAACCCATTGAAATTAAATTTCAAACCAAGATACTTTTCAATTGAAAAATGTTTTGCTGAATTATAAATAACAATCTTGTTGAAGGAAATTCTATTCTCCCGAAGTAATTTGAGATAAAAATAGGTTCTGAAACCGGGACTGCCGATAAGTGCAAAATTATTCAGTTTCATTTTCTATCCTTCCTACTGTTTCCATCTCGTTTTCGATTGAAGAAATAGCAAAGTTTATCATGAGATCAGAGAAAGAGGCTACATCTTGAGACACAATCACATCATTCAATTTCATCAGTGTGCTGAGATATCCGTAATCCCTGTTTTCTTTTAAAATTTTGGATAGAGCAAAGCTGACCATTACAATAAATTCGATATCTTTCGATTCGCTGATCGGGAAAAACCTTTTTCTTACTTCGAATTTTTTCAATATTTTTGAAAGATAGGGTTCATCGAGATTCGTATGGAAGTTTTTTATGAAAGCTGAGTAGGTCTTCTCTTTTCTTTTAGTCGATTTTTTCAAAAAATCATGGCGATTTTCATAATATCCTTTGAGGAATTCATCATCGTCAACTTTGGAATATTCGTACTTTTCGGGATGATTTAAAAGATTTTTATCGGTGTATGCGTACTTCATTAAATCTCCATCCATCTATCCGTCACAATCCGGGCTATTGAATCTGCTGAAAGTGCCGGATCGTCAATAACCAGATCGCTTCCCGTCGGTTTTTGAAAAGGCATGTCGACTCCCACAACGTTTGTTAGTGAGCCTTCGAGTGCCCTGCTGTATAGATTTTTGTTATCCCGTTTTTTCAGTTCATCCAGCTCATAATCGAGAAACAGCTCGAAATATTTACTGAAAATAATTCTATTTTCATCCCTGTGATGCTGAAAAATCGAGAGCATCGAAACCACAACCACGGCGCCCTGTTTTTCCAGAACAGTGCAGAGTCTTTGAATTCTTCGGGAATTCTTCTCCCTGTCCTCCATTTTGTGAGTCAGGTCATCTCCCCATACAAAACGCATGTCGTCTCCGTCGATATGGATTGCGTTGAGATTTTTCTCCTTCAACATCCCCGCAACCTTAGCTGCTACGGTTGTTTTTCCGGCTCCGGAGAGTCCGATAATCCATATAACCATGCTGATTTCCTCTAATCTTTTTCTGCAACTACAACAAGAAGGTTGGAAAATTTCTTCGGCAGCAGTCTGTGCAGAACCGTATCTATAAGGTTGCCGAAAAAATTGAGCTGAAATCCAGCCGATCTTGCGGACGACTCCCTGAAAACCGAACTTTTCATCTCTTTTTTCCTGAAACAGTCGAATTTGAACAGAAATGAAACATTTCTCGCATAGACCAGTCGCTTTATTCTGAAATTGTTTTTTTTCAGGAATTTTTTTAACGATTCAACATCGAAATGCATCCTGTGAAATTCATTTTTATTTCCTGAATTCACAATCCTCTCGATAACTCTGTTTTCCAAACTGTCATACCGGACAGATGCAACAAGTTTGCCACCTTTTTTGAGAACCCGAGCGGTTTCTGAAAATGCCTTTTCTATCTGTTCGACAGTTTCCAGATTGTGGTATAACCCGAATGCGAGACAAACATCAAAACAATCGTTTTCATAAGGCAAATCGGTAATATCACCCTGAACAACTTCAGCTTCGGGATCTTTATTCATGATATTATCCACGGCAATCCGACTGTACTCGAGGCCTTTTATGTCAAATCCGCTGTTTTTGTAATGGAAGTATACTCTTCCGGCACCGCAGCCCGCCTCCAGAATTTTCTGTGATTTATCCTTTACCGCAATATTCGCATACTTTATCGGATAGGTATTTAAATTGTCGAACTCATCGTTATCCACACCCGCTTTTTCCCATCTGTCGTTCCAATAGTCGATGTTGTGCCTGTCTCTGTATACTTTTCTCAAATCAACTCCTGTCTTTCAAAAATTTTTCGAACAGATCCAAGTTGTCGCCGTCAACAGGATATGGAACGATGATTCTATCGGCATCAAAACCGAAATCGATAACTTTTTTCACCATCTGCAGAAGGTTGAATACTTTTACCGAAAATATAAAAAGATAATCTCCGTTTTTATACTTTCCACAAACAAACTCTTTAAAGGAGATATGATTTTCATCAGCATCATCTATTTCATTAATAATATCAATGCAATTATCTTCCAAAACACTTTTTACATTTCTGTAGACTCTACCTGTTCCATATACGGAAACCTTTTTGTAGCGTAGTTTCTTCAGAGGAATTTCCTCCTTTCCGAAGCGGTACATGCAAAAGTTGTTCTGAAATTCAATTTTTTTATCTTTCATGTACCCGAGGTTGTAAAGACCGTCGAAGGCAAGATATTCTATCAGCGCTACCCTTTCTTCATCGAAAAAGTTCTTATATTTTTTAAACTTGGGTCCTTCGGAAAGCATTGTGGAATTCTTTTTTCCCGGTTTATTCTGATCTTCCAGATAATTTTCTATTTTTTTATAGGGAACACGTTTTTCCAGATTCATTCGGTTCTGCAGATTGCATGCAACCTCTTCTGTTTTTTTCTTGAGATCGAAAAATGAGAGCTCATAAAATTTATCCCTATTTTTTATAAATGAACAGACATGATTGTTCCAATCCCTTGCCAGCGCCGCAATTATGGCATCACTTCGTGAGAGTTCCTGGTCTGTCACACCGAAAAGGAGCCTGTTTTTACTGGGGCTTCGACCTCTAAGCATCGAAACCACAACATCCCTGCAATCCCGGTGGATATAAATAGATAAAGGTCTCAGCAGACCGCCGTTTAAAATACGATCCGGAGAAATCGAACTTTCAAGTACCGAAATTTCCTCCAGTATTCCGATCTCTCTTTTAACAAATTTTCCATGGGATAGAGTTTTTTCAACTTCCAGATTTATAAAAAATTCAATAAATTCCTTCTCCCTATCCACAGCGTATAGGGAGGCGTAGTTGCAGAAGAGGTTTTCTGCATATTCCTCATAAATTTTATTTCTGAAGCTGCCGTTTTCCTTAAGCAGATATTCAGTAATCCGCGTTGTGAGAAGCATTCCTGATGAACCGAAGCCGTTAACGAGGATTTTCATGTCTCACCTTAATAATCAAAATCCGGAGTTATTGAAATATATCTATCGTTATTTAAAGATTTCAGTCTGTTTTCCATGTTTTTCTGAAACTTTGTTGGCGCGATCAGGATCAAATCATAGTTCTTCGAATTCAACTGATCCATATTGAAAACAGGAAGAGCGTCAAACTCTCCTTTCTTATAATCGTCGATGAAACAGAGAATTTTAAGATCGGGCCTGAATTTTTCAACAAACCTTTTCAGTATAACTCCGGGAATCCCAGCACCGTAAATGCAGATGGATAGATCTTTTCCAATTTTCCCTATTTCACGAAGAGAGTTTTGCTGAAGTTCTTCTGATCCACACTTGAGGCCATCTTTGTAAATGGAGGAAAACTCATCTATAGATTTTTCAATTTTTTTCCATTCCAGTTTCGCCTCGTTGTTGTTATCCGGAAATATTTCAGGAAGAGAAGAGTGAAGAACTTCAATATCATCGACTTTCTTCTCTTTCTTTGTCAGAAGCGCCGATTCCCTGACCGAGGCTGTGGAATTGAAGTAGCCGTCAAACAGTTTTTCAACGAACCCTTTTGCTTCCTCGAAATTAACTCCATCCTTCTGACTTACATAATCGGAAAGAAGATCAATCAACTTGTAGTATGCAAATCTTGTTTTCTCATTTCTTACAATTTCTTCGATATATTGAAAATTGTAGCCCGCCGATCTATAATCCCACTCTCTCGCCGAGAAAAACTTCGGTAAAACTCTCACTTTTCCATTGATTGCCGGGATAATTTGAACAAGAAGCGACCAGATTCCCGGAAACTCTTTCAGTTCATACTTATCCAGAAGCTTAAAAAGATCCTTGAGGTTTTCGGTTTTCTGAACGCTGTAGAAAAGAAAAATAGGAGCTGGTAAAAAGAATTTACTCAACCTTTCTACTGCTGTTACGTCATTAACATCGATATCTAAGGAACTCAGGTATATCGGAGCCTGTACAGTGCCTTTTGAGAATTTATGGTAACAGACATAAGCACCGAGGGCGGCGGAATAGTCGTCGTTTTCTTTTAAAAACAAAAGCATCTTCCGGATGGACTCTGGGATTGAGTAGTCATCATCCGCACACATGATTACATGATCGGTTTTTAATTCTTCAACTACCCTTTCACATTTTTCAACGAGACCTAGGTTGGGAAAATGAAAATATGTGACATTGGGGAACAGATCACAGTTTACATATCGTTCGGGAGATGAATCGACAACAACTACTTTTATCTCTAAACCGCTGTAGTACACCAAAACTCTATCCAGATATTGATGCCGGTCGTGAGTGGGAATTATCATTGTCAGATCTTTTAACATCACTTCACCCTTTTCAAATAACCGTCCGGAGCTACAGTGAGGAAAAGTTTGTCCTGAACATTTCTGTCTATTTCAAATTCGTCGTGTGTTTCAAGAAACTTGTGAACGGCAGTTTTGGGATTGTTTATCTTATCCCAGGGTCGGTCATTAAAGAGAGAATCGGGAACATCAGCGATAATTGTATCAAAAACAACACAGTAGCTACCCCTTGAAACAAATGGCGAGTAAAGCTCGAGTTCCCTATTCACATGATCTCCGGTGTGATTTGAGTCGAGGACAACCATTACTTTTTCGTACCCTTCCACAAATCTGTTTACTTTTTCCACAATGCCCTCTGATATGGAAGAGCCTTCGATCATGGTGATTCTCTTGAACATCGGGTGTTTTTCAATTTCAAACCGGTTATGCTCTCTGATATCTATATCAATTCCGAGGACATGTCCTTTTTCCATCCCCATCATTTCTAGAAAGGATGCATACATTATCAGGGAGCCGCCGTGGGCAATGCCGGTTTCTATGATAAGATCCGGTTTTACATCCCAGATTATCTCCTGCATGGCAACAACATCCTGAGGATATTGAATTACCGGGCGCCCCATCCAGCTGAAATTATATGAATATTTAGCAACGATACTCTCTTCCATAAACGCTCTGGAAAGATTTTTCAATTTTTCGTTCCCGGAATAGGAACCGATTCTCTCTCTGCGTTCTTCTAAAAATTGTCTGTTTTTATCCATCAATTTCCCTAATGTAAAATTCAGGCAGCAAGTTTACCACCAGATCACCCTTCATTAAATTTTTCGAGAGATACTCCTCAACTTCAGCTTTATGATCGATAGCTAGATTCAGTACCGCCATCTGCCTATCATCAGATCTTTCCAACAGTTTATCGACACTGTAGATTGGAATATCCAGTAGCGGTATAAATTTATTTTCCTTGTTTCGATCCCTGTCAACTGCAAACTCTATTTCGCCTTTTCTTAATTCAAGCCAGTTTAACAGAGTTGAAGATTTTAATCCTCCGCCGTAACCGACAACTCGGAAATTGTTATTTTGCAGATTATCCAAGCTCTTTTTTATATCGGATTTTAAAAATTGAAATTCCTTTCCGAAACGATTCAGGTTTTCCACTCCGATCACTTCTGACTCTTTTTCGAGATGTCCATTCAATACAGGCACATGATTTATTCCGCCGGCTTTTCTTAGAACCATCCTGAAGTAGTTTTCTCCCCGGTACTCCGAATCGTTCTCTATATCCATAACATTCAAAGCAAACTTGTCGAAAAGATGCATCAGAGACTTCAATGTGAACCAGTTACAGTTAAGGTGATCGAAACAGTCGATCCGCTTTTTCCCGTAAACCAGGGCAAAGGAGGGAATTTCGAAAAAGAGGTAACTGTTCTCATCCATAATTCCGGATATGTTTTTGAAGAACGAAGTTATATCGGGAACAACTTCGGCAACGGAATTAACAAGAATAAGTTTGGGAGTTTTTCCTTCTGCCGTTAATTTTTCTGCTGTTGAACTGTCAAAATATTCATTTATAACATCAAAATCGTACTCCACATTTTCATGAATCGAGGGTTCGACTCCTATCAGGTTTCTGAAATTGTTCTCATAAAACTTCCTGAGCAGCGAACCGTCACCGCAGCCTATCTCCAGAATCAACTCATCTTTTGAAACAAGCGAACGTTCCTTAACGTAAGAAACAATCAGATCGTAATGTTTTCTCACGTTTTTTGAAACAGCCGAAGTGTAGAGATTTTCACCTTTCAGCATCCGGGATGGAATTTTTCTTACACTCCTTACAAAAGAGCAGTTCTCACACATTTCAAGAATCAGTTCCTCTTTCCATATTTCAGAACGGCCGGGAACCGAAACAGGAAAGCCAAGTGGAATTTTGCCTAGATCCACAAGGGTTTTAAATGAGTTACCTGAACAGATGTTGCAGCTTTCCACCATTTTTTTCTCTTTCATCTACTTTTTTACAATCAGTCCCTGTCCCGTAGGCAGACAGAGAATTTCGATATTGAAATCTTGTGCAAAACTATCGAAAGCCTTCCTCTGGACCTCATGTCCGTGCCACGCATAGTCGTCAAGAACCACTATGGCCCCGGGAACAAGTTTGTCCCAGAAAAAATGAAGCGCTTCAATTTCCGGTTTCATATTGTTCATGTCGATGGAGAGATAACACACCTTTTCGCTTTTCACCTCCGGAAGGATATCGGGTACGATCCCACGGACAACATCAACGTTATCGAAACCTTCGAACCTCTTTTTCACACTTTCATAACACTCTTCGTATCTGTACCTTTCACGTAAACCCTTGTTAATTTCCTCTTCTGTCAATAGCTCCTCGGCAATTCCACAGAATGTATCGACAAGATAAAATCTTTTATCCTTCATTCTGTCGAATCCAATGTAGTTCATCACAGCCAGCGACAAACCTCCGTTGGAAACTCCGCACTCCACGTAGTCGCCGTCCAGATCCGCAACCTGTTTCGCCGCCCAGCAGGCATTGTAGACCCTGTAACGAACATCACTGTATTTCCAAGTGTTTGTCTTTTTTGCCTTTTCATAGGATTCGTTAAATAACGAATCTTCCAGAAAGGGGCAGTAGCGTTTTGTCGTCAAACCCGCTTCGTTGTAGACCAGAGGCCCGGATACGATCTCAAGATAGTCACCGCCCAAATTTGTGATATTCGCTCGTAGAACATTCTGGAGTTCGGACCAGTAGCGTGAAGAGATCTCCCTCTTGACAATCAGGTAATTATAAATACCTTCCAACGTCAAGCGCTCCTTAATATTGGAAAGACCATTTGTGGATGTGATGATTATGAAATCGTAATCGATTTTCCTTTCGAAAAAGGTATTTGAACTTACAATTTCGATACCGTCATTGGTTCCTGTTTTATAATCATCAATATAATTTAGAACTTCAACATTTTTTTTGTGAATTGAAATTAGTTTCCTTACTATAAAACCCTCTTCGCCGCAGCCGTAGAGAACAATTTTCGAATTATCCGGAATTTCAGAAAAGCTTCGTATTTCCTTTTCATCCATTTTTATCATCTCTACACTCCCTGTTTTTTTCCTGCGATTTCAAAAACTTTATCGACAACGAAAGCGACATCACTTTCATCCATTTCGTGATAACTGGGCAGGTTAATTCCGCTTCCATAAATGTCGTAGCTCACGACATTTTCCCTCACCGATTCAAACATGGGCATCATGCTGACCGGATAGAAGAAGGGACGGATACCGACACCGGCATTATTCAATGAAGTTAAAAGTTCATTCCGCTTTTCTTCATCAAAACCGTAACTTTTTCCGAAAACAATTGTGGGCTGCCAGTAGCTGTTTTTACAATCCGAAGGTTCCTGATTCAACTCTATATCCTTGAATTTCAAAAGAGCATTCCTGTACCAGTTGAAAACCGTTCTCTTTTTTTCAACAAGTTCACCTGACCTTTCAAACTGGGCAACACCGAGGGCCGCCTGGATGTTTGACATTTTATATTTGAGACCGGTTTCATCATTCCAGAAAAGTTTTGCTCCCGGTTTTCTGCCCTGATTTTCTATCGTTGAAACCTTTTCAACCAGATCGTCCCGGTTGGAAATGAGAACTCCACCTTCACCGGTGGTAACTGTTTTTGTTCCGTGAAAAGAGAAAACTCCAAAATCTGCAATCGAACCGGCCTTTTTACCTCTGTATTCAGACCCGAAACCCTCCGCGGCATCCTCAATCACTGGAATATTGTGTTTTTCGGCAATCTTTATCACCTTTTCCATATCCACAAGGTTTCCATAGAGATGGACGACGACAATTGCCTTTGTTTTCGAAGTAATCGATTTCTCTATCGATTCCGGATCGATGCACCAGGAATCTCTTTGAATATCGACAAAAACAGGTTTTGCACCCAGCCATGTCACTGGAGAAACGGTGCCGGATCCCCAGGTGATATCAGGTACTATAACTTCATCGCCTGGACCTATCCCAAGAGCCATAAGGGCGATGTGCATTGCTCCGTGGCAGCTGGATGTGGGCCATGCATGCTTTACACCGAAATAGTTTTTTACGCACTTTTTGAAACGTTCAACATAGTCGTAACAGCGCTCTCCCCATCCGTTTGTTACTGCATCTGTAACGTAATCTATTTCAAGTTTTGTGATGGATGGTTTTGCCGGCAGAATTTTTTTCATCAAATTACCTCTAACACAGGAATAGGAACAACGAATCGTCCGCCCCAATCTTTTATGTAATTGAGTTGAGAGATTATTTCATCTTTGATATTCCAAGGTAAGATAAGAACAAAATCAGGTCGATTTTCCACCAAGAACGATTCGTCTTTGACAGGAATGTGACTTCCAGGAAGGTATTTACCTTTTTTGTGAGGGGATCTGTCTACAACATAGTCCACAAGATCATTTTTTACACCGCAGAAATTTAAAAGTGTATTTCCCTTAGCTGCGGCTCCGTAGGCAGCTACCCTTTGCCCGTTCCTGTTTTTTTCCATTAGAAAAGCAACAAGCTCTCTTTTTATATCTTCAATTCTATCCTTAAACCCGAAATAGGATTCTATTCTGTTCAGACCTGCTTCTTTCTCTTTTTCAAGAAGCTTTTCAACAGTCGGTGATCGCCCTTCGGTCATCTTTTTAGAAACATAAATACGAAGAGAACCGCCATGGGTAGTCATCTCCTCAACATCGTAAAGGTTGAGTCCGTGAAAATTAAAAATCTTCATGAGGGTGCCGAATGAAAAATAAGAAAAGTGCTCGTGGTAGATTGTATCGAACTGTCTGTTTTCAATAAGTTGCAGCAGGTGCGGTACTTCGATCGTTATCGTCCCCTCTTCATCGAGAAGTATATTGAGAGCTTTGATAAAACCGTTAAGATCCGGAACGTGAGCAAGAACATTGTTGGCAACTATGAGATCGGCCTTTCCTCTATCCTCAGTCAGCTCTTCTGCAAGGGTTTCATCAAAAAATGAAATCACGGTTTCCACGCCTTTCTTCACGGCAATTTCGGCTGTATTTCCGGAAGGTTCAACACCTAAACAGGGAATATTCCTTTTAACAAAATTTTGCAGGAGGTATCCGTCGTTGGATGCAATTTCCACAACCCTGCTCTTTTCATCAAGCCCGAGCTTTTCAGTTATCATATCCACATATTCTTTTGAATGATTCAGCCAGGTTGTTGAAAATGACGAAAAATATGCATAACTATCATTAAAAATTTCCCTGCTCGATTTGTATTCATCGATCTGGACAAGAAAACAGTTATCACAGACAAACAGTTTTAAAGGGAACTGTTTTTCACTTTCATTTAATTGAGATTCACCGAGGAAAGAGTTTGACGGTGGAGAACTCCCAAGATCAACAAACTCGTAACTTAATTCACTGTTGCAAAATCTGCATCTCATACTTCAATTCCCTCAAAATCCTTCCCGATAAGCGAATTATTCAAGTCTTTTTGGGAAATCTGATTAATAGAAGCGGGCCACTTGATATCCAGAGCGGGATCGTTGTACCTTAAAGCTCTCTCAGATTCTTTGTGGTAGAAATTCGAATGAAAGTAAATAAGTTCGCTATCATTCTCCAGAGTTAAAAACCCGTGGGCGAACCCTTTAGGAATGTAGAGCATTTTCATATTTTTTCCACTGAGTTCGACTCCGAACCATTTAAGGAATGTTTTCGAATCTTTACGAATGTCAACAACTACGTCGAACACAGCACCTCGTATACACTTGACGATTTTTATCTCTCCATATGGCTCAACCTGATAGTGAAGTCCTCTGAGCGTTCCCTTTTTTTTATTTGAGGAATGATTTATCTGAACAATTCCGGAGTTATGAGAAATCGATTCCATTTCCTCACTGCAGAAAACCCGACCGAAAAAACCGCGGTCGTCCTCCAGAAGTTCCATTTCGATTGTGTAGAGTCCCCCTATCCCCGTTTTTTCAAATTTCATCTTTAACCCAACTCAAATTCTTTAATTCTGCTTTTTCCACATACTTTTCGAGTTGTTGCCGACTCACAACCTTCTTTTCCTCATAGTATTTCCTGTACCAATCCGAGGTTTCCCTGACAGCTTCATCCGAATTCCACACAGGCTTCCAGCCCAGTCTGATCTTGGCTTTTGATGAGTCGAGCCGAAGCGTACGCGCTTCTTTGAATTTCTCTTCAGTAATATTTTTTGAAGATTGAATATCCGGCCAATGCTCCTTCATCAATTCGACCAGAGATTCTACGGGGAGTGTGTCACCGAACTCGGGACCGAAGTTCCATGAATCCGCAAACTCCTGATCACCTTCAAGCATCTTTTCACCCAGCATCAAATATCCGGAAAGCGGCTCCAGAACATGCTGCCAAGGTCTTACTGATTTCGGATTCCTTATCTCCACAGGAACCTTTTTAGACGCCGATCGCACGATATCCGGAACGAGTCGATTTTCAGCCCAATCACCGCCGCCCAAAACATTTCCTGCTCTTGCTGAAGCGATAAGAGTGCTGTGGGATTTTCCGAATTGTGAAATATTGAAAAAAGAGTGTCTGAAACTGTTTGTCAAAATTTCGCTGCACGCCTTTGACGAGCTGTAGACATCGTTACCTCCGAGGCGATCTGTCTCCTTGAATTCATTTCCTTTTTCACTGTTTTCATAACACTTGTCACTGGTGACGTTGACTATCCCTCGGACGGAGTTGCAACTCCTGCATGCATCGAAAAGATTAAGTGTCCCCAGCACGTTGGTTTCATAAGTTTCCCTCGGATTTTTGTAGGAATGTCCCACAAGTGCCTGGGCCGCGAGATGAAAAATCAGTTCGGGCTGGAATGAATCGATAACCTCTTTTATCTCTTGAAAATTTCTCAGATCTCCACATACACTCCCAATGTCCAGATCAAGAAGCTCGAAATGGGAAGGTTTCGTCGGAACGGAATTTGAAAAACCGACGATATCAGCCCCCAACTCCTTAAGCCATAGAGAAAGCCATGAGCCTTTGAATCCCGTATGTCCGGTTATCAGGATTTTTTTATTTTTGTATATGTTTGAAAACATCGCTACCATATCTTCCAGAATGCCCTGTTTTTCTTCCATAAATCATTTAAGAAAACAACATCCCTTTCGTGATCCATGCACTCCCACGATCCCTCATGCTTGTAAACCATGACCTGACCTTCTGCGGCAAGTTGCTCCATCGCTCCGTACTCGAAATCGCAATTTTCATCTTCCGTCAGATAGTTGAGGAGTTCCCTGTTGAAAACCATGAATCCGCCGTTAACATAACGAATGGAGTTTTTCGGTTTTTCAAAAAAGCTTTCCACAACGCCATCCCTCTCATTCAACTCCCCGAAACGGGAAGAGGGGTGAACTCCGGAGACCGTGAGGATTTTTCCGTGCGATTTGTGAAACTTCACTAATTCATCAATATTAATATCGGCAACCCCGTCACCGTATGTAACCATATTTACATCATCCAGAAACTTTTCAACACGTTTGATTCTTGCTCCTTTAAGAGAATTCAAACCTGTTTCTATGAGTGTCACATTCCAGTCAAGTTCCCGATGATTGTTGTGTATTAGAATATCCCTGCTTTTTAAATTTATTGTAAAATCATTTGCAAGAGCGTTGTAGTTAAGAAAATAATCCTTAATAACTTCAGCCTTATACCCGAGACTTATTACAAAATCGTTATATCCGAAGGAGGAATATATTTTCATTATGTGCCAAAGAATAGGTTTTCCTCCGATTTTTACCATCGGTTTCGGAATTATTTCGGTTATTTCTCCGAGTCTCGATCCCAGACCACCGGCTAAAACTACAACTTTCATGACAACACCATCCCATACTTTTTCACTATTTTCATCAACACACTAAGAAAATCCGAATCCTCTTTCTCAGAAACGGAATCAAGATGTGATTTCAGATAGACGGCACCGGCCCTTTTCCTTATCTCGATATCCTTTATCATCCTGTCAGAAACGGAAATGTACTCTCTGATGTCAAAAACCACAGGAATCTCATCGGATTCAAAACCGGCATTCTCAAACTGCGAAACCATTGAGTGCAGATAGGAAATATCGGAGCTCGGAGTTTCTTTCATCACAAAACATTTTCCATTCTCCTTGAGCGCAAATTCCCATTTGGCAGTGCCGTTTCCGAGAGGAAAGGGATCGAGAAGAAGATCCATGACATATCCGTAAAGGTGGGCATCCACATGGCCTTCAAAAAAGAACCTCTCTCCAATTCCCAATTCAGCTACCTTCCTCCTTATATTCTCGGTTCCTCCCTCACCGCATGCGAGATAGACCGTATTCCTGTTTTTTTTCATGATTTCAGCAACTGCTTCAAGATATTCTTCGCTGTCCAGCTTTATCATTCTTCCTATCGATCCGAGGATCACGCTGCCCTTGGGAAATCTTTTTCTGATTTCTTCAATTTTAGTTTTTTCCCTGTGAGGGACCCATTCATTAATATCGAAAGGCAAGACAAATCCGTTGAAAACAAAACCTTCGGCATCTATCTCTTTATCTGAATCGGAGTGGATAATCCTTTGGTCGATCCCTCTCACATCAAAATCATAGCTGCCGTGACTCCAGTAGATCTGGAGAGGGGCCGTTCGTGTCGCGTAAAGAAAAATATCAAGAAAATTGTGACAGCCGCCGATCAAAATATCGATATTGTCACTTAGAATTTTTTCACGCATCCTCACACATTTGTCGACCTTGCTGTAATCCATCCCGAGAGCTGCATCATCGATGAGCGAGTGACAGGAAACATATTCCACACCGAGTTTTTTTACATCATCAACCAACTCAGGGAGCGACTCACTCTTTTCAACAAACCCCAAATCGTAAACAACGAATCGATATTTATCACTGCTGTTCTCCGCTAGAGATTTCAGAAGCGAGAAAAACACCTTGAATGGCGCATTTTTCACCAGCCTTTCCAGTGTGAAACCTATTTTAAGCCTTTTTCGCGAATCCGGTTTTCTATCAACAGCTTTCAGAGATCTATTTTTCGCTAAAGATTCCGCAACATAATCGCCGAAAGGCTTGTGAACTTCACCGTTCAGTTTTGCCCATTCACTCTGGGTATGTGTAATGTTTCCATAGACGTGGGTAAGAATGTTGTGGGCATGAAAAACAAGATCGTCCGATCCCTCTTTCACCGCCCTTTCAAAAATTTTTTTCCAGGACTCGTAATAATTTAAAAACGGTTTCTCGGTCCCATATATTCTCCAGAGCAGCCACCCGCCCCAGAAAAATTTTCGTTTCTGATCGGCAAATGAATTTGTCCTGAAAAAATGATCCTCGTCAAAAACATTTTCATTGAACAGATTCACCCCTTTTTCAAGATCCTCACAGAAAACACTGTCCAGGATGATTTTTATATTTTTCTCGAATCTGTCGGTACCGAATGATTTTGAGACAGTTGAATAATCAAATTTTGAAATTCCTTTCACAAAATCTGCTGTTCCATTTTCAAAAGCACCTTCAAAAATATCGAGGAGATAGAGATTCATAGTGAGAATAAATTTTTCTTTTACAGCCGAATTCGAAAGCTTTTCGATACGATCTACAATTTTAATCCTGACATTGAGATAGTTACTCAAAGCTCCAGCCGGTTTTATTCCCGATTTCAGGATAACCGAAGCTATAAGAAAACAGCCCACGGAAAGTTCGCCTCTATTCAGGGCCGGAAAGAAAACATTCCTTTTAAGATGAAAGAAAATTCTTTCATAGAAAGGCTTCAACTGCTTATTTTTATAGAGTGAAATAGCTTTCTCAATTTCGTAAAAAGGAGCGGTTACAGTATCCGCATCAACGCCTTTTCCAATCTGAGATGCGCTTTTTTCAACATTTACCAGATAATTTACAAACTGTTTTTTGGTCACAAAACTCTGCATTGACTCGAAAAAGCGTATCTGTTCAGGAAAATATGTTCTCACTTCGATCATTTTATTCTCACTTCGATATATGCAGAATCATGATAATAATTTTTACAAAAAAGATTGTTATCAACAAAGCAAGTTTATAAAAATAATTTTAAACAGCAAATATTTAACATTCGCCTGTTACTTACTACGGAAAGAGAGGAATCGGGTTTAGAAAAGAATGCGCATAAGATTTAGAAGTAGCCCCGGACAGAAGAACGATAATTTTGATTAAGTGATCACTCGTTACGAAACCTGAATGATCTCCTTACATTCTATCTCACAGATCGAGAAGTAACTCCTCAGAATTCAACATTTCAACATCTCCGGCACCTATGTTTTCTGAAAATGGGATTTCAACCTCATTTTTGAACTTCTCAATTTCTTCCGGTTCATTGACGGTACTATGAAAAAGTTCCGAGAGCGGTCTATGAATTGAAAATGCCGTCTCCAGATCTCCGACGGAGAGAGATTTTTTGAAAAGATCTATCCAGATGGGACAGTATTTTGAAAACACGGATTGTTCCCCGCAAAGCTTCAATGGAAAATCGTATCCCCACTCAATCATTCTATTCTGAAGGACCTGGTCGGCTGGAAGAAAGTTGTCCGGTTGAAAAATCGTACTGGAAAACAGTTCTACGGCCGATTCAAAACCTCCGAAAATTGTTCCGTAGAGAACAGTTGCCTCATTCTTGAACCTTTCCTCACCAAGAACAGAAATAATTTCATCGATATCGATGGCAGAAAGATTTTTTACAAACCGTTTTTCGGCATCTTCCTGATCACCGTCCAGAAGATCGAGTATACACCGAAAAAGGGCGCAGCAGTATGCGGCAATACCGTCGACAGTTGCCATTCTTGCATCCACATCCTTTTTTAATCCCTCAGCCCATGGAGCAACTGAAACAGGTTTAATTTCAGTCTCCGCCAGCAGCTCGGCGAAGAGGTACAATCCCTTCGGAAAGACTCCGTTTTTGAGGGAAGGCACAACTACCCTGTCCCTGAGATGGGTGAAAACCATGGTGAAATTCGGTTTCAGTTCATTTTTCCTGTGGAGCTTATGTTTCTTTTCCAGAAGATAAAGAGGTGTAAGCACCGTATCTATATCGATCCCCTCGCCTATCTGGGCCGAGGCTTTCTCAAGATAGGAAAGATACATTCGCTCCCTTCCGCTTTTAATAAACTCCTCAAGATCACTATAAAATTTTTTCTGCTGTGGCGTCGTAAAGGAAATATCCAGCATCTGTCCCTCCGCTTCTGTTCCGGTTACTTAATACGGAAAAAATTTGTTTATGTTTAACATATTTTTTTAAGAAAAGTAATTCATTTTTATTTACTTTCTAATACTTCAAGGATTTCTTGACAGAAAAAAGCTGTATATCTAGGATAGGCAAAACAATCCATCACAATTATTGTTATGAAAAACTTAATTTTTACGATCCTTTTTTCATTTTTTTTAATGACCGAAGCCAGACTCTTCTTCCAGGAAGGCAGAAACCACCACTCGGTAATGATTTTCATCTCATACAGGAGTGACAGCAAGGTTGAGCGCCCTCCACTGCTTCTTTTCAGGGATACGACCCTGCTGACAATAAAGGAACATCTAGAGCTAAGAAATATTATTAAGGATCTTTTAGACGAGGATGCGTATGAAGAATAGTGTTTTTCTCCTGATTTTTCTTTTTTCGGCTACCCTTTTCTCCGGTGAAAAACTTCCGGAGCTGTTGAAATATCTTAAATCTGCCGGAATTTCATTTCACCAGCTGGAATCAGGTTACACATGTCACTCACTTGAGACGGTACTGAGTGCCGGATTAATGAAGATAAAACAGCTGGAGGAGGATGTTCGTTCTTCCAGAAAAAGGGTGCGGATTGCAGCCATACTTCCAAAGCTGACGGCGTGGAGCAAATACAAAAACGATGAAAAAACATATCTTTACCAACAGAACAACATAAGCGTAGGAAAGGACTACATAACCGTCGGACCAGACGACAACAACACGACTCTGGGATCTCTTGACACATATGAAATCGGAGGAAGATTGGAGTTCAACCTTTCCAAATTGATCTACAATCCGGATTCTCTTCGTTTTTCCCAGGAAGAACACAAGATTTATGCGGTAAAAAAGCAGATTCTGGAGCAGATAACTCTGATCTACTACCACACTGCCATCGTCAATGCACTCTTGGATAAAAAAATCGACATTCCACAGGCGGAATTGATTGCAGCACAAATAGAAAATGCAGCAATGAGAATGTGGTTTAAGGAACTTACGGGAATGGAGCTCAATTCATGCAGAAAAAGACAGTAATCACGATCCTCTTTCTAATTCTTTCCTGCGGAGAAAATGTTCTGGAGAAGAAAGAGCACACATACTTTCAGATGATCAAGGCTCCCTCAAACTCAGTTCACTATCCAGAGGAAATATTAAAATTTGAATTCAACATGGAAATCGATCCGGATACTCTGGAGAAAATCGAGATCGAATATGAGAAGGAGACGGAAAAGGAGTGCAGTGTGAACGCTGAGGAGAATAAAATTTTCATCTCCGACCTCCCTGCGGAGAGCAACATCCGCATTCTCTTCGAAGCCGGACTGAAATCAAAGGATCACCACCCGCTGACATGGATCGAAGATGACTTACCCAATTCCAAAGATGTTGAATTCAGCTTTAAAATCGGACCAAAACTACCAAAAATCGAGAGTTTTCTCCCATCCTATCCATCAACATCGATCGTCCTTCGATTCGACAGCGAAATTGATTTAACAAAAGAAGTGGTTAAACCTAAGCCGCTGAAAATTCTTGGCAAGGATAAAAACTTTCTGCTTCTGTTCAACAATCACGTCGAATCGGTTGAAATCGACGGAGCAACTACTCCGATCCGCCAAGGATCAATAAAGGAAAAGATCTTTGTTTCAGGCGAAACACCTCCAGAAGACGAACCTGAGTTCTCTGAAATAATTGATGATATAAGCTACAGTTTAAAAGTATCATCATCTCGAATTTTCGCACTTCAATCGCAAGGAAAGCTGTCTTTCTGCGACGGGAAATGCGAACTTTTTATTCCCGATCTTGAACCCCAAACGGAATATGAATTCGATATTTCACTTTTCACGCCTGAGGGCGAAAAGAAACTCGATAAGAAATTTACCACATCCGAACCTCTTCCCCACCTTATGATTACGGAAGTTATGCACACACCTTTGGGTGAAAAGGAAACCGCCTGGGAATTTGTGGAGGTTTACAACTTCGGATCAATAGATTTCGATCTCCAGGGATGCACAATCGATGACAAAAACGATGGAAAAGGGGAAGATCCGTTAGATGGTGAGTCGACGACCGTTGTCCCCGGCGGCACAGCAATAATCGTTTCATCGGGAAGCAAAATTCCGGAAATTGCCGACAGCAAATCAATTATTTTGACAGTCGACGATACAACCATTGCCGATGCCGGCCTTTCCGGTTCGGAATCGATCCAGATAAAGTGTCCATTTGAGGGGAAAACAGACGCTTTCGCCGAATACGACGGATCATTTTCTGATACCGAAAGAGGATTTTCCGTAGTTATCGATCCGGAAGGCAACATTTGCAGCTCAAAGAAAGAAGGGGGCACTCCCGGAATCGTGGAAAGATGTGATTAGAACGCGTCGCTTTAGAACGCCTTTGCTGCGCACGGCTTGAGAACGGCGTCGCTTCGCGAGCCTTGACAAAAACAAGATTAATCCCACCTCTTCTCTCAAGCGCAGCGTTCACAAGCGCAGCGTTCACAAGCGCAGCGTTCACAAGCGTAGCGTTCACAAGTGCAGCGTTCAGAAGAGCAGCGTTCTCTCGCAGCGCCCGGTACGGAAATTGCACGTATAAAATAACATTTTTGAAGGAGAATCGATGAAATATATAGCTGTTATTCCGGCGAGGGGCGGAAGTAAGGGAGTCCCGAATAAAAACATCAGGGAAATCAAAGGAAAGCCGCTTATTGCATATACCATTGAGCAAGCGCTTTCCTGCGGGTTGTTCCAGAAAGTTTTCGTCAACACTGACTGTGAAAAGATAAAAACGGAGGCTGAAAAATACGGTGCGGAGGTTCCTTTTCTTCGTCCTGACCATCTCGCTACGGACAAGGCCACGACTATCGACACTATCAGGCACGCGATTCCGGAATATGAGAAGGTAAGTGACTTCGACGCTGTTTTTCTTCTTCAACCGACAAGTCCGTTTCGAAGCAGAAAAAGTTTTTTGGAAGCGATTGAAGGTGTAAAAAAATGCGGCTCGGCTGTATCCTACTCTCCTCCGAAAGAACATCCTTCGAGAATGCGATACATACAAAATGGGAAAGTTACTCCAGTTATGGAAGAACCCGACACCCTGAGAAGACAGGAACTTCCGGAATTGTTTGTAAGAAACGGTGCCATTTACGCTTTTCTGAAAGAGCTGCCTTTTCAGGCTGATTCTTTAATTCCGGACAGGCACCATCCCGTAATTATGGAAGAGATGGCGGGAATAAATATCGACACACCCTTTGATATGAAAATGGCGGAACTTTTCCTTCAGCAGAACTTTGATGTGTTCCCCATATAGATCGGCTGTCTCATTTTCCCCGACAAGCTATTTTCCAACCCAAAAAGCGCGATAGCAGAAAAACAGGTCGAGTAACCGATTCTGAACTGAAAAAGTAACGGTAAATCGAATACTTTCACTTTCCACCTCTTTTTAAGATCTCACAATTCGTATTCCATCGTTTGCCACAACGGGCAACAAAAACAGGTAAGTAGCTATTTTTATAAAATTTATTTGACACTTGTTTTTGATTTTACTAGGATTAGGTGCTATAATTTTTTTATGTAGACCTGTTGTGGAGGTGAGCGATGAAAGTTGCTCAGATTAACAACACATTAAATCTTATCTCCGTAAAGAACCCGAAGAAGGTTTCTGATGAGGAGGTAAAAAAAATTAGTGAAAAGGAACTCGAAGAGGCTAAGGCTGTATCCTCGGCACAGGAGAAGGCCATGAAAGCTGAAGGCATCGAAAAGGACGTGATGATTGCCAACATCGAGGCTGCGTCAATCAATCCCCAGCTGATCAACACTCTGAAGTTTCATACCTTCCATTCCGAAAAGGACTATGAGAAGACAAGCAAAATCGTAGGAAAAAAGATCAACATCTACGATACCCATCACTGCTGATTCCGGACTCTCAGCTTCATTCCAGTTTGCACCGAAATTTACATCTCGGAAAAGCCATCTCTCTGAATTTTAAATTTTCCAACTCATTAAAAGCCGTTTTAAATTTTCATGTCCACGATGTAAATACGAGTTCCAACATATTAGTCACACGCAGCAACACACCAGATTCACTGAGATTTCAAACAAACATCTCCCGGATCAAAAAAATCAACACTAAATAATTAGATTTTAAAAACAATTATTTTTTTAAGTTCGAATACATTAGCTTGGTCGAAATTTTTAATTTTTTATCACATAATCAGTTTGAAAAACTGATTATGGAGTATTTAGTGAAAGTAGTTCTAAAACTTAACCTTATTCTTTTTTTATTTCTATTCCCAATTATTCTCTTTTCAATGGAGCAGAAGGAAACCTACTACGGGTACAATCCCAATCACTACGGAAGACTTTACATAGTGGGATTTGAAAACGAAACCCGCTTTGAGGTTTTTCCCCTGTCGAAAGGGAAAGATGTCAACGGAGAAAATGTGGAGTTGGAAAATGTGGAAGTTGAAATAAAGGGAGTGTTGAACAGAATGGACCGAATGGAGATTCCGCTCCAGAGAATACGTCACTTCAAGATAGAGACAAACAAACCGATGCTGGTTATTCTCGGATTTGACGGTCCCGTAGGCAATCCGGGAGGATACAACTTCTGGGGAAGCTTTTTCTATCCTACATCCGACGATGGAAAAAAATCCTACGGTCGAAACTTCATCATAAATCCTATGGCACTTGACAACCTTCATCCACAGAGCCAGATGGCTAAAACAGTCTTTTTTACAAGGGACGAATCAAAGATAACCGTAAAAAACAAAAACGGCGATGTTGTTGACGAATCGGAACTTCTGCCGCCAGAAAGCTTCTGGCTTCCGACAAAGATATCAAGACACGGACTTTACCAGGTCGAGTCCACAGGTGTGATTTCTATTGCAAACAACTCGGGAAACGGACTCACCAACGTCCCTCCGATTCCCGGAGGCAGAACTACTGAAGACTGCAACAACGATCTGGGGAAAAAGTTTTTCTTCGCCACCCACGGTTGGGAGCAGGGAGCCGTGGGCGTCTTCAATCCCACCCTAAAAAAGGCTGTCTTCTCCATAACCAGGCTCGATACGAAAGAGTTGGTTGAAGAAAACAGGGAGCTCAACCCAGGAGAGAATTTCATCAAGCTCAAAATGGGAACAAATTACTACAAGCTCGAGGTGAGCGAAGGATATGTAACTGTCTGGGCCGGAGACACGGAGCAGGGAAACCTTATCGAAGATATGGGGGATGACATGACCCTCAACTTCGGAAACCGTGCTCAGGAGATGGTAATAGACGGCGGCAACTTCGGAGCCTACGTGTACGCAAGTGACGACAACACCACAGTCGACCTGAACGACGGACTTCGAACAATCACACTGAACCGAGACGGCTTTATTGATCTTCCCCCGTTTTACGTATGGAAAATCAAGAGCGACAAACCGCTCTCCGTCCAGACAATCGGAGGTATCGACGGGCCCGGACTCAACGACTGGGCGACGGCACTCAGGCCCGCACTCCACCACGACACGGACGGCGACGGCAAACCGGACTGGGACGAGGGAAGCAGCTGTAAGTCCGTTGCACCGGATTACGACGACGACGGAATCCCGGAATACCTGGATATCGACGCTGACAATGACGGTACGGAGGACAGCAAGGACAACTGCATATACGACCCACACAAGACGGAACCCGGCCAGTGCGGATGCGGAAAAAAAGAAACCGATACGGATAAGGACGGAACTGCAGACTGCAACGACGACTGTCCAAATGATCCCGACAAAACCAAAGATGGCGTCTGCGGATGTGGAATTGCCGACAGTGATGGAGACAAGGACGGAGTTTCGGACTGTGTAGACAAATGCCCTGAGGATGGAGACAAGATAAAACCGGGAATTTGCGGATGCGGCATCTCTGATAAGGACAGTGACTCGGATGGAACTGCGGACTGCAACGACCAGTGCCCCGATGATCCCGAAAAAACCGAACCGGGCAAGTGCGGATGCGGGAAAGGTGAAAAGGTGTGCAACTCAACTCCGGATAACGACGAAAAAGGGGACGGTAAAATTTCAACAGGCGAGAAAGATAATTTAAACGATGCAGATTCCTCAACCGAAAATGAAAACTGCGACAAAGACGATACTGAGGAAGTATCCGACAATGATATCTTTGAAAATGATTCAAAAAAGTCGACCGATTCCGACAACAACTCAAAATCACTAGATGATAAAGACAAATTAGAATCAGAAAAAAACGGTGAAAAATCCGGTTGCTCAATTCTTTTCATCTAGGAGGGATCGATGAAAAAGACGATAACGCTTATTCTCGCTGCTCTTTTTTCGGCATCCCTTTTCGGAGCCGAAGTTGCTGAGACGTACTACGGATACAATCCGAACAGCCAGGGAATTCTAACACTCATAGGAACTGATGAGGAGATAACCTACAGCATCACACCACTTCCGGACGGAATAGCCGTCGAGGGCAAGATTGCAAGGATGGAAAAGCATATTATTCCACTTCTCACAACACGGCACTTCAAGATCGAAACTTCCAAACCTCTTGTGGCCGTTCTCGGATCGGTATGGGCAAGCAACATCTGGGGCAGTTTCTTCTATCCCACTGCAGGAGACGGTAAAAAATCCTATGGGCAAACATTTTATATAAGTCCGGCGGTAGTTACCTTCAATACGGAAACCATTGTTTTCACAAGAGATGAAAAGACAGTTGTCACCGTCAAAAACAGCGAAGGTGAAGTTGTATCCCAAAGCGACGAACTTGGGGCAAACTCTATCTGGAAACCGCAAAATCTTGTCGGAGGTATTGTCTACAAAATCGAAGCCACCGGCACCATATCGGTTCAGAGCAACGCAGCCAACGGCCTGACGAACGTTCCGCCAATCCCCGGAGGGCGGACAACGGAAGATTGCAACAACGACCTCGGCAGGAGATTTTTCTTCTCGACATTCCAGCAGGGAGCGGAAACAGGCACATTCGCTGTCTACAATCCGACAGATATAGAGGCCAGATTCAAGGTATTTGATCTAAGAACAGGCAAGGTTCTGCTCAACAACAGCGGAGAGGAGACAACGACCCTTCCCGCAGGAGAAAGTTACTATCAGGGTAACGTCGGAAAAGCCTACTATCGCCTTGAAACCGAAGGTGAGAGCCAAGTTACCGTCTGGGGCGGTTCCACCCAGACTGGACACCAGCTGGAGGACATGGGTGACGACATGACCCTCAACTTCGGCTACAGGGCCCAGGACATACTGGTCAACGGCGGAAACCAGGGAGCCTACCTCTTCGTAGGTGACGACGATACATCTGTGGTGATTAACGGTGGGGAACCTGAGATCATGAACAGGGATGACTTTCTCAATCTCGCTCCGTTCACAACATGGCACATAGTTGCCAGCAAACCGGTTACAGTACAGACAATCGGCGGAATCGGTGGTCCCGGACTTGACGACTGGGCGGTAGCCCTCAGGCCGGCGCTTCACTACGACACCGACGGCGACGGTAAAGCCGACTGGGACGAGGGCAGCAGCTGCAGGTCTGTTGCTCCGGATTATGACGACGACGGAATTCCGGAATATCTGGATATCGACGCGGATAACGACGGTACGGAGGATAAAAACGACAAATGCATCTACGACCCGAATAAGACGGAACCCGGCCAGTGCGGATGCGGTAAAAAAGAAGACGATGCTGACGAAGACGGAACTGCAGACTGCAACGACCAGTGCCCCGATGATCCCGAAAAAGCCGAGCCGGGCAAGTGCGGATGCGGAGAAAGCGATAGAGACAGTGACGGCGACGGAGTCAGTGACTGCGTTGACAAATGTCCGGAAGATTCGGGCAAAATCAAACCCGGCGAATGCGGTTGCGGAAACAGCGAGACCAGCTGCAAAGAGACTCCTGATGAAGAAAAGGGTGATGATGACATATCAGTTTCAGACGAGAACAACTCCATTTCTGACGGTGATTCATCCGGCAGCACCGAAAAGGTGTCCGATGGTGAAATAATCGATGAGACATCCGATATCGATATCAACTATCAGAACGACATCGATGAAAAATCTGACGATGATATGAAGTCGGATAAAAAAACCGACGGAAAAAAGAAATCCACAGATTCTGATGACTCAAAAGACAGCGGCTGCAGCCTTATCGTAATTTAGAAGATCCTCAGTACGATCCCCTTTTCAATCGACACATATCCACAGATACACACAGGTTGGCGAAATTTTGCCAAATTGGTTCGGACGGCATCTTCAGATAACTTCTTTGAGCTGTCAAAAGGTCGTAAATTGATTGAAAAATGAAAAAAATTCCTATTCCCATGACAAATCTTGGGCTTAAATATCTTAATCTTTGCCTATCTATATTTATCTGTGGAAGAAAAACAGGGCGACCCGGCGGGTCGCCCCTAGGCGGAGGTTTATGCCGTATCTTTTTTTAATCGATAACTACCTTAACGTGCATGTAGTCCATTCCCAGAAGATCCTGCGATCTTTCATCTGCGCCTTCCGCCTTGTCCCGGATTATGAGGAAAAGGTCGTACTCCCCCTTCTGGATTCCGTCATCGCCCTCTTCTCCTCTGATTGAGATCACAACCTGATCTTTGTACTGGTTCGCATCGGCATCGGATCCGAGTAGCTTGGCAATTTCATCATCATCCCAGCTTACGTACAGTTCCCCATTACCTTTTTTGGATTTTGTTATCTTCCACCTGTAGATGACCTTGCCTATGGAGGGGTCTATTTTGTTGTCGACAATGGCGCGAAGGGCAAAGTAGTCGGGTGCTCCTGCCGCATTAAAATGAATTTTACCGTTTTCAACTCGCTCCTTTTTATTGCCGTGAACAAGTTCTATTCCCTTGATTTTGGACGGAATGTAGTTTGAATTTTTCTTAACACGAACCCTTTTCTGTATGGCCAGTTTCTTTCCATCTATCTCGGTTATGCCCAAAAGTGTGTACTCTCCTTCTTCGCTCTTTTCCGGAACCGGAACCTCTGCAAAGCGGGTATAGGTTGAAATCACGGGAGATCGGTCACCAAGCATCCAGTAAACTGGAATATTCATATCCTGGTCCACTGTGCTTCCGGCAACAAGCAGCTTCACACGGAAGGATTCGGCCGGAGCAACCTCCGGATTGGAGATGGACACACCTAGAACCTTGGGCTTTTCCACCATGTAATCGGGATCGAAATCGCCTCCGCAGGAGAGCATGAGGATGGATAAAACAATCATTAAAACTATCTTTTTCATATCATTCTCCCTAAAAATCACCCTTAAATCCGAGAAATACCATTATCGGAATCGAAGTCATGTTCTTTTTTTCCGTGTAGTCGTCGTTGTAGACAACATCAAGCGCGTTCTTGCGGAAATAGGCGTTCTGGACATCGACATATGTCGAGAGTATCCAGTTGTCGAAAATCCAGTATTTATCAATTCTTACATCAAGCTGATGACGTGCGGGCATCCGATCCTCGTTGATCGAGCCTTCGTAGATCGGTGTATAGCTGTTGTTATCAGCATCATACATGGTCTCGACATCGGTAAGGTCGGTAAAAGGCTTTCCGGAAACGTAACTGAAGCGGGCACCGAACTGCCAGTAGCGGTTGGGTTTGTAGCTTGCCACGAGTGTCAGGTTGTGGGGAATATCCATATCGAAGTAGCGCCAATCCTTTCCGCTTCCGTCCTTTCTTTTCGACACGCCGAATGAGTAGGAAACCCATCCGAAAAAGTTGTCGGTCATGTTGTGACGAAGAAGTACCTCTGCTCCGTATGCGTATCCTTTTCCTTCATTTATGTAGTCGCTCGCACCTTTGTCACCCCTTACAACCATGTCGAAGAAGTGTTTGTAGTACCCCTGAACATCGAGAAACAGGTTGTCGGTCAGGTCGGCCTCGACACCTCCTATGAAGTGAACGCTTCGCTCCGGATCGATTCCGGCCTTTCCCCAGGGCGGCATGCGTTCGTCGAAAGATGCAAACTTGGAGTAGAGTCCCGTCGCCGCTTTGAAACGGAGCCATTTAAAGGGCGAATATCGTACCGAAAGTCTCGGATCAACATAGTAGCTGTCGTTGAATTCGTCATGGACGTAGGTAACCAGCGCTCCCGGAGTTACAAGAAACTTTCCGATTTTTATCCTGTCCATCAGTGAGATTCCACCCATCAGATAGGCCTGGCCGTTGTGATCCTCGATCTCCTCCTCGAAGGGATTGTAACCTACCTCACCCTCCTTTGGGGGAGCGTAGAAGTTGCTGTCCATCTTGAAGTACCCGGGAACGACTCTCATCGCACCGACAAGAGTATGGCTCTTTCCTATCTTGTATTCCGCCTTTTCAGAGAGGCTGAACTGGTAGTTGTTCATCTCGATGTTGGCTCTGGGTCCGATTGAGATCTTGTTGTGAGAATACATTACCATCGGGGAGAGAACGGACTTGAATCCCTTGTTTTTATAGTGCCACTCGGTAATTACCTCTCCGAAGTGGCTTCCGTATTTAAGTGTGTCGGAAAAACCTGCGGCCTCCGCCTCGCTGTCGAACTTCATTTTCATGCTGTCTGTGGAGCCGATAGCGATAACCTTCAGCTTGCTGCGCTTTGAAAACTCGTGGGTGTAGACTGTCATGGTGTCGTAATAGGTGGGATATGTCGTAAAGTTGGCCATATCACCCATCTCGGTCGTACTTGAGAGAAGCTTCATGTAGAGATCGAGAAACCCTCTTTTTATACTGAATGAAATCGAATCCTTATCAGTAATCGGACCTTCAACCATGACCGAGGATGAAAGAAGCGAAAGATTTGCGTATCCGCCGAACCTGTCCTTTCTGGGATCACGGATGTTCACCTTGATCACGCCGCCGGTTGCCTCCGCGTACTCTGGACTGAATCCTCCCGCGTAGAAATCGATCGATTCAACCATTTCGGGCTCGATGATACTCTCCATTCCACCGAAGTGGTAGAGCTGGGGAACCCAGTGGTCGTTGACGTGGTACATGCTGTCTTCAGGGCCCGATCCGCGGATAACGAGTCCGCTTCCATAACCGTTGAAAACGGAGAGGGAGTTGACGCCGGGCATGGAGGTGATCACCTTGAGCACATCGCGATTTGCGCCGGGAGTCGAAACAGCCTCCTGAACAGTCACACGCTGGACGCTCACTTCACTCTTGGGTTTTTTTGTACGTACCACAATTTCGTAGGGATTAATCACGAGAGAATCCATGCGAAGGGTCAGATCCAGTTTCTCACCCTTTTTTACCCAGATTCTCTCCTCCAGCTTTTCATAGCCGACGACAGGAGCGAGAATACGGTACCAGCCGGGAACGAGCTTGAGTTCGAACTTTCCCTCTTTATCTGTCATGAGCGGAATTGTCGCATCATTTCCCTTTATGTAGAATGTCGTATCCTTGAGCGGCCTCCTTGTTCCCCTTTCCACCATTTTTCCGGTGACAATTGAAAGAACCGGAGCGATAACGCTTGGAGGAAGAGGCGCAGGCTCATTCTCAATTACAAGTTCCGTGGTAACTGTTCCGGCTGCAACATCTCTGTCGCTTTCAATTTCCGGAGCATTGTCGGAATCCGAAATTTCCGTTTGAGAATCGACCGAATCTTCATCACCTATATCATCAGCTGAATCTGATGCGACTTCATTCAAGGATGAATCTTGATCGCCGTATTCGACATCGATATCAGTCACTTCCGCAAATAGAAAGAGCGGAACAAGAGTAAAAATCACTAAAACAATTTTCATAACCCCCTCCTCAGAGAATTCCTTTTGAACAGATGAGAGAAACCATCGATTCAACGAGGGAACCGCTCTTCTTAGCGCGGGTTTTGCAGATGTTGAAGAAGATGATGGCGGGAATGGCAACTGCAAGACCGACAGCGGTAGCGATGAGAGCCTCAGAAATACCGCCCATTACAACCTGGGGACCGCCCTTTCCGGCAGCTCCGAGATCGGCGAACGCCTTCATGATACCGAGAACTGTTCCGAGAAGACCGACGAACGGTGCGTTTGAACCGACACTGCCGAGAAAGGCTGAAAATCTCTCCCAGGATGAGCGTTCCTGGATGAGTACCGAGTGAACCTTCTCACGAAACGCCTCTTTGCCCTCGACTTTTCCCGAAAGTCCCATGAGTACAACCCATGTTTCTGAAGCTGGATTGGCCTTGAGAACCTTTTTAACATCTTCCTTTGTATCGGCGTCTTCCAGTTCCCTGAGGAGATCCCGGCCGTTGCGGGTAAGTTTTCTGATGAAGAAAAAGAGCCTCTCTATGAAAAGACCTATAACCAGAACACTGATCGCGGCAAGCATGTAGAGAATGATGCGCGCAGCATAAAAAGCCATAATCGAAATCTGAGTTGTAATCATTGAAACCTCCTTTGTTATTTCCGTGTTGCATCATCCCGAGTTCCATCCCTTTTTCCAATAAAAAGTCGGGGGCGATTATTTCAATAACTCCCCCACCCCCTTTCGACAGGAAAAACATTCCACAGGAATTTTTTTCTTACCTCTCTCAATTAAAAAGAGGGGAGAAATCATGCACCACATTTCACAAGTTAATATTCACCAACTTTAAATATCCATTACAAATTTCACGGGGATATCGATTGATGTGGCGACAGCCTTTCCGTCGATCATTCCCGGTTTGAACCTTGTCTTTTTCATCGCCTTTTTTGCGGCCTTGCTGAAAAGAGCGTGATCCGATCGCTTCACCTTTACGGAAATCACCCTTCCCTTCTCATTAATCAGGACGGTGAGAAGAACCTCACCCTCAAGTTCCTCGTCGAGCAGCTCCTCCGGATACTCCGGCTTTACGCGGCTTTTGTAGACCGGCAGGGAAGAAAGCTCGAAGGATGGAACCGGCGCCGTTGTAAACTTCTTGATATTGGGATCGATCTTAGACTCCTTGAGTTTATTTCCGGCGTAGTAATCCTTCACCTTCTCAGGCGGCGTATACTCCTTCTCCTGCTCCTTCATAAGTGTGTTTCCTACACGGACACCGATACCGCTGCCCTTTCCTGCGACCACACTCTTTTTCGTCACACCGAAAACCGGCTTCACATCCGTATCCTGAACCTTTCCGTCAGGTTTCTTCCGCACATGGGAAACAGGTGCCTCGTTTACCGTTTTCTTCCTGAACTTCGCCACCTTTTTAACCCTGTAGACCTTTTTCGGCTCGGGTTTCGGCTTCGGTTTAGGTTTAGGCTTCACCTTCTTCACAATCTTTTTCGGCTCCGGCTTCGGCTGCGGTTTCTTTTCCGTCTTTACCTCGAAAGTAATCACTTGCGAATGCTTGAACGCCCTGCGGACAGGACTCTCCTCAACCTTTTTCATGAAGAGAAAAAAGGCGCCGTGAAGCAGAAACGAGAGTGCAATACCGATCGCCAGAAACTTGTCGTCACGACGCATCAGCTCTCCTCCGCTTCATATTCCACGTTGATTGCAAACTTGTAGATATCGAGCTTCCGAATCATATCGATCACGCCGATAACCTTTTCGTGATAGACCTTCCTGTCGGCGCTGATGATCACCTGAATCTCCGGATTTTTCTCCTTGGCGCTGCGGATTTCAGCCTGCATCGCCTCAAAGGAATCGAGCTTCTTTCCGCCCAGGTAGTACTCACCCTCCTTTGAAATGACAACGGAAAGCGAAGTCGACTCAACCTCCTTTCCCGTAGCCGCGTGTGGAAGATCCACATCGATGGCTGACTCCTGTGTGAAACTGGAAACCAGCATGAAAATAATCAGAAGCACGAGCATAATGTCCACAAGGGGAGTCACATTGATCCCTGAGATGATGTCGTCATTGTTCTCTGTAAAACCGGCCATAATATCCTCCTGAAGCTTAAAATCAACGGTCGTCACAAATGGATTAGACACCGAGAAAACAGAAAGTGTTACCACGAAAACAAATTTTTTGAACTTTTTTTACCAAGAGAGCACACAACATTTCTTCGGAACGCTAAGACACCTCACCATAAACCTTTGTTTTATCTGCGATTTACAACACACAACCGTAGGGGCGTGCCTCCGTGTGCGCCCGAAATACAGAACGCTTCGCTTGTGAACGCTGACGCTTGAGAACGGCGCGCTTCGCGGCCTTGAGAACATCTGCTCTTCGGCAGGCTTTGGCGGGAAAAGCCTCAGCATTGGCAAGCCCGTACAACAACCAATTGATTTCATTAAGCAAACGCTTCAAATATTGGGGTAAAACCCCGATTCCAGAAACAAACAATATTAATAATAGAAGCGCTATTTTCATTAATGGTAAAATCTCAATTCCTTTTCCGCTTCCAAATCCAACCCAAAAAATATCCTGACCAATTCAGCCGCTGGAACGATCGAATTATTTGTATCTTGATGAAAACAGCCACTGAATCGACCTCAAAAAAAATAATCTGTTGACAAGAGCCGTTAATTCGGTCCTAATTTTTTTAATATCGTAAAATCAGCGTCTGAACTGGCGGTGATATTTGTTTTCAGAAGAATCTGACGACTGGATTTGGCGAGATATTTGTTTTATGATCGAATCAGAGGCTGATACGGGGTGGAAAATGTTTTTACAGGTCTCTGATTTGAAAAATCCGGCATTCCCTTTTGCTTTTTGTAAGATTCGAAAACTATCCGGAGATCAGCCAATCGGGTAAATATTCGTGAATAATACCATCGACGCTACTTCTTGGAATTTTGTCCATTGTCAATAGATACTTCGGATAATTGTCCATTATTTTATAAAAAGGCCTCATTTCCCTCTCTCTGACCTTTTCATCAGCCAGCAAGTAAGAAACCTGGATATATATCAACTCCCCATCGTTTCTTGCAACAAAATCTATCTCGTAATCATCAAATTTTCCAATTGTTACATCATACCCCCTTTCTTTCAATTCAATATATACAATATTCTCGAGATATGCATTTATATCATTTTCCCGATACCCGAACATGGCGTGTTTGAAACCCAATTCTGTAAGATAATACTTCTCATATGTTTCAAGTATTTTTTTTCCTTTCAAATCATATCTTGAGACACGGTTTATGACCAATGCTGTCTCTAAGTAGTTAATATAGTTATAGATAGTTTCAAGACTTACAGAACGTTTCTGGCTTTTGAAATATGCGGCTATCTTCCTTCCTGAAAAAGTGTTCCCTATATTATCAGCGATAAATAGCAAAAGTTTATTTAAGAGCGCAACATCTCTAATTTTGTTCCTGAAGATTACATCTTTCAGAATTACACTGTCACTGACGGCGGAAAGATACTGGTAAATGTTATCTTTCTGCAAGTATAGATTATGGATTCCGGGCATTCCGCCGTACTGTAAAAATTCATTAAAAAGAGTCGCTCTATCTGCCCCGTACTCTCTGAACAGAGAATATTCTGAGAATGTCAATGGAAAGATTCGAAACTCCACATACCTTCCGGAAATTAAAGTTGCAAGTTCTCCGGAAAGCAGCTTTGAGTTTGAACCTGTTATAAAAATATCCGCATCATCATCCGCCAGAAGTGAGTTCACAAGCTTTTCCCAACTTGGAATTTCCTGGACTTCATCAATAAAAAGATAGAGTTTGCTTTCAGCTTCATTCTTCTTTTCCTTTATAAATTTGTAGAGCTCCACAAAATCCAGGAAACGACTATTTTCAATAGACTCCATATTGATATAGACAATTCTATCAGCTGAAACCCCGGATTTTTTCAGATGCTGACTAAGAATTTTCATTATCGTGCTTTTCCCTGTTCGCCTCATACCGGAGATTACCTTTATTAATGGTTTGTCGATGAAAGGAATTATTTTTTTGAGATAGTTTTGTCTAGTGAACATTCTAAAACCTCCAAGTATCGAACTGTTGTCAATGTATAGCGAACAGAATACCCAAATATAACAAAATTGTCCATTATAGGTTGTAATTCATCAAGAGTCAGTCGAGGTCGTGCGAAGGACCAAAGTGGGGCAAACGGGGACGGGTCGGCACTTTTGTACTTTTTGTCGGGCATTAAAGATTTTTTTTCTTTGTTTTTTCTTTAGGGGATTTCGGGGGATCTTTGAGACGTAGCATGCTACGTCTCTACGGTTTATTCATTCAAAAGCGCCGATTTTAAATATTTTTAGCACTGCAAGCGGTTAATTTGATCCGAATAACAATACTTTCACCGGTTGAATCTTCAGAATCAGCGGTATATTCTTTTTCCATGTGAATGCTCTCTACGAAAGTTAGATCAAAAATTCCAAGCGTCAAACGAGAAAAAAACAACTAGAAATACTAATTTCTCAATAATTATAGATTCTTTGATAGAAATAAATAAAATAATGGAACACACAAACATCATGGAGAAGCAGATGAAAAAACTATTAACTTTCATTACTGTTGTTTTCTTCTTATTTATCGGATGTTCCGACAGCGACAGTGGTGAGAATGGATCGGGAGAAACAGGTGTACCTGATTCCGAATCGTTGGACAACGGTGGAGAAAAAGGAACGGATGGCGAACAGTCGGGAAGCGGAAATGGATCCGACAACAGTTCGGATGATTCAAACAGCTCCGGAAACGGGTCGGGAGACGGATCAGATCCGGGAAACGATTCGAATACGGGAGGAGGATCGGATAGCAGCAGCGGAGAGGATAACGATTCCGGAAACGGAACTGATCCGATAAGCGATTCAGATCAGGAAAGCGATCCAAATGACGACGATCCGACCCAATACCCGTCTACCTACAACTTTGAGAACGCGGCGCCCTGGTATCAATGTCCGGCTGAGCAGTTTCCTGAAGGTACTGTCGTCGTAACCGCCTTCGACAAGGCATCCCAGCACTACTCAGGAGGGGACAACAAGAGAGATATCAAAGCTGATGTGAGCTTTCCGGAACATAAAAACTGGGCACAGGTCGGCCTTATGCTCAAACTCGAGTGCCCGGAAAACGGACTCTGCGATCACTGGGATCGTACGGGAAGTATTCAGCTGATCAAGAATCCGGACGATGAAGAAAAACGGGAAACTGTTGAGATCACACGCCACATCACCCCCTATCGAGTCGGAATGTGCGAATATATCGATGTTACGGAAATGGCCTCCCTTTTCACCGGCACCCGGCGCATAAAATCTTTTATCGACACATGGGTGGGTCCCGGGCACGACCAGGGTGACGGATGGAGAATCACCGTTAAATTCATCTTTTATCCGGGTGAAAAAAAGACGGCGGACCAAGTTGTCAACATCTGGGGATTCAAAAATACTAGGGTCGGTGAAATCGAGCCGGATAAAAATGTGGATTCACAGTACGAACCGGTGGAAGTCGATATTCCGCAGGGAACTAAGAGGGTTCTGGCCCACCTCACCACTACGGGTCACTCGTTTAACAACACTCACAACTGCGCGGAATTCTGCGAGATGCGTCACGACATCATCCTCAACAACGAGATCGTGACCTCAATCAACCCATGGAGAGCCAACTGCGACCAGAATCCCGTTTCTAACCAGTACGGAACCTGGAAATATCCCAGAAACGGCTGGTGTCCCGGTGCAATATCCGTCGGCGATATTGTGGATATTACGGACAAGGTGAAAATCGGCGATAAGAATCGGTTCGATTTCAACATCCTTCTTAAAAACGGAACGGAGTACGACAACGTCAATCCGAACGACCTTAGGCCCTACACCTTTGTATCCCTGAGGCTCTACCTTTTTAATTAATTTTCAGCTAAAACAAGCACTCACAGACAAACAGATGGTAGTCTAAAAAAAATCGATCTCATTCAAGTAGGCAGAATATCGCCTGTCACGCTCCTTGAAACAACAGGAGAGCCGTCGAGATGAAATTGTTTTTTTTATCATAAAAAATAATTCTGTTGAATAAACCATAGTTCGTTACGAATTTCGTGAGATCGGCATAACATCGTTTTAAATTCATCGTAAAGGCAAAGGATATTACTAACAATTGAAAACAATATTTCTCTCGGCCATACTATTTCCAACTTGCAGCACAATTTTTTCAACAAAATCATAACAGGCAACAATTTCAATTAATTTATACAACGAAAAAAGCAATCGTATTTTCCTTAAACAAAACTTTCGCAAAACCAGACACTATTTTTTATACTCATCATGCTATTTTTTAACTTTTCATTAAAACAACTTCGAGATTTAAAAACAAAGTATAAAAAAACCACATAACAACAACTAACATAGTATTCAAGGGCATATGGACAAATTAACCACGAAAACACTCTGAACATAAACTAACATCAACTTAACACTTTCTTAACTTAATTGTTTAACTATTGTTTTTGTGGAAATTTTTTCCAAAATATATTTGACAAGCAAACTACAAAAACTATATTTAACACCATTGGTGCTTATATTTTGGTTTTAAAATTAATTTTTTCGAGGTTTGTTTTGGTAAATTTTACCATCCATCCTCTTCAATCGAACGATCTTAGAGCTGCAGCAGATTGCGCATCTGCAACCTACAGCGACGGATATTACTCGGTTGAAAGGATCAAGGAAATGAGTGAGTCGGAGAATTTCACCTCCTACGTTGCTGTCGACGAAGCCGGTTCGGTCGCCGGCCACGCAGGATTCAGGCTATTCCCGGCGCAAAACATTGCAGAGATGTGCGCGGCATTTGTTTCACCCGATTATCGAGGCGGAGGCTGCCTGAACGCCATAGCCGATTTTCTGGTGGAGGAGGGAGAACGGAGGGGGCTGGACGGACTGTTCGTGCAGTCGGTTTGTTCTCACCCCTACTCCCAGAAAGCCGTTCACAGGCTGGGATTCACGGACTGTGCCTTTCTTCCGGGAAGAATTCAGGAGATCGGTTACAGAAACATGAACTGTACGACCGGCGAAAGGGAAAGTCAGCTGATATCTTTCCGCTACCTCAACAAACCGAAGGAGCTTTTCCTCTTCGCTCCGGAACGAAGTCGTGGAATGATCAGATCCATATTCGACCACTTCGATATCGAGACAACATTTCTCTCTCCGGCACTTCCGTCAACCCCCACAGGGAAAAGCGAGATTTCCACGAAACTGACCCCCTTCGCGGGAGCCGCGACAGTTACCGTTGATAGAATCGGAGCTGATATTCACAGAAGATTGCTGGACATTTCCACTTCACTCTACCGGAAGAAGTTCACGAGCATAGCTCTGCAACTCAACATGAGGACCCGGGAAATTCTACATGCTGCCGAGTGTGCCGAATCTTTAGGTTACTCTTTCTGCGGAGTAATGCCCGGATCCAAGTTGGGAGGCATGCTGCTCTTCCAACTTTTAAACAACTATTCCATCGACTTCGGTCATGTAAATACCAACACCCGATTGGGTAGAGAGATTGCGGAGTACGTTTATGCTCAAAAACCCACAGGGCAGGAATTCATCTTCAGAAACAGGGAGGCCGGCTAGATTATGTTCAAAGCCATAGACAAACTTTGTAGACTTAAAAACCCCTTCTCATCCGAAAGGGCGGACCGTGAGCTTTTCAACGATGCAATGCGTGAAAATTACAGGTTCCAACTGGAAAAACAGCCGTTTCTGCGCTACATGGCCGATAGGGACGGATTCGATGTGGAAAATGGAAATGTTGAGAATATCCCGCCTCTGTTCGTGGATACAATGAAGATCCATACATTCAGCAATATCCGCGATGATGAAATCGCCCTCTTGCTTACAAGTTCCGGAACAAAGGGGCAGAAGACACAGACCATTCTCGATGAAGGTTCCCTTGAAAGAATTAAGATTCTGGCCCGTTCGACATTCGAGGCGATGGGGTTTGCGAACACGAAACCCGTGCACTACTTCATGTTCTCCTACGACATAAGAAAGGCGGGGAATGTGGGAACAAGCTGGAGCGACGAGCAGATAATGTCCCTTGCACCCGGAAAAAGCGTTCACTGGCTTATCGAGTGGGATGAAAAGAGGGGTGCATATCACTTCGATTCCGACAAGTGGGCACAGAAGTTCCTGGAACTGCATGAGGATGCGCCGGTGAGGATGCTGGGATTCCCGGCATTCATGTACGAAATTGTTGAAAAAATTCACGAAATCACAGGAAACATAAAGGTGGACCCTGCCAGCTTCATAATCGCCGGCGGCGGATGGAAAAACCATCGAGGCACCCCGATGTCCATAAACGATTTCGCCCGCCACATAGAAAAAAGAATCGGCCTGCCTGCCGAAAACATCAGGGACACCTATGGAATGGCGGAACACGGAGTCCCGTACTGTTCCTGTTCCCACGGTCATCTTCACGTTCCCATATTCGGAAAACTTGTGGTTCGCGATCCCCTTACGATGGAAAAAAGATCCTACGGAGAAGAGGGAATGCTCCAGCTGCTGACCCCCTACTGCACCTCCCAGCCCAACCTCTCCATTCTCTCGACCGATCTTGTTGTCCTGGGCAGGGATTGCCCCTGCGGCAAACCGGGAGACTACATGGTTTCCATCAGGAGAGGCGGCGTAAGAAAACACAAGGGGTGCGCCATAGCCGCACAGGAAATTCTGGATAAATCGGCAAAGCAGGAGAGCTGAATGAATAGAGATGAATTTTCAAACATACTTTTCGGAGAGAGAAGAAAACCGGGTGAAGCATTTACTGCAGAAATTTTCAACCGATATCTATGTGAAGAGGAGCTGGACAGAAAATCGAAAGAATTCAAGAAAATACCTATAGACAAAATAATTTCCCTACTCGGCATGGTCGGAGATCTTTTCCGGGACAGATCAAAACCATACTACTCGGAATCCGTCGCCGAACTTCCCTCCGCCATCGACCTGTCGCAAGCAATGATAGAGACAGGTCTCGAACTGTTTTGTGAGCTGCTGAGCCCCGATTACCTGAGAAAAAGTCTCGGCTCTCTGGGCGATTACCGCTCCCTTGACCACTTTGTTCCCGATGGGAAGAATCTTTCCAGAAGGGCTGTTCCCGTCGGAAGCGTATGCCATATCGCCGCAGGCAACATTTTCCTGGGATCCGTGGCGTCCCTGATCCAGGGAATAGTTACGAAAAACGTGAATCTTCTTAAGGTTTCAAGCAGGGATTTCCTCTTCCCTACACTCTTTTTCAGGGCTCTTGGAGAGGCCGATCGGGAAGGAATAATCACCCCCTTCGTCTCAATGGCCTACTGGGACCGTAATGATGAGGAAATTGAGAATCTGGTTAAGAGCAGGTTCGACGCAATTCTTCTCTTCGGCGGCGAAGATGCCGTGATGAAATACAAAAACGGGCTGAGTCCAAAAACGGAGCTACACAGTTTCGGGCCGAAAATAAGCTTCGGCCTGGTAACATCGGATGTCGACGACATGGGTCTCATAAAAGCTGCTAAGGGATTTGCACAGGATATCGCCCTCTGGGAACAGCGGGCCTGCACAAGCTGCCAGAACATATTTGTCGAAGGAAAAGAACAGGGGGAAAAACTTGGGAAATTCATCTCCATAGCTCTTGATGAACTGGCCGAAAAGTGGCCTCTTTCACTGTCAGATGCCAACAGTGCCGTTGAAATCCGCAAAATCAGGGAGAGGGCACTGTGGGATCAATTCAACAAAAATGCAGAATTTCACGAGGGAAAATCAAAAACCCACACGGTCATTGTCCGGGAAGGCAACGACCTGCAGGACTCTCCTCTCAGCAGAACGGTCTATATCAACTGTGTTGAAAACTACGGAGAAGTGCTTACAGGCAACATGAACCGCATGAAGTACTACCTCTCCACGATGGCAATAGCCGCCGAGAGAAATATTCAGAAAATCACGGAACTTTTCACGGATAAGGGAGTGATGCGCTTCACCTCACCCGGTTCCATGTCCGGAGACGATGACCCGGCAGCACCTCACGACGGAAAACACATTCTAAACCTCCTTGTCCGCTTCATCTCGAAGGGAGATCTTGCCGAGGACAGTTTCGGACTCTCCTTTCTTGAAGATGAGAAAAGGAATGAGGCCATTCTTGCCCGCCTCAACAGGACATTAAAATCGGCGACAAAATCCAGTTTCTACAGAGAAAGACTGAAAAACATAAAGCTTCCCCTCAAATCACTCGAGGAGATGAAACAGATCCCGATCCTGGAAAAGGATGATGTGTACGCCCACAGCATTGAAAAATCCAATGCGATGCTCACGGAAGATCCGGAAGGAAGTTACATCTTCTCCGCAGGTGGAACAACCGGAAAGATGAAGTACGTCTACTACTCGAAGGAGGAATTCAGGGAAGCAAAAAAATTGACCGGTCAGGGACACATTGCGGCGGGAATAGAAAAAACGGACCGGGTGGCGAACTTCTTCATGGCCGGAGCGTTCTGGACCGCCTACCTCGCAACCAACGGAGGACTGGAAGAGACGGGATGCACGATCCTGCCCATTACGGCCAACCAGCCGGAAGCGGAGTCTCTTGAATACATTCGGCAATTCAGACCGAATGTGATAATGTCCATTCCCGGGAATCTCATTCTCCTCGCCCAGGAGGTCGAGCGTCGGAACGAAACCATCCGTTTCGACAAAATTTACTATGCGGGAGAACATTTGAGTGAACCGGGAAGGGCCTACCTTCGGAGGGTTTTCCAGCCCCGAATAATAGCCTCCCTCGGATACGGAGCCGTCGAGACCGGCCCTATCGGCTTCATCTGTCCGGAGTGCGGCGACGGGGAGCACCATCCCTTAGAGGAATGGTGCTTTACCGAACGGGATGAAAACGGGGACATACTGGTAACAACCCTCCGCAGGGACCTTCACCCCTTCATCCGCTACCGGCTCGGAGACCGCGTCGAAATGGTCGAGGAGAGCTGCAGCTGCGGAAGAAATTCAAAAAGATTCAAACTGTTATCAAGAAGCGACGACGTCATCAGATTCAACGCAACCAACCTTTATCTGGATGAGGTCGGGAATGCGCTCTCTACGGTTGATGACCTGTCGACCTTCTACCAGGTCGTGGTTGAGAACGACGGTGCCGGAAAGAGAATAACCTTCAGGATCGAGACCAGAAAACCTGATGAAAACAGGAATGACATTGAAAAAATAAGCCGGAAAGTGCTGAAGGAAAAATGTGTCGCCCTAGGAAGAGACGCGAAACTCAACCTCATCAGGCACATGGATATCGACATAGTTGCCCCCGGAACAATCGAACGTGTTGGAAGAACAGGAAAGATAAGAAGAATCATCGACAGAACAATGGAGGCCGACTGATGTTGAAGCAACTTAGAAACCATCCTCTTTTTCTATTTGAAAACTTCAGGAGACTCTTTTTCGGAAGGCTCATCTCCGCCGTCGGGGACAAGTTTTTTACAATCTCACTCGCATGGTGGATCATCAGCACAAGCGGTGAGGGAAACAAACTCCATCTGGGGCTTCTCATGGCGGTAAACATCGCGCCGGTCGTACTGTTCGGCCCAGTAATGGGAACCCTGGCGGACCGCTTCAGCAAAAAGATGTGTATGATTGCGGCGGACATTCTCCGGGGAGCTATCATGTTTCTCATGTTCATACTCTTCTCGGCGGACTTACTCTCCCTGCCGATCCTCTATCTCCTCGTGTTCATTCTCTCTACGTTCGTACCTTTATTCGAATCCTCTGCCAACGCATCCATAGCCAGGCTGACCGACGAGACACACCTTGCCAGAGCGGTTGCCCTCGATTCATCGGTAATTCACATCTCCAACATAGCCGGAGCGCTGATCGGCTCCCTTTTTCTTGCCTTTATGGGAGTCGGCGGCGCATTCCTCGTCAACGCGATCACGTTCTTCATTTCACTGTTTTTCATAATGAGGATCCGCCTCGACATTCCGTCCGAGGAGAACGGTGAGGAGTTCATGAATCAATTCAAATCAATATTTCCTGAACTGAAAAAGATGAAGCCGATATTGATGCTTATGCTGCTATTTGCCGCGCTAAACTTTTTCGCCGCTCCCCTGATGCTGCTTATTCCGATGATTGTGAAATTCGTGATAAAGCAATCTGTATCGTGGGTTGCAATACTTGAGTTTTTCCTTGCGCTGGGATCCGGAGTAACAGCACTCATTCTCAGTTTCAAAGGCAACATGAAAAACGCATATCCCCGTATGTTCGGCGCCCTCTTCAGCATGGGTTGCCTCATACTCCTCCTTGCGGCAACTACGGAGCGTCACACCATGGCGCTCCTTCTCCTTTTCTGTGGAATCTCACTGGCCACCGTGGATGCCATAGCCATAATGATCTTTCATCACACGGTACCGGACAACATGAAGGGGCGATTCTTCTCACTTCTTACAACTCTCTGCTTCTCGGTTGTTCCCCTAGCCTACATCGTGAACGGAGTACTGTCCGACATATTTTCCGTTCCCGTAATTGTTGCGATCAACGGTGCAGGAAACCTGATTCTCTCTTTCGGTATACTGATAATCCCGAGAATCGTAACGGAGGAAAAGAGTGGAGCTGAAGGGCTGCAAAGTGAAAGAGTTGAAGAGTTTTAAAAACCAAACAACTTACTGAATCCACTACAACATTCCCATCTTCTCAAGACACTTTTCCATTACAGACTCAATAACAATTTCTACCCGGATCAAACTACCCGAATACCTGCACTTGAAAATAATCCTGTCGATTCGAGAGCCGATCTGTTTATGAAAAAATCATTTCCAGCAACTTGGTAAAGGAAACATAGTCATCATCAAAATTTTTATGATCTTCATAACTCACATGACGAAAGAATAAAATATTGTATTAACTCGAATAAACATATAATCTTATATCAATCATTTTATAATTGAATTGGTGAAAACCGGGAGATCTATCTTTTGAAAAATGTTAAAAACAAAATTTCAAAATACATTTTCATTTTACTGACGCTCCTCTTTTCTTCCGCTCTCTGTCACGCTGGAGAAGGATATCCAGGTCACGTCGATGACTATGTCAACGATTTTGCTCAAGTTATGGATGTCTCGGATCATGAATCCGTTCGAAATATGCTCAAGGATCTTGAATATCAGACTGGAATCGAAGCTGTCGTCGTAACGATAAATTCGGTACACGATTACGGTACGGGAGATCGAACGATTGAATCCTTCGCCACAAATCTGTTCAACAGGTGGGGGGTCGGTCACAAAGCTGCAAACAACGGCGTCCTCATGCTTGTGGCGGTTAAGGATCGAAAGTGCCGAATTGAGCTCGGCGGAGGATACGACAAATACTACGACTCCGTAATGAAAGAGATCATAGATACCAAAATGCTGCCTCGTTTCAAGGATGGAAACTACAGCCGTGGAATCTATGAAGGTTCAATGGCCCTTATCCTCAAAATCACCAAAAAGGTGCCGTGGTACTCCTTCTACAAGTGGCATATCCTGATGGGAGTTCTCATCCTTATCTTCATATTTGCCGGAATCTCATGCATGCGCAGCGGCAAAACCGGCTGGGGCTGGGTACTCTTCTCGGTTGCCGGCATACTTCTTATTTTTCTTCTCAAAAGAATCAAAGTCGGCAACAGCTCCGAAGGTTTCGGCGGCGGAAGCTCGGACGGCGGCGGAGCCAGCGGCGAGTGGTAGAACTCCCCTCATTGACAGCTTTTGGTTTGATGGACAGGGTGGACGCTGTGGACCGTCACGGACTTTGTGAACGGAATTACAGAATTGAATTGACTCATACTTGTTCCAAGGTCTATGTTTGGGATCAAGAACATCGCTTTCCATACTTCTCCTTATAAAAATAATCGGAGGATGACAGATGACAAAACTACTATTAATTTTATTTGTCTCTTTAGTTTTTCTCATTTCCTGCAGCAGTGATGACAAAAATGAAACTGACATTGAAAATCATCAAACGGAAGATGATTCGGATTCATACCAAGGTAACAACGAAATTGGTCATGACCATACAGACAGTGGCCATGAAATTGGAAAGGATGATCTTTCCGGAGAAAGTGTCGATACCGAATCCGAGGTGAATAGCGATAATGAAAAAGATGACGACCCAATGCCGGAAGTTGAACCGGATAAGAAGCTCTGGGTGAACAATGAAACTGGAAGCAACGACAATGAAGGTACTCAAACCGCACCTTTAGCATCGATTGAAGAGGCTTTGAAACATCGTGACGGACTCACTCACATATACGTTGAGGCTACATCTTCCGCTTACGAAGGTGTCTGTGTCTGGGAAGGCAATATTGCCGTTATCGGTATAAACGGAAAACCATTAATCGACTCATACACCGAATGCGATAATAGAAAATCGCTGCTCTTTTCAAGGGCGAACGATGTTCGTTTTGAAAATTTCAAGCTGGATGCTTCGGCATTTCCGGGCCTGAGAGTGAGGGCCCTGGTTTTCTCAGGTCTCCCGGATGCGCCGATTTATCGAAATATCGGCAGAAATATTGAGGCGATGGGTCCCGGATTCGGTGAGCCGGGAAGATCTCTTGTGAGCAGCTCGCTCTGCTATGACTGTATCCTTGAAAACAGCTCTTCCATCGGATCGGAAGAACACGGAATCTACTGGACTAATCACCAGGACGGATCGATCATCAGAAACAACTACATAGAGGCAGCCGACGGCGTATGCATCCAATTTAACTCGGATCCTGAGACATTTGACCCAACCTCGCCGACTCAGGACGGTAACATGTCCAACGGTCTTGTCGAAAACAATATCATGTACAACTGCGGCTCCAGCGGATCCGCACTGAATCTTGCAGGAGTAACAAATACCGTTTTCAGAAACAACATTATTTACGGAACAGAACTCGCAGGAGGCATCGCAAACTGGGATGACGGTTACGGCTGGGAGTTCGGATGCACGGACAACGTTTTTATCAACAATATCGTCGACTGCCGCTCATGTGACCGTCATGCAATGTCTTTCAGAAACGGCAGCATCAACAATGTATTCAAAAACAATATCCTCCTGACGACAACCCGTGATGCAATAGCCGTTGATCCGGAATCCAACACAAATCTCGATATTGACCACAATCTCTATCTGAACGACGCTTTTTTTGAGGATGAGAATGAAAACTGGATAGATTTTGAGGAGTGGAAAGCGCTCGGTTTTGATCAGAATTCAATATCGGTCGATCTTGAAACGCTCTTTGTTGATATTGAAAACGGGGATTTTCACCACGCAGAAAACAGTCCCGCCGTTGACGCAGGAACAGATGTCGAACTGGAAAAAGATATTGACGGAAATTCCCGTCCTCAGGGCAGCGAGTATGATATCGGAGCTTATGAGAAATAATGTGTTGAAAAGGGAAATTACGCAATAAGAGGTTTTCTGAGGGATCTATTGTTTTCGATGGTCAGATTATTTTCTTCACCGGAGAGTTCACCCATCTCTATCTCCAGAAGTTCCGGATTGTTGCTGATATTCAAATGTTCTCCAACCTCTCTTAATGATGAAACGTTTATGTCCGTTATCGAGCAGTTCTCTCTAACATCAAAAACTTTTGCAATTGTTTTGATTCTGGGAAGATTGATCTTTCTCAGTGATTTATTATCTACAACTTCAAACTTTCCGTTGTTTTCACTCAGCTCCACCTCATCAATAGGAGGCGTAATTTTAATTTCTTTCAATGCAGGCATGTCCAGTCTTCTAAGGGATCTGTTTCCTGTAACTGTAACACCGTTCAGAGTTTCGACTTTCAACATATTTAGATCATTCAACATATCGTTATCAAGTATCGTGAGATTATCAGTTTTCCTTAACTCCGGTAAAAAAACTTTTTCCAGAGTTTCGTTATTATCTATGTAGAAAATGCTTTTTGCCTCTTCAAGTTGAGGAAAATTAACTTCTCTCAATATGTTATTACTTACAATGACAATCCCGGCAGCTTTTCTTAAACCTGAAAATGTAACTCTTTCGATATTTTCATTTCCCTGTATAACTATAGCTCCATTAACAGTTTGAAGTTTTGGTAAATCAACTTCTCTTACTTTTTCTACCTCTATGTAAAGATCGGAGTTCAAGACAGCTATATCCTTCAGCCTTTTCAACTCTGATGATTTTTTGATTTTCATCTGTGATATTTCACTGGCTTTTTCAAGATAGCCACCACTACAGCTATCTTTTATCTTCCATATAATAAAACAAAAAATTACTCCGATTATTTGCGCTAAAAGATCATCCATTTTTGTTCTCCACATGTAAAATCATTTTCAGACTTTGTCATTTTACAGAATACAAATAAATTTCAATTTTTATCTTTATAAAAAATAGTTCGGATCAATTTTTTATTGCAAAACAGGCTTTTCAGGATAGAGCACCCACCGGACAGTCAGTTTTTTTGCGAAAACGTGGGATATTTTGTTGACGAGATCAACTTTACGGACAGGGGAAGATAAAGACTTGGTTCGACGATTTTATCTGTGTTAATCCGTATGTATCTTTGGACTGCTTACGGATTTTCGGTACTCGGAGGGGGTCATTCCTGTCATTTTCTTGAAGATTGCGTTGAAGCTGGATTTTGATTTGAATCCGCACTCGTAGGCGATCCCCAATATGCTTTTGTCGCTGCTTTCGGGTGATTCCAGCTCCCTTTTTACTTCGTTCACTCTGTAACTGTTGATGAATGTGTAGAAATTCTGGTTGAGGCAGCTGTTTATTGTCTGCGAGAGATGATGCTGCGGTATGGAAAGCTGGTCGGCCAGCATCCCCACTGTGAGCCCGTCGTTTCTGTAGGGTTTCTTATCTTCCATGTGTCTTATCAGCTCTTCGAGATAGTAGCTGGAGGTGTCTTCGTCTATGCTGCTGGTTTTATACTTCTGCTTAAGTTCGTCCTTGACGTCGTCCAGCTCCTCCATGGTGGTCATGAGTTCCTGGGCTTTTTCCAGAACAAGTTTCTGAAGATCCCTCTTCTGCCTTTCTATCTTTCTGATACGGAGAAGGTGAAGAATGTATCCGATCATCACAATCATGACGCCCACGAAAATTTTGAACCAGAGAGTCTGGTAAAAGTAGGGTTTTTTCACAAAGCGGAAAAGAGCCCCGTCTTCGTTCCACACGCCGTCGTTGTTGGCCGCCTTCACCCGAAAGGTGTAGGATCCCGGCTGGAGATTTGTGTAGTAGGCCACTCTTCGACCTTTTGCCGATACCCAGTTTCTGTCCACTCCCTCCAGCTTGTAGCTGAAGGTAACCTTTTCTGGAAACGTGTAACTGAGTCCGGTGTAGTGAAACTCCATCTTTTCGGCGGAGGGATCCAGCACAACCTCTTTACCGGCATCGATCTCTCTTTCATCCACCACCACGCTTTCGATGTAGACCGGCGGCTTGACGTTGTTTCGAATCTGCTCCTTGAAATCTAGAAATACGACTCCTTTGATCGTGGGAAAGGCGAATCTGCCGTCCGATGTAACTGCGGATGAGGGCTGGAATCCGCCGTTGCACTCCCTGGACTTCATTCCGTCGGCCACACCGTAGGCGGTGCTTGTAACCTTGGTTCTCTTTCCATCGGCAAGATCGAGAAGTTCGCTTTTGGGGACGGAAAATATTCCGAGATTACTGCTCATCCAGAGTTTTCCCCTGCCGTCATCCCGGATAGCAAAAATCTTGTTGTCGAATATGCCTTTATCCCTAGTAATGGAGTGAAACTTTCCATTCCTGAAAAGCATCAATCCCCCGTTCTTGGTTCCCATCCAGAGGTTGTTGTCGCCGTCCTCATAAAATGCGATTACGAGGTTGTCGGACAGTCCGTCCCTTTTGGTAAAAAATTCGAACTTCCCAGCCCTGTATCTCATCAGAGCACCGTTTATTCCCGACGCGCCTATCCAGAGGCTGTTTTCATGATCCACATGCATCGATCTTATGATTCTCTTCTCGAACATCTTCTCGCCGCCGTGACGTTTGACGACACCGTTTTTCATAGAAAAAAGTCCGTTTTCGTATGTCCCGAACCACTTCGTGCCCTTTTTATCGTCGATTATGACGCTCACGTCCCCTTTGGAGAGCATCGGCTCCCCGTCAAAACTTGCGAATCTGCCGTTTCGGAAGATATCCATACCTCCCTTGCCGGATCCGTGACCTGAACTTACCCAGATGCCGCCTTTTGAATCTTCATGAATCGTATGTATGTTGTTGCTGGAAAGTCCCTCTTTCTTTGTGTAGTTTTTGAAAAGCTCTCCGTTTTTGAAAAGAAAGATTCCTCCGCCTCTGGTTCCGACCCAGAAGTTTCCCTTCCTGTCCTCATGAAGCACCACCGGCATGAACTTTATCAGCTCATCTCCCGCAGTCTGGGTTGTGAAACGGGTTCTCCTCAGCTGGTTGAGCCCCCCCTTCCAGGTTCCCACCCACAGGTTGTTTTCCCTGTCCAGTGTTATTGACGAAATCAGATTGTCCGAGAGTCCTTCGACTACAGCACCTTTGGAAAATGTATCCCTGTTGAATATGTTGAGACCTCCGCCGAACGTTCCGACCAGCAGGTTTCCGAACCTGTCCTCACGGATCGCTGCAATCCTCATCGATGAAAGTCCGTCTCTTTTTGAAAAACGGGTGAATCTTCCGTCCCGATACCTCGTAAGTCCCCCGGTACTCGTCCCTATCCAGAGATTTTTGCGGCTGTCCTCGTAAAGCGATCTTATCAGGTTTCCTCCGAGCCCCTCCTCGGTCGTGAAGCGTGTGCATTTCTCGTTCTTAAAAAGACAGAGCCCCCTGTTTGTTCCGATCCATATCGCTCCGTAACTGTCCTCTAGGATGGTAAAAACCAGGTTGTCGTTGAGCCCCTCCTTTTCGGTAAAGAGGGTTGTCTTTTCTCCATTTATCCGGACAACTCCACCGCCGTACGTTCCTATCCAGAGAGTTCCAAGACTGTCTTCGTATATCGCCCTCACGTTGGTCAACGCAACCCCGCCGGCCTCGGAAAAGTCGACGAATTTTCCGTCCCTGTACTTGGTAAGTCCCTTGCCGCCGATCCAGAGGTTTCCGGAGCGGTCCTGATACAGTGCGCGTATTGAGTTTCCTCTCATCTGGGGAGTATTTAAGGTATCGAAAAGTTTGAAACGGAGACCATCGAAGCGTACTAACCCCTCGTCGGTTCCCGCCCATACGTATCCATCCGATGTCTGAAGAACCGAAAAAACTGTATTCTGCGGCAGCCCCTCCTCAATCTGAATACTTTTTACAACGTAAGATGTGGCTGAAATATCAGCCGACAGAAGCATGTTCGAAGAAAGAAAAATCATCAGTAGGATAAATATGCTTTTCAATATCGTAACTCTCTTTAAAAACCCGTTTTCCATCTCAGATTATTTTTTTGTTTAACTTTTTTCCATTCGCATTCTGCTTCAAAACCTTATCAATAGCAACAAAATTTAAAAAAAGAACTTCTCCCGTCACTCTCCCCGAAACCGTCCGGATGGAAAAATTATTACCTTCCAGGCGTTGTTTTTGCACTGATTACGCCTTCATGTTTTTTTTAAGAGATCAAACTCCTCTCTGTTCCAACCTAACAATTTCGGAGCGTTGCACGTTCGCTTTCGCAAAGTCGTACCTGGCAATCAAGAAATTGGTACCGTTTTGCGAAAAGAGACGAAAAGATTTTTCACTGCAGATAAACTTTTCGCAAACGTGCCCGAAAAAATTTAATGAAGTAACCGGAATCAACTATGGACGGAGAACAAAAAATGAAGTGGCTGGCACCTCTTTTCATCCTTTTTTTATCCATCAACTCACTGATGTGCGACGATATCTGCGATGAGATCGTAGTTCAGAGAATGCTTGGAAGCGAGGGAATCCGCTACACACCGGCCCCCTCCGAGAAAATTTTCCGAATTACAGGAAAAATCACGGCATTTGAAGACTCCTCGATTAAAATTTCCGATCCGGTTTTCACAACGATCAGGAGCAGAGAAAACAGATCCTCATCCCCCACCCGGCAACTGTCGAAAAGGAAAGTTGAAAGATCCGAATTTCTGAAAGCGCTTCTAACCTCAGGGAAATTCGATCTGGACGAAACTCTCTCACGGAACGACCCGGCCGCCTACTTCGGCACAAGTGACGAGAACGAGGCACCCCCCGTCACCCTTTTAGATATCGATACATCTGCATTCAGGCTCAAAAAAGAAATCTACCACACATTCATATTCAAAATAAAAGAAGGAACGGCAACAATCGTTCATATTTTGGGGGAAAGAGAGAAAGGCGGATGCAGCGAATGCGGCATACAGGGAGAGGTTCTCCCTTCTTCGGGCAGTGAATTGTGAGGAGGTAGATAGATGAAAAAAATTATATTTCTTGCAGGAATAACATTTCTTTTCTCCATTCTCGGAGCTCAGGAACACACGCTTTTCGAAACAAACGGCCCCCCTCCGAACATAATGTTCCTCATAGACAAATCGGACTCCATGAACTGGGGGGTTTATGAACACGGCGTGGATTACAAAGAGTACACCAGAATGCTTGCAACCGATCCCGACTTCTGTTCCCAGGCGGAGCTTGGACGCGACTCGTACGTCTATGAGGCGCTCAACACGGAATACGGAAGGATCGACAGCGAAGAAAAGTGGCTGAAATGGTCAAATTTCCTGATGAAGGATGAAAACGAACTTCCAAGGGAACGCTACACGATCTACCTGCTGTACAACACCAACGACGAGGTTCAGGGGGGCGAACCCTACAACTGCAACAGGGGAATGACCGGCTACACAGACCAGGATGGAACCGTCCATAAAATTCCTGCGGATATCATGTGCCGGGGAATGGGATGGAAGTCCAAGGGCCTTTTCACATACAGGGGAACAACCTGCTACACTGGCGGTTCCTGCAGCGGAGCTGTGGACAGACAGTGGCGTGTGGATGATCCGGAATCCATCAACACCGTCGACGGAACAGTGACTTTCAACTACAACGCAGGTGCGGGTGGCTGCGTCGGCGGCGGAATATGCCTTCCGACAAAATACTACTCATGCAAGGTATCCGGAGGATGCCCCAGAAAGATAACGACAGATGAGTTGATTCACGAGCTGACAACTGTGGGATACTGGTGGACGGGCTACACAAGGCGGGTTAACGGAACAGATCGACCTGTTTTCCTGACAACGGGAAACTGGAGAAACATGCGCAGCCTTTTCAACCTGAACATAGGTGGTACGATCTCCAATCTCCGTGCCTGGAGGACATGCACATACTGTCACGACGATCCCGAGGGAGAAGCAACAAGCCAGTGCTCGAGATCAAAAACCGGGGGCAAGGCCTACTGTAAAATGGCCGGAGGCACTAGAAACTGCCTTGACGACAGCGGCTGGTGGTTCGGCCCCGAAGGAGAGGATAAAATCGATCTGACTCTCGTCACCGACCCTACGGATCAGACAAAAAACGGTCCGGGAAGTGCGACGGAAACAGGAGGAGTGGTTATCGACAAGTGGTCGTGGTACGACGGTTCCGTATGGCATATCGAAACATACGACGAACCTAAAAAAGCCAGGCTCCACAGACCCAACTCTTCGGAAATGTACAATATTCCGAACAACTACGTTGCTACATTCACGGTAATGAAGAAGGGAGCGGTCAAGGTTGCCGCCCACTTCAAACATTTCGATCTCAAAGATCCCGACGACTTCATGATGCTGACAACCGACAACGAATGGAGAATGAACAGGCGAATCGACGAAGTGCGTGAAGCTCTCTCTGAAGTTGTTGAAAGCCATCCTGAAATCCCCTTCGGCATATCCATCTATCCCTGGGCTATCAAAGGGGGCGAGTACTCCGTAGGCGCGGGAATCTGGTCCCCTTTATCCACGGAAACGGTAAAAACACTCAACGCACTCAATAAACTGGCGGCCCGAGGCACCACGCCGACGGGAGAGGCCCTTGTCAAGGTTTTCGACTACTTCTACAACAATCAGGAGCTCTGCTGGTCCTGCAGAAGAAACAACCTGATACTCATCAGCGACGGCTACCCGATAAACGACAATCCGGACAGTTACATAAGTGCAGAAACAGTGCCTCTGGAATCCTACAGCACCCATCGTCACAAACTCCACTCCCCCTCCGCAGCTCCCGACTATCTGAGGGACATGAAAAAATACTTTCCCGCATATACTGACGATTTTCCAAATTCCATGGAGGGAGCCGCATCCTATCTCTACAGAGAAGGCAGAAAGCGGGGAATCGACCTCTACTGGCAAGACGTCCATGGCGAGTCCGATGAGCCCGGACCCTATCGTGATGAGGAGGGAAACGACATCCCGGACATCACAATCGACACCATCTCCTTCGGGATGGAGGTTTTCAGGTTGAAGGATACTGCGGAAAGAGGCGGCGGAAAGTACTATCCCGTTTCCAACCGCAAGGGAATAAGAGAGGCCCTGCATGAGGTGGTCACCGAGGCGATAAACAGCAACGCCGGAGCTTCCGCGGCGCCTGCCGTCTCTCTCGAGGGAACAAGATACGGAAACAACCTCTACATTCCACTGTTTTCAGCACAACTTCCCGGCCACTGGTGGGGAACTGTGAACAGCCTCTGCATGATAGAGAACGGCGGAAACAGCGACAGTCCTGACAAGAACTGCCTCTTTCTCAACGAAATGTACGACGACGGCACCTACAAATACAACGAGGATAGCGCCCGTGAAAGATTCTCGGACCTTCCCTACGACGCAAACGCCGATGTTTCGGAAAACGGATTTCTCACCGGAACAAACAGCACTTTGAAAGCCGGAGAGAGAAATGTCTATCACTACTCCGAAGGTTCCTTCAAGAAGTTTGAACCGGAGGGGCCTCTCGGCAACTTTCTGCAGGGATGCGAGTATCTTGACGGCAACTGTATTCGCAGAAAAAATCCGATGGGGGACGCTTGGCACTCCTCTCCTCTATATCTAGAGGGAGACGAACCCGCCATTATCGTCGGAACCAACTCAGGATTTCTCCACGTAATCGACGCCGCAACGGGCGAAGAGAAAAAAGCCATAATTCCTTCGGGGGAACTTTTCACGAGACATATGAACCCAGACAGGGGTTTTATCCGGGGAAGATCAAAAAGCGACACGTACGGTGTGGACCTCACCCCTACAAGGCTGCGATTGAAGGAAGACATTGAATCTCCCGACTGGATTTCCATAGGATACAGAAGAGGTGGCCACGGCTATGCATTCATCAAGAAATCGGAAATTCTCGGCGATCTTAAAAACAAGGTGGAGTGGCTCCATGGAAAGAGGGGATCCAAAATAATTCCCATGGGATTGTCATGGGCGGGCCCCATGATTCACAGATACGGAAGCTCCGCAAAAATCGTAGTCCCCTGGGGATACGACACTTTCTTCGACGACAGCGACAAAAAAACGGCCGATTTTCCATCCCTCGAAGCCCATGTTTTCAGTGCGGCATTCCGGGAGCCGCTGGAAGATCAACCTTCTGCCCACAATGCTCCTGAAGATCACGTCTATCCCGTAACCGGAAAGATCTATCCTTTCAACTGGAAAGAGGGTCCGGAAAAGGACTGTTCCGTTGCCGAAGAAAAGGAAACCAACGTGTTCTACTACGCCGATTTCATCGGGAACCTCTTTTTCCACGACGGAAATCCGGAATCCGTACCACACTTACTTGTGCCCTTTGCCGGAAACGGAGTGGATAATCTCTCGAAACAGAATCTGACCAGCGAGCACGATGGAGTAACCAACGGAGACGTTCTCAAAGTTTTCGGATCGGCCAAACCGGTTCTCAGGAGCAGAAAAAGTCCGGAAGAGGAGGAGAAGCGGGAGGTCTGGATCTTTTACGGAACCGGAGACGATACCAGGGTGAAAAAGTGATGGAGGATAAATTGAAATATTTAATATCGGCAGTAATTTTCGTTTTCTTATCAACATCTTCTCTTGTTGCTGCTACCGTCACCGGCACGGCGGAACTGCCGACCAATAGTAAAGTAGAGGACAGCAGCTCCTGGACTGTAGGTTCGTGCGGCGACACATCCCGATGCGGAACTCCCCTGGAAAGCACAATTACCATTGATTCAGCAACAACCGGAGAAGTTACAGCAGTAAAAGTTTCCATTAATCCGGACAATCTGAATCACCGATATTTCAGGAGAGAAATCTGCATAACCCTCTCTCACGAAGGAAAAACCGCAATTCTGAAACAGGTGGGTGGAGAATTCTATCCATCCACGGCAGATTTCAACGGAACTGCACAGAGTGGAGATTGGACCGTAGCAATCAGCGACTGCTCTACGCTGAACTACGGCGAACTCAATTCCTGGGAGATCCTAATCGATTATGACATCACCTCCCGGTGCGGAACAGCAGAAGAAGCATGCGCAAGCGGCGAACTCATCAGCTGCACATCCATCCCCGGAGGAAACTACACCAGCGGAAAGGCGGCCTGCCGTGAGGACTGTACCGGATACGACGAATCAGCCTGCGGAATCTGCGGAAACGGGTTTACCGATCCGGAGGAATTTTGCGATGGCGGAAAAATTAGCTGCGATAAAGAGGGCGAGTGGCGACCGGACCGGATTCACACCGGAATATGGGAAGGATTGAGAGGTTACGCATTATGCAAGCCCGACTGTTCTGGGTATGGGTACAACAGCTGTGAATCACTTCCAAGGAACAAGGTGATGGCGATAAAACATACTTCATACACCGCCAAAACGACCCCGGATTCGCTTCCGACGGAAAAAGTGAGCGCCCAGGATATCATCGATCTTTCAGAAGAGTACACATACGACCCGGAAGAAAGTAAAAAAGAGCTTGCCAAGCACTACAAAGGATGGTTCACAAATCTGCCACCCTACACAAGACTTGTAGGAAGCCCCGTATTTTTAAAAGGTCACCTATACTTCACAACATACACCACTGTCTTCAAGAACGATTCACAGAACATCTGCGAAATGAAAACAGGTCTGGGCTGGTCATACCTCTGGGAGGTCAACGCATACAACGGCCAGGCGGTAAGAGCAAACCCCAAGTTCAAGGATGACCGTCTCAGAAATTATCTCGGACAGGGATTGGCATCTGCTCCGATAATTGTCGGAGACAAACTTGTCATAGGTACAACCGGAGAGATCGGGAAGGATTATCCGCTCCATGGTGACACTCCGGTCGATTCATTTGCCCCAGGTGCCACCATAATCAAGCCGTTCTGCGACGACGGAAGCCTCCCTCCCTGCAACAAAAAGAGTTTCAAGATATTGTGGTGGAAAACCTATTAGGAAGCCACGATGTGGACAGGGTGGACGATGTGGACAGGGTGATAAAACAGTGCCCGGGAGAGGTAGCATGCTACGTCTCTACAGGGTTTTTCGGTTTTCAAATTCCATTTACACCGAGCCGCCAGAGATAATTTAAATCGTCAAAACACCCATATCCGAACGCCGTATAGGTGTGGAATGATTATAGCAAATGACATCCACATTCACCTCTTTACCCGGGAACCCCGTAGGTGGTGATATTATTCTCCTCATTTCTGTCACACAATTTTTTTAAATGTAAAAATCCCGATTCCGGTTTCAAGCCACACTCAAAAAAAATATCATGACCGATCCAGCCGCTGGAACGATGAAATTATTTGTATCCCGATGAAAATAGGCGCTGGATTGAGCTCAAAAAAATTAATTTGCTCTGGGCAACCATTATTTCAGGCCTTATATTTTTAATTGCAGGATTTTAGCTCCTGGGACGGCGTCGATATTTGTTTTCAAAGGATTTTAACGGCTGGATTGGTCCGGATATCTTTTTTATGTCGTCAGGAGAATCTGACATTCCAGAATTTTTTATTCGAAGACGTAGCATGCTAAGTCTCTACGGATATTTGGGTTTGGCTATTTTCTTACAATTCCGAACGGGCGCACGACGGAGGCCCGCCCCTACAGCCGAACAGTCAACACTCCATGATCATTATCGGATTCAAACTTCTTCCGCATTCCCATCTGTGTGTATCTGTGGAATAAAAAGGTTCGGTTTCTATTTCGATTCGTGGAAAAGGGGTCCCGCATGGGACGGTGAAAGATTCTCTCTCCGTGGAGGTCAATCCGGGTTGAGAGCGTTCTTTTGAGATGATTCACCGTCGAGGGGGTCAACTCATTCCATGCGGGTATGTGGTGTTGGCAAACGTTCGGAATTTTTTTGAAGATTTCCCTAATGAACCACCTTGAAGTTATCGAATTCGGCATCAAGAATCGATGATTTCTCATACCAGAGGGAGAATGTCAGCACATCCCCCTCTTTGCAGAATCCTGAAAGGTTACCGAAATTTACAGTATATTCGGTCCAGTTTTGATCGTAAAAATAGTGGTAGGAGTCGGCGTTGTCAGTCTGGGTACCGTTTTCAATGTATTCGAATTTTTTGTAGATAGTATCCATCTCGTAGAATCTCTTCCCGTTTTCACCTTTCAGCTCAAAGAGAAACCCTCCATTTCCCTTGAGATCGAATTTAAGGGCCAGAGGCGGTGTCGATCCGCAAACGATGTAGTTTCTCAGCACCCATCTGAAATAGTCACCCTGGTACTTAATCCTGAGATGAGAACTTTCGCTGTAGGGGTAGTCTCCGCCGTTGGATGCCTCGACATAGGAAGATGTGATCCAATTCTTAAAATGGTAGATCGGCTTCACATTAGGCTCGAAAGCCTTGAGTGAAACATCCTGGAAATCGGAATTACCTACGACATTTGCGGCTGTCGGAACAACCTCGTTGGGAGCACATGGTGTCGAAGGCTTGGAGAGCTTGAAATCGACCGGTCCATTATCGGTATCCTGTCCGTCCTTTACTCGAGCGATGGAAAGAACATTCTGGTCGAGATCAGTTCCGATGCTGCCCTTCTCACAGAGATTGAATGTGCCGTCAAGATAGTTATCCGTAGTGAAACTACCGAATGGAAGTCTGGCGCTTGTCATACAACCGCCGTAGCTGACCGCGTCGAGAAGAGTCCCCTTTGTTCCGTCAACCTTCACCAGTGCCACGGCTCCGACTCTCCCGTCCTTCGGTTTGTCGATGTTTATGAAAACCTTTCTGGTCTGACAATTAAGATTATCCTTCTGCTCCAGAGTGTATTTATCCCACTCCTTGTTCCATCCCTTGTGAATGAGAAGATATTCGCCGGGAGCGAGAACACCCTTCATGTTGTCTGTAGCCGAAACGGAGGAGCTCTCATGCAGGCTTACCAGCTGAAAAACCTGTTTATTTTCAACAGAGTCGATAGCCGTAAAGTATAGTTTTATCTTTGAAAGGTCCGCCGTGCTCGTTCCGGCGTTGTAGATCTCGATAAACTGCTTCTTTTCAGGCTCCGTTCCGTAGTTATCGTAATCTATCTCATTGATAACAAGACGATAGTCTTCTCCCACCGGTGGAATATCTTCACCCGTATCCCCAGTGTCGCTACCTGTATCACCTGTGTCGCTTCCCGTGTCGCCGGGTTCCTCGCCCGTATCTCCTGTGTCGGTTCCGGTGTCGCCCGGTTCTTCGCCCGTATCTCCCGTGTCGGTTCCCGTATCGCCCGGTTCTTCACCCGTTTCTCCGGTGTCAGTTCCCGTATCCCCCGGCTCTTCAACCGTGTCTCCTGTATCAGTTCCCGTGTCGCCAGGTTCTTCGGTCGTATCGCCTGTGTCAGTTCCCTTATCTCCAGTATCGCTGCCCGTATCTTCCGAACCGTAGTTTCCTGATCCGGAATCTCCACCGGAGTTGTATTCATCGTCAACGGAACCGAATTCCTCTCCCAAATCTGATCTGTCTGTTTTTTCCTCTGTAACGCAACCGATCATGAGAGTCCCGGCAAGAGCCATAACAGTTACTGCCGAAACGAAAAGGCTGTATCGCTTTTTCATCAAAACCTCCTAAAAAAATGTAGACACCGCAACCAATGTAGATAACTTTTTAAGTTTCCTCGACTCTCTTTGCGAAAACGTACATTTTTTTTGGAAAACAGACCTAATTAACAGGAAAAACAGTGCCAATCAACACATGAGCAGATAGCGAAAAAGACGTTTGAGCAGAAAAAACCAAGCCGAACAATACCAATAATAACAACTGGTTGAACGTTCTACCCCATAAAGAAGGACCTGAATAATTTTTTAGAAAATCATTAAAATCTTACAATTAAAAATTACAACTCCATATCAACTTTAACAACAACGAAAGAAAAATTTTTTGAGACAAAAGAATAATTGGAATATCTTCAATATTTTTATTGTTATCAGAGAATTCGTTAAATTGTTTTAAAAAGCAAGAATGCAAATCAAACAACTCATCTTCTATTGCATATATTTATTTTGAAACTTGATCAGTATCTCAAAATAGAAAACTATATTTTTTGGTTACCAACAGCTCCCCCGAATCTTTTCAATAAAAGTTACATGGACATTTTAGAGTTTCCAACTGTTGAATATCAATTAATTTCTTTCGTTTTGTCTAGGGATTCTTGATTTAGAACAGATATCAAAAGATAGCAACTACTCGCACCAGTCACCGTTTTGAAACTCCGGAGTATCACCAGTTATTTTAGCTTCGGGCAAGTAAGACCTTAATTCATCCAGCGGTGCAGAATCTTCTATGCAGTTTTCTTCAAGGTATAGCTTTGTAATTTTTCGAAAATTCATGAAAGGCTCGGCTGAACGAATTCTGTTTTTCTGTAAATACAGTTCATTTAGCTGGATATGGTTCTTTAACGGAGTGGCATCTTCAATTTTGTTTCCACTTAAATTGAGTATCACAAGCTGCTTTTTATCAGCCAAATTCTCAAGACCTTTTATGCTTTTTAATTCACTGTTTTTTACGGAAAGGTAAAATAAATTTCCGAAACCACTCTTAATATCTTCAAATGAAAGCAATTTGTTACCCTCAAGGTATAACCTTGAGAGTTCAGGAACATCTTTCAGCGGTAGAATGCTCTTTATTTTGTTGTCATTCATCTTGACATGGAACAGGTACTTAAGTTGTGAAAGGGGTGTCAAGTCCTCTATTTCATTACCATTAAGAACCAGCCATTCAAGGTAATTCAAATTTTCAAGACCTTTTATGGATTTTATACTCATATTGGTACACGAAATGGTTTCATAAACATGTGCATATTTTCTTTTTACACAGCTCTCCCCAATTCTTTCTACCAGACATTTTTCAAGATTGGGATCCTCAAATTCCAGACATTTTTCCTTATCTTCATCCACATCTTTATCAACATTATTTTCATAATCTTGATCGCTATCACTTATTTCAGTGATAGTATCATTATCAATTTTAATATTTTCAGAAAATTCAGTACTGTTTTCTCCGCAGGAAACAAAAGTAAAAATTACTACAGATAGCCAAAAATTTTTCATTTACCCCTCCACACAAACCATATAAAAGGTCCTTTTCGCTAAAGATAATACAAAGAATCTTTTTCTTATCAAAAATCTACATTCGAAAATCAACTCATACTTTTTAGTTTTCTCCCAGAGAGCAGGAGAATCAAGTGTATGATACTTTCAAAATGAGAATTGTTGATGAAATAAAGATTGCGTTTTTGAGTGTGCACTCAAAACAATTGCAATAATTAATCGCACCAATCACCGTTCTGCTGATGTGTTGCATGTCCAACTATTTCAGCATCTGGCATGCGTTCACGCATTTCATCTAGTATTGAAGGATCTTGGAGACAATTTTCTCTAACATATAGAGTTTTGATACTGTTAAGATTCCGGAATGGTTCAGCAGAACGTATTCTGTTTTCCTGAAGGTACAACCTTTCAAGATGAACAAAATCCTTTAGCTGGCCGGCATCTTCGATTTTGTTTCTTCTAAGGCTAATAATCCTCAATTTTTCATTCCCTGCCAAATGTTCAAGTCCTTCTATACTTTTAATGTCGCTGTTGCTAATATCTATTGTGGACAATTCTGCAAACCCTTCTTCAAGGTCTTTAAAAGAAATAGACTTGTTATATGAAATATCTAAGTAATCAAGTCTCGGCGAATTTTTCAACGGTGCAATACTTTTAACTTTATTTGATATGAGAGTCAGTTCGAAAAGTTCAGGAAGTTTTGAAAGCGGTGTGATATCCTCTATTTCATTTACTCCAAGATCTAAATTGCTTATGCTGGATAGTTGTTCAATCCCTTTTATCGATTTTATACCACGACCAATACACATAACATTGCTGTAGGCATTTCGATTTTTCCTTTTTACACATTTATAACTAAATTTATCAGTTAAACATTTCTCTAGATTCGGGTCTTCAAATTCCAGACACTCCTCTCCAGGATCCACGGCATCAGAATCGTTGACATCCGTATCGTTAGAATCATTCTGTTCATCAACATCAGTATTTGTATCATCAAAATCAACTACCGAATTAGATGAATCAGTATCATTTTTAATAATATTACTATTTTCTTCACTTTCTCCGTTGCAGCAGAAAAACAAAAAAACTGCAACAAATAATAAAATTAATTTCATTTTGCCTCCCATTTTTCAGATTTCGGCCCCCAAGAAGGGGGCCTCTATGTGAAATGATAAAAATAATTAAATATTTATCAAAAACTGATATTCGGTAATTGCAGCAATCTTCCTATTTTACTCCAGAGAGTTGAGAATCTTGTTTATCTTACTTTCAAGATGGGGATTATTCATCGGGCGTTTTTTCATTTCGAGAAGAGTATTTTTTAATACTTTCTCTTCTTTGGGGTACGACAATAACAGATGGATAACATCCATGTAACAACTGTCGTGGATTTTTCCACTTTCAATACCTTTTTCAACATCTTCAAGATGTTTCGAGGTCAGTTTGTACTGCCCCATTGTCTGAATTGCCTGGCGCTGAACAAGGGTTTCTTTATCCGATGCCATTTTGAAAAGTATCTTTTCACTTTCTTCGGTTTGGGTTTTTCTTACGGCATTTACAACTGATGCGCGTATTCTGGGATTTTTATTGGATTCGTACTCTTTCACAACTTCAATATTTTCTGCAAATCCACTGTTGGAAAGGCTATCCAGCATATACTCCATTTCCTTGTCGTCCTTTGCATTCTTCAGATCGCTTACAAGAATATCGTTCAATCTTTTTGCTTCATCCATATTTCCCGATTTTTTTAAATTGTCGGAAACAGCTCCTACTGTCAAGGCTGTCGACGAACGCAGTTTGCCGGTTGTTCTGGCCTGGCTGTAAAGACTTTCCATAAACTTTACAGTATCCTTATCAGGATCTTTGACCAGGGAGATGTTCTGCAGGAATATCGGGTAGAGCCTGTCGGCTTTGGCTTCATCGCTTGAAACAATCGATCGAATTGCCTCCTGGGCCTCCCTGTGGCCCACTGATCCGAGAATTCCCATGAGTGCCAGCCGGGCATTGCTGCTCATTCCCTCCTCCCTGAAAAGTTTTACAAGCTCACTTGAAAAAGAGGGATTCAATTTGAGAAAACCACTGGCTCGCCACCAGAAGAGCCCATTATCATAAATGCGGTCGTAACTGGCATACTTCCTTATTGTATTGCGGAATTCTGTCGCAGTCATCTCCTTGGCCTGGCTACGATTTAATGATTCCGTCATTTTATCGTTGATATCGATTACGCCGAGTTTACTTTCTGTTGTATACTTCCCGCCTCTTGGCTCCATTTTGCCTGTATATTTTTTAATTTCCTTTAAAACAAGAGTGAATTCATTGTTCATTTCAAATTTGCCTTTCTCATTTTCACCGGCAACATTCACACTTACTCTGCCTTTTATGGAATCAATATAACCTTCCCTGCTGAGAACAATATTAATTACAGAATTGTTCTCCTGACTCGCATTTTTTAAATTACCGCTGAAGGGAAGAAGCTTTTTGTAGTTAAGCTTTTTCTTTTCTATCTCCATCCCGTTACTTTCAAGCTTGTTGACAGTATATTTTGAGTAGTAAACACCGTATTGATCGGTTTCCTCAAGCTCCCAACTGTTTTTGGCACTTCCCAGATTGACCTGTAACTCTCCTATAAGAAGTTTGGCAACACTCTTGAAGGTAATATCCTCATTCTTTGCAAAAGCAATTCGTCCTATTCGGCCTTTCCTGTCAAAATTTACAAACGCCCTGCGACCAATGAGAATCTGTCGCATGACATCGCTTTTTGCATCAATTCCCTGCGAAGGAAAATTGAGGGTGCAGTGTGAAATATTATCAAAAGAAAGGTCGGCACTGTAGTCCTTTTCATCTTTTGAATGAATATGAAGAATAACATCAAGTTCACATGTAAAGTGGGAAGACATGGTTTCACCGTTTGCATCTACGGCTGAAAAGTTTGCCTCTGTCCCGCTTGAATAATCCAGGCTGTAAATGTAATTATAACCTGGCTTCAAGTTGAACGTGGCGGAAAATCCATTGTGATATCTGCTGATAAGAAACCATATAACCAGCACGACAACAATCAGGCCCGTAAGCATAAACAGTTTCTTTTTATTCAATTTTTCCTCCGAAATATCCTGATTATGGTTTTATGAAAAGTCATGAAAAACGTTAATGATTAATTATTGAACAATTCTAAAGATTAATCGCACCAGTCACCGTTCTGCCTGTGATCAACATCACCACCTATAGACATATTTGGATTTTCTTTAAGAAGCATTTCAAATACTGATAGGTCGCTTATACAGTTTTCACCCACATCCAAGTCCTTTAAATTTGTCAGTTTTCGGAATGGTTCAGCAGAACGTATTCTGTTATTCATAATATACAATTCTTCAAGATGAACAAAATCCTTCAACGGGCCGGCATCTTCGATTTTATTACCACTCAGGCTTATGTTTTTCAAATTTTCATTCCCTGCCAAATGTTCAAGTCCTTCTATGCTTTTTATTTCACTATTTTTTGCGTAAAATGAACTCAAATACTCAAAACCTTTTTCTAAATCCTTAAAAGATAAAGATTTGTTATTTGAGATATACAGCTTGTAAAGCCTCGGTAAATCTTTCAAAGGTGCAATACTTTTAACGTTATTCAATATGAGAGTCAGTTTGTAAAGTTCAGGAAGCTTTGAAAGCGGGGTGATATCCTCTATTTCATTTGCTCCAAGATCTAAATTGCTTATGCTGGGTAGTTGTTCAATCCCTTTTATTGATTTTATCCCACGGCCTATGCACACAACACTGCCATAGGCATTTCGATCTTTCCTTCTTACACATTTATCACTAAAATGTTCAGCTAAACATTTCTCTAGATTCGGGTCTTCAAATTCCAGACACTCCTCTCCCGGATCCACGGCATCAGAATCGTTGACATCCGTATCGTTAGAACCATTCTGTTCATCAACATCAGTATTTGTATCATCAACATCAACTACCAAATTAGATGAATCACTATCATTTTTAATAATATTACTATTTTCTTCACTTTCTCCGCTGCAGCAGAAAAACAAAAAAACTGCAACAAATAATAAAATTAATTTCATTTTGCCTCCCATTTTTCAGATTTCGGCCCCCAAGAAGGGGGCCTCTATGTGAAATGATAAAAATAATTAAATATTTATCAAAAACTGATATTCGGTAATTGCAGCAATCTTCCTATTTTACTCCAGAGAGTTGAGAATCTTGTTTATCTTACTTTCAAGATGGGGATTATTCATCGGGCGTTTTTTCATTTCCAAGAGCGTGTTCTTAAATTTTTGCCGAAAAAGTGTAAATATTCTTGTAAATATAAAAAACGACAACAAGAATAATGGTAATAAAACCTAAAAGCATAAACAGCTTTCTTCCTTTCAATTTATCCTCCGGAATATTTTTGATTGGTTTTTAAGGAAAGGTCACTGGAAAATTAAAATCAGTAGCACCAGTCACCCATTTGCTGGTGATTTACATCGCCATAGACATCGTCCAGATTTGGTGCCCTATTCAAAAGATCTTCAAAAGGTTTTAAATCTAAAATACAGTTTTCACCCACACTGATGTATTCCAAACTTACAAGATTCCTGAAAGGTTCTGCGGAACGAATCCTGTTCTTTTGAATATACAAATTTTCAAGATAAACAAAATCCTTCAGTGGTGAGGCATCTTCGATTTTATTATTTATAAGGCTAATATTTTTCAGTTTTTTATTATTTCTAAGCTTTTCAAGCCCCTTAATACTGACCGTGCCGCTATGGTCATGGGTCAACCAGACCAGTGATTCAAAACCTCCCTCGATATCTGCAAAAGACAACTCCTTATTGTAGGATACGCTCAAGTCTCTCAGCCTCTTTAAGTTCTGTAAAGGAGCTATACTTTTTACGTTATTTCCATCCAGCTCAACCTCTGTCAGATTTTCAAGCTTTGACAACGGAGTCAGGTCTTCTATAGAGCTTCCTCTCAAACTTAAATCTTCCAATTCAGCCATGTTTTCTATTCCTTTGAGAGACTTCACATCTCTTCCACAGGCAAGAACATGAAAAAAAGATACATGTTTTTTACGGACACAGGTGTCACTTATTACGGAGACAAAACATTTTTCAAGATTCGGATCCTCAAATTTAAAACACTCGACATCGCCATTACCATCGCCAGAACCCGTATCAACTTCAGGATTTTTATCGTTATCACTCAAAGAATATCCTGAGCTTTCATCTCCTCCGCAGCTGACGATAGATAAAACAAGAACAAAAATAGAAACAATTTTAATCTTCGTAGTCCCCTCCGTTTATTCACGCCGGGACCCATTTTCAGGAGTCCCGGCGTTGGAATAATAAGAATAATTATTGAATAATCAAGACCGGTGAAGTCTGGGATTAAGTATTTAAAAGAAAACAGTTGAAAGATAAATAGAGGTGGAAATCAAGCTATTAAAATTTTAATCAACGAATACTCGTACAGTCACACCGGCGTGATCTGAGAGCTTGGTTTTGTGATCACCCTTTTTATCGGTGACGATGTAGTCGTCGTAGAGGGCTCTTTCGGATGTAAAACTGTATTTCTCGGCATCCCTGAACATGATATGGTCGAGAATCATGTCGTCGGAGTATCCGCCTCCGGCAAGGTTGGATTCGCCGCCTCCGCCGATGGGGTTATCTCCGCACCATGTGCACTGAGCGCTCTCACCTTCCATGAAAGGTGAGTAGAATCCTGCTTCTGTAAGGATGTTGTAGGCTTCGGGTGTGAACTCTACGAGTCCCGGTTTTTCAACCCCGCTGTTCATGTCGCCCATGAGAACATCGGCGTTTTTCCACGTTGCCAGTTCCATCGCCTGGTGATTCTGCTCATCTTCCCAGCTCTTGAACTTTCCGAGGTATGGAGGGAACGGAATCTCGGTTGAGAGATGAGTACAGACAACTCCCAGATCTCCCATCTTTTCCGTTCTTACCTTTGCATAGATTGCCGCCTTCTGGAAAAAGAAGGATTTAAAAGGAAGGTAGTCTGTTTCGACAATAGGGAAACGGGAGAGAATGAGAAGTCCGTTACGTCCCTTGTAGTACTTGAGAAGATTCTTGTCATCGGTCTTTGCGTAGGAGTGAGGGTAGCGATGCGCAAGTGAAGAGGTAATGAATTCAACATCCTCCGGTTTCCACACTTCGTTAAGACACACGACGTCGGAATCGAGTTTATGAAGCGCATCGACAATGAGCGGTTTACGCTGCTCGTAGTAGTCGATCACGTTTTTCACGAGCCCCGTGTTGAATGTTGTAAAAACTGTTTCATCCTTCTGCTCATCTCCCTCAACGAAGAGATATTTTTCCGAAGTGATATCTTTTTTAATGTTGTCGCTGGAAATAGTTAGAGAAACTGAATATTTTCCAGCTTTTTCATAGTGGTGATCAAGATAGAGGGATCTATTCTCGATTCTACACATTCCCTCGTCGACACACTCGGCAACGGTCCCGGAAAACTTGGATTCGTCATCCCACTGGATCGTCACTTTGGTATCGTCGGCATGTTCCGCCGGATTGATTGTCTCACCGTCGAGGGAAACTCTCGCCTCCAAGGTACACAAACCGGTTGCCCTGCACTCATCGGAATTTACAATCTCAAACTTTTCCATGACAGCCTCCCCACAGGCAACCATAAGAAACAACAAAAGAATTGATACAAAAACTCTTTCCACAAAAACCTCCGAAATAGATTTAAAAAGAATAGCCTTCTTTTCAATTATAGAATTGTTATTTTTAAAAGTCAAAAACTGTTGTTCACCGGTTGAAAAGCTATTTTTAGAGATGTTTGACGATAAAGATTTTTTGATACGTAGTCCACAGTTTTCAGCTCGACCGCCGCTCGATTTCCTTATTCGGACCTGGTTTCCATCCTTCAGTCATCTCAGAAACTAACGCATATCGTCCATTCCGACACGGAACTGGGATATATCTTTTGATAGAGCTCTGGAAACCGTGTGAAGATCCTCTGCCGAGCTTGCGAGCTCTTCCACAAGAGCGGCGTTTCTCTGGGTTACTTCATCCATCTGGGTTACCGCGGTGTTTATCTGGTTTATACCTTCGGCCTGCTGCTTGGCCATCTGTCCGACCTCCTGGATTACACCGGTTAGTCCGCGGATTCTCTCCACAACGCGAAGAAGCACCTCGACAGTTTCATCGGACATAGAGCTGGCTTTTTCAATGTGTGATTCATTTTCATCAATAAGCTCTGCTATCTGGGAGGATGCCTCGGCACTTCTGGCTGCAAGGGTTCTCACCTCGGCCGCGACAACAGCGAATCCCTTGCCTTCCTCTCCTGCACGTGAAGCCTCCACTGCGGCGTTCAGGGCGAGAAGATTGGTCTGGAAGGCGATGTTGTTCACAACGGCAACGATCTCCTGAATTTTGTGTCCCGACGATTTCACCTCCTTCATCCCCTCATTCATCTGCTTGAGTTTGCCGGCCCCTATCTCCGCCTCCGAAGCGGTTGTAACCACATCCCTTGAAGCGCTGCTGGATTTTGATGCAGTCTCCTCGATTGAGGATGTGATCTCCTCCACCGAAGCGGCGGTCTGCTCCAGCGAACTGGCCATCTCCTGGGTGGCACTTGAAAGCTGTGTGTTGCCGTTGGAAACCTCCTGGGAAGAGTTGAGCACGGACATTCCCGCACTCTTTATCGTTTTTACGAGGTTCTCTATCTTTGCAACGAAATCATTAAAATATCCTGACAGTTGACCAATCTCATCCTGTGATTCCTGCTCTATCCTAACGGTAAGATCCCCTTCACCTTCTGCAATGTCCCTCATGATATCGACAATCCTGAGAATCGAGGATGTGATTCTGGTTATGAAAAACATCATTACGAAGAGGGCCCCTGCAAAGAGAGCGATGATGAGAACCCGACCGATCATATTCATTCTCCTCACGAAAGGCATAAGCTCATCCTCGGGAATCATTATTCCGTACTCCAGCCCGGCATCGGAAAGGGAATGAAAAACCGTGTACTCTCTTCCGTCAATCATAACCGACGGCACCTTGCCGATTTTTCCGATTTCCGATTTTCCAAGAGCCGACAGCCAGCCTATCTGATCCCTCTTCTTCATCGTCACCTTATCATCAAGTGTGTAGAAAATGATCTTCTTGTAGTTGTCGTCGATGAGAAACGACTGGCTGTTTTCAGTAATCTTTATTGAGTTGAGAAGATCGACGATATCCTTCAGAGCCCAGTCGATTTCGGCAAGCCCGATTATTCTCCCCGCTGCATTGTACATCACCGTATTGACAGTCCTTATCACAACTCCGGCAAGATCTCCGCTGCCGAGATAGGGTTCGGTCCAGTAGTATGTTTTCTCCCTCTTCCTGTTTTTATCCCATCCCATGGGAATTGCCGTCTGATACCATGCCTTCTCGTGGTAGCGATTCTCACCTGTGCTGTAGTTCCACGTAAAAACCGGCACACCTCCCTTCCGATAAGTGTAGGGAGCGTAGTGGCTCCTGTTTTCGTCGAAGGTGTTGAGTTCGTACCAGATTCCTCCACCGAAAGCCTCAGTCAGCTTGTCCAGGGCTCCCATGAGGTAGGTTTCAAAGTGCTTGTCGTAATTTTTCTCCGGATGTTCCTTTTTCATGTGGTAGAGGGAAACTCCGGCTGAGGCGAACATACTGGCACCGGTCTCCATGAGTCTTGTATAACGATCTATGTAGGCGATGTTCTGCGAAAAGATCGTCTTGATCTCCTGCTCCTTCACTTCAGCGAATTTATCGGCGATAACTCCCTGAAAAATAAAGACAACTGTAAAAATTATTGCGAATGAAACTGCAAGAAGCAGGATAAGCCTTTTTCTTATGGACATTTTCACCTCCCGGGTATTTGCAAAACCGGGGATATTTTATCACATAGAGTTCTGTGCAGACAGGTCATAACTTTCAATTTCCACAATAAAAACAGAAAAAACAGTCAAAAATGGTAAAAGAAACCCAAAATGCAGAATATGATAAGAGTTGATTATCGTTAGAAATTAAAACATCTTTAATTTTACTGAATAAAGAGAATTGACAGGAAGATCCCGCCATGTACACTTCGCCGCTGGGGATTGGGGCATCAATTCAATGTCCTTTTTATTTTTGCAATTAATTTTTTGCACTATTTATTAAACACGGGGGTGAATGTGAAAATCAAAATCGCGTCTCTTTTAGCGCTTCTTCTATTTTTTACGGGTGCATGCTCGGACAGCGGAGAGAGTTCTTCAAACAAAACCGGTAGCGACAAGGATATCGAATCCGTAACGGATAACGATTCCGATACGACCACGGAAGAAAAGGAAGATGAATCAGAAAACGATGCGGACAATGATGTCCCGGCGGTATGCAAAGAAGGAGACACCAGAGAAAGCACCACCCCGTGCGGACTGAACAACGAAGGATTCCTCATGGAAACCTGCATGAACAACAAGTGGGTTTTGGGTCAGGAGTGTTCAGGTACCGACATCTGCAAAAACGGCGAGAAAAAAAATGAAAAAACGGGAGAATGCACATACGCCGACGATTGCGTCCTTTCCGGAGCCGCAATAAGCAGCTGGACCGAATGTGTAAACGGCAAATGGGAAGATAAAACCGAATCGGAAACTTGTGATCGAGTAACTGAAGGAGCGTCCTGCGGCGAAAATATGCTGTGCAAAAACGCCGTGTGCGTCGAAGGCCCCGACTACTGTCACACAGAAGGCGCAAACAGAGAAAGCACCACCCCGTGCGGACTGAACAACGAAGGATTCCTCATGGAAACCTGTACCGGCAACAAGTGGGTTTTGGGTCAGGAGTGTTCCGGCACCGACATCTGCAGAAACGGTGAAAAGAAGGATGAGAAAACAGGTGAATGTACCTACGTCGACCAGTGCGACCAATCGGGAATCGCAAAAACCAGCTGGACCGAATGTATTATCGGAACTTGGGTTGCGCGAACGGGATCGGAAACATGCGAGCGCGTCACTGAACGGCTGGCATGCGGTTCCAACATGATCTGCAAAAGCTCCGTATGTGAAGAAGGACCCGACTACTGCGCCACCGTCGGTGAAAAAAGAAATGAAACCTCAGGAGCCTGTAAATTCAGCGATGCATGTACCAACAGCGGAACAAAACTGGATGCATGGGAAGAGTGCGTAGCCAACCGCTGGGAAGCAAAATGGACGAATACAGCATGCTCCAGAGAAACTGAGGGAACAAGTTGCGGAACCGGAAAGATCTGTACATCCGAAAGCTGTTCGAACGATCCCGCATACTGCGCCGTTATCGGAGAAAAGAAGGATGAAACATCGGGCGAATGCACATACGATGCAACCTGCTCGCTCCAGGGATCGAAGAAACTGGCCTGGAAAGAGTGTGTACAGAATATATGGATAGACAAAGAAGGATCCGAACAGTGCAGCAGGGAAACCGATGATCTGGCATGCGGTGAAAACAGAAGCTGCTACTCCGGAACATGCGAGTGTCTTCCCGGAAGATCGGGCGACAACTGTGAGGTAGTCGACAGCTGCACTCCGGAACTCTTGAGCGGAATGGGCGGAAGACCATGGGATGTTGTGGTTAAAGATAGTGTAGCATACGTTGCAAGCGCAGAAGGTGGAATACAGATTTACGACATATCAAATCCTGCGGCCCCGAGCTTCATGGGTGGATTTCCCACATCAGGCTCGGTTGAAATGATCGTCGTCAAGGGAAATTATGCCTTCCTGACAGGCGATGCATCGAGTAAAATTGAAGTCTTCGACATCACAAATCCTGAAACTCCCAAACCTGCAGGAAGTCTGGTTATTGCCAGTGGAACAGTAGGATTGGAACGGCTCGGTGATCTTCTATTTTTGGCCAAAAATGACAAGATTTTAACGATAAACATTATCGATCCGACCACTCCGAAATTTCATAAAATAATGGGAATACCCGAAGGCGGGGTAAGAGATATCGAAATTTCAAACAACCTTCTCTACATTGCCTATGGAGAAGGAAAAATTAGAGTCATCGACATTACCGATCCGGAAGCCTTTGTAATAAAAAGCGATTTCACACCAGGCGGAATAGCTGTCGACATTTCTGCAAGCGGCACCGCTCTTTACGCGGCAATTGAAAGTACGGGGCTCAAGATTTTCGACATGGCCGATCCTTCAACACCTGTGGAGAAGGGATCTCTGGAATTCTCCGATATCCGTAAGATCAACAGCATCGGAGAAAAACTTTTCGTAACAACCGGACAGGGCACCTCACTTGTAGACGTCAGCGATCCGTCCAACCCAAAAATTAACGGATCCATTCCAGAAATTATTTTCAGCGCAACTCCCTCCAATGGGTATGCAATTGCCGCATCCCCGAATCGAGGACTGCTCACTGTAGATCCTGCTGGTGCCGAAGGGTCGGTTGTCATTGGGAAATTCGAAGGAGTGGGTTCATCGAATGATATCCAGGTTTCAGGAAACAGGCTCTACATTCTTGATGACCAGAAGAATATAAGAGTTTTCGACATTACAAACTTGTATAAACCAGTCGAAATAGATGGAATAAACCTTCCTCAACCTTCCGGAACAAACTATTTCCAAATTGACGGAACAACTCTCTACACAAATGACGTCGATAAACCGGTTGTCATTCGGAATATCGAAGATCCGGCAAATATTACACTTATTGGAGAATATACCGATCCGATCGATTCAGTGAACCTCAATATTTCAGAGGGAAAGGCATATTTTTGTGACCGCACTGTTCCCGTCGGCATAAACGTAGTCGACTTGAGCGACCCGGCATCACCGGCACTGTTGAAAAAACACGAAAACATCCTCTGCAACGCGGCTGCCAAAAAAGAATCACTTCTCCTTGCCGCCGGAGCAAAAGATCTTCAGATTTTCAACGATTCCGGTACATTTGAGATGATCAAGAGCGTTCAGATATCCGCTGCTGGATACGCAACGGATATCAAGCTGTCGGGCGACAACGTTTTTCTCGCTTTCGGACAATCCTCCATCGTTGTCGTCAATATCAGCAACCCTGAAAGGCCATACATAAAAGGAGTTACCACACTCCAGAATGCTTTCATTTCATCGGCCATAGCCATCGACATATCCGGTAACTACGCACACGTTGCCCAGATGTACGGTGGATTCAGGACCTACGATATCTCATCCTGCATTGCAAAGTAAACTCATATAATTCTAAGTTCATAGAGGCCTTCGCTATAAAAACGAAGGCCTCTATTTCTTTATCCTTTTCTTTTTAAGAAATCTTTCACTTTCAGTACTTCTATTCTCCCCATTTCGGGAGATGATAGTGCCTCAATATTTTCCTTACACACGTTGCATGCAACGTCTCTACGGAGTTTACGTTTTTCTACTCGGTTTTATAAATGTAAAAATCCCGATTCCGTTTCCAATCCCACCTCAAAAAAAATATTCCGGCCGATTCAGCCCCAGGAATGGCCAAATTATTTGTATCTTGATGAAAATAAGAGGCAAATCGATCTCAAAAAAAGTAATCCGCTTCCATCAGCCGTTGTTTTGACCTGGATATTTTTAATTTCCTGAATTCAGCGGCTGGAACCGACAGGATAATTGTTTTCGAGGGATTTTAACGGCTGGATTGGTCGGGATATTTGTTTTATTATGGATTCAGACCCTGATTTCGGTTGAAAAAAGTTTTTGCAGGTCTCTGAATACCTGCCATTTTCAAGGCCCGTGCGGATCTGTATCGGGAATTACCCCCTCCTCCGCCGCCCCTGACAATCAGGGGAGGGACTCAGGAACTGTTTTCCAAGCGGTGAGTTATTACACATCTCGATAATCCTTCCAGTTCCACCATTTTAGTAGTTCGGGATCATGTTCCTCGTTTTCTGCAAAATAGACAGCACAGCGGAAAACATAGAGAACGCATCTATCGATATGTTCTCCGCGGATCTTACAGAGATTTTCATACATTACCTGTGGATTCTCCCCGCAGAGTTCAGAGACGTCGCGGAACCCGAGATCAACAAAATCCTTTGAAAGACTTTTTCCCACTCCCGGAATAATCTGGAATTTCTTGCGAAGACTATTCACTTCCTTCCACCATGAAATTGGGATTGTAAATAAGACCGAACAGATTTCCGAAGGGATCTTTCAGCGTGGCTACCTTGATATCTTCTCCGACATCAGTTACTTCCCCATGTTCTTTTACGCCCAATCTGAGAAGCCTCTCATACTCTATTTCGATATCGTCGCCCCCCCAATAGGCAACAACTCCCTCGTTGCCATCCTGGACAACCCGGGCATTCGGATTCAGCCCCAGCTCGTAGCCGCCGACATTGAACCCCACATAAAACGGCATATCAAAATAGGGTTCTTTTCCTAGTATTTCGGAATACCACGCTTTGCCTTTTTCAATATCGGAAACCCCATAGATAACGGTTCTTATCCCCTTAATCATAAATCATCCTCCGTTAGTTTCGGTCGGTGTTTTTGCGGCCATGAACTGTCCCGGGTTGATTATCCAAACAGTTGAATTGTTCACCCGTCCATAGAGGTTGAACAATCCGGAACCCAACCGACCACACCGAACATTTATTCGGCTTCAATTTACCCTGCCTTCTTCTTATTTACAAATTATTTTTTTACATTATGGAATTGAAAGAACGGAGGCTGCGACACCATTTACAGAACCGATATTGAACATCCAAGCACTCCGTGCCGCTCAGCCCCCGGTGCAGATTCATCATCTAAACTGTCAGAATCGTTAAAACTCTCATCTCCCTCCGAGGAGGGATCGTTGGCGCTCACAAACGATCCGTCGTCGTAGCAGAACAGGATCTCATCCTCGACTTCATCGGCGTCCAGCTCACCGTTCCTGTTAAGGTCGAGTCCGAATGCTATCTTCTTTCCTCCGAAGGAGCACTCTCCCCCCGGGAACAGATCTTTCACCCGAACAACGACGTTAAGGCCGTCAGTGCCATTGCAGATGTAAAAACTATCCACAATTTCAAAGCGGTCAAGCTCACCGTTATCATTTGCATCCTGCCCGACTTCGATCTTCCTTCCGCCGCCGGGGCAATTTTCTCCCGGGGGTTCTTCACTGACGGAGACGAGGGCGTTTTTACCCTCATCCCCGTCCTTTCCGTTGCAGATATAGTCTGTCCCGGTAATCTCTCCGATCTCCAGCAAGCCGTTACGGTTGGCGTCCACCCCGGTGATAAAACGCTTTCCACCGTCTGTGCAGTTGATTCCCGGTGGTTCGTCATGCACCTCAATAAGGCTGGAGAGTCCATCAACTCCGTGACAGACAAATCCGCTTGAAGTCACTTCATCCGAGTCCAGGTTCATATCCCTGTCCGTATCGATTCCGACATCGATTCTGACACCTCCTTCAGGACAGGTTTCACCCTCCGGTTCACCGGAGACGGTGACAAGTGTGATATAACCATCCTTTCCGTCGATCCCGTTGCATATGTAGGTTGATGCCACAAGTTCCATATCAGCCTCGCCGGAAACCTCACCGTTCCGGTCTATCACTCCGTTGCCGTTGATATCCACACCGACGTCAATACGCACTCCGCCGCTGGCACAGTGAACACCCGGCTCCTCATCGGTAATCGAAACAAGGGAGTTATAACCATCCCTACCGTCTTCTCCATTGCAGACGGAACCTTCGGAAAGAATTTCGTTTTCATCAAGCAGTCCGTTACCGTTCAGATCGGTTCCCGCCAATATTTTCCGTCCTCCGGCGGGACACTCCTGCCCGGCAGGTTCTTCAGATAGTATCACAAGTGAAGTGTTGCAACATTCAGGTTTGGCTCCGTTACAGACATAGCGTTCAACAGCCTTCTCATCGGAATCGAGAACCCCGTTCCCGTCGCTGTCCACTCCCGAGGAGATCATTACTCCCCCCTCCTCACACAGGGCTCCGGGAGAGATTTCGTCAAGGGAAACCATGGCCTGATAACTATCCGAGCCATTACACACTTTGACCCGTGAAGTAGCCTCTCCAGGGTCAAGTTCGCCGTTTCCATTAAGATCGTTTCCGGATTCTACGACAGCTCCACCTGATTTACACTCGACGTCCCCTTCGGGAAGTTTGTCGATCTTCACAAGAGCCTGCCGGAGAACAACGTTTGAGCCTCCGTGAAAGAGAAATACGGCTCCCTCTCGATCTTGCCCATGATTATATCGGGCTATTCCCAAGGCTATATCCGCGAAACCGTCACCGTTGACATCATTCGCCCCGGAAAAAGCCATGGAACCGCCCCAGGGAAAACCCTGCCTGTAGAGAACTGTCTGTGGAACGGAATGAATCCCTTCCGGGGATCCGTTGTAAACAAAAACGGCGGGAACACTTCCAGTTCCGCCATGGTAACCGGAAACGCCCAGAAGCACCTCATCCAATCCGTCCCCGTTAACATCTCCGACGAAATTGACGAATATGCCTGATCCGTCACCTGACACGGAAGAAATTTCGTAAGGCACGACCTCTTTAGGCCCTCCGGAACGATCTCCATATCCGATGAAAAGTCTGGGATTTGATGACGGTAGCGAACCTACAGCGATATCGCTGTACCCGTCACCGTTCAAATCTCCTGAACCTGAAATTGAAAAGCCAAATCTCTCTTCCGCAAAGTTAGACTCGATAACAGCCACCGGCTCCGTGAGCAATCCTGATGATGATCCCGAAAAAACAAAAACCGCTCCCTCGCTGTTTTCTCCATTCGAATAGAGGTAGGCACCTGAAATAACATCGTCAAAACCGTCGCCGTTGAGATCGCCTGCAGAGGAAACTTCCGTCCCGAAAGAGTACCAGCTCTCCCGGTTTTTGACACCGCTCCAGCGATCAGATTTCACCAGATTATCGTTTCCGTAAAAAATGTAGAGCCCGTACTTTCCCTTGAATGGAGCACCGACAAGAAGATCATCGTGTCCGTCACCATTAACATCTCCCGCACCGGAGACGGACACTCCGAAGTTGGTGTTCTTGGAATCCGGTGCCGAAAGTTCCCTCTCGGGAGATTCCTTAAGACCGTCATTCGATCCGCGATAGATGTAGACAACACCCGCATATTTCGCGGTAACGGCAACGTCATCGTAGCCGTCATCGTTGAGATCACCCACTCCAGCAAAATCACCGGCAAATCCCTCGAAGTCGTTTTCTGGCTCAAGAACAGCTGCCGGCTTCGACATAATTCCTCCGGGAGAACCGTGGAAAACGTATATGAGGCGGCCGAAAACATCCTCTTTGGCTCTCACCAGAAGGTCGGAAAAACCGTCCCCGTTCACATCACCGGCCCATTTCAGAGCCGCGCCCATCTCCTCATCATCCTGTCCGCCTTCAACAATGGTATCAGGATAAAATCCCGAAATGATCGGATCCACAACAACCGGATAGATGAGCGAAGAGTCATCAAATACGATTTTCAGGAAATCACCTTCGATTTGCAGAGTACCGCTTACGGAGCTCCCGGTAGAGTCGATAATCACAGGATCGGAATAGTGCCCGATCAGGCCTGTCCGTGAAAAGAGAATTACCCCTCCATCTCTTTTGTACATCTCTCCTTTCACTTTCAACCACAAGACAACTTCACCCGAACCTCCCGGTTTTCTAAGCAGATCGAATCCGTGCTCTAGAACTCCATCATCAACCTTGTACCATTCGATAATTGTTTTTCTCCTGATTTCCATTCTTCCGGTAAACTCAGGAGTCGATAGCGATGAAGCCAAGACATTCCCCGGCTTTTCATCACCCCTGCCTGCCCCCGCGAAAAAGATGGTGAAGGACGCCTCCCTTTTCATCCCGTGATTTTCTACTTCAAAAGTTTCTAATGGAGCATTTTCCAGTTCAACAGGAAATGATGTCTCCGATCCGCAACTCAATCTGGTAACACCGTCGGGGGCGAAAATAATACGAAGAGAACAGTTAGACAATTGATGATCATTAAAAAAGATAGCTGAGGGATCATGATTTCGAGACGCATCGGCAATTTTCATTTTCCCCTCGATAGTGCCGAACATCATGAATGAAAGTAGCAGTACGCCGAAAAGCGAAACTGTCTTTAACTTAAATCGATCCATCTCCGCTCCCCCATCTCGTGTTCGGACGACACCTTCTCTTGCCGAATTAGAAACAACAATCATCAAACGGGCACATTCACTCTGACGGAAACTGCGAGCCCATAGTTTCATTCTACTACCCTGCTTTTTCTGAAACAACGGCTTTTTTTGCCGAGAACACTAAACTGATTCGTCAATCGAAATGGAACATTAGGATATTTCTATGGAAATCTTGACCAGATTTTCAAAAAACGGTTAACCGTTCTCAATCCTCTCTGTGATTTATGCAATGGTTGACGGATATTTTCCAACTTTGTTCTACTTTTCATTTTAAGGAAATATTTTACTCCATTTCAAAAAACGATTCGCCTTTCTCATGAAAAATTTTTCAATGTGTGGGAACAATTTGACGAATATCATCTTCAAGTTAAAATCATATGACCTTAACAGAACAGTTTTCAATTGTCTGTTCGTTTTCATAATTTTGTTTTTATCCTGTAAAAAGAGGGTGCGACATGAGTATTCGTTTCAAAATTCTTGGAGATCCCGGCAGGGACAACGCTCTTCTTGTCAGCGTTGACTCCGGTCAGTCACTTACAAAACTGCTCTTCGACTGCGGTGAAGGATGTCTCTCTTCTCTTTCCGTTTCCGAGATTAAATCCATTGACCACATTCTGTTTTCACACCTCCATATGGATCACATCTGCGGTTTCGATACATTTTTTCGGGTCACTTTCAACCGTGAGTCAAAGGAAAACCACATTTGGGGCCCTACGGAAACCGTAAGAATAATGCAGCACCGTTTTCGGGGATTCATGTGGAATCTTGCAGATGAAATCTCAGGAAAATGGATGGTTCACGATATCGACGAAAAGAAAGTCGAAACAAAAAGATTTGAAGCATCCGAAGCCTTCTCCGAATGTCATGATGAAGGGGCAAAAGAACACGATGGAACAATCATTACACATCCCGATTATTCAGTTGAGGCTATTCTTCTCGATCACAGGACCCCATCGGTAGGCTATATTGTCCGTGAAAAACCCAAGCACAATATTGATGTTTCCCGTTTGAAAAAACTGGGGCTTCAACCGGGACCATGGATTAAAGCCGTGAAGGATACATCCTATGAAGAAAAGAATGTCAATATCGACAACAAAAACTATGATATTAGAGAGTTAAGAAAGTCTCTGACGGTTGAATCCCCTGGAGATTCCATAGCATATCTGACCGACTTCATACTCAACAAAGACTCTTTCAAAAAACTGATCAAGCGTCTTTCAGGAGTAGATACCGTTATCTGTGAAGCCATGTACAGAAACAGCGATCTTGAGGCCGCCAGAAAAAACTACCATACTACCAGCCGCCAGAGTGCGCGGCTTGCAAAGGAGGCCGGAATCGGTCGTCTCATTCTTTGCCACATTTCTGAAAAATACGGAGAACAGGAGAGAAGAGAGATGCTCGAGGAGTCCAGAGAGATTTTTCCCGAAACATCGATGGCGTGGGATCGTAAATAAAAAATCATTTTTCCGTATTCAATTCTGTCCGATTAAAAACTGGTCAATCTCTGCTCGAAGATTGCTGAATTTCTGACGAGATTCAAATTCATTTGAATTCACAATAACGATGAATCGGCACGATTTAGGATGCCGTTGTTTTCTATATGACTTTTCCGGGATTGAGAAGGTTTTCGGGATCGAATATTTTTTTAATTCCTACCATCATTTCCAGCTCGTCTTTCCCGATGAAATCTTTGAGATATCTCTTCCGCAGAGTGCCGACTCCGTGTTCTCCGGAGGGCATTCCACCGAGTCCGCGAACTTTTTCCATGATTTTTTCCTGCACTTCAAGAGCCAGAGCTCTCCCCTCTTCCTCAACCATTATGTTGACGTGGAGGTTGCCGTCTCCGATGTGACCGAATGAGAAAATGTGACATTCGGAACTCTCTTTTCGGACGGAATCGAGCCATGTCACAAACTCCGGTATTTTATCGAGCGGCACTACGATGTCCTGGGAGACTTTCACTGGTGCGATGCTGTAGGAAAGGGGGGAGAGTCTACTTCTGACCTCCCAGATATCCTCGCGGGTCGATCCGTCTCGATATTCATATCCGGCTGATCTGAAATAGTTCTCGAACCGTTTCCTCATTCCTTTTACAGCCTCTTCGGTGAACTCTTCTATGGCGAGAAGCAGGTAGCTCTCCTTTTTTCCAGTCACAAGTTCTCCCGCCGTAGGATCCATGTACTCCATCTTTGCAGGTCCCAAGAGTCTGAAATCATGGAAATCCTCAAACTTCGGGCCTTTTACCTCGTAGAAGTGAAAACATCGGGGTTCTGGTACAAGTCTCACCCACGCCCTTGTCAAAATCCCGAGCGTTCCCTCGGATCCGCAGAAAAGCGAGGGAAGAAAGTAGCCGGATGAGAATTTGTGGACCGATTCGCCGAAGGTGAGAAGACGACCTCTACCGTCAACCATACGGAGTTTCTTTACGTAATCTCTCGTCGTGCCGTATCTTACAGTCCCCGGTCCTCCGGCGTTGGTAGCGATATTTCCACCGATTGTCGAAAAGCGGTAGCTGGCAGGATCGGGAGGATACAGAAGTCCCCTCTTTGACGCGGCATCCTTCAGCTCTCCTGTCATCACTCCGGGTTCTACTTCGGCTATGAACTTCTCTTCATGAATTTTGAAATCGGTGAGCCGGGTTGTTACAAGAAGAGCAGATTTTTCGGCAAGAGTTCCGCCTGCGGTTCCTGTTCCCGACCCTCGGGTGGTAAGAGGAATTCTATTCTTCATTAGAATTCGTGCGGCTTCAACAAGCTCCTCTTCAGTTCCCGGAAGCACTATAACGGGGGAAATTCCGTCAAATCCAGAAGTGTCGGCAAGATATGCGTAAGCTCTTTCATCTTCACCTGAAATGTAAGCTATGCCGGAGAGTTCAAGATCCCTGAAAACCGATTTTGAAGCCACGATCAGGCTCCCTTTGCCTCGCCGTTTTCAGCGGGAAGATAGATGAGAAGAATTCCGATTACTATCGAGACGATTGAGATGAGCTGTGACGTTGAGAGGGTGTTCCCGAAGAAAAGACCTCTGTCATCGGCGCGAAAAAACTCAATTGTAAACCGGAATATTGAATAGAGAATCAACCAGAGTCCGAAGGGAACTCCATCCTTCGTGTACCGTTTTCTCACGAAGAGGTAGAGAAAAAGGAAAATGAGAATGTTTACGCCGAAGGAAACCAGCTGGGTGGGTATGACCGGAAATGGAACCTCCCTGAGGTTGTGGATCATATCCCTCGCAAACTGGTTTTTAGCCGAAAGTCCCCATTTGATGAAGCTGTGGGCACAGGGACTTGAGGTAATATCGCCGAAACAGCATCCGTTGAGATAGCAACCGACTCTTCCAAGAGCCACACCCAGAGCAATGGGGTATGTGAAAAGATCAAGGTACTTAACAAGCGGCTGCTTCTTCTTCCAGAGGTAACCGACGATTGCCGGCAGACCGAAAATGACCGCCCCGTAAAACGCCAGTCCGCCTTTCCAGAAGTAGAGCATCGCGATGGGTTTCTTGAGATATATTTCAAAAAACCCGTCGAAGATGATGTGCATTATTCTGGCACCAAGATATCCGAAAACGGCTGCCCAGGTAGCTGCATTAACTGCTATTCTTCGATCGAGCCCCTTTCTGTCAGCCTCTTTAGCGAGAAGTATGAATCCGACGATTACGCCGACAACTCCCATGAAGTAGTAGCTGGAAATACCGATTGAACCTATATGGAAAAGAATAGGCTTCATCTAGAAGCTCCCTTCTTCTGAAAGATGAGAAGTTCGAGAGCAATGAGTGCCACGGCAACAACGATTGCTACGTCGGCAATGTTGAATGTGGGCCAGTGATAGATGTCACCGATATGCCAGTCGATGAAATCGATGACGTATCCGTAGGCGAAGCGATCGAAAAGGTTTCCCGCAGCTCCTCCGAGAACGAGGGCGTAGATAACCGTCATCAGCTTGGACTCGCTCTTTATCATCATGGCAAAGAGTATCACGAGGGTCACGGCTGTCGAGAATCCGAGGAAGACAAGCTTCCTCATCATCTCTGAAAACTGATTTCCAAGGCCGAAAAGCGCTCCTCTATTCTCTGCATAGGTCAGGTGAAACCATGAGCTGAAAACCTCGACCGCCTCCTTGCCCTGGAGCGATTTTGCCCAAACCTTGGTTATCTGATCAAGGACAAAAACCGGCACCGTTACAGTAATGAGATACAGGGCGTTTCGCCAATCGAAATTGAGACTCATTTAATCACCTCGTAACAGGATGAACAGATTCCGGTAACCTCTTCGTTCCAATCCTGAACGTCGGTTCTCTTTTTCCAGCAGCGTGCGCACTTCTCGCCGTCAGCAACACCTGCGGAAGCGTAGAGTTCGAGATCTTCGGAGATCTTCGTGAGTCCTTCACTGTTTTCCGCCTTCTCAACCGAAGAACAGATAAAAACGGATTCGAGATTATCAAATTCATCATTTAGAACATCAAGTCCTTCCCAGTAGAGAACAACTCTGGAATCAAGTGAATGTCCAATTTCCTTGGCAGCCCTCAGCTCCTCAAGAACCTTCTGTACGGCATCGCGAACAGCGATCAGATCTTTCCACTTTGCAAGAATGTCGTTGTCTTCCTCTGTAAGTTGACGTTTCGGCATTTCTTCAAGGAATACGGACTCCTTCTTCTCACCCGGCATGTAGGAGTAGGCCTCCTCCATGGTAAAGCTGAGAACAGGCGCAAGAACCTTTACGATGTCCTTGAGAATCGCATGGACAGTGAACTGGCTCATACGTCTTCTCTCATCGTCCGCCTTCATGACGTAGCGATCCTTGATGACATCCAGGTAGAAGCTGCTCATGTCGACTGTGAAGAAATCGAGAACTTCGTGGAAAATACGGTGATACTCGTAGGATTCGTACTTTCCGATGATTGTGTTCAGCTTCTGAGTCCACTTCGCTATCGCCCAGCGATCGATCGATTTGAGTTCCCTCTCTTCGAAAGTGTGGACAGAAGGATCAAAATCGTTAATGAATCCGAACATAAAGCGAAGAGTATTTCTGATCTTCCTGTAGGCCGTCGTAAATGTAGCGAGGATATCGTTGGAGATTCTTATATCGTCACGGTAATCCTCCGCACTTGCCCAGAGCCTGAGCATTTCGGCACCCATCTGCTTGATGGTCTTTTCCGGCGGAATAAAGTTACCCTTGCTCTTGGAGATCTTCTCGCCCTTTCCGTCAACGACGTAACCGTGAGTAAGGACCCTCTTGTAGGGAGCCTTTCCCCTTGTGATTGTGGAGCAGAGGAGTGAACTCTGGAACCACCCTCTGTGCTGGTCGCTTCCTTCAAGGTAGAGGTCAGCGGGATACTCTCTTCCCTTCTCCCCGTTGAGCACGGAAGCCCAGCTTACGCCGCTGTCGAACCATACGTCGAGAATATCTGATTCCTTGTCGATGTGGACAGATCCGCACTTGGGACAGACAAATCCCTCGGGAAGAAAGTAGGATGCTTCCTTTTCGTACCAGATATCCGATGTGTGCTCCTTGAAAAGATCTGCAACATGGTGAGCTATCTTTCCGTCGACGATCTGCTCGTTACAGTCGCGACAGGAGAAGGCGATAATCGGGCTTCCCCACAGACGCTGGCGGGAAATACACCAGTTGGGACGATTTTCCACCATGGAAGTTATACGATTCTTGCCCCAGGCGGGAATAAACTCCACATCGTTGAGGCTCTCAAGAGCGTTCTTTCTAACTCCTGTGTCGTCCATTCCGACGAACCACTGAGGTGTAGCCCTGAATATGACAGGCTGGTTACAGCGCCAGCAGCATGGGTAGGAGTGGGAAATATCTTCACCCGGCTTGTTGAGAAGAAAACCGGTGTTGTAAAGATGCTCGACAATCTTCGGATTGGCCTCGGTAACCTTCACACCTTTCCAGAGCTCCACATCATCCGTGAATGTTCCGTCGGCCTTTACGGGAGCGTAGGGCTCGAGACCGTTCCTGAGACCGATATCGTAGTCTTCCTGTCCGTGTCCGGGAGCTGTATGAACACATCCGGTACCGGCTTCAGTAGTGACATGATCGCCGTAGAGAATTACGGATTCCCTGTCGATGAAAGGGTGCTGTGTAGTCATACCTTCGAATCTGTCGGCAGCAAAGAGTTTAACCTCTTCAGCGCTTTCCTCACCTATTCCTTTGAGGAAATTTTCCTTCAGCTCGTTTGCAACTATGAAGATTTCACCGCGAAGCCTGAGTGCGACGTACTCCAGATTCCTGTTGAGACAAACGGCAAGGTTTGCAGGAAGAGTCCACGGCGTCGTTGTCCAGATTACGAAGTTTACCTTCTCATCTCCGAGCTCCTCGATTTTCTGTTTCAGGGGAAACTTTACAAAGATCGATGGGGAAGAGTGATCATGGTACTCAACCTCAGCCTCTGCAAGAGCCGTCTCACAGCTGTGGCACCAGTAAACTGGCTTTTTTGCCTTCGTAAGAGCTCCAGATTCGATGAGATTTGCGAATTCGTGTGCTATGGCGGATTCGTACTCGTGAGACATCGTTATGTATGGATTTTCCCAGTCTGCGAGAACACCGAGTCTCTTGAACTCCTCACGCTGAATATCCACGAATTCACGGGCGTAATCACGGCACGCCTTTCTGAACGCCACCGGATCCATAGTATCCTTTTTGTGTCCCATCCTCTCATCGGCCTTGAGCTCGATGGGAAGTCCGTGGCAGTCCCATCCGGGAACGAACGTGGAGTAGCGCCCCGACATGTTCTTGTACTTGACGGTTATGTCTTTCAGGATTTTGTTTAAAATTGTTCCCTGATGGATGTGTCCGTTGGCGTAGGGAGGTCCGTCGTGAAAAACGAAACTCTCGTTTCCGGAATTGTTCTCAAGGATCTTTTCATAGAGATCCATTTCATTCCACTTCTTCAATATTTCCAACTCCCTAACCGGAAGATTAGCCCTCATTGGGAAATCGGTTTTGGGAAGGTTTAATGTCTTGCCGTAGTCCATCGAATCACTCCATTTTCACAGTCAAACATACAAAATCAGCTGGAATTTTAGTCAGCCCCTATAACAAAGTCAAGATTTATGTGGGCTGTTGGCGCAATATTGTTTCACATTTTACATGCTCTATTTACCCGATAAGTTTGACATGCCTATTCAATATTCTATAATGAATTACAATTTTTTGAGGTGAGTCTGTAGGAGGTCGCAAAATGAATGCAAACAAGTTACTTCTGGTTGCCGCGTTGCTGACGCTGGCACCCCTTCTGCTTCCGGCCCAAATGGAGGAGAAAAAAACAAAACTTGAAACAGAAAGCTTTTTTAAAGCCCTTTCAGAGTCGGATGCAGTCTTCCACGCTTTGTACCGACAGGGAGGAAAAACAAGAGCCCGGGTAAAACCCCTTTTGAACATAATCGGAAAGGTATCCGACGATGAGATAATCAAGGGGATGGACGAGGAAAAAATTCGCCTGAAATTCAAGATCCCCCCCCTGAAATCCGATCACGAGTACATCTTTTTCGTCAAGCGCAAGGGATCCAACCTGATCCTGAATCCCGACGGAGTCACCATTCCCGTAAGCAAGGACAAGGTGAATTTCTCTCTTTTCGCGCCGTACCAGCCAAACTTCCACACCCCGTTCGACATAGAAATCTTCAAACTTCTCGCCAGGGCCGTATCGGAGGATAAGACCGGCGCCATTTCTTCGGAGACAACCCTGAAGATCAAGGAACTTTTCAAAAAATACCGAGAAAAGGGCGACAGCAGAAACCTGAAGGCTATCCTTGGTGTGGCAGCCAGACTCTCCCTGAAGCTGGACGAGGAATCATATTCAAAGGTTGTTTCAGACGCAAAAAGCCTTGGATGTCTTGCAGTCAAATCATCGGCAAAAATCATGGGAAAATCTTTCTTTGAAAATAAGATCCTCACGACCATCAACTCCCTGAGTCAGGACAGCCAGGTCGCGGCGATTGAATCTGCAATCGAAGCCGACACAAAGAAGGCTCTTCCGGTTCTCGCAAAGTACCTCCAGAAGACAGCTGCCTACACCCCGCCATCCAGCGAGTGCTTCCCAGTTGAGGAACCTCTATCGAACAAGGCTGCAGCGGCAAAGGCGGTAATCGAAATAAACGGCCCCGAAACCCCATCCATTCTTGAAAAAGAGCTGTTGACAGAAGATATGGAATGGCTTTCCGTCCTTCTCGGAACAATGTCCAACTACGAAGGCGAGGATCTTCTGGAACTTGCCCTCGTGTCTGCCGCAAAAGAATCCTTTTCGGCAAGAAGGATGGAGTTCCTTGCATATTTCGAGAAAGTTAAATCCAAGGAAACTGAAAAATCACTCCGTAAGCTTTACGAGAAAGAAGAAAACGTTATATGGAAAAAACTTGTAATTTCGATTCTGGGCAAGTACCACTACCCGGAAAGTCTTGATTTTCTGACGGCTCTTCTCAATGAGGATCCACATGAAGAGGTACGCGCCTCTGCAGCCATGTCTATGGGGAAAATCGGAGATAAAAAGGCGGCAAAACCGCTTTTCGATTTCGTAATTCGGGAAAAGTCGATACTTACGAAGACAATCGCCATAGACGCTCTCGCAGAGATACCCGACAGAAAAGTTCAGGACTACCTGAAAGAAATTATTAAGAAAAGCGACCACAAAAAGGTCCGCGAAGAAGCCGCAAACGCCATAGAGGACAACCTGTTTATTCTACGTTATGGAAAAAAGAAATAGCCAACTCATCTCGTTTCTCGAGTATCAACAATCAATTTCTCCGTTTTTCATCGACAAATCATTCGTTGAGAAATTAAACAGGGCAGTCGCCCTGCTGGAATCAAAGCAAGAAACATCGGAAGTTCCCGTCAAAGAGAAGCCGGAACAGGCATCGGAGCCATCCGTCGTCGGAATCACACCTCCGAAAGGTGGCAAAACGCCATCCCCGATTGAGCGGATTAAAAAACCTGCCGAACCGTCACCAGAGGAGAATGTTATACATTTTCCATTGAATGCGGTAGCTTCCGTCTCATCTCTCGAGGATCTGGAAAAACTTGTCTCGCCCTGCACCAGATGCAGACTCTCCGCGACCAGAACCAATCTCGTCTTCGGCGAGGGGAATCCGGATGCAAAACTGATGTTCATCGGCGAAGGTCCGGGATCGGACGAGGATCTTTCCGGAAGGCCCTTTGTCGGAAAAGCGGGAATGCTGCTGACGAAGATTATTGAAAACGGTTTAAAACTGAGCAGGGAGGATGTATACATCGCCAACATCGTCAAGTGCAGGCCGCCCCACAACAGGGATCCGAGACCAGATGAGGCGAAGATGTGCATCGGCTACCTCAAAAGGCAGATAGAACTGGTATCACCTGATGTTATCGTACTTCTGGGAAGGGTCGCCATGAAAAATCTTCTCGGATTGGAGACATCAATTTCAAAGGCGAGAAATATGGACCTGGATTACAACGGAATTCCGGTTTTCGTCACCTACCACCCGAGCGCCCTTCTACGGAACGACACATACAAACGTCCCACGTGGGAGGATATGAAGAAGGTTATCCGCAAACTCGATCTTTTCAAAATCTGAAAGACAACTTAAGACGAAAGAGTAATCGGACTCCAGAAAACTTAATCTTCAAAGCGTCACCTTAAAACTGCATCTAATCGAAATAACTCTTACTTCCTATTAGAGAGCGATACCGGAACCATTCACGGCTTCTCAACCGTTCCATTTAACGTCTATCACTATTTTTGAAACATAATTCCAGACAGTCGAAATCACTTTTTTGACTTACGCATCCCCCATCCATAGAATATGGCGATTTACGGTTTCTGTTCATTATTTAATTTTATCAGAATCAGGAGGGGATGATGACTAAACTACTCGATACCGTTCTCCTTCTTGCCCTTCCCGCATCAGGGAAATCAGAGGTAAGAAGGTACATGGCTTCACTTACAAAAGATCAGTGCGAAAACGACATGCACATGGGAGAGACACTTCAGCTTGACGACTACCCATACGTGCACTTCATGCACCGTGTAGACGACGAGCTAGTAAAACGCGGACTCGACAACGTCTTCTACAGCGGACCCACAAGACCTTTCAAGGACAAATTCGAGTGGGGCACACTTATCCACCTTCTCAACGAAGACTACCACGATCTGGTAAACGGAAAGGTTTACGAAGTCGAATCTGCAGCGAATCTTCTTTTCGATCGTCTCGACAACGCAAGGGCAAAGGTTGGTCTTGAGAAGGAGCTCGGAAAAATTCCATACGCAATCCGCATGGAGATTGCGGCGGTTATGGAAGAGGAAACTAGAGAAGACCTCAACATGAGAAACGAGCAGGCAAAGGAGGATAAGACCAACAAGACAATCGTCATCGAAATGGCAAGAGGCGGCGCAAACGGATCCGCATTCCCGCTTACACCTCCCCACGGATACCACTACGCTTTCGAAGAACTCTCCTCAGAAATACTCGACAGATCATCCATTCTCTACGTTTGGGTAACTCCTGAAGAGTCAAGAAAGAAAAATTACGAAAGAGCAAAACCGGACGGCCAGAGCTCCATTCTTCACCACGGAGTTCCTCTGGAAGTTATGCTCGGAGAGTACGGATGCGACGACATGGCCTACCTCATGGACCTTTCCGACAAGGAAAACACCATCAAAGTTGAGCGTTTCGTAGAAGTTGAAAAGGAAGGAAACCTCGTTTACGACACAAAGACCTGGAACATTCCTATCGCACGTTTCGACAACAGGGACGATCTGACAACTTTCGTGAGAAAGGACAAATCCGACTGGAACGAAGCCGAAGTGAAGGCAATCCACGAAGGTCTCAGCAACGCGCTCACAACACTCGCGAAGCTTTCCTGACATAAGGAATAATGCATACATGAGCCTCCCGAAAAGGGAGGCTTTTTTTTAAAAATCCACCCTAACAACAATTTGTTTTCTTTGGAGTTTCATTCCAACAATCAATTTCCAAATAGAACATTCAATACTGGTTTGTAAAAATAAAAATACATTTTATCTTTAAAATACTCTTGACTAATATTTTTAATTTTGCTATACGGTTATGCATTTTGTTAACCAAAGGGGAATATCAATGAAACGTATCATTTCAGTTGCGGCGTTTGCTGCAGTAACTTTTTTTATTGCATCTTGTGATGGTGGGTCAGACGGAAAAACTCCTGTAACAAGGATTACAGCAGAAGCATCCGGAGATCATTGTCAATTCGGCGGAAACAAGGTTGAAACCGGATTCGACGACAATGACAACGGAGAACTCGACAAAGCCGAAGCCGTAACAAAAACAATGTATCTCTGCAACGGAGCAGAAGGTACTGACGGCAATAAAGGTGATAAAGGAGAAAAAGGTGATACCGGTGCCCAGGGTCCTCAGGGCGATAAGGGCGACGCCGGCGCTCAGGGTGAAAAAGGAGACAAGGGCGACAAAGGTGACGCAGGAACTCCAGGTGAAAAAGGAGACAAGGGCGACAAGGGTGACGCCGGAACTCCAGGTGAAAAAGGAGACAAGGGCGACAAGGGTGACGCCGGAACTCCAGGTGAAAAAAGGAGACAAGGGCGACAAGGGTGACGCCGGAACTCCAGGTGAAAAAGGAGACAAGGGCGACAAAGGTGAGGGCGACAAAGGTGACGCCGGAACTCCAGGTGAAAAAGGAGACAAGGGCGACAAGGGTGACGCCGGAACTCCAGGTGAAAAAGGAGACAAGGGCGACAAAGGTGACGCAGGAACTCCAGGTGAAAAAGGAGACAAGGGCGACAAGGGTGACGCAGGAACTCCAGGTGAAAAAGGAGACAAGGGCGACAAGGGTGAAGCTGGTAACGATTCCGTATGCTTTGGAAACACAGCTCCCGTTGCAGATGTTGAGCTTCCCGCTGGTCCCTACTTTGTAGGCGTTCCTTTCACTGCTACATTCAATGTAACAGACGAGGACAGCACAAGCCATGACATCCAGGTGATAGGAAACGATATCTCAATTTCAAAAGGTAGTGCGGCTAACGAAGTTGTTATAACTCCGACAAAAGCAGGTGGTCCATTCAACTTCACTGCAATCGTAAGCGACGGATGCTCTTTCGGTATGAAATCATTCTCAATTGCAGAAGTAAAGGTTGATGCTGAAGCTCCGGTAGCAGGTGCTGGTATCACAGTAGTTCAGGATACTGTTCTCAACTGGGGAAAAGCCACTGATGATGAAACAGCTGAAGCCGACATCGAGTACAAGGTTGTTTCAGCAGCAGCAGCAGCTGATCTTGAGACAGTTTCAAAGGCTGAAGAAAATGGAACTGTTCTTCTTGACTGGACAAAGGATACTGTAACATTCGATACAGTTGACAAAACAGATGATGCTTTCTTTGCTGTTATCGCTAAAGATCAGTCTGGAAAGAAGGTTCTCTACTCACATGTCGTAATAGACAAGGTTGCACCTCAGGCTGGTGACGCACTTGCAGTTATGGAAAGCACTACACTCAAGTGGGGTGCAGCATCAGACATAGTGACAGCTCAGGACAAAATAACTTACAAAGTGGTATCCGCTGCAACAGCTGAAGAGATGGACACTGTTGAAAATGCTGAAACTAACGGAAAACTTGTAGCTGATTGGACAGCAGGAACAACAACTTTTGATGTTGCTTCTACAGAACTTCCGGGAGAAATTTTCTTTGCCGTTATCGCAAAAGATGAGGCAGGAAACAAAGTACTCTACGCTCCTGTCTCAGTAACTGTTGATAATGTTGCACCTAAGACAGATTCTAGCGTGATCACTGTAACTGAGGCAGTTCTTGAGTGGAATGCTGCTACCGACGCTAAGACAGAAGAGGCAAATATCCAGTACAAGGTTGTTTCAGCTGCAACAGCTGATGAGATAAACACTCTTGAGAAGGCGCAGGCAAGCACAAATGTTGTTATGGACTGGACTGCAAACACAGTTACTTTCGATACAGCTTCACTTGAACTTCCAGGAGAAATGTACTTTGCAGTTATTGCAAAAGATGAGGCTGACAACAAGCTTCTCTACGCACCTGTCTCCGTAACTGTTGACAATGTTGCTCCTACAGCCGGAGATGCAATCACGGTAACAGAGAAAACTGTTCTCAACTGGGGCGCAGCAACAGACAAGAAAACAGCACAGGCTAATCTCATGTACAAGGTTGTTTCAGCTGATACAGCTGAAGAACTTGACTCTATTGAGAAGGTTGAAGAAGCAGCCGCAAACATCGTAAAAGAGTGGACAGCAAACATCGTAACATTCGATACCGCTCACAACAGTTTTACAGGAACTGTTTTCTTTGCAGTTGTCGCAAAGGATGAGGCTGGCAACAAAGTTCTCTACTCAGCGAAGTCTATCGATTTCGATGCCCTCAACACTGCTCCTACAGCTGGATCAACAATTACAGTTACCGGAAAAGTAATCAACTGGGGAAAAGCTACAGATGACACAACTGTAGAAGCTAACATCGAGTACAAAGTTGTTTACAATACCGATGCAACTGCAATTGATACTCTTGAGAAAGCTGTTAATGCAACAAACGTAGCACAGGACTGGACAAAAGACATCGCAACTTTTGATGCTTCAACCATGTCCCTGACCGTCAATAATTTCTTTGCAGTTATCGCAAGAGATGAGGCAGGAAAGGCAGTTCTCTACGCTCCTGTTGCAGTAGTATTTGCTGACAACTAATCAACTTTCCAACAAACTAAATCCTTAAAAATCTTTTTCCAAAAAAAATCCCAACAAATTTTATAAAATCTATAGCTTAAAAATTAATTCCTGAAAATAAGACTATCTTGATTTCAGTAATACGGATCTCTCTTTCCAGTCCGGCATAACTTCTGTGAGGAATTGGTAGAAATCCTTTCCGTGGCCGGGATGTTTGAGATGGACGAGTTCGTGGACGACTACGGATTCTATTGCTGGAATCGGCTGTTTGACCAGCTCGGTGCTCAGAAGAATTTTCCTTCTTGTCGGGTAGCATGTTCCCCAGCGCCGTTTCATAATTCTAACGCTGAGTTCGGGCATGACAATTTGAGGATGATTGATATACCTCTCATATTTTCGGGCGATCTCTAAAAAGATTTTTTCACCTTCAAGGCGGTACCAGCGGTTTAAAAGAGTTTTTGTATGCTCCGGAAGATCCGGTTTTCTTGAAAATATTACAATTTCGTCCTTAATGATCTTAACCAGATCGAAATTATTGTGTTTGACGTTTATTGCGTATTCATTTCCGAGAAAATAATGTTTTTCACCCGAAAGATAGTTTTTTTCCGGCTTCGAAGGATTTTCCGAGAGACGTTTGAGGGTCTTTTCGATCCATCGAGATTTTTTTTCGAGAAGTTTTTCAATCTCATCAGCTTTTACAAAATTCGGTGCTGTAACAACAATCATTTCGGCGGAAGATATTTCTATTTTTATGCTTTTTCTCTTTCTTTTAAGTATGGTGAGATTAATTTTCCTGCCGCCGAAATATCTTTCGCTCTTCAACCCTTTCCTCCAAAATCAGATGAAGGAAGCATATTTCAAACCGTTACCTTTTCAAGAAAATGATTGTATTCGATCTTTTTCAATTCCAACTCGACTTAACCTATCATCGAATATTCGATAATGAACAGTGTTTGCACAATGTTACAACTTTCACATCGGAGACGAAACAATCGCATCACATTTAAACAGGTATTCGGAATAACGGCACTTTCTCAAGACTTCGAAACATTGACGAACGAATTGGCTTTTTATTTTTGTTTACTTTTATTTTGATTTTTCTTTTTCCAAAATCTAAAATTGAACAGGGAAAGGGGGTTCAACTGTTTTACAAAGGGAGCGGGGTTTATGAAAAGATCTTTTTTTCTATTTTTCATTTTTCTTATGCTGATTTCATGTTCTTCAGACGACGACGGTAAAATTCTTACAACAACTGATAACGATGTCCAGAATCTCGGAGATCAAGATAGCGAGGAAATGCCTGATGTCGATTCGGAAAAACCGAAAAAAGTAAACGGATGCACAGGTATCTCCGCCGAATTTCAAGGATTCAGGAAAAATGATAAATATACAATCTACGAGTCACTTTTAAATCTTGGAACGGAAAAAGATGTCGTCAGTTTGATGGGTGTCGGTTTCCGTGCGAAGGACTATATGGGCAGGAAACAGCCTTTTGAAGTGGATCTTTCAACGAAAGGTCACAACGATAACTTTTCAACCTGCACAGAGTGCGTTTTTCTATACACCGATCCCGAGCATCCGGAAAAGAATAGATACTTTTTCCAAAAATCAGGTAAATTGACCGTCAACCGGGTCAATCTTCTCGAAATCGAGGGTCCGAGCGGAAAAAGTGTGATTTTCGGACCCGAATCCGATGTTCGAATCGAAAATCTTGTTATGCAGGAATCAATTCTTGAGAGTGGAAAAACAACACCGGTTGAGAATGGTGAATGCTACGAATTCGAAGGTGCTGTAAGCTGGAAAACTATCTGTGTTCCAGATTGTGACGGAAAGATATGCGGTTCCGACGGATGCGGCGGAAGCTGCGGAGGTTGCGAGGATGGACTCCGGTGCAATGCCGACGGCGACGAATGTGTAGAAAAAAGCTGTACTGGAATATCCATAGATAGCGAAGGCTTCAAGGTCAACAAGAATATGGAGGTAATCTACGAAGCTGCCGTCAACGAGTCTTTCGGGAACGAACTGAAGGATATTCTCAAAGTGGGTATCTATGTACCCGATCCGGGAACATACGAACTGGGAAAAAAGAATCTTCATGAGTGCGACAACTGCGTAACTTTTCAGATAGACTACAATTTCGAAACAGAAAGAGGCACAAGGATTTTTTATCCGGCTGAAGGAACACTGACAATCACACAAGACACCACTGTTTCACTGGAAAAACTCAATCTTGTGGAAATAACAATTGACGAAGATGGATACTCAATGCCTGTTCAGGGTGGAGAATGTGTTGAGCTGGAAACGGCAAAGTTCGAATTTAAAAAGTAGAACATCAGTTGACTTCAAATGCTTTTTTATTCTCGGCTGAAAAAGATGCTGCCCCCACGGTTCCCACATAGGAGCATGCGATATTCCGGACAATTCTGCAATGTATATTTTATTCACGCCTGCATGACAAAAAGGATTCAATGCGATACCCGAATGTCATCAGAAATAAGATGAATGAGTGAATTGAAAAAGTTATCACTCATAAAAGGAGCTTTAAATGAAAAAGTTTTTCTTAACTTCCCTACTTGTTGTTCTTCTCGCATGCTGTTCCGGAAACGACGGCAGTTCGAAAAACAACCTTCCCGCAGACAATTCTACAAAAACAGATGAAGAGATTTCGCAGGAGAGTACCGACACCGATTCAAATGAAACCGAACCGAATGATGATGAGAAAATTGGTACTGATGACAACACCGGCACAGAAACCGAGAAAGAATGCACCGGCATTTCCAGTGAAATCGGTGACTTCTATTTTGTGCCGATAAATTACCTATACCAGGCTCCCGTTGATTTCGGTAATGAGACAAACAACCAGATGGTTGTCCTATTTTACGGCGACGATTACGACACCTCCGAAGGACAGCTCTCCTACAAGCTTGACGAAGAAAAGAACAGAAACCTTAAAACCTGCAGTGAGTGCGTATCTTTAAACACAGACATCGTAATGGATGATGAGGGCGGTATTACCCTGAGACGTTTTTTCCAGCGCTCAGGAACAATCACGGTAAAAGAGACCGCTATGGTTGAAGGGCATGGTCAGAATGGGGAAGCAATTATGGTTTTTGGACCGAAATCAATTGTGGAGATAAAGGATCTTGTTCTTGAAGAGGTAACCGTCGACACCAGTGATTTCAATTCGACGGTTGTCAAAGGGGGCGACTGTTACAGAATCGACGGTGTAATCTCCTGGGACACAACCAAGGATGAAGAAGATTAATCCGATAGTCTGAAACAAAACATCTGATCACCTTTCTTTAAACTGAACTCAATATCCAGCAAAAACAGTCTGCTGAATATTTATTCCCTGTTTATTCCGTTAAAACTTAAAGTCACCAAGCTTCAATCCGTAGATATAGGTGCAAGTCGTTCCTTTGTCCTGAAAAAGTGAAACATGTGTTCAAGCGTCTCGTCTTGGATGCTCTACCCTGCCTTTGCGCAGTTGTATCTTTCAGGTCAGTTACATATGAATCTGTTTAACAGGTCATAAAGAAAAGAGGTAAAAAAGATGCCTGAGGAGCTTTTGCACGGATGTGCAATTATTTTCTCTCAATCTTTTTACCCTACAATTTCAATTAGTTAATATTTTATTCTAAAAAAATTCATCAAACAGCTAAAGTGTATTCTCTTCAGTCCGTAGAAAGGGGTGTTCCTGGTTGATCAAGGATGAGAGACCACAGGGAAGTTTAACTTTACTCAAGGAGGAGTAACATGAGCCTTTCCCTCAATACAAACGTTGCGGCACTCAGTTCACACAACAGTCTTCGTTCCAACGACCATCTTCTCGGCAAGGTGATAAAGAGACTTTCTTCCGGTCTTCGCATCAACAGTGCGGCCGATGATCCTTCGGGACTTTCGATTTCCCAGCGTCTTACGACACAGATCAAGGGGCTTGAGAGAGCATCACTCAATGCACAGGACGCAATGAGTTTTCTTCAGACTGCGGAATCTGCTCTTGCCGAGACACACACGATCCTTCAGAGAATGCGCGAAATCGCAATCCAGGGATCCAACGGTGTTCTCACGGCTTCAGATCGACGGGTTCTCCAGAACGAAATCGAACAGCTTCGTGAAGAGGTGGACAGAATCGCAAACGCATCCGAGTTCAACACGAAAAAGCTCCTCGACGGAAGCGTTTCCGCTCTCTGGTCGGCAGATTCGGATGAAACGGAAGTCATCGTAACAGGTAAGGTCAGGGAAGGAAACTATTCACTGGAAATAGAAACAACTCCTGTCGAGAACCATGTACTTAAATCGGATATCTTCAAGGTCAAAACTCAGGCTCAGGGTCTTGAAGATGTCGATCTCGGTGCAACAAGGGCAAGACTGGAACTTACCCTCGACGCTGCAACAACAGCAAACGCAGGAACACTCACTTTCAACTTCGGAACAAACGAAAACCATCAGCTTCCGGTTGCCGCCGGGGTGACTTCGACACAGCTTGCAGACATCATCAACCAGAACGACGATCTTTCAAGTTACATTGTGGCAAGCACAAACGGCGACACTCTCATCCTTGAAAGCCGTATGGAAGGAAGCGAAGGAAACAGCTTTACAGTTGCATCAGATACGGCAGGAGCAGCAGGATTCACAATAACTTCGACACAGCACTTCTCCGGCGGAGACGACCATCCATCAGGCATCGTAAGCGTAGGTGATCCGGATCGTCTTCCCTCATCAACAGGAACAAACGGAAACTACACAATCTATGCCGACAACAGGGTAACTCACGATCCCGCAGGCGACACTGCCCACGTTGTTGCGGAATACGGTCAGCCGGTAGGCGGAGAGATCGAAACAGCTTCAACTCCCGGAGCCATCGCCTCACACGTCGATGCGACAGCAGGCGCAACTACCGCACAGACAGGAAGCGGATACGCAATCCTTGAAGTTCTACAGGGCGGAACAGTCGACGGAGCCGGAGCAAATGAAATTCTTGCAAGGGTAAGCTTCGACAACGGCCAGACATGGTTCAACACAGGAAACATCGATACAGGCGCAGCAGTTACGGTTTCCGACGGAACAAACACATTCAACCTCACAGCACTTACAGCCGGAAACACGATAAACACAGGCGACAAGGTTCTCATCGCTCTCAACGACAGGGATTTCAACAACGCGGCTCACGCGGAAGTCCAGGTTGACTCCCCTTTCAACGACGGACAGGGAAACACAACTCAGAGAGGTCCCCGTTACAGCTTTCCCGAGGGAGATCTTGATAACGGCAGAAGAACAATCGAAGTCGGCTACCTCAACAGCGAAACAGGCGAAGTGGAATTCGGAACAATAGATATGGAAGTTGGAACTCTCGCATCCAACGACGCTTCAAACAACGATCCGAGAAGCGAAAACCTCGCTGTTTCTTTCGACGTTCTCGCTTCCGGCGGCCCAGCTTTCAGCAGCACGAAACTTTGGCAAATAGACAAGTTCTACAACGTGGATGGAAACTTTATTCTCGGCGAAAACGGAAAACCGATAACAATCTACAACGCTGACGGCGACAAGGCTGAAATTTTCATCGATCCCGAAGACAGCCTGGACGAACTTGCCGATAAGATCTCCAGTGCGGTTGCAAAACCGATTTCGGAAGGCGGACTCGGAATGTCCACAGGCGACATGAATCTCGACAGCCACATCTGTGATTTCGTAACAGAGCCGGTTCCCGGAACGGATGAAGCGCTCAGAGGCACACTGGTAATCCGCTCACCCAAGATGGGAACAAGGGGAATGATCTACTTCTCGGCAGATGAGGATCTCACCAACGCACTTTCACTCGCGACAATCCAGACCCCGGAAGTCGATCCTATGGAAATAACGGTAAGGGACGCTCACACAGGTGATCTCATCGGAGTTGAAACCGTAGCCGACGCCACACTCCGCAAAGTCATCTCCGGAGTTGAGGTTCGTCTCGATCCCAATCTCGATGTAGATGTGACATGGGATGCCGCGCAGCGCACATTCAACTTCACATCGGCACCCGGAACAGTAACCGAAAACATCCACATCGTGGACAACTCCCACAGTTTCCAGATAGGTGCATACGAAGGTCAGGTTATTGAAAGCAATATCGCGGAGATGACAGCTGACGCGCTCAACATCAACAGGGTAATTGTTGTCGATCAGACACTTGCACAGCACAGTATCACATACCTCAACGAGGCAAGGGATAAGGTCAGCTCTGAAAGATCAAGAATCGGAGCCCTGATTAACCGTCTCGAGCACACGGTAAATAACATTGCTGCACAGAATATATCTTCAACTTCAGCACGCAGTCGCCTCATGGATCTCGATATGGCACGTGAAGCAAGTGAATTCTCAAAGCTTCAGATGCTCACACAGGCTGCACAGTCAATGCTCCAGCAGGCCAACAAAGTTCCCGAAAACCTCCTTCAGCTCCTCAGAGGCTGAAAGGTATCGCTCTGATTCGCCTTGCTGAGACATTGAATGCAACGTCTCTACGGCGGGACAAAACAGTCCTCTCCGTCCAGAAAGTCCACTCTAATTAAAAAGCTTCCCCACACTTTCCAGCAGCTCTTCCATTGTGAAAGGTTTTTTGACAAAACCGTTGACTCCGATCTCCAGGCACTCCGTTACCCGCCTATCGAAACGGTAGCCGGATGCCATTAGAACTTTAACATCGGCATCAATTTCCCGAAGTGCAAGATATGTCTCCTTTCCATCCATCTTGGGCATGGACATATCGAGTATCACAGCTTCAATTTCTGCCGCTTTTTCACCATAGATTTCAACTCCCCTGGCACCGTCCTCAGCAAGAAGGATTTCATAACCTCCCTCTTTCAGCATCATTTCCGCCATGGATCTTATAATCTCCTCGTCGTCGATAACAAGAATCGTTCCCCCCTTTGACCTGACCGGTTCTGCTGCCTTGACCTTATCTTCCGTGCACTCCTCTTCGCATTTGGGAATGAAAACAGTGAAGGTGCTTCCCTTTCCAGGCTCGGATTTAACGTCTATAAAACCTTTGTGTTCCCTTACGATTGCATAGACTGTGGAGAGTCCCAATCCAATTCCATCCTCTTTGCGTTTCGTTGAAAAGAACGGATCGAATATTCTTCTTGCTGTTTCAACATCCATCCCCACACCGTTATCCTTTACATCTACCCGCCAGTAGCTGTCGCTCTTCTTTTCTTCTACAGGAGCCGGAACATCATCAGAAGCAACTCTACCCAGAACGACTTCAAGAGTTCCGCCGTTTTTCTCACCTTCAGGTCTCATTATTGTCATCGCATGAGCCGCGTTCATAAGTAGGTTGAGGAAAAGCTGTTCAAGGCAGTCGGTATCCCCGAAAACATCCGCTCGACCATCGGGCAGTTTTATCGTGTGTTCAATACTCCTGTCGCAGTTTTCTTCACAGATCCTGAAGACATTTTCAAGACATGCCTTCAAGTCGGCAGGCTTTTTGGAAATATTCGCCTTCCGTGTAAGTCTTTGGATACGTTCTATCATATCCACTGCACGTCCGGCAGATTCCATTGCGCGGTTTAAATGAGCTTCCAGTTTTTCACCCACATTCAGTGACTTCAATTGAAACTTGAGCAGAGAGAGCGAACCGGTTATTCCTCCGATAACATTGTTGAAATCATGAACAAAGCCACTTATTAGACTACCGACTGTATCCATTTTCTGAGCCTGAATCAGCTGTTCCCTGATCCGCTCGCCCTCTGCCTCGGCAGACTTGAGTTTTGTAATATCATCGATTATCGCCATCCCGGCTACGACACTCCCACCGGCATCGTGAATGGGCACCCCGCTTACCCTTATCCATATCTCTTCTCCATCCCATCTTATGAACGATCTTTCCGCCGGTTCGACAAAAACCCCTTTTACGGCAAGATGAAGAACGCTATCGCCATTTAATCCCTGTGCATAGTCAGGAATAAATTTATCCCACACAGGTGCAAGGGCTTCAATATTCAGCCCCTCCGGATTCATTGATGAATCGATATTGAAAATATCAAACACCTTGGGATTTACCATCCTGATTTTTCCGTCGTCACTTCCCACTACGACAAGACCGGCGGGACTCTGATTAAACATCTGTTCAAAAAGAGTTTCCGTTTCCCTCAGCTCCGCCGTTCTCTCCCTCACAAGCCGTTCCAGCTCTTTACGGTATTTTTCAAGTTCCAGCTTTGCCTTTTTGCGTTTAGCCACCATCTCGTTTGCAGATCGGGATAGATCGGCGAATTCACTGAATTGGAATCCTTTGTCCTCCATCGGGGACATTTCCGTAGCTGCGTTTCCGAAAAATTCTGTAAAACGGTCGAATTCCGAACGAATCCGATTGTAGAATCTACGGGTCATGAAAAAGGTCAGGAGAACAAGAAACGAAAAACCGAGAAAGAAATAACTCGAATGCCGACCGACCTCATTCAAAATGATTGATCGCTGTTCCTTAAGTTCATTTTCCAGATCATCCAGATATATTCCGGTTCCCACAACCCAGTTCCAGCCGTTGATAGACTTCGCATAGCTCACCTTTCTCGAAGGAGTTCCAGTAGAAGGTCGGACGGGAGCAATGTAGGTAAGAAAACCTCCACCGTTGGTTGAAGCACTTTTTATCAATTCTTCTACGATTCTCACACCTTCGGGATCGACAATCTCGAGTCCGTCTTTTCCGTTCAGTTCACTATCGATGTGGGATAGAACCTTACCCCTTTCATCAACAACAAAAAGAAATCCGTCCCTTCCGTATCGAATCGAACCGAGCATGGAAAGAACATCCCGTTGCATCTCTTTTTCAACATTGTGATTAAAGGCGGATGCACCTATGTACCAGCTGTAAGGTTTGAACTTTTTTACAAAGGAAATTCGAGACTTGAGTTTAGAATCCGTTGCAGTATGCCAGAAGAAGTGCCTGACAAAACCCTCATTTTCATTTCTGAGGAGGGCCTGTTCATCCTTGACGATGTAGTTCCCGGCACTGTCTCTAATTCCCGACGCGGAACTTCCCTCCAGCTGGGGCATGCTTGGAAAGAGAACACTGTCACCGTCGAGAGAATTGATAAAGTAGCGTTCGTTTCCCGGAAATTTCACATCCCTCAACGCCTCCTTCACTGCCGTCCTGGTTTCAATTCCGGAGCCACAGGGATTGCTTCGAAAAAGTCCTCCGGCAACCGCATGAGCATTATATACTCGATGCCTGATACGCTCTCTAAGACGTTCCTCCCGCTCCCGGCGAATTCCATCCACCATGGAGACTACTCTATTTATCTCACTTCGTATTATCTGCTTTCTCAGTCTCAGATGCTCCCGTTCGGTTCTTGACGTCATATTCTCAAAATGGAAAAATTCGCACATAACCCAGAGTGCGCCCACTATTCCAAATGACAGGACAGCAACAGTAGCAAGTGAGCGTATAAAAAATACTGCAATACTTTTACGTTCTCTCATTCCACCTTTTCCAACATTGATCTAACATCTGGAAAAATTATCGGTTTTTTCACACTATCTTCAAAAAATGAAGGAACACCGAATGTGATCGGAGTCTCCTCGATTACGAAACACCTGCATCCCTCCGGCAGTCCGATAATCGCTTTCTCAAGCTTTTCAATATCCGGAAAGAGAAAAAGAGTGCTTACGAAAATGTAGTTGAGATTATCTTCAGCATTTTCAAGAGTTCTGAGAAGCTCCCTTCTACTTCCGGCCTCAACTACACTACAGCCACCGGCAAGAAAAAGTGTCGCCAGAATTTTTCTGTCCATTTCGTTGCAGTCTGCGATGAGGACTTTTCCGCTAAACATAGGATTCCCCGACTCATCCCCATGAAAGGCCGTATCAGTTGCGGAGAGAGGCAAAGCAATTTTAATCTTATAGCCACTCTCATCGGATTCCATTTCCAGGCTTGCATTAATGCTACGCAGCATCGCATAGACATCTCCGAGTCCTCTGCCGGTCCATTCTGAAAACGGCTGAAAAATCAGATTCCCATCGATTTCCATTCCCGTTTTCGGGAAAAGAATCAAAATATTTAAATGAACGGTTCCGTCATCCCCGCTCTCATTATTCAGGGCACAGCTTATCTCAACGCCTTCGCCGGAAGAGATCATTCCAAAATTACAATAAAACCAGCCGATTCTGCACAGGGCATCCCACAAAACCACATCATTGACAGGGAAATCGCCACACTCTTTTGAGATTTTCTTAACAGGAATGCCGAATCCGACAGCGTAGACATCCGACAAGTCCCTTAAAAACGATTCATCTATAAAATTCTTTGCAATTTCATGAGGTTTCCTATAGGGAGAGAATCTATTCAAAAACAAGACCGCACTTAAAAAGTAGTCTCCCAGATCCCTTAGATTCCCACCCTTTTCCATGCAGATCCTGACCATAAACCTGCTGAGAAAGCTTCCGAAAATCGTGTAGCCGGATTCGGCAACACTTCTGCAGTTTTCCAGATAAACATCCAGCTGTTCCGCATCTCTCCGACGCTTAAACTCATCTTTCGCGTTGAGTTCTTTTGAAAGACCCCTCTGCATATCACTGATTTTTCTACTGATTTTTCTAGAGCAAATGAACTTCATGAAAAGAATAGCAAAAGCTGATAGAAACAGCAGCGACAGGATGATCAGTAACAAATTTGTATCACTGATCGAAAAGGATGCTCTCCTGTGGGGGAAAAACCATTTTTCCCTGATTTCAAGAGTCTCACCGGGAGAAATCATCGCCAAACCTTTTTCGAATATTCCTCTCAAGATCTCATGTTCTTTTGGAAAACCGAAAGCCAGATTTATTCTGAATCCGATATCTTCGGCTATTCTAAGATTGGCAATCCCGTTCCGTTCGATGATGTAGGAGGCCGATGCAAGATCAATAACTGCCACATCGATGGTACCGAAGGAGAGTTTCTTGAGATTATCTGTGTCATCTCTCGTATAGAGAAAGCTGAGTTTGGGATGGCTGTCTTTTACAAACTCCGCCACAGAGTAACCTTTCGGAATTCCAACAATCCTGGTTCCCACATTATCCAGGGAAACCGGCCCTCTAAAGCTCTTCCGAACTACCAGAACGTTGGGGATCGTTACATAGGGCGTACTGAACAGGAGATACTCTGAACGCTCCTTCGTCTTGTGTATGGAGGGAACGACGTGGAACTTTCCTGCCCTGGCTTCCGTCAAAATTTCATCAAGTGTTTCTTTTGGAACAATGTTAAAACGCACCCCCAGTTTTTTCTCCAGCAATCTTAGATAGTCACTGGAAATCCCATTCATCTCTCCAGCGTCATTCAGGAAGCTGACCGGAGGATAGTTGGTTTCAAGCGCTACATTTATTTTTCCCTCTCTCTTTTCAAGCCATAGACGCTGCTCAGGTGAAAGAGGATCCTTCTCGCTGCATGAAAGTAGGGGGAGAACAAGGATGATGAAAAAAAACCGCAAAGTTTTGTTCATTAAATATCCACCTTCCTATTCTTTTTTACAATTGTATCTTTACTTTGTTGATAGTTCAATCACCGGATGAAGTAACCGGTCAGATAGCTGCATTCAGGAAATTAATCGACACCGACCCAATTTTCCTTTTCTTTCAAGACCTTGCAACTCTCCAACAAAAAGACACAGAAAACGAAATTCACCTGGTATGAACCTCGAAAAAACGGACATACCCCTTTTTCTCATGTTGAAAAAGAAAACGGGACCTCAGCCGATGGTTCACTATGAATTAAAAATGGCAGGATATTAGAGACCTAAGATATTAATGATTGAAAAGTCGACACTGCTCCTTCTACTTTGAGGCAAATTTTTCAACGCATCCATTAATGCTACTTAAAATCTTCAAGCTCCCGAATGGAAAGGGAGACCCGATACTCGTTTCTCTTTCTGTTCACGACATCTTTCTTCTCCGGGGTACCGGAGAGTGAACGCCAAGCCTCACAGCTTTTAAAAAATCCTTCTTTACACCCTCTGTAGAAAAGAGAGACCGCACGGGAAAAATCGGGGGAACCGGCGAGTCCTCTGAGATAGATCACTCCGGCGTAGTGACATCCCTTCCCAAAACCTTTTTCACAGCTTTTCTCAAACAGTGCCCTGGAGCGTACCCTCTCCTGTTTTGCGGTGAGATAGAGATCGGCGGCAAGGTTGAAGCAGGCTGTCGAATCTCCGGAAACGCAGCCGGAAGCCAGTTTTTCTTTTTCCAAGCTGGATAGTCGGGCCGGTTTTCCGGTCAGCAGGAAAATAATCCTGCCGGCGAGCGTGTTGCAGCCGTCAATTATCCGATCTTTTCCAATCACCACCTCCTCTTCGGAGAAAATGACTTTGTCTGATTCGATGTCTAGAATCCGTGCGGCTACCATGTAACGTTCACCTTTTCGATATATTCCTCCGGCAACAACCTTGGAGACAGCAAAAAGTTTACCGGTTTTAAAAAGCAAATCTATACCGGGCACGGATTGTGTTTCCTGATTGTCGGATTTGAGAACTTTGAGTACCTGATTGCGATCCACGATATCAAAATTCCCGGAGCCCGATATTTTAGCAGTAAGAAGTTCAATTGCGGAAACAGCTGTAGCCCTGTCGACTCCTTCGGCCTCCAGACCGAGGACCATAATCCTTGTTTTTCCTGCAAAAACAGAAATTGAAAACAACAAAATAAGACAAAAAACAATTAAATGCCGCATAAAAACTCCCTACTTATTTGCTGTACTTAAATAATACAATTTTCAAACATTCAAGTAAAGAAAAAGAAGTACCGAACAAAAGGAAAACCTCCAGTCAAAGCAGCTTGTTACAACACCATGTTCAACGAAAAAAAGACAGAAAACATTGATAACCAAACCACACATCCTAACTGACGACGAATTGAAAGATCTATTAACCTGTAAGAAATTGAGTTGCTCAGAACCGCAAATATGAACAGCTCCAAGAGTTGAATGTTTTAATTATCGTAACTATCGATTTGCAAAAATCGATTGACGGAATATGCTTTAGCTCATGAGAACGCAGTCCGGAAGGGTCTTCGTAGACAAAATTCTTAACTACGGAAATATTTTTGTATAGATTTTATGCAGAAACGATTACCAGACGCTCTTTTGTGGAACCGGTTCTCTGTAAAATTGAGGAGGAAGATAATGAATCTCATATCGGTAGACGGAATTTCAAAATTATACGGAGAACGACAACTTTTCAAAGATGCTTCATTCGGTATTGATGAGGGTGAAAAGGTTGCACTGATCGGAATTAACGGTTGCGGAAAATCAACACTTCTTCGAATACTCATCGGACTCGAAATCGAGGATGAGGGATCAATTTCAAGAAACAGGGAGCTGAAGATCAGTTTTCTGAGACAGATTCCAGAAACCGATCCAGAGGATACTGTTCTGGATCACATCTTCCGTGGAAAGTCGGAAAGGCTGCGGATCATCAGAGAGTACGAAGAAATTGTACGACGGATGGAGAATGAAAATGGACTCGAAAAACAGTTCAACCGTATCATGGAGGAGATGGAACGACTCTCCGCCTGGGATTATGAAAGCGATATAAAAAAGATACTTCAGACGCTGAAGATTACCGACCTCTCACAGAAGGTGGGAGAACTTTCCGGAGGAATGCTGAAAAAGGTCTCTCTTGCCCAGGCTCTTATCGAAGAGAGCAACCTCCTTGTTCTCGATGAGCCCACGAACCATCTCGACATGGAGACCATCATCTGGCTTCAGGACTATCTCCAGGAAACTAAGAAAGCCGTTCTCATGGTTACTCACGACAGGTACTTCCTCGATGCAGTATGCGATACCATATACGATATAGAAAACCGAACGGTTCGCCGCTACAAAGGCAACTATGAATTCTACCTTGCCAGGAAGGCAGAAGAAGAACAAGCTTCAATGGCTGAGGAAAACCGGGTGAGAACCATTCTCCGACGGGAGCTTGAATGGCTCAAGAGAGGACCGAAAGCGAGAGCTACAAAGGCCAAGGCAAGAAAGCAGAATATCGACTCGATGCTCAACCGGGATCGCCCCGAGGAAAAGGATGAACTTACTCTTGGAGTTACCGGAAGAAGGCTTGGAAAGAAGATTCTGGAATTGGAGAATATATCAAAGGGATTCGAAGGAGTAACCCTGATAGACGGATTCAGCTATAACTTCAAGAAGGGAGACAGAATAGGAATCGTCGGTCCAAACGGATCTGGAAAATCGACACTTCTCAACATCATTTCAGGTAGACTTGAACCCGACAGCGGAGTGATAGACAAGGGAGTCAACACCCACATCGGATACTTCGATCAGGCGAGCATGAAACTGAAGGGAGATCTTAGAATTATCGACTACGTCAAGGAGTCGGCTGAAGTTATCAAATTAAGTGACGGAAGCGTATTAACTGCATCCAAGATGTTGGAAAGATTCCTTTTTCCGTCATCCCTTCATTACACACCGATTGAAAAACTGAGCGGCGGAGAAAAGAGAAGGCTCTACCTTCTTAACATACTGATGCAAAATCCGAATTTTCTCATTCTTGACGAGCCCACAAACGATCTCGACATCACTACCCTTTCGGTTCTTGAGGACTTTCTAACCACATTCGGAGGCGTTACAGTAATTGTAAGTCACGACCGTTACTTCATGGACCGATGCACCCAGCATCTTCTCGCGTTTGAAGAAAATGGAATTCGTGGGTATGCGGGAAGCTGCAGTGAATATCTCAAGGACAACAAGGAAAGTGAAAAGAAAAAGGAGAAGCGGGTACAAACTGCAGTTCCCAAGATAAAAGAGAAGAAAAAGAAGAGCGGACTGACATTCACCGAACGCCATGAGCTGGGCAATCTTGAGAAGGAAATCGAATCCCTTGAGGAGCAGAAAGCAGATATCGAAGCAAAACTCTCATCAGGGGAAACAGATGTCGCAAAACTTGCAGATTGGGGAAAAGAGTATGACTTCCTCTCATCCACACTTGAAGAGAAAATGAACCGATGGGAGCAACTCATGGCAAAGGAAATGGAAGAATAGTCGATAAAATAGATCTTGAAAGTCATATAGCCCCAAGCTCCAGCACTTGCTTGCCTTTTAAATACATTTCGTATATATTTTACACTTAAAGTCACAAGCTGTCCTCTCCTAAAAAAAACCGGCAGAAGGAGGTTCTAATGAAAAAAACAGTCATTCTTTCAATAATCGTCTCTTTTTTCCTCCTTTCGGCAGGCTGCGATTCGGAAAAACGGACCCCTTATGATTGGGAAGTTGATGATAATGATGTAGATGTCGGTGTCGATACAGACGAGGATTCCTCCGATCTGAAGTAATGATGATCATTAAAATGAACTTGTTCAACTATCCACAGAGAAGTTTTTGAACTACTCACAAACCTTTTTGCACTCGAAAGAAAAAAAACAACCCACCGATTTTTCACCTTAAAACTCCGAATTTGATCTTTTTCTTGACCTCACAGACAGACCAAATAAAATGCCGGGGCTGCGTGTAATTACGAATAAACAGCTTGAAAGGCGGTGAATGCGAATGCGCAGACCGAAGGTTATTGGTCCTCTTGAGGTTACCGTAATGGACGATCTCGAAAGGTCACTCAAGATTCTCAAGAAGAAGATGGCTCTCGAAGGTCTTTTCAAAGAACTCAAGAAAAGACGTCACTACGAGCCACCGAGTGTCCGGAGGAGACTCAAAAAAGAGGAAGCCGAAAGAAGACGCAGGAAGAACCTCAGGAAAAAAAGAGGTTAATCTCTTTTTTGCCGCCCGCAAGGGCGGTTTTTTTTTGCGAAATTCTCTGGAACCTTCACCGACAGACACGAAACTTTCTCTGCCCGTTACACTCCTTCTCTACAAAAATTCAATTGGATGCTGCTACCCGGCCTCTGCTATAATATTTTGAAAATCATCAAGTTGTGGAGTGTCCTATGAAAAATGTCGTCATCACGGGGAGTAGTCGGGGGATCGGTTATGGACTGGCGGAGGAGTTTCTAAGCTCGGGATGTTCGGTGTTCCTTAACGGAAGAAACAAGCGCCTAATTTCACAGGCGGTTGAAGTGCTCGGGAAAAAATACGGTTCTCAATATGTTGATGGATTTGTCTGTGACATGACCGACTATTCCCAAGTTCACAGACTTTGGGAACACGCTGTAAAACGTTTTGATCATGTCGATATATGGATCAACAACGCGGGGACAAGCCATCCGAGACTTTCACTGTGGAAGGATAATCCGGGAGATCTGAAGAGGGCTATAGACACAAACCTGACCGGCACCGTTTTCGGTTCTCACGTTGCGATTTCCGGAATGATGAAGCAGGAGTTCGGCGCTCTTTACAATATGGAGGGGCTGGGAAGCGACAACCGAAAATGCAGAGGACTGGCCGTATATGGAGCGACAAAATCCGCTGTCAGATACTTCACCGAATCTCTGGCGATAGAGCTTGAGGAGGAACCGATAATCATAGGAACCGTAAATCCTGGCATTGTTCTCACCGATCTTTTCACGCTCCACTTCGGAAAGGAGGCATCGAAGCTTGAAGAATCAAGAAAAATCTCGGAAATTCTTGCAGAAGAGGTGGAATCGGTTACTCCCTGGCTCGTGGAAAAGATTCTCTCAAACAGTGAGAACGGTGCAAGAATCACAAGGCTCACACCATCACGAGTGCTTAAAAACATCATAAAAACCCATTTGAAGCAAATTCGAAGCAAGGAATGAGCAAGCTGTAGCCGTCCACCGAACATTCAACTGAGTTACATGAACAGGAATGTAAAAAGTCAGTCACAACGCCTTTTGCAGCTCCGGCTTCGGAAAAGAGGATTGACAACCCCACAGCCGCATCTTTATCATACAAGCAGTATCTTTCGCGAGGTGTTGAAATGAAAAAAGGCATTCTCCTTATACTTCTTCTCTCTCCGATAATTATGTTTGGAGACAGTTTCGCCATGAGGCTTGGAGCCGCAATGCATAAAGCAAGCGGAACCATCCCTGTTGGAACCGAGACAAAAACAGGCTACGGTTTTGTAGGAGGAATTTTCTATCAACTGGATTTCATGGAAGACGGAGGAATCGGGTTCCGTCCTGAGCTTCGTTACCTGGATACGCGAAGTGAAATGAAATTTTCAGATGCAGGAGACAGCATCGACTACTCAGTAAAGAATGTGGATATTGTGCTGCCTGTCCACTACTCATTTACCTTCACAATGTTTTCCATAGCACCATCGGCAGGATTTTTCGGGGGACTTTCATTCGATGAGACTGATGGTATTTCCGCCCAGAATCCAAGAGCTGGATTGGATGCATCACTCGTACTGGAGTTCAAACTGGGCCTTGGAGCACCCCGGCTTGGAATCGAGGCGGCATACAGCCGAACGTTCACGAACATATTCGAAGATTCCCGCTGGGACAAAATGGTATGGCACGGCTTCCTGCTCACCTTTTTCATAAAATACGATTCCACCTACCTCAAAAAAAACAATACCGAAACGCGCTGACGTCCCCGTCATAAGTTACGAGGGATCATGAAAAGGGAAAAAAGCTCTCCGAAAGGAAGGGTTTTGCAACAACCACTGCCCAAGTCACTACCGATTATCTTTCGTCCCCAAACAAGGCGAACATTCGAGAAAAAGGCTGATTTCATCTCTAAAAAAACGAGACCCACATCCCCGATATTGTTTTCACTCAACTGCAGGATGGTTAAACACCAAAAATGAAAATTCGTTCGTGTTATCTTGCCTTCGTCCGTGACAGAGAATTCTCCTACGCCAAGTTTTTTGCAATTTTGATGTTTATGTTGAAAAATCTGTCTGTTTCTGGAATATTTTCATCGCCAAAAATGTTTGTTAGCTGATTTTTTGATCCTATGAAAAGTAAGGAGGCGTCATGAGTGAGATGATTTCTCTAAAAAATGTAAGTAAAAGTTACCTTAAGATTAAGGCGGTCGAAGATATTTCATTCTCCGTGAAGAGAGGCGAAATTCTAGGGTTCCTCGGTCCAAACGGGGCGGGAAAGACTACCGCCATGAAAATGATTACGGGCTACATGCCTGCAGATTCGGGGCAGATTCACGTCAAGGGGAAAGATATCCGGGAAGATGAGCTTACAGCCCGTAACGCTATCGGATACCTTCCTGAAAACAATCCCCTCTACATGGATATGACTGTAGACGAGTACCTCTCTTTCGTTGCCGATCTGAGATCCCTTCCGGATCCTGAAAAGGCAAAGAGAAAGGCTATGGAAAAGTGCGGAATAATTTCGGTCAGCCATCGAATAATCGGACATCTTTCAAAAGGCTACAAACAGCGTGTGGGGCTTGCCCAGGCGATTATCCACGATCCTGAAATTCTAATTCTCGACGAGCCTGTCAACGGACTCGATCCCCGCCAGATTACCGATATACGAGCGCTTATCAAGGATTTGGGAAGAGAAAAGACGGTTATTCTATGCAGCCACATTCTCAGCGAGGTGGAAGCTGTAGCGTCCAGAATTCTCATAATCAATCAGGGTTCTATCGTAGCGGACGGCACAATCGACGAACTTAAGACGATGGAGGCGGGAAGCAACATAATTCGAATGGAATTTCTTTCGGCCACGACTAACGAAATGGTCGAGAAAGTAAAGAGTCTCGAATTGGTGAAGTCCGTCGAGACGACTGATTCAAAAACTCTTCGCATCGTAGCTACGGGTGATAAAAATGCATCCAACAGACTGTTCAATCTAGCGTCTATCAACAGCTGGGATCTCTCGCAGCTCCACATCGAAAAGAGCTCCCTCGAAAACCTGTTCCTCAACCTTATCGACGAATAGGAGATGAATATGAAGGCTATAACAACAATAATGAAAAAAGAGATGCTGAGCTACTTCAACTCAGCCATCGCATACATCTTTCTCACTCTGTTTCTCACACTTCTTTCATTCATGTTTTTCCGGGTCTACTTTCTTATCGGAGTTGTGAGAATGGGAGACTTTTTCTCAATACTTCCTTGGATTTTCCTCATTTTCATTCCGGCGATCACGATGAAAAGCTGGGCTGAGGAGAAGGGGGCTGGAACTCTCGAAGTTCTCTTCACTATGCCGATAAAGGATACTAATCTTGTTCTCGGAAAATTCTTCTCGGGGGTAATTTTCATCTCCATCGGCGTACTGCTCACGCTTATCGTGCCTACTCTTGTGGGAATGACCGGCAACCTGGATTGGGGAACCGTTGTCGCATCATACATCGGAACACTTTTTCTGGCGGCCAGCTACATCGCCGTAGGAAACTTCGTCAGCTCTCTAACTTCGAGCCAGATTTCGGCATTTCTTCTCACCGCCGTAACCCTGTTCTTCTTCCTCATCATCGGAACGGAACCGGTCTACTCCATTTTCCCATCGGCAGTTGCCGAAGTTATCAGAAACTTTTCACTTTCCCATCACTTCCACTCGATCGGAAGAGGAATTGTGGATTCGAGAGATATCGTTTTCTACATCTCCTTTATTTCGCTGTTTCTTTTTTACAATGTGAAATCCCTTGAATCGAGAAAGTGGTAGGAGGAACCGATGAACAGAAGAAAAAGTGAAGCACTCTACGCAGCCCTCATCGTTACGGCGATCGTGGTTGTCGTCAACATAATCTCAGGACGTTTTTTCACCCGTCTCGACCTGACAAGGGACGGAATTTACACAATAAGCGACTCGACGAAGGAGATGCTCAGGGATCTCAAGGAAGATCTCCACATAAAGCTCTATGTTTCAGAGGAGATGCCGCCGCAGGTGCTTACCGCGAAACGTGACATTATAGACATTCTCGGCGAGTATAAAACCTACGGAGAAGGCAAGACAACCCTCTCGATCCTTGTTCCGGAAAAGGATCCGGAAATCGAACAGGATGCCAGAAAAGCCGGAATCGAAAAGATCAATCTGAACGTCATCGGCAAGAACAGGGAGGAGGTTCAGGCCGTCTACATGGGAGTCGCCCTGAACTATCTGGACAGGACCGAGATAATCCCGGTAGTAATGAATATCAAGGATCTCGAGTACGAACTGACATCGGCAATTCTCCGACTTACGAAGGAGAAGAGGGAAAAAATCGTTTTTCTTAAAAAACCGCTTAACATTCCGCCCAACCTGGATCCGAACATGCGTGCACAGATAATGGCGAAAATGGGTGCAAGCCACTCAATAGAGCAGGACACCCGCTTCATGGGCCAGGTTCTCAAGGAACAGTACGATGTGGAGGAGGTTGAGCTTCAGGAGGGTATTGAAATTCCCGCTGACACGACCGTTCTCATTATCCACGAAACGGAAAATCTCACCGTTCGCCGGCAGTATGAAATCGACCAGTTCCTCATGAAGGGAGGAAAAGTTATTTTCCTTCAGTCTGGAATGAAGCTTACTCAGGGAATGATGGGACAGGATAGAAACGTAAACTATCTCGACATGCTTTCAAGTTACGGACTCTCCCTTAATAAGAATATGGTTCTCGATCTCTACAACTACCCCGCTCTCATTCCTTCCGGAAACCGGCGCTACCTCTCACCCTTCCCGTTCTGGATCAAGGTTAGTTCAGAGCAGGTCGGAAAGGAGCTGCCCGGCTACATAAGGGATATTTCGGGAATGGGATTCACCTTCGCCTCATCCATAGACATTGAGAAAAAGGATGGCGTAGAGTACAGGACTGTTGCGACAAGTTCCGGAAAAAGCTGGGAGCAGAAGGGAATGGTCATGGCCAATCCTGAAGTGATTAAACCGCCCCAGGAGAGTGAGATGAAAAAGTTCACCCTTGCAGCAATCGCAACCGGAAACTTTCCTTCCGCCTTCGACGGAAAGGAGCTTCCCGAAGGAATTTCATCCGACAACTTCCTCAAAAAAGGTACAGCGGAGGGCTCCATCCTCTTCATCGCCGCTCCCGAATTCATACTGGATAGAACGCTCCAGATGTTTCAGAGCAACGCTGTATTCTTCGTAAACATGGTCGACTACATGACCAACTCAAAACAGCTCGCCTCCATCAGGAGCAAAAACCGCGGCGTTGAGTACATCCACCCCGGAATCACTGGCGGAATCCAGGCATTCATCAGATGGTTCGGAACACTTTTCATCCCCATAATCGTGGTTATTTTCGGAATCGTGCGTATGATGCTGAGAAACAAGAGATCAGGGAGGAGATAATGAAAAAAAATGTTACGTTAACCATTATTCTTGCGGTACTCGTATCCCTGTTCCTTCTGATGCGGAATCAGGAGGAGAAGAGGGTCGAAAAAGATATTGCCACCCAGAATATCAAGCTTTTCGAACAGTTCGACAAATCGAAAGTATCCACCATCCTCATCAAACACAGAAAGAATGGAGAAACCCTCACCTTCGAAAAGGATGGAACAGGCTGGAAAATAAAGGAACTGAACTACCCTGCCGAAAAAAACTCGGTCAACGGAATGCTTGAAGCGCTTTCAACGATGAGGCTGGGACGGAAAATCGGTACCGCGGATGAAGCTGCGCCGGAAATGGGATTCGCCGGCGGAATAGAGGTTACCGTCGGAGATAAAAAGTTCACAATCGGTGAAAGAAGAAGAGCTGAAATGTACCTTCTATTCAACAACGAGATCTACATCTCCCCAAGCTCGCTCAGACACAGATTTGAAAAATACGACGGAGAGTGGCGCGACCGTTCACTCTTCAGCGGAAAGAAACCGGAAGAGTTGAAAGCGGTGATTCTCTCCACGACCGTAAGATCGGAAACATTCCAGGAAAAGGAAGGGAAAGTTCCGGATATATTCAGTTCTTTGACTTCACTCAGGGTCTCTACATTTTTAAAAAATGAAGCGGAAACGGTCAGCGAAATCGATGAAAACAACAAAAAATCGACATTCCGAAAGGGAACCCTCACCCTCATATTCAAAGACGATTCAAAGAGCACGCTCATTCTCACCGGTGAAAAGCTGAAGGATAGAAACGAGATGGTTGTGGAAAAAGACGGATTCAGGACAGCAGTTTTGAAAACTACCTACGACAAACTTTTTGAAAAAGAGAAAAGGTAAACTTTTCGAATATCAGGCAAACTCCCTGTTCCACCTTCAAAATATTAAATTCCTTAAAAAACCGGTAGGAGTCCCTGAAACAGGAAAAACCCCCAGTACTCTTTAAACGGATAGGGCTTAAGGAAACCTTTCTGCTGAGGGGTAGCCAACCGTAGAGAAGCTTTCTGGATTTTATTCACTCTCGCTTCAGGAGATATATTGGGAAAAAGGTGACTGGAAATTTGATTACAACTCTGATTACAAAATCGAACAAAGTCGGCACTTTTTACCAGCATACGAAACGCCATGCAATTCCGACTTCAACCTCCCTGAAAACAGAAAGAACAACATACCTCTTTTCTTCTGGGCTAAACCATGGGTTCCGGCGGTTTCTGCTCCGATTTCGCTCCGCTGTTCTGGAAAAGTCTGTACCCGTATCCCATTCTCATAAAGAGAAAGAGAAAGATAACTATCACGGCAAGTACAAAAATCACCAGGACCTGATTGTACTCGTAGGAGGAGAAGAGCGGTCCGTCACCGGGCCTCTGACTTTTCTGGTATTCAAAAGGAATTCCATACTTTTCAGCAAGGTAACGGATATTCGTCATGTGGATCATGGGAACGCCTTCCTTGGCAAAACGGCTCATCACGCTGTCGAGAACGAGTGCTCTTGCCGGCGGGCGCCGGTTCAACCCGGGATGAAAAAGCTTCTTCCCTATCTTTGTTCCCACGGAAATGGTTCCTCCTCCGACGTTAACAAAAGCCTCTATGGGCGCACCCTCGGCCTTGGAAAAATAGATATCCATTCGCTTGGCAAGGTTTTCGTTTTCATCCTTCAGGTTTATAAATTCGACACCGTTACGGTTTATTATGTCCCGAAGCATTTCCCTGCCATCCTTTCCCATTCCCACGGCACGGTCCTTTGTTCCTCCGAGAGAGGCGGCCACGGACCTGTTTCTCACCACGTTGTTCTCCTTGAGTATTCGCTCCATATCCAGCCATGAGAGCTCGGGTACATTTGCGCCCCATGTGGAGGCGGCTGCACTTGTTATGGCTACGACTCTCAGATCCAGAGCCTCTGCCGCGGCCAGAGTGGCAAGATTCAGGGCTGGGAATGAACCGGAAAATCCGGCAGCAACCGTATCGCCCTTCTTCACCCCCGCCTTTCGCAGAAGGTGAACCATCACCGCTGCCCAGTTGGGATTGACTGTGGCCTGCTTTGCTTCAAGAACACCGGTATTGGAAGTTATCGGCGATATCAGCTTTCCGATCATTCCCGTCTCCAGCGGATCGACCTCCCGATCTATGGGGCCGTTCATGTATATGCGGTAGTGTTTTATCACATCCATACCGCGCTTCATGATTCTTGCCGCCTCGATTTTTTCACTGTAGTGGGGTCTTTTGACCTTTATTTTGAAGTATTCGACAGACAGTATTCCCAGAATTGCCACGGTGGCGATAAGAACGTGGATCTGCCACATGATTCGTGTCGGTCTCCAGTAAAGTTTTTTCATAAGGACATCTCCCCTCCGGTAATGAGAATAAGCAGCAACCGGACAATAACGCTTGAAGTGATGAGTGCCGCATACGTTTCAACGAGCCCCTGTCTCTCGATCCATATGGCAATCAGACCGGGAATTATGTATCCGATGATGGTGACACCGGGAACAAGATCCTCCATCTGGAAGGGCATGAGGGTACGAAACATGTATCCCAGAATAAAACCCAAGAGTAGGGTGACGACTGTCTTTCTCCTGCCGTAGATTATCATTACCGAGCTGAGAGTTCTCACCGAAAAGTAGGTAAGCCAGCTGACAAAAAGGGTGAGTACGACTGTCGCCGGGTTGTTCAGGTAGAGCGCGATATATCCGGGAACAATCATTCCTCCGGCTGCTATTCCCAGCATTTCGGAAAAGAGAAGACTCGTTATCAATCCGAGTCCAACCGAAACGGTTAAAAGATTCTCCAATTTATCCTCCTTACCGTTCGAGAGTCGAACGGTTCTTGAAATACTTGATCAGATCGAGTCCGATCCCCTTGATGTTTCCGAGCCCCATAACCATTGCCTCCACCCCAGAAACGTCGACAATGACCTCGAAAACCTTTTCCGCCGAAGAGAGTTCGGCATTGATGAAAACGGAGGCGTCCATCCCATGTCTGACGGCGCTTCGGATGAGCACATCGCAACCGCTGCCAATCACAACATAGCGATCGGCGACGCTCCATTCACAAAGAGCCTCTCCCAGCTGTCTTGATCGGTCCGGCCTGTCTCCGCGGGTGTTGATAACCATTATCCGTCTTCTTTTCTCGTGTCTTTGAAGTCCCATCTCCCAGACACGTTCCGACGACTCCGGATCGTTTGCGGCAAAACCGTTGATGAAGAATATTTTACGACCGAAAAAGTCAACACAGTACTCGCTCATCGCCCCCACATCAGGCTTCACCTTGTGCATTCCGCGAAGGGCCACATCCCTGTGGATACCTACCGAACAGCACACCTTAAGGGCCAGCGCAACATTTTCACGATGCTCGATATAGGAGAAACCCGACATATCCTCATCACTCACGGCCAGAAGATCGGAATCATCAACAACAATGAGTTCTGATGATCTGTCTCTGCATGCCAACGAGAATTCTTCCGGGTAATCCCTTTCCGCCGTAAATAGCTTCGAATTCATCGGAGTTGTTCCCAGAAGGGCAAGAGCCACATCCCGCTCCTCAGGCCCCATAACATCAAGATGGTCTGCTCGTGCGTTAGTAATTACACCGTGTGTTGCCTTTACAATCTTCAGTTCCGTAAGGGACTGAAGTGATGGCTGCAGAGCCATGCATTCTATAACGAGAGCCTCTGCCCTGTTTCTGGAGGCAAAGGAGAAAACGCGGAGCTGCTCGATGATATTGGCGTTGAACGGTCTGAAAATGGGAAACTCCGATCCCTTGTGGGTAATCACCCTTGCGAGAGTTCCCGTCGTTTTGGCAAAGACCCGAATACCGCCCTCCTTCAATCCGGCGGCGATAAGACGGGTGACGGAACTCTTTCCACGGGTCCCGTTAACGTGAATCCGCACGGGGATGGAACTTAGATTTTTAATGTGATATCGATACTCAAAAAAGCCCGCCGCAACGATCACCGCGAGAATTATTGCAAGAACCAGTAGTACATTCATAAAATTATCCTATCAGCGGGAAAATATCAGAGCCAGCCTTCTTCATACTCCGGTATGTCGTAATCAAGAACCCTTATAGTCTTGCCCCCGTATTTGTCCTCCGTAACCTCTCCGGTCACTTCAATCCTTTTTTCCAGAGCGGTAAGCCACTCATCGATTTCATACATGTTCTCGATCTGGTACTCTTCCTCATCATCCGTATAAAGGGAAATTCCAATAACACTGTCATCTCTGTCCCAATCAGAGGCAACAAGCACACCTTCAAGAGTAAGTATCTCTTTTTTTTTGTTCATTCCAAACCTCCGTAAAAAAAAAACCGGCAGGGTTGAAGCAAAAACGGTGCCAAACAACTAGAAACATTAACTAACTGTTTCTATTGGCTTTTAAGCCATCGCACAGCTTCACCAAAACAACAATAAAAGTGAACTTCGAATTCTTAATATATGAAAAACAACTATTTATAACACAATCAGTCAAATTATAACATTTTATTTTTACTGTCTTTTAGGACACTAAATGAACTAATTGTTCCGAAAAGAAATTATGAGAACTATTAGTTCTTTCTTAAAAAAATTCAAAAGCTTTGAAGCAAAAAACAATTATTGCAAACAGAATGTAAACAACAAACACGATTACGGTTGATTGCACCCATCTCACTACGGAAAATGGATGATCGGAAAAAAATTTTCCCCGTCTTGAAGAATATTCAAAGCTATTGCGCTGAACACAAAAAATAATTTCTGGCACACCTGTTTACCATCGAACGAGGAGTTTACTGTAGAATCAGGCCTTTTTGAGCACATCTGTTGCCCCTATTTCTTGAAGACCTCTTTCCGCAACCCATATTTTTTCATGAGCTTATTGAGCTGTCTGGTTGTAATTCCGGCAGCCTCGGCGCTCTCTTTTATTCGCCCCCTCTTTTCTCTTAGAAGCTCACAGAGATACTGCTGTTCCACCGTTTCGATCGCCCTTTTTCTCACATTGGCAATGGGGAGAGATGTGTCGAAAGTCATAGCGGGCATAATATCCTCTTCGGGGAGAATTTCTCTTGGGAAACTCTCGGCCGAAAGGTATGATGATTTTTCCAGAATATATGCGCGTTCTATCAGATTTTCCATTTCACGAATGTTTCCAGGCCATGTGTACGAAGAAAATGCATCAAGAACTCTCGGAGTTATTCCCCGAATTCCCTTTCCGTAAAGACGATTGAGACGCGCAAGAAGCGTATCGGCAATCAGGGGTATATCCTCCTTTCTTTCCCGGAGAGGAGGCAGCTCAACCGGAAACACATTGAGACGATAGTAAAGATCGCTCCTGAAGGTGTTTTCAAGTCTCCTCTGATCGAGATCCTCGTTTGTTGCAGCAATTATCCTCACATCAGCCGTCAGCATCTCCTCGCCTCCGACACGCTGAAAAAGCCGGTCCTGCAAAACCTGGAGAAGCTTTATCTGCATAGCGGGAGTGATCGTCCCTATTTCATCGAGAAATATGGTTCCGCCGTTGGCGATTTCGAATTTACCGGCCTTTTTCCGGATGGCTCCCGTGAAGGAACCCTTTTCGTGACCGAAAAGTTCGCTTTCCAGAAGGGCATCGGGAATGGCACCGCAGTGGATACTTATAAAGGGCCCGTCGCGGCGGCTGCTGTGACGATGGATGAGCTTTGCAATAAGGCTCTTTCCTGTTCCCGTCTCACCTGTAATGAGAACCGTTGTCTTTGTCTGGGAGACCGACTTGACTCTTTCCAGAACTGTTTTCATCATGTTGTTTCTGGTTCTGGCTATCTCCACCGACTCCTCGTCCCAGAACTGATCCCTGAGATAGTCAACCTCGAGCTGAAGCCTTATGGATTCGGCGGCCTCTTCGACGACCAGTCTCAACTCATCATGATTGAAAGGGTATGTGATGTAGTTCCAGGCACCGGCCTTGACAGCATTAACCACATCCCGAGTCCGTTGATGAGGGCCCACAATGATGAGGTGGGAAGAAAAAGGCATCTTCTCTTCAAAGGAATCAATAACTTTCCCGTAGCCGCCGTTTCCCTGAAACAGTGCGTGATCGCTGAGAAAATCGATATCGACAAAAACCACATCATAACGCTGCTGACGCAACATTAGGCTGCACTCATCACGTTCCTTTGCACGGATGAAGCTGTAGCCTTCCCCAAGGTTATTACGGAGGCTTGCGTAAAGACCATCCGAAGTTGTCACAACAAAAACAGACTTCATAAAAATCTCCATGGTTTAGAACAGAAAATTATACAACAATTGAATCACAGAACAAATAATTTTAAGGAGTAACAGAAAAATCGATTGAGATTTGTTGTATTTTCTGGAATTTTCGGACACCTCCTTCAAGCTTTTGCATTGAGAGATTTAGAAAACTACTTTTCAGCAACAGAAAAGGTGGCAGGGGCGAGATCTTCTCCAAAAGAAAGAAAAGAGTTGAAAAATACTTCCCTACCGATCCCATTAATCTACAGGAAAAAGATCGACAATTTAAACACTTTCAAATCATGTTGATTTATTTTTTGATTTTCACCGTTTTTTAAATACAATTTCAAAATACGCTCAACATTACGTTTTTACTGTATGTTCACACCTGAACACAAGGAGTCGACATATGCGGAGGAATCATTTCACAGGTATCGACCTCGAGTCGGCAAAATCGGGAAAAATCATTTTCCAGAACATTTTTATGACAAATAATCAAGGAGACAACTTAGTGGGAGGTACGAATGTTTAGAAAAAATCTGCCCCATTCGGACAGGGCTCGTATTGAGGCAATGAAAATGGCTGTACACAAGTGTGAGGAGATCTTTCCCGACATTTACGCCGACACACCAAAAGTAGAGTCGTTCCAGGACAGGAGACTCGCATTTCAGCCCGAGAATCTTGTGAAACTTCTGCATCTCTACCCCCGCTTCCGGGACGAACTCGAAAAAGAGCAGCATATTGAAGAGTTCCCCGGTATTGAAGAAAAGCTTAAAAAAACAAGGATGCTGGCACTCCATTTCTTTCAGGTTTTTTCCCTCGCAATAGAGAGAGATGTTTTTCTGCAGGATGAAAAATCCTACTTTGATCTTGATAGGGAAGAAAATTTTCCTCGCGCCCTGGGTGACCCTCTGGAAGTAATCAATTGGGCAAGACGAATAGTGAATGGAGAAAGAAAGCGAGTCGAAGCAGGTCTTGAACCGATGAGCTTTCCCTCATCCGGCGAAGTTGAAATTGCGTTGAAAGAGCTCATGGAGGTGATTCCAGGAGAGAGAATTAGAAGCGACACATCTCCACTTAGAAAAGAAGTAGACTCCCTAATCAGCGAGATATGGGAAGAGATAGAGTTCCGCCATCGCAGACTTGCTCCGACGGTAAAGGAGAAGATGCTCAGCGAATACGGCATAGTATCTAGAAATTAAAATCCAAAGACCTTTCATTTCACATCTCTCATTATAATAATGTCAATTATTTGAAAAGATATTGAGGAAGAAAAGAAATATTTTTCTTTTCCAACAAGATATGCCGATCATAACGATTTCGAAACGAGCGACTTAATCAACAAAACCATTTATTACGAAATTATTATTTTTTCTAACCCATTTTAATAAAACTACAACATCTTTTCCACCAAAGATCCAAAGCTCATTTCAATTCAATTGCAGGAGGGCAAATATCGATGACCAAATTTTCCTTTTTCAAACCGATGACAATTCTTTTACCCCTCTTTTTTGTCGGATGCAACAATTCCACCTCAAAAAGTGAAGGCGAATTACTCAACACCTCAGTTGACATTGAGAGAACTTCAACAGAAGATTCCGATTTAATTATCGATGGAGAGAAAAACGACGAGAAAGATCCCCCTTCAAACCCCGATGATGTTCCTGAAGATTCCGACAATTTCACGGATATCTGTAGTTCGATAGAAACTAATCCTGAGGGTAATGAGGTTTGTCCATCCGCAGTAAACTATGATAATGTGAAGTGGTCAATAATTTCAGGATGTCATTTTCCCAATATTGAAAACCGGAAAGGCTACTCTTTCACTATTAGTGAAATTCAACAGGCTGGTGAAAAACCAAACTCCAGAACTTCCGTTTTAGGAATATTCTCCGGGAAAAATGACGGTAACGAAGTTCGTTGTTGGTCGGGTTTCTTCAACTATGATCTCTCCCTTTTCAACAAGGCAAAACTTTTAGGAAGAGAGTGGGTAATATACACTCTCAGTGGATTTTATGGTTCGCCGGAGGGCGAGTACGTTCCTCGTGACCTCACCGTGGTAAGGGAAAAAGACGGAACACTTGTCTATGTTGCGGCTGTAGATGTGACCGACTCGGAAACCGACAGGGATGGCGATGTAAATATCTGGCCATCGGATCTGGTCCCGGAAATAAAATCAAAAATTGTTGTTCCCGAAAACTGCATGCCTACAGAGTGTGAAAAGATGACAATAATCCGGATGATCCTTCAGCTATAAATATCTCTTTTTCACCACCGCTCGAATTTGAATACAAGGGCAAAAAACTGTTGTCAGGGTGGATGAAATTGTAGAAACTGATGAGTTAATTTATGCAGTTCAATGGGGGTCTATGGTACATCCTCTTGATACCGATCAAATATTCAGCGATTCCGGCAAAAAGTATCACTACAATTTTTTCATAATAAATAAGAACGCATTGAAGTAATGGCTGACCGCCTACTCGGTTAATTCTGATTACCGATCGATTTCATTCGCCGGGTTGTAATTTTGTTTAATTTCAACAGCCTTGAAAAAAGATATCATGGCTAAGGTTTCATTTAAGCTTCAAAACTTTTCTTACGACTATTTCAGGATCTGATCTAATCAAGATATTTTTATCATTGCGATTCCAGTCGCTTAACTCGGCTTATGATTAATATTTTCGTCAACTCAGGCCCTGATAGCATGAAAATAGAATGATTTTGCTGAAATCGGTCGTCATTTCGACGCGACTATTTTTTTCGAGAAGAAAATGGCGGTTTTAGTCCTGAAAACATTTGTTTTTTGCTCTACAGAGCCAGTAATCAGAACCGATTATTTTTTCTGATCGGATTAGCAGGACTTTGGGGATAGTAAAAAAGGTATCCAAAAGAATGGAACAGGACTCCTTCCAGCGGCTCTTACGTTCCGACAAAACAACGCGAGACGCAGCATGCTGCGTCTCTACGGAGTTTTTGACTTTTTATGATTAGGAAAGAAATGGGGAAAAGGGAGAATCACTTCTCTTTCTTTTCGTTTTTGTCCGTCTCCTCTTTCTCCCTGCCGGGACATTTGGATACGGGACAGTTCATGCAGTGTCCGCACCCGAGCTTCATCTTCTTCCCTTTCTTCGGGAAAAGTACGAGAAGTATGTTCTTGCCGTATCTTAAAAGAATGAACCCGGCTGCAAGAAGCGCTATGACGATTACGATAATAAGTTCCATGGGTTTACCCGAACAGTGAACCGATCTGGTAGACGATCACCGCCATCACAAAGGCCAGGGTCGTCATTGCGAAAAATTGGAAAATCGGCCACTTCCAGCTCCGGGTTTCGGCACGAACCATGGCGAATGTGGCCATGCATGGTGCGCTCAGAAGCATGAAGAGTATGAATGCCAGTGCCGCAGGAAGCGTATAATTTTCCTTGAGTTTCTGCTGAAGCGACGGGTCGTCTTCGCCGACGTCTCCGAGTGAGAAGAGTATTCCCATCTGTGATACGAAAACTTCCTTTGCCGCAAGTGAAGCTACGAAGGAGCTTCCTATTCTCCAGTCTCCTCCCATGAGGGAAACTGCGGGCTCAAGTCCCTTTCCGATTCGTCCCATGACGGAGTTTTCTGCCTGGAGAAGTTCAATTCGGGCAGGTTCGATCTTCTGGTCGGCCGGTGCCTCGTATCTCGGGAATGTTGTGGCAACCCAGAGAAGTATGCTGACCGCAAGAATTATTGTTCCGGCTTTCTCGATAAAGTGTTTCCCACGCTCCCATGTGAGCATCAGAAGTGTCTTCACGGGCGGCATCGCATAGTGAGGAAGCTCTATGATCAGCGGATTTTTCTCACCTTTGAGCATTTTGGAACGGAGAAACTTTGCCGCAATGAGGGCGAAAAAAATTCCGGTCATATAAACAATCCAGAGAGTTATCGCTTGGTACTCTTTCGAAATAAATGCGGAAATGAGAAGAAGGTAGACGGGAAGCCTTGCTCCGCAACTCATGAAAGGTGTGATGAGTATCGTGGTAAGTCTCTCCCACTTGTTCTCGACGATTCTGGCTCCCATTACGGCGGGAACGCTGCAGCCGAATCCGAGAACCATAGGAACGAAACTTTTCCCGCTGAGACCGATTTTGGACATATAGCTGTCCATTATTACGGCAACTCTTGCCATGTAACCGCTGTCCTCGAGGAATGCGATTCCAAGGAACATGAGAAATATATTGGGAGAAAAGACGAGAACTCCCCCGACTCCGCCAATAATTCCGTCAACGATAAGGCTCCTGAGCATTGACTCGCTGCCGGGTGCCCAGAATGAACCTACCCATTCGCCGAGTGAGCCGAAAGCCATCTCGAGAAGATCCATCAGGGGCTGACCGAGTGTGAATACAATCTGGAAAAGAATGAACATGAGAAGAAAGAAGAAGGGAAGAGCAAGGTACCTGTGAATAACCAGCTTGTCTATCTTCCTGGAAAAACTCTCCTTCACGTCACCTACTCTCCTGACCGCCGATGAGGTAACTTTTGAAATTACAGCATAGCGCTCCTTGACAACGGCAGCCGCAGAATCGGAATGGTAGCTCTTTTTCACATCGACTTCGATCTCTTTCATGTGATCAAGGAGGTGACTGTAGAACTCTTCAGGAAACATTGTTCCGATCTGACTGTCCCCTTCCATCAGCTTCACAGCGATCCATCCCTGGGAAGACTCTACGGAGTGTTTGGCGAGAACAGCTCTGATCCTGCAAACGAACTCCTCCATAATCGAGGAATATTCGATACCGGGGCACGGTGCGTGTTTTTTGTAGACATCCACAATCGTGTTGAGAAGCGTGGTGATTCCCTCCTTCCTCTTTGCGCTTCCGATAACAACCGGAACCCCGAGAATACGGGAAACCTCTTCAGCCGAAACCTTTATTCCCTCGGTCTCCGCTATATCCACCATGTTCAGGAAAATCACTACGGGAACACGCATCTCAAGAAGCTGAAGTGTGAGATAGAGATTCTTTTCAAGCTGTGAGGCGTCGATTATGTTGACCACAAGGTCGGGATTTTCATTGATTATGAAATCTCGCGCAACCGTCTCTTCGGGAGAGAAGGCATTCATAGAGTAGATTCCCGGGAGATCGAGGATCTGGAGTTCGTGGTCTCCGTGGGTTACAGTTCCCTCTTTTCTCTCCACCGTCACACCCGGATAGTTGCCTGTGTGCTGCCTGACTCCGGTAAGAATATTGAAAAGCGTACTCTTCCCAACATTAGGATTGCCTGCGACGGCTATGCGAATTTTATCCATGTCGTGAATCCTCTGATTTATGAAACTTCTATTTTTTCCGCCATTCCCTGACCGATGGCAAATCTGCGGCCCGCGAGTTCGAGAAGGATGGGGCCTCTTCCGGTATTTGATACAACTTCAACTTCGGATCCTTCCACAATCCCCATGGATGCAAGGCGATTGAAAAGGGATTCTCCGGAATTGATTTTCTTTATCCTTACTCTTGATCCACTTTTATGAGTAGATAAAATCATAAAACCTCCTCTTTAGAAAGGTCAAAACTTGTTTCCGCTTAAAAATATATTTAGGTACACCTAACATGTCAAGCTAAAATTTTCCTCCTTTAAAAAGAGGCAGTAAAGATGCTATAATTCCATCTGATTTTTACGGAGGCGAAAAATGAAATTTTTGATCAAAATCACCTATGCCGGTTCAAAAGATGAAGAAGAGCACTATCTCTGCGAGGAGGAATTCAACAGTTTCAGGAAAGCTTTCAACAGCTACAGGAGCAATCCGAAACAGAACAGGTACCACCTTCTAACCTCACGTTGCGATCTGCCTCCAAAGGTTCTCGGACAGGACCGGTTCGCGATGAGAAGAGAGGTGGAAAAGATTGTTCTTGAGGAGACATTCATCAACTTCGATACGATTTCCAAAATCACAATGATGGAGTACGACAGGAGCATGGTGGAAGTCAGGGACCAGCCTAATCGTCACAACGGCTCAATTCAGCTCAAGAGTGATTCCGAATTCACTCTCCCCTGATTGACGTCAAAACAGAGTCATCACCCCAATTCCAAATTCAGCAACTGAATTAGGGCACAAGTCAACACCTCCGCTTTCTCTTCGACAGATACACGTAGCCGATGAATTTTAACAGCCCGCGCGATTGAAATACTCCCAATCTGTGTTCCAGGTCCTACTAAAGCGCCGGTGTGTGTAGACATAGAGAAAAAAGAGTCTCAGTAGCGAATTACGATCCTTATCATTTTTGATGATTTTCGCAGATGAAAGGAAGCCTCATCAAAGCTTGGCGCCGAGAAAACAATCTTCGGATTACGGGAGAAACCGTACCCTTCCCTAGGAATCCCGATCCAGTTTGTATCCATTCTACCGTTTCCGTTGATATCGTGAAGTACGGAAAGTGCATAGCGGCCTTTGGGAAGATTCTCCAGAACAAGGGGATATTCCATCATCCCGACCGGAATCTTGAGTGTCCTTATGGCCTTTTCGGCGTTGTCGGGAAAGCCTTCTCCACCCCTGAATACCGCAAGAAGAACATCGCCCCCTCCACGAAGGTTTGGAAAAAAGATCCTGAGAGTCGCACGTTCTTCTCCCAGAAGCGTCAGAGAAACGAAGAAAAGAATCAGAATTTTGAAAATAGTTTTCACTGGCGCCTCCGGAAGATTTCCCACCCTATTCTATTTTATCCTATCAGGGGTACCCGGCGAAAGGTTCAACTTTAAATTTGAAACATTTTTCAAAAATTTTCAGCGAAGAAACAGCTGAAGAGGATAACTACTCTTTTTTACTCGCTAATATTGAAATTTATCACGATTGATCATGCAGGATACTTTAAAGATCCTTTATGCACATGGTTTCGGCGTTGTCAAGAAGCTGGTTTCCCATCGGAATTTTGTAGCAATGCCATCCATCGGGGCAACTCTCATGATATTCCGGATTACAATTCCTGATCGTGCAGATATTAACGCCGCTTTCCTCATCAATTTCAGGGTCCATCATACCCGCCATAGGATGGATACAAAGATCTGCGCCGCAATCGCAATCAGAATGTTTTTCACATCCCGATCCCATGCAGGCAATCTCTTCCGATGTGTAGCCGCCTCCGGTTTTTTCGGGAGCTCGATACAGAGGCTCTTCCGTATTTCCGCAGGCCGAAAAAAAAAGCGCCAGGAGAAAGAGATGCAGGCAAGATGTCACGCAATTTTTCATTGATGTAAAATCGAAACACATGAATCAACCGCTTTCATTACTGTTTGTCAGGATTCCTGAAACAGACACTTTTTGTACCAGTTGGAAAGTATTCAGCTTTCATTGTAAGAGGGAAACATACATAGTTTTCCGGACAAGTCGAGCTGTCATCGGGATCGCAATCGAGAGAGGTACAGCGAAGAGCGTTGACCGGACCGAAATTGGGCATCGGCCTGATATCTTCAGGCATGCAGAAACCGGCATCGCCGCTGCACTCTTCTGATGTTTCACACTCCTTCCCCGCTGCTGAAAAATCATGTTCCGAATCTTCGGAATCAGTCTCTTGTGTTGAATCCACACCATTTGTGATGTCGGTCTGCCCATCTTTAGATCCCACGTTCTCACTGCCGCTTTCTTCTCCACAGGAACACAGGAAAAAACAGAAAACCGTAAGAGAAAATAGAAACAATTTTTTCATAACCCCCTCCAAATTAGATAGAAAAATATGATCCCCTGAGCAATATTATCTTTTTTATCGGATATGACAAATCTTTTTGGAGGAATAAACAAACGACGGTGTTGAAAAAATCATCATTTATTGTGAAACAATTGTGATCCACTTAAATTTATTATAAATTTATTACAACAGCTACGGGTATTAATCAAAATTAAAAACAGATTTCTTTGCGATCCTTCACTTACCTAAATGAGCTCAATTTTGTCAACGGCAACATTAATCTTTGACCATTTTTCAGAATTGTTAGAATTAATTTTTGATTTTCCCAACAGTAATTCTATAATTTACATATTAGATTCAGGGGTGGCTATGAAACTTTCTACTGTAATATTTTTTCTTTCCTCTCTCGTGTTTTCGTTGAGTCTTGAGGCTGCGGGAAAACCGGATGTCGAAAGCTGGTATACCCACTGGGGAGTCGGTCTGGGCTACAGTCATTTCTCTGGAGATTTCAATCAAATCAATACACAAGGAGAATACAGAGGCAGCTTCGGACTGGATCTTGTCGGATTTTACGCTACGCTCGGTGACAATATCGGCCTCGGAGTAATCGTCAATCAAAATCTGGTAAACATGAAAGATCGGGGTAATTCGGAAGACCCCATCAGGATTCTCCAATATCAGACATCTCTTTCAATGCTCTATTTTTTCGACAGGGTTCCCCGCAGCTTCTTCATCAGAACCGATGCAGGGATAACTCACGGTCTTGTCAAGGTCAAATCGATGAAACTCGACAGGGAAAAGCCCAATACAGGTTTCGGATTTCTTATCGGAAGCGGCTATGCATTCCCTCTCTATGACGAGACAAACACCGTTTCTCTTACACTTGTCTACTCTCTGCACTACAACCGGATCTCACCCGACGACAGAAATGAGATGGATTTTATTTCCAACAACTTCTACATGATGATCGGAGGTTTTTTCTGAAAGCCGGCTCTTATTCTCAAGCCAGACCTTTCCCATGTTTCATCTAAATAAATTTTGACCAGCAGAAAAAGAATCCAGCAGCATAGATTTTGCTCTGGATCAAACAGACCAGATAAGAAAAAAGCCCCCTTGAAGGGGGCTTAAAATTCAAAAGTGTTGTCCTTTTTATGAATAAGTTTGTGATATCCCCTCCCACCGAGGGAACTCCGAACGGAATTTGGTGTTGTTGCATAGAAGGGTGAGGTCACCCTATAAGTGAAATGTTGCAAGGAAAGAACAACACTTTTAAACTCTTTTCTAAATGATCAGAGATCAATTATTATACAGCAACTACCGTACCAGCAACCGCTAAAATCAACTAAAAAAATCACAAGCAATTGTTTTCAATAGCTTTTCAATTAACACATTAAAACCAACAGATATGTCAAATTAATACGAAAAAGAAAACAAGACCCCCGCCTGGGCGCAAACATTAATTAACAGCTTACACTTTCAGCAAACAGTACTTTACAGTTACCTTGTTGTTTCCGAGAAATCGGGATCATCGAAAAGCCACTCAAAATCGACATCGTTGCGGGCCGCCTCCCTGAGAGAAGGATCCATGCTCAACGCCTTTTTCAAATAGAAGAGAGTGTTCTCCTTCTCCTGACGCTGAGAGTACTTGCATGCGATGTTGTACCAGGCCAGTGAAAATTTGGGATTGTTTTTCAGAGCAAGCCTGTAGGCCTTGATAGCCTCATCATGGTGATTGAACTGACTATAGGCAACGCCCATGTTAAACCAGATATCAGATGATTTGGGATCAAGCTCGGAAGCCTTTTTGTATGCGGCAAGAGACTCCGTCTTCCGATTCAAGTTGCGGTAGGCTGTTCCCTTTGCATTCCATGCTACCGCAAACCCCTTTTTAAGATCGATAGCCCGATCAAATGATTCAATGGCCTTCCGGTGCATCTTCAGAAGAGAGAAGACAATACCCTTGTTGTAATGGGATAGGGCGTCGGAGGGATTCATCTCTATAACCTTATCGATAAAGGTGAGAGCCTGATTGAGTTCAACGTTGAGAAACGAGGCAACTGCCCTTGCAATATAATCCTCACGATCATGCGGATAGACCGCAAGCCTTGAAATATAAGGTCCCTTGAGAAGATCGGTGATTTTATTATCAAGCTCCAGAATCTCTTTACCGTTTTTTTCGCTTATTCTGTCGATGCTCACGCCCTCTACCAGATCCCTCAACTTCTCCCTTGAGGAAAGAAATCCGTTGTAGGACCTGAAAGTTTCAACAACCTTCTCAGCTCTTGCCTCTTCATCCCTTACAACGCTGTCGATCTTGTTTTGAAAAGTGCCTGAAAGGGCAAAAAAGACTGCAAAAACAAGCAAAACGGTTACTATCTGGGAAATTATTAGAACCTTTATTGCATCTCTCCCAAGAGAAAAGGGGCCACGGGAAACAACTTCTTGAGAAACTGTCTCCGTTCCGGATTCTTTTGCCGTTTCAACTGTAGTCGGCTCTTTCTTTTCCTCTGCCATCCCTTCCTCCGGGTATCAGAGATACCCCTTGAAGTTAACAACTTCCGAAACGGGTTCGGGAGAACCGGGAGGTACCACCGTATCGATTAGAAAAACGGCACAATCAGGAAAGTGCTCGCAGAATGCGTTTGCGTTTGCCGGATCGTTTTCAAAAGAGGCGACAAGCTCCATTCCAGACTTCCTGATGTTCTCAAATGTCCCCATCTTGAACTCCCTGTCATCCATATGATAACAGGGCTTGAATTCAAAATCCACCGGACCTTCTACAGGAAATCCGTACATTCGAAAGCTCTCCAGAGTCCCTTCCGACATGTTAGGCAGGTCCCTTCCGGTAAGATACTTTACCCTCGCACCGCAGTCGATCAGGCGCTTAACGTAGTCGGCTGCTCCGGGATAGGCGATATCCTTCTTCACATAGCTGTCGGTAAAGAATCTTTCGCTCCAGAAGTTTATAAACCAATCCAGAAGCTCCCGGTCATCACACCCGAGCGACCTTACATCGTCAATCGGATTCCACCCCATAAGTTCCGGGGATAGTTTTGAGGTAAAGGAAGAAAGGTCGGCTCTCTCGTCCGCCGCCTCTTCGAGAATCGCAAAATTCCTTCCACCTGTGTTCATCAGGGTGGAATCGATATCAAAAATAATGAGAGGTCTCTCGGACCTCTCAACTCGTTCGAAAATTGAAAAAATAGGATTTTCCATACACCCCTGCCTTAACCCTTTTTTACGGACGGTTTGGCATTCCATATCCTCAGGGAGAGGACAAATCCCACAACCGCAAAGGGAAGAAGGAAAAGAGGCCACCAGGACCAGTCCATTGAAGTTATATGACCAAGGGCGAAGGCCTGAAGCCCCGTACCCAGATAGACAAATCCGTCGATCATACCGACGGCCGTAGCCGCACCTTTTCGTCCTCCGAAATCCATTGTCGCCGTACCGCTGAGAAGCCCATGGGTCCCGATGACGCATACGGAGATAAAGAAAACAGCAACACCGAGAACTGCAGGGTGTCCCAAGCCGAAATACATCAGAAGTATGACGAAGATGAGAAATCCGTAGAGGCCGCCGGCTGCCGGAGCCCTTCTGGACTGAAAAAAGAGATCGCTTACCCATCCTGCAACATTTCCGCCGACTACCCCGGCAACCATGAGGATTCCTCCCCATCCGCCCATCAGGAAGGGGGCTAGGAATGTGAGTCCTCCCGAGATGTAGTACAGTGCCTTCTTTTTTCCCGCTTCGCGATATGCGAAGAGGAAGAAAATCGCTGAAATGACGAAACATCCGGCGATTATGTACCATTCTCCCCACGATCCGTTCCGAAGAAAGTGGTGTGAGGGAAGCTTGAGAACCTCCTTGGCGTAGATGGGAAACCAGTGCATAACGCCGTTTCGAAGAACGCCGGTACAGAACTCTATGAATCCGAGAGTCAGTATTACAGGGTTGGTTATAATTCTCTTCATTATTGTAAGAATTGGAACATCCTGCCCTTCCTCACCACTGGAAGCATCGCCCGTATCAAAATCCTCAAGTCCTGCCTGAGAAGGTGTATCCTTCAGCATGAACATCTCAACAAGGAACATGATGAAAAGAACAGCCGCCGGAGCAAAAAACACCAGCTTAGTCGCCTGGTGGTTGGCTGCCCCACCGGAACCTATGGAAAGGAGCCAGGCGTTAACCGTAAACGCCATGAAAATTCCGCTGCTGATCATTGTACCGAATATGCCCGAAAAGCCTCCCCTCTCGCGAATGTGGAACCAGTGGGAGTTGACCTTCACGATGGAGAGGGCTCCGAAACTCTGGAAGTACATGTTTATGGAGTAGAGGATGGAAAATATGAGGACAAGGTTCCCGCTGGCGGGACTCTGGACGTTGAGCGAAGAGATGTAGATTCCCATCAGCAGGTTCATGAGCGCAGAACCCGCCATGGCGATCATCATGCCGCTCTTTCCTCCTATCTTATCGGTAAGCGGTCCGTTGAGAAGAAATGCAAAAGCGTAGGTTACGGTACCGCAGCCGAAGATAAGACCGAAATCCATCTTGGTCATGAAATCGCCCAGAGCGATCTTGGATACCGTGAGGTTGTACCTTCCCATGTAGAGGAAGGCGTAGGCAAGCCCCAGGGGGAACCAGTTAAGAAACCGGCGCCTCCTGAAGCTTTTTGAATGCGAGATTGAGTCGGAACTCATTTGAAAATCTCCTGAACTGATTAACGATCCGGATTAGAATCTTCCCTCAACGCTGAGGAAGAGGCTGAAAATATCACGGGTTTCGATGCGATCCCATTCAAGCTCGGTGGAATCCTCGGACCCAGCACTCTTGTAGGGAGTCTTGGTTCTGTTGTGATCCTGTGTGAATCCGAGCTCAAGGTTTGCAGCGAGGGATTCGCTGAACTTGGAACGAATGTTGAATCGATAGAATGCGATATTGAGAGCTTCCTCACCCTCGGGAAGGGGAGTTCTGATCTCGGCAGTCGAGAGAGAGTTTGAGGAGATTCTGTCTCTTACAACTGTTACGTGGTTGTCTCCGGGAGCCTTGAAGTATGCAGGCTTCTTCATACCGGCTGTAACACCGAACCAGAGGAACTTGTAGTTGTAGTCGGCTGTAATCGATCCCATGAGCTCGTCTCCTGTATCCGAGCCGCTCGGAATCGTCATGAAAGGCATGATTCCCGGTGCGTCGAAAACGAGGAAGGAGAGTGAACGGTAGGATGTGAGAGCGAAAAAACGGAAGTCGCTTACACGGAAGGAAGCCTCGAGAGCTCCTGCGTATGCAAAGAAATCGTCGGTGATCTCTGTGGACTTATCCTTCTCGGATGCGAGGTAGTCTGCATTCTGAAGTCTCTCGTTGAGGAAAATACCCTCACCGCGAAGACGGAAAGCTATATCGCCCTCGTAGCTTGGGTCACGCCAGTCGCCGTTGCGGTAGCGGTTAACTCCGAGAGGCTCACCTATGTAGGCCCCGTCTTCGTACTGAGCGAAAAGGTCAACACCGTAACTGTAGATCTCGTCATCGTCGGAATCGGAGAGATCCTCTTCCTTGATGTTTACGTTGTCGCCCTTATCCACGAATCCACCCTGAAGTGAAACCTTGAGTCCGTTGTCCTGGTAGGTCGCTCCACCGAAAACACCGTAAACCGTTTCCATCTCCGTCATGGTGTCGGCTCCGGCCTTGTCTGTCTTGGACTGAGCGTGAGTCTTCATACCTGCATAGACGGAGAACGGTCCCTTTGCGTAAAGCGCCTGGAAACCGGGTACCGGCTCACCTGTGCTCTGCGGGAAAACCTCCCTTGATCCCCAACGAAGTCCCGGGAAGAAACCTACGCTCATCCTGTCGGAGTTGTATGGAAAAAGTGTGAGACGGGCAGTGAAATCGGTTGTGTAGTCGATCTCGAGGTATGAACCGGACTCCTGGATGGCGGTTTTTACCTTGTCGCTTGCAGGATCGAGCTTGTGGTAGAGACTGAAGCTGATACCGATTCTTGTTGTGAGATTCGGAATGATCCCTTCATTCTCGTGGAAAAGAGTAAGAGTTGTAGCACCCTTTGAACGGTTGTCATAGCCGAGAAACCTCTTGTTGTAGTCGTAGAGATCCTCGTTCGCACCGATCTTGAACTTGGGTGAGTAGTAGGTGTTGTCCCTGAGGTTGTCATCTCCCATGAGGAAGGTGATGTGGGATTTCTTGAACTGGCTCTCAATGAGACCTCGGTTCAACTCTTCCTTCTTTGCGACTGCAACAGTCTTATCTTCCTCTGCCTTTTCAGCCTTTTCAGCTTTCTCCGCAGCCTCTTTCTCAGCCTTTGCCTTTTCGGCGTCGCGGCGGGCTATCTCCTCCTGCACAAGGCGACGAACCTTTGCATCGAGATTTCCCTCTTCCTTTACGTTCTCTTCAGCAGCAAAAATCGCTCCGGGAAGCATAAACGCCGCAAGAAGAACAAGTGTGAATATCCTTTTCATAGAATCTATTCCTCCGTAAAAACAATATTTTCCTTTCCGAGCGGTACGATCATCCAAGTCTGACCAGTGGATCCGTATTTTGCCGCCCTGTGCTGCTTGAGCACACCTGTAAACGACTCGAAACCGTACTTGACCGGCTCCCCGGCAGATGCGGGGCGGTACTCCCTCGCATCAAAGGAGGGAACGGTACTTGAAGTCACTGCGAGAATCTTTTTGGTGATGAAATCACCTTCCCCGTCCGGTATCCTGACGTTGAGCGGGAACTGTCCGTACTCCAGAAAGCTCTCGTCGTCGTCCGGGAAGTATGGGACACCCGCATTGGTCACTTTGACCATGGTTGACTCATATTTTTCAAGTTCCTTATCGTTTCCGAGAATAGAGGTGATGTCCTTGACCTGCGGAAGAAGATCCTCGCGGTAAACGACCTTATCATCTTTCATGAGAGGTTCGAAAGAAGGAAAACTCATCTCGTTGAATCCGAAGAAATCACCTATCGATCCGTTAACCTGTGCGATCATTGCTCCGCGTCTTAGTATGGAACGCTTCTCCTCCTTCTCGCCCTTCTCCTTCTCGTCCACGAAAGGAGATGAGTGGGTGTAGAGAAAAAGTCCCGCATACTCGTCCACTCCGAGCTGCTGAACACACATACCGCCATCGAGAACACCCACGACGATCATAAGGTTGTCGTTTGTCGCAACCAGATTGACGTTCCTCTTTTCGTAGTTGGACGCCTGGGCGACACCGGAAGGTTTGTTCGACTGGATATCGGAAATGGTGAGGAGAGGAAGATGGATTGTATCGGAAACTCCGATCTTTCCGGTATCGAGAGTCATACTGCGACCGCCGGAAAGCTCGCTTTTCTCAAGTTCCTTTTCAACAACGGTAATCCTTTCCTTCTCAACACCGTATTTGAAGGATACCTCCACATCACGGGCAACACCATCTACCAGGTTTACAAACCTGGAGGATGAAAGTTTTCCTCCCAGAAGTGATATCTCCACCTTGCGCTCGGGAACATTGTTTACGCTTCCGTTGTAATTTCTTGCGATGATATCCACTGTAAATGTGTATTTATCCTTCTTTGAAAGGGGTTTTTCAGGGGTACCGAGATCGGTACCCTCCTTAAACTTAACATCAAAACTGGATATTCCCTCCAGCGTGGGTTCCGTTCCCTTGGGCTCCCCGCAGGCGAGGAGAAAAAAGAAGGGTACGATTAAAATCCATGCGCTTTTCATAGGCTATCCCTTAGTTACTCATGATAATTCTTCTATTTTCCGGAACGAAATCCCGGGGATCGATCTCACCACCGAGTCTGTCCATATACTCAACAAGAGCATCACGGATCGAGATGGATGTATCGAGCCTTGTGGTATTGAGCTTGAGCATCTTGAAACCCGAACCACCCTTACCCATGTAGTCGTTGGTAGCCATCTTGAAAATGGCGAAGGGAAGGATAAGTTTGTAATCTTCAACAATCTTCACTCCACCGATTTCGAGATTCTTTGTAAGAGCGTAGGAATCCCGCGCATCCTGAAGCTCTTTCGACGGTGAACAGTCAAGTTCCATGTGCATACCGGCAACCTGGACCTGGGATTTGCAACCGCGGGAAGATGACTTACGGGCGATGTAATCAAACATCTCCTGGAGCTCGGCTCCACTCATGTAGAGAATAGATATTGAGTTCTCAAAGGGGAAAACTTCATAGAGCTTCTCCCTTCGGATCTCGCCTGTGGGAATATCTGCCCTGATACCCATGGAGTTGGTTACAGCGAACTGTGCACGAACAAGATCGTGGTACATCATGGCGTCGGTTACCATATTGCCGAGAGGACTGTCTCCTCCGTTGGGATCGTTTCTGAGAATCGTGGACTTTGCAACGCCAACCACAGCGTTCATATCCTGCTCAAGAGCCAGAGTACGCTCGTAGGGGTTGAGAATTGTTTTCATCCTCGGATCTTCGGGAACGCTGTCAACGACATTCTTTGTCTTGTAGCGATGCCACACGATCTCCGGCCATTTTCTATCCCTCTTCTCTACTGCAACCTCTAGCTGGCCGACAACCTTCAGGTTGACACCGGAGTGAACAACGAGAACGTCTCGTCCGTCAATACCCTTGAGAACCTTCACTGGATCGAGAATAACGTGGTGATGACCACCCATTACGATATCCACACCCTCGATCTTCTCTGCGAGCTCGTAGTCCTCGTTAAGTCCCTTGTGGGAAAGAAGAACTACGATGTCACATTTCGGACGGATCATATCCACATAGAGCTGGGACATGATGAAGGGATTGAGTCCATTGAACCCGAGGCTGTTGCCGATATCGGATATTGATGAAAGGGAGGAATCGTTTCCAACTCCGACAACACCGACCCTGAGTCCTTCCTTGTTGAGAATCACGTAGGGAAGAGTGATATCCTTGAGTCCCTTGTGGTTCTGTTCGTAGAACATGTAGTTTGAAGCGAGAAGCGGAAAACCGCCTGATTTTTTGTACGCCGTGACGAAACCGCTTGTTCCGTTATCGAACTCGTGGTTTCCTATTGTCATGGCATCGACTCCGAGAGTCTGCATTGACTTCATTTCAACCTCTCCCTTGAAGAGGTTGAACTGGGGCGCACCCTGAAAGGTATCACCGCTGTCGAAGTAGAAAACCGGAGAGTTGCGGAACTCCTCACGGATATTTTTTATGATGGTTGCAGCCCTTGCGACTCCACCCACATTGGCAAGGCCGGGACGGTAATCAAGCTTGTCACAGCGACCGTCACGGTTCATATCCTCACTTTTGCTTCTTGCATTGTTGTATTTTGCGAAAGCCTGAAGATCCTCCTCGTCGTCGGGATAGGGAATTGCAGTACCGTCCTCCGCGATAAAAGTGTTATCAGAGGCACGATAGGGAAAGTCGCATTTGTCGTTCTGGTTTGCATCCCAAACCATGCGGCAATCAAGATAATCACAGTTGTGATCGAGATTCTTGTCTTCTTCAGTATCACAGCTGTCGTTTTTGTTAAGATCCCAGCAGAGGATAGTACCCTCAACCTTGTCGAGAATCTTGCAATCCTCAACACTGCAACCCGGAGTCCCGTCAACGTCCTCAGACTTGTCGCATCTGTCGTTGCCGTTTTTATCCCAGCAGCGCTGACAGTCACGGACATCGCAGATGCCGTCCCTATTCAAATCCTCCGAATCCTTATCACATAGCCAAGAAGAACCGCCGGTATCCCAACAGTGCTTCTGATCGGACTGGATTCCCATCTTTCTGTCGAACATATTGGGTTCCAGCCAGAAGGGAAAGTACTTAGCATGTGTATCGGTGGTGTGAATAAACACAGCCTTTTTCGGGATTTCAGGACTACTCTTTGCATCACCGTAGCTGCTCTGCATGCAGGAAACCACGAATAATGAAATAAGTATTGGAAAGATAATCCTGTTCATGAAATTTCCTTGATAAAAATTTAGTAAAAACTTTTAAATTCGAAAATTGATTACTATTTTACAATAGCGTCGTCAGCAATGACGTAGATTGTATATGTGCCGTAGGAAAGATCGTAGATACCGGTGATGCTTGTAACTGTATCTCCTACTGCAAGATTTGCTGTCGCTTCCTTTGCATATGTGTTGGCAACATCAAATTTGTCTTCGCCTTCAAACTTGACCAGGTAGTGGTTGGCCTCACTTGGAAGTTCTGCTACAACAAGGTTTGTAGAAACCTTTACAAGTCTACCTTTGTAGCTGTCGTTGAGATCAGCTTTTGCAACTGCTGCTGCTGCAGGAACTTCTGCAGTTCCGGTCTTTGCAGTAACCTTTCCCTTAAGCTGGCGAATACCCTCGTATGAAGCAACCTTTGCTGCTATTGTTATTACATCACCTGTTGTGAATTGAACGTCGCTGGAAACCTTGTAAACAGAGATTCCTGCACTTCCGTCTTTCTCGGAAACGTAGAAAGAGAACTGCTTTCCTGTATCATAGTCATATTCCTTAACAGGGCTGATAACAACAACATCTTTTATCTCGAGTTCTGTATCATCAGCGATGTTACCAGCCTGGATCTTGGCAATCTGGCTGTCTGCACCTGTGTCACCTGTGTCACCTGTGTCACCGGAATCACCATCTTTTACAAGGTCATCAGCATCTCTCGGTGCAAGCTTGAAAGCGTCGTAATTGTAAACAAGAATTCCTGTGATGCTCTTGAACGGTCCTTTACGATCGCCTATGTAGTAGATGGACTTGTCAATAGCGAGACCATCTGTAATTTCCCACATTCCGTGACCGAGGTTTTCGTTTGTAGTATCAACATTTTCGACCTTAACAAGAACACTCTCGTACTCTTCTGCTTTGGCGCCGTGATCGCCCTTTACAGGCTTCCACTCACCGCTTACATCCTCGAATTTTGTTCTTACATCGGCAGGCTTCACAACTGCAGGAGCAGGAAGTTCAGCTGTTCCAAGCTTCTCGATAACTATCGGCTCTTCCTTGGATGCACCCTCAACCTGTGTAGCTTCGTAGTACTCTTTTACAACACCGGAAACCTTTATCTTGTCACCACGTTTATAAAGACCGAGCTCTACGTTGAAAAGGTGAACATAAACACCTGAGTAAGGTTTTGCTTCCTTGATAAGCTCAGAAACGAAAAGACCCTTTATACCGGTCTTCTCATGAGATTCCTTGTCTTCGTTGTGAACAAGTGCTGTTACAACTGCTTCGAACTCAACTGCCTCACCCTCAGCGATAGCACCTGTCTGAATCTTTTCAATTGTATTGTCGTAATCACCGGAGCCTGTGTCGCCTGTGTCGCCTGTGTCGCCTGTGTCACCTGTGTCTCCCGTGTCTCCTGTGTCACCGGAATCTCCAGTGTCACCGCTGTCTCCGGAATCACCGTTGTCGGTATCGACAGTTGTTGTGTTGTCTCCGTTGTCCTTGTCCTTATCATCGCTGGAAGCTGATGTTCCGCAGGAAACTGCAAAAATCATCGCCATAAAAGAGATAAGTACAAGAAGATTTCTTAATCTAAGTTTCATAGAATCCTCCCCAAAAAAATAAATAGCCAGTAAACACTACATAGAATACTCTATTTTGTAAAAATGAAAACATAAATCTATAACCATAAGCAAAGACTAAGGAAAAACAGCTGTAATTCAGAAAAGTTATTTCCCGGCAAATTCGATCCCCCACAAAAAAGTAAGCCATTTCAAATGTATGTGATCGAACGACCGAAACATTTTATTAAAACATTTTCCTATTGCAAATTATTAATCCTCAAGAGCGGTTTGATTGCCGACAACCACTGTTATTACAGAGTGAAAACAAACAGATAAAGTTAATCACCCATATTTTTGCAATCTATATTGAATGCTGTGCAGATGTTAGAAGATTTAGATGGAAGTTTCGATCAGTTGAATTGAAGAAGAATCAGCAATTTACTCGGCGGCCTTTTCGACTATAGCACCGTCAGCAAGAACGTTAATTACGTTTTTGTTTTTAGCGAAATCGTAAATTCCTGTAATGCTTGTCACAACATCTCCTACAGCCAGTCCATTCGTGGCGCTGTTGGCATAGTAGTTACCAATTGAAAAGTTGTCTTCACCTTCAAAAAGTACAAGATAGCCATTTTCCTTAACAGGAAGTGCAGCAACCTTGAGGTTTGTTGAAACAGTAACGAGTTTTCCCCTGTAGCTGTCATTAAGGTCTGCTTTTGCTACAGAAATCGCCGCTGGAACCGTTGCTGTACCTGTTTTGGCTGTAACCTTTCCCTTAAGCTCTATAAGACCTTCGTATTCTGCAACTACAGCATCTATTGTAACTACATCGCCTGTTGAAAACTCAACATCTCTGGAAGCCTTGTAAACAGTTATACCTGCGCTACCATCTTTCTCGGAAACATAGAAGGAGTAAAGGTCCTTATACTTATCTTTTACAATTGGGCTGACTACAACAACATCCTTGATTTCAAGCTCTGTGTTAACAGCGATGTCACCTTTTCGAATTTTTGCTATATCACTCAGAACAGTATCGGGTGTATCGGAATCCGTATCCTCAATACCGTCTGAATCTACATCATCCTCTGTATCTTCGATGATATCTCCGTCTGTTGCTTCGTCGCTTGGCTCCACATCACCGTCGTCTGTTGCTTCATCGTTGGGCTCGACATTGCCGTCATCTTTTACATCATTGCCATCGTCGTTGAGATCGTCTTTAGCGTCCTCATCATTCGTTGCGTCGTCTTTAGCGTCGACGTCACTCTTTCCGTCGTCTGTTGTGCCGTCGGCATCGTTGACGGCTTCCTCGGAATCCGTAACTACATCAGCATCTGTCTTCTCGTCACTCTTCGAGTTATCGTCTCCACAGGAAATTGAAAGAAGCATTGTAAAAATCGAAAAAAGAACAAACAAACTTTTCATTTTAATCTTCATGAAAAATCCTCCACATAAAAAAACCAAATAAAATAGCAAAAAAGCTATAGTCAAATATAAACTTGCGCTATTATATTTAAATACTTTCTTTATGCAAATTTATAACATGCAATCGTCAGTATTTTTCGTATCACTTTAATTTTTCTTGAAATACATTTCAAAAACCACACCTTCCAGAGCCGAACTGTTTTATTATTTTTTAAAACACAAGAAAAGCTGAAAGATCATTATTCTATTTATTATCATACCTTTACACACTTACAACCACTTTAAAACGGGACATTTTTCTTTATCAGTCAAACAACAAACTATTCACACAAAAAAACCACTTCTTATTTCAATTAATTCACGATAATCAACTTGCCTTCTAAAATATCTGTATTTAAAGAGAAAATATTCCAGGCAATCTACAAAACATGAATATTCTAAAACAATTTTTTGTTTATCATACCGATTAGGTAACCCGAGATTACTCGTTCAAGAATCATCAAGCATAGTAAAATAATTTGCTCGCTCAACAAATTGACACGAATTCAGAGTATACATATATTTAAAGAGTAACAAATTACGGAGAGTCGAATGCGCCATTTAAGTACCATTTTGATTGTTCTGCTTCTTGCCTCCTGCGCGACAACAAAGGTTGTCGAGAGAGAGTGTCCTCCCTGCGAAGCCAAACCCGAACCGAAAAAGGAAAAGAAAATCGTCATCAAGGATCCTCTTGTAATCAAACCCAAAAGTCCGGAACAATTGGAGAAGGAATCGCTTGAATTTTTCAGCCTGGCCAACTCCTACTTCGACGCGGAAAAGTACGACGAAGCGGCAAAACTCTACACATTCATTATGAACGACAATCCTGATTTTCGAGAAAAGGGGTTCATCAACTACAACCTTGCACTCATCCACTTCAAAAAGGAACGTTTCGACAGGGCGGCGGATCACGCAAAAAAAGCGATCGCCGATCTCCAGAAACCGATGGACAGAAAAGACGCACTTCTTCTCCACCTGGAATCCAACAGACACACTGCCAATTGGAATTCCATCGTCTCCGACAGCGAGGAGGCTGTGGACAGGGGCAACTACTTTTCACTGACAGAGGATAATGTAAACGAACTTTTTCTGCGCCGGGCGGAAGCTCTCGTCATGCAGGGAAAAGTTGATGAGGGACGAAAATCAGTCCAGGCGACGATGTTCAAGATCCGCCGGGGGAAAACAAGGACAGATCTGCTATACAACAACGAGTACGCAATGGCCAACTTCGTTCTCGGTCGGAGCCACGTTTACGAATTCAAGTCCTTCCAACTGGAGAACAATGAAAAGAGCCTCGCCAAGAAGTGCACCTACATACTCGATGCCCAGACAAAATTCATCCAGGCAATAAAAGTCGGAATCATCTACTGGAGTAACGCAAGCGCATTTGAAATAGCAGATCTCTACAAGGCACTTTACGAAGAGATGGAAAACTACAAAATACCTGATGATCTGGAAGGCGAAGAGCGAGATGTTTACCGCTGCGAGCTTTGGAACAGAATTTCCGTACTGTTGAAAAAAGCACGCCGCACATTAAAAAAGAGCCTCGAAGCGGCGAAAAGAATAAATGAAATCAACGAATACACCGAAAAAAGCTTCAAAATGATCTCAGAGATCGAAAAAATCTACAACATGAAGGAACAAACCTGCAAAAAAGGCGGATTGCAGCCGGGTTTGTAGGGGCGTGCCGGCGTGTGCGCCAGGAATATAGAACGCTTCGCTTGTGAACGCTGACGCTTGAGAACGGCGCGCTTCGCGGCCTTGTGAACGCCTGCGCTTCGCCAGGCTTGAGCGGGAAAAGCCTCGGTATTATCAAACATCTCCGACAACCAACTGATTCCATTACCATACCGTAGCGACGTTGCATCCAACGTCGTTGCGAATTGATTCAATTTCTCACAATGCGGCAGCACCATGATTCCCGAGACAATTTAAATCACCAAAGCACCCTTGAACGAACCCCGAAGGGATGGAAGGATTATAGAAAACAACAACATAAACAACCTATTATCCGGAACCCCCGAAGGTGGTGACACTGTTCCCATCCATTTTTTCCTGCCGTTTTCAGGATTCGTGCGGATCTGTATCGGGAGATAACCCCTCCTCCGCCTCCCCTCACAATGAGGGGAGGGACCAAAAACAGGTCTGCACATTAAGGAAATGACGGGCGTTCCAACGAAACGCCCCTACATTGATTTTCACGACTATACCTTCTTTTTATTGGTTCTTCACCATTTTAAAATACCCGAAACTAATTTCTCACGGTCCCCTAACACTTCGTTAACACTTTTGGGATAGATATCTTCCAGTTTTTGTCCGGAGGTATTATGAGGAAAAAAGAGGACAGGTTTTCAATTCATATCGAGAACGGATTCAGATCACTGACTGCAATTTCGGCTTTTTCGGTTCTCGTTATTCTTTCGCTCATGTTTATTCTTCTCATCTACAACTCGAGGCTGGCTATTGCCAAGTTCGGATTCGATTTCATTTTTTCTGCGGAGTGGAATCCGGCGACACATGAGTACGGCGCCCTTTCGAGTATGTACGGTACGCTGATTTCGACGGTTATTGCGATGGCTATCGCTGTTCCGATGTCCGTCGTTATCGCCCTTTTTCTTGTGGAGATGGCCCATCCCGCCGTTGCAAAGGTTGTGGGCGGCGCTATTGAGCTTCTTGCGGCGATTCCCAGCATCATTTACGGAATGTGGGGACTTTTCGTTCTGGCTCCGTTCATGTCCGATCATGTTCAGCCCTTTCTCATCGATACTTTCGGTGAACTCCCAGTAATCGGCACGCTTTTCAGTGGTGCTCCGATGGGTATCGGATTGCTGACGGCGGGAATTATTCTGGCTCTCATGATTCTCCCCTTCATTTCCAGCATCATGCGGGACATTTTCATCATGGTTCCGACTCAGACGAGGGAATCGGGATTCGGTATGGGATCGACTACCTGGGAGGTGACGAGAAAGATCACTCTCCGCTACGGAATAAAGGGAATGGTGGGAGCCTGCTTCCTGGGACTCGGCCGCGCGCTTGGAGAAACGATGGCTGTTACGTTCGTTATCGGAAATTCCCACGAGATTTCCGCTTCGCTCATGAATGCGGGAAATTCGATCGCGTCGACTCTTGCAAACGAGTTCGCCGAGGCGAGTGAGCCGATCTATCTCCACTCGTTGATGATGCTCGGAGTAATTCTTCTCGCAATGACATTTGTTATCCAGCTTTCGGCCCAGCTCTGGGTTAATCGCATAAGAAAAGGTATGGGATCATGACAAATAGGGATCAAATGATTAATACGAAAATCGATACGAAGGAAAATGTGGCTGAAGCGGTTGCGTGTGATTTTCATATCGGACCGGAAATTCAATCCTGTCAGGCTGTTACGACGACACAGCTGACGCCGGCCAACAACGTGAAATTTCGTCAGGCTACGGATCTTTTCATAAAGTTTCTTGCCATTCTCGCTGCGGGAACAGGCATATTTTTCCTCTTCTGGATTCTTTTCGTCGTTTTTCAGAGGGGAATCGGCGCCTTTTCCCTCGGATTTTTCACAGAACTTCCCACACCTCCCGGAATGGAGGGTGGCGGACTTGCCAATGCTATTCTGGGTACATTTCTGATGACGCTGACTGCATCGGCGATCGGTATTCCGATCGGAATCCTCGCAGGTGTCTATCTGGCGGAATATGACGGCGATACGAGAATCGGAAGTGTCATCCGCTTCACGGTGAACCAGACTGTGGGAATTCCCTCAATCATCATCGGTCTTTTCGTCTACACTCTAATGGTTCTCCCCTTCGGTCACTTCTCGGCATGGGCCGGTTCGGTTTCACTTGCGCTTATCATGCTTCCGGTTGTCGCAAGGACAACGGAGGAGATTCTGAGGATGGTTCCCGACACTCTTCGGGAGGCCTCCCTCGCAATGGGAATGCCCCGATGGAAATCGATCGTCTCCATCATCTTCAGGCAGGCGAAAAGCGGTATGGTAACCGGAATTATTCTTGCCGTAGCCCGTGTCAGCGGCGAGACCGCACCCCTTCTATTCACGGCGATGAACAGTCAGTATTGGTCAAAATCACTCTCCGAACCGACGGCAAATCTGACGGTGACCATCTACAACTATGCGATGAGTCCCTTTGACGACTGGCGCACGCTTGCATGGGGCGCGTCACTGCTCATCACGGCTTCGGTTCTTTTTCTCAACATTTTTGCAAGATTAATCGTAAGGGAGGCAAAATAATGGCATTTACATCATTTTTCATGTCGGCAAGAGGGATGACCGCAAATCCTGTCCGAAGTAAAGAGAGTTCCTCGGAAAAATCGCTCTATCACCGGCACGATTCGAATCCGCCGAAACTTTCCATACGGAATCTCAATTTCTTCTACGGAAATCATCAGGCACTGTTCGACAACAACCTCGATATCGCTCCGGAAAAGGTTACGGCCGTCATCGGACCATCTGGATGCGGAAAATCGACCCATTTGCGGACCTACAACCGGATTTTCGAACTGTACCGTGATCAAAAGGCGGACGGAAAGATACTTCTTGACGGAGAAAACATTCTCTCAGGGAAGGTGAATACTCTGGAACTTCGCCGAAAAATCGGCATGATTTTCCAGAAGCCCACACCTTTTCCCATGTCCATCTTCGACAACGTCGCCTACGGACTGAAACTTCACTACAAGATGAAAAGGAACGAGCTGGCGATCCGGGTCGAAGAGGCTCTCAAGGGCGCGGCTCTCTGGGACGAGGTTAAGGACAAACTTTCGCAGCCGGGACTCGCGCTTTCGGGCGGTCAGCAGCAGAGGCTCTGCATCGCAAGGGCCATCGCGGTGAAACCCGAGATCCTTCTCATGGACGAGCCCACGTCGGCAATCGATCCCGTGGCTACGCTGAAGATCGAGGAGCTTATCGAAAATCTCAAAAAAAAGTTCACGATCGTCATTGTGACCCACAACATGCAGCAGGCTGCCAGAATAAGCGACTTCACCGCCTTTTTCTATAAGGGAAAGATCGTCGAATTTGACAGGACGCAGACCATTTTCACGAACCCGAGAGAGAAAAAGACAGAAGAATACATAACCGGAAGATTCGGCTAGGAGGAGTAATGACACTGAGATTGAAAAGGGAAATAGAAAAACTCAAAGGTAAGTTCCTCGAAATCAGCGCGAGCGTCGAGAGATCCGTCGAGAGCATGATCCGATGCGTAGAGGAGATGGATACGCAACTTGCCGAAAAAATTATCAAATGGGATCAGGAAATCGACTCCATGGAAGTGGAACTTGAGGAGGAGTGCCTAAAGGTGCTTGCACTCTACCAGCCTGTGGCGACCGATCTAAGGTTCATCGTCGCAGTTCTCAAAATCAACAGTGATCTTGAGAGAATCGCCGATCTCTCCGCCAATATTGCGGGACGGATAAAATCCATCGCGGAAAGCGGGGAGACGAAGCTTCCGTTCGATTTCAGGCTCATGTCCGCAATAATGAAGGTGATGCTGAAAGACGCCATCGACGCCCTAGTCTCCATGGACAGCCGGAAGGCCTACCTCGTAATGGAACAGGACAGGAAAATCGATATGATCCACAGGAAAATGTACCAAAAGGTAAAAGATATTGTTGAGGGTAATCCACATCAGATCGAGCACATGATCAGCGCCGTCGGAATCAGCCGCTACATCGAACGTATGGCCGACCACATCACGAACATCGCCGAGGATGTCATATATATGGTGGACGGTAGAATCGTGAGGCACAGCGGGTAGAGTCACATATAACAATAAAGATGCAAGAAACTGCCACAGAACGACTATATCCAATATTCATTAATAGGTTTTTTTCAACTTCTCACATTTTAAAAACACTCTCAGAGACTATATTGAAAAAACAAAGTTTGGACAAAACCATATAAAAACTTTAGCACCTACCAATTAGTTCCATAAAAAGTATCTTTATTAATTTATAATTACTCAACTCTCATCTTGTTTTATTTTTATAATCGTATGTTTCTAAAGCTGACTCAGGGAAATAATTTTAGGCAAAATTTCCCATATCCATAATTTCGGCATAACCCTTGCTTTAATTTACAAATTATCTTAACTAACAAGCTTTAAAAAAACAACAGTAAATCTTTGACATTTTGCAAGGACAAAGATAAACTCATCCTACGCTGGCGTAGAAACTTTAAATTATTTTATCAAAAGTAGTGTTTTATGAAAAAAATTGCATTATTTTTCACCCTCATGTGTCTTTTCTTCCCACTATTTGGACAATCTAATGGACCAATAATAGTACCACCCCCAATTCTTGACATTCCAATTTACGTTTTAGATACGAATAAATATCTTTTTGAAGAAATTCCAATCTGGAGATTGCAAGTGCGTCTTACTACTGCAGATGTAAAAAACGCTGGGACAGATAGCACCGTTTATGTCGAGATGAATGGAAAAAGATTCTATATGGACAGTGGTTACAACGATTTTCAAAGAAACGACCACGATGAGGAACATACACTTTTTGATATAGTGGCTCCTATAGCTGGAGTTTATCAACTTAAGGATATAAAATACTTAAAGTTTGGTGTTATTGGAAATGATGGCTGGTGTGCAAAACAGATAGAAATAAGGGTTAACGCATTAAACACACCGATCTTTAAGCACACTTTTTCAAGTTGTATGTGGGTAGACGGCGATGGACAACGATCAAGTTACACATTCAGCAAGGCTACATTAAGAAATAATTACTACTGGAAACATGTCTACTCCCATGTAAACAACTATTTTTATTCCCTCATTTTCCCTCCGAACATCATACCAGACAATGTAATAAGCAGTATGATTGAAGGTGGTTTAGGGCATTATAAAAATCATTACAACAGACATGACCTTTCTATTAAAAAATTCAGCCAGGCATCTGTTGAATTCATCGAAGCATGGACATACAATAGCGGCACAAGCCATTACAGAGTTGACACAGACTGGTATTACAGACCAGGACATGCAAATATTGATGTTGACTTTTCTGTTAATTTCTGGTGCAACTCCAGTGAAAACAAGTTCCATGTGAGTGTATTCGATGTAGATGGAAGTGCAAGAGTTACAGACCATTGGCCATTCTCTTCAATAATAAATAGTCTTTTTGGCTCTATAATTGATAAACAAATTCATGAAAGCATAAAAAAATTCAACGCAAAATGGTCTTGGGACATCCCGGTTTGTCCGGACTTTGACCTAGACAATGAAGGTAACCTGCACATTAATGGAATAGATCGTTAACTGTTTTTTTTAAACATCATAAATCACGGTTCAATCAGTCAAAAATCTAAATAATGGCCGACCACATCACGAACATCGCCGAGGATGTCATCTACATGGTGGACGGCAGAATTGTAAGGCACAGCGGGTAGTTTATTCCTATCTCCGCATAATCTCAGTAATTTTATTTTCAATCATACCGCTCACTATCAACCGCAACAATTAGTGAAAAAACAAGGACAAACATATCACAACACATTGCCCCATTCACAATCAAGCATTTCGGAGTATGATGGGATTTTTCAAACTGAAAAAATGATTTCAGCAAAGAACTCACAGACTACTAATGAAACAATTACAACAGGCTTGCAAACGTCCTGAATGTTACAAATTGCCCGAGGGATTCAGTAGAGTAGTTTCATGTTTGTTGCTAAATGAAAACTACAGCTGAAGCAAACGAATTACCTTCTGTTTTCAATTGCGGGAGATAGTTTTTCTGCAGAATAATTACAATAAATCTCCATTTTGACCAGCAATTGACTTTGTTCAAAAATGGTATATAGTTAGACGAAATAGTCACTTTTGAACTATTGATTTTTTGACATATAAAACTATCGAACTACTATCTCCCTGTAAATTCGGAAGATGGTTTGTATCGATGCTTCTGATGACGGTATAGAGGACGTATGGACAACCAACGCCGAGTGGCACTTTTCGCAACTATCTATCTTCAGTACTCCCAGACATTTGTTTATGAGGAGATGAATGCCCACGAACGTTATGAGGTCGAAGTTTTTTCCAAGAGAAGTAAAAACCTGGATCGTTTCCCTTTCAACAAGGTTAATCTTCACTCCAAAATCGGAAAATTCAAGGGTTCCCTACTGAACGCGCTCTACGCATCAACCACCTACTCACCCTATTTCATGAAACTACTGCGTGAAGGAAACTTTTCCCTTATTCACGCACAGTTCGGTCCTTCCAGCATATACGCTCTTCCCTATGCATCGGCATTAAATCTACCTCTGGTTGTTACCTATGGTGGATACGACGTTCCTCTTCTCAACAGTCACCGGAGATTTAAGCCGGCATTCTGGCGTTACTGGGCCAGATCAGGCGCTATGCTCAGACGAACAGACCTCTTTCTACCTGTGTCGAAGGACTTGGCGAACAAGTTGATTGACCTCGGCGCACCAGCTGAAAAAGTAAAGGTTTTTCACAGAGGTGTTTTTATTCCGGATGATTTTTCAAACCGATTATATGAGAAAGGATCTACATTCAAAGTTCTCATGATCGGTCGCTTCGTCGAGAAAAAAGGGTTCGAGTACGGAATCGAAGCATTTGCGAATTTATTGAAAAGTAATTCCAACGCAAGTCTGACAATCATCGGGGACGGTCCTCTTAAAAATAACTATATGAGAATTATCAATTCATTGGGTATTGAAGAGAAGGTTGTATTCAAGAAAAACATGCCCCAGAAGGAGATCTTTAGCGAAATGCTCGCTTCGGACCTTCTTCTCGTGCCCAGTATAGTTGCGAGTAACGGAGATACAGAAGGAATAACAAACGTTCTAAAGGAAGCAAACTGCCGTGCAGTTCCTGCAGTTATCTCCCGTCACGGCGGAAATCCGGAAATTGTTGATGACGGTAAAACAGGTTTTATTGTAGAGGAACGTGATGTTGCCGGAATTACGAAAGCTATGATTCAATTGTCTGAAAACCCTTCGATTCATCGCAAGATGGGTCTGGAAGCGAGAGAAAAAATCAAGCAGATGTTGGATTTTAAGATTACAAACCGAGTTCTGGAAAAACTTTACGACAAGGTGATAGAGGAAAAACGTAATGGGACAAAATCCTGACTTTTTTTCACTATTCACCAACGTTCAATCAGGTGTACATTCGCCCCATATTACATCTGAATCGACACAAAGAATTAGCGAAACCTCAAAGGAGATGTTTTGAAAAAACATGAAATAATTCTGGCAGTTGCAAAATCTTTTGATCCCAGCTACAAAAACTACATTTCGGCCTGCGAAGAGCTCGGTATTCAATACCGGGAGATCGACATCTTTGCACCGGACTGGATAGATAGAGTTAAAAACTGCGGCTGCGACGGTATTCTCCTGCGTCCTCCCTGCGATCTTCAGGAGAGAAAAACAATTTTTGACGAGAGAATGTACTACATCAACAAGGTAATGGGAATTCCCACATATCCTGAATTCGATGAGCTCTACATATACGAGAACAAGAGAAACATGGCAGCCTGGCTGGAACTTCACGGTTATCCCCATGCAAAGACAAGCGTTTTCGTTAGGAAGAGTGATGCACTGGACTATCTTCAAAGTTGCGAATACCCGATAGTAATCAAATCGAACATCGGCTACGGAGCAAAGAGGGTCCTTATCGTCAAAAGTCGCAGAGAGGCTAAAAAAATTGCTCGGAAAACCTTCGGATATTTCCACCACGCCATTGCTCTCGGATGGTACCCTTTCTCTACATTCAAAAAACTTACCCTTCCCATTCCACACTTCGGAAAGGCACAGAAACATTTTCTTATCGTGCAGGATTTCAAGAAAATAGTATGGGAATGGAGAATCATAAAGATCGGTAACTCCTACTTCGGACACAAAAAGCTTCTTAAAGGTGAGTTTGCCAGCGGATCAAAACTGGTCGGCTGGGAGCGGCCCCCGGAAAAACTTCTACACATGGTCAGAGAGTTGACCGAAAAGGGAGGATTCCGCAGCATGGCAATGGATGTCTTTGAAACTGCGGAGGGTGAATATTACATCAATGAACTCCAGTCTCTTTTCGGTTCATACATCAACTCCCAGATGTACATAGATGGGACTCCCGGGCGATTCGTTTACAACAACGAAAAATTTGAGTTTGAAGAGGGGGAGTTCAACAGACACGGCAGCTACCTTTTGAGAGTCCAGCACTTTCTTGAAATACTGGAGGCCGATCGAGCCGAATAGGACAATCTCTTTTATTTCGGAGTTTTTAATGGTCAAATATAACCAAAAAAGCGGTTCTCACGAACAACATATAGCGAAGGGCGCCCTCGTAAATGTCCTCGGTACAATCGGAAAGGCCTCTTTCCCGGCTCTATTTATCCTTGTTGCCAGACTCTACGGTCCTGAGCTTCTGGGTATCTTTTTCATGGTCTACAAGATTCTGGACATCATCTCAAGCATAACTGTGAGCGGAATTAACGACGGAATGATAATGTTTCTCTCCCGTGACATCGACAATCACAGGGAAACGGAAAAAAGGCTTTACACCATTATGGCCAACGGCTTTGTTTTGTCTCTATCAATTGCGACTATTGTTATAGGGGCAGCCTATTTCGGAGGTCTCAACTTCATTAAGGCATGGTATCCTCAACCCCAAGTAATTGACGCCCTGAAATTTCTGGTTTGGTCGATTCCCTTTATCTTCATTCCGATTCTTGTTGTTTCCGCTACAAAATCTCTGATGATAATGAAGTACGATGCCCTCATAATGGGATTCCTGAAACCATTTTCACTCACGCTTCTTGCTGTCGTTTTCTACTTCTTCAGCCCAGGCCTCCCAAGTCTGCTGCAGAGTTATTTCTGCACGATGGTGATAATGACCGTTGTAAGTCTCTACGTTTTCGGAAAACACTTTTCATTCAGAACACTTTTCAACCACATAATCCGATTTCGCATATTCAAGCCGCTCATATTCTTTGCCGTTCCTCAGAATATAAATATCACTTTCACAACTTTCATAACCAATATCGACATTTTGATGCTGGGTTACTTCAACATCTCTCCCGAGATGATAGGTTTCTACGGGATGGGTGCCCAGATCGTCAGAAATCTAAGAGAGGTTAAACTTGCATTTTCAGGCGCCTACGCTCCGATCATTGCCCGTCTGCACACGCTGAAGGATTCAGCTAAAATGAGTGAAACATTTTCGATGGTTTCACGCTGGACCTCCTCAATCGGATTTCCAATCGCCCTTCTGATTGCAATTTTCAGGGATGAACTCATCCAAATTTTCCACCCCAGCTACACTCACGATACAACTTTTATGGTCGTCCTGCTCGTCCCCCCGCTTATCAGCTGTACAATCGGGCTTTCGGCAAACATTCTTGTTATGACCGGTCATTCCGGATGGAACTTGTTCAACTCAGTTTTCAGTACAACTCTTAACGGAATCCTGAACTGGTTTCTCATTCAAAAATTTGGCCTTACAGGAGCGGCGATAGCTTCCGCAATAGCATCAACGACTGTGACCCTCATCATCATGGCCGAGATAAAGGTGAAAACAGGTACCACACTTCTTTTAAGAAGGATTTACAAACCCTATCTTGCCATAGCACCTTCTATTGCTGCCGTCTTCACACTCTCAATCTATCTGCCGGATACATTTACGGCAAAAATAGTATTGTCCGTTGCGGCTCTTGCCGTATATGCCGTTGCCTGGTTTGTTCTCGGTACGGAAGAAGAGGACAGAAATATGTTCTTCAGAAGGAAATCAAAGAGAGCCGCGACAGAGTAGAGAGTGCGGCATAGAGCGGAATACCACCGTTTTTCTAATCAACTATGTCGTCCAAGGATCTGTAGCCGTAGAGAGATGGAATTCCCATTTTCTTATTCTGTTTAAATAGTCCGGCATCTTCAAGCATTCTGTCGTCCAGCATCTTTTCGGCCCATGTCATTATGGCATCGATTGTCGAAACCTCGATATCCATGCACTGAGCAACCCATTTGGCTATACACAGTCCGTAATACATGTCATCGTAAAAGAATCTGTGATCTGTATTTATTCTGTACAGCCCCTCTTTCTCTACAACAGGAGTTTTAATGGCTCCCAGAGTTTCGGAATTAACGAAAGATCCCTTGATATCCTCGCTGCATGATTTATAGGAGAATCGCTCGAGATCCAGATAGTTCAACATATACTGAAAGTTTCTATCCGGATACAACTCAACGATCCTGTTCCTGATCCGTGAGTAGTCGTTATCCAGATCTCTTAGAAGATCAGCGGACAGGTCATCGTAATCCCGGTAGAAATAGGGCACCTCCTCCAGTTTTTCCCAGGTTCCTCCGTACCTCTTGTATAGTCCGAACAGCCTGGATGTATGAATTATCTGGTTATCAACCGACAAAGTCAGGGACAGGAAGTTGTCCGCCAACTCAAACTTCCCCTTGTTGAAATATTTAAAACATATGTCGTTGAAAAGATCTCTCAAGTTGGAAAATTCGTTCTTATCATCAAAAGCCACGACATTCACAGCTTTGGGACCGTATGTTATGCCGATTTTGCCATACTCTCTTATTCTGGCAATCCAGGGAATCAGACCGATTGCAAAAGTCTTGAGATTGGTCAACCCAGAATTTTTCCTGATTTCATCGACCATCCAGTTGAATCCGCCTTGCCCGTATATCGTTCCTATAACAACCTTCTTATCCCTATTGATGTGACCTGCGATGTTGCCGAGCGCGTCCCTATAACAGTAGACCGGCATACAGAAAATAATGATGTCGGCGGTGGGAACCACATCTTCCGGGGATGAGGAAACCTTATCCAAGTTTCCGTGAAACGTCTTTATAACATCGCCGTTGGATCTCTGCCACTCAACCGCCAGCTCCTTTTTCCATTCCCTGGGACGACTGGTCAGGAGATTTATCTCTCTTTCCGGACTAGTGAGAAACGGAATCAGAACGTGAGCACTGCTTCCCCCGCCCACGATAGTAATTACCTGTTTTTTCATACATACCTACCTTTAAAATATTTTCAGTAAAATCATCTGTAACGTTGATAACTGAAATTCTTTTGTCTGCGAAAAGTTCGCCGTTTTTGTCTGAAGTATAAATCGAACCGTCAGATACCGTATTCGTTAAAAAACAGAACAAAAATCATCCGGCATAATAGCACAACCATCTTTTCAAATCAAAATAAGAATTGGTTATCGTTCAGAATATTGGGGCGTTTCACTCAAAAACCAAGAAAAACAATTTATCCATGAAATTCAAAATATGAACAACCAACATCAAAGCGGACAACACCGCCCAAGTGATGTTTTCACATTCATTATTTCATTGTTCAATGCAACCTTTCCATATCTTTGAACTAAGATGAATAAGGAAGTATTGTGCGAAGCCAAAATATCATCCTATATTGGACAAGCCCTGAACGGATTTACTCTATATTAATTTTTTTAATTTTGAGTAACACCTGTTGGTATTGCGATGAAGTTACAATTGAGGGTATCATTCTCAGCGACATTCTGAAATCATAACGTCAGAAAATCATGAAAGTTATGGTCCAAACAGTTTCACACAGCCTTTACCTTTCTGTAGCGCCACGGCATGAAAGTTTTCTTATCCTCCTCCTCCATTTTGAGTAGCCTCAATAGAATTACAAAGATACCTACACCTAGAGTAGAGGCCACAGCCTTCACATGAGTAGCTTGAGCCCCCCAGATACTGTAGGTAAAAAGCGCTATCACCGTTCCGGGGATAATTGCAATGTAAGGTTTGAAAATCTTCTTAAAAAGGACATGAGTTCCTATCAGCTTATAAACCTCGATAACTTCCATTATCGTAACGATCGAACCTGCAATTGCTGTTGCTGCAGCCGCGCCAATCAGCCCGTAACGGGGGATGAGATAGTAGTTGAGTGCGCCGTTCAGGATAGTAACTGTCAGGGAGTTGAGAAGATTCCACAAAGAGTGACCGGTCATCACAAGAATATTACCGGAAAGTCCGAGAGCACAGTTAAGAAGCGGCGGAACAAGAATAAGCAGCATGAATGAGGTATCGAATGTATAGCTATCATGAAAAATCCTGATCAACTCTTCTCTGAAAAGCATCACCACTAGAGCCACGGGAAAAGCGATTGTGGATGTCCACCTTGAAACCATCGAAAAAGAGTAGTTCATTCCATCCCTGTCCCCTCTCTTATGAAGTCTCGCGATTACAGGCGCGTAAACTCCGGAGAAAGCCAGCTTTATCTGTCTGATATTCCTAACGATTTGAGCACCCATTGCATAAAAGCCCACAAGTTCGGGATTGGTACCGAAATATCCGAGCATGATGACATCCAGGTTTGTTATGAAGGTGTTGAATGTCATGTTGAGATTTTGGGGAATTGCAAATGTTATGAGAGGAACCGATAGCTTGAATTTTTTCAACGATTTAAAGAGCTTATAACACGAAAAGTGCTTAGCGAAAACAACAAGTGAAATTATTGTCAGAAGAACACTTGAAATCATGTATGAGTAGAGAAGACTCTTCAGTGAGGGATCGAAAAAGTATAAAATCAATGCGGAAACAGTGAGGAAAAACGGTTTGAAAAACCCTAAAATAAGGGCATCCCACTTCATGATGATCAGCGCTTTTGTTGTAGCAACGACGATAATCGGAATAATCACAAAAGGAATGGACCATACAAGAAGCTGCACCGATTCTATAACACCGGGTTGACTGTATTTTTTCGACAGAAAAGCGGTGCCCCCGAGATGCATGAATCCGATGATTGCCAGCGCAAGAAAAAATGAAAGAACAAAACCGTTTGCGATTATTTTGTAGAGATCGTCTTCCCCACGTTCCTCATCGTCATGAAAGCGGGAGGCAAACATCTGAACACCGTCGTTTATCCCGCTCACAGTGAGCGAAACGGCGATATCTATCATTGAATAAATAATTACGAAGGTTCCCATTATCGCTGTGCCGTACAGACGGGCGATCATAATGAAGAAGAGAGGCACCATCGCCTTGCCGATTGCTCCGAGAATATTTACCAGGGCTCCGCTTGCTATGGTTTTATTTAGATTATCTTTTGAGACCTTATCCGTCATTTTGCCTTCTGTTTCCTTTTCTTGAATTCTTCGATAACTTCATCGTAGTGCTCTTCGAGTTTTTCAATTCGGGTAGCGATGTTGTACTCCTGTTCCATCTTCTTACGCCCATTAGAGCCCATTTCGCGTCTGAGATCATCATCACTTAGGAGTATTTCGAGATATTTTGCAATCTGTTCGGGATTTCTCTCATCTACCAGAAAACCGGTTTTTTCATGATCGATTATCTCCGGGATTCCTCCGTGAAGTGTTCCTATGACCGGCACAAATCTTGCCGAAGCCTCCTTTGCGACTATGAGTCCGGATTCCCTGTCTCCGTTTGCGGCAATAACACTGGGAGCGACGAGAATATCCATTTTTTCCATGGTTTCGAGAACCTTATCGTGATCCATAACTCCAAGGAATTTAACATTGTCCTCTATCCCAGCCTCTTTTATTATCTCGTCGTAGCGGGATCTAAGATCACCGCTACCGATGATGTTGAGTGTGCAGTCAAATCCGGAGCGAACAACTTCGGCGAATCCGCGAAGACCGTACTCGAAACCCTTTTTCTCGACAAAACGACCGACCATGAGAATGTTCTTTCCGTTTCTTTCGGGAATTTCCTTCATTTCAGGAATGTCCACTCCGAGTCTCCACACTTTCACCTTGTGCTCGGGAGCTCCAAGCTGAATGAGCAGATCCCTCAGTTCGTTGGAGGCGGCAAGAAAACGATCCACTTTTTTGAACATCGCCTTCGAACGAAGCCAGTACCGCCAGTTCTGGGGTTTAAACCTGCTGTTTGTCATGAGAAGCGGAACATCATAGCCGTGATATGTAACAACAAGCGGAGCATCGGCAGCTTTCAGATACGGGAGAGCATAGATGCTTCCGAGTCCGAAGTGGGCGTGAATCACATCGAAATTACCGTTTTTCATTTTCCGCATATATGTAGGAGAATATGTTGTTGTGCCGTAAAGAAGCCATTCGAGTTTTCCCACAAGAGAGTTGTTCTCGCTTAGAGCGTTTACCTTATCGTAAGGGAATGAACCGGGGTTCATCCTGTTATGTGAGAAAACCTCAATATCGTATTTCTTGTGGTTTGCTATCTCATCATAAATAAATGTCTGAGAATACTGAAGAAAATTTGTTACAAACAGTGCTGTTTTACGTTTATTCATGCCAATTCACTATACTGTAAATTAAAATTCAAAAAACTTCCGTTTGTTTAAAAAACAAGAAGCCAAATCAATCGATATAATTACAGAAAACCCAATTTTTAGCAAGATAACATTGCCGTGCTTCTGTGCGGGAATAAATTTTGTAAATATTTACAAGTAAATAAAAGAAGTTAAAACCATAGTCAAGGCATCCGTGCGCTTTTTGAAAAGCGCAGTAAAACAAGTGTGTGGTGTCGTGTCAAAACGAAAAGAAGTAAAAATACTGGCGAACACAATCTTAATGGTCGCCCTGTTTTTAGACAGAGTAGAAACTCGGACAGAATTAAAGTAAATCTATCCTGTATCCCAGTTCTACGTTTATTGCATGAGTGTCATCACCCTCTCTTTTCGCGAAAAAATATTTGGGACGGACTACAGTATTCGCCACATTCAATTCAGCAGCGGTATAAAATGAAAATGCCGTATCATCGCCATACATCCTGAACCCGCTACCAATGGATGCATTATAATCCCAGTAACTGACACCGGCTCCTGCGAAAAGTGAAAACGAAAAAAAGATCAAACCAAGCAGAACTAAGTGCTTCATAAACACCTCCCTCTAAAAAAACACCACAATTATTTTAACATCATATAAAATAAATCAAAAAACACTTTCACCACAACAATATTGTCCCACTGTTTTTAAAATGCAATTTATCCAACAGCTAACTAACGAACGTCAGATCTTATAAAAAAGCATCAACGACACCCAAACAAAAACAATCCCTCAAACCCTAATTTCAAAGTTTATAAACTAGAATTAAAGATGTATAGGAGCGGCAATCATTACTTTTCAATAATTTTCCGCTATAATGAAAATGAAAAAAACAAGAGGAGTTAACTTTCTGAATTACCGTAATTTGGAAAGTTCAGGGAAGATATTCTCTTAATCAATCGCGGGAGAAGAGTTGATATGTCGATTATCGGAAAACTTTTTGATATTTTAACAGGAAAAAGCAAAAAACGCCGGGAGATTATGAATCAATCTTTTCCGGATCACTGGGAAAGAATTGTGAAAGAGAATGTGGAACTTTACAACTATCTTCCGGAGGGGATGAAGGAGAAATTGAAAAGATTGATCCTTGTTTTTCTGGATGAGAAGAAGTTTGAGGGTTGCGGCGGCCTTGAAATAACGGATGAAATCAGGGTGACCATAGCCGCCCATGCGTGTATTCTGCTTCTCGGGAAAAAGGATCATTTTTTCCCGAAACTCTACAAAATAGGAGTCTATCCGGGAGCATATTCGGCTCCTGTCCCGAAAAATGTGGGTGGGGCTGTTGTGGAGGAGAACTCCGTTCGTCTGGGCGAATCATGGCTAAACGGAAAACTGATTCTGGCCTGGGATCACGTTGCCCAGGGAAAGTATGAGTTCAGGGACGGGCAGAATGTTGTTCTCCATGAGTTTGCGCATCAATTGGATCAGGAGGATAACAGTTCTGACGGCGCTCCGATTCTGGAAGATAGCGGCGGATACGTCTCATGGGCTTCCGTTTTTTCAGCGGAATATGAAAAGCTGCAGAAAAATGTCCGCAGAAGAGTAAAAAGCGTCATGGATGAATACGGCGCAACCGATCCTGCGGAATTTTTTGCGGTGGCGACGGAAACCTTTTTCGAAAAGCCGATCAAGTTGAAAAGGAAGCATCCGGAACTCTATCGGGAACTGAGAAAGTTCTATAAACTGGATCCGGTAAGCTGGTTTTCGAAAAAGTAAAAAGATCCGTCCATCTGAATCGCAATCATCTAATATCCTTGGATTTTTTTGACCTCAAAACTCCTGCGGCCGAAAAAGTTCTTCAATCGACAAGTTTTATCCAGACTCCAAGATTGATATTGCAGACTATAGAACCGTAGATACGTTGTGTGCAACGTCTCTACGGCTATTCGAATAAAATTAACTAAAAATCCAACGCCATTTTGAATTTTTCAAAAAAAGATAAGATTTTTGTTGCTATTCCAATTCCATTGATCTATACACTGGGCGATATCCGGTTCTGCAGAAAAGCTTATGCAGAATATTCGGATCGATTTTTTCGGTTTTAAACTTTTTACGGTCGGAAAATGAACTTTCATTCCAAAGCTTCATCAAGCTGAATCTTTACAACACAATCTCAAATCTCTTTTTTACATTTCAGGAGAAATAATGAATAACAGTAAAATTGAACCCAAACTTCTTTCGGTACTTCGAGAAGGCTACTCCATGAAGCTTTTTACGAAGGATCTTGTTGCAGGTATAGTTGTCGGAATCGTGGCGCTGCCGCTGGCAATCGCATTTGCAATCGCATCGGGTGTAAAACCCGAGCAGGGATTGTTTACCGCAATCATAGCGGGTTTCCTCATTTCCGCCTTCAGCGGAAGCAGGTTCCAGATCGGTGGTCCAACCGGCGCTTTTATCGTTCTGATCTACGGCATTGTACAGAAATTCGGGTACGACGGACTGGCCGTGGCAACCATGATGGCTGGAGCTATCCTGATCGTCATGGGAATCGCCCGCTTCGGAAAGGCTATCCAGTACATCCCCTACCCTGTAACGGTCGGATTTACCGCCGGTATTGCGGTGATTATTCTGACCGGCCAGATCCGGGACCTTCTCGGTCTTTCAATGACGACTGTACCGCCTGATTTCATTGACAAACTGGTAGCCTACGCGCAAAACATCGGATCGATCAATCCCTGGAGCTGTCTTATCGGAGCAGTGACGCTTCTTATCGTTCTTGGCTGCAAACTATACTCCAAGACATTTCCCGGTACACTTGTGGCTCTCATCGCCACAACGGTTCTGGTCAAACTCTTCAACATGCCGGTTGAAACCATCGGCAGTCGATTCGGTGAAATATCATCATCCTTCCCCACCCCACACATTCCATGGGTCGGTTTCGAAAAAATGAAGGAGCTTATTGTTCCCGCGTTCAGCATCGCATTCCTAGCCGGTCTGGAATCCCTGCTTTCGGCCGTTGTAGCGGACGGAATGACGGGAAGACGCCACAGACCCAATACTGAGCTGATCGGGCAGGGTATAGCCAACTTCTTCTCACCCTTTTTCATGGGAATTCCGGCGACAGGAGCCATCGCAAGAACCGCTACGAACATCAGGAGCGGCGGGAAGACACCGATTGCCGGAATGATTCACGCCACTGTACTGCTGCTCATCCTCTTCTTTTTCGGCAAGTGGGCTGCCTACATTCCAATGGCAACCCTTGCCGGCATCCTCGTTCTAGTAGCTATAAATATGAGTGAATACAAAATATTCCTGCATCTTCTCGGCCGAAGCCCGAAAAGCGACATAGTCGTTCTCTTCCTGACCTTCGCCATAACCATAGTTATCGATCTCACTATCGCCATCCAGATCGGTGTATTTCTCGCATGTCTTCTCTTCATGCGCCGAATGGTGGCTGTTTCCACCGTTTCAAGTTTCAGGGAACTGAGTGACGAGGATGAGGATACAGAATCAATCCGCAACTTTGAAGTTCCCGAAAATGTTGAGGTTTTCGAAGTAAACGGTCCCTTCTTTTTCGGTGCCGCCGACAGATTCGCCACTGCGCTTCGCCAGTTCAGGCGTCAACCGGAAGTGATAATAATGAGAATGAGACACGTTCCGGTAATGGACGCCACCGGTCTTCAGGCTCTTGAAAATGTGTGCATGGAGTTGAAGGATCGGGGAATTGCCGTTATTCTCTCAGGAGTTCAGCCGCAACCAAAAGAGGTGATGAAAAAGTCGGGATTTCTTGCCGAGTTCGGCGACAAAAACCTTGTCGCCAATATAAGAATCGCTCTGGAAACAGCTGAAAGTCACCGGAAAAAAAGTGGCTCACCGGAAAAAGCAATCAAGGAAAAAGAGCAGTTCTGCCGGGTATAGGTCATATGTGCCCCATACCCCATGACTCCTATTTTCTAGCAGTGATATCAACCTTGAGAATATCTTCCCATCCTCTTGAGATGTAGAGGTTATCTCCCACCAGCGCCGTTCTGTTGTTTTCGTAGTAGTAACTCCAATCATTACCGAAGGTCGCTTGGGGAAAGTTGAATTCCACCTTTTTCCCGTCGGTGTGAATGTAGACGGCCTTATCATCATCTTTCTTCACGAGAACACCACCGCCTTTTACGAAATCTATCCTGTCGGCTGAACCGAGTTCTATTGTGCCTCTGCTGTCGCCCGAAACTGCATCAAAGGTTTCAACCTTCACGTTTCCGGATATTTTTGTGTGGTAGTAGGAGCATTTCGTGTCGTAGCTGTGACTGAAAGAGGCGATGAAAAAGGTGGAATTTGAAAAATGGAACCTGTTGTAGCTCCTTGTATACTTGTCGTCTTCCCACGCTCTCTCATCCTTGAGCTCTATCTTCTTGAGGGTTTTAACCTTCTCTCCGGATTTTATAAGTACGTAGAATGAATAACGGTATACGGAATCCTCTGCCTCGCTCCACTCTCTCTGGACGGTATATATGCGGCTGCCCGAACCGTTCATGCCAACCAACTCTCCGGGAATATTAACCTTTTCAATGTATGCAGGCTTCTGAGGATCTTCAGTGCTTACTGTCCTGAGATAGCATTTAAGGAGCTGCTGTTCGCCATCAGATCCGGAATTTTCACAACTTGTAAGGTAAAATTTGCCGTTTTTGTAGATCACGGGTGCATCCGTTGAAAGAGGTTTCAACTCCTCCAAAAAAATGGGAGTGTAGTCCCCGGATTCGACACTCTTGGACAGATCGTAAACCGCCGGTTTACTTATTACCTCATAGTGCATTTCACTCCAGTCGCACTCCTGTGTTCCGTCACTGCACCGATAATCGGTATTCATATAGTTGACCAGAACCTTTCCCTCGTCACCTATTTCAATTTTTTGGTAGCTGTAGCCGTAGTAGTTTTCTCCTATCTCAGGCAGAACAAGACGTGATCTGCCGGAATAATCGGCATTTTCCTTTTTCAGAGAGAATGTATCGATGTAAATGCCCGGTTCAAGCTTCTCCTCGGGATAACCGCCGTCTGTTTCGGGAGTGTAGTAATCTCTGCTGTTGATGAGGTAGGCTTTGTCGGAATGAACTTTGAGATAGCTTCCCCAAACACCTTTCCTTTCGGACATCCATTTGATTTCGTTGGGAGTACCAGGAGAATAGATGGCCAGTCTTCCTCCTGCTTCGTAGTGTTTGCGAAAAATCCCGCACGGTACACCGTTACAGTTGTGAACATTTTCAATAAGGTTTGCCATTACGAGTGTTGAGAGCACCTTCGGTCTATCCCTGTCCGTCGGATCCACCAGAATAAGTTCGGTTTCACCGACACTTACAATATTTTTATCAACCACGACTCCTCTTCTCACGGGACCGCCGGATTCGACCGCTCCTCTCTTCTTAAGGCCCTTCTCGAGATCGAAATCTATGAGATTGAGGTTGAACTGGGCACCACCACGTTCGTAGTTGTATGTTGTGGTGGGAAGAAGAATGAGGCCAAGCTGATCGTAGATCTTGAACGCCTTCCAGTCATTGTTCGCCTCGCTGTGTGTGTAGCCACTGTCGTCACTGATCGAAACCGTACTCATTTCAGTGGGTTTTTCCGGATCGGAAACATCAAACATGGCAACCTTTACTCCCCCGTTCCCCTGATCGTCCACACCTACGGCCAGCAGTCTTTCGGCTCTGTACTCAATGTGGGTGGACCATCCTGGAATCTCAAGCTGCCCGAGCTCTATCAAGTTAGATGGATCGGAAATATCTATAACGTGAAGAGGATCCTGTCTGAAGTAGGTAACGGCGTAGAGTCTTTCTCCAATGAATCTTGTCGCGTGAAGCTCCTGTCCCTCCATGAAAACAAGCTCACCGAGTTTCTTCAGGCCGTCGGAAACGTCGAAGGCCTCGACAACACTTTCCCAGTTACCCTCCCAGCGAGTGGAACTGACAACAAAAAATGTGTTATCCTTCTCGAACATTTTCCATCTGTCCTTTACGAAACCGCGTGAACTCAGTTCCCCTCGTTTCTTAATCTCACCGGATGGATCGGAAATATCGAAAGCCCGGATCTCCCATCCCTCTTTTCCGTCTTCATAGTGGTAGTTGTCGGTCTGTCCGACATAGATCGATTTCTGGGATACGTATACGGCAAGACCGCTTCCGGGAACATCCACTTCGCTGACAAGTTTTGCAGTGCCGTCGGATTCGAGATGAAGTGATATCAGAGTTGTTTTGTTCTCACCCCGCTCCTCCACATCATCGCATCCGTAAAAGAAGTACTCGGACCTTGAAGCTGCGGCGTAGATCACATCCCCCACCATTCTGGAATCGACGATGGCGCCGTCCATCTCGAAACGTGAAACGATCGACATTTCGGCAGGGTCGGAGATATTGACGACGACAACTTCTGAAACCTCTCTCTCCATTCCGGTTGCAGCGGAATCAACTGCAACATCTCCCCCTTCGGCTCCATAATTGTAGTAATCGTCAACCAGATAACGTTCCTCCTGGGGCTTGCGGAGAAGGATGTAGGCCTTTGTCTCGCCCACATACATCTCATGGGGAACTCCGCTGAAAGAGACTCTTCCGAGAATCGACAGCTTAGACGAATCGAAAACATCAACGGCAACAAGTCCGCGGTAGCGGTTGAGAACCCACAATTTGCCTCCGGCAACCTTATAAATATCGGCCTCGGCTATTTCACGTTCCGCACCGTCGTCTTTGGAATCGGACGGAGCTCCCTCTGAAGAATCCGTACTACTCCCGGTATCACCGACATCGCCCCCATTGTCACCGTAATCGGCACCTTCGTCCGCACCCGGAGCCATGTCACCGTTTGTATTTTCTCCTGATTTCCGGCCTCCGGCGGTCACAAAACCCTCGGTTTCACCTGTGATCTCCTCTTTTCCATTTTCCTCGGACGGATCCTTCTCCGAATCCTTTCCGGAATCCGAACATGCGGTAAAAAATGAAAAAACAACTAAAAAAAGAAGTAAGTTTAGTTTTGCCATGGTTCCCTCCTGAGCAAAAAACCGTTTCTATGCTGATTTTGTAGCACAATTCCGGAAATTTGTTAAAGTTTCTCATTATTTATTAATTCTTTTTCTGCCGAGGAAAACAGCGGAGATGAAAATGTATCAATTTTCAGAATAATGAAATAGTAGAGTCACTTTCTGAAATATCTTTTTAATCTGAAACGGAGACGTTGAGTACAACGTTGCTATAGAGAATCGGTATCGACAGTGAAGATTCCTCTATAACCCTTATTGAGCTCCCCATTTTCATAAAAATCTAACATCATTAAAACATTCAACTAACACCGAAATTCTATAAAACATGCGCATTCAGTTATTTTTATGGAGATTAAAATGAAAAAACGAATTTTTATGGTTCTTATTTCCCTTTTTCTTTTCGGTTCCACACTCTGGGCAGCCGACACAATCAACGGCGCGGGTGCAAGTTTCCCCTATCCCGTCTACTCACAGTGGGCATACGAATATCACAAGCTCACCGGAGTCAAGCTCAACTACCAATCCATCGGTTCCGGAGGCGGTATCGCACAGATCAAGGCAAAAACAGTCGATTTCGGTGCCAGCGACAAACCGCTCAAGAAGGCGGATCTTGACAAGAGCGGACTTATCCAGTTTCCCATGATCATGGGTGGAGTTGTTCCCGTGGTAAACATCAAGGGTGTAAAACCGGGAGAGATAAAGCTCTCAGGTGAACTACTGGCCGACATTTTCCTTGGTAACGTTACAAAATGGAACGATCCAAGAATTAAGAGGATGAATCCGGAAGTTAAGCTTCCATCAAAGAAGATTGTGGTCGTACACCGTTCCGACGGATCGGGAACAACCTGGATTTTCACAAACTACCTCTCAAAGGTGAGTACCCCGTGGAAGAAAAATGTAGGCAACGCAAAGGCTGTAAAGTGGCCAACAGGTCTCGGAGGAAAAGGTAACGAAGGAATTTCAGCCTATGTGAAGAGAATAGACGGAGCCATCGGCTACGTTGAATTCGCCTACGCCCTCAAGAACAGAATGAGCTACACAAAACTTCAGAATTCCAGCGGAAAATTCGTTGCACCCACAATCGAGACATTCCAGAGTGCGGCGGCAAGTGCCGACTGGAAAAACGCACCGGGATTCTACATGGTTCTCACAAACCAGCCGGGTGAAAAAAGCTGGCCGATAACCGGAGCAAGCTACATTCTCATCCACAAAAATCAGATAAAGACAAAAATTGCAAAAACAATGTTCAAATTCTTCGACTGGTGTTACAAAAACGGTGCCGACAGAGCCGTAAAACTGCACTATGTGCCGATTCCTGGGAATGTTGTCGAGATGGTAAAGGAAACCTGGAAATAGTATAGGAGGCGTAAGTCTCACATACCCTACAGGGCCTATCGGTCTTAAAACTCCTATCCTGTTGATCCTGATTTTTCCTCCTAGTACACTGTAAAGAGTATCTGTTGATCGGAGGAAAAATGAAAAAAAGAATTAGAATCGCCCTGGTTCTTAACCGGTTCTACCCGGAGGTGGGCGGCGCGGAAACAAATCTCTTTTTCCAGGCGAGGGAGCTTGCTAAATCCTGTGATGTCGATGTATTTACTCCCAGACGGATCGAAAGTCCGAAAACGGAATCATTGGAAGGCTTCCGCGTGAAAAGACTTTGGGACCTATACAATCCCTTAGGAAAAATGCCGAACAAAAAGGCGGGAACTTTCTGCCCCTCGCTTCTTTTTCATCTTTTGAGAAAAAGATATGACATTGTTCACTGCTTTCCCGCTATAAATAAGAATGCGAAACTGGCCCTATTCGCTTCAAAACTTTCCGGTGGAAAGGCTGTCCTAACCTCATTCGACTATCTCGACTACGCATCCATCATAAAAACGGAGGGAAAAATCGATCCGAAGATCATTCTATCCCACAAACCCTCCTTTAGAGAGAAGTTCTTTATCAAATCCTTCAACCACATCTTCACGATTTCGGCTAGAGAGCTGCATTTTTTCAGGAATTTCAACAGTAGCGCCAGCTACTCTCCCGTTCCCGTACTTGTCGATGAATATGAGAAAGAATTTGAAGATCCAAGAAAACAGTACGGGATTCCAGATAAAACCTTCATTTTTCTCTGCCTCGGAAGAATTTCCAAGATCAAGGGTCAGGATCTTGCTCTCAGGGCGTTCCTCAATATCGCCCACGCTATGCCGGATGCCCATCTCGTTTTTGTTGGAAGGGGCGATTACGAATCGGAACTTGTCGGGAAAATGAAATCGGAAATTGAAAAGCACAAACTTCGAAAAAGAGTTCATTTTACGGGAATGGTGGAAAGAAACGAGGTGCTTGCATGGTTGAAGCATTCCGATATCCATGTGATTCCGGTCCGTTTCATGAATTCCGGTGCGGTGGTCGTAGAAAGCTGGATGAGCGGAACTCCTGTAATCCAGAGTGATGCTGTCGATCCGGATCTTGTGGATGAGGGGAAAAACGGATTCTCATTCCCTTCCGAAAATGTGGGAAACCTTCAGGAAAAGATGCTCCGGGCCTACCGCATGGAATCTGAACTTCCCTCAATGGGAGCGGAAGGAAAAAAGATGGTTATCGAGAGTTACACCTATTCCGAACTTATTAAACTCTACCTCAAAACCTACTCGGACCTTTTGACGGGCAATTGAGATCATGCCGATCAATGATTCGTCAGGACCCCAACCTTACGAAGAGTAATTCAACTTAAATTGACAAAAAAATTACGCCTGTTTAAACTTTAAAGGTTTAAAAATTGTTCGGGAGGTTTTATGTACAATTTCAGAACGTCCTTTCCGACGGAAGTTTTTTTCGGAGAGGGACAGGTTAAGGTTATCGCAAAAGAGTTAAAAAAGTTCGGTAACAGGGTTCTCCTTACATACGGCGGCGGAAGCATTAAGAAAAACGGAATATATGACGAGGTGATGAGGGAACTTGAAGGCTTTGAAATTTTTGAACTTTCCGGAATTCAACCGAATCCTGACATAGAATCGGTCCGTGAGGGCCAGAAAATCTGCAGGGAAAACAATATAGATGTGATTCTTGCCGTGGGTGCCGGTTCCGTAATCGACTGCTCCAAGGCAATTGCTGCAGCCCGCTACTACAGCGGCGATCCCTGGGATTTCTTTCTGAGAAAGGCGACAATTAAGAAGGCTCTTCCCATCGGCGTCGTACTGACACTGGCGGCAACCGGTTCCGAAACAAACGCGGGTACGGTAATCAGCAACCGCGCTGAAAACAGAAAGCTCTCAACCGGTTCGCTGAAGCTCAAACCTAGATTTGCGGTGATGGATCCTACCCACACATATTCAGTTTCTCCATGGCATACAGCGGCAGGAATTGTCGACATCATGAGTCACGTTTTCGAGCAGTATTTCAGCAAACCGGAAACAGCTTTTGTGCAGGATGCAATGTCCGAAGCCATTCTTAAAAGCTGCATAAAATACGGTCCAATGGCTGTAAAAGATCCGAAAAACTACGAGGCTCGATCCAACATTCTCTGGGCCGGAACGATCGGTCTCAACGGTATTCTCAGCGTCGGAAAGGAAAGCGACTGGATGACCCACATGATCGAACATGAGGTGAGCGCCTATCACGATCTCACCCACGGTGTGGGACTTGCGATCATCACACCTCACTACCTTAAAAATATCCTGAATGATGAGACAGCACCTCTTATAGCGCGCTACGGAAGAAACGTATGGTCCATAGAAGGAAAAGATGACATGGAAACCTCACGTGAAGCTATCGGAAAAACCCGGCAGTTCTTCAAGCAGCTTGGAATTCCGATGACTCTCACGGAAGTGGGAATCGACGACGCCCATTTCAGTGCCATGGCCGAGGGTGCACTTTCAACAAATCGAGGCGGAAGCTACAAAAAAATCACTAAAGAGGATATAATCTCAATTCTCAAGGCTGCTCTCTAGGAGAATTTATGAAAAAGGCCTTCCACTTTACGGTTCGCGGCGATGTTCAGGGCGTCGGATTCAGATTCTTCACACGTGAAACGGCAACCAGAATCGGGCTCAACGGATGGGTCAGAAACAACTTCGACGGTTCGGTAAGCGTTTATGCCGAAGGATCTTCCGAACAACTTGAACTGTTTGAAATGGAACTTGCAGGAGGCCCGCGCTTCTCCACCGTTTCCTCGCTTTCAAAAGAGGAGAGAGAGCCCGAGGGGATTTACAACGGATTTTCAATAATTCTATAAACTACGTAGGAGAGTTGGATGAACGAGAAAAAAAAGAGTGAGGAAACTCAGAGTAAGACTGTTCTCATCGGTGAAGATACCGATATAGATTCCCTTCTCGAAAAGGTGTACAACAATGAAGAAGATAGAAGAGAAGACGAGAATCAAAAACAGAAGGATAGTGTCAACCTACTCATCTTCGCACTCATCCTGATCTTACTGCTCGCTGCCTTTTTCTATCTGATAATTCTCAGATAGAGTTTTTCAGGATCCTGGCGGACTCTCTCCTATTTCATTTTCAGGAATGGCACCGTTCAGATAATACCTGGAGGAAGGATTCCATAATAGAAACTGGTAAATTCCCGCATCATGAAGCGCTCTGATTTGAGAACGAATCTCATCCGGCCCATACTCCCTGTAACCTCTCACCCAGGGTGCAGAAAAGGCTTGAATCCATGGCCTGATTTTGGCCCTCTTATAAATCCGTTTGTTTTTTTTGATACTTTCGCGAAGAGCAATGGTTACAGTACGATAGGGAAAACGATCCGGAACACTCATTCCCCTGAATCCAGCCGGATAGTGACTGGGATAAATCATTGGTGATATTACGTCCACCTTTGATGAAATAGTTTCCCAGTTTTGACCAATGTTCAGATCTCCGGGAACAGAGCCCACGAGTCCGAAAACATCGGCCGAAACCGCAAGACTTCTCTTACGGAGCCGTTTAACGGCATACTCCAAAAATTCTCCGACCACTTCAGCCTTGGATTTTTCACCCTTTTTACGTTTGAACTCTTTGGGAACATCGGGAAAACGAACATAATCAAGCTGGATCTCGTCAAACCCGTAATCTGCAGCCTCAATTGAAAGCTCGACCACGTAATCCCAGAATTCTCGATTTTCAGGGTCAACCCAGAAAAGGCTATCCCTGTCCCTGAATTTTATTCCGTCCTCGAGCTTCAAAGCCGATGAAGGTTCTGCCCTGACGTACTGATGATCCTTGAAAACGACAACCCGGCCTATAAGATAGAATCCCCTCTCGGACCACACCGATAGTAAATCCTCCAGGCTGTTGGTAGCGTGCCATCCCGGTAGTTCAGAATGGTAAAGTTCGCCGATTTCCGATTTAAAGAGGGTATGTCCCCAGCTGTTTTTGATGTCTATCACCAGGGCATTGATTCCCTGGCTTTGAAGGTAGTCGGCAAACTCGGAGTTGGAACGTGCGGGAAGCGAGTAAAGAGAGATGTAGACACCCCGAACATGATCCGTGGTCGCACCCTTGCTCCGTTGTGTTGAAAGAGGCGAGTAGTCTGAAAAATCAATCGTGAAAAGTAATAGTAGTAGATAGAGTATTCTCATAACATTCACCTCTAAATTCTATTATAACTCTTCTCCATGAACCGAGACAGTCTTTGATTACTAAAGGTTGAACAGAGAACAATAATGAATCACCTTACTCAGACATAATCCGCAACGTCCTGGACTGAAATATTGAGAAAAAAACTGTAATTGAAAAACATTAAACAAAGTCTCAACTACACATCCAGGTCGGACGATGATTTTTCAAGATCCTAAAGATAAAAAAAGACCGCGGTAAAACCGCGGCCTGTAAATCCAAAAAGCAGGAAAAATCCCTACTTGAGGAAGAAAAGGTTCTTTATGTTGTACTTGGCACTGTTCTGTCTAAGTTTCTGGAGAGCTCTCATCTCAACCTGCCTGATTCTCTCTCTTGTCAGGTTCATGATCGCACCGACCTCCTCGAGGGTAACTCCACCCTTGTCGGCAACGTCGAGCGCACAGGTCTCCTTGAGCTCCCAAACCTCCTTACCGGGAAAGTTAAACTTGATCGATTTCGTTTCCGGATTGATATCGAGGTAGAGGTGATACTTGCAGGATACGAAAAGACAGGGACGTTTCATTTTGAGACACTCTGACCGACTTTTCGGCTTCTGATAACTGGTTATATCTATAAGATCCCTGAATATGGGATCCTTCTCAAGTTCACCCTTCTGTTCGTTGACAACTTCGGTATAGGGTTTAACTTTTTTCTTTCCCTTTTTGGTTTTATTGAGCATCTCTCCTCCTGAATCAATTCCGACACTTACAAAAAAGCGGCATTTATTACAGCTAAAGATCTTAGCTGATGAGCCCTCCATGTCAACATTTTTTTCATAACACCTTGGTAATTATAGGTAAATTTTACTCCTTAAAATGTCATCCCATTCACTCCCGCAACAGATCTTTAAAAAATATTGTTTAATCTTTACTCGCGTACTATAATCGAATGGCTTTACATCATTTGAAAATGGAGAGTCTACTATGAAAAATTTTTATCATCTTTTCGTCGTTTTCTTTTCGATTACAATTCTCATAGCCGCATGTGCCTCAACAGATAAGAACAGCGGTAAAAAAACCAAACTCGAGAGGGAGATCGAACTCGTCAAAACCGACAGCAAGATGAAAAACCGGGAACTTGATGTGATCGGAAAAATGTATGCCCTGAAGGGAAAATACGGAGAGAAAGTGATTTCCTACATCAAGAAGGATGTCGAGAGCCTTCTCAAATCGCTGCCCGCACACTCCCTCGATACATTCAAAGCATCCCCCAGCAGGGACGTGGATGTCCCAGCCGACATTGCAAGGCTTCTTATCAAAAACGACTATCCCAGCGGAAATATGCTTATCCACATGAAAAACGGCGACAACGACCCGATTTACGAAATCCTCCCCAACAACACGGAAAAGACCTACGACGTGAATCCGGGAACATACTCCATTTCAATTGTTGTCGACCGCAAGTTCAACACAAACAAGTACAAACTGGCTAACAGCGTCACTTTTTCCGGCGGAGAACTCTACATGGGTTCGTTTGCGGTAAGCTCGACATTCAATAAGAGCGGAAGTTGCCCGGAAAACACCATCACCGACGACGACACCTGCATGAGTCCGAAGTTCGAACTCTTCGACAACTGTCCTTCAGGCACACACCTGGTGAACAAGCAGCTCTGCTGCGAAGAGGGACTCAACTTCATCCTTGACGGACACTGCTCCCGCTATCCGGCTGTAGTTGAAAACGTTGTATGTCCGACAGGGACACACGATGTCGGCGGAGGACGCTGCTGTCCGAGAGGAACTGTACTGATAGATAACAAATGCCAACCGAAAAAGGAGAAAAAGTAGGAAAATGGAAAATCTCGTAACTGACTACAGAAAAAGGGCAAACAGCTATATTGACGAGGTAATTGAAGAATACGGAGTTGACTACGCGAAGGATCTTCTGTATAGATTCGCTATGGCCCAGTTACGTGATTCACTTGGATTCAGGCCCTCACCTGAGGAGCTTGTTCTCAGAATTTCGACCCAGATTCAGAGTGAATTCGGAACTCTTTTTGAACAGTTCGCCAACGAGGCATTTAATTCCGGCCTTACCGAGGCGGACATAAACAGACACCTTAAGACATGGCTCCTCGATTTCTGGAAAGAAAAAATCGGATAAAACCGCCAGGAATTTTATTATTCTTAATAATCAGCACACTTTTCCATCTTCTCCTGTTCCGTTTTCTACAGTTTGAGACGGCTTCATTTGAAGATGACATTGTAAAACTGACTATTCTTCCGACCGGAAACAGAGGTCTGAAGAAAAAGCCGTTCAAAAAACCGCCTGAAAAGAAAAAAGTAGAAAAGCCCAAGGGACAGGTTGTTGAAATCGCCAGGCCCAAAAAAGAGAGGAAACCTGAGCAATCAAAATTTCTATCCCGCTACGACTCCTCGGTAAAAAAGGAGAGCCGCAGCCGTTTCGACGACAGGATTTCAAACCTAGACTCAAAACTCAGGAGAAAGGCTGCGACCAAGGTAAATCCAAGAGAGATAGACCGAAAGAACAGGTTGATAACCGGTAAGAGGGGAAAAAAACAGGGCAGCAAAAAATCCATCAGAAAGGGAAGCCTCAAAGGATTCGAGGGTAGAAAGGGCGAGCTTGCCAAAGGAAGGGAAAAGGAGATTAAGGGGCTGATCTCGGGGAAGGCCGAGATCTCGAAAAAGGGAGTCAAAGTAGGGGGGCGCTCCGTACCCGCGAACCTCCTGCCCTACGTGACGGGAAAGGAGAAGTTCCTCAGCTCTCCGTCTAACGACTATCTGAAGAATGTGGCAGAGGGGGAGGAAACGAAACTGAACACTCGTCGATTTCTCTTCGCCGATTTCTATAACCGTGTAAAAAGGGCTATCAGCTACTACTGGGATCCGGCAAGGCTTCTGGTCATCTACGATCCTCGGGGAACACACTACGGATACAAGAACCGCCACACCATTCTGTTGATTATTCTGGATAAAAGCGGCAATCTGATATCTGCAAAGCTAAAGATGTCGTCCGGCGTAGATTTCCTGGACAGAGAGGCGATAAACGCTGTAAAAATGGCTTCCCCGTTTCCCAATCCACCGGAACAACTTCTTGAAAACGGCAGGATTGAATTCGATTTTGGATTCCATGTCAATATGAAACGGTAGGTTTAACCTCCTCACGCGTCGCAAATTAAACATTGACATCATAATCAAATCGAAGAGAATAGTGCAGTATCTTTGGCTACCCCTTTTTCCAGGAGTGAGAAATGGAACATATTGAAATTCTTATATATCCTTCAAACGAAATCGATCCGGAAAAAAAAATTCTCGGGATCTCCCTGCTCGAAAGAGCTGCAGCGATCACCGGAAAGTTCTTCAAATCGTCCAAGGTGTACGCTCCCTTCATAGACAAGCCCAGAGAATTCAGGGGCATTACAATATCCAACGACTTTCCCTCTTTCAACCGTGACATTCTTCTTATTGACCCGGCATTCCTCTTTGAAGAAAAACTTCTTTTCAACATAACCTCACGTTTCAACTCGACGGCCGTCGCCTGTCACGGAACAAATCTCGATATGCTCGGGTTTGCGTACATAAGCAAGGACGACATATGCGAAGAATTCCATAGGGCACCCTGGTTCAACACAGAGGAAATAATCAAGACAAATCTCGGAACAAGGGTAGCAGTCATAGACGCGGGTTACTACTGGATAAAAGAGGCCTCTGATTTCAAAAAAGCCTGCACATTTCTACTTGGCAGTGCTTCAAGAAAAGACGACGGCATCATTTCAAGAAACTTGAACCGTTTCATTTCCGTCCCCGTCACAAGGCTATTCGCTCCCTTTAGAATTCACCCTGTTGCATGGACATTCATATCGCTTCTGACTGGTATTTCGGGCTGCCTGTTCATACTCAAAAATACGTATTCGTCAAATCTTCAGGGAATGCTCCTGATACAGCTTTCGAGTATTCTCGCCGGAGTGGACGGTGAAACAGCACGGCTAAAGTTCCAGAAAACCACCTTCGGAAAGTGGTTGAACATGGTTTCAAACGACCTTGTCGTCTGGCCTTTTCTTGCAGCGATCACATACACCACATCCGAAAGCGTATTTCTCCGTGAAACAGGTAAGCTTCTCCTGGTTCTATACCCGCTGTACATCCTCATGAAGTATGTCTACGCGGTAAGATACAGCAAGGAAAAGTGTGATCTTGAGACATTCGCACTGAGAACCGAAAGGTGCGAACCCTACGACAAGGCCGTTCCACCCACAATACAGGCTCTCATAAAGAGAGACTTCATAATATTCTTCGGCCTCATACTTTCGCTTGTGGGGATACTGCACATATTCTCACCTCTATTCCTCTTCTCCATAATGCTCCTCATATCTATTTCCATATTCAGGTTTATTAAAAAAGTAACTGCAAAGGGGGATGAAAAATGAAATCAATAGTACTTTTCAGCAGCGGACTCGATTCAACGACCCTTCTGGCGCTTGCTCTTTCCAAAGGAGAGGAGGTCTACCCGCTAACCGTCTTCTACGGACAGCGCCACACAATTGAAACAGAGAAATCCAAGGAGATATTGGAACACTTCAACCTCACGAAGAATGCCAAGGAAATGAAACTCGATCTCAGTTTTCTCAGCGCATGCTCACTCATAAATCCGGATATTCCGGTTCCGGAGGCATCCGAAGGTGGAATTCCCAACACCTACGTCCCCTCCAGGAATCTCATATTTCTTTCTATCGCATCAGCCTACGCGGAAGCGATAGACGCAGAAAAAATATACATCGGCATCAACGCGGTTGACTACTCCGGATATCCCGACTGTCGTCCCGAGTTTCTTGAGGCATTCAACAAGACAATAAAGGTTGGAACAAAACACGGAATCGAAAGAGACCTCACTGTAGTGGCTCCCCTTCTCCATATGAGCAAGAAGGAGATTGTCGAACTCGGAATCGAACTTGATGTGGATTACGGCATGACACACACCTGCTACAACCCGACAGAAGACGGACTCTCCTGCGGAGTGTGCGACAGCTGTCAACTCAGACTGAAAGGATTCAGAGAAGCCGGCTACAAAGATCCCCTCGAGTACGCCGACAGATCAGACGACTAAAGACCAGTCAAACTCTAGTACAGATTCACACCATTCATTTGGACGTCCTTTAAATTTTTCCACAGGAAAACTGGCACTCTGTCATATTTCAACAATTTATTCCTCATTTGTAATCTGCGATTAATAAAATTCTTTATTTATCGTCATCCTTTACTGTCTGGAAATTCATGAAAATACCTGAAGGCTGAAGGTATGGATCACTCTCCCTGTCAGTTCCATCTGAGAAGAGTTATCTATCTCGGCACTATCTGGAATGATTGGATTATTTTCCATTTTGAATAAAGTGATTTCAGTAATTCCTAAATCACTTCTTCTTATCCGGATTCAAAATCAAAGGAATTCCAGTCCCCTTTTCGGAAGTAGGCATGATGACAAAGGTGGAATTTGGAGAACTTACGAGTTCCTTATAAATTTCAATGGCCCGAAACTGAACGTAGAGAGGGGTTAGTGATTGATTTATAATTTCCTGCCTCTTTGCCGTACCCTTCGCTTCGATGGCCTTTATCTCCGCCTCCTTCCGAGCAATCTGCTTCTTGAACTCCATCTCCTCCGACTGCTGCATCGTCTTCATCTTCCTCGAAATGGCCATCTCAACTTCTTCCGGAAGAATAATGCTTCGAACCAGCACCTTATCAACGACAATGTGCTTGCTCTCGACAATTTTTTTCAGCTCCTCCGTCACGGTTCTCACAAACTCCTGACGTCCGGAGGTGTATAGACCGTCCATGGTGAATTTAACCGCAACATCGCGAACAATCGTTCTTACTGCGGGTCTCAGGATCTTAGGTTCTATTTCCATACTTCTCTTTGCTATCTCCCTGTATATGCTGAAGGCCTGCTCCTTGTTGATGTACCACCATATCGTCATATCGACCTTCACGTTCAGTCCGTCGGATGTTTTGATATTAATCGAATCGTCGCCCCTTTGACGCCCCTCTCCCGCAATGGAACTCATCGTGTACTCCTGAATTCGAATAGGGTATCGTACAACTTTTATGAAAGGGTTTACAAAATTGATTCCCTCAGAAAGATTATACTCCTGAACCTTTCCGAAAAGAACAGGGACGCCAATCTCTCCTGAGTCAATGATTACGATACAGTTTCTGAAAACCATCACAAGCAAAAAAAGAGCCGCAACGAGAATTGCAATTCTACTTGTTTTTCTTGGATTAAAACTTGGATTAACAACTTGCTGATTTGCCATAATAGCCTCCCGAAAATTTTGAATCTCAAATTACCACATCTATAGATTCTTATCAAGGATTTAATATTTCTAGGTAAAAAAGTGCAATTAAGCGATTACAAAAATCAATAATTTGATTTTATGGAAAATGAAAATATAATTTGAGTGCATAAATTTAAGGAGATGAGTGTCATGAAAAAATCTTTTTTACTACTACTTCCATCGTTTTTAGCACTCCTTTTGCTTTCCTGCACATCCTCCTCGGAGGAAGAGGGCGGTGTTGCGTGCCAAGACAGTCAGGATTGCATAACCGAGCTTGGTTCCGATTACATCTGTGAAAAATCGATATGTGTAAAAAAAGACAAAACAGCTAAAGCTGACAACGAACCTGGAACGGACAGTGACCCATCGGATAATCCGGACAGCACTTCCGACGACAGCAACCCAACACAGAAAGATGATTCGACAGACAACCAAAAGGACGACAGCGATCAGGGCGGAAGTTCGGAAAACCCCCATCAGGTGTGCGATCCCGGCAAAACAACCCCCTGTCAGTATGATGCATCTCCTTCGACAATCGGAGATCCCGAAGATGAAAATGATGTGAGACCCTGTAGAAATGGTATCCACACATGCAATGAGAAAGGAAAGTGGGGTGAATGTGTAGGACAGATTCTACCGACTCCGGAAGACTGTCCGGACGGAAACGGAGAACAGGACGGAGTTGACAACAACTGTGACGGAATAATAGATAACGTTGCCGACCCAGATGGAGACGGATTCACACACTGCGGAAAGCACATCGACTGCGATGAAAACGAAAAAGCTGTAAATCCCGGCGCGATAGAGGTTCCCGGCGACCATGTTGACAACAACTGCAACGGAGAAACAGATGAACCCGAACCGTCATGTGATGTCGGTCTAAACCAGGATTCGCAGGATCCGGACGACTTCGCAAGAGCTATGGATATCTGCCAAAAGACTAAAAAAGAAGATGCTCAGTGGGGCCTTGTGAATGCCACGCTTACTCTGGCTGACGGCTTAGGAGAACCCAATCCTTTAGGATACGCAATTCTTAAGGGCTTCGGTGAAGTGATAAAACCGAAAAGAGAGCATGACAATACGACAATGGTTATTCTCTCAACGGGAAAATACAACAAACCGGAGGCAAGTGGGGGAAGTCTAGGAAAATCCAGCAAGGCACCAAAAGAGTGGCTTGACAACCATCAGGGATGTGCAGTGCCGTCGGCCAAGGCCTGTACCGGTAAAGATCCTGTTGTCCCAGATTTTGACGACCAGTGTACGGACCTTTTGCTGCCTGTTGTGAACGATCCTGTTTCTCTGAATCTTGAAATAAAAGCACCGACAAATGCAAGTTCATTCAGCTTTAACCTCTATTTTTTCTCGGTTGAATATCCCAATTTCATTTGCTCTAGCTATAACGACTTTTTCGTGGCTCTTCTTGACTCGGATTACGTTGCACCGGAAGGAAATGAACACCTAAACAACCCTACAGACATGAATCTAGCGATGGATAAAGAAAAAAATCCTGTCGGTGTAAATCTTGCCCCCGCAGGTCTTTTCAAGCAGTGTGAAAATAAAAAAGGTGTCACCTGGGAAGTAACTTCATGCGAGAGTACTGCTGAACTCGCGGGTACCGGTTTTGATACAAATGGTGGTTCAGCAGGAACAAACCATGGAGGGACAGGCTGGCTTAAAGCGCAAGGCAATGTTGTACCGGGAGAAACCTTCACGTTAAGACTCATAATATGGGATACGGGCGATTCCCAATATGACTCTTCAATCCTTCTCGATAACTTCAAGTGGCACGCAGCTCCTGTGAAACCGGGTGTTAACGAGGAATAGTTTTCTCTTTTTTTGATTTCAATATCATTTATCTTTCAATTCATGTAAACGTAACCTTTAAAAACAGAATTGCACATTTTAACTATAAAAAATAAATAGTTGATAAAATAGACTTATTGATTTAGAATATACATTGCAACCTATCCATAACATTTTAAGAGGTTTACCATGAAAAAGGTACTGTTTTTCCTTTTTTGCATTCCTGTTTTTTTCTTATCCTGCATCACTTCAACTGATGAAGAAGATAAAGAAGAAAACAAGGGAATCACCGAATGCTCTGAAGATCAGGAGTGTATAGACAAATACGGACCAGAATACTCCTGTCGTCAAGGCAAATGCAAGAGCGACAACACTCCTGTAAACAGTCCCGACGACGACACGGACAATTCAAAAGGAGGAGAGGAAAAACCTGACGAAAACCACTCTACAGACAGTCCATCTACCGTCTGCAGTCCTGGAGAAACCACACCGTGCCAATACGACTTCCCGGCGGATACTGTCGGCAAGGACGACGGAAACGACGTGAGAGTATGCAGAACAGGTGTTCACACCTGCACGGAAAAGGGAAAGTGGGGTGAATGCGAGGGTCAGGTTGCACCAAAAATGGAAGACTGTCCGGACATAGACGGAAAACAGAACGGAATCGACGACGACTGCAACGGAGTTGTAGACGACGTCAAGGATATCGACGGTGACGGATTCGATATCTGCAGCGGCGACTGCTGTGAGGTGGAAGGTTCATGCTCAAACCCGGCATCAGTGAATCCGGGTGCAATGGAGGTTTCCAAGGCCAATGGATATGAGGATAACAATACCGACGACAACTGCAACGGCGAAGTGGATGAAGCCACGCCATCCTGTGACGGCAATCCGACACTTTTAATACCGGGAAACGACTTCTCCAAGGCAAATCAGAATGCCCAGCAGCTGGCAATGGCGATGGGAATATGCAATTTTTCCGTCAGCGACGAGGATGCCTCCTTTCAGGAGGAGAAGGTGTGGGGACTGATAAAGGCGGAACTCTCCCTTGCAGGAACTCCGCAGACAGAGACGATTAATAACGTACCCAGGCCCAGCCTTGCTCTTCCCTATTACGACGAAAACTTTAAAACCTACGCCATAAATCCGAAATTCGGTGAAGTTATCGAAGCCAAGGAAGGAGAGAATATGGCCATTCTCTCAACTGGAGACTGGGACAATCCGACGATGAATGCAATGTACGCCACTCTTGAGGCTGGAGATATGAGAACCTCCAGTCTGGTTCCTACCGACTGGATAAACTTCCAGCCCAACTGTGAAGCTCCGAAAAGCCAGGCTTGCGGAGGAACACCCAATACGGGAAACGAAAAAAATACATGCCAGGGTAAAACAATTGCCGCGGTTCAGGACCCCATAATGCTGACGCTCACAATAAGAGTACCTACGAACGCATACGGATTCTCATTCAACAGCTACTTTTTCTCTGTGGAATTCCCAACAACCGTATGTGCCAGTTTCAACGACTTTTTCATTGCCCTTCTTGATTCCGAATACTTGCCTCCGGAAGATCAACCCGAACTGGCCAATCCCTACGACATGAATCTAGCAAAGGATGACAAGGGCAACTACGTCGGAGTTGATCTTGCCCCGGCAGGTCTGTTCAAGAGCTGTTCCACCGACAAGGCCGATTACGGCTCTAAAGACTACTCAGAATTCTGTGAAGGGATCGAGGAACTTGCGGGAACCGGATTCGATACGGCAGGGGGTTCCAAACACGGTGGAACCGGATGGCTCAAGACAAGAGGAAACGTTGTTCCGGGCGAGATAATCACACTCCGCCTTGCACTCTGGGAGCAGGGAACCGTTGGATACGGTCCTGATCACTCCTGGGATTCAACTGTTCTTCTCGACAACTTCAAGTGGGAGCTCTCCTACGGCAAAAGCGGAACAACCGAAGAGTAGTTCGCTCTTCCAGCCCATTTCCCTGCTTCCAGAACCGGCAGCTTTCAATTTTCAAGAAAAGAGACAAACCACCGCAAAAACTAACGAATGATTTTATTAATTGATTTCACATTCCAAATTAACTAAAATGGTATGTAATTATCAAACAAGACAATTTATGGAGTCACTATGAAAAGATTTTCCCTGTTTTTATTGTTATTCACACTCATTCTCCCTATATCGTGTGTAAAAAAGATTGATGTTGAGGAGGATCAAACTTCCGATGGAGCTGCATCAGGTGAAGATAATTCCGAAGGGGCAGGGAACAACAGCGGTGATGAAACATCAGAGAAAGAGAACGAATATGACGATTCATCTCAGCAGGGAGAATCCGGAGATCAAGATAGCAATGGAAACGCAGGGGATACCGGAAACAACGGTGGCAGCGGAGATTCAGGCGATACAGGAGACAGCGGTGATACAGGTCCATCTGGCACAGTCTGCGATCCGGGAGAAACCACTCCGTGCCAATACGACTTCCCGGCGGATACTGTCGGCAAGGACGACGGAAACGACGTGAGAGTATGCAGGACAGGTGTTCACACCTGCACGGAAAATGGAAAGTGGGGTAAATGCGAGGGTCAGGTCGCACCCAAAAGGGAAGACTGTCCGGACATAGACGGAAAACAGAACGGAATCGACGATGACTGCAATGGAGTTGTGGACGACGTCAAGGATATCGACGGTGACGGATTCGATATCTGCAGCGGCGACTGCTGTGAGGTGGAAGGTTCATGCTCAAACCCGGCATCAGTGAATCCGGGTGCAATGGAGGTTTCCAAGGCCAATGGATATGAGGATAACAATACCGACGACAACTGCAACGGCGAAGTGGATGAAGCCACGCCATCCTGTGACGGCAATCCGACACTTTTAATACCGGGAAACGACTTCTCCAAGGCAAATCAGAATGCCCAGCAGCTGGCAATGGCGATGGGAATATGCAATTTTTCCGTCAGCGACGAGGATGCCTCCTTTCAGGAGGAGAAGGTGTGGGGACTGATAAAGGCGGAACTCTCCCTTGCAGGAACTCCGCAGACGGAAAAGATAGATAACAAAGATCGTCCAAGCCAGCCTCTTCCCTATTACGATGAAAACTATAAAACCTATGCAATAAATCCGAAATTCGGTGATACCATTGAAGCTAAAGAAGGGAAAAATTTAGCGATTCTCTCTACCGGAGACTGGGACAACCCTTCTATGAACCATCTGGAAGCCACCCTTGATGCGGGCGATATGAGAACGGCAAGCCAGGTCCCTTCCGACTGGATAAACTTCCAGCCCAATTGTGAGGCACCAAAAAGTACGGCCTGCGGCGGTACGGCGAATACTGGAAATGAAAAGGATACTTGCAAAGACAAGCCGATTCCCGTGGGTCAAGATCCCATCATGCTGACTCTCACCATCAGAGTACCGACAAACGCCTATGGATTTTCTTTCAACAGCTACTTCTTCTCCGTGGAATTTCCAACAACAGTCTGTGCGGACTACAACGACTTTTTCGTAGCGCTTCTCAATTCACAATATATGCCTCCGGAAGATCAACCGGAACTTGCAAATCCCTACGACATGAATCTCGCAAAGGATGACAAGGGAAACTATGTCGGTGTAGATCTGGCACCTGCAGGCCTCTTCAGAACATGTTCTACCGAAAGTGCAGATTACAGCACAAATAAGGACTACTCAGAATTTTGTGAAGTTATCGATGAACTTATCGGGACAGGATTCGATACAGCAGGCGACAAAAAACACGGCGGAACCGGATGGCTCAAGACAAGGGGTAACGTTGTACCGGGCGAGATAATCACCCTCCGACTTGCCCTCTGGGAGCAGGGAACAGTTTTCTACGGTCCGGATCACTCCTGGGATTCAACAGTTCTTCTCGATAACTTCAAATGGGAACTCTCCTACGGTAAAAGCGGAACTACAGAGGAGTAGTTTCACATTCCAAAACAAACCATCCACAATCAAATCAAATAGTTGACGACTTCTAAAAAAAGAGACGAAACAAACCATAAATTAATAATTGTTTTTATTAATTGATTTTATATTCAAAAAACATTAAAATACCATGTAATTATCAAATAAAATAATTTATGGAGTCACCATGAGAAGATTTTTTCTATTTTTCTCCCTTTTCACTCTTGCCCTGTCCTGTGTTACCCAACTTGAGGTTGAAGACGATGAAACTCCCGATGCGATTACCTCCGGAGGGAACAGCAGCGGCGATTCAGGAATCGACAACGGTGAAGGAAACAGCGGCAATCCCACAGACGGCAACGGAAATGACGATTCATCACAGCAGGGAGACACAGGAAATCAAGACAACGGCGGCGACAGTGGGGACTCTGGAGATACCGGCAGCAACGGAGACACAGGGAATTCCAGCAGTGTTTGCACTCCAGGAGAGACGAAACCCTGTCAGTACGACTTCCTCGAATCTACAATCGGATCAGGAAAGGAGAATGATCCCCGTCCCTGCAGAACAGGTGTTCACACATGCACAGACAAGGGCAAATGGGGCGAGTGCGAAGGCCAGGTTCGTCCCGTCATAGAGAGCTGCAAACCGAATGAAATCGACGATAACTGCAACGGCGTTGTGGACGAGGCGCCCGAGGATCTTGACAAGGACGGGTTCGACGCCTGCACCGGAGACTGCTGCGAAACCGAAAACGAATGCTCAAAACCGAAGATGGTCAATCCCGACGCTGTAGAAATTTCGCAGGCAAACGGCTGGAACGACAACAGATTGGACGACAACTGCAACGGAGAGGTTGACGAAAAGACTCCCGAATGTGACGAAGGTCTCACCCTGGACGGTACAGATCAGAACGAACATGCAAAAAAACTCGCCATGGCCATGGGACTCTGCCCCGGACGTGAGCTGGTTTCAGCAAAGCTTTCTCTTACCGGAGATCCTGTTGAAGAGAGGACCGGATGTCGTTACGACGACTTTGCCATGGAAGTGAAGTGCGAAAACAGAAAAAGCCTTGATCACCCCTATTTCAGGGAGGGTGGTGCGAATGATACGGTTGAGACATACGCTGTTCCGACAATTTTCGGATCAAAGATAAATCCGATCAAGGGAGCTTCAATGGCTGTTCTTTCGACAGGAGACTGGGATAACCCCACGAAAAAGGCGGGCACCATGCTTGTTGCAGACGGAGATATGCAGACAGCTGCAAAGATTCCGGAAGACTGGGCAAATATGCAGCCCGGATGCAAGGCGCCTTCAGCCCCCGCATGCGGAGGAACGCCGCCATCGGGAAACGAGTCGGAAACATGCAAGGGAAAAGAGATTCCTGCGGTACAGGACCCTATCATGCTCACTTTGACCGTCAAGGTACCTTCGAACGCAACCAGTTTCAGCTTCAACAGCAACTTCTTCACGGCCGAATTTCCCGAAATGGTTTGTGACTTTTCCAACTTCAACGACTTTTTCACAGTTCTTCTCGACTCGACTTTCAAACCCCAGGCAGGTCAGGAGGCATTTGCAAATCCGAGAGATAAAAACCTCGCAATGGACGGGGATAGAAACCCGGTAGGTGTCAACCTTGCGCCGCTCAAACTATTCCGAATCTGCAGCAAGGACAAGAACGACTACAAGAAAATGGGCTTTCTCGATGCAAACAGCTACCTTTCCGATTTCTGCACAATGGGACCTGACCTTCTCACCGGCACAGGCTTCGACAACCTCCCCGGCAACTCCGGAGTAGCCAAGCACGGCGCTACAGGGTGGCTCATGACGAAGGGTAACGTTGTTCCAGGAGAAACAATAACCATCAGAATCGCACTATGGGAACAGGGCGTGATCAACGATTCCTACCAAGAAAGCGAAGACAACGAAATAAACTTCGTCTGGGGTCCGGACCACTCATGGGACTCCACCGTACTTCTGGACAACTTCCGCTGGAGCCCGGCCCTTGTTACCCCGGGAACTGAAGTGATCGAGGAGTAGCATTTCCAGTTCATACGAAAAACAAAGTTACTTTCATACACATTCCTAATCAAAACCTGAAACGGCATTACGGATCCTTTATAAGAAAGAAACCCGACACAATTCATTTTTAAACTGACTATCGGTCACTTAACTGCTCGCCGATTATTTGGTTCGCTCCTGCTTTCTTTTTTATCAGAAGAACGCTCTTACATTCTATCCCGGGACAAGTCACTCCTCCATGATTTCCCCATCTCCGCATTTTGGGGAAACATAACCGCAATAATTTTGGCGAATTTCGAAATTCCATCGGCTGGATCCGGAAAACAATTTGATCTCCCGACAGATCTCAGCCGGATATGCCGAAAATAAATTTTTCACTGATCAATTACATCTCACGGAACATGGGACATCTTCTAGAAGGAGGAGATGAAAAAGTGCAGAGCCCAACTGTCCTCGTGGATATCCTTTGTATCGTCGTCCCGGGGTGATACATTCAGACCTGCCTGCAGGTTGATACTGCCGACGGGGGATACAAACATGAATCCGCCGCCGGTTCCATACCGGAAGAGGTCGTTTCTCCCGATATTCGAAAATTTTTCCCAAAGGTTACCTACGTCGAGGAAGGATACCAGGTAGAACTTATCCATCAGTTTTATACGGAATTCGTTCCGTAAAAGAAAAAGATACCTTCCCTGCCCCCGTCTCTCCTCCTCTCTTCCGTCAAAAGGATCGTAGTCGCTGGGGAGTATTGAGTTAAGAGAAAAACCTCTTATGGTCGTCGATCCTCCCAGCTTCAGTGTGTCGTCACTGTCCAACTCGGTTGCCGAACCTTTGTTCCCGCCAACAAAACCTATCACTCCGTATTTGAGCTGGGAATGAAAAATCAGATTGTCCCGCGGAACGTACTCTCCCGAAAAGTTTGTTCTATATATCAAAGGAACATATATGGAGAAGGTGTTTTCCCATCGCGTGTATCTGGTCCTGTCATCCACGGAAACCGGGTTGGCCCCTCCTCCTACCGTCCGAATTCCGTCGAGAGTTATGTGCTCTTTCAGAAGAAAAGAAATTCTCGCTCCCTTGACGGGAAAGAAGGGATCGTCACGGAAATCGGCAAATCCGGTAAGATCCGGAATGAAGGAGATGACGTCGGTTGTATGCGTCTCGAGTTCTTCTGTGACACTGTTCCTACTGTATTTGTCAGTCTTTTTCTTGTTGAACTCCATACCCAGGGAGATGTAGTACTTATTTCCGTACTTTCTGTAGATCGAAGAGTAGATACTGTACTTTTCTATGACAGAGAGGCTGTTTACCTCCATCTCGGTTTCGAAGTTGTGAAGAAATTCAAGCTGGGTGGAAAGGGGAAATGGCAAAAAGTATATATCCGGAACTATAAAGGATGTCGTAAATGCTCGATCGAAACGCTCAAGGAGTTCGAGTTCGTTCTCGAAAATTTCCCTGAAGAATTCCGGCATGAAGTAGTTTATCTTCCTGTTGAGCTTGAGCATCGTACGAAGTGTAAATGCCTTACCGAAAAGGTTTCTGTACTCAAATCCGCCCATGACCCTGAAACCCTCATCGCTGCTGATTCCGAATCCGTAGTCGTAACGACCGCGGAAAGACTCCTTTACGGTAACGACAACGTCTTTGGACGGAGATGGGGTCTCCTCGTCTATAAACGATATGTGAACGGTTTCAAAAACACCTGTCTGAATAAGGAGCTGCCGGCTTTCACGGATTCTCTCCTTCGACAAAAGGTCACCGCTGGAGAAGCGAAGCATCCTTCGTACAACAAGCTCGTCGGTGTTGTAGGTTCCGCTGATCACGATATCTCCTGCGGTTACGGGAAAAACCTCGTCAACGCGTAGCGAGAGCATCACCCTCTTCCCGTCGAAGGTGGTTTCCTCCTCTATCCTTGAAAAGAGGTAGCCTTCATTTTCCAGAAACTCTTCGACCCTTTTCCTGTACAGCTCCTTCAGTTTTTCAGAATAGGGAACACGAGTTTTGAGAACAACCTTATCCCTTATTCGAGCCTCCAGTTTGCTGTTTCTGCAGTTTATATCCACCCAGGAGAGGGTGTAGCGAGGACCCTCCTCCACACGAAAGTAGAGGTAATACGAGTCCATTTCCGTAAAGGCACCCATTTCCGCCACTTTAACATCCTTGTACCCCAGCGATATATAGCGGTTTTCAATATAGGAAGATATGTAGGCGAGATAGTCGTCAGGTATTGCGTATCGGACCTGGGGACGGTTTATCTTTGTCTTCTTCATTCTATCAACAGCGCGAACTCTCTTCCCGTCCGAATCACGGTAACCACCACCGATAATGGAGCGATTGAGAACAATTTCAGGAAAGTTTTCCTCGTCCAGCTTGTCGTCAACAACCTCAGCTATAAGCTCTTTCAGCTCACCCGCATCTTCGCTCTTGACACCGAACAGCTTTATATCCTTGAGTAGAAGACGTCCGCCTTCCGATATCCGTATCTTGAGAACTCGCCTCTTTTCCCCTTCGATATCATTCATTTCAACCGTCACTTCCACGTTGGGATACCCCATGGATTTGTAGAAAAGCTCCAGCTTCCTTTTTATCTCAGGAAGATCATGCTGGTATGCGGGAACTGAGTTGATGACATCCTCAATAACCGATGAGCCGACAACACTGTTGCCTTCAATTGAGAGCGAATAGCGATTCCCCCGCTCAACGACGAAAACACCCCTCCCTCGGGAGCTCTTCTTTTCCCGAACCTTCACATCCAGAAAACCCTTTTTCAGGAAATAGTTCTCTATTTCCTCCCTGATCTGCTGGGATCCTGTTTCGGTATAGGGTGTGAAGGCATGCTTTATCCGGATATTCTTTTCAAGGGAACGGCGTTCGGAGACAAGCAGGTCTCCAGTCACCTCGATTTCCCGAAAAAGTGTCCGATCCCCTTCGTTTATATCTATCCTGAGGGCCACAGTGTTGGCTCCTGTCCGTTCCGAAACGATTCCAGCCGTAGCATCCAGGAAACCCTCGGTGCGGTAGAGATATATTATCTCGTCCCGAATTCTTCCCATGCGATTTTCGTAGTATGGGGAAAATCGACGTACGTTGGCAGAAAGTTTTATGTTGTAATCGTTTATGTACGAGTTGCCAACCAGGTCGATGGAGTCTATGAAGTAGAGCGGCTCAACGGTGAAAGTTAATGTTACGCCGTCATCTCCCATATCCTCTTTCTGAACGACCACCTGATGAACCTTTCCCGTTGCGTATAGAAGCTTCACCGAGCGTCTTACCCTACTGATGGAATATTCATCACCCCGTTCGATCTTTATATATCTGTTGAAATCACTGTAATCCAGTGTGGAATCCCAGAGTACGGCCGAAACCGTCTTTCCCCAGAGAGATGAAAAAATCAAAACAGAAGCCAGAAATATTAAAAACTTTAAAACGAAACCCATACTTCGGTCAGCGGAACATCCTGTTATGCCCGTCCTTGTCAATTTCCGGGAAATTTTTTCCCTCTTTTCCCTATCTCTATTCAAAAACATGATCAAACTTTATATTGAAACCAAATGCTCCGAAATCGCTCTTCAACATATTCTCGCTGTTCCAGTCGAAAATCAGGTTAAAACGCCGTCCGCTGTACCTGAGCCCAACCTTTGTGTAGGTTGAAACCGTACCCGATTCAATATCGAGAAACAGGAAGGGATACAGCTCCTTAACGGCAAGAATCACCAGCTCCGTACGTTCCGTTTTGTCATCCCCCGAACTGAAGGGACGCGGTATGAGCTCAAATTTGTAGAGCTTGAAGCTTCTCCTGAGCTCCCGGGATATTCCCATCATGTCGGTAACCGCTGAAAATGCAAGATTTTCCATCGACAGGCCCTCACCTTCGAGAAAATCACCGAAGAGCAGAAGGCTTATCAGGTTGGTCTCCTCTTCCCACGGAGTGGAGGAGAGTTTGAAGGCAAGATTGTCTTGAGGACCGAATATGTGAAGATTGATCCTATAGACTGCGCTCTCTTCAGAGGCACGCCTCACCTCAGTATCGGCAGAGATATCGACATATGCCTTGATGTCAATGTCCGTTTCGAGATTCACAAGCCCCCTTGCGATTACAAACTCGTTGCCCTTGTAGAGTATTGTCCCTCCCTTGAGGGTAAGCTGCCCTTCGAGTTCCGGTTTTTCAGGGGTTCCGGTTAATCTCGTATCGAGAAATATGTTGGATGTGATGAGGTTGGTCTGAATTCTGATGTTGTTTTCCGCAAGCACCCGAAGATCAAAGCGAACGGGAAATCGATCCCTGTCGATCTCTTCTATATTTTCAGCCCTGTAACGTCTTCCGGAAAAGAGTTTGCTGATTATCTCGCTTTCGATATCGATATTCTTCCTGTATACAAGATTCTTTATTTCCACGTCACCTGTCAGGTTGAGCGGTTCATCCCTCCTGTAGACAACATTGACCAGAGTTGAGAGGGAAAAGGGGCCGACGAGTTTATGTGAAACGTTGGCGTTGTTGACGCTCACCTCCACGGCTCCGTCAAAATCGGGCAGAACGGATCCCCCGCCTTTAAGCGACAGCTTTCCGCTCCCTATTGTTCCGATGATCTTCCCTACATCCCATCTGTTTTCACTGATGACAATATCTCCGTTCAGTCCGTTGACCGGGGTGGAAACCGGTTTCAGAAAGAAACCTCCATTCCGGATCCCCACGCGTCCGGAGATTGTGGAGTCGTAGCGAAGATCGAACAGAATATTTCCTGAGAGTTCATCAATGGTTTCCATGAAAGGATTCATCATTCTCGCCGGGTGTGCCATACCACGGAAATCCACCTTCGGCTCACCCCGGACAATCTCTCCCGAGAGGGAAACATTCAGCCCCTCACTTTCAAACACCGTAGGCTCAATTTTCAATCTTTCAGGCCGTCCCTTTATCTTCAAGGGTGCATTGTTCCAGATCGCCACCCCCGCTCTCTCAAAACGGACCTTTTTAAGATTGATCGAGACGCTCCCCCTCTCAAACTGTGCATCTGCAGTAAGGGCTCCCGTAAATTCATCAAAAATACCGGAGAAATTTTCGACAGAGAGCCTGGCCTCACTCTTTTCAATATCGTAATCCTCCATCTTAGCTCTTATTGAGATCGCCTTTCCCAGATCACCGGAGAGGGTGATGAGGGAACTTTTTGAATTCAGAGTTCCCATCAGAGAGAGGTTCCCGAAAAGCAGATCGCCATACGCCACCTTCCCGGCAAAGATTCGAGCTTCAACCTCGGGCTCGAAGACAGTCCCCCTTACACTGCCTTCAAACAGAGGCGCTATGTATGTAACCTCTTCCGGCAGAGCGAAATCCTCAGGATGGAAGGAATCGAGCTTGAACCTGAGATCTGCAACCAAACCGCTTTTCCAAACCTTTCCCCCGATTGAAAAAAGTGAGTTTCCATAGGCCACACTTCCCTTTTTGATAAATATCGAATCGTCATCATGGCCGATACGAAGTTGAAGTGAGTCTGCCACCTTTAGATCCTGCGCGGATAGAGGTCCGGTACTGAGTACTCCTTCAAGCCTTTCCAGCCTACCGTTCTCAACGGATCCCCGTCCCTTGAACGAGGCCTTTCCCTCCAGGGGAATCGGTGTGTTGATTACGGAGGAGATATCCCGAATGGAACCCGATATACGATCTGCGGCAAAATCGACCCTGTTGTTATCGATATCTATATGGACGGAGGCTCCCCTTGAGCTGAAGCTCCCGTTTTCAGTTCGATTTGCGGTTATGTCGACCTTCATATCTTCAAGACGACCGGAAGCCTCAAGCTTGTCAAGCGTAAAGCCGGCGGCCGTAATGCTGCCGGAGGAGATACGGGCCGTTATTTCAGGATTTTCATAGGCAGAATCGTGTATTTTTCCTGAAAGTGAAATCGGTGCGTCTGAAACATCCACTCCAGCTATACGATTCCCGAAGTTTTTGAAGTCGACCCTGGTTGCCGGCTTTATGTTTATTGCAAAACGGTCCCCGAAACCGAAAAATGAGTTCTCTATGGCAATATCGGTTCGTTTGTCCGGGGTTGTGAGTCGGGCCTCCCTGGAGAACACCTTCTCCCGCTCAATATCCACAGTTCCGGTCCCTTTCAGAAAAATCGGAGAGGAAGAAGCCAGGATCCTGTAGTCATCAACCGTGAGATCAAAATCTTTCACATTGAAATCGCTATCGTAATCGATCGCAAGCTTTTCTATATCGAAAAGAAAATCGGCACGCCCAGCAACAGAGAGATCGACCGGAATTTTCTCCCCTACCCTCTCTATTATGTCGGATAATTCAAGATCATACAGATCAACGATGCCCTCTATCTTCATAGAGTCGAACTCGGAGCGTCCCTTGAGAGATGCCACGGACCTGTTTCCGTCGTAAATAAGAAGCCTGTCGAATACGTATCCCCAGCGGTTCAGAGCGAAATCAAGGTGAAAATCCCATAGATTCATTCGATCGATCCGCACATTCATACCGTTGATCTCACCCTTCAGGACGGGGCCGTTCTGCATGAGATGAAGGGCTGTGCTGCCCTTGAGAAAACCGCTTCCATCCAGATCGGCAAGTTTCATGACCGCACCCGCATCGATACTGAACTGGGCGTTGAGTGGAACATTTCCCCTTCCGCCTTTGCCGTAGAGGGAGAGAAAGTAACTGGAAATGTAAAAGTCACTCAGCCGGTACTCTCTTCCTGAAGCTGAGAAATTTGCGGACATACTACCGGTTAGAGGACGTTTGAGACTCAGATCTTCAAAGGTTATTCTTTCTATTCCGAATGAGTACTCGCCCCTGCCCTTGAGAAAGATATCGTCCAGGGCAACCTTCCTTTCTCCAAGATCCATTTCGACCGAAATATCCTTGATATCTATTTCAGCAAAAGGGAAGGGGGGAAGAGAGAGAGGGATAGTCTTCTCTCTCTTTTCTGCCTTGTCATCTTCTGATGACGATTTCATCAGGAGATGTCCGAGCTTCACCCGTCCATCTGAAATGTGAAGAATTTCTATCAGCGGAGCTTCCTCGCCACTGTAGAGAGAGCGGTAGTTGAATGAAATATCGATTTTTCTGATATCCGCATCAAGAAAATCCTTTCTTTTGAGTTTCAGATTTTCAACGGAAAGTCGCACCGGAGAGAGTGTGAAAGAGTCGTAGTTGAGCGTAAATCCGGCATATCGGGGAAGGACGGTGGTCAGGAGAGGTTTGACACCGAAGAAAACCAGCGTGAAAAAAAGAAGAATAAATAAAAATGTGTAGAGAAAAATTTTTGTTTTTCGCACATCCTAAACCATCTGGCGCGGACAGCGGGGTAAGAACCCGCTACATCAAGCTTGGGAAGCTTGCACTCTACCGCTGAGTTACGCCCGCATCCCCGAAAAAAATATACGAAACCGGAATAATTTAGTCAAGTTTTTAAGAGAAATTCTTGGGTGTTAATTATTAAAATACAACCCCTAGCTCATGAAAAAAGAAGCTCCATATGAGAGACTTTTCATAGACTTTTTGATCAAGAGATTTTCCCCTTCCGTGGCCGCCCTCCTCGTCCACCCAGAGAAAGACCGGATTGTCCGAAGAGTTGGCATACTGGAGCCTGGCCGCCATCTTCTTTGCGTGCAGCGCGGCAACCCTCGTGTCGTTGGCTCCGGCCGTAATGAGAGCCGCCGGATAGGATACCCCCCGAACCACGTTGTGGTAGGGAGAGTAGGACATGATTATGCGGCACATCTCAGGGTCCTCAGAAGAACCGTATTCGCACACCCAGTAGATGCCGATGAGAAACCTGTGAAAACGAAGCATGTCCAGCAGGGGAACGGCGACAAGCGCCGCCCGGAAAAGATGAGGGTGTGATGTCATCATGGCCCCCGTGAGCAAACCTCCGTTTGATCCGCCCATGATTCCAAGCCTTTCCGGTCGGGTGAATCCCTCGTTAACCAGATATTTCATGGCCCAGGCAAAATCGTTGAACCCGTTCTCCTTCTTATCCTTCATGCCCGCTCTGTGCCACCGTTCACCGTACTCACCCCCGCCACGGATGTTGGCGATTGCGTAGATTCCGCCTCTGTCAAGCCAGGGAAAAACGGTACTGCGGTACCTGGGATTGTAACTCACCCTGAAACCTCCGTACCCCGCAAGCAGGGTCGGAGCGTTGCCGTCCCGCTTGAACCCTTTTTTATACACCAGGAAAAGAGGAATTTTCGTACCGTCCTTCGAGCGGTAGAAAACCTGCTCCGTAGTGTAATCCTCAGCCCTGATCGCCGGAGCCGAACGGAAAATCTGTTCGGGATCATCTCCCTCCCTGTAGCGGAAAATAGCCGGCGGATAGGCGAAGGATGAAAATTCGAAAAAGAGTTCATCCCCATCGGGATCTCCCGAAATTCCCTCGACAGTACCGATTGTGGGCAGCGGGATCGTTTCGACTTCCTTCCCGTCGAGGGAGAAAATGCTGAGGCGGGATGAGACATCGACCATGTATGAGACAACGAGTCGACCGGCAACAATCCCCCACTTGTCGATCACTTCGTTCTTTTTCTCGCCAACGATTCGTTCCCAACTATTTTCTCGAATGGAATAACGATCAACAGCATAGTTACCGGCACCGAGCCTGTTGGTTTTCGAGTAGAGATAGGCGCCGTGGAACATGCAGCTGAAAAAGGTATCGTGCCGATTCCATATCGGACTCACTTTTCCCTTTTGGATATCGTAGAGAAGTAGTTTCGGCTTTCTTTCAGAACCTCTCGATTCCGAAATAAGAAGATATCTTCCCGAGCCGTCCAGCGTCAGACGCAGAAAGCTCCGTTTTCTACTCGCCCGGTACAAAGTTTCAACAACCTCCGAATCAACAGAACGGTATTGAACATGCTGAAAATCAGATCCGTCAGGAAAAACGGTGTAGTAAAAACCCTTTTCATCCCCTTTCCACCTGACCGATGAGTACCTTGCATGGGCTACCGGTTCTCCGACATGAACCTTGCCGTCGATATCGAGCAGGTGGAGCGTCGAATCCTCGGTCCCGCCTCTTGAAACTCCGTATGCCAAATATTTTCCTGAAGGCGAAGGAGACCAGAAATCGACGGAACTCTTCCCCGAACCGTCGATGAGGATGGGATCCAGGACAACGCGCTCTTTCTCCCCCTCCCTCATGAATATCCTGTCATGGAGATCGGTACCGCTGTTTTTTGAAAAGAAGTATCTGTTCATCCGTCTGTAGGGGAGAGAACGGCTTTCATGGGTCATAAGTTTTGAAAGTTCACTCCTGATTGCTTCGGTGTGGGGAAAAGAGTTGATCGACTTCTCGGTAAAAGCACTCTGTTTCCTCGTCCATTCCATCACTTTCGGATTTTTATCATCCTCAAGCCAACGGTAAGGGTCCTCCACCTCGATCCCGTGATAGAGATCACGAACAACCCTTCTTTCCGTCGGCGGAAAGCCCTCTTTGCGGCCTGCAATAGAAGCGCATGAAAAAACGAGGAAAATTATGAATAAAAATTTAAACTTCATAGCTCGCCCCCATTAACGGAATCACACCTTTCAACTTATGAGTACGTTCCGAAAAGGTCTTCGTATATGGAAAGTATAGCGACGAGGACAGTTTCGTATTAATTCGAGATTAATATCAGCGGATATTGATCGATAATTCACACAAAACTGGACCGACGGGACGGCTTCACAACAGCAGCTTACCTTTTCGGACCGGGCTCACTTCTATTTTAGCACTTTCCAGACACTCATTCCATCCGGGAAAGCTGTTGAGGGCACCGCACCTTTCTGCTAAAATTCACTTCAATCAACAATATGAAAGAAGAGATGAACAAAACACTCCCGCTTCTCATTTTTCTCTCTTTTATTCTCTGTTGCGGTGAACCCCAAACTTCACCCGAAAAGAGATTGACAGAGGTCACGCTTCGACTTCAATGGCATATTCAGGCTCAATTCGCAGGATACTATGTTGCTCTGGATAAGGGATTCTACAGGGACGAAGGCCTCAACGTAAGGATCAGGGAAGGCGGCTACGGAAAAAGCAGCATAAAAACCGTTAAACACGGTCTTGAAGAGTTCGGAATCAAGTGGCAGGCCGACATTTTTGCCGATGGAGATGAACTCATTTCCATCGCCAACATAGTGAAGGAAAACGGACTTGTACTCATTTCAAAATCAAAAAAGGGACTAAAAAAACCGTCACAGTTAAGGGGAAAAACAGTCAGTGTCTGGTTTATCGGAAGCGAACTTCAGCTTCTCACTCTCCTTAGAGAAAATGGAGTAGCTCAAAATCAAGTAAAGATCATCGAGCAGAGATGGGACACGTCACAGTTTGAGAAAGGATCGTCTGACGCGGCGTCTGCAGTGGTTTACAACGATCTACCTTCACTTTTTTCAAAGGGATACGGGAAAGAGGATATCAACATCATAGACTACGCCGACTACGGTCTCGGATTTCCCGGACAGTCGGTTTTCACATCCCGCGACTACTACCGGGAAAACCCCCGGATTTGCGGATCCCTTGTCCGCGCCACACTTAGAGGATGGCGCTACACACTTGAAAACATTAATGAAGCAGTAGCGATACTCAAAAAGCACGACAGACACGACATTCTGGACAGTAAATTTCAGAAAGCACAACTCCAAGCCCTAAAAAAACTCATCAATCTTGAGCGTTACAAGCTCGGCTACCACTATCCTGAAAAAATGAACCGTATCGGTGAGCACTACAAAAAACACGGCATAATAAAAAAGAATAAAGAAATCGAAAAAATGTACACAAACAGGTTTATAGAAAAATGAGAAAAAACCTTCTGCCGGAAACCATACTTGGAAAAAATCTCATGATGCTGGTCATCACAGTCTCCCTGGCATCGCTGTATCTGATTCTCCACCTTCTTTTCCACAATGAAACGGTATCGATCCTGAACCAGGATCAGAAATCAAGAGACCATGAAGCGGAGTTCGATATCATGGAAGAGAAACTTCTCGACACCGAAATCCTACTCTTCCAGTACGCTCAGGGACTGGTTCCATCAAGTAAGCCGATGCGTTCGGCAATAGTGGAGAATGTATCGACCATCAACCTCTTTTTAAAAGAGAAACACTTTGCCGACCAGCGAAAATCACTTGAGAAACTGCTGAAACTCTACAAAACCCTCGAATCCGATACAGCTCTGTTGATGGGAGGTAACCTTTCGGAATTCCGGCTTGCAGGTTTGAACAAGGATCTTCACGAAACAATATTCGTCATGAAAGGTTTTGTGGAAAAAATAGAGCAATCCCTTGAAGAAAAGCGCCTGCGGGACAAGGAAACCGTGCTCAAGAACCTCAGGAGAAGCGGCTATCTTCTTTTATTCATAGTTCTTCTGATCTTCATTCTCGTTACCCTCCCCACAATTTTCAGGAGGCTGATCAAATCTCGATTGCTATTCCTGCAGAAAAACATATCCGAATTCAGCGGCGAAAACTTCGATCACAGAATAATTTACGATAAGAACGATGAAATCCTGCCCGTTGTAGAATCATTCAACACCATGATCGAGACGATAAAGGAGAGAAACGCCGAGCTGATAGAATCGGAAGCGGCCTATCGGGCAATATTCAACTCCGTGGGAGAAGCAATCTTCGTGCACGACATGGATAGCGGAGCAATTCTGGATGTCAACGAAAAGATGCTTGATTTATTCAAATGCACACGGGAAGATGCCGTCAAGATGCATCCCGGAGACTTCAGCGAAGGAATTTTTCCCTACACAACGGAAGAGGCGAACAAAAAGATCCGCAAAGCGATTCAAACCGGCTCCAATCTCTTCGAGTGGAGATCGAAAGACATGGAAGGAGGTATATTCTGGTGTGAGGTAAACCTGATAAAGGCACTTGTGGGAGAGAAAAAGAGAATAATCGCAACGGTGAGGGACATCTCCGACAGAAAAGAATCGGAAGAAAGGCTGATCCAGATTCAAAAAATGGAGACTATCGGCAGTCTTGCCGGTGCCATAGCGCATGACTTCAACAACATTCTGGGCGGACTGGTCGGAACGCTTTCCATAATGAAATTCAAGAAACAGCATAAGGGAATACTGGAATCGGACGAATTGGATCACTTTATGAGTGTGATGGAAAGATCCGCGAGAAAAGCCTCGGACATGGTAACCCAGATTCTTGCACTCTCCAAAAAGGAGACCATGGATTTCACCACGGTTAATCTCAAGAGTATAATCCGCCACGCCATCACAATCTGCGAAAACTCATTCGACAAATCGATAGTAATCCGAAGCGAACTTCCGAGGGAGGATGCGACAGTAAGAGCCGACGCAACCCATCTTGAACAGGTCATTCTCAACATCATGATCAATTCATCCCACGCCCTCACCATAATGAGAAAAGATCGTGAAGATTGGGGCGGAAACATCACAGTCTCTCTCAAAAAAGCAGTCAGATCAATTGTGGAAGAAACAGAAGAAGAAAAATTCTGGCACATATCAATTCGGGACGACGGCATCGGCATGAAGAGAGAAACACTGGAAAGGGTTTTCGACCCGTTTTTCACGACAAAAGAAAAAGGCGAAGGCGAAGGGCTGGGACTCACAATGGCATTTAATATCGTAAGACAACACGAAGGATTCATCGAACTCTCCTCCTACCCCGGAAAAGGAACTGCCACCGACATATTTATCCCCGCAACCGAAAAAGAGGAAAAACCGATTCATGTCGAAGAGAGAATCCCCGAAGGAAGCGGACTCATATTGATCATCGACGATGAAGAAATAATCAGGGAAATGGCGTCATCAATGCTGAAAGAGTGCGGCTACACAACGATTGAGGCGGAAAACGGAAGAGAAGGCGTGGAAATCTACAAAGAGAAAAAGGATGAAATTGAAGCGGTTATTCTGGACATGGTAATGCCCGTAATGTCCGGAAGGGAAACATTCAAGGAGCTTATAAAAATCGATCCCGAAATAAAAGTGCTAATGTCCTCAGGATTCAAGCGGGACGGCAGAGTACAGGAAACGATGGCCCTCGGCATAAAAGATTTCATAAAAAAACCATTCTCTCTCCAGGAACTTGCCGTAAAAATCGACGGCGTCATCAATCGGAAAAAACTGGACATCTAACAAAGCAAAACACCCACAAAACCTTGATTTTCCAATACCCTTTTCGACCACAGCTCTTAAAGGGGTGTCTCCGTGTGCCGTAATGAATTCCTGAACAACCCCGGTTCCAGATACAATTTAAATCGTCGAAATACGTTTATCCGAAAGCCGTAGGTGTGGAAGGATTATAGCAAATTATATTCCACTCCCCTTTTCCCGGAAACACCGAAGATAGTGACTCGATTCTTCTAAATTTTTGTAATATTATTTTCATAAATGTTTAAATATCGTTTCCGGTTCCAATCCGACCTAAAAAAAATATATTGGTCAATTAAGTGGCTTGGATGGTCATGGTATCAATAATTTCATGAAATTAGCTGCCATTTCAGTTGCAAAAAAAATATCACTATCCAGTATGCTGCTATTTTTATCTCAATATTTTTAATTTTATGATTTCAATGGCTGAACTGGCGTTGATATTTGTTCTCAGGGAACTATAACGGCTGAGTTGGGCGAGATATTTGTTTTGTTAGGATTTCACGTGCCTATTTTGGGGGTGGTAAAAGTTTTTTCCAGGTCTCAGAAGTTCTACAATTTTCAAGGTTCCTACGGATCAGAGTAATAACCCCTCCTATTTCCTCCCCTTGCAACAAGGGGAGGATTTGAGAAGGAGGGCGGAGTATTTCCTACCCGGGCCCGAATGGCCCTCATCACTTATCTGATTAATTGACTGCCTTCTTTTCGGCTGTTTTGGAAACTTTTTTGGTTGTGTTTTTGTACTCTACTCCGAGCTGTTCGTAGAAGAAAGACCAGATCAAACTGTTCTCCCTGATTGCGGCTTCGGTGGATTTTCCCTGTCCGTGGCCTGCTTTTGTCTCTACCCAGAGAAGAATCGGGGTTTCGGAGCGGTTTTCATGCTGGAGCATCGCTGCCATCTTCTTTGCGTGAAGCGGGTGAACTCTGCTGTCGCTCTCACCTGCCGTAAGTATTACGGCGGGGAATTTTCCTTCCTTTTTGATGTTGTGGTACGGCGAGTAGTTGTAGATGAAGGAGAACTGATCCGCGTTATCGGCACTGCCGTACTCGGGAACCCAGTAGCGTCCGATGAGGAACTTGTGGTAACGGAGCATATCGAGCAGAGGTACCGCTACAAGCGCTACGCTGAACAGTTCGGGATACTGTGTAATCATTGTTCCTGTGAGAAGTCCGCCGTTGCTGCCGCCCTTGATGCCGAGCTTTTCCGGACGTGTATACTTCTCATTTATCAGGTACTTCATGGCCCATGCGAAATCGTCGAAGCAGTTCTGTTTTTTATCGAGCATTCCGCTTCTGTGCCATTTTTCACCGTACTCTCCACCGCCGCGGATGTTTGCAACCGCATAAACTCCTCCCTGTTCGATCCAGGAGAAGTTGTTGCTGGAAAAGTATGGTGAGTAGCTGACGTTGAATCCGCCGTAGCCGACGATTACTGTCGGGTTGTTTCCGTCCAGTTTGATTCCCTTCTTGTGAATTATGAACATGGGAACTTTTGTGCCGTCTTTTGAAGGATAGAAAACCTGCTTTGTTTCTATTACGGAGGGATCGACGTTCACCTTCGCCTGGAAGAAAACTTCCGGTTCGCTCTCTCCTTTGTAGTGGAGAACTGCGGGCGGATATGCAAAACTGGTGAAGCTGAGATAGATATCCTTATCTTCGGGAGACGCTGATATTCCGAAAATGGAACCGAATGTCGGGAGCTTGAGCTCGCGAACATCTCCGGAATCAAGATCCTTTATACGGATCTTCGAAGCGACATCCTTGCTTCCGAGAATGAGAAGTTTTCCGTCTGTGAATGTAACACCATCGATAACGAAATCCTTATCCTCTTCCACGACGGTATTCCTTTCAAGCGTCTCGGCATCGATAGCCACAACCTTGTAGTTGAGAGCATCACCTTCATCTGTCTTGAGGTAGATTTTTCCCTTGAAGATCTCGCCTTCGTAGATGCGATCGTGATTTTCGACAACAGGCTTCGTTTCACCCTTTTCCACGTTGTGAACAAGGATTTTAGCCTTTCCGCTTGAGCCCTTGTACTCGGTTATGAGAAGCCATTTTCCGTCCTCGCTGATGGAAGAGACAAGAATAGCCTCCTTTATTGAAGCCTTTTCGATAATGCGATCGGTCTCGGGATTATCTCCCAGCTTGTGGAAACGGATGCTCTGGTTCATATCGGTCTCACCGGGACCCTTTCCGTCGAGCTTTCTTGTGTAGAAAAAACCTGTTTCATCCGGTGTCCAGCCCACACTTGCGTAACGACAACCGGTAATCGGGGCTTCAATATTCTTTCCGGTTTCAACATCGACGACGTGAAGAACACTCTGCTCGCTGCCGTTTTCCGAAAGACCGTAGGCTACATATTTTCCCTTGGGAGAAACGTAGTACCAGTCCATGGCCGTCGTTCCCTCGGCATTTATTGTATTGGGATCGACAAGTACCCGCTCTGTTCCGTTTTGGGAAACATGAAGAACAGGCTGATTCTGAAGTCCCACCTTTTTTCTGTAAAAGAGCTTTTCACCTCTCTTGTAGGGAACCCTCATGCTGTCGTACTTCCAGATCTCCCTGAGACGCTCCGTAATTTTTGCTGTCTGGGGATAGGAATCGACCAGCTTCTGGGTGAAGTTGTTCTGGCTTGCGGTCCATGACTTTACATTTGGATCGTCGGAGTTCTCAAGCCATCTGTAGGGATCCACGATCTCAACATTGTGAAGTTTTTCCTTAACTTCAATCCTCTTGGTCTCGGGATAGGAAATCCCCTCATTCTTCTGAGTCGTCGTTACACTCTTTCCGGCACATCCGGAAAGGGCAAGACAGCAGAAAAGCGGTAGAAAAAGAGATCTTTTCACACTTACCTCCCATGATTTTTTCAAATTGTTCCTAAAAGAGAACCGTCAGGCTGCATCCGCCGTCCGATTTCTTAAACCTGGTATCCTCTTCAACAGGATCAACCGGATCGGCATCACCGTTGTATTCAACATCGGCATCGATTGACGGAGCTCCTTCTTTAACTTCTTCAGAAGTACCGGTTCCTCCATTATCAGAATCGGTATCACTACCCGTATCCGTATCGGTATCAGGATCAGTATCATTGTCGGAATCTGTATCAGAATCCTTGTCTGCATCTTTTTCCATCTCATCTCGCAGCTCAAGAGCCTTGGAAACTGCGCGCTCGGCGTTGATTCTTCCGTATCCGTAGTAGATATTGAAACCTTTACTGTCATAGGATTCGGGACCGACCTTGTCGCAACTACCTTTCAGGATCGAATAGACATCATCCTTTGTAAGGTAGGGATTTGCAGAGAGCATGAGTGATACAATTCCTGCTGCCAGGGGCGCTGAAGCCGAGGTTCCGCCGAATGTGCCCGTATAGTTGCCGTCGGAATCCCCATCTCTCTCCGAAACATAACCGGAAGCTTCTCCCTCGTTGTATCCGGCAGCACCCGAAAGATCTGTTGTCCAAATTCCGTCGAAAAGCTTGCCGTTCTCTCTTCCCGCACTTGAAGCCACGAAGTCCAGAGAGGGACCGTAGTCGCTGTAGCTTGCCCTTTTGCCGGATGCGTCTACCGCTCCGATGGAAATGACATTCGGATTTTTGGCGTATCCGTCGAGCTCCATGCTCTCGTTACCGTTTCCGGAAGCGAAAATTATCACTATTCCGCGTCCGCCCCTTCCTTCCGTAGCCATCTTTTTTACGAGTTCCTTCAGGGGAGCGTTCATATCGGCCGGACCGCCTCCATCCTGTGGACCCCAGCTGTTGCTTACTACGTGGGCGCCTTTTTCCATGGCGTATTCAAAAGCCTGGATGGCGGAACTGTCGAGGCTGTATGCCCGCATGTTCATGCGTATCGGAATAACCGTACACTCAGGACATGCGCCTGCCACACCGATACCGTTTCCCATAGTTGCGGCTGCAATTCCGGCGCAGGCCATTCCGTGTCTGTCATAGTATTTGTTGAATATCTGATCGGTCAAACCGCCACTGAAATCCTTTGCAGCATAGAATCGTCCCTTGAAATCCTCGTGGGAAAGATCGAACCCGTCGTCAATAATCGCGATTTTCACATCCTTTCCAAGTGAATATTTTGCATTTTCAAGAACATCCCACGCCCCGGGAACATGAGTATGATCATCTCCGGAAAGTTCATCGTCCGTTCCGTCGTTGAAAAGGTACCACTGCTTTGAAAAGTAGGGATCGTCGGGTTTGACGCTTCGCTTGGAAACGGGATAGTAGAAACTGGGTTCCGCGCTGAGAACATCCCCTTTCTCTTTAAGTTCCCTGGCAACTGCAACAGCATCGCCCTCGGTTTCAAGAAGATACCAGTTGATGTAGGAAAATTTGTGTACAAGTTTTAACTTCCTATCTTCCGCCCACTTCTCAAACGCCTTTCCTTCAGCACCTTTCCTAATTTTTACAAAGATGTTTCCGCTGGAGTAAAAAACACTTTTTGAACCGTTTATGCGATATGCGGGTAGCAATTTAAGATTTTTAAGAGAGGAAGAAAGATCTTCACTTTTAATATTTTTCAGAAGTTTTACTTTTGGTGAAGAGAAAACACTCTTCACTTTTGCAAAGTCGATCCTTCTGGAAACATCCCGAATTAACGTATAACTTCCGGGCACCTTCTCAAGAGAAACCTTCTCTCCGTTTCGATAGAAGTAGTTATCCTCGGCAAGAAGCATAAAGGGAAGGAGTAGTATAACGGACAATCTTTTAAACATAAAACCTCCGGACATCGGATTATAATACAATAGCTCCACCAATTATATTGGAGAAACCATCAATGTAAATGAAACAAAAGGATTCCTGTGTGATAATTAGATGAAAGTGAGGGTACAGCCGTGGAAACTTTTCTTATCTTTTTCAGAAACGGAAGCATCAATTAAGAGCTCATCAGAATCTTCATCAGAAAGTTCATCGGCATCGCCCTGTTCTTTTTCCGAGAAAAGACGGCATGTTGATTCAGCTTTTTCACAGTAATAATCCTCGGGACATTCCGAATCGTTACTGCAGGCATTGCATCCGCCGCAACTGTCGCTGCAAAGCTCTATCGGGGTGTCGGGACACTCTTCCAAAGCCTGGAGATGAATCCCAAAATATCTGTATAATGTTTCCCTGGAGTAATCATCACCGTGCGAAAAATCAGTAAGAATATTTACATACCCTTCTTTTTTAAGATGTTTGAGCTTGAAACGAACAAGAATCGGATCTTCTCTGTAACGCAACTCATTTTTAAGTATGTAGGATTCATCGAAAGGTATAGCTCCCCCATTTTTATCCGGGATCGACTTCCATAAAGCGCTTTTATCCGCATCGGCTGTACCGTAACTAATTTCTGAAGATCCTGAAACATATTCGACATTTCCTTCAAAAAAGAATTTGATCGAAGGTCTCATTAAAATGTTATGCCAGCATGTGTGGCGTATCTCCACTAACACATAGAAAGTCCCGCCGGCACAAATTGTAGGGTAATTGCCTTCGTCAGTGTAATTGGAGCAGGTTTTAGCAAATCTATATCCAGGTGCCGTTAGATGACCACAATCCCACAAATCATGTGACAAAACGAAGAAATTCGGAAATATCCGATCTTCTCCCGCGTGAAACCCAAGCTTTCCGTTGAGAACCGGAGGGTAGTAGTAATGTCCATATATCGATGGAGAATAAAAAGTATCAACGTCTAATCCAATAGATTCGGGTTGATCGAGACATTGATTTACGCTAGAGCCATCATCACGGAAAAACGGAATTGAAGAGGTTGAATCGAAAACAGCCCTCTGATCTTCAGACTGTTCATCGTCGCATTTTTGTCTCAGTGGAAATTCACCTGCTGTGAATTCATTTTCCGCTTCAACAGGACGGTCAATAGTCAGTGTCAAACCTTCTTCAGAGGACGAATCTTTTTTTCCGCCGCCGACGGCGGTTGTAACTCTTATTTCTTCTAATAAGGAAAATCTGTCAATTTGGAAATCTGTTTCAAAACTATCTTTTTTAACGCTGCTGAACGATGGATAAATATAAATACTCTTGCTCTTACTGTATACTTCCTGACTTCGATAGACAAGAATCAGAGCCCAGGATGAAAGCATCATTTCGTTTTTCCGGTAGATTTCACTCTCGGTGCAATCAAGCCCGGAAACCGTATAGCGACCGATTATTGAATCCCTATCCAGAAAATCTTTTTCTCCCGCAGCTGCATGAATTTCTTTAAAGTAATCGGTAACATCAACACGATATGTAAAAAATCCGACGGAGGCCTTTTCATTTTCAGATAGATCTGATTTTATCATGTCCCCGGAAAGATATTCGAACTCGAAACTGCCCTTCACTTTCTGCGCCTTCATTTCAGGACCGACAACATTTTTTTGAAAAATATTGTTATACTGTTCCGGTACAAATTTCAAGGAGACCTTGTTATCAAGCGGTCCCCTATTCTTAACAATCGAAGGATCGACCGCTCCCATCCAGACAAGATAAGCTCTATCTATATATGCATGTGGAGGAATATGGATTTTTTCAAGATCGAAACTACTTTCAGGAATACATCTCTCTTCGGATTTTGCACTTTCGCTTTCACTTTTATCGGTAATAAAAGAGTTGGCCATTACAAAGGCGTCCCCGTCGAACATCTCCCAACGCTGTCTTGCCCAACGACTATTTTCGGAGATTGTTGTCTCCTTTTGAATGTTTCCCTCTGTTGCAAAAAGAAGAGAGTTAATTGCAAAAATCATCACTAATAATTTTTTCATTTCAACTCCTTTTCAATGTTTGCTCCAACCTCAAACAAATTTTGAGACTTAAACATCCATATATCTTTTTCAAATATTTAATTCCAACAATGTTTATTTTACCAATTAATTTGAACAAGTAAATTATTCAGAATGAACTTTATACAGCAATTCATTTTGACCTATTTTAAAACTTGTCTGTAAGAAAGTTTCTGGATTATTGAGAGTCAATTCAATTTAATCGACAGCTGGGAACTAATCCGCTGAAAGATTGATAATCGGATGAGAAATTGAGCGAATCGAAACCAAAAAAAGAGGGACCCGAAGGTCCCTCCATAAAAACGGTCGATTCTTCCTGTTAGGAATTCATTGCCTTGAGGAAATCGGCATTTGTCTTTGTTCTTGACATCTTGTCGAGCATGAACTCCATGGAGTCGATAACATTGAGCGGGTGAAGAAGCTTTCTGAGGATCCATACCTTGTTGAGTACGTCCTTTTCGAGAAGAAGCTCTTCCTTTCTTGTCGCTGACTTGTTGATGTCGAGACATGGGAAGATTCTCTTTTCCATAAGCTTACGGTCAAGGTGGATTTCCATGTTACCGGTTCCCTTGAACTCTTCGAAGATAACTTCGTCCATACGGCTACCTGTATCAACAAGTGCTGTAGCGATGATTGTAAGGCTGCCGCCTTCTTCGATGTTACGTGCAGCACCGAAGAATCTTTTCGGCTTGTGAAGTGCGTTTGCATCAACACCACCGGAAAGAATCTTTCCACTTGGCGGAACGATTGTGTTGTACGCACGTGCGAGCCTTGTGATGGAGTCGAGAAGGATTACAACGTCGTGCTTGAACTCGACCATTCTCTTTGCCTTCTCAAGAACCATCTCCGCAACCTGTACGTGACGTGTTGCCGGCTCATCGAAAGTTGAGCTGATAACTTCAGCGTTAACGTTACGATCCATGTCCGTAACTTCCTCTGGACGCTCGTCGATGAGGAGAACCATGAGCTTAACGTCAGGGTGGTTTGTTGTGATACTGTGTGCGATATCTGTAAGAAGAACTGTCTTACCTGTTCTCGGAGGAGCAACGATGAGTCCACGCTGTCCCATTCCGATGGGAACAAGAAGGTCCATGATTCTTGTAGACATTACATCCTTCTTTGTCTCAAGCTTTATCTTATTTCTCGGGTAAAAAGGAGTGAGGTTGTCGAAAAGCGGATAGTGTCTGCACTTGTCGAGGTTAGTCTCGTCGAAAACGGAGTGAATTCTTGCAAGAGCGAAGTAACGCTCTCCCTCTTTCGGGCTTCTGATTTCACCTTCGAGAGACTGTCCTGTTCTGAGAGAAAACTTCTTGATCATTGCGGGTGGTACATAGATATCATCCGGACCAGGAAGATAGTTGTACTTAGCGCTTCTGAGGAAACCGAATCCATCGGGAAGAATCTGAAGCACACCTGCTGCAGTTATGGGTTCTCCATTTTCGGCGAGTTTCTGAAGAATCTCGAAGTAAAGTTCCTGTGAACGCTTGGAAGCAGCATTCTCAATTCCGAGAGATTCGCCAAGCTTAACGACTTCGTCGTTTTTCATGGCCTTAAGTTCTTTTAAATTCATCCTTGTCTCCTTTTTACCATAATTAAATGATGTTTATTATATGATTAACAACTGTTTGCAAAGAATATTCCCTGTGCCCATTTTTTGAAGCACTAACCGATATGTCCTTGAATAAAGTAGGATCATTAGAACTACTAACTAACATCCTCTAAACTATAAATTTTTTAATTTCTGTCAAGATATTTGTCTTTTTCCGAACAAAAAAATTCAATTACTGCTGAAGGGTAACCCGATTTACCTTCTTCGGCATCGTTACGTTTTTCTTGAAAAGCAGACTCTCTTTCAAGATTTTATGGGCACTTTTTACTGCGACGAAATCTATTCCTTCGGTTATCTCCTCTGGAATCTCTTTAAGATCGGCAAGGTTTTCCCATGGAATGTAGATCTTACGGATTCCGGCCTTTTTCGCAGCCATAACCTTAGCCCTGAGACCTCCGATTTTAAGAACATGTCCTCGAAGCGTAACCTCTCCGGTCATTGCTATGGCCGGTTTTATCGGGAATCCGCTGATCACCGATGCTATTGCAAGAGATATTGCGGTACCCGCAGATGGACCGTCCTTCGGAATCGCTCCTTCCGGGAAGTGGATATGGAGATCGTTCTTTTCAAAAAAGCTCTCCTTGACACCAAGGAAATCTCCCGAAATTGAACGAATAAAGCTCCATGCGATTTCAACGGACTCCTTCATTACGTCTCCCAGGCTTCCCGTTACCTTAACATTTCCTTTTCCGGGGTATGTTATGGCTTCGATTTTCAGGACGCTTCCGCCGTAGGGAGTCCATGCAAGGCCGTTGACCGTTCCGATCTCGAAATCTTCACTGTTTTCATCACCCTTTGAGTGGGGAGCAGGTCCGAGTAGAGATTCTATATTCTTATCGGTAATCCTGTAGACCCTCTTCCTCGATTCACCGCGCGCCTTTTCCAGAGCGATCTTCCTGCAGATGGATGCTATCTTTCTTTCAAGCTCTCGCACTCCGGCTTCGCACGTGTAGGAATCGATGAGGCTGGCCATTCCCTTCTCTGTGAACTGGAGAGAGATTTTGGGAATTCCGTTGTACTCTTTCTGCTTCTTAACAAGATATTTCGTAGCGATATTCTTCTTTTCGTAGTAGGTGTAACCTTCCACTCTTATGATCTCAAGTCGGTCGCGCAAAGCTCTCGGAATCATGGATTCGTCGTTTGCCGTGGCGACAAACAGAACGTTGCTGAGATCAAATTCAAGATCGAGATAGTGATCGATAAAGGTGTCGTTCTGCTCGGGATCGAGAACCTCCAGAAGAGCGGAGGAGGGATCTCCCTTATAGTCGGAACTCAGTTTGTCTATCTCGTCGAGAAGAAAAAGCGGGTTGTTTACCTGAACCTTCTTGAGCGACTGCACGATCTTTCCGGGAAGAGCTCCTATGTAGGTTCTTCTGTGCCCGCGGATTTCCGCTTCGTCCTTAATTCCACCGAGAGCCTGTCTTACGAATTTTCTACCGGTGGCCTTCGCTATCGAGCTTGCAATCGAAGTTTTTCCGACTCCCGGAGGTCCAACGAGACAAATTATCGGAGCCTTAAGAGAATCGCTGAGTTTCAGAACCGCCAGGTACTCAAGAACACGATTTTTAACATCTACGAGCCCGAAATGCTCGTCATCCAGAACCTGTTCGGCATCATCAATTGATATCTCCGCAGCATCCTGAACGTTCCATGGAAGGGCGAGAAGCGTATCAATATAAGTCCTTATCACACCGCTTTCACTGCTCATAGGGGGGAGCATATCGAGTCTCTCGTTCTCCTCCCACAGTTTCTGCTTAACGTAGTCAGGGGCATCAAGATTCGCAATCTTTTCGGCCAGTTCCTCTTCCTCAAGGGGTTCGTCCTCGCCGTCGGCACCTCTCAGCTCGTTTTTAAGAGCAGTGATCTGTTCATTGAGATAGTACTCACGGTGTCCGCGTTCCAGTTTTTTCTTTACATTGCGATCTATCTTGTCCTCAATCTTCTTCAGTTCCAGCTCGATCTTGAGAATGGATATAACCTGCTGAAAACGCTTCTCGAGATTGTTTGCTCCGAGAAGCCGCTGGCTCTCTTCAACCTTTAGGTTTATGAAACCCACTATGACGAAATCTATGAAGCGGGCGTCGTCTTCTATCGCTATGGTTTCGTTTATGAACTCCTGAGGATACTCCATATTTTTGGTGAAGTTTATGAGAACACCCTCAAGTATGGATCGGAGCTTTTTGATGTCCTTCTCCTTCTTGACCTCTGAAGAGAGAGGTTCGACATCAACTTGGATGAATCCTTCCTTGTTCCAGGAAAAATCCTCTATCTGCACCCTCTTTTCACCTTCAAGGAAAACGTGAAAAACTCCACCTGGCCCCTCAATCACCTGCAGAACGGTACAGAGCGTACCTACCGCGAAAACGTCTTCGTAACCCGGTGTCTCTATATCGGCACTCTTCTGGGCCACAACGACGATCTGTTTGGAATCGTCTCTGAGCGCCTTTTCTATTGCTTTTTTTGAAAAATTTCTACCGACCTTGAACGTAACACTGGCATATGGAAATACTACCGCGTCTCTAAGCGGCAACAAAGCATACTTTTTCTGCAAATTCTATCTCCCCCGTAGTAGAAAAAATCAGGCACCCTCGCCCTTGGAGGAAGCTACCGGTTTTTTCATAACTCGCATCGGCTGTTCACCGTTGTCGACAACCCCCTTCGTTATGATAAGTTCCTTGATGGTCTCTTTCTCCTCCGGAGCAGTGAACATTATATCAAGCATTGTGCTCTCGAGCACCCTTCTGAGCCCCCTGGCACCCGTCTTGAGATCGAGAGTCCGTTTGACGATGGATCTTAGAGCATCGTCACGGAAGTTGAGTTCAATATCGTCAATTGCGAACAGGGCCTGATACTGCTTTACGAGGGCATCATTCGGTTCCGTAAGGATCCTTAGAAGATCGTCCTCGGTAAGCTTGTTGAGGTAGGCCTCAACAGGAAACCTGCCGGCAAACTCCGGAATGAGTCCGTATTTGAGAAGATCTTCGGGCTGAATATTGGAAAGGATGGAATCCTGATCGACCTCGTTCTTCTCACGGCTCTGCCCGAAACCGAGTTTGGATTCACCCAGCCTCCTCGATATTATATCCTCAAGTCCTTCGAAAGCTCCACCGGCAATAAAAAGTATGTTGGAGGTATCAAGCTTTATGTACTCCTGATGGGGGTGTTTTCTTCCACCCGTAGGAGGAATGTTCGCAACCGTTCCCTCGATAATCTTGAGAAGAGCCTGCTGGACTCCTTCTCCGCTCACATCCCTGGTTATGGAGGGGTTATCGCCCTTTCTGGAAATCTTGTCGATTTCATCAATATAGATAATTCCTCTGCTTGCCTTCTCGACGTCGTAGTTGACCGCCTGAAGAAGAGACAGAAGAATATTTTCAACGTCCTCCCCCACATATCCGGCCTCAGTGAGAGTCGTTGCATCAGCCATTGCGAAGGGAACGTTAAGCATCTTGGCCAGAGTTCTGGCGAGAAGGGTCTTACCACTGCCTGTGGGACCCACGAGGAGGATGTTGGATTTCTGTATCTCCACTCCACCCTCGTTGTTCCTGTTGGCAGTTGTTCTCTTGTAGTGGTTGTAAACCGCTACGGAAAGCACCTTCTTGGCGTAATCCTGACCGATAACGTAGCGGTCGAGCCCGCTTTTTATCTCGGAAGGAAGCGGAACAGGGGACTCTTCAGGTTGAATAAATGCTGTCTCCTTGTCCATCAGGATCTCGTTACAGAGAACCACACACTCGTTACAGATATACACACCGGGACCGGCAATTATTTTATCAACCTCTATCTGGGTTTTTCCACAGAAAGAGCATTTGATGAGTTCTTCCTTTTTACCCCTGTCCATCCGATCCTCCCTACTTCTTTTCTATGACACTGTCGATTATACCGTACTTGAGAGCCTCCTCGGCGGACATGAAAAAATCACGTTCCATATCCTTCTTGAGGAGTTTCCTATCCTTTTTAGTGTGATGCTGCATGATATCTGTAAGCCTGTTCTTAAGGAAGAGTATCTCCCTCGCATGGATCTCGATATCAGTCGCCTGCCCCTGGAATCCTCCCAGAGGTTGGTGAATCATCACCCTGGAGTTGGGAAGGGAGTAGCGTTTACCATCCGCTCCCGCGGCAAGAAGGACAGCTCCCATACTGGAAGCCTGACCGATGCATATGGTCGCCACGTCAGGCTTGACATACTGCATCGTATCGTAGATGGCAAGTCCGGCACTCACAGATCCGCCCGGGCTGTTTATGTAGAGCTGGATATCCTGCTCCGGATCCTGAGCTTCGAGAAAGAGAAGCTCCGCAACGATGAGGTTGGCGCTCTCATCTGTTACTGGTCCTCCGAGAAAGATAATCCTGTCTTTCAACAATCTTGAATAGATATCGTAAGAGCGCTCGCCGCCACCCTCTTTTTCAACAACTATCGGAATAAGGGTATTGTTTACCATCTACCTCTCCTATCTTTACTTTTCAGACTTCTCGACCTCTTTGAAGGTCACATCCGCCATAACCTTGTCGAGGACCTTGTTTTCCTGAATCATCATGCGTCTCTCATTGAGTCTGTCCTTGTCGTAAACCTTCTTTATTATGTCGAGGGTTACGTTATACATGGCAGCGTCCCTTGCAAGAGATGCATCCAACTCCTCATCGGAAACGGAAACCTGCAAATCCCGGGCCAACTGGGAGAGAATCAGGAATCTTTTGGACGCCCAACGTGCTTCCTTTTCGGCCTGCTGACGGGCCTCTTCGGTGATCTGCTCTGTGCCGTTCTTCTTTTTCCACTCCTCTTCGCGAACCTTCATCTCCGCCTCGAGGAAGCTGCGTGGAATCTCAACCTCGTTATTCTCAACAAGTTTCTCTATCGTAATATACTTTTTGTTTTCGGAATTAACGTTCTCAAGATATTCCTTTATCTTTCCTTCAAGATCTGTCTTGAGCTCTTCAACCGTATCCGGAAGATCATCCTTATCCTTGAGGAACTCGTCGTTGAACTCGGGAGTTACATCCTCTTCGACCTTTTTCACTTCCATGGCGAATTTCACGGTCTTTCCTGCAAGTTCCTTTGAGTGGTACTCTTCAGGGAAAACAACATCCGCATCGAACTTGTCTCCGGCACTCCTACCTGTAAGGGCGGCCTCGAAATCCTTGACGAAATTTCCGTCTCCGAGAACAACAGCAACGTTCTTACCGGATGCGTTCTCAAGAACCTCGCCCTCGAGGGATCCTTCGAAATCCACAGTCAGCTGATCGCCTTCCTTGGAAGCTCTCTCAACTTCGTTGTACTGGGCGAAACGTCTCTTGAGAGCCTTGAATTCCACATCGAGCATATCCTCTTTGTAGTTGATCGGAGTGTACTCAGCCTCAAATGTACGATTCTCTATGTTCATTTCCGGGAAAACTTCAACTGTGAAGGAGTATTTGAAATCCTCACCCTCCTTCATCTCTCCGGCATCGTTTACAATAGGATTGCTGATAACCTGAAGCTTCTCCTTGATAATGGCCTCGTGAATACCTTCGTTCACAAAGTTTCTCGCTGTGTCGTCAAGGACAGATCTTCCGTAAAGACGACGAATCACGTTGGCAGGAACCTTTCCCTTCCTGAAACCCTTTACATCGGCAGTTTTTGCAAACCTTGTAAAAGAGTCGCCAAGAACCTTTGAAACCTCTTCGGCACCGTAAGTAACAACTATTTCCTTTTCAACACCGCTCAGATGATTGATGGTATATTCCATTATCTCCTCCGTTTAGTCGATATATTTAAAAAAACTTTAAAGCTGCCGCAAATAATATGGTGCGAAAGGGGGGACTCGAACCCCCACGGTTGCCCGCTAGATCCTAAGTCTAGTGCGTCTGCCAATTCCGCCACTTTCGCAATCGAATACATTTCTTTGAATATAAATTAGACAACAAACAATACAAATAAATAAAAAAATGGTAGGCCCTGAAGGATTCGAACCTTCGACCCACTGATTAAGAGTCAGTTGCTCTACCAACTGAGCTAAGAGCCCACCATAAAAAAGGAATGGGGTGGATGACGGGACTTGAACCCGCGACAGCCGGAACCACAATCCGGTGCTCTACCTATTGAACTACATCCACCACAATACTCAAATATAAAACAACGAAAAAAATGGCACGCCCGAGAGGATTCGAACCTCTGGCCTACGGATTAGAAGTCCGTTGCTCTATCCAGCTGAGCTACGGGCGCACAAAAAAACGTGGTCGGGGTGAGAGGATTCGAACCTCCGACACCCTGGTCCCAAACCAGGTGCGCTACCAGGCTGCGCTACACCCCGATCGACAGGGAGCATCTTAATGATAGCTGGAGATAATGCAAGCTTTTTTTCATCTTTTCTGAAAAAAATTTCAAACCCAAATGATATTAAAAACTTGCATTACCCGTTCCTGATTACGAGATAACCCTGATCAACTGCAACACCGGAAGAAGCAACGACAGAGGAGGCCTTTTCGGGGGTTTCAGGGGTAAGTTTTCCACTCTCTATCCTGACAGCCCGGTTTCTTCCTCCGCTTTTCGCCCTGTATAGAGCCGTATCGGCAAGCGAGACAGCCTGTTCGAAACGGATAAGTGCCGGATCTTCACTGTAGAAGGGAAAAGCCAGATATCCTACGGAACAGGTAACCGACATCGTTCCTCCCACAATATCAAAAGTTGAATCCGAAACCGAACTTCTTATTCTCTCGGCAAATTCATCGAGATAGACACTGCTGCAGCTCTTAAGAACAACAAGAAACTCTTCCCCTCCCCATCGAATTACCACGTCGTCCTTTCTCACGATGGATTTGAATGTATCCGCAACCTGCCGAAGAAGCATGTCGCCGCTGTCATGACCGTAGTTGTCGTTCACCTCCTTGAAGTGATCCAGATCCACAAGGAAGATTCCGTAGGCGGTTTCAAATTGACTGCTCCGCCTCTCCTTTCCAAGCTCCCTGAGACTACGATCTGCAGCATAGATATTTGCCTCAGGCTCCACAACTTCCTTGAAATAGCGTCTGTTGCTCAACCCCGTAAGGGGATCCCTCAGCGACATCTGTTTCAACCTCTCATTCATCTTCCTGAGTGTTACCGTCTTCTGCCGCACCATCTCGGCAAGCCTGATGTTGTGCCTTTCAACGGAGACAACACGAAGGCGATAAAAGAAAAAAACTCCTCCGACGACGACAAGGAAAGAGAGAAGGTAAAAGTAGAAGGTCTGGTAAAAGCGGGGGACAAGATAAAACGAGAGCTCACTTCCTTCCGTATTCCACACTCCGTCATTGTTGGCTGCAATCACCCTGAACGTGTATCTTCCCGGTGGAATATTCATATAGTGAGCCCTTCTTTCAGCGCCAGAATCTATCCAGTTTTTGTCGTATCCTTCAAGACGGTACTTGAACTTCACCTTCTCCGGAACCACGAAGCTGAGCGCGGTGTAGTCGAACTCCATCTTCTCCACACTTCTATCTATCTTTATCTCCTTTTGAGGAAAAAGCCCGATGGTTTTACCGTCTACTCTGAATTTTTCTATCTTTACGGGTGGTACCACCCTGTTCGGCTCGATTAGTCCCGGATCTATGAGCAGAACCCCCTTTACCGATGCAAAAAGCAGTTTTCCCCGCCGCGTCTTCCACGCAGTAGAAATGTGTCCGCTGTTGAACTCCCGGCTCACAAGACCGTCAGAATAACCGTAAACCTCACTGTTGATGTGCTTTACCTTCCCGTCGGCGAACAGATCCAGTTCACTCTTCTTAACCCTGAATATTCCACGGTAGGATGAAAACCAGAGGTATCCCGAATCATCTTCGAGAATATCAAGTACATTTTCGTTGAAGAGTCCATGTTCCGTGCCGATGGTAACAAACTTGCCGTTTTTGTATCGGGCCAGCCCCGAACCGAAAGTACCCACCCAGAGAACACCTTCCCTATCTATGTGCAAGGCAAGAACATCGTTTCCCGGAAGCCCATTTCTGCTGTCATAGCTCCGAAACTCCTTCCCGTCAAAACTGATGACTCCGCTGTAGTTGGTACCCATCCAGACAACACCATTGCGATCATTAACCGCCACCTGTACCGAGTCAGTCTCCGAAACACCGGGAATTGTGGCTGTATGAAAATTTCCATTTTTCAACCATTGAAGCTTATTCGCCCTGGGGAACACCCATATTCCGCCATCGGATCTGTTCATTATTCCTCGAACTCGTTCGCTTGCAAGACCGTTCGCAGAGGTGTATTTGCGTACTCCGCTGCCTCTGTAGTGAAAGAGACCGCTGTCCGATGTGGCGACGAAAAGATCTCCTGCCTTTCCCCCGACAAGTCCGGTGCAGCTGTACTCTCCCTCCCTGAAATGTCTCATCTCCTCTCCGTCGTAACGGAATATTCGACCGTCGGAAGTTCCCGCCCACACAGTACCGTCAGCACCCTCGCTCAGAGCCGTCACACTGCCTATAGCCTTCCCCCCGGTATGGGAGAAAAAAGTAAATTTTCCCTCCCTCAACCTACTTAGCCCGCTTGTCTCCGTGCCTATCCATACACTGAGTTCCCTGTCCACCGTCAACGATATGGGGCGACTGTCTAAAAATCCGAAGTCTCGTGAAAGTGCCTTGAAAACTCCGTCTCTTCTCAGAATCACACCCGAACCGACCGTGGCGATCCAGATATTACCCTTTCCGTCACCCAGGATGGAGATGACACCTCTTCCAAAGAAACCGTGCCTGTCCTCTATCTTTTTTGACTTATAGTTGTTCACAAAGTAGAGACCGTTAATTCCTCCGATCCACATCCCCCTGCCGGGCTCCTCGAAAAAAGAGTAGAAGGGACCAGGATCTGATATCCGGACACTTCTGACTTCGCTGCCGTCAACAACGGATACACCCTCTCCGGAACCGCTCCAGATCCGTCCTCTCGAATCAACGGTTGCCGAATGCGAAAAAAGAGATCCGTCCTCAGCTTTCACCTGAACAACCTCTCCGTCATTCACAATTTTTTGAAGGCCGCCCTTCACGGTAATGACAAGAAGATTTCCTTCCACGTCTTCTCCAATCCAACGTACATCCATTCCCACAAGCAGCCTGTTGAATTCCGGATATCGGAAAGTCCCATCCTTTTCCCTTACCGTTACGCCTCGTACAGTTCCTATCCACATCCGTCCCCGGTTGTCCTCAAAAAGAGCTGAAATAAAATTGCTCCTGATTTCACTGTAAGAGGAACGATCGTAGACAGAAAATTTAACACCGTCAAAACGTACAAGTCCGTCCTGAGTTCCTATCCAGATATATCCGTCCGCCGATTGGATGACAGCCTGGGCTGAATTTTGGGGAAGTCCGTCGTGTTCATCCCAACTGTCGTGAAGATAACGGGAAAGGGAGTGTTTCGATTCCCCGGCAAAAAGATTCACACACACAAAAAGCGACAAAAGAAATATGAAAGTCCTCATTTTAAACATCCCTCCAGAACAATACCTTCGTCCCGCAACTGGCAAAAACAGTCAAAACCCGTATTACCCCTCTGATAGCCGGAAAGGGGAAATTCAAAAAAGCACAGAAGAATCATCCTCCCCCCAAATTAACCTGGAGTATCCTTTTCAGGTTGTGGTTGATTTTATTGTACTCAGCAAGAATATCAACCGAATGGAGAATTCCCTCCGTTTCCTCTGTTCTTCCCGATGCAAGCACCATCAAAAGCTTTCGCTTTTCCGATCTAATGAAGTATTCCGTCTCTCTGTGCGTTTCCAGCTCCCTTCTATCATAACTACGGGAAACGCAGCTCTCGTGAAAACTCAGGAAGATCCTTCTGTAAGCTTCCCTTATCACGTACAGATCCCTTTCCTGAAGCCTCACCCCCTTCTCACTCATCCGGACGGCGTTTTTGGCAACGGCCTTCGCATGATCGGCAATCGACTCTATCTCGTCAGCCATCTTCAAGTAGAGCCACAGATGCCCCTCTTCATCATCATGTGCGTCGGCAATAAAACGGACAATGCTCCGCTGCCCCTTGTCTATGAATCTCTCGTATTTAAGAATCCGCTCAAACAAACCGTGTTCGTAGGGTTTCTTGACTAGGATATAGGAGTAGGCAAGCATATCCCTTATGTAGAGAAGGAGTATATCCACATTCTTAGAGAGAATTTGGGGAATAAGCAGGGTCGCGACGTTACCTGTCTTCTCTGGAATAGTCAGCCTTTTTCTTATCATTCCGAATCGTTCCCTTATGAATCTGTAACTGATTTTGACAACGTTCTCCTTTACGGGGTAGATCAGGACAACCAGCATCAGCTTGAGAAGAGTCATGTAGAATGCTATTGAAAATGCTACGCCCCCTCCTGAATATCGACCGAGAAACAACGAAAGGTTGACTGACGGGTAGAAGAGAAAGGTTCCGGCAATAACGCCGACAACATTTATGCCCGCCTGAATAAAAGCTACCCTTCTTCCGTCTCTGCTTCCGCCTAGGGAAGCAAGAAATGCAGTTATGGTTGTACCAAGGGTGGCTCCCAACACAATAGCAGCAGCCGAATGAATTGAGAAGAGTCCGTTGGCAGCAGCCGAAATGGTCATGGCGGCAGTGGCTCCGCTGGACTGGATAACCGCAGTGAAAAGGATGCCGACAAGAATAAGAAGGAATAGGGCCGGAACGGAATTCGCCGCATCGTATTTCGAGACAAAATCCAGCAGAGCCGGATGGGAACGAAAAACCGCCATGGAGCTGCTCATTAGTGTTAGCCCGTGAAATATCAACCCGAGGCCGATTAAAAAACGGAAAAAATATTTCCATCCTCTCCTCTTTGAAAAGAAGGATCCTATGACACCGACCACAAAAAGAGGCAGGGCAGCCTTCGTAACCTTGACAGCCACAATCCATGCCGTACTGACTGATCCTATATTTGCGCCGAGAATGAAGCTTATGGATTCTGAAACCGTAATAAAACCGGCAGAAGCCATACTGACAAGAAGAACCGTTGTGGCGCTGGACGATTGAAATAGAGTGGTGACTCCAATTCCAATTGATAACTTGGAAAAATCTCTCCTGGATATGGCAACAAGCCTGTCCTGGAGCTTTCCCCCAATCATCCTGGAGAGAAGCGAACTCAACCGCTCGATACCAAAGAGAAAGAAAGCCAGCCCGGCAAAAAGAAAAAAGAGATTCTGCATAAAATTCCTCAAAAAATTGCCCGACATAATATCAGACCATGAAAACAGAATCAAGGAATTGAATTGATTAATCAAATATTTCGTTTACAGAGAAAAGAACAAAAAAGATTTTCTAACTGTGACGTATGGCTTCGGACAAATCGGTTGAAAAATCTATTCAGACATTTAGATATTCATAAAAGGCATCAGCTTAGATTAAAACAGCAGAACATGCTGAGGGATCTCCACTCTCAATGTCGTTTGGAACTGGATTCCCCCCTTTATCTTCCGGGTCTGTTGTACCGCCGGTACCACCGCCGGTGCCATTATCATTATCTGATGTTTCTCCTCCGGTTGAACCTGTATCACCCGAGTTTCCAGTATCACCCGAGTTGCCGGTATCACCGGAATCACCTGTATCTCCGCTGTCACCTGTATCTCCGCTTCCGGTATCTCCCGAATCATCAACCTGCTCACCGAAAGCCTTGCTGACAGCCCTGTAGGCGTTGATACGTCCGTAACCGTAGTAGGGGCTGAATCCGTTGGCATCGTAATCGGTTTCCCCCGGATTAACTGCTCCTTTGCTCACCTTGTCGGCTGTAGTGGTTATTATTTCATAAACCTGATCCCAGTTCAGATCCGGATTGGCGGAAAGAATCAAACCGACGATTCCCGCGGCAAGCGGACAGGCTGATGAGGTTCCTCCGAATTCTGCCGTATAGTTGCCTGCGGCATCACCCTTCTGTGCATCGCCTGGATTGTAACCTACATTTCCGGAAAGATCGGTTGTCCAGATCCCGTCTGAAACCTGACCGCCGCTCCAGCCGTCTCCGCCTCCGCCCATTTCGCAGCTGGGAGCAAGAATTTCTATGGCCTCATTGAAGTTGCTGTAGCTTGAACGGTGTCCGTCGGCTTTCGAAGCTCCCACGGCTATTACCTTGGGATGAAGTACGAATCCGTCGTAAGAGAAATTCTGGTTCTCATTTCCGGTCGCGAAAAGAATTACCGTTCCCTTTCCGCCGCGACCTTCGGTAGATATTTTGTTGAAGAGATCGCTGACCGGTCCGGGAAGAACATACGTTCCGGCCTGCGAGTTGGGTCCCCATGAGCAGCTCATAACATCTGCTCCCTGCTCAAAGGCGTATCCGATTGTCTCCAGAGCAATCTGGTCCAGCTGCTTGCCCTGAAATGCCATCCTGACTGCTATAAGGCTGCAGTTGGGGCAGGCTCCGGAAATTCCCACTCCGTTGTCACCCGATCCCAGGGCAACTCCGGCACATGCCGTTCCGTGGTTGTTCGGCTGCATACCGGCAGGATCGAACATGTCGTTAGGCGTCTGCCCACCGAAGTTCTGTTTTGCAATAACCCGATCCCTGAGATCCTCATGATTTACATCGAACCCGTCATCTATAACGGCAATCTTTATTCCCTCTCCTGCCACCTTCTCCTTACCCTTGAAAACCTGCCAGGCTTCGGCGACGTGGGCTGAATCTGACCCTGAGATAGCGGTATTCGAACCGTCATTGTGGAGGTGCCACTGGTTTTTAAAGAAAGGATCATTCGGAATGTAGGGAGAACGCTGCTCAAAATTGATGTAGAAACTCGGCTCTACACTTTCCACACTTCCGGAATTCCTTAGTGCTGCAGCTACATCGATACCGTTTTTATCTGTAGAGACTATGTGCCATCCTGGAAGATAGGAGATGCTCTTTTTGAGATTCAGGTCGTTCTCATCCAGGAATTTCTGAAGATTTTCACCCTTTTTTATTTTCACGTAGAGGTCGTAACTGAGGTAACGACTGAGGGTCGCTCCGGGGGCACGGTAGGCCTTGAGAACCTTTCCGTATGAGCGAAGCTGTTCAACTTCCGCAGGTTTCAGGGAGTCGAATTGATAAAGTCTGTTGCTGACCAGATAGGCCTTTTTCAAAATAGGATTCACTCTAGCATCTCTTCTGCCCGAAAAGACAAATCCGCATTCGTCTTTCACCTCCTCCAGAACAACCTTAGTTTTACCTGAGTAGTAAAAAGGCTTTTCAGCGAATAAAAACAAGGGAATAGAAACAATCAATGAAAATAAAAGCACTCCTCTCATGGTGACCTCTCATTTAAAATGTTAGACAATGGCAACTATAGGATTATATTTTTTTTCTATTCCGGGGTAAAGTTTTTATAAATGAAAGAAAAAAGGAAAACTAAAGGTTTACATCTGAGTCGTAGTCGATTTTTACAGGCTCCACGCCCTTTGCAGAGCATTTTTCAAAAAATTCGTTAAGATCAGCTCGAATAAGATCGAATGTGTTGAAATGCATCGGAATTACCTTTTTCGGTTTCAGCATTTCAACAGCTATGAGGGCGTCCCTCACATCCATTGTGTAGTTTCCACCTATGGGAAGCATTGCAACATCGATTCCGTAGTACCTTCCGAAAAGCTCCATATCTCCGAAAAGTCCCGTATCTCCGGCGAAGTAGAACTTATTCCCCTCTATAGTGAAAATGAATCCGCAGGGATTGCCGCCATAGAGAACATCATTTTCCTCAACAATCCCGGATCCGTGGTTCGCCTGAACCATCTTTACCTCACCGAAATCGAAGGTGAAATTTCCACCGATATGCATAGTGTGAACAGACGCCCCCTTTCTCTCGCAGTAGATTCCCAGCTCGTAAGGCGCAACAATCACGGCACCGCTGTTTTTTGAAATCTCAACGGCATCCCCGAGATGATCCCCGTGACCGTGGGAAAGAAGAATGTAATCCGGATTGAGATCTGCAGGATCGACATTTGTCGAAGGATTTCCACTGATAAAAGGATCCAGGAGAATCTTTTTCCCTTCTGTTTCTATTTCAAAAGCACTGTGTCCGAAATACCTGATTTTCATACTAAACCCCTTAAATTGACTAAAAAATCCGGGTGAATATTATCACAGCGAAATAATTAATTCAATATTCTTAAAAGGTGTGGAGTAAATTTCAACCGGATAGTTATTCCGGTTTCCCTACAGGGATAACGTAGAGGGGATCCGATTTTTCCTTGATTCCCGAAACATTCTTTAAGGCCGAATCGTCGAAAGCTCCGATCATAACCGTACCCAGGCCGAGAGCCACAGCCTGGAGACTCACATTCTGCCCCACATGACCCGCCTCCATGAAAACGTAACGAACACCACGCCTGCCGTATCTCATCGTGGTTTTTTCATAATCTGCTGAAATAACGAACGAAACTGGAGCCTCAAGAACCGCCTTCTGCCGGAGACAACATCTGTAGAGAGCGTCTCTCCGATCACCTTCGGCGACCTTTAACATAGAGTGATCTGAATGTTCATAGAGATAGACTCCTGAAGCAATCCCTGTCACATTCCCTACAAAAACAAATATTTTCAGGGGATAAAGTGCTCCTGCAGAAGGAACTGCCCTGTAGCCGCTGGAAGATGTAACGCCCTGCATGGACCAGAGAAGTTGAGAAAGATCGGCGGTCTTGAGTGCAGCCGGACTGAAACTTCTTACGGACCTGCGTCCTTTAACACACTCCTCCAGCGACATCAACCCTCTCTCTACCGGCCTGGGAAGATTTATCTTTCCACTGTTCATTGAACTACCTCCATTCAGAATCTCTCCGAAAAAAAGAGAAAAGAAAATTGCTGAATAAAAAATTCGCGTCATCGCACCCTCCATCAGACCTTTTCTCACATTGTTACTCCAATTTCCCGAAAATAGGAAGTTCAAACATCAGCAGCTCCTGCTATAATAGGCTACTCAAACAAACCTTCAGGAGAGATTCATGAGCGACAAAAAAAACATCGGCAACAGAGGTTTCATCTATCCCATGCCAGTGACCCTTCTCGGTGCGACAGTGAGGGGCAAACCCAACTACATGACCCTAGCGTGGATAACAAACTGCAACTATGACCCTCCCATGGTATGCGCCGCCGTAGGCGACAACCACTACACAATGGAAGGGATCAGGGAAATGAAAAGCTTCAGCATAAACTTTCCGGGAGAAGAGCTGCTTAAAAAGACAGACTACTGCGGACTAGTTTCCGGGAACACAGGAAAAAAAGCGGACATCTTCGAAACATTCTACGGAGAACTTGAGACAGCTCCGATGATAGCCGAATGCCCCATATCGATGGAGTGCAGCCTCAAGAAAATGCATAAAATATCGATAGATACACTTGTCATCGGAGAAATCGTGGCAATATACACAGAAGATAAATACCTGACCGACGGCAAACCCGACATATCAAAAATGAAACCGCTGCTCCTCACAATGCCGGACAACCACTATTGGAGCGTCGGCGATAGAATCGGAACCGCCTGGAAAGACGGCAAAGATTTTAAGAAATAAAATATCAACCAAGAAAAACACGAAAATCCATTCACCCGGATCTTTAAAACGTTTCACACCGTCATCCCCAGCTTTTAAAAAATGACAAAAAACAACCAATTCCGGTTCGCGGCTGTTTAACCACCACAGATCAATGTGATTACGCTGATTAAGATGATTTTTTTCTTTCGCGTATTTCGCGCTCGCTGATGAAAGAATTTATCTCAGTTCGCGAATTTTCACGGATGTTCGCGGCTCCCGGTTCGTGCTTATTCGTGTTTTTCGTGGTTAAAAGTATTTCTACTTTTCCCGGGATTTCAATAATGAGATCGGCCCCAGCCTGTTCCAGCTCTTTTCGTGAGCCGAATCCCCAGAGGACACCAACAGAAAAGATGTTATTTTTCTTCGCTCCCACTATATCGTGGAAACGATCTCCGATCATAACACAGGTTTTCACATCAATCCGCTCGGTTTTTAAAATTTCGGCAATATTTAGAGCCTTATTCGTAAAAGTGCCGTCGAGTTCACTTCCCATTACTTTTGTGAAGTAGTGTGCAAGTCCGAAAAAGGCCAGAATATCATCCGCGAACGACTGTAGTTTTGTAGTTGCGATGAAAAGGTTGAAGTTTTTCTGTTTGAGAAACTTCAACATATCCTCAATTTGCGGATAAACCCTATTTTCATACTTCCCGATCCTCCGATACCTTATTCTGAAGTGATAAACGGCTCTTTCAAGCAGCTCTTCATCATCTGTTTTCATTAGAATTTTAAGATCTTCCAAAAGAGGAGGACCTATGCACCATAAAAGTTCCTTTTCCGGAGGAGATGAAAATCCCGTCGATTCCAAGGCATATCGAATGCTTTTGGTAATTCCCTCCGAAGGATCGGTAAGGGTTCCGTCGAGATCGAAAATAATATTTCGAATATTTCGAGGAAAACTTTCCATCAACTTCTCCTCTCATGCTCTTGTTTAATTATCCATCCATCGAAAATAAACTGCAACTCTCTTTTGCAGCCGCTGAATTCGCTGGAAAAAAGATAATTCAGCAATTCCGGCGACAGTGTCGGCAAAAATAATGATCTTCACACAATTTCAACGGCGAGTTCGGAACAAATTATTCATCTAACCACATAGGTTAAGAGGATAATGAACTTTTACAGGTTTTAATTCAGCAACTCTTTCAACCAATTTTTTCTTAGTTGAAGAGTTAAAAAGTTCAGAAATTGAAAAACAATCGACGCTTCAACTACCTCGACTTTTCAACACTTTTTTCAACTATTCAACACTTTTTGCAACATTCAGGCTTGAACATTGCGAACAAAACCTTATACTCGTTTATGCGGTTATTTAATCTCAAGGAGAAAGAATGAAAACTTTAGCTCAATATTTTAAAGCCCTCGCCGATGAAACCAGGCTCCAGATTGTCGCTCTTCTTCTCTGGGAGAAAAAGCTGTGCGTATGCGACTTTGAAAAGCTTCTTGATCTCACCCAATCAAAAGCTTCAAGACATCTTCGCTATCTTCTCAATTCCGGAATAGTTGAGGATGAGAGAAAAAATGTATGGGTTTATTACTCAATAAACCGAAAACTCTCTTCGGATAAGAAACTTTTTATCGACGTCTTTAATAAAGTTACAGAGGGAGGTGAGTGGACTGAACTGAAAAATCGCCTTGAGAATCTACTCGAAGAGAAAAAGTGCAACGATATCTGTTCACTGTAGCGGAGGAATTCAAAATGAGTATTGCATGTGAAATCAATCAGAAAAAACAATCAGGAAAAAAGCTGAACATTTTTGAGAAGTACCTGACTCTCTGGGTTTTTCTCTGTATTGCAGGAGGAATTTTACTCGGGAAAATGGCACCGGAAATTGCGGTAACTCTTGATTCCATATCTATTCACCAAGTCTCAATTCCAATAGCGGTATGCCTCTTTTTCATGATGTATCCCATTATGGTAAAAATCGATTTCGGTGAGGTGGTCCGGGCTGCAAAAACACCGAAACCTGTAGGTCTCACCCTCTTTATAAACTGGGCGGTAAAACCTTTTACAATGTACGCCATCGCCACATTCTTTCTCGGTTTCCTTTTTCGCGATTTCCTTCCGGGCATGGAAATTCTTAAAAACGGTCAGGAGGTTGAACTTTGGAGAAGTTACGTTTCGGGAGCCATTCTTCTGGGAATCGCACCCTGCACCGCAATGGTTCTGATGTGGGGCTATCTTTCCAAGGGAAATGACGGTCTTACACTTGTTATGGTTGCAATAAATTCCCTCGCAATGCTTTTTCTCTACGCACCGCTTGGAGGATTTTTACTCGGAGTCAACTCGATGCCCATTCCATGGAAAACAATTCTTCTCAGTGTAGCAATTTACGTCGCTCTTCCCCTTGTTTCCGGATATTTTTCGAGAAAACTGATTCTGAAACGCAAGGGAATGGAGTGGTTCCAGAAAAAGTTTCTCCATTTTCTCACGCCGGTAAGCATTGTCGCCCTTCTCGCCACACTTGTTCTTCTGTTCAGTTTCAAGGGCGAAATAATAATCCAGAATCCTCTTTCAATCTTCTGGATCTCTATTCCGCTTTTCATTCAGACAATTCTCATCTTCCTTGTGACCTATTTTGCTGCGAAACTTCTTAAACTTGAATATAAAAACGCCGCACCTGCAGCACTGATCGGTGCATCCAATCACTTTGAAGTGGCAATAGCGACAGCGACAATGCTCTTCGGATTATCCTCGGGAGCGGCTCTTGCAACCGTAGTCGGCGTCCTCATCGAGGTTCCGGTAATGCTGATGCTGGTTGCCTTCTGCAAACGAACATCAAAATGGTTTTCATCAACATAAACGGGAAAAATTATGAAAAAAAACATTATTTTTATCTGCATTCACAATTCCGCTCGCAGCCAGATGGCTGAGGCGTACGTAAAACATTTCGCCGGAGATACATTCGAAACTTTCAGCGCGGGAATCGAGCACGGAAAACTGAATCCGGTTGTTGTCGAGGCGATGAAACTGGAAAATATCGACATATCAAAAAATTCAACCAACTCCGTCGACGAATTTATCGACGGACACATTTCTTTTGACTACGTCGTAACGGTTTGTGACGAAACATCTGCCGAAAAGTGTCCTTATTTTCCCGGTCAGGGCAAAAGACTTCACTGGGGATTCGAAGATCCGTCATCTCTTTCCGGATCCGATGAAGACAAGCTTAAATCAACAATTGAAATTCGAGATCAGATCAAAAAACGTGTCTTGGAATTTTTGGAAGAAGTTTAGAATTCAGGAAAATAGAAGGTTAAAGCAGGGAACAGCCGCAACCGGAGCTGTCTTTGCGGGATTTTTCCATATCGTCGGTTAACTCTTCGTCACTGTCTGTTGAAATTTCGTCACCGGTTTCCTCCTCCTCATCATCATCCTTGCCCGGATCGATTTCGTTATTATCGTCGTCTCCAGCATCATCATCCGATGAAATTTCGGAATCTTCATCAGTAGAAATTTCATCGCCTTCTTCGATTTCGATGTCATCATCTGTTGTGATTTCGTCACCTTCTTCAATCTCGACATCTTCATCTGGAAAAACTTCGTCTTCCTCTTCAATTTCTACATCTTCGTCGGTAGAAACTTCATCCTCATCAGCAATGTCGGAATCTTCGTCAGGAATTTCAACTTCCTTTTCTTCAACTTTAATTGTGTAGGTACCATTTCCGGAAATTGTTTCCAGAATGAGGATAAGGTTAGCGTCGGATTCTGCTACAAAGTCGAGAATCTCTTTACCTGTATCAACTTTATTCCCTGCCAAATCACACGCTTTGTCGGCTCCGCACTCTTTGAGAATCGCAATAGCGGCATCGAATTCCGCCTCGACTTCGACAACGTATCTCAGTCCTTCCTTCACATGGAGTTCGTAAACTACATCGCTGCCGGAAGCTGTAATTTCACCGCATCCTTCGCCGTAGGAGGCGATGTGATCGGGTCTTCCCGTAATTCCGTCGCTCTCCTCAAAAGGAAATTCGGAGATTTCCATAGGATCGGTGCAGTTTCCGGATTCCTCAGCTCCGGCTTTACAGATTCCGGCTTCACACTGATATGATGTCCACTCAAAATCATCTCCGGTACAGAGAGTTCCGTCGTTTTCAAAGAGATCCTCGGAACAGTCTTTTGACGCTCCATCGCAAACTTCCGCAACATCACACTCCCCTTTTGCGGGTCGACATTCATCACCTGTAGCGGCTACGAGATCTTCGGAACATGTTTTAGCTACACCGTCGCACATTTCGGGAGTATCGCAACTTCCGGCGGCAGCTCGGCAGACGACAGTCGTTTCGGCAACTTCATCGGCGGGACAATCCGCGCTGCTTCCCGTACACGCTTCCGCAACATCGCAGATTCCGTCAGCGGCTCGGCACTCTTTTCCGGCTGTGGCGAAGCCGTCCGAAGGACATTTGCCGTTTGTTCCCGAACAAACTTCCGCAACGTCACAGATTCCCGCAGATGCACGGCACTCAGTATTTGCTGCGACGAATTGGTTTTCCGGACAGATCTTTGCATTTCCGTCACACTTTTCGGCAACATCACAGGACCCGATGGACGGACGACACTCGATGCTGTTCGGAGCGACTTCGTCGGCAGGACAAGCTGCTGAATTTCCGGCACATTTTTCCTCAACATCACAAGCACCTTCTGCAGCCCTGCATATCTCGGCAGAGTTTTTAAATTGATCAGCAGGACAGGTTTTTGCATTTCCGTCACATGTTTCAACAACGTCACAAAGTCCTGCTGAAGAACGACATTCGACCGTTGTCGCGGCAACTTCATCGGAAGGACAATCAGCTGAACTTCCCGTACAAGCCTCCGCAACATCGCAGATTCCGTCAGCGGCGCGGCACTCTTTTCCGGCTGTGGCGAAGCCGTCCGAAGGACATTTGCCGTTTGTTCCCGAACAAACTTCCGCAACGTCACAGATTCCCGCAGATGCACGGCATTCGGTATCAGCCGCAACGAATTTATCTTCCGGACAGATCTTTGCATTTCCGTCACACTTTTCAGCAACGTCACACGAACCGACCGACGCACGGCATTCGACAGTGTTCAGTGCCACTTCATCATTAGGACAAGCTGCTGAATTTCCGCTACATTTTTCCTCAACATCACAAGAACCTTCTGCAGCCCTGCATATTTCGACAGATTTTTTAAATTGATCAGCAGGACAGGTTTTTGCATTTCCGTCACATGTTTCAGCAACGTCACAAAGTCCTGCTGAAGCACGACATTCGACCGTTGTCGCGGCAACTCCATCGGCGGGACAATGTACGGAACTTCCCGTACAAGCTTCGGCTACGTCGCATATTCCGTCAGCGGCTCGGCACTCTTTTCCGGCTGTGGCGAAGCTGTCCGAAGGACATTTGCCGTTTGTTCCCGAACAAACTTCCGCAACATCACAGATTCCCGCAGATGCACGGCATTCGGTATCCGCTGCGACGAATTGGTTTTCCGGACATACTTTTGCATTTCCGTCACACTTTTCAGCAACATCACAGGAACCGACCGACGGACGGCATTCGACAGTGTTCGGCGCCACTTCGTCGGCAGGACATTCAATTCCAGAACCGGTACAAACTTCCGCTACGTCACAAATTCCCTCAGCTGCCCGGCACATTACACCGCTCGGAGCAAAAATATCGGAAGGACAACTTTTAGCTTCACCGTCACATTTTTCAGCGACGTCACACGGTCCTGCAGCATCGCGGCATTCGACTGTTGTCGAGGCAACTCCGTCGGCGGGACATTCAGCTGCGTTTCCACTGCAGGTTTCCGCAACATCGCAAACTCCGTCCGCTGTACGGCAAACTGTGCCGTTCGATTTGAATGAATCTTCAGGACAAACCTTGTTGCTTCCGTCACACATTTCGGCAACGTCACAGACACCCGCGGATGCGCGGCACTCAACAGTCGTGTCTTTTACAGAATCTGAAGGACAAGCGGCTGTTGTTCCTGTACAAACCTCGGCAGTATCACAAACACCTTCCGCTTCACGGCAAACGGTATTTTCGGCAACAAACTCATCGGCCGGACACCCCTTGTTTACTCCGTCACATGTTTCAGCAACATCACAGTCTCCTGCGGAATGGCGGCATTCAACCATAATTCCCTCAACTTCATCAGCTGGGCAGAATGCGGAAGTTCCGCTACATGTTTCCACAGCATCACAAATTCCATCGGCAGCGCGGCAAACCGTTTCAGTTGATTTGAATCGACAAGTCTCCTCATCGCAGCACTCTCCGAATTTTCCATCAACCATGTCACACTGCTCATTACCTTCGAGAATACCGTCTCCGCAAATTGTCACATATTTTGCGATGTACGGGCTTACCTTGCCTCCGGCGATATTGAATTCACCACCGGTTAAAAGACTTCCTTCATCATCAAATGCGAAAGCGGAAACATGACCGTCCGTTCCGGAACCGAGTGAGCTCCAGCTTGAACCGTCCCATTTCGCCACATAGTTGGTATCCACTCCACCGGCATTAAGGAAGGTGCCACCGGCGTATAGGTTCCCGGCTCTATCCACTGCAAGAGTGTGAGCTGTATCTATCATACCCGACCCCAGTGCGCTCCATTCGGAACCGTTCCACATGGCCACCCTGTTGACCTCGACACCTCCTGCCTCGGAAAAGTCTCCGCCGACATAAAGATTGTCGTTACCGTCAACAGCAAGCGAGTAAACATAGTTATTTACTCCGGATCCGAGAGCACTCCAGCTGGAACCGTTCCACTTTGCAATTCGATTTACCGATACTCCGCCTGCGGTTGTAAACCAGCCACCGGCATAAATATTTCCGGAATTATCTGCGGCAAGAGCCATGACAGTTCTGTTCACGCCTGATCCAAGTTCACTCCATTTGCTGCCGTTCCATTTAGCCACCCTGTTTGCAGATATTTCTCCGGCAGTTGTAAAAGCGCCTCCGGCGAAAAGATTTCCATCACTTCCGAAAACAAGGGATGAAACTGTGTCATTCATTCCCGAACCGACATTCTGCCATTCCGTACCGTTCCATTTTGTAATTCTTTTCAGATCTTTTTCACCGACAGTAGTGAAATCACCACCGGCATAGAGAATGTCAGATTCATCTATAGCAAGAGTTCGAATGTAGTTATTAAAATTGTCACCGAGCCTGGTCCACTTTAAGCTGTCCCATTTCAAGACACTGTTTTCTATTGCACCTCCGGCATTTTTGTAGTCACCGCAAACGTAAATATTCTTTTTCGAATCCACAGCAATTGCGGAAACATTCTGATTCACACCTGAACAAAGCGGATTCCAGCTATCACCATTCCATTTGGCCAAATATTTTGATGCTCTATCACCTGCGAAAGTGAAATATCCACCCGCAAACAAACTCCCGTTTTTATCAAATGCAATTGTTTGGACACTATGGTTAAATCTTTTACCAAATTCACTCCATTCAGAACCGTCCCATTTATATACTCCCCCTTGATTTCCGACATATAATGACCCGGATGAATCAAAAGCAAGGGTATAGTTTACAGCGTCAATATATCCCACGTCAGTCCAGCTTAAACCGTTCCATTTTTCTACTCCACCAGAAGTACCGACATATAGGTAGTCATCTTTATCAAAAGAAATACTCTTAACACTTCCTTTAGGACCTGTGCCAAGTGCACTCCAACTTGATCCATTCCATCTTGCGATATTTTTCGCTTCAACATCACCTGCTGTAGTAAAGTCACCTCCCACATATAAATTTCCCAATGCATCGAAGGCCATACTGTAAACCCAAGCACCCCAATCGCTTCCGACGCCTTTTCCCAATGCATGCCAGGTAGAACCATCCCATTTAGCGACACTCCTCGTATTCAATCCACCCACACTCTCAAAACGGCCTCCAATATAGAGGATATCTGATGAATCTACAAGAAGGGCATTAACCTCCCAATGACGAATGCCAGCCCCAAGAGAACTCCACCGGCTACCGTCCCATTTTGCAATATATTGAATATTTTCTCCGCCAGCTTTGTAGAATTCCCCACCTGCATAAATGATCCCGTTACTGTCAATTGCAATTGCCCGCACTTCTCCTTCAATTCCTGTCCCAAAAGCACTCCAAGTATTTGTTGGGATATGAAGTCTGGCAATACTGTTTGCCGGCACATTTTTGACGGATGTGAACTTTCCTCCAATGTAGAGGTAATCTCCGGAAATCACCATTGCTTTGACCACGCCGTTTGTTCCCGGGTACTCGCCCATTGAGATCCAGCGGTCATCTTTTGCTCCGGTTTCTGAAACAAACTGCGGTGAACCGTCTTCGCGCATTACCATTCTGTAACCGCTCGGATCAAAAGAGCCTTTTCCGGCGCGCGAAAGATCGATGAATCCGTTATCATCAAGGACATCTACAAGAGCTCGGCTGTTGCCGACATGCTCATTTTCAAATCCGTAGATGGGTTCATCCGCATCTTCATCCATATAGGTGGAAAAACTATCCTGAGTTATTCGTCCATCTTTTTCATATGAAAAAAGAAGCGAATAAAAAACAAAAGCCAACAATAAAAATAAAATCTTTTTCACTATTTTTCCTCCAAAACCAAAACATATACAAACCAACAAAGCGCCAAAGAGTCTCAACGTTATCTAACAGTTAGAACTCAGGAAAAAGAGCTGACAGTCAATTCCTCCTGAGAACAAAGAGAACTCGCGGCATCGTTTAGTGAGTGAAATATTACATTTTTATTAAACAGAGTCAAAAATTTTAACTTGTATTTAAAACGATCTAGCCAGTTCTGTCATGTCATTTTCATAATTGCAAAAATACCGATTCCGTTTCCAATCCGACATCAAAAAATTTATATTGGGTGATTTAGCGGTTTAAGTGATCATTAAATCAATAATTTTCGAAACTTAGCTACCATTTCGACCTAAAACAAAATATTTATCTCCTAACAGGCGTTGATTCTATGCCAATATTTTTAATTTCCCAAATTCAGCGGCTGGAACGGCGATGATATTTGTTTTAGGCGGAATTTGAAGGCTGGATTGTCTTCACTATTTTTTTTGTGATGAATTCGGTCGGTTATTTGGGGTGGGGAAGGTTTTGCAGACCTCTGAAGACCTGCCGATTTCAGAGGACGTGCGGATTAAGTATCTGGTCATAACCCCTCCCTACCTCCCCTTATAATAAGGGGAGGAGTTTGACCCTGCCGATTTCAGGATTAATCGGTTCTATAGCGGGTATAACGCCTTCCGGCCTCCCATCTTGAGACCTGCAAATCTCAGAGGTCGTACGGAACGGTAAAGAGGTGAAATGTTTTAGATGGAGATTTCTACTGACTGTCGTTCATCTTCTTGACGGCCTTCTGCATGTAGCCGATCCGCCACTCGGGATGGGGATGGCTGGCAAAATAGTAGCCGAATTTGAGGGTATGACCTTTTTCACTCAACTTTTTCATGAATTCTATGCCGCCTTTTGCATTTCCATATTTTTTATTGAGAAGATCGATGGCGAAGAGATCGGCTGCCTTTTCCTGCTCCCTGGAAAACTTCATCTCAATTGTGGTAACGGCATCGACTATGAAGTTACCGGCACTTTCGCTTCCTGTGAGCATGGCGGAAAGCCCGACAATGAAGAGAGAGCGCCCGAGTCCTTTTAGATGGTCCCTGTTGTGGAAATGACCCAGCTCGTGGGCGATTACGAACGCAAGTTCGTTTTCATTTTTCACTTCGTCCAAAAGTCCACGGAACACTACGATGGATCCTCCAGGAAGAGCAACGGCGTTTATCTCTTTATTTTTTGATACACATATCCGATACTCCAATCTCTTGTCGTCATCAGAGAGGTGAGATTCAAGACCTTTCAGTATTTCCATCAGTTTTTCCGCATCATCGGAATCCGTCTCATCACAGAATTTATCCGAGAAGAACGTGCCCATCCCCTTTTCAATCGACGGCGGAATGCGGGGTGCAACAATTGAAACAGCAAATCCGAGGAGGATGTAGAAGAGAACAAGCGCTCCCAAAAAGCCGAAAAGCATTGTAAACAGGTCCCGAAGCGGTGTCTGCTGTGGAATATTGACTGAAGAATCAGGTAATTTAGGTGAGTACTTCATCGTTTTCCTTTTTATACCATACAGCAGTTCCATAGGCGTACACCTCGATGCTTCCGATGCTTCCCTTTCTCCGGGTTGATTTGCCGATCGAAGAGGTCTCGATCCTCATATTCACGATTATGTCGGCACCGCCTGCCTTGTTTTTCATCCTGAGAACAGCTTCTCTTCTCCCCCTGTCGATAAGCGTCTCATATGATTTGACATTTCCGCCGAAGATATTTCTAAGTCCGGCCAGAAAACGTTTAAAATAGTCAATTGAAATGACTACACTTCCGTCCACCAGCTTCGTTCTCATGACCTCACGGTTCGGATCGATCGCCCGTTTCATGTTCACAGCGGGAATGGAGAGGTAAATCTGCTCCCTCTTCTCTATCGATTTGTAATGGCGTCTCTCGGCATATGACCCGGCGAAGTAACCGAGAATAAGCAAAGCGACGACAACTATGAGTTGTTCCATGGGCTACTCCACTCTTACTGCGGTTCCGTAAACGTAAAGCTCCGATGCACCCTGGGTAACTGACGATGTGGCGTAACGAACATTTACAATTGCGTTTGCTCCCATCGAAATGGCCTGCTGAATCATTCTCTCGGTAGCCTGATCACGTGCCTCCTGAAGAAGCTCGGTGTAACCTTTCAGTTCGCCGCCGACAAGGTTTTTAAGCCCCGCCATAAAATCACGTCCGATGTGCTTTGCACGCACTGTGCTGCCGGATACAACTCCGTAGTGTTCGACAATCGATTTACCGGGAATCTGTTCAATGTTTGTGATGATCATTGCTACCTCCAGAAAAAAAAGACCAACCAATCCGAAAAGACAAATTAAAACATTTTAATACCGATCAGTCCAGAAAAAAGAAAAATATCGAATCAGTTAGAACCTGTAACTGTAGCCGATTGAAAAAGGTGTGGAAATTTCGGGGAAAACCTCTGATAATTTGTCACCCCTTCCAGGCAGCTCATGATATGAATAAACTTCCTGATGGAGAGTTATTCCCACTCCTGCCGTCAATTTGAATGTGATCGCATGATTTCTGTTAAACCAGTAAATAAATGATGCCTTTGCATCAATCGTCATGAAAATATATTTTCCGCAAAGACCTTCATCAGAGCCTTCGGTACGGAATCTTGTTATTCCGGCAGCAGGTCCGAGCAGGATACTCCAGCCGTTATCCTTGCCGACCCTTCTTGTGTCGAAAAGATTGAAAAGGTACCCTCCTCGATAAGCTCCCATTGTGAAATAGCCCGATCCTGCACCAAAAGCGTATAAACCCACATCCAGGAAGATATTTTTATAGTACGCATCCACTACAATTCCCGGAAGCAGAGGCGACAACGCTATTTCAAATCCGCTCAGATCGGTATCGTATTCTTCAATATCTTCTCCTGCAAAAATAGAATTACAAAACAACATCAGCAACAATGCAAAAACTAAACAACATTTCCTCAAAACAGATCTCCATAAATCCAAACAACATTTCAATCTCCATTTTTTCACAAGCAAAACATGTGCCTGAAAAAATAACATTAAAAATCAACAATCCGAAAAACAATTTGAGAAAAAACAGGTGTTGCACATGTAACTTTTTTTACTTTATGTCGGCAATGTACAAATTTTCTTACATCTATGATTTTGCTGAACTGGTCGCGCTCAAGTGAGAAATTGGGATGATTGAATTAGTTTTTTTCTATTTTTCGGGACTACTTTTTAGAACTGTTCATGATTACCCAATCCTGATATTGAGCCCATTTATCAATGATCGAGCGGTATGTTTCTGCGTATGATTTTTTCTCCTTGAGAAGATTTTTCTTTTCGCCCGGATCGGCAGCAAGATCGTAAAGATGTTCCTTGCCAGTCTTCAGGTTGTAGAAATATTTATAATTTCCATCAATTATGCCGTTTGTGTGAACTCGGGATCTGGAAAAGAAAAGTTTCGGCCTGGTTACATAATCTTTGGAAAGCAGATCCTGTCCCTGCCAGCTTTCGGAAGGTTCCAGCCCCATAAGTGAAAAAAGTGTTGTTGCAAAATCAACGTTCGATCCCAGCCTGTTGTTCTCTACGGCGGTTTTCTGACCGGGAAGGGAGATCATAAACGGAATGTTGATGTCGTCCTGATAGACATGTCCCACGTGATTGTAGTTGCCGTGAACCCCGAATCCTTCTCCGTGATCGGCAGCAAAAACAACTATCGTATTTTCAAGAAGCCCCTCCTTTTCCATCTCCTTGAGCAGAAGATCAAACATATCGTCAAGATATTTAAGAGTTTCCCGATACTGATCGATTTTGGAAAGATGTGAGATATCCCTGAAGGGAAGATGGTATGGAGAGTGATCCCAGAAGGCAAAATAGGTAGCAAAAAACGGTTTATCCCTGTCCTTCTTCAAGAAATCAAGAAGCTCGGCGACAACAACCTCCTCTTCGACGGCCTGGGCTGTCAGTGAGTTGTGTTTCGCCTTTGACTGAAGGGGAAAAAAGTCCTTGTACTCCCCGTAACTTTTAATGAGGCTGGTCTTGTGCATGTTGTCGTAGGTGAACATTGATGCGGTAAAGAATCCGGTTTTATAACCCATATTCTTCAACCTGCCCGTTATCGAATCGCAGTCGAAATCGGGTCTGTACTTGGTGATCGTACTGTAGCCCGAATTCGGGTACATGCCGCAGTGATAGGAAATGAAACTGCGGCTAGTCGCAGGAAAGACGGTGTAGAACGAGGGGAAAACAATACTTCTTTGCATCAGCGATTTTATTGTAGGCATGGGACTGTTGAACTCCGGATTCATTGGAGTTTTATCCTTCGGAAGTGATTCTGTCAGAATAAAGAGAACGTTCGGTTTTTTCAGTGCCGGCTTCTCAAAGTCGAAGTTGTTGCTGTATTTTCCGTAAACGGGTCCTTCCGGTTTCTTGAATTCGGATATCGAATCGTCATAGTCGGTTATAGTATTCTTCTTTCCTGAGGCGGAGAGCGTCGAATCGACCAGATCCATCAAGGGATTCCTGACGAGCCAACCCTTGATTCCCTTTCCGAAGTTTTCACCGTACACAGGCCACATAACAAGTGAAATAAGAAGCATTATGAGTGAAGGAATTGCAGATGAAAAGAGGTTGTTTTTCTTTTTGACGAAAAGAAAAAGCAGGACAACGGTAAGAGCGATAAATGAGACGGAAAAAATATTCAAAGCACCCACAAAGTAGCTGAAAAGCTCACGAACTCCTGCGCCGTTGAACATTATGAGTCCGTAGTTTATAAACGATTTAAAGTAGCTGTGGGTGATGAAGTTGGCGATCAGGAAAAGCTGAAATATAAAAAGCAGTCCGATCTGAACTCTCCTGAGATAGCGCTCGGGAACGGCAATTTCCATTAGTTTTGCAACGATGTAGGAGAGAACCACACCCGATGAGGCCAGAAATATGGACTGAGGGGGAGATACAAGCGTAAAAAATCCGTAACCGTCCTTGAATACCAGTACCAGTCCGAGAAGGAATTTCAGGAAGATGTGCATTCCCGCAAGAACGTAGAAAAAGAACAGAGATTTTGGTTTAAGCAGAAAATGTTTTAAAAAACTTTTCACGAAAGACATGAAAAACCTCGAAAAAGTGCATAATACCGCTCCTATTCTTTGCAAAATCGAAACGATGTCAAGTATTCAAATATTCTGAATTTTCCACTCCGAAGATCATGCTCGGTCAATATCCACAAGAGATATGGCAGGCTGTAAAAAGATACTCTTCAACATCTTGAAAAGAAAACAACTTTAGAACTTAAGGCATCTGTTCCAGAAAGAAATTTGCGGAATCGATCAGAGTCCCGACCTGGTGTGAAATCCCGGGTAAATTTTGAACGGGACCTGACGAAAAGTTGTTATTTTGCTGCTACAACACTCATTTCCACAAGAAGATCCGGTCTTGCGAGCCTTGCTTCGACACAGGCTCTTGCAGGCTGATGCCCCTTTGCAACCCAGGCATCCCAAATTTCGTTCATTCTGTCGAAGTGACCGATGCTTGCGAGATAGATTGTTACGGAGAGAATTTTTGTCTTGTCGGAACCTACGGACTCAAGAAGTTCCTCCACCTTTTCGAGAGTTGTTCTTGTCTGCTCCTCAATGTCGGCCGTTGAATCCTTTGCCGTCTGTCCGCAGAGATAAATTGTGTTTCCATGCTCGACAATTCTACTCATCCTGTCTGTCTGGTTATGTCTTTTAATTTCCATAGATTCCTCCATTACAGTAAATTCTATTTCGTCAAATATCAGGTCTCGAATAGTTAAGGGAATTTGGATGAATTGTCAACATATTTGAAAAAGCAAAAGGATAACAAAAATATTCTAGATAAGAATTGACGAGCAACCGGAACTCTTCTTTGATATGGAGGACGAACCTTTCTCTTCTATCTTACTTTCCCCATCGGGATCGCTTCCGGAGTCGGATTTGTCCCCGTCTTCGTTTCCTTCGAGATCTTCTCCGGCATCACCGCCGGTATCTTCTCCTGCATTTCCATCAGAGTCATCTACCGCATCGTTATCGTTACCTGTATTGGGACCTTCCCCTTCATTGCCCTCCGGCCCGACACACACTTCCGTCTGGCTACCGCACTTTTCGTAACTGCATGCTAAAAGTGATGCCCCTTGGAGGTTGGGACAGTTTTCCTTCCGGCACTCATACATCGCCATTAATTCGTCCCTTGCTTCAAAAGTTCCCTCCTCGTAACACTCCTGTGCACACTCATTTGTCGAACAGTTCCCGATACAGTCATCAATCTCTTTACATGTTTTTTCACCGGGGATAATTCCAGGGACACAAACTTCAGCCTCTGTCCTGCATTTTTCGGCAGCACACTTGCCTTTGTCTGCAGCATCCCCACAGTTTTTCTCTACACAACTGCTGAGTGCCTGATAATCGGACTGTCCCTTCTCCGAGCCGTTTTTATAGCACTCCTGGAGACACTCCTGATCATCGTTCGAACAATCCTGGAAGCAATCGTAAATCCCTTCACATGTGAGATCGCCGTTGGACGGGAGCGAAAGACATGTTTCTATCGGCTCCCTGCAATTTGCTGAGGCACACTCCTGAAATGCATCTCCCTGCAGATTGCTACAGTGCGTATTCAAGCATGAGACCATATTTTCAAACTGCTGTTTTCCCTCCGCGGAACCGTCGCTGTAGCATTTTTGACGGCATCCTTCATCATTCTGTGCACATTCACTGATACAGTCGTAGATTTCACTGCAGGAGTAATCTTCAGCCTCTTCGAGACAGATTCCTCCGACACATTCGTAACCTGTTCCGCAATCGCTTGCTGAAGTGCATTCCGGTTCCACATTTCCTGAAGGATCGGAAAGTGTGACGCCGAACTGTTCTTTCACTGTCTTTATTATCCAGTCACGATAGCATGGGACATAGACTTCGTGGCCGTCCATTCCGTCACAGTAGTTGGTCACATAGGATGCAACACCGAGAACAACCTCCCTTCCGTTTTCCTCGACAAAAAACGGACCTCCGGAGTCACCACTGCATACCCCTGAAAGCCCCTCCGACTTTCTTCCGCCTATGTTGATTATGCACTGTGATGCAAAGTCAATGATCTTGGCACTACCTTTTCTGTGGGGACCTGCCTGGTTGTATTCCCAGCCTGTATCACCGTAGCCCACTGCTACGCCCAAAGTTCCGACAGCCGCACTCTGGGAGGGGAGAGCGTAATAGTTAACGTTATTTATGGGTTCGGCAAGATAGATTAGACCCAGATCCACAGAACCTCCAGCATTACCGTTCCAATTCTCGTGGGGATAGATTTTCTGGGCTGTCGTATAGGTGTGATCACTGATATCCTCACCTCCCTGAATATCGATTCTTGAAAATTTATTTCCGCTCTCATCGGTTACACAGTGTCCCGCGGTCAGGACAACCTGTGGATGAATTAGAGTTCCCGTGCAACCACCCATGGGAGAATAACCTGAGTAGAGGAGGAGTCCGACAGCCCCCTGGTACTCCTCATAACCTGTTTCTTGACCGTTAACGATCCGTTTTTGTGCATAGCCATGTAGACAGAAGAGCAGGACCAAGAGAAAAAAAAGTGATCTTTTCATTTTCGCCTCCAAACGATATTTGCCACCAACAACTTAATTATTAGACAAGAATCGGTTAAATCAAGGAAAATCATCATTATTTTTAGGCTATTGAAAGAAAACTGCATAAAAATCCGATCCAGAAATGATCAACAGAACAGTCAAATACAACGGAATGTTTTTTTGACACCTCACAGGGAAGCATTGAAAAAAAAATTCATCCCATTTACAAAAGAACCTTACATTTAAAATGCCAAGCATTTCAAATACAAAGCCAGACACACAAGGATCCTGAACTAAAACAGCCGTGTAGCGCAATTGAGCATTTAAAATAAAACAGTGACATTTAAAAACAACAAGGTAGAATGTCCGCGAAATTGACTCAATATTTTAATGAGGGATGTTAAAATGAAAAAGTTTTTAATTCTATTTACCAGTGTTTTAATCCTGGCTGCATGCGGTGACGGCAGTAAAAAAGAACCCGACAACCTGACAGAAGGAAACGCCGCGGCGAACTCTGCAATGCAGAGACTCCACGACAAGATTGTCGAGGCCGAGGAAAATCGCCCGGAAAAAGCATCAACCGGGGAAGAAATTTTTAAAAAAAGTGATTACGATGAAATCAAAAAGGATTTTGAAAACGCTCTCAAAGAGGATGCAGACAACCCAACAGCTCACTTCGGTCTTGCCCTGCTTGAAATCGCAAGCATCAACTACGACGAGGAGTTCTGGGCAATCTTAAAGTCGATAAAGATCTATGACGAAAAATCTTCATACGATGACGAGGATCACTACAGAAATCGCATATTCGGGAATCAGTTCGGTTTTCTTAAAAACAGCATAGCAGCCTATCCCTACTATCTTAAAAGAATGGCCGATTCGAATGACAACACGAAAATGTCATTTGCCCGACTTCAGAAATTCATCGAAACATCACTTTTGCCTAAAACGAAAAGCTCCATTGAACACCTTTTCAACGCTGTTAATCTCTCCGAGGAGAATTCGATAAAAATTTCAAACGGCGAGGAGTACATTGAGATCGACAGGGGAGAAATCCTGGTTTTCAAGGCATCAGTTCACGCAGTTTCCGCAGCTGCAAAACTGCTTTCACTTTACGATCTTAATCTTGTCGATACTGACGGAACATCAGACTGGGTGGAAAAAATCAAAGACGAAGAGGACGATGAGGATACGAAATGCCTGGACTGGAAAGTGGAAACGGTGGACGGCGAAAAAGTATTGAAAATACGTAGCGAAATGGGGCGAAAGGATGCCGAGAAAATGCTTGAACTCTCAAAGGTCGTAAAATACAACCTGGAGGAAAGAGAGGGATTTCTTGAGCTTCGTGAAGGAAAAAAACCGGCGGATATAAAGAAAGATCTTCTGGAGACCGTCAACTCGCTGGAAAGCGCCTACGACTACATTATGTCCGAAAAAGACAGTCAGGAAGATGACCTCATAAAGATCGGACACCTCGTGGATATGAACGAAAACATAGCTTCAGATGAGGACAAAACCGATTTTGCAAAAGAGTGGAAATCCGTCAAAGATGTTATTCTATGGCTCCGGAGCTCACTGGACACTCCATTTGTTTTCGAAGCTGGAAACGGAACAGAGGTGAAAGTTGACGCTTCCAAGTTCTTCTCCCCCGGAATTTCCGATCTCAAGGAAAAGCTGCCCTACTTCAAATGGCTTCCGGAAAAAGAGTGGATGGAAATGGTTGTCGAGGATGAGTGGGAAAACTCAGCCGACTATGAAAACGGTTCCCTGCGCACTTACTGCGGTGATGAATTCATCGAAATCAAGGAAGAAGGCATAGAGCGAATCATTTACACATATTATGAGGTCAAAACACTTCCTTTCCAGCTTACCGACGAATCGGGCAACGCTGATGATGAGATCGAATACCCCATTTTTCCCGATTACACACTGAACGGAATTTTCCCGGAAATGACCAGGGAAAAGTTCGAATCAATTATCGATTAATAGAAAAATAGAAACCTCAAGTGAAAGTTCTTTTTCTCACATTCCCATTACTCCTGCTATCCACTTCGCTTCTTTTCGGAAACCAGCTCAAGGAAATTGTCCGGCCTGAATCCGGGTATCTAAAAACGTTGAAGGAAGATGCCGGTTTTGTACTTGTCGATTACGATTACCGAAACTATCTCTCACTGAAGTCAGATAAGGGTACTAAAACCGAAGTCGGCGAAAGCAACATCGGCATCTCCTCCAGGTTAAAGTGGAAAAAGTATCGAATGGAATTAAACGGAGGTGTTTTGAATCGGCAGTTCACCATCGACAACCTGATCGATCCCGAGGATAACGCAAAACTGAAAAGCAGCTACAATTCTCTTCATCTTTCCCTCGGACGATCTTTCGACCATTTTTCCGTGAAGGGAGGGCTTTTTTTCGACGAAGTGTTCGGCGGTGAACTTGAGGGAGAATTGAAAACCGATTTCGGCAGATTCAAACTCAGAAGCGCCCTGGAACCGTGGAGAATGAAACTGGAGGTTGATGTTCAGGAAGAATTCACCTCAATTCCGCTCGACGCCAATATCTGGAGCAACAGATTTAGTTTCAGGGATGGACGAACTGAAAGCTCAATCGGGGTTTCCCTGATTTTTCCATCGGGAAAGGAAAATAATTTCGAAACAAATCCGGAAGGATACAGCATCTCCATAGCGGACGAATACAGATACGAAGATTTCATTTTCCGCTCAGATTTTTCCCACACCGTAATCTCTGCTGAGCTCTACTACATGGATTCAAGGTACGGAAAACTGGACAACCTTGCCATATCGATCGGTGGTGTATCTATCGGATACGATATCGGATACGGTTTTTCTGCTTCATCCGGAGTTATTGGGGCTATGAGCGACGTAGATGACGACTCGTTTATCGACGCCACCCCTTTTTCATTCTGGGACATGTTTCTCGCATCGAGGACAAGGCTAAAAAAATTTTACAACAGGGCAGCACTCCCCTTTCTTTCGGCAAAGTATGATTTTGAATGGCAGTATAAAAAGTTGAAAGGAGTTCTGGACATAAATTTATCCTACCATCACCTCTTCTTTGAATCGGATATTGTCTACAGGGAGAGAAAATCTGTTCTTTTCCCAATTGCAACAAAGTACACGACAAAAGAAGCTGATCTTTCAACATCAATTGACGGAATCGGACGAATATCGTTGAAAAAGGAGTTGAGATTTTACGATTTTGTTCTGCAACTCTCAGCACATCAGATTGTTCCCGTAGATTTCGGACGACTGAAAAGTAAAACCGGAACCTCTTCAAAAAAATATGAAAAAATGTGGGGCGGAACCACAGCAACGGTAAATATCGGCTACATCTTGAATTAAACCGCCAACCTTTTTTAATAAAATCAAACAAGAAGCGTCACAATATTATCGTTGCAGTTTTCATGGAGAATATTATGGATTGTGAGAAATCAAAATCATGCAACTCCTTCTCCAGACCGCTCTGGGTAACTACCGCACTCTCTTTACTGTTTCTTTCGATTCTCAGGGGAATTCGTCTTCCCAATCTCTGGTCCTACACACACTTTCTGTTCGATTATAGATACGGTTTTATAAAAAGGGGTCTTATCGGTCAGATTTTCAAATCCTTTGACAGTTCATACCTGATTTCCTACAACTTCTTCTCAATTTTCAGCTTTACGATTCTGGCACTGAATATTCTTCTTTTTATTCTTATGATTAAGGATCTCATAAAAGAGGAGGATCCGCTATTTCTCGGCATCTCGCTTGTTTTTGCTTCCAGTATCGGCATAGTGTTTTTTGCTCACACTGTAGGATATTCCGATCATATCGGTCTTCTAATTACACTTACCTCACTCAGGATTAAAAATCTATTCACAAAGGCACTTTTCACCTTTCCTGCTCTCATCTGTTCGATTTTCATTCACGAAGCCATTTTTGTAATTTTTTTTCCTGTAATTCTAATTTCGTTTATTCATTCACTTCATGGAAAAAACCGAATCGGATGGATGGTAGTCATATCAGCAGCAACCTTAATATTTCTTTCAACCCTTCTTTTTGTCAGCAATTCAAGGTTGAAAGGTGGCAAAGAGTCTGCAATGCACACTATTCTTCAAAAGGAGGTTGACCGCAATCTTCGTCGAGACGCATTCCACGTTCTTACAAGAGACAGAAAAGAGAACTTCTCGATCATGAAAAGGCTGTGGAGCAAAGATCACAGATACTACCAGCTTGCACGTTCCCTGGCTGTAACGCTTCCCGCAACACTGTTTTTCATCATCATTTCAATCTTGAGCATGAGAAGATCAGGAAAAAACATATTTCAAATTTTCATAACGTCTCTGGCACCACTTTCACCCCTGACTCTTCACCTTGCGGCGTGGGACATGCACAGGTGGGACTCGCTGACAGTGATAACAAGTTTTCTGACACTCCATGTCGTTCTGAAATCATTTCCTGAAAATCTGCCGGCAAAAAACAAGAACATACTCCATCCCGTTCTTGTTCTCCTGGTATTCCTGAACGGAGTATCGACAATTCCCCTTTTCGATAGATATTACGTAAAAAACTTTCCGTTTGAGGAACACAGGATCGAACTTATCAAAATGATATCATCCGAAGAAAAAACACCTTTCATACCGAACCGTTAGAAAAACAGAGTCAACTTTACAAACTTTCAGCAACCGTTTCATACCCCCATAATATTTGTAAAGATTGATAAAATGAATATGCTACACCTCGATTGAAATTCTTGTTTAATTAAAAGAGGACTCTATTTATGACCAAAAGCGTAAAGATAAGACTTACAGACAAAACAACACGACACGACGACGCACTCATGATGATGAGAAGAAGTGGAGTAGCATTTGAAGATTTCAAATTCGTAGGAAAAAATTGTGTAAAGATAGATCTAAGCGACGAAGTTTACGCAAAAATAAAAGAGGAAATCGCCGAAGAAGAGATCAGCATGACCGGATTTTTCAGAAGAATACTGGATCTCGCGGCACATTCCAAACTGAAATAACACCACTAAAAACCCGAACGGGAAAATTATTTCAGCCGCGAACAACGCGAACAAACACGAACAGGGGAAAGCGCCAAAGACGCGAAATCATCCTAATCTGCGTAATCAGCTTAATCTGTGGTTATCTTTTACCTGCTAAAACTCGAAAAACCGAAAAAAATCATCCCAATCTGCGCAATCCCATTAATCTGCGGTCCTCTTCGATAGAAAAGCCCGAATCACACAGAGGACAAAATCATGCCAATCCTGAAATCAGTTTAATCTGCGGTATTTCTTGACTCGGTTCTAAAAATTTTAAGAATGAGTTCGTTCTTTGATTACAACTGAGGTACCCATATTGAAAAAACTTTTTCTATTTCTCCTGATCTTACCGGCACTCTTTAATCTCAACGCTAAATCCCGTATCGTAAACGGAACTGAAACCGGCTATAAGGATCATCAGGGCGCCGTAGGTCTGATAATGAGTTCTCCCAGCCAGATAAGTCACTGCACGGGAACGCTTATTCATCCGAGAGTGGTTCTGACTGCGGGTCACTGCACTACAGACCGCTATGGAATGAAGTTCAACGAAATCGAGGTGTATGGCGGTTCGAACATATATCATCACAAATTCACCTCATCGGAGAAAATCTACCATCACGAGAGATGGTACGGAAAAAATTACGAAGGATCCGTGGACATCGCCCTGATCTACCTGAAAGATCCGATTACGGGCGTCAATTTCTACGGACTCCCCAAAGAGGATGCGACAATCGGGAACACCGGAACAATAGTCGGCTACGGCGATACGAAATACAACGATGGAAAATCGGGAATTCACCGAAAAGGATCTGCAAAAGTAATCTCAATTCCCAAAAAATGCATCATAAACATCGGCGGAACCGTGGAAAAAGGATTTTCGGGCCTCTGCAGCGGAGATTCCGGAGGCCCGTTCTTTGTCAAAGAGTACGACAGAGAAGTCGTCATGGGCGTATCCTCATACGTCACAAGATACTGCGACGGAACCGACGGACACGATCTTTACGTACCCTGCTACAAAGATTGGATTATGAAGACAGCACAAAATCAGTTCGGAGTCACAATCACCGATCCCGAAGGAGAGGTGGAACCCGAATGCCGCACACAAGGCGACTGCAAAGAAGATTTCGCTTGTTACGGAGGAATCTGCATGGAGCAGCTGAAGGAAAATCCATGCAGCAAAATCTACCGATGCCTTGAGAATTGCGAACTCTCAGATTACATCTGTAATCAAAAATGTCGACTCCACGGAACAGCCGAAGGGAAAGAATACCTCTCCAAAATCGAAGACTGTTCCGAAAACAACTGCAAACACCTCTATTTTGAGGAACTCGACGAATGCAGAAAAACCAACTGCAGCAAAGAACTGGAAGAGTGCATGAACCAGGAAGAAAACGACACGGACAGCACAGACACCGACAATGACTCCCTCCATCTCCAATCTGATTCAGACTCAACCGACAGCACAGATACGGACAACGACGTTCACCAGGTCCACCTCGATTCAGATTCAACAGAAAGCACCGATACCGACTTTCTCCCTGATTCAGACTCAACCGACAGCTCCGACAACGGAGTCCAAAAGGTTCATCCTGATTCGGATTCAACCGCCGAAGACACCGATTCTGATGTTCACAATGTCCACCCGGTCCACCACAATCCCCGAAAAAGCACCGGCGGCTGTGCGATAATTATTTTTTAGCTGAAAAGTTTAAGAGTTTGCCTTCTCTCCTGAATTTTTGAGTCGGGTGTCACACCCTGATCAGAACATTTCCCCGATAATCGAATCTGTATCGAGATAGAGATTCTCTATGGAACCGCCGCCGAGAACATCGGAAAATTCCCTGGAAAGATAAAGTTCCGTCGCTTTATCCCTGTTTCCCATCAGCTCGACACTCTTCTTGAGCTGCATCGAGATGTTTTTTCCTTCGGAAATCAACTTGTTGGCTTCAACATTGGCGACTGAAAGAATTGCGTCACCTTCGATGTTGGCGTTGGCGATTTTATTCTTTTTCTCGGCTTCGGCTTTTTTAAGCTCCTTTTTCTTCTTTTCCAACGTGGAGTTAACATCTCCCAGCTTGTTGGTTGCCTGATCGATTATGTTTCCACCGGGAAAGTTGAATCTGGAGGAGATGATAACGTCGTCGATGTGGATTCCGAACTGGGACATGTAGCTTCTAGCCTCTTCCGTAAGTCTGTCGTTGAGCAGTTTTACACTCTTTTTCAGTTCCCTTGCATCCATTTCCTGTGCAATTTCGCCGAGTTTAACATCGACATAACCTTCAGCTTCACGGATCGATTCGTAGATTCGTCTATCTTCGAGACCACGAATTCTGTTGTAGAAATACTGGGTCTGTCCGTAGTTTTCATAAAAACGCCACACGTTGTCAACATGTGCAAGAACGGTGACGTCGACCTCCATTGTAACTCCTTCCTTTGAATCGCAGCTGAGTGATTCGTCGTAGGGTGAATTGTCGGTAAGTTCTTTTGAAAAGTTGTACTGATGGGTCTGTGAACTCACGCAGAAAAAACGCTCGTTCCAGCCGAAACGAAAATCCCATCCGAAAGGAAGTATCGGATTCTCCTCAGGATTAACCGCCATTCCGCTTGTTACGTTGTAAGCGAAACAGAGCTCGTCCTGCTCCACCCTGTGAATCGTGGATGCGAAATTCCAGATCAGTACAAGGATGAAAATTGTAACTAGTGTTGCCAGAACTTTTATTTTTTTCATTTTTCCCTCCTACTGATCACTTTTTGCGGAGTTGCCGCCGAGAATAATTTTGGATCCCTTGGGAACAAGAGTGATCTTTGCCGCTCCTTTCTTGAGTCCCTTCTTGAGCTGAATCATCTTTTCGATTTTCACGTAGTTGTCTCTTCCCACCACATCGATGATAGATTTACGGCGAATTTTCCATGCATCGGATTTTACTCTGGCGGACTCCTCTCTTTTTGAGTTGAGAACTCTTTCGGCCTCTATGGTTCCCTCGTTTATGAGCCTGCGTCTTTTCTGCTCAAGGGGGATGATTTTCTCGTTTTTCATCGTGAGGATTATGTCGTCAACCTCCTGCAGGATGATCTCGTTCATCCGCTGCTGCTGCTTGGCGTCGACTGTCACTGCTGAGGAGATTCCGGCAAGTGTGAATTTTAGACCGTACTGGTTGAATCTTTCGTTCATTTTCTCAAGAACGAAATCGTTGATTTTCTTTTTATTTCTCATGACATCCAGAACTTTTTCCTTTGAAACATATTCCGAGAAAACGCTTTTGAGGATGTTCCTGAAACGGGAGGCCATAAACCGGCCGAGGGCGTTGTTGTCACCACTGTACTTGAGAAGGCTGTACCTTTTTACAAATGCAACAAGTTTTTCCCTGATATCCTTCTGTGCAGTATCGATATGGGCATGAAAAACAACATCGAACTGAACATTTCCATCAAGGGCGTTGAGTTTGAAGGATTCGGCGCGAGGAGATTCAAAAGATGATCTCGCAGTGTATTTGTAGATCTGGTTTCCTCTTGGAAAGATGATGTATTTCACGCCGAGCTTGCTGAAACGGAGTCTTTTCGCAGTAAACATCTCCGTGTCGTAACGCATCATTTCGCCATCGCCCTTGTTGTCGATGGAACTTTTTCTGGCTCCGAGAGTCTTAAAGGCGATAACGATTTTGTCCTGCTCAACAACCTCTCCGCATCCCGAAAAGAGAAGCGGAATAAAAAGTGAAAGTAAAAAAAGCCGTAATTTCATCGCGACCTCCGTTTGTGATTCGTGATGAACCACCTATCTGTTAATAAAAATTTTTCGAATGAAGTAAATAATCCAGGCGACTCCGTTCAAGAGCAGTCCGCCGAGCCCCAGAAACATTGCAAAATCAGAAGGATAGAGAAATAGATTGAGAAAAATCGGAAAAAGTATAATTGTAGCCAGAAGAAGTGAGAAAAAGATGAGCTGCTCCGGAGCAAAAAGGTACCCGACCAGGAGCCTGTACTTTCTTTTTCTTGTAAGACGCTCGAAAAGTTCCCTTTTCCCATCGTCCAGATATTCCCTGAGGTGCTTCTGCAAAAGATCCTCCGAAAAATCTACGCCCGGAAAAAGAGTGTCCCAATTGCGGCGAAGAGCAGCTGCGAGAGGTTTTTCATGGGCGTCCACCCACATTTCCACCTCGCTCTGGCAGCGACCGACCGGAAGCGGTTTCAGAAGCCCGCGGGAGACAAAATCCTGTTCGATTTTATCCACCAGCCCGCTGTAGTTAACGGTTTCAAATATCTCACTCAAAGGAAATTTATCACTCATAATAAAAACCAACCACAAAATCAATACAATTAAAAATACATTTTTATAGCGCGAAAAGCACGAAAAAACGGGAAAAACAGCAATGTAGAAAAATATAGAACCAGGAACAACTCCGACATGGAGAAATACTGTTAAACGGAGAGGGAGCTGAAATACGAGAACGTCATCACCGTTAACAGGATAATCTGCACCTGGTAAAATCATGGTAATCACGAAAATCAGATTAATCGGCGGTCGCCCGGATACCCTATCTCAATTTTGAACAATTTGCTACAGTAGTCGAAATGTTTTTGTTATAAATATTTTTTATTTATTTTCTATAATAATTATTCCATAATGAATTCTAGGCTTTTGTAAAGTTACTTGACAAAAGTGCTGGGAAGATTATATATATTCAGGCCTTATGACCTGTTTCGGTCAATCCTCCCACAGGCAATCGATCGTTTTTAATATGAGTCCATCCGAAAAATGAAGGGGATTATTTTTTAACAGAAGCTCCCCTATGGATCGGTTCTGCTATTAAACATGGAATTTTAACAACAGAGAACGATTGGCTAAAAAAGATATGACATCTCTTAAGCTGCAAAACAAGGATATTCCGATTGCTTTTTCCAGAAGCTTGGAAATTTGAAGGAGAATATGATGCATCCTAATAAACAGGGAAACAATCACCGGACAAAATTATCCGCTACAATTCAATTCCTGACTTTTTTCATAGCGATTTTTGTAATATGGGGATGCGATTTCGAATACAGTCCCTACCAAACCAATGTAAAATTCAGTGAAATCAACCAGACAAGGAAAAATATAGGTAAGCTTTATGAAACGATGAGAAAAGAAGAGCAGACAAAAGACAGCTACAGTTTCGCACTTATCGCCGACAGCCACACCTACTTTAACGACCTTGAAAAAACCGTGAAGGCTCTAAATAAAAACAAGGACATCGCATTTGTTTTACATATGGGAGATCTGACAAGTGACGGCCTGGTTAAAGAGTATCGCTGGACCTACAACCTGCTGAAAAAGATAGACAAACCCCTGCTGACCGTCATCGGCAATCACGATTTTTTAAACAACGGCCAAAAAATATACAAGAGGATTTTCGGTGATTTGAACTACACCTTCACATTTAACAATGATAAATTCATAGTCGTAGATACGAACGTATGGGCCTCTTCCGGCAACATCCCCGATATGAATTGGCTGGAATCAGAAATAAAAGCCTCAGGGGATTACGATCACGTATTCGTTCTGTCACATATAGCTCCTTTCGGAGACCAGTTCAATGCAAAAAAGGAGGAGGAGTATAGGGCACTTATGGAAAAATACCAAATCGACTACTCGATTCACGGTCACGACCACGCCTACTTTAACGAAAATTACTACAACGACGGGACACCCTATCTTCTGATCGACACAGTGAAGCATGCAAACTACTCGGTCATGACGGTAACCGGCACAGATATTAAGATTAAGAGAATATTCTTTTGAGGGTAGTATGAGAAAATCTATATTAATTATCGCAATACAGGTTTTTGTCGCATTAACCTTCAGCGTAAACATTTACGCAAATTCGATATCTCTCAACGAGAAAGCCTGGTACATACCCGACAGTGCGAAGCTCCAATTTGCCGGCAACACCGGCTTTTTATCCATAGGAGCAAGCTACCTCCTCTTTGATCAACATTTTGAAGCGGCGCTTTTTTACGGATACCTTCCCAAACCCGTGGGCGGGGTGAATATCCACACAGTGGCGATCAAAGCCTATGTTCACCCTTACATGTTCAAAATTCACAAAAACCTGGGATTCTCTGTCTACGTAGGAGCGGGACTGAATAAAGCCATCGGTGAACAATATTTCATGTTCGATCATGACAAACGACCGGATGATTACTACGGTCGGCCAGGACTTTTTCTTTCCCCCGTTACGGGAATCAGATTTTTTTACAACAGGCCTAAGGAGAGCGTGATAAGCAGCATGGACCTCTTTCTCGAAGTAGGAACGACAGACAGGTACATCGCCCACTGCATCGACCACGATTCCGTAAAATTCAAGGACATAATCAACATATCCTTCGGCACATCGCTCTATTTTTAACCTGGGTCTTCGATCCTGATCGGCCTCCGTTTTTTCTTCCACAGATGGACAAAATAGAATCGATCGTCCATAAAGAGCACAAGAACATGAAAAAAGAAATATAAAAACAATCCAACCAATTTCGTTGCAGTTTCAAATGATTCTAAATATCGGTGGAATTTCAACAGCTTTCTCCACTCAATTAAAAATACCGACTGTAGTACAGCGGTTATTTCCATCTCGTTGAAGTCATTTTCTCAATTTTGGGAGCTGTCTTCTCACGGATATTTTTATTGAGCCTCGGAGAGCCGATGATTTTTCGTTGATAACTTTTTTGCAAATTCTGAAGGACCTGTATGGCCAAAATTATCTTTTTAATGATTCGTTTAGCCGGCTGGATTGACAAAAATAACTTTTTCATGATTCATATAGCTGACGGTTTGATGAAAATAACTTTTCTTAATAGCCAGTAGTGACTGACATTAATTAAGGTTTTTTAAACGGATTATAAATTTGTTCTGCCGATCTCACCGATTTCTTAACGAGGGATAACTTGTTCAACAGAATCATTATCGATTATCCCTGTTCGCGTCGACCACTGCGTCCTCTGCTTGTAAATTTTGTGCAGCCTGAGAGTCAAACGTTCGCAAAAAAACAAAATTTTCATCACCCACAGCGACAACATGATTAAAAAAACAACTCGACGACTATTCGAACCTCGCTTTTTGGCTGAACTCCCTCCTTTTTCAGCTGGGTGATAAACTTTACTTCAAAAAATATTTCCTTAATATGCTGTTAATATTGCATATAAATCAAATATTTTTTGGAGGACTCAATGAGGTTGGTTTCTATTCTTCTAATTATTTTTTCTCTCTTTTTTCTCTCGTGTTCAGGTGATGACAAATCCGGTAAGGATGAAAAAACCGGCAATCAGACCAAAACAGATGGTGATTCCGGAACGGATAATGAAGATTCCGGAAAACCGGGAGATGACGACGAGAAAAAGGGCGAAGAGAACGATTCGTCCGAGGTTGACGACAGGGAAAAGCAGGATGACTCTTCAACTCCCGATTCAGGAACACCTCAAGACGATGGTGACAAAAAGGATGATCATCCGGGAACTGATGAAGATGAGGTATCGGACGATCCTGTAACAGCAGATGAGGATAAAGAGTTGCCTGAAAATGAGGATACGGACAGCGATGCAGCCTTTGAAAATGACGAAGATGTTTCTGTCGACGATGAAACAGACGATGCGGGAAACGTTGAGGAGCTTTGCGGAAACGGAAATTTCGATGAGGGTAAGGAGAAGTGCGAGAGAGGAACAATCATTGCCTGCAGTGATATTCCGGAAAAGAAGTTTGCCGAAGGTGCAACAACTGTTTGCAGGCAGGACTGCTCAGGATGGGACGAATCGCTATGCACGCTCTGTGGAAACAACTTAAGAGATCCCGGTGAAACCTGCGACAAGGCGGTTGAGAAAATAGACTGCGGCAACATACCCGGTAAAAACTACGCTTCCGGTACACTTGCGAATTGCAACAGCCGGTGCGACGGCTGGCTGGAGTCCGTCTGCACAACCTGCAGCAACGGAACGGAAGATGCAGGGGAAGTGTGTGAAAAAGGCACTCCCATCGACTGCGGCGAAATCCCCGGTAAAAACTACGAACCTGGAACAAACGCCACATGCAACGATGCCTGCACCGGCTGGAACGACGACGATGTGTGCACTGTCAAGGTAACGGAAACCTGCGGTAACGGCTCATTCGATCAGGGAGAGGAAGCCTGCGAAAAAGGGCAACCAACTCCATGCGGAGACATTCCGGGAAAAAATTATGCTGACAGTGGAAACGCAATCTGCAACGACGACTGCAGCGGTTTCGACGAATCTCAATGTACAACCTGCGGTAACGGATCCGCCGATGCGGGAGAAACCTGTGAAAAGGGTATGCCGACTTCTTGCGCAGATCTTCCCGGAAATAACTATTCTGACAGTGAAAACGCTATCTGCAACGACAGCTGCAGCGGTTTCGACGAATCTGCATGCACTACCTGCGGTAACGGATCCGTCGATGCTGGTGAAACCTGTGAAAAGGGTACCCAAATCGACTGCTCAAATATCCCAGGAAAGGACTATAAAACCGGCACGAACGCAACATGCAACAACAGTTGCACCAGTTGGAATGATGCACAAGTTTGCACAGTCCATGTCGAGGAAAAGTGTGGAAACGGTAATGTCGATCCCGGTGAGACATGTGAAAAGGATGTTGAGGTTGACTGTTCGACTCTAGACATGGGTTTTTCCGGTGGCACGGCAGTTTGCAACGGCACATGTTCCGGCTGGATAACTGAAGAGTGCATCTCTCTTCTTGATCCGCCGACAAATGTTCAGGCAAGCGACGGAACTTTTACCTACTACGTCCAGGTTACCTGGAGTGCCGCAGCAGGGGCCGATGCATATCAGGTTTTCAGATCACCGACACCGGACGGGGAGTTCGCATATCTCGGCGAAACAACTTCGACCACCTACAACGATGTAACCGCCAAAACGGGAATTCGTTACTACTACGCTGTAAAGTCGTTGAAAAATCCGGACACTTTGGGATCTCTCTCAAATTCGGACAGCGGATTCAAGAACGGAAACATTCCCAGACCGGAAAATGTCCAGGCAACCGACGGAGATCACCCGGATAAAATTGTGATCACCTGGGACGAGGTGGCTGAAGCGACAAGTTATGAGATTGTCAGGGACACACTCCCCAACGGAACATACAACCTGAAAATCGGAACATCGACAGATCCGGTTTTTGAGGATACCACGGCCTTGAACAACATCATCTACTACTACAAGGTGAGGGCTTACTCATCCGTTCTCCAGAAGTACGGCGGCTACAGCGTCGACAACGAACCGGGCAGCCTTAAAATCGACACTCCCATCAATTTCAACGCAACGGACGGCATTTTCAACACCATCCGCATGAGCTGGAACGAGATACCTCAGGCGGAAACATACCGGATTTACTACTCAACAGCGGCCGATGGAACGTATACGCAACTGGCAGAAACGGACAAGTTCTACTACGACTGGCAACCGGGCAACAACACCGTCTACCACTTCAAGGTCGAAGCAGTTTCCGAGCCCATGGGGATAAGCTACTACAGCGAACCTGACAGCGGTTTTGCAACGATGGAGAACTACAGGGAGCTCAAATTAGTCCATCAAAGCAGCTCAAAAGGGATCACATACGACACGAACGGTTACCTCTACCTGATAAAGAGCAACTCGATTCTTAAAGTCGACAACTACGAGCGATGGGTGGAATACCCAGAATTCACACAGGAGATAGACGAAAACGGCAACATGAAGTATCCCGAGGCAGTTGTGACCGATGCGGGAGAGAACTATCTCTACATTGTCGACTCCGGCAAGCACAACGTTAAGCGTTTCCTCACGGCTGACGGAACATTTCACAGCGAAATCGGCATGCAGGGCAGCGGAAGCGGTCAATTCAACTCGCCGAGAGGAATAACCCGCTGTATGGACGGAAACATCTACGTTGCGGATTCGGGCAACAACAGAATCGTAAAAATCAAAATAGGCGGCGATCCCGCCGAGACAATGATTTTCCAAAGTACATTCGGGGGACTCGGAACAGAACCGGGCAAATTCGACAATCCCACATACCTGGCATGCGACTCTCAGAACAGGATTTACATCTCGGATACAGGTAACGACAGAGTCCAGCGATGCGATTCGACTGGAAACTGTGAAGTTTTCATCGGAAAAGAGGCGTTCGACATGCCCGGTTACGATATAAGCGCACCGGTATCAATTGCAATCGACATGTACGATCACATCTACCTCATCGACAGGATCCTCCTCAGGCAGTTCAGTCCGGAGGGTGTCCTGACCTTCAAAAGGTCTGCCGGGTACGGAACAGTAAGAGTTTCGACAGATCCTTCCGGATGGCACATCTACTTCACAAGCAGCAAGGGAACCATACTTTTAAGAAGAGAGGTTTTTGAAAACTTCCCGATCGAACCGCCGAAAAACGTAAACGCCACAGACGGATCACATGAACATTTCGTTCGCGTAAGCTGGGACGGCGTCCCCTCAGCCGAGTACTACGCACTCTCAAACTATCGCAATGAGGAGCTTGGAAGAACGGCGCAGTTCCAGTTCGATTACGACAGACTTCGAAAAGACAGATTCAGCGTGAGAAGCTACAACCAGTACCTGGGCTACAGCGACCACAGCAATCCTGACGCCGGTGAACCTCAGGTCATACTGGACCAGCTGCTTCACAGCATGCAGTACGGCCCCTCATCAGGTCAGGGAGGAAGCGGTATCACTATGGACAGCGAAGGCAACATCTACATTGTCGGCGGAACAAGTGACGGTTTTTACGGGAACAGCGGCTACGGAAGTTCGGACATTTTCCTGATGAAACTTCGACCGGACGGATCAATAATCAAAACAGCAACATGGGGAACCGAGAACGTTGATCAAGGAGTCGATGTAAAAGTTGATCATCAGGGAAACATCTACATTTGCGGTATTACGCTCGGCGATCTTCACGGGAACACCAACTCCGGCAAGAGGGATATATTTCTCATGAAACTGGATCAGGAAGGAAATATGCTCTGGACCTCCCAGTGGGGATCTTCCGGCGAAGATTATGTGGCGGGAATTGATCTTGACGCCTCGGGGAACATCTATATTTCCGGTTTCGCCAACAGAAGTTTTGAAGGAAACACAGCCAAGGGAAGAAACGACATTTTCGTGATGAAGATAAACTCCCAGGGCTCACCACTATGGACAGAGATCATCGGAACGCCATATGACGAAGAAGCCACATCGATCAAGTTGGACGCCGCAGGAAACATCTACCTTACCGGCTATACAAACGGCGATCCCGAAACCAACGCCCACGCGGGAAGTTTTGAAATTTTCCTCATCAAATTGAATAACGACGGAACCCAGGCGTGGAGAAAGGATTGGGGCTCGGACAGAGATGAAAAATCCCACGATCTTACAATCGATTCTTCAGGAGACTTATATCTGACAGGCTACACACGGGGCAGCCTCAACGGAGTTGTAAACTACGATTACCATATTTTTGTAATGAAAACAGACCCGGATGGATCGGAAATCTGGACAAAAATATTCGGTTCTGACCAATTGGATGAAAGCCAGGACATAGAAGTTTCATCTACAGGAAACATATTCGTCACCGGCAAAACAACCGGCGATATATATGGAAGAAACGAGGGAAGTGACGACATTTTCCTTATAAAACTGGATTCCGAGGGCGAACATGTTTGGAGCCGGCAGTGGGGAACAACAATGAAAGACAGGCCGAACGATATGATTATCGGCCCAGACGACTCCATTTTCATTACCGGTTTTACAGAGGAAGCACTCGACGGAAACCTTAAGGTCGGATATAACGATATATTTATGTTGTTTCATGCCAACTTCGACCACTGATTAAGCTGATTTCCACGATTACCATGATTTTTATACATGAACACTGATTAAGCTGGTTTCCGTGTTTATCATGATTTCAATACATGACCACCGATTACGCTGGTTTTCGTGTTTACCATGATTTCAATACTAAATCCGGTCTCTAAATGGTATTCCTTCTTTCATACAAGCGACCTTCTCGTGTCTTACGATTTTGATTTTAGCGGCTGAAACAAATTCTTTCTCGTGTCTGTTTGAGTTGTTCACGGCTGAGATATCTTCTTCTCTTACGTGCTGTTTCGTGATTTTTGATGTTTAGGAATTCCTCCCTGTTCGTGTCTGTTTGCGTCTGTTCGCGTCGTTCGCGGCTGAGATTTCTTCTTCTCTTACGTGCTGTTTCGTGATTTTTGATGTTTAGGAATTCCTCCCTGTTCGTGTCTGTTTGCGTCTGTTCGCGTCGTTCGCGGCTGAGATTTCTTCTTCTCTTACGTGCTGTTTCGTGATTTTTGATGTTTAGGAATTTCTCCCTGTTCGTGTCTGTTCGCGTCGTTCGCGGCTGAAAATATCCTCTCTTCCCTATTTCGTGGTTTTTTACGGTTTTAGTTTTTCAGGAAATTTATTTGCTGTATACTCTTCACAGTTATATTTGAGGAAGAGATTTTCTATGAACGATTTACCGAAAGTAAAATTCCGAAAGAAAAAAAGCCGCGAATTAGAATTTGAAATTATTACAATAAGAAGTCTTTTTTCGAGGTTTAAAAAACTTTCTCCTCCACCTGATAGGTTTCATAGAATTGAATTCTATACCATCATGTTTGTGACCAATGGAAACGGTGTTCACTTTATAGATTTTCAACCTCTTGATTACCGAAAGGGCAGCATTATTTTCATATCAAAAGGCCAGGTTCATGCATATGGAATTACTGCGGAAACTGAAGGTTACATTATCCTTTTCACTGATTCTTTTCTATCAAAAAACCTGATCCATTCGGACCTACTCTCTCTTTACAGACTATACAACCACAATCTCTACTCGCCTATATTAAATCCTGAGGAAAAAGAGAGAAAAACTTTAAAAAACATCTTCGACTCGATTTTTGAGGAGTACAATCACTCCGACGACTTTGCAAAGGAAGATATTTTAAGACTCTCTCTCAAGCTTCTGCTGCTAAAAGCTGAACGAATGATAAAGAACCTGAATACCGACAAAAAGAACTCCGAGTGGGTAATAAAATTCGGCATATTCAGGGATCTCCTTTCAAAGCACTGTACAGAAACACGGGACGCGGACGACTACGCCGGAATGATGAATGTTTCCTACAAACATCTGAATGAGATCTGCAAATCGGTAACGGGCATAACCGCCAAGAAATTCATCGACAGTTATGTCGTAACCGAAATAAAGAGGAATATAGCGACATCCGATCTTTCGGTGCAGGAACTTTCATATAGATTCGGATTCGAAGAACCTACCAATTTCGTAAAATACTTTAAAAAACATGAAGGAAAGTCTCCCGCCCAATTCAGGAAAGCTTTTTCAAAATAACCGTCCGGTTCGATATTTACCATTCTTTTGAAAGCATTCACCTATATCTTTTTCCGCCACTGAGTACCATTGCACCTGTCGACGTTGAGGATTTCTCATGCAGCATCGACGAACAAATGTGATAATTAACTCGGGAGGTTAAAATGAAAAAACTGGCAGTAATTTTCGGACTTTTCTTCATGATGGTATCATGTGCATCATCACACTCAAACAAGGAGGAAAGAATGACTTTATCGAACAGAGAAAAGGCGGTGGCTCTTCTTGAGAGTCTGGAGACGGGAGATCAAAAACCGGCAAGCTACATCAACCCGGAGAAGTACATCCAGCACAACCTCATGGTAGGCGACGGTCTTGCCGGATTCGGAGCGGTAATCCAGAATGCTCCGGAAGGCGGCTTCAAGGCAAAAGTTGTGAGAGCTTTTGAAGACGGCAACTACGTTTTCACCCACACAGTCTACGACTTTTTCGGACCGAAGATCGGTTTCGATATTTTCCGCTTCGAAAACGGTCTCATTGTCGAACACTGGGACAATCTTATAGAAATCAAACCTGCAAATCCAAGCGGAAGAACACAGACAGACGGAGCAACTGAAATCGTCGACATCGAAAAAACCGAAGAGAACAGGGAAATTGTTGAAGGTTTCGTGACCGATATTCTCATGGGCGGCAAGATGGATAAGATCACTGACTACATCAATCCCGAGAAGTATCTCCAGCACAATCCCGCAATCGCCGACGGTCTTGACGGACTCGGATCTGCAATGCAGTACTTTGCGGAAAACGGACTCGTAATGACTTATGAAAAGAATCACATGGTTCTCGCGGAAGGAAACTTTGTACTCTCCGTCAGCGAAGGAAAGTTCGGAACAGGCGAACATACATCGTTCTATGATCTATTCAGAATTGAGAATGGAAAGATCGTTGAACACTGGGATACAATCGAAACCATTCCGGCAAAAGAAGAGTGGAAGAACAATAACGGAAAATTCTAAAAATAGAAATTATTATCGTCCCCGATTTCCTGGAAAAGGAAGTCGGGGCCTTGTTGTATTCGCGACAATAAGCATCGTTTTCTCTTTTCACAAAAATACCTATCAATTTCTCTTGACCCGTCTAAAGCTTTACACTTTATACTCTTCCTGCTATTTTCGTAATCAAGATAGTTTCAGAAACTTTTTAAGAAGGAGAAAATCATGGGAAACAACAAGGTAAAAGAGTGTAAGGAAATCTTTTCGGCGATCAGACTTTCGGAAAATGACATGGACAACTGGCACAAGGTGTTCGAGGAAAAGTATCCCAAAATGCACCAAAACTTTCTTGAATGGCTGGGACTTGAAGAGGAAAGAATTGAGGAAGTGAGAGCTCAGAGTAGGTAGTAGTTGGGATTTTGTAATAAAAATGCCTCCTCTCCAGAATTTGTGGGTTGCAATTTGGTTGTCCTGTTATCCACCTATTGAAATTAAAAAAAATCCTGCACACTGGATACTTTGTTGGACTGGATTCCATTTTTATTCAAAATCTTTTCCCAGAATGGGAAACAGTATTGTAGTTATATAACCAAAGTTTTATACAATGTATTTTCTTGAGCCAACATTTTTTAACATCGTGGTTAATAAGAGATGAAATACACAATAACAAAACTGGCCAAACAATTCGGATTATCAAAAAGTACACTGCTCTACTATGATGATATCGGATTACTCAAGCCGAGTTATCGAACATTCAAAAATTATCGAATATACGGTGAAAAAGAGTATCGAAGATTGAAAAAGATCTCTCTTTTGCATCAGACAGGACTATCCCTTAATGAAATTAAGAAAATTCTTGATTCCGAAAAATCAAAATCCACAGAGATTTTAGAAAAGAGACTTGAACAGATTTTCGTGATTACCTTGATTTTAATATTGAATCGGTGCCTTAAATGTTAATCCTGAATATAATCGTCACTTTAGTTTTCCCATTTTCGCGCTTTTCGCTGTTCAAAAAGAATCTCTTCCTCGTTCGTGTTTGTTCGCGTGGTTCGCGGCTGAAAAAATTTCTCCCCCTCTTCCTTTCGTGGTTTTTCGTGTTTTTCGTGGCTAATCTATTTTTCCTCTCCCTCATTTCGTGTTTTTCGTGGTTGTCGATAACTTTTCCAGGTTAAATCCAGCGACCGATTTGTGGAAATTATTTTTTTTATGACCGATTTAGTCGCTGAACCGGCTGTGATTTTGTTTTTCAGAAGATTTCGGCGACTGTTTTGGATAGAATATTTTCTTCAAGGTCAATCCAGGCACCGGATTCGCCGTGATATTGTTATCATGATGATTTTTACGGTTACTCTGGATAAGTTAATATTTATTGTTAAAAAAGAGATGCTTTAATCGAATTAACAAACTGAAGAAACTCTTTATTTAATTGATTATTTGATATAAACACATATATTTACAACCGTAAGGCTCTTCTTTGGCCTCTTTTGTTATCATTATCACCGGTCATTTCAGCAACGCCACCATCTGGAGGAGTGATCCATCATAAAACAGGTCCAATTACTTCAAATATAAAAAGTTTTTTTATTCATATTTCCTGGGGGGGGGAAGATTATGCAAAATTTGCGTCTGCAAAAAGTTAGTTTATTTCTGGCTCTGATGCTGTTTTCTTTAACGGCATGGGCTCAGGTTGGCAGTGTGGACTGCACATTCAACAACGGATCCGAATACGGAAAAATTACAACTGATTTCAATGGATTTCACGATATGGGAAATACAATGAAGGTGTATCGGAGTGGCATATACCTCGACTATATCGTAATTACCGGTTCAGCCGATCACACCGATGGCAAAACTGAAATGGTCGGTGTTGCAAGGTATAAACCCAACGGAACTCTCGATACCACTTTCGGAGGTGACGGAAAGGTTATCACAAACATATCTTCATCAACCTATGACAGAGGTCGGGCAATAGCTCTATATCCCGACGGGAAAATAGTTGTCGCCGTTTCAACATCAACAAGCAATTTGACCGTTGTCAGATATCTGTCCAATGGTTCCCTTGACACGAGTTTCGGATCCGGCGGAGTTGTATCACACTCCATCGGCACGGGTCACAGCAACTGGTCGGATATGGAAATCCAGAACGACGGAAAGATCATACTTGTCGGCCAGAAAAAAGATGGCAGCAACTACAAATCTGTTGTAATCCGACTTAATTTTAACGGTTCAATAGATTCTGCATTTGAAGGAAACGATGGTGTCGGAGTTGATCTCGCCGATAATCAATTCGATGACAAAACCGGCTTTATGGACTACGGAATGGAGTCCTTTTCAAAGGTAAAGATAGATTCGAACGGAAATATCTGGACCTGCGGCTGGGCACGACAGATAGAGGGAGCAAGCAAAACAAACCGCGCTACATTTGCTCGAATTTCATCAACCGGTTCAGTTTTGGCAAGCACGGTGGTAAACCTCGGATACGGCAGCGAATCCTGCGGAGGTATCGACTTGGTAGGGACAACCCACGCCTACATCGGCGGATATACAAATAATTCCGATGATAAAAGGGACTTGGGAATTGCCAAACTGGCTGCCAACGGATCATTTGACACATCCTTCGGTGGAAACGGTAAAACACTTGTCGATATGGGTGGCAGTGATGAATTCAGAGGTGTGGCAGTTCAGGCCGACGGAAAAATAGTTGTCACATCGAACACATTGGGAGATTTTGCCGTTGCACGATTGAACATCGACGGAACACTCGACACCTCTTTTTCAGACGACGGAATAAATCTCATCGATTTCGGTGACGACGACAGGCCATACGGCGGAGTTCAGCTCCAGTCGACAGGAGCAATTATTCTTGCAGGCTGGTCAGGAAGCAGCGAAGAGAGAAATTTTGCAGTGACAAGGGTAATCGCAAAACCGACGGAAATGGCATTTTGCGGCATAACGGTGGATCAGAACACCCTACCGATAGAACCAGTTACAACTGGAGACATTCTCAGCATGAATATTGAGGTTTCGGGAACATTAAATCCCTTCTCCGCATCCGATTTCAACTTCACAACGGCAGGAACCGATGACACTTCGGATATTCAGTCTGCCCAACTTTTTTATACCGGAAGCAGCAATACTTATTCCGAAACCAATTCTCTTGGTTCCTACAGTGCTCCTGACGGATCTTTTACTTTTACCGCATATCAAGCGCTTCAACCCGGTAAAAACTATTTCTGGATGGCATATGGAATTCCTGGAAATATCACGTTCGGAAACTTAGTGGACGCAAGTGCTTCACAGGTTACTGTAAATGGAAACAATATATTGTTGAACAGTGCTCCATACGGTTCCAGGCGGATAAATTACATTGCCTTTTTTGAGGATTTCGGCGAAGAGGATGGTGCCGCATTTCCCGCAGGCTGGACAAACTATGATCAAGACGGAGACGGGAACCTCTGGACTACCGCACAAATTAACGGTTTCGGAAGTGCAGGCAGATCCGGTGCCGGAGCTGGAAGTGAATCATACACCAACAAAAATCTCACTCCCGACAACTGGATTGTTTCCCCAGTTATCGATCTGACGGATTACAAATCGGCAACTCTTGAATACTGGATAGGTGCAATCCACGATGAGTACGGCAAAGAAAATATTGAAGTCTACGTATCGACTTATGGAAACACCCCTGCTGATTTCACAAGCGGATTCGGAGCTTCCGTCGATTCATACACAACTTCAAATATGTCCTGGCTTCAGCGCACAGTAGATCTTTCCGCATATGCAGGCCAGGCATTTTACATTGCGTGGCGACATAACCAGAACCATGTCGATCAAAATTGGGGAATCAGATTGGATAACATCTCTGTTACAGGCGAGAAAATCATTGAAAATCAAGCACCTACCCTCTCATCTTTTGCAAAAGCAGGAAGTCAGGACACCGACATTAATTTTGCAGTTTCGGATTTCTCAGGTGCATTCAGCGATCCTGACGGTAACTCGATGGCGAAAATCAAAATCATCTCGCTGCCTTCCCACGGAACTCTCGAGCACAACGGAAGCACATTTTCCGTACCGCTGGAAATCGATCCTTCGGGATTCGGGACATTTGTCTACAAGCCGGCGCCAGGTTACGTCGGTGCCGACAGTTTCAAATGGAATGCAAGCGATGGAAAGGTTTTCGCCGCGGCAGACGCTGATGTTAATTTTACGCTTAAGGACAATCAGTCTCCCGTTATTTCCAACTGTCCTACCGATATCAACGTCAATGTCGAAGGCGGAACATGCGAAGCGGTTGCAAACTGGACAGCTCCGGCGGCAACCGACAATGTAGGCGTTGCAAATTTTACAAGCTCCCACAATTCCGGCGACACTTATCCTCTCGGTAAGACAACAGTTACCTACACTGCCGAGGACGCGGCAGGAAAAAGCTCTCTCTGCAGCTTCAACATAACAGTGAAAGACAGTGAAAAACCGACAATCACCTGTCCTTCCGATATGATAGTGAACAGTGAAAACGAATCCTGCGGAAAGGTCGTTACCTTCACAGCACCTGTCGGAACAGACAACTGCGGCGGTTCTTCAACTGTAAAAGTTGTCGGCCCCATATCAGGAGCGACCTACCCCAAAGGAGCAACTACCCATACTTATAAAGTTACGGATGCCTCCGGAAACAGTGCTGAATGCAGTTTCAAAGTCACTGTCGAAGATGCGACAAATCCGACTGCGACTTGTCCGGCGGATCAGACGGTTGAACTAGACAACACATGCAGCGCCAAGCTTCCAAATTATAAAAACCTCGTAACATCCGGCGACAACTGCGACGCATCACTTTCTGCAGAACAGGCACCTGCAGCGGAAACGGTTGTTAAGGGAGCAGGAACAGAAATCACTGTGACGGAAAAAATGACGGATGACGATTCCAACTTCGGATCATGCAGCTTCAAAGTAACTGCGGTAGACAACATAAAACCGGCAATAACCTGTCCTTCCGACATCACGGTCGATAACGATACGGGAGCATGCGGAGCGGTTGTGAACTTTACGGAACCTGAGGGAACGGACAACTGCGGAGCATCGACAGCAAGAACAGTCGGACTGGCTCCCGGATCCACATTTCCCGTCGGAACAACGACACAGACCTACGTTGTAACAGACGGCAGTACAAACAGCGCCCAGTGCAGCTTCAAAATAATCGTAAAAGACAGTGAAAAACCGAAAATAGCATGTTCGCTGGACAAAAACGAACCTTACCAGTCCGCCACAAAAGGCGCCATCGTAGAGTTCGACGATCCGCAGATAGCCGATAACTGTCCAGGTGCAACTTTCACTCAGGATTCAGGCCTTGCCAGCGGATCGGAATTTCCTGTCGGAACAACCGAAAACGGATTTTCGGCAACCGACGCATCAGGAAACACAGCCGTCTGCAGCTTCAAAGTTGACGTGGCGACACCGCTTGTAGTGGTGAACGAAATCGACTACGACTCTTCCGAAAGTGCGAGAGGTGAATTCATCGAGCTCTACAACGCGGGCACGGAACCTATCAACCTCGATCCTTTCGTATTAAAACTGGTAGACGACACAATTTACAGAACGATCGAGCTTCCCGATTTTGAACTTGAATCAGGCAAATATTACGTAATCTGCTCCGATAAAACGGTTGTGGAAAACTGCGATCTCGAAGTGGAATCCGCCGACGATTTTATCCGCAATGGAGAATCCGACTCCGTGGCAATCAATCTTGCAAATGTGATCATAGATACAGTAAGTTACGAAGGCAACGCGGCTGCACCCTACACCGAAACCGAAGGAGTTTCGGAAGGTGATACCGACTCTATCGCTCTCGCCTCGATTTCACGTTTCCCCGACGGAACCGACACAGGAAACAACAAAGCCGATTTCAGGGTTACCGTTCCCACCCCCGGAAAGGCTTCGGCAGAGAACAGCAGGCCCACAACAAGGAAAATTACCGAAGTTATCGATCAGGACAGCGAACTGCGTTTCTATTTTGAAACTTTCACTGCTGCCTACAGCGATCCTGACGATCAGGAAATGATGAAAATAGAGATAACCTCACTTCCCGAGCACGGAAAACTGCTCAACAACGGAGCTGAAATTACACAGTTTCCAATAGAACTCACGGAATCCGTTATTGATGCTCTCTCATACCGTCCGGATGAATCATTTGCAGGCAGTGACAGCTTCAAGTGGAAAGCGAGCGACGGAATGGAGTGGAGCGAAGCTGAGACAGAGGTCAGAATCACCATTAACGACACCGAAAAACCGGAATTCGCAAACTGTCCGGAAAACATTGACCTCAGCAACAACAACGATTCCTGCAGCGTAAATGCAAACTGGACAGTACCAACGGCAACCGACAACGTTGCCGTGGTCAGCTTCGCTTCCGATCACCAGTCAGGAGAAACTTTTCTCCCCGGAACGACAACTGTAACCTACGCCGCCAAAGACGCTGCCGGAAACAGCTCAAAGTGCGTTTTTAATGTAACAATCAACAATAAGGACAGCGACAACGACGGAACTCCTGACTGCACAGACGAGTGCGACAGCGATCCGGAAAAAACCGTTTCCGGAATCTGCGGATGCGGAATCGCGGATACGGATACAGACGGTGACAAAACAGTAGATTGTAAAGAGGAATGTGATAACGATCCGGCCAAAACCATCCCGGGAATCTGTGGTTGCGGAATCGCCGACACAGATACCGATAAAGATGGAACTGCAGACTGCATCGACAATTGCGTTAACGATGCCGCCAAAACCGTTCCCGGAATCTGCGGTTGCGGAATTGCAGACACTGATACCGATAAAGATGGAACTGCAGACTGCAACGACAAGTGTGTGAACGATGGCGCCAAAACCGAACCGGGAATTTGCGGTTGCGGAACTGCAGACACTGATACCGATAAAGATGGAACTGCAGACTGCAACGACAAGTGTGTGAACGATGCCGCCAAAATCGAACCCGGAATTTGCGGCTGCGGAACAGCAGACACTGATACCGACGGCGACAAAACTGCGGACTGTAACGACCAGTGCGTGAACGATTCGTCTAAAATCGTTCCCGGAATCTGCGGTTGCGGAATCGCCGATACAGATACCGATCAAGACGGAACGGCAGACTGCAACGACAAGTGCGTGAACGATTCGTCTAAAACAGTTCCCGGAATCTGCGGTTGCGGAACTGCAGACACTGATACCGATAAAGATGGAACTGCGGACTGCAACGATCAGTGCGTGAACGATGCCGCCAAAACCGTTCCCGGAATCTGCGGTTGCGGAACTGCAGACACTGATACCGACGGCGATAAAATTGCGGATTGCATCGACAATTGTGTAGACGATTCAGAGAAAACCGAACCCGGAATCTGTGGTTGCGGAATCGCCGATACAGATAAGGATAAAGACGGAACACCGGATTGTAACGATCAGTGTGTTGACGATTCGGCGAAAATCGCACCGGGAGTTTGCGGTTGCGGCGTTGCGGAATCGGATATCGACAGCGACAAGGACGGAACTCCGGATTGCATCGACCAGTGTGCAAACGATTCTGAAAAGACCGAGCCCGGAATCTGCGGCTGCGGAAAGGCTGATGTGGATACGGACGGCGACGGAACCGAAGACTGCAACGACCTCTGCGAAGGCCACGACGACAGGCTTGATGCCGACGGCGACGGAAAACCGGACGGTTGCGACAAGGATTTCTCAGGAAGCTGCGCATCGACAATCGAAATTACGGAAATTCCATTTGATCAGACGATCAATACGACAGACAGAACACCTCACCTTGCCTCATACGGCTACAACTGCGGTGAAACAGAGCAGGCAGGGGCTGAAATCGTGTACGAATATACGGCCGTCTCTGATGTGGAGCTCGAAATCACACTCACACCGGATTCAAAACTTGATGCCGCAATCCGACTAATCGAGACATGCGAAGAGAACAACGACTGTCTCGGTTCAGTAGACGAGGGCACGGCAGGTGAAGTTGAAACATTGAACTACACAATTGAAGAAGGCGAAACAATCTTCATCGTAGTTGAACAGATCTCCGAAACATCCGGCGAATACGACATCACAGTCAAAGAAGCAGTAATAGAAACTGATGACGACACAAATGATGAAGACGCGGATGAAACAGTTGACGAAAAATCGGATGAAGATGAAATTGTCGATGAAATCACCGACAAAGATTCCGGCAAACCGGAAGAATCGGATAAAGAAAAAATCGACGATGAAGAAAGTGTTGACGATGAATTGACAGACATCGATCTGACCGATGAAGACATCATCGATTCCCATTCCGCATCCTCCGGTTGCGGCTGCTCACTACTCTTCTAAGACCGCAGATTAAGCTGATTTTCGGATTACCTTGATTCGGGAAATCAATTGACCGAAAATTATTCCGATTTCCGAGATCACCACAATTTCAATGCTGTATTGGCTCTCTAATTGTTATTCCTGCAGATAATCGAAATTTTCCTTTTTCCCATTTTCGCGTCCGTTCGTGGCTTAAACTAAACCGCAGATTAGACGGATTAGCGTGATTACCTTGATTTTAATACTGAATCGGTGCTCCGGATGTTATCATTCAGATAATTTGAATTGTCGACGTAAAAAAATTTTTATAAAATTACAATCAAAAAACTCTTCCCAAAGAATATCTTCCATGAAACCTTGAGTCAAAATAGACTTCATTCAATTCCATTTTCAAGACGGTAGGGATAATTTTACATCCACATGAACGCCATCCATATCACACACATGTTGTTTTATGATATACTGTAAGATATAAAAACCATGCAATACACAACCAGCTAAAAGAAAATATGATTCAGGAAATCGATATACACAAGAGGGAGGAAGCTATGAAGATAAGTGTTATTTTCGGATTCATTCTCGCAGCAGCACTTCTATTTTCCATATCGTGCTCCGACGATTCGAAAGAAAACGAAAACAATAAGGTCGCCCTGCTTTTTGTGGGACACGGTGAACCGGCAAAGTTTGAGGACGGTGACAAATCAATCACCCTTGCCGACGGCACTCCTTTCGGACCTCATGCCGCAGATCTGGGAGTTCCCGAGGAATCTCAATACACGGAATGGGCCGCAGCATATGAAGAGATAGCCACGGCTATGACCTACGTTTTCGATGATTTGAACAACAACAACATTCCGCATGAAGTTGAAATCTCCCCAGCCGGCGATGTTCCTCCGTTTTTCACATGGGAGAATTTTCATTCAACATTGAAGGATCACTACAACGCCTTTAAAAACTACAGCCCTCACAACGACACTATAAAAAACCATGTGGAGAGTCTGGATGTTCGGGTGGAGGGTGCCGAAATAGACACATACATTGCATTTCTGGACGAGGTCCCGAGAATTCCCGATGTTGTCTGGGAAATAACAAGGTCCAAAGAGTATGAAAGCCTTGTGGTTGTGCCCATGCTTCTGGCAAGCTCAACCCATACCCAGGAGGTTGAAAACTTCGTCTACGAAACTGCATACATGACAAGCGGAATGAATGTGGTGGTTACAGAACCCTTTTTTGAAATTCCCTACATGAGAAACCGTCTGAAAAACGCGGTAACCGGAATGGCAAAAAAGATACGGGAATCCATTCCTTCGAATGTTTCGGACAGTGAAATAGGAGTTGTTCTTGCCTCCCACGGCACACCTTACGTCCCGCCGCTGCCGGAATTCGGTTATGTGGAAGGGGAAATATTTTCCAACCTTATTTTTACGGAAGATCTTTTCCACGAAGAGATAAAAGAGGCCCTGCCGTGGAAGTGCAATACAGGGCGAATGAACTATGCGACACCGTCCCTTGAGGATGCCCTCAAAAAATTCGATGACGACGGTGTTTCGCATGTCATCGTTGTTCCCTCAGCCTTTCCCACCGCGGCGATGCACACAATGTGGGATGTGGCGGAAAATGTAATCGGAAAGGCGGCAATTCCGCAGGACGGCGTTGTCGTCCACACCAGGAATTCGGGTGTGAAAGTCTACTACTCGGCTGAAGGTTTCGCCGATACGGAACCGGGAAAAACCGAATTCAGGACAGGACTCGATTTTATCGGTCGAATCGGAGTTCTCGAGGTCCTCGAACAGGCGGGAATCGAATTCCCCGATGAAGAGGAGAATGATGTCGAAACGGACGATTCCGATGCCGACGCCATCGACGACACCTGTCTGGCCGGCGAAATCTGCGTCACTGTAAATGCAACAGAGACAACCGGATCAGAACTTCGGCTGATGCTCTACGAGGCGGAGGAGTCGGAATGGCCGCAGAAGTTCAAAACCCTTCCGACTCCGAGCTGGGTAATCAGCAAATATCCGCCGGTGCCTGAAAAATTTCCCCTTCGCGTGCGCATTCCGATGACCGACAACCTCTTTGCAATTTCCAGCAACCCTCTCGAGGGTGCCAGGCTGGGGCTGGCCATCGCCACCGGTGTCGCTTCGATAATGGTTGTTGAGCCCACTGACGCCCGCGGATTTTCACAATCCACCCTGGTCTACGAAGAGGGAAAGGCGATGGACTTCGGTACGATTAATCTCGAGGTACCGGAGGGTGACACCTGTGAACTGAATCCATTCCATCCAACGTGCCTGACGGGTCCCCTTTTCTGGGAAAAGAGAGTTCTGGGAGATAAGGATTTTGTTCCGGGAGCGGTCTATCTGGATTATGAGGATCTCGACGGTGACGGAATAAAAGATATCGTTACGGTCGGCGAACCTCACTTTGAGGATCCGAATCTTCCGCTTACCGTTCTAAAGCTTGGAATTTACTATCTCAACAGCGATCTTTCAGTTAAAAAAACCGAAATAATCGATTCCTGGTCGGAGGTGGATCAATCGTTTTACAGTCCGTGGGGAGTCAATGTGATCGATCACGGAGGCAGCCCAATGATAATTGTCGGAACAAATATTCCCGGTCTGGCACCCCTTGAGGAGGGGGCGGGAACGATTTTTTCATATGCGAAAAAGGACGGAAACTGGAAAAGATCGGTAGTCATGGAAAATCCGGAGCCGACGGAGATGAACTACAACGCCATGATAGTTGTAACCTGCGATATCGACAACGACGGGGACGAGGACATTGCTCTCAGCGGAGCTTTCGGATCTTCCGCAGTGGGCAGCTGGATGGAAAATACCGGTTCTGAAGAAACTCCCTGGATTTCACATCTTCAGGTGATGGCCGGGGACACGGACCCTCATATTCGCGGAACTCTCGCCTACAAGTGCACCGATCTCGACGGAGACAACTACCCCGAAGTGATCTACAACGGCATGTTCGACATTGCGGACAGCGATCCGCCCCGTTATCGCGGAGAAATATGGCTCGGACTAAATCCGGGACCAGAAGGATGGGATTCTCCCTGGGAAAAAACCGTTATAGACGACGACAACTGGGCATCGGCGGATATGTGGTTTCACGATTTCGACGGAGACGGACACAAAGACCTTATAGCCAACCAGATTTTCAGCTCCACAGTAACCCGCTACAAACACCCGGGAACGAATCTGAAGGATGAATGGACACCGGAAATCATTATCTCCGGGCTCACCTCTCCCAGCGACATGTGGCTTACAGATATGGACGGCGACGGTAAAATCGACATCGTCAGCGCCGACCACACGGCTCACCGCGGAGTGTGGCACAAGAATCCGGGTTCTGAGGGAAAATGGATATCCAACACAATTTACAGAGACGTAAGAATGCCGGGGGATTTTGTAATGGAAGATGCTGATAATGATGGTGATCTCGATTGGATAGGAACATCTATGACTCTCGGACAAGCCTTCATCATCGAACAGATTGAACCTGAATCCAGCCTTGTGGTAAAAATAAAACTGCCCGGAACATTCGACGGAAAAATTACAAAACTGATGGTGACTCTGGCGACAGAGGTACCCGTAACCGGAATACCCGCGGCAATCCTCGCAACAATCCCCAACATCGACAAAGACGGCGACGGAGAAATGGATGTGGACCAGATTCTGAGCAGTTCACAGGAGCTGACACTGGGATTTGAGGATGTAGGAACAACCGGAGAATACTATGTTGTAGCAGTGCTCTACGTCGAAGGCGGAGGCCAGTTCCAACCGGTATCCGGAGTTGACTACATGACAAACAGCAGCAAAGTAAAACTGGGGGAAGGAAAGGTAGAAGTGATATTGGAGTTGACACCTGCTCCCTAACGGACCTCAGATTACGCTGATTGACATGATTTCCTTGATTTCAATAGTGAATTCGTGCTCTGGATGTTAATCCTGCAGATAATCGGATTTTTCATTTTTCCAGTTTTCACGAGTTTCGGTGTTTAAAAAGTATTCTATCCCACTGTTCGTATTTGTTCGCGGCTGAAACTAAACAGAGATTTAACGGATTTTCGCGATTACCTTGATTTTAATGCTGAATCCTTGATCCAATCCTGCAGATAATCGACATTTTCGTTTTTCCAATTTTCACGAGTTTCGGTGTTTAAAAAGTATTCTATCCCACTGTTCGTGTTTGTTCGCGTCCGTTCGCGGCTGAAAAAGTCAAAGAAATGTCAGTATGGATTTTGCGAACTGTTCGCAGTTGGTTTAGATAGATTCGCTCATATCTGAGTTTTCCTCATCCTGTCCGAAAGTTTCAATGTACGCCTCTTCCTTTTTGCCGGTTTTGGAGAGGTATGCATATATTTTCGAAAGTGCCGCCAAAGTAGGACGAGCGCTAAGATTATCCGGAGAGAACGGCTTGTTGTTCTTGCTGTCCCAAGGTCCTTCCTTTGCCGTCCTGTCTGCTGGAGCAATCGAATTGAGTCCCCACCACTCTTCCGGCCAATTGGGATCAGGGCTTGCATCCTGGGTATAAACAGGTGTCGCACTATTTTTCCACCACTCATCTGTCCACTCGAAATACTGTGCACCGGCCACAAAACTTCGATTGGCTTTCATGGCCATCCCGTCTTGATTCATTTTGCCATTGATTTCAGCCTTAAATTCATCAGCTGTCAGCTCCCTGGCCGTTGCCTTTCCGACTGGAGGTCCGGCTTCTCCTTTGGGTACGTTTGTACCACCGGGCACCCCCCATTCACTTACAATCAAGGGTCTTGAAAACATAGTTTTATCGGCAACATATTCCTTGTAGTTTTTGAGTGTATTCGACATTCCGGCGTAAATGTTGATTCCCCAGACATCAAAAATCCGGGCAAATCTATTGGGAACAGAGATCTTTGCTCCGCTACCTGTCTTGATCTTTGCCGTGAACATGTTCGGGTTGTCGTTCTGCATTGCCAGCATGACAAGCTTGTCCGGAGCATTGGTCCTTACTCCTTTGGCGATATTCTCAAGACCGTCCCAGAAATCCGCTCGAACAATTCTGGATGGATTGTTCTGCTCATTACCTATGCAAAACCCCATAACCGCCGGATGTTTTCCGTACAACTCCGCAAGTTTTGATACCGTAGAGCTGTAAAATGAAAGATAATCATCCCCGAGAGACGGATCCCCATTATCAAAAATATTTCCACCGTCGAGAGCTATCCCGATTGTCACGGAAATTCCGTTTTTCTCTGCACAATCGAGAAAAGGCGTGTGATCGAATTCAACCGGACTGGTTACTACGGACTTCCAATTCCTCATATCATCCGGTGGCGTCCATGCCCAGAAAAAATAGGTGCGAATATTGTTGATTCCCATCTTTTTCATCCGGGGAAAATCTCTCTCCCAGATTCCGTTCCAGGGCGGCGCGAACCAATCTCCTATCCCTGGCTTGAAAGTTGCAGCACCGGCCGGAGTCGGCGAATAGCATACACCTGAAAGAAATTGAGCCTTCCCGTCCTTTTTGATCACTGTTCCGTCGACACTCCATACAGACATCTCGTCCTCCATTGTTTCAATTTTCAAACTTGCTCCTGGTAAGCTGAAAGAAAGATGACAGCATACAACAGAAACCGGTCTAAGACCAGCATGGGTGTTGTTGTTTAGATAGTTCAAATCGCATTAATTAAGGTTCATCATGATAATGGTTAGTTGCTGAAAACTAATCTTTGCTCATGCATGGAGTATAATTTCAGTTTAAAGAACTCCAAATCTCTGTATCCGTATGCTCTCCTTTTCAAAGTTTTTATCTTGTTGTTAATCCCTTCGAGAGGTCCTGTAGATATCGGACAATCGTAGTAATTCAGTATCTCTTCCCTATGACCCACTAACGTATCTGCAAAATCTTTCAGAATCTTTACGCCTGAAGTGTTCGCCATTTTTATCCATTGGTCGAAAAACTGTTCTGCATCTTCTCTTGAATCCTGCTGCCATATAAGCTTAAGCTCTTCCTTTAGATAATAGGCCGTATATAGAGGTTTGTTCAATGTAAGAGCAGCTATAAGCTTTGAATCCTCACCTTTCTCGAAATTTAGATTTTTAGTATTTTTGAGAAGTAACCATCTGGTACCTTTAAGTATTTTTCTTTCGGCTTTATCCTCTGTCTGGTTGTACACCTCTCTTCTCAAGGTTGATATCTTGTCATTGAATAGCTTTACGACGTGAAAGTGATCAAGGACATGTTTTGCCTTCGAAAGATTTTCTCTGACCGCTGAAAGATATGCGGGTGACATATCTGTAGCGACAGCTTCTATTTTTGCCTTTGAATGCTTTAAACGTTTCCAGAAGCTGTTTAGAGCGGCTGCATCTTTTCCTTTGCCCACGTGGATTATTGCTCCGCTGTCAAGATCTATAACTACGGTCATATATTTATGTCCCTTTTGGATGGCAAATTCGTCAATCGCAATACGTTTGACGTCTTTCAGACGAGGTTTCGAATAGTGTTTTAACAGATGTGTTTTTTCGATATCTTTTATGGTGTTCCAGGACATTTTCAGATTTCTTGCCACATCTTTGATTGTTGCACATTGAAGAAATTCAAGAATGTATCTGGCGAATGCTTTTGTGTAGCTCTTTTTTGGTTGTGCAAAATCTATTTTCACCTGTTGAACTGAACCGCACTTATGACATTTTACTCTAGGTACATTCCAACATATAAATGTCGGTTTAAATCCTATTGGTAAATGGCGAAACACTCTTTTTTTACTACCGCTTTTAATTACTTCTTTTGAACCGCAAGAGGGACAGCTTAACCTTTCTTTTTGTTCGGTATTGAAAAAGATTTTCCCTCCAGAGTAGTGTGTACTTAAATATTTATGTTGATGAATTGAAAATCCGTGATAAAGTAAACTCGTGGACATGGAAACTCCTTGTTAGTCGTGTTTCAAAGAGGTTTACCATGTCCATTCTTATATTCAATTTTTTTTCTTAACTAACCATTATCGTGATGAACCTTAATTAAGATGGAAGTTATGTCGAGATGTTACAAAAATACCGTTACTTATTAACAACCAGAGTATCGGCAACCATATCGTGCAGAGCCTGCTTTTTTTCTGTAAACCCGGCCATGAGAAATCCGATACACAGAATTATTGAAGAGAGAATTTTTCCCCAGTATCTCGCATTTGCCCTTCCGAACGAAATTCTGCAACAGTCGGCATCTGTCACGACAATTCCCATTGCCATTTTACCGTATGTAGCCTGTTTTTTTGATGATTCAAGAATAGTGTGGTAAAGCCAGCTGGAAATAACACCTATTAAATAAGAGACAATAAGCTCAACAATCAAAATAAGTGTCTCCTCCACTCCCGAAGCGCTAAGAGTAGAACCAATCAATTCACCCGAAATATATCCGAGGATTCCTGAGATAAAGAAAAGAATTATCGAGTCAATAATAGAAGCAAACACCCTTTTCCAGAATCCGGCATAATTTACTATCGGAGTACCATCGGCATTAAAGGAGCTCTCTTCCAATTTAGAACCGCATTCAGAACAGAACTGGGAACTTTCAAAATTTTCTGCACCGCATTTAAAACAAAACATCTTAACTCTCCTATATAATTCACTTAAAATTATCTAATCACAGAGATACTTTCCAAAGTAAAACTTTATCTGCCGTCATTATATGAAAATATTTCAATTTAGAAATAACTGATCAATCATCCAACAAATTAAAAGACTTAAAAAGGAAAATTGTTTTCATTACAGGTTCCCAGACTATGATTAAGGATCTTTGTTTTCCTAAACTACATCAGTCCATAACTCGCTATTTACTATCGCATTTCATCAAAATTCATTTTATTATTTTTCCTCTATATTTGATTTGTCGAATAATCTCTATACAATATCAAAGCGACACATCATCTATTATAAACTCGCTAAAGGAGATTGAAAAATGCGAAAATTAATCCTACCGATCATTGCAACTTTATTCCTGCTTAACGGCTGCATATCATCAAAAGCAGGAGTTGTAAAAACAAGCAACAACAAAACCTTTGTAACTGTAGGTGCAGGTGAAATAAATCTGGGATTCGGAGAGCTCTATGCATGGTACATCATTGATCCGAAAACCGAAACATGCTGGCTTTTTGCGCACTCCGCCCTATCCCCTCTCAATTGTTGTAATCTCAAAAAAGTATCGGAAGCATCCGAACACATCACATGGTTGAAAGAGGGATCCTGCACAAAGTAAGGTCAAATCCAAAATCGTTGAACTTTTTCCAGAAAGAACCAAAATATGTGGATAAATTTCTCACATCTATCAACGTTTGCGCTTATCGTGATTGATTAGAAAATTACCGGTTTTTCTATTGCTCCTGCGGGGCAGGATTCGGCACACCTACCACACTCAAGACATATTTCCTTATTGATTTTGTAGATATCTCCAGGAATTATTGCACTTTCGGGGCATCTTTCACGGCAGGTTCCGCAACCTGTACACTTTTCCGTTATCCGATATCCGCATTCGACAACTTTGGCTCCGCCGAAGGCGAATCTTTCCCTGACGGGCGGAGTTACGGAAAGATTAAAGCTTTCACCTGTCCCCTCCTCAATGCAGAAGGCATCGAGAATATCCCTTTTTTCTCCAGAGTAAAGATCGTTCATCATCGGATTGTGCTCAAATATTTTGTCGACCCAGATCCTGTCATCCAGCTTTTTCACTTTTCCGGTGATCCTTATTGTTTCATAGGTGGGTGTCATTCCGACAATTGCAACAACGGGATTCTTAATCAGCTGCTCGTAAAATCCCTTTCCTCTTGCGGTTGTGAAGTAAATTTTCCCATCTTCAACCATCATAATGTCCGCAACTCTCACGTGCGGCACGTTGTTGTCCGCTGTTGCAAAAGCTACGGATTTTATTTCCCTGAGCATTTTCAAATAATCTTTTTTCATTGCGATTTCTCCTTTATTAATTCAGATAAAACAACCGAATATCAAGAAAAGTGAAAGACTTAGAAATCCGCCCATCAGTGCGAAGGGCATCTGGGTTGCGACGTGATCCATCACATCCACTTCGGCCACTTTCGAAGCAAGGATTGTGGAATCGGAAACGGGTGAGCAGTGATCTCCGAAAACTGCGCCGGATATTGCTGCTCCCAGCACAAGCGGGATATCCGCTCCGAGATCGGCCGCCATCGGTATTGCAATGGGCACAAGAATGGAGGCGGTTCCGCCGCTTGTTCCGGTAAGAAAAGATGTGAATGCGCCGAAGAGAAAAATTAGGGCAGGCAGCCAGCAGGAATTTATGTTTCCAGCCAATCCCGCAATGTAATTTCCGGTTCCGAGTCGCCCAAGAAGATCGCTGAAGGCAAAAGCCATAATGAGGATAATCGTGATTTCGATATAGGATGCAATTCCTTCTCCACACCATTTGAGATATTTCTCCATATCCGCAATGCATTGAATTTTATAAATAATTCCGGTGACAATCAGAGTGATCAAAATTCCTGTGAAAATTGCTGTCCCGCCGTTTTCGCTGACAAAAAGGATGGCGAAAATTGAAGTGAGAAGAAAAGCAACCGGAAAAACCATATTTCCCGCCCTGCCCTTTCCGGAAAATTCAGAAGAATCGCCGGAATCTTTTTCAACATACTTTTCAACATTTGGATTTTTCGTAGGAAATCTTCCCGAAATAATTGTAAGTCCCACAATTGCTATTGAAACAATTGAATATATCTGAAAAGGAACCGCTCGAAGAACATATGAAAAGGGGTCACCCGTTATCACATTTTTTGAAATCTGGGCTCCGACAAGTGCGGTAAGAAAAGCACCTGCTGCGGTAACAGGCGAAAGCCATGCAGCGGGAGAGGCAGTCGAATCAAGGATGTAGCTGAGTTTTCTACGGGACACATCATACTTGTCGAAAAAGTGTCTGGTTGAGACACCGCTTATTACAATTGAGGTTGTTCCATCGATAAAAAGCAGCAGACCGATGAGGAAAGATGAAAATTCAGCTCCTCTCCTGCTCCTTATAATTTTCTGTTTCTCAGTGAGAAGATGAACAAATCCGCTGACCCCTCCGGATTTCTCAATCACCCGGACAAAAGCTCCCGTGAGAAGCACGAACAATATTGATTTTGTTGTCCAGCTGTTTGTAAAGACGTTTGCAACGGTCTCAATTCCGCTGAAGAGTGTTCCTTCTTTGTAATCGACGATAAAACCGCCTGCAGCAATCCCGACAAAAAGCGCTGCAAAAACATTACGGTTGTAGAAAACCAGAAATAGAGTAAGTACAACCGGAATAAGCGAAAGGTAACCGTAATTCATAATGAAAATATCTCTTATTTATTGAGTTCGTCATCGAAGTTAGAGATTATCTTTTGTAAAACAGCTCGGAAAGTTTGAACTTCTTCATCGGAGATATTTCTGTATTGAATCTCAAACATCTCCTCCGAAATTTCTATTACCTCATCCTTTACCTTTTTTCCCATCTCCGTGAGAGAGACAGCTACAGCTCTCTTATCGACCACATCCCTGGAAGTTTGCAAATACCCCAGCTTTACAAGCTTTTTGACAAGAGTAGTTACCGTAGAAGGATCCCTGTCTATCATTTTGGCGATCTCTTTCATGGTAATCGATTCCTTTTTGATGAGAGCCACAATGATATCTCCATGAGAGGGAACAATCCCCTCCATTCCCATCTCCTGAAGTTTTCTCTGTATAAAAAGTGAGGTTAACTTTCCGGCCTTCCCTATCAAACTTACTGTATTATCCATATGTTTCACTCCCTGTATCTCATCTTTTATGACAAGAGGAAAAAAGAAAATCAAATCAATTTACTTGGACACCCAAGTATTCAGACAAAATATACTTGGACGCCCAACTATGTCAAGAGCTGACCTCCATTTATCAGGATTAAAATAAAAGTTGTCCAAAGATACACACAGATGGAAACAGATTAAGACCCAAAACAGACCACTGATTAAACGGATTGCCGTGATTGCCATGATTTCAATATTAAAATTACAATAATCCTAGTGTAATTGACTAGTTCGCTCCCTTTTTCAAAGGGAGGGTTAGGGAGAGTTATTGAGATCAATCAACTTTCAACAAATTGTTATTATTTGTTTTTTAACATACCAGACAATGTATTGAAATATATTCCAGATGATAGTTCCGGTTCTGATTGGCTTTTTTTGGCGCGTTTCGCACTTTTCAAAAAATCTTTCTCCCCGTTCGCGTTTGTTCGCGTCGTTCGCGGCTGAAGTTTTCTCCCCGTTCCTGCTTTTTTGTATTTTTCGTAGCTCTAACAATTTCTGTTTTTTCGTGCATATGATCGATTTTTTTCATGTAATTTTGTTGACAACTGTAAAAAAAATGCTAGCTTAGGCCAAACTAGAGTAGTTTAATCTATACTAGTTCGGCTTGTAGTAATCAAAGGAGATATTTATGGGAAAAAACGAACTGGTTTCACTCTCAATTCTCTATGGCGGTAAAAAGCATGCATACGCGATCAATGCATTGGTAAAGAGGTTTTCACTAGAGAAATGGACCACAATTTCAAAAGCTTCCATCTACAACTGCCTAGGAAGACTTGAGAAGAAAATGCTGGTGGAAGTTGAGCATGTTAAGGTGGGCAACATGCCGGAAAGAAAGGTTTACAACCTTACAGAAAAGGGAGAAGAGAGTCTGGCTGAGGAGATTCGGGACGCCCTGCTCTGTTATGACGAAACATTCGAAATGTTTTCCCTAGCAATTCTCTTCGGCCTGGGCATTAGCGGCAGAGAGATGATTTCTCTTTTAAAGCAAAAAAGAAAGCAGGTTCTTGAAACTATCAGGAAAAAAACCGAATTCGCCCAAGAGCTCAAGGGGCATGGAATTACTCATGCCGTAATTATGTTGAGGTGTGGAATCGACAACATGCACAGAGTTATCCAGTCAACAGATGAGATTATCGAAATGCTCGAAAAAGATCCCGACTACTATCTGAAAAACATGGAAAAATTTAGAATAATATATGGAACGGAGGAACCATGACAAAAAAAGGCCTGATACTGCTCATCCTTTTGTCCTTATCAACGCTCTCTGCGGAAAAACTGACTCTTGGTGAGGTAGAGAAAACTGCAGCAGCCAACTCTTTTTCTGTTCAATCGAAAATACATGAAGAAAAGATAAAGAAATGGGAAAAATACAATGCCTATTCAGGCTACATGCCATCGGTTGACTATAAATTCAACTACCTGCATATGGGGATGGATGAAAAAATCCTGGAAATGGCCAATCAATACGCGATGGGGCCGAACAGGATGTATAAAAATTCCGTTTCCCATGAAATATCAATAACACAACCCATAACCAACGGCGGCGCGGAAATTTTTGCAATTAAAATTGCCGAGTACGTTGAAAATGCCTTCAAATTCGACCAACAGGAAACAATGGAACTCTCCATTCTGAATGCCCGGAAAATCTATTTCGATCTCATGGCTGTTCGTGAAATGAGAAAAATTTCGGAAAAAAACATTGAGTGGATCATGAAAAACCTGGAGTCGACAAGGGTCAAGCTTGAGGCCGGAGGTTCGATAAAAATCGATCTTCTTCGCTGGAACAGTGAGCTTTTAAAGGCAAACGACACTCTGAAAATGTTTAAAAACAATGAAAAGGTGCTCTTCTATTCGCTTTATCACGCAATGGGAAAAAAGGTATCCGCGACGGAATTCGACAGGGAGCTGATGTCTCTTGATGAAGTTGTGACGCTCTTTGAGAACTCCAGAATCGATATTGAGGGTTCCATAGACTCTTCGGCAACAATAAAGGGCCTTAGGGAAGGCATTAAAATCAGCGAAGGAGCGAAAAAACTCTCATTTACACAGTTCATGCCGAAGGTCAACGCCTTTTTCACACAAAGCTGGCCTGTAATCGACAGCCTCAAACCCAATACCGAGGATGATTACTGGACGGCAGGAATCTCCATATCTGTACCTATCTTCAGCGGTTTTCGTAACTACACTTCGTACCGGAAGGCAAAATTTGAACATATAAAAGCCCTGAGTGATGAGATTGAAGTTCGTAACAACCTGCTGATTGCAAAAGAGCAGTTGAAACTCGAATACGACAGGTTGAAGGCAACGGCTGTTACAGCCAAAAAACAGATTGAGCTTGCAGAAATACAGCTTGAGGCACTGAAACAGAGATATGAGGCTGGAGGAGTTAAACAGTCTCTCCTTCTGGAAACCGCTCTGCTTGTCGACAACGCAAAATATTCATATATTTCGGCTCTATTCGAAACACTGAAAACCGAAGCCGAATATCACAAAATCACAGGGAATCTGGAGGTGAAACGATGAAATTCAGGTACACACTGCTTCTGATCACGGCCTTGACCGTCGGATGTCAGCCGCCGAATCCGAAAAATGAAAATAACGACATCAAAACCAAAACAAATAAACCTGCTGTTGCAGTTGAGAGCAAAAAAATCACCAGAACCGGTATGAGTCGCCACATCAGCACAACGGCCCTAACATCCGGAATCATGGAATCCCACATCGTATCCCTATCCCAAGGTGCAATAAGAAGTGTAAATTTCAAACTGGGCGACTATGTAAAAAAAGGACAGCTTCTTCTCTCTGTCGATTCGGATGTGCAGAAAACTGCAAAAGAGCAGGCAGAGGCGGCTCTTGAGACTGCTGAACTGAACATGGAGATTGCTGAAAAACTCCATAAAAGCGAAAACATCTCCAGGATTGAATACGTAAATGCAAAAAGTCAGTTGACCAGCGCCCGGGCAGCTGTAAGTCAAACAGCAAAGCTGTACAGAGACTGTTTCATCAAAGCTCCTTTCAGCGGGCACATCGCCTCCAAGAGCCAGGGTCTTGAAAAGGGCTCACTGCTCGCAGCTGGTGCCGTTGTGGCCAGAATTGTCAACATTTCCAAGCTGAAAGCCCAATTCCAGCTTGGCGAAATGGAAATCCCGCTGGTAGAAAAGGGGATGGAGGTCGAATTAAATATACCGGCAACCGGAAACGGAGCCATTACCGGCAGAATCACGGCTGTTTCACCTGCTTCCGATCCTCAAAGCGGAGCCTTCCCTATAGAGGTTGAATTTGAAAACAGAGAGGAGAAGATAAAGGCGGGAATGCTTGCGAACATAACCATAAAAAGTGCAAAACAGGATAAGGCTCTGGTTGTTCCTTTCTCAGCTCTCTTTGAAAAGGACAACAAGAAGGCTCTTTTCATCGAAGAAAAGGGAAAAGTAGCCGTCAGATTTGTAAAAACAGGCAGAATTCGAGGAAATCTTGTTGAGGTACTGTCCGGTGTCGGGGAGAATGAAAACCTGATCACCTCCGGAACCACAGTACTTTCAGGCGGAGACCCTGTAAAGGCCACAAGTACAGGCAACACCGGAGGTCCCATATGAGTATCGGAGAATTTTCTGTAAAAAATCCGGTCCTTGTAAACATTCTCATGATTGCTATCCTTACCATCGGATTTTTATCCTTCAACAAACTTCCGAGGGAACTCGAGACCGAGGTTTCATTTTCGTGGGTTTTCATTATCGTGCCCTACCCCGGAGTTTCCGCCGAGGAAATTGAAAAAAACATAGTAATCAAAATTGAGGACGAAATAGCTGATGTCGACCACATCAACAAGATCATTTCCGTTGCAAAAGAAGGCCAGGGATTTATCCAGGTACAGTTTGAGGACGATCTGAGCGACGAAGAATTTGCCCGCCTCTATCAGGACATCAGAGCCGAAGTGGACAAGGTTGAACTTCCGGAAGACGCACTTGATCCCATTGTGGACGACTTTTCCTCCTCGGACTTCATGCCGCTTATCGCAGTTGTCCTGAAGGGTGAGGCCGATCCGGCGGCGCTGAACCGGGCGGCAGAGAATCTGAAGAAAAAAATCATCGATATCAAGCATGTATCCAAAGCCGACATCGTCGGAGGACAGGAGAGGGAAATATGGATCGAGGCGGACAGGCAGAAACTTGAAGGGTACGGTGTTTCAATCCAGGAAGTGAGAGATGCGCTTGCCTACAGAAACCTCAACATTCCGGGAGGAGTTCTTAAAACCAAAAAGGCGGACTACCTCCTTCGAACTACCGGTGAACTTGATGATCCGCAGGATTATGAAAAGGTAATCGTCCGTAAAAGAACGGGAAAGAGAAGTATAAAAGTGGGAGATGTTGCCACTGTTAACTCCGGACTCGCAGAAGGGGTTTACGACTCCAGATTCAACGGCGTCAAATCGGTCTCCCTGATTGTATCCAAAAGTTCAGAAGGAAACTCGATAGCCGTTGTGGAGAAGGTAAAAAAGCTGTGCGAAGAGTATAGGAAAACACTTCCCGAAGGTGTAACGCTGGAGCTTGCAAACGACACCACATGGCAGATCAAGGATACACTGGGAACCCTCGGTACAAATTCCGTAATGGGATTCATTCTTCTCATAATCGTGCTCTTTTTCTTCATCGGATTCCGCAGTTCGTTCATAACAGCCCTCGGTATCCCCCTGGCATTTGCAATCACCTTTATTTTCATGGAGTACATCGGGGAATCTCTCAACTCCTCATCACTCTTCGCACTCGTTCTTGTTCTCGGAATGATTGTCGATCATGCGATCGTCATCATGGAAAACTGTTATCGGTACCGCCAGAAGGGATACTCCGCCCACGATGCCGCAGTAAAGGGAACGAACGAGGTAGTCTGGCCGGTTATTGCGGCGACAGGCACAACAGTGGCAGCGTTTTTACCGCTGATGATCCTGCCCGGGATTATGGGTAAATTCATGAGAGTAATCCCGATTGTCGTATCCCTTGCGCTTGTCGCATCGACCATCGAGGCGCTCTTTTTCCTTCCGAGCCACTTTGCCGACTGGGCCGGAAAGAAAAAAAAGAAGGAGAGCGGACTATTCCTGAAAATCCAGTCGCTTTTCAAGCGGATCCTCACAAGACTTCATCGACACAGGTACATAACCTTTGTCGTAACCATACTGGTAATTATCGGAACAAGCATGCTGCTTCCGATCGTTAAGAAGAACCTTTTCGAAGGTGAAGCGATGTCGCAGCTGCTTATCGACATTCAGCTGCCCATAGGCACCTCCAGAACAAGAACAAATGAAGTGGTTAGCCGCTACGAAAAAAAGGTTCTACCCCTTATCGGAAACGGAGAAGTTCTCTCGGTCAACACCACCGTCGGATTCCTGATGGGCGAAACAGAGTGGATGACACAGAGCAATGTTGGGCAGATAACGCTGGCCCTTGAGGAAACAAAGAAGGGAAGAAAGCGTTCGGTCCTTGAAATTATTGAAGACATAAAAAAACTGTGCGTCAACATCCCTGGTGCCGAAACCGTGAAATACAGAAGAATAGAAAACGGCCCCCCCATCGACAAACCGATCACATTCAGGCTCTACGGTGAAAATTTCGACGAAATGGAGGCCGTCGGCGAAAGTTTCAAAAAAATCCTCCTTGAATATGAGGAGCTCTACAACATAGACGACAATTTTGAAAAGGGAATACCGGAACTTTCTATAAAAATCAACGAAGAACGGGCAGCCGAATACGGCCTGTCCGCTGCATCGATCGGAATGTACATAAGAGCCGGATTTGAGGGAGTAAAGGCCACCGTTTTTTACGATGAAGATGAGGAAATCGATGTTCTTGTAAAGTTTGCAAAAGATGGCAGGGATTCGATAAGCGACATTGAAATGATGAAAATCCCCACTCCATCCGGAGTGCTTGTTCCCTTTTCTACCGTTGCCGAAATCGAGAGGGTTTCCGGAATAGGAGCAATAAGAAGACAGCAGAGATCCAGGGAAATAACGATAACGGCCGACGCCATTGATCAATCCCGGGTCGGAGAAATCAGCAAGAGAATCGAAAGGGAGTTTAAAGAAAACTTCAAGCCGCTCTATCCTGAACTGAGTATCAATATGGAAGGAGCATTCGCCGAATTCAACACACTTCTCGCAGACATCGTAAGACTGCTGGGAATCGGTATCTTTCTGATGTACATCTTCCTCGGCACCCAGTTCAAATCGTACATACAGCCCTTCATCATGCTTCTCACCATACCGTTCGCTTTCACAGGTTGCGTTTTATACCTTGTAATATCTGGAACATCCCTCTCCATCGTCGTTCTATACGCAGTAGTTGCACTGGCCGGAATAGCCGTCAACGACGCCATAGTACTGATCAGTTTCATCAACGCCCAGAGACGGGCCGGGATGGAGACAAAAGAGGCGATCGTAAGCGGAGCAACCATGCGACTCCGTCCCATAATCCTCACCTCCGTCACAACCATGGGAGGACTCGTCCCGATGGCGCTGAATATAGGCGGAAGCTCGGGAATCTGGGGACCGATGGCATCAACCATCATATTCGGGCTGCTCTTCTCCACACTCGGCACCCTTATCGTTATCCCGTGCGCCTACGGTATCCTTGACGACATCACAAAAAAACTGGGATTCAAAATGAAGCTGGAAGGCGAATAATCGACCGCGGATGGACACAGATTAAGACAAATCAGACCGCAGATTAAACGGATTACCGTGATTACTCTGATTTTTTCAGGATATTCAATCTATGATTATCCTGCTGATAATCTTTTTTTCTCATTTTCGTGTTTATTCGCGTTTGTTCGCGTTTGTTCGCGTAGTTCGCGGCTTACCTATTTTCTCCCTTTTCATGCTTTTTCGTGTTTTTCGTGGCTCTAGAATTTCTTCCCGTTCGCGTATGTTCGCGTTTGTTCGCGGCTGAAATATTTGAATTTTCGTGTTTTTCGTGTTCCAGGGGTGTATGCTGAAAATATTTTGGGAACCCTGATTTTGAGGTGACATTATGAAAGTGGAGATAATCACAAAAAAATCTTTCTCTGTCATAGGAAAACTTGGAGAGGGATTATCTGGAGAAGGCGCGAAGTGGATACAACCGCTATGGCATGCTGCAAACAGCAAATTCAATGAAATAAAACAATTGGCAAAAGTTGATGAGTCCGGGAATCCTATTGGCTTTTGGGGTGCGATGAGCGATATTGCAGGAAAATTCCAGCTCTGGGAAGAAAAAGGAAAATATCTTGCCGGATGTGAAGTTGTCGACAATGCATTACCGCCTGACAACTGGACGAAATGGACAATCCCCTCCTACAAATATTTGGTTGTTAAATGCAATGTGGAAACATATGGCGCCATTTTGCACAAAATCAAAACCGAATTTCTCCCGCAGAACAACTACACTTTGGTTGGATCAGTTCACGAATTTTACAATCCGAAAGAGACTGAAGGAGAATTATATCTCTACTTTCCGATTGGAAGATTGTAATTCTTTTGTCTGATTTATTTCGAACATATTTACGTCCGTTTGCGGCTAATATTATTCTTTACAGGCAAATAAAAAAGCTGGATAATCTGAGATGTTTTTTTAATGATCTTAATGGCAGTTGGTTTCTTTGGATATTTCCAGATACTTTTCATCTATGGAATTATCTTCAATCAGATCATTTATCTTATGGTTTATGTAGAAAACACCAAAAATTAATGTCATGATACCGCAGAACCGCTTATTTTCATCACCGTTGCAGTCCAGATACTCTTGGATTCTATCCCTGGCAAGAAATGCCCATATCGGTATTAATGTCCCAAAAGAAAAATAATTGGTGGAAAAAGAGTCAGCAGCATGCCAAATTCCACTCTCAATGTAAGCTTTAACAGCCAATATGACATTTATAATTGCACCAATATAACTGAATATGATAATTGCATTTACAAAAAAATCGGATATCGGAATATTCGGCTTGAACTCATTTAGAATTTTTGTTTGCCTCTTAATATAATAGGCTGAATATATGCCCAAAGTAATCAAGGATAAAAAGAAAAGCGACATTGTTGAGTGATATTTTAATTTTTTCAAATTCCCTCCTATTATGAATACAGCTATAAAATTTCCATAATTGCAAAGTTTTAATGATTTGCGGCAACGAGATCAGGAGTGCTCTCATCAATCTCTTTATTTATTTTATAATTCAGATAAAACACACCGAATATAAAAATTAATGCGCCGCTCAATCTTCGCTTTTTATCATCATTACATTTTAAATAGTCGTGGATTCTATCCCTGGCGAGGAAACACCATGCCATATTCAAGGCAGGGCTTACGACCCTTGCTTCCTTTAACAATCCCATCCATCTTGAAAAAGGCTCTGTAATTTCATAATAGACAGATATTATATCGACAAAAATGGCAAACGCACTTGCAATAGCCGCAATAACAACCATTTCCGTAAAAAAACCTGATATCGGAAGATCCGTCCAAAATTCATTCAAAATTTTTGTTTTCTTCCTTATATAAAGTGCAGGATAAAATCCAAGAGTTATCAATGAATAAAAAATAATTAAAATCGTGTTTTCGCCTTTTAGTTTTTTCATCTCCACGCCCCCATATCTAATTAGCATTGGTCATTATAATGATTCATTTTGATTTTTAAAGAATTGAAGTGTATTTTTAGAAAAATCTTTTATAGATTATGAAATAAATTTTCACATCTTTCACTTTTTACAAAATTTTTTCTCCTTTCGTGCATTTCCGTGTTTTTCGTGGCTGAAGTTGACCGCAGATTAAACCGATTCCCGTGATTACCATGATTTCATAATTCAGATTTGAGCCATATGATAGTTCATGCTGAGTGGCAAACGTTTACGTCTTTTGTGCTTTTTCGTCGGCGATATTATTTTTTCCATGCTCGTTTTAACCGGCGGATCGGCTGAGATATTTTTTTTATGGTCATTTTAACGACTGATTCGAGCAAATTATTTTTTTCCAGCCGTACACAGGCACTGGAATAGCTAGGATATTTTTTTCAAGGCCTCTTCAGAGGCTGAAAACTATAGGAAATTTTTATGGGTCACTTTTCAGGGAGTTTGATGAAAGCCGGATTTCGGCCCATATAAGGTGATGATTTCATATTCGAAGCATCAAAAGTAAAAAATTCCCGACCAGAATGAATAAGGATATATTGTGCGAAGCCACAATATCATCCGATATTGAACTAGCCCGGAGCGGGTTGACACTACATTAATAGGAAATATATTCTGGATAGAGGTGTCGAAGCCCGACAGTTTCACGTCAGCTTTTAGAAAAATGAAGTATCATACTTCGCAAAAGTGATACGATTTTCTACTTAATTGCATCATCTTTTCCCGACTTAGCTATCAAGTCTGTTGTTTTATGATCTTTTTATCCATTTTTTCTCCATAAGACACAGTTATACATTCTTCTTTTATTAAAATGATTTCCAATTTTTCAAAACGTCATATTCGATCTGCTCAAGGCCCGGCACGGATGCTGATAAAAACGCCTGATTCCTGTGGGATGATTGCCTTGAGAACCATTTCCTTTTTGCATGATTTGCATTTGCAGGTCGGCCGTTTTACTTTTTCTTCCGATCCGGTTATTACGACATTGAGCATGAGTTGAAGTAAGTTCAATTTTTTCTTGGAGTTGCCGTGAAGAAAACCATAATCTCTGCACCTTCTGAATCCCTTGGGTAGCACATGTTTCAACACAAGGTAGAGAAAGGTTTCGCCGGAAAGAGTACGCGTTTCCTCTTTTTTCGATCCCGAATCGGTATAGCGGAATGTTACTTCTCCATTCTCATCCTTAAGAATCCTTTTTTCGGATATGACGCCTCTGTAAAGGTAGCGCGAAAGATACTCTAGGCCAGGCTGTCCTGTTCCTGTATTCTTTACATCGATAACCCAATCTTTTTTATAAAGATCGACGGGGATTTCCATCTCTTTTTCTTTCATTAATGCAATCAGTTTGCCTCTGAAAAGCAAAGAAAGAACCTTTGCAGGCATGAGATACTTTCCCTTTTTCTCTTTCCATGCTCTGCCGTTTTCGCAGATGGCTCCTGACGGCACGATGTAGTGGATGTGCGGATGGTAATTGAGTCGCCTGCTGTTGCTGTGGAAAACACCGGTAAAACCGATCTCTCCGCCCAGATGTTTCTTGTTCGCTGCCAGCTGCTTCATCGCCTCGGCGGAAGCCTTGAACATCATGTCGTAGAATTGGCGGCCGTGCCTCATCGCTATTACATGCAGTTCCGCCGGAATTGTAAACGTGACCATGAAGTATTTCACAGGCAACAGTTTCGCCTTCTGTTTCTCCAACCATTCCGTGGTCAGATGGTTCTGGCAACGGGGACAGCTTCTGTGACCACACGACTGGTAAACCTGCCGTTCGGCTCCGCATTCCGGACAGCTGTAAAGCAGCTCGCCGGAAGCCGCGGTGCGGCACTCCTGTATTCTACGCATCGCCGTAAAACACTCCGGACGCAGTATTTCGCCAAACGTTTCCAATGTCTTCGCGCCGTGATTTTCAAATACGTTGGCGAGTGCAATCATTTTGTAATTTCCGAATAAACAGCTGAAATTATCTGTTCGATAACGTTATCCGCGTTTTGACCGGCTTCTTTTGTGATCTGCAGGTAGTTGAGTGTGGTTATTACACTTGAATGTCCCATGTTCGCCTTTATCTGAGGGATGGTAAGACCTGCCTCAAGAAGGTGAGTCGCATAGCAGTGCCTGAGAGAATGGGTGGTGATCTTTTTTTAAATTCCGACTTCCTCGACAGCCTTCCTGATTGCCGATTGGACGGAATGTGGTGTCATATGGCGATCGGTATTTCTTATCCGTTTCGGGTCACCCATCAGAAGAGGAAATAGAAGGTTCCGGTTTCTATGGGTTTTCCAATAGTCACGAAGGATTTCGAGAGTCGGTTCAGGCAGCGGAACATAGCGATCCTTGTTTCTCTTGCTGCAGCGTATGTGAACGAACATACGGTCGCTGTCGATATCTCCACATCTTAGATTCAGCGCTTCTGAAATTCGAAGCCCCATGCTGTATATTGTAAAAAACAGGGCTCTGTAGCATGGTTTTCGGAACGATTTTAAAAGTTCCGTTGTCTCACGAAGACTGAGAACATCAGGGAGAGTTCTGAAATTCTGAGGCTTTACGATTTTGTCCCAATCAAGCGGTTTTTCAATGACGAATTTCCAGAAAAACTTAACGGCACATAGTTCTGTGTTGACCTTTCCCCATGAAAAATTATCGATCATTTGACCAAAGTAACGCTTCATGTCGTTTCTTTTAAGGTCGATAATCGAATAGTCGAAAAATTCCGCGAACCTGCGTACCGCTCTGCTGTAGGCGGCAATAGTAGTTTCTACCTTACCCTGTAACTTGAGATTTTCCTGGTAAAGTGAATAAAGATGCTCGAATTCTTGTGCGTTTGATTTCTGCATGATATAACTCCATTCCTTGTAATGGTGGTGTTCCCCGTGAACACCACTCTTTTTCCATAAAGTTATATCTATTCTTGAATTTGTTTCAGAAAACTGCCGCGGAGCGGCTTAGTTCAATAGCTGCAGTTACATGGCTCACCAAAGAATATTATTGACCGAAACTGATGTAGATGTAAAATTTACCCATATTCTTTCAAAAAGGAGCTTTAATAAATTCATAAACCCTAAAGGCAGTAAGAATGTTGATTCAAAGGTTTAATTTAAACGAAAGCCATAAAAGCTACTTCAAATTGAAAAATAAAATGCACCGCCCAACTTGGGACCACTATTATAGAAACTATGTCAATGCTGTTGACGTATGTTTAGTAGGCACAAAAACCTACATTAATTCCCGTGCAAAAACATTCATGTTTTTCTTAAGACATAGTTTAGAACTATGCTTGAAAAGCAATCTTAAAAGAAATAATCTCACTATACCAAATTCACATAATTTTTCTGAAATTTTAGCAGCATATGACACGAACTTGTTACCTTCTGGAATGAAAGAATTCACTTCAAAATTCGATATTCTTGATGTTGAAGGTGATGGTTCATTATTCAGGTATGTTTGTCCATTAAAAGATGATACAGAAAAAGAAATTTATCTAACGAAATTAATAGCAAAACATAATGAAATAGAAACATCTGACCAGTTCCATTCAATAAAGCTCTTAAATGGCTCTAAAAAAATCAAGAAGATCACTCTAAACAAATATTATATATGCGAAAATATGGGATTAGGACATATCAGAACCCAATATGACTACACTTTAGCAATAATAATCGATTTAATAAAAAGCGGAGCTTATGAAATCAAAGATCTCTATCTACCACTGCTTTTCCTAATAAGACATTCTTTTGAACTTGCTTTGAAGTTTAATCTAGAGAGATTGCTAGATTGCGATATAGATTATAGCGAATCAGAAAAGGAAGAGATCCTAAAAAAAATAAAAACCGAACACTCTCTTCATAAACTATTTACATTATTTAAAAACCTGCTCTGCAAAGGAAACTTTTCATTATTATCAAACGAAGATAATATCGACTTTGAAAAAAGAATAGAGGAATATGAGCGTTTAAATTCAAAAATACTACACAATCTCGATAGCCACTCATATTTATTCAGATATCCATCAGACCAAAACGGTGATCCTTTTGGAGCAATTTTTGACAATATTGATCTTTTTAAAATTTTAAAAATCTATGAAGAGTTGGATTCGTTTATCACTTTTGTACCAGATTTTTTGGTAGAAAGAGGAGTTTTTGAACCGAGTATGGACTACTACATTTAAAAAGAACCGCTTTTCACTACTGGTGCTTTTACACTCACCGCTGCAAAAGTTTCACCCTTTCAGGGTGTTGAGGATATATTTTATTGATCAGGATAACTCTCCCTTCCCTCTCTTTTAAAAAGAGAGGGAGGATTTCTTCCCTATTTTCAGCAACGTGGCTGTTTCGAGTAATGCGCCGAGGGCGGCGAAGCCGATTATGTAGAGGTGGGAGATGTTGTCCAGGAGATAGCCGTAAAATGCTATTCCGAGGGGCTGGACTATTGTGTAGAGGATGGATCGGGATGCGGCAAATCGGCCAAGCATGGTTCTGGAGACTCTGGATTGGTAAAAGGTGTTGAGAAATGCGAATCCACTGGAGTTGAAGAGATGTCCGAGGAAGACAAATAGGAAAAATAGCGCGATGAGGATTGTGTAGATGTATTGAGAATTGTAATTCATCATCAGAAGATAGGCGCAAATTGCGAAAAGTGAATATGAAACCACTTTCCAGCCTCTGCTGATTTTTAGTGATTTCAATGTGGTGAATCTTTTCTTTAAGATCAGAATCAATATTGGTGAGCTCAAAACTCCAACAACTCCGGCGGTTTCCATTATTGCCAGCGAGACTTTCGGAGCTTTTAGTATTGAGATGAGGACAAATGGGAGAACTATTGTGTCGATCGGATTTATCAACAATCGGGAAAATGCAACTCCGCACGTTGCAAGTGAGATATCGGTATCCTTGAACAGCTGCAATCCTTCGTGAATATCTGAAAAGATGTTCCGGCGAACGGTTTTTATCGATTTTTTTAGATTAAGCCGGTAGGAGTAGAAGGCTCCTGTCAAGAAAGATAAAAAATCCAGAAGAATTACGGCTCCTATCCCCTTCCAGGAAAAGAGAACGACTCCGATGAAAGGTCCCAAGACTGAAGCGAGATTTATTATCCAGGAGTTGAGGGAATTTCCTGCAACGTAATCTTTTTCTTTAAAGATAAATGGAATTATCGAGTTTGTGGCTGGAAAGAAGAATGTGTCGCAGACGGCATTGAAAATTACAAAAACATATATCATACCGAGTGAAATCGGCTGGATGAAAAAGTGAAAAAATGCCACGGCCAAGAGGAAAAATGCTCTTATTAGATCGGAAAATATCAAAGTTTTACGGCGATCCCACCTGTCCACCAATGCTCCTGCAAATGGATAGAGAAATATCTGGGGAAGAAACGCTATGGCAAGGACAGAAGAGAATTCAACGGCTGAATTGGTGATTGCCAAGATGTAAAGTGCTATACCGGTTTTGGTCATGAGGGTTCCGATATGTGAAATTCCCTGACCCAAGGCGTAACAGCGATAGTTCTTTTCCTTGAATAATTCCAGAAACATTTAATTCAAACGCTCCACTTTTATTTTCCTTCTACTGGATTTCATACTTCTTTTTTATATCAACGAATACTTTATCTCAACTTTTCTAATACAAAAAAACTTCACTTCTTGCCCATCAAACAAAACATCATTTTGTCGAATGCTAAAAAATCCAACAACCGATTTCCACATCATTAGAAACCGACTGGCTTTCGTACCCTTTAAATTTATACAGTTTTATCCTCGAAAAAGCTTTTGTAGATCTAAAACTTGTTTTTTTTGATAACATGCGTTAAATTATTCTGCATCCGCAATAACTTACGTTTGTTTTGCTTCACAAGTTCCCATGCGACAGAAGCGGAAACATTGATGTAAATTTTTTCATACATATCGGGAGGCGGCTGATGAATTTCCTCACTGCAAACATCGCCTGCGAAAATATAGAACTGCTCGACGAGGCCAGTAACAAATCGGGAGTTTCATACATACGGGGAATTTCTTTAACTCACAGGGTAAACCAGAAACCCCGCTTCTCCTTTCACCCGATCTTCTGCGAATCGGAGGAGATGGGCGAAAAACTTCTGCATGAGTATCACGCAATCGCAAGGGAAAAAAATATTGAGAAAGCTCTTTCTAAGGATAACTTCGTAATAAAACCCTACATAATCCCATTCGATTAGCCTAATCCACAGATAAACTCAGATAAAAAAGACAAGAGAGTCTGTCCACAGATGAACACCGATACACATCTATCGATTTAGAAAATTTCTTTATGTCCCTGCGACTCCCCTCATTTATTCTTTATCGGACAATCAGGTGAGTTCTCTTCCGAGATCAATTCAATTATAAAGAGTTTATTGACATACTTTGTTCCTTAAAATAGTTTATTGAACTAAGCCGCTCCGCGGCAGTTTTCTGAAACAAATTCAAGAATAGATATAACTTTATGGAAAAAGAGTGGTGTTCACGGGGAACACCACCATTACAAGGAATGGAGTTATATCATGCAGAAATCAAACGCACAAGAATTCGAGCATCTTTATTCACTTTACCAGGAAAATCTCAAGTTACAGGGTAAGGTAGAAACTACTATTGCCGCCTACAGCAGAGCGGTACGCAGGTTCGCGGAATTTTTCGACTATTCGATTATCGACCTTAAAAGAAACGACATGAAGCGTTACTTTGGTCAAATGATCGATAATTTTTCATGGGGAAAGGTCAACACAGAACTATGTGCCGTTAAGTTTTTCTGGAAATTCGTCATTGAAAAACCGCTTGATTGGGACAAAATCGTAAAGCCTCAGAATTTCAGAACTCTCCCTGATGTTCTCAGTCTTCGTGAGACAACGGAACTTTTAAAATCGTTCCGAAAACCATGCTACAGAGCCCTGTTTTTTACAATATACAGCATGGGGCTTCGAATTTCAGAAGCGCTGAATCTAAGATGTGGAGATATCGACAGCGACCGTATGTTCGTTCACATCCGCTGCAGCAAGAGAAACAAGGATCGCTATGTTCCGCTGCCTGAACCGACTCTCGAAATCCTTCGTGACTATTGGAAAACCCATAGAAACCGGAACCTTCTATTTCCTCTTCTGATGGGTGACCCGAAACGGATAAGAAATACCGATCGCCATATGACACCACATTCCGTCCAATCGGCAATCAGGAAGGCTGTCGAGGAAGTCGGAATTAAAAAAAAGATCACCACCCATTCTCTCAGGCACTGCTATGCGACTCACCTTCTTGAGGCAGGTCTTACCATCCCTCAGATAAAGGCGAACATGGGACATTCAAGTGTAATAACCACACTCAACTACCTGCAGATCACAAAAGAAGCCGGTCAAAACGCGGATAACGTTATCGAACAGATAATTTCAGCTGTTTATTCGGAAATTACAAAATGATTGCACTCGCCAACGTATTTGAAAATCACGGCGCGAAGACATTGGAAACGTTTGGCGAAATACTGCGTCCGGAGTGTTTTACGGCGATGCGCAGAATACAGGAGTGCCGCACCGCGGCCTCCGGCGAGCTGCATTACAGCTGTCCTGCGTGCGGAGCCGAGCGGCAGGTTTACCAGTCGTGTGGTCACAGAAGCTGTCCCCGTTGCCAGAACCATCTGACCACGGAATGGTTGGAGAAACAGAAGGCGAAACTGTTGCCTGTGAAATACTTCATGGTCACGTTTACAATTCCGGCGGAACTGCATGTAATAGCGATGAGGCACGGCCGCCAATTCTACGACATGATGTTCAAGGCTTCCGCCGAGGCGATGAAGCAGCTGGCAGCGAACAAGAAACATCTGGGCGGAGAGATCGGTTTTACCGGTGTTTTCCACAGCAACAGCAGGCGACTCAATTACCATCCGCACATCCACTACATCGTGCCGTCAGGAGCCATCTGCGAAAACGGCAGAGTATGGAAAGAGAAAAAGGGAAAGTATCTCATGCCGGCAAAGGTTCTTTCTTTGCTTTTCAGAGGCAAACTGATTGCATTAATGAAAGAAAAAGAGATGGAAATCCCCGTCGATCTTTATAAAAAAGATTGGGTTATCGATGTAAAGAATACAGGAACAGGACAGCCTGGCCTAGAGTATCTTTCGCGCTACCTTTACAGAGGCGTCATATCCGAAAAAAGGATTCTTAAGGATGAGAATGGAGAAGTAACATTCCGCTATACCGATTCGGGATCGAAAAAAGAGGAAACGCGTACTCTTTCCGGCGAAACCTTTCTCTACCTTGTGTTGAAACATGTGCTACCCAAGGGATTCAGAAGGTGCAGAGATTATGGTTTTCTTCACGGCAACTCCAAGAAAAATTGAACTTACTTCAACTCATGCTCAATGTCGTAATAACCGGATCGGAAGAAAAAGTAAAACGGCCGACCTGCAAATGCAAATCATGCAAAAAGGAAATGGTTCTCAAGGCAATCATCCCACAGGAATCAGGCGTTTTTATCAGCATCCGTGCCGGGCCTTGAGCAGATCGAATATGACGTTTTGAAAAATTGGAAATCATTTTAATAAAAGAAGAATGTATAACTGTGTCTTATGGAGAAAAAATGGATAAAAAGATCATAAAACAAGAGACTTGATAGTTTAGTCGGGAAAAGATGATGCAATTAAGTAGAAAATCGTATCACTTTTGCGAAGTATGATACTTCATTTTTCTAAAAGCTGACGTGAAACTGTCGGGCTTCGACACCTCTATCCAGAATATATTTCCTAATTAATATAGTGTAAACCCGCTCCGGGCTAGTTCAATATCGGATGATATTGTGGCTTCGCACAATATATCCTTATTCATTCTCATCTTTTCAACGACTGTTCTGGAGAAAACAATGCCGTGGCTACCGATTTATATGATTGATGAGGATTTAAAAAAGTTATCGGAGTGGCTTAACTCGGAAAAAGAGATCGCTATCATTAAATCTGTCGGAAGGGGAAAATGGCGTGCCTTCGATACTTTTTCTATCGCCGAAGAGGGAAGATACTGTCTATTTCATAAATTTTGCGGACCGCTACCGCTTATCGGGAAGTCCATTGACGATCCGATTTCGGAGGTTGAGGATCCTTTCAAGGGCTGGAAAGAAAAAATCGCAGGTCTTGATTCTGGCAATCCTTTTTTCGGAGCCGGTCATCCCGCTATTTTCTGGCTTAATGTTTCTCTCAAAAAAGATAACTCCATAGGAATGTCAAGCTTCGAATGGATCGGCAATCGCTACGGCGCGGACGGTTCGCCAGCTCCCGATGCCGCAAAAAAATGGTGGCTAAAACTAGGCAGATGGGTCAGAAAAAGTGCTGTAAAAATTCCAAGAACCGGAAAAATCGATGGGGATAATCCTGAGATATGGGCTATGGAAAATGCGTTGTCGGATATCAAGGCGGGAACGGAAAGAGCGGCAAACCCCGACCGCTGATTAAACAGATTTCCATGATGCCCTTGATTTTTTTTCCACAGATTCATGCAGATGTTTCATCGAGGATCGGTAAGCTCCGTTAACCTTGGTCACTTATTTTTTTTCACAGATACAGGCAGATGGACACAGGTGAGAAAGATAAAAATTTCCCTGTCTTCATCTGTGTGTATCTGTGGAGGTTTTAAATAATTTCATTTATTTAGGGAATAATTTACACTATTGACGCTGTTATAAAGATCAGTGGTTTTAATTTTTGGATAGAATTTCTTTAAAAACTTTTCCCGGAGGGAACTATGAATTTCAATTCTTTGAAGACAAAATTATTTTTATCATTTGCGATGTTTTTTCTGGCATTCCCGCTGTTAGGTTCCGGGAAAAATACCGACAAGAGAATAAAATCTAAAAAACAGGTGGTGATGGAGGGAATGAGGGATGTTCCTCAGATCAGTGTGGAGAAATTAAAGGCTAAGATGGATGGTAAAAAAAAGTTTGTTCTTATTGATGTTCGAACCGAGAGAGAGAGAAACGCTGGGTACATAAGCGGTTCGGTCTGGCTTCCGAAGGGGGTTCTTGAATTCCGGGTGCAAAGCGTATGCAAGGATGCGGATACGGAAATTGTCGTCTACTGCAGAAAGGGCGGTCGCTCGATGCTCGGGGTGAAGGCTCTCAAGCAACTCGGTTATAAGAATGTTTACAATCTGGAGGGCGGAATCAATGCCTGGGGCGAAAAAGGGTACTCTCTTTACAACTGGCACGGAGAGATCAAGGTCGTGAAATTCGATAAAAAGGATCCCCACCACTCCTCTTACGATATTTTCAAAAAATAACCTTCGATTGACCGCTGATTAATCGGATTTTCATGATTACCTTGATTTTTTCTATTTTATGTATGGAAACCCTTTCAATCGGGCTCTTTTCTCTTTTTCTCCGATTTTTTTTCCGTCAAGGACTCTGTTAAGGCAGTTTACTGCCTCCTGTACCTCTTTTATCGTCGGAAATCGTTTTTCTCTTTCGGTGGTTTCAACAATTTTCCGGATTCTTCCTGCCGGCTCCATCACTTCTTTCTGATAGTTTCCCATATCGGTATTACGGTTGGGTGTTGTCTCCACTACTCCAACGGTTCTTCTGAGAATGTAACTGAGATCACCGTAAAGATGCTGGTCTATGCTGCTTCTCTCTTCTTTCTTATCGAAGGATATTGCGACTATACGCTTCGTGTTTTTTCTGATGAGATCGGTCAAAATATTTTTCGGGCCGAATTCAACTGTCATTTCAACCCCACGCAACTCCATCTGTTCCATTATTTCGAGCCATCTGACGGGCTCGACCATCTGACGAATCAGCAGAACTTCCGACTCGATCCTGCTATGATGCTCCACACTCACATTCGATAAGACTGGCCATCTGGGCTCCTTAAACTCCACTTTCTCCAGCTCTTCGGCAAATTTTCTTGCTGCAGATTCCATTATCGGCGAATGAAAAGGTGCTCCTGCGAGCAGGGGAACTACCTTGACTCCCATCTTTCTCACTTTTCCACACACTTTCCCTACGGCATCCGCCTGCCCGGAAATCACGATGCTTTCTCTGCCGTTTATGTTTGATACTACGACACCTCCACCGATATCCTTCATGTGGTAAAGAAGAACAGGCAGTTCGATTCCTTCAAGATCGGCCATTGCACCTCGTCCGGCTTTACAGGCCTGTTCCATAAGTTCTCCTCTCTTTCTCACCAGCTGCAATCCATCCCTGAAAGTGATAGCTTCGGATGCAACGAGAGCTGAAAACTCTCCGAGGCTGTGGCCCGCAAGCAGCTGCGGATCCGATTCATACTTCTCCATAAAAAGCCTGAACATGGCGATGCTCAGCGTCAGAATTGCAGGCTGGGTGTTAAATGTTTTGGTCAATTCGCAAAGATCCCCATCCAGACAGAGCGACTTCACATCAAAACCCAGATGACTTCCGGCTTCTTCGAATGTCTCCCTCACAACTCTGTGGTTTTTTATGAGCTCCGCTCCCATTCCCACATACTGCGATCCCTGTCCGGGAAAAACAAAAGCCGTTTTTTTCATTTAACTCTCCCGCTATTCTCAGCACTTCAATACTCTTTTGCCGATCAATTTCTCCTTATTTTCGAAGAATACTTCTCCGAAAGAATCTCTATTTCCCCATAAAATTCAATCAACCATCAAACCTCATCAGCCCACACTCACTCCGCCTCACCGCCACATCGCCGCACCGATCCACCTTCACATAGGCACACTCGCCCATCAGCCCAGCACCCCACTATACCACCGACACAATTCCACATTTTCACATCCTCATTAAATTTTTCCTCAAGCATCGCCGGCAAAAGCACTTCAGGGCTCCTCTTCTTTAATATTTTCTCCATCAACACAACTTCCATTGTGCATTTTTTTATTAATTAAATCAAGTATTTTAACTAACAATAGAAAACAACCCTGTTCATCATCTTCCATTTGAGACATGCAGGTCTTATATCTATTTCCTGAGGAAAATTTGAAAAACCGCCACTTTTTTTATTACAATTCCAGATAGCCAAAATTCAAACTGGGGGTATACGATGAGAGGGATCCTGACTTTTTCAGTTGCTTTTCTTTTCTTTTGCCGATCACTTTTTGGATCGGATTTCGGAGCTACGCTACCGATTCTCGCGAAAATACTTGTTGAAGAACAGCTAAACAACAACCTTCTTAATGAAAAGGTATCACCTGAAATTGCCAAAGGTGTCGCAATAGCCCGGAAGGTATATGAAACCAGCATGAAGCTTTATCAGAACAGCGAGAAGCTAAATGAAATGATGAAAGTCGCAAAATCTTTCAAGCCTGAAGAGCTGCTTTCCATGGCTGAAAAAGAGTTCTGCAGAAATTCAGAAGGTCTTTGCGATATCGATATTGCACAGGAGATCAAAAGAATAGGAAAAATCACGGACATCTCAAGATTCAACTTTTACAAATCCAAATTGAAAGGAATGGACGACTCATTTCTTAAGTCACTGGTAAACGGATCCGCAGCATCCAAGCTTCTCCCGCAGATGGCCGGGATTTCCTCCAAATTTTTCACCAAAAACGGCGTAATGGATTTTGCAGAATCTGTCATTCAAAAAAGTCTGGCCGGCACAGGACTTTCAGAATCCCTTCGCCTTGAAAATTTTCAGACCGGAATTGTCAATAGGGCCGTTAACGACTTTATGCAGGAAGCGAAAAAATCCGGTAACGTTCTCGCGAAGGCGGAAGTCGTAAATCAGATGCTTGATCACCGAAGAAACGCATTCATGAAAGGTGTCGACGAAAGAGACAGAGCGCGCTTCATACGTGAAGAGATGGAACGTGATCTTAAGAAAGAAAAGAGAAAAAACTTTATGAAGCAGTACAGAAAAAGCATAGAGAAAAAAGGAACTCGAATTTTCTGAGGAGATAAAATGCTTAAAATTTTTTTCCTGTCGATATTTTTGCTTCTCTTTTCCCACGATTTAATTTTCGCAGATGACAGAGTATGCAGCTACCTTCCGATTGTAAGAAAGTTCACAAAAGCGTACCCCTACTATTTGAACGGACGAAAGCCATTCAGAATCAACCCAAAACTCATTCTGGCAATCATTAGGCAGGAAAGCGCAGGTGATTCCCGGGCGACCAGCAGAGTAGGTGCTCGAGGACTCATGCAGATCATGCCGAAGACGGCGAGACTCCTGGGTGCAGATCCTGCCAGACTCTATGAGGTAGAATACAATGTCCGTTACGGTGTCATGTTCATGGCTGCATTGCTGTCGGAACACCACGGTGATATCGTAAAAGCGATTAGTTCCTACAATGGGGGATCCTACAACACACGCAAAAAAAGTATTTCGGACCCGTCTTTCAAAGGCCGAATCTACGACAACCGGGAAACTAGAAATTACGTTTCCCGAGTCCTGAACTATTTTGAGCACTACAAATTAATCGGCTGCAGGTAAGAAACTTCATAACTCCATAAAATTTCAAAAACAAAGGTCAAATCGACACTCTTCGGATTCACAAATCATTTCTTGACAAACAAGCATTCAATACTACTATTCAAAGATAAAGCTTTAAAAATTTATAATTTATTTTATTGTTCTGCAAATATGGAGAAACGATTGAAAAAGCCGTTTTTTTTATCCCTTCTGTTGTTTCATCTATTCTTGCTTTTCGCCTGTTCATCGGACGGCGACAACAAAAGCGACCTGTCCATTGGAGCGGGGAAACAAAAGTCATCGATTTCCGTAGATCCCAATCAATGGAACGTTGATTCCACATCCGAATCAACCGGTAAAGAACCATCTCAAGTTTTCACTTTCAGGAATACCGGAAGGGACACTGAAATTGCAGTAAAAAAGATTAATCTACTAAAAAAAACCACAGTCGGAACAAAGTTGTTAACATCGTCTACCGCCCTTTTTAATTTTCAGATTCCCGTTTCCAAGAACGGGATAATTGAAGATCAATCCCTTTTTCCGGAAGAAAAGCTTCTGACCTATTCAAACGACAACCTCAAGCCACTCTGTCCGCTGGGTTCAAATTCGAACAAGGACGTCCCCCAATGCAGTGGAGCTTTTAATGGTCCCCAGTTCAACAGTGAATTGAAAGTAAAGGTTAACTTTGATAATGAAGTGGTAACAATGACACCGGACAGCGGTATTTACTATCTTGAATTGTGTACGGACGGAGATGGAGGGGAATCATCCGAAACATGCGGAGAAGACGGCGTCAGTTACAGGGCGACAATCACCAGAATCGATCCCGATCATCCCGTTCCGACAGCGATTCTCAACTGCGGAAACAAAAATTACCAAAACAGAGAATTATTCGAACTCCTAACTGAAGATGCGGTACTGGATGCATCCAAATCCGGTTTCTACGATTCAGAAGGAAGAAGAATTGAAAATAAAAAATATGCGCTCCGCTATAAATGGAGCTTTGCGGAAACACCGACAAGATACCAGGAAGGATCCCAACTATATTCGAATAGCAATCCGGACACTCTCATCGAAGAGCAATGGCTCGATGAATCCATCGTACAGTTCAGAGGTTATGTAACAACTCCCATGAATGTAAAGGAAAATGAAAATTTCGACGAAAACAGATGTAATTCCGTACATCAGAAAATTGCCGAATGTAAATCAAAATGCGAAGAGTACGACTCCTGTCAACTCAACTGTATTCACGACAACCTTTTGGAAATGAGCTCATTCTGCGAAAAGTTCAAGGACAATGAATACATGGTGAAACTTGAAGTGTCGGCGGAAAATGTAGAAACCAGCGTAATAGGACCGCCTTCGACAACATACTGCTCTCCCCAGATCATGAGACCATCGCGGGTTGAAGTAACTCTTTTATGGGAAGGCTACGGGAACAAAGGAAGCCAGGAAAATATCGGGACGAAAACCGGAGTCGATGTCGATCTAAACATTCATCTGGTAAAAGCCGATCATTTTCCTTCATGGAACAACGATCCCATGGGTTACAGCAGAGGGCACATGTGCACAATGCATGGAACAGATACTGAAATAGCAACTGAAACTCACGACGACTGCTACTTTGACGACGCCGGATTAGCTGGAACCGAAACAAACGGCTGGAACGGACAGTTACTGATCGATAACAAATGGGGATTCGGCCCTGAAACAATCGGGCTGGGACTTTTGGAAAAAAACGACGGTAAAATTGAAGACGGAGACTACCTGGTTGTTGTAGATTACTTTCGATGTGAGGATTTTGAAGGCAAAGGCCGCTGCGAAACCGAGCAGTATGAAAATGTGGAAGCGAAAATCGTGATGAAAGTGAATGGAAGGCAAATCCCGAGAGAAGGGACAGGTGACACTCCGATTATCAGAAAAATAAGAATCAACCGGGACGAATATATTCCAGTCGCTCGAATTAACTGGTCGAATTCGAGAGAAGACAGCACTGATTACTCCGTTGAAGGTGAAAAACGTTACGGAGACGCGGTTGTGACAGACGAGACAGCCAACTACCGAATCTGCACAATAGACCCAGGGTACTGTGACAGAGTTCCCATATTCGACAAGGATATGTACTACAACTGGGTTGAAAATCCTGAAAGCTTTGATAATGGATCGGATGACAACTACCACTACATGTCTGAACCGAGAGGAGAGTGCAGCAGCGGCACATACCGCGAGGAACGAAAACCGGAATATGTCGAACCGAGATAAATTCTTTTCCAGATCAATTAAAGTGACGCTTTATTCAGATCAAACTGCCTTTTTATTGATTCTGCAAGATCCCGAAGGGATGTAGACATTGCAGGAATTAGATCAAATTCGAACTTCCAGATTACTTGACCTCATCAGCACCGATATCAGGAGCAGCATCCCTCTTTTCCATATCAATATCGTCCGTGCATAGATCGCTTGAAACTGCAACGCCCTTGTCTATTGCGTCTGTCGCGGTCGGTTTGAGGTGGAGATCTCTTGTTGAAATATTCACGAAGAGATCGAGTGCGGCGTTTTCCAGGTTTCCACCCGTTTCAGCTGCAGCGTTTTCCCGTTTGCGAAGCGGATGGGTCGCAATATTGTTTTTCACTACAACATTTTTCGAAGCGGGGAATCGCCACTCGAATGAGGAGAAGTTACTTCCCGTCGATACAACGGTGTTGTGAACGGCTGTTGCTCCGCATGCCGACCAGAAACAGACTCCACAGTCGAACCCGGCGTTACTCGCAAACAGTTCCGCCCTGTCGGCAAAGATGATGTTGTTTCGGACAATTCCGCCGTAGTGACCCACATAGTCATTTTCCGTTGTTCCCGGACATGGGTTATCGTCGTACGTTCTTGCATCTCCGGATGTAACAAGTCCGAAACCTACACCTCTTGCATTATTGATGAGGGTATTTCGCTCAATAACGGTATCCCTGCCCCCTCTCCAGAAGTGGATGGCGTGCTCCGCAAGCCCATTTTGACACCAGAATCCTTCTATGTGGTTGTCCCTGATTTTCCATCCTTTCGCCCTGTGTGCATCAACACCGCCTGTATAGCAACCGCCTGAAGCGGGATTTATGTGTGGACGACCTTCATCGGTCAACTTCATCCTGCAGCAGGCAATTTCTCCATCATCGGCATTATAGATCTTTGCGCTGTGGGAGTTGATCTTTATCGCCTGCTCGGCGGGATCTTCAATAAAAACACGGTAGATTTTCGTATTGAGAGTGTCGCCTTCGTCGCTGGATGTCACATGTATCGGGTGTGTCTTTGCCCTTTTTATCGTTATCTCGGCAATGGTTACGTCAGATGCCGCTACGGTAACGATTTCTGTTGTCTTGTAGCTGCCGTCCAAAACTACTGCTTCGGGATTTCCACCCTCGGATCTCAATGTCACATTACTTTTGCTGAACCAGAGATAACTCCCGTTGAGATTGTAGGTTCCGTCGGCCAGGAGAATTGTGTCGCCGGATTGGGCATCCCGAACAATGTTCTGAAGCTCCTGAGCCTGGGAGGGTTCCACCTTGATAATGTTTCCGGTTGCCGGTTCGAGCGGTTCACAGCTGTCCAATTGTACCTGGGGATCGGAGTCCGTCGGATTTTCATCATCGGTCGGGGATGGATCCGAATCGGGTTGAGGTGTCTCATCGTTCACCGGCTCGGAAGAGTCGTTACCATTTCCATTGCCCGGATCCTCATCATTCAAGGAATTGCCGGGATCATCCTCCTCTTTTGTTTCACTGCCGCCATTGTCACTGGTGCCGCCGTCTCCGTTGAAACCGTCATCTTGAGTGATGTCAAAATCAACTGTATCTTCAGCCTTTTCCGATGACTTTTTTTTATCGTCATCACATGACACAAAACCGAAAAAGAGCAATAGGAGAATAATACTCAAATTTTTCATGACCTTACTCCATTGATAATTAATCCAAAAAAATTTAAAAAGAGGCATTATTTGAAATTCTTAGTGCCTCATTTTTATTTTTTTATCAATATACACTTAGTCTCGCATTAAATCAACATCAACCACGAATGTGGAGAAAAGATTAAGGCACGAAAAATACGAATGGGCACGAAAAGAAGAAAATTTTTTAACAGGAAAAAGCCCGTACGTCGTGAAAAGGGATCTTCTATCCATGGAAATATTTTTCTGCAGCTTTAGCACTTCTTTTTTAATGTTTATTTTTTTCAGCCGCGAACTACGCGAACGAACACGAACGGGAAAAATTTTTATACAGCGGAAGAAATCAATGCAGCGAAAAATTCTTTCTTTTTCATCTTTTCATTACTCTGATCGGTTCGATTTTTTTATTTGAGATATTTTTTTTGATTTGAGCTGGAAAAAACTTTTTCCATATTGATTCTATTTCGCTTTTCGGCAGATGAAAAAAGTATTCTTTGGAGGATTTTCGTGTTTTTCGTGGCTGAAAACGTTTTTAGAATTCTCGCCGTTATATGAAAAGCGGAATAAGTATGGGAGTCAATATTGCGGTGAAGAGTCCGCAAAGTGCCATCGCAAGTCCGCCGTAGGCGCCGTACTCTGCTCCTTTTTCTGATACTTTTGCGGTACCGAGCCCGTGGGCTGCAGTTCCCATTGCAAGTCCCACGGCTTTGGGCGATTTCACTTTCAGAAGTTTGAGAAAGGATATTCCGAACGCCGAACCGAGAACTCCGGTCAATATAACAAGAACCGCCGTGAGGGCAGGGATTCCTCCCAATTTTTCGGTAACACTCATGGCGATCGGTGTGGTTACGGATTTGGGCGCGAGCGATATGACAACTTTCTGCGAAGCGGAAAAAAGCGAGGCCGTTCCAGCAGCGGAAATGATACCGGAAACCGTTCCTGAAATGACGGAAAGAAGTATCAAACGCTTTTCCTTTTTTATCTCCTCGATCTGTAAATAGAGCGGGTATGCGAGTGCAACGACTGCGGGACCGAGAAGAAAATGGATGGCTTTTGCTCCGTCGAAATAGGTTTCATAGGAGATCCCGACTCCTTTGAGAGTAAAAATTATGCAGATTATCGAGACAAGAACGGGATTGAAAAGTGGAAATTTCCATTTTTTCTCCATCTTCTGGCCCGCAAAAAAGTAAAAAACTGTTATTGAACTAAGCCGCTCCGCGGCAGTTTTCTGAAACAAATTCAAGAATAGATATAACTTTATGGAAAAAGAGTGGTGTTCACGGGGAACACCACCATTACAAGGAATGGAGTTATATCATGCAGAAATCAAACGCACAAGAATTCGAGCATCTTTATTCACTTTACCAGGAAAATCTCAAGTTACAGGGTAAGGTAGAAACTACTATTGCCGCCTACAGCAGAGCGGTACGCAGGTTCGCGGAATTTTTCGACTATTCGATTATCGACCTTAAAAGAAACGACATGAAGCGTTACTTTGGTCAAATGATCGATAATTTTTCATGGGGAAAGGTCAACACAGAACTATGTGCCGTTAAGTTTTTCTGGAAATTCGTCATTGAAAAACCGCTTGATTGGGACAAAATCGTAAAGCCTCAGAATTTCAGAACTCTCCCTGATGTTCTCAGTCTTCGTGAGACAACGGAACTTTTAAAATCGTTCCGAAAACCATGCTACAGAGCCCTGTTTTTTACAATATACAGCATGGGGCTTCGAATTTCAGAAGCGCTGAATCTAAGATGTGGAGATATCGACAGCGACCGTATGTTCGTTCACATACGCTGCAGCAAGAGAAACAAGGATCGCTATGTTCCGCTGCCTGAACCGACTCTCGAAATCCTTCGTGACTATTGGAAAACCCATAGAAACCGGAACCTTCTATTTCCTCTTCTGATGGGTGACCCGAAACGGATAAGAAATACCGATCGCCATATGACACCACATTCCGTCCAATCGGCAATCAGGAAGGCTGTCGAGGAAGTCGGAATTAAAAAAAAGATCACCACCCATTCTCTCAGGCACTGCTATGCGACTCACCTTCTTGAGGCAGGTCTTACCATCCCTCAGATAAAGGCGAACATGGGACATTCAAGTGTAATAACCACACTCAACTACCTGCAGATCACAAAAGAAGCCGGTCAAAACGCGGATAACGTTATCGAACAGATAATTTCAGCTGTTTATTCGGAAATTACAAAATGATTGCACTCGCCAACGTATTTGAAAATCACGGCGCGAAGACATTGGAAACGTTTGGCGAAATACTGCGTCCGGAGTGTTTTACGGCGATGCGTAGAATACAGGAGTGCCGCACCGCGGCTTCCGGCGAGCTGCTTTACAGCTGTCCGGAATGCGGAGCCGAACGGCAGGTTTACCAGTCGTGTGGTCACAGAAGCTGTCCCCGTTGCCAGAACCATCTGACCACGGAATGGTTGGAGAAACAGAAGGCGAAACTGTTGCCTGTGAAATACTTCATGGTCACGTTTACAATTCCGGCGGAACTGCATGTAATAGCGATGAGGCACGGCCGCCAATTCTACGACATGATGTTCAAGGCTTCCGCCGAGGCGATGAAGCAGCTGGCAGCGAACAAGAAACATCTGGGCGGAGAGATCGGTTTTACCGGTGTTTTCCACAGCAACAGCAGGCGACTCAATTACCATCCGCACATCCACTACATCGTGCCGTCAGGAGCCATCTGCGAAAACGGCAGAGCATGGAAAGAGAAAAAGGGAAAGTATCTCATGCCTGCAAAGGTTCTTTCTTTGCTTTTCAGAGGCAAACTGATTGCATTAATGAAAGAAAAAGAGATGGAAATCCCCGTCGATCTTTATAAAAAAGATTGGGTTATCGATGTAAAGAATACAGGAACAGGACAGCCTGGCCTAGAGTATCTTTCGCGCTACCTTTACAGAGGCGTCATATCCGAAAAAAGGATTCTAAAGGATGAGAATGGAGAAGTAACATTCCGCTATACCGATTCGGGATCGAAAAAAGAGGAAACGCGTACTCTTTCCGGCGAAACCTTTCTCTACCTTGTGTTGAAACATGTGCTACCCAAGGGATTCAGAAGGTGCAGAGATTATGGTTTTCTTCACGGCAACTCCAAGAAAAAATTGAACTTACTTCAACTCATGCTCAATGTCGTAATAACCGGATCGGAAGAAAAAGTAAAACGGCCGACCTGCAAATGCAAATCATGCAAAAAGGAAATGGTTCTCAAGGCAATCATCCCACAGGAATCAGGCGTTTTTATCAGCATCCGTGCCGGGCCTTGAGCAGATCGAATATGACGTTTTGAAAAATTGGAAATCATTTTAATAAAAGAAGAATGTATAACTGTGTCTTATGGAGAAAAAATGGATAAAAAGATCATAAAACAACAGACTTGATAGCTAAGTCGGGAAAAGATGATGCAATTAAGTAGAAAATCGTATCACTTTTGCGAAGTATGATACTTCATTTTTCTAAAAGCTGACGTGAAACTGTCGGGCTTCGACACCTCTATCCAGAATATATTTCCTATTAATGTAGTGTCAACCCGCTCCGGGCTAGTTCAATATCGGATGATATTGTGGCTTCGCACAATATATCCTTATTCATTGTGAGAGCAAAGAGCTCCGGATAATTCAAAATCATCTTACTTTTCCCCCTTATCCAGTTTTTCGGCAATAAATCCTGTCGCAGCCATTACAACCGCAGTTGAAACAAGTACCGAAAGGATTATCGGAAGAAGTTCCCCCTCCATGGTTTTCGTATGAACCATAAGTCCCACACCTGCAGGCACAAAGAAAAGCGCCATATGGTTAATGAGAAGTTCCGAGAAAGGTTTTACATGCTCTTTTTTAACAATGCCGGAAATGAGCGCAAGAGTTAAAAGAACCATACCGATAACGCTACCCGGAATGGAAATGGAGAAAAAATCCGCAATAAAAGTTCCGGCCGCCAGAAAAAGAAGAATAAGTGCAGCACTGAGAATCATAAATCCTCCGAAAAAAATTACGTGCAGACTATACAACCGACAAAAAAAGTGTCAACCCCAACCACGAAAATAGACTAAAGAAGACAAAGAAGAAAAAGATTCAGCCACGAACAAACGCGAACAGACGCGAACGGGCAAATGAATTCTTTTAAACGAAAACATTGGTCAATTAAATGCAGAATAATCACTGAACACCCTAGAAATCGAGGTAATCATGGAAATCAGCTTAATCTGCGGTCAAAAAATCAGGTAATCACAAAAAAACACCTTGATCCGCGGTCAAATCTGCGGTAATTTTTTGACAAAGATGGCACCATAAAATATAAACATTTTAACATTCCGTAAATTTTCGAGGTTTTTTTTCATGTTAAAATATTTTTTCCTTATTTTCGTCCTTCTTGGCTGTTCACACCAAAAAATAAATTACCCCTCAAAAGAGCTGCTCGTAAAAGAAATTGTAAAAGCAATCAATTCCGACAATCCTGGATTGCATATGAAAACAATTCACCCGAAAGAGAGAGCCTTGATGACCTCTGAGAATCGGGATTACTTCGAGGCTGTTATTGTAAAAAACAAAAGAAAAAACATTCCGCCCGACGCAGAAATTTCCTATACCCTGGACAAATCAAAAGTCACGCCACCTTTTCCGGAAAAAATCGATTACCCAGTAAAGCCCAATGCTTTTGTAAAAATAGAATTCAAAACTGGGGAATATTCATCTTCAACAATCATCCGTTGGCTGGTTAGGGATAAACTCGGATGGCATCAAATTATCGGTATTCCGAAACCGGAAACTCTGGTTCTTTTCAGAAAACAGCAGATTAAAAAAAGAGAGCTGAATAAAAAAATTAGCAATCATATTAAAACAATGGACAAAAATCTTTATAATGAAATAAAAGATATTCTCGAAAAAGAAAAAAGCATCATAAAAGCCTACAAGCATCACATGAAAAAAACAAAAAGCGACCGAACATTTTCCGTGATGGTTGTAAAAAAGATAAAAGAAAGAGAAGAGCTCAACCGCGAAAAACAGGAAAAAACACAGAATGGAAAAGGAAAAACAGGAAAATGAATTCTTTTTTCAACAACGAAAAAAGAGAGATGGGATCAATTATCAATGTCCTCACAATTGATTGTAAGAGAACAAGGTTGAACATCTTCTTTTTTGCATTTTGTTCGTGTCCGTTCGCCTCTGTTCGCGGCTGATCTTGAATTTTATGAACAATTTCATCGGTGGGTTCAGTGAGAAAAATTCGATATGAAACTTTACCGCCTGTCGGCGATGGAAACACTGCAATAGAGAGTGATGTTCTCCATTTTTTCGAAGTTTTATTTCCATACGATTTTCAGGACGGCTACATTCCTCCCCTTCGAGTGATAAACGGCATCCTCTCTAAGGGAGTTTTAGATCGAGGTATGGGGGGAGGTTGTCTCTGGAATCCTTTTGCAATTACAGAAAGTGATTACGAGGAGGTGATTTCGGAACTGAAAAATTCTCCGGACCGAATTCATGAACAGCTCGATGTTCCTGAATGGATTGAAACCTACGACGAATGGTTTGTGCTGAAGCAGGAACGTCTCTACGGAATCCCTCTCCTCGAAAATATGGAACTCCATCTGGATGAACAGAAATGGAAAAAACTCCAGGAAATTTCAAAAGATTCCGGAGATGAACAGTCATTTTTGAAATACTGTGAAAAACTCAACGAAGTCAGCGAAAAAATTGCAGAGTTATTCAACCGACACATATCAGGAGAATAGCGTAATGGCTAAGAAAACTTCTCTGGAACAGTGGGACGAAAATATTAAGCTAACCGAAAAGCTCTACGAAGAGGAACAGGAGAGATTGAAGGATCCCGCATACAGAAAGGCTACTGAACTGGTGGAGGCTGCCTGGGATTTTGTATTCTCAAGAAAAAATTTCAATCCTGAAAAGGCTGTCGAACTGATAAAAGAGGCAGCTTCACTCCACAGCCCCTATGAAAGTAAAATCGAGGCGATAAAAAAGGAAATTGAGAGAAAAAAAAGAAAGGGCCCGGTCAACATTAAGAGAACAGTCAACAGATTTTTCACACCCAAAGCTCTCGAGTGGGGGTTTGAAATTTTTACTTGGGATGGAAAGGGCGGTTTGTCCCAGTGGAGCAGGGATGACTATTTTCTGCGAAAAGAGAACGATATCCAAATAACTATCCGAATGGGTGCAGATAAATTTGGAAACAAATTTGGGGTGCTCTGCACAAAAAAGGTCGGGGACGGGGATTACGAACATTTTGAGTTCAAACTGAAAGATGAGGATATGGAGTACCTGAACCAGCGGGAACTCAACGAAGTTTTAAAAAAGGTAACAGCCGGAATTGAGGAAAATTTGAACTCATGGTTTTTGAGGTAGAAAGATAATGCTGTTCAAGCTCAGTGAAAAAGAAATGAAAAGAGAGAAAAGACCGTTCTATTTTATCTCTGCATTTCTCGTTTTTATCGGAATTGCAGGTATTACCGGGATTTTTTCATCGGAGAACATGAACCGAACTATTTTTTTCACCATTCCTGCAGCAATTATTTTCTTATCGGCTCTCTATTTAATAAAGCGGGATTATCAGAAAGTAATTACTGTAATGAAAGAACACAAACTAGAAATAAAAGACGAACGGCTGATTCTCCATAGTTCCGATATGAAAAATGAAATCAGCTTTGTCAATGTAAAATCCGTTCGTATTCATACAAAAAAATCAAAGGTCGACACTATTCTCATCGTCCTCAAATCCGGTTTCAAATTCAAATTAAGGGGCTATGAAAAGATGGACATTCTTGCGGAACTGATAGAGAAACAAGTTCCCTCCTCAATCATTGTAAAAAAATAAGTGCTTCTGTTTACTGGATCACTTGTCATGAAATCATCAGGAGCAGCCGCGGAGTAACCACGGCTGCCTGAATAATGAATGTCAGTATCTGTAGTAGATTTCGTTGTAGAAAACTTCCCAGAAAGACCCGAACCTGTTGATCTGGCTGAGGGTTGTCTCCATGTAGTTGAGTTTTCTCGAGGATGCGCTACCCTCTGTGTTATCGGAAGTTGCAATGACCTTATTCTTCACATTCCCGGCGTCGGAAACAAGCCTGTACGCGGGGTTGAATCTGGCGTATTTCTTGAAGAGATAGTTCCTGTAGTCATCCCGGGTTTTCACGCCTTTTATTGTTACGCCCTCTTCGGTCCCGAGACAGAGCTCTTCAACCGTTTCGGCATCCTTTCCCTTCCGGCACGCTTTCCATTTATCCAGGGCTACCACATCCTCAACCTCCATAGTTGCTCGACCTATCTTGGCTCTGTAAACCCTCAGATTTCCTTCAAATTCAGCCTCCTCAACATCAGGTTCACCGTATCTTTCACGCTCCGCGTAGGGAATTTCCAGAGACATGAACTGCTGGTAAACAATCATGTCTGCAGACATGTTGGCAAAGTTGTTCATTCCGTGAAAGAGAGGCCACATCTTGTCGAAGTAGATCCATCCGGCGTGAACAGGTTCATATACGGCTCCGCTGCCATCGTTTTCCATGGCAAGGGCACAGAGGTTGTTCTTGAAATCGGATCCCATCCTGAGCGCCCTCGTACTCCTTGACGGAGTATCCTCGTCGTAAAACGGAATGGAGGAGTTGAATCGGAAGAGTGTGTTTACGGGCAGGCTGTTCTTTACATTCACAAGTTCTCTCTTCTCTCCCACTTTCTTTATGCAGTAGGGCGAGAATGTGAGCATGGAATCCTCGTTCGCCATATCGGAAAGCACTGCAAACACAGCGTTCTTTACTCCCTCCGAGAGTCCGTGAAGAGATATGGCGACGCTGTCGCGGCTGTACTCCCTGCTGGGCCATCCTGTGTTTGAAAGAGCGTAGATCGCTGCAATCTTATCGTCGGTAAAACCTCTTATCATCAGCTTTTCTTTGTAGATTGTCTGGTCGTCCTGGATGTCATAGTGATCCTTGTGGTAGCGGGCTCCGTCATGGGGCATCAATTTGTAGTACTCCACGCTCGATACCGCTTCGTTAAAGTCTTCATGATCGTACCACTGTTTTGAATCGATCCAGTACCGCTCCTGTCCCGATGCCATATCGACCTTGCCGGCCATTACAGGATCGTCAATGAAACGGGCGCCCTCCTTAACCGGCTCGTATGCGGATACCTGCGGCCGATAGATCACATCGAATATCAGTCCGTTGACACCTTCCATCGCCGCAACTAGGTAGTCGGCTGGACCCAGCGGATTGAGAGTTTCGACCTCCCCTTTTTCATTGATCCAGTATTCGATACCTTTTGCAGCCATCTTGTAATCGGAACAATCCTTGTTGGCCATCCTGATCGTCTCGACTGCTCTGCCTTCATCGTCGAGGATAACTTTGTCCATGGGAAGCTCCCTGAATTCGGAAAGACAGTGTCCGCCGATCAGTGGAACCTTTTCAACCCAGTCCAGAAGGTGGTACTGAAGATCGAGTCCGAAGTGAATCCAGCTGTAGTATGCACCCGTCTTCGCTCTCATATACCATCCGGTTGGCTGGCGAACAGGACCGAACTGGGTTCTACCTCGTCTGAAATAGCCTCTTGCATAACGCGCATCGCTCGATGTAATCATATGACGAACAATTTCCCTGGCGTTGTATCCCTGGTCGTGAGGATTGTTGAACGGTTTATCCAGTTTCTTCTCATCGGAGTAGAAGAGATAACCCCGTGTCCTGCCGTCAACGAGAAGGGGTGCATCGGGTTTTCTCGTATACTTTTCCGTTGTTTTATCTGCAATAGGGTGTCCGCCTATGGTTTTGACACTGTCAACAAGTCTCTTTCTACCTGTTTCCGGATCGACAATGAGTTCCTTCGGTTTCACGTAGATCAGTTTACCGTCATCACCGATATATTTGCTGTTGATCAATGAGGGTTTGGGATATCGGGGATCCCTGATTCCGTTCTCTTCGGCATTCAGCACAAACCCCTTCTCGTCCGTTTCGTATGTCTCCACACTTCTTCCGTACCACGCCTTGATTGCCGAGTTGTCGAATTTTCCAAGACCGTGTGCCCCTATGTACTGATCGGATGTGTAGTCCATTATCGAAGTCCAGGCAAAGGTGTTCATATCGCTGAACAACTGAATCTCCTCTCCTCCTGAATTGACCTTTAAACCACGCTTGAGATCGTAAACTTTCCTTCCCACTCTCGCGAGCGCCTCCTCCTTTCTGTCGCCTGAAAGTCCGGCTGTCTCATTCTCGATCAACTTCTTTATATTTGCCTGATATGCAGGATAGTTTTCCGGTGCATAGAACTCGTCTTTGAAGTTTTCCACATCGACCGATGATGAGAAGTTATGCCTCATTCCGAAAACGTGACCGAATTCGTGGGCTTCCGTTGCCTTGAACCATATGGCGAGGTACTCTCTCCGTATCTCATCGATGAACTCGTCCCTTTGGTTGAGAAGATCCTTCTCTCCATACTTTTTCACGAACTTGTCATACTTTTGCCTGAGATACTTTAGTGTTACGGAATCCACGTAGTCGTCTGCAAAATCGTATCTGGCGTTCATATCCTCTTCAGCCTTATTCATGGCGTCGATGAAGTCGGTTGTGGGGATATTGTAGTACTGAAGGAAAAAAATCTCCTCTTCGCTGTTGAATGGGAACTGGGTATCTTCAGGATTGAGACGGGGCATGATGTCGCGTTTTGCAAACTGGGGGATCATCCTGAATTTGTACTCATCGCTCTGCATCAGTTTTCTCATGTCCAGACGCTGTTCGGGAAGTCGATACTTTTCCTGAACCTCTCGAAATTTCTCAAGAAGAGATTCACCACCAAGTTCCTCTTTTTCTGTTCTTGAAGGAGCTGCAACGTTTCTCGGTTTGTATTCATCGGGGTTGTTGTCGAAGACGATTTCAGGTCCCTTACCGTCGTAGCTGGGCTTGAGGAACTTCTTCCAGTCCAGTGCGAAGGGATTTTCAGGATCATCGGAGAAGAGTGCCATGCGGGCGTAATCGATGGTGAGTTCTAGGAACTGGAACATGTTTCCGCCCTCGTAGTTGGCGGCGCCGGCGATAACCTGCCCGGTCTCGGGATTCACCGTGTTGGGTCCGTATCCGAGAAGACCGAGACCCTTGGGATTTTTCACGTAATTGAAAAGCTGTGCGTCGGCGGTTCCGTTCATATACTTGTGGCGCAATCTCAGGCTGCCGGCGTCCGCGCTCATGCATCGTCTGTCCTCGTCGAGAAGACAGGCTGCCATGGCCTTCAAATAGCCCTCTTCGCACTCTCCTTCACTCGATTTCCAGTCGTAGTAGTAGACCATTTTTCCCTCGTCGGGCAGCTCGCCGTTCTCCTCAACCTCGCCCGCTTTGACACAGATCTCCACACCGTTTTCCCTATCTTCACCTTTCTCACTCAGCCCGGCAAGATGCTTTCCGTCTCTAGTCGGGAGGTAGGCCTCAACAGGATTTTTTACGAACACGACTATATCGTTGATGAATTCGTCCTTTTCAATCAGATCGCCATGCCAGTTCTGTATCCTGGCCTTTCTGTCGTCAAAGAAACATTTAGATCTCCAGTCGGCAGGAAGTTTTTCGTTTTCACCGAGATACCACCAGCGCTCGTTTCTGACGGTTGTACCGTTCGAGGTTTTTTTGAAAAAGTCGTTTTTGTAGTTCTTTACGTACCACTTGTCGAAATCACCCGCCCTTGAACCGGGGTGCATTGCTGCGTACCTTGCTCCGAGCATGGCGTAGTTGTAATCCTTGGCGATGGAACAGGCTATGGGAACGAACTGCTCCGGTGTTTCGGGTGAGTAGGTGAGAACCGTTTTCTGCTGGAAATCTATCTCTTTTTCATTTCCCTCGAAATTCCAACTGATCTTTTCACCATCCTTCTTTCCCCAGGCTATGTTGTAGAGTGTGGCCAGTTTGTGATCCGTTCTCTCCTTCTGGCCTTCGAGCGCCCTGCCGTTGAATTCCACGTCGAAGACTCCGAACCGTCTGAAGAGCTCGTCGGGAACTTCAAGGGGACGGTATCCGTTATCCTTCTTCCCAGTACGGAAAACCCAATCTTTTTTCTCCCTGTCGTACTCCCTTTTTCCGTAGACATCCCTGTTCCACTTCTTGAAAACGTGGCGGTAGATTATGGGCTGAGGAACAGAAAGATCGATTATTTCGGCCCAAGATCCTGCGTTCCAGTAGTCCACCTGGACATACTCGCGGTTGTAGAACTGAAACCACTCGACCTGCTTCATCTGATCATCTTGCGCAACTTCGGCATAATCCTTCGGTTCGAGGTAGCTGCCGTCGTGTGCGTAAAACTCCATGTTCCAGTAACCTCCCGGAAGAGCCCTGGAGATGTAGGATCCGAAAGCGTAGTTGAACCACTGTCCCGTCAGCTCCATATCCTGGATGTAGTCCCTGTCCATATCGACAAGGAAGTACCTTCGCTCGTTCCACGGCCTGTCTGTATTTGTGGTAAGAACGGGCATTGCCTCACCTGTAGTCGTATTTTCCACCGGAAGAATGTCGAAATGCTGCTGAATCGGATATGCCAGCACCGGTTTCCCCTCGACTGTCTCCGATTCGGATGCGTCCACAGGGTTGACTGCGGAGTGAATGTTGTAGGCCAGAAGCCAGTTTTTGGTGATCTTCCACCTGATGATGGCGCCCTTGTTGGTTTCACCGGTAATGGCAAGAAGATCCGTCGAGTTTATCGCGTAGGGAACAACGTCGACAGTTCGCTTGTAGAAGAATTCGCCTTCGAACATCCTCTTGTCCAGGGCCAGCTCGGGGGATTTGTCCACCGGTTGCCTCTCCGTGGTGCATGCGGCTGCCAGAAGCATCGTAACAATCAGCAGCGCACTTTTTAACCATTGAAATTTTCTCATAAAACCCTCCATTTAGAAGTTAAGAGTATATCCCGCATTTGCCGTTATTGTCGTATATCCAGCCTCTCCCGGATAGACGATATCTCCGTACCCGCCGTACTTTCGGAAAGGCCCTCCGGAACTCGCTTCGACAGAGAAGAAAAAGTCGTAAAGAGCGTAGCCGAGGCTCGCAAAGTAGTGCATATTCAGCTGGTATGAATCGTTTTTCTTCACGTTTTGCTCGCCGTAGAACTTCTCCTCGGATCGGGAGCTGCTGTTTTTTATCCGGTATGAGTGACTCACTCCGACTGAAGTGGAAAAACCTCTCCATGAAAATGAAACAACGGTGCTGTTGCCCAGGACATGTTCGTTGAATCCCCAGAAAACCGCACCGCTGTTCGGGAGGTGAATTGAGTCGTATTCCGCAATCGTGTACTTGTATGCAGGGACCAGAGAGAGTGATATCACACTCTTCTTCGCCGGTTTGAAACTTCTTGAAAATGAAACCTTTCCCGAGAAAACAGCGTCTATTTCCGCCAGATTGTATCGGGTCGTTGCTGGAAACCCTGCAGAGAACGAGGGGGTTACTCTTATCTTCCAGGGAATTTGGAAACTTCTCGATAGAAAGAGTGATAGCGGAACCATATCCCAGTCACCGCTGTCAGCACTTTTACCCGATCCTCCTCCATCCACACTCTGGGCATCAACCTGCTCACCCCGGCCGTAGTTGTAGTACTGCATGATCCCATAGCTCAATCCGGCGGTCAATTTGATTGGAAGCTCGGCTGCCAGAGAGAGCGTGAGAAAATCCTGCAGTGAGGGATTATCCCGATCCGTGTTGTGGGAAAAGGCGTTGGCGACAGATATTCTAAATCGCATTTCTTTTACTTGCCCTTTCGAGGATTCGTACTCTGCCGTTGTGACTCTCTTTTCTGCAGTGGCTCCTTCCGCATCGGCCTCCCCGGCATTTCCAGCAAAGAGGGTAAAGGTGAAGAGCAGAAAGAAACAGCCTGTGATTGTTAACGATAGTCTCAAATCAACCTCCATTTTAATTTTATAAACTTATAGATATAATATATCTTTCATGCATTTGCATTCAGCATTTTGCTGTTAATATTTTTTAAGGCCCGGCTTTAAAATAGCAAATAAGAGGCCACAAAAATAAACACCTTAAAAATCAAGTCGTTATCCATCCAGAAAAATGATAGTTCAACACAAAAAACACATGGGGCTGCACCGAGACCATTACTATTTGAAATAATTAACGAAAACAACTCCAGAACACTCTAAACCTGATTGTTGGCATTGTTTTTGATTTTGTGAGAATCTCTCTTTGGATTCAAAAAAAGGATCGGAATGATTAATCATCTTAGGTGATTGATTTTTTTAAGACTTATTACTTGGTCCAAGATTTGCTTTATTTTATCTGCTATTTTATTTTTTTCAGTCAAAACTCTCACCGTGCATTTTTCCGAATAGCCAGGAAAGCACGCAAATTTTTTGGAGGTACGTTATGAAAAATTGTCTCAACTGCCTGCTGGTTTATTTTTCCATTTTCATTTTCCTGTCTTGCGGTGATTCGACCGGCAGCTCTAAAGATCCGGACGGAGAAAACGCCTCCTGCGACTATGACCGGCCGACCGATTCACAGGAGGAAACCACCGATTTTGATGAACCGACCAGTTCACAGGAGGAAATCCCCTATCTTGAAATCAGGAAAGGTGTCTATAAAATCCGGGGCAATGATCCGGATCTGAAGACAGATGATCTGCAAACCCTGAAGAAGTTGATAGGAGATGCCGAAGTTGTCGCCTTGGGAGAGAGCGTTCACACATCGGGAGGCTACTACAGAATGAAGCACCGGATATTCAAATTCCTCGTTGAGAAGATGAATTTCAGGGCTTTCGCCTTCGAATCCCCTTGGATACCCGCGGACTATGTTAGAGATTATGTGGCGTCCGGCGAAAGGGATGCGGAAACTGTTGTCGGCAGGGCGCTTTTCGGAGTGTGGGCATCTCGGGAAGTGGTCGAACTGGTTGAATACATGAGAAAATGGAACGAGGAAAATCCTGATGATCCCGTTCACTTCTTCGGATTCGACCTGCAGCAGCCGGGAGACGATTCCCAAAAGCTGTTCGACTACCTCAGCTCACTTGACATGCCGGATTCCGCCGATTTTATTGAAAGAATTAAACAGTGTGACGGTGTGGACGGAGAATCGGAGCGTGAGAAGGGAATACCCGATGAAAAATTCAACGGTTGCATGAAAGCGCTCAACGATCTGGAAGAGTGGTGCGATTCTAACAGGCCGGAAATTGCAAAATCGATTGGAGAAGAGTCTTTCGAGTGGCTCAAACTTCACATAATGGGATTGGTTTCATGGGAAGAGGAGGCGTACTACTTTTCAAGCGATCCAGCCAGATCTTACGACGCCAGGGATTCCAAAATGGCTGTAATGTTTGAAAAAATGAGAGAACTTCGATACCCCGGAATCAAATGCGCAATCTGGGCCCACAACTGGCATATCGCCAAAAGAACAGATGTACTCTACGACCAGGCTGTAAGCAATGTAAAGTCCATGGGGACACATCTCTACGAAAAACTGGGTGAAACCTACGTTTCAATCGGGTTGCTGGGATATGAGGTCGGCATAAACTGGCCTGGATACAAACAGGGAACGCTCCCCCTACCCTCTCCGGGAGATATCGAAAGTCAACTGCATGAACTTGGGGAGGAGTACCTCTTTGTCGACCTCGGCTCCCCATCCCAAGACGCCTTTATTGTTCAGGATGAATTTTCCGTGTTCAATAAGAACATAGGAGATATCTACAGCCAGTTCGACGGAGTTCTGTTCCTCGATAAAACGGAGGGTATGGATAGCCTCTATTGATTAAACCCACGAAACGTAGAGTGGAACAACATTCCGTTTTTTAAAGCAAATGCATTTGGACTCCAATTCTCTTTATCTTTGTTCTAATTTTGCTATCTCTTATTCCTAATTGTGGCACCTTGAATATATTTATTTTACTATTGCATTGCAGATATGCAGTTGGGCCTGTCCGGATCGCAATATTTCGAACTGGAGAATTGAGATTCCGAGGTTCTTTCCACCCTTGAGGGTGAATAATTTTTTACAGGAGGTACTTTATGAAAAAATTTTTTAAATTTACATTTGCTGCGGCAATCCTGTTTCTCTTTCTTTCGTGTGGTGATTACAACAACTCTTCATCCAATGAAACCACAAATCAAAAAGATGGAAACATTGAGATAGAAGATTCATCAACCGATTCGAGTGAAGTCCCCGATGACGACACGGATGTAGAAAATGAAAATCAACAGATCCCGGATAACGAAATAAGAAAAGGGGTCTACAAACTGGACGGTATCGAGGCAGACTTAAAAACGGATGATCTTTTGATACTGAAAAAATTGATAGGACCGGCAGAGGTTGTCGCTCTGGGAGAAAGCATACACACATCAGGCGGCTACTACAGGATGAAACACCGCATCTTTAGATTTCTTGTAGAGGAGATGGGATTCAGAGCATTTGCTTTCGAATCTCCATGGATAAAGGCGGATATCGTTGGAGAGTACGTGGAAAAAGGTGAATCAGATGTCGAATCTGCTGTAACCGGTGGACTTTTCAGTGTATGGGCCTCCAGGGAAACAGTTGACCTTGTTGAATATATGCGAAAGTGGAACAGGGATAATCCAAAAGATCCCCTCTACTTTTTCGGATTCGATCTCCAGCAGCCGGAAGATGACTCAAAAAAACTTTTCGCCTACCTTAAATCGCTTCAATTGCCTGAATCCCACGATTTTATAGAACGAATAAAGTTGTGCGATAGGGTTTCGGGTCCTACTAAATTTGAAGAAGGGATTCCTGATGAGGAATTCAAGAGTTGTATGGAGGCACTTAATGAACTTGAGAGCTGGTCCGATACACACAGGGAAAAAATCATAAAAAAAATCGGAAAGGACTCTTTTGAATGGTTCAAAATTCACATAATGGGACTTGTTTCATGGGAGGAAGAGGTGTACTACGCAACAAAGGACAACGACAAATCATACGACGCTCGTGATTCGAAAATGGCTGTGATGTTTGAGAAAATGAGGAAACTCAGATACCCGGGTATAAAATGCGTCATCTGGGCTCACAACTGGCATATAGCTGAAAAAACTGACATTCTTAAGGATCAGTTCACAAAGAACGTAAAATCTATGGGAACTCACCTTTCAGAAAATCTGCAAGACAACTACTTTTCTATCGCACTGATCGGTTACGAAGTGTACATAAACTGGAAGAGGGTATTTCAGGGCCAAGATTCTTTACCAGGACCGGATAGCATTGAAACCAAGCTTCATGAACTCGGAGAAGAGTACCTATTTGTCGATCTTGAATCTCCTTCCAACGATTCATTCATTCCACAGGATGACATTTCGTTTTTTAACTCATGGGCAGGTGATATTTACGAACAGTTCGATGGCGCCCTGTTTCTTGATAAAACAGAAGGAATGGAAGCTCTTTTGTGGTAACGTCCCTTGATAAAACAGGGTATTCTCTCCACCTAAACACTTACGACCTTGTAAAAGCCGAAAACAGCTTTCCGTAGAATCAAATTCATCTCATAATTGCGGCAAGAGGAATTGAAAACCTGAAGATTTAAACCGTTTCAGTCAATATCGATCCGTCTGTTTAATACTTTTTCAATAAAATTGAAATGAAATCAACAAGCGGAAACATAGAGATCTCTCCTCCCGAAGAAAGTGAATCTTACATTGCAGCAAAACCAACATCAGCAACAATAACCTGTGAAATCGGAAGCTTTCCCGATTCTTAAAAAAAGATATATGTAACAACACTTTCCGGAGACATTGGAATCACAAAACAGCAGTACTGTACCTATCGTCCTTAGCTCTCATACTCAACTTGCAAACATTTCTCCCTCATGTATCTTTATGAGGTAGGGAGAAATTTTCTGAATGAGGCTACATGTTAAATCTTCTTCACATCGACGGGTCCGATTTTTTCAAGAAAGCCATATGCCGAAGCGTCCGGGAATTCGGAATAAACTGCACCGGAGTAAAAAACGACAGCCGCGAAGTATTCGAGCTCCTTGAAAATAGTAAAATCGACCTGATTCTTACCGCCCTCAGCTTCGAGGACATGGACGGCATCGAATTTATTAAAAAACTTGTCGAAAGCGATTACTCACACATCCCTGTCATAGTAATAAGCTCAGCAGACTCCATCGAGCTCCGACTAGAGCTCTTTTCTCTCGGAGTTATCGATTTCATTCCCAAGGAACAGGACTTGGAGAAGAAGCTCCATGCATACTTCAGCAGACTCAAACGGGAAGACGATCTTAAAAGAACAATTCGTGAAATGCCCATTGCTGTTCTGGACGACAGTGAAACCCAGATTACGACAATGAAGCATATCCTTGAAATCAACTCGATTGAAAATGTCGATTACTTCACGAAACCCAATGAGTTACTGGAAAGTAACAGACAACACCAGATTTACCTTATCGACGTGGTTCTTCCTGGAATAAGCGGCGAACAGATGGTTCTGACCCTCCGGGAGAAAAACCCCTCGGCCGTTATAATGGCAATATCAGGCATAGACAACTACAAGGTTGTTGCAAATATTCTGGTTTCGGGAGCTGACGACTACATCCTGAAACCCTACAACGCAACCATTTTCATGGCGAGACTGAGGGCAAACGCAAGAAACCATCTGCTGATGAAGGAGCTGGAAACGGCAAACCGCAGACTTCAGATCGAATCTATCACGGACGGTCTGACCCAGCTGTACAATCACAAATACATGTTCAATAGCCTTGAAAGAGAAATTGAAAGATCGAAAAGGCAGGGAGGAAAACTGTCATTCATCCTCCTTGACATCGATCATTTCAAGAAAATCAACGACACCTTCGGTCACCCTACAGGAGATGCCGTCCTGAGGAAGGTTGCCTTTACCCTTAAAAGGAGCTTCCGCCAGATAGACACCATCGCGAGATACGGAGGAGAAGAGTTCGCCGTAATAATGCCTGAGACTTCTTCGGACCAGGCCCTTGTGGCAATCGAAAGGTTAAGAAAAAATCTTGCAAGCCTCACCTTCGGCAAACTGGACATAAAAGTTACGTTAAGCGGAGGTCTGTATGAATACAAGGGCGAGACGGCAGCTGAAGTGATCTCTCTCGCGGACGAACTGCTTTACCGAGCCAAGAAAGCGGGCAGGAACAGGGTCTTCTCCTGAACCAGAAACGGGAAAACCGAAGGATTGCGGAAATCTTCAGCCCTTTTTCTACAGGGTAATCAATGCCTGAATTCATCATTAAACAAATATCCGAACCAAACCGACAGCTAAAATCCTCCGAAAAAAAATATAACCGCCCCCAGGTTTTCCAAAATCATGAAATTAAAAATATCGACACAAAAACAGCATCTCACAGAAGATGAATTTTCTGTTTTTTACTGAAATATCGTCTAATTTTATCAAATTATTAATTTCATGACCATCCAAGCATCTATATCGGCAAAGATAATTTTTTTGAGATCAAATTGAAACCGGAACCGTTGTTTTCACATTTACAGAGATTGCATGAGAAAAATCGAGATCTTACTTTTGAACCGCCCCCATAGGCATAACCTCTCTGCCGTAGAGTTCGTTAAGAACCTGTGCCATGGCAGCATAGAAGGCTGTCGCTCCGACGAGAATTCCTTCGAAACCGGCGATAACTTTAAGTGTGTGGGAACCTGTGAAGTCGGCTGCCGCAAGAAGAAAGAAGAGGATCACGAGAGTACCGAAAACAACCTGGAGTGCCCTGTTTATGCGAAATGTCCCGATAAACATGAAGAGGCTGAAGATTCCCCAGAGAAGAAGGAAACAGCCCATGGAGAAGCTGTCGGCCGGTGCGGCTATTCCCATTTTCGGCATGACGATCAAGGCCACAAGTGTCAACCAGAAGAATCCGTAGGCGGAAAAGGCGGTTGTACCGAAGGTGTTGTTTTTCTTCCACTCCATAATACCGACTATCACCTGGGCCATACCGCCTACGAAAATGCCCATGGCGAGGATCATGGAGTTCATTTCAAAAAATCCGGCGTTGTGAATGTTGAGAAGCGTGGTGGTAAGCGCAAACCCCAGAAGTCCGAGAGGAGCTGGATTGGCTGTAGCCTCTTTTAGGAAAGTCGTTTCATTGTTCATGTTTAATCACTCCTTTGTGAGAAAGTTGAAAAAACATAAGGTAATTAAGGCCGTAAACAAATCAAGTAACTTTTTACAAAATTTTATATGGCCGCCCGGTTCCCCTCCTATATAAAACAATTAGCCTCTCGATATTTAAAATTTCTCTCCTGATTGATTACCCTGTTATTTTATAAAAACCACTTTTCAAGCATGTGACAACACGACACTCACGCAACAATCAATTTAAAATGATAAAAATCATTTTTTAGTAACTGTAATTGTTTATATAATTTATACGGCATGCCATTTGCTTTTAACACATCAGCTTTCATCAACTGAAGTCGAGGTTAACAATGAAAAATCTGCTTGTTTTTTTATCACTTTTGACTGTTTTCTTTTTATCCTGCTCGGGTGAAAAAAGTACATTTTCAGAGAAGCAGGATGATGAAGATTTTTCGAATGTGAATTCTCCCGATGATGATTCCGAAGAGAAGGAAACAGAGGAAGTTGAATCCGTCATGTTCAAGCCCAAAGAGTTTTTCGGGTTAATAACAGACAAAGGGTACCTGCTCCGCTGGTCGAAGCCTTCCGAAGAACCGGTAAGATGGCAAATCCACAGAAAAAATCCTGATGAAGACAACTACACAAAGATAGTCGATCTGGACAGTTCAAAAAATGAATACACCGACACCTCTTTCTCCCAAACAACCAGGTCTTCATACAAGCTTGTCGCTCTTGGTGAAATCGAACCTATTGATGCGGGAATTGTGGATTCAAGCCTCCCCACCTGGACACTCATCCGTTTCATGAACCTGGACAGCCATTGGGGAGATAACTTTCCGACAATGGATAATGCAAAATACCAAGCCACCATGGATCTCGCCGAAGCAGCACTGAATCCGAATATCCAGGTAGCAGTCCTTGTAGATGCAGGAACTCCCAACGGATCAATCTGGATCAATACCGATCCCGATGAAATTCATGTAACAAAGGAAAAGCCCGAAATAGATTTCGGAAATGTCGACGAACTGAAGAGCTTTGTTGACTGGGCGACGAAAGAGTTTCCGGCACAGCGTTACGCCCTCTCTTTCTGGGGACACGGCTCAGGACCTCTGGGCGGACAAGACTACAACACAGCCCGTGCAATTCTGCCCGACGAAACGGATTCCAACGACCTCTCCCCAGAAGAGTCAGGAGAACTGCTTGACTATATCATTGAGAAAACCGGAAAAACTGTTGAGGTAACATTTTTCTGTACCTGTCTCACTCAAAATGTGGAAACCGCCTACCCTCTTATAAACAAAACAAGATACACCGTCGCAGGAGAAAGTGTGGTCGGGTGCGGAAAGGATATTGTAGAGGTTCTTGTAGACAACATACACTCTTTTGCCGAGGAAACGGCAATAAAAACATGCGAGGCACAAAAAGAGGGATACGACATAGACGTTCTCTTTTCAGCGATTCACAACGAAGTTTTGGGTGAGCTGGGCAGGGCAATGGGGGAACTGACAGACTCTTTAATACAACTGATGAAATCGGACAATTCCATTAGAGATAGAATAATGGACCTGACCTCGGAAGTTCAAAACATGAAATATAGTGATGGAGTACCCGACTTCACATCAGCATACCTTGACATATACGACCTCATGGAACATCTTGGAAAAATTAACGATTCAACCATCAAACAAAAAACTGCAAAGATAAAAACCATAATCAAGGAAAAGGTTGTAAAGAAAACCGTCAGCAGAAAGACGGAAAAAGATCTCTACAGGAACGCACACGGAATCTCGGTCTACCACCCTACAAAAAGCTTCAACTACTATTCGACCGGCTACAACAAGAGGATCTTTTCAAAAGATACAGGGTGGGGCGACTACCTTAAAGAACTCAGAAAAATCGATATCAGATAGCCCCTATCCTCCATATTGATGATTTTGTTGAACAAGTCTGGCTAAAGAGATAAATCGGAAGTTCGAGAAGAAAAATCTTCTCATCTTTGATTAAGACCTGTACCGATCAAACCTATTTCGTAACGAGCGGGGACTTTTCGACTGAATTATTCATGTGAAAGGGGAAGTTTGGAATCGTTCAAGAATCGAAACAACAGCATTTAATGGTAGAATGAATTTCTTATCAATTTGATTTTTCTTTCAATCTTTTCCATATCTTCATCATCAAACGGCATGTAACTTCTTGCTCCCGGCTGAGGTTCGTTCTCCCACATATCCGGCGCACCCATAAAATTTGAAACATATTTGGGATTTCCGTGAAAATCCACCTCTTTCAGATCAGCCAGACAGCTGGTTTCCGGATCTTTCTCGGGATTGCTCAGGTAGTCGAAAAATATCTGCCGCCCGCAATCCGCTTTTCCCGCCGTTTTAACTGGAGAGGCCCATAGAACTCCGTGATTTGCATCGGGAACTGTTACAAAATGATGATCGGATCCCGTCAGGTTCTCCTTTGCGGGCATCGCGACCTCAAGAGGAGTCTGAAAATCGAGAGTTCCGTTCAGCATGAGGAAATTTTTATGCTCAGTTGCGAAACCACCGAGAAAATCATCAGTTTCATATACCGGCCAGGAATCCTTGAAGTTGGTTACGAGCCAATCCAGCCTCTTTGTCACGGTGAGTGTTTTGTCCCGATCGTTTATTTCATCGACCGAATAATCACCCTTAATCATTTCAGAAATTCCGATGTTCAGGAAAAGAATGGTGTTTCCGGACCTTGCCGACTGCTCTTCATAGTTCTTCTCGAGGGAGATTGCAGCCCTACTTCCTCCAAACAGCCTGGAAATCAGATTTCTTACTGCCGCGACATCCTCATCTTCACATCTGTCGAGTCGATAGTAGATGGCGGGAATCATTGTCCGGAACTCCCACATCTGCCCAAGCATGAAGGCAAGTGACTGAACGGTTTCAACCGATCCGACTGGACTGCAGTGCCCCTCCTGCAATTTCACAAGAATCTCGCGGACCTTCGCATCAACATTCTTTCCCATCTTTGAAGAACAGAACTGATCATTGGAACACATATCGTAAATCTGCTTGGCGACCAGATCCGCATTTTTATCGTAGTCGTCAAGAAAGCATGTGCCCGCTATGCAGATGGAATCCAGAACCACCGCCTTGGACTGATTTGGAAAAACCTGTGCATATCTGTGGGCCCAGGTGCTTCCGTAGCTGACACCGTAGACAAAGGGTGTCTTATCCTCCTCTCTGAAAAGTTCGATAGCAAATGCAAGATCGGTCGAAGCCTCCGTTATCGAAAATGCGTTGAAGTAATCCCTTTTCTGAGTAATTTCATTATCGATACACCCCTTGATTTCACCTGCTCCAACCGCCGCGCCCCAGGGACTGTCCGGGCTTGAAGCTTCCTCGCATTTGAGATAGGAGCTGTAGCCGGTTCCCCTGTGATCGAAAGCATAGATATCCAGAGAGGGCTCCTCCAGGCTCATTCCCATCATACTTTGCGGAAAGTCGATTGTGGATGATCCTCCGGGACCTCCCTGGAGCATGTATAGCTGCTTTTTTGCATTTTTACCGCCAAGAAGCCTCTTAATGTGAATAGTGATCGTTTCCCCGTCGGGTTTGGACCAGTAGAGAGGAACCTGGATGTCCGCACACTCGGCAAGAGGCCTCTCTTTGTTGTCAAAAAGCCTGCATTCCACCCATTCCACCGGCTGTTGCATCAGTTTTTCGGGAAACTTTTTACCGTATTCGACTGTCTCTACGCTACCCGATTCATCATCCGTCATTTCGGAATAGTCTGAAGTGGGGGATATGTCCTGGTCTCCGCCAGATTTTTCATCTCCTTCCGAATTTTCCGAACCGCCGCAGCAGGAGATAAAAAACGTTGCAATTAAAAGAAAAAACAGTGATATTTTTTTCATCTTGGCCTCCTAAAATTCGCCGCAGTCGATTTCCTGATTTCCCTTATGGCAGTAGCACTCTTTTTCGTCTCCCGCAGCCTCGGCAATAATCGCAGGATCACTTGAAACGGCAAGATTTGCAGCGACTTGGAGAGTCTCACCGACCTCAAAGGCTACATTATTCTCATGGCATAGAAAAATGGAGTTCTGAGGTGTCTTTCCGAGAAGAACCCCGATAGGACAGCTCTTGGTTTTCCCCTGTCCGTTTTCCTCTTTGTATTCGTAATGAAAGATGCCGAATTTCCTGATTGTTTCAAAAGCCACACTGTTTTCGCCGTTCTTTTTCATCTCAAGAAAAGCGCTTTTACCGAAATCGATTTCAAGAACCTCAAGTGCAAGGTGATTTTCTCCCAGGTTTCTGTAGTTCCCCATGGATGAAATTGAAACAACATCCCCGTCCTCTCTCTCTCTAATCACCGCAAACTTGTTGAAGTTGGAAACCTCGACATTTTTACCTCCCAGAAAAAGATTCACCTCTCCTCCGGCTGTTTTTTCACTTCCTGTCCCGGTCGGCACAACAATTTCCCCCTTCAGCATGAATGTCAGATACTCCTCGGAAAACGGGGTTAGAAAATCCTCTCCTATCTCACAATCGAGACCGAAAGCCTCCTGCAGTTCAAGATAAAAAGTTTCCTTGTCCACATCTTTTCTGTCCACCGAAAAGCGGCATATCTCACCGTTATCCTCAACCATTGATGGTGATACTGTTTTAAGTCGCTCAAAATCATCGCTCATTACAATATTGGCCTTCGTGGAAAAGTTCTCTCCGACTGCAAATGTTTCGCTGTTCTCCACATCAACCATGAAAGCATTCTTTTCAACAACCATCGCCGCAAGTTTATTGCATTTTTTAAGAAGAAGAACGTTGTCCTTTCTCCTGTAGTATTCTATCCTGCTGTCGATTGCTCCTCCGAAAACCTCATTTCCGACAACCGAAATCCCCATCTCCTTCATTTTGAGCATCTCACTGTTTTTCAAATAGAGTGTAAAAAGATGGTAAGAAGCGGCCGAAGCAATGTTATCGGGTAGATCCACAACCTTCTCCAGTTCGCTGTAGGCCGAAACGATAGTATATTCGCCTTTTTCCGACTTGTAGTTAGCCACAACCTGCTGCGCCTGGTAGATATCCTCCTTCCCGCCATTGAAAAGACGAATAGTACCTATTCCGAAAGTTGCCTTTTGGTTGATCACATCCTCGTAGCTGTTGACTATTCCCTTAATATCGACAATGGCTGCCATGTCTGATACCGGTGCAGATGTATCAATCTCCTTGACAGGAGCATCGTCATTGGTCTCATTTTCCCTGTCCGTTTTACTATCCGTAGAATCAGCCACTTCGACATTTTCCTGATCGGCCAGGTTCTCTCCCTTCTCCTGAGTCTCGCCATCGTCTCCGCAACCTACAAGAAAAACGAGTAGAAAAAAAGCTGTGATAAAAGATTTAAAAAAACATCTCATAAAAAACCTCCTGTCTATTCAAACATCATTAAACATCGTTAATCATTATGTTTATCAACAGAAAACTCGTCCTTAAACGACTTTTAAAACGTACAAAAACGGGTTTTGGAACTTTTAAAACCTGATCCGGCAGATTTCGAATCAAGTGATGCTACTGAAAAGCGGGATTGTTTTCCTTTTCATAACCGATAGTGGATTTTGCTCCGTGCCCCGGATGGATCTCAACATCATCAGGAAGGATAAAAAGTTTCTCCCGGATGCTATTCTTAAGCTTCTCCTCATCGGCACCCGGGATGTAATCGGCATAACCGATCTTCATATTCATAAGGGTATCTCCCGGGAAAAGAATCTTCTCATCCCTGAAATAGAAAGCACAACTTCCATCCGTGTGTCCCGGAATATTGAAAACCTCTATCCGCCTTCCCGCAAAATCAAGAAAAGCGTTCTCATCACTGAGACGAATATCCACATCCCCTCCGAATTCATACTTCTCTTTTATATAATGGAAAGAAAGATTCAATTCGTAATCGTAAAGAAAATCAACATCATTTTCATGAACAACAACCTTTGCATCGGGATATTTCTCTACAATGTCATCAAGAGCCAAAATATGATCGAAATGACCGTGAGTCAAAATTACATATTTGACAGATCGATCGCCGACCGCCTCGGAAATTAAATCAATTTTCGACCCCGGATCGATAACGACAACCTCTTTCGAATTGCCGTAAACATAGCAGTTGGTATTGTAATCAACCGCAACCTTTTCCAACGCAAGCGGTTCATTTTCAGCATCCGAGCTGTCTGATATTGAGTCTTCATCACTTTCTGATAAATCTTTTCCGTTAGAATAATCAACAACAACTGAATTCTGATCCGAATCTGATTTTGAAACACTGCTCCTATCACTGTCTGACGACTTGCAACTGACTGAAAAGAAAAAAATCGAAATTAATAAAAGAACAAAAAACCTCATACCGCACTCCTGAATTTATTTTTGGAACATCAACACGAGGAAATCTTAACGAAAAAGAGAGGTTAAATCGACTAAAAACGCGTTTGAGAACCCACCTTTGGGGTCAGGACTTAATTTTAAATGTTTTTTGCTTGATGCCCTGTTGTACTACTACAATTCGATTACTACCCTATAAGTACGCAAACAATAAATGGCAGGAAAAATGACAAGACCTTTGAGAACACAGTACCCAGGAGCTATTTATCATGTTTTAAATCGAGGACACAGGAAAGAGCGAATTTTCCTAGAGCAACGCGACAGGGAGGAATTCATCTTCAAGCTCTTGAAAGTAAAAGAGAAGTATCACATCAAGATTCATGCTTACTGCCTCATGCACAACCATTTTCATATTTTGATGGAAACCGCAGAACCGAATTTATCCAAAGCCATGCACGATCTTGAATGCGGTTATGCAAACTGGTATCGGGTAAAGTATCAACTTGTCGGATCGATATTTCAAAACAGGTTCAAATCAATTATTGTCGAGGATGATACATACCTTCTAACACTGAGTTCGTATATCCATCTTAACCCAGTCAGAGCAGGTTTCGTCGACAATCCTGAAGAATATAAATGGAGCAGCTATCAATCGTATCTACACGATATTAATGACGAAATTGTCGACAAAGATAGAACACTTCTGCTTTCGAACGGTTTGGATAACTACATTCAAATTGTCAGGGGCTTTAAAGACAAACATCTGGAAAAAGAGATGATCTATGGAAAAAATTCGATAATTGGAGGCGATGATTTCATTGTAAAAATTAGAGCTTCAAAACCAGCAGCATCAATAATCGACACATATGCAGTGCCAGATTTACGCAAATTACGGTATTTGAACGATGCTGAAATCGCCAATATTGTTTGTGAAATATTTCAATGCCCAGTCAAACAGTTATCTGCAAAAACACAAAAGAATGTTGAGAGAAAGGTTTATTTATATCTGCTTCGACGATATTCCTCTTTAAAAGTTAAGGAAATTGCATTCAGGAACAATATGCACTATGCCGCCATGACAAATCTTCTTGGTAAATTTGAGAAAGAAATAAAGAATAACAAAGAGTTAGAAACGCTAATCAACAGATGTAAATCAAAGATAATTGGAGAAAGTATTTAAAATTAAGTCCTGACCCCAAACTAGAACTCTTCGAAGGCGTCGTCGTCGAAAAAGGGATTGTCGTTTTCTGGGGGAGCCTGCAGCCTGGGTTGTTTCAACTTTTGTGAATATTCAGGCCGGCGAATATTTTTCGCCGGGATTGCCGGTTTTCTTTTTTCGTAAACTGCAGGGTTGGAGCTGTCTCCTACTTTGAACTGCTCCACTTCGTGTGAGAGGGATCCGGCTACTCCGGACATGTCCTGCGCGGAGGCTGCAAGTTCTTCTACAAGTGCTGCGTTTCTCTGGGTCACTTCGTCCATCTGTCTCACGGCTGCGTTGATCTGCTCAATCCTTCCCGCCTGATCCTTGGCTTTCAGCTCTATGTCGTTTACGGCTTCACTTGCCTCTCGGATGTTGTCAGTCACCCTCTGGAGCGTTTGGGTTGTTTTATGGGAAAGGGTGTTGGCTCTCTCGATGTTTATTCCGTTGTTTTCTATCAGTTTCTTGATCTCCGATGCCGCTTCGGCACTTCTTCCGGCCAGGCTTCTCACTTCACCGGCAACAACGGCAAACCCCTTTCCTTCTTCTCCAGCCCTTGCGGCCTCTACTGCAGCATTCAAGGCCAGAAGGTTTGTCTGAAATGCAATATCATTAACAACATTAACGATTTCGTTGATTTTTTCTCCGGACATCTTAACCTCTTCCATGGCATGCTCCATATCGGAGAGCATTTTCGATCCATCCACGGCCTCTATTGATGTTTTCCTGATATCTTCGGAGACAATTGAGGAGTCCGAGGCTGTACGGATAATTGAGTTTGTAATCTCAGTTATCGATGCGGCTGTCTCTTCCAGGGAGCTTGCCATCTCCTGTGTTGATGATGAAAGCTGATCATTTCCGCTGGAAACCTCCTCGGAAGCTCCTCTGACCTGATATACAGAGCTTTTTATCGACTTGACAAGTGTCTCGATTGTTTCAACAAACCCATTGAAATTTCTTGCAAGTTCTCCGACTTCATCCTTTGAATCAAAGTCGATCCTTGCCGTGAGATCTCCGTCTCCTTCCGAGATCTCGTGCATCATATTGTTTACTCTGTTGATTCCCTTCACGATTGAGGTGGAAATGAGATATAGAACAACAAGAATGAACAGGATCGCACCGATTGCGGATACAATCAGTGAACTTTGCAATTTCTTTACACCTTCGAGAATTTTTTCTTCCGGAATGGAAATTGCCATACACCAGGGGGTGGAGGTGTTTCCGATTTTAATCGGGTTTAAAAAATACCTCGAACGACTTCCGTTTTCAGTACTGACCTTCCAAAAATTATCCACTATTCCTTTCCTGATTTTTTCCCCCCACATGGACTCGTATCCCTTATCAATTTCTTTCCAGGTTTTCCTGAGAACACCCTTAGCCGGGTGGGAAACAAAACGGGTTCCGTTTGAAAGAACAATGGCGTAGCCTGTTTCATAAGGCCTAATTTTTTCTACAGTCTCATGAATAGAATCAAGAGCAATATCAACCGTTACAACACCGGCAAAACGCCCGTTTTTCCGTACGGGAACCGAGATTGTTGTCATCATGACATCTTTCCCGCCCACACTGTATATGTAGGGTTCGGATATTGTCTCATTATTCTCCTCTTTGGGATTAAGGTACCAGTCACCCTCTCCCGGAGTTGAATATCCCTTGAGAGGCTCTGTCTTGACCACACCGCCATCAAAGAAAAAATAGGGAATAAATCGTCCCGTCGAATCATGAAGATGTGCGTTTACAAATTCAGCATCTCTTTTGTCGAACATATTCTCTTCCCAACAGGTTGCAATCCCGACAAACTCGGGATTTCCTTTTAAAACTGCAGAAATCAATCCGACAGCCTTATTCCTGTCCGGTTCGTTGTTGCTCATGTGCTCAAGCATTCTGGCCGTGGATCTTGCCACTTGAACAGCATTTTCAAGATAGAGTCGGAATTCGTTTGCATACTTTTCAGTCAGGTTTGCACCATTTTCCATAACAGCTTTCTCCTGCTGATTTGCGGCGATATCGCTTACAACAAACAGCATGGCAAGCATGGAAAACAGTACGATGAAGGTTATCGACAAGAAAAGCCTTGTCTTAATTTTCAGATTTAGGAAAAATTTCATAACCACCCCTTCAAATAAAAGAATTAACAGTTACTCTTTTCAATGTTACAAAAACATTAAACAGAACTAAGCAAACCTATATATTTTTTGGTTGTTTTCAATTTATTATTAATAAGTGTTGATTTAAATTTCACCAAAAAACCATAATTCAAACAAAAATTAAATAGTTTTTCAGTTTATTTACATGGTGATAGAAAATGAATCGATTTGCAAAGCACCAACCATTAAAATAATAACAATATAACATTCAAAAATCCTGTATATCGTTATTTATTATTGGGGTTAACAGGGTTTATTTTATACTTTTAAAAGATGGGGAAACACTGACAGCGGCTGCTCCGAAACTCGCAAGCTCTACAATGAGATCAAAGTTTACTTTTTCTAAATTGTGACGGCGTCATTCCCACCATCTGCTTGAATCTTACGTTGAAACCGGATTTTGAAGTAAAACCGGACTCATAGGCAATCTCCAAAATTGTTTTCTCCTTGTATTTCAGACTCGCGAGTTTCCCCTTAACCTCCTCAATTCTATAGGAATTAACAAACTGATGGAAGTTCAGGTGAAGCCTGTCGTTGATTGCCTGGGAAAGATCCGATTGTTTTACAAAAATTTTCCGGGCAACCTTCTTAAGGCTTATTTCAGGATCTTTATAGGCTCCGCTCCTCTCCATATACTCTTTCAGGGACGAAATAATTGAGTTGGCGATCTCATCATCAAGCCTTCTCTCCCTGTATTTTTCCCTGTACTCCTGCTGAATATCTCTTGCCTCTTCCAGATTTTCCTCCAGTTCCTTTTTATCGTTTTTAACTCTTTCTGAAAATCCGATATGGGTATCAATTCTTGCGATCAGTTCATTTTTAGAAAAAGGTTTCGTAAGATAGTCGTTTGCTCCGCTTCGAAAACCTTCCACGAGTGCATCAGTCTGATTTCTTGCCGTTACCATAATTATGGGAAGCTCCAGAGATGAATATTTTTTCCTGATCCTCCTGCAAACTTCGTAACCGTCAATTCCGGGAATCATGATATCGAGAAGCACAATATCGGGAAGTTCCTCATTTTCAACTAAATCAAGAGCCGTTTTCCCGTCATCGGCAGTTTTCACCCTGTATCCGCTTTCATTCAGATATCCTTGAACAACTTCCTGATTCACAGGATCATCATCAACCGAGAGAATTGTGTAACACTGGTCGCATGAATCTTTTGCAGTATCTGGAGGATTAAAAATCAGACTGACTTTATTTTCTTTTTTCGCTGTTTGCTCAGTTCTAAGACGCTTTTCAGTTTTTTCCAGAGTGAAAGAAAACTTAGATCCCCTTCCCAAAATTGATTCAACAGCCATCTCACCACCGTGAACTTCCACAAGAGATTTTGTTATTGAGAGTCCGAGTCCGGTTCCCTCTTGATGATCTTCTCCCTGCTCGAACGGTTTGAAAATCCGTGTCAAATCATTTTCCGACATTCCGGGTCCGGTATCCTCAACAGAAATCCGGATAAAATCTTCATGCTGTTCGGAAGATATGAAGATACCGCCGCTTTCGGTAAACTTCACTGCGTTTCCTATGAGGTTGTGGAAAATCTGCTCCAACCTTGTCCTGTCAGCTCTTACAAAAACATCACTTCCAACGGATTTGTTCACATCAAGTAGTTTCTTACGGATAGAAATTTCGTGCTGACAGAGAACTGTGTCTACGCAATCGGAAAGAGCTATGTCCTCAATTTTCAGGTTTATCTCGCTGCTCTTCATTTTTTCAAAGTCGAGGATATCATTTATGAGATAGAGCAGCCTATTCGCGGAATTTCTTACAATATTTATGTGGTACCTGGCGTCCTCCCTAACCTCACCTTTTTTCATATTGAGAAGCATTTCTGAGATACCGATTATGCCGTGAATAGGAGTTCTCAGTTCATGTGACGTATTTGCAACAAACCTGTCCTTCAGCTTATCCACAGCTTTCAACTTTTCATTAATTTCCTCGAGTTTCCGTTCCCTTTTCTCATGATGACTTATCCTTCTCCTGTAAATCAGGTAGGCGAGGAGGAAAATTATGAGAGTTGTAATTATTTTGAAAGAGAGCCGCTGATGGAGAAAAGGTTTCTTCATAAAAGAAATTGAAACAGTGTTTTTATTCCACAAACCTTCACCATTTGAAGCGGTCAGTAGAAAAGTGTAATTTCCGGGATCAAGATTGGTGTATTCGCTTTTTCTCTCCGATGTTTCGTGCCATTTTTTATCAAAACCCTCCAATTTGTAGCGAAATTTAATTCTCTCCGAGTTTTTGAATGAAATACCCGTGAAACGAAAAATAATTTTACCGGTTTCTGCAGGAATGTAGAAACCTTCGGAAAGTTCAATCTTCTTCGAATCGAGCTCAACCGATTCAATATGAATATCCGGCAGCTTCTGACCTTTTTCAAAATCCTCCGGATCGATCAACACAGCTCCTTTGAGTGTCGAAAAAAGAATTTTACCGTCATTCCTCAGTGCAGCACTTTCCAGCGTGGCACCGTTACACTCTCTCGAGACCATTCCATCGTTTTCATTAAGAAAAATCGAGTTGATTTTTTGAACATTTCCTGCAGTAAAATCTAGCAGTTCACGCTTCTTAACCCTGTATATTCCCTTGTTGCAACCGATCCAGAAATATCCGTATCTATCTTCGATAAATGAAAAAGCCGAACTATCGAAAAGTCCATCCCTTTTTTTGATTCTATGTATAGTCCCGTCCTTATCGAAAAGAGTTATTCCTTTCTTGGTTCCGATCCAGAGACGTTTTTCCGAGTCCTCATGAATAGTTTCGATAAAGTTGCCGGTCAAGCCGGTCGACTCTTTAAAGTGAACAATTTCTTCACCATTCTTTTTAAAGAGACCGTTTCTGAATGTTCCAAGCCATAGAACATCGGAAGAATCCTCGTACAGAACATTTACCGGACTTTGCATAAGTTCCTGATCAGAGGAAAAAGGAACAATTTTATCATCTTCGAGGTAGAAAACACCCCTTGAACTTCCTACGATGAATTTTCCTTCATATTCACAAAAGGAGAAAGTCTTTCTATTTTCCGGAAGAGTGTACTTTTTCTGTTTTAAACCGTTGATGGAATAGAAATACGTTCCAGAACTGATCCAGATCGTACCGTCATTTGATTGAAAAATGTTCCTGATATCCCTGCTGTAATCAAAGTCTTCAATTTCAACCTTCTGAAACTCGCCTTTATCAAATGTGAAAAGACCGTTGTAAGTTGTCCCCATCCATATTTTTCCGGTACGATCTTTGTAAACCGATTTGACATTGAGGTGGGGAAAAAGAGTTTTCACTCTTGATTTTTTGAACATGAAAACACCCTTATGTCTGGAACCGAACCAGAAGTTGCCCTCCATATCCCTCAGGGATGAAAAAATTTCGTCATCTATTCTTTTCTTAAAATAGGAGATATCGGGGAGGGAGGATAGTCTTCTCTTGCCTCCAAGAATCTTTTTCAAATAATCTCCTGAAATATCGAATGGAATGAGATTTCCGTCAACCATCTTATAAGTAAGATCGGCTCCCGCCACTACAATCAGTTTTCCGTCGCTGTCCACATCGAGAGCTGCAATCTTGCTTGCCTTGAGCGAAGGGGTGTTGGAGGGATCAAAAATTTTAAATTTGATCCCGTCAAACCTGGCAAAGCCCTCAAAAGTACTGAACCAGATGTAACCATCGGGAGTCTGGGCTATCGAAAGAATAGTATTCTGAGGCAACCCGTCTTCAATCTGCCAGTTTTTAACAACATACTGCTCCTTTGAAAAAAAATCGGAACCGTAAAGATTTAAAATCGTAAATATAATAAAAATGGGGAGTAGAAATCGCATATTTTTCCGCTGTCAGTTTTTAACAACACTATAATTTTAATAAATCATCGCAAAAAAAGAAGCAATTTTAGTGCCAAACTTTTTATATCCGAGGGATTGGAACGATATAAGGACGGTATAAAATATTTACTAGAGAAAATTCATTCGAATCTGAAAAAGTTTTTCATTCCTTTGCCTTATCTTGTAATAACACGGACTGAAAGAATTTACGATCTTTAAGACAGTCCAAGAGGATGACTATTTCTTCATCAAAGCCTTCAAATCGATCCCGCGTTCTTCGGCGAGCTGGAACATGGATTTGTTGTGGTATTTTGATCGCAACCCATCCTTGTACATTTCTAATTGCTCTGTGAAAGAGTGAGATTCAGTATCATAAAAATAATTCATCATAATCATATCCCTACCTCCCTTATATTCCACAATTTTATCTTTAAAAACTATATTTGGGTTGCTCCCACTATTTAAAAGAAGTTTAATAATTTCGGTATCAGGATCTATTGCAAGCAAGGAATACATTAATGGTGTTATTCCATAAATATTCTTATGTTTAACTCCGGCCCCATTCTCAATCAGCATTTTAACTATTTCTAAATTCCCCCCCCTGAGAGCAGCGAATAGAACTGTTTCACCATTATTATTTTCTTTTTCAATATCTGCACCTTTTGCAAGAAGCTCTTTTACTTCAGTCAGGTTGGAGTTTATAGCAGCAGTCATCATGGGAATTGATTCCTCTACAGTACTCTCATTAGAGGTGAGTAAAGTAGAATGAAAAAGTGCTATCAGATCCAGATTTTTTTCCTTTGCTATTAAATATATTGGTTTATTGTTATACTTTGAAGAAACACCTCTTCCACATTTTTCTGAGGTTTTTTTTAAGGTTTTAGACTTCGAGTCGTAGGTGTAGCTTGATTTAAATGTTTTTTTAACTGATTTTGATTTCGGATCGTAGATATAATCGGTGAGTGTGGTGTCTTTACCTTCTGAATTTTTAACAATTTTATCTCTAAACACGAAAGCAAAGTTACTATGATGTTTGAGTAGTATTTTAATGATTTCAACATTTGGTTCTTTCGATAGTAAAGAAAACATCAAAGGTGTTATCCCATAAATATTCTGGTGATTAACATAGGCACCATTTTCAACAATAAATTTTACAGATTCGACTCTATCTGCCTGTATTGCACCAAATAAGGGAGTCTCTTTAAAATCGTCATTGTGATTTCGATCTGCTCCATGTTTAATTAAAAATTTTGCTACATCCAACTCACCTTCTTTAAGAGCCGCGAAAAGTGCCGTAGCACCTTTACTGTTTTCCTGATCAACGTCTGCTCCTTGCTCAAGAAGTTTTTTCACTTCTTCCAAACTTCCACCAGCTGAAAAAGTGTAAAGAGGAAAATTATCGACTCGAGCACAAATACTTTTGCAGTCACACTTTTTATCTTCAGTAGATTCGGGCGAACTTTTACCAACATCGCCAACATCAACATTTCTAAACACAGCAAAAACAAGTATCAAAATAATAAACAACTGAAAGACAATAATAATATTCTTCATCATCCCCTCTAAAATAGAAATTCTTTGCAGACATTACAGATATGTTAATATAATTTCAATAATTATTTGATCAAATATACAAAATTAAATATTTTAAAAAAATAATGATTATTTAGAGGATCTTTCTCACATGAAATACTTAAAGAAAATAGTGCTATCAGTTGATTTCGTATCAAAGATAGCAATTATCGTATTAACGATACTTATGGTAAGAAGCGTAATAGATGATTTCAAATATGAGGTTTTTGACCTTTACAACCCCGGTCGGCGAAAAGGGGATCCGATAAAAGAAAATGCTGAATTTGAAACCTACAAATGGGAAGGATACTCCAGATCCGTAGGTCTAGTTACAGGAACAATCAAATACAACAAGAAGTATGGCTACAAAGTTAAATTACCTCCGGCAAAGCCGGAGGCTTATAATGTATGAACCGCTCAAAGCGGATTGTTTTTGATGGACCACATAAATGTGGTCTACCAGTTACGCTACCTTTATTTTCCTGCTACACCTCTTCTTCGTATGGCACCGTAAGTTGGTCTATCCGAAGATCTTCTTTTTCCTGATGTTTTATGTATTCTCGGATTGTTTGCTCATCTCTACCTACGGTAGATACAAAATAACCTCGAGCCCAAAAACTTTCTCCCGTGAAATTTCTTTTCCTGCCCATTATATTTCTTGCAATATATATTACGCTTTTTCCTTTTATATATCCAACCACGTTACTCACTGTACACTTGGGTGGGATTGATATCAGCATGTGAACATGATCTTTCATCAAATGGCCTTCTTCAATGAAAGACTCTCTTTGTTTGGCAAGATCCCGAAATACTTCTCCTAAATGTTTCCGCAATTCTGAATACAACCTTTTCTTTCTATACTTTGGTATGAAAACAACATGATATTTGCATTCGTATGTTGTATGATTTAAACTACTATATTGACTCATAGATACCTCCTTTTGTGCTTTTTGCGATTCACTTAAGGAGGTTCTTTACTATTGCTGGAAAAGTCAAACTTTTGTGAGTCCTCCGGCAAAGCCGGAGGTTTACCTTTGATTAATTACCGAATATGAAGTTTCAGGTTACAGAGTTGAATTCTTCAGCGATAAAAATGGTTCCAGAACTACAAGAACTGTGACTTACACTGAAAATAAGAGTAAAATCGGTGAAAAGAACTGCACCGAAAAGCACTACTGGGATGAAAAAAATATAATGTACATCAGGATTGAAGAAAGGGTTTGTTCGCCTAAATAGCTTTTCCGCAGCTCTACTTTCCGTCCCAGCCCGCAATTCTTGCAAAAAGCCACCAGGCGGCCTTTCCTTTGAGAATACAATTCAGATTGGCCTCCTGTGGTGATGAAGAGTGGGCGCAGCCGCTTGTTCCATCAAATCCGTCAACACCTTCACCTGTTGTGAGCTTGTCCAGTTCGCTGCCGTCGTTTGCCGCAATCCATTCAACTGCCCAGTTTCCACCAGTGTAGTTCAGATTATCCTGCATCGCTTTGTCCCAGAAGTATTCGCCATCCGGATTGTAGGCTTCGATATCCGCAAAATCGAATAAAATTCTATCGTTATCTCGACAGTGTTTCCTTATAAACTGGTTATTGTAGTGGACGTTTCCTACCTTTGAAGATTCGTTGAATGTCTCATTTTCACCCTGTCCCTGAGCGTGACCGGTCATGAAAACAAAAGTCACATCCGGGTATTCGGCAATCAGTTTTTCCATATTGTTCACGTATCTTACAGGATTGTGACTGTTTATACTGCACCATGACCACATGACAACATTTATATGACTGTTGGCAGGATTGTCGAGAAGTTCACGTGTTGCAACAACCCATGGAGTGTCACCGTTGCCATCCTCGCTGTCACCCTGGCTGAGATCGGCACATCCGGGAATTCCTCCATCGTCAAGATCCAGTGCCCCCTCTTCATTTCCACTGTCGTCCCAGCTGTACTTGCCATTGAATGCGGGGAAACGTTCCAGAGAATTCATTCCGGTAATCAACTGACTTCCATGAGACGTGTGCTGGTAGGCGATATGAAGATTGGCCTTTGCTGTTGCAAGGGCAGCTTCCGGAATTTTTGAGAGATCGGTCGATCTATGATCGATTATCATAGGAATTACTCCCTGATCCGCATCGTTGTCATTAACAGCATCAGCATCATTGATATAATCCTTATCAGTCTCCTCGGAATCGGTTTCGATGTCCTGTTCCTCATCGCTATTTTCACTATCATCAACTACATTACTTCCATCGTTTCCGTCTGTTCCATTATCCTTGTCGTTCTTTTTATCTTCGTCAACAGGTTCTTTAACATCTTGATTTGTATCTGTGTCTGATTCGGAGTCGGAAGATTCATCATTTTTTTGCACTGCGTCTTCAGCAGTTTCTGTCCCCTCTTTTTTCGAACTTTCGCTGCACGAAAAAAGCAGTCCCAATAAAAGCATCAAAATAAAGAGTGCTCTCATTTTTTCTCTCCAATTCTTGTTAATAAATTCAATTGGTTCAACAATTATTTATTGTACCCTCGATTTTAAAAAAAGCGAAAAAATCGTATCTTTTTGAATTTTTCATCAATTTTTTCAATATCCTGGATTTCACGGATATTAATTGACTTCAATCAATTGAGTTTTACAATAAATTCATCTTATTAACTTTTCTGGGGTCTAAATTGAAAGTTAAAAAAACATTGTTAATATTTCTACTTTCATTTATTTTGATTTCCTGCGGAGCATCTGGAAAAAAGGAAAATCCGGACACAAATTCCGCATCGGATAGCGAAGAGAACACTACAGATCAAGGTAAAGAAGAGAACCAGGTTCCCGATCATTGGGATAACGGGTTGAGCGAAGGTGTAAACTGGGGAATTGCAAAAGATTATCCCAATGATGTGGGGATAAAGAATCATCCGAAAGTTCTGGCTGCTGAAGATTTTGAGAGCGGATCGGTAACAATCGTTACAGAAGAAGATCGTTATGCAAACAACGTATCTGTAGTTGATTCTAAAAGTTACACCGGGAAATTCAGCAGTGAACGCAATTGGGCAGAAGGAGACAACGGCCCCACAACCCGCTTCAGAATTCCGGATTCGGCTCACGAAGGGATTCGATCCACATACTTTGTGAGAATGTGTTTCAATTACGATCACTCCTTTCATCCCGGGGAAGACAGAATCGATGCGGGGGTTGGTGTAAAAGGGTTCGGAATTGTTGCCGAATCGGAAACAGAGGATACCGGCATCATGACCCCTTGCAACGGTAAAAACTGGTACAACGCACAGGTTCAGTTCGTCGGTTGGGGACCAAGTGAGAAGCCGCAGGCGAATGACAAATATCTCTGGGTGGGTCACCTCTACAGCTACAATCCGTCTCCGGAAGATGCGGTTCCCGCTCTCGGCAAAATAAAAGTTTCAGATCCTGCAGCGGGAGATAAACCCTACCGGTTTTCATCATATGCCGATCCTTTTTTCTATATCGATTTCGGCGGCTGGCACTGCTACGAAGTGGGAATGTACCTGAACACTCCGGGAAAAAACGACGGTGAAGCAAGGTTCTGGATCGACGGAATTCTTCAATCGCGTGTGACAAACATTCGTTACCGGGATATCGAGAGCCTCAAACCGACGACCATGCATATCAACCTTCACAGAACAACAGAGAACTTTCCGCATACGATGACCCGCTGGACAGACAATATCGTTATGGCGACCCGCTATATCGGCCCGGTAAAGATAGATTAATGAAAAATTTGATAAACTCCTGGAAATACAAACATAAACTCTTTCCCCATTATTTGTGGAAATGTTTTTGCATTCAAACCGGTAAACTCAACTTCCTAGCTTTTTTGAAATCAACACCAACGTTTTTGGAGAATATTCAGACCAATGACAGTTAATCTGCTATGGATTCGATTTTATAAAAAAGCCACCTAAATCATTAGATCCAAAGAAAGATTGCTTACAAAGCAAAAAATAAACATGCAGCAAAAAGCAAACACTATCCATTGATTTTACAAGCTCTTTATATTTCTACAAATAAAGATAAGAGACAAATTCTTCTCAAATCTACTCTGAAGGTACATTTTATCATTGATCCTTGCATGAATGCCATAAATTATCATAACTACATGGCTTTACTAATCCCTGTTCAATTTCAACTATCGTAACCTGGGTTACTGTAACCGCGGTTACGATAATGACTATTATTTTTTATGGTCCTCGATCTTTAATAGCATCCCAATACTTAGCAATGGGTTCAAGATGCAAAATCCCTAGCACCTCAAAAGCAAAAGATGAGACAGCAAAAGCAGAAAATCTTCTTCTTCAGCGTTTTTACAATGAGAAATTTGTTACACGATGGCATAGACCTCACATTTTTTGCCTGTGGAATCAGTTGTTTTCATAACTCTTATCGCTACTTTTTTAATTGAATGTACGATAGAATCATTAAGGAAAATGTTTTCGATCACAAAACAGTTCACTGCTTCACATTTTTTATCAAATTTTATGTGTTGAGCTCCATGATTTCCGATCCCACATCCATCTATCAATATAAATTTTGGTTTTTCTTTCAAAATCCTAGCTAATGCTTTTTCAGATAAAAAAGTGTCGGCAGAACCATACTCTTTTGTCCCATATCCGAAATTATTCATCACACCTGTGTAAAGAAAGATAGCTTTTCCATTTAAACTCAACTTTTCAACTTCTTCTTCAGTAGGCATACTCTCTTTGCAATCAATGACCACAACATCCACTTCATACTCATTTTCTTGCGGAACTTTTGAGTAGCAATCCATATGAGTACCTATATGTCCAAATGCATTAACAGAATCCGATTGCTTTTCTGCCCATTTATATGCCGGGTTGTCTTTTTCTAATTCTATGTGTAATTGCTGCATCATTTCTCCTCCACAAATTCAGAAATCAGCTGATTGTAATATCAAGATGTTTTATTACAAGGGCTGCTGGCACTAAAACACCTGTGCCAACTTGAAAACGTTACTTATTTACTGTACTTTTTGCCCAGCCTGAATCCGCGTCCGAGATTTTCACCGATCGACCAGTATTCGCGCAGTCCGTGTCCGTAGACAATCGGGGATAACTTTTCCATGAGGGGAAGATCCTTTTCATTTAAATTTTCTTCATCCGCCTTAATATCCACAATCTCTCCGATAAACTGAGTATGAAAACCGATTTCATGGGAGTGAATCAGTTTGCATTCGATTATCAATGGGAATTCGGAAACGTATGGAGCGTCAACTAGTTCCGAACGGACGGGAGTGAGACCTGTGTCGGTGAACTTGTCGGTGTTGTTTCCTGAGGCTATTCCAAAGTAATCAGCCTCGACAACATTTTTTGCGGCGGGAATGCTTATGGTGAATGCGCCTCTTTCCATAATATTTCCGTATGTCTGGGTGGCTTTTCGAATCGATATTGTCACCGCGGCCGGTTTGGAGCAGCAGATTCCGCCCCAGGCGACTGTCATGACGTTGGGTTTTCCCTCCTTATCGTAACTTCCGACACACCATACAGGATTGGGATAGGCTAACGTGTTGGAACCGAGTGATTTTTTCATAATTCATTTCTCCTTTTTCTATTTCAATATCAAAGTGGAAGGGTATTCCTGCTGGTTTTCAGATCTTTTGAACCACCCACCTGTTGCTTGTACATACAACTATCATAGACAAAAAAAAGCCTACCCTTCCAGCTTTTTACAGGCTCCGTCGATCATACAGGTGAGAGCTTTTGCCTCTTCCTTCCCTAAAATTTGACTGTAGCGGCGATAAAGTCCCTTCCATGCAGACTGGATATCACCCATCTGCTGAATCCCTTTTTCGGTGGGATAGACATGGGCCAGTTTCCCGACAGCCTTCTTTTTAACAAACTCACGAAGGACAAGCGTGTCGACAAATCGGCTGACGGTCGACTGCGCCAGATGAAGTTTTCCGGCGAGTTCCTTCTGGGAAATTCCCGGTTCGTCCACAGCGACCATAAGTAAAAATGCGTGGGACGGCGTCATTCCAAGCTTTCCGAACTCCTCATCGGCCATGCGGGAAATAACCCGGGCGAGGGAGTTTGCCTTGAAGTAGAGACAACCGTTTAAAACATCTTTTGACGAAAAGGACATATCAACCTCCGTTGTTTGCACATACAAACGTACTCAACCGATCGGTCCTGTCAAGTGTAAATTTAGTCGGACAAGGGAGCTTGAGAGATTGTGGTTGGGTACATATTAAAATTGTTGTGCAATTTCAAACCAATGTGCGGACCGGCATCAGAGAATAACCCCTCCCTGCCTCCCCTCACAATGAGGGGAGGAGTTTCAGATTGCGGATCTTCTTCTGTAGCAATTTCAATATCGGTGACACCGACAACCGAACCCGGAACGGGTGAAACAATCGAATGCGTGTTAATTTTTTAATCTTTCATTTTTTCTAGGCGTTACAAGAATGTCACCACTTCGTGGTTCGCGTGAAAAATGGGTGATTGGAATGCCTTTGGCTGTAATCCTTCCACGGCGTCGGCGTTCGGACAAGCGCGTATTCAAGTTTTAAATTATCATTGAAATCTGGATGTTATCGGAATTTGAGAAACAGAAATTTATTTTATTGGTTTAATGCTTGTTGATCTCAATAACTCCCCTCAATCCCCTCTTTTAAAAAGAGGGGAAGCAGATCCGCACGAATCCTGAAAATGGCACGTATTCAGAGACCTGTAAAAACTTTTTCGATCTGAATCAACTCCTGAATTCATCACAGAACAAATATCGCGACCATTTCTGTCGTCATAATTCCCTTGAAAGAAATAACCTGTCCGTCCCAGCCGCTAAATCGGCTGAGATATTTTTTTTGAAGAGAGATTGGAAACGGAATCAGGATTTTACCATTTAGAAAAATTGTGTGACCAAAATGGAGCGGAATTGTGTCACCGCCTGACGGGGTTCGATCAAGGGCGTTTCGTCGATTTAAATTAGCTATAGAATCGGGGCATTACCGAATATTTTCATTTTGAATGCATTGATTTATGAGAATAACTCCCCCAACCCCTCTTTTAAAAAGAGGGGAATTTTTTTTTGCAGATCTTCCTCTGTAGCTATTTAAATCTCGGTGACACCGACAACCGAACCCGGAACGGGTGACAGGATTGTAACGGTGTGTGTAAAGGCACCGGTTGGGAAACACCACCCCGTCTTTCCAATGTGAGACGTAGCATGTTACGTCTCTACGGAAGATCGCTGCTCGTACGGGTTTTGCCGATGAGTTATTGATGGCTTCGTTGAAAAAAATCAGAATCTATCTTGTTTATTTGAAACTTTCGACTAGATCTTTGAGTGTGGTTTTTGAGAGCCTCTCTTTGAGGATCTCTTCCACATCTTTGTTTATTTCGCTGAAGATGCAGTGTCCTTTGGCGCAGATGGGATTTCCGAAAAGGCAGTGGTGTTCGGGAAGGGATCCTTCAACCATGATTACGAGATCGATGAGTTTTATTGCTGCGGGATCTTTCTTCATCAGGAATCCGCCTTTTGCTCCGCGTACGGAGTCGAGGATTCCCTCCTTCACGATGGGCTGGAGAACCTTCGCGAGATACGTCGTGGAGACTTTTAGCTCCTCGGCAATCTGTTTGACGGAGATGTGGGTTTCCGTCTCGCGTGATGCGATGTATGCGAGTGCGTGTATCACAATGTTTGTCTTTTCAGATATTTTGAGTAGCCGATCCATGATACCTCCGAAGGTTTGTTCCAGTCCTTATAATCCTCTTTTAATATTTTGTCAATCTCACTTGCCTTCGGCGATGGCTGCGAGATCCTCCTCCACGCTTCCGATGCCCTTTATGTCGAATGTTTCAACAAGTACTTTGGCGACTCCGGGAGAAAGGAATGCGGGAAGTGTCGGCCCGAGGCGGATTCCCTTCACTCCGAGATAGAGAAGCGCAAGAAGTACTGTAACAGCCTTCTGCTCGTACCATGCGATGTCGTAGGAGATGGGCAGCTCGTTGATATCCTCAAGTTCGAACACCTCTTTGAGTTTTAGGGCGATGTATGCAAGCGAGTAGCTGTCGTTGCACTGTCCGGCGTCGAGAACTCTCGGAATTCCGTCGATATCTCCGAGATTGAGCTTGTTGTAGCGGTATTTTGCGCATCCGGCGGTGAGAATTACTGTGTCCTCGGGCAGATTTTCCGCAAGGTCGGTGTAGTAGCTTCTCTCTTTGTGCCTTCCGTCGCATCCGGCCATAACGACAAATCTCTTTATTTTCCCGGCTTTTACGGCGTCCACTACCTTGTCGGCAACCGCCATCACCTGATTTCTTGCAAATCCGGCAACTATTTCACCCTCTTCAAGCTTTTCCGGTGATGCGCTGTTTTTTGCGATTTCGATGATTTCGCTGAAATCCTTCTGACCGTTTTCATCGATTTCGATGTGTCTGCAACCCTCGTAACCTGCGGTTCCTGTTGTAAAAAGTCTGCTTTTATAACTTTCTCTCGGGGGAACAATGCAGTTTGTGGTCATGAGAATCGGGCCGTTGAATTTCTCGAACTCTCCCGCCTGTGTGTACCATGCGCCACCGTAGTTACCCTTGAGATGGTCGAACTGCTTGAAAAACGGATAGGTGTGGGCAGGAAGCATCTCGCCGTGTGTGTAGATGTCGATTCCCATTCCGCCGGTCTGTACGAGAAGCTGTTCGAGATCGTTGAGATCGTGTCCACTGACAAGTATTGCCGGTCTGTCCGATACGGATATGGGAATTGATGTGATTTCGGGATGTCCGTACTTGGATGTGTTGGCCTCGTCGAGGTGGGCGAGGGCACGAACCGCAATTTCTCCGGTTTTCATAATCATTGCAACAAGTTTATCGGCTGCTTCTTCCGTCAGAGTCGCGGCGAGGGCCTCCACCATGAAGTTTTCGATAACTTCGTCCCTCTTTCCGAGTACGAGGGCGTGGTGGTAGTATGCAGCCATTCCCTTTACTCCGAATGTGATGAGTTCCCTGAGAGAACGAACATCTTCAAGATTTTCAGGTACTTCACTGAATCCTCCGGATATTGATTTTCCCGTGAAGAGTATTGGATCCGAAATATCCGTCTCGCCGAGCTCTGCCGCCATCACACATCCCCTGCGGATGTAGGAGGAAATACGTGATTCGTCGAAGTTTGTGTTGGTGAGTGTTGCAAAAAGAGCATCCGCAATGTAGCTTCCCTGTTCGGCTGAAACACTCTTTCCTGCAAGTTTAACGGAAATTCGTTTTAAAATGTGTACGAGCCCGTCCTGAAGATTTGAAACTTCACCACTCTTTCCGCAGACTCCTCTTTTTGTGCAGCCTGTGCAGTTGGCCGCTTCCTGACACTGAAAACAAAACATGAACGCCTCCTAAATTATGATTCCTTTACACTTTAATTATTATTACTTTCTCTCACCGTTGATTCCGATAACCGCAACTTCGAAAGGAATAACCTTTCCGGCCCTGATTATGGCCTGCTTCACGATTTCAACCATTCCGCCGCAGCAGGGAACTTCCATCCGGACAACTTTTATGGATGCGGGATCGGCAGTCTTGACGATGGAGCTGATCTTTTCTACGTAGGCCTCGCCGTCATCCAGCTTGGGACAGCCGATGAGGACTACCCTTCCGTCGATGAAATCGCGGTGTGTATTTGCGTATGCATATGCGACGCAGTCGGCAAGAATCACGATGTCCGCATTCTTGAGATATGGAGAGTGAGGGCTGATGAGATCAAGCTGAACCGGCCAGTTTGTGAGCTTGGACTCCATGGTCACATCATCCGCACTCTTTTTCGCACTTCTTTCGATTGTCATCGCCTGCTTTCCGGGACAACCGGCGTGGTGTGTCTTTTCCTTTTTCATGTAATCCACCTCTATTCCTCTTTTCTTAAGATGTTCAAGGGCCGTCCGGAGATAGTCGTCAGCTCCGTGGTCGGCGAGATGTTCAAGATGAATTCTTATTGTGTTCTCACCGGCCGGAATGATCCGCTCGTCAAGAACCTTCACCTCGTCGTAATCTTCTGCTTCACGCTCGATCACCTCGATCGCACCCTGAGGGCAGGTCCCGATGCATGCGCCGAGCCCGTCGCAGAAGAGGTCGCTTATGAGCCTCGCCTTTCCATCCACAATCTGAAGGGCTCCCTCTGCGCATCCGGGAACGCACAGCCCGCAGCCGTTGCACTTTTTTTCGTCTATTTCGATGATCTGCCTTTTTGCCATTCTCGCCTCCGTTCAAAGCAATTAAAGAATTCGGACTCTCTTATCCTATTTTACCTTAAAAACGATTCCTGTCAAGGGGTTTCGAGCAAAAAAGGACATCTTTATCCGAATTCCAACTTTCCTTGCAAATAATGTGTAATTTTTATAATATCTTTTGGATTTAATCATTCCTTCGGAGGAAAAAATGAAAAAAGCTGCAAAAACTCTTGCTAAGGATCTAATTTCTTTTATAGACAATTCACCAACCGCCTTTCACGCCAGTGCCGTACTCAAGGAGAGACTGAAAAAGGCGGGATTCAAGGAACTCAAGGAGGATGAAAGCTGGAGCCTTACCGAAGGCGAAGGCTACTTCATCGAGCGCAACAACTCCGCCATCGCCGCATTCAGGATGGGAAAGAAGGCTCCGTGGGAGAGCGGATTCCGTATCGCCGGAGCACACACAGACAGCCCGGCCCTCAAGGTAAAGCCTCTCAGCGAAAGCGTTCAGAAGGGAATGGCCAAGGTGGGGGTCGAAGTCTACGGCGGTCCCATAGTCGGAACCTGGCTCGACCGTGACCTTTCAATCGCAGGTCGAGTAATGGTCAAAAACGGTGATGAAATGAAAAGCGTTCTCGTCGATTTCAAGAAACCCGTGGCAACGGTTCCGAACCTCGCAATCCACATGAACCGCGAAGTCAACAAGGGATTCGAATACAACAAGCAGACTCACCTCCCCGCAATCCTCGGCGCCGCAAAAGAGGACGAGAAGGAGATACTCAAGGGAATGATGGCGAAACAGCTGGATGTGGATCCCTCCGACATCGGCGAGTACGATCTCTACCTCTACGACGTTCAGCCGGGAACACTTCTCGGACGTGATGAAGAGTACGTCTGCATAGGAAGAATCGACAACCTTGCAATGTGCCACTCAGTTGTTCAGGCGCTCATCGATTCAAAGCCTTCCGATGCAACACAGATCGGAATGTTCTTCGACAACGAGGAGATCGGAAGCCGCACACTCCAGGGCGCCGACTCCACATTCACAAGAGGACTTCTTGAAAGAATCGTTGCAGTCGAAGGCGGAAAAGGCGACGACATCTTCAGAGCCATCGCAAAATCTTTCCTCGTTTCCGCAGACGGAGCACATGCATTCCACCCCAACTTCCCTGACAAACACGACGCAGGATACGCACCCGTTCTCAACGGCGGACCCGTTATCAAGATAAGCGCCAACTACCGCTACGCAACGACAGCTGAAAGCGCCAGTGTTTTCGAAGAGATGTGCAAAAAGCACGATATCCCCTGCCAGAAGATGATAAACAGAAGCGACATGCCTTCCGGAAGCACAATCGGACCGATGAGCTCCGCGCACCTCAGCATGAAAGCCGTCGACGTCGGCAATCCGATGCTCGCAATGCACAGCGTTCGCGAAACAGCCGGAGTAATGGATCACTACTACATGACAAAAGTGATCACATCCTTCTTCGGATAGATTTCCGTACTGCACAATCTTTTCAAGGGCGCGAAAATCCGCGCCCTTTTTCACATCATAAGAAGACGCAGCATGCTACGTCTCTACGATCCAAGCAAAGATCGGAGGAATGAATCCATTCATGCAACCTTTGAAGATTTCAACTCCGTTTACATTTATCCACAGCTCAAAATTGTTGTGCCGGAAATTGAAAAAAGCACATTTTTACAACCGTATTTTGATCCTCCAGATCAAAAAAATGTTGTTTTTCGGTGCGTAGTTTGAAAAACTGAAGGAAATCGGCTTGATTTTGGATTCAAAATTATGAAAATAGGTCACGTCTGTTATAATGTGTATTCCAACACGGGAGCAGGATATGAATTTTTGTGTGGATATGGGAAACACCAATACCGTTATCGGTGTTTTCAAAAATGGTGAAATCGTACATCGCTGGCGTATCGCTACCCTGCGGAACGACACGATTGACGATATTAAATCGAGGCTCCTGCCTCTTTTCATCTATGAAGGATTCAAACCGCAGGAAGTTTCCACGATTGTCGTAAGCTCGGTGGTTCCCATGTGGCGTCACAGCTGGGAGCGTTTCGTGTGTGAGGTTTTCGGAAAGGAGCCCTACTTCGTGGAACCGGGTATGAAAACCGGTGTTCGCGTTGCAGTGGACAACCCCAAAGAGGTGGGTGCCGATAGAATAGTGAACTCCGTAGCTGCAATTGAAAAATACCCGCAAGGCTGTATTGTCGTCGATTCCGGAACGGCGGTCACGATCGACATCGTTTCTCCGGACAAGGCCTACATCGGCGGCGCGATCATGCCGGGAATCACAATGAGCCTCGAGGCGCTGGCATCAAAAACAGCTAAACTTTCAAGAGTTTACCTCGAAAGACCCGAAAAGACGGTGGGCAAGAGTACCGTCGAAGGGATAAAAAGCGGAATGTACTACGGATTTGTCGGAATGATCGACAGAGTAATTGAAGAATCCCTGAAGGAGCTCGATTTCTCGCCACGGATAGTCGCAACAGGTGGACTCGCGGGCGAACTCACATCGGTATCGAAATACATCGAAGAGTACGATCGCGATCTCACACTGACCGGATTAAACTTAATCGCAAACATAAACAGAGGTTAAAATGTGGAGAAAGGCTGAAACGAAAGCTCAGAAACAGGCCATTATCGACAGACTGATTCCAATGACCGCGGACAGCTACCTCGATGCGCTGATCCATTTCCTAGGCGACGACGAAACAGAGATCCGTAGCCAGGCACTGGAAAAACTTCGATCTGTGGAACCGGTTAAAATTGCCGGAAGAATTTCAGCCGATACTGAAAAGAATAGCTTCAAATTTCTTCTCAAGCTTCTCTCGGAAAATCCCCATCCGGCCCTCTCCAACGCCCTCTTTTCCTTCGGCACCATAGATCCGGCATGGATTTCCGATTCACTTCTTGTAGAGAATGAAACTCTCTGGCGGGAACTGATACACAACCGCGATTTCGTCACTCTTTCCAATTCCGTTTCAGCTGAAATCACAAAATTTCTCGAAGGATTTTCGTCCTCCCTCAAAACAGCCTACATCGAACAGCTGGGCTACGTAGAAATTCCCGTAGCGAAGGAAATTCGGGAAGAGGAGGAGATCTCATTTGAGGAAGAAGTGGAGCTCGATCTTCCGGATTTCATGATCGCCGAGGAGCCTTTCGAAGGGCTCGATCCTGAGGAAATTCAGGAAGAGAAAAAAAACATCACCGAAATCATAAGAAATATGTCCATGGCTCAAAAGGTCAAGGCAGCCCTCATGGGTAATCAGGAAGTCCGAAAAATCCTGATAAAGGATCCGAGAAAACAGGTAGCAATGGCTGTTCTTTCCAATCCGAGAGTAACCGAAAACGAGCTCACGGCCCTTGCCGGCTCCACCTCGGTTTCAGAGGAGGTCATAGCCCACATAGCCAACAGCAAGGAGCTGACGAAGGGTTACCAGACAAAACTCAGTCTTGTCCTGAACCCCAAGACACCGCTTCGTGTGGCAATGCGCTTTCTCTCCGTGCTCCGTCTTCCCGATCTTAGAAAGGTGGCAAAAAGCAAAAGTATTCCGTCCACTCTCAGAAACGTAGCAAAACAGAAGATGCGATGAACGATTTTATACCTGTAGGAAAACTTGTAAAAGAACTAAAAAATGTAATCGAATCTCAATTCTCATTCGTTGCAGTTCTCGGTGAAGTTTCAAACATATCAACCTCATACTCCGGGCACACCTACTTCACATTGAAGGATCGTGATGCCCAGATCCGATGCGCGCTTTTCAAAAACCAGAAGTCGAGACTCGCCTACGAGCTCAAGGAAGGTCAGCAGTTCATTGTCTGGGGAAGAGTTTCACTTTACGAACCGCGATCAGATCTCTCCATCGTCGTAAGCGTCATCATGCCTTTCGGAGAGGGCGAAGCCGCCCTGAAACTGAAAATGCTCAAGGAAAAGCTGCAGAAAGAGGGACTCTTTGAAGAAAGATACAAAAAATCTCTCCCTGCAATCTGCGAACATGTGGGAGTTGTCACCGCAAAGGGAGGCGCAGCCGTCCACGACATCATACGGGTGGCGAGAGAGCGATTTCCATCGCTGAAAATCACACTCTATCCAGCCCTTGTGCAGGGTGAAGGTGCTGCGCAGACAATTGTCAGGGGAGTCGAAGCCCTATCTGAAATCAGCTCCATCGACGCCATTATCGTCGGGAGAGGCGGAGGCTCGAAGGAGGATCTCGCGGCATTCAACAGCGAAGAGCTGGCGAGAGTGGTCGTCTCATCGAAAAAACCTATTGTCGCGGCCGTCGGCCACGAAACGGATAGAACCATTCTCGATCTTGCAGCAAGCTATACTGTCGCGACACCATCCGCGGCGGCGCAGTTGGTGACAAGAGAAGCCAGGGAAATCAATGAGTACATTCTCGGACTTGTTACAGGAATGGGCGATGACGTCACCGGAAAGATCAGGGATATCTATCGGCGGCTTGATCTTGCCGTTGCATCCCTGAAAAGTCCCAGGGAAAAAATCAGGGAGTGGAATCATAAACTCTACAGACTTGAATCGGAGATGACGAGAATCATTGAACGCCGTCTCGCCTCGGAAAGGGAAAAGTTCTCCCTTCTTGAAACAGAACTCAAAGCTCTTGATCCTCACCTTCCCCTGGAAAGAGGCTACACCATGATCCGTCAGGACGGGCATCTGGTAAAAAGAAAAACAAATTTCAAAAAAGATGATCCATTCACAATAATTTTCCACGACGGAGAAACAACCGTCGAATCGGAAAAAAGCTGATCCCCTGTTTTTTCATCAACAGATCATCTTACCAGCTGTTTAGATACTTAAACTGCATCCGATTCCTATAATTTTCATTCCCATCACAACCTGATCATCGAAATCAAAAATTGACCCTTTTTCTAATTTCTGTTAATCTCACATTGTTTTAAACTGTTTTTTAACCATCTAAAGGAGAAAGTGATGAAAAGACACGCTCTTATTTCCGAAATAGTAAACAATACCACAATATTGGACGATTTTCTGCGCTATGTGAAAGTCGACACCCAGGCAGACCCCGAAAGTGAAACATTTCCAAGCTCAATGAAGGAGAAGGATCTTGGCGAAATTCTCGTTAAGGAACTTAAGGAGCTGGGTCTCAAGAACGTAGAGATGGATGAGAACGGTTACGTTTACGCTCATATGGACGAAAACAACGGATCCGACAAAAAGGTGGGCTTCATTGCTCATATGGATGTTGCCACAGATTGTCCGGGCGAAGGTGTAAAACCGATCGTTCACGAGAACTACCAGGGCGGCGACATTGCCCTTCCTGCGGGAATCACTATTACGGAGGAGGACAGCCACCAGCTCAAGGAGTGCATCGGCGACACAATAGTCACATCCGACGGATCGACACTTCTCGGTGCCGACGATAAGGCCGGCATCGCTGCCATCATGGCGATGCTCCAGTACATCAAGAAGAATCCGGAAATCAAACACCCCAACCTTCGCATATGCTTCACTCCTGACGAGGAGATCGGAAAGGGTGTCGACAAGATCAATCTCGACAAGGTCGATGCGGATTTCGCCTACACCGTCGACGGCGGATTCCCATGTGAAGTCAACTACGAAAACTTCACGGCATACGGATGCAAGGTTGCAATCAAGGGTGTCAACATCCACCCGGGTTACGCAAAGGATAAAATGGTCAACGCACTTCGCTACGCTGCGAAGTTCATTGACATGCTTCCGAAGGATCTCTCTCCGGAAAAAACCGAAAAGAGGGAAGATTTCATCCATCCTGTCGATATCAAGGGCGGTGCCGACTGTACCACGATCCAGATGATTCTAAGAAGTTTCTGTGCAGAAGATATTGATAAGCATAGAAAAATCATCAACGACATTGCCGAAGCAATCCGTAAGGAGGAGCCGAAACTCGAGATCGATGTGGAGATCAAGGAGAGCTACCTCAACATGTACGAGGTTATGAAGGACAACATGACAGTAGTCGACTATGTGAAGGAAGCACTCGGAAGACTCGATGCCGAAGTCGCTATCGAACCTATCCGCGGCGGAACAGACGGTGCAAGACTCAGCTTCATGGGACTCCCCTGCCCCAACCTCTTCGCCGGCGGCGTAAACTTCCACTCACAGAAGGAGTGGGTTTCCGTTGAAAACATGGCTATGGCCTCCGCACTTCTCGTTGAAATCGCCAAAGGAATCAAGTAAATACCAGTTGAAGAGTGGGAAAGTTTATAAGTCGAAAAGTACCGACTTGGCTTTACCACTCTTCATCAAATCTTTATCTCAAGTTTAAGAGTCGAAAAGTTTAGAAGTTAAAAATTCGGCCTCATCTCCATAATTTGTGGGTCATAATTTAGTTGTCTTGTTGCCTATTTATTTAGATTAAAAAGAATCCTGTACTCTGGATGCTTCGTTGGACTGGGTTCGATTTTTATTCAAAGTCTTTTCCCTGGATGGGATTGGGAAGAATTGAAAAACTAGCTTAACGAGCATTTTTTTTTAAACTTAAACCTAGCATTTCATCCACAAATCCTGGAGAAGACCCAAAATTCGGAACATTCAACTTTTCGACTTTTCCCTCATCCGTGTTATAATCCTTCGAACCTGTTTGGAGAAAAACATGAAAAAAGCACAGGATATCTTTAAAAATGTTTACAATAATGTAAAAACTGTCATCCGGGGCAAGGATGAGGCCCTCGTCGTTCTGCTGGCAGCATTCTTTTCCGGCGGCCACGTCCTTCTCGAGGATGTTCCGGGAACCGGAAAGACCACTCTGGCAAAAGCTCTGGCCCGTTCCATAAACAGTGATTTCACCCGTGTCCAGTTCACACCCGATCTACTTCCGACTGATATCGTGGGTGTGAATATTTACGATCAGGACAACCACTCATTCAAACTGCACCGCGGTCCCGTCTTCACAAACATTCTGCTTGCGGATGAGATAAACAGGGCAAGTCCGAGGACTCAATCGGCTCTTCTCGAATCGATGGCTGAAGGTCAGGTGACGATCGACGGGGCACCCTACACTCTGGAGGAGCTCTTTTTTGTAATCGCCACCCAGAATCCCATAGAAAGTCGCGGAACCTATCCTCTTCCCGAGTCCCAGATGGATCGATTCAGCGTCCAACTGAAGCTGGGTTACGTCTCCAGGGAGGAGGAGGCGGCGATTCTCTCCGACCAGATGGAAACGCATCCCGTGGACAGAATTTCACAGATTGCCGATATCACGGAGGTTATTTCAACACGACATGCAGCAAGGTCTGTCAGGGTTTCAGACTCGCTCAAATTCTACATGGTCGATCTTACTGCGAAAACGAGGGAAACCGAAGGTGTAAAAATGGGAGCGAGCCCGAGAGCCTCCATCTCCCTTCTTCGAGTATCCCAAGCTCTTGCGCTCTACGCGGGACGTGATTTCGTAACACCGGAAGATGTCCAGACAGCCGCAGTTCCCGTTCTCTCCCACCGCCTTCTTCTCGAACCACAGGCACGCTTCTCCGGAATTACTACCGAAGGCACCGTTCATGAGATCCTAAAAAATGTGAAGGTTCCGACGTGAATGTTAAAGAAAGATTTTACCCGAGATATGTAAAATTCAGAAAATGGGAGTCGGCATTTTTCAACCGGTACACCCAGACGGGCATCCTTCTTCTAATTTTTCTTCTCTTCACCTTTGTTTTCGGCCTCAACACCATGAGGACAACAATCTACATCCTCTTCACAACCACTCTCTCGATGCTTGTCGTTTCAATAGTCTCGACATTGAAATTCAGACCCGATCTCTCAGTCAAAAGGGAAATATCCCGCTACGCAATGGTGGGAGAAAAGGTTCGTTATTCCATAAGGATAAAAAACAACGGAAAGAAAGCGGAACGGGGATTGTACCTACGTGAAATTCCGGGAAATGCCATTCCCTCACTTCGTGAATTTCTCTCCACAAAAGAACCCGGGGAAGAGAAGAGAAACATTTTCGACAGAACCATGGGATTTTACAGGTGGAAATGGCTGATTGACTTAAAAAGCGGCGCAAAACTGCCGACAACCGAACTTCCCGAAATCGCCCCCGGCCGGTCAAAACAGGTTTCCGTGGAATTGATTCCGCAACGGCGCGGAGTTGTCGATCTCAAAGGGGTAAGAGTTCACCACACATGCCCCTTCGGACTGACAAAGAAGGGAATCGAAATTATTGAACACTCATCGATCCTCGTCCTCCCGAAAATATTTCCGCTGGAAACTCCGATGCTTCCGGGATCCCGAAAATTCCACCCGGGAGGAGTTTCACAGGCTTCAAAAGTGGGAAATGCTGAGGAGTTCGTAAGCGTTCGGGAATATCGCCCCGGCGATCCATTGAAACATATCCATTGGAAATCATTCGCCAGAACCGGCACTTTGATGGTCAAGGAGTTCTACGAGGAGTTCTTTTCGAGAAGAACGGTAATTCTCGATTCCTGTATCGATCAATTCACCACTCCCGTTTTCGAGGCGGCCGTATCACTTGCCGCATCGTTTCTTCACGCCCTCGAAGGAGGGGACGATCTGAAGGAGCTCATAACCGTCACAAAAACCCCCTGCGCCCTCACCGTCGGCAGAGGAGTAGACAGTGTTGACCATCTTCTGGAGGAACTCGCCTCGATAGGCACATCCGGAACGAACTCCGTCGAGATCCTTAAGAACTCCGTAAAAAAATGCGTTCCCACAATGAGCGGCGCCCTCCTCATCCTGCTGAAAATCGATGAGGAGAGAAAAAAGATAATTTCCCTTCTCGAATCGGCCCGAATTCCCCACAGAGTTTTTCTTGTGAGTGAAGACCCCGAAGCGGCCGAAGAGAGGATGAAGCTTCTCAAAATGCCCGAAATCACAATTCTCAATTCCGAAAATATTGAAAAGGAGGTTGGAAAAATATGAAAATTCCGCCTCTTCTTATCGGAGCTTCCATAATTTTCTGGGGACTCTGCTGCGATCTTTCGACTATCGCAATTCCGATGGCATCTATTGTCGAAGCCCGCATGATTTTGAAAAGCCGGTTCGAGCTGGGAGCAAAGGAGTTCATCAGAATCTCCGACATATCGTCATTCTTTGTCATAATCACCCTTCTCTACAGCTATCTCAATTTCGAAACCCGTGAAATGCTCCTCGCCTTTGCCCGCTACCTGCCGATTTCCTTTTTCCTTCTCCTCTCTGCCCAGCTTTTCAGCACGTCGGACAAGGTGATAATCGGCACAGGATTCGGGTTTTCAAAAAAAAGCTACACCCATAAACCTATGGACATCCGCCTCCCCTACATCGGGCTGACACTGTTTTCGGCCGCAGTCGGCAATCAGGACGAATCCCTTTTTATTCCGGGCACATTCATCATCCTGGGAGCTCTTTTATTCGCCAACAGATCTAACCGCTACAGACTCGCTTCATTCATCTTCCTAATCCTCATCACCGGATCGCTGGGATTCGGCGGCAAACTGGCGATGAGAGGCGCCCACGAAGGAGTCCGGGACTACATGATGGAGATGTACCGACTCTATATGCAGCGTTACTCCAGCGACCCGTTCAAGAGTTTTACGGCGATAGGAGATTTGGGAACACTAAAACTTTCGGGAAAAATAGTTCTCCATGTAAAAAGACCCTTCGGCGGACTGATTCGCATAAGGGACGGAGTATACGACACCCTTGCCGGAACATCATGGTACAACAGGAGAAGGGACAAGAGAAACATCTTCCCCTCAGAAGAAATGAGCTGGCAGCTCCATCCTGATGAACAGAATTTCAGAACCGTTCAAATTTTCGCAGAACTTCCTGAAAGAAAAGGAATTTTACCATACATGAGGGGTTCCTTCAGGGCCGACGAATTGAATATTTTGAGTATCGAAAGCGACGGCGGTGAAAATTTCAGGATTTCCGAAGGACCGGAACTTATAAACTACAAACTTCATTATGCCGACAGGGATTACTCTTCACCTCCCGCAGAAAGAGATCTCAAAGTGCCCGAAGAAGAAAAAGAGACATTTGAAAAGGTAAAAAAACTTCTTCCCGAAGGATTAAAAATGGATGTGGAGAAGTTTCTGGCCGTTGAAAATTTCTTCAAGAAGGATTTCAAGTACACCCTTAACACCGAAGGTCGCGGAATGTACCGATCTCCTCTCGAAAACTTTCTTCTGGGAAGGAAGGCCGGCCATTGCGAATACTACGCGACAGCGACCGTACTCCTACTCCGAACCATTGGAATTCCGGCAAGATACGTAACCGGATTCGGAGTCCACGAGTACAGCCCGATTGAAGAAAATTATGTAGTAAGGGAAAGGGACGGTCACGCCTGGGCAATCGCCTGGGTTGACGGAAAGTGGAAAGTGATCGACACGACACCCGGCGTGTGGCTTGACGAGGACCGTAACGAAGCATCGATATTCGAACCGATCCGTGATCTCTTCTCCTTTCTCCGCCTTCGCTACGCCCTATTCAGGCAACAGAAAAGAACCGATTACAACAACTACCTCTTCATTGCAGCAGCCATCCTTACACTCTTTCTCACAGCAAGAATCTACAGGAGGAAAAGACGAAAGCCGTCCGAATCTCCTGTCGAAACATTCGAAATAAAAAGAAAGAGTTCCCCATTCGACAAAATCGAAAAACTCCTCATTTCAAAAGGATTCGAAAAAGAACAGGGAGAAACACCAGCTCGCTGGATCGCAAGGATAGACAAGATAAGGAAAGATTCACAGGAAGATCTTCCACCAATCCTTACAGAAGAGATGGAAGAGATGCTCTCCCTCCACTACCGGCACATCTATGACACCCAGCCGCTTAATGATGAGGAGATGAATATGTTTGAGAAAAAGTGTAGAAAGATCCATGCAGACAGTGATGAGTTACCTTTCCAACTTTGATTCGCGACTTAACTCCCTATCTGGAGTTTTCTCTAACCTTTTTTCCTTTTTAGGGCAGCCTGCAGAAAAAAAGGATCTATTAAGCAGTTATAAACAGGGGCTTCAATCCGGATATCAATAACCGATCAACATACAACATCAAACGTCAAGAATCTCTTATCTTGACCCCGTTCAATTATTTCTTTTTTCAACAACAGCTAATTCTGACCAAATTCGATAAGCACACCTTACATTCTATTTTTTACAGTTATCACAAACACTACTTCAGTCTGTTTCCTTTGCTGCTACTGCTTCACTATCTTTTGAACTATCGATATTTTTGGAGAAACTTGCTAATTAAAAACGGTCTTTGCAGTTGATAACTAGAATTACGAATTAATGAAAGCTAGCTTGAAATATTATTTATTCACTCATTCAACTCATATAAAAACAGTGTATTAAATAATCAAGGTTTAAAAATTAGGTAGAGGTAAACCACCCTACAAAAAACATTTAATCCATACAACAAGTTGTTAATTAACGGCTATCAAATCTATTGAGATGGGGCTTTTGGTGTGTTAAGTTCATCGAAAGGAGTATGGCATAAAAAGATCAGATACTCCGGATGTCCACAATATGCGTTTTTACAGTTTGAGTAATGAACAGTTATCTGTCTGATGGACGGGGATTTTTAACAATAATTGTTGAGGGGTTGCCATGAATGTAAAAAAGGCTGAACGTTGTCCGGGAAAGGAGATGTTCCTCAAATCCACAAAGTCTGTAAAGGGTGATAGCTTAAATCGACTGGTAAGCAGGAGAGCACGTCAACTTTTAGAAAAGAAGCTGGAATTACTGCGGGATGTGAAGGAGCGAGCAAAGAAGGAGAAAGAAATTGATTGCTTTTTTGAGAAAATCAGCGGTACTGCCAATTTTCTTCCTGCCAAATTCCTGAATGACGGGGCCTTGTGTGCAGATGCCGTTTGCCGTGTTGTTATCAGAGACAATGACATCATAAGCGGTTACGGCACCGGATTCCTTGTTGCTCCGGGACTTGTCATGACAAATCACCATGTTCTCTCATCCAGAGATAATGCCGAGCAGAGCGTTCTTGAGTTCGGTTATGAGGAAGGAGAAAATCTCAATCGAGTTGCTCTTGAACCTGATCGCTTTTTTCTGGCTGATGAGGGATTGGATTTTGCAATTGTGGCATGCGACAGGGAAAAAACAGAGAAAATCCGGCCGATACCTCTTCTAAGGAATCCGGCCACGGTCTCAACCCCTGAGAGGGTCAACATAATCCAGCATCCAAGGGGTAGAAAGAAAGAGGTTGCCCTCCAGGAGAACAAAGTTACAGCGATAATGGACAGGGTGATTCACTATAAAACCGATACTGAACCCGGTTCTTCCGGATCCCCCGTTTTTAACAACCAGTGGGAACTTGTAGCTCTCCACCATGCCGGTTTTGTACAGGACGGTAGAGAGGTGACTAACGAGGGAATCCGCATTTCCGCAATTGTCGCCTATCTACTACGACTCTACAGGGATGAGGCTTACTTCAGCGATGAAATGGTCGAACTCATCTGCTCAATCACAGATTCATCTCCCTATCTCGGTTTTTTCGACATCTACGGTGTGGAGGATTCGAGGCATATTGAAATTGAGAAACCGGACTTTAAGGGAGTCGAGGATTTCGGAGACGTGGGGTTCTGGAATATCGAGCACTTTAACAACAGTATCAAGAATAAGCGAGTAGAAGATGTTGCCGAAGTCATATCACGTCTCTCCATGGATGTACTGGGGCTTACCGAAGTGGAATCTGGGGCTTTGGAGAGATTGAAATCGGCCTTGGCAAAACGGGGAGACAGCATGGATTATGTGCTTTTCGATACAAACGGGCGGCAGGATATTGCCATCCTCTACGATACAGATACAACCTCGGTAAATGACAGGGGGGATATTGCCGAAAAGTTCAGGGACAAGCTGAATTCAAGAACTCAAACGGGAAAAACCGCTTTTCCCAGATGGCCTCTCTTTGCAGAGTGTACGATACGGGATGAAGCTTCGGAAAATGATGTAAAATTCATGATGATTGTTGTCCACCTCAAGGCCTTCGGCGACGCCCAGAGCAGAGCCAGACGACGCTTGGCCTCCAAAATACTGGCCGAAATAATTGAGGAAATAAGGGATACCGAGGGGTTGTCGATTGTTCTTGGAGGAGATTTCAATGAACGGCTCAATAACGATATTCTGAATCCTTTGAAAGATTCTCCGGATCTCTTTGCCATGACGGCGGATGATTCCGTGAATAGTGCCATATCCTACGTTGGCAGTCGGCATAGATCCCTCATCGATCATATAATTGTCAGCAGGGATGTAGCCATTGAGCCTGTATCAGGAGACGATGCGGTTATTGTAAGACTCGATATTTCGGCAGCCGATTTTGCAAAAACGGTTTCCGATCATGTTCCCGTTGTATTCCGAATGGTTTTGAGAAGTGATCCCCTGGATATTGAACCGGCAGAGGACAGCACAAAAATAGGAATACCCAGCGATGCCAGTTACCTAACCCTGAAATTCAATTGAAGTATCTTACGAAGTTACTTGGTTGATTTGAAGTAAAAGCTTAAGGTCGGGTCACTGTTCAAGTATAGGGGCACGACTGTGTTGAAAAGGAGATAAAGATGAGTTCTTCGATTTATTCAGATGAAGTAAAAAATGCTTTAAACGTTTCAGAATATCTAGTTGATGTAGGGAACCTGCAAATTCGCAAGCCATTTCCCTCTCCGATCGATTGGAGAGATGTGTGGATATATTTCCTACTGGTTGACAGGTTTAACAACCCTGAAAATGCACCAGTGGGAAACTATCCTGAAGATAAGTATCAGGGAGGTAATTTTGCCGGAATACGAGAAAAAATACCATACCTTAAAGAAATGGGGGTTGGGGCAGTATGGTTGTCTCCAATTCAAATGAATCCGCAATGGTTTCAAAACTTTTTCGGAGGTTATGCGATAGAGGATCTTATAGGAGTCGAACCCAGATACTGCTCCAATCCTGATGCCGCCAAAAGAGATCCCTCAATTGCCAAAAACGAATTAAAGAGTCTTGTGGATGAAATGCATGCAAACGGTATATATGTGATATTCGACATAGTGCTCAATCATATGGGGGATCTTTTTGCCTACGATGGCGGTGAAGCGGATAAGCCTTGGCGTGAGCATCCCTACCCTATAAACTGGCGTGATGAAAACGGCGAGGCAGTAGACAGCTGGTCTGATTGCACGAACGTTGAAGACTCTGCCGGTCCTTGGCCTCGGGAACTTAGGAGAAATGACTTCTTCAGGCGGCGGGGAACCTTTAAAGAACCGAATATTAAATACGGAGATTTTCCCGGTGGATTGAAAGAGTTAGTAACCGACTATTACGATCCCTCGGATGGAACTTTTCCTGTGAGAGATATCCTTATAAAGGCATATCAATACCTCATTGCAGAGTATGATGTCGACGGATACAGAATTGATACGCTGATGTATGTTGACCGAAATTTTTCAAGAATATTTGGAAATTCAATTCGGGAGTATGCCCACTCTATTGGAAAGCACAATTTTTTTACATTCGGAGAGGTTTGGGATGATAATAATGATGAGCAAATTGCCTCGTTTGTTGGCCGCGATAACAGTCGAGATAGGGACGATCTGATAGGTGTTGATGCAGCCATTGATTTTCCTGTTCGTCGTAGGCTGGTAGATATTGTAAAGGGAAGAAGTGCGCCTGTTATTCTCGCAAAGTGGTTTAAAAAAAGGAAATTTGCCCATCAGAATATTGTTAGTTCACATGCCGAGGCTGGAAAATATTTTATAGAATTTCTAGACAACCACGATCTTAAGGAACGTTTCCACTACAGCCCGATGCCTCAACAGACGACCCTGGCCCTTGCATGCTTATTCACATTGCAGGGTATTCCATGTGTATATTATGGCACTGAAATGGGCCTTGCCGGCAGGGGAGGGAGACCTGAAGCAGTTCGTCAAGCCATGTGGGGTATTTCCGGTTGCTTTAACCAGAATCATCAGATTTACAATACAATAAAAGATCTTTCAGAATTGCGTCATAGAGAGCCTGCCCTTAAATTCGGGCGTCAATATTTTCGTGAACTATCAGGAGACGGATTCAATTTCGGTTATTCTGAGTATCCGTCAGGAGTACTCTGTTACTCACGAATTCTGAACAGCCGAGAAATCGTAGTGGTAGCAAATACCAATACTATTAAGAGCGAAGAACTTTTTGTAAATGTCGATCGATTTCTCACACCGGAGAATGGGAACGTAGGAGTACTATGGAGCAATGTCCATACACATCAAGAACCCAACAACCCCAACTATATTGGTGGCAGAGTTGCTATTAAAGTCCGTCTTAAACCAATGGAGGTACAGATAATTGCAATAAGAAAATGAGAACCGTTCCGAAAATCTCATATTTTAAAGAATCCTCTCCAAAACAACTAATCCACCTGTAATCAACAGCGACTCAGTGCGCACTGCTGGAGACAATTAGCCGATATTTCCAATGATTACAAAAAAATCCAGGATGGGAGGCACAAAAAAAATCGGTTTCCGAAAGAACCCTGCATGAAATGTTTCAAGACATAAGAGGTGGTAAAACAGAAATATCGAGGTAAAAACAAATAGAGCTTTGCATTGCAACCAAAGCAATTGCCGCGCTCTTCATGACAATTTTCCGCTGGGAGCTTGAAAACTGCACTTCGGAGAGCCTAGTTTCATATTTCATCCCACGCACACTCTCTTAACTCTCCTAATTCAAGCATTCATCGACATGTTTAAAAACCTCAAACCCTACTCTTTGAAACGCTATTCAAAAAAGTCGAAATAATCTTCATGAAGGAAAGATAAAAAGCAGTCGCCGGAAAACTAAACAACTTACGAAAGACATAACACTGGATACCCTCTGTTTTCAGGCCATTAACAGACAAACACAATCAAAAATGTTCAATTACTTGATTTAGGTTATAGCGATTCTATGATATGGCAAGTCTCGGGGGACTCTGATCATTGTTTCAATTTTCGTGGGAGGAAAATCTTGAAGAATTTGTCAACAGCACTACTCGTATCTCTATCCTTTTTCATTCTCAGCTGCGGCGATTTTCACGCAGCGCAGGATCTGCTCAACAAGAGCGATAGTACTACAGATATGGAAAACAACCCTGTAGATTCCGACACATCGGAAACCTCCGATGAAAAAAGTACAGCCGATGAGGATATGAAAATAGATAGCGACTCTGACGACTCGAAATCCGAATCCGACACATCTGTCAAAGCCGATGAAGACAACGAGTCCGGATCGGCTGAATCAGATGACGACATACAGCATGAAGATGACAGCGATAAGGATTCTACCGGAGATTTAGATTCAGAAAAACAGGACACCGATTCCAACGACGATGACACTGCATCCAAAGTTTCATGTAAAGACAATCCCTGTAACGAAATGCACAAAACAGTATGCACCGATTCCGGGGACTCCTATGTCTGCAGCTGCGAAGAAGGATACGTCGAAGAAAAGGGAGAGTGTATTTCAGAAAAGCAGATACCCTGCACCGAAAACACAGACAAGCCTTCAAACTCCCATGACATAGTTAAAAACGTATCTGTATTCTGGGAAGGTTCAGCATGGAGTAAGCCCGGTGAATGCGATTGGGAATGTGATACTGCTTTCCACACAGAAGACAATTCAACATGCATCTCAAACACCAAATCTGTTCCGTGTCGCAGTACAATTCAACCTGCAAATACCGAAACATTTGAAAAAGATGTAACGGTAACATGGATCGGGAACAGATGGTCCACCGCTGAGGAGTGCGAGCACCGATGCATATCGGGAACATCGAATGTTAACGGAACATGCAGGATTGCAGGGGACTCCATGGACAACCCGTACTCCGTTGCTTTTGAAGACAATTCGGCAACATACGATGGTACAATCTCATCTGCAACACTTATCGACGACTACTCCGGAAGCTGCGGCAGCAGCTCCGACATGGTTCGGGATGTGGTTTACGAGTTTTCTCTCTCCGGAGAAACTGAGGTTATCGTTTCAATCGCCGGGGATTTCGATCCAGTTATCTACATTCTCGATAAAAACGAAAGCGAAGTTGCCTGTGCCACCGGAAACGTCACATCAAACGGATATGCCGAGATAAAGAAAACTCTTACTGCCGGAAAGTGGAGCCTGGTACTTGACGGAAACACTCCTGTAGGCGAAGGAAATTACATTATTACGTTCACTCTTAAAAATTCCGGAGGCAGCACCTCAAACCTCTACAAAGAGTACGAAAATCTGAGGGATGACGACCTTGCCTATGCCCTTTACAACGAAATAAAAGGCGGGAAACCTCTCGGATACAGCTCCGGAGCAAGGGATGTGATGTTCACTGAACTGGACAACATAGAGGGAAAAGTAGAGTGTTTCTACACAGGAAGAACAATAAACAATCCCACAGGATCAGGTGATGCATACCAGAAGGGATTCAACACCGAGCACAGCTGGCCCCAATCCCAGTTCGGAAAAAGGGAACCTATGAAAAGCGATCTCCATCACCTTTTCCCGACGGTAGTAAGTGTCAACGGGGCACGAAGCTCATACGACTTCGGTAACGTTGGAGGATCAGGGGAATCCTACTGCGGACCTTCCGGTTCGGGATGTTCAAAAAGGGGCACCGGCACAAACGGAGGCACGGTTTTCGAAGTACGCCCGGAAAGACGCGGAGATATCGCAAGAGCCCACTTCTACATGGCCATCCGTTACTACAACCAGATCGATGACAACGGATCGATGAGCGACGGAAGTATCCGGGACAAAGAAGAGGCGGTTCTCAGGAAGTGGCACAAGGAGGATCCCGTAGACGAAAGGGAAATGAGAAGAAACAACCTCATAGAAAAGCACCAGGGCAAGGGAAACAGGAACCCATTCATCGACCGTCCCGATTTTGTAGATTTTATAACCGATTTCTAGCCTATCAAAAAACCACAAAAAAGTCTCATCCGGTAATTTAAACAGACCGCAAAAAGCAACAGGAACATTCTCAGTTTTTCCAAAAGGTTGGATTTAGCCAACTGCCAACAATATTCAATTACTTGCTTTAGATTATGCTGCTTTTATGATATGGAAAGTCTCGGGGGGGACTCTGATCATTGTTTCAATTTTCGTGGGAGGAAACATCTTGAAGAAATTTTCAACGGCACTGCTGGTGTCACTATCCTTTATTATTCTGAGCTGTGGCGATTTTAACGCCTCTAACGAACTTCCTGATAACGGAGAAACCGTATCCGACACTGACGAACATGCCGGCAATGAAACGGGTGATATTGACGCCGGTGAATCCATCGACGAAATAGATTCTGAAAACACAGAAAAAGAAGACACCGACAAAAACAACTCTGAATCCCAGGACGAAGATATCCCTTCAACGATAACATGCAGCGACAATCCATGCTCACAGTTCAACAAAACGGTCTGCACGGACAGCGGAGATTCCTACACCTGCAGCTGCGTTGAGGGAACGGAACCCGCAGGAGAAGAATGCCGAATGAGAGGAGACTCCATTGAGAATCCATACATCGTTGAATTCAAGGACAACAGTGTCGTATATGAAGGAGATCTTTCCAACGACCTTCTCATAAACGACTACTCCGGAAGCTGTGGAGACTCTTCAGGCAAGTCTAGAGACACCGTATACAGTTTCACTCTCATCGATGAGAAGGAAGTTTCAATTACAACAGCCGGAAAATTTGATCCCGTCATTTACATTCTCGACAAGGATGGAAAAGAGGTGGCATGCGCAAAAGCAGACGAATCTGCAGTAATAAAAACTGCATTGAAAGCCGGAAAGTATCACCTCATCATCGATGGAAACGATTCTACAGAAGGAGAGTATTCTTTAACAATCACAGTAAAAAGCGGCGAAGATCAAAACAAACCCTACACTCAGTACGAAAATCTCAGGGACGATGCCCTCGCACAAGCACTTTACAACGAAATTAAAGGCGGCAAACCTCTCGGATACAACAAAGGTGCAAGAGATGTAATGTTTTCTGAACTGGATAACATTGACGGAAAAGTGGAATGCTACTATTCAGGAAGAACAATTAGCAACCCGAGCGGTTCAAAAGACGCATACAACAAGGGATTCAACACAGAGCACAGCTGGCCCCAGTCACAATTCGGAAAGAGCGAACCGATGAGAAGCGATCTCCACCACCTCTTTCCGACGGTAGTGGGTGTGAACGGGGCGCGCAGCTCATACGATTTCGGTAACGTCTCAAGTTCCGGAAAAACGTTCTGCGGACCTTCAGGTTCCGGATGTTCGAAACTGGGTACAGGCACAACTGGAGGCAGAGTTTTCGAAGTACGTCCTGAGAGACGCGGAGACATCGCAAGAGCCCACTTCTACATGGCCATCCGCTACTACAACCGCATCGACGACAACGGCTCTCATGGCGACGGCAGCATCAAAGACAAAGAGGAAGCCGTTCTCAGGAAGTGGCACAAGGAGGATCCGGTAGACGAAAGGGAGATGAGAAGAAACAACCTCATCGAAAAGCATCAAGGCAAGGGAAACAGGAACCCCTTCATCGATCGTCCCGACTTTGTTGATTTCATAAGTGATTTCTAATTCATTCTTAACACAATAAGTGGCATCCCCACACCTCGAACAAATCTCATATGCCTATTTAAGATCGAAACTTATCCAAGATAGCTTCTATATTTTTATGGGATTCCGGTGAAGAGCAAACTTATGATTTGACAACTATAATCCTACATAAGTTTCTGATGTTTTAAATATTCGATAAACTGAACAGCATCTGGAATTATGATTTTGAGTCTTTTAGAAAATTTTCAGACAGTTTCAGCTCTTGCTGTCCTGTTTTACAGGTTTCGTGTCAGCGGTTTCCGTTTCTGCTGAATCTTTCTTTTTAAGAAGAATCGTGTTGAAGTTACTTCCCTTCAGGTTTGTGATAAGTTTCTTCAACTCGTCATACTCTTTAGCTTCGTAGATATCCCTACCCCTGCTGCAACTCTGGGTGAGAGTCACTTTGTTGCCATTACGATTGAAGTTTTTCACTATTGTAAGGCCGAGCTTCTTGTTCTCATATTTTACATTTTCAGGCAGTGCGACGATCTCGATATTTTCGGGAAACGTAATCTCGAGAGATTCATCGAAAGAATAATTGCTGTAGAACTCGATTGTGTGTTTTCTGCTTTTTCTGTACATCCAGCCCCAATATCCAGATGTGTTCCTGAGAAAGAAATTGTCCGAAGCGTAGAGCATATGAAAATCGCCACTCTTAACAAGAAGATTACAATCTTTTATTGTGAAAGAGAATGTGAATTCACCCTTCATGTTCTCTATTTCGGAATGCTTGATATCCTTGATTTCATAATTGTAGAACCAGCTGTCGACAAGTCCTCTTGCAAATTTCATTTTCTTGTAATCGGATTTTTCAAAAAGACTATTCCTGAAGGAAATGTTATCATCTCCATTCACGGTGAAAGTAACTTTAACATCGGCCTTTCCGTTCTCGTTGAATGAAATTTTGATATCTTTTTTCGTAAGCTCATCTTCCGGCTTTGTTTCTGGAATTGTCTCAAGCTTTTTACTCTTCTTTCCAAGCTTGAGTACGAGTGTTTTTCTTCCGCTGATACCGGTGTGGATGTGATCCATCGATTCGAAACGGGCAGTAGGATCGAGCCAATATTTCTTTCCTTTTGAAGATACAGCCTGAACAATCATATGATTAAAGTTAAGAGTCGGCATATCGTCACTGATTTCACCATATCCTTTGGTAAGAACAAGAGCGGTATGAGCTTTTACACCGATTGACTCAAGGAGCGCCGTAAGAAGAGTTGCCTTGTCCTTACAGTCTCCATACTGTTTCTCTATTACCCTCTCAGGAGTCTCCGGTCTCTGACCGCGACCGAAAAAGTTATGTGTCATGTCGTAAGTGATTTTCTGTGCGTAGAGATAGAGTCTGGCAATTTTTTCCTCTTCGGTCTTTGCATCACCTATTATCTCTTTGGCCTTGCTTTTAACCTTATCAGTTATTTTGTACACCGGTTTTATATTTTTTCTTTTTTCGTAGCGAGCAACATCATTCCAGTTTTTCCATCCGGACACATTGAAGTCAACGTACATTTCATATTTTTCCCGGTTGCCGTCCATCGGTTCATCCCTGTATGCCGGGATATTTCTCATTTCCCAGCTGTAGCTTCGATCGCTGTCCTCACCGAATCCCTCATCAGTCACAGGTTTGGGGAAATTTTTAATGTTGTAGGCCTTATACTGCCAATTCCAACCATACTCCTTGTTGTCTATCATCCATTTCGGCATAGAAATGGTAAACTTACTGTAGATAACAGGAATATAATGCTGAACTTGCCAGTTTCTGGAAATATATGCTCCCCTGCTTATTCTCTTTATCTTGTATTCGATAATTGAATTCTTCTTCACATTGGGAAAACTGAATTTAACAAATTTTTTCTTCTTGTTATACTCTGTTGTCTTCATTTCAACATTGGAAACATAAATTTCACTCATTTTCAATGTGTGAACAATTCCGTCAGGATCTATTGATCTGGCACTGAAAAATTCCAGTTCGTCATCTTCTCCAATATAAATCGACATCTTTTTAAAGTTATCGACATTTCTAAAAACTTTTACCACCTTGTGGTGAGTACGATATGATTCCAGTCCGATGCCACCAAGGTAATCGACATCGGTTTCCTCATTTTCATAAAGAACCACCGCATCATCTTCCGGATAATCTTCTGCCTTCGGAGTATTCTCAGCTTTAAGACCGTTGGGAAGATCTCCAAAAGTGTTTATCTTTACAAGTTTCTCTGAGGAACAGGAAAGAAGAAAAATGGAAAGCATAAAAAAGAGAAGCCTTCCGAAGCTTAATGTTTTTAAGTTCACAATTATTACCTCCATCAAAAGAATAAAATTCTGCCCAAAGAATAGTTATTTCCAAAAGTATTTCAACTCTTTTAACCCATATTTTCACATTTTACAGATCTTATTATTGATACATTTCCAATGTTTTCCAATTTGTTTTCATCACAGACGCCTGTTTCCCCCCTTGGAATTATTTCATATATTTCATCACCCAACCTGAAAACAAAAGTAAACAAAAGAATAACGTCATAGCAAATATCCTCAAATCAAAAAAGAAAAAACAAAAGAACATCAGATTCACTTCCAAACCTTAAAAAAATAGCAATTTGCATTAATTTGTGAAAAAATACCTCATATCGTAAACATCAATCAGGGAGTTTTTAATGACTACACTTGTCTATCTCAGGTCTTACAACACCCGTGCCGAGGCCGGTATGGACGTTGAACTTCTCAAGGAAAAGGGAATTTACGCAGTCATATCGAGCGATGATGCCGGCAGTCTTCAACCGGCAGCATACGGTGCACAGGTTATGGTTCCGGGTAAAAACTACGAGGAAGCACTTCGAATTATCCAGAAAATTCCGGAGGAGGAGGAAGATTACGATTCCATATACAGGGATGCGGATCACTACGATCACCTCTTCAGCACATATGATGACGACATGGATTTTTACTTCAAGATTGCTGAAACCTACTGCAAGAGCAAACTTCTCGAAATAGGATGCGGAACGGGAAGACTGTCTATCCCCCTTTCAGAAAAGGGTTACGACGTCACGGGAATCGACATATCGTTGCCGATGCTCGACAGAGCCGCAGAAAAACTGATTCAAAGCTCCGGCACCGCCCAGTTCCTTCCCGGAGACGCAAGAACATTCGAACTTGCAGCAAAATTCGATCTTATCATTTTTCCCCACAATGCATTTTCTCATCTTCGAAACCTTGAGGATATAGAATCAACACTCAAGCAAGTAAGAAGTCACCTGACCGATGACGGTGTCTTTGTATTCGATATTTTTACGCCATATCTTGAAATACTTTTACGGGAGCCGAATACTTCCTATCCGGTCGGTTCATATCTCTATCCCGAATGGGACGGAGAAGTGACTGTCACCGAAAAGGGAACATTCGACATCTCCACCCAGATAAGGGACCTCGTCTGGACATTTTCCGGACCGAACGAGAGTTTCGAGCGAAATCTTTCACTCAGGATCTTTTTCCCGCAGGAAATCGACGCTATTCTCAAGTACAACGGCTTTAAGATCACGGAAAAGTTCGGAAAATTCGACTTTTCAACCTTCGACAAAGATTCATCGAAACAGCTGTTTATTCTTCAAAAAGATTCATAACCTTATCCCCTTCCTGTCCATGTTCGTTCATGCCTCTCAGTGTCTCTCCATACACCATTTCTCTTGACTCTTTACGAATATAAGGTAAAAATTCTCTGTTTTTAAAACTCCATGGAGATTTTATGAAAAAAAGGAGCCTTGCACTTTTCGATTTTGACGGAACAATTACGACAAGAGAAACCTTTCTTCCTTTTATGAGGTTTTTCGCAGGAACATTTAAATTTTACTTTGGAATGGCGACGCTGATTCCCTGGGCGGCGGCGTATTTTCTTCGAATCATCGATGCTGCCCAGATGAAAGAGAAAATAACAATCTATTTTCTCGGGGGAACAAGGGAGAAGGTTCTTCACCAAAAGGCAAAAGAGTTTGCCGATATATACTTTCCGAAGGTTGTTAAAAACGAAGCTGTAGAAAAAATAAAATTCCACAAGGAGAGAGGCGACAGGGTCTTTCTTGTCTCTGCAACCTTCTCTTTCTATCTCAAATACTTCACCGAACTCCACGAAATGGAGCTGGCTGCAACCGAAATCGAAGTTAAAGATGGAATAGTAACCGGAAAACTTGGTTCGGTGAACTGCAAGGGTATCGAAAAGGTAAATCGCGTTAAGAATGCAATAAACGGCGAAAAATTCGACGAAATATTCGCCTACGGTGACACATCCGGTGACCGTGAGATGCTGGCATTCGCCACAAGACCCCACTACCGCGTTTTCAAGAAATAGAAAGATTCAAAACCGATTCTCTTTAAAAATTACCTTGCAAAAGATTTGGACAGATCGAATTTTCTTAAAACCATAAGAAGTACCGGTGTTGTCAATGCGATAACTCCGGCCCATATCCAAACCATGTAACCGGATGACAGATCCCCGCCTTCGGGAAGATATTTGGATATCAGAACACCTAAGACACCACCCATTCCCAACTTCACGATTAGATATGGAAGCATTGCAAGGCTGAGGTAACTACCCTCCCTCCCTTCGGGTGCAACTGAAACAATATAGTGTGAGTATCTCGGACTCCACAGAGCCTCCCCTATTGAAAAAATCACGATGAACAGCAGCAGCGGAATATAAATGGGCTGCTGCTCCGAAGCCGGCAACGAAAGAAGCTCTTCATAAAAAAGTTTCCCGGCAATAGTTTTATTAAAACCGCTGAAAAGGTCCGCAGGAAAAGCCGCGGCAAAAACAGACAGCGCACTCACAAGAGATCCGAAAATAATGACTTTGTAGGAACTCATCTTCCTGGTCAAAAGGCCTGTAAGCGGAGTAAGGAAAACTATCATGACCGGATTTACTACTGTGTATAGCGTCAGAAGCGTTTTTGAATCACCGACACTTCTCATCACAAATTTTGGAAACGTATAGTGAAACTGTAGAAAAATCGACTTGGCTCCGAAAAGAGATGCAATAATCAAAAGAAGAAAGTATATCTCCTTTGTTTTAAGCACACTTTTTAAGCTTCCTAATGAATCCTTGAAAATTGATACCGGATTTGTCCGTTTTTCATATTTACGAAATGTAATTTTGTCATTTTCGTCCACGACAACTCCGCATCTCATGTAACGCAAAATAAAAAGTGCTGCGATTAAGGCAAGCGTCTCTACCGCAAGGCCCATTTTGTATGCTCTATCCGCAGTTTCGAAATACTCCTTAAAAAAAGCAATTACCGAAACACCGTATCCAAAAGGAATCAAAGGGAAAAAGTGAAATGCAAGAACACGGCTCTCCTCGGTGGTGTATCTTTTGAATCCGAGAAAAAGATAGGAGCTCTGAAGACCGAGAGCCAGGGCAAAAGGGAAAAGACCGAATAAGAGAAGCAGTGAACTGTTTGTAAAAGACATCAGTGAAATATTTCCCAAAACCATGAGAACAGTGCTCAATTGCAATGTTCTTTTTATTCCGATGCCATCAAGAACAACTCCACCGAAAAAGGAAAAAATAGAAATTGCAATTGAAAAACCTACAGCCACTGTAAAAACTGAGGATTGTCCCATACCCGCCGACTCAAGAATGGAAATATAAGATATTTTTGTTATCGAATAGGTTGACAAAAGGGTTCCAACAACCGCCATGAGCCAGAACTCCCTAGGGCATGCGAGAAACTTTTTAATATAAATTCCCCACATTCCTGCAAGAAGAAGTGCGAAAAAAACAATAGAAATCAAAGAAAGAGTCGACATTTTAATTCTCCTTTCAATTAATCTAAAAACTGAAAACACTATACAATTTGAAAAACAAAATACAAATATCATTTAACAAAACATCTTTTTCTATAAACATATTGCAATTAATAATTCATTTTGATAATCTGACTTCGCTTTTTTTAATTTGAAAAGGATAGCGAATGTATTTCTGGGATATTGAGGAACTTAAAGAAGATATTTTAAACAATCGACTTACCGAAGGTAATAAGTTTTCTTATTTTCTTATGACTACAATTCTTATTGTATCGTCGGCGCACGCCATGAACGATAAATTTCATAATGCTGCTGGTTCTTTCCAAAGCACCTTGGTAGTGTTTGACTTCTTGTTTTTTCTGGTTTTTCTTTATATCGCCCATGGAACAAATGGTGGAGATAACGGCAAGGATTTTCTCGGCAAATTTACCAGCGTAAATTTTGTATGCATGGTAAGGTTCATTCCGGTAACTTTCATAAAAAGTCCGCTGACAGAAATTATACTTTCAGTATTCCCGACAATAGAAAAAGGAACAATTAGTCTAACCCTCGAAATCCTTTTCAGTTTGGGATTCTATTGGATAGTTTGCCATCACCTTGAAGATCTGAGAAAAGATGAGATTGAGATGGAAAAGCAGTGAGAGACAACAAATGATGAAGTGGCTGGTCAGCTTTGATCTTTATTTTTTCACATAAAACGAAAAATACTTTTTTAAGTCTATGTTTTTTCTTCTTCACCAACTATAGAGAGCGTTTGAAATGTACTTCTGGAAAATAAAAAATCTAAAGAACGACATATTAACAAACAAGCTTACAGAAAAGGATTGTGCAATATACCTAGCCTTAGAGGTTCTATTGCAAAATTTCTTCGCCGCCGTAAGCTCATACCAAGAAGCAACGGAGGCAACTACCGTAAACATAAGCTTTTCTATAATTTACTTTTTCATTACTTTTCTCTTTTTAGTATTTGCTTACCAAATTAACGGTGGAAAAGGAGGGAAGGATTTTCTTGCAAAATATTTGAGTATAAATTTTGTAGTAGGCTTAAGAATTTCAGCTACCTTAGTTCCATTAGCTATAATTATTTTTACTTTTATTGCAATAATTTCTAACACTAACCCATATGAAACAAACTTACCTTTCCATATATTGTCAACTGCAATTATAATAATTATCTATTGGAGAGTGTGTAAACATATTTCCGATATTAGAACAGAAGAGGAAAAAACTGAACGTCAGATTGCAGCGACAATCGATCAGGCAACGGCCAGCTAAAAACAAATCCCAACAATATCATTTCATCTTAACAATCCAAACCTACAACTGGTTTAGATATCTTTAGCACATTGATCCAACCTCCAAACAGCTTTGATCATTTTTTGGGGGCTCGATAATTCCTCAATTTTTTGCAAATCATTTTTAGACGTTGCGTGCAACGTCTCTACGGAAGTTGTTCCAAATTTCGAGATTGGGCGACCCAGCGGCTCGCCCCTACATTGTTGATAATGTTGGTGGTATAATTTATTTAGAAACTTGGGAAGAATGGGAGAATATTATGGAAGAGATGGAAATTTTTCAGGTTACTGTTTCTGATGAGATTATTGATAAGTGGCAGAAGATCGCCAATCTTCTGGCGAGGGTTATCAATGTTCCCGCGGGTCTCATTATGAGAATTGTTGAATCGGACATTCAGGTTTTTATTTCGAGTCATACTGATGGCAATCCTTATCATCCGGGTGACAGCGAACATCTTGAAAATTCGGGGCTCTACTGTGAAACTGTAATAAAAACAGGCGACAAACTGATGATTCCAAATGCTCTCAAGGATGAACATTGGAAAAACAACCCCGATGTTAAGCTGAACATGATTTCGTATCTCGGCTTTCCTTTGAAATTTCCTAACGGTAAACCTTTCGGGACCATCTGTGTTCTGGACAACAAGGAGAACCATTATTCCGATGTTTATGTGGAACTGATCGAGAGTCTGCGGGAGATTATCGAGCGGGATCTTGAACTTCTCTACACCAACGCCCTTCTCGGGGCCGACAACAAAATGATGAGCGATTACATCGACGAGATAAAAACTCTCCGCGGACTGATGCCTATCTGCTCTCTCTGCAAGAAGGTTCGAAAAGATGACGGTTACTGGATTCAACTGGAATCCTACCTGAAGCAGCACTCGGATTTAAAGTTCTCCCACAGTCTGTGTGAGGAATGCGCCGAGAAGATTTACGGCGAAACCGAATGGTATCAAAAGCTTAAGGCAAAAAAAGAGAAAAAGTAGTGTCACAATTTAAGCTTCCACACAAAGGGATCGTTAATATCCTTTCCGCCGAATGTATAAATTTCATTTAAAGAGTCGTTAAAAAACATAGTACCCCCATGTCTTGGAAGAGGAAATTCCCCCTCTAGTTTTTTCCATGATGTCGAGGGAATGTCGAAAATCCAGGTATCTTTATAGGTTGGACTAGTGGCTTTTCCTCCACCCATCATTACAATTCGATCCTGTCCCTGAACATAACACATGGAAATATCATTTCTTCCTTCAGGCTTATCTGACGGAGTCAGAACAATCCACTTGTCGGACAAAATATCGTACTCAAGAATTTCAGCTGAGTTTTCAACCTCATCCTCGCCCTGATCATTTTTGGTTCTTTTCCTTCCACCGAAAAGGTATATCTTCTGCTTCTTCTCGGCAACAACCATACTGTGTCCGTCAACTCTGAAAGGCAAAGAGGCAAGTTTAGTCCATTTATTATCTGCAATATCGTACACCCAAAGATCGCTTAGTCCGTCATAGTCCCTCAACAGCGTTGATCCCTTTACTCCTCCGGATATATACATTCTGCCACTGGAATTATCCATTACCGCTGCGTGATTCGCCCTGTAATCGGGTCCGTCTTGAAAAGCGATTTCCGACCAGTCGCCTGACTTTATGCTAAATTTCAACAACTTATCCAGATATTTCCCATGAACCATCGGAACATTGCTCTGACTCCCTGAGAAAAGAAGAATTTCTCCATTATTTTCATCAAACACCATAGTATGGTCTGCAATCGATTCTTCTGTAATCGGTAGATTTCCCAGTGATTCCCATCGATTCTCTGCAACTAAATATCTTTTAAAATCTTTGTACTGACCAACCAGTCCCGAAAACCCGCCCTTGGCGTTATTTCCTGCGCTGACGTAAATTACATTTTCTTTACTGTCATATGCCGCACCGAAAGCTGATCTGCTTTCCACTCCATCACTTTTGTCGATCTTCTGCCATGCAGCCTTGATATTACTATCGATTGATTCTTCATTGTCGGAATCTGTAATTTCGGAATCACTTGTTAGGGAATCATCTACTTCTGCATCAACAGTTTCGGAATTATCATTTCCCAAATCATCAGAATCTGTTACTCCGCTTTCATCATCTGAATCCTGTTCGACCGGCTCCATATTATCAACATCTGAGCTGTTTGATGCATCGAAAATGACAGTCTTTGAATCATCTTTCTTCTCAGCATCTTCATCCGACACGAAGTTCTTCTCATCTTCGTCATGAGCATCTGCTTCATCTGAAATCAAATCCTGGTCACTCTTTCCGGAGTTGGATTCCACGTCTCCGCAGGCAACAATGAATAGAGCTGCAGCTGAAAAAATGTAAAATAAATTCTTGAGTTTCATGTGGTTCCCCTCCTTTAAAAAATAATGATTTCTACCCCCCAGTAAAAACCAGAAACAAGTATATCGCCATAATAAGCCCAGTTTCAGCTTTTCTATTTTCCTGAATTGAATTTTCAAATAAAGGAACTCAAACACTGCAACAAATAACTGAACGAAATAATCATTGCATTACAATTGATATTGCCAGCAATCAATATTCAATATCAACTATCTTTTTTTACTACTTTTTCCAATAGCCTTACAAACAAATATCAAACTATCATCGCTCTGTCAAGACAATGCTAACATTGAACATTACTTATCATTTTCGGTTACTGATCCTTTTTTTCCAACACTTTAAAACATCGTAGCAATAAAGTCTTTTGTAATTATTCGAATCTTCACTATATTTTATAAATATTCACTAACAACTAATCCCATTTAAGAAATCTTCAGATAGAATTTCTGCAAGAATAACGATTTACAGAAATCCTTTTTTTATTGCTGGCTCAACTATTTTTAATATGATGGTAAAGAATACTGATTTGATATAGAAACATCTATATCTCAATATATTTTTAAAACTTCGAACAAACTATTTCGGGGAGAGCATGCAGTCAAAAAACTTTCTATACAGCATTCCGGCAATTCTACTATCTCTATTTTTTATCTCAACTGTGAATTCCTGCAACAAAGCTCCAGCAGTTCAAAATCGCAACAAAAACCTCTATCTCAACACCCCGGTTAGTTTCGATGAATGCGAGAGAGCTTTACTGAGCTACTCAATTAATCCGAAAACATCGTTGATCGAAATTAAAATCAAGGTAAATAAACAGAATGATATTACAACTGCCTTTGTTTTTTCAAAAAGAATAGGATTAGATTCTCCAGGTGAAATTGTAAAAGACATCAAGGCTTTTTCAAATGACGGATCACGTATTTTTGTCCGCTCTCAAAAAGGCAAACGATGGATTGTAGAACACAACGGGAAACCTTTTACTCTTTCCTACACTGTAGTTCCAATGGAGCGGGGTTTCTTTTCAGGCTGGGCTAATCTCTTCGGTAAAAAAAACAACAGCAATATTGCTCAAAAAGAGGACGATCATCTTTTCATGTACGGTTTTTCCGTTCTGATGTATCCGGAGAGGATTGAGTCCAGCGATTTCAACGACATTCCGGTTTCCCTTACTCTTCATTCTACCGATTTCCTTCATATGAAAACAAATATTGAAAAAGATAAGCTGACACTTTCACTTTCCGAAGTTCTCGATTCAGTGGTTGTAGCGGGTGACTACATAACAGAGAGCTATCGTCTTGGAGATAGAAACTCTCACATTATACTTTGCGGAAAGGAGTGGACTTTTAAAAACAGTGAATTTTTCAAACGGTTTTCAGCCATCACCGAGACTCATGATCGAGTATCAAAAATTTTCAAGAGTTCAAGCACGCTCATTATCCTCAGGGAAGGATCTTTTTCCACTCCCATAACAAGAAAAGTTGAAAACGGTTTCATAATTACGGCAGATTCGGATACCCCGTTGAAAGATCTGGAGATTGCTTTTGCCAAAAACTATCTGGAACAGTGGCGAACCCGCAGCTTGGTAAAAACGGACAGGGAGCATCCGCAGGTAACTTTCAGCTGGTTTACTCGCGGATTCGGAGATTATCTGACAATTATGACGCTCTACCAGTCAGGAAATATGACCGAGAGCGATTTTCTCAGGAAAATGGATCAACTTCACCGGGAATATCTTGATAATCCTTATGCATTTTCCGCATCTCTTCGCGACATCGCTATTCACTATAGAGAAGACGGCGATTATAAGAAGCTTTCAAGACAGAAGGGCGCACTGCTGGCGTTTATTTTCGATACGCTGATCAGGGAAAAATCGAACGACAACGCCAACCTCTTCAATTTCATTCATTTTCTGCGCATTCGTCACCTTCAGAGCGGAAAACGTTTTACCGGAAGGGAAATTGTTGAGGCAATTGAAGGGTTTGTCGATTTGCCGGGGCGTTCTTTCTACGACGATTTTATCGACAGTGCCGATCCGATTCCTTTCAAGGAGTACGTTGTACGGCGAAAGTGCGTAAAAAAAGCGGTGACCTCCACCGGAAAATAGGCATTGGGAATTCGAAGCGAGTCCCGAGCGTTCTGAAAACGGGGCGCCCCCGACCAAGACCAACAGCAACCATTTGTTTTCACAACCATATTTCAAACAACACAATATCGGGGCGTGCCTCCGTGTGCGCCCGGCCATGTCATTAATTTATTTCCAGAATTTACTCAACAAATACAACACAATACGTAGAAACCATGAAGGGCATAAAGAAAAAGAAAAACCATTTAAAACCAGCATAATTTTCCCAAATAATAAAATTCCATTTCCGTTTCCAATTTGACCTCAAAAAAATATATCGGGCAATTTAGCAGCTTGAATGATGAAATTATTTGTATCTTGTTGAAAATAGTCGCTGTTTTGGTCTAAAACAAAATATTCATACGCTGTAAGCCGCTATTTCGGTCTCTATATCTTTCACTTGCCAAATTCAAAGGCTGGCAGGATCAGGATATTTTTTTTCGCAGGATTTTAGTGGCTGGATTGGTCAGGATATTTGTTTCATTATGAATTCAGTCGCTGATTTTGGGTGGAAAAAGTTTTTGTGAGTCTCTGAAGTACTACAGATTTCAGGATGATTGGAGTTTGAAAATCCCTCCCATTATTATAAGGGGAGGTTATTCCCGGGCAGAGAAATACCGGGCGTTCCAACGAAACGCCCCTACAAAATCATTCTTTATTCCAGATGTTTTCAAGCATTCGAGAATCTTGTTCGAAATAATGTATTTCACTCAGAGGGACGTAGCATGCTATGGCTCTACGGGGTTTGCTTTTGTTCATGAAAAGTTTTGGAGGAATGCAGGAATCTTCAAAAAAACCAGTGGCGCAGCCACTCATCACCAACGCGAAGCGTTCATCACAGGCGACCATGCCGCCGATCACTAGCGCCGGAGGTGGTCATCACTGTCTGAATTGTTGATACTTTCCCCGAACACTTCCCTTTTCAATTCGCTTCGGAGCAGCTTTCTCCTTTCTCCGGCTGCTGCGCGGACGTTTTCTATTCGGTTCAGCAATTTTTCAATTTTTTCCATGGCTCTTCGAATTGGTTCTACTGCATATCCTTCCGATATCATCGATACTACCGGCTCAACGTCGAAGGATAACCCACCGCGTCCAACGGCTGCTCTAAGAAGCAGATATCCGGGAACCAGCGATATGAAAAGAAGGATAACCGCTTCGGCGTAAAATCCGGCAGGGAGATAACTTCCTGCAATCCATGATGAAATAAGGCGAAAAACTGTGTGGACAAATACGACAAAGGGAAGCAGGTTGCAGAAAAATCTATGAACAAGGCCTATCCTTTTTTCCACAAACGCGGCGGCGGCCTGCTCTACTGCTGATTCTATGGGAAAGGCGATGTCGTCAAACACATTTTCGGTTGATTTTCGGGATATTCCGGCAATGGAGAGAAGTTTACTTTCCTTTTCTTCGGGTTCGGTTTTATCAGGAACGGGTTCGAGAAATATGTGATGCCGTTTCACTTCATCTTCACTCTCCCCTTTCCATGCTTCTATTTCCCTCCCTGTCCTGGGATCGAAACGTTCGAGAATTCTTCCGACAGGAATCGCTCCTGTAGCGACTGCCATGATGGTATGTCCCATCATCATCAATAATCTCGGAATCGTAAGTGATCCCAGAAGCATGCGTCCCATATGAAATGCGGCACCTATGGCGTGGAATCTTCGTCGAATCAGGAAAACCGCCGCCATGAAAAAACCGGCACGGCCTTCCATGTTCCGCCAGATTCGATCCCGTATCACATATGAAAGCAGGCGACGTACATCATCCCGCTCAAGGTTTTTCCTGTATATTTCACGAACTTCGGAATCTATTCTGTCCATTGCGGAGTGGAGGGAACGGCAAACTTGCTTAATCGGTTCGGTGACCTCTTCTCCGGAAAGGGCATACTCAACTCCAAGGAGAAACTGCTCTTCGCGAAAGAGTTTAACATCTCCGAGAGGTCTTTCGGAAAGAACCGATTCCTTAAGCTTCGGAAGATCGAACGAGCCTGTCTGAGCAGCTGTAAAAAATGTTGTATTTTCACCGACCATGAATCCGATTTTTCGGAGATTTCGGATGAAACTTTTCTTCATTTCTTCCTTTTCAACTACTTCATCGAACCGGTTCATTACGAAAAACCAGTGCTTTCTCCTGCTCCATGAGCGAAGTTTTTCAACAATATCACGGTTTACATACTTTTCCGGGCTGGCGACGTAGACAACAATGTCGGAAAGGGATACAATGGTCCGAGCGACTTCCACATTTTCCCCAATAATTCCGTCAATATCCGGCGTATCGATAAAAATTGTTCCCCAATCTTCTGGTATGTCGACTGAGACGCTGTCGATTTCACTGAAAACCTCCTTCCACTGTTTGAGATTCCTGCCGAATGCGATGTACGGTCTCTTTGTAAATGTCCGAACTCCGTCGGATGTCGGACTAGCTTCGGGAATGCCTGTGAGCGAATTGAAAAGTGTCGATTTTCCAACGCCTGTTCCTCCGAAAAGTGAAACAACAAGCGGTTTTGTCATATCGCTTTCATGATAGGAATCGAGTGCCTTCTCAAGCCGGACAGAGGCTCTCGCCGCCGGAGGAAAAGCTCCGTAACCACTCAGAATAATTGAGTTGATGCTGCTCATCTGATCAAGGAATTCTTTCATACCCTGCTCCATACTTTTCAATATACTTCTCAAGAAACGAGATTGCATCCGATACTTTTTTGATTTTTCCTTCGTCTAGTTCGCGGATTGTTTTTTCCATTTTGGAACCGGCCAGAGGAGAGAGAAATGCTTTAAAAATGTGACCTGAGAGTGTCTGTGATCTCTGTTTTCTCCAGAGCTCCGTTGCCTCCTCGAGAACCGAACGCAACTTGAAGTAGCCTACGAATTTATCCAGCGCGGCAACCACAGCTCCTGCGGCTCCCGCAGTTCCCAGAATTCCAAGATTGAAGAGAACGCCGGATGTAACAATTCCGCCGTCAACCGAAAGATCAATCACCAGCGCAATTGATGCAAGTGTGATCAGTGAATCTGAAATCAGCGGAATCATTCCGCTTCTTACCGGATGGGATCTTGCCCAATCCTCAAGCCGGTGCTCAACGCTGATCTCCCACTCCTCCGGCGGTTCCGGAAGCGGAAGTTCAAGAAAAAGTCGGAGTTTTTCCCTGTAGGAAATATCGAAATCTTCCACTTCTAAGGAAGCTTCCGAAGTTATTTTACGAACTTTTTCAATCAATCTCTTCACCGAAAGCTCATCATAAAGTCGCTCTTTTTCCAGTTCTGCTCTATCCCTTGTCACGTCTTTTCGGGAACTTACGATTCTTACCAACTCCTTCGCAAGAATGAGCCCCTTTCTCGCGGCAAATGAGGGAAATGAAAATATCTTTGACAGGAATGAACTTCTATTTCTCGAAAAATCGACCAGAACCCGGAAAAAATCACCGAGAGGAACACTTCCGGAAACTTTAATCCCGACCGGAAGTGCAATTTTTTGCTTGAGTTCTGCAATTCCCTTTTCGGCCCTCCTCCTCTTATCAAAAATTCTATCCAGCATCTCTTTTGCAGACTGAACTCCTTCATAGGCCCGGATGGATGTTTTCCTGTGAATCAGCGAAAATCCCTTTTCGCTTTTAAGCAGTGCCTCTATTGAAGTTTGCCCGTCCAACGCCTTGATGTCTTCCAAACCCCGGCCCTCCTTCCTTGGAAGATAGTAGACGGGAGAGGATTTGAGAATTTCCCTTAACTCAGTTTCCCCCCGCTTTTCACGGAAAATCGACCCCGGTTCATCGGCCCGTTTCTGAAGATCTACCCACATTTCGCGGGCTGAGCGGGAAGATGAAACCTGGTTAAAAAGGAGAATTGTATTGGCGGACTTTTTGAGGCAGAAGACAAGCTCCCTTATCGAATCCGCCGTTGCGTATGACTGATTGGTCATAACAAAAAGGACAAGTTCGGCCCGCTCAACCATTCTGCTGCTGATCAGCCGATTTTCCTCCTCAACCGAGTTGAAATCGGGAACATCCACAAGTACCGGATACAACGCTCCGTTGTGCTCATTCATCGGACCGTACATCAACTCCCGCTCTTTTCCTCGTTCCGTAAGAATATTTGTATCGTCTGTGAAACTTACTGAAAAGGCAGGGAAGATGGATCGGACTGAAGATTCGTCCAGAAGATCCGCCGGAACCGCCGAAAAAAGCCTGTGCGTCAAAGGTCGCCTTCCGTCACCCGCAGGAACATTTACACCGGTGAGAATTGAAAAAAGCGTGCTTTTTCCGACTCCTGTCGAACCGAAAAGAGTAACAACGACAACCGGTTTTCCATTGAAAACCGAAATCGTCTCGGGAGCCTGACGCATCCCCTCGAGTTTCGTCCCGGCATCTGAATCAAGCCCGGCTTTAAGATAGAGATCAGGAAGAAGCTCCAGGATTACATCTATTTGATTTTTCAGCTTTTTATAATCGTCAACAAATTCATTCATAGCTCAATCCGCCGGTTGAAAAAGAGGTTAATTTAATTCCTCTGAAAAAAAGAGGGGAGATCAATCTATTTCCCCTCTTTCTTCTCGCTCTTCCGCTCCACATGAAATCTCAGAGGAACCGTGGCACTGAAGGTTTTCTTCTGGTTGCTCTCCGGGAATTTGAACTCCTTTATCACTTTTATAATGCAGGAAGGGACCTTATCATCGGGAAAGGTGGATTTTTCCACAAAAGCTTCGAGAACCGTGCCTTCTCCATCGACTGTTATTCGAACATCAAGATCTCCCTTAAGATCTGAATTTTTTCGAAGTTCCTCTATAAAACAGCTGTTTATGCTATCCATACGTTTTTCGATGTGACGGTTGATAACTCCCTTGTCGGTTGTCGCACATGAAAGAATAAAAAGTGAGAGAATAAAAAGACATCTAATTTTCATATAAACCTCCTGCAAAATCGTTCGATAACAATATAGACCCATTTTTCTTTTTTGTGAAGAAATGGCGGAAAAAGAGCTCGAAACTTCCCAACTCCCACATCCTGAATCACAAAATCCCGATAAAAATTTTTATTCAATTCCATTTGTGATACCCTTTAGCGCGTTTGAATTAAACATCTACCAGAGGTTGCAATGAGTGAAAAGGAAATCAAAGGACTTCATGAGGGAGCATACGGAGGCGTTTCAGGAGATGCCTACGAACCGTACATCCCTGCAAAGACAGTCATGCCGGAAATTTCGATTGTCTCGATTATTCTGGGTATTTTTATCGCAATTGTCTTCGGCGGAGCCAACGCCTATCTTGGACTGAAGGTGGGAATGACCGTTTCCGCCTCGATTCCCGCGGCCGTTATCTCCATGGGAATCATTCGCGGAATCATGAGACGAAAATGGATTCTCGAGAACAACATGGTTCAGACCATCGGATCGGCAGGAGAAAGCCTCGCCGCCGGTGTCATCTTCACCGTTCCCGCCCTCTTTCTGTGGGCGAGGGAGATTGAGGAACTTTCAACACCAAGCCTCTTCACCGTTTTCCTGATGAGCCTTTTCGGAGGACTTCTCGGAGTCGTCATGATGATTCCGCTCAGAAAATTCCTCATCGTTCAGGAGCATGGAAAACTACTCTATCCCGAAGGAACGGCATGCGCCGACATCCTCGTTGCGGGTGAAGTGGGCGGATCGAAGGCTGCCACCGTATTCATCGGTCTCGGAATAGGCGGTCTCTACAAATTCATAGCCGACGGACTCAAGTTCTTCCCTTCAGAAATAGAGTGGGAAATTCCAGGATATAAGAACGCTGCAGTCGGCGGTGAAATACAACCTGCCCTTCTCGGTGTCGGGTTCATCATCGGGCCAAAAATCGCTGCCTACATGCTGGCAGGAGCTGTGCTCGGCTGGCTCGGATTTATTCCCATCATATCGATTTTCGGAGATTCCGCCTCCCAGGTTATTCCTCCCGCATCAAAACTGATCAGTGAACTCGGATTCTGGGATATCTGGAACCGTTACATCCGTTACATCGGAGCCGGAGCAGTGGCATTTGCCGGAATCATCAGCCTCATAAAATCAATGCCCATCATCATCAACTCCTTCAGAAGCGCATTAAAAGGTTTTAAGGTCGACCATACGGCACTTAAAAGAACCGACAAGGATCTTCCGATGAACTGGGTATTGATTCTAATCGCCGTGATTATCGTCCTCATCGCCTTCATGCCCCAGATCCCTACAGGAATCATAGGCGCCATCCTCATAACAATCTTCGCATTCTTCTTCGTCACCGTCAGTGCAAGAATCGTCGGTGTTGTGGGAAGTTCGTCAAACCCCATATCGGGAATGACAATCGCAACACTTCTCTTTACAACCATCATCCTGAAAGCTGCAGGAATAACCGGCACCGCCGGAATGGTTGCAGCAATAACGGTGGGTGGTATTGTATGTATCGCAGCGGCGATAGCAGGCGACACATCCCAGGACCTCAAGACCGGTTTCCTTCTCGGGGCATCTCCCGACAGGCAGCAGATCGGTGAGTTCATAGGAGTCGTCGCATCCTCCCTTACCATCGGATTCGTCCTTGTGCTTCTCGACAAGGCTTACGGATTCGGAACAAAGGAACTTGCGGCTCCCCAGGCAACACTCATGAAACTGGTTATCGAAGGTGTCATGAAGGCCAACCTTCCCTGGGAACTGGTCTTCATCGGCGCGGCATCTGCTGCGGTAATCGAACTTCTCGGAATTCCTTCACTTCCCTTCGCAGTCGGTCTCTACCTTCCCATCCACCTCTCCACACCGATCATGCTTGGCGGACTGATCCGCGGAATTCTTGAAAAGAAGGAGAGAAGAAGAGAACTTCTCAAGGAAAAAAGCGAAATGGGGATTCTGTACGCATCCGGACTCATTGCCGGGGAGGGAATTGTCGGAATTCTCCTGGCAATTTTCGTGACATCGGGACTGAATCTTAATATCGGACACGAAATTCTCGGACCGATAGGAGGATTGATTGTTTTCCTTGCTCTTGCGGCAAGCCTTGTCTACTACGCATTCTTTTCGGTGAAACATGAAAGATAACAATCTATTGAACAGAATTCCATCGCTACGAAAAAACGTAACACACCAGAACGGTGAACTACTTATCCTCCGTGAGGGAGTTTTCAGCTCCTTTTTCATAACGCTTTTCAATCTTCCCCGGACCGTCAGGCTGGATCTTGACGATCTGGGGGAGAACGTAATTCTGTTGATGGACGGAAAAAGAACGATTCTTGAAATTTCCAAGGAAATTCATACAAAATTCGGGGAAAAGGCTGAGCCTTTGATTCCGAGACTCGTCGAATTCATCCGAATTCTCACAAGAAACAAACTTATCCACCTGAATCAACGAAAGTAACAAAAGACACGAAAACTCACGAAAAGGGGAAATTAAAGACCTTTCGAAAAAACAACATTTCCCTGCATTCATCAGGTAATCTCCCAACAAAAAGTTTTCATAGTCATCCCATAGAAATTCACTTATAGTCTCAAAACTTCACAAGTCCACTCCCTTTTTAAAAGGGAGAGTTGTTAAAATCAAAAACTTTACAACCATATTTTATTAGAATAACTCCCCCACCCCCTCTTATAATAAGAGGGGGGCTTTCCGCCACAATTTATGTAAATTTTGACAAAGAGACTAAAAACACAAATTCTCTTTAGCACACTTATTTCACTGTGAATTTCTATTCCCACAACAGCAATATGCGATGGGTTTGAATAATTTCCTTTTTTCGTATGCTTTCGTGTTTTTCGTGGCTGAAAAGAATCTTTTTCTTTGGTTTTTCTTGGTTTTACAGTGGAAATATCAGGGAGCAGCCGGAAGAATTTTCTTTTTCTGAATTTTTATGATCGTCATTTAATTCTTCAGCATCCTCAACTTCCTCTGCGGGTAAATCCGATTCGGTAACATCTCCATCGGATTCTGTTAACTCATTTTCCCCATCGACAACGGGATTTGTCGCCGTCTCATCCACTTCAACATCAAAATATTTTGTCAGCAGGTTAAAACCGGTCACAACGATTTTTGCACTTCCTTTTTTTGCCTCATGTCCTATTTCTACCTTTCCGGAAGAATCGGAAACTCCGCTCCAAACTGATCCGTCCTGTAGAAGTGAAATTTGTGCCCCACCTTTTTCTCCTTCTGTCTCAACCACTGTTTTGAAAATTGCTCCTTCCATAACTTTTATTGGGTTAATTGAAACGTAGTGAGGCTTTTCAGTCCTTATCTGAAGGGAGGCATCTCCGAATATTGTCCATGATTTTATTGTGCTGACTGTGAGCGGATCCGATTCATCCTCCGCAAGCATCAGCGTTGTTGCGTTGAAAACTATAGATCCGAAAGTTGTTCTTCTCTCTGTTGTGCAGGTTCCTTCTCCTGGATTTTCGCTGTAGTTGTATCCTCCGGTAAGGAGATCGTTCATGTAATCCTGCCCCCTCATCGGCGCATTCCATGGCAGCGGGATCGTCGCCATTACCGCAGCCACAGCTCCGCCATACTCTTTTCGAAGCCAGGTTTCGGCAAAACATTGGGTGTGACGTTTGTATCCGCCCATTTCGGTGTCGTAAACTTCAAAATCTTCATGAAATCTTCCATTTAGACATGCTGCAGAAATAACGAAGGGAAGCATATCTGCGTTTTTCAGTTTTTCAACTCTGGAACTTGAGTACTGTCCTGTGACAAAGCTGTTTTCAATGCCATGTCCCGTGTAGTTAATCACTCCGACACCGCTGTTGATGAATTTGTCAATATCCTCCGGCCCCACACTGTTTGACAAAGCATCTGAAACCTCGAAGAAATCGGTGTAGGTGGATTTGAGAAGTTTCTCCTTTCCGATAATGGAAATGTGATCGAAATCACCTTCTCCATCGTCTCCTTCACCTCCCCCCTGTGAAGAGGAAATTCCAAGAGCCCGACCGTACCACTCGCCCTCCGGATCAGGATTTTTTTCGTAGTCTACCGTCTTTCTTACCTGAACAGCCGCTTCCTCCGCACTATTTGCAGAAAATCTTCCGACAATAAGATCGGGATAAATATCGTCGCCGCTCACACAACCCAGCATGGGATCAACCGGAGAGGATTCCTTGTGACCGGACGGCGTCTGGAGATATTCCAAATCAGATTGAACATCCTCGTAGTCACCGAAAAGCTGAATATAGAGAAGATTACCATTCTTTTCATACTCATCCCGAACAAGCCCGGTAACATTTGCTCCTTTTTCCACAATTTTTTCAAAAACCTTGAAACCTTTTTCCCGCTTCCATTCTATGTAATCTTTTGCTGCTTCCCGGTCCCTTTCGGTAAAAATTACAAGAAGATCTCCAATCTCCCTCATGAGATTCCCGTTTCTTGAAATTTTTCCGATCGGATAGTTGATAAAAAGCGATTTGTAGACATTTTCAAAGACATCAACTCGTGAACTCTTCTTTCTTAAAAGAATATTTCTTCCCTTTTTCCCATCCTTCACTATTTTTATTTTCAGATTTTCATACACCCGGAGAGTTCTTTTTGCAGCATTATAGCGAAAAGGATGGATGTAAATATTCATTCCCCGGACATCCCTGATAATGAAAGGGGATCCATGTCTCACGGCTTTTTCTGGGTAAAAGTTGTTGGTGACGGATTCCGGATCGATTACATAGGGAACAGTGTCTGGATTCAGAGATCTCGAGAGATCTCCTTTTGAAGGAAGAAGTGGGAAATCAAGCTTAACATCCGTGTACTCTTCTGAGACAACTTTGACTCTGTATGAACTTTCATCATCAACCATTATTGAAGCTTTAACAAAAGGGAGTTTGGCAAAACCCTTTCTGGACAGCTCTGTCGCGGACGAAAAACCGATTTGGGAAAAGTTATTGCCATCTTTTATTACATTTTTTAAATTCCATTTCTCCAAAGAAAATTCCACTTCTGAGTTTTCGGAAAAACTAAGTCGATAATTCTTCCCCAAAAGTGTTGTGAAAATGAAAATGAGGAAAAGCCCCGGAATCAATTTTCTCATTAAAAACTCCTTTTAATTTTTATAGCCTGAAACAACTTAACAAGACACAACCTTCATTTCAAGATGCAATCCGTTCGGGACTGGAAATATGAACGTATTTTCAACCTCCATTGGTGCAAAAAGTTTAGGCAGGCGAGTTTATGGGATATTTCCAGAGTGGAAGAGTTTAGAAGTTGTAAAGTGGAAAAGCTGTGAAAATTCTACTGTTTATGAATTGTCGTTATGTTAAAAGATAGTAAGAGCCCTGATTCACCTTTTTAGAAAACCAGTTTTCCGCTGAAGACAAAGGAATCTCCGGTTATTTCCTTCTCAGACTGCTCGGTTGTAACGCGAAGCCAGTTGAATCCGAAAGTAACCCTTTCGAAAAATGTCTGGTATGCGGCGACCCACATTGCGCTGTTTTTATCATAAGGCCCGCAGAAACCTTCCTGATCAGAATCCGGCTTTTCAATACCCATTCCGAAGCTGACTGAGTTTGATTTGAGAGGTTTGAACCCTATTTCTCCCCATCCGCCCATTACGTCGGAACTTCCGATAACTGAGAAACTCTCTTCAGCAGAATCGTCCTTCGTTGTACGGATTGCTCCTCCGAATGCTCCGAAAAGATCGGCATTGCTTCCCGTAAAAAATTTTCCTTTCAAAAATCCCCAACGGTGGGAGATATTCAATCCCGCATTGAAAAAGTAAAGATCTACTTCTTTTCCGTAATAAATGTTTTTACCTTTTGTTACACCGTCACTGTAATCCTCTTTTCCGTATGCTCCTCCGACCGCGAGGTTTATGGAAAATCCTGCCGCTTTTCCCTTGAGTGAAAGCTGTCCCTGGAAAATCGGAAGTCCTGAAGCCTCTCCGGCGTCGATGGAGGTTTCTATACTTCCTCCGGTGTGGACGGTGGCACCTGTCATGGGTCTTGCTGCTGAAAGCTGAAGTGCCAGGAAGAAATTACCCATTTTTCGTGATCCGTAAAGCTCAACAAGAGGCATTCTCTGCCAGGTGTTTCCCATTCCCCAGCCGGCTCCGGGATTGATGAGAGATGGAAATATGAGAGGCGTAGCTGTCGCCCAGGTCTGCCCCATCTTCATCCCGACCGTATTGTCACCGAAAGTTTTCCCTATGGAAAAGTATGCATGGCGAAGACGCGGCATGGGACGAGCTTCAGCGCCTCCCGATGTTGCAAGATCTCCGTAGAAATCCGTTTCGATTACACCAAGAACATCGGCTGCTTCAATTGAAGGAAAAGTGACTTTGAGTCCGAAACGGGTCTTCCTTAGAGTCATTCCCGTATTTGATTTATCCTCCTCCTTACCCCAGAGAATAAGATCGTTACCGATCATTGAGGCATTGTTGTGCCATCCGTGAGCTTCGATAAAACCGTAGAAATTCAGTTTGATCAATTCCCTTTCCTCTGCAGCAAGCGGAATAATGAACAGAATAGTCATTAAAAAAAGTAATTTTTTCACCACATCTTCTCCCAAATTATCATAGAAAAATACCAAGGCTTATAGCATTTGAGAAAAACGATGTCAATTTTTGATATTTCAGGTTGGAGATTTTGTGATTGAAGATATAGAAAGTTTTTGAGAAGAATCATACAATTGTCAGGCTACGACCACAAAGCCTCATTTTCTATATTTTCTATATTTTCTATATTTCCGATTTTTTAGTTTGTTACTAGTCAGGAATAAAAAAAAGCTGCCCGGTTAAGGGCAGCTTGAAAATTCGAAAATCGAAAAAATTAGAGAACGATGAGGCTGCAACCACCGTCGCTACCGCTGTCTTTTATCTTTTCAACTTTTACTTCAGCGTCAGAATCGTTTGTTTCTTCGTCTATAGCTTCAACGTCTTCGTCTGCTGTTTCAACAACGTCTTCATCAGCAACTTTTACGTCGTCATCCTTAACTTCTTCCTTTTCCGGATAACATGCGTCATACTCAGCTTTGCAGTTATCCTCTACACATGCTGAGAATTCTTGCTGTGACTTGTCATTGGAAGTGCATTCGTTTTTGTTCATACAATCACTGAGAGCGTTGTGCTGAGCAATTGCATCCTTGGAGAAAGTATCCTGGATGCTGAACATACACTCCCTAAAGTCCTTTACACACTCTGTGTAAGCATTTCCATATTTGTTACAATCATCAGAATTTTTACATTTTTCAACTTCTGCCGAACAATGAGCTTTTTCACACTGTTCCATCTCATCAGCACTCGGAGTATTTGCACAATTCTTATTGGAACATTCAAGATACTCATTGAATATCTTTGCACCTTCAACATTCTGCGTTGCTGCATTCTTAGGACATTCATTGGCAAATTTCACACATCTATCTATCTTTACTACCACCTGAGAACATTCGGTTGCAGTTTCTTCAGCCATAAGAATTCCAGCAGTGAAAAGCGCCATAATAAAAACAATCGTTCTTTTCTTCATTTTAATCCTCCCAAAATACCCACATTTAGTACAACACTGAAATTTCAGTGCACATTAAATGTATAAAACAAAAGGCGAATGTCAACGATTATTTCACACATTTCAAAGCTCTTTTTAAACAACCACATTCAGCTTTAACTTTTTATTTTTTTAATTTAGATTATTTCCCAGTTATTTTTCCCCTCTGCAGTTTTCCATTTATCCCTGCAAAGCTCCCTCCTTAAAATTCCTATATTTTATTAAAAACAGGGAAAGTTTACTGAAGATGGATTTTTCAATTAAAAAAACAGTTGAAATCAGCAGAAAGCCGTTTCTTATTTAAAAAATTGCATCTGCAGAGATATTTGGGAATAGTGCAGAAGAATTCGGATCAGTTGGCCTCGAAGAAGGAGAGAGCCTCTTCTATCGCCCTTTCTCGAATAGGATCGGATTCCATGAGAATTTCGTGTTTACTGCCTTCAAAAAAGAGAAGTGTACAGTCTGATGCCTTTTCGCTCACCTCGTTCTGCCCTTCCGGTTTAACAAAGGTGTCAAGTTCCGCTTGGAAAATCAGGAGCGGTGTATTTATCTTATTCGCATTTTTCCTTATTTTCTTTGTGGCTTCAATCGATTCCTTTAGCCAGCGATTTGTGGCTCCTCCAGTACGGATGTGATTCCCGAAAACGGAAACCATTCCGGGATTTGCCATCATATCAGCCTCCCAGTGACGGTGACGGGGAAATGAATGGGTAACTCTGTTTCCTTCAAAGGGATAACCGTTGGATGGACGATCGCCCTGTCCAGCAGCATACTTCTCGCCCTGTCCGAAAAAGGTAGCGGAACCGGTGACGAGCAGAGTCAACCATTCTGGGTACTTGCCTGTATCAACCTTCAACATGGGAGCCGAAAGTACTGCAGCGTCAAAATCATCAGGATGTGTTTCAAGGTAAAGTGCCGAAACGGCGCCGCCCATTGAATGGGACATGAGAAATATTTTTCCGTCGTAATTACTGCTTACCACCTGATCATAAAACTTTTTAGCATCACTCACGTAATCTTCGAAACGACCTACAAAAACCTTATCCGAATTATCAACAAGCCTCTGGGAATAGCCCATTCCACGGTGATCCATCATATAAATCGAGTATCCGCTGTTTCTCATATCGTAGACGAACTCGTCATACTTTGTATGAGACTCCGATTTTCCGGTAAGGAAGAGAATTCTTCCCTTTTCATTCTGAACAGGAAAACAGGCATATGAAATCTTTACACCTCCGACACCTTCGAACATTCCGAAGGTACCGTTATCATAGTATTCTCGGGCCAGCATCATCTCCTCTCCATATGAATCTTCAGGTACAGCCATGAGAGCCGTAGTGAGGGTAACCATTACTAAAAAAAGCAACCTTATCATCACAATCCTCCTCAAGTTGTTTCAGATTCACGAGATTGTAATGGAAATTTGGATCTTGGCAAGAAAATTCGCCCCCTAACGAAACAGAGATCATTCCAGCTACCAACAACAAGCTGTTTTCACTATCAAAAAGCATCACAAACCCAAGGTTCAAACACCCTCTTTTTGTCAACTCCACATTTTTAAATTCTGAACTATTGAGTATTTAAAGCAACTTGAAATCTTTCTTCACAACCTTCATCTCATTTGCCTGAAAAAGGAAAATGTCACTCGCGAATGTTGCTGCCCGGGAGGCGATTTCATGCCATTCAGATGCGAACAAAACTTTATGTTCGAGTTCGAACATCTCAATTGAAATTTCCGACAAATCGTCAAGGTTGATGAGAAGCCTCATTGGGAAATCCCGTTTAAGATCTACTCCGGGATCAAGGAATCCTCTCGCCGAGGAGTTGAAAAACGGTTCTCCGAGCCAGAAGAAAGGCTCTTCCTGCCGGGATTCGAGCCCCCACTTGTCAAGACCGATGACCAGCGGGGACTCTCCGGAAAACAGGTTCACTATCCCTTATGATTTTCGTTAAAAACCTTAAGTCTCTCCTCGAGGTCTGGGAACTGCTCACGCTGGGTGAGGCTGACGCAGGCACGGATACCCTCGTGTCTCTCACTACCTGTGGTTGAAAGCGCGATGGCGCTGATACCGTAGTAGAGAAGCTCTTCGATAAGTTCCTCGCCGGTAAAACCCGGGTATGCAACCGTGAAGTAGAATCCGTCGGCCACCGGTTCGTTCTCGTCCATATCGTAGACGATCTTGAAGCCGTTATCGACGAAAAGCTTCTTCATTATCTTTGCCTTTGCTCCATACTCCCTCACCTCGCTGACGAAGTCGTACTCACCGTCATTTACAGCCTTGAGCATTGCGGCAAGTCCGTACTGGGAGCTGTGGCAAACTCCGGCTGTCGTTGTGTAGAGTGTTCCCAGAGTTACAGAATGCCCGAAGTTTGATGACGGGTAGTAGTCGAGAAGAGCTTCATGGTTCGATTCGTAAAGCTTGTCGGAAATCGCCATCATTCCAACTCGCTGTCCTGCGTAGCTGAAAGATTTGGAACTTGAGATGAGGAGAATGTAGTTGTCTGTGTACTTTGCAACGGTAACCTGGAATGGAGCCACACCCGGCTTGGAGAGATCCTTCCTGAAATCCATTGCGAAGTAGGCGAGATCCTCAATTACGATAACACCGTATTTGTCGGCAAGTTCTGCAATAATCTGGAGCTCCTTCTCTGTAAAACAGATCCATGACGGATTGTTGGGGTTGGAATAGAGCATACAGGCCACGTTTCCACCCTTGAGGTGACTTTCAAGTTTTTCACGAAGCTTGTCGCCGCGGTAATTGTAGACATCGAACTGATCCTGCTTGAGTCCGAGCATCTTGACCTGCTGTTTGTGAACAGGAAATCCGGGATCAAGAAAAAGAACAGTGTCTTTTTTTCTGTCGATACGGCAGGAGACAAGGAAGCTGGCGTAGTTTCCGTTCATCGATCCCACTGTCGGGAGACAGCTTCTTGCGGAGATATCCACATCGAGAAAGTTCTTGATGAATCTGGATATCTCCACCTTCAGAGGTGGGATGCCGTCGATATTCGGATAGCTCTCTGCGCATCCGTTGCGAAGAGCCTCTATCTCCGCCTCGATTGCTATCTGCGGAGCTTTGAGACCTGGAATTCCCATCTCCATACGGATGAACTTCTTGCCGCTATCCTTTTCGATTCCGTCGATAAGGCCACGAATCTCCCTGATTGCAGCTTTTCCTACATTCTTTAATCCGCTTTTTTCAATATGCTTTTTAACAATTTCACGATCTATAGGTGTATTTTTCATGGTTCTACCCCTTTAAATAATTAACGTTTCTCGCGGTCAAACTCTATCAAAGCAATTGCAACGAGTCAAGAAAAGTTATTTAGCTAAAATTCGGAAATGCAACTCCCTAAAAAACATGAGATATTCCATTGTAAATCTCCGTCATTTCGTAGCCAAAAAAGAAAAAATCGATCTTTTGAAAAATCGCTTTCTTCATCATTTTGCAACCTTGGATATTTTACCGTTTTAAAAGGAGTCGAATCTCGACCCCATGGATCACTTTTTAAAACATTTTTCTTGACGGCATTTTTAACCTATGATAAATTTTCCTAATTTTGTCCTTTTTATTAATAGGTTGTAATGAGATTCGATCAACGGACAAATCCCTTAATCGCCGGATGTTTCGCATTGAGGGGCAACGCGGCTTTCGCCTACTCATAGCTACGCAATTTCTATTTCATCACATATTTTTAAACATTAAAAAAATTTTAGAAAAAGGAGTTTTGTATGAAGTTACCATTCGCAGAACCTTTCAGAATCAAAATGGTTGAACCTATCCGCAAGAGCACCCGCGAAGAGAGGGAACAGTGGATAAAGGATGCCAAGTACAACCTCTTCAACCTCAAAAGCGACCAGGTTTTCATCGACCTTCTCACCGATTCCGGAACAGGATCTATGAGCAGCAACCAGTGGTCGGAAATCATGCTCGGAGACGAGAGCTACGCCGGAGCGTCATCATACTACAAGCTCAAGGAAACAATCGAAGAGCTTCTCGGACTCCCCTACTTCCTGCCCACACACCAGGGTAGAGCTGCAGAGAACGTACTCTTCTCAGCTCTCATGGGGCAGAATGCAGAAGGTTGCGTAGTTCCCGGAAACAGCCACTTCGATACAACCAAGGGCCACATCGAATTCAGAAGGGCGAAACCGATCGATTGCACCATCAAGGAAGCTTTCGATACAACAATTCAGCATCCGTTCAAGGGAAATCTCGATCTTGAGAAGCTCGAATCGGTATTCAAGGAGTATCCGAAGGAGAAGATTCCCCTGTGCATAATCACCGTTACATGTAACTCCTCCGGCGGTCAGCCCGTGAGCATGGAGAATATCAAAGCTGTAAGCGAGATGTGCAAAAAGTACGGTGTCATGGTGATCTTCGACGCTGCACGCTTTGCGGAAAACGCATACTTCATCAAAACCCGTGAAGAGGGATACGAGAACAAGACAATCAAGGAGATCGTAAAGGAGATGTTCAGCTACGTTGACGGCTGCACAATGAGCTCCAAAAAGGACGGTATCGTCAACATCGGAGGATTCATAGGTCTCAGGGACAAGGAAATTCACCAGAAGGCAAGCGTTTTCGGAATCATGTACGAAGGTTACCTCACATACGGAGGAATGGCGGGACGCGACATGGGAGCACTCAGCGTGGGTCTTCGTGAAGCGACAGAGTTCGACTACCTCGAAGCACGTGTTGAGCAGGTTGCCTACCTCGGACAGAAACTCAAGGAGTACGGAATTCCCGTCCAGGAACCCTTCGGCGGGCACGCAATCTTCGTCGACGCAAAAAGATTCCTTCCCAACCTTCCCAAGGAGCACCTCCAGGCTCAGACTCTCGGCGTAGAGCTCTACATCGAAGGGGGCGTTCGTGGTGTTGAGATAGGTACTCTTCTTGCAGACCGTGATCCGGAAACACGTGAGAATCGCTACCCCGAACTCGAGCTTCTCCGTCTTGCGATTGGAAGAAGACTCTACACAAACAACCACATGGATTACATCGCAGCGGCATTCAAAAATGTTTACGATCGCCGCGAATCCATCACATCAGGACTCAAGATTGTCAATGAGGCACCGATTCTCAGACACTTCACAGTGGAACTCGATAAAATTTAATTCATCCCGGTTCTAATTTATCTCAGCCGGTTCCCGTAAGGTGAACCGGCTTTTTTTTTTAAGATCAGACTCTTTCGGAATTGCAAAATCAACAACCACGCCTCTTTAATCAAATTTTTTAACCCTCTTTTTTTATACATCCAGTCGCCAACTTTTTTCTTCTTGAATTTCAAAGACCTATCAAGTTAATCTTTGGAAGGCATCCTCCTTTCTTGAATATTCTGGTACGATTTATATACTTAAACCACACAAGAAATCAGAGGGAGGAGCCAGATGAACAAACTTTTTCTTCAGCCTTTCCAAAAGGAGGCTATTCTCAATCGTCTTTATGCCGAGGAAACAGGAAATCCTATGGCAATTCAACAATATAAAACAGCGCTTGCTGTTGTGGAGCGCGTGAAGTTTCAAAGATCAATGGAAATCGTAAGAAACTATCTTCCTGAAGAAAAGTTTTCACGTTTTAAGAAGGCGTGCATTTACATCATGGGCAACGAGAAATCGATTTGATCCACCGGACAATTTGACCTCAAACGGCCCTCGAGAGAGGGCCATTTTTTTTATCCAGATCAGATGCCGCTCAGAAGATGGGAGATATTCTCTATATCCCGGCGCAGTGTTCCTTTGTGGAGTGTCCGGGAAATGGTCCGGATTGCCTCAAGATGCTGCTCCGGATAAGCTTCGGGGGTCATTATGAGAAATAAAATTTCAACGCCCCTCCCGTCGGGTGCGTTCCATTCCACAGGTTTTTCAAGAACACCGCACAGGGCCACTGTTCTTGTGACGAGAGAACTGCGAAAATGAGGCAGAGCAACGCCTCTCCCTATTGCTGTGGAGGCAAGTTTTTCTCTCTCGAGAACAGGATCGATGACTGTCGAAGGTTCGTCACAGAATCCCTTTTCTTTTGCAAATTCAGCCAACTGAGCAACAGCTTCGTCCTTAGTATCAGCAGAAAATCTACATACCCTGTCGCCGACAAGTTCGTACAAAGAGAATGAGGTGGGGCTGTTATCCGCATCGGCAGAGGCCTCCCTCTCACCGGTTGTCCAATTTTTCCAGCGCATCAGAGTCTTTTCTGAAAGCCATGCGCCCCCCAGTTCAAATATTACAAGTGCAGGAATTATCGTATTGAAAATCATTTCCCCTTCCCTGTTTTTGAGAAGTGTAGCCACGAGAATGGTTTCCACGGCCGCCATTCCGGCCTGGGGCAACATCAGTTTGGGAAGAGATGCGGTTATCTTGGGATCCTGTCCGGTAAAACGGCAGCCTGCCCAGTTTCCGAAAAGTTTTCCAGCTGAACGGAGAACAACGTATAGAAGAACGTAGCTGAGCATTGATAAGGAGAAACTCTCCAGTCTGACGGTGGCGCCGATCACGGCAAAGAATATGAGGTTGAAAATCGGCATGACGTTTCCGATTTTCAGTGAGTCGAATATGGCATGGCTGTGGAAATTGGAAATAAAGAAACCTGCGGTTACAGCGGTAATCAGAAAGGGAAGATGAAGAGCGATGGAAATAGAGACACCCAGGGCGATAACACCCGTGATTATTAGAAGTATTTCAACTGAAGGAGTGGGATGTTCCGAGAGAACGGTGGATAGGAATGAATCGAAGGCGACTCCGTTGGATTCGGGAAGTCTCTTTCTTATGGAGAGCTTAAGGACAATGAAGATGAAGGCTCCGAGAAGAAAGGCAAAGAGGAGTTCGCTTCCTACTCCAAGAGCAAGGCTTGACGCCGAAACGTGTCCTGCTCTTTCGATAGCTACGGAAATTCCAAGAAAAATCGAGAAGAAGATCACCTCGATTATGTCATCGAGCACAACGATGTTGGCAAGAATGTTCTTTAACGATCCTTCTATCTTCAATTTATTCATGAGGATGAAAATGAGAGCCGGAGCTGTCGCAATTCCGATCGATCCGACAATAAAGCTGCTGAGCAGCGAAAGATCGGTAAAAAAGTAAAAACCGCCCGAAAGCAGTCCCCATGTGAGAATCGCCTGGAAGAGACATATCAGCGTAGCTTTCGCTCCAACCTTCTTGAGTCGATCCACGTGAAGCTCCTCTCCCAGGGAAAACGCTATGATCCCTAGGAAAAGAAACACGAAGTAGTGGTAACCCTCGAAAATCTCGCTGTAAACCGAAAAATGATTCTCGTAGAAATGTTTCACAGGCATCAGGAATGCGGCTCTGCTGCTTTCTACAGGTCCCCGAAAAAGCTGAAGAAAATGGGGCCCTGCGACTACACCGCCGAGAATCTGTCCTATGACTTCGCCTATCCCCAGTCGCCTGGCAAGAAGTCCGCCGAGGTATGCCGAAAGAATGAGGATACCCAGAACGAGAATCTGCATTTCCATATGGTAAAGTTCCATAATCCTCCTACAAATAAGTTGAAACTCTTGAATTCATTGTCTGTTTTTCAGTCTCAAAGTCAATTTATCACACTGCATCAGGAATTTTTACATAAGAAAATTTACCTTTTGAAAAGAATGAATTCTTTTTTGCAACCATATTTCCATTCAATATAAGCGGTTGAATAGTTAGAGGAAGATTCTTATTTTAGACACCAAAATCGGATAAGAATTTCAGGAGTTTTTTCAGCAGAGCCGTTGTCGATTACTCGGCAATATCGAGTCTATAGAGTTCGTACCCGTGAACACCGTCGTAGGCGTTGAAATAGAGCGCTTTTCCGTCAGGAGCTGGATAGTAGAACAGAGGAAGCGAAGAATCTTTGCCGGGGTTGATATCGGCAACCATTATAGTCCCTTCAACCGTACCGTCGCTTGAGAAAATTTCGAAGCCGTGTTCACTGTCGCATGCACTGAAGTAGAGCCTGTCTTTTACAATACCGGCCATATAGTCGAGAGATATTTCGAAAAGACCGCATTCCGCAGACATCACATCCATCAACTTAGTCTCGCTTTTTGATGCTACATCAAAAGAGAAAAGTGAAATTTTCATCTCTTCAGCCATGGCGATATAGAAAATCAATCCTCCGATCTTACGCAATGATTCACTTGGAATATTGTACCCCGGCGCAATGTCGGCATACTTGGCTGTTCCGGCTGTGGTTCCGTTACTTTTCCACAACTCAAACAGATCCCCGGTCCTGATTAAAAAGTATATCGAACCGTCTTCCACAAAAGCTCCCCTGACAGATATTCCTGTCGTTCCTTCAGCCATCTCCTTAAGCAGCATTGTTCCATCGGATGTACCGTCACTTACGGCAATTTCCGTGCCTGTCGCAGGGCTGCTTATCGTAAAGAAAAAGTAGTTTCCAAGAGTTCCGAAAAATTTTTCGAAACTCCATCCTTTGTCCTGAAGGTTTACAAACTGACCACTTCCGGCGGCAGTGCCGTCGCTCGCCCAAAGTTCAAGTTTCCCTGCATAGTTAACAGGAAAAATCGCCTTGTTGTCATGAACCATTAATCGTGAGGTCTGATAAGAATATGCTATAAACTCAGTACCCGCTTCTGTGCCGTCCGTAACCCAGAACCCCGAAGTAGTACCGTCGCTAGCCTTAAAGAAAAGCTTTGTTCCCAGAGTCGCAAGAGGTCTTGGATGGCTGCTGGCTTCATCAGGATTAATATCCTTTACAATTCTGGTTCCGGCCTCTGTTCCATCGGTAATCCACAGTTCCTCGCCGGCAGCGGCATCTCTCGCAGCGAAGAAAAAATTATCACCTATCTGTAAAATTTCCCCGTCAATCGCATCATCAAAGGCAGATCCGGCGCCCGATGTTTCAAAAGGATCAAACTCTTCAACAGTACCTTCAACGGTTCCGTCCGTACTCCAGAAATCAATTGAATTCCATCCATTTGAAGCTGAAACGAGCCACAGTTTCTCATTTTTCAATCCAACAGGCAAAACAAAGGCGTGATCGGTTATGCCTTCAAAATGGATTGTCTTTTCATCGCCTGTGGAGAGATTCCTGATAACAGAACCAACTGATATATCATTGTCACCAATCAAATGGAGCAGCTTGCCGTCAATTACTCCAACGATCTCCCCGCCTGAAGTAAGATCCTTGACTTTCCCGCTGCTCTCTCCGTCACTCTTGAAAATGGCCTCTTCCTGATTGCTTTCAGCTATAAAATAGAGAGTCCCTTCAAGAACCGTGCTGTCCTCAAGATACTCCAGCCTTGTATTCAGGTTTAAAGTGGAAATATCGACAGGTTTTGTTCCATCCGCTGTAGCATCGGTAACATAGAGGTTCTCAACACCGTCGTCAACGACAAAGAAGAACTTGTTTGAATCACCTGCCAGGACAACAAATTTGTTCACACCGTCAGGTCCAGCTTTCAGCTCTTTCAAGATAGATGTCCCTACTTCAGTTCCATCCGACACCCAAAGTTCCACTCCGTTTTCTCCGTCATCGGCACTGAAAACGAGTTTGGAGCCTACAACACCCATGATTTGAGGATTGCTGCCGACATTTCCAACCTGAATATCTTTGAGTAGAGTGGTGTTCCCTGCACTACCTCCGGTAACAAATAGTTCGGCTCCGGCAGCTGTTTTAACCGCCTGAAACAGTACGTTCTCCCCGACTTCGGCGGCAGCCCCGGAAATCTGGTTGAATTCATCTATTTTTGTGACAGTTCCACCACCGTCAGTGGAATGAAGTTCGTCAACGCCGTCTCCAGGAATTTTCATGATCAGTTTTCCCTGAGCAACACCAAGAAACTCAACTTCGGTATCACCACCGTCATTGAAGGTATGGTAGAGAGCCGTTCCGGCTTTCGTTCCATCACTTTTCCAGAGCTGGAGTCCATTCTGATCGTCTTCCCATACAAAAAAGAGGTTGTCTCCGAGAGAATGCCAGTCAAAGGAGCTCTCCCCTTTCTTCCTGAGAAGTTCCTCCGTTCCCTCCGGTGTCCCGTCGGAAACCATAATCCGGAACTCTTGCGTCATCTCACTTGCCAGAAGAAGGAACAGTTTGCCTCCGGCTACAGTCATTCCAAAAAGTCGCATACCCTTTGTAAAAGGTTCAACGTAGACTTCTTTCAGCGCACCGGTTTCCACATTTACTTCGTAGAGTCCTGAAGAGACAAGAGAAGCATCAGCATAAACGTACCATTTTTCCCCAAGCTTCACGGTTCTGGAAACATAGATGGAGGAAAAAACATCTTCATTGATATCCTTCACAAGGAAGGGATTGTTGAATATTGTCAGCTCCTTTTCCACCTTGACTTCTGTCTTCCCGTCATCGGCATCGATAACCAGCATGCATGAAGATTCTGTTCCGGGAACAAAGCTGTAGATGGAATCACTTATCGTTCCACCGCAGCTGTCGTCTGCATTGACAGTAAGCGTTACGTCGTCTCCATCCGGATCGGATGCGGTTAAAGTACATACTGCATTGAAATGGGTTTTAATGTTTTCACATTTGATTTCAACTGAAGGTGCACTGTTTTGCGGTTCATCATTTAGATCACCGCCACCATCATCATCATTTTTGGGATCTTCGGTTCCGTCGTCGTTTTTGGGATCTCCATTTCCATCGTCGTTTTTGGGATCCTCGGTTCCGTCGTCGCTATCGGGATCTTCGGTTCCTTCGTCTTGAACCTGATCCGAATCCGACTGAGGATTCTCATCGTTCTTTTTTGTTTTGCTGTCATCTCCACAGGAAACAACAAACAGAAGAATTAAAATCAGAAACAGAGTTCTCATACACCCCTCCTTTCCTAACGTTGATAATAAAAAACATACTGAATTCTAACCAAATTACCGGAGCATACTACTTCCACTCCCGGATTTCAATTTTTCACATTTCATTTTCCATACATCATCGAAAAGAGACGAACTATGAAGAGTTTGATTTTCCGAACATTTCCAATCAAAGAGATCTGAAAAGGAATTAAAAACGGCTCAAAAAGCATAAATATTCAAAGAGAAAAAGAACGTTTCAAGAAACAAACTTTCCAACACTTGTTTAATTAAATGAGTTTCTGAAGGTCAATTTGATCGATCCGGAGAAGTTCTGTCTGAACAAAAAAAAGCGGGGGGACGATTACTCGTCCCCCCGCTCAGGGTACAAGGCAATTTGGCGCGCCTTGTTAACTTCCGCAACCGCCTTTGGGAGCAGAAACGTTTGATTTAAGCTTTTTGTCGCAACCCTTCTTACCGGGGTTGTGCTTACAAACATTCTGCTTGATAGCCTCGGCGGCAATGCCGGAAAACTTGAATTTGTTGTTTGCGAGCCATGTCGGGCTTGCTCCGATTCCAAGACCGTTTGCAATCTTGATGTCCTCGGAGAGAAGCTTTTTACCTTCAGCTCCTGTAGAACACTTCTCGATTACGGAAGCCTTGATACCGTTAACTGCACATGATTTCCACTCGTTGCTGCGGATGTTCTTGTTTCTGCAGAGAATGTAGTCCATGTACTTGTAGTTTTTATTGTAGTGCTTGATTGCGCAGAGTTCCCTGATGTTCTCGTCAACCTCAGGCTGTCCGTGAAGAGCACTGAACTTTCCGGGAGCTGTCTCGTTTGCGATGAAGTGAACGTTGAAATCGATATCGTTTCCGAAGTTATCAAGAACTTCCTTCATTGAGTTGAGAGCCTTAACACCGTAAGGACACTGGCTCATTACGAATACGTCGAGCGTGTTCTTCTTCTCTGTTCTGCAGACGAGCTTATCCTTGCAACCTTCATCCTTGCAGTCGATCTTTCCGTTATTGTCGTCATCGATCTTGTTGTCACAGATCTCGGCTGTAGGATCGAACTTTGCTCCGAGTCTGAGGACCTTGGAATCCTTATCGAAATCGACAAGATATCTCTTAACTCTGGCGTATCCTTCGTCCTCTGCCACGTTGTTGGCGAAAAGGAAAACGGGAAGAAGTTTGTGGTTCTTCTCGCTGAGAGTCTTGTAAAGTTTCTTTCCTTCCTCTGTTGAATAATCAACAACCTTCTCTTTGAGACCGGGGAAGAAACGCTTGAGAGAGGAAACTGTACGGTCGGGGTTACACTGCTCGCAGCGCTTGTCTGTAAGGATTGTGAGATTAACAACCTTGGGCTCCGGAATGTTGTTACATTCTGCAGGCTTTTCCTTCTTGAATTCGTTACAGATAGCTCTCATGAAGTCGTCCGCCCTTCTTCCGCCGCTGTACTTCTTACCTGCGAGGAAAATCGTCGGGGATCCGAAAGCCTTCTTCTCGTTGCTGACTTTGAAAGAAGCGGAAAGAAGTTTCTTGCCCTCTTCTCCGTCAACACATGCATTTATCTTTGCGGCATCGATCTTGAGCTCTTTTGCACAGCTTTCGAAGTTGGCCGGGATAGCTCTCATGTTCTTGTTCATGCAGCCGATGATATCCATGTACTTCTCAGGTGAGTGCTGCTTTGCACAAAGCTGCACCATATTACCCTTAACTTCGTTTTCTCCGTGCATCGATGTGAACTTGCCTGGAGCGGTCTCCTTTCCGATGAAGTGGAGCTTGAAATCGACTGCGTTACCGAGCTTCTTGAGAACAGGCGCAATACCGTTTTCAACCTGAACACCGAACGGACACTGGCTCATTACGTGGAAATCTAGCGCAACCCTCTCCTTCGGCATGGGAGCACTTTTCTTCTGGTTTGCACAACCGAAAGCTGCAACAACAGCCGCGGCGACTGCCAACCCTGTAAAAAACTTCTTCAAAATAGCCTCCTGAATATAATGTGAACAGTTTTTTAAACAGCCTCAAATTTAACGCTGCTAATAATAGTGGTTTTCCCGATTATTAGCAATAATTATTTTTAAACAAAAACAATCAATCGATTAAATATTGGCACCCAGATAAAATAGGCTACCTCTTTACCACAAAAAAACCTTCGCTTCCAAACGCCTGCTTTAACTCTGCAATTTTGCGATCGGTAAGACATATTTTCTGTTCCATAAAACTTACCGCCTTGTCAGCAGGGTGGTGAATCTTGAGAATCAACGGGAGTTCGACTCCGTCACAAGGCTGCACAAGCGAGCCGATTTTATCCATATGCCGGTCCACATCGGCCGTATTCAGCTCTATGACGGCACAGATTCTGCCGTCCTCGTTGTTCTCCGCTATGTACTGAGTAAAACCGAGTACGTCCTTGTCAAGATCCTTGATTGTCGCCCTGATTCCTTCAAGGGTTCCGTCGTCACGGTTCCTGAGAGCCCTCACCTGGGCCATGAAAAGAAGCGGTGTGGGACTCTTGAGCTTCTCAAGAGCAGGATTGGAAGAGGGATCCGCGACGTTGTTGACGGCGAAATCGATTGCCGAATTGTAATCCTCGATAATTCCTTTGAGGTAGTAGTCGCCGTCACGACCCTTGGCCGGTTTTATCTCCGTCGTGATAATTCCTCCCAGCCAAACCTTCTTTCTGTTGTATGAGTTTTTATCTTCAATCGTGCTGACGATGGTTTTAAGACCGGTAATTCCAAGGCCCTTCATATCTTTCTGAAAAAGTCTCGCGGGATGGTTTGTAAGGTAGACTCCCAGCACCTCCTTTTCTATTGAGAGGGATTCGAAAAGATCCATCTCTCTGGGTTTGACGCTTTCCACAAGGTAGCCGTCGTCCACCTCCGATTCGGAGGAACTTTCGGATACCGGTGCAAACGCACCGAAAAGGGACATCTGCCCGCTCTGCTTGTCCTTGTAGTGCTTCTCCCCCTCCTTTGCGGCGGTCTGAAGAATGCCGAGAAGAACTCCTCGGTTGAGCTCCGTAAAATCGAACGCTCCCGCCTTTATGAGGTACTCCATGGTTCTGGCGTTCACCTTGGACTGATTTATTCTCGAAGTGAAATCGAGGAGCGATTTGAATTTACCGTTCTTTTTCCGCTCGTTGATTATCTCCTCGATAGCGCCTTCCCCCACGTTCTTGATGGCACCGAGACCGTAGCGGATGGCGTTCTCCTCAATGCTGAAACTGTAGACGGAGTTGTTGACGGACGGAGGAAAAACATCGATTCCCATCGATCTGGCATCTGAGATGTAGCTCAGCACCTTGTTTGCGTCACTCGCCTCGGAGCTGATCAAAGCAGTAAAGAATTCGACAGGATAGTGAGTCTTAAGAAATGCCGTCTGGTAGCTGATGTACCCGTAACAGGCGGCGTGGGACTTGTTGAAACCGTAACTCGCGAACTTTTCCATGTGATCGAAAACCTTGGCCGCAATCTCGGGATCGACACCCTTCTCCTTTGCACCCGCCTTGAATTCGATCTTCATCCGCTCCATGTCCTTGAGCTTCTTCTTACCCATGGCGCGACGCAGAATATCCGCTTTTCCGAGCGAGAATCCCGCCATCGCCTGGGAAATCTGCATAACCTGTTCCTGATAAACGATGAGTCCGTATGTCTCATTCAAAATATCCTGAAGCCACTCGTGATCGTACTCTATCGGCTCCTTTCCGTGCTTTCTTCTGATGAAATTGGGAATAATATCCATCGGTCCCGGACGGTAGAGTGCTACACCGGCGATAAGATCCTCGATGCAGTCGGGCTTCATGCTGTGAACCATCTTCTCAAAACCGCCGGATTCCATCTGGAACACACCCTTTGTGCTGCGTGAGCAGAGAAAGCGGTAGGTATCCTTATCGTCGATAGCGATTTCATTAAGCCGGAAAGGTTTTTCACCCTTTTTCAAATTCCTGTTTATCAAAGTTTCAGCATGCTTGAGCATGGTGAGAGTCTTGAGTCCTAGGAAGTCGAATTTGACCAGTCCTACAAGCTCAACCATACCCTTGTCGTACTGGGTAACCTTGTAGTTTTCACGGTCCACGAAGATGGGACTGTACTCATAAATCGGCTTATCACCGATAACCAGCCCGCAGGCGTGCTTTCCTGGCTGGCGGAGAAGGCCCTCTATCTGGGATGCAATTTTCACAATCCTGGAGTAGTCCTCATTCTCCTTTACAAGACGGCGCTCCTGGCTGAATTCATCGATGGCGGAAAGAAGACCCTTCACCATATCCTTGTCCTCTTCAGCAAGCTTCAACCTGTCGATTGCGGCGCGAAAACGGTCCGGATCCTTTGCCGTTTCAGCCGGAACCTTGTACTTTTCCATAATCATCGCCGTCACGTCCCTGGTCTTTTTACCGAACTGGGGACGGAGAAGATCACCGAACTTCTCTGGAACCATTTTCGCCAGCTTGTCGGCGACGGAAAGATCGATATCCAAAGCTCTGGCAACGTCACGAACGGAAGATTTCGCCTTCATCGAACCGAATGTCGCGATCTGGGCCACATTCTTCGAACCGTACTTGTCGGTAACGTAACCGATCACCTTTTCACGGTTGTCCTGACAGAAATCCACATCGAAGTCGGGCATGCTGACACGCTCCGGATTGAGGAAACGCTCGAAGAAGAGTCCGTACCTCAGGGGATCGAGATCGGTAATTCTCGTAGTGTAGGCAACAAGGGAACCGGCACCCGAACCACGGCCCGGACCAACCGGAATATCGTGTTTTTTCGCCCACTGAATAAAGTCCGCAACAATAAGGAAGTAACCGGGAAACCCCATCTGCTTGATGACGCCGAGTTCGTAATCGAGACGCTTTCTGTACTCATCCTTCTGCTCTTCAGGAACTCCGTCCTCGACGAACCGCTCTTCCAGACCGTCCTCTGACATCTTACGAAGGTAGTCGTCCTCGCTCATGCCCTCGGTGTCGAAAGCCGGAAGGTAGTGCTTGAAAAGATCCAGCTCGACGCGGCACCTTTCAGCAATTTTATTAGTATTTTCAATAGCTTCAACTCCAGCATCTCCGTAGGGCTCGAAAAGCCTGCGCATCTCCTCCTCCGACTTGAGATAGAAGCTTGCGTGCTCGTGGTGCATCCTGTTCGTATCGGTAACCTTCTTCTTCTCGTTGATACAGAAGAGAATATCCTGTGCCTCGTGGTGTTCCGGCTTGAGGTAGTGGACATCGTTCGTCGCGACAAGAGGAATATCCAGTTTCTTCCCAAGATCGATAAGGGCGCGGTTCACCGTCTCCTGCTCCGGAATACCGTTAACCTGGAGTTCGAAGTAGAAGTTGCCCTTTCCGAAAAGATCCTGATATTCCAGTGCGAGCCTTTCGGCCTTATCCTTATCGCCGTCCATTATGGCCCTTGGAATCTCTCCACCGAGACAGGCACTGCAGGCGATGAGACCCTCAGTTCGCCCCTGGAGAATTTCCCTGTCGATACGTGGTTTGTAGTAAAAACCGTCGGCCCAGGCGTTTGAATTCAAGAAACATAGATTTCTGTACCCCGTCTCATTTTCAGCCAGAAGAAGAAGGTGGAAAGCATCGCGCTTAACCTTCTTCGTCCTGTCGTCCGCAGAAATGTAGGTCTCCATACCGAGAATGGGCTTGATCGGCGCATCGTCGATCGATTTCGCACCGCCCATGGCCTCCAGGTAGAAGTCCACAACACCGTGCATGTTACCGTGATCGGTAATTGCGGCGGCAGTCATCCCCATCTCCTTGAGAGTGGAAACAAGCTCGCCCGGTTTCACAAGACCGTCGAGAAAACTGTAAATCGTATGTAAATGAAGATGAACGAACGCCATCGAATCCTCCGGTAATTAATTCCGCCCTATTCTATAGAAAAGCTGAAGAAAGTAAAGTGAAACGGTTTTGACATCTTCCCATTTCCAGAAGAAGCGATGAAATATCAACCGGATGATAAAATATTGAAATAAAAACAGAAAGATTCATACCAGACCAAATACGTCATATAAAAAACAGGAGAATCAAAAACGTTTAAATGAGAAGGGGGAACCGGGGGGAAAGTGGAAGAGTTTAAAAGTCGAAGAGTGTAAAAGTGGAAAAGTTGTTAAGATCATAACCTCCCCTCTTTTTAAAAGAGGGGATTGAGGGGAGTTATTCTAAAAACAACAAACAACCATATAAAACCAAATGATTGGTTCTCGTATTTCCATCAACATAAATCCACTGAATGAGAAGTAGCATGCTACGTCTCTACGGAGATTCCTGATTTTCACATTCCTGTTTTTCCCGGATTACAAAAATCCCATTTCCATTCCCAATCCGACTTCAAAAAAAATATCGTGCCCGATTTAACCGCTGGGGTGTTCAAATTATTTGTATCTTGATGAAAACAGCCGTTAAATCGGTCTTAGAAAAAATAATCCGCTACTACCAGACGTTAATTCGGCCTCGATATTTTTAATTTCCTGAATTTAGCGGCCGGGACTGCTTCGATATTTGTTTTGACTCGATTTTTACGGCTGGAATGGTCTGGATATTTGTTTCATGGCAGACACTATTTGAGATTGAATCGATTCAGATATTTGCGGGAGTTTCGGTTCCCGGGGTTCCGGGGGTTTTTACGAGTTCTTTGAGTTTGTGGATGGCTTTTGTGTGGAGCTGACTGATTCTTCCGACGCTGAGGCCGAGAATCAGGGCGATTTCCTTGAAGTTAAGCTCGTCGTAGTAGTAGAAACTCATTACGAGCCTTTCCTGGAAACCGAGTTTGTCGAGGGCTCCGAGAATTTCGTTCTGGAGATCCAGCTCGCCCACTTTCTCTTCGCCGATTTCGCTGTCTCCGGCCACGACGTCGTCGAAGGAGCTTGAACCGTCTTCCCTCTGGTACCAGGACTCGAGGCTGTAGAATCCGGTTTTTTCGGTTTTCCGGAGTTCTTCGAGAAGTGTATCCTCATCCATCTTGAGTACCTGGGCGATTTCACCGTAGCTGGGTTCCCGATCCAGATGCTCGCGGAGAAGATCTGTGGCCCTCTTGTAGTTTTCAAGAAATTCACGGGATGAGCGTGATAGGACGTCCTCCTTGCGGAGTTCGTCGTAGATAGCCCCCTTCGCTCTCTTCAGAAGATAGTGCTTGTACTTTTCCTGGTCGGAATCATCAATCTTTCCGGCAGCTTCCATGAGCGCTACAATTGAAATACCGAAAAGATCGTCAACCGAAAGATCCGAGTATATCCTGTTTTTAACACGAATACACATCCGTTTCACAGTAGGCACAAGGGAGACGATAAGCTCCTCGTTGAGCTTTTTCTTCTTCTCTTTGCCCATCTGGCGTGTGTAGTTTTTTACAAGGATATTCCCGACCACGGTTCACCTCCCTATTGACCGACCATCCGCTGCCAGAACATCTGGACGTTTCCTGTCGGCTTTGTAAGAAAACCTTCCTTCTCTATCCTGTCGGCGAGCTGCCTGACACAGGCGGAGATGGATGATGTTGGATAGCTGAGAATAAACGGCTTCTGCTTTATGACTGCCTGGTTCAAAAGCTTGTCGCGGTAGATGAATCCGGCGTAGTCCAGCCCCACATTCAAGAAGTGGTCGCAAACCTTTGCGAGCCTCTGGAAAATGAGCTGGGCTTCCTTGGAGTTCTCAGCCATATTTATCAAAACTTTGAAGCGTTTTATGCGGTGTCTCTGGTTCATTACCTTGATCATGGCGTAGCCGTCGGTGAGCGATGTGGGCTCGGGAGTGACAATCACGAATATGTCCTGGGCCGCGGCGTTGAAATAGAGAACGTTGTCGCTGATTCCCGCTCCCGTATCGAGAAGGATGTAGTCGAAACTGCCGAACTCCTCAACCGCGTTGAGAAATCCGTAACTCTCCTCCTGGCTCAGGTGGCTCAGCTCCTGAACTCCGGAACTCGCGGGAAGCACCTTCAGTCCGAGAGGTCCGTCCACGATTATCTCCTCCAGGCTTTTTTCGCCCGTGAAGAGGTGCCTGATGTTGTATTTGGGAGCAAGTCCCATAACGATGTCAACGTTCGCAAGCCCGAGATCGGTGTCCACGAGGAGCACCCTGTTGCCTCTTCGAACCAATTCAATCCCGAGATTAACTATAAGATTGGTTTTTCCGACTCCGCCTTTGCCCGAGGTGAATGAAAAAACCTGCGCCATTTTCTGCATTTCTCTATCCTTCATAAATTCTCATACTTCCTTTTGAAGACGAGTTCGGCAAGGGTTCTGCTGTCGCCCATACAGAGGATATCCTCCGGAATTCGCTGCCCATTCGTCACAAAGGCAACATCCGCCTTCCTGAGGACAGAGAGCGAAGCGATAAGCCCGTTGCGGACTGCTTCGTCCTCTTTGGTGTAGGCGAGAACAACGTCTCCAAGCCGTTCCCTGAAGATGTCAAATACCGACCTGGCCTGCTCGTATTCGGTGGCCACGGGTATATGCAAAATCGATGAAGTATATTGATTACCTGCAACTTTTTCAAGAAATTCAAGGGAACTCCGGTTGAGGGGACTGACTCCCGCCGTATCAACAAGCACGGTTTTGTAGTTTTTCCTTAGCTCATCTATCTTTGCCAGATAGCTGTCGCCGTCTCCGAATGTGAAGAATGGAAGTCCGAGTATGTTGGAAAATCTCTTAAGCTGCGCCGAGCCGTCAGCCCTCATGAAATCGAGGCTGACAAGGCAGAGATCCGTTCTCTCCTCCTTCATCACAAGCGATGCAGCGGTTTTTACAAGCGTCGTCGTCTTTCCCACTCCGGTCGGTCCGACGTATGCGAAAACACCGCCCTCACGATCGATTTTCGTATAGATATCGCTGGTTGAAAGAACATCAGAAAAGGCGGAAAGCAGAAAGGAGAGCGCCTTCTCCTCACCGAGAAAAAGCTCCTCGTCGTCGATTCCGTGCCTTTCGAGAACGGAAACGATGAGATCCTCGTCAACGCCGCATTCGATACCGGCCTTGATGTAGGGGGTGTAGGTTACGGGAAGAGAGCTGTCCCTGGAAACGGTTTCGCTTAAAAGCTTGGCAAGACTCTCTCGCAGCATGGAGAGCTCCCTGAGAAAGAAATCCTCCCTCTTGTTGCTTTTCTCCCGCTCTTTTCGCAGTTCGTCCCTAAGGGAATCCAGCTCAATAGAGGTGTGCAGATTTCCGAGCGGCTCCATTTTCGGTTCCGGCTGAACCGCCACCTCCGCAACACCGGCACCGTAGGCACGCTCCTGGAAACTCCTGCCCTTCGGCTGAACCCTCCTTTCTCTCACCGGCTCATCCTTGAGGTCGTAGTCCCTCGCGGCGGTGATGTAGACCTTGCCCTTGATGTTCTCCGTGGAGACGATCACAGCATCCTTTCCGAACTCCTTTTTCACGCTTCTCATTGCTTCGGAAACGTTCTTTCCTTCAAACCGTTTTATCTTCATCCTTTATCCCCCTATTATTCCAAGGGTTTGCAGATTAATTCCACCTACTTCGGCTGTCGAGACAACCGATACGTTGGGCATCGCCCTGTCGATAAGCCGCTTGATAAAGCGTCTTGTGTCGGGACTTGTGAGAATTATGGGCGCTGTCCCGGTCATGAGAAAGTGCTCGGCGTTTGCATCGACATCCTTGAGGAACTTCTTCACGAAGGTCGGGTTGAGGCTCGATCCCTCCTTGAAACCGTCCTTCACCTTGAGTTCAAGAGTGGGGTCGAGTGCGAGCACATAGAGATTTCCGTCGTCCGACTTGAGACGGCTCGAAATCTGGGCACCCATGTTCTGTCTGACGAACTCCGTCAAATATTCCGGATCCTTCGTTACCGGAGCGTAGTCTGCGAGAGTCTCGAGAATCGTCCGAAGATCCCTCACCGAAACATTCTCCTTCAGAAGGTTCTTCATAACCTTGAGAACGACACCCATCGAAAGAAGGTTCGGAATAAGTTCCTCCACAACCTTCGGATGGCTCTCCTTGAAGATGTCCAGAAGCTTCTGCAGCTCGTCCCTTCCCAGAAGTTCTCCGGCATTGTTCTTGAGAAGCTCCGTAACGTGAGTCGCCACAACCGTCGCCGGATCCACAACCACGAATCCCTGGCTTACCGCATCTTCACGATCTCCGGCGTTTATCCACCTTGCGGGAAGTCCGAAGGCGGGTTCCTTTGTATTTTCACCTGTAAACGGAACAGGTTCGTTTGATGAATTTATGAGAAGGAACTTGTCCGCCTGCACCTTGTCACGGGCCATCTCCACACCCTTGAGCTTGAAAACGTACTCGTCGGGCTGAAGTTCCAGGTTGTCCCTGATGTGAATCGGCGGAACGATCACACCCATGTCGGACGCAAACTGCTTCCTGATCGACATGATCTTGTCCAGAAGCTCACCGCCCTGCTCCGTATCGACTACCGGAATGACTCCGTAGCCCACCTCGAGCTCGAGAAGATCCATCGGAAGCATGCTTTCGATCTCGTTCCTCGGTTTTTCCTCTTGAGCAGCCTCATCCTCGGCCTCTTCAGGAGTTTTTTCCTCCTCCTCGCCTTTCGTTCCGAGGAAGAAAAAGAGGCCGGCGATCGCCCAGAAGACGATTATGGGGAATCCCGGAACAAAACCCATTATGAAAAGTACGACACCGACAATCTTGAGGGCCTTCTTGTAGCGGAAAAGCTGTCCTATGACCTCGGTACCCATCTCGTCCTCGGTTCCGGCACGAGTTACGATGACACCGGCTGATGTCGAGATGAGAAGCGAAGGAATCTGGGAGGCGAGACCGTCTCCGACTGTGAGGATCGTGTATATCTCGGCAGCCTCTCCGGCGCTGAGCCCCTTCTGCGCGACGCCGATGACGAATCCTGCAAGAACGTTGATGAGGGTGATCACGATACCGGCAATGGCATCTCCCTTTACAAACTTGGAGGCACCGTCCATGGAACCGTAGAAATCGGCCTCGCGGGCGACATCCTTTCTCTTCTGGCGAGCCTCGGCCTCCGTGATGAGCCCGCTGTTGAGGTCGGCATCGATACTCATCTGTTTTCCGGGAAGAGCGTCAAGTGTAAACCTTGCGCTGACCTCGGCTACCCTGCCCGCACCCTTGGTGATGACCATGAAGTTGATGAGGACCAGGATGGTGAAGATGATTACACCGACAACGTAGTTTCCGCCCACGACAAACTGTCCGAAACTCTGGATCAGCTTACCCGCGGCCGCAGGCCCCTGATCACCGTTGAGGAGAATCAGACGGGTTGAGGCGATGTTCATGGAGAGCCTGAAGAGGGTCGCCATGAGCAGAACCGTAGGAAAGGATGAAAAGTCGAGGGAACGCATCAGATATATCGAAACCATGAGAATTAGAATTCCGATTGTGATGCTGAGTGTCAAAAAGACGTCAAGCATGAATGCGGGGATGGGCATGACCATGGCGACGATGATTCCCATGAGCGCCATTACCATCACAACGTCTTTGTTTCTCGAAAACATCCTTATCCTCCGACAATATCCTGACTACCTTCATACAAATTCGGTGCCAGAATCGGATTTTTTTCTCTTACAGCCTTCAATTATTGACTTTTCCCTTCATTTTGTAGACATGCATCAGAATTTCCGCAACCGCCTTGTAGACATCCTCGGGAATTTCCTGTCCCACCTCGACCGTAGCGTGAAGAAAACGGGCCAGCGGAGGGGCTTCGTAGATGGTTACATCGTTCTTTTTCGCAATCTTCTTTATCTGCTGCGCCATAAAATCGACACCCTTGGCGACGACGACCGGTGCGTACATGCTGTTCTGATCGTACTTGAGCACGACGGCGTAGTGAGTGGGGTTGGTGATGACAACGTCGGCGCCCTGGACCGCCTGCTCCGTGTTCTGCGCAAGAAGCTCCCTCGCCTTCTGGCGGCGCTGGGATTTGATCATGGGATCTCCCTCCTGGTTCTTGTACTCCTCCTTGAGCTCCTGCTTGCTCATTCTCATCTTCTGACGAAACGAGTACTTCTGGTAGGCCCAGTCGGCAACCCCCAGGACAACGTAGAAAAGAACCGTCTTCATCAGAAGTTCCAGGAAAATTCTTCCGAAAAGCACGATGCTTCCCACATTCGACAACTTGCCCATAGCCATTATCTGGGGCATGTAGGCGCTGATGACGGAAACCGAAAGAAGCATGAAAAGGGTGATTTTGGTAATTCCCTTAACGAGTTCCATCAAGCTGTCCTTGGATGCGAAGATCTGCTGGAACTTCTCCAGCGGCTTTATCTTTGAAAAATCGATCTTGAGATTTTCGGTACTGAAAATGAGGCCGACAACGGAAAGATTCCCGAAAATGGCAGCAACGGCAAGAAGAGCAAAGAGCCCGAATATAATGGGCAAGAGCCCCGCCATAGCCATATCGAGAAGATCTCCGATTGTAAAGAGATTCATCTCTTTTTGACCAGAATGCCCGAAAATATAGCTGAACATCCGTCCTATCTGGAAAAAGAACTCCTTCCCCAGAGAGTACGCAAAGAAGAGCGTGGCAACCATAGTCATTGCCGCCGGAAACTCCTTTGATTTTGCTACCTGACCCTTCCGCTTAGCCTCATCGAGCTTTCGCGGCGAGGGTTCCTCGGTTTTTTCCTGATCGCTGCCGCTGTCTTCCGCCATAGTGCCTCCTGCTCACCATACGAAAAGTAAGATGCAAAAGCTGTTCCCGAATTTGAAATTGTTAAGATCTTTTCAAGAATTAAATGACGGGCGTTGCGGGGAAGGGTCGACACGGAGACCGACCCCTACAATTCGCTACAACCCTTTGTTTTTCCACGCTTTCTGACCAAACACCGGGGCGTGCCTCCGTGTGCGCCCTCTTGCGAACCCAGATTACGGCACCGAATCATCGTAGAGACGTAGCATGCTACGTCTCTACGGAGGGTTACTTGTCACACAGTTTTCATAAATGCAAAAATTCCGATTCCGTTTCCAATCCGACCACTAAAAAAATATCATCCCCAATTCAGCCGTTGGAATTACCAAATTATCTATATCCTAATGAAATTAATCACCATTTCAGTCAAAAACAAAATGTCCTGAGCCAATAAGCCGTTATTTCGGGCTCGATATTTTTAATTTCATGATTTCAGCGGCTGGGATTTTCAGATTATTTGTTACTCTCTCTTTTCGTGCGTCTACTTGTCTTTTTAATTTGGTTGTTGTAGTATTCTTCGTCAATTTTTACCTCCCGGTTCTTTTGTTCGCAACCGGGTAACATTTGGGAGGGTGTTTTGAAAAAAGTTCTGTTATTCAGCTTAATTTTTATCTCTTTTCTTTCTTTTATCGCATGTGGAGAGAACGACGGCAGCTCTGAAAACGGTGATGCGGTAAAAACAGATCAGGATCAGCTTTCTGAAACAAAAAACGACTCTGATCAGGGTTCTGAAATCACTGAGATTGAAACAATAACAAAAATCCAGGAGGGAAAACTTGCCCTCGGAACGCCTGTCCTTCTAAACAAGGCCGTCATCATCTCCAATGTAGTCAAAAAAATGGACGGCGAGATCCCCGGCTACTCCTTTTACGTTCTTGCGCAGGAGGGAGAGGAGCAGATTTCGATATATGTTTTTAACGGAGAGTCAGATGAAGATCTTTACATGGGTGATCTTGTGAAAATCGACGGTTCCGTCGGCGAGCACAAGAAACAGAGACAGATATCCACTCCCCTCATCACAAAAATCGGAACGGAAGAATTAAAGACCTCGCAGATTGAAACAACGACGGCCGATCTTTCCGATGAAACGAAACTAAACAGCTTCAGGGGAAAAATCGTCACAGTCAAAGATGAAACCGTCGCTGAAGCAACCGATAAGTTCGGTTCCTTCGAAATTGGAAACGGTGTAGTGGTAAGCGAAAAATTTCTTGAGGAAGGAACCTTCAAGAATGTCTCCGTAGAAAATAAATACAGCGTCATCACCGGAATTTTCGATATGGCTTTCAATATTCCGACAATTTATCCCCTTGAAAGCAGTGACGTCTGTGAAAAGGAGTAATCCATGATTTCCGGAAAAAAGAAAATAAGGATTTTTTCGGCGTTTCTGTTTCTCCTTTTCCTCTGCGCGTGTGGCGAAGATGAATCGGGAGAAAAAGATACGGATTTCAAATCTTCTACACGCAAAACATTCAGGGTTCTCTCAGCAAACCTGACCAGCGGATCTTCCCAATCCTACGAAGATGCCGGAAAAAGAATTTTGACCGGATTGAAACCTGACATAGCCCTCATTCAGGAGTTCAACTACAAAAGCAGCGGCGAAAGTGACCTGAAATCATTTATCCAAGAGGTTTTCGGCGAGGATTTTTACTTTTACAGGGGACTTTCCCACAGCTGCGGCTACAGGGAGATCCCTAACGGCATCGTCTCCCGTTTCCCGATACTTGAAAAGGGAACATGGAGAGACGATTACAACTCATGCAGAGGATTCGACTGGGCGGTAATCGATATTCCGGGTGAAAATGAACTTCTTGCTCTCAGCATCCATCTCAAATCAGGAGAGAGCAGCGGCTCCGTCCGTGCAAGAGAGACAGCGGCACTTGTCGAACTCATCAAGGATAAACGTGAGGAAGGATGGTATCTTATCGTCGGCGGAGATTTCAACACATACAATAGAGATGAAGAGTGTGTCAAAAATCTTTCCGAGATTTTAAAAACCGACGTTCCCCACCCTTCCGACGACAGAAACTCAAACAGCAGCAACGACAGGAGAAAACCCTACGACTGGCTTCTCACGGATTCAAATCTGGACACTCTCCAGATTCCCGTGACTGTCGGAAGTATGACATCGGAACACGGCCACCTCTTCGACACAAGAAGGCACTCCGATTTCAGCGATCTATCACCAATTGAACAGGGCGATTCCGCCGTTTCAGGAATGCAGCACATGGCGCTCATAAAAGAGTTCAAGATAAGATAAACATCCGGACGTTTCCGCAGATAATTTAAACAATTAGCGCATCTCCCCGTGTCACCCGTACCGGGTTTCAGAATGGGTGGGGATTTCATACCGGTGCGTTCACATAATTTTTATAAATGTAAAAATTCCATTTCAGGTTTCAATCCGATCAAAAAAATAATATATTGGTCATTTTAGCCACTGGAATGACCAAATTATTTGTTTCTTGCCGAAAATAGGCGCTAAATCAATCTAATGAATAAGGATATATTGTGCGAAGCCACAATATCATCCGATATTGAACTAGCCCGGAGCGGGTTTACACTACATTAATAGGAAATATATTCTGGATAGAGGTGTCGAAGCCCGACAGTTTCACGTCAGCTTTTAGAAAAATGAAGTATCATACTTCGCAAAAGTGATACGATTTTCTACTTAATTGCATCATCTTTTCCCGACTAAACTATCAAGTCTCTTGTTTTATGATCTTTTTATCCATTTTTTCTCCATAAGACACAGTTATACATTCTTCTTTTATTAAAATGATTTCCAATTTTTCAAAACGTCATATTCGATCTGCTCAAGGCCCGGCACGGATGCTGATAAAAACGCCTGATTCCCGTGGGATGATTGCCTTGAGAACCATTTCCTTTTTGCATGATTTGCATTTGCAGGTCGGCCGTTTTACTTTTTCTTCCGATCCGGTTATTACGACATTGAGCATGAGTTGAAGTAAGTTCAATTTTTTCTTGGAGTTGCCGTGAAGAAAACCATAATCTCTGCACCTTCTGAATCCCTTGGGTAGCACATGTTTCAACACAAGGTAGAGAAAGGTTTCGCCGGAAAGAGTACGCGTTTCCTCTTTTTTCGATCCCGAATCGGTATAGCGGAATGTTACTTCTCCATTCTCATCCTTAAGAATCCTTTTTTCGGATATGACGCCTCTGTAAAGGTAGCGCGAAAGATACTCTAGGCCAGGCTGTCCTGTTCCTGTATTCTTTACATCGGTAACCCAATCTTTTTTATAAAGATCGACGGGGATTTCCATCTCTTTTTCTTTCATTAATGCAATCAGTTTGCCTCTGAAAAGCAAAGAAAGAACCTTTGCAGGCATGAGATACTTTCCCTTTTTCTCTTTCCATGCTCTGCCGTTTTCGCAGATGGCTCCTGACGGCACGATGTAGTGGATGTGCGGATGGTAATTGAGTCGCCTGCTGTTGCTGTGGAAAACACCGGTAAAACCGATCTCTCCGCCCAGATGTTTCTTGTTCGCTGCCAGCTGCTTCATCGCCTCGGCGGAAGCCTTGAACATCATGTCGTAGAATTGGCGGCCGTGCCTCATCGCGATTACATGCAGTTCCGTCGGAATTGTAAACGTGACCATGAAGTATTTCACAGGCAACAGTTTCGCCTTCTGTTTCTCCAACCATTCCGTGGTCAGATGGTTCTGGCAACGGGGACAGCTTCTGTGACCACACGACTGGTAAACCTGCCGTTCGGCTCCGCATTCCGGACAGCTGTAAAGCAGCTCGCCGGAGGCCGCGGTGCGACACTCCTTTATTCTGCGCATCGCCGTAAAACACTCCGGACGCAGTATTTCGCCAAACGTTTCCAATGTCTTCGCGCCGTGATTTTCAAATACGTTGGCGAGTGCAATCATTTTGTAATTTCCGAATAAACAGCTGAAATTATCTGTTCGATAACGTTATCCGCGTTTTGACCGGCTTCTTTTGTGATCTGCAGGTAGTTGAGTGTGGTTATTACACTTGAATGTCCCATGTTCGCCTTTATCTGAGGGATGGTAAGACCTGCCTCAAGAAGGTGAGTCGCATAGCAGTGCCTGAGAGAATGGGTGGTGATCTTTTTTTTAATTCCGACTTCCTCGACAGCCTTCCTGATTGCCGATTGAACAGAATATGGTGTCATATGGCGATCGGTATTTCTTATCCGTTCCGGGGCACCCATCAGAAGAGGAAATACAAGGTTCCGGTTTCTATGGGTTTTCCAATAGTCACGAAGGATTTCGAGAGTCGGTTCAGGCAGCGGAACATAGCGATCCTTGTTTCTCTTGCTGCAGCGGATGTGAACGAACATACGGTCGCTGTCGATATCTCCACATTTCAGATTCAGCGCTTCTGAAATTCGAAGCCCCATGCTGTATATTGTAAAAAAGAGGGCTCTGTAACATGGTTTTCGGAACGATTTTAAAAGCTCCGTTGTCTCACGAAGACTGAGAACATCAGGGAGAGTCCTGAAATTCTGAGGCTTTACGATTTTGTCCCAATCAAGCGGTTTTTCAATGACGAATTTCCAGAAAAACTTAACGGCACATAATTCGGTGTTAACCTTTCCCCATGAAAAATTATCGATCATTTGACCGAAGTAACGCTTCATGTCGTTCCTTTTAAGGTCGATAATCGAATAGTCGAAAAATTCCGCGAACCTGCGTACCGCTCTGCTGTAGGCGGCAATAGTAGTTTCTACCTTACCCTGTAACTTGAGATTTTCCTGGTAAAGTGAATAAAGATGCTCGAATTCTTGTGCGTTTGATTTCTGCATGATATAACTCCATTTCTTGTAATGGTGGTGTTCCCCGTGAACACCACTCTTTTTCCATAAAGTTATATCTATTCTTGAATTTGTTTCAGAAAACTGCCGCGGAGCGGCTTAGTTCAATAAAAAATAATCTGCTCCCGTCAGCCGCTATTTAGGTCCGGATATTTTTAATTTTGCTAATTCAGCGGCTGGGACGGCTTTGATATTTGTTTTCGAGGGATTTTAACGGCTGGATTTGCCGAGATATTTTTATCACACTTGTTTTCGGATTTATTTCGTAGTGGCAATTCATGAATTGCCCCTACGACGATTATGAATCGGCGATTTCGCCGCCGCAGGAGGATCCGGCGCCTGCGGTGCAGCCGTAACAGTGGTTTGATGTTCTTATGGCTCTGTCCATGAATCCTCTGTATGTGAAATTCTCAAGAGTGGACTGTCCGTTGCAGGATAGTCCGAGAACCTGGTTGAAATCACAGTCGTACAATCTTCCGTCCCAATCAACGGAAACCTGGTGGCGGCACATGAGCCCTTCGAGGGTCGCGGGATTGAACGCTTCGACCAGTGTTTCCATATACTTTTCGAACATTCCCTTTCTAATAAGGGATTCGAGAAAACGGCTCAGAGGCATGTTGTTGATGCAGAAAAGGTTGTCGAATGTTATTCCGTAATTTCTATCCAGCGCCTTCTTGAATTCTTTTTCAAGATCACTCTGTGATCCGCTGAGAAACGCACCTGTCGGATTGTAGACAAGATTGAGCGGAAGTTCCCTTCCGTAGCCGAGATCGTTTAATTTCCGAAGTGCCCGGATTGATTTTTCATGAACTCCCCTGCCGCGCTGTCTGTCCGTTCTGATCGGTGCGTAGTGCGGGAGCGAAGCTAGGATTTCAACTCCGTTTTCTGCCAGGAAATAGTGGAGATTTTCAAATCCCTCCTCCTCTAGAATCACAAGGTTGCACCTGTCGATCACATGCTTTCCCAGCTTTTTAGATTCTTTTACGAACCAGCGAAAATGGGGATGCAGCTCAGGGGCACCTCCGGTGAGATCCACAGTCTCAATCTGCGGTGTACTTCCGATAACATCAAGGGCCAGATCCATCGTCGCCTTTGTCATCATCTCCCTTCTCCGGGGGGATGCCGCGACGTGGCAGTGCCTGCAGGCGAGATTGCACTTTTTTGTGATGTTCATCTGGAATATCTTGAGGGAAAGCGGATTGAGCCGCCCCATTTTCACACCTGCGTCTTCTATTGTCCGGTAAAATGAATCTGGATACCGCTCAAGAATTTCCATCTGCTCACGGCACTCCAGCATTCTACACCTCCAATTCGTCGATCCTGTTGTTCATCTGGACAGAATGGACAAGTGAAATTCCCGCCGCCATCGCGGAGGCAACGTGTACAGCCTCATTCATCTCACGTTCGTCGGACCCCTTCTCGAGACACGCCGTGGTGTAGGCGTCTATGCAGTAGGGACACTTCATGGCGTGAGCTACGGCTAGGGCGATAAGGGACTTCTCCCGCTCACTGAGGGCTCCAGCAGCCATGACCGAACCGTAGTAATCGAAAAACTTGTCGGCTAGATCCTTGTTGATCCGGCCGATTTCACTGAATTTTTTGAGATCACTGGAATCGTAGTAACTCGTCATCTTTTTCCTCCGTCATTTTACGAACAGCACAACCGTCTGAATACAATATATTTATTTTTTAATCAATTTTTTTAATTCATTTGACAAAAGCATTGGAGAGGCATAAAATTAACGTATGAACAGTTGTTCATTCATCTAATTTAACGGGAGGTCTTATGCCGAAAGAAGAGAAAGTTTCACTTTGCGGATGCACGGTAATTCACTCGGAGATCGTAAAGGAGGTTGAATCTCAACTGCCCGAAGAGGAAATGTTTTTCTTTCTCGCCGATTTCTTTAAGGTTTTCGGTGATTCATCGAGGATCAGAATCCTCTACGCGCTCTCAAAACATGAAATGTGCGTATGTGATATCGCTTCACTTTTAGGAATGAGTCAATCTGCGGTGAGCCATCAGCTGAGGGTTCTCAAACAGACAAGGCTCGTAAAATATCGCCGCGAAGGAAAAGTTGTCTTCTATTCGCTCAACGACCACCACATTCTTTCAATACTGGAAATGGGAATGGAGCACATCAATGAATAAGAGAGTTGAATTAATTCTTGAAAACCTAGCGTGCGCGGGCTGCGCCGCAAAAATCGAGGAGAGAATAAAAAAGCTTGAAGGGCTGGAGTCGGTAGAGCTTAACTTTATCACGAAAACCCTATCCTTCATCCCGAAGGAAGGGTTCGAACCCCGGGAACTGCACAACCGGATAGACACTATCGTCAAGGAGATAGAACCTGACGTATGCCTTATTGAAAAAACCGGTGAAAAACCCCGGAAGGATGACCGGGAAATCATTAAAAAGACAGTTATCCTATCGATCGGAACCGCTCTTTTTATCGGCGGTTTAATCATCCAGTCCATGGATCTCAACGCAATTCCGCTCTACCTTCTGAGTTATGTTCTCGTCGGTTTGAACGTTATCCGGAATTCCATAAGAAATATTCTCAGGGGAGAGGTTTTCGACGAATATTTCCTTATGACCGTGGCGACGATCGGAGCCTTCATCATCGGCGAGTATCCCGAGGCTGCGGCGGTTATGATCTTTTACCGAATCGGCGATCTTCTTCAGGAACGGGCACTCAATCTCTCCAAGCGGTCGATTGAAAACCTCATGGACCTCACTCCCGACTACGCCCATTTGAAGAGGGATGAAATTCTTGAGACGGTTCATCCGGAATCGGTCGGCGTCGGCGAAATAATCATAGTAAAGCCGGGCGAGAAGATCCCTCTCGACGGAGTTGTCGTCCAGGGCTCCTCAAATCTGGACAGAAGCGCACTGACAGGCGAATCCCTGCCTGTTTCAGTCTCCGTCGATGACGAAATCCAGAGCGGCTCAATCAACATCTCAGGACTTCTGGAGATCAAGGTAACGAAACCATTTGATGAATCCACTGTCTCGAAAATCCTTCACCTCGTGGAGAATTCGGTAGCGAAAAAGGCGAAAACGGAAAGATACATCACAAGGTTCGCAAGATACTACACTCCGATCGTCGTAATCTCAGCCCTGCTTCTCGCAACAATTCCCACGTTCTTTTTCGGCGGCGATCCGACTGAGTGGGTCTACAGAGCCCTGGTTTTCCTCGTAATATCATGTCCTTGTGCCCTTCTCCTTTCAATTCCTCTCGGATTTTTCGGAGGAATCGGCGCGGCAAGCAGGCACGGAATTCTTCTTAAAGGAAGCAATCACCTTGATGCGCTTAATCGGATAGGAACCGTTGTTTTCGACAAAACCGGCACATTGACCGAAGGTAAGTTTACTGTCGATCACATAATCAAAAAGGGATCAATGGATGAGGATGAAATCATCAACCTCGCCGCCAAGGCGGAAATCCACGCATACCACCCGCTGGCAGTCGCGATCAGGGCGAAAGCCACAAATGTTGATAACTCTGTTGAAAACAGTGTTGAAAACTACGAAGAGATTCCGGGCCACGGTGTAAGCGCACGAATTGAAGGGAAAAACATCCTCCTGGGGAATCGTCACCTGATGATCCGTGAAGCCGTAAAGTGTGACGGATGCGATACAAAGGAAACCGCCGTTTTCTTTGCGGTGGACGGTAAAATGGAGGCTATAATCACCTTCTCCGACAAGATAAAGAAAGATGCCTACCACACAGTTTCGACACTCCGGAACAGAGGGATCAAAACAGCAATGCTCACCGGAGACAACCGTGAAGTTGCCGACAGGGTTGCAAAAAACCTCGGGATCGATCTCGTATTCAGCGAACTGCTTCCCCACGAAAAGGTTGAGAAAATCGAGGAAATAAAAAATCTCGACGGTCTCACACTCTTTATGGGAGACGGAGTTAACGACGCTCCCGTACTCGTATCCTCCGACATGGGAATCGCCATGGGCGGACTCGGATCCGATGCCGCGATCGAAGCTGCCGACATGGTGATAATGAACGATCAACCCTCAAAATTGATCGACGCCATCAAAATCGCCGGATTCACAAGGAATATTGTGAGGCAGAACATCGCATTCAGCTTCCTGTTCAAAATAGTCGTACTCATATTCGGAGCACTCGGAAGCGTCCCCCTCTGGTTTGCCGTAATAGCCGACGTGGGCGTAGCCCTCATAGCCGTCCTCAACTCGATCCGGATAACGAAAAAAGCTATCTGAGGAGGGGGAACCACTCCGATCAAACAAAACCTCATGCAAACGAAAAAAATAATAAAATTCTAAACATGGATTAAATCGATGGTTTGCTACATTAATGAAATCCCTCCGGGATAAGTGGTGCCACTTTCACGATTCACTTTATTTTATAAAGGACACTGGATTTGTTTATGAAATGCGCAATCAACAATCCACCACGATTTTTGAAATTCCATCAGCTCAACCTCCGGAGGAGGTTCCATTATTGTAGCCCGATTTACACCCCACACCCCCAATCCCGTAGGGATTGCATTGTTTTTGTTCCAGAATTGAACGAATGCCATGATCGAATAGAGATTAAAATAATTGACAATCTATTGCCAAGATTTATTATTTTTAATGGAGTTAAATTAAAATAAAGAGGGATTCTATGAAAAAAACATTCGCCGTACTATTTATTATCTTTCTTCTCATATCATGTGGTGGAGACGACGGCTCCGCAATAACGGACGGTGACGGAAACGGTGGTTCCGATACTCCGGCAAATGGTGATGAGGAAGTGAAATTTGCGGATCCTAATCTGGAGAATTGTGTCAGGAAAAAGCTAGGTAAAGAAACCGGAATATTACACGTAAAAGATGTCCTGGAATTAACATACCTTGAGTGTATTTATAAGGGAGAAATAAAGGACCTTGATGGCATTGAAAAATTGTTAAATTTAGAGCAACTACACCTTAATGGCAACAGTGTGACTGATATTTCAGTTTTGCAACATTTAAAAAAATTACAGTACATAGATTTATCAGGCAATGAAATTTCAGATATAAGCACTATTGGTAATTTAAAAGAACTGGAGATTCTTTATCTAAACGAATGTTATAAATTAGATTTAAGCAATTTAAAAGAGTCTGATTTTAATAGCGTAAAGCAATTTACAATAAAAAAGAGTGAATTAAAAAGTATAAATGGCCTAGAATGTCTGAAAAATGTTGAATGGATTAACCTCTCCAACAACCAAATCGAAGACATAACCCCATTAAAAAATTTGAAGACATTGAAAAATCTTTATCTTACATCTAACTTGATTCGTTCTGCTGAACCGCTGGTTGGTCTGGTGAATTTGGAGAACTTATCTGTTGGAGAAAACTGTATTGAAGACCTATCTCCTCTTGAAGAGCTTCTCAAAAATGCACCAAACTTAGATTCTATTGGTGGTGATGTTGAGAAACGCCAAATGGGTGAAAAATGCACTGCCGGTGAAACTCCGGATTCCGACAACTAAAACAATCTACCTGAATATATCCGAATAGCTAAATTCTAAACATAGATTAAATTGGAGGAGAATGGAACCCTTCCAGGGTTCGGTCTTTGTGTGGAATGGTTTGCTACATTAATGAAATCCCTCCGGGATAAGTGGTAGCGCTTTCGGCTACGCACCTGATTTCCCCAAGGATCACAAAAAACCATAGAATCAGAACTCATCGGGATCTTTGAAATACCACAAGCCCAACCTCCGGAGGAGGTTCCATTATTGTAGCTCGGTTTGCACCCCTAACTTCTGTAAAAAAGAGGGGCGTTCGATTAATGCAAATAATCTAGAATGTTCAGTAGGCTTTTAGACGGCTACAAACTTACGGTACATTTTTTCTGCGGCTTCGATGCCGTTTTCCAGGACGTACATGAACGGTTCGAGGGCTTTTTCCATGTAGACGGGAAATACGGCCTGCTCGTCGTCGTTGAATTTGCTGAGTACGTAGCCGCTGATATCTCCGTGGCTTGGACGGGATATACCCATTTTTAGTCTCATGAAGTCGGGGGTTCCAAGCTGTGCTTTGAGTGAACGGAGCCCGTTGTGTCCGCCGAGTCCTCCTCCTATCTTCACCTTTACAACTCCGAAGGGTGATTCCAGATCGTCGTGAAGAACGAGGATTTCCTCCGGCTTAATCCCGAAGAAACTGCAGAGGGCTGCCACGCTTTCGCCGCTGAGATTCATGTATGTGTGGGGCTTGAGAAAGTAGATTTTCCTGCCGTCATAATCGACGGAGGCGTACTCTCCCTTGAACTTCTTCTGCCAGTTGAATGAAAAGGGCATGTAATCCAGAAACAGCCATCCGATATTGTGTCTTGTATTTTCATATTTTGAACCGTGATTTCCCAGTGCAACTATCAGTTTTATCATTTAATCCTCCATAAATATTCGAGAGGATTATACTGATGAGGCAAAAATGTCAAAAAGATTTGATGTCGTCATTTGAAACAATGTTGTTTCCTGTTCGTTTTTCATGGCCCTGATAATCAAATTTTATAATCAGTTTCCAACCTTTTTGTTTTGATTTGGTTTTGTTGATATTTTGGAAAACACAGGACAGGGAAGTCAGAAGCGGAATATCATCTGGGCGTATTCGTCCTTGATTTCCACGTTAAGTGATGGGGGCAGAAGGGTTTTCCACTCTTCGGAGTACTCTCCGGAAATAAAAACCTCCTTCACTCCTGAAAACTGTATGAAGGAAAAGATTTCGCGGCAACGAATGTCGGGCTTCACATCGGCGGGAAGAAGTATGGTGAACTCCTTTCCGAGAATCCTGGGATCTTCCGGCGGCGATGAGAGGTAGTAGTACTTTCTGGGTCCGTCGTCCACGATAAGGTTTATAGCTCCTTTATGCTCTGTTGCAGGTTCTACAAGAATCAGGAACGGTCCCAGCGAGTAGTAGTTTCCGCTTGTCAGATAGAGCGCCTTTCTCAACCTGAGGTCCTTGGAGATATCTTCGGTGGTGGCCCGTATTTCACAGTTGAAGTTCCGGTTTGTCTTTGAAACCGAGGTTATCACGAGTGTGGAGCCGCGCCTCCCCGGGCAGCGGTCGATAAAAAGCTTTCTGCCTTCCTTTTCGAGATGCCAGACTGTTTTCACAATGATTTCTGCCACTTTACCGCACCTTTTTCAGTTTGATACTCTTGGAACCGGTCTGTCTCTTACCCGATATCGCCTTCAATTTGGCGGACATAACCCCTTTCGAGATGTGTATCTGGTGGATTATCATTCCGAGCGACGTTACCTCTCGAATATCGAAGCTCTGGGAAGAATCCATTTTCTTGAATACGGCGGTAACATCTTCCGTCATCCTGAGCGAAATAATAAGCACCCTTCCCTTAACCTGGTAAATACACTTGTTGTCTCGACCCTTGTCGTGGTAGTTGCATGTTCCGTCCTTGTTCAGCTCAATGTAGGTCTTTACTCTCTCCGGAATGTTGTGCCACCTGCCGATCAGGTTTCTACGAAACAGATCATCCGGATCAGGCTGGATTTTGGAGGCGAAATACATTCCTCCTATAATCAGGCCTACCACAGCAAAAAGGGAAAGGATAATCTTTAAAGTTTTCATGATCCCTCCTAGAGCCGTTGCCAAACATAATCCATGAATCGGTCCCTGAAACGCCACATGCGCCTGAAGCTTTTCGAGGGGAAACGATTCACGGTAAAAGTGAAAAGGTAAAGTTTTCCGCTCTTACCCTTCATTATACCCGACAGAGCCGCTACAGATGTGAGAGATCCGGTTTTTGCGCGAATCATCCCCCCAGAGCTGTCGGCATCGGCTGTCCTGAGTGTTCCGTCCTCTCCCATAACCGGAAGAGATGCAAAGAAATCGAAGGCAAAGAAGGGGTTAGAGGCCATATGTTTGAGAAGTTTCATAAAAAAACGCGGCTTCATGAGATTCTTTCCGTTACCGAGACCGGAACCGTTAATTATTTCGACAGGTTCACCGATCTGGTCCGCTGCGTAATCCTCAAGTATTTTCACACCCTTCCGGTAATCACCAGAGAGAATGACTCCCATGAAAAATTGAAGAGAATCGGCAATAAAGTTGCTGCTGTATCGATTCATCACCTTCACAACATCCCTGAGTGGACGTCCTTTGTGAATGTACAGGTTTTTTTGAGTCATCTCCATGAAGGGAAGGGGCAGCTCTCTTCTCTCCACGGGAGCTGTATTCTTTTCCCCCATGAGGTAGAGAAGGGTTCTGACAAAGTTTACGGAAGGTGTGTACACCTTTTTGGAAATCTGAATCGGCTTTTTCCTGTAGGCTCCGAGAGTTCCCCGGACAACAATTTCCGTTCTATCCCCCGATCTCTTCGTTCCGATTATCAGGCGATTTTCCCCGTCAGCCGTGGAAACCGCTCTGTTTTTAAGAACAAAATAACCGCCGGGATGATCTATCTCAACTTTTACCGGTTTTCCCGGAGTCAGGGCTTTTACGGTTATCAGCACCTGGTTGCCGTTGTAGGCTAGCGGTGAAATATAGGCAAGGTATCCGTGATCCCCGTTTTCTCCGGGGACAACGGAGTGGCGGCCTTTTGGCCCGTAAAGATAGTCATCCACCACAACTTTCCTTACACCTGCAACTCCTCTCATCTTCAAAGCTGTGACGATACGGTTCATCTCGGAAAGATCGATGGCTGGGTCACCGGCACCCTTTACAAAGAGCGTTCCGGTATTCTTCTCAAACTTGAACATTGTGAGAAAGCGGAAACCGCCACCCAGATGATGAAGCGAGGTCGCTGTAGTAAGAAGTTTGAGATTGGATGCGTAGGAAAAATTTCTATCGGTATTGAGAGCAAAGAGCTCTTCGTTATCCTGAATGTCGTAGACGGCAAAACCGATGTCTGATTTCGATACGGGAGCGAAATTCATCCCATCCAGAGACAACTCCGCACTGAAAAGCAGCAGAGGTATCGCAAGGAGAAGAAGTGCGAATGAAATTTTCATTCCCGGTACCGGATTCCCTATTCGCCCTTTTTGACGTCTGTTTTCGAACTCTCGGCAGGCTTGCTGCTGTCGGATTCTTTTACATCAACTTCGGGCTTTTCGACTTTCTTTTTTCTGGGTGCACTCTTTCTGGGTTTCTTTTCGCCCTTTTCAGAAGAGTCTGAAGATTCGGCCTTCTTCGTTTCGGTTTCTGCCGAACTTTTCTTCGTCGACCTTCCGGCAGCCGGTTTTCGTGCAGGCTTCCTGGTCTTCTCTTCGGCAGTTTCAGATTCGTTCTTGGCCGTCTTCGGAGCCTTCTCCGATGTCTCTTCGTCGGCTTTTTTCTTTCTTGTGCGTGCGGTTTTCTTCACGGGAGCCTTGGCTTCCTCATTTTTCTGCTTCGCCGGAGCTTCAGCGCTGGGCTCAGCTTCCACGCTCTTCTCCGTGGAAGTGGCCTCTGCTTTTTCGGAAGCTTTAACTTCCTCTGCAGGCTTTTTTCTCCGCACTGTTCTTTTTCTTTTCGGAGCCGCGGTCTTCTCTTCCTCGGCCTTTTCCGGAGTCTTCTTCTCTTCGGAACTCTCCTCTGCGGAAACCTTCTTCTCGACCGGTTTTTTCGCAGCGGGCTTTCTCACAGCCCTCTTTTTTGCCGGAGCTTTTTTTTCTGCCGGCTTTTCTTCAGCCTTTTCAGGTTTCGGTTCCGCAGCAGCCACCTCCGCCTTCTTCTCTTCGGCAGGTTTGATGGAAATCATCCCTTCAACCACACCCTTCTTAACCACCTTTTCTGCAACCGGTTTGGGAGCAGCTGTAGTTTCAGCTTCGGTAACCGGAGCTTTCTTCTCCGGCTTGGCTTCAACGACCTGTTTCTGAGTTTTCGGGGCAGCTTCCTTTTTCTTTTCGGGAACGATTGTTATCTTTCCGGCAACGTCGCCACCCTTCACAGCAGAGGATTTAACCGGTTCCGACTTCTTCTCAACCTTTACTGGCTGGGGAGCTTCCTTCTTTTCAACAGGAGCATTTTTCGTCTCGACGACAACATCTTTTACATTCTCGTCTTTTTCCGGTTTCACCTCCTTTACAAGGGATATCTTTCCGGGAACCAGCTTGAGCGGCTCGTACTCTCTTGCAGGAGCATCTTCGTCACTCTTTGAATCCCCGAGTTTAACTAAACCTGGAACATCTTTCGAAGGAGCACTCTCTGTTTTGGAAGGTTCATACTTTTTAACTATATCAACCTTCTTTTCGGGAGCTTTTTCTGGAGATTCAATCTTCTTTTCTACCCTTGGATCAGATTTCGGTTTTTCTTCGACCTTATTTTCCACCTTCGGAGCAACTTTCGGTCTCTCTTCGACCTTCTTTTCCACTTTCGGCGTAACTTTCGGTCTCTCTTCGTCCTTCTTTTCCACTTTCGGCGCAACTTTCGGTCTCTCTTCGACCTTCTTTTCGATCCTTGGTGCTGCTTCAGGCTTTTCCGTCATCTTCTTTTCAATAGCAGGAGCTGTTTTTGGTTTGATTTCATCTGCTTTCCCTTCAGGACGAACCTGTTTTACCTTGTGTTCATCCTTATTTTCCGGGGGACGTGAAGTTTTAGGTCTCTGACCTCCCCTCCTCTCATCCTGTCCGCCGTTTGAATCCCGCTCTTCACGCTTTTTATCTTCCTGAAACTTTTCAGTTGTGACACGCGGAGCAGCCTGTCGATCCTGTCGATCTCTTCGATCCCTTCCGCCGGAACGCTTGTCCCGTCTATCCTTCTCCTGAGGACGATTTTCCTGTTCTCTCGATTCCTTTCTCCTGGCATCCTGCTTATTTTCAGCCGGAACCACCGTTTCCGGCTTCTTGTCAACCGATTCACGTGCAGGAACCTGATCGAGCCCCTCAAATTTCTCCGAAAAAAGCTCCTTTTCCAGTATGGGAAGAAGAATCTCCCTTACACGGGTCTTCATCTTTGAATAGAGGGCTTTAAGCAGAAGAGGAGATCGATTGCTTTTCTCGATCATCTCATCCACTCGCTTGAATACCTTCAGGAGCAGTTCCTTTCTCTCCCTCAATTTCTCATTACGATCCACAACATCGTTGACTTTCTTTATTCCGGTGCAGAACTCTTCGCGCAGAACAGAAATCTGTTCCTTTGTAAGTATCTTTTCCAGATACTTCTCAAGATTTTTCATTATCTTCATCTCCTTTGAATCTTATATATCCCTTTATGTCGAAATTCCTCAGGGAGTTGATCAGCGGATCCATATCGAGTACCGAGCCACCGTCGATGGCCCACTGGTAGGCTATCTCCTTTATTGTTCCGACAATGTTGTAAGAAAGCATCCTGACGTCTGTACCTGTCGGAATATCCCCGTTTTTCTCTAAAAGGGTCAGGGCACCTTCAACATATTCAACCAGCTTGGCATAAAAAAGTATCAGCTGATGATCAAACTCCTTATCAAGACCGACCGCCTCACTGACCATAATTTTAGTCAGATCCTTGTTGCGGATGACGGTATCCATTATCTTACCGATATTCCTGTTAAATTGGACAGCGGCAGGCTCTTCGAGGGAAAATATGGAAATTCCCTCGAGTATTGTGTGGGTGAACTTCTTTATCAGAGTATCGAAAATATCCCTTTTGTTTTCAAAATACAGATAAATCGTTCCCCGGGCGACATCAGCCTTGTTACAGATGTCTGTTACACTCGTGGAATGGTAGCCTTTTTTGGCAAAAACCTTTGCCGCTGACTGGAGTATCTGCTCTCTTCTGTTTTCTTTTTTCGAAGCCCTCATAACTGCACTTCCCAAAGTCAAAATTGCTGGTTATATTATCAGAAAGTGTCTTTAAAAGTCAACAATATAATGTTATATGGGATTAGAAGGAAACTGTTCAGTCGGAAATGGAATCAAGTGTCGAAACAATCTTATAAATACCGTCGAGATAACGATATGGCAACTCTGCCGATCTCAGAAAATCAAAACGACACTCGAACCAACTCTTCAGATTGGAAAAATAGTCCATGTCGTCTTTAAATCCCATGGGACAGTAGTGTTCCGATCCTTTTCCCATAAATTTTTCACGGCTTTTCGTGTCGGGCAGGAAGAGTCCGGGGCAACTTTTCCACTCCTTCCACTTTACTCCGCCTCTTGCGATATTCGCCAAGATCGAGCTGCTGACAGAAAGTGGAATATCTGAAGGTTTACCTTTTCCGTAAAACTTTCCGGTATTCATTATCAGCCCTTTCATCCGCACTTTCGAAGTCATCTCTACGAACATCTCAAGCTCCTTTTCCAGCCCCCAGATGTTCCATGGATTTGCTCCGGGAATAAATTTCGGATACTCAGAATCGATCTCACCGGCATCCATGGACATGTAGAGAGCCGTCAGAAGATCCCTGTCCCTAACAAGAATAACCGGAGGCAGAAACTCGTCCCGGGTCAGCATGGTCAGATAGTCCGGCCATGGTGTATCCATCCCTCCCGTTCCTGTTGAAACCCTTTCACGCATTACAATGCTTTTACCGATTTTGTGCTCCCGGTTACCGTGTATAATGACCCTTTTTGCCTTATCGTTTTCAGTAACCATCACATTTTCAGCACTCATCACTGCATCATAGGGTTCGGTATCCGGGGCAAAATCGTGACAGCAGAGGTAGAAGTTGCTCTCAACGCCAACAGTTGCCCGCTTCCTTGAGCTAGGTTCATGAAGCAGGACGACGGCATGGTCGCCACCGGTCGTCACAACCTCTCCGGAATCCAATTTCACAAGATCTTTATGATCGTTCAAGGAAAGTGCCGACTTTCCGGTCCCTGACGCTCCAATTGCAAGGAATGTACAGTTCATTCTCTTGCCATTCTGAATTGTTGTAATTGTTTTTGAACTTCCACAGAACGGCATTCCCACACCCTTCTTAACGGCCATGTTCCATACGAGGGTTGAGATTCCGTTGCGTATCTCACTGTAGTGTCTGGCTCCCAGGAGAAAGGCTGTATTCTTTTCGGCATCAAAAATCATCATTATTCTGGGAGGTTCGCTCTCACCATCGTCTATTTCGCAATCAGACGTTCTGCTTTTCCAGTACATCCACTCGTCATTTACCCACTCCGGATAACATACGATCCTCAGCAGGGACTCATCGAGAGGTTTGCTCTTTTTATAAAATTTACTCACCTTTTCATCGCATTCCCCGAAGTTGAATACAAAATCAAGTGCATGCTTAGCGTACTCTCTGGGTACGAGAAGATCGATCTTTCCCATGAAATCACTGTTCCTTGAAAAACAGCTCGAAACCTTCACAAGTTCTCGCTGCATAAGCTCACTGGATGTCTCCCTCACCACGCGGAGAATGTCTCCACGCATATCCCTGCAACCTCTGCATTCCGAGGCCGCCTCTTCCGTGGGAAGAACCCTTCGGGCCCATCCGTTTGCAGCACTCTCCTCTCCCGTAAAACTTACGAGCACCTTCTTGTCGTTAAGACCGAAATCAGCACCTCCCCCGATGGGTATATCCGTTTCAATTACTGTCGGCTGTTCGGCAGCCATCTCATAGAGCTCATCAACCGACGGAGATATAACATTCATCCCCGCCATGAGGGTTATAGCCATGCTCTCCATTTCCGAAACAGTCCCAGAAAAATTCGATGGATCAATAAAATCTCTGGTACTCATAAGTAACTCCCTTTTAATCTTCATAATTTGTTTGCAATGCTCTAAACTTTATAACAAATCCTGCTTTTTTTCAATAAAATTAATGATTTTTTCTTCAATACCATGATTTTGTTTTTTTCAAGACGAAACCTTGATATTTAAATGCTCAACTCTATAATTAATTAAGGTTCAACATTTTCGGAGAGTAGATAATGAAAAAAAACCTCTTTTTCGTTCTTTTCACTGCACTCTTTCTTGCTACCAGCACCCTTTTGGGAGCGAAGGCTACAATCAGGACTGCAGACAAAACATTATCAAAAACGGATGTTATCAAAATTGAATCGGCCAGATATGACGGCACATCCAAAAAGGAGGGTTCCTACATAAACGTGGCCCAGGGCACAAATGAATTCATGCTTCCCATGAAAAAAATCAAATCCATTGAACTGAAGACGCCAGGTGAAATTTCATGTTATGAAGATTCCAGCTTTTCTCCGATAAGAACATTCTGCACAAAGAGAAACAGATATGAAGTTACCCTCCGAAAACCCACTAAATCCAAGGCTCCCGTTGAGGTCGTCGATGATCAGGCCTTTCTTTTCACCGTTTCAGGAGAAAAGGATCCGATCAAGACGTTCTTCTACAAAATCAAGGTGAGCAACCAGGGAAACGAGGGAAAAACAAGCCAGAAACAACTGGTTGAACAGATCGAAAAGATTGAGAAAAGGGCGATAATAAAAATAAATTTCTTATAGGAGAAAATCATGCTTAATCTTAACAAATCAAACTTCACAAACGAAGTAAAAGATTTTGAGGGTGTTGTAATCGTAGACTTCTGGGCACCATGGTGCGGACCTTGCCGTATGGTGGGACCTATCTTTGAAGAACTCGCAGGAGAGTATGAAGGCGAAACAAATGTAAAATTTGCAAAGGTCAACACTGATGACGAGCAGGATCTTGCAAGCCAGTTCGGAATTCGCGGAATTCCCACTGTAAAAATCTTCAAAAACGGATCTGAAGTAGAACAGTTTGTCGGCGCCGCTCCAAAAGATGTCTACAAGGATCTCGTAGAAAAACATCGCTAGAAGATATTATCTACAATAATTTCAGTATTTTTTTACCACCGAAATAGATTTCCTCTTAACAATTCAATTTCTAATTGTCAGAATTTTCAGATGTAATTCTTTTTGTAAGCAAAAATGAAGCTGAACTTGTGTGATTTTCGGAACTCTTTACTTTATCGAATCAGCATGCAATCGCCGTAACTGTAGAAGCGATACTTTTCCTTCACGGCCTCTTTGTAGGCGCTCATTACGAAGTCGTATCCGGCAAATGCAGAGATCATCATTATGAGAGTGGATTTCGGAAGGTGAAAATTGGTTAGAATGGAGTCCACAAAGCGGTAGTTGTAGCCGGGATAGATGAATATGGATGAATCCGCCTCTCCTGCCGCCAGAGTTCCATCCTCTCTTGCAGCCGTCTCAAGGGCCCTGACCGTAGTGGTCCCCACGGCGACGATTTTCCTTCCCTCCCGCTTATCCCTGTTGAGCCTTTCTGCGACATCCTCGGGAATTGAAAAGCGCTCGGAATGCATTTTATGTTCTTCGAGCTTTTCACTTTTCACCGGAAGAAAAGTGCCGAGTCCCACATGAAGCGACACGAACTCTACACGGCCTGAGAGTTTCTCTCGCAACTTGTCCATGGTTTCATCGCTGAAATGAAGTCCCGCTGTCGGCGCGGCTACCGATCCCGTATTCTGAGCGTAAACTGTCTGATAATCGCGTCGATCCTCTTCCCGACATCGCTTCTCGCCTCTCTTTTTGAGGATATAGGGAGGAAGGGGAACATCTCCATGAGTTTCAAGAAATGAGTAGAGATCATTTCCCTCTGCGGAAAAACAAATGTTATACAGACCTTCGGAACGGGAGACAACTGTCGCTTCCATTCCGCCGTCGATCGATACGCTTTCTCCAGATTTCAGAGGCTTCGATGAACGCCCCATGGCCTCCCACGATCCGTCGGGAAACTCTTTTACAAGCAGAAATTCGACTTTTCCACCGCTGCTTTTTGTTCCGAAAAGGCGTGCAGGGATAACTTTAGATGCGTTAAAAACAACTGTGCAGTTTTCATCTATAGAATCGACAAAGTCCCGGAATTTTGAGTGAGTGATTTTTTCACTATCCCGGTCGAGAATCATCATTCTCGAACTTCCTCTGGGAAGAAAAGTGTCTGCAATAAGTTCTTCTGGAAGATGGTAGTCAAAAGCGTTTACGTCCATATCAGTATATCTTCTTTATCTCAATGTTTTTAAAATAGTAACTAATAATATCCCTGTATTTCATTCCTTTTTTTGCCATTTCGGCCATTCCCCACTGGCAACATCCTACACCGTGACCGGCCCCACGGCCTCTAAAGATAAAGTTTTTTCCGTCTTTGTCAACCGTAAAGCTGTTCGACCACACAACCGAGTAACCGACATAACGGCGAAAATGGTCCACCTTCATTTTTATGCCGTCTACATCTACATGCGTTACCCGATCTCCTTTTCTTCTAACCGAAATTGTTCGGATTCGTGATACCTTGATTCCGTTTTTGCGCAATCTTTTACCCATCTGATCAGAGGAAAGAACTCTCTTCCATCGATACAGAGAACTCTTTCTGCAGTACGGACAGGAAACGGATTTCAGATAGGGAACATCCTTACCCCAGACATTACTGCTTGATGCGGTTTCTCCTCCGCACGTTGAATGAAAGAAAATCTGCGCCGGCATGTTTCCGTAACTGATTATCTCTCCGCTTGTGGCCGCTACAGCATCGTTGGCGGACATATCCTCTTTGGAAAGACCTCCGTAAACCTGATCCAGAACTGTTGGTGAAAGGTCGTAAATGTCACTTCTTCTGTTATAAATCTTCTGGTAAACCGCATATGTCCTTGCAAGCACGGCCTGGACCTTCTTCGCCTCCAGAGACCAGGATGAAAGAATCTCCTTGTTTATAACACCTTTCACATAGTCATCAAGCGGAAGTTCGTTAACAACCGTTAATTGGCCGTTTATATTGTAGATATCAAAATTTCCGCGGAAAATTTTCGATCCGATTGAGAGAAATGAGAATTTCGGATGAACTTTCAGATGCCTGGAAGTATATGTTTCGCTGCCGATTCGAACACCGGATGAGCCGACCGGTCTGACGTCGAAACGTCCCTGTATCGATCCCACCTTCTCTTGATTCTCATTTCTTATCTCGGCATCTCCCTCAAGCAGAATTCTTTCAACTGAGATGACAATCCCTATTCGGATGTGAGAATCAAATCCGCCTTTGGGAGTGTCTCCCCCCAAAATTTTATGTGCAACGGCACAAAAACACTCTGCTGTTGAAAATAAAATTAAGAAACTAATCCAGAATTTTAACAACAAACCAGTCGCGCTTTCCGAAATGATCTTTGGCGACTTTCTCGGCCGTTCCTTTATCATCAAATTTGCCATATCTAACCTTGAAAAAAGATTCCTGACCTTCCTGTCGATATATGTAGAGACCTTTCAGGACAAGTGAATCCATTAATTTTTTCGCATCATCCAGGGTTTTAAAAACACCAAGCTGCACGGTATAGAAAACTTCAGATTCTGAATCTTCATCCAGAAGTTCGTTGTCTCCTCTCAATCCGACCACCCTGATTCTTACCGGAATTCTACCTACACTCTTTCGGGCAATCTTTGAGAATGCAGCCTCTGAAAGATCGATTACATTTCTCCCTGGCCTATCGGTTACTCTCACCCTGGTCTTCTTTCCATCATTGAGATTGGTTACCTCGAGTATGGTTCCGAAAGGAAAAGAGTAGATTGCGCAGGTATCTTCATTCTTGTCAAAAAATTCACCGGATGAGGTTTTTCGCCCGTGAAACTGACCACCGTAATAGGTTGCCTGTATGTAGTAGCTGTCGCCTCTGGAAACCGGTCTATGGATTTTCGTCTGCATACAGGAGGTCACCATGACAGCAAAAAGAGTTGTCAACAGATTAAGCTTTTTCAGTTTCCTCATTTTCACCGTAGTATCGATATTGGTATTGGTAGTAGTACGATCCATATTTGCTGCCGGTCTTCATTTCAACGTTGTTGACGACTGTTCCGAATATTGAAATTGATGGATTCGAAAGCAGTCTAAGCCCCCTCTTCAAAATATCCCTGGAGATCTGTTTAATTTTTACTACGAGAATTATTCCATCCACAAGCGGTGAAATTGCCGCAGCGTCGGAAACAGCAACAATCGGCGGTGAATCGAAAATCACCATGTCGTACTTATCCTTAAGTTTTGCAACCATGTCCTTGAACTTGTTGGATTCAATCATCTCAGCGGGATTTGGAGGAATCGGGCCGCAAAAAAGAGCGTCAAGATCGCCGTAAACGTTTTTCTGAATAACTTCATCCAGCCCCTTTTCGTCAAGCATGAAGTTGGAAATTCCCAATGTGTTGGGCTTTCCGAACAGCTTGTGAACTCTCGGCTTTCTCATATCCGTGTCAACCAGGAGAACCTTTCGGCCTGCCATAGACATACTAACTGCAAGATTTGACGAGACAGTTGTTTTTCCCTCCTGGGAAGCGGAACTCGTTATCAACAGGGACTTAATATTTCCATCGGGATAGGAAAGCCTGACGTTGGTACGAATGGTTCGAAGGGACTCTACAGCAGGAGAGTGCATGCTTCCTTCAAAGGCAATCTCCCTGATCTTTGCATCGTCAGGCACTGAAAAGCGAGGAAACACTCCGAGAACAGGCTTGTTTATAATACCTTCGAGTTCGTCAACATCCCTGATTCTCGTATCGAAGAACTCAACGACAATTACAGCAACGATACTCAAGAGTGTCGCAATTATAAGCGAGATCAGAACAGTTACCCGTACTCTCGGCTTTATGGGGGCTACGGGAGTGAGAGCCCTGTCTATGACACGAATGTTGTTTGATTTAAGCAGTGCGGTAAGATCAGCCTGCTTTGTCCTCTCAAGAACTATATCGTAAAGTCTTTTATTGGTTTCAACATCCCTTTTCAACTTGTTGTAATCGATCTCAAGTCTATTCAATGCAATCGCGTTCGACTGGGCCTCCCTGAGCATTTTCTTTAGATTTTTAATCTCCCTCCCGAGAGTTTTCTTCTCCAGCCGATATCCGCTGACTATCCCCTTCACCTCGGTCAGGATTACCTTTTCAATTTTTCCAAGCTTCTCCCTCAATAATTTGACTTCCGGATGTTTCTCACCATAAAATTGGAGCTTTTCCGTCAACTTGGATTGGATATCAAGATACTGCATCTTCAACGAGTGAAGCATCGACGTTGATGAACCGGCATTTTTCTTGAATATTTTCTCATCTGAAGAAAAAACGGATTGAAAACTTTCCGTATCAATTCCATCGAGCTCATCAATCTTTGCTGAAAGGGACTTCTCGTAAAGCAATTTTTCAGTCAGCTTCCCGTACACCCCGAAGATTCTTTCTGAAAGCATCCGCTGCTTTTCTTCAAAGGTAGTGGCAAGAACCTCGTTTTCCTGCTTGAAGTTATAGAGAGAAAACTCGGATGTTTCAAGCTGTCCCTTGAGGTTGAGACTTTGTTCGGAAAGCCACTTTGCCGCATCTTTGGTAGCCGTAAACTTCTTCTCCATATTGAAATCGATATAGGCGTCAACAACAGCATTTGCGAGAAAAGATGCCGTTTCTGCGCTTCCATCGGAAACACTGATCTTAACAATATTGCTGTTCTTTTTGGGAACTACAGAGATCTTTCCCTGAATTATGGAAACGAGATCCATCTCCTTCTTTTCCCCGCCTTTGTCCGATCTCTCTTCATTCCGTTTCGGAACAAGCGAGTTCAGCACGGCACCCGGACCGAGATTTTCGACAACCTTCGAACTGACGGTACGACTCTTGATTATTTCGTACTGGGTGGTGTAGTACTCTCTGTTGATCCAGTAGTAACCCGCCGACTCGTTTGCAACGTCTTCAACGTTTCTACCGAGAACGTTTGCGGAATGGGGGGCAATTTCAATTGTAGCGGTAGCCTGATAAACCCTCTTTGCCTTGACGAGATATGCAGCAGCTACCGTATTTACGAGAATGAATACAGCAATAAAGAGATATATGTGCTTTCTCAGAATTCTGTAGAAAAATTGAAAATCAAATTCTTTATCAAACATTAGAAAAACCTTTCCGGTACATAGATTACATCCCCTGCGATTAACGGAAATCGCTTCCTTTTACCCTTGACGATACTGTCTATATTGATTGTTATACGCTTTTCCCTGGTTCCATTTAATTTCCTTGTCAATATTACATTTTTCTTATCCGCAATCCGTGTAAATCCACCGGCTAGAGAGACTGCTTCCACAACTGACAGAGTGTCCTTGATTACATATCGACCAGCATTCTTGACTTCACCCAAAACGTAGACCCCCTTACTCCTGAAATCTTTTACAAGAACAGTGACCTGAGGATTTTTAATAAAGCCATCCAGAAGAGAGTTCTCAATTTTCTTGGCAAGCTGGAAATTGTTCAGACCGAGAACGGAAATATCGCCTATTAGAGGCAGCGTTACCATTCCCTCGGGACTTACCTGGTACTCTCCGCTGATCTCCTTTTCACCGTAGACATCAACTTTCAGGATATCTCCTGAACCGATTATAAAACCGGATGAAATCATCCTGTTCAGTTCGCTTGTAATTTTCACATTTCTTTTCTCTTCATCACTCTTTACTGTCTCTGTCTTTTTCCCAAATTGCAGTGTACAGGAAAGAAACCCGAAGATAGAAATAGAAAAGATCAAAAACGCTTTTTTCATAAAAGTTTTCCTTTGATTTTCATAAGAGAATTTAGTAGTCGACAACAATTGAGAGCATGGAACTATGAGTTGTGTAATCGTAAAAGACCTCACCGATTTTTTGCTGATCTCCATCCAAGAGCACTGTGGAATGATCGGTATCTCTCATTTCAAATGAATAGTTAAGAGCTAGACCCAACCAGTTGGTTATGTTGTATGCAATGTTTGGTGAGACTTTATAGAGAATATCATCTCTTGTCTTGCCACTCTGTTCGTCTGTCACATTTTCACCGAAAGCAAGAAATCTGACATTTCCTTTAAGAGAAAGAAGAAGCTTCTTTCCCAAAAGTTTATACCACACACCGGCATAGATCTTATCCTGACGGTAATACTGATAGTCCGAAGACGGAGTGTAGTTTCTCAAATATCCGAGTTTTGCAATCAGCATTTCCGAATGCTTGTAAACAACTTCTGCGCCTGCGGTTACATCCTGTTTTTCGGTGAAGGAGAAGGTGTTCACATAACCGGTGCTTAATTTGAGCGAAAACTTTGGGGTTATCTGACCTATGATACCTCCGAAGATATTGAGAGGAAGGGAGTTCTGACGGTCTCTTTCATCTCCTGAGTTATAATAATCCTGAAAAACAACAGAAGTGTTCAGAAAAAGGGCTGTTTTCGGGAAAAACTTCCACTTTGCATACAAATTCCCTCGATATGAAAGATAGTTCTGATCACCGTAAATATCCTGCTCATAGTAGTTTAGAGAGACTCCTGCACTCAACTTAAGAAGAAGAGTTTCAGCAGGAGTAACCATAAAACCGGAAAGCTCAAATGTCTCCATTAAGTTGGCAGTCAGACCTGTGATGTTCTGACTTTCTGGAGATGAGTTCCTGGTAAATCTGTTTGAGAATTTGAATCGAAAAAAGGACTCCTTATTAAAAAGTCCGTCAACTTTTGAATTTATGTGAAGTGTGGAGAGATTTTCTGTCGTATCCTTCTCCTCAAGCCCAGTATAGAGATTGTAGTCCATCATTACGGAAATTCCCAGCGCCTTATCCCTGTCATCCATCAGAAACTTCAATCCAGGTGAAATATGAAAAATTATATCGGACACGGATTTCTGCTTGATACCGGACCCATCGGTTTCACTTAGAAAATAGGTCCTATCGGAACTTCTTGCAACATTCGACATGTATTCGGGTGCGAGAGATAGGTAAACATCCAACCTGGAATTATCGGATAACCTGAAACCTTTCTGTTCTTCACCGTAAACCGCACCGATTGTAACAAAAATAATCAATATAGAAACTAGACACAATACCACACTCTTCATCATACAGCCTCAAACCCCATATAAATCAGGTTTCTCTACTGACCACAACATCTGGAGGAGTTGTGACTTCGGTTTCTTTCTCCTCATTATCCTCAGATATGCCCCCTTCACTCTCCGGAGTGTCGGTAGGTCCCCCTATCTGATCCGTACCTCCTGCATCGGCAGTATCATCTACAGCAGTACTTTCCTGCCCCTTCTCTGTAAGAAAATCATCGGAAAAGCCCTGTCCCATAGCTTCATTGACGTTTCCTTCTTCACCAAAGGTTCCGGTTTCTTCTTTATTTTCAGATAGTTCTACCGTAGTGCGCTCACTTGTTCTTGCGACCTGCTTCTGACAAGCATAGGCTTCCGTCAAATACTTCTCGGCAGAATCCGAAAGCCCCCTGATAAGAATGAATTGACTTCTGGCGGCATCAACCCTATCAATATTCAAAAGATCAATCATCCTGTACCTTGCTGAAGTAACACTTGCAACTATACCCTTGAGACTTACAAGAACATCATCAAGACACACTTTCCACTTTATGTCCTTATCCCTGACTGCCTCCCTATTCATCTCCTCAACTCTTTTCTCGATTTTCTGGACGCTCTTCAGGAGTTCAAGAGTCTCCGTCTTCATCTGTGTTGCGGAGATTTTCTCTGTTCCAGACTCCTCCTCTGCGCTAACCTCTGCAAAAGAGAGGAAGAGAATAGATATCAAAAATAATACGACTTTTGATTTCCCGACTCTCATTTCCACCTCCTCCTTCAAAGTCCGACCATAGCACTATATCAGTTACTGGGAAAAAAGACAAATGGATACTCGATACTTACCGGACCTTCCTCCGGTCTCGGGAATCTCCATCGCTTAACAACAGATTTAATACAAGTTGCGACTTTCGGATCCCCTACCGTATCAGCTGTAATTTCTACAAGTTGAACTCTTCCTCTATCGTTAATCATGAACGTCACAGATATTTTTCCCTTGAGGTTGGGGTTTGCCTTCAGCTGCTTTTCGTAACATCTTCTTATGGCCCTTGTATGCATTCTCACGACTTTGTTAACACCTTTTCGATCGATTGTACCTTCAACTTGAGGAACACCGATTTTTGTCTTTGCCACAACTGCCTTCTTCTTGATACCTCCCTCGATACCGACTTTTGAAGATTTTGCAACTTTAAGGTCGCCTACCTTCTTAGTTTTAACTGCACCGGCATCTCCCTTTCGGCTTCTCTGTCCAGCGCTCGTAGCGATACCGATCTGTTTCACACCGGATAGTGCCGTATCGATATCCTTATCCTTTCCGCCCTCACCAAGAACGTTCGCTATCACCATACCTTCGCTGCCTTCTCCGGCAGTTCCGATGAGCTTTAGAAGACCAATTCCGGCAACCTTCTTCTTCATCTGCTCGAGTCTCATGGCCTCTTCCTTTGCTCTGGTTGCCGCATCACGAGGCTTTCTTTTTCTGGCGACTTCCTTTCCCGACTCAGGCTTCTTTTCAGCCTCTTTCTTTCTTGCAGCGAGTTTCTTAACTTCACCCTTGACTTTAGGCGGCTTCTTCTCCTTCTCCTCCACCTTTAGCTCTTCGATTTTCGGAACGATCAATTTAGCAAAACGATTGGATATTTTTTCGATGGGAACGGGTTCCGGAGCCGGAAGACTCGTAAGCCACGAGAAAAAGATATAACCAAGAACAAAGACAACCGACTGGAGACTTATAAAAGTCCAATCAACCATCTGCGTCCATGACCCCTTAATCGATCTAGGCAACTTGAGCTTAGGAGGCCTTGGAGGCGGTGTGATGAACTGAAAAAGTACTATTGCACTTCCTACAGCAATTTTTCCACGTGCATCGGCGCTCAAGGGCAGGATAAACGTACGACCCCTCTTGTTGAGGACGCCCTTGTCTATGACTTCCTCGACATCTACAACTTTACCCTTGATGAAAATTTTACCTGTCATACCTTTCAAAAGTACCAATTCGTATCGTCCGGACTTATAACCGAACAGCGGATATTTATCAGGCAAACTTGACGAAGGCACCACAAAATGACATTTCGGAGAATCCCCTACATAGATTGTCTCTGGTTTTCTGATGATTTGTTCGTCAAGAATACGACCATTGTAAATAACACCTACTCTCAGTACCTTTGTCGCTGGATTGGCTCGTGTCATTTAAAACCTCTGCTGTAAAAAATACAATACCACTTCCCCAAATAAAAAAATACGGAGCACTTCACAGTGCTCCGTACGTCAACTCAAATAAACAGCTACGATGCCTCATCTCCGGCATAGATTACTGCAAACTTAAATTTTGAAAACTCCGCTTGTCCGGCTGTATACATAACCTCCGTCAAAAGTCTGTATGGAGTCTCCTCATCCATAACGATCGTGCACAACCCCTTGAACTCGACCTTAGGATTCATACTGGCAAGACGTCTCTTCTTTTCTGCCGCATCAAGAAGTACCTTGTTAAGCTGAATCAGAAAATAACTGTCTTCGCCACCCCTCTTCTGTGAAGCATCAACCTTACCGTCTTTCAACTCCAATCCAGGAATAGCCTTATTGTCGACAATTATCGCTGTTTTTGAAACTGTAACAGAGACTGTTGCCTCAGGCTTCAAAAGTGCATTGGAATTCGGTATCTGAAGATCGCTACTGGGTTCGATTGTCAGAGGATCCGTAGCGTAACTTTTCAAAAGGAAAACAAGAAGGATGGTAAGAATATCCATGAGGGAGTTGATATTCAAATCACTAACACCCTCTTCCTCTTTCTTATCCATACGTCCCTTCCGCTTTCTCTTGAGCATCTCCTCTTCGTAGTTCGGAGAAAGATGCTCATACGTTCTTTTGTCTTCTGCCATCATACGCTCCTTAGTTTAAGCCAAGCCGGCACTCAGGACAACCTCCGGGAAGAGCGGCTGCTTCTTATCGCCGTTCTTGGTCTCCCTGGCAGCATCCATGACCTGAATGATGTACTTGTACTTTGTGGTAGCTTCAGCCTGGATGATAACCTTCGACTCACCTGGATTCGCATTTTTGATATCCGAAAGAATCTTCTGCAATCCCGAGTAGTCGTAAACCTTTCCAGGAACATTGTTGCCGGTACTACCCTCCTTAACCTCCTCTTCTCCATCAATCTTCGGCAGAGTGGGGCCCAGAGGATCATCTTTGTTCTCGATAACCTGATCCCGGGCAAAAACTGTGATACCTCTGTCGGTAAGAGCGATAGTAAGTTTCAACGGCTTTTCCGAATCTTTCGGAGCAGGTGGAATCGAATCGCTCGGCCCTGCAAGCTGGGGAGTTGAAACATTTATCACTGCAATTTTCACTGCCTCCATTGACGTCAGAAGGAGCGGAATGAGGATAAGAATAAGGTTCATCGCAGGCTTCAAGTTCAAATCTTGCGACGGTTCAAAACCTTTTCTCTTTCTTGCCATTCTCTACCCTCCTAAGTAACTGTGTTTATTCCGCACCCTTCTCTGCTCTACTAACAAGAAGGTTAACAAGCTTGACTGAATAGAGATCTATCTCATTAATAATCTTAGCACAGAATCCCTTAACAATCATGTGAATTACCATTGCGGGAATAGCAACAATAAGTCCGAAACCTGTTGTATTCATCGCGATAGCAATACCGCTTGCGAGCATTGCGGACTTCTGCTCGGGAGCAGCGTTGGCAACAGCTTCGAAAGCCTGAATAAGACCGAAAATCGTTCCGAGAAGTCCAACGAGTGTAGCCATATTTCCAACAACGAATATGGTTTCAACAAGTTTTGTGATTTTCGGAGTAACCTCAAGAATCGATTCTTCGATAGCATTCTGAATCTCAAGCTCTCCTCTGTTCGCTCTGGAAAGACCAGATTTAAGAACCTGCGCAAGAGCCGCATCTCCTGCAGCCGTACAAAGCTTGATGGCCTTGTCAATGTTGTTGGCCATAACAAGCTTCTGAATCTGCTTCATAAGGTTTGCACCGTTTGTGTTGAACTTGGCGATCAGGAAGAAGAACTTCCAGAAAGCAACACCAAGAACGTAGAGAAAACAGATCGCGATGAAATCCATGAAAATGCCGCCATCTCTGTAAAACTGTCCGGCCTTTGCAAAAAATTCCATGAAACACCTCCATAAAAAAATGAATTCTAAACAGGAGCCTTAAAAAACTCCCTTCTTATAGACACCTTCTTTAATCTTTTTTAAAAAACTGATATCCAGCTTTAAAGTCTGATAGGTGAATCTTGCCCTCGATAGAAAAAAAATCGCCTCAGGCTTTTGTATCTCACCTTTAATCTTTATCGCTTCAAACTTTATAACCTTTCTTCCCTGCGGAGCACCATACAGATGACCAATCGTGAGAAAGAAAAGCATAAATAATATTAAATAACCTTTCATGGCAAACAAACTTCTATTTGTACAACATTAAAAATAACGATTTCATCGTAGTAAATCAACTTTTTTACCTATTTTTTTCCAAAGTAAATCAATTATCATCATCGTTTGAAGTGTTGTCTTTTTCTTCTATTCTTTGAGATGAAGTTCCGGGCAAGCTGGAATCTTCATCCGTTGACTCCGATGGAACATCAGCTTCTGCATCACTGTCGACCATCTTTTCAGCGTCCCTTCTTTTCAGCTCATCAAATGCCTTTGCCTCTTCTTCAGCGGCACGCCTTTTTGCTTCCATACGAGCCCTCATCTTGTTAATTCTGACGAGCTTCTTCTTTTCAATACCGGCTTCCTTGATGTATCCCCGAACCTTCTTAATCTCATCTCTATCTCTTTTAGGGACCAATTTCAAGTACTTTTCAAAGTAGGATATCGACAGGTCAAACCTTTCCGGCTTCTGATCCCCATCCACATCAGAATCCAGATAAAGTATTGCCGTATTGTAGTAAACCGACTTCAGCAAATCTATGGGAAGATCCTTTGTGCCTTCAATTTCAGACAGCAACTTCCTCGCCTCCTTGAATTTTGCAAGCCCTTTCATGGCAATAGCGAGGTTAATCTTTGCGGCATGAAAATCGGGAGCAATACCCAGAGAAAATTCCAGCTCGTTCTTTGCTATCTCAAAAGATTCAATCTCCATGGCGAGAACGGCCAGCATATTACTTACCTCCGGCAGTTCGGGATTCAATCTTTTGGCCTTCTGGAAATGATCAGTCGCCGCCGCAGTCTTTCCCTCCCTGTAGGAAAGAAACCCCATCATACGTTGAAGCCTGAAGTTGTTTTCATCAATCTTTTCTGCAGTAGAGAAAATCATTCCGGCCAGTTCGAACATCTCCTTATGATAGTAGGCTGTTCCCATGTTTACCATTGCATCAACATTCTGCTCATCGTTTTTCAATGCACTTTTGGCAAAAAGAATTGCTTCATCATAATTTTTTAATTTCAAACTGAGCCATGAAAAGAAATTGGACTTCACGACCTCATCTGGATAGTCCTTCATCAGGGTAACATAAAAATCCTTCTTGAATTTCTTTTCTTTCAGATCGATAGCCGCAAAATTGTAGAGGGGTTCAACAAAACTCTTCTCCAGCTCGAAACTTTTCAGATACCACCTCTTACTTTCAGAAATTTTACCTTCACGCTGGTAGCAAAGAGCAACATTGTAGGCGATCCTTGCATTTAGATCATCTTTTTCAAAAGCCTTTTCCCAGGAGTCAATTGCCTTTCCGCACCCCTCAGAGAAGTAGGATTCCACTCCGACAACAAAACCTCTTCTGGCGGGCCCGACATATTTCAAACCATCATAGGATTTCCGGACAACCTCTCCAGACTTCTCTTCAACGTCCTTTCCTTTCTCGGCAGAAACTGGCTGATCGACATCACTTTCCTCTTGAACCACCTCATCAAACCCACCTTCTTCAACTCGCGTTTTTCTAAGGGAACTCTTCGCAGGTCCGCAAGAAAGAGCAAAAAATATCACCATAAAGAGACTAAATAAACGCATCATTTATCATTCTCGCTTTTTTCTTCAAGCGGCGCCTTCTGCTCCTGTGGCTCAGGCTCCTGTTTCTTCTTATTCTCTTCAATTTTCTTAATTCCCGATTTTGTATATGCCTTTTTCTCACTCTTATCGAGGGATAACAGCACAGGATAACCGGTTTCCCTTGCTACATCCAAAGCAAACAGCGATTTTTTACCGACTTTATATTCGTCAGGTCTGAGTGTAGACAACTTTTCAATTATCAGCTGTGTCCATTTGTTAAAAATCTTCTGCTCCCTGGCGTTTTCAAGAGTCCTGACATACATGTTTACAGCCTTCTCCTCAAGAGGAGCAACCTGCTCCTGAATCATCTGCTCATAAATCACAGCCTCTTCTTCGCTCAACTCGGGAGGAATCGGAGCGTTGTAGAGTTTATCAGCGAACAACTGAACCAGACTAGCCCGTCGATAGAGAGAAGCAAAGGACCATTCAGCCACCTTGAACTGGAGAACCTCCTTGTACTTTTCATCAAGACTCTTCATCGCCTCACTGATCGATTTCAAGGATTCTCCAAGCTTTTTCACATCTTTTCCAGCGATCTTCATCTTCTCGTAATCAGTATAGTCATCCTCCAGCAGTTTGAACTTTGCCTCGGCAGCATAGAGCAGGCCTTCACCTTCAGCAATTTTCTTTTCAGTAAAATAGTCTATAGTTGCCCTGTAGTTTTTCATTGCCACGTTCCATCTGTTCAACTCCTTCTCATTCAACTGCGCAATTCTGTTGTAAGAACGCATCACGAGGTGGAACGTATCGGGATCGTTCCTGAAGGCTTTTATAAAGCGGAGATATCTCTTAATGGCTCCCTGCCAGTCCTTCGCCTTTTCGTACATGAGAGCGGAACGATAAAGAGCTTCCTTACCGTCAGACTCCTCACTCTTCTCCTTGTAGTACATGTAGTAGTTGACAGATGCGGGCCGGTAACGCTTCAAGTTCTCCTTTATGAATCCGGCATTGTAAATAGCTGCAGCCCGGTTTTTGTCTGCAGGGTACTTTTTGTAAAGTCTTTCGTAGGCATCAACGGCTTTATCGAAATCATAGCTGTTTTCGGCATTGTAGGCTACAAGGTAGAGAGACTGGGGTGCAAGGTCAGAGTAGGGATACTCTTTGAAGACCCTTTCGTGCAGCTTAAGCGCCGAGTCGAAGAGAAGTCCCTTCTGATATGCAACAGCTGCATTGTAGAGAGCAATATCCGCCTTCTCCGTGTAGGGATTCTCTTCAACAACCCGGAGAAACTCCTCGGCAGCCTCCTTATACTTGTTTTCCGACTGGAGCTGCTCCGCATAGTTGAAAAGGGCGCCCATACGATAGGTCTTGAATTCGGAAACAGCCTTCGCAGACTCCTCCTTCTTCAGCGACAACCTGTCGGTCAACAATTTCGACCACTTAGCAACATTTACCCAATCCTTCTTCTCGTTGTATGCGGCAATGATGTCCCTTGCGGAATTAAATGCCAGTTCGGATGTCGGAAACTCGTTTATTATCTGGAGATAACGTCTCTCCGCCTCTTCAAACTTTCCGTGATTGTAGAATATTCTTGCAACCTGGTAGGAGAAGGCTGCACGCTCGGGATCGTCCTTTGATATCTTGAGAAAGACATCCGTTGATTCGATCAACTTTTCTTCAAGCTTGGAAAAAGGTTTTCCCGACAACTCCTGAGCAGACATGGTACTTTCGGATGAACGGGTCCAGAGGGTGTAGTAGGACCTGAAAGTTGCATCCGCAGCATCCTTTCTGAATTTGTCCTGATTCTTATCATCCCTGATCCTCTCGAAAACAACAACGGCCTTTTCAATATCTCCTGATTCGTATAGTGAATCGGCAAGATACCAACTTATATCGTAACTTTCTGAAGTGTACGGATATTTATCCAGATACTCCATGTAGGAAAGAGCGGCGAGGCGATATTCGTCCTTGGCCTTTTCGAGCTCGCTCTTCTCCTTCTCTCTCTCCGCTCTCCTGTGGTGGAAGCTTGCAGCTGCAAGAAGGGCGTCTTTCGTCTGCTCCGATGCGAATTTGAGGGCCGATACATTATTTCTGTTCGCCTGAGCCCATTCGCTTTCAGATGAGTACTTTCTCGAAAAAACTTCCATCTCCATAAATGCCTTATCAAGTTCACGAGCCTTGTTAAGGGACTGTATTAAACTAAAATGAATTTTCGGTGAATTCTCATAGAGAGGATGCCTGTCCAGAATAAAGCGGTATGCCTTTTCAGCCTGTGCGTAGCTGCTGTTCTCCTGGTAGAACTTTCCAAGCTTCTCAAAAACATCGATTTCAAAGGTTGCGCCCTCTATGGAGTTGAAGTAGTCTATGGCCTTTTCAACGCTTCCCCACTCCTCGTCGGAAAATGAGATGGCGATATACTGAACAGCTTCCTTTCTAAGATCCTGTCCTCTCTCCTCTCCCTTTGCCTTCATCCTGTCGGCGAACTGAATGAGGTCGGTAAAAATTGACACGGCATCTTCAAACTTGTTCTGTCTGTAGTAGGTCCAGGCAAGCTTGTACATCACCTTATCGTAAAAGTTACTCTCCCTGTACTTGATACCCTTGTTGAAGTATGCGAGAGCCCTGTCCAGGTTGTTGGCATTGAAGTAGTACTCTCCTATCCTGTAGTAAACCTCTATAAGGAATTTTTCATCTATACTGTTCAGGATATCCTCATTTTCCACAATCGTTGTCCAGATACCGACGGCCCTGTCCTGCTGATTGGATGCATCAAGACAAAATCCCAGCATGTAGTAGGCTCCGCCCACATATCTGAAGGAGGGAAAACGATCGACAATTCCCTGATAGAGCGCTATGGAGTCAGCGTAGTTTACGGCGGGAATTTCGGGCTCCTTCTTTATCTGTCCACTTTCAAACAGTTCAATGCGTTTTTCGTACTCCGCCATTCTGCTCTCATGCCTCAGAATAGAGCGCTCGTAATAAAGCTCAGCAAGCCTATACATCGCGCTGGGAGTAAATGTCTCGGAATTAGGATACTTTTTTATAAATCCTTCGAAGAGGACAATGGCATCGTTGCGATTTGAACTCTCGTTTTCAAGTTCTGTCCTGATTACATTTGCATATTTCAACTCAATTAAGCGCTTTTTCTCCTCAACGTTACGCTTCATGAGAGCCTGTATCTCTTCCCGGTACTTTTTTACAAGCATCTCATAGCGAAGTGTCTGTCGTTCCAAATAGCCTTTGTCAAACTCTTCGGAATCAACCAAAACCGAATCCTCACCTATCGGCTCTGTATCGGCTTCAGCAGACAGCATCATTGGAATAAAGCAGATAATAGACATTAGGGACCAGAAACATTTCATTCGATACTCTCCAGGTTCCGGTAAAGGGATTGAATCTCTTTCGCCATTTCACTGCGATACTTCCTGAGTTTTTTGGAAGCGGCCTCCTTTTTCTCCCAAGCCACATCTATGATCCCGAGATCAGCCTGGAGCACAACATCGGTAAACCGTTTTTTCACAGCTGCAACGTTGGACACCATGGCAAGGGAAGTAAGTTCATTAACCTCCCTTTTCAACACAAGTATCTGACTCTTATACTCATTAATCCGGATAACTTCCTGTTCGTAGGAGATCCTGACATCTCTCACAAGCTCCTTAACGATATCGTTCAACTTAAACTGAAAACGGGATATCCGACCATCCAACTCTTCTATTTTTCCAGTAGTTCTTTCAATATCGAAGATCAACTCAACATTTCTCTCCCCAGATCCACCAAGGATGGAGGAGAGCTGTTCGATGACGCTCTTGTAGCGATTGCGCACCAGTATCATTCGAGTAACCATCTCTCCGCCGAGAAGCAGCCTGTTCTTCTCGTTTTCGATTTCAGATTTGTACTGCCTCATCGTGTTGAGCATGGCTTCCAGAGATTTTTTTTCCGTCTCGATCTCAGCTATAAGCGACCTGTTGGATTCGCCCTCCCTTTTCTTTTCCTTAACGTAGTAAGCATTTATAGCCTGAATTTGAGCAGATGCATTGGAAATTTCAAGAGAAAGCCTATGAAGCTCCCCTTCGATTTTCACTATTCTTTCCGCATACCTGGCTGTCTGCTCCTTAAATTCGCCCCCCGTCAACGGCATGGTATCAATCTCCTTCTCAAGCTTGCTCTTTTCCCTCTCAAGATTGAGATACCGTTGCTTCTCTTTTTCACTCAAGCCTGACCAACCCAGATCTTTTCTCATTTTCAACAGACGATTTCTGTGGTTTGCAAGCCTGTTCTGAAGAGCCACAGAAAGTTCTGTTCCCTCCTTCAGAGGAGGAAAAACCGCGGCGGCATTCCTGCTTAAGATAACCGATGAAAGCTTGCTCTCGATCTGGCGAATTGTACCGAGCTCCTTTTCCATCTTTCCCACCTCCTTCTGAAGAAGCAGGGCGTGATCAAAATTACGATTCTTTTTAAGAAGTGATTTCACGACGGGTGAAAAAAGAGAAAAGGATTTATCATCAACCATTGTTTTGAGGAAACTGCCTGACTTTCTTCTATCGGAGAGATTTGATATCTGCTCCATGACTTCACCGTACTTTTTTACCGTACCGTCAAAGGCAACCATGGCCTCACCGTACCGTTTCATTTTGATCAGAAGATTTCCCTCCAGAAGATCTACTCTCGGGGCAAAGGTGGAGTCGGGTGCAATAAGCTTCAAAAGCCTTAAAGTATCAAGAGCCTTCCCATCCTCGCCCCTCTTTATGTAGGTCCAGCACAATTCGAAGTAACCCTCCAGAAAATAGTCCGATTTTCTACTGAGACGCAGGTAGTAGTCTGTTGCCTGAATAAAGTCATTTCTCTCAAAGTAGATTCTGGCCAACGCAAGCCTTGAAAGGTCCCGTATCTTACTGAACTGAAAATAGTCCGGTTTTTCCGGGGTTGAAATTATCTTTTTCAGGAGATTCTCAGCACCGTCAAAATCTCCCCCCTCAATCCTGATAACACTCATGAAGTAGAGACTCTGAAGATAGTAACGGCTCTTTTCGCCAAGGGTTTGAAAAATGTCGTAGGCCTCATCCATTTGCCTGTCGAAAAAAAGCGCCTTCCCGAGATAGTAGATCAGCTCTTTGTCATTGGAAATATCGTATCCTATGCCTATAAATTCAGCGTAGTAATTCTTCGCTCTGGAATACTCTCCCAGATGGTAGGCCGATGCGATAAGTCTCTTGAGAGAGTCGACCTGGAATCGTGTGTTCGGACGTGCGGCCAGGAGCATCTCATAGTATCTCGAAGCCGAAATGTAGTTGCGCCCCTGATAGAGAGACTCGGCAAGCATGAAGAGTGCCTCTTCCCATACAAAATCCCTCTCTGAACGATTTGCGAATATGGAGTAGTAGATGCCACCGGCAACAGAATAGTCCCTCTTGTCAAAAAAGTATCGACCCTTCTTCAATCTCTGGGAATAGGACTCTCTGTCTCTCTTCTTCTTGACTACAAGAGGAGATAGAAATCTTTTCTCGGCAGAAATAAATATCGCCTCCACCTCTTCGACATCCCTTTCGACCGATTTCACGGAAGCGAACTCCCCATTCCCGGATTGAGCACAAACCCCGGATGCGATCAGAATGGAGAAAGAAAGCAGGAGCCACTTAGTTGTTGGAGACATCTTCCTCCCCGCGGTTCTTGTTTACACCAGCTTCGCCCTGCCCTTCGTAGGCTTTTTCCTTGAGATCAAATTCAACATGAAGTCGATTTTCAAGTTTCTCCGCGCCTCCCTTGTCCTTGGAAACAGAAGAGAGCTCGACGATCCTGCCCTCCTCTACATTGAAGGAGTAGCCCGTCTTAACTTTGAAGGTATATCCTTCCATATAGGAGAATATTCCGAAACCTTTTCCTCGATATATGAGATAGGCTGATACATGGTGTGGCCCTGGAACAATCGAGCCGTCGAATACCACAATATCCTTTTTGCTGAGATCACGTGGACTGTCGATTTTCTTGAATATCGGAGCTTCATCAAGGTAGTATATGGCTGATACAAGTTCGAATGCTCCACCGACCCTGTTCTTGTGCACAACGGTAGCCCTTGCTCCCGTAATCGCACCCTGAAGAACCGTCTCCTGAAGAATCGAAAGTCTCTGTTTGGCCCTAAATATCTTATCTTTGAGAGAATTTATCTTCTCCTCAAGAGTTCGCAACTTAATATCGTACTCCCCACTCTGTTCGGAAGATTTTTCCTCTTTTTCAACCGATTGAGTGCTCTTTTCAACCTGCGTCTCTTTCTTTTTCTCCTGCTCAGGTCTTCCCTCGGAAGAACTTTCTTGTGCGTGGATTGTAAAAACAATAGAGAAGATTAAAAAGAGTGAAAGGAAATTTCGCAAAAACATAATGCGCTCCATTTATTTAAACACCACACTATAATACATCATCGTATTGCAAAATCAATTTTTCAAATCCGCTCTATAGTGAGCATCTCCTGTTTTAATATTAGTTCCCCGACACTTTTGAATGTGTCAACGGCATCGGTAACGTAGAATGTCTCTTTTCCCGGCTCCGCGGAAGGCCCTTTCCACAACTCTCTATCGATAAGGAGCCTCTTCAATTCACGGGCTGTGAAGTATCCGGAATCCATGATGTTCACATTTTCCCCCATGAAGTATCCTATGGGACGTCTAAGCAACGGGTAGTGGGTACATCCCAGTATGAGAGTATCTATCCCGGCCTCTTTCATCGGCTTCAGATAGTGTTCGATCACCATCATAGTCATTGGGGTATCCAGCCAGCCCTCTTCCACAAGCGGAACAAAAAGAGGGCACGCCCTGGCGAAAACATCGACATTCAGACGATTTCTGATTCGCTCCTGATAGACGTTGCTTTTTATGGTGGCCCTGGTACCGATTACTCCAACTCTCTTCACATGATCACATGAAATGAGACCATTCACCACAGGCTCTATGACCCCCACTATAGGAATATGGGGAAATTGATCCTGAAGTGACTTCAATGCAACGGAAGAAGCTGTGTTACAGGCGACCACTACGGCCTTCACACCTTTCTCCTCAAGAAAATGAACGTTATCCTCGGAATAGCGCTTTATGACACCTTCCGATTTCCCACCATAAGGGACCCTTGCCGTATCTCCCAGGTAAACAATATCTTCGTTCGGCAGCACCTTGCGAAGCTCCCTGAAAACCGTAAGGCCTCCCAATCCGGAGTCAAAGACACCTATCGGGGAATCAATGCCTTTCATCATCACCTTCACCATCCATCTTTAAAATCTCTGTCTTTCCCACGTAGTATTCGGAATCCTCAGCTCGCAATTTTGCAACTTTTTTAGTCAGCGACACAGCCTTATCCAGTTCGACGCCGAGTCTCTCTATGTACTCGCTTAGATCCGAATCCGCAACAACTTTCTCTTTCAGTATATCCAGATACATCTGCATAACAGAGAAATTCTGATTAAAGTTGTGAGATATGGTACCCGCCAGCTTTTGGAAAAGCTGTGATCCACCCTCTCCCACCGCCCTGTTCTCAGAACCGGACTCAATACAATTTTCGCATTCAGGTACAAATTTCAGAAAGTAGAGCTCTGCTTCCCTTGAATATGAAAACAGCGCCCGATACCCTTTCGGCTTTTCCCCATATGCATCAACGACTCCGACATCAATCGGAATTCTTACTGTTCCAGAATGCCCCTTGTCCCGTTTCAGAAACGAAAAAAGTTGCTTCATGGCATCATCTTTTTCAGTGAAAGAGAGGATAGAGAGTTCATCTTCTGAGGAGGAGACAACCTTAAGAAGTGCTCTTGCCTCTCGGTTCATGAACCTTATCGCACCCATGATATCGAAGGCCAGAAAGGGCGGTACCGTATCAAGAGCCACCCTTAGCCTTTTCAAATCTCTTTCATACCGTCCCGCAGAGCTCTTTTTCTTTTCCTCAACCACAAAACCCCATTTTTCTTCCGCAATTTGGAACCTTTTCCACACCAAATCCTTTCTGGAGAGCGTATAAAAATGGTAGTAGGGACGCTCCTGATGCACCTTACCCAACTCTATTTCGAATATACTTTGGAGATTTTTATGAAGAATTGCCTTACGCTCTATCTTCAAGATATCCTCCAAGGCCCCGTTGAGAAAAAGTATCTTTCCGGATCGATCAGATATCACAATTCCTCCGGGAAGCTGTTCCAAAACAGCCCAGCAACCCTCTTCTGGATGCAGATTTGTGAGGAAGGGGCATCCGCCCACATTGGCACTACCCTTTTCAAAGAGAAAAAACTTTGAAAACAATACTGAAAAAATTGTCTGGGCCAACTTGCCTCCCTCCGAGAGAGGAGGCTCTCCGTCAGATCTCACAAGCAGAGCCGCCACAACGTCTCCATACCTGTTCTGCAGAGGAATGGCGGAACGAAAGGAGCTTCCGCTCTCCTCGGAAAGCGTCGCCCCCCTCGATTTCAGCTCATCAGAGGTGAAACAGAGAGATTTCCTGAAGTTTATCGCCTCTCTCAATTCGGGATAGGAATCTATATGGAGCACATAGTTCCTGAAGTAGGAGTTGTCAGAAGAAGCTAATATCACGCCGAATTTACCGACAGGAAAAAGAACGACAAGAGTGGTTTTGGATGCATCCAAGGCTCTGTTCATCAAGACAAGGAATTCAAGAAAAGAGTCATAACTGCACCTTGAAAAAATTGGCAGGGTAATCAGATTCCTGATATCCGCTTCTGCCGAAAACAGCAGGTTCCCCACCGCCTTCTCCGAAAGGAGCGAGATCTGATAATCGATGTCCACACCAGCCCAGATCAGGCCGTATCCCGATTCGGCAACAATCTCAGGATCAATATCTCGATCGGCAAAAATGTAACATGTATTCTCACTTGGAAGGGCAGGAACAAATTCCGTTGCCTCTCTGACTGCATTGCCAAGAAAAAAAATCGTGGCTCCACTCTCAGGAACAATGCGTTGCGCATCGAAAAGCTTGTTATTTCCGGACTCTACCCAAACAGAAAGCTCCCGCAGAAGTATACCGTCATTGCCTATATAATAGTAATTCATCAAATACCGTAAAAAAAATTACAATACTACGATAGTAAACCTACCATATAAGTTGTGATATTTGAAAATTTTTTTGCTGCTTTTAAAGCCCGATTCGCTTGAAATCATGATTCAATCTAAAAAAGGGCTGTACTTACAGGATCATGCATAAATCCCCCACCCTAACCCGATGAGAGAAAATCATCTACAACAAATCTAAATCACAGATCTTTTCCTGCATCCCTGTTCAGAATCGAACTCATCACGCACAAGAATATTTATAGAGGATAGTCGAGCCCCAAATGAGCACACTTCCGTCTGTAGGCCTCTATGGCTTCAACAAAGTAGTGAACTATGTCTGGATCGAATTGGGAACCCGAACATCGCCTGATTTCATCAATCGCCGTCTCATGAGAGAGAGCCTTCCGATAGGGACGGTCCGAAGTCATGGCATCGTACGTATCGGCAATAGCCATCATCCTTGCTCCGAGAGGAATTTCCTCTCCCTTGAGACCTTCTGGATAGCCCCTTCCGTCAAAACGTTCATGGTGATGGTAAACTATCGGAACCACATTGGAAAGGAAGCGGATCGGCTCGAGTATCTTTTTACCTATGACGGGATGCTTCTTGAACATCTCAAACTCCTCATCGGTCAGTTTACCGGGTTTATTCAGCTTTTCATACTGAAGACCTATCTTTCCGATATCGTGAAGCCTTCCGGCACGGTATACGATGTCGATCTCCTCATCCGGCAGATCAAACTCCCTCGCCAGGGCGACGGCATACATAGTCACCCTCTCCGAATGACCCTGTGTATACTGGTCCTTAGCCTCGAGAGCATGCGCAAAACCCTGCATGGTCTGATTGAAGGTCTCCATCAGATCACCGTAGAGTCTGCTGTTTTCAAGGGATGCGGAAAAGTAACTTGCGAACACCTTCATGAAACGCTTCTGCCCGGTTCGGAACACCTTTTTTCTGCTGAAGGAGTAGAAAAGGAAAAAACCCAAAATTCTTCTGCCTCTTCTAAGAGGGACAACCATAAAAGAACACAAAGGCTTACCCGGAGGACTCTTGAAGAAAATCAAGTTGGAATTCCCGAAAGTAAGAATATCATCATTCTCCTCGAGAACGTCAAGGAGCCTCTCCTGATCGACAACTCCGGCATCATAGTACTCACCGGCAAAAAAGTTTTTCCTGTTACGAAACTCATCCTTCTCTCTATCGAAAAGATAGATCGAAACAAGGTCTGCAGAACTCTCCTTGAGGAGAGAGTCCCCGAGCCGGGAGATAAATGCGTCCGTCTCAACGTTCTCCTCTACGGCCTGGGCAACATCGAACAGACTCACCGTCGCCTTCAGGTAAACGTTCTCCAGTTTGAGTGAACGCTGCTCAACGGCATTCTGTATTGTGTTGAATATCATTTCGGAGTTAAACGGCTTCAACAGGTAGTCGTAGGCTCCAAGTCTGAAAGCCTCCGTAGCGGTCTCAACGGTACCGAAAGCGGTCATCATGATTACAATGGAATCCACCTCTCGATCACGAATCTCCCTCAAAACCTGAATACCGTCCATGACCGGCATTTTTATATCCAGGAGGATAATATCGAATATTTCCTCTTCCAGCATGGGTAGTGCCTCCATGCCGTTTGCCGCAGTGCGGACATGGAAGCCCTTGAGGGAGAGAAACTCCTCAAGGACCTCCCTTATTGAATCCTCGTCGTCAACTACTAGAATTGAAACGGCGGAATCACCTTCAAAAAGTCCCATAAAAAGATAACTCCGGTATTGCTATTTCTCTTCGAGCAGGTTGGCAAGATAGGCAATCATGTCCTTCTTGTGAAGTTTAAGTTTTCTGAGCCTTTTGAGCTCGACCTCATCTTCAGGAGTAAGAATCTTGCTGCTTGCAAGTTCATCGACCTTGTCGTTGAGCTCCTTGTGCTCGTTTTTGAGAGCCGTAAGTTTCTCCTTGATTTCCTCACCAGACAAGTTTTTCAAAGCATCCATCATTGCTGCCCCCTTTCGTCTAACGTGATATAAAAGTCCCTGCCGTCTCCCCGGATACCCGCAGGAGCCGCAAGGTAGTTGAATATAAGAGGATCTCGACTGAAATCCAGCGATTCCAGCACGGGAACATCACCGAGATATGAGTGAAAAAACTCACCCGATGTGTCAACCCTCTCAAAACTGCTAATGCTTGATTTTAAAATGACCTCAAAATTTTCCGACAGACCAGAAGGTGCCACAACCTTCAGCTCTTCGGCCCCTAACTTCGCCAGAAGCTTTTCGAAAAGCCTCTCCGACACCAGCCTGTCTCGCTCTACGTAGTCCCGCTTTCCACCCACATTGCGAAACAGTGAGACAAAAATTTCGTTCCTGCTGAATGGAACGGCTACGAGGACGGGCTCCTCCCCTTGCGGGGAGACAAAAAGCGAGAAAAGGTCGAGTGATGAAACCATTTTCACATTCTTCACACCTCTTGCATAGAGATATGAGAGAACAAACGAAGCGCCGGTTTTTATCGCAGTAAAAGAACCGGGACCGGCTCCGAGAATAAGCGAAACATCGCCTTCGAAAGTCAGCGACTCTTCGATCCCCTGAAAAAGCTTGGGAAACTCAGATCCCAGAGAACCTCTGGGGTACTCCCTGCACACTTGAATCGACTCAACCCCCGAGTAAAAACCGAAGAGAACCCGGGATGTTGAACTATCCCAGAGGAAAACATTAGTATCCATTAGCCTCCTAAAAGAATAGAGAAGTACCTGTTCACATCGTTGAACAGTGCAAATCCCATCAACACGATTAACAAAATCAGTCCGGCAGTCATCGAAATCTCTTTTATCCTTCTATCAATCGCCCTTCCGGTTAAACCTTCAATAGTATACATTAACATATGACCCCCGTCAAGGATAGGTATGGGAAGAAGATTTATTAAACCAAGATTAATGCTTATCATGGCCATTACCGCAAGAAAGACCTTCATACCCTGCTCTGCAGCACGCTTGGAAATATCAAACACCATTATGGGACCACCTATGGTTTTAGCCGACAGACGACCGGAGGCAAGATAGTAAAACCCCTTGGCCGTGAGCTCCGTCATATTCCACGTTTCACTAAACATGTATTCAAATGAAAACAACATAAGGCTACTTCTCTTTGCAGTCTCGGGATTTCCGTACACAAATGCGAACCTTGACCCCCATCGGACAGTTCGGTCCTTCTCTCCGGTCAGTTCGTTCTCTCTGTTCTCCTTGAGGAGATCAAAGTTCTTGGTCAAGTTTCTGCCATCTCTTACCATTCCGAGCTCAACATTCGCACCCTCCTTCATCCCCTTGAGAAGAGTAATGAAGTCGTAGGGAGAGGTGACGGACTTTCCATTTACCGTATGAATAAAATCCCCTTCGGCCATTCCTATTTCGTGAGAAAGGGTACCTTTTTCCACTTTTGAGACAATCATTCCGCCGTGTCTGATATTATTCAAGAGATTCTGAAGCTGCCCCTCTTTCAGATGAAGCTCCTTTTTCTCTTCGCCACGCAGTACCGTCAACTTGGAAGCCCCGGCTGAAAGAGCGTGGATCAGCTTGTAAAACCTATCCACACCTTTTCCATCGACAGAGAGTACCCTGTCCCCGTTCATCAGAGGGGCGCCAGTTCCAACCAGCGCTACATGGGTATCCCTTACAAGTGGAGCGATTCCGGCCATACATCTGGACTGCTTCTCCCCAAGAATAGTAGAAAGCTCTTTTCTTTTAGGGGTAATTTTTACAATCCTAGGACTGTCGCTTCCGTAGGATACAACGGAAAGAGTCACCTCCGGGCATCCGTTTTCATTTGGTTTCGGCATAGCAGCCTGAAGATCATCCCACACATAGATTTTCTTTCCGTCTATTTCTACAACACGATCACCTTCCAGAAGGCCAGCCGCCAATGCAGGGCTTTCAGGCGCAACATACTCCACGATCGCAGCAGTATCGGTGTGATGATAAAAACTGACAAGAAAATAGAGAAACATGGCAAAAAGAATGTTGAAAACGGGACCGGCTGTCACTATGACAACCTTCTGCCACCAGACTTTTCCTGAAAAGGAGCGGTGGATCTCATTCTCAGGCACATCGTCGTTCATTCCCTCCCCAAGCATTTTCACATAACCGCCCAGAGGGATAAGGGAAATCCTGTATTCGGTCTCTCCCTTCTTGTATTTAAAGAGTGACTTACCGAAACCGAGAGAGAAGGTAAACACCTTCACGTTGAATATTCTGGCTGCTATGAAATGTCCCAGTTCATGAATAAAGATAACAAGACCAAGGAGAACAATAGCGTAGAGAAACATGTCAATCCTCACAATAAGTAAACATAACCCTAATTATAGACAGATTATCACATATTGAAAGAATAGGTTACAAAAAAGACGTTTCCCATTCCAAAAATGTTGCCATCGAGATTAAGAGCTGTTAAATAGTTAGTGGCTGGAAAACCGAACTCGAATTACAGTAAAAGGAATACAAACACACCTCCGGCAACCCCGTTTTTTATCCCTTTTTCAGATGAGGAGCAGTTGATAAACGTTTCATTTTTCAGATCATTTATAGAGGTCGCTGTTAAAAGAACTCCCTACTTGCTTCTGCCGATAATGTCTATCATCGTCCCTGGATTGATGAAAGGACTCGACACTTCAATAAAGATGCACCAGTACGTGAGAAACGTATGGACGATTGAAGAGGGACTACCTCAGAACAGCATCAACTCAATAATTCAGACCAGAAACGGTTACATATGGCTGGGAACACAGAATGGACTTGCTAGATTCGACGGCAGTCGATTCCATCACTACAACACCGACAACACCGAAGCCATAAGAGACAACTGGATCTGGAAAATCCTGGAGGATCGATACGGAAGACTCTGGATCGCAACGAACCGAGGAGGGCTGGTACTAAAAAACGGCAGAAGATTCCATGCTCCCTCTGAGTTTCCAGATCTCAAATCTAAAGACATCAGGGAATTGTATGAGGATCACGATGGAAACATATGGATAGGCACAACCGAGGAACTGTTCACTCTCAGAACATCTCAAGGAACAGCCCTGCCTCAATCAAAAAAAATAGATTTCCCCGCCCTGAATATACGTTCTATTTTCCAGGACAGAAAAGGTCGAATATGGGTAGGAACTAGAAAAGGTCTCTACTATCGAAATGAAAAAGGGGATTTTGTTGCAGCAGAAGCCCCCCTTCTGACCGAATCAAAGATCACCGCCCTCTCCGAGGCGGACGACGACTCCCTGCTTATCGGTACCGTAAAGCACGGACTAATCGTCATGAGAGGAGAATCCTTTTCCCGTTTCGATAAGAAAAACGGACTTCCGAACAACCACATAGCCGACATTCTTTCAGACTCGGACGGCAACATCTGGGTCTCAACCTACGGAGGAGGCGTGGCTATGTTCAAAGAGGACAAATTTTTCCCATACTGGGCAAAAGACGGAATCAGCAGCAAGATGACAACCGTTCTTCTGGAAGATAGAGAAAAAAGCCTCTGGATAGGAACAAACGGCTCAGGACTCAACAGGTTCAGAAAGGGAAAGTTCGTAACATTCAGTCGAATGGACGGTCTGAAATCGGATGTCGTATCGTCCGTCAGTGAACTTCGTGACGGTTCTATTCTTGCTGGCACATGGCGTGGTGGAGCTGCAACCATATCAGGCAACACAGTTACTCCATTTGCTATAAGAAATTTTGAAAACCGGACAATTCTCTCATCAAAACAGACAGCTGACGGCACAATATATCTCGGAACCTTGAGATCAGGGCTTTTCAGGATAGAAAACGGAGCAGCAATAAATATTGAAGGCACGGAGAGTTTTCCCGGCCCCCATATCACATCTTTCGTAGAGGATCCCAACGGAGATCTCTGGATCGGAGGCACTACCGGACTTATAAGGCTTGTCGGGGGAAACATCGAGGAAGTTCTGCGAGGGCCGAATGTCATCTCACTTAAGAGGGGCTCCGACGGCACTCTCTGGGCATCAACAGACGGAAACGGGCTCTATGGAATCAGAAACGGTACGAAAATCCGAATTGATATGGCCAGGGGGCTTCCCACCAACCGCGTATGGAATGTTTCGGAGGATAACGACGGTTCTCTATGGATAGGTCTTTTCGGAGGAGGTCTTTCACTATTCAGGAAAGGTAAGATTTTCAATTTCAAAGACTCTCTTAGATTTCACGACACCGGAATATACTCCCTTCTGGATGATGGTCACGGCAACCTCTGGACCAGCAGCAACAGTGGTGTTTCAAGAATAAGGAAGGGAGACCTTCACGCCATTGTTTCAGGCATAACAAAAAGTGCAACTCCGGTTCTCTACGACAAATCGGAGGGAATGGAAAGCACCGAATGCAACGGCGGAAGCCAGTTTTCCGCAATAAAAGATTCAAAAGGCAGGCTGATATTCACCACAATCAAAGGTGTTTCTATTCTGGATCCGGCGAAACTGGAAAAGAACCCCGTTCCTCCACTGATTGAAGCCGAAAAGATCGTCGCCGACGGAATGCCTCTCAAAATCTCAAAAACCGTGGATATAGAGGCCGGAACCAGAAGGATAGAAATCCTCTTCACCGGACTCAGTTTTACAGCACCCCACCGTAACATTTTCAGCTACAGACTTGATGGATACGAAGAGGATTGGAGCCCCCCATCGTCCGAGACAAAGGCGGCCTACACAAATCTCGATCCCGGCAGCTACACATTCCGGGTCCGAGCAGCCAACAGCGACAGGATATGGAATATGGAGGGACTTTCCATTCCGATAGTAATCCATCCTTTCTTCTATCAGACTTTCTGGTTCAAGATTCTCATGGCGCTTCTCCTTCCGGGGTTGACAATAGTCGTCTCTGTTTTTTTCTACAAAAAAAGAGTCGGAAAACTGCAGAGGAAAAACAGGGAACTGGAGGTGAGGGCAATGGAAGCCGAGAAGAAGTATAGAAAAGTAAAAGTGGCACGGGATCTTGCCGAAAAGTACCTCGACCAGCTTCTGAAATATATGGAAGAGGAAAAACCCTACAGGGACAGCCTCCTCACAATCCAGAAAGTATCAGAAGACCTGGACATTCCCCATCAATATATGTCCCAGATAATAAACACCCACCTTCACCAGACATTCAACACCTTTATCAACAGCTACAGGCTGAAGGAGGTGCAGGAGATGCTTCGGGACGACAAATACCGGGATGAGCAGATAATGGTACTCGCATACCAGTCAGGTTTCAATTCGAAAACAACTTTCAACACCGCATTCAAGAAGGAGACGGGGGTAACTCCAACCCAATACAGGGACAAGCACCGAACCTCCTGACTCCGGCAACATACCGTTTTAATTCAAAATAAAAGTTCAAGCTAAATTATACGAACGCCACAACAAAACAAATCCGAACACATTCCTTAGGCCGAACGTGGGAGAAAAATATTTTGCTATACTTTTTCTGCTATCGCAATTTAAACATTCCAAGGGAGGTATCATGAAGCAGACCTTTTTATTACTTTTCCTCGTGGCGGCCCTTTTCAACGCATCATGTTCCGGAGACAGTTCCAAGGGTGACGAATCAGGCACAGCTTTGGATATGGATCAGGGCACGGATGAAGATCAGAAAAAAGCGGAAAATGTTGACCCTGCCGAAGAGAGCGACAAGCCAAACCCGGATGTAGCAGATGAGGATCCGACAGAGAATCCCAAGGACGATAACAATCCATCAGGAGAAGAATCAAAAGACGATTCGGAGAATGAAACCGAAAACGATAAAGACATTAATGATTATCCCGATAATTCAGACGAAGTCGATCAGGACATCCCTGAAGACAACGATCCAATATCGGATGAGGATAACGATCCTGCAGACCCATGCAATCCCAATCCCTGTACGGAAACAAACAGAACCATCTGTTCTGTCAAAGAGGGTACCGTAATCTGTTCCTGCGACAACGAATTCCATGAAGAAGAAGAAGAAAGCTGCGTTTCCGATAAGAAGATGGTTCAATGCAGCGAACTAACAATCGATCACGGCACAATAAAAAAGGCAGATGTCGAAATTTCATGGGACGGCCAGAAATGGAGCGATCCTGCAGAATGCGATTGGACATGCGACAACGGTTTTCACAAGGAGAACAAAAACTGTCTCTCAGATACGAAAGAGGTGGACTGCAAAGACTCGGCACCAACTGATGCTACGTCAAGTACGATACCCGTTACAGTCACGTGGCAGACCGACCATTGGAGCGACCCCGCCGATTGCGAATGGATCTGCAAGGACGGATTCAAGAGAGAGGGAAACGGCTGTGTAGAAGGAGTTGAGTGCAAACCAAATTCATGTAACGGACGCGGAACATGTTCTGTGGAAAACGATGTTGTAAAATGCGTCTGCGACGATCACGCAGAAGGAGATCTCTGCGAATCCTGCGAATCTTCCTACGCACCTGGAGCCTCCGGAGCTTGCGTCTACCCGGGAAACACATGTGATCTTCCCAAGGCTGTCATAACCGAACCCGGAGAATATCTGGCATCAACCTACTCCTACAGATATTCGGACACATATCAGGGCAACGCGTCAAAGGACATTGTTTTCGAAATAAAACTTGAGAGATCCTTAGTTCTCGTGGCTGAAGTAGTTCCTTATGAAGATTACGAATATCCCAGACCGCTGAAAAAATCTTTCATATATCTGGACAGCGTCTGCGGAGACAACAGCTCCAACATCAAGAAAGCTACCAACACCGGCTACTTCACCAAATCAAAGGTGACAGCCACACTGGATCCAGGAAGTTACTACATTGTTGTCGAAGGTGCCGCCGATGAATATACAGGAGGATGGTCCAAAGGTGATTTCAAACTTAAAGTTGCCATGGCTGAAAACCCCTGTATACCTTTAAATCCATGTACCGAAGAGCACCGCACTGTGTGCAGCGATGAAAATGTTGACGGCGTTGCAGAGTGTTCCTGCGATGAAGATTATCATCTCGAAGAGGAAAACTGCGTTTCAGATAAAAAGACGGTCCCATGCAAGGATGAATCTCCGCAAAACGCCACCCCCGTAGAAGCCGACATGGAGATAATCTGGACCGGAAGCAGCTGGCCGGAAGCTATCTGCGAATGGAACTGTGATTCAGGATTCCATAAAGTTGAAGAAAGCTGTGTAGAAAACAGTGTCTGCAACTATCCTGAAAATCCATGCAAGGAGATAAACAGGACAACATGTACCGTCGATGGAGCTGCCGCTGAAGGCTACACATGCAGTTGTTCCCCAGGTTTTATAGAAAACTCTAACGGCGAATGCAGCCCACTTTTCAGAAACAACTGTGATGAATCGGGCACAATGCCGGCGATCACATCCTCAATTACAATTGAGGGCGACACTTCAATCGAAGGAATAACAAACGACCTTACAGATCAACCAAGCAACGATATTCTCTACAAGCTGGTTTTCGACAAGAAAATGAATCTGCGCGTCACGGTCACTGCCGACTTCGATGCAGTACTCTACTTCAGCGACACCTGCGGGACCCAGGAAAACAAGGTGGACACAAGCGGCGTCGAAACTTACACTTCAGCCGTTGAAGCCGGAACATACTTCATCATGGTCGATGGATACAGCAGCTACAACAAGGGAAAATTCACTATGGAGGTTAACCTTGTCGAAGATCCCTGTGCTCAAGCAAATCCCTGTACATCAGCACATCAGGGAGTTTGTACCGACGACGACCTGGACGGGATTGCAGAATGCGGATGCGACACCGACTTCCACATGGAAAACAACACTTGTGTTTCCGATACAAAGCAGGTTCAGTGTGCAGACAATGCCCCGGAAAATGCAACAGCAAATATTGTCGACGTGGACGTTACATGGAACGGATCTACATGGGCTGAACCTGTTGAGTGTTCCTGGAACTGCAACACAGGATTTCATGAAGAAAACGGAATCTGCGCAGCAAACGATGCATGCCACAGTCCGGCAAATCCCTGTACAGAAACAAACAGAACCTCATGTCAGCTTGACGAAACGGCTCCGGAAGGATTTTTATGCCAATGCGATCAGGGACTTTTTGAGGATGAAAACGGAGCGTGCATATCCACATGGAGGGACAACTGTGAAGAAAAAGATACGATGCCTGCAATCACGGCATCCGGAACCTATAGCGGAGATACATCCCTGGATGGTTTAACAGATTTCTGCACTACCCAGAGTGCAAAAGACGTTATCTACAAAATCGTACTCGAAGAGGAGAAAACCGTTTCTTTAAAGCTGTCGGGAGCTTTTGACGGCGTACTCTACTACAGCGACACATGCGGTGCTGAAGATAACAAAATAGATAAAGCAACTGCCAGCGGATATGAAACATTTTCAGGGACGCTAGCTGCAGGTACATACTACATCGTCGTTGATGGGTATTACAACACATCAACAGGAAACTATACACTTGAAATAACTATCGAATAAGGAGAAGCAGATGAAAAAAACCATTATTTTGACTCTCATCCTGATTGCCATGTTCGCATTCGGATGCAGTGACAGCAGTTCAAAAAAAGAGAATCCGGACAACAAAACAGGTATTGAAAATAGCGACTCCGACTCAGCATCTGACACATCGGACAAGGATGAAGACAATTCCGGCGACAACGGTGATTCAGGTGACAGCGGCGATTCAGGTGACAACGGCGATTCAGGTGACAACGGCGATTCAGGTGACAACGGCGATTCCGGTGACAACGGCGATTCAGGTGACAACGGCGATTCAGGTGACAACGGCGATTCAGGTGACAACGGTGATTCAGGTGACAGCGACGATTCAGGCGACAGCGGCGATTCAGGGGACAGCGGTGATTCCGGTGACAACGGCGATTCAGGAGATTCCGGTGACTCCGGTTCAGACGATGATTTTGAAGTTCCTGAAGGATGTACTGAAATCACCGTCAAAAAGTGGGATATGGAACAGCCTTCAAATAACGAACCTTTTGTTTTTGCAGAGATAAACGACTTCGGAGTTATCGGGGATCCCGATCTGCTGGGACTTTACCTTTGGGGTGGAGAAAATTATAAAAACAAAACTTTGCCTCTCGAATTTGATCTCAGTGCCGACCACAATAAAAGCTTTGTTGACGGCACGGAAATTGTCTTTCTAAATCAAGATCTTAACTACGAAATGGTACCCGACAGAGTTTTCTATCAGACAGAAGGAAAATTGATACTGAAAAAAGTCAAACTGATCGAATACACCAATGGAGACGGCGAAAAAGAAACATCCGCAACCTGGGAATCCGCCGGAACAATAAAAAATGTTGTACTCAGGGAAGCAAAATTTGCAGGAAAAGATGTCACTATAATTTACGGTGGCAAATGTCTCTACATCAAAGAATCTTCATGGGATACGATGATCGACTGCACACCGGAAACCGAGGAAACCGACTGCACAGACCAGGCAAAACCTGTCTGCAACGGAGAAATCCACAAGTGTGTGGAATGTCTTGTCAACAGCCAGTGTCCGAACGATAAAATGTGTAATCCCGAAACAAACACTTGCATCGACAGAGAGTGTATGAGCGATGCCGACTGCACCGAAAATGGAAAACCGGCATGCGGATTCAGCAAGGAAGATTACGACGGAAAATGCGTCGAATGCAGCAAGGATGAGCACTGCGGAACAGGGGAAATCTGCAATGTGGAATATCACTACTGCCGAAATGAGTTCGGAAAAGGCAACACATGCAACGAAGGCGACGACATCGAAACAATCAAAGCATCCGGAACATTCACCGTCAATACGGAGGATGACTTCGGAACTTACACAAACGACTACAAACCCAATGCTCAATGCTCAAATCCGGATAAAACCGGCTCGGATTACGTTTACAAGCTCGTACTCGATAAACTATCCGACATCGTTATAGAAACAACAAAAGCTCCTTACGGTAACGAATCTGTAATCTACCTCGGTAAAACCTGTGGAGCCAGCGACGTAGCATGCAACGACAACATAAGCTCCACCAATCATCTCAGCAAAATTGAGAAAGAGAACCTCGAACCCGGAACATACTACCTCGTACTCGATGTATACAACGGTTTCGGAATGGACGGTAGCTTAGGAGAGTTCAAAGTCGATGTCAAAATAACACCTAAACAGTAAATCATCCACTGATATCTTTTTTCCACCGATACATAAAAATTTTTTTCCACAGATTGACACAGATGCACACAGATATTTTTCCCACAGAATATCAATTCCTCAAATATTCACATGAAAATCTTTTCAAGAACATTGTTAACAATCCAAAATCAATCTCCTTATTTCATCTGTGTGCATAGGTTGAAAATTATTCTTTCTTTGATCTGTGGAGTAAAAAAAACCCTCCCGAAAGGGAGGGCTAAATAGAGAAAATTTAAATTTTCTACTTCTTTGTTGCCTCATCAAGCTCGCTGAAAGCTTTATCGGCTCTCTCTACAACTGCCTGCCTTACGGCCTCATCAAGTTGCGACATGTTGCTTACGGCACTCTTGAACTTTTCGGTGTTAAGGCAGACAAGACCGGCAACGGTCTTTCCTGTCTTACTCATCCAAATCGCTCTTTCCTCAGTACCGCTCAGATTTATATCGGTAATCTGTTTGGAAACATCTACAATGTGCTGCTCATCGTTTGCAGCTTCACCGAACTTCTCTCCGCCGGTTGTTGTCGACTGATAGTCTTTAAGCATTGATTTAACCTTCACCTGAAGCATACGTGCAATAGCTGTACGGGCTCTTCCGTACGCTGCTGTGCGTGCAAGAGAAAGGTTTCTTGTTCCCTGTACTGTCCCCACTCCACAAATCTCTTTTCCGCTGGCTACGCCGCCGCCGAGAACCCATGCAGGAGCATCCGCAAACTCGTTTGGTGCCTCCTTTCCACTGTTTGATGCGGCGTTTCCGCCACAGGAAAGCATAAGGAAGGAAGCTGCCATCAAGGCAATGAAAAGCGTTTTTTTCATTCCGTACTCCATTGATAACAGTTTAAAAAATATAAACAGACTTAGCCCGATAGTTATATTTTATTTTTAAGATACAGTCAATTTTTTAATATCCCACAACTTTTCAATAGACTGACGCGTCAGTCTATTTTTCTTGACGCAATACCTAATTTGATATATAGTGCTCCATGTTAGAAACCCTTTATGGAGGAAAACATGAGTATTTTCGTTTCCGGAGAGAATCTTTCGATCAGCAACATTTCACAACTTTCCCTGCTTCCGGCAGAATCACAAGTGCATAAAACAGCTGAAAACAATAGAAGACAGATTTTTTCAGATGCCCATGAAGAAAGAATAGATTTCACCGAATTATTTTCCCTTTTCGAAGAAGCATAATCTCCCCCCCTAAAAAAACCATTATCTTCACAAAATCTACAACATATGATACTATTTCCCGTTAAATATTTTTTTGGGACAGATAAATGAAAAACATTGTTGTTACAATCCTTGCTCTTTTATCCCCTATAACGATTTTTGCCTCGTCAAAGTTAATTGAAAAATCGGGAAACACACCCGCATGGAGGGGAATGAGCTCCTCCCGCTATTTCTGCGAGGGAGGAGAGTGTTTTCTGGGGCGTTCGAAAGATGAAACGGATCCGAAAGAGGCCTTTGCAAGGGCTCTGTCCAACGCCTTTTCCGCAGTCAGCAAACATCTCAACGTTGAAATTAAATCGGTCGACAAAATTCACGAGGAGATCGCCGGAGGCGTTACATCCCAATACATATCATCAACGGCCAGACTCATCGGAGCCACAGTTATGCTCAATCAATATAAGGAAGAGCGATATCTTGAAAAATGGGATAGAGAAGGGTCCGTAGTGTACGATGCATATATTAGAATCATTGTTCCATCGAACGAAATGAGGAATCTCAGACTTAGAAGAGACGCGGTAACATCCTGGGGAACATTGCCGAACAACAGCTGTAATATCAGAAATGAACTCAACTTTTTTATTTCCGAAACAGGAATCCGCAAAGGCCTTAAAATGACATCAGACCCGGTCACCGGAAAAATCGAGGATCTGAGTAAGAATCCTAAAACAGCCCTTCACTTTCTCCTCACTCCCGTCTGTTCGGAAAGAAGGGAGGACACAAAATGGAGATCAAGAGTATCCCTCACCCTGTCACTCTACGATCTCACAACAGACCAGCTGCTCAACACCTACGGGGCAAAAGCGGAGGTCGTAGCCGATTCAAAAGAAGATTCCCGATCTCTCGCAATCGATAAAGCGAAGACCAAGATAAAATCGACCCTGTTTTCATTCGCCTCCCCCATGAATTCGCCTCAGATGCCGGATCTTGAGAAAAGAAGCGTTGTTGGTAAGGAAAATGCGGAACTTCTCCAGCTTTACGACAAGGCGTACAGGGGAGATCTCGAAGGCTGGCTATTCCCTGAAAAAGCCATTGATTTGTGGAAAGGAGTAATCTCATTCCAGGGTGAAAACCCGTATAAGGAAACAGCGGAATCTAGAATTGAAAAATGGGAAATCTTTATCAAAAATTCAAGGCAAAATCACTCATCAATGGAGAACGACAAAGAAAACCTCTCAAAAATAATGCCGCTTATGGTAATCAAGCAGCATGAAAAGATAAAACTGCTGAAAGATTTCATCTACCGATACTCCTCAATATTCGGAATAAAGCATCTCTATGAAATCGTTGACAAACTTGACAAGAAAGATGATCGAATCGCCATCTACCGAGCCCTCTTTTCAAAACGGCGTCAGGCGGAATGGGAAAAGAGCTGCGAAAGAAACGACGGCGCCGCCTGCTATATTCTCGGCTCCTTTCTCCAATCCGTTCAAACCTCCCGATCGGACAGCGATCTTGAAACGAAAAGAAATGACGAACTTTTCAGGAACTACTACAGAATGGCGTGTAACGCACAAATCGGAGCTGCATGCAAGGCTCTCGGCGAGACTCACATGAAGGAAAAAAACGGCGGAATCGCCCTCGATTATCTAAAAAAATCCTGTCTTCTGGGGCATAGAAACGATTGCTTCCGATCGGGCCACATTCTCTATTCCGGAAGATACAACCTTAAAAAAGATATAAAAAACGCCTTTTACTTTCTTAACCTTGCCTGCAGGGCACAACACAAAGGGGGATGCTACTACATCGGCTTCATCTACGAGCACGGTGAAAAACCCTTTAAAAAATCGAGGATTAAGGCAAATCAATTCTATAAAAAGAGCTGCGATTTCGGATACGAAAAGGCCTGTTCCCTCATACGGGAATAAAATCCCCCTCCCGGGTGTTGATTTTCATGATATTGGTCTTATATTAATTAAGGTAAACAGTTTTTTAACTAACTGGAGATAATTAATGAATTATTACAACAATTTCAATCAGCAGGAACCTCAGGTTGCAGTATCCGGCGACATCAATGCACTCATTAGACCCACAATGCTCAAAGTTTACAACTGGATGGCAATGGGACTTATGGTTTCCGCAATCGTATCCCTTCTCGTGCTCAAAACTCCCGCGCTTTTCATGTTTGCAGCAAAATCCTACCTGTTTTTTCTCTTTGCTGAATTCGCAATGGTGATCGGCTTCGGAGCAATGATGAAAAGGGCAAAATCCTCCACACTCATCGGAATGTTTTTCGCCTTCGCCGCAATGAACGGATTGACGCTCGGCGTTATCCTCGCGCTCTACACGGCAAGTTCCGTTGCATCTGTTTTCTTTGTAACCGCCGGAATGTTCGGGGCTTTGAGTGCCTACGGCTACATAACCAAAAGGGATCTCTCCATGGTCGGGAAGATAGCCTTCATGGCGCTGGTGGGAATAATAATCGCATCGATAATCAACATCTTCGTTGCATCGGGATCCCTTAACTGGGCAATAACAATCTTCGGAATCGGAATATTCGCAGCGCTTACCGCCTACGACACACAGAAAATCAAGGCCCTTGCGTTCACCGCATTTAACGACGAAGAGATGATGAAAAAAGTAGCGGTCGCAGGAGCACTCACACTCTACCTCGACTTCATCAACCTCTTCATCTTCCTTCTCAGGCTCTTCGGAAAGAGAGACTGACAACAAAACTGGGGTCAAGGCACAAAATTCCTATAATCTTGCTCCATGACAATCAAAATAAATTTATTAAAAATTGGTTTTCCTAAGAAACAAAGTATTGATATATTCTGCGAATCCCTTTTGTTTATCTATTAATCCAAGATCTCTTTCACTCTGCCCACTTCGCCGCTTTCAAGGCGGACTTTTATTCCGTGAGGGTGGTTTGGAGACTTTGTGAGAATATTTTTCACGATCCCTTCAGTCAGTTTTCCAGTACGCTGATCTTGTTTCAGAACAATCTTTACTCTAATTCCAGGTTTGATATTCGATCTATTTCTTCCATCCATTTCTTTTCTCCTTTTTCACAGCTTCAAATACATTTCAATGTGGGGGATTCCATCCTCAAGATACTCTTCGGAACACACAGTGAACCCGAAACTCTCATAGAACTTTTCCAAATACTTCTGAGCACTTATTCTCACATCACTCTTCTGCAGATCATTTCTGATGCAATCGATAGCCTCCTCCAGAAGTCTCCTTGCCAGTCCCTTTCCCCGAAACTCCCTGTCTACCGCAACTCTGCCGATGGAAGCTTCCTCGTAGGAAAAGCCCGCATCGACCACCCTTTCACAGGCGATTACCCTACCCTCTTCAAGAAAAAATATGTGCGTGGAATTAAGATCATTTCCATCGATGTCATTGTAAACACATTCCTGCTCCACAACAAAAACTTCCGCTCGGAGTTTATAAATGTCATGCAATTCCAGGCAAGTTAATTCGGAAAAGCTTTTTATCCTTACCTCCATCACTCATCTCCCTTCAGTGTTTGCATTACACTTTAATATCATTAGGAATACGATCCCTTCACTGCATCAAGTCTGCGACCCTGCCACCCATGGAAGATACTAAAAATTTTTAATGAAGAACAGTTTTTACTTATGATTTCGTTAAAGTTTTTCGCATATCTCGAAAAAGCGGGAGAAACGGATGAAAAAGAGGAATTTGGCCATGAATCCCAGTGATTTCAGGAGAATAATTGTGAAAGACAGGTATTGACAAGGTGTCAAAGGGAAAAATATAGGGGGTCGATGGTCTACTCATCGTAGGAGGTTGACGTTTAAGGGAATAACTGTCCCAAGTGCTTCTTATTGCATAATACTAGATAAAAAGTTCGTATCAAGCCACACTTATCACATTAAAACTTCAAAAATATCTTAAAATTATTTTTCAAATAATTTACTTTATCTTTTTGCTGTGTATATTTCTTTTCAAGAAATAATAAAATTTAACAAAATGGTCAAACATAAAATCAAAGAACTCATGCAAAAAGCCAAAAATGGAGATATCCAGGCTTTTGAAGAGATAATAACGATACATCTCACTGACCTCAGAAATTTTGCTCTCTCGATGACCGGCGGTGATAGAGTTCTTTCTGATGATATTCTTCAAGAGGCGCTAATCAAAATTTTCATGAATCTTGATAAGTTCAGAGGAGAGGCGTCCTTCACCTCATGGCTTTGGCGCATCGTAAGAAATGAGTTTTTAAACTACAAACGCAGCAAAAAGTTCAAACAGTTTGATCCCATTGATGAAGCAAAAATAGAGAGTAGAGAAGCAAAAAACATTGATGAGAATATGGTTGAGAAAGAAAAACACAGCTTGCTGTTAAAACTTGTGGAGATGCTTCCAGAACACCTTTGTGAAGCTATTACACTTATAGATCTACAGGAGTTAACCTACGATGCGGCCGCTGAAATTGTGGGAATAAGCTTGGGTGCAATGAAATCTCGAGTATATACAGCCCGGCGAAAACTTACGGAGCTTGCTCTTGAGCATGAAAATTTTTTTAGAAATTAAAAACTTTTATGAACAATCAACCGTCTTATAGATGAATGAAATTGTTTTGGTGGTGAAATGGATCGATGTGAAGATATCAAAAGTAAAATAGATATTGCATTTGGAGAGCAGCACAATTTTCCCGATGAGATCCAAAATCATCTAAATGAGTGCCCGGAGTGCAGTGCCTATTTTGAAAAATCCAAGCAGTTATCCGTTTTATTCAAAACCGGCAAAAAGCTAAATGCTGATTATTCAGACCACACAGAGTTTAAAAACTCCTTAAAACCAAAACTTGAGAAAGCTTTAAATAACAGAGAACGTAAACTTACCGTACACTCAAATCCATACAACAAAATCAAACATGTTTTTGCCGTAGCTGCGGCAGTTTTACTACTACTTGGAACAGTAATATTTTTTGAAAACAGTAGTAAAATCGATTTTCCGAATAATGGAACCTTAATCTCAAAAACTGAAGCAAACAAAGGAGAACCGGTTAAAATCACCCTGGAATATGAAGCATCTGAAGCCATGAAAAATGTCAATATCGAGTTTAATCTTGATAAAGGCATCAGTTTTGACAGCAGTTCTGAAAAGATTCGTTCGCTGAAAAACTTTATCTGGAAAGGGGATCTGAAAAAAGGTAAAAATGAGATTCCTTTTGTTGTTACGGTTGATAAAAAAGGTGTTTGGAATATCGATACAAATGCCATTTTCAGCCGCTATTCCCACCGTCACAAGATTATCATAGATGCCCGGTATGAGAAGATAGTAATTGCACAGTACGAGTTGCCAAGAGAACCTGCCGATACCATATGATAAAATTTCTTCTCACTGCATGTTTAGCGATTCTGCTGCTTCCGCAAACCGCGATTGCGAAACCTACTTTAAAAAGCAAAGTCAAATTTGAGAAATGTGTCGATAAAAAAGAGAGAAAAAGCTGGCAAAAATCATTTTTCAGCAATGTTCCGGAGTTGAAAAAGGAGCTGAGAACAATTGAACAGGAAGAAAGTTATGAAGAGGAGTTCATTGAAAAAGATTTCAATGAAAGTTCCGATACCGATGTTTTGGAAAAAGAAACAGCTATTCAGAAAAGGGCAATAAAAAGAGCAGAAAGAAGAGTACATAAACAAGTTCCCAAGAAGACAAAAATAAAAAAAGTAAAACCTCAAATTCTAGAGGATGATCTTTGTCCAGATATTGATACGGTACTCGAAGAAGAAGAACTATCCCCTGATATCGACACGGCATTTGAAATTGAAGACGTTGACTTTATCAAGGAAAATGAAGAGTCGCAGGAACTCCCGGATGAAATCGTGGTAGACAAGCATAATAATCGGGACAGCTGCGGTGAAACTACAGACGATGATTCGTACGAACCAAATGATGAAAATGGTGAGCCCGAAATTAAATCACAAAAAAATAGAGCTCCCATAAATATCTTTAAACATCTCAATAGATCAAGAAAGAGCAAAGGAGTAAGAAATAAAAAGCGTTATTTTTAGTTGCATACTTTTTTTAATGACCGGCGTAACCTTTGGGACGACTGTAGATTTTGGAGCAAGTGTATCCTTAGGCACCGCATATCGAAGTGACGTATCAAAAAACAACTTCTTCAACTGGAAAAAACGGAATAATGCAAATAAAAGCGGCGGTATTGCAACAGTTTTAGACACTACGCTCGACCTGTTTTTTCCAGGATCAGAAACTCTCATTTCCTACAATCTGGCTGTCGATTGCACTCCCGCAACTCCCGAGTTTTCCGTCATAACTCAAAGCGCAAAAGGATCTATCCCTCACGAGATCACACAAAACATCACAGTACAACACTCAGCCATGTTCAACTACACGGTAATTGACATGGAAGAGTATGTATCAGCTCTCGTTGAGGGAGTCTATTTAGGTGACCTTGTTTGGATCAGATCGGAAAAAGAAAGCTACTTTTTGACTTTTCAAGCCGGATACTACAGATCAATTGATGAATCGACAAAGTTTATTTCGGGACCTCATTTCGGGATAACATTGGGACAATATCTGTTTCCGACAGCGACAAAAAGCTTTATAAAGAATGCCGTGGGATTTCAAACAACCCTGCTTAGAGATGAGATTGTATCAAGGCGGCCGAAGGGAATACTCGGAGTCAGTAATAAATTTGTCACACTGTTTACAGATCATGAGTTTTCAGTCTCATTTAAAGAGATTGCCATAAGAGGTTCAATCGGCTACAGCTATTTACGCTGGATAAATATAGACACATTCAACAAATGGCAAAAAAGACGACAGGATCACAATTTAAAGTTCACGTCGGCAGTTGAATACAGCGTAACCGAAGATATGCTGCTATCCGCATATTTTTTGATTGCAAGAAACTTCTCTTCCATAGGCCGGGATGCCGAAGATTATGAAGATTTTAACTACACAAACTATGAGGCGGGTATGAATTTTCTCACTTTTTTCTAAAAAAATAGAAAATTCAAAAACTTTTACCAGATAGCAGCCGTCCTATAGTTAGAAAGTACAAAATCATGCGCATGACTAGACATTTAAAAACAGAAGATATGGAGATGAGAATGAAGGTGTTAATTTCTTTGATTTTAATTTCGACTTTCCTGTGTGCATGCGGTGGTCCTGTAGAAATCTCAGATGATGAAGTAACTGCTGAAACAACAGATGACAGCGGCAACACTAATAATCCAGGTTCCGGTGAAAATCCTTCATCCGATACGGAAAACAATTCTGAGAATAAACCTGACAGCGGTAATCAACAGGTCCCGGGAGAAAATGTTATAAAAGTTAAAGCCGTTTTAGATTGCCGACCTACAGAGAATAGTTCGGTTGCACAGGTCAGCAAAAAGATAAATATGATGGCACTTGGAAGCTGTGTGGTAAATGAGAATAATGAGTGTGTTGGAAATCCAGATGATTACACAATGATGTATAAGTGGAGATTTATTGAAAAAACTGCACAAACCCAACTTTTTGTTGTTGTCAGCGAATTGAATTCCTGGAAAGATTACGAAAATGAATGGCTGATAGATGAAGGATCTTTTTCATTTTTTGAAGCAACGAGTGTTGCACCCAACAATATTAATAAAAAGCAAAACTTTACCCCTGAAGATGACTGCGAAAACTTTTTTAACTCCAAAAAGCCCCACGATCCCTATACCAGACAAAAAAGATTGAAAGAGTGGAATGAAAAGTGCGATATCTATGCAAATAATGACTATCTTATAGAGCTGCAGGTGAAAGCTGTTCACAAAGAAACCGGAAAGGAAAGTGAGGTAGGTTCAACATATTGCAGCCCGACAGTATACCCAAGAGCGAGAGTTAGAATTAAGTTAAGTGAAGCCCAGGATGTAGCTCCGGCAAAGGTCGACCTTGATCTGCATTTAATTAAAATGAGGAGCCTTTATAACAGCAGGTACGATGATCCTTGGGATTTTGACGACAATCCATGGGATTCATTTCCGGAAAATGGCAATATCGAAGGAGATACATGGCAGGATTCGCCGGATTATGCAAAAGGATTTATGTGTACCAATCAAAAAACAGAATCCCATGACGACTGCTCCTCTAATGACGTATCCCTCTTTACATCAAGCTGGTATGCTAACCTTATCAGTGCCGGCAATTTACATAACACAAATGATGAAATAATTCATTTTGCCCAAGATTATCCAACAATGACTTTATTTTCTGATTTAAATGATGAGTACCTTATTGTAGCCAACTATTCCGATTGTGATGACAGCGAAACAGAAGCTGATGGTTATAAATGCGACCAACCCTTTGAGGCAGGACTTGAAATCCTGATTGATGAAAAACCCCACGCCATGGGCAGCAGAGTAGATCTTGACCAAAAAATTCCGGAAAAATTTAAGATTAGTAAAAATCAATGGATAGTACTCGGCAAATTTCAATGGAATAATCAACTAAATGGTGAGATTCAAAAGAATTATGGAAAAGATTACAGAGGGGATGCAAGAGTTGAGAACCTGCTCTCAGAATATAAAGTGTGCAAACTTCCGACAGACAAATGTCAAAATGCACCTATCTGGGATAAAGAGACATACTATCAATGGGTTGAGAAAATTGGCGAGCAGTACAACATGAAAGATCAAGTTGAGTGTTATCCATACAATCCCGGCAAATAAACAGTAGAAAAACAAATTAGTATAAAGAGCGTCCTAGACAAGTAGAGCGATCCAATTATCGTAACCCGGGTTACAGTAACCGTGGTTACGATAATTGTTCGTCAAAAGAGACTACAAAACCCGTAGAGATGTAACATGCTACGTCTCATAATAATTAATAAACATTGAAAAAAAGTTCTCCTCTGGGGCGTTCCCGACGGAACGCCCGTATCTCAAATAAAATCGAGAAATCACCAATCATTCGCGGCAAGTAAATTTAATAAAAGAGTAAAAGTACAAAAGGTCGAGTAGAGCAAGCATCTGCATTCAACGACGATATTATCATGGCTTCCCAGCTCACCTATTCAGATGCTTGCCCCCCACAGAACCGTGCGTGCGGTTTTCCCGCGCTCATAGTACTCTGAGCTCACCAAAGCGCCCATAACTGTTCTGTCTTCCAGCTCGGCAAAGCTGTCGACCATCCTGAAACGACAATTTCGAGGCTACTACAACGTTCACGCTTACGCATTACAACCTGATATCTCCTTCCAATTAGCTCCGCCTGTTTTGTTACCGCCACAAACGTCATTTTCAGTAACAGGCTTGTGGTTAACCTTTACAGGATTTTAACCCGTTGGATTGCGCCAGCTTCGCTTGGCGCACTGCCGGCCAGACCCTCGTCGGGTCCTTTCGACATGAATGTAATCAAGGTTTCAGGAAAGGTGAAAAAACTTCTGATCGAAAACGTGATTGCATGGAACCCGGCCAGAAGAAATATGAACGGCGAATACTATCAAGAAGTTATTGATATTTTCGGATCAAACGGCATTGCAGGTGAAGAGCCTCCAGTAAGCGATGTGATTGTGAGAGGCTGCTGGCTTTTTCAACTGATCGTTAGCACAACTTGATATAGAAAATAATTATTTTGCTGTATGATGGCAAATCCTGTTGAATCCGGACAGCATTCCTGCTGAAAGCGGACACCAATCCTGACGAATCCGGACAGCATTCTCGATGAAACCGGACACCATTCCTGTCGAAACCGGACAGTTTTCAACATTATTTTTGATTAACAGTTAGAGGTGTTATTCTTCTTCTCTGTTTTTAATAAAAATTCGGAGAAATTTAATGCCCAGGAAGAAAATTGTCATGGAAAAAACGAGGGAAATTATAAGGCTACATTCGGTTGTCGGGATGAGCTATCGCTCAATTGCTGAAAAGGTTGGTGTTGGGAAGAGCACCGTTTCAGAGATCATTGCCGATTTCAAGCGGACAGGAGTTCCTGTGGAAGAGTTTGAAAAGATGAGTGATTCGGCCTATCTTGAGATTCTTCATGTGGAAAAGAAAAAATGTTGTGAAACATACGAAAATCTTTCTGAGTTCTTTGAATATATCGACAGAGAGATAAAGCGCCGGGGAGTTACTCTTAAGCTTTTATACAACGAATATCTTGACGCTGCCCCCGAAGGTTACAGTTATTCAAGATTCTGTTATCACTATAAAATGTGGAGTAAAAAAGATAAGATCAGTATGCATCTCGTGCACAAGGCCGGTGATAAGATGTATGTCGATTTCGCCGGAGACAAGCTGAAGGCGCACTTGAAAAACAATGGCGAAGTCACCGAACTGGAGGTTTTTGTTGCGATTCTCCCGTGCAGCCAAATGACGTATGTTGAGGCTGCAACGGATCAGAAAAAGGAAACGTTCATCAGATGCTGCGAAAATGCGCTGCGTTTTTTCGGAGGAACGCCCAGAGCAATTGTTCCGGATTGTTTGAAATCAGCGGTGACGAAAGCCGACAAGCGCGAACCACTTTTGAATGAAACATTTAGCGATTTCGCCCGTCATTATGGCACCACGATCCTTCCTGCCAGGCCGAAGAAGCCCAAGGACAAGGCCCTTGTGGAGGGTGCTGTAAACCTCACATATCAGCGAGTCTATGCTCCGCTGAGGAATCAAGTTTTTCATTCTTTATCGGATCTTAACGGCGAGATAAGAAAACATCTGGATGTTCACAACAAGACCTGTTTTCAGGGTCGGAAAGTGAGCAGGATGGACCAGTTTAAAGATGTTGAATCCCAGGAATTGCGGCCCCTTCCGACAATAAGATACGAAATGAAAGAGGTCGAGATAAGAACGGTTCAGAACAACTATCACGTCTATTTGAAGGGCGACGACAGGTACTACAGCGTACCTTTCAAATTCAGAAGCGAGAGGGTGAAAATTGTTCACGACAGCCGTACAGTAGAGATCTATTACGACAACAAACGGATCGCAATGCATTTGAAAAACTGTAGCGATAACAAGTATGTGACTGAAAAAGGCCACATGCCTTCAAACCACCGCTTCATGGTGGATCAGAGCAAGGAAAAACTTTTGCAATGGGCAAGAAATATCGGTCCTGCAACACACATTTTCACGAGAAATGTGTTTGCGGACAGAGACCATCCGGAACAGGCCTACAAATCGCTTTACGGTATCCTGGGGATGGGAGATAAATACGGCAATGAAGCAGTTGAAAAGGCTTGTAAAAGCGCCATCAAAAGAAATGCTGTAACTTACAAATTTATAAAGAACTTTCTTGAAAACAACAGGCATAAAGTACCCGAGGAAGTCGAGCAGAAGGAGCTTCCCTTCAATCCCACGACAAGAGGCAAAAACTACTACGGAGGTGAAAAATGAACGCACAGGAAACTCTTAACAAACTCAATGAGATGAAGTTCCATGGAATGGCCAGGGCACTTAGTTCGACAATGGAAGCCGGGCACAATATCGACTATACGGCTGACGAACTCGTTGCTTTTCTGGTTGAATCTGAATGGGAGGATCGTCAGAATCGAAAAGTGAAAAACCTCGTCAAACGGGCAAAATTCCGCTACTGTGCCGGATTTGAGGAAATTTCCTATAACGTCAGGAGAAAGCTGGACAAAAACCTTCTAATGCGGCTTGCTACCTGTCAATTTATCGATCGTGCGGAGAATGTCATCATAACCGGACCGACCGGAATCGGGAAAAGCTTTCTCGCCTCGGCAATCGGCAACCAAGCATGTGCAAAAGGGTATAGAACTAGTTATTACAACATGATAAAGCTTTTTGATCAATTGCGGCAATACCAGGCAGACGGTTCATACATAAAGGAAATAAACAAAATAGCGAAGGCCGACATACTCATACTTGATGATTTTGGAGTAAAAACGCTCAAGGCCCAGGAAAGATTGATGCTTATGGAAATTATGGAGGACAGGCACGGGAGAAAGTCGACAGTTGTGACATCACAACACCCTATCTCCAGCTGGTATGACATCATCGGCGAAGCCACACTCGCCGACGCGATTCTGGACAGACTCGTTCACTGTTCACACAAAATAAAAATGGAGGGACCGAGTATGAGAGAAACCGGTAGAAAAAGTTTTGATTCTGAGGGCGAAAAAGGATAGTTTAAAACATAAATGTTGAAAACTGTCCGGAATAAACAGGAATGGTGTCCGGAAAAAACAAGAATGTTGAAAAGTGTCCGGATATTTCAGGAATGCTGTCCGTTTTCGCAGGAATAGCCAGTATGAGGTGAATATCTCTTCCACCTCATACAGATTTAACTAAACATATGGAATATTGCTAATCAAGAATTATTCTATCGATTCTACATGTACTTTCATTTATCCACAAACTAACTGGTTTTCCAGCCATTTTTGCTGCAAGAATACCAGCATATGCATTTTTCAGATTAGGATGGCTTTCATGCAACAACAAATAGTATTCTTCGAAGATATTAACAGCACATGAGGATTTTGATAAACTACGCTCATTTCCGGAAGTTGCAATATAAACACTTTCACTACCATAACCATAATTAATATCTTCAACTTGGACATGTGTACATCTATTACTGCTACAATCAGCCATCAAATTTCCAGCAAACAAACAAACTGCACTAAATGTAAACACGAGTGATATTATTTTTTTCATTTTTATCCTCAAATTAAAAATTGTTATTACCAAAAATTAAAAGTTTTTACTTTACTATTAGCGAACTATGACCCTGTTGATATTACAAGTATTCGTGTCAAGCCACAACCCGACCTTTTTCCCTGACATTTTTGCTGCAAGAATTCCAGCATGAACATTTTTGTGATTCGGATGATTTGCATTCAGTCTCAAATAAAATGTATTATTTATATTCACCAAGCAGCTATCCTTCACTTTTCCTTTTTCTGTTCCTGATGTTGTTATAAAAATTGATTCAGACTCATAGGAGTAATCAATTTCCTCAACCAGAACATTATTGCAAGCATTATAAGAGCAATCTGCCATTAAATTTCCTGCAAACAAACAAACTGCACAAAAAGAAAGAAGGACTGACATTACTTTTTTCATAAAAAACTCTCCAATTAAAACATTAATATTTTCTAGACGTAAACATGCATCATTACTAATAACTAAGAATCAAATCAACAACTGGCACCATTGTAGAAGACACATAACCAGGAATTCTCTTCTGTACTTCCGGTGATACCTTGACAATAGCAGACATCAACACACCTGTATTTGCTCCACCAGTAGAACTGCATCCGGCTTGGATATGCACACCAACAACCTGACCTTCCGAATTCAATACGCCCGATCCAGAACTGCCCCCTTTTGTATCAAGATCCCTATATGTGAACTCAGTAGTTCCTACTGAATTACAAGGACCTGCCTCAACTACCTTCGGAATACCTGCAGGATGCTGAATTATTGTAAGGGAATCGTTAAGATATGGAACATTCGCAGATAGAGTTGCAGTTGGATAGCTGCGATCTGGATTACCATCAAGTCTTAAAATTGCATAGTCTAGTCCGCCGAGTCTGTATTCGACCAATTCAACAACATCAAAGCTTTCCGTATTTCTCAAATTTCCGTTTGAATCACGCTGATAATCAAATTCAACATGCATATTGGTTGCAATTTCCGCAGAACTGATATTTTTACCTGTAACATTATCCACAGGCATTATCCATCCCTTGTCATTAACATTATCAAAACAATGCCCAGCTGTAAGAAACAAATTTTCACCTATCAATGTACCTGTACACCACCTGCGATCATTAACATTACCAGGCTTGTTGTACTTGTTTCTCAAATTGCTATTCCATCTTATCTGTCCAACCGCTCCTTGATGAGTATTGACGAAATTAATCGTTGGTCCAAGAGCGCCGTTGTACATTTCAACATCTTGCCAATCAATAGTTCCCCCACACACAGACCTTGTAGTAACAGCGCCAGGTGCCAAAGGAATGTCATTTTCACTTTCGCCGTAAGAATTTTTTGCTACTGCAATAGAACTAATCAGAGCACAAATACATATAAAAAATATTCCTCTGATGAAATTACTCCTCTTCATTGCAACTCCCTTTCATTTTTTGTTTAATAAATCTAATTCGATTCACCTTTACTCCTAACTTCAGAAATTAATAAAATTATCAACAAATCCTCAAATCAATTCGTGGCATCACCGCATTCAACCACACATCGGCGTTTTACATAATTTACCTCCTCACTCTAAAAAACAAATAGTTTCACAACTTTCTTTATTGTTTTTTCAATAAATTAACTTCATTAGCCCAATCTATCATTAACTATTAATTATCCGCATTCTATTAATACTAACTTTTTAAATTTTTTTTTAAAGTTGGTATGTTTTTCTCTAATCTTACTTCCTTTATTAGAATTGCCGCTTTCTAATTTTTTGTCAACTTTTTTTTCTTGCAAGGTATCATTTTTCTAAACAAAACATCTTTAACATCACACTCTAAACATCTTTATTTTAACCTATACGTTTCTCTTATACATATTCTTACTTTTTCCTTAAATAGACTTTAAATTCAAATCCCAACAAACCTTAAATACTTTTTTATCTCTTCATTTCACTTACTTACAAAACTCTACAATTAACTTAAAACAAACATCTAAAGCACTTAATGCAATTCATTTTGAAACCTTTTATGCATCTACTAAAAAACAGCTCAGCACACACCACCAAACCAGCAACAAACCTCTCTACAAACACAAATATGTATTACATTAATTACTCTTTATCCACAACTTAAATATCTTTTAAGAATTATTTGTGTTATTTTGAGGCAGCTTTGAATCTTTAAATGATTTTAAATATCCTCTTCCAAAAGTTTGATAATTTAATCATATCTATTTTCTTCAAATTCAGTTTCTCTTTTATTGAGTCTATTTTGCTTTTAATTCTATTCTTTTTATCTTTCCTGAAATCAACTTTTAGTGTTAATCCTAGCCTTTCAACTTCGGAAGCGAATTTCAGAAAAATTGTTTATGAGATTCATGACATCCAACCACTCGCCTTCTATTATTGTTCCCATCGGTGTCAACATGCTTTTCACTTTTTCAACTTTCGCTACAAACGATGAGAGGCTTGTGCCAAAAACGTAACTTACGACTACGAGGTCGCAGATTACATTAAATACCACACCCTTGTTTGATGAAAGCAGGAGTATCAACAGAAAGGAGAGGCTGATTTTCCAGGCCGAGGGAAAGAGCTTTACGCTACAGAAGCCGAAAAGGAAATCGCTGCTCTAAAAAAGGGGTCTTCTCCAGAATCTGTGGGTCTAAGTTAAGAAATTCAGCTTAAAGCTAGCAAGATTTTGAAGATAATTTTGAAAATTTACGCATCCTCAATATCTTTTTAATCACGACAAAAAAAAGGAGTGAGGATGCGCCTTAAAACAATACTAAATCAAAGCTTACAATTCAATAAATTCATAATAGATGAAGCAAAATTTTCTTGATTGTAATTGACGACTTCATCTGTTTCGCTGTTTGTTCTGCTCTTGAGGTTGCCGCTGAGGGTGTATTCGTAGGAATTCCCATATTTGGTCAACCTGTCATGACTGTCGTAAGTTATTTCACTTGCAGGGATACTCTTTGCGGAATCGGATGATTCATACAAAATGGATTATCCATTATCCCAAAGCATGTGTCATATTTATAGATCTTCAACTTAATAACATCAAACCCATACAACTTTAAACAAAAGTAATTAAAGCTGTAAAAACCAATATTAAAAGGAAAGAAAATCCAAAAAGGTAGCTCCAAGTCTTTTTTTTGCGACTAATTTTCATAAGATTCAGTAAAGTAAAAAGAGAACTGTAAAAATAAATTAAAGGTAATACCACTATTACAGTCGTAAAGAACAGCTGGGAAAAAATAATGACATTGTAGTCATCTAAAGTAAGAAACGAATTCTTCAACACATATAGGGCGAGCCCTGAAAGCAAGAAAAAAATTGCAGCCTTAAAGTTCTTTTTAAACAAACAAATCCATTTTAAAACATCATCACTACTATTTCCCATTGAATTAATAAAATAGCTTTTACCTGCGTAAAGAAAAATGGGAACGACAATAATCATGGAATTGCTAACTATCGTCTGAAACAGACTAAAAAAAACGGTTAAATAGTACTTGTTTATATAGCAAAAAGAAAGAAGGAGACAAATGAAAGATATTGGCCAATTTTTTCTTGCTTTCGAATTTAATTGAGAATCAACATTCAAAATACCGGCAAATGCAAAACCAGCCACATAAACTATAAAAATCAAAAGATTTTTTATCAACGCATTACTAACAAAAAACAATAGTACACGACCTGTTCTCAGCTCAGAAAAAAATGTTATCATCAATGCAAAAACAATTAAATGGCAAGCAAAATATTTTACAATATTCATAGTTTTCCTATTACTCAACTATCAATGTACCCAGTTTCTTAATATCCGTATTATCTGTCTTGCGAAAGAACATTTTCCTCCACCAAGGCTGAAAATTGTCGGAAACTGTATCTGTTTTAGTGTTGTTCAACATATCTCTTAAACCAATCCATTCATCATTTTTCGTTGCGGCTATGCACCCTGTAGTACGACCGGGTTTGTGCAATCTAAAATGATCCCTTCCTGTTGGACCATGAATGTCGTCTCTAGGACTGTTATCAATGAAATCCAATCTAAAAAAGTCTGGATTAGGATGGTAAAGAATCTCATATTCTCCTTTAGGTATTGGATCACCGTAGGGCTTACCACCAGATTCAACACTGATTTCAAAATGTTCTCCGGTATCTGTATCGGTAGCGGATAAAACACCGGCTTCAGAGTTATAAAGAATTTCCACAACTAATCCTCTCGTATCCACAAAATTCACCGGATCATTGCCGCAATACTCATAAAGATTCAACGTCCCACCTTTGAACCTTATCGGATCTTTTGCTGTCCATCTTCCGGTTTCTGGGTCGTAATCTCTTGCTCCGAAACGAACGAGGCCGGTATCCTTATCGTGCAGGCCTCCGGCGAAGCCGAATTCGATGTCGAATGTGCCTGTTTCGCTCGCAATTTTTCCGAATGTGTCGTAGTCAATTCTCTTTTTAACATCACCTGTGGATGATTCCACTACCATTCGGACACTTCCGATATGGTCTGAGATAACCAGGTACTTTTTCCATCCGCTTGAGGTGTTTTTCATGATGTAATCCGGAACATTCTTTTTGGATGCATAGACATAGTATTCAACCAGATTGTTCGACGCATCGAGTTTTGCAACAGGGTTGAGGCTGTCTTTATAAAGGAATTTGTATTCCCAGATATAACTAGGCTCTCCAATTCTTTTGACAAGTTTTCCTATTCTCCTGTTTCTTCCGTCAACAATATACTCGATTTTTTTAGTTTCGGAAACACCGTCACCAATATTTACTTCAAGTAGATTACCGAATTGATCGTAGTGGTAGTTGACGACTTCATCTGTTTCGCTGTTTGTCCTGCTCTTGAGGTTGCCGCTGAGGGTGTATTCGTAGGAATATTTCCCATATTTGGTCAACCTGTCATGGCTGTCGTAAGTTATTTCACTTGCAGGGACACTCTTTGCGGAATCGGATGATGTAAAGGATGTTCTGTTGCCCTGTTTGTCATAAGTGTATGTTTCAATTACTGAGTTGTTTTTACTGACCTCTATAATTCTTCCTGCATCATCGTATTCGTAGCTCTTTGTTACTGCCGGTGCATCCTTTATTTTTTCTTCAAGAGTGGTGATTCTTCCGAGATAATCCCTGTGGTAGAATTCTTCACCAATTTGGCCATTGTATTTTACATTGAAGTAATCAACGGCACCGTATTTGGAAGTGACCTCTTTTATTTCGCCATATTTATTGTAGGTGTAAACTTTTTTAGATTTCACTGTGTTTCCTGTGACATTTTTTACCACACTGATGAGTGAAGTGTTCGGTTCATACTCAAATTTGATATCCTCAACTCCAGAAACAATTCCATAATCATCAATCGCAATATCAACACCTTTGAAGGACAGTTTAGTAGGCTCCATAAAATCGTTATACGTCATGGATACCGCACCCCAGGTGCTGCTGTTTACTTTCAAGCTTTCACTACTTAAAAGTGATCCGTCGTAAGTGTAGTTCAGCGTGGCCACATCGCTTTCATCGCCTCTTTCTATGGTTCTTTTCATACTTTCGAGTTTTCCTAAAGCGGAACTCGAGCTATGATAACCATATTCCACTTTTCCATTGCTGCCGATCCTCACTTCTCTCAACTTACCGTCTCCGTTGGTAGCGGTTCCGGAATCACAGGAGTTATCCCAGCAGTATTCAATTTTCTCAACGCCACTATCAGACGGGATTTCAACAGAAGTTACCCGAAGATCCTTATTGAGACCGTAGGTTGTTTTAAGGTTTCCCGCTAAAACACCTCCAACTGAAGGCGGCTGGTAGTACTGTTCCGTATCATAAGGATCGTAATTGAATTCGTGACGCTCATTTTTCGGAGTTGTTATGGACACCATGTTTCCGTCGGCATCGTAATCGAACAGAACGTCTCTGTCACCGGGAAGAGTAGCTGCCAGAGGTCTTCCGATGTTGTCCCAATCTGTGAAAGATGTTGTTACAGACTTTGCTGAATTAACTTGCACCTTAACTGCCTGTAGATAGCCTCTTCCATTGTAGGAATACTCTGTCAGTCTTGATCCCTGAGTTATTTTGTGAATCTTTCCCGAAGCCGCACCGTTTCCAGCTCCATTGTATTCATATTTAACGGGATTGAATGTGGTTCCTGCACCGAAACCGGCTTCTATCACCCGACCTACGCCGTTAAGTACTTGGTAGTTTTTAATATTTCCGTGTGCGGCACTTTTCTCAACGGATATCTTTCTGTCTGATCTTGTGTAGGTATTTATGATTTTTCTGACAGAGTCCAAAGACTGAAGATCAGCAACAGGTGCCGCCCCACCGACAAAATATGTTGTGGTTGTCAATGAATCAAAGTCCATCATCGCTTCAGAATCTTTGAAAAGGATCGGAACGCCACCTTCCCTTTCTTCTTTCACTATTTTTTGGTAGGTGTGTGAGCCGGTTTGGTACAAAGTTTTGTCAATACTTGGCTTCGCCGGTCCAAAAACTGAACTCGGAATGGAGTGCTGTTCTAATTTAGTGCCATCGCTTTTTACCACCTTTGAGTACATTCCATTCATCGATTCAGCAAACTCATTTGTCCCGTCTGGCTTTATCACAACTGCTTTTTTACTTATCCCTCCTTCAGAAAAGTATTTTGTATTCACTCTTCCCTGAGGTGAAGTCTCCTGAATTTTCATTGCAACCCTGACAGATTCCTGGAGAAAATTTGAAGGAGCTGATTTAAATACAGAGACTCCGTCCTCATCTTCCACCGTTTCGGAATTTATATTAAAAGTTCCGCCATTCGGGTATTTAATTTCATTTAAACCTCCTCGTGAATTGTACTCGAAATCATAAGAATGTTTTGGAGTTGACTTAGATGCTATCAGTCCTTTCGGAAGATCACTTTCTTCATGGTATTGGAACGCGTATCGCTCTTCTCCGTTTGATATACTTTTTGCATAACCTTCTTGATCTAAAAGAATTGTTACAGAATGACCACCAGGAGTAGAAAATACTACTGAATTTCCAGATCTATTTATATTCGTAACACGTCCACCGAAACAACTTTGATCGTTTCCTGAACACTCTTTTATCTGTGATAGAAACCCATTGTCATCATACTGGAAGAGATAAACGGGATGTCCGGTCAAAGCGTTAACTGTTTTCATGTGCTTTCCATCTTTACTGAATGTATAGATGTGATCTCCCTGTGCAGATGGTACTTTAGTTTTAAAAAGATTTGACTGCACCTTGAGAATCCTTGCTGTACCCCACCAGTTACCACTATTGTCTGAAATTGCATTTTCAGCGACATATAAAGAGCCATCTGCTCCAAAATCTATTCCCGAAGGCATTGTTATGTCAAAATCTCTGGGATGACGCATATCATTTGCTTTTACTTCCGAATATAAATGATTGAAAGCATCATCTCCCAATCGATATTTCTCAGTACCTGTTCCCAGAACTATCTCTATTATGCTATCCTTATTACCACCAGGAATTTTACGAACAACGTTACTAACTTCATTTACCACACCCTGCTCTTTTTTCAACCAACTTACACTATCTGACATGTAGAGATTATCATCTTCATCAAACACAAGTTTATCAGGAGCAATTAACAGCGCTTCTCGTGCAGGTACTCCATCACCCTGATAAACTGTTTTTGCCATTAATCCAGGTTTGCCGGCGACTATTTCAGAAATATAAAGACCATCGGAAAAAGGATGCTTCACCAATTTTTTTACACAGTAATCGGTTGTTGAGCTGTAGTAGAGCTCCCCTTTGCTGTTGAAGGTAATTCCGAGCATCCTGTCGGACGTTTCGAAAATTTGATCACAAATGCCTTTTCCTTCACTGTTAAAAGCCAGGCGACATATTCTGTTTTTCTGTACAGATGCTTCTGTAAAATAAACGCTATTATCCAATTTGTTATATGTAATGGCATCTATAGGATTGAATCCGTACATTGGGGTACTGTAAACCAGTTCCGCATTGCCCGATTCTGATGAAATATCGTATCTGTATATCCTGGCAGAACTATTTCTAGTTTCATTTCCCACTCTATCCGCCATACTCCTTAAAATATAAATATTATTATCTTTGGTAATAGCGATACTTCCTATTGTATCAGCTGTAAAGTTCGGTCTATTTGAAGGAAGTCCTGACATATTTTCCAACTCCCACAGAGTCTTTACTTCCTTCGTCTCAGCATCCATTACTTTAAGATAACCGGCCTGCACCGTAAGTGCTGTAAAAAACAGATCTCCATTCTGATGAAAATCAATATCAGGTGGGTTACCATGACCATGTGCAATAGTGAGAACCATATCTCGATTCAAATTCGACTTCCCGCATCCCTCTGTAATTACTCCTGTACGTTTGTCATATACTTTTTGCACATTAAGAGCAAATCCCCCCAATCCAAAGGCATCTTTGTGTCTGATTTTTCCGGCATTTGAACTCCAACTTCTGGATGCTCTATATTCATGTTTTTCATTACTGTTATCTGGATTTTTAATATAGTAAATGTATTCTACCCGGACATTTACAGGCTGGGCTCCCTGTAATTCTCGATTATACTGATCTTTAGGACTCAAGGTTATGTTGTACTTCATACCCGGAGACAAAGTATGCTCAATGTCTTTAGATAGGGCTCCCGAAACAACGCTAATTGTCTCTATACAGTCACAATCGCTTCTGTCTTTACAGGTTTCTTCACATGAATTCCCAATCCAGCAAAATTCACTTCCCGAATTACAAAAAGCTCTGCTACTTGATCTTTCTGCATAAGTCGTAGTTACGATCACACCTACGAGCTCATCAGAGATCGCACCTTCATTCAGTATAGGAACACTCAACACTTCTTCGTTTCTTCCTATAGCTCCTCTATTTGAATAAGAAAGAGAAAACGGAGTTCCTGGGATATCAACAACATCACACAATTCTTCTTCTGAAGTTATGTAGGGTTGCGGAGGTGACGGGATATCCGGGAGTACCAAAGGAGTCGGATTGTTTCTTGCAAAAGACCTCGAGCGATTTTCCGAGAAAAATTTTCCGCTATTTCTTACTCCGAAAGCCCCAAATTTATCGATCGGAATTCTTATAAGATTTAAAGACTCGTCAGGAGCTTCCGAATAGTATATTTGATGTAAGTTGTCTTTCTCTTCTTCCGAGAGTGTGAAATCACTTGATCTAACATCTACTTCAATACCTGATCCATTTCTTCTGATTTCAATCGCTACACCTTCTTCAGACTGCTCCCACCTGTTTTCTTTCTCATTATAAAATTCAACACTGAGTGCATGTCCTACAGGTATATTCTTGTAGTTTTCCATGTAAACAGCGACAGGAGTACCATCGATCCGCAACTCTTTTTCAGACGTATTTTCTTCACTTACATTTATTATGTAACTGAAATTTTTCCCCTCTGCTGACCCCGGAGAATATGAAGTTATATTTTCATTTGTGCCCGCCGAATATTCTGTTGCACTAACAACAATAGAGTTCTCATAGTCAATATTCTCAACACTGGTATTCCTGTCATAAAAATAAGGTAATGAATCGGAAGCAAAAAGAAGAAGTGGAGCTCTCTCCGCTGTACCTTCTCCCAAAGATGTGGATTTGTGATACTGCCATTTTCCAGGAACGATACCGAAATCCTTGATCTCTGTAGTTTTCGCATCCTTTTTCACAAGAATCAACTCTCCAATTTTGTTGTCTTTCTGCCAACCTACATTAACTGTTCTCTGTGATGTAAGGTAACCGTTTTTCCTGAATTCTAACGTATATGTGCCACCATTTATTACCATCTCATATTTTCCATTACTTTTTTGTGTTGAAGTGAGACCGTATTCAGGATGGTTGTATATAGAAATTGCAGGTGTTACTGAAGGAATTATTTCGTCTCCATTGGTTTCATAAACATTTCCAAACAAGAGAGCAATCCTTTCGTCTTTGAGCAGATCAGGATTCACACCACTTTGAACTGGATTGTCCCCGGTAAAAAGATGAGAAACCAGCATTTTCATTGTTGTTGGAATAGTCTGGTCAAATTGAGCAACATCTCCTCCAGCGGGAACAGTTAATGAAAGAGTGGAAAAATTGGTAGTCAAATCGTTTTCAGTCGCCTGTTTAATATCAAAAGCTCTTACTGCAAGATCGTAACTATGATCCGGCAATAGCGATTTTATGCTGTAATAGCATAATCCAGCAGAACAGACATCTTCGTCATATACTGTTTTTAGAAGATCCCCATCCACATATATTTCATATTTCCATATAAAAGAATCATCTAGTGCCTGATTCCAGTCAACGACCACCCCCAAAGGAGGTGGCTTGGGATTTGCCCCTAAAAGGTGGCATGTTCTAATAAGTTTTCAATATAACCGCAGGATCTACCAATTATTTAGATTCTTTTTCCTGCTTTTCCTGATACTTTACATACTTGCGAATATTTTCCTCATCCAATCCAACTGTAGTTAAGCAATAACCTTTTGCCCAAAAATGCCTGCCCCAAAATCTTTTCCCAAGCCTTTCGAACTTGTTGAACAAACGGACTGCCAACTTGCCTTTCAGATATCCCATGAAATCTGAAATACAATATTTTGGTGGAATAGAAATTAGAAGGTGAACATGATCTTCCTGAACGTTGAGTTCAATAATTTCTACCATATCTTTATAACTACAAAGTTTATATATCTCGGCCCTCACAAAAGCCTCAACATCTCCCCGAAGTATTTTGAAACGATACTTTGGAGTAAAAACTATATGATATTTGCATTCATAAACACTGTGTGATAACTTGCTTAACCTTGTCATTATGTACCTCCTCAAAAAGTGCCACCTTTTAGGGAGGTACATCATAATCATTTTTTTTCACAACCCCTAAAAACGCTATAAGCTTTTTAGCGGACTACTGCCATAGGCAGTAGATTAAGTGAATCTATTCAATCATAGCTCCGAAACTTTTGGGATCAGCGTGAATAGTAGCATCTGCCGGCCATGTTGGTGCGGAAGTGTCAGGAATAATTTTAAATTCAAAAAGTTCACTTGTTGTCGCAACTCTGTGTGGGTTATCTTCAGAAACAATTTTCCAAAAATATTTCTTGTTAGGTAAAAGGCCCTCTATTTCAAACTTTTTGTTCGCCCCTTCTTTCGCGCATAGTTTTATGTAAGAACCTGCCTGACCTGGATGCTCTAAAAGTTCTTCAGTACAAACTTCAACAAGTTTCATATTGTCGGGAGCATCTCCGAAATAAACTGAATAAACAATATTGTTTTCATCTGGATCGCCACCAGTCCACACCAAGCTGATCTTATCAGTCGTACCTGAAACAAAAGCTGCTCCATCACGGGGAAATATTGCCTCAGCTTTATGTGGAGCTTTGTTCGGCACACACATTCTAAGTGAAAGATCGATGTTATAACCCCTGATACAACTGCCTTTATCAGTCATACCATGATTCTCATTTATTTTCACACATCCATCTGTAGGATTGACTATCTCTTCCCCTGGTTTGCAATGACAACTGATCTGTTGCAATTCTGTTGAATAGAAACATACTGTGCCGGGATAGTATGAAGGACATGGATCATTCGGATAACAACTTGTTGGAACACAATTTCCTTTACTGTCTAAAACAAATCCCTCTCGACATTCACATGCAGCATTTCCATAAATATCGAGTTTACAAAAAGAATGTGTTGGACAATCTTTCTGTTTGCAGGAGTTCTCAATACAAACAAATCCATCTGCTACGGCCCCCTTTTCACAACTACAGAAAGGATCCCCTGTAGTTTCATCGACTAAACATTTACCTGAGTTTCCACATGAGATATTTGAGCAACTCTTTTTAGTGCAATTCCCATATGATCCCCATTTACCGTCGACACATTTTCTTTTCTTCATGTAACCAGGCTGGCAATATCTTGTTTCTATTTCAAAATTGCCATTTCTGCACTCATCACGGTCTATACAGTTACTCCATTGTTCCCATTTGCCTTTATTACAGCTCCTTGTTTTCTCTCCATTCAAATTATGCCCACAAGCTATCTGCTCTATAGAACCTGTATTACACACACCCTCAACACATTTATCTGCTTCTCTTACAAAACCATTTTTACAAGTCCAATCACAAAGCCCTGGTTTCTCCCATTCTGTCCCATTCCATTTTACTGTAACTTTTTTAACTATCGGAAGAGCATTAAGTGGGAAGTTATTTAAATCATCGTTACAATAGACACTCTTTGTTTCTGATCCAACACAAGCACCTTCGATTTTTTCAAATCCTTCATAACATTCCCAATCGCAAGTAGCAGCTTCATTCCATGCACCAGTACTTTCATTCCAAGTCACCTCGACATCAACCAATATCGAAGTGGCGTGTTCAGGCGCCTCGTTTTTACAGACCTCAGTTTTCGTTATTGAATTATCGACACAACTACCATTTTCCTTGTGAAAACCATCTTCGCATTCCCACTTGCATTCTTCAGGCGTGCTCCACTTTATTCCATTCCATGTGGTAGTTACCTTACTTTTTATTAATGTTGCATGCTCAGGAAGATCTGGTTCTTTACAATCTTCCTGTCTTGTATTAGAAATACATTTTTTATAATCCTCTGTGTGATATCCGGATTTGCATCTCCAACTGCAGTTTCTTGGGGAACTCCATTTCGTACCATCCCAATAAACTTCTACATCTTTACTGTCGAGAGTTGCATTTGCAGGCGGATTATTCGGACAAGAAACCTTTTTAGTATTCGAAACACATTTTGATGTGTTGGGATCTTTATGAAAACCATCATTACACTCGCAAACAGGCTGTCTTAACAGATTAACTTTACATCTTGAATTTGAAGAACATGAATTGTTTCTACACACAACATCTTCACATTTACCTTTTATACAAGATCCTTGATAATAACATTCGCCTGGTTCACATCTCTTATGACAAGTTTCCAGAGTACCTTCATAGTTATCGTCACAGGAACAATTCGGTTCGCCTTCTTCACTTTTTATACAAAATCCATTAACAGAACAGTTTATAGTGTTGCATACATCAACACACTGCATATATCCTGAGTTAACATATCCTTTATTACATTTACAAACAGGTAGTTGACCGAATATTGATTTTTCAGGAACACATTTGCCGTTCCAGGAGCAAGAAAATCCTTCGCATTCGCCTCCACAGATATCATCTGGCTGTTCCCAACTATCTGCAGTAGAATTTTCATTCATTGTGGTAACCCTGACCTCACAAGGAAAGTCACCACACTCACTGTTGTTTTCACATGGATTGACACATTCGAGATTATTTGCATCCAGAAAGTATCCGTCATTACATTTACAAGTTGCCTGTCCATTTTCAGATATACATTGTCCGTGACCGGAGCAGCTAACATTTATACATGGATCAGCGACACACTCCTCCCTTGACCAGACTTTGCCTGCAGGGCATTTGCTAACGCAATTAGGTCTATTTCCACTGTCGTACCTCAAAACAAATCCAGGGTCACAATCATATGAAACAGAGGAAGAGCTTCCGTCATTAATACATTGACCATTTTCAATTTGAGCTGCATTTTTACATCTATCAACAACACAGTTTCCATTTATCTCAATATAACCGTCACTACAGCCACAGAATGATATCCCATTTTCGCTTTTACACTCATAGGCATTATTGTTGCTTCTACACTGATATGAACTACAACTCATGTGTTGTGGTTTGAAATCTCTGATCATCAATGGAGTATTCTGCAGTGTCAAACCTGTAGAGTATGAATATTTTTCAACTGTTTCTCCGATCGCAAAGTTTTCCAATGACTTGCTGAACAATAAAAACTGTCCAGGATTTGTGTATCCGGATGTTGTCTGATCTTGTGTGCCAAATTTAATCAGGTGTTGTGGACCAAATTTAAATATTGATGCGCCTGCAACGTTGAGCGGGTAAAAACCTGCTCGTCCGTAATATATACCTCCAAGGGCGATAAGAGAATTTGAAGGAATTTTTGTTTTGATATACTTTAGAAGTTGATAAACTTCCTGGTTTCTTAAGTCATGGTCTTTCTGGCTGTCCCCACCTTTAAAATGAGCAGTTATAACCCAAAGATCCTTTTCTCCGGGAATATTAATCCGGGCCCATTCAAAATTTCTGAAGGAGAGAAAAGAATCATTCCATGCACCTTTCTCCTTTATCGGAAATCTACTTACAATTATATTCGGATTTATTCCTCCACCCAATCGGTAATAACGATAGGAACCTGTTATACGGTCCAATATTTCTCTGGTTTCAGAGCTGTCAATTTTGTTGAAATTCTGCAGAATCCCTATGTCTGCTCCTGATTCTTTAATTAAATCGGAAAAACTTTTTTCTGTTAACTTTTCAGTATCTCTTCCGTAAGCAGCTGACACGATCCTCACATTATCGGTACCTGAACCGTAAAGCATCGGGAAAAGAACAAAAAATGTTAGAATTGAACACAAAAAATTACGCAGGCTCACAAACCCCTCCCTAAAATAAAAATAATTTTTTTACCCCCTAATAAAACTCTCCCAAAAGAGTCGATAGCTTTTACTAAAATACTTTTCTTTATTTTTTATCAATTTTATTTTAACAGTTATGTTTTTTTATTTTCCCTCTTTGCTTTCATACGACACAATTATTGCTGCATATTTTTCTCACTATTTATTGAATCACTTCATCTTTCATGCAGTACAATCTTAACTTCGATCTTTACGATCATTAAAGCTGTATTCTTATATATCTGCTTTGTTACAGCAATACCTAATCGAGTACACTAGGGTTTTTGCAAAACACTTCTACAGTATACTTAACAACATTCTTATCAAATCCTATCGTATCTATTTTTGCTAAATGAATAAGGATATATTGTGCGAAGCCACAATATCATCCGATATTGAACTAGCCCGGAGCGGGTTGACACTACATTAATAGGAAATATATTCTGGATAGAGGTGTCGAAGCCCGACAGTTTCACGTCAGCTTTTAGAAAAATGAAGTATCATACTTCGCAAAAGTGATACGATTTTCTACTTAATTGCATCATCTTTTCCCGACTAAACTATCAAGTCTCTTGTTTTATGATCTTTTTATCCATTTTTTCTCCATAAGACACAGTTATACATTCTTCTTTTATTAAAATGATTTCCAATTTTTCAAAACGTCATATTCGATCTGCTCAAGGCCCGGCACGGATGCTGATAAAAACGCCTGATTCCTGTGGGATGATTGCCTTGAGAACCATTTCCTTTTTGCATGATTTGCATTTGCAGGTCGGCCGTTTTACTTTTTCTTCCGATCCGGTTATTACGACATTGAGCATGAGTTGAAGTAAGTTCAATTTTTTCTTGGAGTTGCCGTGAAGAAAACCATAATCTCTGCACCTTCTGAATCCCTTGGGTAGCACATGTTTCAACACAAGGTAGAGAAAGGTTTCGCCGGAAAGAGTACGCGTTTCCTCTTTTTTCGATCCCGAATCGGTATAGCGGAATGTTACTTCTCCATTCTCATCCTTAAGAATCCTTTTTTCGGATATGACGCCTCTGTAAAGGTAGCGCGAAAGATACTCTAGGCCAGGCTGTCCTGTTCCTGTATTCTTTACATCGATAACCCAATCTTTTTTATAAAGATCGACGGGGATTTCCATCTCTTTTTCTTTCATTAATGCAATCAGTTTGCCTCTGAAAAGCAAAGAAAGAACCTTTGCAGGCATGAGATACTTTCCCTTTTTCTCTTTCCATGCTCTGCCGTTTTCGCAGATGGCTCCTGACGGCACGATGTAGTGGATGTGCGGATGGTAATTGAGTCGCCTGCTGTTGCTGTGGAAAACACCGGTAAAACCGATCTCTCCGCCCAGATGTTTCTTGTTCGCTGCCAGCTGCTTCATCGCCTCGGCGGAAGCCTTGAACATCATGTCGTAGAATTGGCGGCCGTGCCTCATCGCTATTACATGCAGTTCCGCCGGAATTGTAAACGTGACCATGAAGTATTTCACAGGCAACAGTTTCGCCTTCTGTTTCTCCAACCATTCCGTGGTCAGATGGTTCTGGCAACGGGGACAGCTTCTGTGACCACACGACTGGTAAACCTGCCGTTCGGCTCCGCATTCCGGACAGCTGTAAAGCAGCTCGCCGGAGGCCGCGGTGCGGCACTCCTGTATTCTGCGCATCGCCGTAAAACACTCCGGACGCAGTATTTCGCCAAACGTTTCCAATGTCTTCGCGCCGTGATTTTCAAATACGTTGGCGAGTGCAATCATTTTGTAATTTCCGAATAAACAGCTGAAATTATCTGTTCGATAACGTTATCCGCGTTTTGACCGGCTTCTTTTGTGATCTGCAGGTAGTTGAGTGTGGTTATTACACTTGAATGTCCCATGTTCGCCTTTATCTGAGGGATGGTAAGACCTGCCTCAAGAAGGTGAGTCGCATAGCAGTGCCTGAGGGAATGAGTGGTGATCTTTTTTTTAATTCCGACTTCCTCGACAGCCGTCCTGATTGCCGATTGAACAGAATATGGTGTCATATGGCGATCGGTATTTCTTATCCGTTTCGGGTCACCCATCAGAAGAGGAAATAGAAGGTTCCGGTTTCTATGGGTTTTCCAATAGTCACGAAGGATTTCGAGAGTCGGTTCAGGCAGCGGAACATAGCGATCCTTGTTTCTCTTGCTGCAGCGGATGTGAACGAACATACGGTCGCTGTCGATATCTCCACATCTTAGATTCAGCGCTTCTGAAATTCGAAGCCCCATGCTGTATATTGTAAAAAACAGGGCTCTGTAGCATGGTTTTCGGAACGATTTTAAAAGTTCCGTTGTCTCACGAAGACTGAGAACATCAGGGAGAGTTCTGAAATTCTGAGGCTTTACGATTTTGTCCCAATCAAGCGGTTTTTCAATGACGAATTTCCAGAAAAACTTAACGGCACATAGTTCTGTGTTGACCTTTCCCCATGAAAAATTATCGATCATTTGACCAAAGTAACGCTTCATGTCGTTTCTTTTAAGGTCGATAATCGAATAGTCGAAAAATTCCGCGAACCTGCGTACCGCTCTGCTGTAGGCGGCAATAGTAGTTTCTACCTTACCCTGTAACTTGAGATTTTCCTGGTAAAGTGAATAAAGATGCTCGAATTCTTGTGCGTTTGATTTCTGCATGATATAACTCCATTCCTTGTAATGGTGGTGTTCCCCGTGAACACCACTCTTTTTCCATAAAGTTATATCTATTCTTGAATTTGTTTCAGAAAACTGCCGCGGAGCGGCTTAGTTCAATGATTTTAACAAATCAAAAAATCCCGATTCCGCTTCAGATACAACCTCAAAATAATTATCATGAGTGATTTAGCCGCTCGATTGATCAAATTATTTGAATTTTGATGGAATTGGCCGCTGAAACAACCTGGAAAAAAATAATCTGTTCATGGCAGCCGTTATTTTGCTCTAGATATTTATAATTTTGTGAATTCTCTGGCTGGGATGGGATCGATATTTGTTTTCGCGGGATTTTAGCGGCTGGAATGGCCGGGATATTTTTTGTGTGATGAATTCAGGGGCTGGTTCGGGGTGGGGAAGTTTTTGGCAGATCTTTGAAGTCTTGCCGGTTTCAGGGTTCGTGAGGATCTGTATCGGGAAATAACCCCTCCCGACCTCCCCTTATTATAAGGGGAGGAGTTGAAGACGTTGCATGCAACGTCTCTACGGTGGAGCCTACCCGACAAATTGAAAAATAAACAGTGATTATATGGAAATACAGGGGCGACCCGGTGGGTCGTCCCTACGGATTTTTTGAGATTTATGGGATTATTTTATTTCTGGATTTCGGCGATGAAGTCGATGCCGTCGCGATCTACGATTTTTACGGGGAGGATCTGGCCCGGTTTTTCGTTTTCGACGTTTGTGAGGATGGTTGTTCCGTCGATTTCGGGTGCCTGGTGGTATCCCCTGCCTGTGCAGAGCATGGATTCGTGGTCGATATCTTCAAAGAGGACGTCCATTTCCTTGCCTACGAATCTCTGGAGTATTCTTTCCATGGACTCGGATGCGGCCTGGGTGGCTTCCTGGTTGCGTGCTTCGACGGTTTTGGCGGGCAGTCTCCTGAATTTTCCGGATGCGGATTTCTCCTCTTTGGAGTAGGAGAAAACTCCGAGGTAATCGAAGTGATCGCCGTTTATGAAATCGATGAGCTCATTGAAATCCTCCTTCTTCTCTTTTGGGAATCCGGTTATGAGGCTTGTCCTTCTAACAACGTTTTCACCGAATATGTCGTCGATGTCCCTCAGCAGGTTCTCGATATCCTTTCGCCCGTAATTTCTGTTCATTTCCCTGAGTACCCTGTCGGAAACGTGCTGAATGGGTATTTCAAGGTACGGAAGAACTTTCTTTGATTCGGCAATTGCCTGAAGAAGGGATCTGTCGATTCTGGAGGGATAGAGGTACATGATCCTCAGCCAGAAGCGGCCTTTTATTCTGTCGAGTCTCTTGAGGAGACGTTCGAGTGTGAAATCGAATGTTTTTCCGTAGCGTGTGGTATCCTGGGCTATGAGATCGAACTCCCGTACGCCGTAATCAATAAAGGATTTGATCTCCTTTTCAATGTCGACGGGCTGACGTTCCCTGTATCTTCCCCGGATATGTGGAATGGAACAGTAGGTGCAGAAGTTGTTGCAGCCGTCGGCTATTTTTATGTAGGCGGTGTAGGGTGTCAGGGTGAGAGTTCTCGGCATCTTGTTGTCGTAGATGAAGGAGGGCTCCTCCTTGACTGTATGATCTCCGCTTTCCCAGCTGCGTTCTACAACTTCCGCCATATCCGCGGTGGCGTCAACTCCGAAGATGAAATCGGCCTCGGTCAGCTGATCCTTTATCTCCGGATAGAGCTGGGGAAGGCAGCCTGTCATGACTATTTTCGCATCCTCCCTCTTTTCGGAGTAGAGGGTGAAGAATCGGTCCATTGTCTCCACACGGGCATCTTCAATAAATCCGCAGCTGTTGAGAACTATGAGATCGGCCTCGGATAGATCGTTGACAACACTCCAACCTCTCTGTAAGAAACCTGCCAGAAAAACCTCGGTATCCACCCTGTTTTTCGGGCAGCCGAGGCTTTCGATATAAAGCCTTTTTTTCATTAACACCCCTTTTTCAGAACTTTTTCACATAGATAGAACCGGGAACATAGCTTCCGTCACTCTCCTTTTTCCGGATGGAAAAGAAGATCACTGAGCCTTTGTCCAGTAAGAGAACATCACTCTTTTCCAGGTTTTCCTTTGCGGAGGGATCTATGACATCCCCCTTTTTGATGAAATAAACCTTGAGTCGCCTTCGCCCACGGAGCCTTCGGTAGGTACCCGTCGAACGGTTCTTATTTATTAAAATTTCAACAGTCGCATATCCGGCTATTCCGTCCATTTCAAGAATATTGACTGTCGCTTCAATGAGCCCTTTCCCGTCAGACCTTGCCGTTTTCCTGGTGGATTCCAAAAGGATTTCGTCCTTCTTTGCATCGTAAAGTGCTGCGAAGGGATCCCTGCGGGAACTTATCCCAGTATCGAATCCCGCCAGAATCGGAAAAAGAGTCTGCTTTGTTACGGCTGAAAAAAAGACGTTCCTTCCTATGACTTCTATTCCCATTCCGGGGAAACGCTTTATCAAAGCCTCCTTGAGAAGGGCTAGATCAACCTTATCGTTAACGTTGAGCAGTACTCCGCCGTCCTTTTCAATCCATCCTTCCGCCAGAACGGGAAGATATTCTCCGTCGGCCCCCTTTATGAGGAGGGGATCCGCCTTAAGAAGGAAACAAAAACTGCAAAGTGCGAAAAAAAATAAATACTTTTTCATTTAAAATCCTAAAAGCTCTCTTCGTTCGAGCATTCCATCCCGTACCATATCCAGAAAGTCGGGATAGTCAACACCAAAGTTCTCTTCAACCGCCCTGATCTGGCCGCGATCTGCCCCTTTTGCAAACCGTTTTTCCTTGAATCGGCGGATCATGAAAGGTTTGTCGATAAGATCGAGTCGCTTTTCAGGGTGCATGAGGGCGCACGCCACGATGAAACCGGAAGCGGGGTCAACGCTGTAGAGAGCCTTCCCCATGGGAGTGGACGGCTCCACATTTCCGGAGTGCATGACTATTGCTCCCAGAACATTTCTGTCGGAAAATCCGATCGATTCCAAGATCTTGATCGTCTCAAACCCGTGCCTTTCAAAGTTTTCCTTTGTTATTTCGTAATCGAGATCGTGCAGCAGTCCCGCAAGCCCCCATCTTTTTTCATCCTCTCCCAGGAAACGCGCGAAACGCTCCATTCCAGCCTCGACGGCGTAGGAATGTTTCAAAAGATTGTCGTCCTTGAGATAGCGGGTAAGTATTTCAAGTGCCTCGTCCCTCAACATTGCGGCCTCCATTCAAAATTGTGATCACAATTTTCCATAAAAAGGTATACAAAATCAAGTTTTAGGGATTTTAACATGCCGACAATAAAGTCAGAAAGCCGGCATCAACCGGCACCGCAACAGTTCTCAACTCGTCCACTTTTCGACGTTTCAACTTTTCCCCGCCCCCCATATAGTTGACAATCATGCTGCCGTGTGGATACTTGGACTGCGTAAACTGATTCGATTTGACAACCGATTTTTGGATTAAGAAATAATCATGAAACCTCAAAGTAAAGAAGAAAAACTTTTAACGCTTTCGATCGTGGCCGGTTCCTTTTTTGCCGTGACCGGCATCTTATGGGGCCTGAACATCAATTCCGGCATGATGATTTTCGACGGTATGTACTCTCTCATATCGGCGTTTCTCAGCTACTGCGCAATTTCAGTTGCCCGCCAGGTTGCCGCCGATTACGATTCACGATTCCCCTTCGGGAGATCCCGCCTCGAACCGCTCATGGTCATCTTCAAATCACTGCTTCTGCTGGCTTTTTTCAGCTACGCGGCTGCAGATGCGGTTCTTTCCATCATAAACGGAGGTCGATCTTCGGATATCGGATCCGCCATCGTCTACTCCATTCTTTCGACACTTGGATGTCTTGCAGTTTACGTCTACCTGAAAATAAAGACCAAAAAGAAAACCACCGATCTTTTGAAGGCTGAATCAAACCAGTGGATGGGCGACACTCTGGTGAGTCTCGGACTTCTGGTGGGGTTCTGCCTGGCTCTCTTTTTTAAAAAATTCGGCTTTAACGAACTTGTTCCCTACATCGATCCGGCAATGGTCATCGTGGCCGTCGTGATCTTCATTCCCCACCCTCTTCGATCCCTTCTTGCAAGCGGAAAGGAGATCGCCGATATGTCTCCGGACAGGTCTCTTGTGAAAAAGATCTCCGGGGTGTGCGAGGAACTTTCGGGAAAATACGGGTTCAAGGATAAGAGGCTGCACATTTCCAAATCGGGTCGAGAACTTTCGGTAGAAGTGAACTATCTGACGAATTCCAACCGAAATCTTTCCGTGCGTGAGATGGATATCATTAGAAACGAATTGAAACTCCAACTTTCCGATTTCGCCGCAATGTGCTGGATTAATGTTTCGATTACATCTGAGGAACAGTGGCTTTAAAATCCGGGATCAGATCCCCGCAACCTTTTCGGCTATCTTCTTGAGTGTTTCCCAATCGAGTTCTTCAATTCTCGCCGTCTTTTCAAGGTTCATATCCTCAAGAATCGATTTGTCCATCCTGTGGATCTTGAAAACGTTGTTGAGGGTTTTCCTGCGGTTTGAAAAAAGCTTTTTCAACGCACTTGCAAACTTTTCAAGATATTCCGGCTCGAAATCGTGATCGTTGAAGTTGATCTTTATGAGCGACGACCACACTTTGGGGGCGGGATAGAACTCCTCAGGCGGTATTGAAAAGAGCATCTCGGCGCTTCCGATCAGCTGAATCAGTGCGGCAATCGGGGAAAAATCCCTCTCACAGGGCTGGGAAACAACCTTCTCGGCAACCTCTTTCTGGAGAAGGAAAACCGCACTTTTCAGAACGGAACTCTGGAAACAGGTGTTGAAAAGTATGGGTGAACTGACCGCATAGGGCAGGTTTCCGAAAACGGCTCCCCTTTCGCCCTTGAAATACTCCCTGAAGTTGAGTTTCGATCCGTCCTGCTTGAGAATCCTTGCCGAACCGGAAAAGCGCTCCCTTAGAATTTCGAGCATGGAATCGTCCAGATCAACGATGGTGAAGGGATTGAACCGGCGAAGAACGGCCTTTTCGGTGAGCGTTCCGATTCCGCCGCCGATTTCGATGTAGAAGGCGGCTCCGTCCGGAACGTGATCGATAATTCTCTCCAGAACGTGATCCCTGAAAAGAAAGTTCTGTGAAAATCGTTTACTGGGGCCAGCTCCGTGTGAAGCGAGAAACTCCTTTAGCTGCTGAAGGTTCATCTGCCGCTCCTTACTGTCGGGCGGACACCGAGTCCGATATCCGCGAATTCGGATCTCTCCAACTTTGGAAACGCAGCGGCGGCGCACATGGCTCCGTTGTCCTGGCAGTATTTGAGCTGGGGAATGTAGAGATCGACCTTGTTGTCGGCCGCAACATTTTCGGCCATAAGTCTCACTCCGCTGTTGGCGGCGACTCCACCTGCAACGACGAGTGCCTTATACTTGTTCAATGTAAAAGCCCTGCGAAGCCTTCTTTCGATAAGCTCGACAACCCTTTCCTGAAAACTCGCCATGAGATCAGGCATCACGATCTCTTCCTTCTCCTCCTCGAGGATTCTCCTGACGGCGGACTTTATGCCGCTGAAGCTGAACTGAAAATTTTCCTTGTATCTGGGATGCTTGAGAAGATATGGAAGCTTGTAGCGGGATGTGGATCCCTGCTGTGCCAGACGGTCGATCACAGGTCCTCCGGGATATCCGATTCCGGCCATCTTGGCAACCTTGTCGAAGGCCTCTCCTGCCGCATCGTCGAAAGTTTCACCCAGAATGGTTGTGCAGTCCTCATCAACCGACATGAGAGATGTGTGACCTCCGGAAACGATTAATGAGAGATAGGGATACTCCGGCTTGGTATCTCTTTCAAGAAAGGCACTGTAAATGTGTCCTTCGAGGTGGTTTACCGCAATAAGCGGTTTTTTCCAGCCCAGAGCGAGTCCCTTGGCGGCGGAAACGCCGATGAGAAGTGAACCGATGAGCCCGGGAAAGTTGGTAACGGCCACGGCATCGAGCTGGGACGGCTCCATTCCGCATTCACCCAGAACCTTTTCCAGAAGGGGAAAGATGTAGGCGACATGGTTGCGTGCCGCTATTTCAGGAATAACCCCTCCGAAAAGGGAGTGTACCGAAGTCTGAGAAGCTGTGCCTATGGCGTGAACTTTGAGATTGCTGTCGACTACCGAAATGGATGTATCGTCGCAGCTTGTCTCTATTCCGAGAATGTACTTCATATTGAAACAATCCTTAGTTTACAAAAAGACGCTAGAAGATAGCACAACAGGTATGTAATGTCAATAAACAGTAGGCTGTTCAGCCATCTAGGGAGGAATGAGCAGTGGAAAACACCTACTCAGAAAAACAGGGAATTGAAACAGGATAGGCAGGATATGCCCTCAGGGAAAGGCGACATGTGGTTCAGTTCCTATAGAGAATCTCCATCTGTGACGGGATCTGCGGAATCGCTGTCGGGGGTCTCTTCGTCACTGGAATCATCGGAATTATCGTCGTCGGAATCATCATCGGGATCTGCTCCACCGGCGGTTCCCTCAACTGTTATGTTGCCGGCGTATCCACCTGTCTGAGAGTAGTTGACGAACTGAAAGTAGTAGCGCTTTCCGGGTTCCACGTTAAAGCTCCACTCTCCCCTTGATCCGCTTGCGTCGTTCTCGGCGAGAACATCCTTGGAAACCTCAAACTTTCCATCCTCGTTCATTTCATACTCTATCGGACTCTCTTCGCGAACGTAGAGTTTGAACTCCGGGCTTCCACCGCCCATGCCGGGGATGATTCCTCCGCTCTGGGCAACCTGATTAGCCTTCACGAGTACGGCTTCCTTTTCAAAATCTTCAGGAACATCGAAATAGACCTGAAGGTAAGCAGGTGCAACAAGTGTGTCGTCTTCGAGCTTCATTCCTGTGCCGCCGCCTGTCATGTCCTGGGTGGCGGAGGCGCCTCCGGAGAATATCCACTGTATCGACTTACCCTGCTCAATTCGTCTCGCCCTGATGGGATCAAAGAAATGCCTCTCCTCGTAGATTTTTTTGATATCTTCCACATACGGCGAAAACTTATCATCATTCTTTACTTCATCAAGGAGTATTTCGGCAAAAACCTTGTAGTGCTGACCTCTGTCGTCACCGTTGAAGCTGAGAAGGCTCTTTATGATGAGCTTGGTGAAGTTGTCTCGCTGTTCATTTTCATCCGCACCTATCTTTTTCTCCTTCGCCAACTGGTAGAGAGCCCAGTTTGCAGCAACAAGAGGAAGACCGTCGTGATGACTCTCACCGGTAAAATTCTCGTTTACCAGCATTGTGTTTTCAGCATGTCTCATGCAGGCAAAACCGTCGTCGCCTTTTGAGTAACCTATGGCTCCTGAAATGTACTCTCCGAGACATGGGTCTCCGGACATTATGAACGATACCGTATCGGCGATTCCCTCATGAATTCCTGCCGGTTCATTTGAAAGACCGTAAAGATCGGGGAAAGCACCCATAGCGAGTTCGGCTGTTGTATTTGCAGTCGCATGACCGAATTCGTGATAAACGACATCACCGTCGTATGCAAAGTCTCCTTTTGTTCCCTGACCGAATACGAGCATTTCTCCTTCGATACCGAATTCACCCAACACCATGGACATCATCGGATTTGCCGGAGTAAAGAAAGCGTTATCCATGGGATTAAGTTTGTGGCCGCCGGTGAAAAGAGCCTGGAAATCCGGCATCTGGAAGTTGGCAACAACACTCAGGGGAACCTTCTTGTCGCCATTTTGCTTATCGATATGACCACCGAGCTTTGAAAAACCGGGCACGCCTAGACCTGTCAGGTAGCTGTAAACCTTTGTAGTGTGGTAATACATTGTTACCTCGGCACTGCGATCGATCTTCTGGAATGTCATTTTTTCCGTGTCGAAGAGAAGGTAGTCGTCAAGAGAGTCCGTCTTTGTAAGGTCCTCGTAGATGTAGTTTCCATTGAGGTTCTTGTTTGCCATCTGGATGGGTGAACAGAGAGGAACATCGTACTCTCCCGGCATTCCTATGAGTGATCCTGGAAGCTTAACGCTCTCCTTAAGATCGGGACAGTTGTAGGCCTTTACCTTTCTGATGCCTTCGTCGTCCGCAGCTGCAGTGAGATAGCCTCGGCCCTTTACACCGAGTTCGGGATCGTCGTGTTCTGCAACCCACTTGAGTTCGACCTCTATCGGTTCGGGATTTCTTGCGGGATTGAATTCGAACACGAGCGCTTTGTTCGTCGCGTTGGGATTCTCCGGAACGTCCGGCTTGTGGTCGGGATCTGACGGTTGATCTGAATCGTTTGCTGCCGGCTCATCGTCAACCGCAACGACGTCCCCGTCATCCTGACTATCCGGAACGTCACTGTCGCTGTTTCCGGTCTCACTATCCTTAATCTTCTTTGATCCGTCGTCACAACCGAGGAAGAAGAGAATCATCGACATCATGCAGATTATTGTAAAAAAGCGTTTCATTCACTCCTCCATTAGAAAGATGTTTCGTTTCCGCCGAACAGGAAGTCACCTGTTCCGGCATGAACGTAGTAGTATCTGGAGTCGCCCAGCATCACAGGCTGGAAACGGATCTTGTAAACCGGCACATAGCGTCCGGTAACCTTGATTATCAACTTCTGGGCATGATACAGGGGAAGTTTATTCAACTTTCCAGCGCCCTGGATATTGAGAAGGTTTGCAACCGCGGATTTTTCCGAAACAAGGTTTGAAAGATCGAGATCAATTTTACCTATGGAATTGGTGATCCTGTAGATTTTTCCGTTCTTTACGGCAACGGTAACGCTGCCGTTCTCCACCTTGACTCCCTTGTAGGTGGATGAGAATCTGAAAATCGAATTTTTTCCATCGACGAACCGTGAAGAAAGCTTCAAATCAACATTTTTTCCGAGACTGAAGGATGGAAGAAACTTCTCTGCTATAAAGCTCTTCGCGACTGCGGGATCGGCCTTCAATGGAATTTGAATGCCGGTGACGAGCGACGGGTGTTTGCCCGACATTTTTACCTTACCCCCATCCAACCACTGTGGGGCGGCATAGACTGATGCCCAAACCATCAAGGCCAGCATCAAAACAAAACTTTTTCTCATAAGCTTACCTCCTTAAAACATGTGGGATTTTGCAAATTAGACAGATTATAATCGTGAATTAAAAAAAAAGTCAATTTAAAAAATTAATTGAAGTCAAAAGATATAGCCCATATTTATTGACAAATAACAACTCCAAAATTAGAATTGGCTAGTTCTATTTTAACGGATTTTGTATGCAAATCACTGGAGCCCAAAAACGGCGTGTCGCACTCTTTTTCATCTTCGGAGCATTCATCGTAATATCCATAGTAGCCCTGCTTGTCGGCAACAGGCTGCTGAAACGCGAAAAGTGCTTTCATACACGTTTCACGAACGTTTCCGTAGCCGGACTTGGGGAGGGCGCCTCCGTAAAGTTTCAGGGAATGGATGTGGGAAACGTTTCACAGATATCCGTCGACCCGCTCAACACAGCTGTAATTCGTATCGACTTCTGCCTCAAGCCGGGCATTCCCATAAGAGAAGGAACTTCCGCCCAGCTGGGCAATATAGGAATCACCGGACTCAAATTCGTGGAACTGACCGGTGGAGGGAAGGGGGAAATGATTCCCGAGGAGGGTGAGATACCTTCCTCGCGTTCATCCTGGGACACAATTTCGGGAAAGGCGACGGTGGTTATCGCCAAACTTGAATCCATACTGAACCAGGTCAACGACAGGCTTGAGGAGATGCCCAAAGGATCCGTGGCCGAGATCTCCAGAAACGTCGGCGGGATAACCGGAACCCTCAACCGCTTCCTGAAAAAAAACGAAAGAGAGTTCTCGTCCGTGATCAGAAGAACCGACTCCCTGCTTGCGAAGCTTGATCAAAATGCAAAAAACCTTCAAAAGACAACTGCGGATCTGCCCCTTCTTCTGGGCAAGGATGGAAAGATAAGCAAAACTCTGGACGAGGTAAAGTCCCTTGCGGGAAATCTAAACTCGACTGTCGATAAAACACCCGTGGAGGAGACGTTCAAGAGAATAACCTCTCTGATGCAGTCTGTGCAGGAGACTATGAACACCGTCAACCTGACGCTCATGCGCAGCCAGGAAGATATCGCATCTTCATTCGAGAATCTTTCGGAGGGAATGACCAACTTCAACGACTTCACAAGAGCCATAATGGAAAATCCGTCCACGCTCATAAAGGGAAAGGAGGAGAGCGGAAAATGAAAAATCTTACCTTTCTCCTTCTCATGTTGACGCTCATTCCATCCTGTGCATGGTTTTCTTCCGCTGAAAAGAAGCACTACTACCAGCTGCACTACAATCCCGTGACAAAATTTAAGAAAAGTTTCGACGCGACAGTCAGGATAAAGCCATTCGTTCCCGACAAAATCTACACAAAACACAACATCGTCTACCGAGTTTCTCCCTATGAACTCTTCTACTACAACAACCACTTCTGGGCCTCCAGGCCGGCCGACATGGTAACAGAGGCTTTCAGAAAGCACATGAGTGCTTCGGGCCTTTTCAGGGAAGTAATCGTAAAACTTGAAAAAATACCCGACTTCGTGGTCAAGGGTACGATAAACGCACTTGACGAGATAGACAGTGAGGAGAGATGGTTTGCTAGACTCAGTATGAATCTGACGTTTATAGACTCTTCGACGGGTGAAGTTGTCGTCAGTCACACATTCGACAGGAGAAAGGAGGTTTTTGTACTCGAACCGGTCTATGTGGTTCGTGCTCTCGGAGAAATCTTTGAAGAGGAAAGTTCCGTTTTCCTGAAAAAGATAGAGAACTACCTCCGCTGAGTTGTATCCCCTTAGACTTTAGATATAGATATCAGGGAGTACAGATATTACAAAAGGCATGAACATCAAACTATTCTCGAAGAGTCCGAAGATTCACGGAACCTTTTCCATCCCGACCTTCAGTGCCCTTGTGTTCCTGCTGGTTCTGTTTATTCCAATCCTCAACCCGCTACGGGCTCAACCGGATCCGGAACTCCAGCTGGCGAAGGACCCCACCCTGGTACCGATGGGCAAGGGTGCGATTTTTGTACCCTACCTTGTAGATTCACAGAGAGAGCCCCGTTTCTCAATCTACAAAAACGGATTTTTCGTGAAGGATGCCGAGCCGGGACGAAGGATTTCCCTAAACCCGGGCAAGTACGAAGTGCATCTGGGATCAGGACCCCTACCCACCCGCATGAAATTCGAGGCAACGGTTATCGAAGAACGGGTGACGGTGATCAAGCCGGTATGGAGCGCCCTGATCGTCGAAACTCTGGATGAATTCAACAGTTCGATACGACAGGGCTTTCAGATATTCGACGAAAAAGACAAGATGACCATCGGTCACGGTACCGGAATCGATGAGTCCGTCGGTGAAAAACCGATAATCTGGATACTGAAACCGGGCCTCTACAGAATCGCAAAGAAAGGGGAAGGAAGCGACTCACTGAGAAACTTCATTACCGTAAGAATCGTTCCGGGCAAGGTCACCTATGCATCAATGATACTCGAAGAGAACACATTCGACCTCGTCGGTGGCGGAGAAAATCTGGAAAGAGCTGCAGAGGCGGCGGAAAAGGGAAACTGGAGGCAGACGGCCATTCTCTCCGGGATATTCTCTCTCACGAACTCAGGAACAATCAACTCCAAATCCAATGAAACAAACTACAACATCGGAACAAGAGTCAACGGAATTCTTACCTACGATACATCCTCACTTCTATTCATAACCCGTCTGGACATTCAAGAAAGCTTCATAAAAACCGAGAACGAGCAAATTTTGAACATCAGGGACAAGGCCAGGTTCAACTCCCTTCTTTTCTACAGGATAAATCAGTGGGTCGGCCCCTACCTCTCCATACTCGCAAAAACCCGTCTCTTTTTTAACTACAAGGATCTTTCCGACAGTTCCGGAGACTTTGTAAAAGTGGAAAGAGACGGTACCGAAAGCGAGGTGGACGGTAGCGATCTGTTTCTTCTCGGCAAGAGCTTCAGTCCCACAACCGTTCAGGAAGGCGCGGGAATCAACTTTGAAGTGATACGGGGCAACCTTCTCCGAGCTTCGGCAAGGACCGGCTTCGGATGGCGCCAGACATTTGCCGATTACCTCTACGACGACACTCGAGAGAAGGGAAAACTTTTCAGGGTCGACTCCTTCAACCACGCATACGGACCGGAGACATCCCTGTCGCTTTCCCTGAATCCTCTCAGCTATCTTCAACTTACACTTGACTTTCTCGGACTTTTGCCAATAAACAGAGAGACGGAGCTCTCATACTCGTTTGATTCGACTGTCAGTCTCTGGCTTTCACGGTTCGCCACCATTCAGTACGAGTTCACCCTGGAGAAGGATCCCGCAGTGGCCGAGGAGGCAACCCTTTTCCACGGATTGAGTATCCAGCTTTTTTACAGACTTCTCTGAGGAGGCAGACCTATGCCCGGAACAAGATATATCTATCTCCTGGCCATTGTGCTGACACCGCTTTTCATTGCGCCTGTAATGCTCGGAGGGGTCTATACCCAAATGGAAATGAACTCTGTAATCATAATCTCCGTTGCAGTCAGCTGGATCCTCTACATTCCCTACACCTTCATATTCAAAAAGAGGATCTATATTCCGGCTGTCCTGTTTCCTCTGCTTCTGATTCTGCTAACCGCACTCCTGCAACTGATCCCGCTCCCAAAACCGCTCCTCTCCTTCCTCAGCCCTCAAGCCGGATACTTTACAGGAATCGATGGAATAAAACTCCATCCGCTCACAATGTCTGTTCCGGATACTCTCTACTCGATTATCCGGATCTCGACGCTTGTTCTCTACGCCCTGCTCATCCAGTCCGTTCTCTCGGGAAGCAGGCGCATAAGGAGAATACACCTTGCTACTGCCCTTTCCATTTCAGGGGCTGTGGTTACAGCCTTCGGTTTTTTTCTGAAACTTACCGGAACGGAGACCTGGATGGGAAGTGTTCTTGCAACTGATCTGGTCTCCTCATTCCCCATCATTAACCCGAACCACGCTGCCGGATTTCTCGGAATATCAACCATCGTGGCTCTATACATAACACTCGAAAGCCGATTCCAGAGAGAGAGACTTCTCTACGGCAGCCTCTTCGTCCTGAATTTCCTGGGAACAGTCATGACCCTCTCCAGGGGAGGAATTCTGGCGTTGATATTTTCAATCCTCCTCATGATGATCGTGAGAAAGAAGAAACTTTCAACTGTCCCCCTCATACTTTCCGGCCTCGCAGTGCTTCTGGCTTTCTACACATCGCACGTTCTTCTCGAAAGAGAGTTTGCCCCTTCGGGGAATTTTTTCAGTAAGCTGGGAGGAAATCTGGCAGCCGTCCCCTATTTCAAGGATTTCATACTGACGGGATCGGGCCTGGGAAGCTTCATGCACGTTTTCCCCTTTTATCAGGAGAATCCGGAACTTTTCTATCTTCAGCTTGAAAACGAACCTCTGCAACTCTTTCTTGAGATGGGGCTTCTTCCCGCAACAGCCATACTGGCACTCATACTCATTCCCCTGTTCAGAAAGAGGGCGAAGAGAGGGGAAGGATACCTGATCGCACTCTTTTTCATCACACTCCAGAATCTTGCCGACTTCAACCTTCACAACTTCGCCACACTCTTTCCCGTTCTCATCCTGATGACGGCAACAACAAATCCTGTAAGATTGAAAAAACCTATAAGCAAGATCGTCCTGCTTGCCGCCTCCGCCGCCTCTGTTGCACTTATCTTCTTCGCGTCCAATCTGGAAAGGTTCGACTTTCGGAAGAACCGCAGATCAAGTTCCTACGAAACGCTTGCATACAACTATCCGGCTGACTACAAGATACCCATGGACAAAGCGGTAAAACTGATAAACAGATCAAAAAAGAGTGACAAACTGCTGGCCGGGCCCTACATCAGCAGAACATTCGCCAAAGCCCCGAATTACTACTTCAACTACTACCTGATGGGACGCTACATGCTTGCCGCAGGCCAGAAAGATGAGGCCGCCACACTGTTCGGCGAATCTCTCAGAAGGGCTGAAAAACGTACAGAATACACTCTCCGGAATGTATTCAGAGACATGAAACGACATCGGATGATTGACCAGTTTCGCGAAATAATCCCCTTCGCTCGGGAAAACCGGGATGGGATAGCGAGATTCCTGGTAAGCGGCATTTTAAAACCGGAAGAGCGACTCTTCCTGACGGAGGGTCGTGAATTGGAATTCTTTCACGCCGCTGCACAATCCTACCTGCAGATAAAGTCTTTCGAAAAACTTTCCATACTTCTCGATATGGCGGAAAGCGAAGGTGTCGCAGAAAAAAGATCGATAGGCGGCTACAGGGCACGAGTTCTTCTGGCTGAAGGAAAAAAAAGAGAGGCTATGTCGCTTCTGAAGGAGAACACAAGAGATACGGAAAACTTCGGAGATCTCCTCTTCTACGCCAACCTTCTTCTTTCACAGAACGAGCTCGCCGAAGCTGAAAGGATCGAACCTCAGCTCAGGGAACTTGCAGTAAAATCCAAGGCAAACCTCATCAGTTTCTACACTTGGAAATCCGGATACACGGCAAGAAAAGGAATGGTGAAAAGATCACTCGGATATATGAAGAAGGCTGCAGACCTCAGCGGAAAGCCCCACCTTCGGCTTCGCTACATCTCCCTGCTCAAGGGAAAACTTCTCTACCGGGAAGCCCTGGAGGAACTCAATTTCCTGAAAAGGAACTGTGCAGAGTGTAAAATCGACAATGAAATAGAAAATGTAAAACAGATACTGAAACAGAAAAAGGATCAGCTGTTAAAGGAAATGCTACTCAGAAAAGGAGCACAACAATGAATGTAAAGGAGTACATCCAATTCCTCACCCCCTTTGAAAATCCGGTTATGGAAAAAATCTTCACTGAAAGCAAGAAAAGAGGCGATATCCAGCCGCCCGTAGAGCCCGAGCTGGGCAGATTCCTGGGATTTCTCGTCAGAATTAAAGGCGCAAAAAGAGTTCTGGAGCTTGGTACAAGTGCCGGATTTTCAACTATGTGGCTGGCTGAAGCTCTCAGGGAGACGGGAGGTGAACTCTTCTCGATCGACGCCAAGGAGAGACTTCATCTGGAAGCTTTGGAAAATATTAGAGAAGCGAATCTTTCAAAAATTGCGAACCTCATCTGCGGAGACGCTGAAGAAGAGATAGAGAAACTGGAGGGGGGATTCGACATTATTTTTCAGGACTGCGGCAAGTACCTTTATCCCAAACTTTTAGAAAAGACATTGACACTTCTCAATCCGGGAGGGGTCATTGTAGCTGACGACACACTTTTCATGGCACTGGAGGATGTAAGGGAAAGCCTGAAACTGTACACTCACGACTACAACAGGATGGTTTTTGCTGATGAAAGACTCTATAGTGTCATTCTCCCGGTGGGCCATGGCATCACTTTAAGCTTGAAACGATAACCTCGAACATTCGGGAGAGTTCATTTCCCGCACAATTTTTACAAATACAAAAATCCCGATTCAATTCCCAATACGAAGCAAAATATCTTAACAGCTTCAGCCGCTGGAACGAATAAATTATTTGCATCTTGTTGAAAATAGCCGCCAAAGCGACATCAAAAAAAATAATCAGCTCATAACAGCCGCTACTTCGGCCCCGATATTTTTAATTTGATTAATTAAGCGGCCGAATCTTTCGGGATATTATTTTTGTGATGATTTCAGGAGCTGATTTCGGGGAAATTATTTGGGATTTATTTTTCCGATCTTTTTCTTTCCGACTTTTAGGATGAACGGTTCTGTCGATGATATCTCGGTTTCTATATCGGTCACTTTCTCGGAATCAACTGCAACCGCTCCCTGCTGGATCATTCTTCTGGCGTCTGATTTGGACTTTGTCATTCCCACGCCGGCGATTACGTCGATCAATCTATTACCATTTTCAAGATCGTAGTCGTACTCGGCAAGATTTGATGGAACTTCGCGGTAGAAGTTCTTCTTGGCCTCTTCAGCATTCTCTTTTCCGTGGTACCTTTCGGTGATGATGAGCGCAAGGTCGACTTTACAGTCCCTCGGATGCTTGTCTGTCTTCATCGATGAGATCTGCTCCGGGGAAAAGCTTGTGAGAAGCTCGTAGTAGTTCCACATTAGTTCATCGGATATGGACATAACCTTTGCGAACATGGTATCGGGATGCTCGGTAACTCCGATGTAGTTGTTGAGGGACTTGCTCATCTTGTTTGTTCCGTCAAGACCTACGAGCAGCGGAACGGTCATTACGACCTGAGGTTCCTGTCCGTAATCCTGCTGAAGTTTTCTTGCAACTAGTAGATTGAATATCTGATCTGTTCCTCCCAGCTCGACATCAGCCTTGAGCGCAACCGAATCGTATCCCTGGACAAGCGGGTAGAGAAATTCGTGAACTGAAATCGAATCTCCGTTTCTGAAACGCTTCTTGAAGTCGTCCCTCTCGAGCATTCGGGCAACGTTGTACTTGGAAGCGAGATCTATCATCTCCTTGAACCCGAGTTCGAAAAGCCACTTGGAGTTGAATACCAGCTCCGTCTTCTCTGGATCGAGTATCTTGAAAGCCTGGTCCGCATAGGTTTTTGCATTCTCAAGAATCTGCTCTCGTGTGAGAACCTTTCTAGTTGCGGATTTTCCTGTCGGATCACCGATCATCGCCGTGGCGTCCCCCACAACGTAAACAACTCTATGTCCGAGATCCTGGAACTGTCTCATTTTGTTCATGAGCACAGTGTGTCCGAGGTGGATATCCGCGGATGTCGGATCAAATCCGGCCTTGATGATCAGAGGTTCACCCGTTTCGTAATAACGGGCAAGCTTCTTCTCCATATCCGCCTTGGTTTGAAAATCAACAATACCCTTGGTAAGGAGCTTAATATCCTCGCTTATGCGTTCCTTAGACATCTCTATCCTCCATAAACTTCCTGAATCTTTCCAATTCTATTACTTTTCCCGTCTGTACATCAATCTTCGCCACCAATCCCTCCATAGCCAGATCCTCCCTGGCAGGAGTGTAGCGCTGGGGAATCGATGTGAGAAATCCCCTCAGACTGTCCCCGTGCTTTACTCCCAAGACGGAGAAGAACGATCCGCATCTTCCCAGATCGGTCATATATCCCAGACCTTCGGGATAGATTCTTTCATCCGAAGTCTGGACATGTGTGTGAGTTCCCACTAAAAGACTCGCCTTTCCGAGAAGATGAAATCCCATGGCCTCCTTTTCGGCTGTCGCCTCCGCGTGAAAATCAACTAGAATTATCTGCGCGCCTTCGCTGCGGAGAGTCTCGATCTCCCTGTCCACGGCGGAAAAGGGACTGTCTATGGGATCCATGAAAACACGTCCCTGAAGATTTACCACCCCCACCTTCACACCGTGCTTCTCGACAAGAACGGAGCCCTTGCCGGGAAGATGCTGCGGGTAGTTGGCGGGTCTTACAAGCTTGGTTCCTTCCGCATTTAGAAGCGGAACGGCCTCCTTCTTATTCCAGATATGGTTTCCGCTTGTAATAACGTCGACCCCGCTTTCGTGAAGATCCACCATGGCGTTCTTCTTTATGCCGACTCCGCCGGACGAATTCTCCCCGTTGGCGACGACAAAGTCTATCTCCTTTTCCTGAATGAAACGGGGAAGTATTGAACGCAGAAGCCGTCTACCGGGTCTGCCTACGATGTCGCCGAGAAGTGCGACCGTGAGTATCTCTTTTTCCATATATCACTGAGCCATTGAAACAACGCGGGTTTCTCTGATTACCACAACCTTGATCTGTCCCGGATATGTGAGCTCAGCCTCAACCTTCTTGGCAATGTCGTTGGCCAGAAGGTAGGCATCCTCGTCCTTCACCTTGCTTGTGTCGACGATTACACGAAGCTCCCTTCCTGCCTGAATTGCAAAACTCTTGTCAACCTGTTCAAAGGAAGTCGCAATATTCTCAAGATCGGTAAGACGCTGAATGTAGCTCTCGAGCATCTCCCTTCTCGCACCCGGGCGGGCTCCGGAAATTGCATCGCAGCTCTGTACGATAAGATCAAGTGCCGTCTCAGGTTTAACTTCGGCATGGTGTGAGGCAATTGCCTGCACGATTTTCTTACTTTCTCCGTATTTCTCGGCAAGTTTGGCACCTATGCTTGCGTGGCTTCCCTCGATTTCATGATCCACGGCCTTTCCGATATCGTGAAGAAGACCCGCACGCCTTGCGTTTTTAACGCTCACTCCAAGCTCGGATGCCATCATTCCGGAAAGGAACGCACATTCGAGAGAGTGTTTCCAGACGTTCTGTCCGTAGCTTGTACGGTAGCGGAGACGTCCTATGAGAAGAACAAGTTCTGGATGCATCTTGTGAATTCCAAGATCAAACATGGCCTGCTCTCCGGCCTCCTTGATTCTCTTCCACACCTCTTTTGATGCCTGATTGAACACGTCCTCGATTCGTCCCGGATGAATTCTTCCGTCGGAGATGAGTTTGTGAAGTGTGATACTCGCAATCTCACGTCTGACCGGATTAAAGTCGGATATTACGACGGCCTCCGGCGTGTCGTCGATGATGAGATCAACACCGGTAATCGCTTCGATCGCCCTGATGTTCCTTCCCTCACGTCCGATGATTCGCCCCTTCATCTCGTCGTTTGGCAGGTTGACAGTTGTAACGGTGTTCTCCACAACGTACTCCCCTGCGTAACGCTGAACGGCGTTGGAAATGAGGTGCTTGGCCATCTTCTCGCTCTCTTCGGTGAGATTCTCCTCAATGATCTTGAGTTTCTTGGCGCTTCGATGTTTCGCTTCGTCCTCGACTTTCTGGACAAGGCTTTCGATCGCCTCCTCCTGCGTCATTTCCGCGATTCTCTCGAGCTCCGTCTTTATCTTCTTCTCTTCCTCATCCAGCTGGCTGTTTTTCTTCTCTAGAAACTTTTCAAGATCGGCAAGCTTCTTGTCACGGATCTTAAGGTCCCGTTCGGTGGAAAGAAACGCCTCATCCTTCTTTGCCAGCTGTTCCTCACGTTTGTTGAGCCTGCGTTCACGATCCTTGAACTCCCTTAAAAGCTCGCTCTTCTGCTTCTCCGTCTCCTTGCGCCCTTCGAGAACGATCTCCTGAGCCCTTATTTCCGCTTCCTTTACGATCTTATCTGACTGCCCCTGCGCCTCATCGGCCTCCTTGCGCCACTTCTCCATCTTGTTGCTGAAGAAGAGTCTCAGTGCGCCGTAACAGAAGACAGCACCAAAAACAAGCCCTATAAAGAGCATTACAATCGATATAATTTCCAACGCTTACTCCTTGTGACTAGAAATTAATAAACATCCGGAATCGGCAACAACTCCATCCATATACCGGTCCCAGGTGTCGGAGAATCCCGAGGGAAGAATCTGCTCGTCGAAGCATACCCCAATGACTGTCGATCCCTCCCTCATGAATGAGAGAGTTGTGTCATAGTAGCCTCCGCCGTACCCTATTCTTTCACCTTTTTCGGAAAATCCCACTCCAGGAGCGAGAAAAAGATCAATTTCCGAAATTGAAACTTTGGGTAGAGAATCTTCAGGCTCCAGAATTCCGTAAGCCCCCTTTCTGAATTGAGACAGACTTGAAACGTGATAAAAATCGAGCTTTCGTGTCCCCTTTACGACTTTCGGAAACAGAAACCGCTTTCCCTCATCTTCGAGAAGCACTGTCAGATCGACCTCATTTCTGAAAGGACTGTAGAGGGCTACGGTATGGGAGTTTTCATAGACGGTGAGTTTTCTGATATGGGAAACCACAGCCGCACTCTTTTGACGGACCTCCTCCGCTGAGAGAGCGCTCCTACGCGCCGACGTTTCCTTACGAAAAGCTTTCTTATCCAAACTATTTCAAGGCCTTACAGCCTCTCCTTCACCAAGTTGTATATAAAAACCGGCGTTGTTACCGGATCGAAAAACAAATTACACAAATTTACAGGGCAAGTCAAATTTTTACACAAGATAATTGAACGAATGCCCACCTTCCGTATTAAACTATTCTACCCTCCAGTTCAATTGTCGAGAGTACACGGAAGATGCAACAGATCAACAGTTCCGGATATTTCACCCACTCAAATTCAGACCTCCTTTTAGTCAGTCATTACAGATAATTAAAGAACATTGAAACAATCAAGACATTTTCTTCTATCGTCGATTCCAAGGATCAAGGAAGCGCATTCGACAGCTTCCGTCCACCATCGAGTACAATACGGTACGAATTACAATTAACGCCACAGTAAAAATTACAGTCTAGGAATGGTGAAAGAACGAACCGCCCCTCCATCTTAAAACTGCATTTGATCGATAAATATCGACTGTATGGCTTTTCAAGAACGCAAAGCTATCCTGAGAAAGTTATTTTTGCTTTTGCTTGAATTCAGGTGCGAATGATTTCTTAGAGAATATCGGGGCAGGACACACTATTCACATTTAGAGAGGGCTCTGGCCATTCTCTCAAGCCCCTCCTCTATATCGGCCTTCTTAACGTCTAGATAGGGCCTGAATCGAACGGAACGGTTCCCGCAAGGAAGAATAATCATGTTCTCCTCTTCCATACAGATCTTGAGGAAGCGATCACGCATCTCGGCTGTCGCCATGTCAAATGCCACGAAGAGCCCCTTACCTCTGAGATTCTCTATCTTTCCGTAATCTTCCTTCAGTTTCTGGAGTCCATGGAGAAGATAGGCACCCATTTCGAAGGCATTCTCTACAAGCTTTTCATCCCTTATGATTTCGAGATAACGTGTAACCCTCACCATATCGACGAGGTTTCCTCCCCATGTTGAGTTGATTCTGGAACTCTCCTCAAAACAGTTGTTTTTAACTTCGAAAACCCTCTCCCCGGCCATAATTCCGCAGGTCTGGAACTTCTTTCCGAAACAGATCAGATCCGGTTTCACACCGTAGTGTTCATGGGCCCACATGCGACCGGTGATTCCTCCACCTGACTGAACCTCATCGAAAATAAGGAGAAATTCGTGTCTGTCTGCAAGTTCCCTAAGCTTTTTCATGAACTCGATGCGGAAGTGGTTGTCTCCGCCTTCACCCTGAATCGGCTCAATCACAAGACCGGCGATGTCGTTTGGATTGTTTCTAACGGCTTCTTCAATCTGGGAAATCGTGATATTTTCCATTTCGATAGTTTTGGAGAGATTCTCTCCTTCAAGAGGAAATATCGCCTTCGGATTGAGAACTCTAGGCCAGTCAAATTTTGGAAAGTACATGTACTTTCTGGGATCCGAAGTATTTGTGAGGCTGAGGGTGTAGCCTGTTCTGCCGTGGAAAGCCTCCTTGAAATGAATTATCTTCGATCCTTTCTCTCCTTCAATCCCGCGCTCCATGTTTTTTCGAACCTTCCAGTCGAAGGCTACCTTGAGGGCATTTTCAACGGCAAGAGCTCCACCGGAGACAAAAAACATCTTTTTCATGTAGGAGGGCATAGCCACCTCTCCCATGGTTTTCACAAACTGGGCAAAGGTTGTTGTGTAGAAATCGCTGTTGGAAATTTTGTGGAGGGCAACCTCCCCGATCTCCCGGATGAAAGATTCATCTCTCATCCTGGGATGGTTGAATCCGAGGGGCATTGAGGCGAAAAAGGAAAAGAAATCCAGATATTCCTTTCCGCTCTTTGCATCGTACATGTAGCTGCCCCTGCTCTTCTCGGGATCGATCACCATGTTGTATCCGTCCGCAAGCATGTAGTGCCCGAGAATTTCATGTACTTCAGAAGCTTTGATCTTGTTTGTCGTCATCTTGCCCTCCTTTGGTTGGTATATATCTACTCAACAAAGGATCGAATGGAATTCTCCAGCTCTTCAGCAAGTTCCTTCCTATCCATCACCTCCGTCTTGTCTACAGCTAAAGGCGGAAAAACTTTAACAGCGATTTTTCCGGCTTTAACCCTCCCTTTACCCCCGGCAAGAATGGTTCCGCTCCCCTTGATAGCTACGGGGAGAATAGGAACCTGTGCTTTGAGTCCGATTGTCAGACCCGCCACCTTGAATTTATTCACCTTCCCATCTTTACTTCTCGTTCCTTCGGGAAAGATTGCAAATGAAAAGCGTTTTGCAATCGCGACGGCCCGCTTGATAGACCGAACGGCGTCCCTCTTGTTTCTCCTGTCGACCATTACATGTTCATGAAACTTCAGGATAGGCCCGAAAACCGGAACCTTTCCAAGCTCCATCTTTGCAAAAAGCCTCAAATTGAGAGGCAGCAGTGCAAAAAGTATCGGAATGTCGTACAGACTCTGATGGTTGCTTACCACCAGATATCGTTCTTCAGGATCGATGTGTTCAATCCCTTCAACCTCTGCGTTCACACCACCCAGAAAAAGCAGGAACCTGCCGTAAGATCTGTAAAAAGCGTATCCGAAACGCCCCTTTGTAAACCGGTAAACCGGATATGTCAGATAAGCGAGACAGATATAAACAAATGTGTGAAACATCGAAAGAATGAATCTAATCACCCTTCCCCTCCTTTTTCTCCTGTTCCAGTTCAGACTGGGGCACAAATCCCTTGCCCCTCACTCCAATAAGAAGCTCTTCATTTCCTGTAAGCATATGATCCCTAAACCTGACCGCACCTCCCGAAACCAAAGATTCAAACTCTCCCTTTTCAAAATAACTCTTGAAATCACCGACACTACCCATACCTGAGCCCTCCTTTCCCTGAAAGAGAAGCTGAGCCATATCCATCAGATATATCTCCATGGGAATAGGATCCCTCTTGAACTTGACCTTAAAAAGTTTTTTCTGCTCATCAAGAGCCTTGTTGCCCGATGTAAGATCGCTTCTACCCGTAGAAAGAACCGCTCCGTCGATGAAGGCTCCCGCACTGTTCAAGAAATCACTATCCGCCCTCACACTGGCAGGAGGAGCAAAAAGCACTGTGGGAATTTTCCAATCAGCCCCCAGCTCCCTCAGCTCTCCTTCCCTCTGACGAACCTTGCTTCGAAGATAGGGAGAGCGATAATTGAACTCGACGTTATTGAGAAGAAGAACGGAAACTATCGAGGCGGCCCGATCCGGGTTGTCCAAAATCACCATCGTGTCGAAATCGATTTTCGCCGGAGCACTCTTTGCAAAACGCTCAAGCGCCCGCTTCAATGCAAGTCCCTTTACACCTTTCTCCTCAAGATCACCCTTATACTTCTTAAACACTCTTTCATAGTCATCCTGCTCACCGAACAGAGATTTCATAGGCACAATTAGAGCCTTCTCTCCGGGATTCAGGGGAACAGCCTCAGTAACAACGCCCCCGTTCCTTTCGATAACCGTCCAGCTTCGATCCCGCAGGAGTCTCCCCTCATAACTATCCGGATATATGAGGGCGAATCGTTTCGCCCCTTCTTTCACGGAATACTCTGCAACCCGTGCAACCTCGTCGACCCTGGTCATCTTGGTATTGAAGAAGAGAGGCCCTGGCTTTCCAGTATAAGGAGAAAAGGCAATGACAGGCATCTCATAGAGTTCGGAAAGACGGTTAAACGTCTCCGAAAACTGTTCGAAGAACAGTGGGCCGACAACGGCGAAGCACCCCTTGTCAGACGCCTTCCTGAACCCTTCCTCCACATCGTTTTCAGATGAGTAGACAAAGTAGCTGACCTCAAGCCCCTTCTCCTTGAGATACCAGTCAAAAAAGTTCTTCACGAGGTCGTTGACCTTGGAATACCTGTGATCATCGAGAAGAAAAACCGCCACCTGATCCCATGCCGGAACCCTGTTGAAGACGGCGAGCTGTTCAACAACCTTCTCATCATCCTCACTCTCCACACCTTCGGGATCAACTTCATTGAAATATGATGCTGCCTTTGGATTTTTTATGAAGTACTCATCAAGCTCTGTACGTACGCGATCTCTCTTTCTGCTGTTCAGACGCGAGTACCATCTCCCTGCGGAATTGAGATCACCCTTATATATGTAGGAAAGGAGAATCAACCTTGACGCCTCCACCTTTTCCTGCCCGGACAGCTTCAGATAGATACCGAGCGCGACATCTATGACCCTGTCGTAGGACTTCGAATCGAAATAAACACCGGCGAGAAGGAGTTTCGCCTTCTCCGCGACCGGTGGTTCAGTAATTCGGACGAGGACGTTTGCCGCCTTTTCAAAAAGTCCCTGCCTGTGAAGGGAAAGGCCAAGGTGGAAGAGCAGCTCGTCCCTCTGGTCTCGTCGCCATTTGAGAGCCAGCATCCTCCGGATGTAGCTCTCCGCTCCGGAATATCTCTCTTCTTTTACGAGAACAGAGACCCTGTCCATGGTAGATTCAAATTCACCGTATCCTGTAGTGGGAGTGTGTGCCTGCCGGACACATGAAAGTGATACAAAAACAAAAATAAAGAAAAGCAATTTCATTTTAGAAGAAATCATTACATTACCTGCCTACATTTTTTCGTGGTAATAGTATTCGCATTACCCCCAATAATCAAGAAAAGATGAGATTTTTCAAGCCGATTAGATTTTTTTCAGAATTTTTGTTGACAAAGGGATAATTTTCGTGAATATAAATGGAGCTTGCTCGTTGATGTTTGATTTTTTATGGAGGAGTGGCCGAGAGGTCGAAGGCGGCGGTCTTGAAAACCGTTGACGTGCGAGCGTCCGTGGGTTCGAATCCTACCTCCTCCGCCAGAAATTTTTATGCACTTGGAGAGGTGACCGAGAGGCCGAAGGTGCTCGCCTGCTAAGCGAGTGTAGGGTTAATCCCCCTACCGAGGGTTCGAATCCCTCCTTCTCCGCCATGCGTGCCCATAGCTCAATTGGATAGAGCGTTTGGCTACGGACCAAGAGGTTGGGGGTTCGACTCCTCCTGGGCACGCCATCTTTTTTATTTATGGATAGTAAGATTAAATTCATGCAGGAAGCCATCAGGCTTGCCGAGCAGGCTGCGTCGGAGGGTGAAGTCCCTGTAGGCGCCGTTGTGGTCTTTGAAAACAGGGTTATCGGAAAAGGGTTCAACAGAAGAGAAATTACGAACTCTCCATCATCCCACGCCGAAATGATTGCCATCGAGGAGGCGGCCGTAACATTGAACAGTTGGCGGCTTGAAGATTGTGACCTCTACGTCACTCTCGAGCCATGCATTATGTGCAGCGGAGCAATCATTCAATCCAGAATTAGGAAAGTATACTTCGGCACGAGGGACCCAAAAGGGGGTGCGGTAGTTTCTCTTTATAATATTCTCTCAGACGAACGACTCAATCACAGAGCTGAGTATGAAGAAAACATTCTTCAGGAAGAGTGTTCGCAGATGCTGAAAAGTTTCTTCAGAGAGATTAGAGCTAAACAGAAGAGAGAAAAAGAGATGTTAAAGGGAGAGATGTCCGAGCTGGTCGAAGGAGCTTGACTCGAAATCAAGTGTGCCCTCCGGGTACCGGGGGTTCGAATCCCTCTCTCTCCGCCATTTTTTCCGATACTTGTCAACTTTCATTGGAGAGGTGTCCGAGCTGGCCGAAGGAGCACGATTGGAAATCGTGTGTAGTGGCAAAACCGCTACCGAGGGTTCGAATCCCTCCCTCTCCGCCATTTTTTTATGGCCGGGAGCTGTACAATAAGAGCCGTAAACCCCGTCAGGTCCGAAAGGAAGCAGCGGTAGCGGATTTCTTATGTGTTGCAGTTATCCCGGCCTTCACTCGTTTCGGCAACTGAAAGAATCGATGTTTCCTTTCAACGGAAATCAAGCAACCCTCTGTATTCAGCCCCAATCCCAAGCATCAACATAAACTATCTACTTGTTTCGAAATCAATTTTACAACGACATACGTCAGACGACTCTTCTGATTCTAAAACTGCCTCATTATGGAATGTGGTAAAAAGCAAAAAAGAGAGGAAAGAGAATTAAAGCGCCATTCAGAGCCAGGAAGCAGAACAGCAGGTTACCGTATTCATTCAACACACCTTTTTTAACAAGATAGAGAAACGAGAAAATTGAAGCGTACGGGAAAAACAGAAGAACTCCATCCCATACAGTCAAGCTCTTTCGGTAGTTGAAGGAGAAGAGAACAGGCAAAACCATTTCATATGCAATCCCTCCAACAATCAGCTTTTTCAGATATTTTTTAACACCTCCGCTTTCTTCAGTAATCTTTTTTATTTCGGGAAGAAGCGTAATCGACATTGTTCCAAAGGCTAGACAAAAGTAGATTAGAGCCATCAGCTGATGATTCTTGAAAAGCGTCGGTATCTTTATAAACGCCTTCGTAGCGGGAGCCACTCCGAAAAGATGTACCCCGGCAACAATCATACTCCCATAAAAACCGAACATGAGATTGAGAGCGGTTCTCCAAACACTCTTTGAAAAGGTATATGAGGCTCCGGCGAAAAGCCCCATGAGTACAAGCAGCTCCAAAAAGAAAGGATGATTTTCCGGATGAAAGTACATAAGTGTCGCCATATGGTAGAGAATTTGTGAAAAAGACGAGCCCGAAAGATACTCAAGCTGCATTTTTGTTCCGGCAAACAAACCGTAGAGCATGGGGATATAAACAAGAACGGCTCCCAGCGGCAGACAGGCCATCGCAGAGTTCCTCATGCGAAGTATGTATCTTGCGCAAAGAAGATAGTAAAAGAGCACAAAAAGATACCAGTTAAAATGGTGAAAAACCACGTAGTATCCAAGATACATTCTCTTTGCCATTACGGTGGTTTCTACGAAGATTCTTGATAAAACTATCAACACAAAGAAAACAAAGGACAAAGTGAATTTTCGCTGAAACGAAAAGGATTTCAAGTAGTCTAACATTCGATACACCATTTCAATGTTTTATTCTTGACACATTGGCAATTATACAAATAATTGGTCTGTCTATCAAGATCAATCGAATACCAGGGGGTTATCGTGAATAGATTAAAGGCTTTTCTTTCCCTTTACCGTGGAGATGTGGCTCTGATCACATTTCTCGCGTCGATCTCAGGTCACTTTCTCAGCTACCACACCCTTGGCCTTCCAATTTTCATAAAATCGGCCTTTATCTCACTGGTACTGTACAACTTCGTATACACACTCAACTCCATCACCGACCTGCCGGAGGACCGTATCAACAATCCTCACAGACCTCTCCCTTCCGGAAAAATAACTCTTTTCCAGTCATGGATTTACCTGGGATTTCTAACGCTCGTTTCAATTATCGGAACCGTCGTTATTTTCCAGGGGAAAGATCTGTTTCTTGCGCTGCTTGTGGTCTTCTTCGGCCTGGCATACTCTCTTCCGCCTCTGGCGCTCAAGAAAATCCCTGTAGTTTCAGCTTTCATTACCGGCTGGGGTATAGCCCACCCTCTTTTCATTACCGGGAAACCCGAACTCTTTCCCTTTTCACTCTCTTTTGTACTGTTTGCCTCCGGAGTGACGCTTCTCAAGGACCTCAGCGATATTGAAGGAGACAAGCTGGCTGGAAGAAAAGTTATTACAGACATTATCTCTTTAAGAGGAATCATATCGATCCACATATCTGTCACACTACTCTCTATAGGAATATTCCTGTTCCTTCAGGAATTCTTGGTTGCCCTGATACCGATTACCACACTGCTTACCGTAATCGTCAAGCGTCTGCGATCTGATGATTTTGAAAATACGATCTACAAATCACTGATAAAGGCCGTTGCAATTTCTGCCTTGCTGGTTTTGATCCTTAAAATTCTTCCCTGAAGGGTCCCTCTTTTTTCCCGAATTCAGAAAACATCTTTTGCAAAAAACCTATCGGTTTTTCGTTCATCACTGGTTGCAGAATGCGTTTTTAAAACCCAACCTATGCCGATCTAGAACTGTACAGCAAAATTGAAGGAAGAGAATCCTGTTACGCCTCCATGAAAGCAATCCTTTCTAAAGGTTACTCCATGACGCTGTCACTCACCTTAAAAGAGAGCCGGCTTATCTGTCCGTTATCTCTTTTATCCTGGAAAGAGTGCCTATTCCTGCTTCTTCGGAAAGACGAAATGCGTAAAAACCATCCCCATCCCTGAAAAAGAGAATCTCTTCCCCAGACAAGACAGTTCGAGGAAGTGCCCCATCCCGCTGGAAGAATAGGTTACCTCCATTGAAGACAAGAAGGAGACTACCCGGAAAGTAGGAGGCGTTCACCTCCCCTCCGGAAAGAGGAAAGTAACTGTCTGAAGAGTGAAGTAGTGCGGTTTCGTGGTCAAATCGGTAGACGTTTAGTTTCCTGAAATCCTTTATCTGTTCTGCCGTAGAGATGAATATCTCATCTTCGATTTCGGAAAGAGATACGGGCACCTCTTCGTACCTTCCTTTTTCGTCAAGATTTACCCTGCCGAGCAGAAAGGATGTGAATTCCTCATCGCCATCTCCGGATCGAAGAAGAAGAGTGTATATTTTTCCGGACTCTCTTGATACGGCATCGGCAAGAAGATAAACCTCCTTCGAAGTTAGAGCGGCTGCACGAACATGTCTGACCTCTTCTCCCAGCTTCCATTCCTTTCGCTTTTTTCCCGAACGGTACAATGTGATTCGGGTCCCCTCAAACATGGATTCCTTGGTGAGGACAACCCTTCCCTCCTCTCTGCAGGCGAGGGGCACCGCCCCCGGATAGATGAAGGGTAGAGAAACCTTCCCGTTCCTTTTGATCACAAACCATCTGCCCGCCGGGCCCACCGCCACCCTTGCAAACCTTGGAGCGTGAAGTGTAACTTCACAACTTCCCCTGCAGAATTGAACTTCATGTGGGGAATTATCATCACATCCGAAAACAAGAACAGTCGCTGCAGACACAAGCAAACGAACCATCAGGATAATCAGCTTTTTCATTGACACTCTTTTGAAATTTGAAAACTATCGAATAGCGTGAAACTGGATCAGTTGTCCATCTCCTCGAGGGCCTTCTCGGCAAGTTTGTAGTACTTGTTCTCTGCTGTAACAAGCTTCTTGACGCTTCTTAGAAGATTCTTAGCCTTGGTCGGATTGAAATTTCTTACAACCTTGGATTTGTCGTACAGCTTCTTTACGAGTTTCTCTCGGCTTTCCAGCCACTCATTACACTCTTTCTTGTTCTCGTCCTTTTCGACACACTTCTCATAGCTTTCCTTGGCCTCCAGATAGCGCTCCTCTTTTTCCATTTCAAGCCCTCTGGCGTAGTAACCTATTGCGTAAACCTTGTCTATCTTCTGTGAGAACTCGGTACCATCTTCGACGATCTCCTGATCAAGTGCCTTTGCAGCCTCAAGGTTATCAAGGATCATATGGGAATTTAGAAGCTTTACACCCTTGATGATCTTGCTTCTGATCTTATTGAAGTTAAGAAGCTGTGTCTTGAGTGCAAGAACCTTGGCATCCTCTTCACACTCACACTTAAGTTTCCCAAGTTTCACGATGGACTTTACAGCCTTTGTATAATCTCCCCCACTGCACATTTCTATGACGAGCTCCCTTCCCTTTTTAAGAGTGCGTCCGTTTTTCTTGAGTTTCTCCTTCCTGCTCTTGGCAGATCTACGACGTTCTCTCTCTCTATGTCTTTTCTCTCCTTCCAGTTTTTCTCGTTCCTTCTCAAGACGTCTTCTCTCAAGTTCCTCTTCCCGGCGCTTCTTCTCAGCCAGAGCCCTTTTTCTTCTGCGTTCGGCCTCTCTTTTCTTCTCAAGCGATCTGCGTCTCTCAAGTCTCTTCTCCCGAGCGCTTGATCCTTTTATCTTTCCGGAAATATCGGAAAGGGATCCCTTGACAACCCTCTTCCAGAGGGATGCTGCGGTAATTTCATCCATATCATCAAAAACAACTTTTTTCTTGTCGACGACCTCTTCGTCCTCCACGCTTACGATGAAGCTTTTGACCTCTATCTCGACATCTTCGTTCTCTTCTATCGAGTAGACGGCAACGTAATCCACCTTGCCCGAGAGTTTTTCACTCCAGCAGGCCTCATCGAAACTGCATCTTTTCAGTTTCTTGCGTACAGATCCCTTTATCTTTCGCATCTTTATATGATTAAACTTGGCGTCGTAGATTTTCTCCAGGGCCTTTACAAACGTTTTCGCATCCTCGTCGTCAATACCCTTCACGTATGGATCCGATAGAAGGATCTTTCCTCCGAAGGCCGTAGACACAAGGAGCAAAAGGGAAATTAATATCAGCAACTTTTTCACGGTCTCCTCCTAATTTTCGTTAAAAAACACGCCAGACAATATTTAATATAATTTTAAGAGATTTTCAAGTTTTTGTTTTTTTCTATTGAAAGCTTTATCAAAAGATATCACTGAAATGACAGGTAGTAGAGGGTGAGTTCGGATCCGCCGCTCTTCATGACGCCCCTGACGCTGTAGACCTTTCCCATGGAGTGAAAGGTGTAGGTTTTGATCCAACTCTCGTCGAAAACGGGGTCAAAATAACCTCGTTCGTAGACCTTCCCATCAACACTGAAACTCTCAAGAAGGGTAAGAACCCCGCCATGAACACGCACGCTTACCTTCACGGGCCGGGAAAGATTATTGTCTCCGTAAAATTCATTTCCAGGAAGAGCTACCTCCTTACCAATACCTTCGACAAGTTTCTCCAGAATGGGTTTGTCCCCCAGCGTCTTCTTATCCAAAATACGTTCCCTTTTTACATGAATCGAAACAACCAGAACAAAAACGATGACAAGCAAGGGCAGTATGGTTCCAGCAATATTCCTTCCTCTTCCCCTCCTATAGAGCTTCAGTCTCCTGACGGCCGCTTCTGTTGAAGGTCTCACAGAGCAGTCCGGGGCTGTCATTCTCTCCACCAGAATTTTCAGTTTGTAGTCGAAATTTTCAGGAAAACGTACGATCGGCATACCGGGAACAACCTCGTGGATGTCACCTCCGAGAAGTACGAAAAGCACCACTCCCAGCGAGTATGTATCGGAACTCTCAACGACAACACCATCGTGGAGAGTTTCGGGAGCAAGAAAGGGCGACTCCTGATCATGTTCGTCCAGAATCAGATTCCCGTTTTTATGGGAAAGAATCGAACCTAATCCAAAATCTCGAATGGTAACCCCCTCAGCCCCAACAATTATATTTTTCGGGCTGAACTCCCCCAACAGGTACCCTCTTCTATGAAGTCTACGAATGAAAACTCCTGCACGAATAACGATATCCAAAATTTCATCCGTCGAATGAGTTACGCCGTGTACAATTTCGTCTGCTCGAGTTCCCCTGGAGAATCGGATTACAGAGCGTACGATGTTTCCCTCTCCGGTCTCCCACCAGAGTGGAGAGTCGACGCCATCCAGAGGGGCTGAGACGACAAATTCAGAGAGATCAACGGCGTTTTTCAAATGGAAAACCTTTATCAGAACCGGAGATCGACTCTCCATATCCACCCCATAGAAGAGTTCTCCCGTTGCGTCATGACTCCCGCCACCATCAATTCTGACCCTCTCCCTATACCTGTCAACCATGAAACCCTCGTGAATATTTTACGAAAACAACCGTTTCTTTGCGCTCCGCACAGTATATCTTCCGGTCCGGAGGAAAAAATTCATCCATGAAAATATATACTGCAACTTTTCGGAACCTTAGAGCTCGATAGGCTACAAGAAGGTTCCCGGAAACAGGCCCAAGCCTCACAACAAAACCAGGAAACGGGATAAAACCGCTCATATAGCCAGAACGGCCTTCGCTATCTGAAAGTAGATAAGAAGGCCGGTTATATCAACTATCGTGGTGATCGCGGGCATTGCGACAACGGCCGGATCCAGCTTCGCCTTTATAGCGGCGAGGGGAAGGAAAGCTCCTATGAGAGTGGAGGTGATCACCTGGGCGCCAAGGGCGAGTGCTATTGCCAGGGCCGTCTTGAAATGCAGCACGTCGGCCCCTTCGTTACCGACAAGGTAGACCCTCAGAAAAATAAAGGAAAACAGGATGAGAGCAATAATCAGAGCTACCATAAACTCCTTGCGGAGCACCTTAAGAAAATCCTTCTCATCAACCTCCTTCAGAGTCAGAGAACGAAGTACAACAGAGGCGGATTGGGCACCGGTGTTTCCTCCGGTCCCCATTAGAAGGGGAAAGAAAAAAGCAAGAACAACCACTCTGTTCAACACATCCTCAAAGTGTCCTACAACAAATGCAGAAAGGTTTCCAACAAGAAAGAGTCCAATCACCCAGGGCACCCTCTTTCGAAAATGGGTAAAGACAGGAACATCCAGATAGTCTCTGGATTCCACATCTCCAGTGATTGCCATCATTCGTTCCACATCCTCGGTCTGCTCCTCCACAAGGATATCCATAACGTCATCATGGGTTACTATTCCTACTAGTCTGCCGGAGTTATCCACTATGGGAAGGGCTATGATGTCGTACTCCTCAATCTTGCCGGCAATATCCTCCTGATCATCAGTCACATTTCCCGAGATGATATCCTCGTGCATTATCTCTCCGATCTTCATTTCTGGCTCTGAAAGAACCAGATCCTTAAGAGAAACAAGACCTTTCAGACTCAGGGCACTATCAACAACGTAGATGTAGTAGATGGTTTCCTTTGAGGGCCCCTCCTTCCGCAGTTTCAGCAGAAGTGTCTCGACACTCTGTTCAACGTAGCAGTAGGCAAAGTCGGTGCTCATTACCGCACCGGCGGTTCCCTCTTCATAGGAGACGAGACGCTCGACATCCCTCCTGTCCTCCTTCGGGAGAAGAGCCATAAAGCGATGATAACTTTTGTCATCAAGCCTTTTGAACAGGTCTGCCCTGTCGTCTGAGGAGAGATCATCGAGAAGGGATTTAATCCACACCTCCCTACCCTCTCGGAGGAGCTCCAGCTGCCTTTCCCACTCGAAATAGCTGAATATACCGGCTCTGAGGTTGGCTTCTAGCAGCGAAAGAATGTACCAAATGTCCGAAACGCTGAGATCCTCAATGAACAGGGCTGCCTGTTTGGGGTGGTAGTCGGAGAAAAACTCACGAAGTGTGTCGTCGTCGGCTTCCCTGACAAGTCTTTCAAGTTCCGGGGCTAATATGATATGGGCCATGAATTTCTCCCTGAAGATCCCAGTTCTTATAAGCCATTAACCCCAAGTTGTCAAATTTTAAAAAAGGATACTTTAGAATCTAATTTATTGACTTTCTTCATGAGTTTAATTATAAATACGTGGATTGTTTTTTTCTGTTTGAATATACATGTGACAAGGAGGAAGATATGGCCTATTCAAAGCTTAGAGGAGCTCGAAAAATCAAACCAAAAAAACAGGAAACTCAGGAAGATACAACCAGCACTCAGGAACCTTCTGAAGACGCGTTTCAGATTGGAGGCAAAAAGCTTCTTGATGAAATTGTGGAACACCCATACTTCATCATCGGTTCAATAGTTGGTGTCATCGTTATCGTTAGCGTCATTCTCTTTGCATCCAGAAGCATGCAGGAGGCAAAGGGCGACTCATCGATTCTCTTCTCAAACGCCATGAAGACATGGTACGAGACTACTGGGGAAAACGGTACATTCAAGGACGAGCGTGAAAAGTTCCTGAAGGCAAAGGAGGATTTCGAGAAGGCGGAATCTGACCTCAAGGGTTCCACGATGGGTGATGTTTCATCCTTTTTCATAGCAAAGGCTCACTACCGTCTCAAGGAGTACGGAAAGGCTGCCGACATTTTCAGATCTGTTCAGAAGTCATCCAACATCGCCGGAGAGATGAAATTCGGCGCATATGAGGGCGAAGCCTTCTGCTTCTTCGACAGAAACGACTACGAAAAGGCAATTTCCGTCTGGAACCGTTATCTTAAAGAGGTTTCCGGAGATGTATACAAAGACTACGCACTCTACTACATAGGACTCAGCTACGAGAAGGAAGGAAAGAAAGAGAGAGCTGTCGAATATTTCCAGAAACTCACGAAGGAGTATCCGAAAAGCCTACTTACCTTTCAGGTAAAACAGAAGCTTCCACAAAAAAAATCTTAATACAAAGAGCTGACAAAACATGATTAGAGTTCTTATTTCCCTTTTTATTCTTCTTTCGGCCGGGACCATCTTTGCCCAAACTGCGCTTATAGAATGGGCTGTCCCCCTCAAGAAGAATAAGTCCGCTCTCTCTTACCGGGAGACGGGTGGCGTTCTCCTTTTCGGCGAAAAACTCCTTGTGACGACCCGCGACGGCCGTGTGATGGCTTTTTCCAAGACAGGAAAAAAGATCCGCTCTGTCCGACTCGGTCGTGAGATCACCCTTCCGCCTGTTGCTGTGGGTGAGAAAATCGTAGTCGCCGCAGGAAACTCCCTTTTTCTGCTGGACAGCAAACTCTCCGTAATATGGGAGGTAAAGGGAAAGGCTCCCGTCATTTCGGAACCGGTAATGTGGAAGTCAGACCTGGTTGCCCAGTTCTCGGACAACTCCATCTATCTTGTGGATATGGAAAAGGGAACTGTAAAGGCCAACTATGTCTCCTACATCAAAAACGAGATTTCCTATGCCAGACTCTCGTCACCGAAAGTGGTGGATGACAAACTTGCGGTCGGTTTCTCCAACGGAACCATCGTATACTTTATACACAGAATCAATCGCGCCGGAGCAGAAGAGCTCGTACCCTTCTACAGGTTCAAAACCGCCGGTTTTTCCAGCTACATGGAAAAGCGGGAGTTCTACGACATATTCTCAATGCTTCCGATGAGCGACCACCTGCTCTTCTCTAACGGTGAACGTGGGGGCATAGTACTCTCCGGAAAAACCATTGAGAAGAAGGGAATGGGTAACATGCGTCTGGAACTTCTTTCCAAGGGAGAGGTTGTGGGCTACGGTGAAGGCGGAGTAGTGATAATTTCCGAGTCGGGCGACATCCTCCGAACAGCTCTTGAAACAGAACGATTCGTCTCCACCCTCTCAAGGGGAGACCGTTTTGCAATGGCAGCCGAGCAGGAAGGAAACATATACATAATGGATCGCGATCTCAAAGAGTTGCGATTCAGTTTCTCAATACCGGACGGAGTCTCCGGGTCGATTGCAGCCGACGGCGACAGGTTCTACTTCATCTCTAACAGAGGAGTTCTCTACAGCCTTCTTCTTCTTGCGAAGGATGAGACAAAGCGCAGCAAAACAGACACCGACTAGAAGAAATACTTGATTAATGCAAAAATATAGATAAAAGTAGTATGCTTAACTTGTTAATTTGACTGATTGATATGAGGAGGTAGAGCATGAACAAGTCTGACCTTATTAGCGAGATTGCCGAGAAAGCCGGTCTTTCCAAAAGAAGTTCAGAGCAGTTTGTCAACCTGATGGTTGATGCGATGATAAGCGCCATGATCCAGGAGGAGCGTATCGAGATCCGCGGATTCGGAAGCTTCGTGATAAGACACTATGGTGCTTACGAAGGACGCAATCCGAAAACCGGAGAGAAGATAAGAATCGAGAACAAGAGACTTCCCTTCTTCAAGGCCGGAAAGGATCTTGTTTCCAGGATCAACAACTGATATCTATGGGTTTTAACCCGGAAGAGTTCTTTCTTCCAGAGGCCGTCTCTCTTCTCTCTCACCTTATTCAACAAAATGAAGGAAACGAGATACTTGCCATCGGCAGGACTACGGAGGGCGGCCTCGTCTTCGATGTAAAACTCGCCGCAATGGGAAACAGCTACTCTGTTCCCGGCGTTGTAAAGGCGGCATCTCCCGGAGATGTACTGATTCACAACCACCCTACCGGAAATATTCGTCCTTCCGACGCAGACATATCTCTATCATCCTATGCAGCAGAAAAAGGAATCGGTTCATACATTGTGGACAACACCGTCTCAAGGGTATTTCCCATAGTCAAGTGGTTGCCTCCGGAAAAGGGAGAGGCTGTTCCCGTTGAGATGGACGAAATCGGTGAAATTCTTCGTGAAGGAGGTATTCTTCAACAGAGTTATCCCGCCTACGAACACCGAGACCCCCAAAGATCCATGGCCGAGGCTGTTACAGATGCGATAAACCGCAGTTCTCTTGTGGCTGTGGAAGCGGGAACCGGAACAGGCAAAAGCTTTGCGTACCTCATTCCGGCACTTCTTTTCGTCAGAAACAATCCTGAAAAGAAGGTTGTCGTAAGCACCTCCACAATAGCTCTCGAGGAGCAGCTTATCGAAAAGGACATCCCCTTTCTGAAAGAGCATCTCGACATTCCGGAAATCCGGGCGGTACTTCTGAAGGGCCGGGGCAACTACATCTGCCTTCGTCGTTACGATCTTTTCAGAAGAAACAACATGCAGACAGCAATTGTGGAAAAGGTGGACCATTCCGAAACCATCGAAGAGATCGATCAGTGGATTAATCTTCCTCACGACGGAAGCCGAAGCTCCATGAACACGGCTCTAGGGGGAGAGGTATGGGCGGAGATCAACTGCGACGAACACAGCTGCGAAAGGGCACGCTGCCGCCGCTACGAAAACTGTTTTTTCTACCGTTCCAGAAGACGGGCAAATTCGGCTCACGTTATTCTCATAAACCACCACCTTCTCATGGCGGACGTATCCCTCAAGGAGGAGGACGACAAATCCGGAATCCTTCCCGCCTTCCAGATGCTAGTGGTGGATGAGGCCCACAACCTCTTCAAATCGGCGATCAGTTTTCTCGGTGAAACGGTTTCGACATACGCCATCTCTTTCATCCTGAAAAGGCTTTTCAACCACGAAAAATCCAAAGGAATCCTCATCCGTCTTCTGGATCTTCTCCGGGATAAGAAGATCATAGAACAGCTCGAAAACCAGATGAGATCCATTGCCGCATTCATTCCCCTCTATCAGCATTCGATACTTACCGAACTGAAAGAACTTCTTGAGGAGGAGAAGGAGTCTACGCTCCAGCTGGATCCCTTTGAAAAGAGACAGAGAATTTTTAACGTATTCGAACGAGTGACAAGATTTCTGGATGAACTCTCTTCAGCCCTCTCTCCTGTGAGTAAAAAAATCAAGGATCTTATCCAGGATGATCCGATGCTTCGAACAAAAGAGGACGAGCTTTTTAACTCGTATCTTGTAGATCTCAACGGAATGCTCTCAAGACTCCACTCCATAAACGATTTTCTCAACCGTTTTTTCGGTGAAAAGAGCTCCGAAAACTCCGTTTTCTGGGGTGAAAGGGGAAGACGGGGAATTTTCAAATTCACCATCACCCCCCTCCAAATCCAGCAGATACTGGCCAGGAACATATATGACAAGGTGGAATCAATAGTTTTCTCCTCAGCGACCCTCTCGACGGGAAAAGGCGACGACGGATTCTCCTTCTTTCTTGGAGAATCCGGGCTAAATCTTACAACGCGGGATATAAAGCTGTTGCAGCTTCCCGGATGCTTCGACTACAAAAGCAATCTCAGAATTTTCATACCCGCAGATATTCCGGATCCCAACAGTCCGCACTTCGAAACAGAAACCCTCGATCTGAGCAAGAAACTGATATCGGCATCGGACGGAGGGGCCCTTCTTCTGTTCACATCCATTCGGCACAGGGAAAAAGCAAGAGAAAGTTTCACAGGTTTCTCCAGACCCGTTTTCTGCCAGGGAGAAAGACCTGCACAGGCGCTGATTAAAATGTTCAGGGACGATCACCAAAGCTCTCTTCTCGCGACAGATCTGTTCTGGGAGGGAATTGACCTCAAGGGCGATACCCTCAGGAATCTCATTCTATTCAGGCTTCCCTTTCGTTTCCCAAGCCACCCTTTCATCAAGCGTTACGTCGATCTTCTTGAGAAAAGGACAGGCAAGAGCGGATTCACACTCTTCACACTCCCCAATGCGATTATAAAATTCAAACAGGGAATAGGCAGACTGATTCGCACAAAAAGCGACAGAGGAACCATCACTGTTCTCGACAGGCGAGTCATAGGTAAAAGCTACGGACGGGAATTTCTGAAAGCCCTTCCTGAGGAGAGCTTGCCGAACGTGCGTCCCTCGAAAGCTATCCCCAAGGAAATCGGGGATTTTTTCAACACAAACAGATTATGACAGTGGAAAATTCACACTCGTTCGATCCAGTCTCTCCAAATCATCTCTGAATCGACATTGGTTCGGCTCCAATCCTCCGTTGGAAATCACCTGAAAAGAGTTTCTTTTCCATAAAAAAATTTGATTCGGGAGTTTCCCAAAAAAATATCATTTTAAAACGACCCTTGAAATTCAAAAACCGAAAAAACCCGCCAATTCCCATTTGTTATCAAAGCGTTATACAAAAATCCACTGAAACAACATGCATTTTCATTTTTCGTATCCGAAGAAAGAGGTTGCTTTTAAATACCACACATGTATTATGCCCTGTCTATGTTATTTTTTTTAAGGAGTTTGAAATGACTGTAAAAAACGGCGATACCGTAAAGGTACACTACACAGGTAAATTCGAAAACGGAGATATATTCGATTCATCAGTCGAGAGAGAGCCTCTCAAGGTTACTATCGGTGAAGGAATGGTAATTCCAGGTTTTGAAAATGCAATCCTCGGAATGGAAATCAACGAAAAGAAGACCGTAACAATTTCACCGGAAGAGGGATACGGAGAGCAGTCTGCAGAGAACATGATAGAAATGCCCAAGTCATCCCTTCCCGAAGGAATGGAAGTTGAGATCGGAATGCCTCTTCACCTCACAAACAACGAGGGACACACCATTCCGGTAATGGTAGCTGAAATTCTTGATGAATCCATCAAGCTTGACGCCAACCACCCTCTCGCAGGAAAGACTCTCGTTTTCGAGATCGAGCTCATTGAAGAGAACATCGAACCCGACAAACACGAATGTTCCTGCTGCGGCGGATGTCACTAACCTACACTTCTTTAATACAATCTGATATAATTTCTGTATAGCAAATTTCTTCGTCCGGGGGTGGGAACCACGGAATGAGACCGCAAAAACAGATAAAAACACCAAAAAATTTTATTACACACCACATCAAATCTTCCTTCAAAATCAAAGAGTTAGAGACATCTTTTCATTTTCAGCCTTTTGAAACACTCCGTTTTTTCAATCCAGTCAAAGCTGCAACAACGTTAATTCGGACAAAAATCAACATTCTGATTCTGGTAAAATCACCCAAAGACACTCTCTATTTAAATGGAGATGGCCATGAGCAGCCATAAAAAGATTCTGCCGAGAGTCCTCTTTATTGATGACGAACAGAACATCCTCTCATCCATTAAACGACAACTGAGAAAACTGTTCGATGTACACACTGCCCTCAGCGGCAGGGAGGCTTTTCTTCTCATAGGAAGGGGTATAGAATACGCAGTCATCGTCTGCGACATCCGGATGCCGGTAATGGACGGCATAGAATTTTTCGAACATCTCAAGGAGATCGCCCCCAACACAGCAAGAATAGCCCTCACAGGCAATGCAGATATGGACACGGCGGTGGAGTCCGTCAACCGCGGACATGTTTTCCGCTTTCTTCTCAAGCCCTGCGCCACATCGGTCATGGCCGCTGCCATCAACGACGGAGTGATTCACTACAGGTATCTAAGAGGTCTGAGGGAAAAGGCAATGCGTGACAGTCTTACCGGTTTTTTCAACCACAACACAATATTTGAAAAACTGGACGGAGAAATAGAGAGAGCTCAGCGTTACGCCCATCAACTCTCCATCCTTATGCTTGACATAGACTTCTTCAAGGAGGTGAACGACACCTACGGACATCTGGAAGGAGACAGAGTGCTTGTTTCGATAAGCAATCTTCTCAGAAGAACCGTAAGGAACACCGACATTGTGGGCAGATACGGGGGAGAGGAGTTTCTCATCATATTCCCGGAAACGGACATTCAAACCGCATTCATCACTGCAGAGCGTATACGCAAGGGAATTGAGCAGCTGGAGTTCGAACGTATTATGCGCAGGATTACCATCAGCGGCGGAGTCAGAGAGTACTGCGGTGAATCAATGGGAGAGCTCGTGAAAAAAGCAGATGATCTTCTCTATCTTGCAAAAAGAAGCGGAAGAAATCGCATAGAGGGGCTAAAGTGGTAAAAAAGAGTCTTAAAAGAAGAATCGTTGACGGCACGGAGGCACTGATCATCGTAACAAGCATGCTCCTGCTATCCGCACTTCTCGGCATGGTGCTCTTCGGATTCGAAGGAATCATTGTCGTATCAAGTCTCACTCTCTTTCTATTCTCGTCAACACTGCTTATTGATCCCGAATACACAATGCGGATCAGAGGAGGGAGATCGATTCCTCCTGAGGAATCACCCCTTCTCCACAGGATTCTCAGAAACGTTTCAGCCGAGGTCGGAATAGATGACGCACCCTCGCTTTTTCTCATCGAGAACCCCGCACCGGCAGCATTTACTGCAGGAAAAAAAAGCAGGGCTGTAATAGCCCTTACCGACACAATTATCAGGATCTTGTCACCGGAAGAGATCAAGAGCGTCCTTGCCCACGAAATGAGTCATATTGCCAATGGGGATCTGTTCGTTCAGTCCCTGGCGGCAACTGTTGCAAGAATCACATCACTCCTTTCTCTTACCGGACAGGTTCTTCTCCTGCTTTACATACCTCTCTTCCTTGCATCAGAGATGGCAATTCCCATTTTCCCGATCTTGATTCTCGTCTTTGCGCCCCTTCTCTCCTTTCTTCTGCGCATGTCCCTCTCCAGAGCCAGAGAGTTCGAGGCGGACCAGATGTCGGCAAGTGTAACCGGTTCGGCTGCACCCCTCATTTCGGCACTAAAAAAAATTGAAGCCTACCAGAGAATGCAGTCGGGACGTCTGCTGTTCAGGTTTCATGAACCACCAATTTTCCACTACATCCGAAGTCATCCATCGACAGAGGAACGGATAAAAAGGCTCGAAGCTGATGATTTGTAAATTGAGGCGGTCCGAGGCGCTCTAACTATTCAAGGCATTGAAACAAGAAACCCCCGAAGCAGAACTTCGGGGGTTTCAACCTGTAAAAAATTGAATTTATCCCTTGGAAATTATCCGTCAGGATGTCGGTTATGTCAGATCTCGAACTTTATTCCCTGGGCCAAGGGAAGTTCTCTTCCCCAGTTAAGGGTGTTTGTCTGGCGTCTCATGTAGGCCTTCCACGCATCGCTTCCCGATTCACGGCCACCGCCGGTCTCTTTTTCGCCACCAAAAGCTCCGCCGATCTCGGCTCCTGAGGTTCCGATGTTTACGTTGGCGATACCGCAGTCTGAACCCCTGTGGGAGAGGAAAAGATTTTCGTAGTGGAGATTTTTAGTGAATATGGCTGAACTTAGTCCCTGGGGAACGTCGTTGTGAAGTTCTATCGCATGTTCTATATCATCGTACTCAATAATGTAGAGAAGCGGAGCAAATGTTTCGTCCTGAACAATCTGGTAGTGGTTTTCAACTTCCATGATGGCCGGTTCTACATAGAAGCCTCCCTCCAGACCTTCAACGGTGCGACGCTTACCGCCGCAAAGGAGCTTGCCTCCCTCCTCTTTCGCCTTACTTATGGCGTTCATCAAGTCGTCGATTGCACCCTCGTCAATTACCGGCCCCATAAGGATTCCCTCTTCCAGGGGATTTCCGATCGGAACCTGTCTGTATGCATTTACGAGGCTGTTCACGAATTTTTCCTTGATCGACTTGTGAATTATGATTCTTCTTGTGGATGTACATCGCTGGCCCGATGTTCCGACGGCACCGAAGAGTGTGGCTCTGAGCGCCATATCGATATCGGCATCTTCACAGACGATTATGGCGTTGTTTCCACCTAGTTCGAGGATGCATCTTCCGAGGCGTTCACCGACCGTCTTTCCGATTCTTTTACCCATGCGTGTGGATCCGGTGGCACTGATAAGAGGAATTCTCTTGTCGTTGACCATAGCTTCACCAACCTCTCTGCCGCTTCCGATTACGAGGTTAAACACGCCTGGAATGTTGTGTTTGTCGACAATCGGGGCAATTATATTGTGGATGGCAATTGAAGTGAGCGGAGTCTTCGAGCTGGGCTTGAGCAGGTTGACGTCTCCGCACACGGCAGCAAGAAGGGCATTCCAACTCCATACGGCTACGGGAAAGTTGAACGCAGTTATGATTCCGCAAATTCCGAAGGGGTGCCACTGCTCCATCATTCGGTGAAGGGGACGTTCACTGTGCATGGAGAGTCCGTACATCATACGACTCTGACCTACGGCAAAGTCGGCGATGTCGATCATTTCCTGAATCTCACCTTGCCCTTCAGCCTTTATCTTACCCATTTCGAGGGTAACCAACGCACCGAGAGGCTCCTTATATCGACGGAGTGCCTCTCCTATCTCCCTTACAATCTGACCTCTGATCGGACCGGGGACCATGCGCCAGCTTTTAAAAGCCTCCTCTGCCTGTCCGACTATCTGGTGATACTCTTCTGCAGTCGCCTGGATAACCTTTGCAATGGGTTTACCGTCAATCGGAGAATAACTTACCAGCTCTTTTCCGGTTGTCTTTATCCATCCGTTGCTCGATCCGTTTGTTGCACCGTAGTTTACTTCTTTAATTCCGAGTTCCTTCAAAAAATCATACATTGCATTCTCCTAATGCTGTCCATCTATGTTTTGATTTCGCTCTTTACGATTATTATTACAATATGAAAAATAAAAATCAACATTATAAATTTATTTATTTTTCTTTTCTGTGAGATATCGAACAGGTAGAGGATGGTACGATAAAATTCTTGAGAAAGACACCCCTTTTGAGTAAAATTTCTGGCCGGAGGAATTTTTGATGAAATCTTTAACAGCCCTTCTACTCGTAACACTCTTTTTTTCCGCATGTCGACAGGTGGAAAAAAATGAACCGGTTTTCATCCTTAAGGGAGAAAAAGTTACGGTTGATCAGTTCAAAACTCGCTATACCAAATGGATTCACGAGAAAGGGTACGGAGACAGCAGCGATATGAGGAAGAGGTTTCTCTACAGCTGGGTTACCGACGAGATTATGTACAACCGGGGTAAAATGGAGGGAGTGGAGTACCTTCCTGAAATTTCGGAAAAGGTGGAAAAGTACAAAAAAAGCCTCATTATCGAATCAATGAAAAAACGTGCGTGGCAAAATATTTACTCTCTCTCCGAGGAGAGGATAAAAAAGTACTACATGGAGAATAAGAACGAATTTGTTCGAGACAAGCTGTTCAGGATCTACGCCCTCCGGGTGAAGGATTCCCGTACTGCAGTAAAACTGCAAAGAATGCTGGAAAAGGGAGAGGGGCGAATCGACATGCTCTCAACAAGGTTCTCCGACGACAGGCAGCTGGCGAACAACAACGGAGATTGGGGGCTTTTCAGCAGCGACGTAATGGATCCGGCATGGAAAGAGGAGGTACTGAATGCAAGGCTCGGTGACATCCTCGGACCGTTCAGGGATGCAGAGGGTTACCATACGCTTCTCGAGGTATCTGGATTCGCATATCGCCGCCCCCTCAGCTTCAAGAGAGCCTACCACCTCATTGTCCAAAAGTTGATACAACAGAAGGGTGAGGAACGCTGGAACAAATACACCACTAACCTTATTCACCATTTCGGAGCTATGATTAATATTGAGAAACTTAACTGGGAGTAGCATATGCCAATAAGTGTAAAAGATGCTCAACACGAACTTGCACAGTACAGGGAGAAGATAGATTCACTTCGTGTAAGCCTCGACCTCGACAACAAGAGGGAACGTCTTGAAACTCTTGAATCCGAAATAAACTCACCGGAGGTGTGGGGAGATGCCGAAAGAATGGCTTCTCTAAACCGTGAAAAGAGGCGGCTCGAAAACAGCCTGAAACCATTTGAAACTCTCATGGAACAGATCGATGAACTCTCCGTTCTCGTCGACTTTCTGAAAGAAGGCGAAGTCATTGACGAGGAGCTTGAACAGATCTCATCCTCACTGGACAGATCAATAACCGACCTGGAGTTTCAGAAGATGCTGGGAGGAAAGATGGATCCAAACAACGCCATCATAAACCTCAATGCCGGCGCCGGAGGAAGGGAATCCCAGGACTGGGCAGTAATGCTCTCCAGGATGTACACCCGCTGGGCTGAAAGGCGGGGATTCACCATAGAGGTTGCCGATCGGGTTACCGGGGATGACGCAGCGGGAATAAAAAGCGTCACACTCATAATCCAGGGAGACTACGCATACGGCTACCTCAAAGCTGAATCGGGAGTTCACCGTCTTGTACGAATATCACCTTTTGACTCAAACAAGAGGAGACATACATCTTTCTGTTCCGTCTTTGTGACACCGGAAGTCGACGACTCCATAGATATTGATATCGATGAGAGTGATCTTAAGATAGACACATTCCGAGCAAGCGGAGCCGGCGGACAGCATGTAAACACAACCGACTCTGCGGTAAGAATCACCCACATTCCGACAAACACCATCGCACAGTGCCAGAGCGAACGTTCCCAGCACAAAAACAGGGCAACGGCGATGAAGATCCTCAAATCAAAGCTCTACGAACTCGAGTTGAAAAAGAAGATGGAGGATGTTGAGGAAAAGGAGAAAATGAAGATGGGTATAAACTTCGGCAGCCAGATTCGCTCATACGTTCTCCATCCCTACAAGATGGTCAAGGATCACCGTACCGACCACGAAACGGGCAATGCTGAAGCCGTACTCAACGGCGACGAGCTTCTAGATAAGTTTATGGAAGATTACCTGATGAAATATGGAGGAGGAGATGAAGTCAATTAAGATTCGCAAACTTTTACCTCTCTTTGTTTTAGGTTCACTGATCCTTGCCTGTTCGGAGATCCTTCTGATCGACCTGACGGTCTCTTACCCTTTCGAGGAGGGCGAGTCGGAGGAGATGGTGATAGACGTGGATGAGGCCATGGCCCTTGTCGATCAGGCAATCGGCAAAGAGACGGAATCACAGGTGAAGGAAGAGGTTATGAAGAGCGAGGAACTTTCCAACCTTCCGGAAGGCTCCGGTGTGGAAATATCCTTCGATGCCCTTTCGATTCACAAATTCCTGCAACTTATCAACGGAGAGGACGTCGTTCTCTCTGCCAGTGCTGCAATTACAGCACCCGACGGAAGCACCTCAAGCAAGGAAGTCGGCGTAGAACTTTCCATATGTGATTTTTCCGGAAACAGTGTCTTCGAGTTTTCCAGTGTAAGAATGGAGATAAAGGGAATAAAGAGCTACTGTCCTGACAAAAAAGGAGAGAAACCCTACCTATTCATCGAACATGAAAGCGACGACATAGAGATAAAACTTTCCGAGGAAGAGGACCTTCAGGACTACGTAAAGCACAAGGATAAAATTTCCTCCGCAACGATCAACAAGCTTGAACTGAAGATAGTCGAGGCTGCCGAAGGTTTCGAAAAAGGCAGCAATGTTGAAATCAAGTCCCAGCTTCTGGCAAAAGCGATCTCCGACAAGAATGACTACTTCCAGTACCCAGACGAGAATCCGAACCCGGATTACTGGATAGGTGACTTCAGCAACGATGAGGGCTTCACAGAAGGCAGCCTGTTCAAACTGCAGTACACCTACGACGGCAAGAAAATCCTTCAGAGAGCCATTAAGGAACTCGATTTCCAGCTCGGAATAAAGTCATTTTACACCATATACCCTGCCTCCGAGGTTCCCTCGGGACGATTCAGGCTTAACCTTAAGGGAGAATTCTTTTTCTCCGTAGAACCATTAAACTAGGAGATACTATGGACGGATTTGTTTGGAACATCGACCCGACTATTCTCAAACTCGGGCCACTTCAGCTACGCTACTACGGAATTCTTTTCGGCTGCACCCTTCTTTTGGGGTACCATCTTTTCCAGAAGAGAATGCAGAAAACAGGCTACTCAAAGGAACTCTCCGAGAGCTTCCTCATGTGGGGCGTTCTCGGCGTTGTAATCGGCGCAAGACTTGTTCACTGCCTTTTCTACGAACCGGACTTCTATCTCTCCCATCCTCTTGAAATACTCAAGGTATATAAAGGCGGAATCGCCAGCCACGGAGCCACACTCGGCCTTTTCACGGTACTTCTCATATTTTCAAAGGCAAAGAAAGTTCCCTTCATGATACTCGGCGATGCAATCGTTTTTGCCGCAGCCGTAGGCGCAACATTTGTCCGTCTAGGAAACTTTTTCAACAGCGAGATCGTAGGAAGAGTTACAACCGTTCCCTGGGCAGTGAGATTCCTGCGCTACGACGACAAACTCAGACATCCGTCCCAGCTCTACGAAGCTCTCGGTGGACTCATAGTACTCTTTACACTCATATACCTGGATAAGAAGGAGAAGGAGATCAAGCCGGGCAAAATGGCCGGAGTATTTCTCGTCATGTACTTCTCTTTCAGATTCCTTGTGGAGTTCGTTAAAGAGTACCAGACTCTGCACTCCTTCCTCACAATGGGACAGTATCTTTCGATTCCGTTCATACTGATCGGAATCGGATTTCTCTTTAAAACCAGGGGTACAGCGAAAGCGAAAGCTAAAATCATCGATTTAAAGTCCTAGGTAAATCACCCTTTCAAATCATAATTCGATCACGACTACACCTCGGGGAAAATCATTTCACGAACTCCAAAGATTAAAACAGATTAGAACCATAATCCAACGAAGAAGAGAACTGTAAAAAGCTCTCAGGCTGATCACGGATCAACTTTTATGAAAGTAATATATGATTCTCTTATTGTGAAAGAATTCAGGGACAGTACACACCGAACTTACAAATCCGAAATTAATCAATATCTTCCGAAATCATCATCATCCAGTTGAATTACATCGCTCGGATCTATGAACGCCATCGATGATTTTTCCGAACCCCTGCGATCATTACCTTTTTTTCTCATGTCTCCCGAAGGAGGTACTGTTGCTTCAAGAAAAAAATCATCGCTCCTTCTCCTTTCAGTTTGAGATCCTCTTCTGTCGACCATAGGTACAGCCATTCCGCTATCTTTCAGACGGAACTTTGCAATCATTCCCTTCAGCTGGTTAGCCTGGCTGGAAAGCTCTTCCGATGCCGCCGCACTCTCTTCCGCACTTGCTGTATTCTGCTGGGTAACCGAGTCTATCTGGGCAAGTCCGGAGTTAATCTGTCCTATTCCGTGAGCCTGCTCGCTGCTGGCCGTCGATATCTCGCCCACGATATCGGTAACTCCCGTCGAACCTTCCACAATTTCCGAAAGGACCTCTGATGTTTTTCCTGCAATCTTCGCTCCGTTATCAGCCTTCTTCACGGCGCCTTCAATCATTTCTGCGGTCTCCTTGGCGGCCTTGGCGCTTCTCTCAGCAAGACTCCTCACCTCCTCGGCAACGACAGCGAATCCCTTGCCGTGACGACCGGCACGTGCAGCCTCCACCGCGGCATTGAGGGCCAGCAGGTTGGTCTGGAACGCGATCTCATCTATGACCTTGATGATCTTGGAGATATTCTGACTCGATTCATTGATCTGATCCATGGCGCTGACAAGTTCCATCATCTGGCTGTTGCCGTTTTCCGCCTCAGCCCTGGCCTTGGCAGACAGCTCGTTTGCCTTCTGAGCATTTTCGGCATTTTGCTTCGTCTGTGAGCCTATCTCCTGCATGGAGCTTGAAATCTCCTCAAGAGAACTCGCCGATTGAGTCGCACCCTGGGAGAGACTCTGGCTGGCATTGGAAACCTGCTTTGCACCCTCGGCAACCTGATCAACAGCCTGGTTTACCTGATAAAGCGTCTCGTTAAGAGAGTTTAGAGTTGTTCCAAGATTATCCTGGATCATTACAAAGTTTTCATAAACCTCCCTGGTGTCGTTGTCGGCGGGAGCCACCGAATAGTCGGAAGTAAGATCACCGACAGACATGGAACGAAGGACGTTTGTGACCTTCTCGATTTCCTCCTTCTGATAGGCTGCAATTTTCAGTGACTTCTGCTGGGCAGCCTCGACCAAGCTCATTTTTTCCGTCACCTCCTGCTGCATCCTTTTCTGTTCCGTCTGGTCGATAATGATTTCCAGACCGGCAACCACTTCTCCATTCTCACCCCTTATCGGTGTGGCTGAATAGTTGGCCTCTATCTTCTCTCCGTTGGGATTTGCGACGGTTTCACCGCTGAAAATCTGTCCGGTAGCCATTGCCTTTGATGTGGCACACCTTTCGGTATTGCAGTCTTCGGTCTTGAAAATGCTGTAACACTTCTTGCCCAGCAACTGTTTTCCGGATAGGCCCGCAACCTGTCCGCCTGCATCATTAGAATAGATAACTTCCATTTCTCTGTTCATGATGAGTATAGGAAGGGGAATATTGTCCAGATGGGAAACAAAAGTCCCGACAAGGCTGTTCATTTCTCCCAGCAGCTTTTTCCAGCTTCCCGAAGCACCGTCCAGCGACGTTTTGGAGTTGAGCTTTCCGTGCCTTACCTCCCCTATGAGCCCCTCCGTTCTCTCCAGAAGCGTGTTCATGGTGTGGATGCAGCCGTTCAGGTTGTTTTTGATCTCGTTGAAGTCCCCTCTGTAATCATCCTCAATTTTCGGAGGAATGTCCCCCCTGGATATCCGATCGATATATTCGGCGGTGACATTGATCGGCCCTACCAGGGCATCAATCAACTGATTGATTCCCTCCACGAGGTTTTTCCACTCACCTTCGAATTTCTTCGAATCACCCCTGTCGTCAAGTTTACCGTCGTTGATATTTTCAACAACTCTTTTCAAACCGCCGAGTATGCTGACGTTGATGGTGATAAGCTGGTTTATGCTGTTCTTAAGATCGTTGAAATCCCCCTTGTACTCCTCTTCGATCATGCTAGACATATCGCCCCTTGAGATTCTATCGACATACTCTGCAGCAACTTTGAACGGTTTCATAAAGCTGTCGACGATTTCATTAGTTCCGGCCATCATTTTGTGCCAGACTCCGTTGAAGTTTTCACTTTCCGCCCGCACATCAAGTTTCCCATTTTCAACTGCCTTCATCAGAACGCCCAGATCGTCAACAAAACGGGATATCACATCGATATTGTTGTTCAGGTTATTTTTTATCTCATTGAAATCACCACGGTACTCATCTGTGATCTTGGGAGGGATATCCCCTTTGGATATTCTGTCGACATATTCGGCCATAACGTTGAATGGAGCGGCAAACGCATCGACAACGGCGTTAAACCCCTCCACAATCTCCCTGAAATCGATTCCTACATCATCAGGATTGCCCCTCATGTCAAGTTTCCCATCATTTACAGATTGAACAAGTTCGTTGACCTGATTCAATGTCTGGGAAATACCGGTGTTTACACTCCTGTTAACAAGGAAGGCAACGAAAACACCCAGAAGGATAGCCATGAGGGCGAATCCTATTATCAGGTTTTCCGTAGACCCTTCAGTCGCATGCATCTCCTCTTTGGCAATCTTCCTCGCCTCTTCCGCCTGGGTCACAAGATCTCTTGCCGCCGCTACCATAAGCTCTTCCTTTCTCTTTTTCTCTCGATTCAGACGATCGAATTCCTCGAAAGCCTTGCGATATCCGTTCAAGGCACTCATCATTGCGTTCATCTGATCCACATTGATCTGCCTCTTCATTTTACTCCTTGTTTTAAGGATTTGTTCCCTTGCACTTTCGAATGTGCCGGAGAGAGCGGATACATACTTATCATGCTGCCTGTGAATGTAATTTTTCTCAATGATCCTTATCTCATTGACAAATCTTAAAAGCCTGTTTGCATCGTCAGCCTTGTCCACCCGGGATCTGGAGAAATTACTTTTCATCTGGTTTTTCTGATCGGTCCTCAGATCCATTGCCTGTTTCTGCATGCCTCTCGCACTGTCGATCATTCCCTGCAGAGCATTTTTGGAAGCCTGATTCAGATCTACGTAACTTTCAAAAGCTTTTCTGTAGTTCTCGATTTCTTTTTCGATCCGCTCCATGAGTTCATGCTCTTTTGCATTCTTTACCGAGGCACCTGTCTCCGTCACCTGCTTTTTCATCTTGCCGAGCATCTCTTCCATCTTGGGAATGTAGCTCTCCTGATCCCTGGCGATGTAATTTTTCTCAACAATTCTCAGATCTTTAGCAAACTTAACAATCCGATTCTGATCGTCCCCGATTCCAACGTAGTGGACAATCTTCCCAATTCCGCTGACACTCATGATCCCCAGAATTGAAGTAAGAAGCAGGATGGCAACAAGGCCAAGGATCAACTTTCTCCCAATCCCCATTCTTTCAAACATTTGAAACATCTTCCCCTCCACCTATTCTTTTTAAAGCTCTTAGGGGAGGTATGGATAAATATTTACCCCCTCCCTGTCAACCGACATGCATCATCTTCTATCACCCGACAGCTCGAGTGTCAAACCATTCCGCATACGTATTGAATCATTTTTATGATTTCGTGAGCTTCCCGCTACTATTGACTTTCCATCTTTTTTCCATAAAATAGCGTTTGATTTTGAGAGGTAATTATTTGAAAAAGTGGCTTTTCTTCATTTCCGTATCAATTATCGCCGTAATCGGCACCGGGTTCCACCTTAGAAACACCAGAGAAGTAAAAGTCAAAATCACCCTGGAGTACAATCCCGGCCCACCCCTCGAAGAGAGTGAATTCACGTATCTTTCTGTTCCGAAAGGAAAATACGAAGATCTTTTTGCCGAAAAAATAGGCAGCGAATCTTGGACAAAAGCAAAGGATCTCTTTCGAAAGAGGGCCGGCCTGAAAAGGTTTGCCGGGGAGGACGTTTTTACGGTTGAAAAAAAATCCGGCAGGATCATAAGCTTCAACCTTCACCACTACAGAAACCGCTCCTTCGGGAAAAAGATCAGCTTCATCAGACGGGGGAACGAATTTGAAAAACGGGAAAAACCCATCATTCTGACTGTCAACTCCCTCATCCAGAATTTCACAGTTTCAAAATCATTCAAGGATGATTTTCCCCAGTTCCATGAGCTTGCAAAAAAACGTCTGGTCTGGGACTGGGCACTTCTGGACAAACTCGCCCCAGGCGATTCCATTTCTTTTCTCGTAAAAGGCAAGTACGACGAAGACATACTCGTCCATCCCTACGGAATTCTCGGATTTTCTGTAAAAAGTGAAACACTGGGAAATTTCACACTCACCTCATACAGAGATTTCTATTACGGTGACTACTTTACGGCTGATGGAGAGATGCTGATGTCTCCCTCCGGTTTTTTCCGTGTCCCCATCGACTACGGCCGAATAACATCAATGTTCGGATGGAGGAGAGATCCGTTTACCAGAAGAAGAAGACGGCACAACGGAATCGACATCATCGCCAAGCGTGGAGCTCCGGTTCATGCGGCACAGGAAGGTAAAGTGATCTTCACCGGAAGAAAAGGTAACTACGGAAAAACGATAATCATTCAACACAAAGACGGACTCAGAACCCTCTACGCCCATCTCAACAACATCTACATTCGAAGAGGAAGTTCGGTAAAAATGGGAGATCGTATCGGAGCCGCGGGAAATTCAGGCCGTTCGACAAGCACGCACCTTCACTTCACAGTATTCAAGAACAGAAAGGCAGTCGATCCACTGCAGTTCACCTACGAGAGGCTCTGGACACCACCCTACGATATCGCTGAATCTTTCACCGAAGACTCCAGATCCCGACAGCTAGCGCTAGAGGAGAGTGCCAGAACAGGCAACTCCTTTTTCCTTGAAGAGTATCTTGCAGAAAAGGCGGTCGAGGATAAAAAGTAGTTTTCACACTTAATCTTCTCCCGAACAGAACACCTGAATTTTACATAAGAAAAAGACCGAAATCAACCATCCGGATTCACAAAAAAGAAATACCTCCCCTCCAGAGAAACAGTAAGAAAAGACTTTCCAATCTTCCGAAAAGGCAACAAAACACTTAAGGATTACAGACAAATGTCAGATGTCGTCTCGTATCCTTCGTCCGCCGATATGAGTAGAGCCCTCCGCAGGCCGTGCACCTCCAGAAGTCGTCGAACGGAATGTTCCGAGCTCTCAGCCGTCCCTCAACAACAACCTTGAGATCGGCAAAATATTTCCCAAACCTATCTTCAATAGGCACCGAAGCCTTGTTGAATGTCTCAAAAAGTTCAGATGTTATCTCAAAACAGCAGGATCCTATTCCGGGATAGATTGCGGCCCTCAGGTTTACGGCTCCGTTCTGATAAAGCAGATCTATTCCCTTTTCAAGAATTCCTTTGACAAGACCACGCCAGCCGCAGTGAAAAAGTCCCGCGACAGGACGATCCGGATCGTAAAGGGCAACGGGGAAACAGTCGGCCGTCAGCACTGTCCCGCAACAACCCTCGCCCGTCACGATTATACCGTCGGCTTCGCCGCTTGAATTTATCAGAATCTCGGCACCATGAACCTGCTTCAGCCTGAAAATTTCCGACAGGTTGAATCTCTTCAAAAGCTTTCCTGAAATTTCATCGAAACCTCTTTTACCGCAGGGTTCGACAAAAAAACCGCTCCTGACTCCGTCGCCGATCACCAGCAGAGGCCCATAGTGATGAGAGTTTCACGAAGAAGTTTTGCGGCGAAAATTGTTGAAGATCTCGCCGGATCGATGTCTGGTGAAAGTTCCACGATGTCTGCACCTACGATCTTTACGGACTTGTCCATAAGAGAACGAAGAAGCGTAATGTAGTCATTGAATGAGGCTCCTCCCGCTTCCGGAGTTCCGGTTCCGGGAAAGAATCCGGGATCGAAGTAGTCCACATCGAGAGAGAGATATATCTTCTCGCCAGGCATGATCGCGTCCACGGCAGCCTCGATGGAGTGAGCGGGGACAATCCTTTCGTCATCTCTCCTCATCATGTACTCTTCCCTTGTTCCGCTCCTTATCCCCAGCTGGACAAGCTTCTTCAGTCCAGCCTTGAGACATAGATTCATCACCGAGGCGTGACTGAGTTCGTCTCCGGCGTAACCTTCCCTCAGATCGGCATGGGCATCCAGATGAAGGATGGTGAAATCTCCATGGACCTCTCTATTCGCAAGAAAAAGAGGATAGGTTACGAGATGTTCCCCTCCGATTCCAACAAGTCTCCTCTTTCCATCCATCAGATGAAGAGCCGTCTCCTTTGTATCTCTGACCATCATCTCAGGATTTCCGACCATCATCTCCATGTCCCCGGCATCGAAGAAGGGAAATTCATCAAGTCCTTTTCCGAAGTAGAATGAGAATTCCTCAATACCCTCCTCTGAATAGGATCTCATCTCTCTAGGTCCGAACCTGGATCCGGAACGGAAACTGGATGTCCCGTCATATGGAATTCCCGCCACAACAACTTTCGCGCTGTCGATTGCCTCTTTTGATCCGATGAATCTCGGAATCGATGTATAGTTCATTGGAACCTCCCGAAAAAGTTTTTATGTGATTCTATCCGTAGAGTCAGGAATTTCCAGAAAAAAGGATGCTGCCCTCATCTCATCGCTTCAAAGGAAAAGAATTTCGCACATTAACATTTCTTTTCACCAGCATTCCATGCCCCTTATCATTCCGAACTTTTATCTTCTCGATAGAGAGAGTTGGAGAAGGAAGATATCTTTTTCTGCTACTAAAAATCTCCAGATATAAGATGTGAACATTTGAAAAAATTCAGAATCTCTTTCAATCTAAATATTTTCTCTGATCTAAATGAAGAAATGGAGAACTCACAAAAAAGTTTTCCACATCAGTTAACGGCTTCGCTGTCCGGGCTATCTATTTTCACCCTTTAACAGCCACCGGATTCATACCGACAAGAATTTTGCAGCCGAACCATTCATTGAATCAGGGAAAAACAGGTGTATAAAAGATTTCAAGCTCTGATGATTTGGGCATGAAATTTCCTCTCACTGTTTTCAGCAAAGGATGTGGCGCACCATGTTTCTAAGAAAGATCAAACCACTTTCGTGCTGTAAACAAAATGGAGATAGAAAACATATGAGATTTGATTTCCATGAATCAGAGAACCTTCACGGCCTCACCGTCTGATTCAAGAAGTCCTCCTACGAAGAGGCTGGAATTTTTTACAAAAAAGACGCACGGGAGCTCTCCGGCGAGCTCCTCAAGCTGCTTTGTGTAGTCCTCTTCCTTGCCATAATCGGGTGTGTTGAGTCCGAAGAATACAACATCCGCCTCTCGGCTCCACTCGTGAATCAACTCTTTAACCGTTTTATCTGGCGGCTTAACAAGAACAACGGGAGTCGCCTTTATCCTAGTCTCGGGAATGATGGACCTGAGAGTACTCTCAGTCTTATCCCTGGCCATCTCGTTGGAGGCGATACTGAGAACCTTTATTTCTGCATTTCTCCAGGCCGGATTTCTGGTGAGAAGGTGAGCCAGAAGGAGCATGAGGTCACCGTTTCGCTGGAGTCCTCCCCACCATACGTGGATGGTTCTCTTAACTCCCTCCCTCGGAAAAAGGTAGCGGGGCTGAATTTTTCCGATTATGAGTGACTTCTTGATTCGGTCCAGACGGCGCATGACTCGAAGGAAGTTGGCGATATTCTCCCGCTCGTCGGGCCAGCAGATCATTATGGTATTACTCTCTATCGCTGTCATTCCATTTGCCTGGGCAACGTCGGTAACTCCGTCCACAAAGTTTTTGACTACATCCACTTCGGGAAAGAGGGAAAGGCCCTCCTTCTCAAAAATATCCTTCATGCTCTTTCTCAGCCCCTCGACATCCAGGTTCTCGTCGAGAAGATCTCCCACCACAAGTTGTGAGACAGTCACGATGCCGCTCATCTGACTGAACCAGTTGCCGAACCGTATGATATCGAGCCTTTCCGAAGGGTTGTTTACAAAAACAAGTAAATGGGGTCTCCAGTTCCTGCTGCCCATAGGGTGTCTTTCCAGGGCTTTGAGAGTTCTCTTTATGAGTGCTTCGTAGATTCCCCTTCTTGCGTCTCCCCATTTGGAGGTGTGTTCCCTTTTCATAAGGAGGAGATAGAGCATGAACTCGATGACGATGGCGATTATACTGGCTGCAGGATTGATCAGAAACATGACGCAGATGCAACCGAGTCCGCCGAGAAGGTAGACGATCCACGGCATTCGGAAGCGGGGGCGCCAGCTGGGCTCCTCTATGATGGATTCGACAGCGGCAACTATGTTCACCGTCCCGTAAACGGTAAGGAAGAACATGGTGACAACGGCAGCAACGTGGTTGAGGTCTCCGATAAAAACCGCTCCGAGAGCTATTGCCATAGAAAAGAAAAAACCGGTTTTCTTGCCCTTTTCACCTGTCGCCAATTTTCGTATCGACGAAATTGTAATGTGATCTTCTGAAAGGGCTTCAAGGGTTCTCGGTGCACCCAGCATGCTGCCGACGGCAGAGGAGAATATGGCTCCGAGAAGGCCGGGAATAACCAGCAGTGCTCCCAAAGGAGCAATTTTAGACCACACCATTGTGTCCCCTCGAAGCGTTGCCACATCGGCTCCCATGAGAAGGAGAAACGGAATTGCGAGGTAGATGACGAACCCCGTCAATGTTGCGGAAATCGCTCCCTTGGGAATAGCCTTCTGTGGCTCCCTGAGATCTCCAGAAAGTCCGAGTCCAGCCATCACACCTGTAACCGCTGGAAAGAAAACCGAGAACCCCTCCCAGAAACCAACTTCTCCAGAGACATCGCCCTCCGGGATCGCTGCTCCAGAGGAGATCGAAAATGCTCCATATGCAAGAGCGAAAATGGAAATTCCGACAAGAGCCATGAGTGGCAGCTGACTTTTCAGAGCAGTTTCGGCGCCTTTGTAGGAAAGCCAGCCCACAATGATGATTATGGCAAAGGTGGCGGCTTGAACCGGAATCCAGGGAACAACCAGATGAAGTACTTCGGCAAGTCCGAATGAGTAGAGTGTTATCGAGAAGGCCTGGGAGAGAAAAAGGGGCAGACCGATGGCCCCGCCTATCTCAAGTCCCAGACTTCTGGAGACAATGTAGTAAGCCCCACCTACTCCGACGCGGATGTTTGTAGCCACAGAAGAAAAGGAAAGAGTGGTTATCAGAGTGATTACATTAGCAAAAACAACTATCAGCACTGATCTGTAGAGCCCCAGATGACCGACGAGCCATCCGCTTCTCATGTACATTATGACACCCAATATTGTCAGGATAGTTGGAGTGTACACCCCCAGAAAGGCGCCGAGTTTTGCGTTTTTATTACTGTTGTTCATAAATTTATTCCTCAATCGATTCTCTTCTTTTTAGCGTGGATGGTGCCGTTGTCAAGAAAATGAACGAGAACGCTCTCTTCGCACCATTCGACTCGCCAACACTTCTTCACACTTAAATTTATACGTTAACCTTCATTAGCCTCATTTAATCAACGTTCGCTACACCACATTTTTTAATACTAAAACTTTATTTTAAAGTTTTTTCCGATTATAATATAAATAAGCGATATTAAATAGATACCGGTATCAGGATATTTTTCACAACATAGGATAGGAGTATAATTATGAAACATTTTGCGCACCATTGCACCATTTTTTCACTCAATCCATTTGTGTATATAAAAAAACAGAAGCGAATTCGTATAGCAAACCTTTTAAAAACTATCGATCCATACAGATTGGAGCAGATAGGTGAAAAGAAACTTATCAGCTCATTTCATCGGGCGGCACAGCGTGTTCCGGCCTACAGAGTCATTCTCAACGAGAGAGGAATCGACCCTTCAAAGATCACAGATTACAAAACTTTCCGGGAAGTTATCCCTGAAACTGACAAATCTTCCCTTTTCGGTAGATTCCCCCTTACCTCGCTATGCATCGACGGAAACCTTGACCACATGAAGCTTGCCATGACAAGTTCGGGATTCAGCGGAACTTTCTCCTTCGGCATAACATCCCGAAAGGAGTACAGATCAATGGCGGATGCAATCGACACCTCCATGCAGCTGCTCTTCAACACGGACAAGACACCCACCTTTCTGATCAACTGTTTTCCAATGGGAATTCACATGGAGACATCACTTCCAATGGCAGAAACAGGCGTAAGATGGGATATGGCCCTGAAGCTTCTTGAAACAATCGGCCCTCGATACGAACAGACGCTGATTGCCGGAGACCCCCATTTCCTCAAAAGATTGATTGAGGAGGGGTGCAAACAGAAAATAGACTGGAAGGGCCTCAACACCTCATTCATAACAGGTGGAGACTGGCTACCGGAATCGCTCAGAAGCTACATGGCGGATAGAGCTTCGATCGAAATCGACAGCACCCGGGAACAGAGATCCATCATCTCCACCATGGGACTTGCAGAACTCGGGCTCAACCTCTTTCACGAAACGAGGGAAACCATCCGCATCAGGAGAAATCTCACAAGAAACAACCTTCTCAGACAGCGTATCGACAGGAGGAGCCGGGGCGCCGTTCCCATTCTGTTTCACTACTATCCAACAAGGATCCATCTTGAAAAGAACGAAAAGGATGAACTTATCATCTCAATGCTGTCAAAAGAGATAATGACCCCTTTCATGAGATACAACTCTCACGACAGAGGTAACCTCTTCTCCTATCACGATCTTGTCCGCTCCCTAGAAATATGCGAATCGACTGAGCTCATCCCCTCCCTCAAACTGCCTCTCTGCGCCCTCATGGGAAGAACACACTCAGCAAAAGAGACAAAAAGAGGCCTTTTCATATCGGAAGATATAAAGGAGGGATTGTACGAAGACCACATAGCGGCAGCTGCAACAACCGGCTACTTTCGCATCCTGGAGAATGAGGGCGAGCCGGAACTGGCAATTCAGCTGCAGAAGGGAGTGGTTCTGACAGATGAACTCAGGAGCCGCTTTCACAACTCACTTTTCAGGTACACACCTTCGGATTGTCCTGTTTCCATTTACAGTTACGAGGAGTTCCCCTTTGCGATGGAACTCGATTTCAATCAAAAATTTTATACTTCTAAATAAATTTAAAAAAGGAGAAAGAAATGCACATAAGAACTATAAAAAACAAAACTTTCGTTCTTGCAGAAATCGAGTGGTCACGTTTCGAGAGAGAGATCAGCGAACTCAGGTACGAAGTGTACTGTGAGGAGTACGGATACGTAGATGAGGATAAGTACGAAAACAGAGGGGAGAGCGACATTTACGACAGCGACTCCGCGGTCCACTTCGGAATCTTCTACAACGGAAAAATGTTTGGATACATGAGACTCCTGCTGAACAGAAGGGAGATAATTCCGGCACTGAAACTGCACGACGGATACAGAGAGGAACTGACAGACTACCGGCTGGACGAAGTGGCTGAAATATCGCGCTTCATAATCGGAAGAAAACGTTACAAGGAGATGACCGGCAGTTCACTGGGAATCGCCGCAGGCATAACTCTTTTCGGGGCACTTGTGAAGGAACAGTACAACTACGTCAGACGAAACGGAATCAGGGCATGGGTTCTTCTCATTGAAAAGTCGATGCACAGAATGATGGACAGAATAGGTGTGTGCACAAGATGCATAGGAGAGAAGATAAACCATATGGGAGAGGTCTATCCCTACATCACCCACATAGACGATTTAGATCTCCACCTTTTCCAGAACAACCGTTCATACCTTGAATATCTGAATGACGGCCTTCCTCTTCACCAGAAATCCGTTCTGGCGAGACTTATCGCTTAATTCGAGATTTCTCTTTTCACCTGTATCCGTTCTCCCCGCTCTTTGTCGACAACAAAATAGGGTGCTCACTCATTTGAAACCAGTAAACTTTTATCTCTGGACTCGTTTTTGCTTATTCCGGTGCAGTGCTCTGTTTCTGTTTCCGTTGCAGGTTCCCTCAGTGCAGTGTAAATTGAGTCCGATACCGCTCCGAAATCAGACAGAAGCTCTTAACAGGCTGTTTATCAGTACTTTTTCAGCACCGTTCTTAAAAAGACCGAAGACAGGCATTACAGTTATTCACACCTGGAGGAGACATGAAACAGTTATCGATTATTTTCACTTTACTACTTTTCTTTACAGCCTGCGGAGACCACCAGAGCAGCACATCCAATGTCGAGAACGATCTCGAAATCATCAACAACGATTCCGACCATTCCCAGGAAAATCAGGATTCCTATGCCAACTTCACCAAAATTCCTGAAACAACTTACTCAATGAAAGGCTTATCTCTAACGAGTTCACCGGCAAGGATGTGGCACACATTTCAGCCCGCGGAAGAGGAGTGGTCGAAAAAACCTCTGTTCATCTTCTTCAACGGCGGTCCGGGAAGCTCAACAGCCCTGCTCTTTACCTCCAACACATCAAGAATGACTGCGGACACCGCTGTAAACGGGGGAAAATCCGTTGGTAAAAACCCCTACAGCTTCACCGATTTCGGCAACATACTTCACGTGGATGCCAGACAGACAGGGTTCTCCTACGGAACCGGCACTCCGTCCTGCGACTGGAAAAGTCTCAATGTTTACAGCGATGCTGCCGATTTCATCCGCGTTATCCTTGGAGTTTTCAAAAAACACCCCGAAATTTCCAAAAACCCGGTTTACATCGTGGGAGAGAGCTACGGCGGAATCCGAGCTACGGCGATGCTGAACATGATCCTCCACTACGGAGAATATCGTGAAGGCAAGAGAGCTTATGAAGACAGCACGCTCTTTAAAGATCTCCACAGCCATTTCGCAAGCTACTTCGAAAAAGATCCCGAAGAGAAAGCGTTCTCTCCGAAAGATGTCTCACGCCAGTTCAAAGGACAGATTCTAATACAGCCTCTCGTGGCAGGAATGCCCCAGACAGTATCCTCCGGAAAAATTCTGAACAGTCCGGAAAGTCCTCTATTCGATTTTGCAAAGGAAGTTGAAAAAGAATTCATCCCCGACCCCAATCCCGCGTCATACAAGGGATGGAACCACGCGATTACCTTCATCGAACAATCGGGAAGGGATCCGTACGCGGCTCATAAGCCTGAAGGATTCCTCATGTCGTCTAGTGAAGATGCAATAGACACTCTTCTTTACGTTGAGACTCTCGATCAGATGATTGAGTCCGATCCCAAAGAAATCGAACTCCTTTACGCTGAAAACCGGGAAAACGGTTACCGTTGCGATGGAGTGGGCCCCATTGCCGGGAACAAACACATGCTTCCTCTCCCTGTTCAGAGAATGCTTCGCCACCACAGTGTTCTTAGAGACATGGAAAAAATCGACGGGAACCTGGCTTCGGTTTTCGGTGAGCTGTCAAAGGATGATCGCTACTTCATTTTTCTCTCCAGCAACATCACCCAGGCCTTCTACAGTGCCCCGGTGACACCGTTCGACGACTCCTTCGGAACACTTTTCCTCGAAAACATTAAAGATATAAGGACCTTCATCACGAACGCAGAAAAGGATTTCATCATCTACTCACCTGCAATCCCCGCAACCATCGCAGAGATGAAAGATGAGGTGGATTCGGTTACGCTGAAAGAAGAGTCTTTCTCAATCGATCTCAAAAGCGGTGAATCTGTTGAAATAGCATTTCCGGTTTACAGGGAAAGCGGTCACTCCGTAACCATGTTTGAACCTGAGAAGTTCTACAATGATGTCAAATCGTGGATTGAAAAGGCTGAGTAACCCGTAACACTCAGAAAACATCCTCTTTTCTTGAATTCATAACGTTTCCGGAATATTGAATCATTAAAACCGTGCATATGCGGAAGTGGTTCCGAGATACGTTTCCTTTTTTGATTTTTACATTTGATCGACTATAGTTATGTTGTGATTTGACGTCTTAATTTTGAAGAGGCCCCAGTGAAAACAGTTGTAGACCCCTCCTTTGTTCTCGCACTCAGAAAGAGAATGGAGGAGATTTGCATTAGAGGAAACAACGCTGAGCGAAGACTTACAGCCCTAATGGATGCCGCCCTCTGTGACCACACCGTTGAAACAGAGGAGATAAAAACCCAAGGCCTCTACCGGGCAATAGTTCTGGGCACGGAGTCCTTCGGGAGCCTAAACTCAATTCTCGGAGTCAACTGTACCGGCATTCTCAGGACCAGCTTCAGGAGTCCCATCAGAATAGAGCGAACTATGGCCCGCTCCGATGTCCTGATCGAATTCATAGAGGATCGCTCAAAACTGAGCGACAACAACAACACCCGCATAGAAAAATCCTTCATCCGACGTGGAATCCACATGGATATCGAGAGGCATCCGAAAACGGTTCCGCCTCTGGTCATTGAAAATGCGGCGAAATTCCTTGTAACAGTCGATGAGGATATCCGGATTCTCGACGGCAGAGGAATAGTAAAGCGGATCGTGATTCACCTTCCCCTTCTTTCCGGACACTCTGTAACATCATCCGTAAGATCAATCGACATCGTACCGGAAAACCTTCTCTTCAGTGAAACCGGCAGTGAGGTGAAAAGCCACAAACTGCTCTCCCTCCTCGCCATGCATGGAGTTGATTTCTACAACGCGAACATGGTACTGCTCAACAGCACGGATCCATCCGTAATAAGAAGTTTCGCTGCTCTTCTGGGTACATTCATGGAATACTACGATGTGGAGCGTTACGGTTGCTACGGACTCATGCCCAGCATTTTCTACTCGGCAAGCGATTCTGCAGCTGTCATGGAAAAGGGAGTGGGAAAGGATGAAACGAAAATCGGCGCCCTGGTTTCCCTTTTTGAGAAGATTGAAAAACGACACAGATGGGAAGGGATACAGGAAACGCTTGGTGCAATCCTCAACATCTTCATCACGAAACAGCAGTTTCTCCCCAACCTCACAGCAGAGATTGAAAAGACCCTCACCCAATACGGCCACATCCTGAGTCTCCTTCCCCGGGATGTCGTAAGAGACAGTGAGTTCATCCGCAGGCGGCTTATGGAGGCCCGGCATTTTTGCAGGGAAAACGAGGGAGACCGTCAGGACTGCATCGGCCGTATTGATGAGCTTTTCAGCTACCTGATAAACTTCTCATCAGAATATAACAGCAGACGGACCCAACTGGACATAAAAAGTTCCCAGTCGCTCTTCCGCGAAAGATCGGAATTCCAGCTCAAAAGATGGAGACCTTTCTACCTTCTCTGGCTATCGAAAAGATATCGTGTGGGGACAAAAGATTTTCGCTCATTTCTGAGCAACTGGTTCAACGATCTCGAGGAGATGACCATGTCCATGTTCGAACATCTCGATTTTGTCGAACTCAACGATTTTATGGAGACTCTTGAAAGATACATGCCCAGACTCCGGGATTACAACGCCAAGAACAACTTTTATGATGAGATGATATCTTTTCTCTCGAGAATAATGGTTACCGCCCGTCTCTCCTGATACGCTCAAAAATCCCCTTCACACACAATGCTCCAAGATAGCAGAAAGACGAGAACAGGATTATTACCGAACCTGCGGGAAGGTTTGTTCCGTAGGAGATCACAAGTCCGGAAAGTGTGAAAAATGCTCCCAGAACTACGGAAAAAACCATCATCGGAAGAGGTTCCCTCACAACCATTGCGGAGACTGCACCCGGCAATGTGAGAAGAGCTATTACAAGAATGAGTCCTACGACCTGCATTAAGGACACAATGGTGAGAGCGATTACCGAAAGAAGAAGAGTGTAGATAATTCCTGATCTTACACCTCTGAGCAGCGCATACTCTTCGTCAAAGCATACGGCAACGAACTGACGAAAGAAGATGAAAACCGTGACAAGAACAACAATGTCGATGGCGAAAAGAAACTGAAGATCCTGACGTGAAACCATCAGGATGTTACCGAAGAGATAGCTCATAAGATCTACTCCGTAACCGGGAGTCATGTGCATGAAAACGATTCCCACGGACATTCCCATCGCCCAGAGAGCTCCTACGATGGTGTCCTCGTTTTGGCTTCCCTTCTCCTTTATGAGACCGAGAAGAACACTGAAGATCAAAGCGCTTAAAACGGCACCGGCAAGGGGAGCAATTCCAAGGTAGAGGGCAAAACCGACACCTCCGAGTATTGCGTGTGCAATTCCTCCCGAAATGAACCCTATCCTTTTCATTGTCACGAAAGTTCCTGAAATACCGCAGACAAAACTTGCAAGAAGGCTTGCTGCAACCGCGTTTCTCAGAAATATCTCTCCAAAAAAGGAGCTCACAGTTTCAATCATCCTAAAGCTCACACTTATGAATCAACATACTTATATCACGATTATATCTGTCCCGAAGGATCTCTCTGGAGATCTCTCCCGTATCGTGAATTGCAAGATTCCTGTTAACGCATGCAACCCTGTTGACATATGAGGAGACAAAGGCAATATCGTGGCTCACCATTACAATGGTTATTTTTCTATTCATTTCGCTCAGAGCTGTATAGATATCCTCTTCCACCCGGGGATCCACGCTGGCTACCGGCTCGTCGAGAAGCAGAACTTCGGGATTCCCGACAAGCGCCCTGGCGATGAGAACCCTCTGCCGCTGCCCTCCCGAAAGCTCGCCGAATCTCCGCCGTGCAATGGGTGCAATGTCTACGGACTCCATTACATTGAAGGCTCTCCTTTTATGCGCTTTCGAATAGAATGGTGTGAACGAGTAACTCCTGAGCAATCCCATCAGGACCACATCCTCAACAGAGATAGGAAAAAGCTTATCGAAAGAGAGGTGCTGGGGGACGTACCCCACCCTCTTCCTGCCGGCGACGGCACTTCCTCCGAAGGCGCTGATTTTCCCCGAATCGGGTATGAGAAGCCCCATCATGAGCTTCAGGATAGTCGTTTTACCTCCTCCGTTCGGACCGATTATAGCAAGAAAATCTCTCTCCTTAACCGAAAATGAAACGTTTTCCACCACCCTGTTTCCGTTGTATGAGAAGCTGACGTCGGAAAAGTTAATTATCTCTTTCATTTTTCGAAGTTCCCCCCGGCAATCCTGTCGGCCACCGAGCGCATATTTTCAAGGTAATTTTCGGCAAGCGGGTCTATGGTAACAACTTCTGCACCGGTGGCCGCTGAAACAGCACCTGCCTGCGCCGAAGAAAACTGTGGCTGGACAAAGATTTTTCCAATTCCATGACTCCTGGCAAGTCTGACGATTTCAGCCAGCTCCCTGCTTCCCGGCTCCTTTCCGGCAACTTCAACCGGAATCTGGGTTAATCCGTATTCGTCAGCAAAGTAACCCCAGGATGGATGAAAAACCATCATGACCCTGGGAGAGAGTCCCTCGACTCTTTTTTTAATATAGAGATGAAGTTGATCCAGCTCTTTTTGAAAAGCCTCAAGATTACCAATGTAGTAATCTCTTCCTGAAGGATCCAGAGAAGAAAGAGCTTCGAAAATATTGCCTGCCTGAATTTTCACAAGCCGGGGATTGAGCCAGATATGGGGATCCTTCATCGATTCTGAATTTTCACTGGCTATGGAATCTCTCCCATTTTCTGTCAGGTGACCGGACGCTTGATGATCGCGGTGATTATCATCATCTTCACCATGTCCATGGGAATTGATATCCCTAAGCTCTATTCCGCTCCGCATATCAAAAAAAGAGACCTTCGGACTGTTCGAACGCAGTCTTCCCAACCACCTTTTCTCAAAAGGAACGCCGATATATAGGTAGCCGTCCGACCTTCCAAGAAGCCTCATCTGATCGGGCAGCGGCTCGTAGGTGGCCGGACTTCTTCCCGGGGAGACCATCACATTGACATCAACCCGGTTTCCGCCGATCTTTTTCACAAAATAACGCTGAGGAAGAATTGATACGAAAACCGTAATTTTTTGGTTCCCGGAAAGCTTTCGTTCGGTTTCTTCTCCGGAAAACATCAAGATGAGAGCTCCGAGAAGAAAAGCCGGAAAGAACAACCACACCAACTTCTTCAAAGCAACCTCCGGATGACATATCTCGGGCGAAAATAACACCTTAGAACTGTTTTGTCAAGCCTAACTATGTAAACGACAACTGATTTCAGAGCAAAATCGGTCCTCTTCATGCAAGGAGAATCCTTTGTACAATCGAACAGACCGACAGAAAATTGTTTTCCTTTTTGTCACATCTGAATCTGTCCAGGCATGATCGATACCCCCTTTCCGGAGAACCACACTCTCCGCAAGGGTTTCACTTGTGATATTGTCGACGAGAGTTGCCATAAATTGACATTGTTTTTTTTCTATCCTACAATATTCGCCGCACTTACAACACAGTGGGAGGATACGGTGAAAAGAAAACTTTCAAGGGTAGATTTCAAGATTGACTCAACAATCAGGGCAAATGAGAAGGAGTTTCAGGGAGAGCTCCGAAACATCAGTCTGAACGGACTCTTCATAAAACTCGACAGGGAGTTGAAACCGGGCATTGAAGTCGAAGTCTCGGTGGCGCTCAGCTCAGTCAACACCGACATGACAGTCGTACTGAAGGGGATCGTAGTAAGATGTGAAGAGGAGGGCGTTGCCATCCAGTTTAAAGATATTGAGCTGGATTCATTCATCCTTCTGAGGAACATAGTCATCTACAACAGTGGTGATTCAGATCTCATAGACAGGGAGTTTGAAGAGTTCATCCAGAATAAGACGGAGGAATCTACCGCTCCCGCCCACTGACACCTGATCCCAACAAATCATCTTCACACCCGCTTTTAAAAGCCGACACCTTCTCTTTTATGATCTAAAAACATCTGACTGCTGTTTGTTCTGGGAAAGAGGAAAACTAATTGAACAAGTCCCCCCTACGGTCATCCCACAACGCTTTCATATTGAAACAATTCCTTGATTTGCCGCCCGGAATTCAATATATTTTTCCCGAATAGGTGCTGATACCGTTTAAATTTCACCTGGGGGAACGATGAAACTGATTTCTTTCGCTCTATTTTTTCTCATATTCTCTACTCCACTTACCGCATCATCCGAACTTACTGAAAGAGAACGGAACTACATCGAAAAACAGAAGGAGATAGTTTTTACTGGCCAGAAAAACTACCCTCCGTTCGAATTCATAAATAAAAACGGCGAATATACCGGCATATCGGTTGAAATGATAAGATGGATGGCCGCTGAGCTGGGTTTCAACGCCCGCTTTCTGCCTCTTCCTTTCGAAGAGGCTAAGCAGGCGATTTTAAGAGGAGAGGCCGACGTCCTTCTTAACCTCTTTCACTCGGAGCAGAGAGAGAGCCTCTTTGATTTCACTGAAGAACTTTTCGAAATCCCCGCCAGCATATTTATAAAATCGGAAAGAACGGATATCAAGGAACTTGCTGATCTGGAGGGAAAAACCATAGCAATGCAGGAAGGCGACTACGCACTTGAGTTTCTGCAGAAGATGAAAATCTCCCACCAACTTCTTCCGACTATGAACTTCTTTCTGGCAACCGACTCTATCACAGAAGGTCAGGCGGACGTTGTAATTGGAGATGAGCAGGTGGTCCTTTTCCACATATACAGGAACAACCTTCAGAAAAAGATAAAGAAGGTGGGCAATCCGATCTATCTCGGACGAAGCTGCATGGCGGTGAAGGAGGGGAATGAAACTGTTTTATCCATTCTTGAGAAGGGAATAAAACGTGCCCGAAATCACGGAGTCCTCGACAAGATTCACCGAAAATGGATAGGTGTTCACTACAAATCACCCACGGATCCGTTCACACCCTACCTTGTTGGAATAATATTTTTTGCCGTTTTTCTTCTGATTCTCGGTTGGAACTGGACACGAATTCTTAGAAGGCAGGTCTCCAGGAAAACAGTCCAGCTTGTCCGTACAAACCGCAATCTTCAGCAGGAGATCTCCAGACGTGCCCGAATCGAAGCAAAATTGGCGGAGGAGAAGGAGCAGCTTTCTCTAACACTCAGAAGCATTGCGGAAGGGGTTATCGTTACCGATGAGGATGACCGGGTTACGCTCATGAACAGAGTTGCGGAAAAACTGACCGGATTTGCATGCAGCCTGTCGAAAGGGCTTCCGCTCGATGAAGTATTTCGTGTAGAGATGCTTCATGACGAACGGGATGTAAAGGGAGACTCTCTGCTCATCTCAAACGGAGGCGAAGAACATATTGTCTCCTACTCTGTGGCACCGATTAGAATTGAGGAGCGCACGCTTGGAAAAATCATTGTTTTCAGAGACATGACGGAAAGGACGAAACTTGAGGAACAGCTGGCGAAGGCAAGCAGGATAAAGTCCATAGGGGTCCTTGCAGGAGGAATAGCCCACGACTTCAACAACATACTCTCGGCGATCCTCGGCAACATCTCCCTGGCCAGATTCTATTCCGACCCGGATTGCGAAACCGTCGACATGCTCCTCGACGCCGAAAAGGCGTGCGAGAGGGCGAAAGGGCTCACCGCCCAGCTGCTCACATTCGCAAAAGGGGGCGCACCCGTAAAGGAGAACATCCGCATAGAAGGGATTATCCGGGATAGCGCCCTGTTTGTCCTCAGCGGATCAAACAGCTCATGTACTTTCCGTTTTGAAGAAAACATTCCTTCCGTAAGGGTCGACAGAGGACAGATCGGACAGGTTATTCAGAATCTTGTAATCAACGCCGATCAGGCCATGCCTGAGGGTGGAACAATATTGATCGATCTGGAAAACATCAACATTGAAGATGACGGGGAAAAGGACCTTCTTCCGGGAACTTACATCCGTATTAAAATCAAAGATGAAGGAATCGGAATGGAAAGCGAGGAGATGGAACGCATCTTTGATCCATACTACACCACCAAGGAGAAGGGCAGCGGTCTCGGACTCTCTATTGTCTACTCCATAATAAAAAGACACAAAGGATTAATAGAAGTTGAGTCCACCCCAGGCGAGGGAACCCTGTTCACCATCTACATTCCTGCCGGAAAGGAGCCCGTTGTGCTCAAAAAAGAACGGAAGAAGTTGATGAGGAAGGGAAAGGGTCGAGTACTCTTCATGGACGACGAAAAAATCATACGGGATCTTGCCGGCCGAATATTTCCCCTGATCGGATTTGAAATAGTATTTGCAGAAGATGGAGAAGAGGCGATAAAGATTTACACCGATTCAATCGGCAGCGGAAAAAAATTCGATCTAGTCGTACTTGATCTTACGATTCCCGGAGGACTTGGAGGAAAAGAGACCGTAAGGCGGATAAAAAAGCTGGATCCTAAAGCAGTTGCAATAGTTGTAAGCGGATATGCAAACGACCCCGTAATCGGAGCCTACAGGGATTACGGATTTGACGGAGTTGTAAAAAAACCGTTCACACCAGAGGAATTCAGCAGGGAAATCGAAAGAGTGATGCCAAACTGACTCTCCGGCAAACAGTACTCGTAGAGCCTATATTACCAGAGACACGGGATATCAACCCATTTCAAAATAACTTTCACTGATCTCAACCAGGAATCTACTGGGAAGTGACAGGTTGCCCTGCCAGAAATTCATTGATGACGGCAATGTGAGAAACAGCCGTTCCTTGGCCCGTGAACAGGCAACGTAAAAAAGTCTCCTCTCCTCCTCCAGCATCTCCATTCTGAATATGCTCTTTTCCGAGGGAAAGAACCCGTCCAGCAGATGTGGAACAAATACCGTGTTCCACTCAAGCCCCTTTGCGGAGTGAACCGTCGAAAGAGTGAGAGGCGCTTCGTCAAGCTCTTCTATAAGCGGAGTTTCGCTGTCGCTAAGGGTTGTCGAAGGCGGATCGAGAGCAAAATCGGTCAGGAACTTCTCAAGGCTGTCATATTTTTCACCGAGTCGGAAAAGTATGTCCAAATCCCTCACCCTATCTTCATATTCCGAATCCAGTGAGGCGAGAAGAGGAACGTAGTGACCTTTCACAATATCGATCACAGAACTTATCCTCGAACTGTTCTGCGCCGCAAGACCGAGAGTTTCGGCAAGAGAAATCAATTCCTTATAAAACTTTTTCTTCCTGAAGGTTTCGAAGAAGAGTTTTCCTCCGTTCTCCTTTATCGCTCGGATGATATTCCCGGCTGTCACGTTCCCCACTCCCGGAAGAAGTTTCAGCACCCGGTTCCAGGCAACCGCATCGAAGGGATTGTGAACAATCTTCATGTAGCTGATCACATCCTTTATGTGACGTCTTTCGACAAACTTGATTCCACCGAAAACCTGGAACGGAATATTCCGCTTCATCAGCTCAGCCTGTATGTAATTCCCGTGAAAGCTGGATCTGTAGAGAACGGCCATATCCTTAAGCGGAATTTCACGCCGGAGGGAGTCGATCTTTTCCGCAATGAATTTGGCCTCATCCTCCGCATCTACGAGAATTCTGCATACGGGTCTATTCCTCCCTTCAAGTTCGGAAAATAGGCGTTTCCTGTAGCCCATGACGGCGTTGTCGACGATTGCATTCGTATAATCGAGAATGTTCTGGTTACTTCTGTAGTTCTGCTCCAATTTTATGACTACTGAGTCGGGATAGGTCTCGGGAAAAAGCAGAATGTTCTCGAAGTGAGCTCCGCGGAATCCATAGATGCTCTGGCTGTCGTCACCCACAACCATGACGTTGCGATATTTTGCGGCAATCAGATCCACGATTCTCTTCTGTATCACGTTGGTGTCCTGGAACTCGTCCACCATGATGTAGCGGTAGCGTTCCTGGATTCTCTCACGGAAAACGTCATTCTCCTTAAGCTTCTCTGCAAGAACATCCAGAAGATCATCGTAATCCATTATGCGGTTGGACTCTTTGAAGCTTTTGTAGAGCTCGGCAATCGTCTCGATCTCCTTTTTAAAATCGATATATTTCCGTTCCTCACGCTCGAGAATATTCTCTATGGACCTCTCCTGATTCCTGGATCTGGATATTATTGAAAAGACTTTTGATTTTGTCGGAAACCTCTTCTTTGTATCGAATTTCATTTCCCGCCGGATAAGATCGATAATATCCGCGCTGTCCACCTGATCGCAGATTGAGAAGTTGGCGTCGATCCCGATAAGTGAGGAGTAGCGTCTGAGAATAAAGTTGGAAAAGGCGTGAAATGTTCCGCCTGTTATCTCCTTGGACTTGAAGGATCCCAAAAGTCCACCAGCCCTTTCAAGCATCTCGTTTGCGGCCTTTCTCGTAAATGTGAGGATGAGAAGGTTCGAGGGATCCACACCCCGTTCGAGAAGGTAGGCGATTCGGTAGATCAGTGTCCTGGTCTTGCCGCTTCCCGCTCCGGCGATGACAAGGGCCGGACCGTCCACAAGTGTGGCTGCCTGAAACTGTCTGGCGTTTAGCTCGGCCTTGTAGTCGATGGCGAGATCCGGAATCGCTTCGACAGATTCCTCTCCGCTCTCCTTCTTTTCAATAGAGAGAGTTATCTCCTTCATCCGGGCCACCTTTTCCCTTGTCTCGTCGTCCATCGGCGGTGCCGGATACTTTCCGGTGCTGACTCCGAAGGGTGAACTCTCCGCCTCAACTTCCGGAAACTCATCGGTTTCAATAAAACTTGTATGAAAACGCGCCTTCAATTCGTCGAAGTCGGTAGCGTACTTTTTCTCACTCCTCGATTTTTCGGCGACTCTCTTCTCGTTCTGATCTTCGTTTAAAATAATGTACTTTCTGCTCATCTATACCCTGCTCAAACATTCGCCTTATTATTTCAGGAAACGGTGTGAAATGCAATGATTTGTGGAAAATTGGAAGGAATGCGAAGAACTACACCTGACAGCAGTCGGTCACAAAACGCTTCATTTTTTCAATGGCTCTACTCTCGATCTGACGAACACGTTCCTTTGAAACGCTCCAGAGATCGCCGATATCGCCGAGAGTGAGGGGATTTTCCGTGAGTCTCCGGTTTCTTATCACGAACTGCTCCCTTTCGGAAAGGGATTCGAAAGCCTCCTTGAAGGCGTTGTTCCTCTTCTCATTAAGATCGGCTTCGATAACCTCGCTTTCGTGATCGGTTTCATCCCGAAGCTGGAGGGACTTCTCACCTTCCCCGTCGTAGCTCACGCTCAGGGAAAGATCGCTTGTGGAGCGCAAAAGTCTGAGGTTCTGTTTAATCATCGAAGGCTCGACCTGGATACGGCGGGAAATTTCCTCAATAAGTTCATCTTCGGAAAGATTCTTTCCCGATTCGTACTTCTCGATTTCCCTGATGGTGGAAGCGAGATTGAAAAAAAGCTTCCTCTCATCACGGCTCTTTCCAAATCGAACGATACTCATGTGAGAAATGATGAACTCCTGGATTTTTGCCTTGATCCACCAAACAGCATAGGTTGCGAAACGGACACCCTTATCGATATCGAAACGTTTCACGGCCGTCATGAGCCCCATGTTCCCTTCCTGGATCAGATCTATGGAATCGCGGAATTTCCTGAATTTGTATGCGAGGTTAACCACGAGCTTAAGGTTGGCCATGACAATGCTTCTCGCCGCGTTGTTATCCCCCTCTTCCCTGTACTTTTTGAACAGTTCGATCTCCTCTTCACGGGAGAGATTGGGAATTGCAAAAACACTGGATATATAATTTGAAACCGTATTTACCGAAAGTGCCGGAACATTGTAAGCCATTAGATCCTCCTTCATCTAACCTCTACATATTTATTTATAAGCGCCGATTTTCAAGAGTCAACCCCTCCCCCGAATCGCAAAGGAAAAACTTTTAAAATATGGAGGTTTACGTATAATGCGCGGGAATTACACGGGGGTCCTTTATGTTTAAATTGTTTCTTTTTCTTGTTACAGCACTTCAATTTCAAACATTCTCGCATGATGGAAGTTTCTATCTCTATCTCAAATCTGAAAATCGTGAGATCAGTTTTTCAACATACCGCATGCACAATCCGGAAAGGATAGTCCTTGAAATCGCAGGGAAAGATATGACACTTCCCCAACTCACTCCTTCCGGACCGGTAAAAAGCATCTCAAGAATCAACGGAGAGGAAAACACACGTCTTGTCTTTTATGTGGATTCCAACAGTTTCTACAACATACAGAACAGGAAAGAAGATCTTCTCATCGGCTTCAGCAGCGAACTGATTGTCGATGAAATGGATATGGAAAAAAGTATAGCCATGCTCCGCAGGGAGAATGAAAAGGCTGCAGCTACACCTGAAGAATCAAGGGAGGATGCCCTCGTTGCCGAACTTCTTAGTGCGAAAAAAGAGCACGACAGAAAGAAAGAGGTTGAAAGTGCCGGCACTGATTCGGAAAAAATCGCCGCAGTCAATTCTTCTTCCATCTCCGAAAAAAGTCCAAAAGCACATCGTGAAGTTCTTCTTGAAAAAGAGAGACTTGCCGAACTGGAGAGGAAGCAGGAAGAGGAAAAACAGCTAGCCGAAATCGAGAAGAGACGAGCTGAGGAGAAACGTCTCGCTGAAATCGAAAGGAAGAGAGCCGAAGAAAAACGTCTCGCAGAAATCGAGAGAAGAAAAGCTGAAGAAAAACGTCTCGCAGAAATCGAGAGAAGAAAAGCTGAAGAAAAAAGGCTTGCTGAGATCGAGAGAAGAAAAGCTGAAGAAAAAAGGCTTGCTGAGATCGAGAGAAAAAAGGCTGAAGAAAAACGTTTCGCTGAACTGGAAAAGAGAAGAGCTGAGGAACATCGTCTGGCTGAACTTGAAAGAAAACGAGCCGAGGAAAAACGTCTCGCTGAACTTGAGAGAAAGAGAGCCGAAGAAAAGCGCTTAGCTGAAATAGAAAGGAAGAGAGCCGAAGAAAAACGACTCGCTGAACTCGAGAGGAAAAGAGCCGAGGAAAAACGCTTAGCTGAAATAGAAAGGAAGAGGGCCGAAGAAAAACGACTCGCAGAACTTGAGAAAAAAAGGGCTGAAGAGAAAAGGCTTGCTGAAATCAAGAAAAAGGACGAGGAAAAGAAACGCCGGAAACAGCTTGCAGAGCGGCGGCTTCTGGAACAGGAGAAAAGACGCAAGGCCGAGGAAGAGAGAGTTACGGCCATGGAAAAACATCGTACTGAAAGAAGTTCAGGAGATGTTGAAATTGCAGGCAATTCCAAAACCCGCAAACTCCAAAAACGAAAAATTGTCAGATCTGTAAAATCACCTTCCTCAAGCGAAATAAAAAACCTGAAGGTTGTAAAACTTTCCCAAACAAGGAAAGTCTCGAAAAGCTCACCGGAACTTCGTGTTGTAAAACTCAAGAAAACAGGAGGACTTAAAAACATTTACTTCCGAAAATTCCGTGAGTTTTCAAGGATAACAATGGAGCTTACGGGAGATGTTGAATACAGGTTCCGCGAAATCAAGGGCGGCTACGTTATCGATATTTTCAACCTGAAACGAATTCCAAGGCACCTTACCAGCATCATAGATGCGAGGGCATTCCGAGCCGAGGTCAAGTATGTCTACCCACAGAAAAAGAAGAATCTTTTCAAGGTTTACATCAAAACAGAGAAGGGAATGGCTGTTCGAAAGACAAAGGATGGCGATGCCGTCAATTTCGACTTTTTCCGTCCTGAAACCGGAGCTCTTCTATGACGAAATTCATCGAATCGGCACCTCAGGCTTTTCCTCTTCTCGCAATCAACCTCTTTCAAAAACACGGAAGAATTATCATCCAGGCTCCCGGAGCCAGTGAAGCCGCCGGTCTCTACAATGCACTTTCTTCTTTTAACCTAAGATGCGAAATTTTTAATCCACCCTTCCTGCTCATGGAAAGGGGCGAACTTGAGAGCTCTCTTTCCCACCTCATCAGCAACATCATTGAAAATCCGCCGGACATCACAATTCTCACCCCACTTTCGAGAAGAATGAAAATTCCCGCCCACATTTTCGGAGATCCTCTAAAACTGAAAAAAGGTTCTGAGCATCCCATAACTCCCCTTCTCCAGCATCTTGCTTCGATCGGCTATGAAAAGGTGGATATGGTGCAGGATTTCGGCGAGTTCGCGCTCAAAGGGGAGATTCTCGATATCGCATCACCACTCCCGGGGGAAGGCTTCAGGATCGAATTTTTTGATGAGGAAATCGAACGAATACATCGATTTTCACTTCTTTCCCAGCGAAATATTTCCGCCGCAGAGGAAATTTTAATACACCCGCTGCTTTTCGCCCGAAAACTTCCATCCGGTTGGCAGGACCGTCTTGGAGATCTGATTCCGGGAAAAGGAATGAGGGAACTGATGGAGATCGAGGAGGCAATCGAGGCCGGTGCCGGGTCGGCCTGGGATCTATACCCCCTCATGGCGGACGACGTCACAATAGAGGAGAAAATCGAAGGAACCGTTGTTGTATGGGAAGAGATGCGCGGCGACATCTCCGGAGATGAGGAGCTGGGAAAGCTGTCCCATGAAAGGCGAATCCGCAGGGAAAACAACACATTTTCACCTCTGGAAATGGCCGACTGTTTTACCGAAAGAACCGGTTTCGAAATCTCCGTAAGCGCCTTTCACTCCAGAGGCGAATCGATCGGAAAGTTTCCTTCGGCTACGATAAAACCATCTTTCGAAGAGGAAAACTCCCCCATTCTGCTCTCCAAAAGATACGGGGAGGAAAACGCCCTCCTCATTTTCGACGAATCGGGATCGGATATCGCGGACAAACTTCTAAGCGGCGGAATCGAAGCAATTCCCGTCGACTCTTTTCCCATGAATCTTGAAAAAGGAACCGCCTATGTAATAGAAAACAAAGGCTGGTTTTCACCGGAAAGTCTGTTGCACCTCACTTCCGATCATCTTATTCTTCTCTCATCCTCAATCTTCTCCTCAACACCCAGGGCGGCTCGGAGAAAGAAACCGCTGCTGCAGGAGGAGGGCGATGAAAAGAGAAAACCGCTTTCCATGGAAAGCCTCTCAAAAGGCGAATACATAGTCCACTACAACTACGGAATCGCCCTTTTCGACGGCGTTAACCACATCAAGAACACCGACTGTCTGGTTCTGATCTACGAAAACGATGACAGGGTCTACCTTCCGGTTTACAACATGAATCTCGTCTACCGTTACCGCTGGGAGGAGGGCTACTTTCCCAAGCTCAGCAACCTCAGGACCGGATCATGGGAAAAGGCTAAAAAGCGAATCGAAAACGATATCGAGCATGTGGCGGAACAGATTCTCCAGCTCTACGCGAAAAGATCGATTGAGGAGGGATTCTCCTTCGAAACATCCGATGAGATGGTCCGAAGATTCGAAAAGAGTTTCCCCTACAACGAGACCGACGATCAGGCGACATCCATCAGGGAACTTTTCGAGGATATGTCATCCGGAAAGGTGGTCGACAGGCTCCTCTGCGGAGACGTGGGTTTCGGAAAAACCGAAGTTGCCATGCGCGGATGCATTGCCGCAGTAGCTTCAGGCAAACAGGCTGCAGTTCTCGTTCCCACAACCGTCCTAGCCTTTCAGCACTTTCGCAGTTTCAAGGAAAGATTTGCCGATTTCCCCATAAAAATCGAGATGATGAGCCGATTCTATTCTCCGAAGAAACAGAAACAGGTTGCAGAAGAGATTAAACTCGGAAAAGTGGACATCGTCGTGGGAACCCATCGACTGCTCTCTAAAGATCTTGAATTTGCCGACCTCGGTTTTCTCGTTGTGGACGAAGAGCACAGATTCGGTGTCTTCCAGAAAGAGCGGATAAGGGAGATCAAGGACGGCGTCGCCACACTCTCCATGACAGCCACCCCGATTCCGAGAACTTTGCAGATGTCCCTTCTCGGCCTGCGTGAAATAAGCTTCATCAAAACGCCTCCGAGAGAGAGAAAACCGGTAAAAACCCACGTTCTCGAATACAGCGAAGAGATTGTGAAGGAGTCTATTCTCAGGGAACTTCAGAGAGGCGGACAGATCTACTTTGTCCATAACCGGATCGAATCTCTCGGCGACATGAAAGGCATGCTCCAGTCGCTTATTCCGGATCTGAAGATCGCCACAGCCCACGGCAGAATGGCTGAAGAGAAGCTGGAGCAGGTGATGGTGGATTTTGTCTCCGGCAGCTACGACCTTCTTCTGGCAACATCACTCATCGAAAGCGGAATCGACATTCCCCAGGTCAACACAATAATAATCAACCGGGCGGACATGTTCGGACTCGCTCAGCTCTACCAGCTTCGCGGACGAGTGGGACGGTGGAACCGAGCCGCCTACGCATACCTCATGGTTCCCTCCCTGAAAACAATTTCCGAGGAGGCCTACAACCGGCTTTCCGTAATAAAAAGATTCGATCGTCTCGGCTCCGGCTACAGCGTAGCCATGGAAGATCTCAACATCAGGGGCGGAGGAAACATCCTCGGATTCAGCCAGACCGGAAAACTCCGAGGCGTGGGATACGATCTCTATCTGGAAATGCTCAGGAGAAGAATCGACCAGCTGAAACGGGGCGACTTCGCCGAAACATCGGATATAGAATTAAAGACCCATCTCACCGCATTTATTCCCGAAAACTACATAGAAAGCGCCGATTTAAGAATAGGTTTCTACCGAAAAATAGGAACCGTGGAATCGGCTACGGAAATCCGGTGGATCCGCGACCTCTTCACTGAAAACTACGGACCGGTTCCCGGCGAAGTGGAAAACCTCTTCAAACTCATGGAGCTGAAAATCCAGGCAAAAGAAGCAGGAATATCCGCCTTCGAAACCGTTGACGACTCCATAACCCTCCACTTCTCCGCCTCATCGAAGCTGGACGTAGGCAAACTGATGGAAACCGTCTCCAAACTCCAGGGAACATTCGTCGACTCCTTCACAATCCGAATCCCCGCAAAGGGGCTCCCAGAATATCAGGAGATCATCCGGACATTTCAATAAATGCACAATCTTTCGCAATGTACTCAAAGTCACAATAAATATTTTTTAAAACATTATCACCACTAGTAAAATGCGCAAACATATTATTCATCAAAAATTTTTACCCAAACCAACAACACCCATCAATTCTTTGCATTCAGCAATGTTTTGATAAAACAAATCAACAAACATTTGCCAAAATCAAATTTATTGTTTGATTTTTCATTATCCTTCATTAATATTCCAATGTTTTGCTACGAAAAATTAGCTCAGCAATTTTGCCATTTTTTAAGGGAATATCAAAATGAAGAAATCACTTACACTTGCCTCAACGTTTGTCATACTTTTTTTCATAGGATGCGCTACAACTCAGAATATAGCTGTTAAGCCTGAGGCCTCAAAAGTAGAAATTATTACCTCCGAACCATCAAGAGATGTATGCAAATTTATTGGCGATGTTGATGGCTCAGCTAAATCTCGTGATATTGCTTTAGCAACAAGAAATGCAAGAAATGATATACGGAACAAAACCTATGATATGGGTGGTAATATTGTAAAAATTGACACAAATACTGCTGCAAACGCAATGGATTTTACCGGACGAACACAAGTTGTCTTAACTGGCAGGGCATTCAAGTGCTCAAACAACTAAAATTTTGACCCGCAAAACACCTCAAACAGCATTCACTTAAAAAACCTGCAAAACTTTTTCCAACCAAGACTTGGCGGCTAAATTCATCATTCTAAAAATATCCTGATCAATCCATCAGTTAAAATCCCTCAAAAACAATTATATTTCCCGCTCAAGCATCTTAATCATCCAAATTGAATAAGGATATATTGTGCGAAGCCACAATATCATCCGATATTGAACTAGCCCGGAGCGGGTTTACACTATATTAATTAGGAAATATATTCTGGATAGAGGTGTCGAAGCCCGACAGTTTCACGTCAGCTTTTAGAAAAATGAAGTATCATACTTCGCAAAAGTGATACGATTTTCTACTTAATTGCATCATCTTTTCCCGACTTAACTATCAAGTCTCTTGTTTTATGATCTTTTTATCCATTTTTTCTCCATAAGACACAGTTATACATTCTTCTTTTATTAAAATGATTTCCAATTTTTCAAAACGTCATATTCGATCTGCTCAAGGCCCGGCACGGATGCTGATAAAAACGCCTGATTCCTGTGGGATGATTGCCTTGAGAACCATTTCCTTTTTGCATGATTTGCATTTGCAGGTCGGCCGTTTTACTTTTTCTTCCGATCCGGTTATTACGACATTGAGCATGAGTTGAAGTAAGTTCAATTTTTTCTTGGAGTTGCCGTGAAGAAAACCATAATCTCTGCACCTTCTGAATCCCTTGGGTAGCACATGTTTCAACACAAGGTAGAGAAAGGTTTCGCCGGAAAGAGTACGCGTTTCCTCTTTTTTCGATCCCGAATCGGTATAGCGGAATGTTACTTCTCCATTCTCATCCTTAAGAATCCTTTTTTCGGATATGACGCCTCTGTAAAGGTAGCGCGAAAGATACTCTAGGCCAGGCTGTCCTGTTCCTGTATTCTTTACATCGATAACCCAATCTTTTTTATAAAGATCGACGGGGATTTCCATCTCTTTTTCTTTCATTAATGCAATCAGTTTGCCTCTAAAAAGCAAAGAAAGAACCTTTGCAGGCATGAGATACTTTCCCTTTTTCTCTTTCCATGCTCTGCCGTTTTCGCAGATGGCTCCTGACGGCACGATGTAGTGGATGTGCGGATGGTAATTGAGTCGCCTGCTGTTGCTGTGGAAAACACCGGTAAAACCGATCTCTCCGCCCAGATGTTTCTTGTTCGCTGCCAGCTGCTTCATCGCCTCGGCGGAAGCCTTGAACATCATGTCGTAGAATTGGCGGCCGTGCCTCATCGCGATTACATGCAGTTCCGTCGGAATTGTAAACGTGACCATGAAGTATTTCACAGGCAACAGTTTCGCCTTCTGTTTCTCCAACCATTCCGTGGTCAGATGGTTCTGGCAACGGGGACAGCTTCTGTGACCACACGACTGGTAAACCTGCCGCTCGGCTCCGCACGCAGGACAGCTGTAATGCAGCTCGCCGGAGGCCGCGGTGCGGCACTCCTGTATTCTGCGCATCGCCGTAAAACACTCCGGACGCAGTATTTCGCCAAACGTTTCCAATGTCTTCGCGCCGTGATTTTCAAATACGTTGGCGAGTGCAATCATTTTGTAATTTCCGAATAAACAGCTGAAATTATCTGTTCGATAACGTTATCCGCGTTTTGACCGGCTTCTTTTGTGATCTGCAGGTAGTTGAGTGTGGTTATTACACTTGAATGTCCCATGTTCGCCTTTATCTGAGGGATGGTAAGACCTGCCTCAAGAAGGTGAGTCGCATAGCAGTGCCTGAGGGAATGAGTGGTGATCTTTTTTTTAATTCCGACTTCCTCGACAGCCTTCCTGATTGCCGATTGAACAGAATATGGTGTCATATGGCGATCGGTATTTCTTATCCGTTTCGGGTCACCCATCAGAAGAGGAAATAGAAGGTTCCGGTTTCTATGGGTTTTCCAATAGTCACGAAGGATTTCGAGAGTCGGTTCAGGCAGCGGAACATAGCGATCCTTGTTTCTCTTGCTGCAGCGGATGTGAACGAACATACGGTCGCTGTCGATATCTCCACATTTCAGATTCAGCGCTTCTGAAATTCGAAGCCCCATGCTGTATATTGTAAAAAAGAGGGCTCTGTAACATGGTTTTCGGAACGATTTTAAAAGCTCCGTTGTCTCACGAAGACTGAGAACATCAGGGAGAGTCCTGAAATTCTGAGGCTTTACGATTTTGTCCCAATCAAGCGGTTTTTCAATGACGAATTTCCAGAAAAACTTAACGGCACATAATTCGGTGTTAACCTTTCCCCATGAAAAATTATCGATCATTTGACCGAAGTAACGCTTCATGTCGTTCCTTTTAAGGTCGATAATCGAATAGTCGAAAAATTCCGCGAACCTGCGTACCGCTCTGCTGTAGGCGGCAATAGTAGTTTCTACCTTACCCTGTAACTTGAGATTTTCCTGGTAAAGTGAATAAAGATGCTCGAATTCTTGTGCGTTTGATTTCTGCATGATATAACTCCATTTCTTGTAATGGTGGTGTTCCCCGTGAACACCACTCTTTTTCCATAAAGTTATATCTATTCTTGAATTTGTTTCAGAAAACTGCCGCGGAGCGGCTTAGTTCAATAAAAATATCTAGAACGAAATTGCAGCTGTTGTCAGCCGATTAATTTTTTTGTGATCGATCCAGCGGCTATTTTCACCAAGATACAAATAATTTGACCATCCCAACGGCTGAATCAGCCATGATAATTGTTTTGGTGTCGGATTGGAAACGGTATCAATATTTTTGCATTTGTGAAAAAGCACCCTCCCTTTTTCAGGAAGGGGTAGGAAGAGTTAATGGAATCGAATAGCATTCCCCCACAACGGATTTTATTAATTTCATCTAAACAACTCCTCTCAATCCCCTCTTTTAAACAGAGAGGAAGAAAAGTCCCTCCTTTGATAGGAGGTAAGTAATTTCACAGGTGCAGATATAGTCGGTTCTTCTCTCATCTGAAAACACAACATCTTTTCAAAGATACCACCTTCCTCTGTTCAAAAAATAAGTTGTAATTGAATTGCTTTTCACTAAAATTTGCTGACGTTTTTTTTATGCATCTTTAAAAAGGTGCCTTTTCCAATGGAGGTGACCATGCGAAGGCTGGCCCGACAACTGCTTGTGGAATTCTACGACTGCAACAGAGAGATCATTGACAGCATCGAACTGGTGAAAACTCATGTGGTTGCAGCAACCGGACTTATGGGAGCTACTATTTCCAGCGAAGCTTTTTCCCATTTCTCTCCGAGAGGGGTGAGCGGAGCCGTTATCTCATCCGGTTCACATATTACGGTGCACACTATTCCTGAGCAGGGTTACGTAGCTCTGGATGTTTTCACATACGGCAGGTACTGCGATCCCTGGAAGGGGTTTAAATATCTAAGGGAAATTTTCGAGGCCGGAACCGAATCGGTGAAGGAGGTGGACAGAGGTCTTCCCGATCCCGATCTCTCGGAACTTACGCCGACTACGGTGAATTCATCGCAAAAAAACAGTACAATTCATTAATTTAGAAATCATCAACTAACTTTCCGGGAGGAATAAAAGATGTGGTACGTTGAAAACTACGGTGATCGAGCTAGTCTCGGACTTAAGGTTAACAAGAAACTTCATGAGGAAAACTCCCCTTTTCAGAAGATCGAGATCTACGATACGGCGTTTTTCGGAAAATTCCTCGCACTCGACGGTCTCTCGATGTGCAGCGAAAAGGACGAATTCGTATATCACGAAATGATTACCCACATGCCTCTCTGTACACATCCGAACCCCAAAAGGGCTCTTGTTGTCGGTGGCGGAGACGGCGGTGCGATCCGTGAAATTCTCAAACACCACTCCATTGAGGAAGCGGTTCTCTGCGAAATCGACGAGAGAGTTGTCCGTGTCTGCCAGGAGTACATGCCGTCGCTGGCAGGTTCTCTCGACAAGGATGAGAGGGTCAAACTCAGCTTTGAGGACGGATTCAAGTTCATCGACAGCTACGAAAACTATTTCGATCTCATAATCACCGACTCTTCCGATCCCATCGGTCCCGGTGTGGAACTTTTCAAGGAGGACTACTACCGTCTCGTGAAAAAGGCTCTCAAAAAGGACGGAATAATGGTTTCCCAGAGCGAGTCACCATGGTTTTACAAGGAGACCATGAACGATATGACCGAGGCAATGTGCAAGGTTTTCAACCACGTTGAAACATACATCGCCATGATCCCTCTCTACCCGTCGGGATTCTGGACGATCACCTTCGCAAGCGACGAGCACAGCCTCAGAAATTTCGATAAGGAAAGAAGTGCAAGAATTGCAGAAACCTGCAAATACTACAACCCGGAAATCCATCTCGGATCTCTCGCGCTTCCAAACTTCGTAAAAGATATCGTTAAGAATAAATAGTACATTTATCAATTCATTGCGGTTGAAATAGTTCGCAGGGGTGGGGCTTAGTCTCCACCCTTCCCTTTAACCCATGACACACTGCGTCACCCACAATTCATTTGACTACAATGAAGTTAATGAAGAACATGAAGAAAAAAATTTTTTGATTATGGTTTTTTTATGGAAATTGCAATTTTGACGATTTTTTCGGCTTGATTTAACTGGCTTTTTCCCACAACCTTCATATTCTTCATGGCAGTTGGGAATTTTCGGAAGCGTTCAAAGAAGATGTCAGTGCGACCGGCCGGATAGCTGCGGATTCCTTACAATTCTGGCTGACTACAGATTCGGTAACGTTTCGGATGTGTACTTTTCGATCAATCCAACCCGAAAAGCGCCCGGAAAAGGCCCATATTCTCACCTTTCTTTTTTACGATGAGAATGGGTACTTCGGTGTTCCAGATTGCATTTTCAACCGTACTTCCGAGAAGTATCACAGCGGCGTCGGTTTTTCCTTTAGATCCCATCACTACAAAATCGGGCTCTACATCCCTCATGACGATATCAAGTCCGTCGGTGGGATCGTCGTTGAGCCGGAATACGGGATTGACCATTACTCCTGCGGTGTCACACTCTTCGATAAATTCGTCGAAGGCCTCTACGGAGTTGTCGTGCATGATTTCGGCGAACTGCTCGTAGGTTTTGCCTATCTTGTGATATCCGGATGGAACTCTGTAGATGTGGGCAGCCCTGATTTCATCCAGTTTCAGCTTAGTGGCCATGTGTACAGCCTCTTCTATAGCCTCCCTGGAGTAGTCGGAAAAATCTACCGGCACAAGGATGTTTTTAACACTGGGTTCGCATTCATCCGGCACAAGCAGAACCGAACAGGTTGTCTTGCTGGTAATGTTTTCAACGATTCTTCTGTGGGAAACCGCTTTGACCCTGCGTCCGAGAACCAGAAGATCGATCTCCTGCTCTTTGATGGTTTTCACCATTTCGTCCACAACGTTTCCGGTTTTAAGAAGAAATTCCATCTCGGTTTTTGACGAAACATCGATATTCTCTTTAACCGTATCGTACATCCTCTTTTTTTCAAACCCGGCTCCCCGTTTCATGGCCTCGTCAAAAGCGCCTTTCATTCCACGAGGAATGTCATCTGTTACAAGCACGTGGACAAAGGTGATTTTATCCACATCCATAATGCGGCTTATAAAACCGGCGTACTTGATGATGTCGATGTCGTTTGGCAGAAAATTGAGTCCAACCAGGATTTTTCTGTACTTGAGCATATCGGCCTCCTTTTGATGTGGTTCTACTAAAATAATAGCCGATCGACGGACCAGTCTCAACTTTTCTTTTACAATTCAAACAAATTTTTGATTTTAAAAGTATAATTTTTTTAACATCAAAATTAATAATGTTAATAAAAGCACACTCAGCCGCCCGTTTAAGAGTATGAATCTCCTCTTTGTTTGGAAAATCAGCGGTATTCAATTGCAGGTTTGAAAACGGAAAATAAATGACCTTTTCAACGAAGCCATAAAGAAAGCCCCCGAGACCTTGAGGGCTCGGGGGCATGCAGAGAGAAAGTTGAAAACGACTATCAGTCTTCCAGCATATATGCCTTCTCTATCTTGATTGTCTCAACAGGAACATCGTCGAACCATTTAACGGTCTTTGTGTCGACTGCAGTTATTGCATCCACAACATCCTCACCTTCGAGAACCTTTCCGAATGCTGCATACTGTCCGTCAAGGGATGGACATGGTGCGTTGCAGATGAAGAACTGGCTTGTAGCGCTGTTGGGATCCTGAGTTCTTGCCATACTGATGGCATACTTCTCATGTTTCACGTTGGGTGAGATCTCAAGCTTGATGGGATCGAAAATTTCCTGCTTCTGGATCATTCCGGGCATGAACCCGCCGCCCTGGATAACGAATCCCTTGATAACGCGGTGGAATATCAACTTGTTGAAGTATCCAGCCTCGATGTACTTGATAAAATTCTCGGTTGAGATCGGCATCTCCTCACCGTAGAAACCCATTACGATATCGCCTTTAGTTGTTTCAAATTTTGCTTTTGCTGTGATTTTCATGAACTGCTCCGTCAGTTGTTAAAAGCACGTTATAATACATTCTTTTGATAAAAAACTCAAGTTCAGAAAGCAAAGATTACCTCAGAATAGCCTGAAAAAACTGTTGAACTCATCTTCACATGCGGCTCTGTCTCTTTTCTTCTCAGCATCCGTCAAGAATCATGGGAGGATAGCCCGATATCGGCAGATGTTTCATCTTTCATTTTTCTTCTGTGCACAACGTCAGGCTCGAACGGATTAGGTTTTAAACATTCTTCACTAGAATTTGTTTTACTTTTAGTTTTTTTTGACTCCCTCTATCGACAAACATATAATTTTGAAGAAATAGTTATTAATGATTGGAGAAAAAAAATGAAAGATCTTTTAAAAATCGCAATCGTTGGAGCCGGAAACGGCGGCCTGAATCTTACCCGCTTCTTCCACTCAATGGACAACGTCGAGCTTCACCTGTTCGATCGCAACAACAGTGCTCCAGGCATGGTCTTCGCCAGAGAGAAGGGAATCCCTACAAGTTCCAGTTTCGCCGCCATGAGAAACTGGCAAAACGGAATTGTTTTCGAAGCAACCGGAATCGATGACGTCTACGAGGAGCTAAAAGGGCTCGTTTCCGAAAATGTCGTTGTGATAAAATCTGAAATTTCCAGCATTTTCTTCACCATCATCAAATCGATAATAAATGAAATCATAGAGCTTCTCGACCAGAATGCAGACAAGAGCAACAAGGCGATAAACACTTTCGCCCACTCTTTCAAGAGCATTCTAAAGAACATCGACATACTCGCCATCAACGCATCCATCGAGGCGGCACGTGCGGGTACAGCCGGAAAGGGGTTTGCCGTGGTTGCCAACTCCATCAAGGATCTCGTTAGCGAAAGCAGAACTCACATGGACAGTCTGGAAAAGATCAAATCCACAATGGAAGAACAGAAAAAGGTGCTCGCCGTTCGGAAAGAGGCGATGATTACGGAAGAATAGCCGGATGATTTTATACCGGTCATGCGGATTTCGAGACAATCGGCAAAATATCCTTAAAAGTCCTGCCCTCTATTCCTAAAATTTCATTGATTTTTCGCCTCCGTTGCAGTAAGTAGATACCGGCTTTTAGTAATTTTTATCTGGAGATACAAATGAATCTTATTGAACGTTTGAAAGAGAAGGCCAGAAAGGTCGGTAAAAGGGTTGTTCTTCCCGAGGGTACTGAGGAGAGAACTGTAAAGGCTGCTTCCATCATCGCGGAAGAGAAGCTTGCGACAGCTATTCTTCTTGGAAACAAGGAAGAAATTGCAAAGGTTGCGGCAAAGGTTGACGCAAATCTCGATGGTGTTGAGATCATCGACCCTGTAACATCTGAAAAACTCCAGAGCTATGCTGAAAGCTTCTACGAACTTAGAAAGCACAAAGGCGTCACAATGGAAAAAGCCGTTGAAACCATGAAGGATGTCGTCTACTACGGCACCATGATGGTTCACCTCGGCGATGCTGACGGACTGGTATCCGGAGCGGAACACTCGACAGGCGACACAATCCGCCCGGCGCTTCAGATCATCAAGACAAAACCGGGAATCAATACTGTTTCCAGCTCCTTCGTAATGATCGTTCCCAACTGCACACTCGGCGAAAACGGCATGCTCATCTTCGGAGACTGCGCCGTAAATCCCAATCCTAATGCTGAACAGCTTGCTGAAATTGCAATATCTTCAGCTGAAACCGGAAGAGTTCTCTGCGATATCGAGCCGAGAGTTGCAATGCTCTCCTTCTCCACCTACGGAAGTGCAAAACATGAACTTGTAGACAAGGTTAAGGAAGCTACAAAGATTGCCCAGGAAAAGGCTCCCGAACTGAAACTTGACGGTGAACTCCAGGCGGACGCTGCAATTATTGAAGCTATAGGCAAACAGAAGGCTCCCAACAGCGAAATAGCAGGAAAGGCAAACGTTCTCATATTTCCCGATCTCCAGAGCGGAAACATCGGATACAAGCTTGTTCAGCGTCTTGCCGGCGCAGAGGCTGTAGGTCCTTTCCTCCAGGGAATGAACAAACCGGTGAACGATCTCTCCAGAGGATGCAGTATCGAAGATATCGTTAACGTTACCGCAATCACCGCGGTTCAGGCAGCTGGAAACTAATTTTCCATCGATCTGATTTTTCTTCTTAACTCATCCTTCACTTTATTTTTCGAAAATCCCCTATCATCTGATCTTCTGTAAATCACCATATTCGCCTGTCCCGGACATCTGCATATCGTGTACTCCTTCGGAGACATCCGCATACTTTTCACATCCCTGAATTCCCGGGCCATTCTCCGGAATCTTCTCCGCTTTTCTATCCAGCTAGGAAAAGCCACAAGCCAATCCGCCTCTTTCACAAGCTTTTCGACTGAGCTTTTGCGGAAAGCGATCTCCCGGTTGTTGAGTCCCATTATGTCGATTGTCTTCCGCCCGCCGATATACTTTATCGCTCCGGCATCATTGACGGCGACCACACTGTCTTCGGTTGTATATTTCTTAATCCAGAGACCGGAACGCTCGTTGATGAGGTAGATTGATCTTCCGTCGCTAGCCAGTCTGCTGCGGCGTTCTGTAAAATTCTCAACGGCACCTGAAAAGGAGATGACGGAAATAAGGAGAATCAGAGTAAAGGCAGAACCCCTTTCGAAAGAAGAGAGCCGTCTGTCTGCGAAGATCGTTATGAGAAGTGCCGTCCCGCAAAGAAGTGAAGCACTCAGGATAATTGCGGGTTCATCCATCCAGCGTGTCCAGTAGTAACCGGAAAGCAGAACCCGTCTCGTCGCGACAACACCCGCACCGTAAATTAATGGTGCGACAAGGAGGTAGAAGATCGGCACAACTGCTTTTTTCCAATCCGAATCCCAAACTTTTCGAAGAAAAACCAGTATCGGAATAGGGATCAGATAACCGGCCAAAAGGGCAGCAAAATTAAGATGCTGATAAAGGATTTTAATATTTTCCAAACTTACGCTGAAAGATCCCGATTTCACATAAAAGGTGTTTGGCAGGGGACGTCCCGAAACAGAAAAACAGAACAGCACCCACAAAATCATCGGAATTGAGAGGCAAAGTAGAGCTGAAACCGTACTCTTCAACCACTTATCCCTGCCAAAAAATTCAAGGATCAGAATGGAGGCATAAAGTGGAAAAACTATGAGTGCTTCCGGCCTCGTCACTGCTGTGAGTCCCATTAAAAGCGACGCTATTCGATACTTCTTCTCCTGAAAAAACATAAATGAGAGAAACCAGAGGGCAATAAGAAGCTGACTCTCCATCCCGGAAAGGAGAGAAAATATAAAACGGGGCTGAAGAGCAAAAAGTGATGTTGCAATCACCGCCGCAATTTGAGATTCGCAAACTTTTTTTAAAACATTGAAGATGGTGAGGACTGTCACGATCCCTACAGCAATCCCCAGAACCTTGGTGGCGGGAACAATGGCAACCCCAAAACTCTCAAGCCAGTGAAGCGGTGCTGAAAATATTGCCCAAAGGGGACTTGTGGAACCGGCCTCCTGCACTCCGCTGTTGTATGCAAGACCGCCTCCGAAAGCGAACGATTTTGAATAGACTCTGTGTATCCAGGCATCGTCCAGTGGAAAGTGGAAAAATGAAAAACGATTTTTTATGAAGAGGACTACTCCGGTCAAAAGAAAAAAAACAGGTATAAAGGGAAGAAGGAGTTCCTTCTTTAAATTTTTGCATTCCATTTCAACTCCACCGGAACCCTGACGAAAAAGTATTCAACAATTTCACTCCGCTAATTTTAGTTGCATTTTCCATCAATTTTATCAACACATCTGCATCTTTTAGCATAGTTTTGCATAAACTTAAAAGAAAAAAGATAAATCTCACAACGAAAAACACAATCTAGTATCGAAGAAGAAGTGAGAAGTGAATTCCATCGAATTTTGAATCCATGCTGTCTCCGTCCCACACAGATTTTGCCTTAACATACCTGTAGCCGAACTCCACACCCAGATAGTGGACCGGATACCCTCTCACGCCTGTATTGAACTGCAGATATTCGGCGGTGTCTCCAAGATAGATTCCGGAAACATCACAAAAAACGTTGGCATATTTATAAATCGTCGTCTCAAAGGAGGCTCCCAGCGATGGAAAAGGAACAGGAATTGTCGGAGAACTGTCCTTTTCCGCCCTGTTTTTCGCCTTCATCTCGATCGAGGTTATGAAAAGATCCAACTGAACAAGAGGCCCCAACTTTACGTTGACCTCTGAAAAATCGTGATCCAGAAGATGCCAAGCCCATGCAAGGGTCACAAGATTCAGGTTGAAATCGGTCGCCACCCTGTCGCCCTGAACAAAGTTGGCGTCCTGAAACACCTTGCCTGAGTCAAGTGTTTTTGTAGCGGAGTTTGAGAGCGGAGTGTAGGCCAACACAAGCTTCTGACTGGGTGTGTTGTGCCACAGAAAATAGAAGGTGGGTTTGATCTTGTCGTCAAATCCCAGATCTTTCCTGTAGTCGATCTCTCCCGGGACACCAAGATCTCCATCCTCCGTCTCGAAGTTGAATGAACTCATCCACAGCCCTACACCAAGTTCGAAAGTAGCCCGCTTCGGCTCATACCACGTCCCTTCTTCCTCAGCAAAGACACAATTGTAAACAAAAAAGCAACCAAGCAGGATCGCAAAAATCATTCTCTTCATCTTTTTCGACCTCTGATAAAAATAAAAATGTCTATAATTTCGACAAATTTTATCGCTTTTCAGATTTTTTGCAAAGAATAATGACTTCGTTCGCTATATTTTCAACTGTTTAATTTTTTGAAAGAAACCGGCTTTTAGAAAATTTTATCGATTGCATCGGAATAGAGAAAATCAGTCGAGCCACTCTTTCCAGACATCCGGCTGGTAGCCGAGAGTCGCCTTCTGACCGTTGCGAACGATCGGTGTCTTGATCAGTTCCGGATATTCGAGAAGCTTCTCTTCAACGTCGTAGACGATGTACTCAAGCCCCTGCTTTTCATAGGTTTTCGATTTTGGATCAACCAGCTCTTCCATACGGATGCTGCGACAGACACTCTTAAGCTCTCCTCTGCTGAGCCCCTTTTCCAGAAGGTTGATGAAGTGAGCCTGGACTCTGCGTTCCTTGAAAAAACGTATTGCTTTTTGTGTTTCCTTGCACTTTTTTGTTCCGAAAATCTGAATCGCCATAAAAACCTCCGTCATTTTTCACTTAGAATATAGCATAAATATCCTACGAGCCCAGATTTTTCTTTCTTGCTTTAAAAGATAGATTTTGTACACTTTTACAAACCTTTAAAGGAGGATAACGTGACAGAAAATAAAAAAGATATAAAAGAAGAAATAAAGGAAGAAGAAAGCATCATTGATCAGATTGAAGAAGATGTTGCAGAAGATATGAACAATTCAGGGAAGAAACGGCTTGGAACCGGATTGGCCCTGAAGGCGGTTTTCACCGTAATCCTTAGACTCTTCTCCGGACTATGGAAAGGATTGTCTACTCTTTTCGAATTTCTTTTCCACCACTGGAAAGTCAGTTTTCCTGTTTTCTTCATTCTGCTCCCGATGATTTTTATTGCCCTATATCTCACCCTTGAGCAGACGGAATTCGACACAGTCGACGACACTCTTGAAGCAAAACTCAGCGAAACGGATATGAAAAACGAGGCATCAAAGGGCGTTACAATCAGTTTCTCGATAAGACATCAACTGGAAAGAGAGCTTGGCTCCTTTTTCGGATGGTCTGCAAATGATCTACTAATATCCCCCACCGCATGGCTGGACAACAGGGCGAACAGGGAGAGCGGTGTTATCTTCTCCACAAAACTACTCACAAACTTCTTCTCGACCAAAATTGCAAAGTTCGGAAAAGGCGAGGAGGAACACAAATCGCTCAAACTGGCAAGAGATACCTACTTTGTGTTTCAGCCGAATAAATTCTGGTTCCCTTCATCCGAATCCCAGTACAAAAAGGGCATAAAGCTGATGGAAAAATACGATCAGGATCTTCTCGCAGGAAACGCTACATACAATCTCAGGACCGACGACATATTCAACCTGCTCACATTTATCGTAAGCGAAGATTTTCTGGGAGAACCGCTGGGAAGACTCAGTCAGAGCGGCGACAAACTGAGCTATTTTGAGATTGACGACCACATCTACTATGCGCAGGGAGTTATCCTTGTCGTTCGCGACGTAATCCGCTCAATAGTCACCCTCTACCCCGAAATACTTGAAAAAGGCGGAAAAGAAAACATAGATGCGGCCCTGAAAGACATGGACAGCATCTGTTCGTTCAACCCGCTTGTCGTAATGCGCGGAAAACACGATTCCATGTTCCCCGATCACAGATCGAAAATTTCAAGGTATCTCTTCAGGCTCACCGAAAGGCTCAAAGACGTAGCCGAATCGATAAACAAGTAGTTATTTTGACCTTCGTCCACTCCTGACACGTTACAACCGCTCCGTAAAACCACCTTCACTTTCAAAATCAATCGCCAACCGCTCCACCTGACGGTCAAGCAGGTAGCAAGCCAGATTGAGCAGGGAAAGTGCGGCATTCGCCGCAAGGCAGAAAGAAGACAAAACGTTGGACGAACACGGACTTTCACCGACCGGCACGGACGAACAATCCTTGTCTGTGCCATTGTCCATGAGCGTCCGTGTTTGTCTGTGTTCGTCCCGGCTCCTTTGATGCTCCACCCTCACCCAATCACGCACCTCCGCCAAAGTTTTGCACCGCATCTTTTTAAACCGCACCAGCGCAGGATGCTCCGGTTCCAGCATTTCAAGCTCTCGCTGCCTCAGGAAATCTTCATAATCCAGCCGGAGCTCCTCCAAGCTGGCCCTTGCCACCTGTGTCAACCTGATTTCCGTCTTTTTGGAAGTCGCCGAAGCATGCGACCCCTCTTTAAAATATCTATGATGTAAAGCTTGGCCCTCACTGTTTACTGCGAGATCGAACGGAAAATCTTAAGATCAGCGAATCAGTTCAACAGTTCCATACCCTTCAACCCTGATGAATCTTATACTGCTGTCAGGTTCGGGAAACAGAAGGGATCCACCCGGGAGGGAACTCAACTGAATGAACTGTGCCTGAACGGTTTCAACAATGCTTTTCATCTCATCCAAAAGCTCAATATCAATTGTCGATCCTCCCGGAACCAGCGTTCCTTTCGTTACGGTTCCGATCTCAAGGGAGCCGTCCGAATAGAGTGATATTCTTCGCAGATCCTGTTCGTAGGTTCTTGTGCGAGTCGACATTGCTGCAACATCCTGAATTCGATCAAGAAGTGCGTTGTAGGTGTAGTCGCTGACCCAAGTGGGAGAACAGTAGCTCATGAAGTCCTTTGTCGTGCCCGGATCGATCATTGCCTTGTCGGTCAGGTTGTAACCCCAAACGCCGATAGATGCACCGCCATGGGGGTAATCGGGATCTATTCCGTCTGCTGATCCGCACGGAGAGTGGCCCCGTCCGTGGTTGTGTCCGACTTCGTGAATCATTGTCTCAGCAGGATCAAAATAGTCTGTATCATCGAAAAAGAGACCGATTGCCGTTCTGTAAGATGCAATACTGAGAGAGTAATCCTCGACAACCCATCCCAAGCCTGCCACACATCCGTTGAGACAGTAGCTGTAGAATGAATCCGCCGGTGTGAATACTCCGTAGTAGTACTTTTTCTTGTCCTCGCCGGTTGTAGGTCTGGTTTCGGTAACTTGATTAAGCAGTTGCTCCCATCCGTAACCGTTGGAACTCACAACCTGGTTCCAAATCAGTGTTTCCCCTACAGTGACGACAACATCGGAAGCCGGATACTGTTCATAAAACGCCGTCCTGAAGTTTCCAATCCACTCAGTGTTGATATTCGGGGTACGACCGTTATTTGTGATGGGAACAACAACAATCTCCAGAGGACCTCCCGGGTTTTCACCATCTATGGAATGCATGGAGTTTTCAGGCCAGAAAGCCCGTCCTGTGGAACCTTGATGAACCTGTGTGTCAACCTCCGTCAACTTGACCTGAAACTTTAACGTCTCCGGAAGGTAACCTGCAGGTATATCCACATTGATTGTCGATGAAATATCGGATTCCGTCGAGTCGAAATCTACAAAGGTTCTCTGCCAAAAAGAGTAAACTTCACCGCCGATTTCCATCCTCAACTCCGCAGTTACATATCTTGGCGTCCAGCTATCCGTTCTCTTCACAAAAATCCGGAACACTCCACTCTTTCCCTTGATCGGCGAAACATTCGAATTGAGAACAGCTCCATCCCGCATAACTGGAATTTTCAAACTCTGGTAGAAGGCAACTTCGGTAATATCAAGCCCTGTAACGAAACCTATAACATTGTTGTCAACACAGCTTTCATTTCGGCACACCTTGTCGGTACCGCAGCTTATCTCATCGGTCTCCCTTTTACAGGCTATCTGCTCCTCTTTTTTCTCCCACTTGTTATTTCGGCAGAGTTCCCATTTGTGAAGGCTGGAACCGATCTCTTCACAGATATTGTCGTAGCCGCAGTCAGATGTTTCATCATTTCTCATATCACCTTCGGTTATACAGTAGGCATCACCCTCCACACAGCTGCCGTCGGCGCAAACCATGTTCGAACCGCAACTGAGGTCATCGGTTTCCCTGGAGCAGGAAAGTATATCCTCCTTTTCCTGCCACCGATTGTTTTCACAGAGCTCCCAACTATTAAGTTTTGTTCCAGTTTCGGAACAGACGGCACTGTAGTTACAATCCCCTGTTTGATTATTTCTAATATCCCCGTTTGTTGCACAGTAGGCTTCGCCCTCTACACACTGTCCAGATGAACAAACCTTGTTCGAACCGCATCCGGAACCGTCGGTTTCCCTGGTACAAGAGAGCTGCTCTTCCCTTTTCTGCCAATGATTATTTTCGCAGAGCTCCCATTGGCGAAGCTTTGATCCGGACTCGGAGCAGACATCACCGAACACACAATCACCAGTCTGGGTATTCCGAATTTCACCATCCTGACAAACCAGGTCTTGCTCTTCCTGATCGGGATTATCATCAGGCTCCTGGATTTCATCGTCGGAGCTGATATGATCCTCTGATTTTTCATTTTCAGAATCATCGTCGTCGCTCTTCAAATTTCCATTTTCATGATCAACCGGATCGGAATTGCCGCTATCCGAAATAACGACATCTCCGTCATTTGAATTGTGAACAGCTCCGGATCTTTCTCCATCGCTGCATGAAACAGAAAACACAAGTAAAATACAGAAAAGTAAAAATAGAATTCTCTTCATAAACTCCCCACAGAACCCTTGACAGTGTCTTAAAAAAAGGTGCAGTTATTCAAACAGGCTCCACAACAGGATCAACCGTCGCTTGTATAGATTTTCTCTCCCCCAAGATAGCTAATTCCCAAAAGCACAAAAAATGCTCGAATATTGCCCCACCAAACAATTGTATAATTTTTTACCAGACCTACACTGAAATGTCAAAGAGTTTGGATCACCTCACCTAAACATAGGAAACATTCCAAGGGATTAATGTTCCTAAAAGATCTGTTATGAAATCATTAAACACTGTAATTGCGAAGGGTTTTCGAAAACAATGCTCTTTTTAGAAGAAATTAAGAAAACTCCGGCCATTGCATAGAACAACCGGAGTTAGCTCCTATAGAAAATGTTTTTAAATTCTTAAAGAGGCCTTACAGCAATGCAGATATCCATGCGATAAATCGTTTTGCCGTCCTTTTCAATTCCATTGTCGTGATAAATTTCAAAAGGCGGTTTACAATCAGGCACATAACCGTTTTCCGGAAGCCATGACGCGTAGATATCGTGGTAGAACTTCGCAAGCTGCTGAATCTCGCCTTCAAATTCGCCCACAGCGTACTTTCCGCCTGCAATTTCCTGCATTCCCACGGCCCCGCCTGTCTCAGTATCCGGAGAAACCGAAATACACGCATCGTACCGGCACTTTTCAGGATCTGTCACCTCCGGATTATCCAGCCCGAGACCGATGAGAAGAGTATCCTCTTTCAATAGATCCCTCGCCGTTGCCCAAACCTTGAGCTCTCTCCACACCTCGGAAATTCCTTTTGGATCGTATCCGTTGAAAAAGCGAATAAAAGCCACTGTAACAGGCTGCATTTCTTTAACATTCACCTTCATTTCAATCTCCTTCGAAAGGTTGTTATCGACACAGTCAATGTACCCTCCCGGAGAAAAAATATCTTTTCCGTTCCTGCTTTCGGCTTTTCCGATCCTGCTGTTTTCAAAATCGGTTCTATAATCCGAAGGCGAAACATCGTACAACTTCTTAAAAGCCTTCGTGAAGTTTGCGCTTGAGGAAAAACCGCAGTCGATAGCCACCTCGGTAATGTTCTTCTGCTTATTCGTGATCAAATAGTGGGCGGCATTCTGCAGGCGGAGTCTTGTGATGTACCTGTTGACCGATTCACCCGTGAACGCCTTGAAAATTCTATGAAAATGAAACTCAGAAAAGGCAGCCACATCCGCCAGTTCAGAAACTGAAATATTCCTGACCAGATTGGCTTTTATGTGGTCCACAACCCTGTTGATTCGTTCGATATACTCTTTTTTTGCATCCATAACAAATCCGTCAGCCGTTTTTTCCGCGAACAACTCTCGGAAGAAGGAAAAGACTCATGAGCACCATCATAATTCCCGCAAAAGGACGCCCCACATGCTCAAGGTGCAAACCCGGCGCCAGCATCGCCTCCTTCGGCTTCTCCGGATTCATGTAAACAGTCACATCCGCCCCTTCCGGAAACCTGCGAACCCACGATCCCGCACTCTCAAGACTGCCGTCATAATCGTAACCTGGATAAAGCATTTTCCCGTTGCCGGTGTAACCCCGCGCCTCATATTTGTAGAAAAATTCAGCCTCATAGGCATCCGAACGCTGCCCCGCCGGACGAAACTTACGAATTCTCGCCGAAACGATTTTCCCCGGTTTTTTTTCCCACCCGAGAGCCGCAACGCTTTTCCACCCCTCGGAAGCTCCGACACCGATCAGAAACAGCCCGCCGAAAAAGAAAATCACAAGAATAACAACAGTAAAAAGTTTATCTTTTGTCATAAATCATCCTCGACACAAAAATTTCAATCTTAAAAGGGCGGTAATTTTAACATAACGCAATTGTTTCCGCAACTTTCTAAAGCGGGCATCGACGGGCAGACAGGATTACACTGCATTAAAAATCTGTGGCATCATCCCAATCAGCGTAATCTGCGGTCAGTCGACGAGCCAGCTTTCATCGAGGTAGGTTCTGAGAATTACGGGATCAAGGAGTGTGTTCACTCTCTTTTCTCCTTCGAGAGCTCCCTTTCCGAAAACCGTCGCCGCGCGGAAGAGCTCCGGCGTGAGATATGTTGTCGGGACATTAAATTCCATTTTTTCGATCTTCTCTTTAATCGGAAGATCGCCTCTCCAGGCGAGGAACCAGCCCCATTCCCCGAAGCTCGGGACATTATCATGATAGGCAAGAGTATTAAATTCTGCAGCTTCCAGAGTGTCACGAATACAGCGGTAAGTTGCCTTGGCGTGATATGGAGAAGTTGCCTGGATTGCAACCAGAGTATGGGCCCTCATAACATTTTTAAGTTTGAGATAGAACTCCCTCGAATAGAGTTTTGCAAGTTCCACAGACGAAGGATCAGGAAAATCCACAATAACCACATCGTACCGGTCGCGAACTCTCTCAAAAAATCGATCGGCATCAATATTAAGAATTTTCACCTGCCCTACAGTTTTACTTTTTCCATCCTTTTCCATGTAGAGATTCCGATTTCCCTCGAATCGAACACCTTCAGCCGGAAGAGAAACCACACGGGCATCCTTGAAAGCATTTCGGTTCATCTTTGCAAGGATTTCGCTCTCCTTGGAAAATTTCGTCATCTCCGGATCGAGATCGACAAGCGTCACACTTTCAACCTCCGGATGTTTCAAAACCTCACGGAGAGCCATACCATCGCCGCCTCCCAGAATAAGAACCTCACGCTTTTCCGGTGCCAGATGCATGACCGGCTGAACAAGCTGCTCGTGGTAAATATTTTCGTCAAGCGAAGAAAACTGCAGATTACCGTTTATGTAGAACCGATATTCGTTCATAGTCCGATTCCAGGTCATCACAAGCCTTTGATATTTTGTGGTTTTTGAAAAGAGAATCTTGTCCTCGTAAAAGCGCTGTTCCAGCGAAAGGCTCCATGATCTGTTCTTGAGATAACCTCCTCCGAGAAGTGACGCGCAGCTGAGAATCAGAAGCAGCGGAATAACACTTTTCTTAATGATTTTGTGCTTCATAAAGTAGAAAAACGTTATCGTGGCAACAAAAAAGTTAAACATCGCCATAATGAAACTGATTTCCGTAAGCGGAAAACGTTTCAAAAGATAAAAACTCCACACCAGCGCACCGACAAAACTTCCCACATAATCGGCACTGAGAATCCGGCTCATATTCGTCCCTAGATTTATGGAATAAGCCTCGTTGATTCGAAGAAGAAGAGGAATTTCAAAGCCGATCAAGAAACCGATTGCCGCAACCATCGAGTAGTGAATCAACATAAAATGATCATGAACGAAACCGAACGCCGCATAAATGATCAGCGGAGCAAAACCGCCGAGAATCGCCAACCCGATTTCAAGATAGATGAACTTTTCAATCAAGCCATCATCCTTGACAAAACGCTGAACCCAACCTGCGAATCCCATCATGAACATCATGAGAGCGATGACAATGCTGAACTGTTCGATGGAGTTCCCAAGCATGTAAGTTGAAACAGTAGAAAGAATATATTCACTCACAAGACCGCAAGCGCCCGTGGCAAACATTGAAAACGAAAGAAGAAAAGTGGCAAAGCGTGGTGTTTTCATTGTGTAACTTTTTTTAAAGAGTTATTAAAAATCCGTATGGAGAATAAAAAAAGTAAGAAAATGGCTGAAAAAACAAAAAATTCCTTGAGCAAAGGCGGCGATGAAAGATTAAAAAACCCACCAAAATCCATCTTCAATCTAAGACACACAACAACAGATAGATTGATTATGAAATGACAATAAATTGAAAATACCAGGGATCCTGTTTTCTTATAAATCCATCCCAAAAAAAGTCCAACAAAAAACGCAAATATGATATTTCCCAGAAAGATGTGGATAACAGCAAACAAAAAAGAGGAAATAACCAAAGGCTTGGTGCCCGAATATTTATTCTCAAAACCTTTCAGTAAAATTCCCCTGAAAAATATTTCTTCAAATAAAGGTGCTGCAACCAGTATAAAAAGCAATGGATAAACATTAAACTCAGCAGCATCTCGGATAACTTCATCTAACTCTAAACCGTTATTTTTGAATGATAAGAGCATCATTCCGATTGTTCTTAAAAAAAAGAAGATTGGTACAAACGCAAGCCAAACTCTCAAAGGAACATCACTTTCAGAAACTAAAATTCTTTTAAAGGATACGATTTTGTTTTCCTCTTTCCTGAAAAAAACAAATCCAACAGAAAAGAATGCCGCTATATATGAATAAAAACTTATCGAATAGATAGAATCTTTTATATAGACTAAAATTATAACCTTAAGAGTTTCGCTATCCAGAGGAAGATTAAAGAGATCAACAACTTTGTAAATTCCAAATCCTATTGAAATCAAAAACGCAAAAAACACAAACAGAACTAAAAATAAAAGCGTATATCCGACTCCTTTTTTAAAAGAAAGCGGTCTGATATTTGAATTTTCCATATTATTCACCGGTCCTTTGAAAAGAGTTTTGAGATGCAATATTGTTCAATTTGATCACGCTACGACTTTTTTTAAAGATTTATTAAGAAAGTAGGTAGTTACGCCGAAAAGCAGCAAAGAACCAAGATAAAAAGGCAGATCCGACAGAGAAGCTGCTTCGTTTAAAGGTAATTCCTCTCCGGCCAATTGAAAAATCCATATAATAACCAGTGAAGAGAAATTCATAACAAAATGACAGAAAATGGAAAGCTTCAGTGAGCCGCTCTTTTTGTAAATCCATCCCAAAAATATTCCGATGAAAAATGCATAAATCATCTGGTAAGGTACTAGATGATAAACTGAAAAAAGGATGGAAGAAAAAATGAGAGCGATTCTGCCTGAATATCGTCTTTCCAAGCTGTTTAGAATAATTCCTCGAAAAAACAGTTCCTCAAAAATCGGAGCAACCAATACAATGGAAAAAAATTCGACACCTCCAAATGAAGCCTTCTTTAGGATTTCTATGAGGAATTCCGGCGTAGAAACGAGATAATCCTGAATCCCACAGGAGATCTTTAAAAAGATAACTATTGGAATTGCTAAAACCCAGACAAATCCCAAAACTCTTTTATCTTTTGAAAACAAGGACTTCAGGGATTTTATTACGTTTTGTCGCTGTTCCCTGAAATAAATGGAGAACGCCGTAAAAAAAGAGAATATTACTGCAAAAAGCATCAAAAAAGAAAAGCTTTCCCCCATACTCTTTTTAAAAAAATAGGAATAGTGATCAAGACCACCGCCAATGTTGTTGAAACCACCAAGAAAATACATTTTCACAGCAACATATATGCCGAATCCAAGAAGGAGAAAGACAACCTGGAAAAGATAAAATAGCAAAAGATAGCCGATCCCCTTCCATATGGACATCGGTCTGATATTGACGTTTTCCATAAACTACACAACTCCGCTGAGAATTATTGCAAATGCGATTATTACCGATTCTGTGAGGATGAGCGCGGCGCTGTTTTTGTCCCGGACAATCTCTGTTTTGAGATTTGTATGGGGAAGAAAAAGCTTATCCGTCACTTTCTTGAGGATAAGAAGCAGTACAATTCCGGAAACTGCGCTGATTCCGAAACCGATGAGATCATTTCCCCAACTGACGAAATTTCCCGTAACCGATGAGCGGAGAATAATTCCCATTGCCAGAACAGTTCCGCCGAGGGAGATTCCCGCAGAAAGATTCTGATTTTTTATCTCTTCAAGAAGACTGTAGGGAGTTACCGCCTCATAAATCCGACAGATTAGTATAAGAACAATCTGTCCTAGAGCGAAAAAGACAATCGAAGTTAAAAATCCGCCTCCTTCTCCGGAAAAACTTCCGTTGAGGATAAGTCCTGTTGCGATATAAATTGCAAATTCGACAGTTCCGACTGCGGCATTTTTCTTTTTTGCTTCGTCGTCGTTATCTATCCCTTTCAAAATAAGTTTATCGGAGATAAAACGTGCTGTGAAGAGAAGAAAAAGCACAAGGATTCCATCTGCAGCCATCGCCTTGAGTTCGTTAAAGAAAGTCAGTTGTCCGCCGCTTGAAAGCGGTCCGATCATTGCAATTGAAATTCCTAAGTAAAGTCCGGCCCTGCGGATTCCTATTGCGAGGTTACTCTCCTCCTCTATCTCATAATCGTCGTCGATTTTCTTTGTTCTCCAATCCGCAATGAGTTTTGCAATGTAAATAAAGAAGAAAACCACAACGGCAAAGGCAAGATTTTCTCCAAAATGTAAAATTTGCTGCATTATATCCTCCAAAGTTTATTTTTTTGTTTTTCGTGAAAAATTATTCGCTTAAACATTATTTTCCGCCGCCGCCGGGACCTCTTCCTCTTCTGGATCTTCCGGCACCGCGAACCGACGGCCACTGAAAACGAAATCCACCTCGTTTTCCCCACACACTGCCGCCGTAACGCTTTCTGGAGTAGCGGCTTGAAGTTCCCCAGCGCCGAGGCTCGGAAGCAGGTCCGTAATAAGGACGGGCGGAGCGGTACCCGGTGTTCCAATAATTCCAATCGTTGTAATAGTATCTTCTTCCGTAGAGCATGTTGGAAAAGAAGTAATATTTTCCATACCACTCCCAGAATCGATTTCCTCTTTCGTCCCTGCTCCATTTACCGTATCTTTCATTTCCAACATAGGCCATTCCGGGAGGCGCAGCCTGTGTAAGTTTTTCATCTTCGTAAGATCCGTACGGTTTTGAAACAACTGCCATTCCAAGGTTTTCTTTATTTGCATTGAAGTAGGATTCGTCGACTTCAATCCAGTCTGTTTCGCTCTTCTTATCGTCTTCGACAATAATATACTTATGGTAAAAACGACTGCCGGCATCATCAACCCAGAAACTGGCTGAATCGGCACTTCCGCTTCTCCAAGGATAATCAAGATGGATTCCCAGTTCGCTCCAGCTCTTTCTTGAAACAAGTATTGAGGGACTGCTTCGGTATACTCGAGCAATTTCTCTGTTCGGATAATATTTTGCCAATTCTGCAGCCGCATTTTCACTGATTGTTCTTGCCGGGTAGGTATATGTATATTCTGTTGCAAAATCTGAGCTTTCATCCCAAGTTGAACGACCAATTTCAACCGAATAACCGATTTTCATGTCGGAAAGAATTTTTGTATAGCTTTTTGAGAGCTGGATGATGCGCTTTTCAATTTCACCGGAGTCTTTCTTTAGATTTTCCAAATTCTCTTCGATGAATATTGTACCGTCGCCGAAAACTGCCAGATCCTTCTCATCCTTTTTGTGCTCTTCCCGAACTTTGGCTATAGATTTTTCCAAATCATTTCTCTTTTTGATAAGAGCCGCAAATCTTCCTTCGAGATCTTCTTTTTTCCTTGGGAAGATCTCCTTTGTTTCGGAAACTTTGGTGCTTGTAGAATCAATAACAGATTTTGTCTCCGTTAAAGCCTTTTCCGCCCTTTCGAGAAACTTATCCGGATTTTTCAAAACATTCTGAAGGAAACCGATTCTTTCCCCCGGTTTTTTAGCGAATTTTTCAGCATCCTTCAGATGAATCTCCAGACGACTCAGAAGTACCTTTAATTTTCCGGCATCTTTGCTCTCATCTTTATCCAGGACGGGAACAATCTGGCTCTTATTTATCTCGGAAGCCACACTGACGCTCCTGGAGGCGTCCTCAAAATGCTTACTCCATGATTCCCTTTCGTCATAAATCTTTAACTTCCTATAATCAGAAGTTTTTCTAAAAGAATCCAGATCGGATTTTCTCTTTTCAACATTTTTATCAACATTCTTAATCGCCGCTGGAACAGACTCCGCCTTCTTTACAAGATCATCCGGCAAACTGTCGCATTTCGGCATAACCAGAAAAAAGAAAAGGATCAAAAGAAGAACCCAAACAAATTTATTCATACCAACCTCTAAATTAACGTCAAAATTATGTACGCGTTATTATAACCACAGGATTATCCAATAAAAGTTTTTTCATTTTAAGCACCGATCGAATCGGGATAAAACCGGCTCAACTTCTTTTTCATTTTTCCATTTTCTTATGCTATAGTTGATCGGTTTAAATAACTTTTTTGGAGAAGAGCTATGAGGAAAAATGGAAAATATTTTTCTCTTCTTTTTGCTTTGCTTTTATTTCTCACGGGATGTTCAACAACAGAATGGGCTGTTATCGTATCTGATAAGGGTTTTGAGAAAGAGAAAGCGGAAAAGGTTATTACCAAATGGATAGTTGCGCATTCAGAAGAGAAAGAACTGAACATTAAGGGCGATGCTCTGAAACTAAAAAATGAAAAGGATGCCGAATTTTTAACCGGAATTTCAAGCAGTATGAAGAAAGATCGCTTTTTGACGGACGAAGAGGTTAAACGAATTAGAGGATTTACAAAAGCCTCCGAATTTCTTGTGATAAACGCGGATCCTGTCGAACCTAGAAAATTGAAAAACGGCCAGTGGTGGACAAAGATAATAATTCACGTGATGAACTGCTCCATAGATAAAAAAACATGCACCCGAAAAGGCGGAAACATTACCACATACAACGAAATATCAACAGATTCAAAAGAACACGCCGTTAAACTGGGAATAGAAAAATCGCTGGATACGCTTCTTTAGGTCCGATCAAATAAATAACACCAGGGAAAGTGCCATAATGGCCATTCCGGAAATTACTCCAAAAATCGAGAGGTGATGTTCGCCGTACTTTTCGGCGGCGGGAAGAAGCTCGTCAAGGGAGATGTAGACCATAATTCCTGCAACTCCGGCAAACATTGCGCCGAAGAGTGTGTCGTTGAGAAAAGGGAGCAGGATGAGGAAGGCGATAAGTGCCCCGAGCGGTTCGGCAAGGCCGGAGAGAAATGAGTAGCGGAAAGCTTTCCGCCTGCTTCCGGTTGCGTAAAAGATGGGAACGGAGACTGCGATTCCCTCGGGAATGTTGTGAATTGCGATGGCCACGGTTACGGGAATGGCTATTGACGGTTTCTGAATAGCGGCCATGAATGTTGCGATTCCTTCGGGAAAATTGTGAATCGCAATGGCAAATGCTGTGAAAACGCCCATTCGGAGAAGTTTTTTATCGTGAGTTTTGCTATCTTTAGGATCCATCTCTTCAAGCATGTGCATTTCGTGCGGATTTTCCACTTCAGGCACAAGGTTATCGATAATTGCGATGAGCGCGATACCAGCGAAAAAGGATGCTATCGCAGCCCAGTTTCCGGCTTTTTCGCCGAGAGCTTCCACAAAGGAGCTTCGCGCTTCGTCCAGAATCTCAACAAACGAAACGTAAAGCATAACTCCGGCCGAAAAACCGAGCACATATGAGAGAGCCTTTCGATTTGTCTTCTTAACAAAAAAGGCGATGGCGCTGCCGATTCCTGTCGAAAGCCCCGCAATCATTGTGAGTGATGCAGCAATTAAAATTGTTTTGGTCTCCATTTACTCCCCCTGAATTTGACTCTTTCGATCAAATCATATTTCGTCCCAGCCTTCAACGGCGCTGGACTGGTTGTAACTTGTCACCGTACTTTCAAAAAAATTGGCCTTCACTGAGCCTTCACCTTCCGTATCCGCAATCCTCTCAAGATGGCGGTACGGATTTTTGTCGAAACCTTGAAAAAGAGGTTCGAATCCGAGAGCTTCGAGTCTTTTATTGGCCAGGAACTTTGTATACATTTCGGTGCTCTCAGTTGTCACACCCAAAATATTGTCACCTATTATGTGATTTGTCCAGTTTATCTCCTGCTCCACGGCAGTTCGGAACATTGAGTGAACAAGTTGCTGCGAAATAAACCCCGAATTCTCACTTTCGATTTCCGAAATTATTTTTTCAAACAGCACCACGTGAGTGAGTTCGTCCCGGTTGATGTAGCGGATAATATCGGCTGTTCCGGACATTAGATTTCTGGCGGCAAGAAGGTAGAAGAAATTGAATCCGTTGTAAAAGTAGAGTGATTCCAAAAGGTAGTTGGCTATCAAAACTTCAGCGAAGTTCTCGTCGGTCACATCATTCTGGAAATCCTGGTAGATTCCGGCAATAAAACCGATTCTCTCAAAAAGAATTTGGTCATCACGCCAGTAGTCGTAGATGTGGTTCCTTTTTTCCGGAGAGACAATTGTCTCAATGAGATATGCATAGCTCTGGCTGTGAATCGCCTCCTGATAGGTCTGGATGGAAAGAAGCAGATTTACCTCGGGAGCCGTCACGTAATCGGAAATATTGGGAATATTATTTGTCTGAATGCTGTCGAGAAAAATGAGGAACGAGAGAATGCCGTCGTATGCCTCCTTTTCATGTGGAGTCAATTTGTGGTAACTCTGAAGATCGGATGAAAGATCGACCTTTTCGGGAATCCAGAAATTTTCCATCATGGATCTGTAGAGCCTGGTGGCCCAGAGGTATCTAACATTGTTGAGATTAAAAATGTTGGTTGTGTTGCCGTCGACTATCTTCCTTTCCCGCAGGGAATCATCACCCTGCGGATTGAACAGCTTCTTTCTCTTAATTATTTTTTCCACATCAAACCTCTAGTTGGCACAGGAGACACATTGGGAATTCGCTCCCGCAACGTTGCTGTTTTTCTGAATAGTCCTGGTGTAGTAAATTGTCTTGCAACCCTTTTGCCACGCCTCAAAAACGGTTTCGTAAATATCTTTCGCCCTCACATTGTTGTTGAGGTTGTAGAGAAGTTCAAAACTTATTCCCTGATCGACCCACTTCTGGATTGCGGCTATCATTTCGACTACCGATTTCTGGTCCATGTGCCTGTTTTCCTTGTAATACCAGAAGTAATCCCGAATAAACGGCGGACAGATCGGAACAGCTCCGTTGGCGCTTTTATCCATGTGGAACTTGCTGAAAATCGGAAGTACGCTCGGCGAACAGCCCTGGAGAAGAGCGCTTGAAGTGTTTGGCGCAATTGCAAGAAGATGGCTGTTGCGAATTCCGTACTTTTTTACTCGCCGGGCGAGTTTCTCCCACTTTTCAGAAGAGGAACTGTTTTTATCGAACCACTCCTTTTTTCTTCCGAGAACAATTCCGTTATCCCAGTCACTTCCGTGAAATTTCCTGTAGCTGCCCCGTTCGATTGCGAGATCGACGCTGGCGGAAATTGCGTGATAAGCGATCTTTTCAAAAAGATCGGAGACGAAATCTACCGATTTTTCATAAGATTTCTTATTTACGACAAGAAAATCCGCAAGGCCCATTGCTCCGACTCCGATTGCACGGTAAAGCGAGTTGTGCCTGTCGCTTTCGGGAATGGGAGTTCCCGTTAGATCTATGGTGTTATCCAGAATCCTTACGGCTGAGGATGCGAGGTATTCGATTTCACTCAAACCTTCAACATTCGCAAGATTTATCGACAGCAGATTACATGTGTGGACCGTTCCCATTTCTCCATTATCAGAACTGTCTGACGGTCGTGTGGGTGAAAAGTTGGAAAAGGATTCCTGGCAGAGGTTTCCGCACCCGATCATTCCTGTGTGCTTATTGGGATTCAGTCGGTTGACGGTGTCCTTGAAAAAGATGTAGGGCATTCCGGTTTCCACCTGCGATTTGAGTATGCTTTTCATCAAATCACGGGCATTTACCCTCTTTTTGAGTTTTATGGAGTCGTCATACTCCAAGGCCGTGTATCGTCGTTCGAAATCCTCGCCCCAAAGTTCGGCAAGTTCGATTCCGTACCTCCTCCTCACCTCACCCGGATCCAACAGGGTCCACTCTATCTTTTTATCAACACGCTTCATGAAAAGATCGGGAATTACAACCTGGGGAAAAATATCGTAGGCCTTTTTCCTCTGATCTCCGGTTTCCGTCTGCAACTCAAGAAAATCCTCAATGTCGAGATGCCAGATATCGAGCGCCGTAGTCAGCGCTCCGGCCCTTTTGCCCAGCTGATTGACTGCCACGGCAGTGTCGTTGAATAGGCGGATCCAGGGAACAACTCCGCCGGACGCGCCCGGAGTATTCTTTATCATAGCGCCCCTTGCTCGAATCCTGCTGAGACAGACACCGGCACCGCCGCCGTTTTTGGAGATTTTTGCAACGGCTGCGATGTTGTGAAAAATCGAGTCGAGTGAATCATCCGCCGCCGTGATAAAGCAGCTGGAAAGGTTGCTTCCCTTTTTCCTCAGGTTGGAAAGGATCGGCGTCGCCAGAGAGAGCTTTCTTTTTGAGATGAGGCTGTAAACTTCCCGCGCAAATTCCATTCTTCGATCCTTCTCTTCAACTGACGCGAGCCAGAGGGCAATTGTAAGATACATCTGCTGGGGAAGTTCGAAGTGATGAATTCCGTCCTTTATCAGATACCTGTTCGCAAGAATATTTATTCCGGCGTAATCGTAATCAAGATCGTTTTCGATGAAAATGAAAGTACCGGCCTCATCAAGCTCATCCGCACTGTAGAGCTCAAGAATTTTGGGATCGTAAAGACCTTTTTTAACTGCCGATTTCACAAATTCAAGATAGTTGCAGTAGGGAAAGTCTATGCAATCGCGATAGTGGGACACCTCCTTGTAAAGTTCCATCACATATAGTCTTGCGGCCACGACTCTCCAATCCGGAGCCTCTACCGAGGTGAGGGCGAGCGCGGTGTCGATGAGGGACTGCTGAATTTTTGTCGTTGTGACATCGCCGTTGTAGATGGAATTTATGTGACTTTCCAGTTCAAGGGATTCCACATCAAGATCCAGACAGGCCCAACTGACCGCGTTCCTGATTTCATCGATATTCAGATCGGTTTCTTTATAGTTTCTCTTAATTACAGCCATAATTGTTACCGAAAATGTTGGTTGATTGAAAAAATCGTCCCTTTTCTACGGCAGGGAATAGAAACATCTCTTGGGTGAGATTATTTTACCTTCTTCTTTGAGAGCCTTGAAGATTTTTGTAAGTTCTTTCTTGTCGATTCCTGTTATCTCGGCAATCTCACCGGGCCTTACAGGTTTTCCACAATCTTCCATCGCCTTGAGAACCTTTTCTTTCAACCCCATAACATTCTCCTTCAGATTAAAAAGGGGACCCGAAGGTCCCCTGAAAATTATTTACCGAAGTGTCTCTTGAGAAGACCGTTGAAGCCCATTCCGTGTCTTGCCTCATCCTTTGCCATCTCGTGAACTGTGTCGTGGATAGCGTCGAGGTTGAGCTCTTTTGCAAGTGTTGCGAGATCCATCTTTCCTTTGCAGGCACCGTTCTCTGCAGCAACTCTTGCCTCAAGGTTTGCCTTTGTATCGGCAACGAGAACCTCTCCGAGAAGCTCGGCGAATCTTGCCGCGTGATCAGCCTCTTCGAAAGCGTATCTTCTGTAAGCCTCTGCAATTTCAGGATACCCTTCCCTGTCTGCCTGACGGCTCATTGCAAGGTACATTCCGACCTCTGCGCACTCTCCGTTGAAGTTGGCGCGAAGACCTTCGATGATTCTCGGATCGACATCCTTTGCAATACCGATTCTGTGCTCATCAGCATACGCAAGATCACCCTCTTCCATTATTTCAAACTTCTCAGGACCTACACTGCAGGTAGGACATTTCTCCGGAGCAGTTTCACCTTCATGAACATAACCACAAACCTGACAAACCCATTTTTTCATCTTGAACTCCTTCATATAAAAAGTTAACAACGAACAACCTGCTTAATAACGATAATGATTATCGTTATCTTTTTATCTCATTTTTCAGCCCTCTTGTCAATTTTTTCTGAAAATATCCAGGAAAAATTATCCCTTCAGTTGTTTTTATTGACGTTTTCCTTAACTGCCGTATAAAAAACAACAAGATCCAAGGTTGCTGAAAAATGTTACCTGAATTTTTAAGGAAATGAAATTATTTCTATTTCAGCCGCGAAAACACGCGAAAAGGCGCGAAAGGGGGAGAAAAAGATCTTTTCTACAGGAAATATCTTTTACCGGAAAATCCTGTTGCGAACTTTTTTAATATTAATCCAACACTTCCTGCATTTTCTTCCAAACCTTTTCATTTGGGAAAAATCTGAGATGCCAGAGTGTGGAAGTAACTGTGAACAACAATACAAAAGTCCAGTGACCGGTGAATATGGAGAGAATTAAACCGAAATGCGCCGCTGATGCCGGCACAGCAACATGCACAGAAAAGAAAGTTAGAACAAGAGAGTACTTATCTTCCTCCGGCACTTTCTCAAAGTCAGTTTGAAACCGGCGGGAAAGATTTTTCTTTCCGGTCATCTTCATTATTTTTGCTACAACAAAAGTGAGAGGATAACTCATCAAAGCTACAACAAAATACACATAAATATGCGACTGAAATTCTTCAACAGGAATAGGTTTTATGCTATCTACCAAGAATGCAAAAATTACAGGAATAAAAACATACGAGACAAAAATAAGCATCCACATAATTTTGGCACCCTTCTGACTTTTTTCCATTTTAAACTCCATTACTTTGAAAGTATAACAGCTTTTCATTATTTAAAGTTATCGAAAGTATATTCAAAACATTGATTTTTCAAAATATTTTTTATAGAATTATGAATAGACAACAAACGGCTATGCTTTAAAAAGACAAAATTTCTAACAAACATCTTGAACTGTTCCTGTAACATGTCGAATTTTCGAAATATTAATCTGAAATTTCAGAGCTTTTTTCAGTTAATAATTCCTCAACTGCTTTCGGGAATAAACAGCAGAAGCATTTTCAGAAGATAATCCTTTGTTGAAAAAAGTGTCAGAATGGTCAGTCCGTAGAGAATCATTGTGGTGATTCTGGTTTCTGCGAACAGGGTGAATGTTCGGCCGCTTCTTTTATCGAAAAGTTCGTCGACAACGAGATGGGAGATGTAACCGGCACACCATCCTCCGGAAATGAGAAATGTTGTTTCGACGGAGACGGAGGCCAGCATGAGAATCAACAGCACAAGTGAGGCTGAACATAATGCGCCCGGTATAGAGTGGAATGCTCCGTGATGTTTTGTTACTGCGTGAAATAGAATTCGGAGGACGATGTTTACGGTAAAAAATGCAAGAACGCCTCCGATTGCGGCCGACTGCCAGCCCATGCCGAGATTTCCGTAGATGAATCCGGCTGTTCCACCGGATGTTACGCAGGCAAGAAGTGGAAAAATTATTCTGGAGGGAATTCCGTTTTCACTGTCGATATCCGGAATTGCGGATCCGGCGGCGGCAACGAAAACCGAAACCGGAAAAAGGTACCACTTTTCGAGAAGTGAGGGAGCCCAGAGGGCGGTTGAGCAGACTGCGGCACCGGACAGTGCCCCTGTTACTGTGTGAAGAAAAAATCCTGCCATATGTTTTAGAGATTAACTGTTTGATCGTTTTGAGAGAATTTCCACTTCGGTCTCTTCAACCTCGTGGCCTATGCTGACTTCGTACTCGTCATCCCACTTTTCGACGGAAAGAAAAACTTCGCCCTCTTCATCCTCGAATTCCCAATAGTAGAAGGATTCACCCTTTGGATCTTCATCGGAAAAACGGAGTGCCTTGTCACTCTCTTCATAGAAAAAAGTTTTCCCTTCGAACTGAAAGGAGCCCTCCTCTTCGTCATCGAAGTACTCAAGATCACGTCCGTCGATATTGAGATCCTTGAATCGTGGAGACCTATCGTAGAGTGTTATTTCAAGCTCGTCATCTTCCTCATATTCAAGAAAAAGGGTTCGACCGTCCTTGAGGGAAAAGAGTTTGAGCTCGAACCATACCCAGCGTCCTTCTTTGAACTTGAACTTCTCAACAACGGAAAATGTCTCACTACCGATCCGGAGAAATGCAGCTTTTGAGAGACTTTCCTTTGTAATCACGTGTCTTTTCTTGTTGGGAAGAACGTTCTCTATTGTTCGAACCTCCCGGAGAACCTTTCCCAGAAGGCGCTTATTCATCTTTTCCTCCTTCAGGAAGAGTATTTGTCGGAGATCCCTCTATGCTCTTTCTTGTCTCTTCCAGGCTCTTCACCTTGGGTGCGAGTTTGGCAGAAAGCTGATTGAGTTCGTTGATTCCCTCTTTTGCGCTGGCAACACCTTCCCTCTTTACTCTGTCGAGCTCATCCATGCTTGTCATGAGGTCGTCGAAAGCCTGTTTAACCTTGTCGAGGGCGATCACCGGATCCTTGTACATGTTTCCGATTGTCTTTGTGTGCTGCTTTATGCTTGCGGCGTTGGCTGTGAGAATATCGGCGGCGTACTCCTGGGTCGCCTTGGTTGCTTCCATCACCTTCTTCTGCTTCACTAGAGCTGCCTGAATGCTGAGTCCGACGGTGATAAGGTTGGTTGTCACTGTCAGCGTCCTTCTTATGGAGTGACTGAGCATCTTGTTGTTGGCGATCGTCATGTCGATGCTTACGAAAAACTGCTGGTTGACCTGCTCCATTGTCCGAAGATCCTGGGTCCGGATAGCAACGGCGTTGAGGGCGGCCTCGACTCTCTGACGTTTGGCCGGATCTTCCGTAGCCGAGAGAAGCTCCTCGAGCTTTTTCATCAGCATTTCACCGACATATGCGTTTTTCTGGATAATGTGCTGCTGTTCCTTGATACGATCGTAGAGTTCGTCGAGCTCGCTGTTGTCACGAAGAAGCTGATCTTCGCCTTCACGAAGACTGTTCACTATGACGTCGATCTGGGTGTTCACCTCCTCATAACGGACGGCAATCTTCTTCAGGGCCTTTCCTATTGCGGGGGTTTTTCCGATGAGCCTTCCGAACCAGCCGGGAGCTGAAAGTTTATGGGGATTTATCTCATCAAGACGGGTTCTGAGCTCGACAAGTCCGCTTGGAATCGGAGATCCTTCACCGTCGACATCCTTGAGAAGATCGCCTACCCTGCCTTTGAGAAGTTCCATTCTCCTGGCACTTTCGATCTGCGCCTCGAGACCGATTTTTTCCATTTCAGATACGACGACACGCTCTTCACTGTTTTCATCGACGCTTTTTACAAGCGATGAGACCTGTCCTTCTACTTCGGCTTTATCCTCGGGAGTTAGTCCGCTGGGTTCCACCGGGAGAGTTGTTTCAATATTATCCCTATTTTCCATTAGTTCCCCCTACTTATTCTCTTTAAAAAAACGATCTTTCAGATATCTGGACTGGCTCTTGAAACGGGTCATATCCTGCTCCTCGACAACAGCTTCAACTCCTTCGAGCTCCTTCTGCAGCGCCCTTATGGCTTCAAGAGTCTCCTCTTTCGCGTTCGCCCTGTTTTCGGGATTGAGGGAAAGGTAACGTTCTATGAGATCCGGAAGATAATCTTTGGCCATTTTGTTGACAACCCAGGTTAGCTCGGCTCCCGGATGCTGCGAATTGATCTGGGGAATCAACATCCAGAGTGTATCGATGGTCTTTTCGACCGAGGCCAGAATTTCAGGATCGAAATCGTGCTCGGTTCTCAATATGAGATTTAGATCCTTGAGTCCTTCAAGTTTGATGAGCGTAGGATCCTTCACCTCCTGTTTTGCCTTCTTTTCAACGGTTTTCCGGACGATTTTCTTTTTTCGTCTCATTCCTATAAAAAATATGAGCAACGCTAAAATCAGTACCAGAATAATTTTAAACAATGCTTTCTCCCTCCATTAGGTATTAATCACCGAAAATTATACCTTCGGCGAACAGGAACTCAAGAAATTAAACTTAGCACAAATCAATATTTGACAAAGCTTCAAAGGCTTCATATCATGCTTCCATGAAGGTAAAGTACAACGCACCCGTAACTCTCACATTTTCAATTGTTTCAATTATCACACTTTTCATCAACGGTCTCGGTCTTCCTCTCAACACCATTCTGGCACTTCCTCCGGATCCTTCACTTTACAATCCGTTCAGCTATCTCCGATTGATTTCATACACTTTAGCGCACGCAAATTCGGTCCATCTCTTTTCCAACATCTCACTTATTCTTCTTCTGGGACCGATGGTTGAGGAGAAGTACGGGATGAAGAGAGTGATCTTTATGATGTTCGTGACGGCCATTTCTACGGGAATTCTCAATTCCATCTTCTTTTCAACCGGAATAATCGGTGCAAGCGGCATCTGTTTTCTTTTTATCGTTCTTTCATCCTTCACCAACTTTCGTTCAAGGGAGATTCCCCTCACATTCATTCTCGTGATGTTTCTTTTTCTCGGCCGCGAGGTGATGATGTCGTTGAAACCTGATAACGTAAGTCAATTCGCGCACATTATCGGCGGAATATTCGGTGCCGTTTTCGGGGTAAAGTACGGAAAAAGAGGGAAATAACTTCTTCATCATCTCAGATCTTCAGATTTCTTGTACATTCCCTCTATTCACAAGTCACAAGATCTACACAGGCCCAGCATCCGTTCCTGACGACGGAAACGTAACCCTTTGGACATCTGAGCCGGGGATCGGGACAGGTGACAGTCTCTTCGGAATCACATCCGTGTCCGGTGCAGGCGGCAATGCAGTCGTCGCAATCGGGACAACTGGAGGTTCCGCAGGGATCACACCACATTAAAGACGGACATTCGGAATCGTCCTGACATCCGGAAGTTCCCCAGGGCCCACATGTTGTCGGATTCACACATTCCCAGCATTCATTTCTTACGGAAAGCAGTTCGAATTCAGTGCATTGGGGCGGCGGTTTTTCGCATCGTAGATCGGTTCCGTCGTCGCACAGCCTTATCCTGCCTGCAGTTTTGAATCCAGGTTGATATGAGAACCTGTTTTCCTCCTCTGTCTGGACGGGAAGAAAATCGCCGCAGGATATAAAAAGGATTGATATCACTATAAAAAGATATTTCATTTGAGCATCCTCCATGATCCGGATAGAAACGTACGGATCGAAGAGATTTCCTGTCAGGTTGAAGAAGATATCTTCAAACTCATCTTTTTATATTATAAATCTTTGAATTTTCTGATTCAATCTGGAAGAAGCGGGTTACTCCCAATCTTTCCAGACGGGATCGAATCCTTTTTTTGAGAGAATGTGGGAAATCTCGTCGGGAGTTCTTTCGTCGGAAACCTGGAACTGCTCAAGATCTTCGTCTTTTTTCACAGAATAACCTCCCGGAGCAGTTGAACTTCCGGCGCTGAGACTTGTAAATCCGAGCGGAAGTATCTTGTCCCTGAAAGAGGGCATTTCACGAGTCGAGAGTGACATTGCAATTTCCGGGAAGAGAAGCCTGAGGGCGCATACGAGATTGATGAAATCCTTGTCGCCTACTATGTCGTAATCGAGCTGAACTCCTTCGGCATTTCGAATACGGGGAAAGCTGATGGAGTATTCGGACTGCCAATGATGCTTCTGCAGGTAGAGAATGTGCTGAGCAAGAGCGAGTGCGTCCTCTCTCCAATCGTGAAGTCCAAGGAGAAAACCGAGTCCGATTTTTGAAACTCCTGCCATTGCACCCCTCTCGGGTGTGTGGAGTCTGTAGTCGAAATCAGCCTTCTTTCCGAAAGGATGAAGAGTCTTGTAGAGCTCTCGGTTGTAGGTTTCCTGATAAACGTAGAGTCCGTCGAGGTGTCCTTCCTTCACAAGCGTTGCGTAATACTCTGTGTCCAGGGGCGCAATCTCTATGCTCACGCAGGAAAATCCCTCTTCGTGAAGATCTTTCATTATGGGCGCAAGGTATTCGGGATCGGAGCTTTCCGGATGTTCTCCGGCCACAAGAAGAATATTCTTAAACTTTTCATCCCTGAGAACCGATGCTTCCTTTCTAATCTCTTCCGGAGTGAGTTTCACCCTTTTGCACTTGTTTTTGGCATTGAATCCACAGTAGACACATCCGTTTGTGCATCTGTTATCATAGTAGAGCGGCGCATAGAGGCTCAGGGCGAATCCGAATCTTTTTCTTGTAAGCTCATAACTTCTGTTTGCAAGTCTCTTGAGCTGATCGGAAGAGATGTTGGGTGATAGCAGAAGAGCGAAATCCTCCAGGGATGTTCTTTTTCCAGAGATAGCGGCATCAATTTCATAACTTTCCGCATTTTTCGATCTTTCAAGCAGTTCCCTGCTTAGTTCAGTATCCGGTGTAAACATGTCAGTCGAGCTCCCCTATGAAGTCAAGATCTGGAGAACTTGCGTTTGCGGCAAAGCTTTTTCCGGGAATTCCGGCGAAGTATGCCATTTCGGCAGCTTCAACCGCCATCTTGAAAGCCCTTCCCATCTCGTCAGGTTTTACCGCTGTTGCTATCGCTGTGTTCACAAGTACCGCGTCTGCGCCCATTTCCATGGCCTGTGCGGCATCCGAAGGTGCTCCGAGGCCTGCATCAACAACAACCGGTACCCTGGACTGCTCGATGATTATCTCAATCATCTCTTTTGTCCTGATTCCCATGTTGGTTCCGATGGGGGATGCGAGAGGCATCACGGTTGCGGCCCCTGCATCCTGAAGCCTGAGTGCAAGCATAGGGTCGGCATTGATGTATGGCAAAACGTCGAATCCTTTTTTTGCAAGTATTTCGGTTGCTTTCAATGTCTCTATCGGATCGGGAAGAAGGTAGCGAGGTTCGGGTGTCAGCTCAAGCTTGACCCACTTTGGAAGTCCCGCCTCATATGCCATTTCGGCGTAGAAAACAGCCTCCTCGGCATTTCTCGCACCCGCGGTATTGGGAAGGATAATGATATCCTTGCAGTCGAGAAGTGGTTTGAGAAGCGACTCTCCACTGCTGTCTAGATCCATCCTTCTGAGTGATGCGGTTACGACCTGGGTTCCGCTCGCCTTTACCGCAGCCATCATATCGCTGTTTGAACGGTACTTTCCTGTTCCAAGAAAGAGTCGTGAATTAAATGTGTTGTTTCCGATTTTAAGTATTTTTTTCATGTGAATGACCCTTTTTTAACGGACTATAAATCCATACCCGAACATCATATGACACAGAGGATTCAAGTCAATTAATTATTCCGATGTTTCGAAATTGAATTCGTGTGATTTACTTGCTCAGCTCCAGCATCCTGGTAAGAGATTTGCCCGCTCCCTCAATAATGGATTCGGAAACTTTCACCTCGTACTTTTCACTCTCAAGTGCATCTGCAATTGATTGAAGCGTGATTTTCTTCATGTCGACACAGCTCAGCACGGGTGCAGTCATCTCTACATACTCTGCCGAAGGATCGGCCTTCATCAGAGCATGATGAATCCCCCTTTCCGTTACAACGATGTAACGGCTGTACTTTTTCTCCTTTACGAGATCGATCATCTGACCTGTAGAGAGAACAAAGTCGGCTTCCTCTCTCGTTTCTGCAGGTGTCTCAGGATGCATCATGACACAGGCATCGGGGTGCTTGTCCTTTACGGCACGGACATCTTCAGGCTTCACGGCGGCGTGTACCGGACAGTGACCCTTCCAGAGTACGAACTCCTTTTCGGGAAGCTGCTCGGCGACAAACGATCCGAGATGCTGATCAGGCACGAAGAGAATGGTTTTCTCCTCCAGCTGACTCACAATCTTGAGAGCATTTGATGATGTGACACAAACGTCGCTGAGAGCCTTTGTCTCAACTGTCGAATTGACATAACAGACAACAGCCGAACCCGGATGCTCATCCTTGAATTTCTTCAACTGCTCCGGTCCGATCATGTCGGCCATCGGGCAACCCGCATCCTCAACCGGAAGAAGAACCTTCTTTGAAGGCGCAAGTATCTTCGCCGTTTCACCCATGAACCGGACTCCGGCGAATAGGATTATCTCCGCCTCTTTTATTTCGGCAGCTCTTTTCGAGAGCCCGTAACTGTCGCCCACGAAATCCGCAACTTCCTGAATCGCACCGTCGGTGTAGGTGTGAGCAAGAATTACAGCGTTCTTTTCCCTCTTGAGCTCTTCAATCCTCTTTATGATATTAGACATTGAAATACCTATATGTTGACAACTTCCTTGACTTCCGGGATGTTCTTCTTGAGATGTGCCTCAATTCCCATTTTGAGTGTAAGCTGGGACATCGGACATCCTGCGCATGCTCCCTGAAGTCTCACCTTAACTATTCCGTCAGCTGTTACATCGAGAAGCTCAACATCTCCTCCGTCACGCTGAAGTGCCGGGCGCACCTCTGCAAGAACTTCCTCAACCCTTTCCATAAGACTTTTTTCACTCATCGTTCTTCTCCTGCGAACGGTTAACAAACTGTTCCTAGAGTATTTATGGGTGCTGTAAATGTCAAGGATTATAAGGGAGTGTTTGAAGATCTTTCTTAGAACGTATACTTAATAAAAGGAGTGGCTGTGACGCTCATTCCGTCGAAATCGATGAAGTAGTTGAAATCTGCTGTCAAACCGAATGAGAAGTGCCTTGCATAGGAGAAGTACTCCATAATCAATCCACCGCCGATTCCCATGAGGCTGCTGTTTGTATCGTCTTCGGTTTTTGCGTCCTTTTTCATCACATCTGCGCCGAGATAGTAGTCGAAACCTACGTTTGCTCCGATCTGGAAACGTTCGGTTACCAAATAGGTAAAATCGACATCAAGTCCAACTATGAGCGGAGCAAAATCGTCTTTCCACGGTGAATCCTGATTTGTCTTGCTCCACTCATCGGTATCGATAAGAAGTGTACCGAATGAAGCTCCGAAACCAAGGTCCATTGTATCGGTTATCATTAAATCGTAACCTGCTGTTAGACCGAAAGTCGGCCCGACGGCACTTGCATTATCGCCTGCCTTTCCGATGTAGCTGGCGGTTCCTGCCCAGATCTTTGTATAAACTCCTCTGAGGATCGGATTGAGATCGTTTCCGGATGCATCTTGCGGAGCTTTATTTTCGGCCGATAGAGACCCGAAAATCGAAATCATCAACAAGAGAACAAATATTTTTCTCATACCAACACTCCTTATTACCCTTCAGAATTCTTGAAAACAAACGGATAGTTAACAACAACTATACCGCCCCCTTTCGGATTGGGGAACCGTATTTTCTTTATCTGCCTTGCGACACAGCTTTCAACAGTCTGGTTGCCCATCGTCGTTCTGGAAACCTTTGAACTGGAAACCTTTCCAGTCTTTGAGATTATGAACTTTACAACAATCTTTCCGAAAAGTTTCGGGTTCTTGTTAAGTTCTTTCTCGTAACACCAGCGTATCTTTGCAAGGTTTCTTCTTATATAGGCGTCTATGATTGCTCTGTCTAGAGCACCCATGATGACTGCCTGACCGCCACCGGCCCTGATTGCACTGCGTCTCTTTCCACCGATTTTTCCACCGGCCATTCCGTATCCGGAGGCTCCGCCGCCGCCCCCACGTCCTCTAGTTCCGAGACCACCGATTCCGAGGGCATTTCCACCACCACCGGAACCGAAGCCTCTGGTTCCGAGTCCGCCTGAACCGAACTGATCAACTCCGGAAATACCTGTTACCGAACCGAGAGTCTTTTCCATTCCGGCTCCGAGACCACCGCCACCGAATACACGGTCGACAAGTGCCGCACCGGAAGAGAGAGCACCCATGATACCTGCGCTGTTGGCAACTTTCTCGTCGAGGCCTCTTCTTGCAGAACCCTGGGCGTTGGCTACGCGGCTCTTTTTATCACCTACTCGGCCTTCTTCTCCTAGAGACTTTCTTGCGGTGTTGGCCTCAGCAATACCTTCCTTCGGTTTTTCGAGTTTTACCTTCTTCTTCTCTTCTATCTCCTCAACCTCAACATCCTCTTCGTCATCACCGATGATAAGCTTTGCAAAGCGGTTATCTATCTCTGTGATATCAACCTCTATCGGAGGAGTCTCAACAACCATGTTGATGACGAAACCACCGACGAGAAAAACAAAAAGTAGAATCGCAACTACCGAAAAATCCGCATTCTGGAATAAGGGAGCAGGAACAACCTTCTCCTTTTCGGTCATCATTACAACTATCGATACATCACCGAACTCGACAACTATGTAATTGTTTTCGGTAACCTCAAACTCTGAACCAACTTCAGAAAGGTCCACCTTTCTGTCGTCTTTAACTGCATAGCCGGTAAAACCATTTTCCAGGGAAACTGTTTTTCCGGAAACAAGGTTGAAACTGCTTAAAGAGCAGATACTCTCGTCAAGAGGAGCATCGGTTTTCTTATCGTAACCTACCTTGAAAGTTCCCTTTCCCAAGCGCTTCTGGGACACAAGGATGGTCTTTCTATAGACAACGCGTACGATAACTTCATACTCTTTTCCGCCCTCTCTTGTTATGGGCGGTTCGGGAATAGGCGAAAGATCGTAGAGCAACCTTTTTCTGATCTTATCTTTCTCTGGCATGACTGGCCTCACATCTATTCAGTTAAATAACACTGTTCCTCAGTTTAAAATATCGACCGATTTAACAAGCTCCTTGTTGAAATCCTTCTTCATTTGAATAAGGGAAGCAAACTTCTTCTTGGTTCTATCCATAAGAAAAGAACCTGTTGGCTTCTTTATCTGCCCCTCGAGCATGACATCTTCGAAATCGATCACCGTAGTCTTTCTGTACTTAATCACACGCCCTTCTTCATCCATCTCTTCGGCAGCCATAAACGACGTACCAAGAAGCAAGGCGACAAGCAGCAATCTTTTCATAACTACCTCCCTAATCTATCTTTACTTACTATTACTCTTCTTCACTCTCGACAGGTCTGATATTGACTTTGCCCTTTATGTAGGTATGAACAATGTGGTCATCGTCAACACCACCTGAAGCGGAAATAAACTTTCTAAAGAGCGCGTTAGCCTGAACCTTTTTCTCCATATGATCGTAGTACAGAACACCAAGGTTGAAGTTTGCTATTGCGTTGTTAGGCTCTTTATCAAGAACCTTTTTGTACTCTTTCTCGGCTTCCTGAAAACGCCCCATTCCCCTGAGGGAGAGTGCAAGTCCTATTCTGGCATTCACGTTATCGGGATCCTGTGCAAGAACTATAGAGAAGCGCTGGTAGGCTGTCTGAGCATCACCGTATCTCATGGCTATAGAACCTACGTTATAGTTTGCACTCCTGTTCTCTGCATCATTTTGAAGAGCGATGTTTTTGAAGTAGAGCATGGCAAGAGAGTCGTTTTTGCTCTCTGAGTGAATGATTCCCATGTTGTTAGCAATACCAGCATCTTCTTTCTTAATATTGTATGAGTTCTGGGTAACCATCGCTGCCAGTCCCATATCCCCCTTTTTCATATAGATAAGCCCTAGATTCTTTAGAGCATCAATGTCAGAAGGATCCTGAATGAGAATCTTGCGAACAGACTGAATTGCGTTTATGTAGTCACCCTTTTTCAGGTAAAAGCCGGCAATTGCCGAGAGAACCGTCTTGTTTTTCGGATAATCTTCAAGAAACCTGTCGCAAACATCAACAGCTCTGTTATACTCAAGCTTATTGGCATAGATTGCAGCCTTGTTAATCACTGGACGAGCATAGGCCGGATCTATCTCCAAAGCCTTGTTGTAGTATTTTACCGCTTCGATGTCCTGGCCCTTCTGCTGGTAGGCAAGTCCAAGATTGAAATATAGGGTTGCGGATTTCGGATAGGCTTCCGTAGCTTTCTTGAAAAGCTGAATGGCCTTTTCGAAGTCTGCCTTTCCATTTTTCACCTTCAGTGCCTCGATACCTTTGGCTGTATAGTATTTCGCCCATTCTTCGGGAGACTTCGGTTTCGATTTAACCACCAGTTTCTTCTTCTGCACCTTAGTTTTTTTTGCAACTTCTCCCTTTCCGGGGGTAGAGGCACAAGCTCCGACAAGAGAAACAAGTACCAAAACAACAGCTATTCTTAAAAACATTGCAATTCTCATTATGACTTTCCCTCCTTGCTACTTTGCTGCAGTTCTTTTTTCATCAGCCTTTTTCTTTTGAGGAACAGCCTTTGGAGTTGTAGCCTTATTGTTGTTCAGGCGATCCTTCAAGCGCTTTCTCTCTTCTTCGGATATCTTCTTGAATTTAATATCCATATCGATTCGGCCGATCTGTGAAGATGTTTCTATGGCATTCGCAGACGGTACAATCTCGTTCTCGTCGTAATACTTACCTGCCGTCTCTTCCTGGAAGAACCGGAGCTGATACTTGGACTTTTTAACCCACTCGTTGTAGACGGAAGTCTGATATCCCTTTATCATTGCCGTTTCAAAAGCCTCAACAGCCTTCTTCCTAGCATTGAGTGCGTAGGTATCAAGTTTTTCCTTGAACTTCTGAATCTGGCCTTCGGTCATACCAGGAAAAAGAGTAACGTTGAACATCTGGTCCGTAAGATCCTTATAGATCATACCGATGTAATAGAGCGCCGCAGGTGTGAGCCTTGGAGATTTCGTAGCGGCGATTACCGCGGTGTACTTTTTCTCAAGAGCGGCCACCTTTTTCATCTTTGTCTCAATTTTTTCCTGAGACTCTGTGTTGTAACGTTTCCACTCCTTCATGGCAGCTTCCTTCCACTTACGTTCGGAAGCATCAAGATCCTTGTCGTCATACCACATGACGTCATATCCGCGCATTTTCTTTTTTACTTTGATCTGGAAATTTACCGTCATGTACTCTTTGAATTCGGGCTCAAGCTCCTCGATCATAGCCTTTGCGATTATGTCTCGGCTAACTTCGTCAAGGGCTTTATCCTCTTTAAACTTTCCTTTCTTTGCAATCTGAAGAACCTTGTCGATATTTTCGTAATATTCTTCTTTGTTATTCTGTTCTTCCGCCATCTTAATGAAAGCGCTGTAAACAAAATAGATGTTGTTCGGATCACCTTTAGCTATTTCTACCTCAAGATCACCCTCAACTTCCTTCTTTTCACCCTTTTCATTTATGAAATAGAAGTCCTTGAGACCTTTGATTTCTGTATGATTGTCAAGGAAGTTTCGGAAACCCTTTTTAGCCTTATCATAGAAGGTTTTTCCCTTTCTCATCCAGATGGAACCGTACTGTAGAGCAAGTTTCATCTTATCGTTATCATCTTTTGCATATTTCTCCACATAGAGCTTATAGTTATCGATCGCTTTCTCTGTGTCGTTGAGTTTTTCAAGGTATATTGCAGCATCATGAACTGCATCGCCTGCATTCTTATGATCAGGAGCCTTTTCAACGAAATCAAGATAGAGCTGCGCAGCCTTATCATAATATGCGATTGCAGCATAGTTCTTCGCAAGCTGGAACATGATGTCTTTACGGAGTTTGGAGTTTTTATAGATATTGTCACTCTCTCTTAGAAAACGTTCCTGAACTCTGATGGCCTTGTATATATCTCCGCCTTTTACATAGTATGAATTTGCATTGTAGAGTGAAACATCGTTGTATTTCGACTTCGGAAATTCGGTTACGAATGCAAGATATCTTTCCGCCGATTCAATATACTTCCCCTTCTTTGCCGGAACTTCCGCAGCATAGAAAGTGGCCATAACCTTGAATCTTTCAAGATCTTTTTTAAGCTTCGGCCGCCCGGAGATGAGTGCAGTATTCCGGAGGAAGCTTCTTGCCTTATCACTGATTGCTTCCCAATCTTCCGTAATATTCAAACTGTCCATGATAAGGTTTGCCGAATACTCTGCAAGATTGTCTCTAGGATACTTCTTGACGATCATCTCGAAACTGGGCACAGCCTTGTCAAAGTGGTTGAATGCATAGTATGTAATAGCCTGTTTATATATGATATCGACAAGATACTTGGAGTGAGGAATATTCTTGATGTATGTTTCTGTTGCTTTTATGAACTTCTGGTGAAGTTCCGGAAGTTTTTTCTTTTCAAACTTAACAACAGCTTTCTTATCCTTTTTATCCTTTCCTGCTACATGAATCTTGCTTTCATCGATCTCATTTTTACCTTTACTGGCATTGAGTCGCTTCTTTGCTTCTTCCCTTGCCCTTTTCTGATCCTTTGCAAGAAGGGCTCCGAAACAGGCTACAGCACCATATGAAGAATCCTCGAAGTGGGACCCTTTGGGATCTGTATCTGCAACTATCTGATACTGATCTCCTGCCTTTGTATACTGCTTTGTGTCATAGAGCATCTCGGCGTAGTTAAAACGCATATTGTAAGAATCTTCCGCCTTCGGAAAATATTTAAGGTATATGGGATATAGCTCCGCAACGATAGTCCAAGTCTGTTTTGCATTTGTCTTCCTTGCCTCTGTATGGTATTCGACAAGAAGACGTTTCAAATTGAATTCAGAAGTCTGTCGCGCACTCTCCAGATCGGAAGATTCCTTCTGATTCGCCTTAACCCAGCTGGCTTCCGGGTCTGCATACTTTTTAACAAGTACAAGAACCTCCTCACGCACGGCATCCTTATTGTTGAGCTTTTTATACGCTTCAACAATTTGTTTCTGCCATGACGGGGCTCTTCTGTCGTTAGGCTCTTCAGTAAGAAGCTTGCGATATATTTTTATCGCATCTTCACTTCTGTCCTGTTCGTCATAAATACTGGACAGACGGGAAAGAACCATTATGTAGTATTTTTTATCTTTAACGATATTCTTAAAATACCTTTCGGCATCATCTACATTTCCCGCTTCAGCATATGGACGAACCATATCCTTGAGGGCATCTTCCTTCAAAGAGATCTTCTTGCTCTTGCTGGAGAATGCAACCGTCGCCTGAAAAGTTTTAATTGACTGTTCGTATTCACCTACGTTGTAGAGACACCATCCATATTTGTAGAGAGCAAATCCGTAGAACTTGTTTGTCTTGTATCTGTCAACAATAGCCTTGTAATTCGGCATTGCCTTGAAGACATTGTTGTTGTTGAACCAGTACTCGCCCATTTCGAAGTAAGCATCAGCTGCGTACTTTGAATTCTTGAACTTTTCAACAACAAGTTTGTAGTAACGTATTGCAGGAAGAGACTGACCAACCTCCATGAGGTTCGACGCCATGAAGAAATAAACCTCATCAAGTCCAGTATAACCGTCATACTTTTTGATGATGTATTTGCAGACGTCTATAGCCTCTTTGTTCCACTTCCATGCCGGCTTGAGATCAAGTTCCGGCATAGGAGCGCTGGGATCATTAAGCTCGTAGTATTTATCGGTTTTCTTATTGTACTCTTCCATCACTACGGCCTTTATGCCTCTTGCTTTCTCCCAGTACAACTCGGCGAGTCGCCTGTAAACTCCGGCTTTCGCCGGACCTTCCGGATACTCCTTGATGAGTTCTTTCAGCTGATTTATAGCTGAATCTCTCTTTTTCATGGACTTAGAATCGGTCTTAACCTCATACACGTCCATCTTTGTCTTTGAAGGTCCTGAATTATCTTCAGACGTATCTCTTTTTTTCCTGGCACCGAAGGCAACCGTGGAAATTAAAAGAGCGGTTATTAAGAATATCAGTCTTTTCCTATTCATAACGGCCAGTTCCCCTATAAGTTTCCATGTTATTTATCAATACATGCACTCTCTATGTTGTAAAAATAGTACCCGAGCTCATCTTCCCAATACTCTCCGTCAAACGGCCAGTAGTGGGCGTTATCAGGAACCGCAGGTGAAAATGACTTCTCTTCTTTCTTTGATGCCTCGGCAAGCCTCTTTCCGTACAGCTCCTCTTTCTCGGCCATCATCTTTTCACGATCTGTCATCTCAAACTTGATAGCTTTACCATTAGCGATAAGCATCTTCAAATCCGTGGAAGTATCCTTGATAAAAGATACAACCCACTTTCCAGCCTCATTTCTCAAGTTGGCGAGCTGCAAAGTCATCTTCTTGTGAATATCTTTTGCTATGGGGCTGTTCTTAAAGAAATCAGGACTGGATTCTATTATAGACAACTCTTTTTCAACTTCTTTTATATGGTTATACTGCTTTATAAACCTCGGCTCGTTCAGTATAAAACGAACTATAGCTACGGGTAGAGATTTCATACTTTTCCCTTGAGCAGCATCCCTATTCATATGAAGGACATCACTATACACTTCAACCCCTGTCTTTGTACTTACCTTTTCAAGGTAACTGTCCATCATGTCACGATATCCGGGATACCTGCTGAAGAAATTCTCAACAACTGCATTAACCATATCATATCTGCAAAGCGTGTAATATGTAACAGCCTCAACGATATTCAACTCGGGAAAATAGACATCCTTAAAGAATGGTGATCTGAGCGTTACGACAGTTCCAAGAGTCGAATCAAAACGGCTGATCATCATTGAAGCCCACGTTCTTGCGAAAAGAGCGTTAAACCACTGGTTATTGTCTCTATCAACATTGTTGAAGTAGTTGAGAGAAACATTAAACATCGCAACCTTGTTCTTAACTTTGTCATCAAAGGCTGCAGCATAATAGAGTTCTCCCAATGCAAGTTCAGCGAGTCCTTTCAACTTTCCTATATCAGCTCCAAGGTACTTATCGTCAGGCATTTCCTTTATCTTCAAAAAACTTTTCATAGCCTGCGCATACATCTTTTGCCGAACCTGAATAACTCCTGTAAAATAGACTGAAGCAGGATAGAACGAACTGTAATCCTTTACATTTGAAAACATCTTCAATGATGCTTCATCGTTTTTGTTGTAGAAATAAATCTTCCCTAGATAAAACTGCAATTCATTTGCAAACTTCTTGGGAAGATTCTCAGGCTTAACATTCTGAAGAACTGCAAACAGCGTCTGTTCATCATTAGTCTTGTATGAAACAGCAAGAAGCTTCAGAAGGGAAGAAACAAAATAATGATTCTGGGGCCCTTCAAAAAGGATCTCTGAGAGCTGATATTCAGATGCCTGATAGAGCCCCATTCTGAAAAGCGCCTCTGCATAGTAGTAACGTGCAGTTTCATGAAGGCGGGCCCACTCCTTGTTCTCGAGAATATCCTTAAATCCTACCACGGCCTTCATGTATTCGCCGTTATTATAGGCCTCGATAGTCTCTTGAACCTTTCCAGGCATTCCATATACCAGCGAAGAATCTATTTTCTCATATCTTTTCATCTCCCTCTCTCTCATAGTGAGCTGTTCCGCACAAGAAGAGAGAAAGAGAAAGCCAATCAACAAAGTAAAGGCTAAGACCTTAATCTTCATATTACTACCCCCTAGGATGTTTACTCAAAAGGTAAAAGCATGCTGAAATTAACAGTAAAAAGAAGATCAGTTTTTAAGTAACTTCTTTTAGCTTCACCACCAGATTTCTTCCTTTCATCCTGCATTGCAAACCAGTCGCAAAGAAAATCTACAGCGAAGTTTTTTGTGAGAAATAGTTTAAATCCAAGCCCCGCATTTACTGCAAAGTTTCCCTTATCCTCTGTTTCTTTTCCCATCTCCTGTTCAACCTGATAGTAATATCCACCAAGAGCTACATTAACATCAAACTTTGGCGTATAATTCCCAAAAAGACTAAGTTTGCCATAAAAAGGAGTCATTAGAACCGACAAGCCACCTGCAAGTTTCATATTGCTGGATGAAATAGCTGCATCAACCTCCTCAACCTGCTCTCTTGTCTCCCTTTCTGTAGCAACTGCACCATAAAGGAATCGCCCCTTCAGAGCAAAATGTTCGGTAATATGGTAGGTAACGTGAGCACTTCCTGCTATAACATTATCCCAGTCACCGTTAATGAATCCAACACCTGCTCCAATTTCAAAACGACCATCCTTTTCCACATATTTTTTCTGAACAACCTTAATCTTCTTCTTTTCAT
>CALOFP010000001.1:1000000-1003445 GCA_942492635.1 uncultured bacterium
TTTCGCAGCCTTACACGTCCTTCATCGCCTTCTGTCGCCTAGGCATCCGCCGTATACACCTAAAAAATTATGGTGTCGTTTACCTTTTTCAAGACTAGAGTTGGTCTCATTGCCAACTTCCCGTCGTTCAAATTTAAAAAGAACAGAGTGATCAGGTCACTCAAAACTAAGCAGCAACAAAAGAATCTCTTGAAAGGAGGTGATCCAGCCGCAGGTTCTCCTACGGCTACCTTGTTACGACTTCACCCCAGTCGCTATCCTCACCATTAACGCCTGCCTCCCGAAGGCTAGCTCAACGTCGTCCAGTGAGAACAACTCCCATGGTGTGACGGGCGGTGTGTACAAGGCCCGGGAACGTATTCACCGCGGCATGCTGTTCCGCGATTACTAGCGATTCCAACTTCATGGAGTCGAGTTGCAGACTCCAATCCGAACTGAGACGCAGTTTCTGCGATTTGCTTCACGTCGCCGCTTCGCTTCGCTCTGTCTGCGCCATTGTAGCACGTGTGTAGCCCCGGACATAAGGGCCATGAGGACTTGACGTCATCCCCACCTTCCTCCCGGTTAACCCGGGCAGTCTCCCTAGAGTGCCCAACTTAATGATGGCAACTAAGGACAAGGGTTGCGCTCGTTGCGGGACTTAACCCAACATTTCACAACACGAGCTGACGACAGCCATGCAGCACCTGTCACTCCGATCTCCGAAGAGACGCCGTCCATCTCTGGTCGACTTCCGGAGGATGTCAAGTCCGGGTAAGGTTCTGCGCGTTGCATCGAATTAAACCACATGCTCCACCGCTTGTGCGGGCCCCCGTCAATTCCTTTGAGTTTTAATCTTGCGACCGTACTCCCCAGGCGGGATACTTATCACGTTTGCTTCGACACCAAGTTGTGTAATAACCTGACATCTAGTATCCATCGTTTACGGCGTGGACTACCGGGGTATCTAATCCCGTTCGCTCCCCACGCTTTCGTGCCTCAGCGTCAGTTATGTCCCAGTGAGCCGCCTTCGCCACTGGTGTTCTTCCCGATCTCTACGCATTTCACCGCTACTCCGGGAATTCCGCCCACCTCTGACATACTCTAGACATGCAGTTTCGAGCGCAGTTCCAAGGTTAAGCCCTGGGATTTCACACTCGACATACATGTCCGCCTACGCACCCTTTACGCCCAGTCATTCCGGACAACGCTCGGACCATACGTATTACCGCGGCTGCTGGCACGTATTTAGCCGGTCCTTACTTTGGAGGTACCGTCAGTCCCTGCCGTTACACAGGGGTGTTCTTCCCTCCTTACAGAGCTTTACAATCAATAAGACCTTCTTCACTCACGCGGCGTCGCTGCGTCAGGCTTTCGCCCATTGCGCAATATTCCCTACTGCTGCCTCCCGTAGGAGTCTGGCCCGTATCTCAGTGCCAGTGTGACTGATCATCCTCTCAGACCAGCTACCCGTCTTCGCCTTGGTAGGCCGTTACCCCACCAACAAGCTGATAGGTCGCAGGCTCATCTTCAAGCGGCACCCGAAAGCACCTTTAACATCACAAAGCCAAATGTGATGCGTCATCCGGTATTAGCCCCAGTTTCCCGGAGTTATCTCAGACTCGAAGGCAGATTACCTACGCGTTACTCACCCGTTCGCCACTCTACTCGCTTCCCGAAGGAAACTTTCTCGTTCGACTTGCATGTATTAAGCACGCCGCCAGCGTTCGTCCTGAGCCAGGATCAAACTCTCCAGTTAAATCCTAGTCACGTTTTTATCATTGAAATCCTTGCGGATTTCAGTGCGTTTTTTTATTTCTTTTGCTGCTGCTCAGTTTTCAATGACCTCGCCTCTCTCCGAAGCGCTCGACTAATATAGCTATCCGACTATTCAAAGTCAACTCTTTTTTTAGCTTTTTTCACTATTTATCGTCACTCCTTTGTTTTAATTAACTTTTTCTCCACAACATCTTCTTTATCTAATAGCCTACGATTCCCTTTCGTCAGATACATCCAACGAAAGCTATTGTTTGATTCTCTACTTCCACACCTATACATATAAAACCCTATTATAAAATACCTTCTCTTCACACTCTCACCTTAATGCTTCATTTGGATTTCACTAATTCTTTCTATTGATTTTATAGCCTGATACGATTTAAAGGATTCGATATTCTATGCTCAATGATTTTTCTTCATCACCAATTTGTACTTTACCCTTCATAAATCTGCAGATCTTTTTTTGAAAACAAAGTCAGACTGAATATTCTCAGCAGACATCTATGGATTTTAAATAGTTAAAAAACAGTAGCTATCTGTTGAAATATTTTTTTACCTAAAATTTTCTTCTCGTTCAAACCACTACCTAATATATAAGGATTACCGATTTCCGCATATATTTATTGAATCTGGACAGAAGGTCATGGCTCGGAGTCGAAGAAGATCCGGAGCCTCCCGAAACGACAAAAACCCCCGAAAGGGGGTTAAATATAGAAGAGGCGACGACCTACTTTCCCACACCCACTGAGTGCAGTATCATCGGCGCTGGAGCGTTTCACTTCTGAGTTCGGGATGGGTTCAGGTGGTTCCACTCCGCTATCGTCACCTCAAATCTTCGGGAGTCAACAATACTCCCAACTCTAGTCTTGAATCAGTAAAGGACATCATAAATCGTTCGACCAATTAGTACGGATCAGCTTTACCGGTTACCCGGCCTACACTCTCCGCCTATCAACCTCGTAATCTTCAAGGGGTCTTATCAATAAATTGGAGAGATCTAATCTCGGAGTGGGCTTCCCACTTAGATGCTTTCAGCGGTTATCCCTTCCGCACATAGCTACCCTGCGATGCCGCCGACACGACAACAGGAACACTAGAGGTGCGTCCATTCCGGTCCTCTCGTACTAGGAACAGCTCTCCTCAAATCTCTTACGCCTGTGGTAGATATGGACCGAACTGTCTCGCGACGTTCTGAACCCAGCTCGCGTACCACTTTAATCGGCGAACAGCCGAACCCTTGGGACCTGCTCCAGCCCCAGGATGTGATGAGCCGACATCGAGGTGCCAAACACCGCCGTCGATGTGAACTCTTGGGCGGTATCAGCCTGTTATCCCCGGGGTACCTTTTATTCGATGAGCGATGGCCCTTCCATGCGGAACCACCGGATCACTAAGACCTACTTTCGTACCTGTTCGACATGTCTGTCTCACAGTCAAGCTACCTTATGCCTTTGCACTCTACGGCTGGTTTCCAATCAGCCTGAGGTAACTCTTTGTACGCCTCCGTTACTCTTTGGGGAGGCGACCGCCCCAGTCAAACTACCCACCAGACAGTGTCCTCAAGCCGGATAACGGCTTAGAGTTAGATAATCAATTTATCCAGGCTGGTATTTCACCAACGACTCCTCCGAAACTGGCGTTCCGGATTCCAAGTCTCCCAGCTATCCTACACAAGATAAACCAAGTA
>CALOFP010000002.1:0-337500 GCA_942492635.1 uncultured bacterium
TAATAATTCTCCAAGGAAAAATTTACAGACAAGGTTGTTGATAACTATTTAACGATTTCCTCCGGCAGCTTTGTCTTAATTGTGAATAAATCACTCTGAAGTTTGTAAATAATTGATTTTCCTGAAATGTTTCATTATAATCCCTCGTTGCACTTAACTACATTTTTAAGGAGTGAAAGAATGAAGAAAGTATTGTTGTCCTTTTTTATTCTGTCGTTTTTCTGTTTTATTTCGTGTGCTACCGGCGAGGAAGATGACGGCGGTGGCTCAGGTTCCGGAGATACGGGTAGCTCAAACAGTTCGGGGGATAACGGAAATTCAGGAGATACCGGATCCGGAACAGGCGGCGATACCGGTTCCGGCAACGATACGGGAAATGACGGAACCGGAGGCGACACGGGCAGCGGTGATACCGGTGTCGGTGGTGATACCGGAGTTGGTACAGATACGGGTTCAGGGGGAGAAGATCCAGGAGACGATACCCCTGTGTGTGAGCCGGGAGAGACTCAGGATTGCAAATACTCAGGCCCGGAGAATGTTCTGGGGAAAGGTGTCTGTAAGGCGGCTGTGCGAACTTGTAACGAAAAGGGCAAGTGGGGCGAGTGTGAGGGCGAGGTTCTCCCTTCCCGTGAACAGTGCGACAGCGGAAAGGATGAGAATTGCGACGGGAAGGAGGCCGTTTCGGAAGGTGACAGCGATCTTGACGGTGACGGTTTTACACGATGCCAGGGTGACTGTTGCCAGACTGTTGAAGAGTGCCCTCATCCCCATCTTGTAAATCCGGATGCGGCTGAAATTATCGGAAACGGGATAGATGACGACTGTGACGGATTTTCGGATATGGTTCTCGGTTGCGACGACAATATCGATCCCTCGACAAATAATCCCATGGATCTTGCAAAGGCGATAGGACTTTGCAGGGAGACGACGGAGGATGGTCAAAAGTGGGGAGTCATAAGTGCTGAGCTTCTCTATCCCGACGGAAAAACCACCGATCTTTCAGGCACTCCTCTTCCCCCTGAGCGTTACGCTGTGTTTTACGACTTCGGAATGAGTTTCAAACCGATGCACGGACGTACCATGGCCGCTCTTTCGACAGGCAGTACGACAAAGCCGTTTGTGAACCTTTTTAAGGATCAGGGACCCACAAGTGGCCTGCCGGATGATTGGTTCAAGGCTAACAACAACGCTCTTCCAAGTGCACCCGCATGCGGAAATGTTGCTGCCAACGTATCGACAGTAAACGATGCCGTCATGTTGAAGCTCAGGGTGAGGGTTCCACTCAATGCGCAGGCATTCTCGGTGAATGCCAACTTCTTCTCATTTGAATTCCCTCAGTGGGTATGCAGTGAATACAACGATTTTTTTGTATTGCTTCTCGACAGCAAATTCGAGACGGATGATGAAAATTTCAAGAATCCTTCGGATAAAAATCTTGCAATGGACGAGCAGAAAAATCCAGTGGGTGTCAATCTCGCAAAAAGCGGTCTCTTCAGAATATGTGATAAAACGCCTTACACAGGAGTAACCTACGATTCCTGCATAGGATCTGATATGTTAAAGGGAACAGGAATGCATGCAGGTGATCCTCTTCCCGACCCGCTTCCTTATGAAGGATACGTGAATCAGACCCACGGAGCCTCCTGGTGGCTGACGACAAGAGGGAATGTCGAGCCCGGCGAAGTCATAGAGATGAGGTTTGCAATTTGGGATACCGGAGATCATCTCTGGGAAAGCCTTATTCTTCTGGATAACTTCCGCTGGCTTGTCACGAGAGAAATTCCAGGTACCGTCATCGAGGAGTAGGGTGGGGCTGAAAATTCGATTACCATTTGCCGGAAGGTAAGATTCCAAAATAAATTCCAGAACAGACTTTTTCGACAAAAGCACAAGGCAATGGGTTGATATATTTCTTTTTTTATTCTTGTAATTAATTTGTCTTTGCGTTAAATTTTATTAAATAGCGTTTGGTGGACATATGAAAAAGATTTTATTTGTACTTGTGCTGATGGCATCCGTCGTACTTTTCGGAAATCAGGCGAAGAGCAACAGATTTGCAGCAGGAATCGTTCTAGGAGAGCCTACCGGACTTTCCGGAGTACTCAATTTCAACAAGCAGAACGGGATTGACATGGTTGTGAGTTACTCGTTCGGTGACAGGGGCAGCTTGAACATTCATTCCGACTATATCTATAGGTTCTACGGGATTGTTCCGATTCCTGAGGGAGATACGGCACTCTATACCGGCATAGGAGGGCGACTTCTCATAAGGGACGACAGTCACGATGATGACATATCCCTGGGTGTTCGTGTTCCCGGCGGAATTCTCTACCAGCTCAATAAAATTCCGCTGGAGTTCCTTCTGGAGGCTGCAATAATTCTTGACATAATTCCGTCGACGGATGCCGATTTCAACATATTCATCGGTGCCCGCTATCGCTTCTGACAATCTTCCGGCTTTATGCATGAAAACTTTCAAAAGAGCGGATAAAAACTATAATGCCGTCGGCACAGGGGGTGCTACTTGCGAATGAATCGATTTCTGACAGCAAGACTTGATGAGGCCGTTGAAACCTTTCTCGGGACTGGTGACAAGGCTGACAGGATGCTCCGGCAGATATGCCGCGATCATCGGCTGGGAAAGAGAGACAGAGCATGGCTTTACGAGAGATTTTTCTTTTTTGTGAGACGTCGCTACTTTGTCGAATTCTTTGAAGGATATACAGAACGCTCCGAAGTGATCTGCAGACTTTTCGAGAGTGAACTCGATGACGGGATGAAAAGGCGACTTGACGATTTCAGGATTCTCCCGAAAGAGGAGAAGCATAGGCTAGTCATGTCTTACCCCTCTTTTCTCGACAGGGAAATCGAGGGCCGGTTTGAAAGCCAAGCTCCCGGAATTCGAAGATGGCTCAACAGAAGGGCGGAAACCATTGTGAGGGTAAACACGAAGAGAACTTCCCGCCAGAAGTTGATGGGAGCATTTGCCGATCTTGGAATTGAGGCTGAGCCGACAAGGTTTTCTCCCCTCGGACTGAAAATCAGGGGCGAAACATCGTCGCTTGCGGCTACGGAGCAGTTTGAGAAGGGAGGTTTCGACATTCAGGATGAGAGCAGTCAGCTTGCCTGTCTTCTTGTTTCAAAACAGGGGGATTCGGTGCTTGACAGTTGTGCAGGTGGCGGAGGAAAAAGCCTGGGAATTGCCTCTTTCTTTCCGAAAAAGAAGATCTTTGCATCGGATATTCGCACCTACCTCTTCCGTGAAATCGGAAAAAGGGCCCGGGGCGCGGGAGTTAAACTGAAGACACTTTCGCCGGAAACCCTCTCACAAAGAAGGTTTGACACGGTTTTTGTCGATGCGCCATGCTCGGGAACGGGAGTTCTCAGGAGAAATCCGGAGGACCGCTGGAGGATAGACGAAAAGAGGGTTGAAAGACTTCTTTTTGCCCAGAAGGAGTGTCTGTCGTCATATGCGCCGCTTGTGGAAAAGTTTGGAGAGCTCATCTATGTTACATGTTCCTTCCTGCGGAGGGAAAACGAGGCGATGATAGAAAACTTTCTCTCCCGGAATCCGGAGTTCGAACTGGTGGACGCCGGAGGTCGCCTGAGTGTAAACCTTGACAGTGATGATGTCGACGACCTTGTTTCCGGTCCCTTTTTCAGCATATCCCCCCTAAGTGCCGGTGACCTGTTTTTCGGCGCGATTATGAGGAGAAAATGATCTGGCTACAAATTTTAACCCCGCTTTTCGTGATGATTCTGATGCTCAAGATGCGTCAGAGACTTGAAGTGGTTCTTCCTGCGGGAGCCTTCCTTCTCGCTCTTTTTTTCGGAATGGATGTAACAACCGTTCCGAGCCTCTTTTTCAAAGGATTTGTCACTTTTCCATTCTGGAACCTGTTTCTGGTTATTCTTTTTGTCATGCTTCTCGGTGATTTGATGGACCGGGGAAAACTGTTGACCAGGATGGCCGCAATTTTCCTTAAACTTTTCGGTGACAACAGGATTGCAGCAGCAGCCTCGACCGGATTCATCGGGTTTCTTCCCATGCCCGGAGGATCGCTTCTCAGTGCCCCCTTCGTCGACCGGCTTGTTGATGACTACTCAAAAGAAGATCGGCTTATTCTCAACTACTGGTACAGGCACATCTGGGAGTACTTTTTTCCACTCTACTCAGGAATGGCTTGGATTATCACGGTGATGAAAATTGATCCGGTTGAAATTTTCCTCTGGCTCGGACCGATGACAATTGTGATGGCCGCAGCTGGAGTTCCGCTACTTCTGCGAAAAAAGAGCCGGGATAGATCGGATATCGCATCGAAGGAAAGTCCTTTCAAACTCTTTTTCATAAGCTGGCCAATCCTTCTTTCGGTCACACTCTCAATAGCATTTTCAATTCCGCTTCTCTATTCAATTGCCGGATCGGTAATCCTTTTCCTGGTTTCAAGAAGGGATCTTTTTAAATTCGTGAAGCCGTTCCTTTTTAAAAGGGAGCGAGTGCATCTCTTTATTCTCGTAGCCGGTATTATCTTTTTCGATACGGTGGTGCGGGAAGCCGGCGTTGCAGAAAAACTGTTCGAAGCGCTTCGAAATGTGCCGCAGGAAGCTGTGATCTTCACAATACCCTTTATTGTGGGAATGCTGACCGGAATATCTGTGGGATTCATATCGATCGCATTTCCGATTCTTTCACCCTTCCTTATGGCTGATGGAAACGTCGACATGAAGCTTCTTCTTCTGGCCTACATCGGGGGATTCAATGGTGTGATGATTTCGCCGACCCACCTATGCCTTATCGTCACCACACCCTACTTCAAAACCACCCTCGGACGGGTCTACCCGAAAATAGTCCTCTGTGCCCTTGCGACGATCGTAATGGGTCTCGGATACTACTGGGCGAGGACGGCTCTTCAGTAAAATCAATCCGGTAGCCGTAGCACGGTTGTATCTGTTTTCGTGTACATTTTGAGATCCTGAATTTTTTCGATCATAAGGCTCTCTATTGAAACGGTGCATGATTAAAATAGACTATGAAAAAATTGAAAAACCACAATTTAACCACGCGAAGCGGTATTGGAGACGTCAAAATAGAAAATACTCCCCCCTTCGGGGTTGTTTTCGACGCCGATGGTTCCCTTGTGAAGTGCTATTACCTTTCGGCAGAAGTAGAGACCCATTCCGCTGCCTTCGGTTTCTATTTCCTTGAGCCGCTCTCCCGGGTTGAAGATGTTTTTGTGTTCGCTTTCCGGCACTCCTATGCCGTTGTCCTTCACATAATAACCCTTCCCCTCCTTAAATCCGATTTGGATTTCCGTTCCGCCGTAGAGAAGGGCGTTTTTCAGCAGATTTCGGAAAACGATTGTGATTCTAATCCGGTCCCCGAAAATCTCCGGCATCGGATTCACTTTTACCTCGGCATTCTTTTCCTTCACTGTAATTTCCATTTCTCTAATCAGATTTTCTACTTCCGGAGTAGGGTCAAAAAGAGTGAACGGGTTTTTTTGAGTGTTCAGCCGACTTATGTCCAGAAGATCGGTTATGAGTGTTCTCATTCTTACGGCGTTGAGGGATATGCGTTCAAGAAAAAACTTTTCCTGGTCGTTTTTTTGATTGTCCATCTCCCTGAGTAGCCTCGAGCTGTAGCCCATTATCGAAACCAGAGGGGATTGGAGGTCGTGGGATGTTATGTAGAGAAGATCCTTGAGATCACGGTTCAGTTTTCTGGTTTCTCTCTGGGCGTCCCTCAGTTTTCTTAGCATTCGACCCAATTTTTCGGCATTTTTTTCTGCTCTCTTTCTCTGGCGGTAGAGATCTACGAATATATCCGCCTTGTTTTTCAGGATGGTAGGATTCATTGGTTTGAAAATGTAGTCCACAGCTCCCGCTTCGTATCCCCTGAATATGTAGTGGGGTTCTTTTCCGATGGCGGTGATGAATATTATGGGAATATGACGGGTGGCGCTGTTGGATCTCATCAGTTCCGCAGTCTCGAACCCGTCCATTTCCGGCATCATCACATCGAGAAAAACCACGGCAAAGTCATGCTGGAGGGTGAGCGCGAGCGCTTCGTTTCCCGAGTAGGCCTTCAAGATTGTCAGTTCCGGATCATCCAGTACGCTCTCCAGGGTGAGCAGATTTTCCGGACGGTCATCCACGATCAGTATTTTGATTTTCTCTTTCATCGTGCCCCGCACAGTTCAAGAAGTTTTGCAGCAATCTGTTCGAGGGGAACTACGTAGTCGACTTTAGCTTCGCGAATTCCTGCCGCAGGCATTGTGGGAACTTCCGCCGTAGCCGGATCTTCAACGATAGCCGTTCCTCCCATCTCGGTTATTCTTTTCAAACCCTTTGCTCCATCCCTGTTAGCCCCTGTGAGAAGAACTCCGACAAGTCTCTCCCTATATGCTTCTGCGGCGGTTTCAAAGAGAACGTCGATGGAGGGTCTTGCGAAATTTACCTTTTCGTCGATTGTCAGTGATAGAGTGAAATTTTCCTCTATCAGAAGGTGGTAGTTGGGTGGGGCGATGTAGACATTCCCCCCTTCGAGCCGCTCTTTTTCGTCTGCCTCTTTTACGGAGAGTGGAGATCGGGTGTTGAGAAATTCAGGCAGGAATCCTCTGGATTCCGGGCTGGCGTGCTGGACCACTGCAATGGGAATGGGAAAATCCTCCGGAATGGCGGAAAGAATTACAGAGAGGGCGTTGAGGCCTCCTGCTGAGGTGCCGATAACGACGCATTTATAGATGGAGAGGTATCTCATTTCGGATACCTCTTTCGGTAGATTTTTTCATCGGGAACCACCTCCTCGAAGCTGTCGACGTACTTTGTGAATCGTATGCTCTCCTTCGATCCCAGACAGAGAAATGCGCCGCGTTTCATGCTGTCGAGAAAGAGCTTGATGACACGGTTCTGAAGCGGTTTTTCAAAGTAAATCAGCACGTTTCGACAGACGATCACGTTCATTTCTCCGAAAACGCTGTCGGTCACGAGGTTGTGATCGGCGAAGATCACTTTTTCCTTTAGAGAGTTGTCGATGATTACCGAATCGTATTTTGCCGTGTAATAATCGGCAAAGGATCCCTTTCCGCCTGCTCTCTGGTAGTTCTGTGTATATTCCCTTATCCTTTCAACCGGGTATATTCCCTCCTTTGCCTTCTGGAGAACTATTTGATTGAAGTCGGTCGCGTAAATCTGTGTGTTTTTCAGAAGTTGCTCTTCGTGAAGCACTATTGCCATTGAGTAGACTTCCTCTCCTGTGGCGCATCCGGCGTGCCACACCTTTATGAAAGGGTATGTTCGGAGAAGGGGAACAACCTCTCGGCGGAATGCCCTGTAGAAGGAGGGATCCCGGAACATTTCAGTAACATTGATGGAGAGATCTTGAAGAATGAGGTCGAAGAAGGATTCTTCCTCCAGAATTCTTCGTTGCATCTCTGAAAGTGTTGGTATTTCAGAAAGTTCCAGACGGTGCCGGAGACGCCGCTTTATATGGGCTCTTGAGTATTTCCTGAAATCGTAGCCGTATTTCCGGAAAATTGCTTCAAGAAGAAGATCCAGTTCTATGTTCTCGTTTTCCCTGTTCATCTGTACATCCACACTCTTAGAAGTGAAAAAAGTTTATCGGCGTCAATGGGTTTTGAGAGGTAGTCGTTTGCTCCCGCCTCTATACATTTTGCCTTGTCTCCCTTCATCGCCTTTGCAGTAAGGGCGATGATGGGGAGTTTCTGGTATTTCCCCATTCCACGGATCCTTCTCATTGCCTCGTATCCGTCCATCTCCGGCATCATGATATCCATCAGAACCAGATCCGTGTCTTCATTCTTTTCAAGCATTTCGATTCCCTCCATGCCGTTCCTACCGACGATTACCTTGAGCCCCTTCTCCTCAAGGAGGCTGGTGATCGCGAAAACGTTTCTCATGTCATCGTCCACAATAAGGATCTTTCTATCCTTCATCACCTCCTCTTTCTTATGAACCATGCGGATCATTCGGCGCTTCTCCTCGGGAAGAGTCGATTCAAGCCGGTGAAGAAAAAGAGTGGTCTCGTCAAGCAGTCTTTCAGGAGAACGCGCACCCTTGATGATGATGCTCTCGGAGTACTTTTCAAGCTCGGATTCCTCCCTGCGGGAGAGCTCCCTTCCGGTGTAGATGATAACCGGAAGAGTTTTGAGATCCTTCTCTCTCTTTATTCTCTTGAGCAGGTCGAATCCGTTCATATCCTTCAATCCCAAATCGAGAATCATGCAGTCGAAGGGCTCCTTCGCGAGAAGTTCCACACCTTCCGTTCCCGTTCCTACTGCGGTAATCTCCACATCCTCGGCGCCGATGAGTTCCACAATGCTGTTTCGGAGGGTTTCGTCGTCCTCCACAATAAGTAGTCTTTTAACCGGAGAACTGATAATTTCCTCGATTTTTCCGAATGTTGTATCTATCTGCTCCACTGTGACAGGTTTGGTCAAATAGCCGATGGCTCCCATCTTGAATGCGTCGAGGCTCTTATCCGTTGCGGACATGAAGTGGACAGGAATGTGGCGTGTTTCAGGATTTTCCTTGAGCCGCTCCATAACCTCCCATCCGTCGATTCCCGGAAGACCTATGTCGAGAATTATCGCTGTGGGTTTATAGTAGTCGGCCATGTGAAGTCCTGTTTCGCCGCTTTCCGAAAGCAGACACTTGAACCCCCTCTCTCTTGCAAGATTCATGAGGATCTGGGAGAAGTTGGGATCGTCTTCGACAATCAGTATAGACTTTTCACCGGGAACAAGCTTTTTCCTGTCGTCCTTTACAACCCCTTCCTCAGGGGGCGCAGTCTTGGGAACGGCCGGTTTGACAAAGGATCGAGGAGCTTTTTCAAATCTTTCTACCGGCTCCGGCGGAACCTGTTCCTTAATCTGCGCACATCTTCTGGGGATGAAGATGGTAAATGTCGATCCTTCACCTGCCCTGCTTTCCAACTTGATTTCTCCTCCGAGAAGTTTTGCAAGTTCCCGGGAGATGGAAAGACCCAATCCGGTTCCGCCGTATTTCCTGCTGGTTGTTCCGTCGGCCTGCTGGAACGCTTCGAAGATGAGTCTCTGCTTCTCTTCGGGAATGCCTATTCCTGTATCGGAGACGGCAATTGCTACTGCATCTCCGGCGGTGAGTCCGCTTTTTGAAAGATCTTCATCCTTGCCCGGAAGAAAGGCCGATAGGGTTACATGTCCCTGTTCAGTGAACTTGAATGCGTTGGAAAGAAGGTTTTTCAGTATCTGGTTCAGCTTCTGGGGATCGCAGTAGATGGATGATGGAGAATCCGGGGCTATCTTTGTAATGAGTGAGATTCCTTTCTTTTCGGCAATGTGGCCGAAGAGCCTTTCCATGTCGGAGAAAATATCAGTCAGTGGAGTATCTTCAAGATTAAGCTCCATCTTTCCCGATTCAACCTTAGAGAGATCGAGGATGTCGTTGATCAGGTTGAGAAGATCGGTTCCCGAGCTGTTGATCGTACGGGCGAATTCAACCTCTTTCTCCGAGAGTTTGTCACTCTTGTTTGCCGAGAGCAGCTGGGAAAGAACAAGGATCGAGTTGAGCGGAGTCCTGAGTTCGTGGGACATGTTTGCGAGGAATTCGCTCTTGTATCTGCTGGCAAGTTCAAGATCCCTCGCCTTCTTCTCAATCTCCTTCTGTGCGACTTTCAGCTTCTCATTCTTCTCCAGCACTTCGTTTCTCTGCTTCTCGAGGGCTTTCGTTCTCTCTTCCAGCTCTTCGTTCGTCACACGGAGCTCCTCCTGTTGTTGCTGAAGCTGGGCTTCCGATTCCTTGAGCGTTTTTGTCTGTTCCTCCAGTTCCTCGTTGGTCTGCCGGAGCTCCTCCTGCTGGGTCTGAAGGCGTTCCGCCTGTTTCTGAGTTTTTTCCAGAAGCTCTTCAAGCCTTGTTCTCGCCTTTGCCGCGCTGAGGGCGATGGCGACAGGTTCACTCACCATGTGAAGGAATTCAGTTTCGAGAGGAGAGAGTGTGGAGAGCGTTGCAAGTTCTATAACGGCAACAACTTCAGTGTTATAGATACAGGGAACAACAAAAAGCTTTTTGGCTGAGGTATGTCCAAGAGAACTGTGAACCCTGTAGTAGCTTTCAGGAATGTTTTCGGTGACGATTTCGGTACGGTTTTTGGCTGCCTCCCCGACGAGACCTTCCCCGAGTCTCACTGTCTGGGGAATACCCTCGCTACCGAGAGCCGCATAACTTCCCACAAGGGAGAAGAGTGTGCCGTCTTCATTCATGTAGATTGTCCCGAGCGGCGTGTGAAGAGTTCTTGCAAGAAAACTGATGATGAGATCTCCCAGCTTGATGGTATCAAGCTCTCCCCTGATGGTATCGTTAAGGGCCATCTGAGAAGTTTTCAGCCAGTTCTGTCTCTCATTTTCATTTACGGAAGTCCGGAGGCTTTTGGTCATCTCCAGAAGAGCGTTTCCAAGTTCGTCCTTTTCGGATCGGGGAACGATCTCCTTAGAAAGATCGCCTCGTGAGATGGCGTAGGCCTGCTTTACCGCCGTCCGGAAGTTACGGATCATCTGGTTGATCGATTTGCCCAGTTGATCTTTTTCGCTTCTCACCGTAGCCTCACTTGAGAAGTTTCCTACGGATACGGCCCGCATGATCTCGTCTAGGGATTTGAGGAAGGTTACAACATCTCCCCACGCCTTGTGAAGCTGCCCAATCTCATCTTCCGATGTCTTGATCTGCCGGTACTCGAAATCTCCGACAGCTACCCCCCTTGCATTGTCAGCGATGAGCCCGATTGGCCGCAGTATTCTTGTAACTAGAAATATGATGCTGAGTATGGCGAAAAGAGAAAGACCTCCGCTTATGAGAATAGATCTCCACATCTGGGTTTCGGCCTCCGCCGTGATGATATCCATGGGAACCTTTATCGCCACAGTCCACGGAGATCCGATTCCTCCGATTTTGAGGGGAGCGTAGATGTGGATGGAATCTTCGAGATGCTCCGTAAAACTACGGCCGAGTTGTATCTGCTGGAGAATTTTAACTGGGTCCTTCAAATTTTCGGAGATGTTTTTTCCAACAAGGTAGATTTGGTGACTGGCCGCCGCGATTGTGCCGTTATTGGAGATGATGGAAATGTGTGCCTTCCCTCCGTATATGTTGCTTCTGTCGACAAGTTCCTGAAGCCAGCCTATGGAGATGTCCACCCCCACCGTGCCGTAGAAGATGTTGTTCCGGAGAATGGGAACCATGAGTGATGTGAGAAGAATATCCTTGCCCTGGAGATTGTAGGCCATGGGGTCGATTATCTTCTCTGAGAGATCCTGTTTCGGGAGCAGGTAGAATGGGTCCGTTTCGTATCCGTAGACGGGTTCGAGAATGATGGTCTCGTTAACCCTGTTCCAGTAGGGAATGAATCGACCGGTAGAGTCGTGACCCTCCAGTTTTTTGTAGGATGGGTAGGTAATTCGGGTCCCCTTTTCGTCAAGAAACTTCCTCTTTACAAACTCCCTGTCCCTGCCGTCGAATGCGTTTGGTTCCCAAACGCTGTGAACACCGAGAAAGTCGGTATTCTTCTCAAGAATGTTTTTGAGGATTTGATTGACGTCGGAACGACTCAGTTTCAGGGGAGAAACAGGAGCTTTAGTCGCTTCCAGCGTCTGGGCGAGAGTCCTTGCCGTGGAGAGTGCCTTCTCAAGCCTGTTATTTATCGTTCTTGCATAGTTTTCTGCGGCGGCTGACGCATACTGCGTAGTTTTTCTTATGGATATTTCAAGGTCGGATGTGGTGGAGTAAGCGACGAGAACAACGACAATTACTATGGTACAGGCGGCTACGGCACCGGCCACTTTTGATTTGACGGATTTAAAAATCATGAGCCCCTCTGAAGATTGTTTTCTCCTCTAATTATATTGTTCTCAGGAGGCAAAGTAAAAGGAGATGGCGGTCGGTCGGGGGGATGAATTATGCTGGAATTTTCAGAATCAGCGATTTTGGATTTTTAAATTTCTGAAGTGTCAGGCTGTCTGTGCAGAAGCCTTGAGACTGGCTACCGCAAGAAGAACGCCCAGGACAACACCGAGAAGGGCCGCACTTAGGATGCGATACTGAGGAGGAAGAAGGAAAGTGATTGTGTGTGCGGGAATCCAGAAGAGGGGAATTGTCTTCTTGAATACGAAATTCCACTGAACATTCCAGTTGAGAGACCCCATGATCTCACCGAATTTTATGGGGCGGAAAAGACCGGCGACGGTTCCGCCGTTTCTTGCTATGTGCTCGTCGGTGATTTTGTGGGTGGTCATCATTATCGGTGCGAAAATGCAGTTCATGGTTGCACTGATGGTAAATGCAGCCAGAACCTTTGTAAATGTGAAATCGTTGGATTTGAAGAGGGATACGGCGTTTTCAACACCCACATATTCAAGAAAAACAGGTGCGCCTGTCGCGAAGATAACGAATGCGAGCTTGATTCCGAGACCGAGAAATCCCCACACGATGGCTCTGGGGATGATTCCGAAGCCCGGTCTGTTGTATTCACCGGCCCTGATGCGAAGCCCGATAACCTCACCGAGTGTGGCCAGAACGGCGAATTTGATGAACGCCATGATCATTCCGTGCTCACCGTTGAATGACTTGTAAGCGTTGAGAACGGTATCGGAGAGAAAAAACGGAGCGAGTAAAATTGCGCATCCGAGAATGAAGGAGAAATCCTTTTTTTTCATTGTTAATTACCTCATTGAATATTTTAGCTGATTTATTGTAAATTAAAAAGGCACATTGTCAAATGAATATCGATGGTTAAATCTCTTCGTTCCTCTTGGGTGAAAGCGTGAAGTGAGCGAAGAGGATAATTATAAGTCCCGCCGCGTAACAGAGAGATATGGGCAGACCATAACCGTAGGCAACGTAGAGAACTGCGGAGGTAAGCGCTACGAGAAGAACCTGGAACAGCTGGGTTTTTGCATGGTAGAGGGGAGAAAGGCCGCAGGCCGCTGCAGTCATTACCGTTTTATCCGAGTATGGAGCAATCTGGGCTCCCGTAATAGCTCCGGAGATTACCGCAGCAGAAACGACCGGTATCATCGCCGGATTGTGCTGAGCCATTGCCAGTTGGTAGGCAACAGGCATGACAATCGCCATGCTTGACCATGAGAAGCCGGTGGCGACTGTAATGAGTGCTGCTATTATGTAGATAAGCGCGGGAAGTATCGAAGGCGTGATAAAGCCTTTGAGCAAATCCGTAATGTAGAGACCTGTTCCCAAATCGGCGGAAACCGAAGCGAGTGATGAAGCAAGCATGATAACCGCGCCGATAGGAAGCATCTCCTTGAGACCGCGGACGAATGATTTTCTGATCCTCGAAGCGGGCAGAACCCTGTCCTTGAGAATGAGGGCGACAGCCAGAGCAATCGATGCGACAGTTGCAAAAACTAGAACGTCGATGGTCGGAGCGTTTCCGAGAATATTTATGAGGGTCGGTTCAAGTTTGGGATCGGAAGCTACAGCAAAGTATCCGGTGACGAAAAGACCGGAAACAGCGAGAAATACAAGAAGCATGATCGGCGCGAGAACGTGGTAGAAGGATGCGTTCGAATCGATTTTTTTAGCGCTGTTCTTCTCCTCAATCTCTTTCGTTTCGAGGCGGGAACCGAACCAGCGGCCTGTGTATGCAACCAGGAATGCGAGGGCAATGGCGAGAAATGTGTATATGTGGTAGGGGAGTGAGCCGAGAAAAAGTTGAGTGGTGGTCGACTTGATTCCCACGATGTTCGCCGCGTCGATCATAAGAGAGCCCTCGTATGCAGCCCATGTGGAAATAAGCATTACCGACGCGAAGCCGGCTATGATATCAACCATATATGCAAGAAGCGCCGGGGTGACGTTGTATCGCTTGAGAACCGGTTTCATGCTGGCTCCCGAGATGAGAACGTTGGCGTAGTCGTCGAAAAATAGGCAGAGGCTGAGAAACCATGTTGCCACACGCGCTTTTCGTCCGTTGTTGAGGAAGGTGGCGATCTTTTCCGCAAACTTCTCATACGCACCGCTTTCGGCGATTACTTCCAGAAGTCCGCCGATAAGAATAACGAAAAGTGCGATCTCGACCCTTTCACGGTCACCGAAAGCTCCGAAAATATAGTTGAAGAGAGAGTTGACCCAGGGAGAAATCTCAAACTTTGAAACAACAAGCGCTCCGCCGGTTACACCGAAAAAGAGAGCCCAGGCAACCCTTCTGGAAATTATTGCAACAACAATTGTTATTATGGCAGGTATTAAAGATAGAAAACCAAAATTACCCATTTTTTCATCCTTACACAGTTTTTAATACACCGGTTAAAACCGTCAAAGGATTATAGCGAAAAAGAAGTGATAATCAACTTGAGCGGGGAATGCATCTTTCACCCGGGTTGCGGCTGGAAGTTTGAAGTGATAAGCTTCTGGGAGAAGTAGTTTGAATTTTTTAAGGAATTTACGATGAGAATGCGATGTCACCTCTATGTGTCCATAGCTTTACCTGTTATGGATTAAAATTGAAATGTTGAGAAAAATGTTGAAAAGCAAAACGAATGATGATCATGGCAGCAAGGAGAAAGAAATGACGATAATTGAAGAGCGTAGGGAAGAAAAAATGGAAATGGATCTCAAAAAATCGCACATATTCGTGGAAATATTGGTCAGGCGGGTAATCTTTTTCGGTCGGGCCAAAGCGAGCAAAGCCCCTCCCCATTCACTCTTTTACACTGGGAGAACGAAAGCCGGAGCCTGCAGGTGGAACAACTTCGGAATAATGAACGATACTCCCGTAGTAAAGCGCGGAGAGGAAAATCTTGTTGAAACATTCACACATCCCTTGGTCCTCATCATGGGAGTCGAAACGATGGATGTGGAGGGCGGAGAGTGGACGAAAAAGAGTGACATGATCCCGAAAGGAATATGCGGCCGGGAACCGTTTCCCGTTGCCTACCCAATAGAAACCGGTCTCGGCACCCGATTTACGATCGTAAGAACCGAAGGCGAAACACTGTTCACCACATTTCCCAGATTTGAAACCCCACTCCAAGTCGGAGAAACATACCTCTACCTCTGCCACGCCTCAGAACACGGCTTCATAGAATCCGAAGAACATTACCCGAACGTCTACCTCACCGTCTTCGTAAGAAATATCGGAACCCACGATAAAATTTCAATAATCCCCGAAAGAGTGTTCAGCGAAATCGACACTTCATCTCTCGCCACAGAACCCTTTCACCTGAGGGACTTCAGAAAGAACAGCGACATCTATACCCTCTGATATAAAAGGTCCTGCCCAGAACGGCTCTTTTATGTAGATCTCATTTACACATCAGTCTAAAAGACATACATCATTGCATGTTCTCGGGATATGTGTAAAGATGAAGAATTCACACATAATCAGGCCATAGAACAGGGAGGCAATTAATGACCGAAACAAAAAAAACTGTAATGGAAAAACCTGCGGCGTCAAGCGGGACGACAAACAAAGACTGGTGGCCTAACCAGTTGAATCTTAAGATTCTTCATCAGCATGACAAAAAAAGCAATCCGATGGGAGAAGATTTCAACTATGCCGAAGAGTTTAAAAAACTCGATTATGAAGGACTCAAACATGATCTGTACAAACTCATGACAGACTCACAGGAGTGGTGGCCTGCTGATTGGGGACATTATGGTGGACTTTTCATTCGCATGGCATGGCACAGTGCCGGCACCTACAGAATGGGTGATGGCCGAGGAGGTGCAGGAACTGGTACGCAACGTCTTGCCCCTCTTAACAGCTGGCCGGATAATGTCAATCTAGACAAGGCTCGAAGGTTGCTCTGGCCGATTAAACAGAAATACGGAGCCAAAATCTCATGGGCGGATCTAATGATTCTAGCAGGAAATTGCGCTCTTGAATCAATGGGTTTGAAAACATTCGGATTTGCTGGCGGAAGAGAAGATGTGTGGGAACCGGAAGAAGATATCTACTGGGGAAATGAAGAAGAGTGGCTTGGCGACAAACGCTACTCTGGAGAGAGGGAACTGGATAATCCGCTTGCAGCAGTACAGATGGGGCTCATTTACGTAAATCCCGAGGGGCCGAACGGCGAACCTGATGCAGTTGCGTCCGGAAAAGATGTTCGTGAAACTTTCAAACGAATGGCGATGAATGATGAGGAAACGGTAGCGTTGATAGCTGGAGGGCACACATTTGGCAAGTGTCACGGTGCGGGAGATCCGAAACATGTCGGTCCGGAACCTGAGGGAGCACCGATTGAAGAGCAGGGACTCGGATGGAAGAGCAGTTTCGGCATCGGAAAGGGTGATGACACGATATCAAGCGGAATTGAAGGTCCCTGGACACCAAATCCCATTAAATGGGACAATGGTTACTTTGACATGCTCTTTAACTATGACTGGAACCTGGTGAAGAGTCCTGCGGGGGCATGGCAGTGGCAGGCAATAAATCCTGGTGAGGATCATATGGCGCCTGCCGCCCATGATTCGTCAAAGAAAGTACCGACAATTATGACTACAGCTGACCTCTCTCTCCGAATGGACTCAAAATATAAAGAAATTGCGAAACGGTTTCACGAAAATCCCCAGGAGCTTGCAGATAAGTTTGCCAGAGCGTGGTTTAAGCTGACTCACCGTGATATGGGGCCGCGCTCACGCTACCTTGGTCCGGAAGTTCCAAAGGAGGAATTGATCTGGCAGGATCCTATCCCGGCAGTTGATCATAAGCTGATTGATGAGAAAGATGCTGAATATCTTAAAACTCAAATTATCAACAAAGGCCTTCCTATTTCCAGTCTGATATCAACAGCTTGGGCCTCAGCATCGACTTTCAGAGGCTCAGATATGCGAGGCGGGGCGAACGGCGCCAGAATCAGTCTTGCTCCACAAAAGGACTGGGAAGTTAATCAGCCGGGCCAACTTCATGAGATCCTTGGGGTTTTAAGGCAAGTTCAGAATGACTTCAACTCTGCTCAGCCAACCGGGAAAAAGGTCTCACTTGCTGATCTGATAGTACTCGGCGGCTGCGCCGGTATCGAAAAGGCTGCAAAAAATGCGGGATATACCGCTACAGTTCCTTTTATTGCCGGAAGAATGGATGCAAGTCAGGAACAGACGGATGTTCACTCGTTTTCCGTTCTTGAACCACATGCAGACGGGTTTAGAAACTACCAGAAAGCAAAATATTCAGTAACAGCAGAGGAAATGCTTCTGGATAAAGCGCAGCTTTTAACTTTGACAGCTCCTGAAATGACAGTTCTTATCGGTGGTCTCAGAGTTCTGGATACCAACTACGGAAAGTCTCAGCACGGTGTATTTACAAAACGTTCGGAAACTCTCACAAATGATTTTTTCGTAAATCTTCTCGATATGAAAACCTGCTGGAAGCCGACGGAAAAAGATTGTGATCTGTTTGAAGGATACGACAGAGAAACAGGAGAACTTAAGTGGACAGCAACCCGGGTCGATTTGGTTTTCGGATCAAATTCACAGCTGCGAGCTCTGGCGGAAGTATATGCATGCGAAGATTCACAGGAAAAGTTCCTGAAGGACTTTATATCGGCATGGACCAAAGTGATGAATCTTGATCGTTTTGATCTGGCTTGAATCGGCTACATGATCTTCAAAAAGCATTCCAACAATAACACTTCTTCTTAAAACAACTATGCGGTTCAGAATATGATCCGTTGACGGTGATGAATTGAAAACATAAACCGATGAATATGAATATCTATCGTTTGATTTTGTGCGATGTTCGTTTTCATTTCCATTAGTTGTTGTGATTCGTATGTGAGATCAGTAGACTGTAAAGACTTTCCCTATCAAAAACCAACCCCCGAATTGACCACAAAACAAATATCCCGCCTAATCCAGCCGTTGAAATCATGAAATTAAAAATATCGAGAACGAAATAGCGGTTCACAGGACAGGACTATTTTGTTTTAGATGAGAAGAGCGGCTAATTTCCTTGAATTATTAATTTGAGGAGCATCCTGGCCGCTGAATTGACCAAGATGTTTTTTATGAGGTAGGATTGGAAACGAAATAGAGATTTTAACATTTAAAAAAATAGCGTGACAAAAGTTTAAGAGAATTGTGTCGAGGGGTTCAAAAAAAGGAGACGAGGGATATCTTTTGCCACACCTTCGGCGTTTGGCTGCCGGCATTTCATCGATTTGAATTTTTTCGGGAACAGTGGGTGTTCCGAAATCCGTTAAGGGCGAACAGAGAGAAGTGCTGTTATAAAACAAAATCAGATATTGGTCAGAGAAAACCCTGAAAACGACAGGAATAATTGAAACGCTTTTCGAAAGATGGTATTACTTTTCTAATATCTTTGGAGGTTATATGCGCACTTTTTCATATGAGGACTCAATTTCATTTTTGAAAGCGTTTCTGGAGACCGGAAAAGATTTCAGTTTCGATGCCGGGAAGAGGTCTCTTTTTTATGAGGATGACGAGGGTGCCGGTTTTCGTTTTACGCTTCCTCTGGCAACTCCTGTCGATGAGGATTCTCAGGAAAACCTTAAAAATCTTGATGATATTCCCCCTTCTTTCCTGATTATCCTGATTCGATCCGGTGCCTGTGCTCTCGGTTGGATCGAGGATGGCGAGATTATCCGTCACAAAGTGATCAAAACCTATATGGTCCGGAAAAAGCAGGGAAAGTCCCAGGTGAAACATTTAAACCAGAAGGGTAAATCCCGACTCGGGTCGAGAATAAGACTCAGAAACACCGTCAACTTCTTCGAAGATATAAATGAAACGCTGGCGGATTGGGATGTGTGTGATCAGGCGGAGCTGATTCTTCTTTCAGTGCCGGTCAACCTCAAGAATCTGTTCTATTCATCGAAGATAGCACCCCCTTTCGAGAAGCGGGATCCGCGGTTGAGAAAGATTCCTGTAGATGTAAAAACGCCGGGAGTGAAAGAGCTGGAGCGAGTTCTCTACCTTTCGCTTCGGGGAACATTGGAGGAAACTGAAGGAGAATCTTGATTTTCCAATACCGCCGGTGTTCGACCGTCTGAAATCCAAAAATGCAAATTATAACAAGCAGATATCCTGCGGGATGCACAGTAGGGACTATCCGTTGGGTCGCCCGGACAACTCTTCAGATCATAAAAGGTAGTTTTGTTTAATTCCATAACGTCCCTTTATTAACCGGTGTCGTTGGTAAAGAACTGTTTGTTTTACAGGTTTTTCTTTTTCCACATGTTTTTCATGCCCTTGGGTTTTAAGAGTTTTAGGGCGCAAACGGAGTCACGCCGCTACAAGCATGAATGCGGATTTCGGAATAGGTTCAATGGGTTATTTCAGGCCGTCGATGATTTTCCAGCCGAGTTCAAATTTTTCAAGGGTGATTTTCTCTTTCCTGTTTTTCAGGATTGTCGGCTTTTCATCTTCCGGGCCCTGGAATGAAAGGTTGAATGTCTGCTCAACTTGAACTTTGTTTGAGAAAGGGATTTTCGAAAGATAGGTTCTTTGGACCAGCTCATACTTCATCATTTTGAAAAACTGTGAGTTGAGTCCGAATCTTTCAACTATTTTAGCTCGGTCTGGATGTGTGGAGGCGACGATTGTCTTGAATGCTCTTGTATCTTTTCTCTCAATCGTGAGTGAGCGCATGTCCAGAACAGCATCGATGTCTTCCCTGTCGAAATCGGAGACGGAACAGCCTGTGAGTGTGAGTAGTAGCAAGAGGAAGAGTACTATTCTTTGCATGATTTCTCCATTTCTTCTATTTCTTCAAGAATTTCTTTGCTTTCTATCGTGAAGTGGCTTCGAATGAAGTTTATTCGCATCATTACGCCCGGACACTTTTCTTTTTTAAGGTAGAAACGGGCTACCTTGAGTTCCCTTGTTATCAGCATCGATTCAGCTTCTCGGAGTTTGTCTTTGGCTTCTGTATGGTATTTTCCCGAAGGAAATCTCTTAAGATAGGTTCTGTACAAATCCGCTGCTGCCTGAACCATAGTGATGTCCTTCTCGTCGGGAGCCGGAAGGAAAAAGAAATCACTGGGGCGTTGTTCGAAATGGCAGTTGCCAACCTGAAATGTCGCATAGTCAGCCAGATCGTGGTTCGGTCTCATCTTAAGAAATCTTTCGTAAAGTTCGAGGGCCGATAGATACTCTTCTCTTTTGTAGTAAGTGTCTGCTAGTCCCACTGTGGCGTACGGTTCGTATTTGCTGAAGCTGTAGTTTGTAATTACCTGAAGGAATTTCATTTCAGCTTCCTCGTAATTGTTGTTTTCCAGGTAGAACTTTCCCTGCTGATAGACAAGGTCTGCTGTTGATTCCGAACTTCGTATTTCAGGCTTCGAGGTGCAGGAAAGAATGAAAAAGATCGACAGGCAGAAAAAAATGTGCTTCATGGTGCCTCCGTTAGTTGAGGTTGGTTTTGAGATGCCGGATGGCGGAAAGGTCGACCCAGCCTTCAAGATGGCTCTGGAAGCTCTTGAGCTTGGCCCAACCCGAGGAAATATCCACAACCGTTACGATCTCTCCCTCCTTGAGTCTGCCTGTTGAGGAGAGGGCCGCGTCTGGTCCTGTCATTATGTCCGTTGCGGTTACGATGACCGCATAGTTCAACGTCTGAACTTCCCGGTATTTATAGATAAATCCTATTGATGCGAGAAGGAGAAACATGAGCGCCGGGATTAGCGCTATCTTCACCTTCCAGCCCGGTTTGAATATGAATCGAATGAGAAGTGCTGTGAAAATGTAGAGAAAAATGAAAAAAGCTACGACTACAGCAGAGAATTCGGAGTGCTGTTCCGTCAGTGTCTTTGGAATCTTGACTCCGAGATCACGTGACAGAAGGCCCATGTTGTTTCTTGCCTCGGAAAGATCCGGCGCGATCTGCAGAGTCTGCAGGTAATGGTAGAGCGCCAGTCCCTTCTTTTCCTGCTTTTCCTCAACAACGGCCAGATTGAAGTGAGTCAGCGGATTTTCGCTCTCTTTCTCAAGCTGTTCCTGTAGCTTTTTTTCCGCTCCTTCATAATCCTTTTTTACGAAAAGATCGAAAGAGCTTTCGGCTGCGAGAAAAATCGGCGCCAATATGAAAATCAGTGCTAATATTTTTTTCATTTCAATTTACCAGCCTCTCTGAAAATTTTAAGTGCACGTTTCTTAAGGTTCTTCAGGTCGGTTTCCGCTCCTCCGGAGTAGGACATGTATTGAAGTTCCTTAATAAATTGGGCAATTGATTCAAGATCTCGGCCGTACCTTTTTTCCAGATCTCTGGATCTTTCTCCCTTGAAATTGATTCCGTGGACCTCAGAAAGTGCTTCATAGAATGTGTTGAGCAGAGATGCAGTATCCCCGGCATTGTCGAAACGGGACTCAAAAGTGCTCATCCTGTAGGAAGTACCGGCTATGCGATTCCGTCGAAGTTCGATTGAGATTCTTATCAATATCGATAAAATGAGTCCCATGAGTGGAATTGCAAGAAGCAAACGGAACCATCCTCTTTCGGTGATGGGACTGAGATTTCTAACGGTGATTCCACCGGGAAGCTCCTTGAGCATTTCAAATCTTGTTTCCCGGTTTAAAGATGATGCTTTTTCCGCAAGAGATACGCTCTCGACATTCACCATGACTTTGGATGGCGAAAGCTTGTAGTACCCTTTTGCGGGATCAAAGAATTCGAGTGGTTTCCAGGAGAGGGATGTTTTTCCCTTTTCCGTTCCCTTCACCATGAATTTGAAGCTTTTCGTGCCGCAATATCCATTCTTTCCTGCTTTCAAGGTGTTTTTCACATCGGGGGAGAAAAGTTTAACTCCTTCAGCTTCAGGTATATCGAGATTGAGCTGTTGAAGGTTGCCGCAGCCGGAAAATGTGACTGTTACAGTATCGAGGAGTTTTTTTCCTGAGAGCTCCATTTCCCTCTTATCCTGCCTCATCCGGAAGGAGCCGAAGATGGCGTTCGGATGTTTTTCCTTTTCAGGAAGGGGCGTAAGCTCTTTTTTTACTGCTGTGCTGCTGACACTTTTTTTTCTGCTGTAGAAAAAATCTCCGGCAACGATATCCATAATCATCTGACTTGCAGAGAGTTCCGTCTCTCCCGCTTCCGGGATTACGAGATACTTTTTCAAAAGAGCATAGTCATATACGGTTCCGTCGATAAATACTCTGGAGAATGAAAGTTTTCTTGGGGATTCGATCTCCTCTTTCCAGCTGTTTTCAAAGTTCGGAAAACGGTAAAAATTCACATCGGAAATCGTATTTTTTTTAACGTAAAGATAGTAGCTGATTGTTATGGGCTGTCCCTGATAAATCTCTTCCGCTGGATCTACAACGGTACGGATGAAGTAGCTCGGAGTTCTTTTTTCCCATTTGGAAAGAGGTGCTGTGAGAGGATTTGTGCTTTTTGAAACATCATCTTCAGTCGCACCCGATTCATATTGTGAGCCGGCATCGGAAGGAGCGGTTTCATCGCCTCCCGCAACAATGATTGAAATCGTATTGGATTTCAACTTTTTACCTGACTTGAGGATTACGGCTGCAGGACCAATCCGGAAAGTTCCCTCTTTTTCAGGACGAATCACATAGTTGTATGTGGTCCTCTTGGTCGAACTGTATTTTCCGTTGACCCAGGAAATGGACGATGAGCTGGAAGTTCCGCGGTTTTCAATGGAGAATCCTTTGAAATCGGGTTCGATGATTTTTTTTACCTTATCTCCGGAATCTTCCGAAACGGAGAGAGTTACGGAAAATGCCTCTCCGACACCGGCAGATTGGCGTTCCGCACTTAATGATACAACTGCCGCCCACATGGAAGTCGAGAACAGAAGCAGCAGCAGCGATGTAAACGTTTTCCTTACCAGGTTTGGCCTCCCTTGTTTTTACCCTTTTTTTGTAGCATAAAGGGGAATATTTGCAACTTTTTCCTGTTTCTGAACTGTTCAAGGGCCTGACTCTTCTTTTGTTTCTTTTTCTGATCTTTCTCTTTTTCAGAGAGAGCTGCGCCCTTCTTTTTATCCTGTTTCTCTTTTTGAGATTTCTCATCCTTCGGTTGAGGCTGGTTCATTTCTTTTTTATCGTTTTTTCCGTCAGTTTTGTCCTTCTGATCCTTCTGGTCCTTCTGGTCCTTCTGATCTTTCTGATCTTTCTGATCTTTCTGATCTTTCTGATCTTTCTGATCTTTCTGATCTTTCTGATCTTTCTGATCTTTCTGATCTTTCTGATCTTTCTGATCTTTCTGATCTTTCTGATCCTTCTGATCCTTCTGATCCTTCTGATCCTTCTGATCCTTCTGATCCTTCTGATCCTTCTGATCCTGTTTTTTCTGCTGTTCCTGCATCTTATACAGGCGGCGTGAAACTTCCAGGTTGTGGGCGGTTTCTCTTGAGGGATTGAGTTTCAGGGATTTTTCGAAGAATTTGGATGCATCCCCGAACTTCTGCTGCTGAAAAAAAACATTGCCCATGTTATGATAAATATCGCTTTTCAGTGCGTCGTCCGCCTTGTTTGTGCCTAGCGCTTCCTCATATTTTTTTATCGCCGGTTCCAGTTCACCCGATTTTAAAAGAGCGTTGCCGAGATTGTAGAGAAACGATGGATTTTCCTTCTGCTCTTTTGCACCTTTTTCAAAATGTTTGGTAGCCTCAGAGAATTTGCCTTTTTCATAAGCTTTGCGACCTTCCAGGCTCTCTTTCGACTCTTTTTGGAAAGGAGTGAATGAGATAAGTGACAAAATTGAGGTCAGTAAGAGAATTTTCATTAACTTTTTCATTTATCGCTCCCTTTTTGCGCCGGACGGGATAAATTTGAAAAGTAAAAACAGTAGAATTCCGAGAAAAAGCGGAATCTGAAAACGTTCGTCGTAAAGCGATATCTGTTTCTCCTCCATTTTCATCCTGTTTTTGAAGGTTGAAACAAAGTGGGCCAGTGATTCTCCTTTTTCAACTCGTTGGGCCTTGAGTTGATCAACGCAGCGCTCGAAGAATTCACGTTTCTGTTTTGAGATGACCATTTCGCCCTTCTCTGTTCGCAGGTAATTCTCTCCCACTTTAATCGGAGCTCCTTCCGGAGAACCAAGTGGCAGAACGGCGAGGCGAATACGTTCTTTCTCCAGAATATTTTTTATGTGGGAAAAATCCATTCCGGGATCTTCACCGTCGGAGATGAGAACGATCAGCCTGTCCGTTCCGTCGGGACTAGATTTTAGTGTCTCAACGGCAAGATCGAATGCGGAAACAAGGGAGCTTCCGGGATCGTTAATTATTCCGGGCCTCAACGTCGAAAGTAATGCAAAGGCCGTGTTGTAGTCGGATGTGAGTGGCAGCTGGAGAAATGCGCTTCCTGCAAAGGGAACAAGGGCAATTCTGTCTCCCTTGAGTTCGGAAATCGCGTCGATTACAAGTTGTCGGCCCTTTTCATACCTGGGTCCTTCCTCGTCTTCCGCCAGCATCGAGAGGCTGACATCAAAAAGGAATGCCATATTTATTCCTTCGGATTCCAGATGCACTTCGGCGTGGCCCATCTGGGGGCGTGCTGCTGCAAATGTAAGAAAAAGCAGAGAAAAGAAGAGGAGAATTCTTTTGAGCCAGATGTTTCTAATAGAGATGTTGATGATCTCCTTCTGTTGTGATGTGCTGAAATTGTTTAAGAATTTGTCCCTCATCCTTGATGCGACGGCGAAAAAAACTATCAGCAGCGGGATCCACAGAAAAACAAAAAGGAGTATATAGCTGTTGTAGAGTCTCATAAAAGCTCCAGTCAAACTGTCCGGTATCACAACAGGTTCGGGGGAAAAAATATTCCCGGGAACCTCCCTCTTTTTACTGGAGAGTAAAGAATACTCAAGAAAAATTCGTTTAAGACTGTTCTGTAATGTGCAAAAAATCATATTTTGTGGGAGCAATTCGATTTCTTTTAATGATGGTAAAAAACTGACAACGGGACAACCTTCGGCTTTTGTATACTATTTCTTGCCAATAGATGGCTTTTTCAATACTATTCACGGGTCATTACGATCAGGAGAAACCGATGTTTACGGGAATTATTGAGTGTTTCGCGAAAATAAAAAAGATTAAGAAATCGGGATCGGAGGGACTTATCGAAATAGAAAATCCCTTCGGAAACGAAATTAAGGCCGGAGATTCCATTGCTGTGGACGGAGTATGCCTCACTGTGGAGACTTTCGACAGCGATTCGATGACCTTTTTCATCAGCCGTTCCTCCCTCCAAAAGACCATAGCCGGAGATTACAGGTCGGGTACCTTGGTCAATCTGGAGCGGGCTTTGCAGTACAACGGGCGGCTGGACGGACACATTGTGACCGGGCATGTGGATAACGTGGCGAGCGTACGAAATGTGAGGAGAATCGGTAAAGGTGTGGAATTCACCGTGGATCTCAAACCGGAATTTTCCTCACTTGTTGTGGATAGGGGATCGGTGGCGCTGAACGGCATCAGCTTGACAATCGCCACTCTTACCGGCGACGGATTTACTATTTCCCTCATTCCCGAAAGTATGGAGCGGACTACTTTCGCAGAGGGAATCAGGGCGGGAATGAAGTTAAATGTTGAGTACGATATTCTCGGAAAGTATGTTGCGAGACAGCTCTCGGGAAGATCGTCAGGAGTTGACAATTCAATGCTGGAGATGTTGTGATGACTGCTATATTGATCAAGTTTACTGTCTGTGCTTTGCTTGTAGTTTTTTTCGGATGGAAGTTATCCATCTATGCTGAGAAAATGGCAGAGGTGAAGGGGCTCGGAAAAGGTCTTGTCGGATTCGTTCTTCTCGGATTCGCCACCTCGCTTCCGGAGCTGATCACCACGGTTTCGTCCGTCGCACTTCTCGACAACTCAGATCTCGGTGCGGGAAATATTCTGGGAAGCAACAACGCAAATATGTTTATTCTTTTTATTTCGCTTGTGACTGCAGCAACGCTTTTCAAGAAAAATGTTATGGACCGGGAGAATCTCGTATCCCTTTCCATGTTTTTCATAATGCTGACGGTTTTCTTTTTCGGACTTGTACTTTCCGGCGGACCTATGATTGCGGGAAAATCCCTCTTCGGTGCTGTTCTCATTCTCTTTTTCTTTCTCAGTATTGTCGCTCTCAGGAATACGAATAAGGAAGAGACAGAGGAAGTTTCCGAAAAGGGAACTTTGCCATTTCATTTCTACTTTTTCCTCGGGTTTTTCCTTGTCGCCCTCGTCGGCGTCAGTTATGAACTTTCCGTTGTCGTCGATGAGCTTGCCAAGATTACGGGATGGAACAGCACTTCCGTCGGTGCGCTCTTTCTTGCATGGGCGACCTCGTTACCTGAGCTTGTCGTAACCGTATCGGCAATGGTTCTGGGTGCTTCTGAGATGGGGATAGGAAATATTACGGGGAGCAACATTTTCAACCTGATGATTCTCGGTGTTGCGGACATTTTTTCCAAACCGGGAAACACAGTTTTCAAGATGAATGAAAAGCTGCTTTTCCTAACGGCCCTTCTCTACATTCTCTCGTCCGCTCTCTTCTACATGCTCTCCGTGAAACAGCTTAAGAAAATCTTTGGGATTTCCGTGCTCCCTGTTATAATGTGCGCGCTTTATATCATGGGAATGGTTACTATCTTTCAATAGCGTGGGTTCATGGCAAAACGCACATCCTTTCGGGCAATCATTTTTTTTCTTGCACTTTTTTTTATTTTCTACATGTTTTTTCGCTCGTTTGTGCAGATGACTGCTCCCGATGCATACAGTTCAAACACCGTTCTTTCCGTAGGGATTGTCTCTGTTGATGGGCTGATACTGTCGTCTAAAGAGATTTTGGGGAGGCTCAACGACTTTGATAAACGTCGCGATATTGATGTGATTTTGCTGAGAATCAACTCTTCAGGAGGGGCTGTCGCCCCGAGTCAGGAAATATTTGATGCGATAAGAGGGATTGCAAAGAGGGTTGTTGTCTCGATCGGGGCAACGGCTACGGGAAGCGGGTACTACGTTGCCTCAGCCGGTGATCTTGTTTTTGCCGTTAGGGGTTCCGTTGTCGGTGGAATCGGCCGGGTCACAAGATTGACTGTAGGAAATATAAAATCACATCTCTTTTCTTCGAATTCAAAAGTAAAAGCTGTTGATTCCGATCGTTCCGACCCCGTTGGAGAGGAATTGAGCTCCCAGTTTGTTGCGGATGTGGCAACAGCCAGGAAAATCGCGGTGGAAGATATGGAACCATTATCCGGTGGAAAACTCTTTTCAGGTTCAACTGCGAAAAGAAACAAACTTGTCGACGGTGTCGGCGGATTGGATGACGCACTGAAGAGTGTTCTGGATAAGTGGGGCGATGGGAAGAAGAGTTTCAGGCTGGTCTATCCGGAGAAAAAGAGAGGGTTGAACGATATTATCGAAATTCTTCACAAAGGTGGGGAATCCGTCATAAAGAAGCAAAGTTTGAATGCAGGTTATTACTATCTTCCAACGGAGGTGTCGTCGTTATGAGTTTTGTTCGAAAACTGGTGTTTATATTTCTTCTGGCTCTTGTTGCCATCGTCGTACTCTTCTTTTCTCAGAGGAACAGTGCGGAGGTGAGCATAGATTTTTATTTTACCCAGGTTGAATCAATTTCAGTATGGTTTCTTACATTTGTTTCAGTTCTCGCAGGATCTCTCGTGACTGTAGTGGTTCTCTTTTTCGATATCCTGAGAGTCAACATGAATCAGAGAAAGCTCCGGAAAGAGAATAAACGGTTGAAAAGAGAGCTTGATTCTCTTAAAGCTGAAGCATCTTCAGTAAGAGACAGTTCGGATGACACCCTCCAGATTGAACATCGAGGGGATGACGATTTCAATTCTGAAAAAGATTCCACTGAGGAAAACAGTGGAGAATATGAGGGAGAAAAGGATGAAAATCTGTAATGTTTTTCTTCTTTTGACTTTCATTTTTTCTCTCCAATCCTGCGTAACTGTAAGGGAAAACGGATCGGAGCGAAAAGAGGTTGGAGCAGACTCAGCAGAAGTTTCTTCTGCTGAGGAAAAGCTGGAAAAGGATTTTGAGAAGATTGTTCTTCGCCCCAGAGACGGAGGTGAGGCTGTGAGGCTTTCCGAGATTGCTGCAGGAAGGCCGGTACTTCTCGATTTCACGGCCTCATGGTGCAAGCCCTGTGGTGAACTGACTGGACGTCTCAATTCGTTGAAGAAAAAGTATTTCGCCGAGAATGTTCTCTTCCTGATGATCCTGGGTAAAGCGGATCAGCTCGATGCAGATCACCCTGAACCCGATTTTCCCATCTATTCAGCTGTCGATCTGCCGACATCTCTCGCCGGAAACGGCGTCTATCCTCGTACTCTTATTTTCGACAAAGAGGGGAATATCGTTTCCGACACTGAGGGGCTCTTTCCCTCAATGCTCTACTACGGGGTTCTTTCCGACCTTGTCACTCAGTAAACCAGTCTTCTGAAATGATTGTGTTGAGAGCCGCCTCCAGTCTTCTGTGATCCGGAGGGAAGAGGCGTGTGAACTTAAGACCTATTCCAAAAAAATCGTCCCGTTGTTCGGTGTGAACAACTACTGTTTCGGAGGTGATCGTCCTGTCGGAATTTGGAATTCGAAATTCGACAGTAAGAGCTGTGCCTACGGGGTGGCTTGTCGGGCAGAGGAGATAGATTCCGTTGAGAGAGAGATTTTTTGAGGGAAAGTAGCTTTTCTGGTCTGAAATATTCTTGATCCAGAGGGGAACATGAATTCTCTTTCTGTTGCGTTTTTCTTTTTTCAGAGTATCGGGGAGGGTCGTCGCGTCGTCGCTGTGGAACCATGATTCGACAACAAGTGAATCGACAGCATCGGAGAGTTTCTTATAGTCCTTCTTGGAAAGGCCAAGGAAGTGGGTATGAAGGGCGAAATCTTCGTGCCGCTTTTCGGAGTAGACAACTTCAACCTTGCACCTGACGGTGTGGTCTGTAGTTGGAATTGTAAACTCCACTGTAAGCTGCTCTCCAGCCTCGTGGGCAGATTTTGTCAGGATGAGCATTCCTCCCTTGCCTATATCCGCTGTGCTGGCGTAAAAGTGCCTGCTCCCTTCGATCGATTTAAGTCTTACCGTTGTGGAAATTCGCGCCTTGGTTCTCTTCTCTTTCATAAGTCCCTCCCTATCCTTTGGTCGAATAGTAGAATTGTATCACCCTCGAAAAGAAAGTCTATTCATGAGAAGTGGTTTCAAGACGCTCAATGTCTGAGAAGAGTAGATTCAAGGAGGGGCGGTAAGAAAAACAAAGCTGTGAGCTGAGCTGAGGATGATAAAAAATACTAATTTGAACAAGGGGTTGACTAGAGGCCTGTGCTGGAGGGTAAAGGTTCTTTTTCCTGTGGAATTTTTATGTCGGGAAAATAGTCGTTAGCTTGTAATGTTCTGATATTTTAGAGGATATCTTTTGCGAAACAATAATTTCTTGACTTATAAAAACCGCTTCATATAATTAACGCGATTTTTGTTTTATGGGACCGCTCTATGTTTGAACAGCTAACCGATAAGCTTGACAGTACATTCAAAAAGTTGCGTGGGCTGGGTAAGCTCACCGAAGATAACATCAAGGCAGCCGTGCGCGAACTCAAGCTCAGCTTGCTTGAGGCAGACGTCAACTACAAGGTCGTAAAAGAGGTTGTAGGGAAGGTCAAGGAGCGTGCAATCGGCGCCGAAGTAATGAAAAGTGTTTCTCCCGGTCAACAGTTCGTCAAGATCTTTCACGACGAAATGGTTGAAATGCTTGGTGCGGGTGATCACTCCCTGAATTTGAATGTCAAGCCGCCGGCAGTTGTGCTCATGGCAGGTCTTCAGGGTTGTGGTAAGACAACGACTTCCGCGAAACTTGCCAACTACCTGAAGAAGAAGATGAAAAAGCGTCCTCTTCTTGTTCCCGCCGACGTCTATCGCCCTGCCGCTATCGATCAGCTTAAAAAGCTTGCAGGGTCAATAGGTGTTGACGTCTTTGACTCAACACCTGACATGGATCCCGTCGATATTTCCAAGCAGGCAGTCGAGTACGCTAAGAATATGGCTCTCGATGTTGTGATTCTCGATACCGCAGGTCGTCTCCAGATCGATTCCACCCTCATGGATGAGATCGAAAATATTAGAAAAGAGGTTGGCCCTTCAGAAGTTCTCTTCGTGGCCGATGCGATGACTGGACAGGATGCCGTTAACGTTGCCAAGGAGTTTCACGACAGACTGGGTCTCACCGGTGTCGTTCTTACGAAGATGGACGGTGATGCACGTGGAGGTGCGGCTCTTTCCATCAAGGCGGTAACCGACGCACCTGTGAAGTTTGTCGGTGTCGGCGAGAAGATAGACGGATTTGAACTTTTTCATCCCGAGCGTGTCGTAAGTCGTATAGTAGGAATGGGCGATGTAATGACCCTCGTGGAGAAGGCTCAGGAAGCTATAGATCACAGTGAGGCAGAGCGTCTTCAAAAAAAGATGCAGCACAACTCCTTTGATCTGGAGGATTTCCTTTCCCAGATGAAGATGATGAAGAAGATGGGCCCGATGGAAGATATGCTCGGAATGCTTCCGGGTGTCGGAAAGGAGCTCAAGAAAGTTAAGGGAAAGGTTGATTTTGAAAAGGAACTCAAGAAAATAGAGGCGATCATATTTTCCATGACCAAGGTGGAGAGAAAGAAACCCGAACTGTTGAACGCGTCGCGACGCAGACGTATTGCCGACGGAAGCGGTACCCAGGTCAAGGATGTGAACTCCTTTATCAAGCAGTACCTTGAAATGAAAAAGATGATGAAGAAAATAAATAAACTCGGTCTCGGATCGATAATGAAGAAATTGAAAGGATTTCAATAAACCAGTATATATGGAGGAATATTTAGGATGAGTGTAGCAATCAGACTTAGCCGTGGTGGACAGAAGAAAAAACCTTTCTATCGTATAATCGCTGTTGACAGCAGAAAGAAAAGAGACAGCGCTTTCCTTGATAAGATCGGTTACTACGATCCATGCAAAGAACCGGCAGTTGTTGAAATTGACAAGGAAAAGCTTGAGAAGTGGCTTGGAAACGGAGCTCAGCTTTCCGATACAGTCAAAAGCCTTATAAGGAAGGTGAAATAGTCATAACTCTTTTGGAGGAGGATTCACATGAAAGCTTTGGTTGAACACATCGTCAGTCAGCTGGTCGATAATCCTGAGGCGATATCCGTCGATGAGATCGATGGTGAGCGTACATCTGTAATAGAACTCAGGGTTGCCAAAGAAGACCTCGGAAAGGTAATCGGAAAAGAGGGCCGGATTGCAAAGGCTATCCGCGTGATCTTGAGCGCCGCCACCAGCAAGGAACGCAAGAAAAGCGTTCTGGAGATCATTGAGTAGACTCCCATACCGATGAGAAAAGTTGGAAAATTCACAAGGGTCCTTCGAAAGAACGGCACAATTCTCTTGAAGCCGTATTTCAAGGACTCTATTTTTTTGTCGGACATCAGGCATCTTTTTCATGCCGAGTTCGGAACCGAATTCGCTATTCGGCGTATCATTAAATGTTCTCAGGGTTTTCATGTTCAGTTCTCGGAGGTTAGCTCCTGGCGTCAGGCTGAATACTTCGTCGGGGAAGAGTTCGCTCTTCCGGAGGTGGAGGTCGAAGGTCGGAGTATAGACCTGCTTTTGGGAATGGATGTTTACCGGGGGGACAGATGTGTCGGCAAGGCGATGGGTTTCACACCGACTCCCGATTACTTTCTTCTCTCCATCAGGGGGGAGGACGAGGTGATTGTTCCTTTTACGGAGCACTTCGTAGTTGTTGAAAAGGACCGAATTAATCTTCTGAGGGATTTTTAGTGCGAATTGATCTTGTTGCTTCAGCTGTCGACAGGTGCCGGTCTGTTGTTGACTCGGTGTCGATCGGATCGAATTCCATCGATCTTGCCGAATCAATTCATATCCATGATCTTCGAAAATTTCTTGCGGAAAGAGACGGAAACGGAATGCGGATTCCTTATGGAGGCGGTGACGTGCCGGTCATGACCCCCGATCCGCTTCATCGATGTTTCAGCTCTTTTCCGAAAAAGGAGAAGTGTCGGACTGTTATTTTATCCAACCGTGGAAAAATACTTTCGAAAAAGCTTCTTTCAGACTTGAAGAAGGCCGACCAGGTGATTCTGATCTGTTCTTCTGCTCAGATCGATCAGAGATTCATCAATACGGTCAGTGCCGAGGAAATTTCTCTCGGAGATTTTACCGTTTCTTTTGCCGAATCAGCCCTTCTTCCCTTTCTTGACGCGCTTTTCGCGGATCAGACCTGTTCGGATCTGCTTCCCCCGGATTACTATTCCGGACCGCGCCTTTTTCAGGGAGAGAAGATCCCAAAAGTTCTTCAGGGTGGAAACGGCGAGAAAATCAGTCGATGGCGCACTGCGAACTCACTTGAGAGAACCCTTTCCGCAAGACCGGAGACTCTACGGAATATTGATCCCGATCTTTTTACGGATTTTATTGAGAGTTGATTATGCCCCGTAATCTGAAGAACATTTATATCGCCCTGATGCACTATCCGGTAAAGAGAGACGGAAGGGTGATAACCAGTTCGATAACAAATCTCGACATGCACGATATTTCCCGTGTGGCGGCCACCTACGGACTGGGAGGATACTTTGTTGTTCATCCGGATCAGAAGATGCGCTCACTCGCGGGAAAGCTTGCGTCCCACTGGATAGAAGGTACAGGCAGCGATTACAACCCTGATCGCAGCGAAGCATTTAGAAAGCTTCACATTGTTCCTGATCTCGATGATGCCAAGAGACGGATTCTTGATTCTACCGGCGAGGAGCCTCTTGTGATAGGAACCACCGCCATGAAAAAGAGCAATTCCTTTCCCGTTTCTCATCTCCGTGGGGAGGAAAAGAAACCGCTACTGTTTCTCTTTGGAACAGCCGGTGGTTTGGATGATCAACTACTTGAAAATATTGATTTAATACTAGAGCCAATTGACATGGGAATTGGGTACAATCACCTAAGTGTTCGTAGTGCCGTCTCAATTTTTATTGACAGGCTCGCAATGGATGTGTAATATAACGCACTGAATTTTATGGAGGAGCGATACGATGGTAAAGCCAATTATTGAAAAGATCGAAGCTCGCCAGATGAGAATCGATCATTACTACGTAAAACCTGGCGATAAGGTTGCGGTTCATACAAGGATTATCGAGGGAGAGAAACAGCGTATTCAGGTGTTCAAGGGTGACGTTATCGCCGTTAGCAACGGTCGTAACAGCAACAGAACAACTGTAACAGTTCGCAAGATGTCTTCCGGTGGATACGGTGTTGAGAAGGTTATTCCTCTTCACTCACCGATGCTTGATAAGATCGAACTCATCAACCGCGGACGTGTAAGAAGAGCGAAACTCTTCTATCAGAGACTTCGTAAGGGTAATTCTGCAAAGATTAAACCGAAATCAGCCTGGTAGTGATCAGACTATATTCGGTTTTTCTACTGATTGTTTTATCGGGCGGGTGGCTTTTTGCCGACCGCCCGTTTTTTTTAGGAGAAGAAGCGCGCTACAAGAGTGTAATTCGTTCTCCCGAAGATAGAAAAAACCGATACCTTTATATCAAAAGCAGAGAAAAGTTTGATTACGGAATCTCCGTCTCTGTTCTGAGAAATGTTCCAGTGGTAGAATTTTTTATTTGCGGGGAAGGTGTATTTGATTACGGCGACATCTTCTTTTTCAGAAAGGGGGAACTCTGTTCTAAAGGTGTCAGATTTTATCCCGGAAGGGATCACATTGTAATTCGAAAAAGCTCCGCTCCTCTTCGTGTCGCTCCTGGATTTGAAATATCCCAGGGTAGAGATCACACTCTTATCCACCCCAAATTTTCGAAGTTGACGGAAAATATCACCGACGATGGACGTTTTTGTGTCGAAGACAGTTGGGGGGTGTGCAGAAACGACGTCGGAATCCCTCTCTATCCCCGTTTTCAGGTTCGCAAGGGAAAATGGATGGAGATCCTTCCCCTGAGAGAACGTTTTACACTGGAAGTTGAGGAGAAGGGTTACAGAGTTGTTCTGTTTTCGTCTGCGGATCTGGCCGATACTATTCCTGAAATTCGTTCCATCATCTCTCTTCGGGCAAAAACAGTGGTTCTCGATAAAAAATTGCCTCAGACCCTGATAATTGATGGTTCAGGGCTCAGTTCGGTACGTATTCCCAGACTTGCCCTCTCCGATGACGGAGGTTCCCTGCGAGGTCAATATATCTTTGAGCTTTCCGGTGTCGGCCCCGGGAAAACTTTTGAGAAGGAACTTGATCTTGGCGAAGCAGGAGTCTTTCTCGTCGGAAATGAAAAGGGTGTCAGGGTGGAGGTTTCCATATTCAGCTACGGTATCTCAAAAGAAACCCTCAAGAGGATAACGGAGGTTGTCAATTCAAATCTACCTGCGTACTATCAGAAGAGGAGGTAATATGAAAATTGATCAAATTGGGATTGAGATGATGAGGCGTGCTTTGGCTGCCGCCTTGTGCTGCGGAAGGTCTACTCTTCCCAACCCAATGGTGGGTGCTGTAATATTCGATGACGAAGGCAATATACTTGCCGAAGGGTGTACAGGGCCCTACGGCTCGGATCACGCAGAACGTGCGGCTCTTCGAAAACTCAACTTCACCGCACCGGGATTCAATATGGCTGTAACGCTTGAGCCTTGTAACCACTATGGAAAGACTCCTCCCTGCAGCGAAGCTATTCTGAAAGCCGGAATCAAGAGGGTTTTCATCGCTGCGAAAGAGACAAACGACCAGGCGTGCGGCGGCGCATGTTTCCTTGAAAACCACGGCGTCGATATTCGCTTTCTTCCGGAGTTCGAGGATCGAGTCAGGGAGTACAACCGTTTCTTCTTTAAAACCGTTGAAACCTGCCTGCCTTGGGTTGCCTTGAAGGTCGCCACATCGATGGACGGGTTCATAAGCGAAGCCTCGGGGAAACAGACCTCGATCACAGGAGAGAAGGCCAGACGGCATACCCATCGTCTCAGATCCATTCACATGGGAATCGCCGTCGGTGAAAATACGGTCAATGTCGATAATCCCGGGCTTGACGTGCGCATGGTGGAAGGGTGCGATCCCGTTCCCGTTATCTATTCCCAAAATCTCGATTTTGAATCAAATCGAAAAATTCTCCATAGACAGCCCATAATTTTTACGACTTCTACTGATGCCGAAACAATCGGCCGTCTTGAAGATCTAGCGTGTCGAGTAGAAAAACTTGAGGAAGGTGAAGGGTTTGTCGAAGCGAGCCTCAGAGTTCTATGGAAAAAGTATCGGATAAATTCACTGATGGTCGAAGGCGGTGGAAATCTTCTGGCCTCCTTCATGAATTCAGGCCATGTTGACGAGATTTTCCATTTCGTTGCCCCCTTTGCTCTCCAGGGTGGCGTTCCCATGTTCGGAGGCGCAGTTCCGGTTGAAAGATTTCAACTCAACGAGCTTTCTGGAGATTTCGGGGATGACTACCTGGCTGTCTACAGAAGGAAGTAAGAAAAATCGAAAATCGGAATTCCCTATCTTTCCACTTCCGGATAGAGCGGAAAAAGAAGGGCCACAACCCTGGCAAGAAGAATCAGGATAATTCCGAAAATGATGAAAGATGGCGCAAACTCTTTGTAAAGTTTGAATTTTTTTGTCGGTATCTCGCTTTTTTCAAGTTTGTCGATGTCGATAAAGGCATCCTTCAGATCGTTCGTGGATATCGACTGGTAGAATTTTCCGCCGGTCGTTTTTGCAATTTTCTGCATGAGAGCGGGATTTACCTTCATCCGGACCTTTGTGTAGGTTTTTCCGCCCCATATATCCTTGGTGGGATAGGGGACTTCACGATTGGTTCCTATGAGAATCGTGTAGATTTTTATGCCGTTTTCCTTTGCCAGTTGTGCCGCATCTTCGGGGCGCAGGTTCCCGCTGTTGTTGTCGCCGTCGGTGAGAAGAATTATCACCCTTGATTTTGCTTTGGAATTTTCCAGACGCGATACAGCAAGCCCTATTCCGTTTCCTATTGCTGTACCGTCGGCGATCACTCCGGTTTCAAGTCTTGAAAGAAGATTCATGAATATGGAGTAGTCCGTCGTCAGAGGAACCTGCAGGAAGCTTTCCTGCGCAAAAAAGACGAGGCCCAGCCTGTCACTCTTCCTTCCGGCAACAAATTGCTCTATGACCGTTTTTGCAGCCTTCAGGCGGTCTTTCGGCTTGAAGTCGAGTGCGTTCATCGACGTTGAGACATCGAGGGCTATCACAATATCCTTTCCCTTGACGGGAGGAGTGACTACCCGATCAAGGGAAACCGGCCTTGCGATTGCGATGGCGAGCATGATGAATCCGAGGATGTCGAGAAGGACGGGAGCAAGCCAGCGGCGTGAACCGTCACTGCGAATTCCCTTGAATAGAGGGAACGCCAGAAGGCTTGTACGTTTTCTTGCGACTCTCCTGAAGATGAAGTACAGGAGAACCGCTATGGGAAGCAGTAAAAGGAATTCAGGATTTTGAAATTTCATGATCTTTTTCAACCGATTCTATTGATCTGACTGTCTCTTCGAAAAGAGTTAACATTTTTCGGAACTCTTCCGTTGAGAGGTTTTCGTCGGCAAATTTGAAACGGTCGCCGATCTGCAGCATGTGAAGAGTTCTCTCCGAATCTTCTCCTGAAAAGCTGCTTCTTCTCAGGGATCTGCGAACTTCGGAGGTGGTCATCTCAAGATAGGGTTTTCCCGATTTACCTTCAAGATAGAGCCTGAGCCCTCCGGTTGTACGGTCCACAAAAGTCTCGAAATCGCAGTTCTGAAGAAGCTTTTCACATTCCGTAACCGTTTTCATTGCAAGTTCATATGGTGAAAGTGAGGGTGCCGTTATCACTTCATCCCCGTTTCTCTTCTTCAGCCATCTGAGAAGAAGGAATCCGAGAAAGAGAAGAAGAAGCACTGCGGGAAGGATAAGCGGAAGATAGTCCGTTTCAAACGCCTTCTTGAGAGGCTTTATCTCTTTTATCGACTGATCCCCCTCTTTTGTATTTGCAAGAACCGTAACTTTTATCGGACCTGTCCTGAAGTCGTTTTTGCCGGATCTGATTGTCATTTCTGGAACTTCAATGGATCCGGTAGAAAGAGGTACGATTTCAATTGAGAGCTTTCCTTCCGAAAGGGTTTTGTTTCGGATGAAGAAGGAATTGCTCTTTTTGGTGAAGGTTACTGTCGGTTCCTTTTCCAAATTCACGGGGGTTGTGACTACGATAGTTTCGCCGAGATGAACTTTATCCTTTTCCACCGTCCAGTAAAATTCCCCCGCGATAAGGGTGGAGGCGAAAAGAATCGGCAAAAGAAGTGTAAAAATATGTTTCATCGTCTGGTACGCTCCATTTTCCTGAATCCGAGAATCAGATCGTTTATGAAATCCTCCCTGTTTTCAACCCATATCGGTTTCATCTTCAGCCTCCGAAAAACCTCCTCCGTACGGTGGGTAAAACGGTCCCATCTGCCTTCCGTTGAGGAGTCTATGGGAACAATTCTTACTTCACCTGTTTCCGGATCCATAACCCTGACGTCACCCTTCCCGAAGGGTGCGTAGCTGCTGCGATCCCAGGTTGCGACAGGGATTATCTCATGCCGGCGACGTGAAATTGCCAGCGAAGGTCCCGGATGCTCGAAAAGCATGTCGGAGAGGAAGAACACAAGTGCCTTTTTCTTCTGAACCTTGTTGAGAAAGGAGAATGCGGCTTCAGGTACTGTCCTTTTTCCGTGAGGCGTCGCGGTGAGAAGACTGCGGATAACGGTGAGCAGGTGGTTCCTTCCCCTCCTGGGCGGAATGAACTCCTCAATTCTGTCGGAAAAGAGAAGAAGTCCCACCTTGTCGTTATTCCTTATCGCAGAAAAGGCGATTGCAGCCGACAGGGTCGCAAGAACCTCTCTCGCGGAGTAGGCCCGCCCGAAGGTTGTTGAGCCGGAGATGTCGGCAACAAGTATTACCGTGAGCTCCCTCTCCTCCCTGTAGAGTTTTACAAAGGGTTTGCCCATTCTGGCGGTGACGTTCCAGTCGATTCTCCTGGAGTCGTCGCTTTCCGTATACTCCCTAACCTCCTGAAATTCAAGCCCGTGTCCCTTGAAAAGGGTGTGGTAGGCTCCCTGGAGGTAGCTGTCGACCTTGCTTTTAACCTTAAGCTCGATATGTCGGATCTTTTTTAAGAGCTCTTCCTGGATCATTAACTTTCTCTCCTCTAGGGAACTTCTACCTGAGCAAGGATTTCGCTGATAATCCTGTCCGTGGAGATTTTTTCTGCCTCAGCTTCAAAACTTGGAATAATACGGTGTCTTAAAACCGGGTAGGCCACCTCCTTCACATCCTCGGGAGTAACGAAGTTCCGTCCCTCCATGAAAGCCCTGATACGGGAAGCGAGAATGAGGAAGAGGCTGGCTCTCGGACTTGCACCCACGTCAATGAGCTGTGCGATCTTCTTCTCCTTCGGTTCCCTGGTTTCGAATACGATTGAGACCACGTAGCGTTTAATTCTGTCGTCAGTGTAGATCGAGGATACGATCTCCCGCCATTTCTTGATGGCAGTTTCGTTCGCGATCTTGTTCAGCACCGTCTTGAAACCGCCCTTTTCTGCGCGTTCGATGATCGTAAGTTCCTCTTCCCTTGTCGGGTAGTCGATGAGAACCTTGAACATGAAACGGTCCACCTGGGCTTCCGGAAGCGGATACGTGCCCTCCTGCTCAAGAGGGTTCTGGGTAGCCAGAACGATGAACGGTTCGGGAAGGCGAAACGTCTCGTCTCCGATGGTTACCTGTCTCTCCTGCATCGCTTCGAGAAGGGCCGACTGAACCTTGGCAGGAGCACGGTTTATCTCGTCCGCAAGGATGACGTTGGAGAAGAGAACTCCCTTCTTGACGTCGAAGTTCCTGGTCTCCATGTTGAAGATTCTTGAGCCCATGATGTCTCCGGGAAGCAGGTCCGGTGTAAACTGGATTCTTCTGAAATCAAGATCGCTTGCACCGGCAAAGGCGTTGACGGCCGTGGTTTTTGCAAGACCGGGAACACCTTCGAGAAGGATGTGTCCTTCACCGATGATTCCCATGATGAGTGCATCTACCATGTCCTCCTGCCCGACAATGATCTTCTGTATCTCGTTCTTCAGCGTTCTAATGGCAAGTGATTCTTCACGAATACTCTCGTTAATCTGCGAGAAATCCATAATTCCTCCAAAAAAGCGGTTAAATCACGATTTTTAACAAGTAGAATAGTAAATTTATTCCCGAGGTTGTCAATATATCTTGTAAACAGAGGCCCTTTGGGTATATTATTGGCGAATTTTCGCGGAGGTTGATTATGAGGTTGAGCCGTAAAGGCCTTTTATGTGCAGTAACCGCCATGCTCTGCTGGGCGATGTCCTTCATCTGGATCAAAGTTGTCTACCGTTACTACCATCCTATTACCATGGTTTTTCTGAGACTTACTGTTGCAACAATCCTGCTGACGTTGATCAGCTATGTCGGAGGCAAAGGTGAAAAGATTGCCGGAAAGGATCTGAAGAGATTCATGGCACTCGCCTTTTTTGAGCCCTTTCTCTACTTTCTCGGTGAAAGTTTTGGTATGGAGCTGGTTTCGCCCACACTCGCTGCAGTCATTGTTTCGACCATTCCCGTATTCACTCCGTTTGCGGCTCGTCTTTTCCTGAAGGAGCCTTTTTCACCCACAAATCTTCTGGGGCTGATGCTTTCCTTCGGGGGGATACTTTTGATGGTCCTGAACCGGGATCTCTCCCTTGCCGCATCTCCAACAGGCATTCTCCTGATGTTTTTCGCCGTCGCTGCCGCAATAGGCTACAGCATGCTTATCGGCGATCTCTCGAACCGCTACAACTCATTCACAATCGTAAAAACGCAGTTTACCTTCGGGGCGCTCTACTTTCTGCCCCTTTTTCTTGCATTCGATCTTTCCCATTTCCTTTCTGTTCCTCCCAATTTCGAGCTTGTCGGCAACCTTCTGATGCTGACGATTTTCTCATCCATACTCTCGTTCATGCTTTTCATTCAGGTCATAAGGGAGATCGGAATATCACGATCCAACGTTTTTTCCAACTTGATCCCCGTTTTTACTGCAATTCTCTCTTTCTTTATCCTTGATGAGGTTTTTTCTTCGATGAAAGTTGCTGGAATAGGAGTTGTTGTTGTCGGTCTTTTTCTTTCCCAGATTGAGATCTCATTTTTCAGGAAAATACTGCCCTCAAAAAGCAGGGGCTGAGATAGATATTCCTAAAAAGAACCGGCATCAGGTATCTTCTGTATCTTGCTGAAAAGGTAGAAGAAATTGTTTGTCTTGGATCGTTCGGTATCAAAAGCTCCGGATGGTGGTTTCAATTTGTTTTCGCAAAGAGTCGAAGATCGGGAGCTAAATAGTACCAGAAAAGAGGTCCCACGGAGATCTTTCTGGAGGATTTGATGTGAAGCTCATCTCCTCTTTCGTCGTAGGATGAGAAAAGGTTAGAGTGTTGGCCCATAGTGCAATTTGCTGGCCGGGCTTGTTTACCCCTTTTCCATAGCGCTGGTCCCCGAAAATCGGTGTTCCCATATTTGCAAGTTGCACCCTTATCTGATGGGGTCTCCCTGTTTCCAGAACAACACGGAGAAGGGATAGTCCATTTCTTGAATCGAGAACTTCATACCTGAGTGAAGCCTCCATTGCACCGCTTTTCTCCTTGACTACTTGAACGATGTTCCGTTTTTTATCCTTGACCAGGTAGTCCACAAGCCGTGCCGATTTCCTGGCAGGTTTTCCACGGACAACTGCAAGATACTCCTTGCCGAAAGCCCTTCTACGAATCATGTCGGAGAGTCTTGATGCGGATTTTGATGTTTTTGCAAAAACCATGACTCCACCTACAGGGCGATCGAGACGGTGAACCAGTCCCAGGAAGACGTTCCCGGGTTTGTTGCAGCGTTTTTTTATATCCGCCTTCAGTTCAGAGAGAAGATCTCTGTCCCCAGAAATGTCCGCCTGTACGGGAATGTTTACAGGTTTTGTGACTACAAGGATGTGGTTGTCTTCGTAAATAATATCGATCATCAGTTGTAGTTGATCCGGAATGTGCCGAGGATGAAACGGTTTTCTCCGTCGTTGTACCTGTTCTCGTCTACGGACATACGTTTTTTGCCCTTGAAGAATCCGTTGTAGATCTTGATTCCTCCTCCGGGATGGCGCCTGGGTATCTTTTCGACGAAAGTTTGCTTTATAATCTCGCCCTCTTTCCACTTGTTTGTTGGATAGTATCCCTTCATCGGATATTCGTCTATTCTGAATGTGTGTGGTATAGCGCCCTGGTAAACCTCGAAGTGAAAGAAAATCTTGTAGTTTTCATCGATCTTTTTTAGGACCCTGTGATAAAGTGTTATCTTGAGCTCGTCACCCTGATTGAATCTTTTCTTGTTGATTTTATATCCTATCATTTCAAGGGAGCCGTTTCCCATGGTCGAACCGATCTTCGTAATGTTTTCAGGTATATCTTTTTCTTCAACAACATTCTTTTTCCACAGGTCGGAAGAGATTTTTCCCTTGTCACGAAGAGATGTGCGGAGAAGTACGATCTCGTTGTAGCTGCCCACCCTGTCGTCTGCGACTTTTACCAGAGGCGTCTCAAGATCGGTCATAAGTTTGGCCCTGAGTACGGGAACTTTATCCTTCTTTGTGGTAATGAAAACGTTTGCTTCCGGGTTGTTTTTAACGAGTGATTTGATTGTGGATATTTGCTTTGTCCTGTGCAGATTTTCGTCAAGTCCGAGATAGAAGTACATGCTGCGGTTTTTCCAGTTGTGGAAATCGACGATAATGTCTCCCGGTTTTTTCATCTCCTGATACTTTTCTACAAGCTTTTTGGGGGAGAAAACCCAGAGAACTTCAGGGACGAAAATGAAGTTGATATAGAGTGTAAAGAGAAGTCCCATCCCTACAAAACCCGTCATGGAAACTTTTGCAAGAAGCTTCTTCTTAAAGGGAAGAAGGGGAAGCAGAAGAAAGAGAACCATGGGTGGAACAAGGATCCTCAGGTATGGGAGCATATCGCTTACCCGACCGAACCAATTCTGGAAACGGTGGGTTGTGATTATGTATAGAAGTTCGCGGTAGTTCATGCCCGTTCCCAGATCTTTTGCGATAACTCCGATGACAAGAGCCGCCAGGACTACACCGATTGAAAAGAATCCTTCCCTTTCTCCTCTGAAAAATCGGAAAATTGGGAGTGCCGCAATCATTGTAAAGAAGGGAACGGCTGGAAAGACGTAGTGGGGAAACTTTGTTCCAGAGAGTGTGAAGAAGAGGAAAATGACAAAGAAGGAGAGGAGTACAAATCCCCACTCCCGTTTTTTCTCTCCCTCTTTTCCGATGAGGATGAGTCCGGGAACAAAGAACCCGATCCAGGGAAATGTTCCGATGGCAACTTGCCATGTGTAGTATTCGAAAGGGCCGTCAGGTTTTTTTATTGCTCCCTCCATTCTTCCGAAATGGTGCTTCCCGAAAAATTCTGCATAGAAGGGCATGCCGTGCTTAAGGGCCATGTAGATATACCATGGGGCAGAAACAACGAGGAATATTCCGAATCCTTCAAAGACTCGAAGCCTCTTTAGAAAATTGAAGTACTGGGAAAAAATCCCCATAAGACCTTCGGTACGGAATCTTTCGTAGTCCGTATCTATAAGCATCCATGCAAAGAATATCGCTCCTGGAAGAACAATCGCGAGAAGTCCCTTTGTCAGCATCACAAGGCCGAGAAATACGTATGCCCATCGGAGAAGCTTGATATCGTCGTCCCTCTCGCCCAGATAGAGAAATGATATTGCTCCGAAAAGAAATACCACAAGGGGAATATCCCACATGAACTGTTTTGATATGAGATAGTACATCGGAGTGAGTGCGAGAATAGAGGATGTGAGAACGGCCCGACCGATATCGTTGAAAAGTTTTTTCGAGACGTAGAACATGAGGAGGACACCACCGATACCCATCAGAGCAAAAGGCAACCTCAGCGCCAGTTCTGTTGGGCCGAGTATTTTCAGGAAAGGTAGGACCATCCAGAAACAGAGTATGGGCTTTGACCAGAAGTTGTGTTTTCCCAGATATACCGGATCAAGAAACCAGTCCCAGCTGCCGTTTGCTGCCATCTCCATTGCTACCCGCCCGTAGTGGGGCTCCCACTGACCGAGCACAGGATAACTTCCCAGAAGCGGGACAAAGATTGCGGAAGCAAAGAGTATGAGAAATTTAACGGGGTGTTTCTGAATTAATTCGAGGATTGTTTTCATTTTATCTCCCATGTAAAAAATTCACTTTTTCATACGCGAAAAAACCAAACGATTATAGAAATATTGTGCTGTTTTGTCAAAAAAAACGGTCTCGATACAGAATTCGTTAAGAGGAATTTCCAAGTAATGACAGGGGTGGGGGGAAATGTGTTCCGAAAAAATGTTTCAGTAATCTGGAAATTACATTTTTTAGAGGTGGGATGTGAATGTATCAGTTTTTGAAAATGAAGTGAGGCTGATTCCATAAGGTGGACTTTTGCCGAGGTTAAAGACTCTTTTTTGTGGAGTAAGTTATTGTCGAGGAAGCCGCCCTTGAAAGCTGAAGACGAGGGCCGCGAATCCTCAGCGCTTTGCGTAGGCCGTTGTTGCAGAGAGCAGGACTGCCCATGCTGAGAGATGGATAAGGGTAGCAAGTTGTCCTGAAAGGAGAGAGAGCGCAGCGCAGTGCAGGGGAATCCACACGGGGATAAGCAGTTTGACTGATTTTTCCAGTCCGGAGTAACCGAACTTCGAGTCGATCAGGTTTTCGCCGGTTCGCACAAGCACCATCTGTGACGGAAGAAAGAAGAGCGAGAGAGATGCCGCCTCCACGACTCTTCTCAGAATAGTCGGATGTCTGAGAAAGGAGGGTAGCAGCCTGTGAGCGTATATGTCGCGAATCATGTAATGATTGCCTCTGTAGCTCCAATAGGCCATAATCCCGGCGGCTGCCCATACAAGGATATTGAAGCCTCTTTTGGCCATTGATTTGTTGGCCCCGGGGGAGAATAATTTTTCAAAGAGGGGAGATGTGAAGCCGCCAGCCGCTGCAAAAAGTGATGCAGAAACGAGAAACGGATGTGAACTGAACAGTGATGTAATCGTCATTTTTTTATCCTCACGACTTCGATCGCGGATGTTGGTTCAGGGGAGCTGAGAGAGGATGTTCCACCGATAACGATAAACATGCCGGAAGGTGTAACTACCGCAGCCGAGAGAGTTCGTCCATAGAATAGGGGCGTGCTTGAAACATTTAACTTATCGTCGAAGGTTACGAGAAGCCCCGACCCGTCGTTGAGGGAGCCTGCTGCTCCGTAGATGCCATTGCCCTCTGCCTTGGTCATGAAGTCGGTGATTTCGATTTCAGGAATAACTGCGCTGTCGATTTTAAGATCTTTATCGATGCGGTAAATCATTTTGGAAGAGGTCAGCTCGCCATTGAAATCAGACCCTCCGAAAATGAAACCGTAGGAATCTCCGCTGAATGATGAGGCGAAATAGAGATTCGGCAGACCTTCCAGAATTTCTGGTTTTTTTTCCGAGACAAGATATGCGGACGGAGTCTCATACTCCCTTCCTCCTGCCGAAATAATTTTTTGAGCCACCTCGGTAACGGCTGCCATAAGCGGTAATCCTCCGGGAGTGCCCTTGATCTTCAGATTGTAGGATGTCGAATCAAGAGACAGTGAGTAGACACTCTTTTCACAGGAGATAATTATTGACTCTTGTGTGTTTGCAAATGATTGCCATGGTGTTACAGAATCCTCAATGTTGCCGGCAGGTTCTATTTTATCCTCGGATTCCAACCGGTCGCCTGTCCAATCTCTTCCCTTGAGAACTGACGGAGTAAACATTTCTATTTCGAATACCGGTTCTTCCGGAAGGAACGGCATGACGGGCCTGTTTTCAGACTTTGCAGGAGAGAGTTTAATTCGTTTCACTCCACCCACAATGAGGAGTGATCCGTCATTGAGAACTCTGGTTTGATGCAATCCCCTCGGCGACGAAAGACGTTTCTCGGAAAGGGTGGTCCTGCCTGTAGTCGGATCAACTATCTCGATACGGTCGGTTGCCTCACAGGAATTGTCGACACATGAGGTGAAACCACCTGCCACGACAACTCTTCCGTCGGGTAGGAGCGCTGCGGAGTGTCCGAAAGTAGCAATGTTGAGGTGACCTTCCTCGGGAAGACAGGCTGAGCCAGAGGTGGGATATAAAACAAGGTCGAGAGCGGTTGTCTTTCCCTTCTTGAAAGAGACGTTCCGGACGATGCCCTGCCATTTCGGATTGTTGCGGTCTTCAGCTGTGTAGGCTGAGAAGAGGATGGTTACGTTTTTCATGTCGTCCAACCCCTTGATCTTCATTGACGAGGAGATGTCCTGGCGAGTAAATGTCCGTGAATCAATCCTGTTCTTGGCGGAGATGTCTCCACTGTAGAAAACCATGTCGAAGCAGTCGATCTTGTCGAGGGTATCACTGTTGATGATGCCTGATTCACATGTTGCAGGATCGAGGGCTCTCAGTGTAATCCCCGGGTATGCTTCAACTTCGGTCTCTTGGCTGCATGAAAGTAGAAACAAAATGAAGAAAAATGGAATGAAAAGGAACTTCATCTTTTACTCCTTAATTTTGTCAAGATGGGTTGCTATGGCTCTTTCAATGGCCTTTGTGTAACGGTCCCCTGCATTTCCGAAGCGCCGGGATGATTCCTTTTTCAGCTCTGGGGGGTCTCTCCAGATCTGCCAAGGGAAAACACTTCCCCCGTTTTCCACCTCAACCCAGCGAATACCGGCGGCTCTAAGAAGAGAAAGTATTCGTTCGTCCACTTCGCTGCCTTCTCCGACAAGTAGCAGACCGTTGTCATCGAAAACCGGTCTGCTGACTGTTTGACCGACTCTCAGAAGTGATGCGCGTACCTTTACCGATGCCATGAATTAATCCTCTCTCCACTGTCGAAATCAATGATGGAAATTTTCCGAACTGCGCCCTCGTCAATCTCCATTGTCGCGTAGCTCCTTACCCCTGTCAGTCCTCGTTTACCAAGAGAGCCGGGATTGAGGAATATGGTTCCCATCTCCTCACGCAGAAGAGGCATGTGCGTGTGACCGAAAATTACGACATGGGGCATGAAAGAGCGAATGATTTCACGGTTCGTGGAGATTATTCTGTGGGGTGCGGCCAGGTTGTGAACAAGGAAAAAGCGGATGCCCTCTATAGTTGTTTTGAGAGTGAGCGAGAGCCCCAGAGGTGTGTATGCATCCATATTGCCTTCCACCGCGTAGAAGTTGTCGAACACAAAGAGTTCGTTCAGAATGTGAAGGCCTCCGATGTCACCGGCATGAAAGAGAGAGTCGCACTGGAGATGGGATAGCTCCAGAGGGAGATGTCCGTGGGTGTCTGATATTATGGCGATTTTACGCAACTTTTCCTCCTCAAATTCAGAGAAGAATAGCACGGTGCATGATGGATGTCAAAAAATTGAGGTTTGAATGAAGACTCGATGGAGAAGATTTGAACTCTTTTCTAATCGCCATTCACTAAGACATCCCTTTCTGAGAAAGCTTTTTTTTGAATCGAATTGAAGTTAGTGTAACAACTTTTAGAAATGAAATATTTTACATTTATTGCAAAGAGGTATGTGTTATGGCGGCATGTGGCTTCCCTGAATGGAATGGAGGTGGTTTTTCCAGTTTTAAGGCTGGAATTTCTACCATCCGAGAATATCTGACCTGTATTTTTTAGATCCGATTTTTTTGAGGATCTTCTCGACAGTTTCATCGTTTTCCTTTTCAGCGTTAAAATCCTTGGAGAAGTTCCCGAATGAAAAATGTCTGAAGACAAGCACGTTGTCACGAAGGTTGTCCCCTTCGTACAGTTCCCTGAACGCCTTCAGGAAGGGTGTGAATACTCCCCCCTTTCGCAATTCGGTGTAGCCTACTATCCAGAGTTCGCACCTGAGAAGGGATTGGAGAGCGTGGACGAATCCGGCCATGTATTTCTGCGATTTTTCAACAAGTTCCCGGGATTGGAGCTTTCTGAGGTCGCTGGTGGAATAGGTATGTACAGGAGTCTTGTTGAGAACGACAACTTCTCTGTCGAAATCCTCGACAAGCGAATGGGTTTTGAAAAAGTTTCTGGCGATTTTCCCCGATTGGCCCATCAGGTAGTAGCAGTTTTCCGAAAGTTGCTCATCCTTGCCGGGGTTGTCTGCAAGAATAATGCAGCGAACCCTGTCCGTATCGATTTCTTCCAGTTTTCTGTTGAACACGATGGGGTTCTGCAGTGAGTAGGAAAGATTTTTCTGTTTTTTTATAGATTCAATGTCCTTTATCAAATCTGGAAATTCTTTTTCCCACTCGGTAATTTTGCATTTAAACTCTTCGATTAAAGATGGGTATGTCATTTTTTCTCCGGACAGATGTTCGGATTGATTATACTCTGAGTTTCAGGCCAGACAACAAAAAAGAAGAACGGGATAGAGGATGATTCTTTTCCGGACCTCAATGCAGGGATATGGTGTTGCCTCCTTGATTTCTCAATTTTCTTAATGTTCCAGGCCTTCTTAAGGGAGAGTAAAACATTCTCGTGAGGTTCGAATCTTCAACGACCTAAAAAAAGCCCCTTCCGAAGAAGGGGCTGTAAGGTTTCAGCTGACGAGCCTTAAAGTTCCTTTTTGAACAATGCGGTCGGTTTGAAACCTACAGTTTTTGAAGATGGGATATCCAGAGGCTCCTTAGTTCTTGGGTTGATGCCTTTACGGGGAGCAAGCTTTCTCACCTTGAATGTTCCGAAACCGTTAAGAACGAGCTTCTCTTCGCTCCTAATCGTGTCTTTCATTATCTTTATGAACGTGTCGTAAAGACTTTTTGCCTGGTCGTTTGTAAGCTCTACATCGGCAGCATTGTTTTTAAGAGCCTTGATAAAATCGGTCTTTGTTGGAGCCACCCATGAATTCTTTTCAGTCATAATTTCCTCCACTCTAATAATGGTTACGGTAAATCATAAGGCAATTCTAATTTCAATGGTCTATAAGTCAAGAAAATTTTAGACGGAAAATACATAAAATTACAAAAGTTTTAGAAAAATAACGGGCAATTAAAGAAAATATAAAACAAATTGTAGGGTAATGCGTGAAGTGCCCGGTTTTGCAGGGTTTTAGGTCTGTTTTCCTGATTCCGTCTTTTTTATGTAATCATCGATAAGTCCTATTGTTTTATCCCTGGTTCTTCTGAGGATGTCTTTTTTCATTTCAAAGGGGATAAATGCCGATTTCATGCCATTGACAACGAGATCCAGGATGTTGTCGGCATCAAGACCGAATTGCTTGTATGCGAGCATGTACTCGTCTGTCATTGTTGTCTTTGTGATAAGACGGTTGTCGGTGTTTAGAGTTACCCGTACCCCGAGGTCCAGATAGAGCCTGAACGGATGCTCTTCGATGGATGCGATAGCTCCCGTCTGGGCGTTGCTTGAAAGGCATATCTCAAGGGGAATCCTGTGATCATTCACATAGCTCAGCAGGTCTCCGTCTTCTATGAGTCTGGTTCCATGACCTATTCGGTGGGCGCCGCAGTAGTGAAGGGCTTGGTGAATTGAATCTGGTCCGTAGGCCTCACCTGCATGGATTGTAACGTTTACGTTGTTGGAGAGGATCAGATTGAATGCGTCGATATGGTCTTTTGCAGGGTAGTTGTATTCCGCTCCGGCGAGATCGAACCCGACAACACCTCGATTCTTGAAGGCAACCGCCAGTTCCGCCAGACGAAGACTGACGTCCGGTGAGATGTTTCTGATTCCGCATACTATCACACCGCTCTTGATTCCGAAATCCCGTTCCGCGTCCCTGAGGGCATGTAGAACGGATTCAAGTATTCTAGTCTGTGAAAGTCCGCCTCTGGTATGGAGAACCGGAGAGTATCTTACTTCCATATACTCCACATTCTCCTTGGCCGCATCTTCCGCAAGTTCGAAGGCCGCCCTGTAGAGGGAATCTTCCGTCTGAAGAATCTTGAGTGTAATTTCAAAGCCCTTCAGGTAGTCGGCCAGAGATGCATGAACTTTACCCGGTTTGATGAGCTTTTTAAGTTCCTCCTCGTTTTTTACACCGAGATCTATCTTGTCCTGTTCGGCAAGCTCCATGATTGTGCTGAGTCTCAACGAGCCGTCAAGATGAACGTGAAGATCTGTTTTAGGAAGAGATAGAAAGAAGTTCCTGTCGAAATCGACTTTTCTGTTGAATCGTTTCATGGTGGACATGATGTTCCTCTCAAAAAATGTACATTGAAGCAGTATAACATATGGCCTGTCGAATACAAATTTATTGCTTTTTCAGAGGGAGATGTAAGAGGAACAGGATCTGTCGAAAAATTCTTTAATTTTAGATTTTTATAGGCTAAAATACCTTAAAATTACTTTAAGGAGAAGACGATGTTGAGAAAGGGGTTGATAGAGAAGCTGTTCGAAGCTTCCCACATGCAGCGATGGAACGATCACTTCAGACCTGTCGAACTGTTTGAACTGGACAAGCAGGCTCATAAGATGATTGCAGCTTTTATGCTGGGACGGTTTGAGGAACACCAATCGGGCTTCAGCTGGATTGAGATAATTGAGGGAGGGATATTCGAATTGCTGCAGAGAATCGTGATAACCGATCTCAAGCCGCCTGTCTTTTATCTCATAAAGGAAGATCGTGATCGTTACAGAAGGTTGAACGACTGGATCTATAGCCAGCTTGAAAACTATCTTCTTCCACTTGGCGATGATTTTGCTTCCAGGTTCAGAAGATACTTTGCATCAGATGAAACATCAATAAACAGGAGGGTTTTGGGTGCCGCACATGTTTACTCATCACTGTGGGAATATAGGATAATTGAGCCTCTCAACCCACAGATTTTTGAGATTGAAGAGGTGGGGAAGACTCTTGAGGCAAAGCTGGAAGGCTACATGGATCTTCATGGGTTGAGGGAGCTTTATGCTCACTCCTCATACAGAAAGTTTCTCAACCTCTGCGGCCAACTTCGATTTCAATACCGCTGGAGCAACCTTCACAAGGTTCCCAAAACATCGGTTCTGGGACACATGCTTTTCGTTGCAATTCTATCCTACCTCTTCTCCCTCAAGATAGGAGCGTGTGACAAACGCAAGGAGAATAACTACTTTACAGGCCTGTTTCACGATCTTCCTGAGGTTCTGACACGAGACATCATCTCCCCGGTTAAAAGTTCGGTGGAGGGATTGAAGGAGCTGATCTCCGAATATGAAAGAGAGATGATGCAGAGAGAGGTCTACAATCTCATTCCTTCCTCATGGCACGAACTGATAAGGCTCTATACGGAAAATGAATTCGAGGATGTTGCTTTTATCGAAGGCAGGAGGACTCCCGCCTCCACAGAAGTGATTTCGGAACGATACAACGAAGATCGGTTCTCTCCCAGAGACGGCAGGCTGATAAAGTCGGCCGATGATCTATCTGCATTCGTGGAATCGTGTAGCGCCATAGAGAACGGAAATAAATCCCAGGATTTTCAGAGAGTCAAGGTGTTGCTTTCCGAAAAGTATTCATCGACCCGCATAGGAGGTTTGAATATCGGGGAAATATACGCCGATTTTGAGTAGCTACCACAGTCGGAGATTCCGGAAGAGTGAACGGATTCAGCCGTCAGTTTACTTTTTGAATTGAAGACGTCCTCTTCCGGACAGCGTACTGTCGAACCGTCCGGAAGAGGATTTGGATTGATGGAATTTCTGGAAGGCGAGACGCTAGATAGGCTTGATTCCGTATCCCTTGGAGTCGAGTCTCTTCTCCTCCTCTTTTCTAATGACGTCGAACATTCCGTCGTCCAGACCGTGAATCTCCACGCCGTATTCCCTGTATGTCTGAAGTGTGGCGACGATCTCTTTCGTTACGATCTGACCGGGAACAAGCAGCGGAATTCCTGGAGGATAGGGAACTATCATTGATGCCGATATCCTTCCTTCGGCATGCTTCAGCATGATCGGCTCTCTCTCGGCATAGAATGCGTGGCGGGGAAGGTAACGCATCGGCGAGAGGGTGAGCTTGAAGTCTTTCATTACACCTTCGTCCTTTCTCTGAGTCTTGGGACTCATTTTCTCGATGTTCTCGAGGGCGAGGAAGAGCCTGTTCAGCTTGGAGAATGTGGAGCCTATGGTTATGAGTACCGTGATCGTGTTGAATGTCGATTTTTCAATCTGAATGTTGTGCTTGTTGATGAGAATGTGCTCGACTTCCCTGCTGGAGAATCCGGATTTTGAAACGTCGATAGTTAGTTTGGTCCTATCCAGTTTGATACCGTCGTTCTTGAGTTCGTTGCTGATGAGATCCTCAAGTTCGAGAACTCGGAACTTCTCTAGAGAGTTGATGGAATCCCTGAATTTATCGCTGAGGTCCAGAGCTCTGGAGAGAAGACCGTATCCCTCCATCACCATCTGCTTCCTTGCGACATCCAGGCTCGCGATCATAGGATACTGGGGTGAGGTGGATGTGTGCATGCAGAAGTTGTCCATGAAGAAATCCTTGATGTCTTCGAAATCGGGATCGTTGACGTGGATCATGCTTGCCTGGGAGAACGCCGACATCGTCTTGTGAGTCGACTGTGTCGCATAGTCCGCCCCGGCTGCCATTGCGCAGGGGTAGTATTCGTGATGGAAGTTGGCGTAACCGAACCACGCTTCGTCAACTATCACCTTCACGCCTCTCCTGTGTGCTTCGTTGACAATGTACGGGATGTCGCTGATGAGTCCGTCGTAGGTGCAGTTTGTGATGATTATAACCTTGAGACGTTTTCCTGCTGCGATCGCCTTGTCCATGGTTTCAACGATTCTCTTTTTCGGTATGGGGCCGAATATTCCGTATTTGTTGTTGACCGAAGGCATCAGGTAGATCGGTTCGGCACCGCTTATTATGACTCCGTAGTGAACCGATTTATGGCAGTTCCTGTCGAGCAGAATGGCGTCACCAGGCTTCAACAGTGTCTGGAGAAGGATCTTGTTTGATGTTGATGTTCCGTTTGTGGAGAAGAATGTGTGACGTGCGCGGAAAGCGCGGGCAGCCAGATCCTGGGCCTCCTGGATAACACCTTTCGGATGGAGGAGACTGTCAAGCATCGGAACGGAAACGGATACGTCTGCACGGAAGTTGTTGTCTCCGAAGAAATCGTAGAAATCTTTTACCCATGGCGAATTCTTTACCGAGTAACCTGAGCTGTGTCCGGGAGTGTGCCATGAATCTTTTGATTTTTCAGCGTATTGAACAAGGGTTTCGAAGAAGGGTGCGCGATCCTTGCTGCTGACGATCTCAGCTTTTATTTTTCTTACGATGTCGTCGTAGTCGTTGTCTCCCTTGTAGAAGTAGCCGTTGAGAATTCCTCCGGATGAGAAACTTCTTCCGCTGATCTCCGAAGTGTGGAGGAAAATGTTTACTTCGTATCTGCAGCTGAGAATGCGGTTGAACATCTTCATGCCTTTTACCGTATCCTTACCTTTCCGGGATGTAGGAATTTCGTACTCAGTCAGAATGGCATGAATCTGACCGTCGTCTCTAAGGTGGCCTAGAGCCTCTTCAAAGTTTGTTGCCGATGCTGTATCAAGCCCCCTTTTCTCCAGTTCTGACGCAGTTTTCTGCAGTTCAGTCGGATTGGAATCTATGATGAGAATCTTGTATTGCATATCTTCCTCCTGATAACCTCAAGTTGCGGTAAACAGAGTAATAATATCGTCGCTTATGTCAAATATAAATACGAGAAAACTTTTTGGCTTTGAAAACTTTAAAAAAGCCGTTTGCGGGATATAATCCGTCCGACTTTGACCTTGAAGAATGGAGGAATTAGATGGCGAAAGTCACCCTGCCGAAATTAAAGGCAAAAAAGGGAAAAGAACGATTCGCGATGGTAACCTGCTACGATTACACATTTGCCAAACTTGTTGAAAAATCAGGAATTGAGACCATTCTTGTCGGTGACAGTCTCGGTATGGTTATTGGCGGCTATTCCACAACTCTGAACGTTGAGGTGGAACAGGTTGCCTACCATGTTCGTGCTGTCAGGAAGGGGGCTCCCTCACCATTTCTTGTGGCCGATCTTCCCTTCGGAAGCTACCAGGCTTCTGTTGAAAGGGGTGTTGATAGTGCCGTAACTCTTCTCAAGGCAGGAGCCGAAGCCGTAAAGATAGAGGGCGGAGAAGAGGTTTGCCCCCTGGTGAAAAGGCTCACCTCCATGGGTATTCCAGTTGTCGGTCATGTAGGACTCACCCCCCAGTATGTGAATCGCTTCGGAGGTTTCGGAAAAAGAGGAAAGACGGATTCCGAGAGGCATCTTATCGAAAGATCGGCACTCATGCTCCAGGATGCCGGCGCGGATATTGTGCTTCTTGAGGGTGTTCCCTCCGCATTGGGAAAAAGTGTAACCGAGTCGCTTTCAGTTCCCACAATAGGAATCGGTGCCGGTCCCGGAACTGATGCCCAGGTTCTTGTAATTTACGATCTTCTTGGAATGGATGACAGTTTCTATCCGGGTTTCCTCAAGAAGTACCTAAATCTCGACAACACCATAACCGACGCTCTTTCAACCTACAGGAGCGAGGTTGTCGATGGAATTTTTCCGGAGAAGTAAACGGTTCAAATCCTTCTTTTTCAGAGAATGAATTCTTCAGAATAAATTGCCGTAGAAATCAATTCGTTGGAAGTCAGGAAGAAGCAGCAACAGTTTTTGTTTCTTTGGTGAATACGAATTTCGTTAGGTAGACAATCTTTAACTGTATGTCCTCAGGTAAATTTTTTCACTATTTAGATCTTTTCTCAACTCCAGGGCCATTCTTTCCAGTTGATCCGGCGTGTAGGAGACGGTGTTGGATGCCTCTTCGCACCAGCTGTTGTCGGGTATGAACCGCTGAAGGTAGTAATCTGCATTTTTCGGAACAAGCTTGTACATTTTGTAAAGAGCCTCATAGCTTCTGACTACGGGGGGATACATTGTGGTTCTGTATTCAACTCCTTTGCCGGAATTTTCAAAGAGTTTCTTTGTTTGGAGAAGTTTATTCTCAACTTCTTCGACAGATAGATTTGTGCCAAGGGACGGGTAGAGCTCAGGTACTGTTTTCAGGTCGATGGCAAAGTAGTCGACCCATGGAAACGCCTTTTCAAGGAAACCCGGATTGAGTCCGTTGCTGTCGAGTTTTATGAGAATTTTCACTTTTTCCTTTATCTCCTTGAGAAACGAAAGAAGATCCGGGTATAGAGTCGGTTCTCCTCCCGTCACTACGACGCCGTCTATGAAACGCTTTCTCTTTTCAAGATTCCCAATGACCTCTTCCGGTTTAATGAGTTCACTCCTATTGACTTCAAAAAGTGAGGCGTTGTGGCAGTACGGGCATCTGAGGTCGCAGCCGGCTAGAAATATGATTGATGATATCTTACCCGGAAAATCAATTAGGGATGTTCCCTGAAATCCTGCTATTGGAAGCATGTTTCACCTTCTGTAAAATATGATTGATGTAGCTTTTTTTTAAGGAATGTGGGGAGAGGGATGAGGTGCAGGTATACAGTCGGCAGCTGGATGGAAAAATCAATTAGTATTATCTTCTTCACGATACCCTCCTTTCAGCGTAAGTTTAACACCAAGAGAAGATGTTTTCCATTTTTCTTCATGACCTTCGAATTCTTTCTCAGGGAATGGATTTCGGGGGTATGTCACTGATGTTCGGAGCAGACAGAAAAGCTTGGAGCAAGGGATTAAGTCTGTTTTGAAGTTACGTTCAGTTCAAGATAGACTCCTTTGTCTCCTGTGCGATTTGTTATGGATAGAGATGCGGTCAATCTGTGTCAAGAAAAATGATATGATGATTTTGAATAATTTGTATTTTGATGCTTCATTCACTAACGAAACATTGTAAGATTAACTTAAGCACAAGCACTCTATTGCATTGATTTTTTTTTCAAAAAATTGATATTTAAATATTTTCTGATAAAGTTTACTGAAGAATTTTGGTAGTTTGACTAACATCCGTTAAGAAGAGGTGTTTTAATGAAGGCCAGAAGTGTTGTATTTATGCTCATTCTTTCTATCGCGGTGCTAACCTCCTGTAATCCTGAGGATAAGCACCTTCGCAAACTGTATCAGAAAGATACGCGAAGCCACGCAATCTCAGAGTTGATTAAGATGAAAAAACAGATTGTCAACAAGGAGAAAACAACCACGAAACTTTTGAATCTCAACAGGACGAACGATATCATCCCGGCTGTTCTTGCTGTTGGTGAGATCGGTTATGCCGGTGCAGTTCCCCGTATGAACGAGATTGCAGACAACTGTTTCAAAACCCAGAGTGTGAAAAACCTGAAGACTCTGGAAGCCCTTGCGAAGGCATATGGAATGATCGGCGATGCATCGGCGGTAAAGACTCTAGAGCGTTACTTCACCATAGATACGCCGAAGGGTTACGCCCCGGGACAACGTACGAAACCCGAATCTGTAGCAAAAGCAGCTGCTGTTGAGGCGCTCAGTAAGATGCCGGAACAGGGACGTCAGCATATTCCGGATATTCTCAAGCTTCTCGATTCTGACAGGGAAGAGTTCGGAACAAAGCATCTTATCGCCGGAGTTTTAGGGTCGTTCAATGATCCAAAAACTGTAAAACCGCTTGTCAAGAGTCTCTTCTATGAGGAGCAGGGATACAGCCTCTTCTCCGAAGCTAGAAAGAGCCTTGTTCGTCTTGGAAAAACAGCAGAAGGTGAGCTCCTCAAGGCCTACAATATGCAGAATGCCTCAATCAACAAGATTGCGGATGCAAACAAATCCAGAGCTCTCAAAAAGATGTGTCCGGAATACATAGGAAAGGATATCGAGGAACTTAAAAAGAAGGGCGGTGAATGCCTTCAGCATGCACAGCTCATGACAACCTTCGCCAGCATCGAGGCTACAACAAAGATCAAAACATCCATGCTTCTTGCCGATATCAGAAGCAAGAAGGCTGTAGATACGATCATCACAGAACTCGAGGATCAGCTCAAAAAAGAGGAGAAAAAACCGTTCCTCGCCGAGCATCTTTCCGTTAACCTCGGGAAAATGGGGGATTTCAGAGCAACCGACACTCTTCTCAAGATGGTTAGCCAGGAATTCGCACTCAAAAAGGCTGAAGCCAAGAAGGGATCGGGAAAAGACGGTCTTAAGTCTGCCAAGCTTGCCCGTCGAGGACAGGAAGTGAGTATCAGGATGAAAGGTGCTGAGGCTCTCGGCATACTTGGTGACAGAAAAGCTCTTCCCTATCTCATGAAGGTTGTGAAGGGAAAAGACCTCTCAGAGCAGAATGTTCAGAACGAAACAATTGTTTTCTACGAGCCGAAGGTGTGGGCTGCAGATGCATTCAGTCGCATGGTCGACAATGCTGAAGCTGCAGATGAGTTCATTGCCGAAGCAAAGGCGTTTGTCGAGAAGGGAAAGGCGTACCTTGCAAAGGTTGAAGAGAAGACCAGAAAGGATGTTGAAAGTAGGAATAAGGCAAAAAAACTTGACAAAAAGAGCTTGGAAAAGCAGGTTAAATCACAGAGCCGTCTTGATGTCAACTACGAATCTACCAAAAAGGCGGTCACGAAGATGGAGCTCTACGTGAAGAGGGCCGAGGTTGCAAAGGAGTGTAAGGCTGATGCAAAATGTTATGCCTCCAAGCTCTCGGATAAGGAACCTTCAAAGGCTGAAAAGGCAGTTTTTATGCTTGGTATTCTCGGAAAAATGGGAGAGTACAAAGAGCAGGTTAAGACAGCTTTCTATCACAAGGAGCCGTTCGTAAGGGATGCCCTTACCGTTGCCATGCTCAAGACAGAGGACAAGGGTTTTGTCTCTATCCTTGAGGGGGCTCTCGATAAGGAGGGGGACAAGGTGGAGTATGCAAACTCTTCCAAAGAGTTCAAAGCCATACTCAGCTACCTTAAATCAACTAAGTAGCAGGGGGCTTTTAGCCACGGAGTTTCTTCATGAGAATAGCCGTTGTCAACACCAGCCGATCACGGGTGCAGAAAGATTATGAGTATCACATCTACACAATCAAAACCTTCGTCGAAGAACGGAGCGGGGGGCAGTACTATGTCGATATTGTAGATGTGTTTCTGTCCGACACACCCTCAACCTCTGCTGGAGTCATAGTCAACGGAAACTACGATGTGGTGCTCTTTCGCCTGCTCTACTGGAACGCAGGTTACGTTACGAAAGTTATTGATGAGATAGATCGTGCCCCCGGCTTTCTTGGCCTCTGGGGGCACGATAGTTTCTCCTATCCTGAGGATTACTTCAAGAAGCATGTGGTCAACTTCATTGTTCAGGACGAACCTGAACTCTCTGTTTATGAGCTTGCTGCAACTGTTGATTCAGGCGGTGACTTTTCCAAAGTTTCCGGGGTGATTGTCAAGGACATCGCTTCCCGCAGGATCATCTATGGAGAGAACAGGGTCGTGGATAACATCGATGCCGTTCCATCTCCCTACCTCGAAGGTTACATAGAAGTTGATTCATCCAAACGAGTCTATTGGGAGGTGAGCCGCGGCTGCCTGTTCAGATGCGATTTCTGTGTTGAGATGAGTCACCTTAATCACGTCAGATTTCACAGCTTCGACTATCTTCGAAAGGAGCTGATGTTGTTCCGTGAAAAGGCTGTTCCCCACATTGTTGTAGGGTCACCGATATTCAATCTGAGTCATCAACACGTGAAGAAGATTCTTCAGATGATCCGGGAGTATGTTCCGGACGCTCTTGTAGAACTTCAGGTTAGACCCGATATACTTTCCAAGGAGGAGATTGATCTTCTTGCAGACATGAATGTTTTTCTTCATCTTGGAATACAGAGTTTTGATCGTAAAGTTCTTGAAAATATGATGACTTCGCTGAATGTTGAAAAGTCGGAATCGATAATCAGGTACATGAACAACTACCCCAATCTGAGTTTTGATCTCGATGTGATAGGAGGACTTCCTAAAACCGACTATCAGCACTTTCTTGACGATGTGGAGCGCAGTTTCAGCCTTTGGCCTGTAAATATAAATGTATACAGACTTTCTATTTATCCTGGAACCCGTATCTACAATAGGGTGAGGGAGTTTGATTACAGGATGGAGCATCAATACCCCTACAGGGCAGTTGAAAGTCCCGATTTTTCAAAGAGGGAGATGGAGAAGATAGATGAGATCGCCTCAGGTGTTGATTCTCTTTACAACCGGGGCAGACTGGTGTCAATCTTCACCATCATAAGCAACGGGCTCAAGATGAGGTGTGTTGATGTTGTTGAAAAGTGGAACAAGTGGCTGAGAAAGCAGAAGGTTACTATCGATGAGGCATGCTCTTATGATGATCTGTTCTCCAACATAGTGGGTTTCTTTTCCTATCTCTGCGAGCGTTTTCAGAAAAAGAAGCTGCTGCCATTGATTCTCGACATGCTTTACCATAACTGGTACTACACCCTTTCTCTTACTGTACCTGATGAGGATGTTGTAACCTATCCCTATATGCTCGATCTTATTGGTGATGAGACAGAGGTAGGCGTGAATGCCTCCGTATACATAAAACGATTCACCTACAACGTGGAGGATCTTGTCGATTCAGGTTTCATTGATCTGAAGAGATATGTGTCCGATGTTGATAAAGAGAATCTGTACGGCATCACCTACCGCCTCGAAGGTGGAGTTTTTACGCGAACTGTCAGTGATGAGGAGGGTGATCTTTTCATCTATCTGAAAGAACATGGAGAGACCCCAATAATAAAATTGGAAAAAACTTTTCCCGATCTTGATATTCACTCCGTTGTAGCTGGATGGTGCGATGACGGTGTGCTCTATCTTAAAAATCTCTGCGATATCGATTCTGAGTAGTTGTTCCAATGTTTTATCGCCATATTGAACAGTTGCAAACCAAATAGCTCGATCGTTTGAGCTTTCCTTTGACCTTATTGATCCAAAAGCAACGCTGTTTTTAAATTAAATTTTTTTAAATGGATGAATAGTTCTACAGCCCTATTCCTTCTCGTTATCAGTATCGAAAATTCTAAAGTAGGTAGAAACGTTTTTGGAGGACTTTTTGCTTCAGGAAAGTATCTCCTCCGGGAAAACTACGGTTTCACTGGATTCGGAAACCTTTTTCGGATAATCGATGGTATAGTGAAGTCCTCTGCTCTCTTTCCGCTTCATTGCCGACTTTATGATTATTTCGGCCACAAGTGTAATGTTTCGAAGTTCCAGAAGGTTTCGGGTGATTTTAAAGTTCCAGTAGTATTCATTGATTTCATGTTTGATGAGCTCAATTCTTTTGAGCGCACGTCGCAACCTCTTGTTGCTCCGAACGATTCCGACATAGTTCCACATGAAGTGACGAATTTCATCCCAGTTCTGTTTTACGATAACGTTTTCGTCGCTGTCGCTTACACCCTCATCATTCCATGCGGGCAGGTTGAAATCGCTTCTTTCGCAGGTTTTGAGATAATCAATTATCGAATGACTGCTGAACTTGGCCATCACTGCAGCCTCGAGAAGCGAGTTGCTTGCAAGTCTGTTTGCTCCGTGGAATCCTGTATACGCCACTTCACCTGCTACGTAAAGGCCGGGAATTCTTGTTTCACCTTCTACTGATGAATGAAGACCTCCGCAGGAGTAGTGGGCCGCAGGAACAACTGGAATCGGTTCTTTCCTCATATCTATTCCACCTTCCAGACATTTTTTAAAGATGTTCGGGAAGCGGTGAACGATAAAATCCGGATCAAGAGCCGTCATGTCGAGGAGTACATGGTCGTCTCCTCGCTTTTTAAGCTCGAAATCTATCGCTCTTGCGACGATATCCCTCGGCGCAAGGGATTTGAGGGGGTGATAGTTTTGCATGAACGTTTCGCCGTCCATGGTCCTCAGAATGCCTCCCTCTCCTCGAAGCGCTTCGGAGATAAGGAAGGATCTGATCTTCGTATGGAAGAGAAGCGTCGGATGGAACTGTATCATCTCCATGTTGGCCGCCGGGACGCCTGCCCTGAAACCGATTGCAACTCCGTCCCCGCTTGCGACATCGGGATTGGAAGTGTAGAGATAAACTTTCCCGAGACCACCGGATGCAAGAAGCACGCTGTTAGCCCTCACTGAAATGATGGATCCTTCATGGGAGAGAATGTAGGCACCCACGACCCTGTTCTTCTCTGAGAGAAGGAACTTGTGAGTTGTAATGAGGTCGATTGCGGTATGATGCTCCCATATCTGGATCCTTTTCTGCCTGATAACTGCATTTTTCAGAGCCGAAATGAGTTCCTTTCCGGTTATGTCGGCAGCGTGAACAACTCTTCGTTCGCTGTGGCCGCCCTCTCTTCCGAGATCAAGTTTACCGTTTTTGTTCTTTGAGAAACGGACTCCGTAGTCGATGAGATCCTGAATGACTTCGGGAGCGTTTCTTACAAAAAAGTCAACAGATTCCGGGTTGTTTAGGTGGCTGCCGGCGTCAAATGTGTCGGACATATGTTTTTCGAAACTGTCGTGAGACAGATCCATAACGGAGGCTATGCCTCCCTGGGCAATTGAACTGTTGGAAATTTCAAGATTTTCCTTGGTGACGATAAGTACGTTGAGGCCAGATTCGGCAAGCTTGAGGGATGCGAAGAGACCCGCGATTCCGCTTCCGATGACGAGAACGTCTGTTTCAAATTGATCCATGATCACTCCATGAGATACCAGTACTCACTGATAAGGTTTTCAATAGCTTTTTCAATGATTTTTCTGTCCTGGGCAGTGAGGTCTAGGAATTTTACGGATATTCCGTAGAAGTGTTCTTCCTCGGAAGCATTTACGACTAGGGCCTTGCAGCTGACAATCTCCTCTGTACCGGGAACCTGGAACTCGAGACGAATTTCAACATCCTTCGGATATGGGTTGGGTGAGAGAATATACATCCCATTACTGCTGAGGTTGCCAGTTTGCTGGTAGTAGTTTGCATTGCCGTCAATGTTTCTGATCCACATCTTTACCGGTATACGTTCCTTTGTCCGTCGCTCTCCCTTTCTGCGTTCACCAGATCGGTCGTCGTCTGGAAATTTTGCCTGATGACCGCCTCTCCTGTCCGGACTTTTTCTTCTATCCTCCATTAGATCCTCCAAAAAGATTCAGATAAATATATCTAAAACAAAAACGATTGTCTATTTTTATCAACTTGTTGTAAAGAGTCTTAAAACGGCTCCCAGATCAGTTGCAGTGCAAAGGAGTTGTAATCTTTTTTGAAAAAGTAACCACCATACAAGCCCCCCTTCCCCGGAAGGTATAGAGCTGCGCCGATACTTTTCAACGATTCGGCAAAGCTGAGGTCTTTTGCGAAGGAGGAGTTAGAGTAGCCAACTGATCCGATAAAGTATCCAAAAGTTAATTCGACTCCTGCAGAGAAGTCGGTGTACCGAAGGCTTTTTCTTGCATCGTCGTACGGTTCTTTTCCATGCTGGGCGTGGTAGGTGAAGGTTGTGTTCGCCGAGAACATTCCCTCAAAAAGAGTAACTTCACCGGAAAAGCGTATGTTCCTCGGCTTTGCTTTGCCTGAGAATGTGAATAGATCAGGTGAGGCGACTCCGATATAAATAAAGTCCATGATTCTTGCCGTTGCCCCTATATCGCTGCTGTATCCGGTAATCTTTTTGAAGTCGAGATAGTCTTCGAGCGAATAGTAGTTGAAGTTCATTCCAATTCCAAGGAAAGAGCCTATGGGGACTCCCACGTTGGCGACAACATTGTCTGAGCCGTTGACTCTGCTGTAGAGAACCCCTCCGCACATGCTTGTTGTTAGACTGTCGGAAACGGCAAGTGAGAAAGCCTGAGGATCGTAAAGGTAGAGTGCTGAGACTACATACCTTTTCATCAAGGCTCCATTGGCGGGGTTGTTCGAAAAGTTTGAAAGAGGTGAAACTATCGCTCCGCCTCCTTTTGAACTGTTCTGCACATCCATAAAAAGGGATGGCGAAACAGTATGCAGCTTTTCTTCACCGACAAGCGGGTTGAGAGCTAGAAAGAGAGCGACAATGAAAAAAGTGATTCTGAAATTTCTATATTCCACGAAAATTCTCCTTTTATTCCAGCTATGCTGAGCAGGGTCAGGCCCAGACCGTTGCCGTTGAGATTGCCCTGCTTATAGAAAGGCCTTCGTAAAACAGCCTTCGGTTTGGTAAATGAAAAAGGGTACCTGTGAAGATTTGTTAATGAAATTTTTCGGTTTGGAAGATCTACAATAACTTTTTCCTCTCCGGAAGAGTGTAGTTGCCAGTTTGAGATTAACTCCAGAGCAACTGAAAACATCAGTTTTTCTGAAGGAAGCATAAAAGAATCTCCCTCTATCTCCTGAAAAATCGGAGCAACTCCACTTCTTCGTGCTAGACTTTTCAGGTGAAATAGAAAGCTTTTCAGGTCCAGATCACGTGTTATGGCAATGTCGTTCTGTAGAAGATGTCCAATGAGGTTGACCTGTTTACCCAATCGGCTTCCTTTTTTAACTCTTTTCAGGATGGTTTCATCGGAAAGATAGGCGAAATCGGCAAGAGGTGCAATAAGGTTTACGATGTCGTGACCAAGTCGACTGACGAAATCCCTTCCCATGAAACCGAGGATCATCTCCGGAATTTCACTTTCGGGTGTTTCAGGGGAGAGCGGCAGAACATGAGGAGGGGTTTTGCTCTCGATAAGAGTTTTCTCATCAGCGCCGTCGTAGAAGAAGACGTCTGCCGGTTCACTACTTCTTCTGGAAATTTGGTCTCGGTTGAAAATCAGGTCGACTGTGCCTTCAGAACTGCTCTCTTTGAATGCTGCGGTTGTGTACCACTTCTCACTCATAGGAGAACTCCTCCACAGAAACCGAAATCTTGTTAAGAAGTTTCAGAATTGTGAGCGATACCTTCTCCCTCCCGTCATCATCGCCGGACAGATACACGAGTGCGATTCTTGCTGAGTCCGCAGGAAACTGGTTGAATGTTGGATCTGCAGAAATCCATTTTCCGTCAACGAAAACCTCGTTCCAGTTGTGGAAAAAAAGGCGGTTGCCGTTGTCAAGAACTAGTCCGTAAACCATTCTAACAGGGATTTCCAGTGACTTGAGGATAGCGGAAAAGAGCGTAGCGTGTTCTGTGCAGTCGCCCTCCTTTTTCTCAAGAACTTCCGATGCTGTAAGGTTTCCGTATTTATAGCTCTTTGATTTTATTGTATCGAAAACGAAAGAGGCGATCTCTTCCGCCAGTTTTTTGTTCTTTGGGTGATTTCTCCACTTTTTGGAAACTTTTCTAACAGCCTCGGAGTCTTTATCTTCAAAAAGGTTGGCTTTGAGAAATTGTTTCGTATCCTTTATTGTGTTGCAGTTTCCATTTGATTCAACCGTTATGTGGTAGAATCCATTCTGCTTTTTTTCTATCTTTTGAAGACAGGATGGAATGTTTTCCGGAAGCGATCCTTTTATCTTGAATTTGATTTTTGTGCTTTTCCTTGGTTTTGACACGAACTTTCCGGTGTTTCGAACAGATGTCACAAAGAGAAGATCCTTCTCCTTTTTTTCCGACGATCCCAACTCTTCTGCGACATATGTCAGAAGACCTCCCTGGAGAATTGAGCGGAGAACTCGTCCCTCTTTAACGTGGTTTTCAATCGGTATTCCTTCATAGTTGATGAAAACCTTCAAAAAATCCTTTTCGGGAGATGATCGGTATTTGATGTTTTTCAGAGTCAGATTCTCTTCTGATATAACCTGAAGAGTTCCTGCTTTCTTGAAGAAATCAGCACTGTATTTTTTGAATATCATTCCAAAAAAGGTCACTCCTTCGGTCAGTTTCAAAGTTCTCTCTTCGGAACTGGAACCTCTTTTTATAACAATTTGAAGTCTGTTGCCGGAAACAGTTCCACTGGTTTTTGTGGAGAATCCACCTTCAGTCGATGTTGAGAGAAAACTTATCGGTTTGTATGAGTCACATTCGACTTTTGAAAGCGTTCTGTTCCGTACTGTAAGTTTGTTTCTGCCTCTGACTACGGAAATGGTTGAATTGCTCTCAAGAGAAAGAATGCATCGCCCATCGATTTTTTCCTTTTTCCAAACCTCAACTGCAGTTCCGACCGGTGAACCCATCATTTCAATGCGGTACCTGAATGTTTCCCCAAAGAGAGAGGTGCAAAGAAAAAGTGTGAAAAGTAATACGAAAATTTTAGAATACATAATTTTTATCAAAGAAGTTAATCTGGGAATTTATAGCAGAATTCTAGGGAAAATACAAGATAATGGGCGATTACTCACCAGGCTGAATGTATGCTGGGCTTCTTTCTTCTTTATATGTTCCACCTGTGCACTTACCCCTTTCAACGCCATAATGGTAGTTTTCGTCTGTTTGGGGGGTAAATTCATGAGGTTTTTCAACCCATTTGTAGTACATTTTCTGGTCGAAGATCGGAACTCTGTCGCAGAAACCGCTCTCAATTGTGCAGATGCGGTAGTTGGCCGCCTCGTCATAAACTTTTGCATCACCCTGTTTGTTAACTCCAGCGTTGTCCGGTTTGCCTTCGAGTGAGTTGTCCCAGTTAATAAGTGCTACCGGAATGTGTTCATTCTTGCGGAGTATAATTTTCCTTACTATGGCCTTATCCTTGTTCGCTCTCGGTGCCAGATCGCTATCTATCTTGATAACGAGTGTTGCCTCAACGTTTTTATACTTCTCAGTTTCGCACCTGCCTTTTCCTTCAAAGTCCTCACACCTGAAGTAGTCAACAACAACCAGGTAGTCTCCGTCCTCAATAGCTCCGTTGTCCTTCTCAAAAAGACCGAGGTTTATTGTTTCCGGTCCGTATCCCCACTTGTTGTCAAGCATGATTCTGGCATTCCATGTGTTTGTATCGGTGTTCGGCAGACCCTTATCGTCGTAGTAGCAGTCGTCATGGGTGTCTGTGGCGATTTCGGTATCCGTTCCATGCATCGTGCACATGTAACCGAACTCGTACCCCATAGGATCTTCGGTCCATTCGGGGGAGTGTTTTTTCTTTATTAGGTGGACGTCCAGGTCGACGTCGACACCTGTTCTGTTTCCGACATTCTCCTGATTGTTCTGATTTCCTACACCTTCCCACAAAAGTGTCACTTCGACACGGGATACGGGCTGGATTTCAGGACTGCAGTATGTGATTGCTGTAGAACTGAACAATCCTGTGTTCTTATCTTCGGCTTTTACCTGAAGTTTGACGAGGTAGATGTTTTCCTTAAACTTGTTGCAGTACATATGCCTATCAAAAAGGTTGTCATGAAGGCAATTTGATATGCAGAGTTCGTCGTTGCTTGAAGAACATCCGGCTTTGCATTCATCTTCGTTCTTTTCAACCTCTTTGCACTTTTCATCATTGTAGTTTTCGTTGGGCAGAACATTGTTCGGAGTTGTAGAGTAGCCGTAGAATGCCGCAGATGCTGGAGCTACGCTCTCGTCTTCACGATGCCAAGTGTTTTCGATGTTAGTGTTTGGATCCGAAAATGTAAGATGTGATTTTTTCTCATACTTTGTCGGCGTATCCACAAGACTCCAGTTGTAGTGAAGTATATAGTTTGTACTTTTCGATCCGTTTTGCTCGAAGATGCCTGACTTTGAAGCGTCTAGCTGAACTCTTTCATTAAGGAAGTCAAAGATTTCTCTATTGTCTTTCGAAGGATTGCGGCAGTCAAGAACGGCCTTGGGGAGAGGAGGTCGTTTCGCGAGTCTGCGAAGAAGCACTTTGTGGCTTGTACTGTTTTTTCCGCAGGTGGCGGAGATGTTCTTCCCCGGATCATTCGTGCAGAGCTCAAGATAGTAGTTGCCGGTCTTATTGTTGGTGTTTGCTACGTTAAGGTTGTAGTTGACCTTAATTTTGATGTTTTTGTTGTATTTTGCCGTGCTGAAGTTTTCCTTGCACTTTTCTGTGTCGTTCGGGTCGAGAGGGCAGAGTGAGTTGTAGCTGTTGTTGGTGAAAGTGGTTTTCTGCAGTTTAGTGAATCCGTCTCTGGTAATGCCTTTGCTTATATTTGGAAGCTGGAAAGTGAATATGGGAGCTTCCTTAAGAAGCACGTAACCGGATTCGGTTTCTTTGATGAGATTTATCTTCTGGATTGTAAGTTCGCCGGTTATGCCGAGATTGCGGATAGTAAATTCCCTCGTGGTGTCTTCACCGGCCTTCTCATAGGTGTAGTCCACTATCCATTTCGGGGGTTCGGATGTGACATCCGGTCTGCCTTCAACATCGTAGCTGTTGCATGAAAAAATTAGAAAAAACAGGCTGATGAAAAAGCCTGCTGTAAAAAGCTTCTGCATTTGCAACCTCCAATAATTGTTTTGATTCTTAACACACATTCCAAGAAATTATAAAAAAGCTGATGTAAATGTCAAATAAATGATAAAAGAAATAATTAAAATGATTTTTGGATGTTAGCTCCAGCCTTGAAACTATCTTGGAGATGCGTTAAAATTCTTTACTGTTGCTTTAATGGGTAACTAACTATTTTCTTGATAAACATTTAATCATCAATAAACTTCTCCATATATTTGATTCGGAGTGACATGTCTGATTCCCGATACTGGATTACATGCCTCTACCCGGTTGAAAAGGGTTTTTTTGCCGGAGCCAAGGTGCATCTTACCGAATGCATGGAGTGTCCCATACTTCGATGTCCGAAAAAATCGGGCCCGTTTGTTTTCTATTTCCCACGGTGGATCTCTATTGAAGATGCCCCGCTGAATAGAAAATTGATGGTGTTGAACAGAAAGCTCGCTAAGAAAGGGCAGGAATCCAGGCTCTACTGTCCGAAAGGCCAGAGAATTACAACTCGATGCACCGGGTATGTGCGGTTCTGCCTGTACAACAACATATGCGGAAAGATACTGAATAGGGAGGGAAGGTCTTTTGTCAAATCCCTTAGATGGAGGAAAGGAATGATCTATGTAGTCACATTTAATGACGGAACTGTCAAGGTTGTCGATAAGAAGGATTTCGGCGAGGTCAACATAGACAATGTGGAGATAGTCTATCCCGGAAATCTTGAGGTCAAGGTGGTGACGGAGCTTGTGCCTCAGGGAGAGGAGCAGGAAAAACTGAAGGAAACAGTCGCGACTTTCAAGGAAAAGTATGTGGGAAACGTAGTTACAAAAAATGGACTTGTGGATTTTGAGGAATGGTTTAACGATGCGGCTACCGGGGAGAGTGCGGTTATCCCAGAAACTGCTCTCGTTCCCCAGAAATCCTACAAAGTTGTTCGGATAAAAGGCGAGGTGCAGAAAAAGAAAAAAGATCTGGATTCCAAGCAACCGAAACTTTTCAATGAGGAAGCAGCTGATTCCGTTAATAAATCTGCGAAAAAAATCTCGAAATCCGCACAACCCTCAAAAATCGTAGAACCGGTGAAGACGAAGAGCATAGAAGAAAAATCAATAAAAAAACCGGTAAAAAAGTCGGAAAAGAAAACAGAAAAAGTATCGAAGAAGCCGGCGGCTAAGAGAAAAGCTCCGGTAAAGTGAAACGTTGACGATCTGTTAATCTTGTGATATTCTCACCTATAATTTTTTTCTTTTAAATTTTCAGGAGGTTCCAATGAGCTACTTAATAGACAGGGATCTTTGCATAAGCTGCGGTATTTGTGCCGCCGAATGCCCGGTTGATGCAATCGTTCAGGAAAAAAAATCATATCGGATCGACCTATCTCTCTGCTCCGGCTGCGGAGAGTGCGCCCAGGTTTGTCCCGTAGGTTGTATAAGCGGAGGCTAATATGAAATTTAACGGAAAGATTTACAGTGAGTACGGTTCAGCTTTCAATGATTCGGATTTTTCAAGTTCCATCGTAGGAAGAAGAGGCGCAAACCCTATTCCGCGAAGGAAAAGCAAGGTTGTTTCCATTGATGCGGTGGTGGATCTTCTTGAAGAGGGGGATGCCATCTCCTATCCGCACTACTACAGGACAGGCGACAGAGGTCTTGAATTTGTCATAGCAAAACTGAGAGAACGTGGAAAAAGAGGCATAGTCCTCTACGGAAATGCCCTTTTTGACAATACCGACCCATGGTTGTTCGAAGCTGTGAGGGATGGTGTGATCGGAGGCGTGTACGGAAACGTTTACAGATCCTTCGGCAAGCATGTTGTTGCAGGTGACCTTCTTCCCTGGGTCGGGGTCGGATTCAGCCACGGAAACAGGGTCAGGAAACTCCAGACGGGAGAAGTCCACGTAAAGGTCGCTTTCGGACCCGTTCCGATTGCGGATATCCATGGAAATGCCAACGGTGTAATGGGAAATCCAGCCGAATTTTGCGGTCCCGTGGGCCTTTTCGCCGCCGATGCTGAGTTTGCCGACTATACCTGTCTTCTTGCCGGTACGGTTTCAGACAAACTTCTCGTTCCTCCGGCCATTTCGATGGAACAGGTGGACTTTGTAGTGCCTTTTGATACTCCCGGCCTTACGTCCGGAATTGGCTCGGGAACCTTGGATTTGGAGAGAATCAGATCCAAGGCATTCAACGTCACGATCGCGGAAAATGTTACTCGCGTAATGAAGGCTGCAGGAGTTGTGAAAGAGGGTGTCAACTTCCAGGTCGGAAGCGGCGCAGGACTTATAGTACTCGACAACATAAGAACAATGTTGAAGGAGAAGGGAATCCGGGCCGGATTCGCCATAGGTGGAGTTACAAGCATGCATGTGGATATGCTGGAGGAGGAGACATTGAGCTCTCTTCTTCACGGACAGCTCTTCGAGCCGAGTGAAAAGGTAGTCAGATCCCTTCTGCACGACCCCCGACATCAGGAGATCTCCGCGGGCTATTACGCATCTGTTGCCGGAAAGGAGGCTGCCGTAAACATGCTGGACGTTGCGGTGCTCAGTGCTCTGGAGGTTGATCTCGGATTCAACGTCAACACCGTATGTGCGAACGGAAGAATTATCGGAGGAATCGGCGGAGGACAGGATGTTGCAGCAGGAGCCGATCTTACTATAATGTTCCTTCCTCTAGCCACCGGCAAGAACGGAAAAGGCTTCCCTAAGGTTGTAGATAAGGTTTTCACAAGAACCACTCCTGGCGAGGTTATCGATGTAGTCGTAACCGAGGAGTACGTGACCGTTAATCCCGCAAGTCGTTCCGGTTACAGGGATGCGATACTGGGGAACGCTAAATCAGAAGGATTGAAAATTGTGACAATTGAGGAGCTTCACAACCTTTCAGTCAAATCGGCTTTGGAATTCGGTTTCCTTCCGGAGAAGTGTGAAACCACCGATGAGGTTGTTCATCTTATCGAGTGGAGAGACGGAACACTTCTTGATACTATTCGGAGACCTGTATGACGCCGTTTTTTCTTAAAGTTCGCAATTCAGTGGAGGCGCTGACTGTCGAACAGTGGAAGAAAATTGATCTTGAATATCGGGAAAAAGCCGAAATAGACCTAAAGGGGGTTGCCGTTTTTATTACGGCGGCCATCGTTCTCATACTTCAGCGATATTTCGGTAAATCCGACTTCATAACAGGTGTTGCTTGGGCGAGAACTTTCAGCAAGTCCCTTCCGTTTCCCGATATCTACCCCAATCTCTATTGGGCCTGTTTCAATATGGTTAACTACTTTCTTTTACCTGCCATCGTGGTGAAAGTAGTCCTTGGTGAGAGAATTCGGGATTACGGGTTCAAAATAACCCGAGATCGGAGGGTACTTTTTCTCTACATCGCCATGATTGCGGTTGTCCTGCCGGTTGCATGGATTGTTTCTCACAACCCTTCCTTCATGAGCAAGTATCCTTTTTACCGGAATGCAGGTGACTCTCTGGGGCAACTGCTTTTGTGGGAAGGTGCCTACGGTTTTCAGTTTCTCATGCTGGAATTTTTCTTTCGTGGATTCCTGTTGTTCGCACTTGCAAGGTACATCGGTTCCTATGCAATATTTGTCATGGTGATTCCTTACACAATGGTCCATTTCGGCAAGCCTATACCGGAGACTTTTGGAGCCGTTGTTGCCGGAACAGCGCTGGGAACAATTGCTCTGAGAACACGCTCCATTTACGGAGGCTTCATTGTCCACGCTACCATTGCCTGGAGCATGGATCTCTTCTCCCTGGCAAACCGTGGGATTCTTCAAAAGCTTTTCTAATGCTTCGTTTCTCTGAAAAACCATTGATGTAGGAGTCTAATTATGGCTCGAGAGTTATGCTGATGTTGAAAACTATGTTGAAAAGATGTGGGTTGAAATGTTGAAAGATTCTTTCGTCAGACAATTCAATTGGTTGGAAATGGCGATCTTGTCGGAAGAAAATGTCGAAAAGATCGCTGTTTTCTATTTGGGTTAAAAATTTCTGTCTCTTCGGAAATGAATTTTTTGAAGTTACATTATTTTGACGTAAAAATTCCTGTTACGGGGGCCGTCGAATTCACAGAAATAGACTCCCTGCCAGGTTCCGAGAAGAGGTTCTCCATCTTCAATGATGATGGATTTGTCACACCCGAAAAGAGATGCCTTTATGTGTGAGTCGGAGTTTCCTTCAAAATGGTGGAATCCGTTTTCCTTTGGAATGAGTTTGGACATGAAGTGTTCCATATCGTACTGGACATCTGGATCCGCATTTTCATTAATAGTGACGCCTGCGGTAGTGTGAGGAATGTGGATGAAAGCTACACCTTCGGTAACTCCGGATTGATTGATGGCTTCACGGATTTTTGATGAAATGTCGATCATCTGGTTACGACGATCTGTTCTAATGGAAAATTTTTTAAACATGATAAATCCTCCGATAGATATTTTTTCTCAATGGCGCCAGAACCGTATGCAATCACACCGCCTGATATGTCGATTGTATCGATGCTGTTCGGCGACAGATTTTTTACAGTGGTGAAAACTACTCCTTTGAGAAGAGTTTTTTCTTGAGTCCGGCACTGTATACGTAGGCTGACTGGTAGGAGAAGATCAGTGATACCCATAGAAGCACTCTTCCTATTGGGTTTGGATTTCCTTCAAATCGAAGAATGAAATGGAAAAGCTCGGGAGTGGCAAGGAGGAATCCGATACCCAGCATCTGAAGAATAGTTTTTATTTTGCCCCCAGGGCCGGCAGGAATAATTATGTTGTTTTCTATTGCAAGATTCCTGACTCCGAACATGTAGAGTTCTCTCACGAAGATGAGTAGTACAAGGATAAGGGAAACCTCTTTCTGGGCAAGGAATACTATGAGCGGCAGCAGCACGTTGAATTTGTCCGCCAGCGGATCAATCAGCTTTCCGGTGGTGGAGACGATATTGTACTTTCTGGCAAGGTATCCGTCGAAAAAGTCCGTCCAGCACATTATGAAATAGAGGATGGTGGCCGTGTTTCTCGATAGAACTGAATTCACGCAGGCCATCCAGAGTATAAATGGAACAGCTGCAATGCGGAGAGCCGTAAGAAGGTTCGGCAGAGTGAGCATATCTTTCTTGAAATCCTTCATTTTTGTGAGGATTTTCTTGTTTTTTTGATTCTTTTTTTTGACTCGCTTCATAGCAGTTTCCTTGTGTACTGAAAGTAAAAACGTTTGATTTTCTTGATGTAGTTTCTTGTTTCCTTGAATGGGGGGATGCCTGAATAGAACGTTACAGCAGCCGGTCCGGCATTGTAAGCGGCAAGTGCCAGTTCGGGATCCTTGAACCTGTCCAAGAGCTTACGAAGATACTTTGTGCCGCCCATAATATTTTGGATAGGAGAAAACGAATCAGCGACACCGAGATGTTTTGCTGTTTGAGGCATAAGCTGCATAAGCCCCCTGGCTCCGGCGGTAGACAGCGCCCTGCTGTCGAATAAAGATTCCGCCTTTATTAAACTTTTAATAAGGTAAAAGTCAACATTATATTTTCTGGAAGCTTTTCGAATAAAGTTATCGTAACTACTCTCTTTTCCCGGGCGAAGCCTGTATCCTCTTCGATGCTTCACCTTCCCTTTTCTGACCATGATGGGTCTGCATTTCCTTATGTCGAGGCAGGTATTTGTGAATGTGTAAGAGTCGTTGATGGGATCGTAGAAATAGTATATTGCAACCTTCTCCGGAGCGGCAAAGAGCTTGGCGCTGAAAGCCAGAAGGAGAAGGCAGAGACTACCTTTTTGCATAAAACTCAACCTTCTTCAACCATTTTTGGGCTTGCGTTTCGTTTGGATATCGAGATGTTATAAGTGTTAGGATTGACTTGAGATCGGTATTCCTATCGAGTTGATCGTACGCCTCGGCGAGGGCGTATAGTCCTTTCAGGGTGTGCGATTTTTCTTTGCGTGAAAGTTCCGCGTAATGGAGAAGCTGCTCTCCACGATTCTCTATTTGAGACTCGGTTGTCTTGACCAGCGAACTCATGATGTTGTCGAGGATTCCGGTAGCTTCGGAGTCTCTGTAGAGGGAGGATAGAAGTTTGAACGACACAACATGCTCCCCCATTCTGGAAGCCATGTCGGCTTTTCTGATGATTTCTGCAATTGATTGAAAGCGTTCATATTCTTCAACGGAAGTTATTTTCCCGAATCGCTTTTCCAGTTCCATGATTTCCTTTTTTGTATCCTCTTCCCTGAGTAATTTATAGGCAATATTCAGTCGAGTCAGCAGAAGTGCAGCCTTTTCCCTTACTTCGGAACTCTCCCTTGTTAATTTGTCCGGATGTAGTACACGTGCCTTTTCCAGAAACTTTTTCTGGATTGATCTGGAGTCTGTATGATGATTTACTCCGAGCAGTTCGAAAAGAGTCTCCTTGCCTGTATGTTCTTCAACAAGTTTCCGCAGAAGGCGGGAAGGATCCTCTTTGACACTCTTCTTCTCATCTGGTTTTTGTTTTTTATTTCTGATTATTGCGGCAAAACCGCTGACCAGAAGGAAGTATGCGAAGTGTGGATCGGCGTGGATCAGTCCAGAGAGGGGGATCTTTCGTTTTCCCCTCAGTGGTGTCAGTTTTTCCAAAAGAAATTCCTGATTAATAAGGTCCGGGCGAACGGTTATGTTTTCTCCTTTCAAAGGTTTCATGGAGTTGATTACGCTTTCTTTTTGAAGGTTTCCAAGAAGATCAAAAAGGAATTTCCATCCGGGAATGTACTCCACATCTTTTCTGAATCGGCTCCAAATGGAAAATCTGGATTCACTTAAATGAAGTGCAAGAGTTGATGGAGAAAGGGAGACTGCGACATTTCCTTCGGCAAAGTAAATTTCGGTTGAGGAGTTGCCGGTCAGGATGGTCACGGTCCCCCTGAATCCTGTTTGAATCAATAGGGAAAAGAGTTTTTCACCCTTTATATTGAGCTTTTTGCCGGAGTCGACATATGGCTCAACTTTTTCCCACATATCAGTCGACTGTCTCAAATTCTGATGTCATGGTGTTACCTTGAAGTCCTTCAATAAGATCCTTCTGAGCTTCATCGATGGCCTTCTGATCCTTCCGGATCTGTTCCTTGAGTTTCTCTGTGTATTCTGTTTCCCTCAGTTTTTTAAGAAATCCTTTGGCTACTGCAGGAAACAGTTCCAGAAGAAGCTCTTCTTTCTCTCCCTTTGCAAGTTTCAGACCGTCGAACTCCTCAAGTTCCGGATTCTCCTGTTTCTGATAACTAGAGGTGTCATAGGGTATCTCTTCCTTTGATCCTGTTATCTTTTCACGGAAAGCTGGATCAACAGGAATCGGAGTTGTCCCGTATCCGCCTTTTACCAAATTGACGAACTGTACCGAGGTGTTGTCGTAAAAATCCTTTCCGCTGTTTTCACTGACGACACTGGTGACAGCCTGGATTCCGACGATCTGGCTTGTAGGGGTGACAAGGGGAGGACAACCTGCATCGATACGAACCCTCGGAACAGTCTTGAGTACCTTGGGAAGAAGGTGTTCCAGTCCCGCATTCTGAAGCTGGGCAAGCATGTTTGTATACATGCCTCCAGGAATCTGGGCAACTCTTACGGTGTCGTTCGGTGCGGGGAAGTTGAGTTTTCTCTCGATAGCCTGCGTATGTTTCAGCAGCCCTTCGATATCATCGGATTTTGTGGCCTCGATTGAGAGATTGAAAAGTCTGTCAAGAGAAGGATCAAGCTCGTCTTCCGGGTCGATTTCAACCGGAAACATCTTGTACTGGTCAAACTGAGCAAGTTCCTCTCTCACCTTGTAAAGTTCTTTGCGAATTTTTCTTACCGCTTTCACATCGACACCGGTGTCGAGACCGAGTTTTCTGGCAAATATTTCCATGATCTCAAAACCCGGAGCTGCGGGACCTCCCGAGAACGGAAGTATTACTGTATCGATGATGTCCACACCGTTAATCATCGCCATCAGCACGGAGCCGAGTCCGTAACCTGGAGTGCAGTGTGTGTGAAGGTTTATCGGTATTTTGACAGCCTCTTTAAGTTTTCTGATGAGAATTCCGGACGTTTTCGGATCCACCAGCCCGGCCATGTCCTTTATTGTGATAATGTCTGCGCCCATTTTTTCGAGCTTTTTAGCCTTTTCAACAAAGTAGTCAACGGAGAAAACCTTTTCCGGAATTTTCCTGCCTGACAACTTCGCTTTCAGTCTTTCTCCGAAGGTGAATTTGGAATCTGTGGTGTAGCATACGCAGCAGTCGGTCATTCCGCTGTTCTCTTTTACGTAGCGAATGGTCGATTCCATATTGTTGAGATCGTTCAGTGCATCGAAGATACGCATGATGCCTATCCCGGATTTTATGGCATTCCGGTTGAATCCTTCGATGACCTCTTCTGGGTAGGGGTTGTAGCCGAACAGATTTCGTCCCCTCGAAAGGGCGGTGAGTTTGCTGGCGTCCCCGATGGACTCCTTTATTGTCTCAAGTCTTGTCCATGGATTTTCTCCCAGATAGCGCATTACGGAGTCAGGAACGGCTCCTCCCCAAACCTCCATGGCGTAGAATCCAGCCTCTTTGAAGTAGGGAAGAACTCTGTCGATCTGGTCCTGTTTCATTCTGGTTGCGAACTGGGACTGCTGTCCGTCGCGGAGTGTTAAATCTCTAATATACAATTTTTTGCTCATATTCAAACCTCTCGGTTCCCGGTTCAATAAACGGAATTACCCGGGTATAGTAACAGAATCAAAATCCTAATTCAATTTCTTGGCGCATTTTATATATTGTTTTCGAAACTCATTTTATTCTTTGAAAATTGACAAATTATTCTGTAAATGTTACTTTAACATCAGTTTAACCGTGTGGAAAATATATATGGTTCGGATCGATGAAAGGGATCTCTTTCTGGGCAAGATTCTCGGCGGCAGATACAGTGTAATTAAGAGGATAGGACAGGGCGGGATGGGCAACGTCTATCTTGCCGAACATCGTTTGCTCAAGAAAAAAGTAGCAGTAAAGATACTTCACCTTGAGCAGAGCCGACGCAAGGACACCACCGAGCGTTTCAAGAGAGAGGCTATCGCCGCTTCCAATCTCGGACAGGAAAACATTGTTGATGTTACCGATTTCGGATACGCCGATGAGGGGAATGCATACTTCGTAATGGAGTATGTGGATGGTCGGTCCCTTGCCGAAATTGTGACCTCAGAGGCACCGTTGCCTCTTCACTACGTGGTCGCGGTATCTTCGCAGATTTGTCTTGCACTCTACAGCGCTCACAGCAAGGGCATCATTCATCGTGATTTGAAGCCGGAGAACATCCTGATAACCAAAAAGGAGAGCGTCGAGCCATTTGTAAAGGTACTTGATTTCGGGATAAGTAAGTTTCTCGGTCTCGACGGGGATGAGAACGGACGTCCGCTTACAAAGGCGGGAGCAATTTTCGGAACACCGGAATACATGTCTCCCGAGCAGGCATCCGGAGAAGACGTATGTCCCCAGTCCGACATATACTCTCTCGGAATTCTTCTTTATGAGATGCTTTCGGGAAGACTTCCCTTCGTCGACGACAACTTTATGAAGGTTCTTCACAGTCACCAGTACGATACTCCGGAGCCTCCTTCTACCTGCAATAATCTTATTCCTCCAGACATGGATGCCGTCGTTTTGAAGTGCCTGGAGAAAAATCCGAAGGATCGTTACGGGACGATGATGGAACTTTTTTCGGTGTTGAAGAAAATCTATGCGGATCATCGGCTTGACAGGAAGATAAACCTCTCCTTCCTTTTTGATTCTACGACAGTTACCTACAGCCGTTCTATCGAAGTGGATGTTGAGCAGGAAAAGAAAATGTTGAGTGATAATGATGTGATGCGAATTCTCAACGACGGTTCTATGACGGATCGGGACCCTCAAACGGACTCGAAAAGTTCCATTAGGAGAAGGGCTTTGCTTTTTCTGACCTTTCTTTTCATCATTGTCGGGGCCTACCTTTTTCTCGGAGGCGGTATGAACTATTTTAGGGTTCAGGCTGCCGACACCCCATCTCAAGACCTTACAGCTAGAAGGAAGAGTGTCGAAACTCCCGATTCTGGTGCCGTTAAGAAAAGGGCGTCATTGAAAAAGAGTAGGGGTAAAAAGATTCGCACCACTGCACCTTCTGCGGGCAACATGAGCACTCGTTCTTCGAATTCCGTCGCCGGCAAAAGGAAATATATACGGCTTCAGGTAAAGTCAAATATCAAGGGTGTTGAAGTTTACGAGAAGGAAAAAGGTAAGTATATCTGCAAAACTCCTTGTGATACAAAACTCCAGAGGGACGAAGGGAGAGTTACCCTCCTGGAATTCCGCAAGGAGGGGTACACAATAAAGCCGATGGCTATTCGGCGAGACAGAGATATGACCGTTACCGTTAAACTCAGAGATGCAAAATAGGGGGACCCTATGACAAAAAAGATTTTCGTACTTGATACAAACGTTCTTCTTTCCGATCCCAAAGCGCTTTTTTCATTTCAGGATAACGATATTGTTATTCCGATAGTGGTTATCGAGGAGTTGGACCGGTTTAAGAAAGATATGACAAGAATCGGATTTGCTGCGAGGGCGTTTTCCCGCTATATCGACAGTATACGAGAGAGAGGCGATCTTATAAAGGGGGTTCAGCTCAAGGAGGGTGGCACCCTCAGAATCGAGCTCACAACGGAGGTTGATCTGCCAGGGATGGACTTTAAAGGGTCCGTCACAGACAACATCATCCTCTCGGCCGCCCTTAGAGTCATGAAGGATAATCCTACTACGCAGGTAGTGCTTGTAAGCAAGGATATCAATATGCGGATCAAGGGAGATGCTCTTGGAATAAAGGCTGAGACCTATACGACGGAATCCATCAACTATACCAAGCTTCCAAGGGGATTCCGCAACTTCACAGTCGAAGGAGCATTGATAGACCGACTCCACACGGAAAAGGCTGTACCTTTCGATGAGCTTCCCGAGCAGATTGCGGCGGAACTATACCCCAATGAATTCATCATGCTTCAAGATGAGCATAACGAGCAGCACCAGGCTGTTGGAAGAATAGATCCATTCCGCAGTGCCATGGTGCCTCTCAGTCTTTACAGAAGTGTCTGGGGAATAAAAGCCAGAAACTTTGCCCAGAAGCTCTCATTGGACCTTCTTATGGACGACAGGGTGAACCTGGTTTCCCTTATGGGTATTGCCGGTACCGGAAAAACTCTTCTTGCGATAGCCGCCGGTCTGCAGAAGTGTTTCGAGGAGGGAAAGTATTCAAGAATGCTCGTGGCGAGACCAATCTATCCCATGGGTAAGGACATCGGTTACCTTCCCGGGACAATACAGGAAAAATTAAAACCATGGATGCAGCCCATATTCGACAACCTGGAGTATCTCATTGCTGGAACTCAGAGTGCGACTTATACACGAGTCGGCGATCTTCTCCACTCCGGAATGCTCGATGTTGAGCCTCTCACCTACATCAGAGGTAGAAGTATCCCTGAACAGTTCATCATTGTGGATGAGGCTCAGAATTTGACCCCTCATGAGATGAAAACCATTGTTTCCCGTGCTGGAGAGAACACGAAAATTGTTCTGACTGGAGATCCGTTCCAGATTGACAATCCCTACATGAACGAAAGCAACAACGGTCTCAGCTACATCGTTGACAGGTTCAGGGATCTCAACCTGGCCGGACACATGATTCTGGAAAAGGGTGAGCGTTCGCCTCTTGCCAATGCGGCGGCGGAGTACCTTTAATGCTGACAGCCTTCCTCTCCGATGTTCACGGCAACCTGATCGCCCTGGAGGCGGTTATGAATCGTGTTCGGGAGCTCTCTCCAGACAGGGTTGTGTTCCTTGGAGATGTTGTAGGCTATGGACCGTGGCCCTCGGAGTGTCTTGACATCATAATGGAAGTCTCGGATTTTGCGGTTCTGGGAAATCACGATGCTGGAGTTTGTGGGAGACTTGATGTTTCTGGGTACTATGATGCAGTCCGATATGTTATCGAGTGGACAAAAGGAGAACTTTCAGATAAACACTTCCACTACCTCGAAGAGTTGCCCCTCCTTGTTCGAAACGAGGATGAGGGCTGGCTTGCATCCCACGGATCGCCTGTGAATCCGGAACAGTTCAGATATCTCTTTGATTCAAGTCATGTTTCAGCCTTGGCGAAAGCCAGAGCCTCTCTGGAGCATCTTTCGTTCTCAGGACACAGTCATACAATGCAGTTTTTCATTCTGAACGAGGCGGGTGGTGCGATAGAGTTGGACAGTGGGAAGGGATTTTTTGATGCATCCGCTCCCTTTAACGTTGTCTGCGTAACAGGTTCGGTTGGCCAGCCTCGGGATGGTGATGCACGTGCTGGATTCGTAACCTACGATACGGATGATAGGTTGGTTCGATTCTACAGAGTTCCCTACGATAAGAAGAGGGTTGTGGATAGAATGGAAGAGTGCAAGCTGCCCCGAAGTTTTGCTGAAAGACTTTTGAGAGGAGTTTAATGTTTTTCAAGATTTTTACCGAAAATCAGGACTATGGTGACATTCTTCAGCTGCAGGAAAATTTGCGGAAGCGTGTTCTTAACGGGGAGCTGGAGGAGGGAGTTGTTCTTTTTCTTTGCCATAATCCGGTTTACACATATGGAATACGAGGAGATGAGAAAAATCTGCTGGCAGACGGTGAGTTTCTTTCTCGCGAAGGTATTTCTCAGTTCAGGATAAGAAGGGGCGGAGACGTTACCTACCATGGCCCGGGACAGCTGGTTGTTTATCCCATTTTAAACATCAAAATGCTTGGATTCAGTTCAATAAAATCGTTTGTTGAGTGGTGGAGTGAATTGTTTGTCGATCTCTTGAAAGAGTGTTACGGAATTTCCGCATCATTTGACGAAGAGCGTCCAGGAGTGTGGGGAGAGAAGGGAAAGATTGTCGCTGCCGGTCTCCACTTTAGGAAATTTGTTCCCATACACGGATTTGCTGTAAATTTGGATCCCGAGATGAAGCATTTTGCGGGAATTGTTCCCTGCGGACTGAAAGGTTACCAGGTTTCATCTGTAAGGTTGGAAAGCGGGGCCACTCCTGAAGTTAAAGAAGTGGCGCTGAACGTAGTTTCGTTTCTGAAGAGGAGACTTGAAGCTGTCGAGTTGAAGAAAATGGAGGATTTATGATACGTCTGTTAGCTTTTGTACTCTCTCTTTTTTTAATTTTTGGTTGTGCGGGTTCGCCGAAGAAGAAAATCAGTGTGAAGAGGGATTACTCGAAGGCAGCAGCCAGATACATGCCGATGCAGAAGGGGAATCGCTGGACTTATTTGCTTAACTACATGGGTAATTCCGGTACATTGGATGTCGAGATCTTGGATGAGAAGGATGGTTTTTTCATCGATAATCACGGTGCTGCTCTGAAGATAGACGGAAGAGGAGTTAGAGATCATTCCCGCTACATTCTGAAGTTCCCGTTGTTGTCTGGGGCTCGGTGGTCGGCTGTTCTCTCTCCCGGCGTGATAGAGGAACGAAACCTTGCAGGTGTGGATGAAACCGTGCGCACTCCCGCCGGGACCTTCGAGGGAGCCCTGGTTGTCGAATCAAGAGTGAAAGTGGGAAAGGGCAGAATGCTGCTCTCACGTCACTATTTTGTTGCAGATGTCGGAATTGTGCGTATCGAAACCTACCTCGAAGAGAAAGGTGCAGATGCTCCGATTCCTCAGACAGTAACTGCTTTGAAAGCGTATACGGTAAACAATAATAAAAATTGACAATAATTGTATGGAAAGTATAATTTGAGAAAAATTTGTTTAATTATAGGCAGTTGGGGTGATATGATGAGGCTTATATCCGTTTTTACACTGGCAATTCTCGGTTCGGCGGCTCTCTTTGCAGAGCAGTACGAGGAGGTTCCTGAATCTGCAGAGTCTGTGCCGGTTCCTCCCTTTATTGACCTGAACAAGGCCGATTTTGAAGGCGCTCCTCAGGAACATACCGTAGTCGAGGGAGACACACTGTGGGATCTAAGTGCGGAATTTCTTAAAAGCCCTTGGTACTGGCCCAAACTCTGGTCGCTTAATCCCCAGATTAAGAACCCCCATCTCATATATGTGGGAGATAGGGTAAGTTTCAAGCCTACTGGTGAAATCATTCTTGCCCCGACAGAGGGTTTGGTTGAATCTGATGATACGGAAGAGGGTGAAGAGGATGAGTATGCAAGAAGCGGAAAGACCCTCGACCGCAGGCCGGAAGATTTCAAGGATTACGTTACGCTCGGCGGAAGGTACCGAATTGAAAAATTCAAGAATATCGATGATACGGTATTTGATGTCCCAAAACAGGGATTTGTCTCAGACAGAGAGCTCAAGTCTGTCGGAAAGGTTGTGGCCGCTTTTGAAAAGAAGGAGATGCTTGCGACCGAGGACAGCTGCTACGTGAAGATGAAGCAGAGTGCGAATATTGGAGACTACGTACAGTTCTTTCGCACTGAAGGAGATATCACCCATCCGGTGACAGGAGATCCGGCGGGAAAGAAAATTGTACTTCTTGGCCGTGGAAAGGTTCTCGATATGACCAATGACGGTATCGCAACCGTGCGGATTGTGAAGTCCTATGACGCAATTGAAAGGGGCACTCTCGTTAGGGCGTGGCAGGAGACTCCCAAGCATGTGAAGATTGCTGAGAGCAAGCCCAACGTAAAGGGATACGTTATGGACAGCCTCTATCCGATACAGTTCTCAGGAGACGGTCATCTCATATTCCTGGACCTCGGCAAGAAGGACGGTCTTGAGACAGGAATGATGCTCAAGGTTTACCGCAAGGCGTGTTCAGAAGACAACGACCTTTCCGAGGAGGATGTTGCAGCACTTCCCTATGAAGCCGTAGGAGAAGTTGTTGTTGTGACTCCATACGAAAAAAGTTCCACTGCTGTTGTTGTCAAAAGTCTTATCTCCATAGAGCGCGGTGATTTCGTTACAGCTGGAGGCGTCGATTAACAGCAGAGTCTACCTCTTTCTTCTGGGAATATTTTTTCTTTCGCTTCTTTTTCTGACCTATTCGGCCATAAGCTCGGTAGAAAAAAATTTTATTCGGTTCAAAGGTTCCGAATCGTCAGAGTCCTTTTCTGCTCTGGAGTGGGATGTCTCTGCCATTTTGGATATTGCCTCACAGGGTATGTTTGAAAGGGATAACTCCCACAGGATGACTGTTCTCACTATCCATCGAAATTTTGACAGGAAGTTTCATGATCTCCTTTCCACTCCGGATGGAATGGTTCAGAGGCGAATACGCTTGTTCAGTCGGAGATTCTGGAGAAGAATTATTCCCTATGAAAGAGGCGAACTGCTTGATGCAGAGCAGGTTTCACTCCTGAGGAAGGAAGGGATAGTCCTTCAAAGAATGATTCGTCTCTCGAGACAGAAATATCATGAGGATTTTCGATCTGGAGTTCAAACTTCCGGTATGGAAACCTCTCGCATTCTGTGGACCCTTCTTCTTCTTCTCTTTTTGGGTGGATTTTCCGCGATTATCACCTACTCCCGTCACATTTCAAAATTGCGATCCGTCTTTGCCGGGATTGAAAAAGGGGGAGATGATCTTTTTAAAGGAGTTAGCTCTTTTAAAGAATCCCTGGAGAAAGAACTTAGAGAGGTGAAACGAAAGCAGGAACGAGGAGAGTTTCTTCAGCGACGATATCGCGAGATCCTGAATTCGATTACCGCAGGAATTGTTGTAGTTGGATCGGATGAAACGGTATCATTCGTTAACTCCCAGCTGCTAGACTGGTTTTCAATGGAAGGACACTTCGTCGGGGAGCCTCTGGAGCTGTTCCTTGAGGCTGCAGGACTGGATTCCCTGGAGGGAGATCGAAAAGTGAAGGGGAACCGGGTCTTTCTCGTGGGGTCGAAGGATCTGGATGAGATGTCGGTTTATATTTTTCAGGATGTTACTGAAAGAGAGAACATATCGACACGGCTGTTGAACTCGGAAAGACTCATCTCGATGGGGGAGATGGCCTCCAAGGTGACCCATGAGATAAGAAACCCTCTCAGTACCATAAAGCTTAACAGTGAGTATCTTCTGGAAAACTTGAAGGAGCTGGATGTTGAAAACGTATCGGATTCTCTTGCTCTCATTGTGAAGGAGGTTGTCCGACTGGAAGAGATTTCCGGTCGTTATATGGGGATGGTTCGATATCGTGCCAGCGAAGAGCATGCGAGAGGAACGGAGCTACCGGATGATCTTATGGAACTCATAGGTTTTCACTCGGGGGAGTTTGAACGACGAAAGATTATGTTGACTGTCGGCGAAATTGATCCTGTAATGCTTTCCATGCCGCTTTCTTCGTTCAAGGAGGTGATGCTGAATCTTCTAAAGAACGCATGGGAGGAGATCGGTGAATCAGGGGAAATAGGAGTGAGCTGCAGCAGAGATGGAGATGGTGCCAGAATTGTTGTGGAGGACAGCGGAAGAGGAGTTCCCCTAGACGAGAGGAGCAGGATCTTCGATATCTTTTTCACAAAGAAGCCCGGAGGAACGGGGATAGGATTGAGTCACACTAGAAAGAGAATTGAGGAGTCGGGAGGAAAAATCGTTGTTGAAGATTCGGCACTTGGCGGAGCCAGGTTTGTGGTAACTCTTCCTGCCGAAACCCATGTTCGGACCGAAGCCTGTTAGATCCAATGATTATGATTGTCTCCCTCCTGTTCAGGACGGTTTCTTCTTGTATCTCTTAGCCCTGGTTTTCATTTTTCTTTTCTTTTATGTTCTCAGATTTACTTGCTTTTTCGGATCGGTTTGCTATGATTGCCGTGTTGTTTGCATGTGCTTGTTAAATAAAGTTAAACTTAAAGTTCTATATTTTTATTCTAGGAGAGGTGAAAATGAAAGGTAAGGTTTTTTCATTCGTAGCTATCCTGCTTCTCACAGGAATTATTTCAGCCCAATCCAATTCTCCAAAGCCGATATGGCTGACGGAGGAGGAACGAAATATGGTCCCGGTTTTTCCATCAATTACGAGGATCGCCCCACCGGACGGGTCAAAGATTTTCTCCCCACCGGAGTTCGGCAGATCAGAGGGAATTATCATTCAGGTGAGAAGCGATCTGACTGATTATTACGGCGAGATGATGAAACATGTTACAAATGCCGGTGCAAAGATTTATGCAATCGTTGCAGGAAGTCGAGATATATCTCGCGTCAATAGTATGGCTTCATCAATGAACATCCCTTCTTCGAAAATAGTCTTCCTCAATATGAATTACGATGCAAACTGGACCCGCGACTACAGTCCATGGTTTGTATACGTAGACGGAGAACGCTCCATTGTTGATCACAATTACAAACCGGGTGGAAGACCAAATGACGATGAGGTGCCTCTCGAAATCGGTGATTTATGGAATGAGGATGTATACTCGACAGGATTTTTCACAGAAGGCGGCAACTTCATGACGGACGGAAGAGGCATCTGCTGGCAGTCCACCAAGGTTCTTGGTAACTGGGCTTCGGCTGACGACTGGTCCCAGAGTCCCAAAAATCCGGATATGACCCAGCAGAATGTAGAAAAGCTCTTTCGGGACTATCTCGGCTGTGAGCAGCTCGTATCTCCCCCTCCTCTGCCTGACGAGAACACCGGTCACATCGACATGTATTCAAAAATTTTAAATCAGGATACAATCATTGTCAGTTATTCAAAATCCGCATGGGGTGCTTCCCAAGAGGAGATTGCTCTACTTGATCAGATAGCGGAGATATATGAGAATTCTCCCCGGCCTGACGGTGGAAACTGGAATATTGTTAGAATTCCGATGAGGTTTTCCTACGGAACCTACTATACGTATACCAATTCTCTTATTGTGAATGACCATGTTCTGGTTCCTACATACGAAAATTCACTGGATCAGGAAGCTATCAAAATATATGAACAGCTAATGCCGAATCATAAGGTGGTCGGATTCGATTCAAGACAGATTATCCAGAGCGGAGGGGCGATTCACTGTACCACGATGCAGGTTCCACCCGAAAATTATTCTCCTTGCGGAGACGGTGTTGTTGCAGGGGATGAGGAGTGTGAACTCAACTACCTCCTTGGAAAAACATGCAAAAGTTTTGGATTCGAGAACGGAAAGCTCAAGTGTTCCCCCAACTGTCGTTTCGATACATCGGACTGTTCGGGAAAAACGGATGAGCCTCAATGTGGTGATGGCGAAGTAAACGGGGCAGATGTTTGCGACGGCAATTCAAAAAACTGTTCAGACCTTGATTCAGACTATGTTTCAGGTACGGCTACCTGCTTGCATGATTGTTCGGGATTCGATGAATCCGCTTGTGTGAAACAAACTCCTTCTGATGGAGATGGTTCAGGTGATGAAGATTCGGATATTGATCAAGTGGATTACAACTCCGATCATGACGTTTCGAACAGCGATGAAGAGGGTGGCAACTCAAATGATGGAAGCAGCGGGAATGAAGGGGACGGGACAGGCACCGGATCTGATTCTCCCGCAGACGCTCCTGACGATTCCTCGAATGCCCCATCTTCCGAAGAAGAGATATCGGAAGATGATTCTACAGTGAAAAGGAATTCATCCGGCTGCTCGCTGCTGCTTCTTTAGTTTGTGTATATCAGATCAAGAGAATCATAGATTCATTTATCAGTATTTCTGGAGGGATTCATTCTCAGTGCCGTGGAAAAAGGCATCTTCCAATGGTTTTTAATCGATTTCATATGCTGTAGTTCATGATGTTCCCTTTTTACGGAAAGAATTGCGGCAGAAAAAGAATTGATATTTAATTTCGCGAAATTATTTCAACGGAATTCTCATGAAGAATGGCATTGAACAGTTTTGATGCCGCAACGCCGGTAATCGGGCTTTTGCTTCTTTTATATATGAAAAAAGATGAAAAAGAGCCCTTTATAAGAAGATTTTCCGACGTGAAAAAAAATCCGTCTCCGGATGCGTTAAGACGAACTATGCTGCCGCGCTTAAAAAAACATGGAAGAAGGTAGAGCGGAAATGGGCCGTCTCCGGAAAGCGTTTCTGAACTGCAATTCGCTGTGCCGGTTGATTGTGCGCTAAATATTGATATTTTATCAGCGAGCATGAGGAAAATTGATCTGGATGAGAATGAGTAGAGAAGTGAGAATACAGGGTTGGCGTCCATCGAAACAAGGCCTGGGAGGAAAACTTCGGAAACCGGAAATTCATCCGGGATAGAAAGTGATGGTTTTTCTGAGGAGAACGGGACGATTTCGGTTTCATTGAAATAGTGAAGCAGGTTTCGAAAGGGGTCACGAAGGATCCATCCTTCTGCGTAAGGAAGGAAGTCCAGTGCCGGTACAGGAATGAGTTTTCTTGTGTTTTCAGTTTGGAGAAAGTACCCATCTGAAGATTCTGTAAGAGCGAAAATGGTGCTTTTCGATATTCTCAGGGCGAGAACTCCTTTCCAAGGTATGGTTTTCAGCTTTTTTCCTGTTGCCGGGTCGAATACTTCCACCATTTCTTTCTGAGCCACATAGAGTTCGTCTCCATGAAAAAGTATCGATGTCGGATTCCCGCTCAGGGGAATTGATTCTGCGAAAATAAGGCAGGGGAAAAGGAGGATTGTAAGAATTTTCATGGATCAGTCGTTGGCGTAGTCTATAACGTTGAGTCTCTGGTATGTAAAGAGCTCCTCCTCATCAAAAAATCGCTGGAGTTCTTCGAGGGCCTCTTCCGTTGTGGCCGATGCATGAACGACGTTGTTGTTCATGGATATGGAGTAGTCTCCGCGGATGGTGCCAGGATCAGCCTCTCTGGGATTTGTTGCCCCTGTGAGAACTCTGACTCGCCTCACTATGTCATAGCCTTCAAGAGCCATTGCAACAACCGGAGTGGCCGTCATGGATTTTTTGAGATCTGCAAAAAACGGCTTGTCTATGAGGTGTGCGTAGTGAACTTCGATCATGGCATTGTTCATCTTAAACATTTTAAGTCCGACGATTTTGATGCCTTTTCTTTCGAATCTGGTGATTATCTCACCTGTCAGCTCTCGCTGGATGGCTCCGGGCTTGATAAGAATCAAGGTTCTCTCTCTTGTCATGGGACCTCCGCTCAGTAAAAGTTGTTTTTGCAACAGCAGAATAACAGAAAAAAGAAAAAAAGTGTAGATTTTGGAGGGAATAGGGTAAAGCTCGGAGAAGTGTCGGTTGAGCTTGTTCCGAGGGGTGGTGGGGGAAAACTTTTTGTTGACATTTGGAGAAAACTATGTTTAATATCTGACGTTTTTGACTTTGTTAATTGGAGGAAATGATGATATTGAAGAAGCTTCCTATAGCAGATCAGTGTGAAGGATGTCAGAAGGTAGAAGAGGTTGCCGAGGGTAAATTCTGTCAGAAATATGCTGATCCTGCTTTCCACTGGGAAAACGATCAGATCTGCTCCTTTGCTACTCACGTGAAGAGAGAAGTAAAGGTTGTGAAGAAGGCTCTCAACCCGTTGAAGGCTTCGAAGAGGGCTTCTGGAAAGAAGAAGTAACGGTTTGGTTAGAGAACAGTTTCTTTTTCTCAATATCCCGGAACAGCTATTTCTTTTAAAAAGGGGGCTTGAAAACTTCATCCCCCTTATTCCTCTTTCATTTGATTCAGCAGACATCGAAAGAAGTGTTTCCTATCTGAAAAGAAAGGGACACCGTTATGCGCTGGTCTACGACAGAGGGTTCGGGAGTTTGAGAAAACTCATAGACAACAGCGATCATGCAGATGAATTCTTCCTGTATGACGCAGATGCAGCCGTGGCTCTAAGAGAAAGCGGATACGAAGGAAAAATTTCCCTCTTCAGTTCCTTCATGTCTCTTTCATTCCCAGATTTTTACAGGGAATTCAAGATAAGACCCGTTCTCTTCGGAGAGAAGAACTATAAAACGGCTGTGAAAAACGGACTTAATCCTATATATTTTGCATCGAGAAAGCGCTGTATTGCGGATTTCAATACATGTGTATCCAGGAAGGGTGACCTGCAGAATTTTCACGACTGTGACATGCGCTGCAGGGAAAAGAGTTTCTATGCAAATTCGGTGGAGTATCCATTCTCCATTCATCCTGACATGGTTGCGCCGGAAGATGCAGAGTCGGTACTCGTTTACTCCGACCGCTTTGTGCCTGATGCTGTTCGCAAAGGAGAGCCGATAGCGGCGCCTCTTAACAGACACTGGAACTACAGCTACCACATCGGATCTAAGATTGTAAAAACCGGTAGAAAGCTGCAGGAGAAAAACTTCTCCTTTGCCCTCAACCGGAGCCAGCAGGATATCTACAACAACTCCATTACGGGATTTTGGGGATACGGACAGAACATCTACCGCGGTGACTGGGTAAAAGCAAAAAGGGCGACACTTAAAGATGGAAAGCTGACCGTTCAGGTTTCAACCGCCTATGAAAAGCTGATGCTTATCGAAAAGTATGACAAACAGACTTGGGAAGATGTAAAGAAGGCCCGCCATTTTATAAATACCATGCCCCACAAGCCTTTTCTGAGGGACAGGGAGGATGAACCCTTTTTTGAATCCGCTGAAACGCCGGAAAAGAAGAAGATTACAGTACTCACTGATGAAACGGCAAAGGCTAAGGCGTTCAAGCAGCGTGATGTGGAGCGGGTTGCTCTTCTCTACAGAACTGGGCAAATCAGACCTTCTTTCAACCAGTTTCTCTATATTTCAGGAGAGCTGAGTGAAGATGACATCTCCTTCATCTCGAATCTTACGAGATTGAAGGGTGTGATTGTTGAGAACTCTATCCACAAGATTCTTTTCGAGAGGCTGTTTGAGGGCAATGTTCAGATTCTCATGCATCCTCTCATGATAAGACAGAAGACCCGCGCGCCTATATATATTACCCTTCGACTTCCCATCTTTCACTCTTTCTTCACCTCTGAGAAGGGGCGGGATTACAGATGGCCTAATCTCGGTATTGAAATTAAAAATCGCCGGGACTACGCAGTCTTCTTCTCAAACAAAAAGGTCGTCATCGATGGAGAAAAGCCAGAGATATGGGTTAATCTTGTCGATGCAAACGAAAAATCGATCTCTTTTATCAAGAGGGAAACCGACGGACTAGTAAGAAACCGAAAGGGTAAGTCCAAAAAGAGCCGGTAACCTGAATCTTCTGCCGAAATCATTTTCTATCTCTTTTTCATTGATAGCTCTGTTAACAATGTAGTTTCGAAACGCTCCATTCTGGAAACAAACCGCGTTGTCCGCAAAGAAGGTAACCGATGCATTCCTCTCTTTAGAGTGAATTGAGAGGGATGTTCCTCCGGTCAGGTAGCCGGGAATTGTATAGCGTTCACCCGAAAAGGCATCATCGTAGCTCTGATCAGTCTTTCCTCTGACAGATAGAGTAATGTCCACATGATCTCCGAGATTGAAAAGTCCGTTGAGGCCTGTTCTGAAAAGAGGGTGAGCTGATGCGTACTTTTCTCTTTCAAATACATTGGAGAGTTCGGTGTCAGGCTCATCCGCTTCCAACAGAATGATTAAGCCTGCACTGCCGCGAAGTTTGAAAAAAGATCCTTCTAGAGAGAATGTGTTGTCTAGAGCGAGATGTTTTCCACCATGACCAGAGGGAAGTTCAAAGCAGGACTTCTCACCGTCTTCACACTCTACCGGAGTCGGGATAGAAACATCTCTCTCGGAGTAGTAAGTGATAGTCGAAGATGTTTTGAGAAAGGTGCCGAAAAAATCCAGACCGAAGGCGGCATGCATATGATTTGATCTTACAGGGGTGTCGATTCCGGATATGGATCTGCCGTCAGTAGATGTAAATAGGAGATGTCTCTCTTCCAGAGGCTTTAAAGCTTCTGTATAGCCGCCTAGAAGTCGAAACCCGAATGATCCCGGTTTCCATGAAAGTGTAGCATTGTGAGATTGAAGTACAGTCGATGGATTGTTCAGAATGGAGACCTTGCTGCCTACATGAACTATCAGATCCGGTGATATTCTGAATGTGTCTGAGAATGAAAGTTGCTCGACTATGTCGGAAAGATATTTTTGATTTTTGTCAAAGTAGGACTTTTCATAGGGGTATAGAAAACTGCTTATTTGAGAGGCCGAAAGAGATATTTTGTTGTTTTTGAATAGAAAGTGAGCCATTTCCCAGTTGATGTCCGATCTGATCTCCTTTCCGTGGTAAATCGAATCAGTTCCACCTACAAGGTTGCTTCGGATACTGCGATAGGAGATTTGTCCGGATAGTTTTGATGATTTGAGTGTCAATTCTCCGTTCAGATTCGCTCCGCTTATTTCATCGACATATGTGTTTCGGATGAATTCGGGATGGAATAGGATTGAGGATTTAAAGTCTTTTTCAAAAGTCGGCCGGGTCGTGTAGTAGTAGATTGAACCACCGGTCTGCCAACTTTTTTTCCTCCACAGAAAAGAGCCGTTGATTCTAACAGGCTGCTGATTTTCCTTGATGTAGAGATGTTTGTCGGGCAGCAGGATATCACTCTGGTCCTGAAAAGAGATATGAGTTGAGTAGTTCAGTGGTCCTGCCTCACCTGAAGTGGATAGGGAGACTATTCCTTTCCCGTAACTTTCGGCTCCGATTTTCCCTGTAAAGAAATGTTCGTCCCAAGGTTTCTTGGTGACGATGTTTAAAACTCCTCCGGGATGAGATGTTCCGAGGCAGGGTGTTCCGAATGTACGGATTATCTCTATCCGCTTAATCTGGGAGACGGTTATAGGTAGGGTTTGGACGGGGGAACTACCTGTTCCGATGTGGGAAAAAGGTTTGCCGTCTATAGAAACAACAGTGTTTTCTCCAAAGGGGGACTGTGTCCTGAATGATATTCCGCTGTTGAGGCGATCGTAATCCGTTGTGTTGATAAATCCGCTCAAGTATTGAAGAAGGGTGTTTATTGATGTGATTCCTGATGCGGCAATTTCATCAGACTCAATGACCTCCATAGGATATAGAATTTGTTCGATAGATTTCTCTGCTGAAGGAAGCTCGCTCTTTTTCTCTTTTCCGGCAAGAGGAAGAGGAGTAGCAGCTTTTAGATTAAATCCGGAAAAAGATAGGAGAAGGAACGGGAGAATAAGGATCGGTAATTTTTTCATATCTGCTCTAATAGTCAAAGATAGATTTTCCAATAAATTCACGCAATATTGAGTTGAATGGTACGAAATCCTGGTTCATCTCCTCGAAGAAGGAGAGGAATTTTATGAGTCTGCGAGCTTCGGAATATTCTCTGGCTGTCTCGGAAATTTCCTGAAGAAGAGGCATGGCGTTGTGTTTCAGTATGCTGAATTCGTAGACCAGGCTAGAGTTGAACATCATGTCCGCCATCTCCTGGAATGGGAAAATGTTTCTCTCTTCACCTCGTCTTACCGAAGGCCATCGTGCAATAGTGTCCTGAGCGTTATGGTTTCTGAAGCTTGCGTCCCTTACGATTCTGCGAAGCATTCTGGAATCGGTTGTAGGGATTCTGTTGTGATGGTCGATATTAAGTTGGGTCAGTGCGCTTACGTAAATTTTGTATATGTGATGGGCCGGCACGTCACGGTAGAGGTTGGGGTTCAATCCGTGTATTCCTTCCACAATGATTATGCCGTTCTCGGGGAGCCAGAAGTTTTTACCGCTTTTCTCGCTTTTGCCGGTCTTGAAGTTGTAACGTGGAAATTCAACTTCGCCTCCAGCCATGAGGGTGTTGAGGTGCTGGTTAAAAAGCGGTACGTTTATGGCTTCAAGACATTCAAAATCGTTTTTTCCATCAGCATCAAGGGGTGTATCGTCCCTGTCAACAAAGTAGTCGTCGAGAGAGATGAGAAACGGTTTGAAGCCGTTAACCCTGAGCTGGTTGGAAAGTCTCTTGGCTGTGGTTGTCTTTCCCGATGAACTCGGCCCGGCAATTGAGATGATTTTAAGGACCCTCTTTCGGCGATAAATTTCATCCGCAAGCATAGCCAGCTTTTTTTCGTGCAGCGATTCGGCTACAAGAATGATTTCACGCTCTTTGCCTGATCTGATTGCTTCGTTGAGCTTGGCGCAGTTGTCCAGTCCAAGAATGTCAAGCCAGCGGTTGTTCTCCGTGATGATGTTGAAAAACTTGGGACTGTCGTTGAATGCGGGAAGCTGAGTGGGATCTTTCATGTCTGGAAGAAGAAGAATTATCCCCCTGTTGTAGTAGGTCAGTTTGAATTTAGTAAGTACGCCTGTTGATGGAGCAAGATAGCCGTAGAAGTAGTTTATAGTGTCTCCCAGCATGTAGATGCTGGACTTTTCTGTTGTTCTTGTCTCAAAGAGCCTTGCCTTGTCTTCCATTCCGCTCTTCTTGAAAAGATCCACAACCTTCTGAGTAGGATACTCCTTGCGGATGAACGCCATGTCGCTTTTCACTATATCACGCATTCTTCTCTCAAGCTCTTCAACCTCTTCGGCCTTGATCCATTCAAGACCTTCGAAGTAGCAGTAGTAACCGTTGCCGATGCTGTAATCAATATGCAATTTTGCATGGGGAAACATCTCCTTGGCCGACTTTATCAGGACGAAGAACATGCTTCTTATGTAAAAACGTTTCCCGTCTCTCTGTTCGATAGTGAGGAACTCAACTGTACAGTTGGAGTCAACTATTGCGGAGAGTTCGGTTATACGGTTGTTTACCCGGGCTCCGAGGATGGGGAATCGGAAACCGGAGGCGTGGCGTTCTGAAATGACCTTTAGAGATGTAGGTTCGTCTATTGTTTCCTCAACCGTTTTTCCGTCGGGAAGAACGACAGTAACGACAGCGGGCTCTTTCATTTTTTCCCCCTATTTAAAATGCCTTAAAAATTACATTATAAACGCTTATAAGTCAACAAATTGCTGATTGTAGAAAGCAACGTGCGAATAGAAATAATTCGATTTTTCCATTCTTAACGAAATCCTAACATAACCTTCACAAAGGGTTAACGCTGCGCAAATATAAAGAGGCGCTTTTTGTTAATAAAATTTTTACGGAGATATGCATGGATTGGAAAATGGTAATCTTTCAGACTCTCGGCGGCCTCGGCCTCTTCCTTATGGGCATGAAGACCATGTCGGAGGGTATGCAGAAAGTTGCTGGAGAAAAGTTAAGGAAGGTTCTCGGAATACTCACGGCAAACCGATTTGTTGCAGTTTTTGTAGGTTTTGTTGTTACCGCAGTGATTCAGTCGAGTTCTGCCACTACGGTTATGACAGTGGGATTCGTAAACGCAACACTCATGAATCTTCAGCAGGCGATAGGGGTCGTTCTCGGGGCAAACATAGGAACGACGGTTACTGGATGGATCGTAACTCTAAAAATCGTCAAGTTCGCCATGCCTCTTATCGGAGTCGGTGTCCTGATCCGCTTCTTCTCAAAAAAGGATCAGTGGCGATATTTCGGCGAGATTGTCTTCGGCTTCGGTATTCTTTTTCTAGGAATGCAGACGATGAAAAACGGGTTTGCTCCCCTCAGGGAATCAGAAGATTTCATTCACTTCTTCACCCTGGTTGATGGTAGCAGCTTCCTTTCGATCCTGCTCGGGGTATGTGTCGGAACACTTACAACTGTAGCGGTGCAGTCAAGCTCAGCAACTATAGGAATTACAATCGCTCTCGCATCACAGGGACTTCTCAATTTTGAAGGAGCTGTAGCCCTCATACTTGGAGACAACATCGGAACCACCATTACCGCCATTCTCGCAAGTATAGGAGCAAACCACCACGCGAAGCGTGCCGCCCTGGCCCATACACTATTTAACACTCTGGGTGTCTTGATTATGCTTGTAGTATTTGTTCCGTTTACATCCCTCATAGATCATCTTGTCCCCGGAGATGCAAACTTCATGGTTAACAGCGCAGCGGAGGCGGCCAAATACGGAGGAAAGATAGGGTCGATGCCCTATATCGGGCAGCACATAGCCATGGCGCACTCACTTTTCAACATCACGAACGTTCTTATTTTCATTCCCCTCGTTCCTTTCCTGGCCAGGCTGTGTGAAAAGATAATTCGTGAACCGAAGCAGAAGGAGACCATCAAGGCGGTTCAGTTTTCGCATATCAACTACAACCTCATTTCGACGCCATCACTCGGAATCGCCGAGTCAGAGAAGGAGCTGATCGTGATGGCTGAAATGGTGAGGAAAAACGCCCAGCTGGTTCACCGTATCGATATGGAAAAAGACGACGTTCCTGCAATCTGTGATAAGGTTCTCGCCGACGAGAGAGTTATTGATGAGTACAAAAAGATGATCAGTGAGTTCCTGCTGACTCTCAGCTCCAAATCGATGTCCAGGGAGGATGCAGTTCTTGTAGGTGGTTACATGGAATTTGCCCATAGTCTCGAAAAGTATGCGGACTTCATCGAAAACATTTCAAAACTGTACGACAGGATATCCAGGAAGGGGCTCAAGGTGTCACAGAATGCGAGAAATGCGATCAATACGATTGTTGAAGAGAATTGCAGCTTCTATGATGAAACAATCGCTCTTTTCAAGGGAGGAGTCAGTGGAGATTCCTTCATGGAGAATGCGGAATCCAAGAAAAGGCGCATTAAGAAGATGGTGAAGGACGCCAAGCTCGATCACTTCGAGCGGGTAAGGACAAACGCTTGCAACAACGACGCATCCGTTTTCTACATAGACATCCTCAACCAGTTGAGCGGAATGTGCTCACAGACATTTAATCTTGCGGAAGTCGCTACAGGTACCAAGTACGAGACGGTTTGAAGAAGTCTATTTCGATATTTACTGCCACCATTACTACTTTCCTGCTTCAATACTACTAATGGTGCGAATAGCATCTCTTGTATGATTTCAAAAAAGTTCAGGTTGCATCCTCAGAATCTTTTCTCTCCGCTATCAGTACATAAAAGGATAAGAGGGTGAATGTGATCTCGGGACGAAGATAACTTTCAGATTTTATTGAGTTGTGTGACTTAAATGAATTTGTCGAGGAGTTGAACTTTTCAATAATTCGCTGGAAATCTTTTTTATGATGAAACAAAAGAGAAGCCGTTCATTAATATCTTTTCTTCAGAGAAAACAATTTCTGGGTAAATGCAAATACCATTATTCAATATGCTTTTTACTCCTGCCTGACAGAGAAAACATCACAGGCTGATCAAAACATTTTCAGAGTAGTTGAAAAGAATTATTGTGAAGAAGTAGCTGCGGATTATTATCGGGATCTGAAATTTTTACCCAAAAAAAAAGGGGAGCCGAAGCTCCCCTGAAAAGATTGGAAGAGAGTCGACTAAACGAGACTCATTCCAAGCTTGATAGCCTTTTCGTTAACCGGAATAAGCTTGTGGTGACGCGGTGGAAGTGTATCTTCCAGAGCCTTAACAAGTGATTCGGGTTTAACCATCGGGTTTGCTCCGATGAGGGCACCGAGGGTTATCATGTTCATAACCTTGAGGTTTCCGATTTCGTTGGAAGCCTTCTCGATGGCAGGGATTGCGAAAACCCTGATGTCGTCTCTTGTAGGAGCCTCCTTTATGGTGCTGGATTCCCAGATGAGAATTCCGCCCTTCTTTACCAGCGGCTCGAACTTCTTGAGTGACGGAAGGTTGAAAACAACCGCTACGTCGTATGCCTGGACAACGGGGCTGGAGATAGGCTGGTCGGAGATGTTGACCATACAGTTTGCTGTACCGCCTCTCATCTCAGGTCCGTAGGATGGCATCCAGCTGACCTCTTTACCTTCCTTCATTGCAGCGTAGGCGAGAAGTTTTCCCATGGAGAGAACACCCTGCCCGCCGAATCCGGCGAAAATCATTTCCTGTAACATGCCTGCCTCCTATTTCTCTTCTTTTTCTACATCTTTATAAACGCCGAGAGGGAAGTAGGAGTGAACACTCTCCTTAATCCACTCAAGAGACTGTACCGGTGAGCACTTCCATCCTGAAGGACAGTTTGCCGCGAACTCGAGGAATGTTGTTCCGAGTCCCTTCTCCTGTCTTTCGAAAGCCTCTCTGATGGTCTTCTTAGCCTTTCTGGCGTTTGCCGGAGTATCTACACCGATACGTGCGGAGTAGGCGACACCGGGGAAGTTGGCGACGAGTTCAGCCATCTTCATCGGCATACCTACCTTTTTCGGATCTCTGCCGTAGGGAGATGTGGCTGTTTTCTGACCCGCAAGAGTCGTAGGAGCCATCTGTCCACCGGTCATACCGTAGATTCCGTTGTTTACAAAGAAGAAAGTGAAGTTTTCACCACGGTTGCAGGCGTGAATTGTTTCAGCTGTTCCGATGGCGGCAAGGTCGCCGTCACCCTGGTAGCTGAATACGTATTTGTCGGGAAGCATTCTCTTGATGCCTGTTGCCACTGCGGCAGCACGGCCGTGAGCAGCTTCCTGCATGTCGATGTTCATATAGTCGTATGCGAAAACGGAGCAGCCTACCGGACATACTCCCACTGTGTCGTTCTGGATGCCCATCTCTTCCACAACTTCCATTATGAGTTTGTGGATGGTGGAGTGCATACAGCCAGGACAGTAGTGCATTCTTTTATCACGGAGGGTGCTCGGCCTCTGATAAACTACCTTGTATCCTTCTCTCATCTTATCTCCCCCTTACATGCTCTTTTTGATGTGATCCAAAATCTCCTCAGCGGTCGGGATGATTCCGCCAGTTCTGCCGTAGTAGTCGACAGGCTTTCTGCCGTTTACGGTGAGACGGATGTCCTCAACCATCTGTCCTACACTCATCTCGATTGAGTAGAAGTGATTTACGCTTTCCTTTTCGGCAAGTTCGTTGAACTTTGCTGTCGGGAAAGGCCAGAGGGTGATAGGACGAAGAAGACCGATCTTGATGCCTTCAGCTCTTGCAAGGTCGACAACCTTTTTGCAGATTCTGGAGGTTACGCCGAATGCGGAGATAACGATCTCTGCATCGTCAAGATGGTACTCTTCGTAGCGTACTTCGTTATCTTCGATAACTTTGTACTTTGCCTGGAGTTTGTGGTTCTTCTCCTCCATATCCTCGGACTGGATGTAGAGAGATGTAACGATGTTTCCGTCACGGCCGTCTGTTTTGCCCATGGTTGCCCACGGTTTTTCGGCACGGTAGGATTCTGTGGGTTTGAACTCCCTCGGCTCGGGAAGAACAACCTTCTCCATCATCTGACCGATGGAACCGTCGGAGAGAATAAGTACTGGATTAAGGTACTTGTCCGCAATGTCGAACGCGAGGAGAGTGTGGTCGACCATCTCCTGAACCGAGTTCGGAGCGAGAACGATGAGACGGTAGTCTCCGTGTCCGCCGCCCTTTACGGCCTGGAAGTAGTCACCCTGGCTTGCCTGGATGGTTCCGAGTCCGGGACCGCCTCTCTGAATGTTAGCGAAAACGCAGGGAAGCTCTGCGCATGCGATGTAGCTAACACCTTCCTGCATGAGGGAGTATCCCGGTGAGGAAGTTGTAGTCATGCAGCGCGCACCTGTTCCTGCTGCACCGTAAAGCATGTTTACGGAAGCAACTTCGCTTTCTGCCTGAAGAAGAACGTAATTGTGCTTCGGTTCTTCACGGGCAAGATACTCTACAACCTCAGACTGAGGAGTGATGGGGTATCCGAAGTAACCGTTCATGCCGGCTCTGATGGCTGCTTCAGCAAGAGCCTCATTTCCTTTCATAAATTTGATATCAGCCACTTTAACCTCCTCTTGTTAGTTAGCCTTGCGGTAAACTGTTATTGCCGCGTCGGGACAGATAACACCGCAGTTTCCACAACCAATGCAAGTCTCCTCTTTCATTTTTGCGTAGGGAAGACCGAAAGAGTTGGTGTCTGACATATTCAGTTCAAGACACTTTACAGGACAGAACTCAATGCAGAGACCGCAGCCTTTGCACCCTTCTGTCGAGATTTCAACATAGCCTTTTGCTGCCATATGTTCCTCCTAAATATAATAGAAAACTAATGAAACCTTTTGGCAGCATGACTTTAACACTTTAAACTCTAAATTTCAAGGAAATTGGGTAAATAATTGTTAAATGAAGTTCGATGATTTCGGTTAGATATGGAGAGCCCTTCCGAGTGCGTCGAGAACCGCTTCAAGGCTTGCTTCCGACAGGGTTGGATGGGGATGAATTGCACTTACGATATCCTCGGCTTTGGCCCCCATTGACATTGCAGGCAGGAACTCGCTGATGAGGTCTGTCGCTGCATGTCCCACGATGTGAACCCCAAGCAATTTGTGATCCTCTGCATCGATGATTACCTTCACGAATCCCTTGGTGTGATTGGAGGCAACCGCCTTGCCGTTTGCCGTGAATGGGAATTTTCCGATTTTAACTTCAATTCCCTTCTCTTTTGCTGCATCTTCTGTGTAGCCGACGGATGCGATCGAGGGCTGACAGTAGATGCAGCCGGGGTTGAGGTTGTAGTCGATGGCGTGATGCTCGATTCCTGCAAGGCTTTCAACTACGGATATTCCCTCATGTTCAGCTGTGTGGGCAAGCATCGGGGTAGCGATGATGTCACCGATCGCATAAACGCCCTTCACGGATGTTTCCAGATTTTCATCAACTTTGATGAAACCCTTTTCGTCTGTGGTTATGCCGGTATTTTCAAGGCCTATTTTTTCGGTGTTCGGACTTCTGCCGATTGCACTGAGAAGGGTGTCCGCTTCGATAGTTTTTCCGGCAGCAGTGGTCAGAACCATCTTTCCACCTACCTTTTCAACTTTTTCCACGAAGGTTTTCGTGTGGATCTTTATCTTCTTCTTTTTGAACTCTTTTTGCAGTTCCTTCGATGAATCCTTGTCCTCGAAAGGGATTATGCGATCCATGGCCTCTACGATCTGTACCTCGGAGCCGAAGGCGTTGAAGATGTAGGCGAATTCGCAACCGATAACTCCTCCTCCGAGGATGGCTATCGATTTTGGAAGAGTGTCGAAAAAGAGAGCCTCGTCGCTCCCGACAATATCTTTTCCGTCAACCTCTATGTGTGGCAGGTTTCTTACACGGGATCCTGTGGCAATTATGATGTTGTCTGCTTCGAATTCATTTTCGGCAACAGTGACAGTTCTGTCTCCAGTGAATTTTGCCTCTCCTTTTACAAGACGGATTTTATTTTTCTTAAAAAGAAATTCCACGCCCATTCTATTCTTAACTACCGTGTTCCTTGCATGGTCTACCACCTCCTTCCAGTCGAAAGTCGGATCTGCCTTGATTCCGAAGGCGGAAGCGGATTTCGCAGATTCCAATGCCTCGGTTGCGGCTATGAGAGCCTTTGTCGGAATACATCCCCAGTTCAGGCATGTCCCGCCGAGTTCGCTCTTTTCGATGACGACAGGGTCGAGACCGAGTTGCGCCGCTCTTATTGCAGCCACGTATCCGCCAGGACCTGCACCGATAATCAAAAGTTTTACTTTTTCCATCCTGCTCTCCTTTTTAAGCTGTTTGTTATGTGGGTTATCTGTTGATCCTTAGTTATAAGCAATATCAGGAAAAGGGCTCCCGAAAAAAGGGTGAATGTTACGAGAAGGGGGAGTCCCGTCGAACCCAACTTGAAGGGTATTTTCGAGAAAATTTGAAAGATCGGTCCTTTTATGGCGCTGAGGCCGAATGAAATCAAAAGCGAGATGAAAGAAAGTTTGATGATATAAGTCGCTGTCGAGATTATGGATGGCCCCAGTCTGGTTTCCCTCTTTTTCGCAAGGAAATAGAGAAGAAGAATCGAGTTGAACAGGGCCGCTATACTTCCAGCCAGCGCTATTCCCCCACCTTTCATGAAACCCGAGAGGGCCACAGCGAAGCCTATGTTTACGATAACGGAGATGATTCCGGCGAAAGTTGGACTCTTGGAATCCTCCATGGCGTAGAAAGCCGGCGAGATTATCCTGTTCGCTGCAACGAAAAAGAGTCCGAGAAGGTGGAAGAAGAAGGCGTTTGCTGTAATGGCAACCGATCTTGCGTCAAACTCCTTGAACCTGAATAAAAGCGTTATGATCTCCTGCGTATGGATTGCGGCGTAGAAGGTTGCTGGAATCGTTACCAGAGCGATCAGCTTGAGGGCGAAGGATAGGTGATTGCAGAAGCTGTCCCACATCTTCTTCTTGGCGTTGTCCGCCAGTTCTGTGAGAATGACTGTTCCGAGAGAGACGGCGAAAACTCCCAGCAGCAGCTCGAGAAGGCGGTTTGAAAATTGAAGTGAGGAAACCACACCTTCTCCGGCTCCAACGGCGATGACGGAGGAGGCTAGAATGTTTATCTGATATGCCGCCATGCCGACAACGGTAGGTGCTACAAGGCGAAGAACCTTCCTTGTCCCGGGATCGCAGAAGGCTATTTTCAAGGGAACAAAACCGAATCGGTATCCCTGACGAAGTACGAAGGGGAGTTGAAACAGGGCTTGCAGAGCTCCTCCTATGAGTACACCTGTAGCCATCGCCCTGGCAGGATTTTCCATGTATGGGGATAGAATCAGGGTTGATGATATGATTGATACGTTCAGAAGAATGGGAACGAATCCCGAAGGTCCGAAGATTCCTTTTGCATTGAGCACTCCCTGAAACAGCGCCGCGACTGAGACGAAGGCGAGAAAGGGAAACATGAATCTAGTGAGCAGTACGGTTTCGCTGTGTGTTGCTTCAGGCAGGGATGAATAGAAAAACGAAATTATTTCAGGTGTAATAATTATTGCTGCCACAACGGTTACTGAGAGAAGAAATGTCAGGAATGTGAAGAGGGAGTTGAGGAACTCCTTTATCTTCTTACTCTCTCCTTCAAGAAGATAGCCTTTGAATGTCGGGACAAAGGCCACGGCTATGCTTCCCTCTGCAAAGAGACGTCTCAGGAGATTGGGAATCTGAAAACCTATTGCAAATGCATCCGAAAGTCCGCTCGTACCGAGAAATGAAGCTCTGACTATTTCCCGGACAAGCCCGAGGACCCTTGAGAGCATGGTCAGTGAGATCAGTACGAGACTGTTTTTAAGTATTGAGCGCTTACCCATCAATATATCTCCCTGGTTATCTCTTCGGAAAGTGTTTGAAGCTCGTTGATGGTGTGAGCAAGGTTGTTGTGCCACTCCTGCATGTTGTTCATCAGCTGCAGGGATTGCTTGCTTTTGGATATGTTAGACTGGAAGAGATCCCTGTTGAAATTTACGATGTAGCGATAGTAGAGTTCTATTGTCTGGTTCAGAACGTCTACGCCCTTTTCAGCAGTGGATGATGCTGTTTTCTCCCTCTCTTCAGCACTGTTTCTCAAGGTTTCGATTTCCTTGATCAGTTCTTCAGTCAGCTCCTTCGTGTCGTTGAAGTTGCCTGTTACGGGCCTGAACTGAATCTCTCCCGCGGAAAGAGATATGGCGTCCACAAAATCCCTGAAACTTGCAAGGGTCACACGGTATGAGTGGTGAACTCCGTCGATATCGTCAATATTTACCGGGTCACCTGCATCCACTCTTTTTCTTAGAGCTCCGGTCTTTTCCATGAATGCCTTGTAGCTTTGTGAGATGAGAAGACGGTTCTTCATGGCCAAAACCTTTATGTCATCAAGGTTCTTTTCAAGAGCTCCACATATTTGCTGCAGCTCCTCTGAACCCTCTCCTGCCCTGACCGAAGAGCGGTAGACGCCCTTCAGCTTATGAAGTATTCTCTCCTTCTCGTGAAGAGATGCAAGGTCGGAAATTTGTGAAGGAAGCTGGGTTACGAAATTCTGGATCGTCTCCTTCTTGTCCCATATGGTGGATAGTTCGTCGGCCAGAGATATGATTTCAGATGTTTCCCTTTCCAATGCCGGAAGGTCGGAATGAAATGAAATCACAGGGAAAATACCGTGGTTCTGAACCTTGTCCACAGACTGAAGACAGTCCCAAAGTTTTTCGCGCTGTATCTCCACAAAGTTTCTGATTCGAGATGAGAGGGTCTGAATGGTGTGTTCCAGCTTGAGTCGCTGAGTTGAAAGTTCCTTCAGTTCACGGGTCGAACTGTCCACACGAACAAGAAGATCCCTGTTCTGCTTTTCAAGAAGCTGCATCTTTTCGTCCGAAATGGAAATTCTTTTGAGAAGGTCGTTGTTTTCATTGAACAGTCCGACGATCTTAATGATCTCATCCCTGAACGGGTTGTCCAGCGAGAAGTTGGCCGCACGGTTGTTGAAAATATCGTCGATACAGATTGATAGTTTTCTTTTTTCCTCATCTATTCGGTAAGTGCTGACGATGTTGAAGAGAAACGAGATCAGCATTACTGTGCCCGATACGATCCAGCCGATGGTCATTGCAAAGTTGTTTTGCCGGATTTGTGCGTAGCTGTTGTTCTTTATAAATCCGAATGTGTAGGCATTGTTTCTCGAAACCTTCCCTGGAAGAATGTTTCTCGCGGGTATCTCCCTGCGATGAACATAGTATATTATCGAATTTTCCTTTCCGGGCCTGGAGAATGAGCCCTTCATCGGAGCAGGGTTTGAGAGAATTTCAGAAAGGGTGCTTTGAACGTTTTTTTCTACCAGATCGTCCTTGAACCTGGACAGGAGGAACCTGCTCCCGCCTTTCCTTTCGACAAATATTCCCTCAACATCGAAAAATGCTGGGTCGTTGAGGTATGAGTCTATCTTTTTTTCCAGCTCATCCCGGTTGGCAAGCGATATGTCGACAAGCATGTTCTCCTTCATGTTCTGGAGTACGATGCTGTCCTTTATACGGTTCTGGCTGTCGAAGTAGGAGGCAAATGTTCCGCTTGCGATTACGTATCCGGTCAGGCCACCCAGAATGGCAAGCAAAAGTGTGATGATGCCGCTCTTTCTCATAGGTTGGATACCTTTTTCAGTTTGTAACCCCTGTTTGTTATTGAAATATTAGCCTCATTAAGCAGTTTCTCGTTCACGTAGAGAAAGTGCTCCGGCATAACAATTTTTTCGGGAATTTGACGAAACCTGATCTTCTGAATCTGAATGAGAAGTGCCTGTATATAGCTCATTGACGGGATGTGATAGTTCATTAAAAATCCGTAACGGGCATACTCTTTCCGAAATCCGAAAAATACCACCTGACGGTTGATTGTTTCCTTGATGAATTTGCGGATAACACCTGGCGAGTACTCGAGAAGGTTGTCTTCCGGCATTACGAAAAGCGTAGGGTCTCCCGAAGCCGATCTTTTTTTAAGAGCTGAAAAGATTTGACTTCCCTCGGAAATGTTCTCGACAAAGATATTTCGTCTGTCGATGAACTCCTTTTTGCTGACCGGAATGTTCGGGGTGGAGAAAAAGACAACACTCTTAACTCCCGAGAGGTGCGATTCGATAAGGTTCAGCTTTGCATCCGCCGTGAGAAAAGGGGATATGTAAAAGAAGTTCGGCCGTTCGGGTCTGCTTTTCTCGTTGAAAAATAGAGAGATCAGAACAAATTTCTTATGCCGGAGTTTGAAAAAGAGTCTAACAGGGGTGTTCCCTATGGTGACAACTATCGGAGGCAACTCTTCGCTGATTGCTGCAAGTCGTTTGGGGTTGCTGAGGTCGCTTTTTTCAACGGCATGAATACGTTCGACTTTTCCTCTGAAACTTCTCTTGAGCTTTTCTATGAAGTCGGTCGAGAACTCTCTGTAACTGCTGTCGTAGAAAATCGATATGGCGATCTTCTCCTTTGTTTCATTCGCTTCAATGGATATTGTTAAAAGAAGCAGTGTTAAAAGGAGCGTCACCTTTCGCAAATCAGAACAGTCCCTTTACTACGTCGTTGGGATCTATGATGTCTTCCTTTTCTTCTTCCGCTTTTGGTTCGGTTCCCTTTGTGAAGAACATGGGAACTCCTGATTCTGATGGGCTTCCATTATTCTTGTCGACCCGCATCATGACGACATTTTCGGGTTTTGGAAATTCACTTTTCGGAAAATTCCAAAGATAGCGCTGCATGAAGTCCTTCCAGATTGGTAGTGCCGCCTTTCCTCCGTATTCTCCTCTTCCCAGAGAGTTTGAGGGGAGGTCGTTCCCGACCCATACACCCGTTACTATCTCCGGTGAGAAGCCGATAAACCATGCGTCGACGTAGTCGTTCGTTGTTCCTGTTTTTCCGCCGATATGGCGTTTTATGGATGCAGCCTGAGCTCCTGTTCCGTGTTGGACGGCGTCTTCAAGAATTTTTGTCATGATGTAGGCCGACTCTTCCGACAGGTTGTGCTCCTCCTTTCTTCCGCAGAAGTGAAGCAGGCGTGAAATTTTCTCCGGGCATGTAAGGAAGGGGTCGTAGTAGACGGTGTTGTCCTCTATGAGGTTTCCGTTTTTGTCGTAGATTGTTCTGATATTCGTTGTGTGGGGTTTCATCCCTCTGTTTGGAAAGTGGGCGTATGCATCGGTTATCTCATCCATCGTAAGTTCGCTGGATCCGAGAACACTGCCGAGCTCTCTTTTTATCGGGCTGTGAATTCCCAGCTTTTTCAATCCATTTATTCCATTTGCGATTCCTATGTCCTTGAGAATGTGCTGTGACGGCAGATTCATCGAGTGAACAAGGGCCTCACGGAATGTAGTTTTTCCACCGACCTGCCATACATCGTGATTCATGGCCATGTGGCCTGTAGAGGGAATGATTTCGTTGCTTACCCGGGAGGCTGATGTGTAGTCGTACTTATCCAGAGCTACGGCAAAGAACAGGGGCTTTATCGCAGACCCCGGCTGGCGGATTGACTGGGTTGTGCGGTCTAGTTCGCTCTGTTCGAAGTCGTTTCCTCCCATTAGCGCGAGAACGTATCCGGAATAAGGATCCTTGACGATGATGGCTCCCTGGGAGCGGGGTTTCTGTTCCAGAACAAACCGGAATTTTTTCGGAAGAGGCTTGTCGAATCTCCTGTGGTCGTACGGATCTCTTGTCCCAGGGTTGTCCGTGGCGTGAACCATGATTACATCGCCCGGAGCTAGAACGTCCGAAACCCGATTGACCGGGGAATAACCGCCTTCGGGCTTGTAGGGTTTTGCCCACCAGATATCTTCGAGGTAGAGAGGTGCAACAACATCTCCTACTCGGACAGTGGCCCTTTTGTCTCCGGATTTTGTGACCACACCCTGATAGAACTTGCCTCTCATGATGTTTTCGGATGAGACTTTCCCGAACTCTTCCCTGTGCTTTTTCAAATAGGCATCAAGTTCTTTTTTGATGTTGATCCGGTATAGTGGTCCGGAGTATCCCTGCCTGACAGTGAGTGCCCTCATGCCCATGAACATCGCCTCGTGGGCAAAGCGGGTTGCCCTCATGTCGACGGTTGTGTAGACAGTGAGTCCCCTCCGGTAGAGCATCTGATTCCGGTAACACCTCTGAAAGCAGCGGAGCTTCTCCTTTTCGTTCTTCTTTTGCCTGCAGAGGTAACGATCCTTCCGTTTCATGCGCTCCGCTTCTTCAGTGTATACATCATACTCAGCTTCGAAATCCACACCCGTGTAGACGATATCGTTCTGCAGATACCTACGGATTTTTTCCGAGAAGTATGGAGCCTTGTCCAGAAATAGCTCCTTCTGTGGATTGACTTTTATCGGCTTTTTCTTCGCCTCAAGGTACTCTTTCTCAGAGATGAATTTCTCCTCGAACATTCTCTTCAGCACGTAGTTTCGTCTTCGAAGAGTTTTTTTCGGATTGACGAGAGGTGAGGCCTGTCCTGGAAATTTTGGAAGTCCTGCGAGTATGGCCATTTCATCAATCGAGAGTTCCCAGACATGTTTGCTGAAGTATGTTCGGGATGCGGTCTCAACGCCATAGGAGCCGCTTCCCAGATAGATTTCGTTGAGGTAGAGATAGAGGATCTCTTCCTTTTTCAGATGTTTTTCCAGCTCAATTGCGAGAACGATGTCCCGGATCTTCCTTTTGACGGTTCGTTCCTTGGAGGGAAGAAATGCTTTTGCTAGCTGCTGGGTTATGGTGCTTCCACCCTGCTTTACTCCGGTGAGAGCCCAACGGACGGCTGCCTTGGCCATAGCCAGAAAGTTTACTCCGCTGTGGGTGTAGAATTCCGAATCCTCTCCGGCGACGAAGGCCTGTTTGAGAAGCTTGGGAATCTTGTTTACCGGAACGATGTTTCTTTTATTGTCATCGTAAAACTCGGCGATCAGCTCACCGTCGTATGAGTAAACCTTGGTGCCGGCATCCGGTTTGTAGTCGGCGATCGTGTCGATTTTCGGTATTTGACCCTTTATGTAGGCGTAGCCGGCAAGGAGGCCGGCAGTAGAGAGGATTGACACGATTAATCCCGAAATAAGAAGAATTTTAAATATCTTCCTTTTTAGAAATTTTTTCATTGTTCTTTCTCTCCGAAAAGCTGATGAAAGGCCTCTATGTAGGCGGCTTTTTTAAACTCTACTATCATTTCGAGGACTGTTTTTCTGGGAACCCATCTGAAATGACTGAATTCATCGGATTCGCGAGGCCGGACATCTTCCTTGAGAAGCAGATGGAAGTAGCGCTGCTGCTGGCCGTCGAAAGATTTGCCGTCATTTCTTTTCCACGAAACGGTTCGGGGGAAAAGGTAGTTTATTGGTTCTGTTACGGCAGATAGAACCACATTATCGGCCTCTATGCCGGTCTCTTCAAAAAGTTCACGCCACATGGCCTCTTCAGGAGTTTCCCCCTCGTCAACACCTCCCTGCGGAAGTTGCCAGGCTCCATCCATATCCCTGCGTTCTCCGACAAGAATCAGTCCGTCCCTGTTTTCAATGACAACAGCGACGTTTTCCCTCAGTTTCACCTTAAACCTCGACGGAAGCGCACGACTTTTCCGATTCCCATACGTCAACCTGACTCACATAGAGATCGTTTCTGATCTCCTTGACCGATCTGTCCGCCTCCTCGAGTATGAAAAGAGATATGTTTTCAGCCGTAGGGTTGATTTTGTCGAAAGGGGACACTTCATTTATGTCGTGGTGGTCAAGCCGGTCCAGGATCATGTTGATAATCTTATCCAGCAGTTTGAAATCGATAACGAATCCGTCGCTGTCAAGTGCTCCGGAGGATACGCTCACTCTGACTCTCCAGTTGTGACCGTGAATATTCTCGCATTTTCCGTTGTAGTTTCTCAAATGATGTGCCGCAGAGAAAAAGGCTTCCCGATATACAGTGTGCTTCATGGTGATTACCTCTTGAGTGTTACATTTTTGATTGTTACAGGTGTTGCCGGAACATCCCTGTGTCCTTTCTGTGAATTTGTTTTTACTCCTGCTATCTTTTTAACGATCTCCTTTCCCTCGATCACTATGCCGAATGCGGCATAACCGTTGGGTGTTTTCCGATCTTTCCTTGCGTCTAGATGGGGTGTGTCTGCAACAGTTATGAAAAATTGAGATGTGGCGCTGTGCGGATCCATCGTTCTCGCCATCGACAGGGTGAATGCCTTATGGGATATGTGGGGAGAGGTCTCCAGACTGATTGGTTCATGGCCTTTTTTCTGCTGAAGGTCGGCTGTGAATCCACCCCCCTGGATCATGAAGCCGTCAATAACACGGTGGAATACAAGTCCTTTGTAAAATCCTTCGGAAATATACCTTTTGAAGTTATTGCAGGTGACGGGCATAGCGTTGCAGTAAAGCCCCAGGGTTATTGAGCCTTCGGTTGTTTCCATGATAACCCGATCGGTTATTTTCAAAGGTTCAGGTTTCGATGTTTCATTTTTCGAACCGTTTTTACTTGAACATCCTAAAAACAGAATTGTTATCATAGCGAAAAGAATAGGTATTTTTTTCATACATGCCTCCTCAAAAAAACAGGCTAATGTACCATAAACATGGGATAGTTGCAACTTTCGCCCCCAATTTTTATGCGTTTTGAAAAAAAACTTGAATTTTAATTTTACATGAAATATTTTGAGATGACGAAATTTAGCAAATTATATTAGTTTTTTATAGTCCACTTTAGTTTGGAGGCGGCTTATGATTAGAAAAAATCTATCAATTATTTTAATTTTTCTTTTTTTAATTTCATCGACTGTTTTTGCTGACGATTTTGAAGATGAGGAAGATTTCGAGGAGACGGGAACGGAAGAGGCTGGCACTGAGGAGACGGAAAAGGAGGAATCCTTTGAAGATGAAGAGTCCAAGAGCGGGGATCCCCTCGAAGAGAAGAAGGAAGAGAAGAAGGTGGAGTCCGTAGAAGATCTTCTTGAGGAAGAGAAGAAGGTGGAGGAGTCTCCAAAGGAAGAGTCGGTAGGAGAGCTCCTTGGAGCTCCGGAAAAAAAGCTGGATGAGAAGGCCGTTGAGCCTAAAGGTGACTCCAAGGGTTTTAAGCCGGTAATTCTGGTGAAGGGCGGATTCTATCTTTACGGAAAGTATAAGGATTCAGATAAAAAAGAGCAGCAGGTACGATTCGGGGGCGTTGATGAGGGTATTATCGGAGCGCAGTACATGGGTCGTGTAGTAAAGGCCAAGGCGACTGTTAACGTTAGAACAGGCAACCATCTCCTCAGCCAGGAGGTTATATTCAATCCCCTGGTTTCCGAGAATTATTACGGTGAAGTTGTTGAGAATCCTGGAGCTGTAAAGGCAAAGATTCTTCCCTATGAAATTTTTGGAGGAGTATCCCTTTTCGATATGATCGATATCAAGGCGGGAAATCTTATCCCCGAATACGGTATCGCCGATAGATATCAGAATCTTGATGTTGTCGTTGGTACTCCATTCGGAACCAGAAGTCTTCTGGTTGTAGAGGGCGTCCTTCCTGAAACCGAAGGCGGATTGTCAATAGGTGGTTCATACCCCGTCGGTCCCGGCAAGATTGCAGCAAGGCTTATGGTGGGAGGAAATGATCTCTCTACAAATTTCTCATATTCCGATCGTTCTTTCGGGTTCTATGGAAGAGCAGGCTACGAGAGTGAAATGATTACGGCTTATGCGTCATTCCAATCCAGAAGTGATTACTATGTCAAAGAAGGCGGAAAGGGAAAAGACATGTCTTTCTTTTCCTATGGCGTGGCGGCGAAGTTTTCTCACGAAATAGGTGTCGAGGCTCTCTTCTCTTTTGATATGGCCAACTTTCACCTTGTAAGTGACGATTACAAGTTAAAGCCCAACAGTTCAATGTTCCTTCACTTCATGCCTGCCTACAATTTTAAATTCAAACACGATTATCTTGAAAAACTTCAGGTCTCTCTGAGAATTGACTACTTCAAAGGGCTTTACAAAAATGAGAGTGCCGACAGATACCTGGATGCAACCTTCAACAGTGACAATGCGGCAATGCGTATCGGTGCCGGACTTAATCTCTTTGCAAAAGAGCTCGAAAAGGTTAGAAGCTATGCCGGAGTTACCCTGATGGTTCAGCCCGCTGCTGATGTGGCTAAGGGAAAGACTAACGAGGGTTTTCTGACGATGATGCTTTCGGGTGGTGCTGAATTTTAAAATGGATTTGTTCTTTTTTTTGAGAGTGGGGGCTTGGCCCCCACTTTTTTTTTGACTTCATTGTTCCAGTAATTTAACATGGTTGTTGTTTAATCAACATTTGGAGGAGGTCGTTATGAAAAGATGGTTGTTAATTTTCGTACTTTTATTATCAATTTTTGCTTGCGCTGTAAGTTGTTCGGAAAAAAAGGTCGACAAAAGGGCTCAGGCAATTCAGCTGGTGAAAAAAGGGGAGTTTCGGAAGGCGAAGAATATTCTTATAGCTCTGCGTTCGAATTTTCCCAACGATAAAACTCTTATAGAGCTTGAAAGACAGTGCAACGAGAATATTGCCGCGGGAAAATATAAAAATATCTGGAAAAAAGCTGAGGAAAAGAATACCTATAAAGGGTGGATTCGGGCTCTGAAGAAGATTCAGGCGATTGAAAACTACGACAAGAAGATGAAGTTATCCTGGAAGAATAAGGCTGTGAAACGGGCCGTTGAATCGGGAGCTAAAAGTTTTAATGACGGTCAGCTTCTCGGAATGCTTGAGAAATTGACAATTCATTACAAGGTAATTTCCCATGAAGAACGGCTGAAGTACATCACCAAGTTTTTCAAAGATGGACGTTTCCCGTTGAAGGAGTGGAAGGATACCTTTGTGACAACTTTTCCCGAACTTCTTGACGATGACGGTAATTTCGTAGGTTGGCCGAAACCGAAAAAAGAGGAAAAAAAAGAGGATGAGAAACAGAAAAAAGGATAGGTGTGAAGTTAAAAATTGAGAAGGTAATTTCCTCAGGAGACGGTCTGGGGTGGGCTGAGGGTAAAACCTTTTTTGTTCCCTACACAATTCCGGGGGAGCTGATTTCTTTCGATTCTTTCCAGAAAGAGAAGAGTCATTTCAGGGTGAGCGACTTTGATGTCGTAGAACCGTCATTAAGGCGTAGGGGGCCGGTCTGTCCCCTTTTTACACGGTGCGGAGGTTGTTCTCTGCTTCATATGGATTACCTGGCTCAGGTTGATGTTAAAAAATCCATTCTTGAGGATCTCTTCAGGCAGAAGGGAGACGCTATCGGTGTCCCTGTTGAATTTCTCTCAATTGGAGAGTTCGGAACCAGAAGTAGGGCGAAGGTTTCCATAAGGGAAGGTCTCCCTGGTTTTCGAAGGAGAATGTCCCACGAACATGTTCCCTTCGAGAGCTGTCCTCTCATGCATCCAGAGCTGAACAGAGTAGTGCGGGAAAACGCAGAAGGGTTTGGGGATGCTGAAGTTCAGTTTGAGCTTTCGGTTGACACCGGAAAATGGCTGCCGAAAGAAAATGCGATAGACAAATATGTTTTCGGGAAGAGCTTTCATGTTTCCAGGGGAAGCTTTTTTCAGTCTTCAGAGAAAGCTGCAGAAGCTCTGGTCTCTCTCTTTCTACAGGAGATGGAGAAGGTTCAGCCTGAAACCATGGTTGATCTGTTTTGCGGTGTAGGTCTCTTTTCAAAATTTGCATCGGATCTTGGTGTTGATGTTTTCGGCATGGAGTGCGGTCCTATGGCTGTTAGGAACTTCAGGATAAATTTAGGGAAGAAGGCGCGTATTGAGAAGTGTGATGTTTCCAGAGAGAAGAGCTTTCCTCCTGCGGATCTGTACGTTGTAGATCCACCAAGGAGTGGTATGGGGAAAAAAGTTGTTGATAGAGTGTGTGCTGCAGATATTTCAGAAATGATCTATATATCATGTGATCCGGCAACTTTTGTTAGAGATTATGATGTTTTGAAAAAGCACGGGTTTCGTCTGAAAAGAATTGCCATTCTTGATCTTTTTCCTGCAACCAGCCATTTTGAGCTCTTTACTTCTCTCACCAGGGAAACTTGACAACAGTATGGGGGCGGCTATCATGTGTATAATTTAATTTAAATGTTGTTTTTTTCTTATTGGAGATAAAATGGGATATATGGAGCCGCAGGATAGTTCCTTCCCCAGGGGGCAGGAATTCGAAGATCTTGATTACAATCTCAGTCTTCTTTCCATTCCGGCCCTTGTGGTTGATTCAAATGGAAAGGTTCTCAACTACAACGAATCTGCAGCCCTCTTCTTTTCAAATGGAACTGGTATTCCAAGCTCTATTGAAGATATCGCTTCGAGCAGAATTTGGCGAAAGATTAAGAGCTGCAAAGTGTCTGTCGGGAGAGTTGACGATGCTGGAAATGCCCTGTCCTATTACTATCGTTCCTTCGGATCGTTCTTCATACTTACAGTGGAATCGACATGTAAAAAGATGGGACGACATATGTCTTCTGAAGCGAGATACATTGCCTATCTCACGCACCACATAAACAATCCGCTTACCGTTGTAAAAAATACACACGAACTTCTAATCTATGGTTTCAGGCATCTTGTCGACTATCTTCGTGCCGACCGTGCGGTGCATTCAGACAAAAAGATGAAAGAGATTGTTTCAATGGTTGAGGAAAGTCTTGACGGGCAAAAGGAGTCCATATCACAGCTGGAACAGAATATGCGATACCTGAGAACTGTCGGGTCGATTCCTTCTGGAGGGCGAGTAAAGTGTTTTAATTCTGTACGTTTGAATGCTCTTGTTGTTGAAATCCTGGGCCGTTTAAAATTCATGACCGCCCAGATCGATATCGATACAAGTTTTGATCCTGCTGTGGTTGATAGCGTTCTTAATGTCGATCTGGAAGATTTTGTCAACCTCTTCTATATAGTTTTTGAAAATGCAATCTATGCAATACGCAGAACCGAAGGATTGGATAGAGGGAAGATTCAGATCTCTCTTGACGAGGCAGGAGACTCACTCTTCATCCGTATTGAAAACAATGGACGAAGGATGGGCGAAAGAGAGCTGGCTCACTGCTTTGATCCTTTTTATTCCACAAAGGAAGAAGCGGAGGGGCTTGGACTTGGGCTCACAAATGCTCTTGTGATAGTAAACGGTTACTGTGGCAAGATTATGGTTTCCAACAGGTCGGAGGCAGATTCAGGGGTGGTTTGTCAGTTAGTTTTTCCAAAAAGCAGGGTAATGAAATGAAAAAAATTCTAGTCGTAGAAGATGAGTTCAATCTTGCAAAATCTATCAAGAACTTTTTCTATCTCAAAGGAGTGGAGGTGGAGATAGCTCTTACAGGTGAGGATGCCCTAGAGCTGTTGAAAAAGAATGGGGATTACTCACTGGTAATTACCGATGTGGTTATGCCCGGATTGAGCGGGATAGATCTTCTCAGGGAGAGCAAGAAGCTCTATCCTGATCTTGATGTAATTGTAATGACGGGCATGCTCTCTATTGAAAATACGATAGCATCTCTTAAAAACGGAGCCTCGGACTATCTCCTTAAACCTTTTTCTAGTCTGGATTATGTGTGGGAAGTAGTTAAAAACTATCTCTGAGTTCCGGCTTTTACCTGTTCAACGAATTTTTCGTTAAATCCTTCAGAAACGTATCTGTGCAGTGAGAGAATTCCCGTTTTGAAAGCCGATACATTGCTTCTTCCGTGGCCGATCCCGATAAGTTTTTTAGGCCCCAGCAGCAGCCCGGCACCATAAAGTGAGTAGTCGAACCTGGAAAGCTGGGAAGTTAGCGCGTGCCGGAAAAGAAATGTGTAGAGCCTGAACCAGATACTTTTTCGGGAGTTTTCTTTAATTAGCGTTAGAAGCGTCTCAGATAAGCCCTCGAGAGTTTTTAGCAGGATATTTCCTGTGAATCCGTCGGTAACAACGACGTCGAAAGCTGGATCGTCGAAAAGGTTGTTGCCCTCGACAAAGCCTGCGTAATTAACTATTGGCGCGATTTTTTCAGCAGCCCTAAGGACTGTTGACTTGCCTTTTATCTGCTCCTTCCCGACACTAAGGATAGAAACTTCGGGATTGGATTTTCCTGTTGCTATCTTGGAAAATTCACTGCCCATTAGGGCAAAGTCCTTGAGGTGAGAGGCTTTTGCGTCCACTGTAGCCCCAAGGTCAAGGAGGACGATTTTTCTCCCGTTGTGAGCGGGAAAAAGGATCGAGAGGGCGGGTCTGGATATTCCGTCTATTAGTCCCAGGATGAAGTAGGATGCTGCAACAACGGCTCCTGTGTTGCCGGTTGAGTAGAATGCGTCGCCTTTACCCTCCTTCAGGAGCGAGATGCCCTTGTGTATGGAAGAATCAGGTTTTGAGCGAAATGATTCCGCTGGAGAGTCCTCCATTGAGATAGATTCGTCACAGTTGACAATTTCAAGATTTTGTGGAATTGGCCCAAAAGATTTCAGGCAGGAAAAAATTTCTTTTTCCCTGCCTGATAAAATGATGTTGATATCCTTATGCGATGAACATATGGAATGTGCAGCTTCAACATTTATTTCGGGAGAGGTGTCTCCCCCCATACCATCTACGATGATGGTCGAAGAAGGCATTTGTCTATTATTCAGCCTCTTCGAGGTGCATTACATCCTTGCCCCTGTAGTGTCCACAGGAAGGACAGATGCGGTGAGGAGCCATAAGCTCGCTGCACTTCGGACATGTGATAGCTCTTACAGGGCTGAACTTTGCGTGTCCGCCTCTACGTTTTCTTGATCTCATTCGAGAATTTTTCCTCTTTGGAACTGCCATGTTAGCCTCCTTTTTTACCTATGATATCATTTGGATTGATTTATACAACTGCACTCACCGTCGTTAAGGTTCTGTCCGCAGAGGGGACACCTTCCTCTGCAATCTTCATCGCAGATGATTCTGTCGGGAGTGTTGATAACTATAGCTTCACGAAAATAGGGCTCCACATCTATTCTATCTCCGGAGTAGGTGTAGTCCGCATCTTCATCGTTGTTCTCAGGGAAAATGAAAAAATCCTCGGAAAAGGGTATCGATGCCACAACGGCATCACCGCATCTTCCGCAGAACGCTTTAATATCGTATTCACCTTCAAGTTTCAGACAGAGAGTTTTGCCTGCACGATAGTAGGAGAGTGTAATGTCATACTCACCAAGTTCATAATCGTAATTGAACTTTTCTCCTTCTAAACCGGCTTCAACCGGCTCGCTTTTCAGAGACTCTTCTATGTCCGCAATATATAGCTTGTTCATACTCCAGCTTCTCCCAAAGAACAGCACTAAGATAATCAAGAATTCTAATTTGTCAAGTTAAAAACTCGCCTGCTTTTTCAGTAAGGCTGTAGAGATCTTTTCATTTTTCAACAATTTGTGTTTTCGGTGGGTTAAAATTTGTCGTTTGAGTTATAGAGGATGTTGTTCGGAGAATTATAACAAATGACAAATTGACAATAATGATACATCTATTATACTAAAATGGGTGTTGTGATTCTTTTCTAATTCGGAGGACAAAATGGGCGAAAGCAGGCAAAAAACAAAAGAAGAGCTCCTTCTTGAAATAAGGGAGCTTAAAAATGAACTCAAAAAAGAGCGAACCGCAGCTACTCGAAAGCGAAAAACTCTTCTCAACTCTGTTGAAGAGAAGGATGAAGTTATATCAAAGATGAGGCAGGAGATGGAATCGAAGTATGAGACTTGGTCGAAGGAGAAGATGGCTCTTGAGAAAGTCATTTCCGAGAAAGAGAAAAAACTGGATTCAATGATTTCTACCAATACCAGAGAGTCAGCTTGCCCGTCGGATGATTATGAAGATATTCAATCCGTTCGATTCGATCCCTCGCTAGAAAAATTCATTCTGGAAGAATTCGGGAGTGTTGAAAAATCAACATTACTTTCAATCGAAAAGCTTAATTTGAGAGGAGAAGGTCTCGAATCAATTTCCGGCATCGAAAATCTGATCAATCTCAGGCAGCTGAATCTTTCGGAAAATCGGATTGATGATATTTCAGCGCTTTCAAAGCTGACCAAACTCGAGGAACTGGATCTGAGTGGAAACAGTATTAAAGATCTGACTCCGCTGGAACAGCTGGGAGGAATGACCTGGTTGTCACTAAGTAAAAACGAAATCATGGATATTTCACCCCTCAGAAACATGAGGGAGCTCAGGACTCTCACTCTCTGGGAGAATAAAATATCCGACCTTTCCCCACTTCAGGATATGGAAAAACTTGCAGATCTCTCCATTGCCGAAAATATGATCGAGGATATTTCCCCGATATCGAAACTAGTTGCTCTCCGGGATCTTTCTCTTGGAGAAAACCGGATTGAAAATATTGCTCCTCTGGAAAAGCTTGTGAATCTAGAGGTTCTCAATCTTGCGGAAAATCGGGTCAACAATCTTCAGCCGCTCAAAGGGATGCAAAAACTTCACAAGCTATACCTCAATGAAAACAGGATTGATGATGTGAAGGGACTTGAGGGACTCTCTTCATTGACTGATCTTCTTCTAAAGGGAAATCGGATCCATGATGTGAAAGGTCTTGTTACTCTTGATCATCTCAGGGAGCTTGATGTTGAAAGGAACTGTATCAGTGATTTGAATTCGTTGGAAACTCTTGGGAAAAATGGCTGTGTCGTTATCTCAAGGGATCAGATAATTGAAAGTGAAATCAGGACTGGGAGTTGATTATTTCAACAACCTTGTTTTTCCAGATGTTGAAATCGATAGAAGGGGCACCGCCCTGGGCCATATCCTTTCTACCGCCTCCCTTTCCGTCGAATTCGGAAAGAAGTTTTCTAAGAATTTCACCCGCATTGTAGGTCTCCTTAGCTTTTCCTGCCGAGGAGATGATTGCAAGTGCCTTGCCCTTCTCAACTCCAGTGATTATGAAAAGGCCGTCCTTCACTTTGGATTTAAGACCGTCAGAAAGAGAGACGGACTCTTTTCTTCCCTTTCCTGAATTAATCACATAAATCTCAATGCCATCCTTTTCGATAAGAGGCTTTATGGAGTCTGCTTCCATTGCGGCAACCTTGGCGCGAAGCTCTTCAATTTCTTTGGTGAGTGTTTTGTTCTGTTCTTTCACTTTTTCAACTGTCGAGGGAAGAGTGAATTTGTCCACGCCGAGAGATGCTGCTGCCTGGTAGAGAGTTTCATCGGTTTTCTGATAGATATTTACAGCTTCCATTCCCGTTACAGCCTCAATACGACGAACTCCAGCCGCGATTCCCTCCTCTTTCAGAATTGAGAAAAATCCGATTTCACCGGAGTATTTAACGTGAGTTCCGCCGCAAAGCTCCTTGCTGTCTCCCATCGAAACAACACGCACAGTCTCACCGTACTTTTCACCGAAGAGAGCTGTCGCACCCTCTTTCTTTGCCTGTTCTATGGAGGATACAGCCGTACAGACATTGAGGTTCCCCTGGATCATTCTGTTCACGCGCTGCTCGATCTCGAGAATTTCGCTGTTTGTAAGGGGAGCATAGTGGTTAAAGTCGAAACGGAGTCTTTCCGGTGTTACAAGACTTCCTGCCTGGTTTGCGTGCTTTCCGACGACGGCCTTGAGGCAGTGGTGAAGAATGTGGGTTGCACTGTGATTCTTCTTTATCGACATACGACGCTCTTCATCAAGAAGCTGTTTTACCTTCATTCCGACGGTGATCGCTGTCTCCGTATGGATTTTTACGATTCTGTATTCGCCTATTTTCAGGCAGTTTGTAACATCCGCAACTTTTTCTGAATCTCTTTCCATATGCCCGAAATCGGCAACCTGCCCGCCGGCTTCTGCATAGAATAGAAGCGGGGATACAAGCGCATATGCGTTGAGTCCCGCTTCGGCGGAATCGATTCTGTCGAGATTTTCGTTGAAAAGAGCGAGAATTTCACCGTCGAGTTCAGCCTTGTCGTATCCTTCGAAGTTGTTGATTTCGAAACCGTCCTCCTGAAGGACCGTAGCTGCGAGGTTTTTCTTTTCCTCCAGTGATCCGCTCCAGCTGGAACGTCCTTTCCTCTGCTGTTCCTCCATGGCCTTTTTGTAGCCATCGGTATCGTAGGAGAAATTTCTCTCATCCAGAATGTTCTGAGTGAGATCAGGCGGAAAGCCGTATGTGTCGTAGAGCTTGAAAACGAGTTCTCCGGCGAGTTTCTTCTCACCCGCTTCGATAGCCTTGTCGACACCTGTCTCGAGAAGCTGCAATCCCTTGTCTAGCGTCTGGCGGAATCTCTTTTCCTCTTCGAAGACGATGTTCTTGATCATATCCTTCTGCTGAATGATCTCCGGATAGTGGTGTCCCATAAGCTCGATCACCTTCATGCAGACACGGTAGAAAAAATTCTCGGAAAAGCCCAGTTTGTGACCGTGCCTGATAGCACGCCTCATGATTCTCCTGAGAACGTAGCCTCGCCCCTCGTTTGACGGGGTGATGGAATCCGCAATCAGGAAGGTTGTGGAGCGGGCGTGGTCCGCAATAACCCGGAAACTCGAGCTGAGCGAAGGATCCGTTTTCCTGTCCAGAAGGGATCGAATATATTCGATCAGGTTTACGAAGATGTCCACATCGTAGTTGGATGTAACACCGTTAAGTGCGGCTGTAATTCTCTCCAAACCCATTCCAGTATCGATACTCGGTTTCGGAAGGGGAGTCATCTTTCCGTTTTCATCTCGGTTGAACTGCATGAAAACAAGGTTCCATATCTCAACGAAACGGCCGCAGTCCCAGTCCGGTTCTCCGTCTATAATGTGTTCCTGACTTTCGTAGTTGTCCCACATGTCGTAATGAATTTCGGAGCAGGGACCGCAGGGACCGGTATCGCCCATGGACCAGAAGTTGTCCTTCTCGCCGAGACGGAAAATACGGCTTTCGGGAACTCCCATCATGTCTTTCCAGAGGTCGTATGCCTCATCGTCGTCACGGAAAACGGTAACGTAGAGTCTTTCCTTTTCCAGCTTGAAAACCTCGGTGATGAGCTCCCAGCAGTATTTGATGGCACCTTCCTTGAAGTAGTCACCGAAGGAGAAGTTGCCGAGCATCTCGAAAAAAGTGTGGTGGCGATCTGTAAATCCCACATTCTCAAGGTCGTTATGTTTTCCTCCCGCCCTGACGCATTTCTGTGCCGAAGTGGCGCGGGTGTATGAGCGTTTTTCCATTCCGGTAAAGACGTTCTTGAACTGATTCATTCCTGCGTTTGTGAAGAGAAGTGTCTTGTCTTCGGCGGGAAGCAGAGGGGCGCTGTCCACAACCGTATGTCCCTTGTTTTCAAAGAACTTGAGAAAGGTTTCTCTAACCTCATCAAGAGTCCACTGTTTCGTCTTCATATCTCCTCCTGTCATTCAGAACATTTTTTGTAGATATTACATGAGCCTGTGAAATTCACAAGTATTTATTTGTTTAAGAAAGTGGGATAGAGATGCTTTCTACTTTCTTTGAAAGTTATCTGAGGACTGTAGAAGATTCAGCTTTTCAGCATTGTTTTCCGGAAACAGCTTTTCGGAGCATTTAAAAAGAAAAACATTTTCCGTTTATTCTTCTGAATCTCCAGAAAAATTGGAGAAGAAGAGATCCGTGGTCTCTTTTTGAAAACGATCGATTAATAGAAAATCGGTTTCACACAATTTGCAAGTTCTTCATAACTGTTGACGAAGGGAACATCTTCGGGAATATTGAGCTGTGAAACTTCCTGAATATCTCGCCGGAAAAGGATTGCATTCCAACCTCTCTTTACTGCTCCGAGAATATCTGTTGCCGGATTGTCTCCCATGTGAACCATGGATTCGGGATCGATCTCTGGAAATTGAGATTCTATGCGTTTGAACATGTGTGCGCTTGGTTTTGCGGTTCGTTCCTCATCAGAGAAGATGAATGCGTCGAAAAAATGTACAATTCCGTGGTTTGTAAGAAGTTTCCGCATATCCTTTCCCTTCGTGTATCCGGTATCGGAAATCATAGTGATCTTCACACCGTGACTTTTGAGAAGTTTGAGAAAGGATGAAACACCTTCAATGAGAGGCGGTTGAAGGTGAAGGCTTACCTCGCTGAAATACTTTTCGATCTCCTTTTTCTCTTCTTCCGAAAGACTCTTCTCGAGAAGGTCCAGCAGGTAGTTGACACGTTCTATAGTCAAAAGCGTCCTCATTTCGGTTCTGTAAACCTTCCTGGATATCACGGCAAGATCTTTCAATGCCTGATGAACAATGGAGGATTGAATTTCGAGTTTTTTCGCAAGAAAATCACCTCTTCTTATGGTTCTCTCAAATTCCTCATCCTCCTTGATTACGGTTTCCCAGAGATCGAAGGAGAAGAGTTTGATTTTTCTGTCGAATACGGATATTGCACACATGGTTAATTCCTTTACTCCGGGCTATCCGGATTCTTCATCATCATGCGGGGAAATCTTGTCCGCCAGTTTGGGATAGAGTTTTTTCATGCATTCGGGGCAGAGACTGTGGCTGAAGGAGGCGTCGCTGTGTTCTTTGATGTAAACCTCAACCTGGTGCCAGTATCCCTTGTCGTCACGGATTTTTTTGCAGGAGGCGCAGATAGGAAGAAGTCCGGATAACCGTTTTATCTCCGATAATGCATGTTCCAGATTTTTTACCGTTTCGAAAAGTTGGCGATTCTTATTCTGTAATTCCAACTTTTGGCGGTGGTAGTCGGCAAAAAAACGAACTTTGGTTTTTAAAATGTCAGGCTCAATAGGTTTGAATATGTAGTCTACGGCACCGGATTCATAGCCTTTGAAAACAAAATGGCGTTCCTTGCTTATCGCAGTCACGAAGATAATTGGGATAAATCTGGTTTTCTCTGCGCCGCGGAGGAGTTCCGCAGTTTCAAAGCCGTCCATTTCCGGCATCTGGACATCCAGAATTATCAGGGCGAAATCATGTTCAAGCGTCCTTGAGAGAGCCTCGTTACCGGAAAGGGATGATACGAGAGTGTAATCTTCATCCTCAAGAAGACTCTCCAGAGCCAATAGATTTTCCGGGCGATCGTCAACAATTAGAATTTCTATTGTATGGGACATGAACAACTCCTGGGAAAATTCAATCTATTGTAGAAAGCGGTAGCTGCAAAATCAATTTTTAGGCTTTTTCACCCACACAGCATGACGTCTGATTCCCTGAAGGTCGGAGACGAACTCAATAAGGTCGAGATCGGAAATTGACAACTCTTCAACCTTTTCCGCTCCGTCGTACCCCAGCTCCATTATGAGATGTCCTCCGGTGCGAAGATGGAGTCCGGCCGAGCGGATTATCTTTTCCGGAATTTCGAACCCGCTTTCTCCGCCTGCAAGAGCCAATTCCGGTTCGAATCGAGTCGAGCCTATCCGAACATCTATCATATCCGGTGCGCTGATGTAGGGCGGATTTGTTGTGATCAGATCGAAATTTCCGTCAATTTCTGAAAAGAGATCTGTCTTCATGAACGTCGCATCGCCGATTCTGCCTGGAATAATTCTGTTGAAGTTCTCTTCTGCAACGGTGAGCGCTTCAGTCGAAATGTCGGCAAACGTGATTTTTCCCGCAAGATGTTTGAATACGGATATTCCTATGCATCCTGAGCCTGTGCAGAGATCGAGCATTGCAATTGACCGTTTTCCTGATTCTTTTCCCAGTCGGATAGCCTTTTCAACTAGGAATTCCGTTTCCGGTCTGGGGATTAGAACGTTTGGGTTGACGACGAAGGTGTCTTCAAAAAACTCCCTTTCTCCCGTTATGTAGGCGACGGGGACACCATCCTTCCGTTTATCGATAAGTATTGAAAATTTTTCCTCGATTTCCGGAGAAACGGCATCCCTGTTCTTGATAATGATATCTGTCCTTGAGAAACCGCTGACGAAACGAAATAGAATATCCGCATCTAGTCGAGGGGTAGGGGAGACTTCGGAAAGTTCCCTTGTCTTCAGGTCCAGAATTTCAAAAATCAGCATTCTATCAGAGACTCTCTTTGAGAAGTTCTGCGTTCTGCCATGTGACCAGAGGATCAATAACCATATCCAGACTTCCTTCCATAACTTCAGTGAGGCGGTAGAGTGTCAGGGATATTCTGTGATCTGTAACCCTGCCTTGGGGGAAGTTGTAGGTCCTGATCTTCTCGGACCTGTCTCCGCTTCCAACAAGTGTTTTTCTCTGGGAAGATATTGCTGCCGCCTGCATCTCCTGTTCTCTCTGGAGAAGTTTGGACTGAAGAATTTTCATTGCCTTGATACGGTTCTGGATCTGTGAACGTTCGTCCTGCATGGCCACAACTATTCCTGAGGGAAGGTGGGTTATACGTACAGCCGAATCGGTCGTGTTGACGTGCTGACCGCCGGCACCGCTTGCACGATAAACGTCGACTTTCAGATCCTTTTCCTCGATCTTGATTTCATCCACCTCGTCGGCTTCAGGCAGGACGGCTACCGTAATGGCCGAGGTGTGGATACGTCCCTGGCTTTCAGTCGCAGGAACTCTCTGCACTCGGTGAACTCCGCCCTCATACTTTAATCTTCCGTAAACGCCGTTGCCGATAAGGTTCGCCACAACCTCCTTGATTCCGCCGCCTTCCTGTTCGCTGATCGAGAGCTGTTCGATTTTCCATCCGTTGGCTTCTGAATAGCGAGAGTACATACGGTAAACCTCGGCAGCGAAGAGTGTTGCTTCGTCGCCTCCTGTTCCGGCTCTGATTTCGAGAATTGCATTCTTTGCATCCAGAGGATCTTTCGGGAGCAGTAGAATCTGGAGTTCGTTTTCCAGTTCTTCGAATTTGCTTTCGAGGAGAGGAAGTTCCTCCTTGATCATTTCAATAAGATCATGATCTTTCTCCTCTTTCATCATCTCCTTCTGGTCTATGATCTCCTGCTCTATACCTTCCCACTCCTTGTACTTCTCGGAAATCTCTTTAAGGTGAGAGTACTCCTGGGAAAGTTTTGCGAATTTTTTAATATCCGAAATAATTTCAGGTTTTGAGAGATTTTTCTCCAGTTCGAGATACTTGTTGTAGACCTCTTCAAGTTTACTTTTTATATTCAGCATTTTTCTTCTCCCTATTTATATGAACAATTGCTATCCTTCGTATTCCCGCTCTCCTCATCAAGCTGGAAAACATAAATGTTCCAACTGACGGAGTCCCGGCTATTACCGGCAAAGATCCTATGGAAAGTATGTGGGTAAGCTAAAGATGTGAAAACGGTTTGGATCCGATCCGTGAAACGGTATTCGAACGAAAGAGGGCGGAATGCCCGGAAGCAAAAAAACACCGGCAACCGGAAAAATTCTTCCGGTTGACGGTGTCTGAATTTCGTATAAGAATGGTGTGTACCAATTCTTACTTCTTAATGTAGCTGCCTTTGTATTTAGCTTTGAACTTCTCAATCCTACCGGCAGTATCCATGATCTTCTGCTTTCCGGTGTAGAACGGATGGCAGGCTGAGCAGACTTCTGTTGTGTAGTCCCCTTTCTTTACTGAACGGGTCTTTATTTCGTTTCCACAGGAACATGTAACAGTTATTTCGTTAAGTTTAGGATGGATTCCTTCCTTCATCTCTCATCTCCTTATAATAAACAGAGCATAAAATCGAGCTTAATGATACATGGGAAAGAAGAAAAATCAAGAAATAAGATCAAAAAAAATCCATAACATTTGAGGATCACGCGTCAATTGAGACGAAGTTGATTGATCTTCACTGTCTGACGTGACTCGCGTTTGTTGGGAAAAGCATTGAAACTACGACTGAGTGAGGTTATTTGAGTGAGAAACAGTCTTTTTACGAAAGCCTGTTCTAAGAGTTTTTTGGCTTTCGTGTCGGCTTTTTTATGTAGTTTCGACATCAGTTTTGGTTTGGGGAAGTTGTTTGATCGAGTCGAAACAATAAAAAAGGGGACGCCGAAGCGCCCCCCCAATGGAAAATCGGCAAAGGGAAAAATTACTCTTTCATGTAGTCGTAGTACTCGTTTCCAAGATGAGTGATGAGTTCCTCACCCATCATGTAGCGAAGAGTGTTTTTCAGTTTTGTCTGCTGGATGAAGATGTCGTGTTCCGGATAGAGCCCTTCGGCAACCATCGGTGACTTGAAGTAGAAGCTCATCCACTCCTGGATTCCGTAGAAACCGGCTCTGCTTGCAAGGTCGATGAAAAGAAGAGTATCGAGAACAACAGGTGCCGCAAGAATAGAGTCCCTGCAGAGGAAGTTGACCTTGATCTGCATGGGCATTCCAAGCCAGCCGAAAATATCGATGTTGTCCCAGGCTTCTTTCTCGTCGCCACGTGGCGGATAGTAATTGATTCTTACCTTGTGGTAGTAGTCGCCGTAAAGTGTCGGATATTTGTCGGGCTCAAGCATCGTGTCGAGAACGGAGAGCTTGGAAACCTCCTTTGTCTTGAATGCATCCGGGTTGTCAAGTACTTCGCCGTCCCTGTTTCCGAGAATGTTGGTGGAGAACCATCCGTTGAGACCGAGAAGACGTGTCTTGAGTCCCGGTCCGAGGATTGTCTTCATGAGAGTCTGGCCTGTTTTCCAGTCCTTTCCGGCTATCGGAACCTTGTTCTTTGCAGCAAGTTCCTGGATGGCTTTGATGTCGACTGTTAGGTTCGGAGCTCCGTTTACGAAAGGAATTCCAAGGCTGAGTGCAGCATATGCATAGATCTGGGAAGGAGCGATGTCAGGATGATTTTCAACGAGAGCTTTTTCGAAGTTTTCAAGAGACTCGTGAATTTCGGAAGGCTTCTTGTAAACCTCTGTGGAGGCATTCCATACCATGACACCACGGTCGGCTCCTCTCTCCTCCATGGTCTTTTTCATATCTTCCATGAGCTGTTTTGCAAGCTCCATGTGGTTTGCACCCTTCTTGATGTTGGTGCCGTCGATATTTTTTACGTACTCTTTGGAGAATACAGCAGCCATCGGTGTGATCGCTTCGAGCTCCTCCTTGACCGGCTCAAGGTGTTCCCTGCGTACTACATCAGCTCTCTTTGCAGCTTCGTACATGTTTTCTTCGAAGATATCCCATCCGGCGAATTCAAGATTGTCGATGCTTGCCAGGGGAACGAAGTCCTTTATGCGGGGACTGTTGTTGTCTGTACGTTTTCCAAGACGGATGTGGCCCATCTGCGTGAGCGATCCGGTGGGTTCCGCAAGTCCCTTCCTGATGTTAAAGATACCTGTAAGCACAGTTGATGTGATGGCTCCCATTCCCGGGATGAATACCATCAATTTGCCGTCTGCCGGCTTTATGTCTTTTTTCATTTTCAACTCCTAAAAAGGTCAATAATCAGCGAATCACAAAAAAGCAAACTTCGTGCCAGACCTAAATATAGTAAAATCAATACATTAATCAAGATTACTGATTAAAAAAATGTTACCAATTTCAATTTGTGTAAATTTTCTTTACAAATCAAGCTCTCTGAATCGGATCTTGTTTCGGTAAAGATCCTTTTTTTGCGGTTGACTCTTTTTTATGTAATTCAAGTTGCCCATTTGTAAAACTGATGTTATGAGATGGAAAGATTTATCGTGCTAAAAAAATAATCTTTTATGAATTTTCAGGGAATAGGATTCAGACCAGAATTGTAGGATACTTCTTGAATCAGAAGTTGTCCTGATCCGGTACTTCTGTTTGCTGAGAGTTCGTATCGCTTGTTTCTGTGTCGATCGGTTTTGCCGAAGGCAGGTCTTCATCTGTCTGAGTTTTTACCTCAGCAGAAGGCTCACCTTCGCTCACAGGAGCGGCTGTGTCCGTGTCAGGAACTTCGGCAGAACCCTTCTTCTCAGGTTTAACTTCTTCTTCTGATACGAAACGCTCGTCTGTCTTGATGATAGGTGAAAAAGAGATGTCTCCCTGGCGCTTGAAAATGTCGGCCTTGCCGTCCATATCCGTATCTTTTTCTATCCTGGTTATCACGTTGTTTGCGTAATACTCCCAGTAATCAGGAGTTCCGTCGTAATTCTGGTCCTCTTCAAGGCGGTTCAGGTTCCCTTTCTCATCGTAGTATTTCCAGATGTCGGTTTTTTCATCGAACTGGGAGTCAAGTTCTCTGCGAATGATTATTCCGTTGAGGTAGAAATCAACCTCGTCAACATTGCCGTCAAAATCGACATCAAGCTCCTCCTTCATTACCGATCCCTTCTTGTCGTAGAATCTCCAGACATCGATTTTTCCGTCACTGTTAAGATCCATTTGCTTTGCAAAAATTCGGGGTTCTCCATCCTTGACCTTTTCAAAAATGGTGAATCGATCAGGTTTCTTGTCTCTGTTCGTATCGTATTTCTTAATTATATATTTTTCCGGGTCATATTGTATGCCGCCCCCTTTTGCTGTAGGCATTTTACTCCCGTACTCAGAGGAGGATGTCTCGGATGACCGCCTTTTTGCATCTCCGTTTGAAGATGCGCAGCCGTGGGCCAGCGAAATAATCAAAAGAAGTGCAATGTATTTTTTCATATTATTCTCCAATATTTCTCTTTTATTCTATAAATGTAATAATACATAAATAAAAATCAAATTTTAAAGTTAACCAATGCCTTTTCAAACCTCGATCTCCATTCCGTCGAAACCGGGTTCAACTCCGAGGGGAAGGCTCTTCTCAAGCTTTTCGTAATCGAAATGATGGTTCATGTGGGTGAGAACAGTCCTCTTGGGAGAAAGCTCCTGGACAAGGGCCAGAACGTCTGAGAGCTGCATGTGTTTATGATGTTCATATTGGACGGTTGTGCTGATAACAAGGCAGTCCAGACCTTCAAGCTTGCTTTTTTCCGATGGGGTCAGTTCACTGAAATCGGCAAGAAATGCAAAGTTTCCGAGGCGGAAACTGGCAACGTCGATGTCACCGTGAGCGTGAACTATGGGTTCGAGCTTCAATCCGGAGAAAAAAACGGGTTTTTGTTTGATTTCAAGAGGCTCCAGGAAAGGGATTTCACAGTAGCCGTTCTCTTCGAACATGTACTCGAAGCGACCTTGCATGGCTTCCAGAGTGTGCTTCATTCCGTAGAAAGGAAGTGGAGCACGATTTCTGAATGCGAACATCCTCAGGTCGTCGATCCCGGCCATATGATCGCTGTGGGCATGTGTAAGCCAGACTGCATCGATATGTTTGACCCCTGCACTAAGTAGTTGGAGCCTGAGTTCTGCGGGAGCATCGACAAGAATTGTTTTTCTTCCGGTTTCTATAAGAATAGAGAACCGTGTCCTCATATTTTTTCTGTTTTCCGAAAGGCATACAGGACATCCGCACAGGAGTTGAGGTGTTCCTGCGGAAGAGCCGGTTCCGAGAAGTGTGATCCTCATCATTTAAAGAATTTCCTGAAAAATCCCATGAATCCTGATCGTTTCTTTGTATCCTCCTCGTAGAGTTCTATCAGGTTCTGAAGATTCTCGATCTCTTTTTTCAGCTTTTCATTTTCTTTTTCTAGCTCTGAGATTCTGTTGACCTCATCCTCCTCAGCGAGAGTGTTGCCATTTTTTTCAACATTATCGACCTCTTCGGGAAAAGATACGGGGACCAGGGAGCCGAATTCAAACACTTTAACAAATCTGCCCTCACTGTTTTTCACCATACCTTCAATCTTCACGCCTCCGTTTTTTGAGATTGCCGAAACAGCAGATTCCGTATCGTAAAGAAGTATTGATCGAAGGTCGAGATCTCCTCCCGCTGTTTCAAAAGATGTGATGAAATACCCGAACTTTTTTTTATTGTTGTAGAGGAATGTATTTCCTTTAAGACGCATTCCATCCTTCGGAGTCTCTTCAAACAGCAACATAAGCTTTATGTTGCCTGAACCTGTGGCAACAGCAATGGAACCGTATCTCTCAAGAAGTTTTTGTATTTTGCCCCCCTTCTCTTTAGTTGTATCAGCTGTGGCCGACTCTTGGATTCTCGATTCCTCCTTCGACCCATCGTCCGTTTGTGTCACAACCGGGAAAGCGGACTTTTCAATCTCATTTTCAAAATCCGCATCTTTCGAAGACGGGGTATCTTCTCTCTCGTTCAGAAGGGCTGAGAGGCGCTCTACGCTTGCTTGGGGATTGATGTTGTTGGAAAGGCAAATGTTCTTGATTTCATGAACCTTTTTGCGGAAGAATCTTCCGGATGATACGGTTTCGAAAACAATGTTACTTCCGACATCCTTGTAGTCGAGAACTCCCATTAGGAAGAGAAGAAGTGAGTTTCCCATCTTCGTTGAGAGAAAGTAGGGCATGGCGGGAAATTCCTGGTCCAGAATCCTGAACCACTCCTTATATTCGGGAAGGTGTAACCTTTTCACGAGATCAAGCATATCCTGGTCAAGAAAGTTGAAAGAGAGCTCATTTTCATAAACTCTTGTCATCTCGGGATCCTCGATTATCGGCTCCATGGCCTTCCTGACATTTTCAATATTTTTCTCAAGAATATCATTTTGTGAAACAGAAATATTAAGTGTCATTCGTACCTCCAACTTCCATGTTTAGTGAGCCCGGAGAAACGGTTCGACCGGTTTCACCTTCTCTTTTTGTTGCAGAATACCGAGGCGGGTTCGCTTTTTCAATAAAATCCTGACCTTTTTTATTGTTTTATGGGGTTCTTGAACCGTTTCTCTGTATTTCATCAAGTTACCTCTGAATAAGATGAATCCACAAAACCTTTTTTGGAGACCAAATCAAAATTTTTCGGCTCCATGCCTAGCACAATGAAGAGTAGATATCGATAGATTTTCAAAGTTGTACTGAAGAGCCTGATGGAGACAGCAATGAGGAATCCGTGGCAGCCATTTGCAAGTTTCTAATTTCCGAGATTAAAGATGTCGATTGGAAATCTCTTCCTTCTCTTTATCGCCCGTTCCGTAGGAGAGAACATACGGTTTATTATCTGGTTTTCCGTATCGAGACTCCGCGTAAAAACTATTTCTATCCTGCGGTTAGTTCTTCTTGATTTGTCGTCGGCGTTTTCAACAAGAGGGGTTCCGTCGCCTTTTGCAACAGGGTGAAGTCGATCTCCCTTGATGTTTCCGAATCTTTCAAAATATCTGGCAGTCTCTATGGTTCTGGCTGCGGAGAGAGCCCAGGAGTCACGATATCTTTGCACCTTATGTTCAATGTCGTCAGTGTGGGATTCAATTGAAATATCGTTTTTTACAGAGCGTGCTACCGAGACTATACTGTCAAGAATCGGCCATGCACTGGGTTTGAGTTTCGCCCTTCCCCGATCAAAAAAGCTTTCGTCTGTTATGCGAAGAACAACTCCACGCATATCCTGAAGAATCTCAATCTTTCCCTTTTCGACACTCTTCATGGCTGATTTAATTTTTTTCAGAAGCACATCGACAGAAAACTGTGGATTGAAATCGCGGGAAATAATATCCATTCCCTTCGGCAGGTCTTCCACAGGTTCCTTTCGCTGGACACCGAAAGCCTCCTCAAGTTTTCCCGACATCTCCTTGAATTTCTGGACATCCATTTCGGCAAAGGAGAGAAGAAGCACAAAGAAGGTGAGGAGAAGAGACATCATATCCCCAAAGGTAACCATCCATCCCGGAGCTCCCTTGGGGCACTTAACTTTTTTTCCCATCTAGCCCTTCTCTTCTTCTTGCTTTCTCAGATCCGGAGATATGAACGATTCGAGGGTTTCGCCGAGGAGTCTGGGATTCTCTCCGTGCTGGAGACCAAGTACTCCGGCTTTTATGATTTCCTTCAACAGCAACTCTTCGTTTGTTCTGAGTTCCAGTTTTGTTTTCAGCGGAGCTGCTATAACGTTGGCGATAAAGGACCCGTAAAGTGTTGTCAGCAGGGCGACAGCCATTGCAGGGCCGATACTCTTGGGATCGTCCATAGCAGAAAGCATCTGAACAAGACCTATAAGTGTACCTATCATTCCAAAGGCCGGAGCGGCATCTTCCCATGAGGAAAGCATGCCCGCAATTTTTTCGTGCCTGACCTCGAGGTACTCGATCTCCCGGGTCATCACCTCCTCGATTTTCTCCTTGTCGGCTCCGTCGACACAGTAGTCTATTCCCTTTTTCATGAAGGGGTCTTCTATCTGCTGTTTTTCAAGGGCAAGAACACCTTCCCTTCTGGAAATTACACTGAGATCGATAAATCTCTGGATAACTTCCTGTGGACTACCGAACGCCTGCGGCTTGAAGGCAATCTTGACACCCTTTATCAGTTTTTTGAAGTCATCAAAGTTGTAGCGGGCCAGAAGAACTCCCAGAGAACCGCCGATAACGATGAGAGCCGAAGGTGCGTTTAAAAATATGATCGCGGAGGGTCCTATCACGATAGAACCCACAACAAGTGCAAGGGCGACGACAAGTCCTATTAGGGTTGCAAGATCCATATATCTCCCCGTAAAGAAAAGAAAAGTTCAATATATTTTATTTAGCTGTTGTAGAAATTCAAGAAAAAGAAAATTGCATGGGAAGGGTAGGTAAAAATAATTCAATTCTTATTTACGACAGGAGGCTGCGTTTTGGTGGTGCGAATACTTCTTCATACGTTTTTCGAGATACATTTCCCTATCGGCATGGCGAAGCATATCATCCATTTTCATCGGAGTATCGGATGAAAAACCAGATACTCCGATGCTTATTGAGATTCTGTAGTTGTTGCCGGAAGATCGATTTCTCTCTTCAACGTTGGCCCGAAGTCGATGAATCATCGATTGTTTGTGGTGGTCCTTCGATTCAAGTGCGAGAACAACAAATTCGTCTCCTCCGAATCTGGAGATTATGTCCGAATTCCGGAAGGTCTGACGGAGTATTCTGGCTGTTTCAACAAGAGCTGTATCACCGGTTTCATGTCCCAGTGTATCGTTGATTGTTTTCATGCCGTCGAGATCCATATAAAAAAGGAGCATTCTTCTTTTGTTTCGATGGGCCAAAGCCAGGTGTTGAGTAGAAAGAAATGAAAATCCCTTTCGATTGTAGAGTCCGGTTAATCCGTCAAGGAGTGCCAGTTCCCGGAGTGACTGCAGCTGCCGATGTCGCTCCACAGCATACTCGATAGCGTTGAGGAGCCTTGCTTCGGAGAATTTTCCCTTTACCAGATAGTCCTGAGCTCCCCTTCTAACGGAGTCTATTGCGGAGAGTTCATCGTCAAGTCCAGTTAGCACGATAACGGGTACTCTTTGGACTCCGTGCATCAGGAGATCGAGTGTGCTTATCCCGTCACTGTCAGGAAGGGAAAGATCAAGAAGGATAATGTCGAAGTGGTTGACACTGTCGCCGAGAAGTTGACCGATACTCTGAATGGAAACGAGATCGAATGAGAGAAGAGATGAATTTTCCAGCTCAATATTTTTCAGCATTCTTCTTATGCATATGGCATCAACCCTGTTGTCCTCGACAAGAAGAATTCTGTAGCTTCTTGGTTTCATGTCCTTTACCCCTTGGCCTGTTTGTTTGTGGATAATTATATGAAAAAGGTGGCGGGGCGCAAGTATTTGAATTTTGTTGATAGATGTGAGTAGGAATGGTCTCCCCGTGAAACTGATGGGTTCTCTGAAAATCTGCTCTCACCTGCAATGCGGCAGAATCGAGGTGGTTTCTGATTTTGAATCATTCGTTTGAATAAAGGGTTGTTTTTAATTCTTAGGAACAATCGATAATCTCGGAAGAGCAGAAGCAGTTTTGGAATCTGTGGGGCTATCCGGCATAAAAGCCCTCGATTGTCTCTCTGTAGAGTTCAGTTATCTTTCTACGACGGAGCTTGAGGGTAGGTGTGAGCTCTCCATCCTCTACAGTGAATCGGCGATCGAGAATCTGAAATCTTTTAATTGCTTCGTATTTCTCAAGATTTCCGTTTATCTTGTCGATTTTTCTCTTGAGCAGCTTTTCAATTCCCGGGTGAGAGGCGAGATCCCTCTCATCCCTGTAGTGATACTCTTTCTCTCCGGCATAGGCCTTGATCGCTTCAAAATCCGGGACAATGAGAGCTGAGAGGAATTTTTCCTCATCGCCGACAACACATGCGACGTCGATATGAGGATCACTCATAAGCATGTTTTCGATTTTTTGAGGGGCTATGTTCTTGCCGTTTGCCATTACGATGATCTCTTTTTTTCGACCGATAATTTTTAGTTTACCGTTATCGGTCATGACCGCAATGTCTCCGGTGTGGAGGTATCCTCTCTTATCCAGAACTTCATCGGTTTCCTCCTTCTTGTTGAAGTAGCCTTTCATGATAGTCGGACCTTTGACAAGAAGTTCTCCATCGGAAAGAATCTTTGTCTTTAAACCTTCAAGGGGCGGACCTACAGTCTCCACATCCCTGTCAGTCGGAAGGTTCGCGCTTACAACGGGCGAACACTCGGTAATGCCGTATCCTTCCACGATAGCTGTACCGATAATGTTGAAGAAACGGACTATTTCAGGCATTATTGCGGCTCCACCCGAAATAAACAGTTCAATGCTGCGAACGGTCTTGTTGCGAATCTTTTCGAACACGAGCTTATTGTAGAATGCGTACTGAATGTTGTATGGGAACGGGATGGGTTCGTTTTTTTCAAGGTAGTGGTAAATTTTTTCACCAACCTTGAGTCCTCTGTTGAAGAGAGTTCTGGCAATTGGAGAAGATTTATCGACATTTCTTAAAACTGTGTGGTAGATCTTTTCAAAGAGTCTCGGCACAGCGCAGCTGATCGATGGACTCGTCTTCGAAATGTAATCAACTACTTTACCCATATTGGGGACGGGGATTATCGTGCCTCCAAGATAAAAAACGACGTTCATTACGGTGAATTCGTATGCGTGGCTAAGGGGCAGCAGAGAGAGGTATCTCATCTGGGAGATTGTTTCGACTACAGGGGTAAGTATCTTCACGTTTGAGACGATATTCCGATGACAGAGCATTACTCCCTTGGGTTCTCCGGTTGTTCCTGACGTGTAGATGAGTACAGCCGTGTCCTCTTCATCGGGAAGGTACTTTTCGCCTATGCTCTTACGGCCCTTTGCAAGTTCCTTGAATTTGCTGTAGGAGATGATACCGGAAAGATTTTCTTCCTCGTATTTGCAGTCGAATAGAACGGTTCTTAGAAACTGTTCCCTGGCAGGTGTAGCAATTTTTCGGAAAAGAGTGCTTTTTGAAACAAAGGCGAATTTTGCTCCGGAGTCTCTGACAATATAGTGATGCTGTTCTTCACTCGCAGTAACGTAGAGGGGCACAGCAACAGCACCGATCAGAAAAATTGCATAGACGCTGATGTACCATTCGGCTCTATTCTCGGAGAGTATGACTACTCTATCACCTTTTTTTACTCCGGATTTCAGAAGGGCTCCTGCAACCTGCTGGATCTCTTTTTCCATGGCTCCGTAGGTTATGGATCGAATCTTTCCCTTTTCTAAAACATCTATAGCCGGTTTGTTTGGGAAGTTAATAAAGTTCCTTTTTATTTGTTCATACAAAGATGACATTTTTCCCTCTTTCTTTATTGACATGAAACCCTGTTGTGGATACACTATAAAGGTACCTGCCGGGTGCGTAACCCTTGACAATTTGTTTTCTTCCTGATACAAATTGAGGGGGCGGTTCTTTGGTTGCGATTGGGTATCCAGTAGCAGCAAAACTTGCTCCCACCTGCATATAGCGGGCTAGAAACAAGTCAATATACGGCCACGGCGGGTATTTTCTCATTTCACAAGTTTCCTTAAAGATATAACTTCTTCACTCGAAAGCTCACGATAGGATCCCTTTTTCAGGTTTTTAAGGGAAAGTCCCGCAAACTCTGTACGTTTCAGAGTTAAAACAGGGTTGCCGACAGATCTTAACAGTCTTTTAACTTCCCGCTTTATTCCTTCGCTCATAACAATTCTTACTAAGGATGTACCGTTGTCGTTTTTTGAGACTAGAGAAGCTTCAACAGCCCGGCATCGTTTTTCGTCAAGAATTATGCCCTCTTTTGTCAGGGTTTGTGCGTTTCCGTCGGTGAAAATGCCTCGAACGAGAGCCCTGTACTCCTTTTTGACGCCATATCTGGGATGGATAAGTTTGTTGGAGAGTTCTCCGTCGTTTGTAAGAAGAAGAACTCCTGAAACATCAAGGTCGAGACGACCGACAGGAAAAACCTTGGTCCCGCTGGGGACAAGATCAATAACTGTTTTCCGTCCACGGTCGTCGGAGACGGAGGAGAGATATCCTTCCGGTTTATGTAAAAGGTAGTAAACCCTGTTTTCTACCGGCCGGAGAATCTTCCCTCTGTGGCAAACCTCGTCCCTCGAAGGATTGATACTCTCTCCGAGGGTCGCGGTTCGGCCGTTTATTGTGATTTCACCACGCTCGATAAGTTGCTCCGCCTTTCGCCTGGATGCAACTCCGGCCATGGCTATGAATCTGTTAATACGAATGGAGTTGGTCATTATTCAAAGACACCTTTTCCCATGCAGCATTTCTTGAACTTCTTTCCGCTTCCGCAGGGGCAAGGATCGTTTCTTCCCACCTTCGGAGCCACTCTTTTTGCAGGACCCTTCTCCTCTTTGCCCGTTGGCTGGTTCTGGATCTGTTTCTCCTTCTGCTCTTCCTTCTTTTCCATCTTTTCAACGGAATCCTCGGTTACAACCTGGACGGAAAAAAGCCTCTTGACGGATTCTGTGTAGATGTTGACCATCATCTCCGTGAAGAGTCTGAATCCCTCTTTTTTATATTCTAGTTTTGGATTCTTCTGGCCGTATCCGCGGAGGCCGATTCCTTCGCGCAGGTGGTCCATGTCGAGGAGGTGTCTACGCCAGTAGAAGTCAAGCACTTCGAGGATTATGTGTCTCTCGAGTTCTCCGGAAAGCTCTTCGTCGAATTCTCCGATCTTTTCGCTGTAACGATCGACAAGGAAATCGTAGAGCATCTGAGCGAGCTTCTGCCTTGAATCCTTTACCGGCTTGGTAGAGAGAACTTCTTCAGAACGCAGGAATGCGAACATTTCCGGTTCCAGGACGGTGATTCTTGAAACAAGGTCAGTGAGGGCGTCAAAATCCCAGTTCTGGGGAGATATTCCCTCGGGAATGTGGCTGGAGATGATATAGTTTACGGTTTCTTCAATCATCCTGTAGACAAGCTCGCGGTTGTCCTCCTCTTCTCCGAGGATATCTCTTCTGAGGCTGTATACAGTTTTACGCTGCTGGTTCATAACGTCGTCATATTCAAGGACGTTCTTTCTGATACCGAAGTTGTGAGATTCAACCTTTTTCTGAGCGTTCTCGATAGCCTTGGAAATCCATTTGTGTTCGATGGGCTCCTCTTCGTCGATACCGAGACGATCCATGACTTTTGAAATTCTGTCCGAACCGAAAATTCTAAGAAGATCGTCTTCCAGGCAGAGGAAGAATCTAGAAGAACCGGGATCGCCCTGCCTACCTGAACGACCTCTGAGCTGATTGTCTATTCTTCGGCTCTCATGACGTTCGGTTCCGATGATGTGAAGGCCTCCGATAGAGAGAACCTCTTTCTTCTCTTTATCGCACTCTTCCCTGAATTTTTCAGTAAACTCATTAAAAAGATCCTCGGGTGTTTTTTCTCCTATGGCTTCCGGGTTGTTTTCCAGATCAAATTTCTTCATTTCAGCTTTTGCAAGCATCTCCGGGTTTCCTCCGAGGACGATGTCTGTACCGCGTCCCGCCATGTTTGTTGCAATGGTCACGGCACCTCTTTGACCAGCCTGTGCAACAATTTCGGCCTCTCTGAGATGGTATTTCGCGTTGAGAACACTGTGCGGAATGTTTTCTTTCTCAAGGAGCTGATGCAGTCTTTCGGATTTTTCAACGGATATCGTTCCCACAAGAACAGGTTGGCCATTCTTATGTTTTTCGCTGATCTCCCTGACGATGGCTTTCTCTTTCGCCCACTGGGTCTTGTATATCACGTCACCGTCATCTTTTCTTGCAATCGGTCTGTTTGTGGGAATAACGGTAACATTCAGATTGTAGATGTCTGCAAATTCCGAAGCCTCGGTATCGGCGGTTCCGGTCATTCCGGAAAGCTTGTCGTACATACGGAAGTAGTTCTGGAAAGTGATAGTGGCGAGAGTCTGGTTCTCGGATTCAACATTCACGCCTTCTTTTGCTTCGAGTGCCTGGTGAAGCCCGTCGCTGTAGCGGCGTCCGTCCATAAGACGTCCAGTGAACTCGTCGACGATCATGACCTTGCTCTCTTTGACAACGTAGTCCACATCACGATGGAACATGAAGTGAGCCTTTAGGGCCTGTTGCACATGGTGAACAACCTCAAGGTTCTCTGGCGCGTAGAGGTTTTCTATCCCGAGAAGAGACTCAACTTTCGCTATACCTTCGGATGTGAGAATAGCGTTTTTGGACTTTTCCTCCTTGGTGAAGTGCTCTTCGTCCTTAAGGTGGTGCATGATCGAGTTGATGTGATAGTAAGCTTCGGTTGAAGCCTCTGAGGGCCCGGAAATAATGAGCGGTGTCCTGGCTTCATCAATGAGAATGGAGTCAACCTCATCCACGATGGCGAAGTTGAGGGGGCGCTGGACATACTGGCTCAGATCGAATTTCATGTTGTCCCGAAGGTAGTCGAAGCCGAATTCGTTGTTTGTTCCGTAGGTGATATCGCATGCGTAAGCTTCGCGGCGCTCTCTGTTTTTGAGGCCGTTTACGATTACGCCTGTAGAGAGACCCAGAAAGCGGTAGAGTTTTCCCATCCATTCAGCGTCCCTTCGTGCAAGGTAGTCATTGACGGTAACTAGGTGCGCGCCCTTGCCTGTAAGACCGTTCAAATACATAGGCAGTGTAGCAACAAGAGTTTTTCCTTCACCTGTTTTCATCTCGGCAATACGACCCTGGTGCAGGACCATTCCTCCGATAAGCTGTACGTCATAATGCCTCATTCCGAGGACCCTCTTGCCTGCCTCTCGAGCAACGGCAAATGCCTCCGGAAGAATCGAATCCAGGGGGGCCCCGTTTTCTATGCGCTGACGGAATTCAGCCGTTTTAGCCTGGAGCTCTACGTCGTCAAGTGCGGACATGGAGCTTTCCAGACCATTAATCTTATCTACAAAAGGTGAGATCCTCTTGAGATATCTGTCGTTTTCGGTTCCAAAAATCTTGCGGGCCATATATTTGAACATTGTAAACTCCGTTGAGATATTTTAATCGCCTGATCGGGCGGTATTACAGGTTAAAAAGGCTGTTGAGTTGGGATTTTGCATCAATCTCGTCGCTTCCGTCTTCGCCGTCGTCTTTTTTGTATTCAAATCCGGCACAGAAGTTTGCTTTATCTCGCTCTCTGATAAATGCTCGGGAGTCGTCCCGACACTCGTTGTTGTAGCTGGGGTCGTGAAATCTGCAGTTGAGACAGCATCTGAGGTCGGCGTAGCAGTGGGGACAGACATCTCCACGTCCTACCTTTCCGCGTATGTCCTCTAGCTCTTCTAAAATTTTCTTGCAGTTGTGGCAACGATACATCATAACCTCCTAAAAAAAACAAATTTCCCGATGATGATACATATATTTATAAAAAAATCAAGCTGGCAAGGGAATGTGTGAATCACGGTTCAGTTATTTTTTTAAACGGCGCTTCTCAAGAGTGTCGAAAACGGACTGACGCAGTAACCGTATTCTTTTTTTCCATTCAGGCTTGGTTGGATTCGAGTGGGTGCGATTTGTAAGAAAAACGGAGACGGTGTTCCCGTTAGGGTCTGCGGTAAAAGCGGTTCCAGTGAACCCGAGGTGGCATAGAAGTGCGGGATTTGGGTTTGTGCCGTAGCTGGAAGTCGTTCCTTCCGGCCTGTCGAAACCGGAGCCGGCCAGTCTTTTTACCTGATCTTGAAACCAGCCGACATCCAGGAGTCGAAAAAGATACCCGGCGACGTCGACTGCGGATCCGAAAAGTCCGGCGTGGCCGCAGGCCGAACCGAGATAGAAACAGTTTTCATCTTCCACTTCTCCGTGGACAAGTCGATTTCGCACTGTTGAAAACATGGTTGCGCAGCATATGTCTTTCCGGAGAGGAGTGGCAGAGAATCGAAGCCTTGTGGATATTGTTTCCTCTCGGAGGAAAAATTTCCAGAGAGATTCGAGATTCACTCCCGAAATCTTCTCCAGGATAAATCCCAGGAGGATGTAGTTGATGTCGGAATAGGTCGGAGGATTGTCTCTGGGCGTTCGGGATATGATGTTCAACACCTGCTTTTTACGATCTTCTACCGTGCCGGTTGCGGCCGATTCAAAAAATGGAACGTATGCCGGGTATCCGGAACTGTGGGAGAGAAGGGACAGAAGAGAGGTGTCTTCGAGATTTGGAAAAAAGGCGCGCAGCGATAGATCTGGAGACAGCTTTCGGGAAGAGAATAGTTTGTAAAATAGCGGTACTGTGAAAAGGGCTTTGGTGAGAGAGGCCAGGTCGAAAAATGTCTCCTCCGAAACGGTTGTTCCTGAGTGGAACGATGTGGTTCCGGATGCGATATTCTTAAGTTGTTTTCCGTTTTGAAAAGAGGCGATCTGGTATCCCGAAAAAAACTTCTTCTCCATTTCCTCTTCCAGAATGCATTTCAGTTGCTCCACAGGTTTCTCCCATTTTCGGTTGCGCAGACATTCTACATATGGATGAGGAAAAAGAAAGAAACTCCAGTATTCCCTGAGCATTCACTATGCTATTTTAATTGATTTTTATTTGTTGACTTTTAAAGATTCGCGAGTATATTTTGTCGAGCTTATTGATAATTAGCCTTTTCGTAAGGAGGATAAAAGCAATGGTAAAGAGAACATATCAGCCAAGCAAGGTTTCAAGGAAGAGAACACACGGATTCAGAAAGAGAATGAGAACAGCCGACGGCAGAAAGATAATCAATGCTCGTCGCAACAAGGGAAGAAAGGTTCTCAGCGTATCGATCTACGAGAAGTAATCCCGACATTGAATCAATTCTCTTTTCCCAAAAGGGAAAGAATCCTGAAGACGCGAGATTTCCAGGAAATCAAAAAGGACGGCAGGGTTTTTAAGACGCGAAAGTTCATTTTTAACTTTGCAATGTCCGATGATCAGAGTCGAATTGGAATCATTGTCACCCGGAAGGTTGGAAAGGCGGTTTTCAGGAACCGTGTTCGGAGGTGGATGCGAGAGGTCTACAGACTCAACAGACACCTCCTCCTTTCAGGGATGTCGCTCGTTGTTGTTCCGAGAACTTCAGACATATCGTACGAGGATGCCGAAAGAGATTTCTTATACTTTGTACAGTGGTTCAATGAAAAGATTTCTGACAGCACTGGTTAAAGTCTACCAGTCGGCAGTAAGCCCTTTTCTGGGGCGTCGCTGCCGTTTTTACCCAAGTTGTTCCCAATACATGATCGAGGCAATTGAAAAGAAGGGTTCGTTCAGAGGACTTGTTCTTGGAATATGGAGAATTCTGCGGTGCAATCCGTGGAATAAGAACTTTGGTTACGATCCAGTCGACAAGGAGAAATTATGAACAAAAATTTTATTATGGCGGTTGTTCTATCTATAGCCGTTATTGCGGTTTGGGAGATATTTATGCCGAAACCGGCACCCCAGTCAGCTGCTACTACCGAAAAATCCGTTGCGGAAAAGGCTCCGGCTCCCGTCCAGAAAACTGTTCCGACACAGGCTACTGCTGCTCCGGCACAGGCTGTCGTGTCTCACCCCGAGGAGAAGGGAAAGATCATGAACGAACTCATGATGATAGATTACTCCTCAAAAGGAGGTCGCTTCACAAGAACCACTCTTACGGATGAGAAATACAAGACTAAAAATGTGGATCTCCTTGCCGCAATTCTGGAGGACGGATACTTCCCGGCAGTCAGTTCCGTTTTTCCTAAAGAGCCCGATTACAAAGTCGGCGAGAGGACAAAGAACAGTGTTGAATTTATCTATGAGGCCGGTGGTGTAAAGGAGACGAAAAAAATTACTCTCCGCGACAATTACCTCATCGAGGTGGAAAAAACAATCGCCAACAACTCTGCCGCGACTGTTTCCTACGTCCCAGCTGCAAATATAAAATCGGAGTACGAGAACGAGAAGATTTTTAATTCCTACCGGAAGCGTTTCAATATTCTTCTCGAAATGGGTGACGGTGAATTTGAGGAAATCGATTCAAGAGACGATCTTCTCGATGCCAAAGCTCTCAAGTTGCCTGTTCGGTGGTCGGGTCTCAACTACGGTTTCTTTCTTCTTGCGGTTGTAAATGAAAGCAAGGGGGCACTCGATATCGACGGAGACATTGATCAGGATAACAACAGGGTTGAGCTTACCGCCTCATATCCGGCAAAGACAGTTGCCCCCGGCCAGACTGTCTCATCTTCTTTCCTCTACTACTTCGGGCCTAAAGAGCTTCATAAACTCGAAAAAATAGGGTACAAGCTTGATGATTCGGTCAACTTCGGGATGATGTCATTTCTTGCAAAGCCTCTGCTTTGGGTTCTCAATGTCATATTCAAGTTTGTCGGCAATTACGGTCTTGCGATCATTCTTCTTACCGTTCTCGTAAAGCTTTTGCTCTGGCCTCTCAGCTCAGCCAGCTACAAATCGATGAACAAGATGAAGAAGCTTCAGCCGAAGATTGAAGAATTGAAGGCACGTCTCAAGGACGACAAGGAAACCCTGAATAAAGAGACAATGATGCTCTACCAGAAGGAAGGTGTTAACCCTCTCGGTGGGTGTCTTCCTCTTTTCATCCAGATGCCGGTTTACTTTGCTCTCTACACAATGGTTAACAACGCCGTTGAACTTTACAATACGCCGTTTCTCCCATTCTGGCTTACAGATCTTTCGGCGAAAGATCCCTACTTTATTCTTCCTGTCGGACTCGGAATTTTCATGTTCCTTCAGCAGAGAATGATGCCGCAGCAGAGCACAAATCCGCAGCAGAAAACAATGATGTATGTTATGCCTGTCATGTTTGCAGGATTCATGCTTTTCCTTCCGTCAGGTGTAAATCTATACATTCTCGCCAACACGATACTTGGTGTTCTTCAGCAGCTTTATATCCAGAAGCGCTACTCATAATTTTTACTTTCGGAGCGACTATCAAAAGGTCGCTCCATCTTTTTTTTTAGATCTTCAAACAATTTGACGTGAAATTACTTCTATATTGTGGAGCGTTGTTTGAACTCCTCAGAAATTGAAGCGCCCTTTTGATCTGCTGGGATTGATCTTAAGATAATCGATTCCGACCCCATTTTGATCGATACTGTTACAAATAAGCAGTGGTTTCTTATCGAAATCTACATTACGTTACATGTGATCTTTTTTGAAAAATGGTTAAGTGAAGATGATGGTTCAATAGGGGATTATAGTTTCAGTGAATTGAATCAGTTGAACTGCGGATTGTGAAATCACTGAAGCGCTAATTACATATTTGTTGAAATAATGGGGATGGGAAGCCGTAATAGGGATCTATAATTCATAGAGTGTCCATACATGAGTAAGTGGGATCACCTTAAATAAAGTTATCCTTTATAAAATTTAATTGGATACTGTAGATGTGGATTGAAATTGTTTAAGCGGAAACTCGCTTGAATATCGAAGGATCCAGTGATGGGTCGTCTTCAATGGTGCTGGCACTGTCGACAATGCCGAGGATTGACGCTTCGAAAGGGGTGTTCTCTCCCTCGTCGTAGCTGTTCCTGGAAGGAGATCCGAAACAGACGATAACGTGATCTCCGGTTCCAGCGCCCAGGTTGTCTGTGGCTATGACGTGACCGGACTCAAGAGTGGGATAGACACCGGCAACCGGTTCTACAATCAGAAGTTTCCTGGCTGTAATTCCTTCGGTAACCTGGGTTCCCCATACGGAGCCGACTACTTTTCCAAGTAACATCAGATGTTAACCTCGTCAACTATGGCGACAGTAATTGATTTCACCGGAATGGTGTTTTCAATAACGAGATCCCTTACGCCGCTGCTTGATGAGACAAGTACGACATCATCAACGGATGCGTCAAGCATGTCGATAGCGAGCAACTCCGAATCGGAATCCTTAAGAGATCCGTCTTTTACGTTAAGAGGAGATAGTCTGAGGATTTTTCTTCCTTCTATCGAGGGATGAATTCTGCTTCCCCAGACCTCTCCTGTAACCTTGCAAAGCTGCATATTAAAGCGCTTTTGTAACCTTACCGGAACGGAGGCAACGAGTGCAGACGTTAACGGATTTTGTAGTTCCGTTATCTGTTCTGATCTTCACCTTCTGGACGTTCGGATTCTGGATTTTCTGTGTCTTGTTGTTTGCGTGGCTGATATTATGACCGAACATTGGGCCTTTTCCGCATATTTCACATTTGCGAGACATGTCATACTCCTTTCATAATCAAAGTACAAAAATCAGCCATCATACTACATGTTCGAATCAAAAAAGCAAATTTTTATTCCCATTTCATTGAAAAATTTGAGGTTATTTGTCCGCAGGATTGGTGGAGATTTAGTGAAGTTATGCCTTGTCGGCTGACCCGAGGACGTTGCTATTCTTATGTTTATAAAGCTCTTTCAGACTGTCTCTTGCCGGTCCGAGATACTTTCTGGGGTCAAAAACTTCCGGATTGTCAGAAAGAACCTTTCTCACGGCGGCAGTCATTGCGATTCGACCGTCGGAGTCGATGTTTATTTTACATACTGCAGATTTTGCAGCTTCCCTGAGCTGTGATTCGGGGATTCCGATGGCGTCTTTGAGGTTTCCACCCTTTTCGTTGATGATCGCAACTAGATCCTGAGGAACGGATGACGATCCGTGAAGAACTATCGGGAATCCTGGAAGTCTTTTTTCAATTTCCTTCAGGATGTCGAATCTGAGTGGTGGTGGGACGAGTACACCTTTCTCATCCTTGGTGCATTGCTCGGGCTTGAACTTGTTGGCACCGTGAGAAGTTCCGATTGAAATTGCAAGAGAATCCACACCTGTCTTAGAGACGAAATCTTCAACTTCGTCAGGGTGTGTGTAGGTTGAAGTTTCTGCAGACACCTCATCTTCAACTCCTGCAAGTACGCCCAGCTCGCCTTCAACCGTAACGTAGTCTGCTCTCGAGTGAGCATATTCTGCAACTTTTTTGGTAAGAGCGACATTTTCATCGTAGGAAAGATGGGATCCGTCGATCATTACCGAAGAGAAGCCGTTGTCTATGCACTCTTTGCAGATTTCAAAGCTATCTCCGTGATCAAGATGAAGAACTATCGGAATTTCATATCCGAGCTCCTTCGCGTACTCAACGGCACCCCTTGCCATATTTCTGAGAAGTGTTCCGTTTGCATAGTTTCTGGCACCTTTGCTTACCTGAAGAATCACAGGTGACTTTGTTTCGACACATGCCTGGATGATTGCCTGCATCTGTTCCATATTGTTGAAGTTGTATGCCGGAATGGCATATCCTTCGTTAACGGCCTTCTTGAAAAGATCTTTTGTGTTTACGAGGCCAAGTGATTTGTAGCTGATGGTGTTCATTATTTTCCTCCCTGTTAAAGGTTCATAGCGTGTAAATATATCTTATCGGAAGAAAAAAATATAGAAAATGGAGTAAAAAACTCTTCGGGCAATTGAAGTAACTGTTTTTAGTGAAAATTGACAAAATATTTGTAAAACAATATTATTGGTTTGAACTGAATTACGGTGAAGATAATGAGATTCCTTAAACTGATTTCAATTCTCGTTCTAGTAACGCTTTCCGGGTGTAAAAGTAAATCTGAGATAGGAAAAGTCAGGAGTTTTTCTTTTTCAGGAATGGGTACTGTTTTGAGCGTAAGTTACATCGGCAACCTGAATCAAGAGATGGAACAGGAAATCAGGGATTCTGTCGGCTCTCTAACGGCAGAAATGAACTATTATGACAAGAAGAGTTTCGTATCCAGAATAAACAGCTCCGCTCATGAGTTCCCACAGGAAGTTCCTCCTTATCTGTGCAAATTGATTAGGAAATCTATTTTCTTTGCCAGGCAGACAGCCGGGAAGTTCGACATCACTTACAAGAGCAGTGGAAAACTGTGGGATATTCATAGGAATAAGGTTCCTGACGAGTCAGAAGTGCGAAAGTTACTGCCCCTTGTGGGAATTGATAATCTGGAGGCCGATTGTAAAAACAGCACTATCCGGTTTAAGCGTAGGGGTGTGAAAATTGATTTGGGCGGGATCGCCAAAGGGTATGCAATAGATGTTGCCGGATCAATCCTTGAAAAATATGGCGTGAAGAATTTTATTGTCAATTTTGGTGGGGATCTCCTGGTCTGCGGAAAAAAAGGCGACGTTCCCTGGACAGTCGGTGTCATGAATCCCTTGAAAAAAAGGGAGCTGCTCAAGAAGATCAATCTGAAGGAAGATAGATGTGCAGGTATAGCTACAAGCGGAGATTATGAACGCTTTGTGGAAAAGGACGGTAAACGTTTTTCACATATCATCGACCCGGAAAACGGGATGCCTGTTGAGGGCGCTCACTCAGTCACAGTGATCGCGGAAAATGCCGTTTCTGCAGATGCTTTGGCAACCGCGGTCTCCGTTGTTCACGCCGACGAAGGCTTTGTAAAGAAAATAGTGGATAAGTTTGATATTGTTGTATATACTTTAACCGGAAAAAATATGCAGTGGAGGGAGTACCATGGGGAATGAGAGAAAGAAGGTTAAGCGGGACGGGCCTAAATATGTGTGTCCTTACTGTAAAAATTACTACTATATGCGAAAAGAAGCCGAGGAGTGCAGAGATCGATGCTACCAGCTGGTGATCGAGGGCAACCCTCTTCCGGATAGGAAGGATGACAAGTTGGGTGATTTCGAGGATATTTTAAAGAAGATTGACGACAAATAAGTTCCCTATGAAATGTTTTTTCTGTCACACTGAAATTAGTAAAGAGAGTGAGGTTTGTACCAATTGCTCTCGTGAGCTTTCAAAGGAGTGTCTCTCCTGCCAAATTCTTTATGAGGACGATGCCAATTTCTGCAGCGGATGCGGCGGAAAGTTGCAGTCAAGAGAAAAGACTTACAAACGTCCTGATAATATTATGACTCTGGAAATTGAACTGGATGAGATTATGGAGGATCTGGAACCACTTACAGAAGAAGAGGATTCTGAAATTCTTGTCCTCGAAGAGATAGAAATCCAAGATCCCGTTTCCGAAGAGTCATCCGAGGAGGAGATCCCGGTTGTTGAGGAGGAAGAACTTCTTTTCAAGGCCAAGGAGATCCTTCCGGGAGAAATTAAAAAGCCTCTGTCGTGTCACGAAGTTCCTTCTTTTTACAAGATTGATGAAGATCCCCTTTTGAACCACATTCGAGAGGAATCGTTCTCTCCGTCTCTGGAATCCTTTTTTCGAGGTGTTCTGGGCAAGATGGAACAGGGGCGAGGCGGAATTTCGTTCATAAAAGGTAACTCAGGTCAGGGAAAGAGTCTCTTTGCAAACGAACTCTCTGCTTCAAGTGAAAGCTGGGATAATTGCGGTTTCAACCTTGTTGTTTCCCATGTCGACTCTTTGGGTTTTGACTACACTCTCTTTGCGGGTTTTCTGCGGAGTTTGATGGGCGTAACTGGGGATTCGAGTGCAAAAATTCGAGAAAAAGTAGAGGATTTCTTTGGAGATATGCTCCCCAGACACAAAAAAGAGTGTCTTGTGGCTCTTCTTGCTCTGAACTTTCTGCCTCTGAAGGAGAAGCTGCCGAAAAACGATCTCGACTATCTGTTGGTTTTTCTGTTGTACAGACTTTGTCGGATAAAGCCTGTTCTCTGGGTGGTGAGCAATGCATCCGAACTCAATACGAGAGCTCTGAGATTCATCGAGAAGGTGGCTTCCGTTCTCTCGACTTTTCCGCTTTCAATTGTACTTCTGACGGAACCAGGATCTGAAGTTTGTGAGATGTTTGAGGAAAAAGGCTTCCATTCAGCCGAGTTTCTTGGCCCCGGCGAGGAGCGGATGATGAGCCTTGTTCAGTCTCATCTAGGTACTGATCGAATTCCGGTTGAGATAGAAAAGATTGTTCGAAAGGTTTCCGACAACCTTCTATACGTTTTTGAATTGGTTCAGTTGCTGAAAGATCTGGGCGTTGTGTTCAATATGCGTGGCAGCTGGAGGTTTGCAAAACTTCCGGATGATTTTGAACTTCCTGAATCGGTTGAGGAGCTTATTCTTACAAGGCTTTCTCTCCTCGACTCCGAAGAGATCACCCTTTTGAATCGTTTGACTCTTCTTGGTGTGCCCTCAATCCCGAAACGTCTCTTTACCCTCGTTTTTAACGATTACGAGACAAACGTGCTTCAGCGATTGGTCGATCGAGGATACGTTGAAGAAAAATCGGAGTTCATTGCCTTTAAGTCCTACTCGCTGTTCAACACCGTAAGAAGGTCGTTCTCAATTTCTGAAAAGGAAAAGCTTTTCTACCGGGATGTCGTGTTGAAACTATCTTCGACCAACGTAGATATAACTCCTCTGAACAGGAACTGGCTTCTTCTCAGCTACATCAATCTCGGCGGAGTTGTGGATAAGCGTTTCAACTCATTTCTTTTTTCCTCAGCCCTCTATATGGAGCGCCTTGCATTTTTCGAAATAGCGGAAAGATGCTATCAGACGATACTTCTTTCGATTGACGATGTCATGGGATTTGATGATTTCAGAATTCTTCTTGAGACAAAGAGTGCCAGGCTGTTTCGTTTTACCGATCCAGAGTGGGCAAAGGTTTACTGGAAAAAACTTAACGATCTTTCTGCTGAAAGAGGACTTCATCAGCTTGAACTGCTTTCAAGGGCCGAACTTCTTTTGATGGACTCTTCGAGGATAGATGTGCAGGAGATTGTGAAGATCGTCAAAGAGCTTCATACCGCCGGGTGTTTTGAAAACGAGATAGCGATTCTAGACCGGTTGACTGATCTTCTTATGGATTCGGGGAATTATTTTGATGCGAATACCTTTGCATTGAGGAGTTACAAAATAGTAAAGGATATTTTCAACGACAAGCGCTTCGGGTCGGTGGATAGAGATGACGTTGTCCTCGTTCTCTACATCAAGAGTGCCTGCAAGCTGGGAGAAGTTAATATCTCACTTAAGTATTTTGATTATGCGGTAGATGTTCTTAATGAAGCCCTCAATATGGCTATGCTGTACAACATTCCGTATTTTCAGGCGAAGTCAATGTACCTTCTTGGAAAGATTCAATATGTTCTTGAGGAGGATTGGGAAGAGTATATCAGGAAGAGTTTTGAATTGACAATAAGTGAAATGCAGTTTTCTGTTTTAAAGTCTTTCTTTCATTTCTTCGAAGATGAAAACCTGGAGAGCAAGGGCTGGGTGGAATCTTATCTGGAACACAAAAACTGGATAAACATTACATAAATCAAATTATAGCTAAACTTGACTTGATTTTAGTTTTTTGTAAACTTTTTTGATATTAATGGCTTATTGTTGGGGAAGGCATGAAAGTAAATAAATTTTTGATTTGCCTGGTTTTAGCTTTTGTTACCTCATGCGGTACGATTCAGTCCACGGGAGCGATCGTGAAAGCCGACAGGGCAAAAGAGGCCGCTCTGAAAAAGATTGTCGACGTTTCAAAAGACGACACTCTTCTGGAAAGGGACTCCTTCGGAAATGAAACCCTCTCCAGGGAGGCCAGCGGAGAAGCCGCGTACTTTTTTTTTCTTGCAGAAGCCTACCTGCATAAGGCAAGAAATCTTCACGGAAAAAGCGAGCACGAACAGGCTCGAGATATTGCAATCAGGGCCAGGAGATTTTTCCTGAAGGTTATGGAGTTTATGTCTATTCTCGAGAGAGGAGGCGAGGTAAACGGACCGGCCGAGAAGGGGCCTGCCTCAGTAAAAGTTCCGGTCAACAACGGCAAGTCAAGGGGGGTAGAGTTGCAGCAGAAATCTCCTGCTGAAGCTGAAAAACCTCAAAAGAATAATTCTGATAAAAAGCAGACGGCTCCGCTAGTTGAAACTTCAGGGGCGAAAACTGCAGCTAAACCAGACAAAAAAGACAAACAGGAGTCTCCCTCAAGAAAGAGTGCTTCTCCTGCAGAAAAAAGTGGAGACAAGGAGAAGTTTCAGGATCCTAAGAAGGAAGGTGAAAGTTCAACTCTTGAACCTAGCAATGACGGGGCGAAGGGGAAAGAGAAAACAACGGAAGCTTTTTCTGACGATTCGAAAAAAAGTTCGGATAAGTCAGAAAAGAAAGAGAGCGAAGCAAAAAAAAGCGGTACCGACGATTCTGAAAAAATGAAAGAAAAAAAGGTAAAGGATAAGCCTCAAAAGAAAGAAAAAAAGAAAGAAAAAAAGAAGAAAGAAAATAAAAAAGAAACTTATGCCGATCGATATGAGAAGCTTCGAAAGGCAGCTAAAAGAAAAGCAGCGGAAGATGGTACTGTTCGCAGGGGGGATGGAAAATGAGATTTGCCTATGTATTCATGATTCTATCTCTTCTTCTGTCCGGTTGTATTACCGGTAAAAAACTCAGAAAAGATATTGAAAGCGAGCGACTCAGGCTCAAGACGGATGAGTCTCGAGGGGCTAGAATATGTGCTTCATATGATCTTGCCATGGCAAGAAGCCACCTCGACTTTGCCTTTGTGGAGCTTGAGGAGGGAAACTATCTGGCAGCAGAGGAACATCTGGCTCTGGAACGAGAACATGCGATGCTTGTTTCACAAAACGCCGACGTCTGCATGGATCAGGATGGAGATGGCGTTCTGGACAGGGAAGACAAATGCCCCAGGGATCCAGGTCCCGTTGAGAATGAGGGTTGCCCTGACCGTGATGGAGATGGCGTGCTTGATATGACGGACAAGTGCCCAGATACTCCCGGAATAGAGAAGCTTAACGGCTGTCCAGACGTGGTTGTTAATGCGGACAGCGATAACGATGGAATTTTGGATAAATCGGACCAGTGTCCTTTCGATGCTGAAGATAAGGATGGATTCAAGGATCAGGACGGTTGCCCGGATCTTGACAACGATAACGACGGAACAGCAGACAAGGTCGACAAGTGTCCCTTAACAGTCGGTCCTGCAACCAATCAGGGTTGTCCAATCATGGATAGGGACGGAGACGGTGTTCCTGATGAGGTTGATTCCTGCCCTGATGTGAAAGAAGATACTGACGGCTTTGAGGATAATGACGGATGTCCCGATCCGGATAACGACAGGGATGAAATTCTGGATTCCGAAGACCGTTGTCCTGATGATAAGGGGCCGAAAGAGAACAATGGGTGTCCTGTTCTTGACAGCGACAAGGATGGTGTCCCAGATATTGTTGATAAGTGTAAGGATGTTCCTGAGGACAAGGACGGCTTTGAAGATAACGACGGATGTCCCGATCTGGATAACGATCAGGACGGGATAGCAGACGTCGACGACAAGTGTCCTGTTACCGCCGGAGTGAAAGAACAGAACGGCTGTCCCAAGAAATACAGGCTTATTGTTGTTACCGCGAAGAAGATAGAACTCAAGCAGAAGATATTTTTTAAAACGGGAAGGGCCGTACTAGGTTCACGCTCATATCCGCTACTTCGTGAAGTTGCTGATGCGATAAAGAGTTCTCCCGGAATCAAGAAGGTGGTTATCGAAGGTCACACTGATAGCAGTGGTAGAAGGAATATTAACATGAGTCTCTCGAAAAAGCGTGCCGAGGCTGTAAAGAAGTTCCTAGAGAAGCAGGGGGTCGACAGTTCCAAGCTTGAGGCCGTCGGATACGGACCGGATAAGCCCATCTCTTCCAACAGGACAAGAAGAGGGCGTGCGAAAAATCGGCGAGTTGAATTTAAGATTGAACAGTAGAAAAGCAGGAGCTTCATATGGGTGATAAGCGTATGGATTTCACAAAAAAGCAGAAGGACGATGTAATTTTTCTCAATCAGCGTAGTGATCCAAGAATATCGGCACAGGTTGAGGTTACGGTTTCAGGGCCCCACAATTTCTTTACAGGTTTTACGCAGAACTTGAGCAAGGGTGGACTTTTTGTTGCAACGCACCAGGTTTTTGGCATAGGTACGGAGTTTGATATAGAACTCACCCTTGAAAGGAAGAGGATCACCGTTACGGCAAAGGTGTGTTGGGTCAGGGAAAACACTCCTTTCCTTCCTGAGGGAATTGAGCCGGGAATGGGGCTTTCGTTTGTCCGAATTTCCGACGAGGATCTTGCTTCCATACATGAATTTTTAAATAAGAGGGAACCGCTGTTCTACGATGCCGAATGATTTTTCTGAAAACGAGCAGGCGGTTTTTTCAACCCTCCTCAAGACAATGAAAAGAAATCCCACAATATCTATTCTTTTTATGGAGACACTATACCCGCTACAGCGGATTGTACACTCGTTTCTGACGATCTCTTCGCCCCTTGCATCAGTTGTCGTCGATAGGGGATTTGTGGATGTTTTGACAGGTCTCAGTAGCCGTTCTGATGCGTGGGATTACCTGATTCAGCAGCTTGATAGTTGATGTTTTATGGAAAAGGAAAATAGAATTTCCCTTACCTCGGGATTGAAACAGGCCCGTATGATGATGCTTTCCGGACATGGAGAAAGGGGACCTCTGCAATTTGCTGACCTTGAGATTTCGGAAAATCTGGAAAAATCACTAACGGAAAAAATGGAGAGGTTGGGCGGAAAATGGGCCTCTACAGGACTCAACTCCTCTGGAGAAACTCCCTGCATAAGATCCGGGTCTGTCGCCTGGAGTGTTGAACCCTCTCAACCGCTTTGCGTGCTTGTTCTCTCAGTTCCTCCATTTTATCGAAGAATTGAGATCAGGCAGCTTCTTGTTTCCCTTGGATGCAGAGTTATGGGACCTTTCAGATTGAAAGATATCACAGACAGTTCCTTTCTCGAAGCTGCTGTTTCTGAGCAGGTGGACCTTGTGCTTATGGTTGAAGGAAGGGAAATGGAGAGTTTCAAGGCAACTGCGGCCATCGCCGAAATCCTTCGAACAGTTCAAAACGCCAGCGGAAAGCGATCGGAAGTCATTCTTTCGGGGAGGGAAAGCTCACGAAACGCCGTTCAGAAGACGTTCGGCGGAGGACAGAGGGTGACATGGTCCGGTAGTCTGACAAGGCTTGCAGATCAGCTGAGACAGCGGGTGCTGGATAAAATCAGAGAAAGTTTCTTTCCGAGGGCGGAGTCATGGCCGGCTTCCCTAGGAGAACCCGTGCTATACTACGAGGGATTCGAACCTCTTCTACCTCATATTCAGGCCAAGTATGGAAACAGGGACATGTTGGTTATCTGCCTGAGGGAGAGCGTGGTTTCTCTTCACACCCTTGAGCGAGAGGGGGACAGGGTGCGACGTGTGGTGAAGAGTGTAAGGGATCTTTTAGAGATGCTCTGGAGTGATCTCTCCTCATTTTTGCCGTCGGATTTTCCAGGTGATTCAATTCGCAAGGAAATTATCAACAGGCTATTTGGGGCTGCAGAGACAGAGATTGGCAGGCCCTTTTTTTCGATATGGTTTTCGCTTCTTGTTCGAGGTCTTTTCCTCTGTGAGCGTGAAGTTGAAATGGAATCTCCGAAGTCAGAGGGGGGGCAGCTGTTCCCATTCGAATCAGATCGCACTGGAAGAAGATGCGGTGAGTACACAGTGATTCTGTCTGGAATCCAGGTGTTCCCGGACGGAGATGTTCTTCACAGTGAGTTTGGGGCCAACATCAACAGGAAGGGTACATTTCATCTTTATACAGATCCCGGTGAATTCCTGGTGCATGGAGCGTCCCTGCTTTCTTCGGGCAGCCAGATGCACCCGATTTTGAAAAAGGTTTCGGCTCTTGAAAAAAAAGGGGTTGTCGTTATTCCCTCAGGCAAATATGTCGTTGGGCGTACGGCTGTTACCATGAGCATGAAAGATGAAGGAACGATCAGAAGTGAAAGGTTGCTTTGGGGCGAACTTTACTCATTTTATCTTCCGAGAAGTGTTATGGTTGAACTGACTCCAGCCTTCGGCGTGGATATAGGCAGGGGAATCAGGGGTGAGTGGCGTGAAATTGTTGATGAATCGTCTCTGCTTGTAGTCGATTTGAGAGAAAAGAATGGGTGATCGATTCGAACGAATTAGAGAAATACCGCTTCCTTCCGGTGCTGAGGTTGAAGTTCAGGAGGGTGATTATATCTTTCCGGGTAGTGTTGTGGCTCGTGTAAATCAGCTTGAAGAGGTTGCTGCCCTGGACTGTGCGGTTGCATTGAATGTTGATGTCCAGAGCGTTCCACGACTTGTGAAGCGAGGCGTTGGGGAAGATGTTGCAGGTGGTGATGTGCTGGCTGAACTTCAGCGTCTGTTTCCTTTCGGGGCGAAGGTTGTCAGAGCACCTTTTGACGGAGTTATCGATACGGTATCGGCAATTTCAGGGCAGGTGATTTTAAAAAGAGTGTCCGGTAGGGTTGAGCTTCGAGGGTCTTTTTGCGGCACTGTCCAGTCCGTCAGTAGAAGGGTGGTGAAGGTTCTGGAGCGAGGGGTAAGATTTCACCTGCCGATATATCTCGGTGGAAGTTTCGGCGGCAGAGTTTGGCTGGAGGGAGACGAAACAGGCAACCGGTCCGAGTCTGAATTCATTGCCGTATTTAGAAATCCTGTTGAAAAAGCCGGGTTTTTTCATTGTCTCAGGAGAGGATTCGGTGGAATTCTCGCCCCGGCTGTAGGATTATCGGACCTTGAAGAGGTTGCAGGATGCAATATTTTCAACTACCCGGGCAAAGAAGATGGCATATTGGCTCTTGAGAAGGGATTCGGAGTTGAGGATCTTCTGAGCGAAGAGCTCTACACACAGCTCGCTGCCAGCGGCGGAGATTTTGTCTCATTGAATCCCGGTTCACGACGTGGATCCGGTGAGCTGGTGCTCTATTCCGGAGGGAACATATGAGAAAAATTATCGTTCTGATTCTTCTTTATTCCTGGCCGCTTCTTGCTTTCTACCGATGGGATGTTTCGATCTACCCTGAAGAGCCCGAGAAAACTCTTCTTCTCTCATTCTCATCTGATGAAAAAGACGCGGTTGATAGAGGATCGTTTCTCAAAAAAAACAGAGATGGAGCATACGAGGTAATCGGTGAGTTTACAGGGAGCTCCTGGAGTCTAAAGGATATCTCTGAGGATAGGGAGTCGTGCTATTTTGTTCGGTTGTTTCTCTCCGACGGTGGAGTGACGGACCTGGAGACATTGTGCAGAACGCCTCATGCTCCACTTTTGAACGGTGGACGATGGGGCGTTCTTATTCTTCTTGCTGTAGCCTTCGCTCTTTTTATTCTTATTCCCTTTTTCTCAAGTTTTCGTCCCGTTCCGGAAAGTGTGAAAAGAAAATTTGAGGATTTTCGAAGACACGTGGAGGCAGTATCTGAAAGCGGAAGATACACTCTTTTTGTTCCCGGAACAGAAGAACTTGACAATCCGCAGAGCATGGCCTCTGTTCCAATTGTTGCAGGTGTGGCCAAATCCCTTTCGGCTAACCGGAACCAGCTTCTGGTAGGATGTTCAAAATCCCTTGTTTTCGCCGCATCTGAAAGAGCGTGTGAGCAAGCACTGCCGGGTGAAAAACGCATCTACGGAGATGTGCACTATGTCGCAGACGACCCGTTCGCCTTTTCAGTGTCGATTAACGGGGTGGTTTCAAGAGATAAACCCCATCTGATCCTCTTTGCCGGGGCTTTTTACGCAGAGTCCCTGCTTCTTTCCGAACCCGGTATGTGGCGTGGTGTGGATCAGGTTTCCGGAACGGCAAATTTGACTCAGATTCCCTTTTTTCTCGTCTCCTCGGCAAAAACCCTTATGGGAGAAGAGTTGTTTGCAATTTCGGCGGCCTGCTCGGAGAACAGGATGACAGGATCCCAGCTCTATGCAGTTGACCGTCTGAAGATTATCATACTTACTGTAATTGTTCTGTTTTCGCTTGCAGCATCGATTATCGAGTACTCAGGAGGAGGTGATTTGAAACAGCGTATTTTACAGATGTTTCAGGAGAGCAGCGATGGGTAGATATATTCCCCGTCTGCTGCTTGTTTTTACGGCGGTTTTCTTTATTCTTCAATATTTTTTCAAACCGTTGGATCCGTTTGCTGACGTTCTTCTGGATTGGGCTTCGATCCTGATTGTATTTGCAATGGCTGTCGGTATTTCAAATCTGATGCGCAGAAAGAGCCTCTCTGTTGCAGAGGGTGTTCGGGCTCTGATGGTTAAAAAAAAGGGTCGGCAATATTCTCTTTCTTGGATTTACGATCTTGTAGTCCTAGTCTCCTTCGCTGCGACGGTGGTCCTCGGAATGTTCAATATTGGGGAAACCCATTTTATGAAGCGTAACATACTGAAGGATTCCCCTTCGCTTGTGCGGATCGTTGTCGATGAGGTCGTGGAATCCGACACCTACATGAGCAGGTTTCCCTCGAAGGAGAAGTTCAAGCTTTTCATGTACAAGTACCTAAACCCAAAATATGTTCCCCGCAGGGATGAATTGGAGAGAGCGAATATCTCAATGCAGGACTATTTCTCCTTCTTCGATTTCAGAGAAAATATCGACAGAGGTAAAATGAGGGAGCACTTTATTGAAGAAGATATAGAGATGTTCGAGTATCTTTCCTCCAAAGTAACCTTTGTAACTTCGATAATGGTTGATGAACTGCTTCCCGTATCCAGGAGCCTGAAGTCCTGGAGTGAAAACGTTTTGAGTGAAAAGAGATCGCGAGGCACCGGTGGAAGTGCCGGTGAATTCAAGATAGGAGGGAAGCCTGTCGAGGGCTCTCTGCGAATAGTCAGGTCGATGGAGGGAAGTGAAGAAAAGATGCGAACTTTCAGCTTTTTTTTGAGGCAGGGACCGCTTTCCTCCGTTGTCGCAAGGGCTGTTGCCCCCGATCTCTCAATTCCTCTGCCCTACGAATCGAAGTTGAGAGTAGCCGAGGCTTTTATTTCCAGCGGAACAGTTTCGTATCCGGCAGTCAAAGGAGTTTTGAAGTGGATTTTTGACACTTTCTACAGTCCCCTCATGAGTACGGTTTTTGCCCTCCTGGCATTTTATATCGTTTCCGCAACCTACAGGGCATTCAGGGTTTCCTCCCTCTACGGAGGAGTAATGGTTTTTTCTGCTCTGATAGTGATGGCAGGACAGGTTCCAGTCGGCAACTGGCTTTTCGGCCATTTTTTGCCCTCCGGAAGTTCGCTTTCCGATGTGGGTGAGTGGATTCTCTATATTCCCAACATGGCAGCCCAGAGGGCAATGTATATTGGGATAGGACTCCATGTGATTCTGCTTTCATTCAGAATCCTTTCGGGACAGGAACCTTATCTGCCCGGGAGGGAATGACCATGAAGAAGATCTCACATGCTCTCAGAAACATCAAGCGGCACTATATATATATATCCCTGGCAGTAATTGTTTTGTTCAGTCTGCTGGTCAAGGTGCCGCTTCCCGTTGAACCTGGACGTTTCTCAACAATGTTTTTCAATGAGATAGATTCACTGAACCCGGGCGATACGGTGCTCCTTTCGATAGAGTACGATTATGCCTCCCAGCCCGAACTTGAACCTATGGCCGTTTCTTTTCTCCGTCACGCCTTTCGGAAACATCTCAGGGTGGTAATCGTCTCTATGTGGCCTCAGGGTCCGGAGATGGGAGAGAGGGCCCTTGCAAGGGCACTTCGGATGCCTGAACTGCGCAGGAGGAAACTTGTGTATGGAGAAGACTACATTAACCTTGGCTACAGACCGGGCGGGGTTGTGGTGGTTCGATCTATGAATTCGGATATAGTCAGCACATTCGAGACAGACTTTTTCGGACAGCCTCTGGAGAACGTTCCTATCCTGAGAAAAGCGAGGTCCCTGCGGCAGATGAGTGCTGTGGTGGATCTTTTTGCGGGAGGTGTCAACGGCATAAACGGTCCAATACTCTATGCTGCCCATATCGACAGAACTTTGAAAGATGTAAGGATACTGTCAGGATCTTCAGCCGTACTTGCTGCCGAACAGTACTCCTTTCTTCACTCGGGTCAGATTCACGGACTTTTGGCTGGTATAAGAGGGGCGGCGGATTACGAATTTCTTTTAGGTGCGGATTCGGATGAAGGGGGAGCTCTCTCGTTTATGCCAGCACAGTCGATGGCGCATCTTTTTATCATAATTCTGGTGCTTCTTGGTAACATCGGATTCTGGTTCAGAGGTAGACGCAGATGAATATTAGTACCGATCTGACAGTTTGGATAGGAGCCTTCCTTACCATTTCAATCTTCAGTTTTCTCTACAGGGATAACCCCTTGTTTAGATTTGCGGAGTCTGTCTTTATTGGTGTTTCTACGGGGTATATTTTCTGTATTAATGTTTTTGAGGTTCTTGAGCCGAAGCTGCTTAGAAACCTTGGTGAGGGCAGGGTAATCTATCTGGTACCTCTACTGTTGGGGATACTGCTCTTTTTCAGGAACAGGGAGAGATACCGTTGGGCCACTTCTCTGCCGCTGGTTTTTTTTGTTGGAATATATACGGGCCTTAACCTTGTTGTTTATGCTAAGGGGTATGTTCTGGATCAGGCTCTCGCATCCATGGCGCCTCTTTTGGTATTCGATTCTGGGGGAGAAGTTAACATGACGGATACTTTCAACTCTCTGCTGATGATGCTGGGAGTTGTTTCCGTTTCAGTTTATTTCTTGAACGGCCGTTCGAAAAGGTGGTGTGTGACCTCTGCCCGAAACGTGGGTGCGATCTACCTGATGGTTGCTTTCGGAGCGGCTTTTGGATATACTGTAATGGCAAGAGTTTCCCTGCTGATAGGAAGATTGAACTTTCTGTTTTCAGACTGGCTTGGCATCGTTAAATAGGGGTTTCAGTGGAGGAGTTGACTTTTTTATGAGAGGAAAGATGATGAAACGAATAGTTCTTATAGTTCTTTTAACGCTCTTTACAATCATTCTGAAGGGTGACATTTTCGATCGGTTCAGGGTGACTTCGCGAAAGTCCTCCATCTCGCAGGCGGATAACACGCTTTTTGCGTTCAAGGTTATTCAGGATCGCTACCTGAATAAGACAAAGATCAAGCCAGGTGAGCTTCTTACCGAGGCGCTGAATCACCTTCAGGATGAATTTTCAGAGATCGTAGCCGATTATTCCCCCGAAAAGAGAGAAGTTAGGGTGCAGATCTATAACAGGACTCACCTCATTCAGGTTGAACGAATGAGAGATATATGGGATGTTGCTGTTGTGTTGAGACAGATCTACAGGCATATCGAAAGGGAATACAAGCCTGAAAGTGGAAGAGAACTTTCGGATGTCGAATATGTATCAGTAAACGGAATCCTGAAAAAGCTGGATCCCCACAGCTACATTTTCACTCCGAGGGAATTTGAAGATTTTACATCCTCCACAGAAGGAAATTTCGGAGGTCTCGGAATAGTTATCTCCATGAACGAGGACGGCGAGATAGTTGTTGTTTCACCAATGGACGGTACTCCGGCAGAAAAGGCCGGTGTGGAAGCGGGCGACGTGATTGTGCAGATAAACGAACAGTCCGCCGTAAACCTTCCTCTCTCAAAGGCAGTTGAGAAGATGAGGGGGGAACCTGGAACGGATGTCAACATCTACGTTAAGAGAAAAGGGGTCCCTAAACTTCTGAAGTTTGAGATAACAAGGGCCGTAATTAAGGTCAAATCGGTTGTCTTCTCCATGAGAAAGAACGGTGTGGGTTACGTTAAACTGACCGGATTTCAGGAGAACTCTCTGACCCAGTTGAAGGATGCTTTAGCGCAGCTCAAGAGAAAGGGGATGAGGGCTCTTATTCTGGATATGAGAAATAATCCGGGAGGACTTCTCTCCCAGGCGATAAAGATATCTGACCTCTTTCTCGACCGTGGCGTTATTGTTTCGACAGTTGATGGAATGGGGGAAAAAAGGGATGAAAGCCGGGCTGATTCAGACAGGGATGACGTACTCTCCATACCCATGGCCGTTCTTATAAACGAAGGTTCAGCATCTGCAGCAGAGATCGTAACTGCGGCACTCAAGAAGAACTCCCGTGCGGTAGTTCTTGGAAGACGCTCCTTCGGAAAGGGATCAGTACAGAACCTCATCAGGATTCCCGGTGGTGGTGGGTTGAAACTCACCGTCGCCCAGTATCTTACGCCTGGCGATGTTTCCATCCAGTCTGTTGGTATCACTCCAGATGTGGAGCTTATTCCCAGCTATATCGACAAGAAGAAGGTTTCTCTTTTCAGATCAGGTCTCGGAGTGCTGAAGGAGAAGGACCTCAAGGAGCATATCGAAAGCAAGTATATTCCAAAGCAGAAGGAAAAACCATCACTTACAATTCGTTACCACAAGCCCTACAAGGATCCTGAAAAACTCATCAAGGAGAGACGCAGGGAAAAGGTGGGTGTCTTCAGAAATGATGAAGAGATTGAGATCGCGGCAAAACTGCTCTCTCTTAAACTCCAGAAGAAGAAGGATCTGATGGGGATAGCTACAACCCTCAAGGCTCAGGAGTGGGATAAGATCATTGCTGCCCTGGGGTCACTCGATGTGAAATGGGACATATCCTCAGGCAAGGTGAAAGTTGATCCTGCGAAGTTAAATATATCACTGGTCTCTTCCTCGAAGCTTGCTGCTGGAAAGACCAACTACATCCGCTTCAAGGCAGAATATCCTGGAAAAATTGAAAATCTGAGTGCCTATCTCTCTACGGATATTCCCTTCATGAAGAACGTGGAGATCCTTTTCGGCAGCTTTACCGGATCTGTCGAGCGGGATGTGCCCGTAACCCTTCCAGACTATATGCCATGGAGAAAGGAGAAGGTTACTGCTAAGGTTGGAATCGGCGAGTTTACCAAACCTTTGAAAAGTATCGATGTGGAGATGGAAACCGATCCGGTTGCCTATCCTGAGATTCGTTTCTCCTATCTCGTTCAAGAGGTTGAAGGTCGTAAAAACGGTTTGATGGAGGAGAATGAAAAACTCAAGGTTAAGGTGTGGATGAAAAATGTCGGTAAGGGAACTCTTTCCGACGGCAGACTTCTTCTTACCGATAAGAACAACTCAAAAGAGGTGTTCATCAAAAAGGGAAGTTCCCAGATAACTATGAAACCTGGAGAAGAGCGAGAAGTTGAATTTTTTCTTGATATTGGAAAACTTCAGGAAAAATCAGGTGAAATAAAAATTGCCGCAGAACTTTACGATTACAAGACAAGATATTCCGCAGGTTTTTCCGTTCCTTTCATTTCGAAAAGTAAGGGATGCCTGTTCAGCAGAGAACCGGATACAAAGATGTTACTCGGAAAGGACGTTACCCTTTTCAATGCAGCTTCCGAGGGGAGTCGAGCAATCGGAGAAGTAAAGAGAGAAGGAGTTGTATCGGTGACAGGCTCATGCGGAGATTTCTTCAGTACAGAAACCGGTTACTGGGTCAAACGTAGCGATACAAATAAACTGGAAAAGAAAATTGCCGAAAAGATCAAGAGCGCAAGTCTCTTTCCAATTTACATGCCCCGGATAGATCTCGATATCAGCCCTATACAGGTAGACAAGTCCACATTTTCTCTTCCGTTTAAAGTGGAGGGCGAGAAAATCCAGGATGTCTTTGTGTTTCTCAACAACCGGAAGGTTTTCTACTACAGGGCGGGAATGAATGGATCTAAATCCGAATTTACAGTTCCACTCAATCTGACAGACAAAACCAATCGAATCACCGTGGTTGTCAAGGGAGCAGATTCAGAAAAAGTGAGCGCCCAGACACGCTATGTCATCTACCCCGAAGGAAAGAGCGAATAGCATAAGTTTCATCTGTTTCTCTCTTGAAAATTTTCTTACTGTCTTTTTAATTTTTCAATACAGTCAAAATTGGTCTTACCGATAACCTAAAAAGTTGATTTTCTATTATCCGGAAGATATATCTAATCTGTCGAAAACTTTTTTAAAGAGGAAAGATATGAGTAAGACACTTAAAATCTCGGAAAGAGGAACACTCTTACCCCCGTCACCGATCAGAAAACTTAAACCCTATGCCGATAAGGCAAAAAGTGAAGGTAAAACCGTCTATCATCTCAACATCGGACAGCCCGATATCGAGACTCCTGCTGCAATGCTGGACGCACTCAGGAATATCGACACGAAAGTTGTCGGATACGGTCCAAGCCAGGGAACCGATGAGTACCAGAGTGCTCTCGTGAGATACTACGGCAATAACGGTATCGATCTCTCAAAGGACAACATTATCGTCACAAACGGCGGCAGTGAAGCGATCATAATGGGACTTACCGTCTGCTGTGATCCAGGTGACGAAATCCTCATTCCCGAGCCTTTCTACACAAACTACAACGGATTCGCGATTGCGGCCAATGTGAAGATAAAACCTATCACAACAAGGATCGAAAACGACTGGGAGCTTCCCTCAATCGAAGATATCGAATCTATGATCGGAGAAAAAACAAAAGCCATAATGATCTGTAATCCCAACAACCCCACAGGGAAAGTGTATGGAGAAGAGGAACTTCGCAAGATCGCATTCCTCGCTAAAAAGCACAACCTTTTCCTTTTCGGTGACGAAGTCTACAGGGAGTTCATATTCAACGAGGAGAAGCATGTAAGTCTTCTCGATTTCGAGGATGTCCAGGACAGGGTTGTCGTGATGGACAGTATCTCCAAGAGATTCTCCGCCTGCGGAGCAAGAATCGGAGCATTCGTTTCAAGAAACGAGGAAATCATGAAGGCGGCTCTCTGCTATGCCCAGGCCAGACTATGTCCTCCCACAATCGAGCAGCACCTTGCTCTTCCTTCAGTTGATCTCGGACCCGAATATTACGAAGGCGTTGTAAGTGAATACAGAAGAAGACGTGACGTAGTTCTTGAGGCTCTTGCCGAAATGGAAGGCGTTGAATATAAGGTTCCCAACGGAGCATTCTATATTGTTGTCAAATTGCCGGTTGATGATGCCGAGGATTTTGTTATCTGGTTGCTCACAAGCTTCGACGTGGATAAAGAGACAGTCATGCTCGCTCCGGCACAGGGATTCTACTCAACTCCCGGACTCGGAAAGGATGAAATCCGCATAGCTTTCGTTCTCAACGACGAAAAAACAAGAAAGGCTATGAACATTATGAAGCTCGGACTTGAGGCGTACAAGGCCAAGAAATAGTAACGTGCCGAAAAAAAACGACAAAAAAGCAGGTGTAATTCTCTTTTTGCAGATGTAATATTTTTCAAATCAAAATTGTATATTGCTGATCTGTTTTGTCTTTTTCTTGATTTTTAAAAAAAAATAAACTATGGTACTTTAGTGTTTGATAATCTAATTTTTGTATTATGAGTGAAAGAAGAAACTATGTCCGGGTTGATACAACCCTTCGATACCACTATGAAAAGATAGATTCGGTGCCCGAGGTTTGGGGTCGGACATCGACAATTTATCTTACGAGAACATACGTCGACATACCCACATTTACCGATAAAATGGAGACCGAAGATCTTTTCAGACTGCTCTATTCCGCCCTCGGTGAAATAAAGGATGAAATAAGTTCGATGAAAGAACGACTCGGCCTTAAAACCGAAAGAATGATGAGCCACCGCATCAACATAAGCGGTTCCGGAGCAAGCTTCTGGGATGATTCGAAGAAGCTGGAAAAGGGGGACAAAGTTCTGTTCACAGTTGTTCTGCCTCTCGAACTGCCGCTAATGGTGAAGTCGGTCGCGGAAGTGGTGAACGAGCCGACCCACGATCCGGAAATAGGAGGCTACAGGCATAAATTGAGGTTTGTGCTTATCGATCCCGAGGACAGGGAGCTCATAATCCGCTACACCTTCAAAAGGCAGCGGGAGCTCATAAACCTGAAAAAGCACGACACAGAGGAGAGTTAGTTTATACAATGGAGCTATTTTTGGAGGAACGTATGAAACAATTAAAGATTTGGATTGCATTGGCATGCCTTTTTGTGCCGTTGTTTGCAATGGCTATGATGAAGGAAGGTAACCTTCCGGGCGCGAGTGGTGTTGCCGTAGACAAGGATGGAAACCCCTTGAAATGGGAGCAGTTCGGTGGCGACTATTTTGTCATGTTTAATTCGCTTATTGCCGATCAGACACAGATGTTTGGAGAGGATCGAGTCAAGAATCCCCAGGGTGATGCATGTGTGCCGTCAAGTAGTTTCGATCTCAAGGATATTCACCTGCCCAAAGATGCTGATATTGAAAGGGCTTTTCTTGTATGGATGAATGCTGTGGATCCTTCGATTGTTGATGCAAAATCTGCAGTTGATAATAAAGTTCATTTGAAATTTGAGCCGGAACTTTATTCTGAGGTCAAGGAATTTGATGTTGAAGGCGAACCGAAGAACGCCGGCAACAACGAAAGCACATTTTCATATGAATATGTGGGCTACGATGAAGGAGTTACTACCGGATGTAGCGAATCTGCACAGGGTAGTGATGGCGGAACTAAACAGGTCGGTTATTACACATACAGGATCGATATAACTGATAAATTTCAAGAGATTTTGGGCACTGGTGAAAATGGAGGTTTCCTTAATAGGGACGCCATGCTTGGGAAATACACTGTAAGCGATCTTGATTGTTCCAATCACGATTACTACAGATGTAAAACAACGATGGTTTCAGCATGGGCTATCGTGCTTGTATATAAATCCCAGGAAGTAAATGCCAAGAATATTTACTTTTACAATGGCCTTGGAGTTGGGCATCACACTATGGTTGAAGCGAATGTTTCAGGCTTCGAATATCCTTTCGAGCCTTCCGTTCGAATCACTGCAATGATCGCCGAGGGTGACCCGGGCAATGCAAGAGATGATGATCCAGAAAATTTTGGAGCACCAGTTAACTATGAAAATCTTATACTGCGTGGTGAAGACGCCGTAGTTGATTACAAATTACGAAATGAGTGTAACCAAAAGGCAAATACTCCTCTAGGTGGTGTTGAGTATACAGAGGTCTACAACTCCAGTTCATCCGTGCCTTACTATAAAGGTGATGGAACAATGGGATTCGAATGTATCGGTGGTGCTGTAACAGGAACCCACCTTGGTGTTGATGTCGATACATTCATTCTCAATGCCGCGGACGATCCGCTTCTGGAGGATCATCTCGTTATCGGCAACACCTCCACAACTTTGAAACTTTCCATAAACCAGGATGCAATCTTTACCAACTTCATATTCCTTTCCGTTGACACCAAGATGCCTGATTTCAATATTCCGTTTGAGCACTCAACAATAACTCACCCCGTAGGAAGGGAAAAACACTTCTGTTCATTCTCAGAAAAGAACAACTTTGAAGCAAACCAGAACTTTTTCTGTCAGCAGAAACCGTTCTACTTCACAATCAAGATTCAGAATCACGGCGAAAACATCGCAAAAAATGTTTTCGTATCCGATCCTATGTTTGAAAACCCTAAGGGTGTGAAGTACGTTCCCGGAACAACCGAGATGGCCGAGTTGAATGAAAAAGGGATGGGAATAAATTGGACTCCGATTCCTGACGGACCTAACGGAATATTTCCTCTTTCCAAGCCGTACAAGATTGCTGACGAGGTACTTCCTTTCAAGAATAACGGATACGGCTATATGGTTCGTTTTCAGGTTGAGCCGACAAGTGAAAGTAAAAAGTTCAAGTTCACAAACCATGCGACAATTTCCGAAAACCAGGGAGCAGGTTACAGCGTGAACAGCTCCCAGGGTATTCTCATGAGAACCGACCTCACCTGTGATGCCACTCTTCAGGGTGACACACTTAAAAAAGCACTAGAAGACCTTCGTTGTTCAGATGCCTGCGGTGGATGTGGCGACGATGGATGTAAAACGGATGCTGATTGTCCCAGCGGTCAAAAGTGTGACGTTGAAAAAGGTGTGTGTGAGGATCCTACTCCACCAGATCTAACGACAAACGCGGAGATTACGGTTTCTCTCGGAGACAAGAGCCCGGATAACGGTGGCGCACCAATTCTTATCGAGGAGAAGAAAAACGATCTTATTCTCGGACAGATCAAGGTTAATGGAACAGGTGGAAAGGACAAGTACTACACAATGACCAACCTGACAGTTAACTTTACAAATTCTGAAGGTGGTGTCGTTGATCCTAAGTTCCAGTTCAAGAACCTCAGGCTCGTTCGTGATCTTAACGGAAACGGCATAATTGATCAGGGTGATCAGGCTGAAACAGACGTTTCTTCTCTCCCGGGACTCAACGAATCGTTCCAGGCTGCATTTAATGTCGGGCTAAACCTCAAAACAGATGAGGAACACTTCTTCCTCGTTGTAGCAAATATGGAGTACAGCGGTGAGGTTGCCGGAGATGTTCTTTTTAAGACGAATATTCCTCAGAATTTCGCAAGTTTTACCGATCTTGGAACACCTGTTGTTAAATCGGAAAATATCGATTTTGCTACGTATAAACTTGAAAAGGCCAATCACTTTATTGTTTCCAAAATTATCGGCGCAACTCCGATTGAGACAAAGATATCTTCTAAGAACAACTCGAGCGCTCCGATGATTCACTTTTCACTCAAGTCGAAGGGAAGAGACAATGCCGTTAAAACGATTACTTTTTCTCTGGCTAACTCCCAGTATGCAAAGTTCGGGACGGGTGAAGGTATCACTTCGATGAAACTCTACACCAGCAATGCGGCAGGCGAGAAGGTTGCTGCGTTGGGAACAGCGACAAACAACAGGACTACCGCTGTATTTAACAATATCAATATCGACTGTAGATCGGAAGAAAAGGTTTTCCTCCTCCTCGAGGGAAATTTCGATCTTCTCGAGGGCGAAAAGGCAAAGGTCAAAATATCTGAGAGCGGAGGACTCCTTCTCAATGATACAAGCCAGAATGCTGACGGACTTCCGCTCTACTCTGATGAGTTTTCAGGCGCTGATGATGGTGAAGAATCTACCGGCTGCAGCTGTAGTGTTGTAAATAGTTCTGCGGGATCTGCCGGAATGGCACTTTACGCTCTCATCGCTCTTCTTCTTATCTCCGGTTTCAGGACCCTCCTTCTCAGAAAAAGATAGTATCCTTAAAATTTCCTCTGTAATTTCTAAAACAATTTACGAATAATTCCTTTTTAACTACTAACTTTTTCCAGTTGTTTCAACCTAGTATCGTTTTTTTTTAAAGTTTCTCGCTTTTTTAATTGACTTCGATGTCTAAATGGGTAGTATAGACCTCGCAATGAGGTTGCGGGGTAGAGCAGCAGGTAGCTCGTCGGGCTCATAACCCGAAGGTCACTGGTTCGAATCCAGTCCCCGCGACCATTTTTTTTGCATTCCAACTTTTTCACATACATTTTTTTTGGGTTTAAGTTTGAGCGAACGGAGTTTGTCTGTTTTGTTCGAATTTTTCGGAAGGTTTTTGTGAAAACTTATACAAATCTGTTTTTGAATAGAAAAATGTAGATTTCTCAGGATGAATTTTTTTCTGCTAGTTCAATCTTTTTCATTTAGGAGATAAAAAACAACTATTTTGTTTGTAAAATTTTGATTGATGGATAGCGTATCCTACTCTTTTACTTGCTTTTTTCAGGTGGTTTAAGTATAAAGTTGTTGTTTTTTGCGGTTTTGAATCGAGTGTTACTCTGTTAAAAGGATTGATATGCTTGAAAAACTAGAATCTATACTCTCTTCCTGGGAGGAGACTCTTCCCGAGGATATGCACAACTACATAAGAAACAAGGCTTCAGACTTCACGCAAGAGGAGATTGCCGACTTTCTGGAAAAATTTGAAAATACTGGCCGAGATTGGGGATTTTCTCCGATTTCGCCGCTGGCTCAGGAGCTTCTCAACGATGTCGTTCGAATGGTTTCCAACACCGATCTGAGGGGAGGTGAAAATCTCGAATCCGCGTTGAAGGCTCTTGCAGATAGCAAAGTAGAACGTCTCTGTATTGTTTCAAATCATCTGAGTTATGCCGATGCGAATCTTATAGCGACCTACTTTCATCCCTATTTCCAGAAATATGGATTCGGCGACAAACTTTCGGTTGTCGTCGGACCGAAGGTTTTCAACGACAAGTTCAAGAAGCTCTCTTCGATGCACTTCAATACGCTTCTTATTGCCCAGTCGCTCTCTATCGCGACCAAGGAAGCTTCACTCTCTCCCAGAGAGATTGCAAAGGCGGCCCTCACGGTTGTAAGAGATATTAAGAAAATTGTAAAAATGCTTCTCATCTTCCCCGAGGGCGCAAGAAGCAGAACCGGCGGGGTGATGCGCTTTATTCCAGGGGTGCTCAGACTTATAGACGTGTCGGACGATACCGCTGTTTTACCTGTTTCGGTTATAGGCGGAGATAAGATTCTTCCCATAAACGAGAAGAGGCTCTACCACAGTGATGTTACGATAACCATCGGGCAACATCAGAGGCTCGGCGATATAAAGAGAGAATACGCTGCCAGCGAACACAGTAAGCAGGATGTGATGGATCATCTGGGCCGTCTGGTTGCTGAACTTCATCCCGAAGATCGGAGGGGTTACTACAGCTGAAATGAGTAAAAAACTCGATGCTCAGAGAGCGCAGTTCCAGCGTGAAAAGGGAATAGATACACTTCTTGATTATCTTGATCAAGCTCTTACAGAAGAGGCGTACGATGAGATCCTTGCGGCCCTTGAATCCTGGGACGGACCGGTTACGGTTGATATTCGCTTTTACGAAGGTGTGGCTCTCGCCGAAACGGGGAGACGGAACGAGGGAATTGAAAAGCTTGTTTCAGTCACCAGCGTAAATCCTCATCACTTCAAGGCTCTTTCGATGCTTGATAGATACGGCTATAAAGCGGATGACGGTGAGGATGAGAATAGAGCCGGAAAATCTATGTCCATTCCTTTGCCGGACGTACCAATCGAGCAGACCGAGGCTTTCCGGGTGAGTAAAAGGCGAAGCTATCTTTTTGTCGCCGCGGTTTGCGGAGCGCTTTTATTTATCGTCTACTATCTGTTTTTTTCAGCTTCCGAGAGAGACTACTCGTCTCTTCTTGAGGATCCCGAAGCTGCCATTTCCGCAGTGTCATACAGGGATTTCGAAACAAAGGTATCCAAGTTTACATTGATTGAGAGACGCCGCCAGGAGGATCCGGCGATAAAGAAAATACTTTTTTATCTCTACGCATACACTGTTGCCGATTACTCTCTTTTTGATAACGAGGATCTGGTCTCGAAGGCAGGTTTCTACTACAACCTCATCGATAAAAAGAGCACCGATATGAGAGAGCTCTACAGTTTCATCCGTGGGAAAAAAGGCGAGGGGGCGCTTCTTTTCAATCATTTGGAACGGCTGTATCCCTCTTCGGTCCGGGAGATGAAGAGTCTGGATCTTTCGCTTCCTAAAAATGTTGACGGGAAAAACTTTCGTGAAACTTTCCTCAAGTCGCTCATGCTTTTCCGGAGAGGCGACCTTGCCGAAGCAAAAGCCGGTGTTGAGTCGGTTCTCAGTAGGTTTCCGGAGTACGAACTTGCTGCGAAGTTGAAGGCGGTGATCTATTTTAGGGAAGTTGAAGAGGGTATTGCGTCTCCTGACAAGGAAAGATTAAATAAAATCGAAAAGATGATTGAGTCCTGGAGGCTGGCCAGCTCTGAAAAACATCTTTTATCCGAAGTGTACCTGCGAAAAGGTGCTGCTTTGAAGGATGTTGAGTCTGAGAAGAGGGCGTTCTATCTTGCATGCCCGGGAGCCTACTTCTGCAGCGGAGTGATTCGAAACTTCCTCAAGTCCGGCCTTACCGAAGAGGCAAGCACCATGGCTCTATATATAAAGGAGAAGAAGGGGCTCTCCAGGAATGCTGAAGATGTGAAGCTTGTGGTCGAAACCGCGTCTGCAAACGGAGAAACGGGCGACTGCTACTTCGCGTTCAAGGAACTTACGAGCTTTTTTCCGGAGAAGGTTGACGATTCGATTCTAAAAATCGGTGCCGGTTGTGCTGAATCCGAACGTTACTTGAAAGAGGCTCTACAGTTCTACGAAAGACTTCAGTCGAAGGGGGGAAAGGTTGTCGAGTCTAAGGTTCTGGAGCTTCGATACCTGCTTGAACGGGACGAGGAGAGCTACCGCAGACTCAAAACCATGTCGATGTCGGAAAAGGTTGAAAAAGAGGTTCTCTACTCACTCTACAGCGTAGTCAGTCTCAGACCGGATCTTTCCGAGCGACAGTCCGTTCTTTCCCGACTCTTTTCAGTCGAGGATGAGGAGAACAGGCTCGATGTAATAAATCTCATGACGAGAAGCGGTTGTGTTCGTAAGGCTGTGGAGCTGTTGGAGAAAAATTCCAAAGCTCCGGGATACGGATACAGGCTGCGTACGATATTCAACACCTTTCTGCTGTTCGAAGAGGCTGACAAGGTGAAAGACGGAGGGATTCTTGATGAAAAGGATCTTTTCGGCGATCTCAGAAGGGTGAAGAAATTTGTCGATGCGAAGAAGTTTGATATCGCCCTGAGGGAGATGGAAATAATCGAAAAGAGAGTAAAGGGATGTTTCCCTGCGGCTTTTCTTCTCAAGGCGGAAATTTTCCGACAGAAGGGAGACAGAGCCAAGACATTCTCCATGATGGACGGAATGATAGAATGCGATCCAAACTATATGCCGGGGTTGATACTTGCCTCTGAACTTTCCTACTATCAGGGAGATGTTTCCGGTGCGGAAAAAGGTGTCGACTACCTTCTTTCAAACGAGTCCATACTCTCTCCGGTCCCGGGGATCTACCACAACCTTCTTATCCTGATGAAGGGTGAGATCATGGTTACCAAGGGAATGGAGCGAATGCTCAGCCCCTTTCTCATGAGAAAACTTCGCAGGGATTTTTCTTTCGGAGAGCGTGAGAAGGATAAGCTGACCGATATTTTCGATAAGCTTTCACCTGGAGTGAGAGCAAAAGTTGAACGTAAAATCAGATCAAAATTCAGAATATAGGAGGAGGGGTTATGGAGTACAGACCACAATCCATTGAGCCCAAATGGCAGAAGAGCTGGGAGGATAACGGTACATTTCAGTATGAGGGAAAAGATAGCGGTAAGAAGAAGTTCTACCAGCTTGAGATGTTTCCATACCCTTCGGGAAGACTTCACATGGGCCACGTGAGAAACTACTCGATCGGGGATGTAGTCGCACGTTACTACAAGAGACTGGGTTTCGATGTTCTTCATCCGATCGGATGGGATGCCTTCGGTCTTCCCGCTGAAAATGCGGCAATAGAGAATAAAACTGCTCCGGCAGGGTGGACATACGACAATATCGAGGCAATGAGGGAGAGGCTGAAGCAGCTCGGAATCGGTTACGACTGGTCCAGGGAACTTGCCACATGCCGTCCCGAATACTACCGCTGGGAGCAGCTTTTCTTTGTCGAGATGTACGAGAAGGGTCTCGTTTACAAAAAGGAGAGCGAGGTAAACTGGTGCGAGAAGTGCAACACCGTTCTTGCGAACGAGCAGGTTGAGGACGGATGCTGCTGGCGCTGCTCCAGTGTTGTTGAGAAGAAGAAGATCGATCAGTGGTTTTTCAAGATAACCGACTATGCAGAGGAACTTCTTACAGATCTGGACAACCTTCCGGGGTGGCCCGATCACGTAAAAGAGATGCAGCGTAACTGGATCGGTCGCAGCGAGGGAACGTTCATAGACCTCAAATTCGCCGACAGCGACAGGGTTCTAAGGGTCTTCACGACAAGACCGGATACCTTCATGGGCATCACATTCGCCTCCATGGCCGTTGAGCACGAGCTGGCCGACTGGATTCTGGGCGAGGCCGAAAACCGTGAGGAGATGGAAAACTTCATCGCCGAGGTTAAGAAGCTTCACGAAGAGACAAGGGACGACAGCTACGAGAAGAAGGGACTTTTCACAGGAAAGTATCTCATTCATCCTCTCACTGAGGAGAAAATTCCGCTCTACTTCGCCAACTTCGTGCTTGCGGATTACGGGACGGGTGCCGTCATGGCAGTACCTGCTCACGATCAACGTGATTTCGAGTTCGCGACGAAGTATTCCATACCCGTAAGAGTCGTAATCGAACCGAAGGAGGGCGAACTCACTCTTCCTCTCGAAGCCGCATACACGGAACCCGGCGTTATGGTCAACTCGGGCGAATTCAGCGGGATGGATTCCGTAAAGGCCAAAAAGGCGATCAGCGAACATCTTGTCGAGAAGGGTCTTGGAGAGATCGGCGTCAACTACCGTCTGCGTGACTGGGGAATTTCAAGGCAGCGCTACTGGGGAAATCCCATTCCGATGATCAAATGTGAAAAGTGCGGATACGTGCCGGTTCCGAAGGATCAGCTTCCGGTAATACTTCCGGAGGATGTTAAATTTTCCGGAGCCAACTCACCTCTCACCCAGATGCCGGAGTTCTACGAAACCGTATGCCCGACCTGCGGCGAAAAGGCGAGAAGGGAAACCGATACGATGGACACATTCGTACAGAGCAGCTGGTATCACATGCGCTACGTCGATCCCCATAACACTGATGCGCCTTTCGACAGCGACGAGGTGAATCACGCAATGCCTGTGGATCAGTACATCGGCGGTGTAGAACACGCCGTAATGCACCTCCTCTACACACGTTTCTTCACAAAGGTTCTTGCCGATCTCGGCTACATCAACTTCCGGGAGCCCGCGGCGAGACTTCTCACCCAGGGTATGGTTGTGATGGAGAGTTACAAGGTGGGCGAAGAGTACGTTTATCCCGAGGAGGTTGAATCGAGGGACGGCGGACATTTCCACGTCACTAGCGGCGAGCCTGTTACAGTCGGCCGAAAGGAGAAGATGTCCAAATCAAAGAAGAACGTTGTTGATCCTATCGATATGATTGCCCGCTACGGAGCCGATACTGCAAGACTCTTCAGTCTCTTCGCAGCTCCGCCCGAAAGGGATCTTGAGTGGGCCGACGAGGGAGTCGAGGGCTGCAGCCGTTTCATCTACCGTGTCTGGAAGATAGTTTCCGAAAATGTGGAACTTGTCCGCAGCCACGGAGAAGTGCCTGCAGAAGTGAAGGAGGCAAAGGAGCTCAACAGAAAGATTCACGAGACGATCAAGAAGGTTCGTGACGATGTCGAGAGATTCCACTTCAACACGGCAATCAGCGCCGTCATGGAGCTTGTGAACGCTCTCTACAAGGCAAAGAGTGAAAGCGTGGAGGAGAAGAGCGTATTCGCATTCGGTCTCAGGACAGTTGTGGAGCTTCTTAACCCGTTTGCACCTCATATGACAGAGGAGCTTTTCGAAATCATCGGGCAGGAGGGAACCATTCTTTCCGAGCTTCCTTTCCCGGAATTCAGTGAGGATGCCCTCAAGAGGGACGAGATGCTTCTCGTAGTGCAGGTTAACGGAAAGGTGAGGGACAAATTGACAGTTCCCGCAGCCATAACAAAGGACGAGGTTGAGGCTCTCATCGCCGAAAGGGATTACTCGAAATACCTCAAGTCAGGATCCGTTAAGAAAGTCATCTATGTTCCCGGCCGCATCTGCAATGTCGTGGGATAGATTTTTTCGGAGCGAATCTTGAACATAACACTACCTTTTCCTCCCGGTATCGGCGATTTAATAGATTTCGACGGGGCGGGAGGAATCTTTTTTATCTATTCCACGGAATCCTACATCCTGAAAAAGGTTAAGGCCAGTATTGTGGAGCAGTCACAATCCCGAAAGTGGGAGCTTGTGCTTCTGGATCATCTGGACGACAAAGACGCCCTCAAGGAGGCCGTTTCCCTGGCAAGGGAAATAGGATTCTTTTTCTCGAAAAAGGTTATCCTTCTGGAACACTTTTCCTCTCCGGATGTCAAGGTTGAGAAGCTTCTGGTTGAGGCGCTCAAGGAGGCGGAACCGGGAAACCTCCTTTTCATCCTGGTTTCGGATCTGGACAGAAGGAAAAAGTTCTACAAGGAGTTTTCGGCAAAGAGGGATATCTTTTTTGAAATTCCCTTTCCCGAGCAGTCCGATCTCGAACTTTTCGTAAAATCGCTTTTCGGGGAGATCACTCCTGACAAGAGGCTTATCGCTCACTTCATGAGAAAGGAGAGCAGGGATCTCTTTCACATCGATTCGGAGGTGTCGAAACTTCGGCTCTATGCTGAATCGAGGGGAATGAAAAAGCTCTCTTTCGAAGAGGCGTCACACATGCTCACCGGGATCAGCGAGGAGAAGGTTTTCGCCATAGTAGACCTGCTCCAGGGGGGAAGAGTCGAAGAGGCGATTAAATTCTACCGACAGCTTAAGATTTCGGAAGGGGAGTATAAATTGAATCCGGTGCTTGTTTCCATCCTCTTCAAGCACCTGAAGGCGATGCTCAAGGCGAAGATTTTCATTAAAGAGGGTAGGGAGAGGGAACTTTTTTCCTATCTCCGAGGGAACAGAGTTTTTGTTGATATGAACAGTTTCAAGGGGCGGGTGGCAAAAACGAAGAACAGGGATCTTGTGGTGGCTTTAGGTTCTCTTTCAGAGATTGAACTTGGAATGAAGGGGGCCGAAGGTATCGGTATGTCGGACGCCGGAGTTGTTCTGGAGCGTTTTATGGTCGACACATTTTCTCTGTCCTGATTTTTTGAACCGGCGGGAGGAGTTATGAAAAAATTTCTGATTGGGTTTACAATAGTCCTGTTTCTTATCGGATGCGGTAGCGACGGGAACAAGAATAGTCCTTACTATACGGATCTTACGGACGGCGATGCCGTTTCGGATTCAGATGAAGATGCAGCAGATGAAAATGGAAAAGACAGCGGCGAAGATAGCGGGAAAAAGGAGGAGAAAAAGGATGAAGTCGGGGATGATTCTGCAGCGGATTCCGATTCAAATGGAGATCTTTCTGCAGATACCGATATGCTCGATTCAGATGAGGAAATCTCAGATTCCGAAGAAATAGCAGCTGATTCGGATGCGGTTATCCTCACCTCAATAGATGTTTCCAAATCGGATGTCGCCCTGGATGTGGGAAATATTTACGAGCTTAGAGCGAGGGCTGTTTTCAGCGATGGGACTCGGGAGGATATCACAATTGAAGCCGAGTGGAGTTCATCGGATCCTGAAAAACTTGCGCTTACTAAGGGTAAGAAAGTTGTCGTTGCCGAAGCTCTTGCAAAAGGGTCTTTCAAGGTAACGGTTGCCTATGAAGGTCTAAGTTCCGAAATCTCCGTTACAGTGAAAGAGCTTCTCTACAACGACGTTTACCAGAAGAGTGCTCACAACGCCTACTACCATTACGAAGGACTTGTGGACATGCTTCTTTACCATCGGATTCGATCCGTTGAGCTTGATCTTCATCCTACGGGAGAGGGCACCTGGGGAATATATCACAACACATCCGTAGAGAAATGGCATTCAAGCTGCACTACGCTCAAAGGCTGTCTCAGCCAGCTCAAGGTTTTTCACGACGCAGTTCCCGAGCATGAGGTTGTCACCGTATGGCTCGATATGAAAAGAAATATCTTCGGAAAGACCGCGTGGGTGTCCGGAAACGGTCCGGGAGAGCTTAAATCGGCGCTCTACGGCGCAATCGGGGCCGAGAATATTTTCACCGTCGAAAATCTTATTGAGCGTGGAGATATGGCGTTCACGGCCAGGGAGGCTCTTGCCGATGCAGGCTGGCCCTCTCTCAAGGAGCTTCGAGGAAAATTCATGTTTGTTCTCACAGGCTACTCAGATGATCTGCAAGCCTACATGAGTAATGGGGCTGTTGCTTTTGCCGCACCGGAAATTTCCGAGGCTGAAGAGATGGACAACTTTCCCAACGCCGTCTTTTTCAACTTCAACGGTTCTAACGAGGCTACAAAAGATGTTCGAGCAAGGGGATTCGTCAGCAGAACATACAAGCTGATCTCTTCCGAGTCTTTCTGGAACAGTTCCATTGAGAACAATACTCACCACATTGCCGTAAACGAGGTTAACTATCTATATGACACGTGGTCCAGAACCCACATGGATAACGGATACCCTTTTGCATTTTTCGATAACTCCCGTTACGACGGAAGAACTGAAAAGGGTAACCTGATGGGAATTAGCGTTGACTCCGGAGATATCTGGGATTCTTCAGATTCATTTCACTTTCACGCACGGAAGACAAACGTCACACCACACTCACTGAAAACGCTGGTATCCGTTCCGGCAAGTCACACTGAAGACTGGGCAAAGGGGTGTCTCATGGCACGGGTCTCCCTTGATGCGGATTCTCCATACCTTGCTGTCTGCAAACCTGCTGCCGACGAATATCTCAGGATTCAGGTGCGAAGGGAGAAGGGAGGCTCCACAGACAGGACTGAAGCGCCGGAGCTGGTATCCGAACTGGGTATCGATCAGGAGCATATGGCGTGGATCAGACTCGATGTTTCGGATCGGTGCGCTACGGGCTACGCTTCCCATGACGGAGAGCTTTGGGCCAAAGTCGGAGACGAAGTCTGTTTCGGAGAGAGTCTTGCCTACGAGGGACTTGCGGCAAGTTCTCATGGAGGTGGAGAGATAACCTTTCTTTTTGCTTCTACGTTCGATGGAGAAAATCAGCTCGATTTCGAATCATTCGACATTTCCAGAAGTGTTGGAGAGGTCTCCTCTTCGGTTGCATTTGACGGATTTTACAAAGAGTAGTCCGTGAGAAAGAAGAGCGAGCTCAGCCTGGGGAGGTTCTTCCTCAACTACATGATGTCGGTGACCCTCCTCGCCGTTCTTCTAACGAGTTCAATTACCATTTTCCGGCAGTTCTGGAATTTTGAAAGGGAGTCGGAAGAGCTCCGTCGGAACTACATCTTGTCCCGGGAATCCCTTGTGAAAAGCCAGGTTCTTCATGTAATCGACTATATCCGCTATATGCAGGCACAGACGGAGCGAAGGCTTAAGGATACTATAAGAGAACGTGTCGGGGAGGTAACCTCTCTTGCAGAAAGTGTCTATAAGAAGAGGGGAAGAGGAGAGTCGATTACTTCACTCAAAGAGCGGATAAAGACGATAGTTCGGCCCCTGAGATTCAACGACAACCGCGGTTACTACTTTGCCCTGGACATGGAGGGTGTGGAACAGATTTACGGAGCTTCACCCCATCTTGAGGGGCGCAGCATGCTTGAAACCGAAGGTGAAACATCTACAGTTGTCAGGGATATGATAGATATCGTCAGAAACAGGCGGGAGGGATTCTACAGGTACAGATGGTCGAGGCCGGGAGGCAGTCAATCGGATCTTGCCGAGAAAATTTCCTACGTAAGGTACTTCGAGCCATTCGACTGGTTTTTCGGCACGGGAGAGTATCTGGCGGACGTTGAGGGAAAGATTCGGAGAGAGGCTCTAAAGCGGATTTCAGAGATGCGTTTCGGTGACGACGGTCTTTTTTTCGTACTTGACGGAGATGGCATAGGTCTTCCCCTGTTCAAGGACCGCAGTTATCCCAAAAGCCTGCCTATTCATGAGCTTTTTTCCTCCGCCGGGACCAGAGGCGTTTTCAGGCATTTCAGCCGAGATGAAAAATCCAGAGTATCGTTTATCGTAAGACTTCCAGATTGGAACTGGCTCATAGGTGCGTCACTGGGTATGGATGGCGTCGAAAAGGTGATATCTTCCCAGAGAAACGATCTGAGGGCACATGTATGGGAGCAGGTCCGCCAGATTTTCCTGGTTGCACTGGTTGTTTCTCTTATGGTTTTCGTTATGGCCTACTTTCTCTCATGGAGGTTAAGCTCCGTTTTTGATATCCTCATCTCCTTTTTCAGAAAGGAGGGATTTTATCGTCACTCTCTGAAGGAAGACGATTTCAACATTCACGAGCTTCGGCTCCTTGCCCGATCAGTCAACAAAATGTCGGAGAATCTCAGGAGCGCACAGGAAAAATCGAGAATATTCAAGGCGTTCGTTGAGGCTTCGGGACAGGGATTCTGCATGATCGACCTGGAAGGAAAGATAAGTTATCTCAACCTTACCTTCAGCAAGCTCCTCGGTCTTGGACCCAGAAACACTCTCATAGGATCACCGTACGAAATACTGTATCCAGGCTACATGCACAGTAGATTGAAAAAGGAGATCCTGCCGACCGTTCTCAAGGAGGGACAGTGGACAGGAGAGATGGAACTTCTCACCTCCGACGGTCGTCTTGTTCCCGCTATCGAGAACTTTTTCCTGATCCGTGACAGCGGAGGAAGCATTCTCTTTTACGCGAATGTCGTAACCGATATAGCGGAGCGGAAGCAGTTTGAGCAGGAGCTTGAAAGACAGAGGAACCTCTTGGGACACGTTATCTCCTCTGTTCCAAGCGGTATTGCGCTTAAGGACAGGGATTCCAGGTATCGACTGGTCAACTCCCCCATACTTCAGCTCTGGGGAAGGAACGGCGAGGAGGTTATCGGGAAAAGGGACGATGAACTTTTTCCCGATATGGATATCGATCGATTCCGTAGTGAAGATGAGAAGGTTATGGAAGAGAAGGTAGCCATTGAGTTCGACGAATTCCTTAAGCTTGGCCAGAGGGAGGTTTGGCTCCATACGGTTAAGCGTCCGTTTTACGGAATTAACGGTGATGTCGACGGAGTTCTTCTCACTTTCAACGATATTACAACGAGAAAAAAAACGGAGAGTGAGCTTATCCGAGCCCGTTCGGCTGCAGAGGATGCAAACCGTGCTAAAAGCGAGTTCCTAGCCAACATGAGCCACGAGATCAGAACCCCGATGAACGCGGTTCTCGCCTTTACGGATTTGCTTCTTCCGGAGATAGACGATCCCGTACAGCTCGACTATCTCAAGTCGATCAAGGCGGGCGGAAACACGCTTCTCCTTTTAATAAACGATATTCTTGATCTGTCAAAGATGGAGGCAGGAAGAATGGAGCTCAGCTATTCCGAAGTGGATATCAAGGATTTTTTCCAGGAGGTATCCTCCATATTTCGAGGCGAGATAGATCGCAAGGGTTTAACATTTCACCATGAACTCGATCCCGAGCTTTCACGCCACCTTCTCCTGGATCCGGTACGTCTGAGACAGGTGTTGTTCAATCTTATCGGTAATGCGATAAAGTTCACCGAACGGGGAGAGGTCAGCATGAGAGTAACTACTCTCAGGAATTACGGCGGCAGAATCGATTTTTCCGTTTCCGTGGAGGATACCGGACCGGGTATTCCCGATGAGAGCAGAGGCCGCATATTCAACTCCTTCGTACAGGCGGAAGGGAACAGCTCCAGAAAGTATGGCGGAACAGGGCTGGGACTCTCAATATCGAAGAGGCTTACAGAGATGATGGGCGGATCGATTGAACTTGTGAGCAAAGTCGGCAGAGGAAGTGTTTTTACAGTGACTTTGAGGGCGGTTGAAACGGTCGGTTGCGAAAAAGTGGGAGCTTCGATTGTCCGGGTTGACTACCGGAAAGAGACAGCAGAGGGGAACGTTGAAAAGATCTTCCTCTGCAGAGAGCTTGTGGAAGAGCTCCAGAGAGTTCTTCCGGAAAGCCGGGATTTGATAGATTCAGGGAACATAGATGGAATAAAAAGGTTTTGTTCTGCTGTTAAATCTCTGGGTGCTGCATACGGATCGGAGGATCTTCTCCGATTTGCCGAACAACTCCGGCGGGAGTGTGAGACATTCGATATCGATCGCATAGAACAGCATCTCTCATGGTTTAATGAACTGGTGGAAACATTTGGATCGGAGTGCGGAAAAGATTATGAGTAGCAGGGAAAAATCGAGAATTCTCATTGTAGACGATGTTCCGGCAAACCTTAAGGCCGTTGCGGAGATACTCTCAAGTGAAGATTACGAAATATTTATTGCCAACAGCGGGAAAAAGGCCTTGGAACGTATTCATCACGGAGATTTCGACCTTTTTCTGCTGGATGTGATGATGCCTGAAATGGACGGGCTTACGCTCTGCAGGAAACTTAAGCAGAAAAAGAGAACAAGGGACATCCCGGTAATATTTCTGACGGCAAAAGCGGATGAAGCCTCTATTGCGGAAGGGTTTGACGCAGGGGCTGTTGATTATGTTGCAAAACCGTTCAATCGAAGGGAGCTTATCCGGAGAGTGCGAACCCATCTGGAACTCGGTAGAACCAGGAGAGAACTCGAGGCTGCCAACGAATCGAAAAACCGTTTCTTTTCCATAATTTCACATGACCTCAGGGGCGTGGTGGGAGACGTTTTCAGGGTTTCCGAAATGCTGGACGAGGATTTCGATCACTTTTCCGAAGAGGAGATGAGGGTTATGATTCGGCTGATACGGGCTTCCTCCTCCAACATGCACGATCTGCTCCGTAATCTTCTTCAGTGGTCCAAAACCCAGCTCGACAGAATGGAGTTCCTGCCGGAGGAGATACCCGTAGTCCATCTTGCGGAAAGCGTCCGCTCCCTTTTTCTGGAATCGGCTGCGAATAAGGATATTGAGATGTCAATTCACGGTGATCACGCTGTACGGGCCTTCGGGGATGTGAATATGGTAAGAACCGTTCTCAGGAACCTTCTCTCCAACTCGATAAAGTTTACAAAGAGAAGCGGTAGTGTTGACGTTTCCATACTCCATGAAAAAGGACGCATAAAAGTTTCCGTGAAAGATACGGGTATCGGGATGGAAAAGTCAGTTGTGGAAGATCTTTTCCGGATAGACAGTCGAAAATCCAGACGTGGAACTGAGAATGAAGAGGGAACGGGATTGGGACTGATACTCTCAAAGGAATTTGTCGAAAGAAACGGCGGAACCCTTTCGGTAAAGAGCTCTCCCGGCGATGGAACCGAATTTGTCTTTACACTTCCCGTCGCCAATTAGGTGAAATTCAAAAAATTGTAGGAATCCAGAGATCTACAAAATACTTTCAAACCAAAATCATCGACTAATTCGATGACAAAATAAATAATCCTCTCAAACCAGCCATCAAAATCTACTGAAAACAACATCACAACCTTCCCCTCCGGTCAATTTGTGAAATCTAAAAATATCGAACCTGAAATAACGGCGGTTATGACCAGATTGCTTTTTTTAAATAATTCTGCGCCTATTTTCATCAAGATACGAATAATCTGTTTTGTTCCAGCGGCTTAACAGGGTGCGATATTATGTTGGAGGCGTGATTGGAAACGAAATCAAGATTTCAAGATCTTTAGAAATAACGTATCAAAAGTTTAAAAGAATTGTGTCGGCACCTTCAGGGTTCCCTAAAAAAGTGTTGTTGGGATGTCATTTGCTATAATCCGGTGTCACGCCTTTCCCGCCAAAGCCTGCAGAAAAGAAGGCGTTCGCAAGGCCGCGAAGCGTAGCCGTTGTTCATGCCGATTCCATCTCGAGAATCTTCTCTTTAACAAGTTCCGGAAACCGAAACGGGATTGCATGACCGCCTTCGACAAGAATCGTCTCCGCATCAGGAAAGATCTTTTCCCATGAATTCAGTGCTGAAGGGTCGACAACGATATCTCCATCACCGTGAAATGCTATGATTTCTGCCTCGGAATCCAGATCTTCCGGTCGGTAGCTTTCCAGAAATTTCAATTGGCTGACCAGCTCTTCCGTTGAAATCGAAGCAAGGTGGGGGCCGACCTCCTTCCTGAATTTCCTGAGCCACCCTTCACGGATTTCCGACTTGGTGAAAAGCTGCCTCTGGAAGTTTGCCAGAACCTTCATATCCCCCTCCTCGATTGCCTTTCGAAGAAGATTAACCGATTCAATATCCTTTCCCTTTGGAAAAAGATCGGAGCTGACGTAGCCCGGAGATGAGGATATGAGAACAATTCCCTTGATGAGGTCGGGATACTTTTTAAGAAGTTCCAGCGCGATCATTCCGCCCATGGACCAGCCGATGAGAATAGTTTTACGAGATATTTCGGGAAGAATCGGCATGTTTTCGCCGTCGAATTCAATATCCGGGAAAAAGGAATCCGGAAGATCGAAGAATTCCTGCCATACATAACGGTTGGATGCGAATCCGTGAAGAAAGAGTTTATCCATTTTTGTCCTCGGAAATCAGACGTTTATATTCCCTGATCTGCAGCATGAAAAGAATTTCTCCGCATTTTTTACCCAGTCCCCGATACTTTTCGGGAAGGGGAGTATCGAGTGCCGGCTTTACCTTTTCAACCAGATCGAAAAGATGGAGCCTCTCGCCCCTGCTGTCGGAAAGAACAAGCTCCAGAAAGCCCTCTATTCCGCCTCCGGGGAACCTTTGAAGCTTTTTAAGAAGAGGTATTGCCTTTTTCGGTTTCATCAAATGAAGAGCCGCAGCGCGCATGTGAAGTTCCGTGGCGAACAGACCCGCATCGCGAAAACTGTTGGGCGCCTTTATCCTGGAGCACAAAGTCTTGACAGGATTAACTCCCAGATGATCATGACGGTAGTGATGAGGGTAGTTATCCTCGGGAGTAAGCCCTTTACCAAGATCGTGACAGAGGGCAGCGAAAACCAGAAGGGGACTTTTAACCCGAAGTCTCTCAATTACCGAAAAGGTGTGGTCCAGAGTGTCGGATTCTCCGGAGTGAAAGCGTTCCGGCCCCGGAGGAACAGTTCGAAGCCGCAGAATTTCCGGAAAATGAACAGCGAGAAGCTCGGCATCCTCAAGAACCTCGAAAAATCTTTTCGGCGCCGGTGAAGAAAGAGCCTTGAAAAGCTCGCTCCACACACGTTCCGGCGAAAGTGTCTCCAGTTCACCCTCGCATTCCTTCATGGTCTTCACTGTTTCAGGATGGACAGAAAAGCCTGGAAACCTTGCTGCGAATTGGGCTACACGATATACACGGAGCGGATCTTCGCTGAATGCGGCGGAGACGTGTCTCAAAATCTTTTTCTCCAGATCCTCCCTTCCACCGTAGGGATCGATTAGCTTTCCCGACTCCGGATCAATTGCCATTGCGTTTATCGTAAGATCCCTTCTTTTAAGATCCTCTTCGATGGTGACAGATGGATCGAAAACCGTTTCAAAACCCCTGTGTCCCGGAGCGACCTTTCTCTCTACCCTGGCGAAAGCGTACTCTTCGCCGTCCACCATAAAAACGGGGAACGATTTTCCGACACGGAATGCCGAAGGAAACCTGCTGCGAAACTCCTGTTCCGTAGCACCCACAACGACAAAATCCCTGTCCTTGTGAGGGATCCCCATAATTCCGTCCCTGACTGAGCCGCCTACCTGAAATATCTTCACGTTACCTCCTCTTTTCATGGAAAATGTAGGTCGATAGCTTCAGAAAGTCAAGGATTGAGCCGGATTCTTCTTCAAAGTCTTTGCTCAGGATGGGTAACAGTAGTGTAGTAATATGGTCACAAATACGAACACCCCATTTCCTTCCTACAATACTTTAATCCCTTCCGGATTTTGAAGATTTGAAAAACAAGCTTCTTGAGTAATTTTTGAAGCTTTGGCAGCGCATTTCACCCGCAAATTCGGAAGAAGACTACTTAAAATAGTGAAAAAAATCGGATTATGCTATCTTTACCATGCGGCTTCCTTTGATTCGAAAGGAGGAACGGAAATTTCTGAAGAGACTCTATGGAGGTGACTATGAATCCAGAGTTAAAGAATGAGAAGAAAGTACATCTCTCCCTTGATATTTCAAAGGTTGAGAAAAATATCGACATGATGGTCGCAAAGGCAGCTCTGAACGAAGTTTCACTGAGGCCGCACTTCAAAACCCATCAATCTTCCATTATCGGTGAGATGTTCCGGAAAAGAGGAATCGAATCTATAACCGTTGCCTCCATGACAATGGCGCGCTACTTCGCCGCTCACGGATGGAACGACATTACCGTGGCGATTCCCGTGAGTATGGGAGGCATACTTCAGATTGAATCGATCCCGGAGAGTGTTGAGCTCGGACTTCTGGTTGACAGCATTGAAGCTGTGAACCTTCTTGAGCAGAACCTGGAACGGAAAGTCGGTGTCTGGATCAAGATTGACAGCGGTTACCACAGAGTCGGCATCAACGGCGACGACATCAACGCAGTCGTAGAGCTCGCGAGACAGATCGACCGGTGTGAAAAACTCACTTTTAAAGGATTGCTGACCCATGCAGGGCATACGTACGGTTCCGAATCGACAGATGAAATTCAAAAAATCTCAAGCTGCTCGATGGAAATGATGGCGGAATTGAAGAGATCGTTGATTCTCGAAAATCTTTCCAGCTCCACTATCTCAATCGGTGATACCCCTGGTTGCATGGTGTGTGAAAAATTTGAAGGTACCGATGAAATCCGCCCCGGAAATTTTGTCTTTTTCGATCTGATGCAGCACAGACTGGGAGTGTGCGAACTAGAGGATATCGCCCTCACCGTCAAAGCTCCGGTAATCGGAATCTATCCGGAAAGAGGACAGTTCGTCGTCCACTCTGGCGGAGTTCACTTTTCCAAGGAATATCTCTTATGGGACAGACGGAAAATTTTCGGAATTTCAACCGATGGCAAAGCAAAAGTCGTATGTCTCTCCCAGGAGCACGGAACAGTTGCCGCCGACGACGAATACCTCAAAAACCTTTCAATCGGCCAGATGGTGGAGTTCTATCCCGTTCACGCCTGCATGACCGCCAACCTCTTCGACCGCTATCACACAAAAACCGGCGAAATAATCGAAAAACGAGCCGCGTGTGTTGATAACTGAACAAGTGGTCCATCTCATTTCATTAAAATGCTGATAGCCTGAAAATATAGCAAAATCCCGTGGGGGCGTTTCGTCGGAACGCCCGTTATGTAAGAAGGAATTAGGTGAAGTTGAATGTTTTTGAAAATAGGGTTGTTTGGTTAGAACCACCGATTATTACGGTATGAAGAAATCATTTCAAAACTTTCTTGTTGAAGACGGAAAAATCGAATTTATATTTCATGTATGTGCTGTTTATCATCTGATTCTGATCTTTTTCGTGAACGCCTACACTATCTAACTTCCCCAATCCACTTCACAAGGTCATTTATCAGATTTTCGGAAACCGGAAGGTATGTGCCGTATTCGCTTCTTTTCACTTTACCTTTTCCGGAACTTTCGCACAGGCGATGATCCATGTTCGGGTAGAGGATAAATTTCACGTTGTTTTTTCCTTCCAATCCCTTTTTCCACATGTTGAAATCCTTCTCGGTCACCTGATAGTCTCTTTCTCCCTGGACGATGAGGGTGGGAATTGTGATTCCGGCGGCGGTTTTTAAGGGATCATACTTTTTCATGTAGTCCCAGTAGGAGAAGGGGATTCCGAGCGGTAATTTCTCCCGGGGTGTTTCCGGCGTCAAGCTTTTCAGGTTGGGAAGTGTTTCCTTCACATGCTCCAGAAAGGTTTCGTCGCCTTCGGTGAATTCTCCGGTGGAACGGATGTATTCGAGCTGCTCTATCAGAAGTTCGTCGATGGTACGAACCGATCCGGCGAGAATTGCAATTCCTGCGACTTTGCTGCTTCTTTCGGCAATTCTCGGTGCGGCGTAGCCTCCGAGACTGTGACCGGCTATGAATATTCTTGATCCGTCGATTCTTTTCTCTTTGAGAAGTGTTTCTACGGCTTTTACGGCATCTTCAATTGTCTCCTCCTCAAGGGTGATATTTTCGAGCGCTTTCATCTTGTTTCTGTGGTGGAGGGTTCTCTTGTCGTATCGGTAAACGGCCACCCTTTTCTTTGCAAGTCCGTGGGCAAGTTCCTTGAAAACTTCGGTTGCGCCGATAACTTCATCTCTTGACGCCGGTCCGCTGCCGTGAACCAGGATCACAGCGGGAAAAGGTCCGTCGCCTTCCGGAATTGTCAAGGTTCCGGGGAGGGACCACTCTCCGTTTTCGATGGAGCGTTCCATTTCGGCGAAACCTTTTTTCGGCGATGAGCAGCACGGCGATTTTGCTATTTTTGCATTCGAATTCTCCTTCTTCTTTTTATTTCGGATAAAGAATCCGGCGATTTCTTTGTGGTAGTTGAATGTCAGCTGGATTCTACGACTGCTTTTGGAAAATGTGACGTCGGTGAATGTGACAGGATAGCTTGCGACGGTGGTTATTTCCCTCTCTCCAATTTCGACGAGTTTGCCGAAATTCTTTTCCATATCTTTCCAGATATTCTCAAGTTTGTAAGGAGAGACGACAGTTGTCATTGTGGCGTCGAAGTTTGTTGTGGCCGCATCGAAATCTCCTTTTTTAAGGGATTCTATGAAGTGGGCAGAAACCCGGTCGATCTCATCTTCAAAAGCTCTTTTCTCTTTTTCCGTTTTCGGAGCCGAAGCGCATGCTGTCATTAAAAGGAGAAGTGTGATAAAAAGTCTTTTCATTTGTTCTCTCCATTTTTTCTGTTTCCACTCGATTCAGGAAAAACGATTCTGGAAAACAGATATTTTCTTCTGTCTGCTGTTTCCGGAAGATTCGAATAGTCTTTAACGAGGGAATTCAATTTCCTCATAAACTCCTGTAATTCCATGTCCGACAGGGGAAGCATAGTCTGGCGATAGCCCATCCGGTTAACATCCTCATCCGCCATGTTTTCAGTGAATTCATTGAATTCACTCATTAAAATGGCTGAAAATCTGTTAAAGGAGGCCGCGTGGTCCTCCGGCGTGAAATGACTTACATCGCCTGCATTGCAGATTGCTCCGCTTTCGGAAAGTCCGTAAATCTTTTTTACGGTACCTCTTATCTGAAATGAATCTTTCACTTCGATTATTCCCGCTTTTAAAAGGGATGAGATCCGGCGGTAAAGGGTCGCCTGCGGGATATTTCCCAGTTCTAACGAAATCTCTTCGACGGACATCTCCCTCAAGGCCAGAAGACGCACAATTCGGATGGCCTCCGGATTGAGAAGTATGTCGACTTTTTTTCTTCCCATAAGGTACTCCGAAATAATGTTATCAAAAATGATAATAATGGAGTGTCTTCAAAAGTCAATGTGATATTCATGAAATATGCCTCACGACAATAAATGATTCCGCTGACGAACCGATCTTTCCCCGGTTTTTCACGTGACCTCAATTTTATCGGCAAAATCACAAATATTTTGATTTTTAATAATCAACAGTTATTCTGTTACGGTGTTGTATTTACTTTATAAAAATTTTATGAGGAATGAAGATGAGGAAGATTCTAATTTTAATTTCTGCAATTCTGTTTTTTGTTTTTCCCGGATGTGCTGATGAGGAGTCAACCGGAAAAGATGAGGAAGCTTCATCAGATAGCGACAACAACTCATCCGTTGTGGGCGATCCGAATGACGATTCCAATTCCGGTTCAAATGCAGAGGGTGCTGACAAGGAGAACGAGGGGCAGGGCACATCAGATTCCGAAGAGGATAAAAACGAAGACGGAAACAGCGGCGGAGAGACCGATAATGAAATTTCGGACAGTGACGATGGTGGTTCCTCCGGAGAAGAGCCCGGTGTTGTCAGCGGCGATTTCACATCGGTGAGTGCAGGCGGATCCCAGAGTTGCGCTCTTCATAAGGACGGAGTTCTCTTCTGTTGGGGAAGCAACTACTATGGTCAGGTCGGAAACGGGGCCACTTACGCTGAAGGTGATGAGGAACGTTTCCAGAATGTCCCCGCCGAGATAAAGGGCACCTGGATCTCGGTGTCTGCAGGAAGCGATCACACATGTGGAATTCAGGAGGGTGGAAAAATGTTCTGTTGGGGAAGAAACTACTGGGCCCAGCTCGGTAACGGACTTGATGACAAGGAGAACAAGAACACCCCTCAACAAATCGGAGAAGATGTTGAGTGGAGATATGTTTCTTCCGGTGTTGAACACAGTTGCGCGCTCTCGAAATCGAATGAACTCTACTGCTGGGGAAACAATTCCGAGGGTGTTCTCGGTACCGGCGAGTACGGAATGCACACAAGCAGTAACGTTCCCAAAAGAGCGGGTGAAGATTCGGACTGGGAAAAAGTGTATGCGGGTAGAGCATCCACATGTGCGTCAAAGGGGGATGGATCGATCTACTGCTGGGGTAAGCTTTTCGATAAGTGGGGGAATCCCGACTACAGTAAACTCAGTCCGACGATTTTTGAAAAAGATAAAAAATGGCTTGATTTTTCAAAGGGATATGATCACACGTGCGGAGTTTCCAAAGAGGGAGAACTCTACTGTTGGGGTAACAACGCCGATTGGCAGCTGGGGCTCGGCCAGGATAGTGCCAAGAAGGTGACGGAAGTTACAAAGGTAAACGATGAGAAGGACTGGGACAGAATTTCAGCAGGTGACCAGCACACATGCGCCGTGAAGTCGAACGGCACTCTCTATTGCTGGGGAATAAATACTTTCGGACAGCTGGGAACCGGTGAAGTGGGAAGAGACACCTCAAAATATGTTCCGACAAAGATAGGACATGACAGCGATTGGATCGATGTTCATACCGGAACCTTTCACACCTGTGCCCTGAAAAAAAGCGGAACGGTCTACTGCTGGGGCCAGAATGTGGACGGTCAGATCGGAACCGGAGGAGATAATAATGATAGACCCTATCCTGAAGCTGTCTTCGGAGAGTGATGTTTTACTTTCTCAACCCTTTTTATTCGTCACTCCGGCGGATGGGAATACCATTCCCTTCAACTTTTGACGCACAAATTTAAGGAAAGAAAAGATTCCATTTCAGGTTTCAATTGAATCCATAAAAACATCCTGTTCGATACAGCCGCTAACTCGTTCAAGTTATTTGTATCTTGGTAAAAATAGCCACTGAAAGGATCTGAAAAAAATTAATCAGCTCCCGACAGCCGCTATTTTCGGTTTCACATTTTTATTTCCTCGACTTCAGCGACTAGGATGGGCACGATATTTGTTTTCTGGAAATTTCAGCCGCTCCATGGGACAGGATATTTATTTCGAAATAAATTCTGCCGCCGATACTGAGTGATAAAAGTTTTTGAAGTTTTTTCAATTGCTGCTGTCTTTATTGGCAGTGTGGATTTCTAAAGAGAGATAATCCATCCTCAATCGTTATAAATTCAGCCCGAAATTATGAAAAAAGCGCGGTTTGTAAGATGTTGGCAAAACTACGTCCGATTAATTCTACAGTTTCTAAGCTGCCGAAACTTTTAAAACGATACCCTTTGTTCGTGCAGTAGCTATTGATTGAGATAACTTCGATTGTTTTCAAACGATTGCGGTTATGAATGATGGGCTTCTTCGGGTTCCCCACGAATCAATTCAACTGTTTCAATTCTTGTCCGAATCGGATTGAGAAGAGAGAGCTGAGAACGGGAGGCTGAACGGGCGTTTGATTTTTATTTACCCTTACATATAATTAGCCGGACCATTTTGGGGGTAAAAATGCTTAATTTCATACTGACATTACTTTTTTTCAGTTCAATGGAGGTCGTATCCAGACCTCTGATGCAAATTTTTGATCCTTTTACGCTTACTTTCTACAGATTTGTAGTCGGTTTCATATTTCTTTTCCTGATGCTGCTGATCAGAGGTGAGAAGAAGGATCTGTTTTCTCTGACTTTGAAGACGATCCTTGTGCTTGCACTGCTTGGATTTCTCAACACATTCTTCAGCATGTCCATGCTTCAACTTGCCGTAAAGCATGCAAACGCGGCAACGGCGGCGGTCATATTCTGTTCCAATCCGCTTTTTGTTTTCCTGTTTTCCGTTCTTTCCCGGCAGGAGTCTTTTCATCAGGTAAAGGCGGCAGGCCTGGCTGCCGGGATAGGAGGAATCGCCTTTGTCAGCGGGGGCGGTGGAATGGTACTCGGCGGCGGAGTTCTCTATGCCCTGTCGGCTTCGATCTCTTTTGCCCTCTACACGGTTCTCAATAAAAGAGTGCTCAAGGGGGTAAAGCCTCTGACTGTCAATGTTGTTTCTTTCTTCTTCGGACTGATCTTTACAGCCATCTACATGAGTTTTGCCGGAATTGGGGCGGCTCTGCCTCAATCTCTATTTTCAGATGTTTCGGCACTTTTCTCCTTCATCTATCTGGGCGTAGTGATAAGCGGTATCGGATATATTACATTTATCAATACAATCAAGGATCTCGGGCCGGTTGCGGCATCGATAATCTTTCTCCTTAAACCTGTTATCGCGACCTTTCTGGCGGTAATATTTCTTGGTGAACAGCTGCACGGACTCTTCTTTCCCGGTATTGTACTGATAGCTGCCGGAAGCGGACTTATTGTCGTTATACGCAGACGGGAAGCAAAAGGACAGGTGAATATTGCATAGGACAGTCATTCTCCGTTGAATGAAAAAAAAGAGGAGATCGAATCAATTTATGAGATTTTTAAAATACATTCTTTTCCTTGTGGTTTTGTGTCCGATAGCTTCTCTTTCCGCTCTTGATCCGGAGAAAAAAGTACATCAGTATCACGTTTCTTCATGGGAGAGCGAAGACGGATTGCCTCAAAATACGGTCTACTCCATCGTACAGTCGAAAGAGGGGTACCTCTGGCTCGGGACAATGGAGGGACTTGTACGTTTTGACGGCAAGAATTTTTCAGTATTCGACCGAAGCAGTCTCAAGGGACTTAAGGAAAACTGGGTATGGAGCCTGATGGAGGATAGGCAGGGGCGTCTCTGGATAGGCACCTACAGCGGCGGACTCTATCTAATGGAGAACGGTAAAATAACCGACCTTGAAGAGTTCAAACCCAGACGTATCAGCGCCCTTTTTGAAGACTCACTCGGGCGAATCTGGATAGGAACCCTGGATGACGGACTGCATCTATACAGGGACGGATCCTTTTCAAAGGTGAAAACCGGGAAAAGGAATCTTCCAGTTACTGCAGTTGTCGAGTTGAACGCCGGATTTCTTATTTTCGGTACGGAACACGGGCAGCTTTTTTCATACCGAGGGTCTTCCTTTCATCAGTATATTCCTAAGTATGCCTCTGAGCTGGGATCTATTCGCGCCATAGTCAAGGATGGTGGCGACAGACTCTATGTCGGTGGAAACAACGGACTTCTGCTTCTCGAGCGTGAAAAGATGCCTCGATTTCTCACTAATCAGCTGCCGGCCAGAAGGGTCATGACGCTGAAACGTGACAGCAGAGGACAGATCTGGATAGGAACATATGGCGGAGGGCTCAGCCGCTATAAAAACGGAAAGATGGAAACCATAGCTATTCCGGATGGATTGAGGGGTAACATTGTAATTTCTCTTTCCGAAGATAAGGAGGAGAATCTTTGGGTCGGAACCCTCGGAGGAGGCCTTTCAAGAGTAAAGGATGCTCCCTTCTCAATTATCGGAAAGAGGGACGGCATCAAGGGAGATATCGTACTCGCGCTGTTTGAGGACAGGTCCGGGAAAATCTGGGCGGGTACGGACGGAAGTGCTGTTTACAGTATCGAAGATGGTCGTGCGACCGCCTTCAATCCTGCAGGATTTCCAAAAAATCCTACACTCTTTTCAGTTGCCGAAGACAACTCGGGTGGGATCTATTTTTCTCTGCAGGACAGGGGAATTTTCCGTTTCAGGGATGGAAAGCTCGATCAGGTCGGGCAACCGATTCTAAAAAACCGGACGAACGTTCTTGTAATGCACAGAACTCCATCCGGAGATCTTTGGATGGGAACAGTCAACAGAGGTCTATACAGCTTGAAAGTGGGCAGGTACCAACATTTCAGCAAGGAGACGGGGCTTTCCAGCAATATGATTCTTTCTCTCGCATCCGACAGCAAAGGGGGACTCTGGATCGGTACCCAGGACAGGGGGATAGATCTTCTCTCGAAAGAGGGTGTCAGGAACTTCGGAAGGAAGGAGGGCCTTTCAGGAGGAGAGATCAGCGCCCTTTACATTGACAAGCAGGATTTCGTATGGGCAGGTACCTTCGGAAGGGGACTTAATCTGATAAGGAATGGAAAGGCGACAGTTTTTACAAGGGAAAACGGGCTGTTTGACGACAATATATATGTAATTCTCGAGGATAACAACGAAAAACTCTGGATGTCTGGAAATAGGGGTGTCTGGTGGGTCAGAAAATCGGATCTTCTGGAGCTTGCGGACGGAAAAAGGACGCGGGTTCAATCTGTCAATTACGGGACGCTGCAGGGTTTACGAAATGTTGAGTGTAACGGAGGTTTCCAACCTGCCGGAGTAAAAGCCTCCGACGGAAAACTCTACTTTCCCACGATACGGGGGGTGGCCGTTGTCGATCCTTCAAAGCTCTACGAGAACTCCATTGCTCCGGTAGTTCATATCGAGAAGGTCAGTGTCGACAGAACCCCCGTTGAGATTGAGAAGAATATTGAATTTCCGGCAGACATGAAGAGACTTGAGATAACTTTCAGAGGTCTCAGTTTCAGTGACCCTGCCGGTGTACGTTTTCGTTATCGGCTTGAGGGTTTCGACAGGGATTGGATTGATGCGAGTCACGATCAGCACGCCGTCTACACAAACCTTCCCGCAGGATCCTACACTTTCAGGCTCAAGGCTGCAAATGGGGACGGAGTCTGGACAAAAGATGATCTGAAGCTTTCATTTTCAAGAAAAAGACACTTTTATCAGGAGCCGGCCGTTATCGGCATCTTTGTGCTCTCTGCGATACTTCTTGTTATCATTTTCATTCGAATCGGTACGGGTATGGTAAAGAAAAGAAACAGGGAACTTGAACTGATGATAGCCCAGAAAGCCAGAGACCTTGCAGATGCCCTAAACGAGGTGCAGGGGCTGAGCGAGGAGTTGGATGTGGTGAATCAGGAACTGAAAGAGAAGTATGAGACTTACAGGATGGATGAGGATACCGCTTCGGAACTTATGAAGAGCCTCAAGAAATATATGGAGGAGGAGAAGCCGTACCGGAATCCCGGACTATCTCTCAAGGAGGTTGCCCAGGCGATTGATCTTTCACCACACTATCTTTCCCAGCTTATCAACTCCTACTTCAATATGAATTTTTACGCCTTCATAAACGGATACAGGATTGAAGAAGCGAAACACCTGCTTACCGATCCTGAGAGGGATGACGACAACATCATCACCATCGCCTACGACAGCGGGTTTAATGCCAAGACAACCTTCAACTCTGTTTTCAAAAAGTATACGGGTCTTACGCCTACTCAGTACAGAAACCGGGAAAAAAGCCGTACTTCCTGATTTTTCATACTCGTACGCTGATTTTTTTCATTGAAGATGATTGTTTTAAAATGAGCCAGAAAACAGGTGGTTAAGTTTTTTTGCGGTTCATTTTGATCTATCTGTACTCTCTTTTTTTCAAAAAAGGTCTGTTTTGATCTAGCTCAACGAAAAAGATGTCTCCTTGAGTAAACTTCCTCAAGTAACTTGGCTAGAACAACAGCTCAAAAGGAGTGTCAGAATGAAAAAACGTTTTCTTTTCGCTGTTCTTTTCCTTATGTTCGCGGCGGTAGCCTGCAGCGACAGCAGTTCGGATAAGGACACAACCAAGAATGTGGACGAGGACAATGTAACGGATGTCGACACCACAGTTGACGAAGAACCTGTTGATGAGGATTCAGATGAGGACATTGTAGATCCAAACAGCGAGTGTACAGCAGTTTCCCTTGGTGAAATGCAGATTGCTCAGGGTAAGGCAAATCAGCTCGGATCGGGGTTCAACGAACCTATAGGTGATCCGGAGAAAGATCAGGATATTTTTCTCCTTGAGTTCTACGGACCTCAGAAAATAAACGTTACCTACGAGCTCGGTAAGGGTGAAAATGCGAGTTATGACACCTGTACACAGTGTGCCCAGGTTATTACAGACATCTCAGAGCTGGATTACGGTGCCCGTTACTTTGTTACTTCGGGTACGGTTTCCATCACAAACATAGAGGGATCACCCGACGGTCGTATTCTCGACGGTTCAAAGGGAGCATTTTCAAAGTTGAGACTTGATGAGGTTGAGTACCCTGTTGATGATCAGGGGCAGCGACACATGAAGTTCAAGGAGAACGGAGCTTGTCTTGTTATCGAAGCCGGTTCATGGACAACTCTTTCAGGAACTCCGGATTGTTCAGGAAAGATCTGCGGCGACGACGGATTCGGTGGTGTATGCGGAACTTGTGAAGGCGATCTTGTTTGTAACAGCGAAGGTACGGCATGTGTTGAGTGTAAACCGAGCTGTGACGGCAGAACATGTGGCGACGATGGATGTGGCGGAACATGCGGAAGCTGCGATTTCGGTAACTCCTGTTCTCCGGAAGGTACATGCAACGCCTGTGCGGAAATTGAGCTTGGTGAAATGTCAGGTGAATATTCAAGCTATGCAGCTCCTATCACCACAAACATCGGCGGAAACGACGGTGATGACAGCTTCATGATGCAGTTCTGGAGAGCAAAATACAACGATCTCGAGTATCCTGTTACAGTTGATCTCGGATCGGACAGCAACAGACAGTACAATACAGCTACAGAAGCACTCTTCATCATGGAAGATATCAATGAAGAGACAAAGACAGGCAAGATGTACTTCCAGAGCGCTGGAACACTTGTTATAGACAAGGCTGTTCCGACAGACGGAGGTTACTTCACAGGTGAGTCTATCGGTCATATCAGGAAGGTTCAACTTGATGAAGCCAGAGTTTTCATGAAGAGCGGAGAATACTTCACAGAATATAAAAACACCGGTGCCTGCTACGTCATAGATAATAAGGATTGGGACACCGTATGCTATCCTCAGTGCACGAATCCTGACGGATCCACAAAGGTTTGCGGAAGCGACGGCTGCGGCGGAATCTGCGGCACAGCTTGCGGAGTAGGCAAGGTTTGTAACGAAGAGCAGTCGGCCTGTATCGATCGTCAGTGTGAAGTTGTCTCTGTTGAAGAGATCAGACATCATGATGGATACACCCAGTTCGAAATGTACTACGCAGACCTTACAGATGATTTCGATAAGAAAACTTCGACAGACAAGGAAGTTGAAGACAACAAGGATAATCTGGAGTTCGAGAGAGTCTACCGTGATCGTATGAGAATCGAGTTCAAGAATAAGGTCGATGAAAAATTTATGGCAAAAGTCGGTACCTATGATCTCGGAAGTGAGGAGAACCTCAGCGGCGAAACATGTAAGGCTTGTATTTCTATTAACTTAGACCCAATGGGCGGAAGAAGGTTCTTCCAGGAGGCGGGAACTCTGGTGATTGATGAGGTAACAGATTTCGGAAAGAGCCGTGGACACATGGAGAACGTGAGATTTGTTGAAGCTAAGTTCAAACCGACCGGAGTTACTACCGACAAGGTTACAAATGTACCCGGAGGACAGTGTTTCGTAGTGAAACGTTTCGACTGGAACACCATCTGTACTCCTCAATGCGACGGAAAGGTTTGTGGAGACGACGGATGCGGCGGAACCTGCGGAGAGTGCGGTTTCAACCAGGAGTGCAGCGACGACCAGACACAGTGTGTAGCTTCATCCTGTACACCGGTGACTCTTGACCAGATAGCAGGAAAGAACTTCTACGGACAGGTTTCATATGATGCGACTTACAGCCCGAATACTGGAGATGCGGCAAAGGCCGATGCTTTTAAAATGACATTCGCCAACGCAAAGGAGTGGGGACGTTTCGACCTTTCAGCTGAGCCGGAAGACGGATGCGTTCACTGTCTCAATATAGAAGAGGACGACAGCTCGAAAATGTACAAGGCTGTTTCCGGATCTCTCAAGATTGACAAGGTTGATTTCGATGTTTACGGAATGATCGCAGAGAAATCTGCAGGAAAGATGGAAAATGTTGTTTTCGCCGAACTTGATTCGGATTCGAACGTTGTCGACGGTGGAAAGTGTCTTGCGGTCAAAGAGGCGGCATGGGATACAATGTGCGTTCCTCAGTGTGACGGAAAGGTTTGCGGAGACGACGGATGCGGAGGAACTTGCGGAGACGGTTGCGGTGTGGATCAGTACTGCAACGCTGAGCAGACATCATGTGTTGACTACAGCTGTCAGCAGATAACTGTAAAATCGATTGCCCATGATAGTTTCAGCAACTACACGATGGTGATTGACGATGTTGACGGCGAGGGAGCAGATTCACTCTCCATGACACTTTCAAATGTTGCCGCAGGTATCACATACAGCCTCAACTCTTCGATAAATAAGCCGAGTTCACACGATCAGTACATCACTCTTAATGTGAACGATCTTGCATACAGCTGCTACCCGCAGAAGGGGTTGGTTTCAATCGAGAAAGTTGGAGCAGGTGACGGTGAAACCAAGGGATCTTTCAAGAACGTAAGGCTCATAGAGTATGGCATCGTCGGTTGGGAAGGATTCAACCCCATCCAGGGTGTTGTTGTCGGAGGTAAATGCTTCGAGCTTACCGACGGATCCTGGGATAATATGCCCAAATAATCGACATCAAACAGCGTTAAAGCTTATCGAAAATGCCCGGCATCTGCCGGGCATTTTTAATTTCAAGTAGAACAGGATAGCTGTTTCCATCCGGATGATCAGAAATTAATAGAAATTACTTTCTTTGAAAGTTCGATTCCGTAAAATTCTAGCGCTTTGTAAGTTTTGACAGGCGGATAATTTCCGATTTTTCGCCTGAAAGGACGACTTTTTATCTGAGGGGGTTGTAAATTTCATGATTGTTAACCCTGATGTGACCATTTAGAAGTCTGGTTGCAGGATGTTCGCTTAATGGTTGTAGTCATGAATTTGTAAAGGGAAGAAGGGGGAGTTTTTGAAAAGGTGTGCTGTTTTACTGTTATCGGCTTTTGTTTTTTTAGGGTGTGAAAATTCCATTGAACGTAAGTTCGGAGATGATGACTTTTTGTTTGCAGATGACGCTGAACAGGGTGATTTCGATTCTTGGGATATTCCGTTGGATGGGGATGAGTCTGATGAAAGTCAGAACACCTATGATCGTGATGAAGATGGGTCACAAAATGAAGATGAGTCAGTTGATGAATCTGATAACAATCAGGATATTGATTCACCGGATATGGCGCCCGATAGCGACGTGATCTGGAACGAAGACGATTCTGATGAAAATCAGCATGAATTGGAATCGGATGGTGATCAGTTACCGAACAATGGTGATTCGGATTGGGAATCAGATTTTGATGCGAACGATGAATATCTCATAGATGAAGACAATGCCGAACCTGATTTGGATGATGAAGAATTTGATGACTCTGATTCCGCCGGGGAGTGTACCGTCATTTCTTTCTCTTCATTAGTGATGCATCAACAGAACAGCAACCAGCTGGAAGCTCAGTTAGAGTTGAATATCGAAGGTGATGCTGTCGATAATTTTATTCTTGAGTTTGTCGGACATCAGAAAATTAATGAGTCCTACAAGCTTGGGGTAGGAGACAATGAAACCTGTGAAACATGCTCCCAGTGTGTTCAAGTCATCGCCGATACAAGAGAGCTTGAACACAGTGTCCGCTACTTTGGGACAGAGGGTACTGTTACGATAACGAATATCGAAAATTCTACAGATGGGCGTATCGTCTCGGGATCAAAGGGTTTCTACTCAAAAATCAGGCTGGATGAAGTTGAGTTTTCTACAGGTGATACCGGAAAAAAGCATATGGAGATTAAGGAGAACGGCTCTTGCCTTATTGTTGAGCCCGGCTCATGGGATACTCTTTCCGGGACTCCCGATTGTACAGGAAAGGTTTGCGGAGATGACGGATACGGTGGAAGTTGTGGATCCTGTGGTGAAGATAAGCGGTGCAGTGATGCTGGAAAACAGTGTCTTTTCATGACCCCCCAATGTGACGGTAAAGAGTGCGGGGACGATAGTGCAGGCGGTAGCTGCGGCACATGCGAGTTCGGGTCATCCTGCTCACCTGAGGGAACCTGTCTTGATTGTACTGAAATTGAAATTGGTGAAATGTCAGGGGAATTTTCAAGTTATTCCGCACCACTCCTCTCAAATATCGGAGTTGTTGACGGAGATGACAGCTTCGTCATGCAGTTCTGGCGAGAAAAGTATGGGTACCTCGACTATCCTCTGACTGTAGATCTCGGATCTGAAAGCAACAGGCAGTACAATACGGCCACAGAAGCACTCTTCATTATGGAAGATATCAATGAAGAGGCAAAAACAGGAAAGATGTATTTTCAGAGTGCAGGTACACTTGTTGTTGATAAAGCCGTTCCGAGAGACTATGGATACTTTACGGGACAGTCAGCGGGATATATCCGAAATGTTCAGTTTGATGAGGCCCGAGTATTCATGAAAAGTGGAGAGTATCTCTCGGAATACATGAACACGGGAGTCTGCTATGTTGTCAGGAATAAGGATTGGGACACCATCTGTTATCCGAAATGTACGAACACCGACGGATCTACTAAGGTTTGCGGAGATGATGGGTGCGGTGGAACCTGCGGCTCAGCGTGCGGTGTAGGTAAAGTTTGTAATGACGAGCAGTCAGCTTGTATCGATCGTCAGTGTGAAGTTGTCTCTGTTGAAGAGATCAGACATCACGATGGGTACACCCAGTTCGAAATGTACTACGCAGACCTTACAGATGATTTCGATAAGAAAACTTCGACAGACAAGGAAGTTGAAGACAACAATGATAATCTGGAGTTCGAGAGAGTATACCGTGATCGTATGAGAATCGAGTTCAAGAATAAGATCGGCGAAAAATTTATGGCAAAAGCCGGTACCTATGATCTTGGAACTTATGAAAATCAAAATGGAGAAACATGTAAAACCTGTGTTTCAATTGAATTGGATCCAATGAGCGGCAGAAGATTTTTTCAGGAGACAGGTAAACTTGTGGTAGAAGAGTCGACAGAGTTTGGAAAAAGCCGTGGATATATGGAAAATGTACGGTTTGTAGAAGCAAAATTCGAACCCTCTGGAATTTCGACAAATGAGATTACAGTTGTACCTGGAGGAGATTGTTTTTTAGTGAAACGTTTCGACTGGAACACCATCTGTACTCCTCAGTGCGACGGAAAGGTTTGCGGAGACGACGGATGCGGCGGAAACTGCAGAGACGGTTGCGGTTTCAACCAGGAATGCAGGGATGATCAGACAAAGTGTGTGGCTTCCTCCTGTACACCTGTAACTCTTGAACAGATAGCAGTTAATGGTGGATGGGGACCTGTTTCATATCATGCGACCTACAGCCCGAATACTGGAGATGCGGCAAAGGCCGATGCTTTTAAAATGACATTCGCCAACGCAAAGGAGTGGGGACGTTTCGACCTTTCAGCTGAGCCGGAAGACGGATGCGTTCACTGTCTCAATATAGAAGAGGACGACAGCTCGAAAATGTACAAGGCTGTTTCCGGATCTCTCAAGATTGACAAGGTTGATTTCGATGTTTACGGAATGATCGCAGAGAAATCTGCAGGAAAGATGGAAAATGTTGTTTTCGCCGAACTTGATTCGGATTCGAACGTTGTCGACGGTGGAAAGTGTCTTGCGGTCAAAGAGGCGGCATGGGATACAATGTGCGTTCCTCAGTGTGACGGAAAGGTTTGCAGAGACGATGGATGCGGAGGAACTTGCGGAGACGGTTGCGGTGTGGATCAGTACTGCAACGCTGAGCAGACATCATGTGTTGACTACAGCTGTCAGCAGATAACTGTAAAATCGATTGCCCATGATAGTTTCAGCAACTACACGATGGTGATTGACGATGTTGACGGCGAGGGAGCAGATTCACTCTCCATGACACTTTCAAATGTTGCCGCAGGTATCACATACAGCCTCAACTCTTCGATAAATAAGCCGAGTTCACACGATCAGTACATCACTCTTAATGTGAACGATCTTGCATACAGCTGCTACCCGCAGAAGGGGTTGGTTTCAATCGAGAAAGTTGGAGCAGGTGACGGTGAAACAAAGGGATCTTTCAAGAACGTAAGGCTCATAGAGTACGGCATCGTCGGTTGGGAAGGATTCAACCCCATCCAGGGAATTGTTGTCGGCGGCAAGTGCTTCGAGCTTACCGACGGATCATGGGATAATATGCCCAACTAATCGACATCAAACAGCGTTAAAGCTTATCGAAAATGCCCGGCATCTGCCGGGCATTTTTAATTTCTTTCGATATACCTTCGAACAAGCGAGACATACTCAGCGTGACTCCATGTCAGTGGTGAAACTGAAAGCGGCGCTCCTGTCTCCGGGTGAAGCTGCTCCGGCAGAATTCCACCCTCTATGGCGTTGTCCGCCGTCCATTTCAGGATAGAGTTCACCTTCTCCAATTCTCCTGTCTCCAGAAAGTAGCGGGCAATCCATAGTGTTGAGATTATCCACGGGTTGCCTCGGGATCCCCTGCCCGTATTGAAGTAGTAGTCATTCTCGTAACGGAGATATCCGCCGGTTTTGCCATGGTTTTTCAGTTTATCAAGAAGATGGTTCATCGTTTTTTCGATTTTTGGATCAGTTGCCTCGAACATTCCGAAGAGGAAAAGTCCGACTGTGGCGGAATCGGCTGTAAGATCGTAGCTGACTCCGGTTTCTTCGAAGTCGATACTCCTGGCAAATATCCCTTTTTCCTTTACGAAAAGATGAGTTGCGGCGGCTTCTTTTATTTCCTCCGCGCTTTTTCTGTATTCCTCGGAGATCTTCAATTCCCCAAAGGCTTCGGTGAATTTTGATGCGGCGATGAGTCCTCCGTAAACCGCGCCCACGGTGAATGCGTGTACTCCAAGGCGTTCTTCCCAAAGATCGTAACTGGGAAGCGGCAACCCGGTCTTTTTATCACGATAGGATTGAAGAAATTCGGCCGGCACTTTCACGAGCGGTTTGTAGAGAGGTTTGATGAATTCTATATCCCGATATCTTTCAAAATGCTCCCAAAGCGACCAGAGGAGTAGCGCCGTCTCATCCTCCTGAATGGGAAGAAGTCTGCCCGGAAGGGTCCACGGGTGCCAGGAGCTTCCCTGTTCTCCGGTTGCCGTATATTTATGGAAAAAGTAACCGTCCCTTGTCATCATTTTTCTCATGGCGTTGAAGAAGGCAATGGAGAGCATCGGATATCCCGCCAGGTCCAGAGCGTTTGCGACCAAAGCTCCGTCCCTCGGCCAGAGGTATGAGTAGGTGTCCCGGTTGAACTGCATGATGTCCGAGTCGTTTGCAGCGATGATTGCCCCTCCGTTGTCGATCTGAGTTCTTACTGTCAGCAGGCTTCTTTTGTAGAGCGAGCAGACGCTCTTGTCTATTGGAAGACATTCCGGTTTTTCCTTTTTTATCCACAGTTTCCAGTAGTCCCTGGTTCGAATGAAAAAGGTTTCCGGCCCTTTGCCGATTACTGTTTTGTGAAGTTTCTGAACGCCGGCCCAGCAGTCCGCCGCGCAGATCCAGTAGTAGATGTTCTTTTCCTGTCTGCTTTCGATAGAGACAAGAAGGGCTCCTACGGAGTCGACAGAGCCTTGGGCTATCGGATTCATGCTCAGTTTGCCGTCCTCAGCGTCTTTCCATGTTCCCTCAAGATCTTTCTCTCCTTTTTTTCCGGCGGCGTAGAAATCGAAACCGTGCCTGCCGTTGTTCGAAGCCCCGGCCAGGAAGTAGCGGCTTCCCTTATAGTGAAGAAGGGACCGATACGCAGGTCTGTATGCTGCCGTGTCTCCGATATCGTTACCGCAGATTCCGAAGTCGTGGGTGAAGAAGATTTTCAGCTCACGTACCTTTTTTGAGCTGTTTTTTATAGTGATTTTCCGCAGCATGATGTTTGCATGAAAATCTACAAGATCGTTGAATAGAAGATTGAGTTCCATTTCCCAGTTGACCATCTGGACATTTGAAACAAGCGTGTCTTCCATATAACCGAATTTCATATCCCATCCATCGGGTATCCATGAAAAGTGTCCCTCGCTCCAGATTCCGACACGATTCATCGCTCCGTTGAGATGGTTTTCCTGTCCGACATGGGGAAAGAACAGATCCCTTAGATGGTACCTGTCGTCAAAACATGCAAGCATTGAGCCGTTTCCGAGAACGATATTCCTTACCATTTCTTCCTCCCGGATAAGTTTCGAAGTCGGTTTTGCCGGATTTTGCAGCTGTGCGGGACCCATTCCGGCATGGTTGAGATAGAGCTTACTCATGTAATCCGCATTGAAGATTGTAGAATTGCTGTGATTTGATGTCAAAAATAGATCCGTTGCGTTTACATGGCGCCTCTTTGTGATGTATCATTTTCCTCCATGGATGTTTGAGCGGAGGATTGGAATGAATATCGGATTCATAGGCCTCGGAAAGATGGGCGGAAATATGGTTAAGCGACTTCTTAAAGGCGGTCACGATGTTGTAGTCTACGCAAGAACCAGGGAAACAAGGGAGCGTTACGCACAGGAGGGAGCCGTTGCCGCATCTTCTTTGGAAAATCTGGTGGATAGGTTGACCTCACCGAAAGTTGTCTGGAGCATGGTTCCGGCTGGAGATGCTACAGAGAGAACCATTCGTCAACTCAGTGAACTGTTGAGTCCGGGAGATCTTATAGTCGATGGAGGAAACTCCTGGTATAAGGATTCTATTAAACGTTCGAGAATTCTCGGTGCACGGGGTATAAACTTTGTAGATGCAGGAACAAGCGGAGGTGTATGGGGATTGGAGAAGGGTTACTGCATAATGGCAGGCGGAGAGGGAAAGGATTTCAAGCGGATCGAACCTCTTCTCTGTTCACTCTGCCCCAAGGACGGTTACCTGCTTGCCGGACCTTCGGGATCCGGTCACTTTGTCAAGATGGTACATAACGGGATCGAGTACGGAATGCTCCAGGCATACGGTGAAGGCTTTGCTCTTCTGAGAAACAAGGATGAATTCGATCTGGATCTGGGAGCGATCTCGAAACTCTGGAACAACAGTTCGGTTATCAGGTCATGGCTTCTGGAATTGTGTGAAGATCTCTTTTCCGAAAATCCGGAACTCAGCGATATAGATGCCTACGTTGAAGACAGCGGCGAAGGAAGATGGACTGTCCTTGAATCGGTGGAGGAGGGAGTAGATACCCCGGTTATCACCCTTTCTCTTTTCAAACGTTATGCTTCCCGTAACAGTGACTCTTTCAGTGACAGGACGATTGCCGGACTCAGAAAACTGTTCGGAGGTCACAGCACAAGGGGAAAGTAAATGAAAGTTAATGAAAATAAGATAGAGCTTTGCAGCACGGGCCAATCAGAGGAAAGCGTAAGACCCTTTATCCTTGTGATCTTCGGAGGGGCAGGTGATCTTGCAAAGAGAAAACTTCTACCGACACTCTTTGATTTATATCGAAAGGGCAAGTTGCCGGGAAAATTCACGGTTATTGGTTTCGGCAGGCAGAATATGGACGACAATTCATACAGGATTTTGGTTGGTGATTTACTTGGAACTTTCGGGTCGGACAATAAAACTATTGCGGATTTTCTTCAGCATCTGAAATTTGCTTTCGGCAACTTCGAGGATGTCGTCAGCTACGATATGCTCAGGGAGAGAGTTGAGTCTGTTGATAGCGGTCAGGAAATTTTCTACTATCTTTCCGTTCCCGGGGCAATATACGGTGATATAACCAGGAAAATCGGAGAAAGCGGGCTGGATCGATCAGGGAGAGTACGTCTGATACTTGAAAAACCGTTCGGGAACGATCTGTCCACGGCTATCGATCTCAACAGGCTGATCCATCAGACATTCGGTGAATCTCAGATTTTCAGGATGGATCACTATCTTGGAAAGGAGACAGTCCAGAATATTCTCTTCTTTCGTTTTTCAAACAGTATTTTCGAGCCAATGTGGAACAGACTCTACATTGACAACGTACAGATAACGGTTGCGGAAGATATCGGTATAGAACATCGAGGTAACTTCTACGAGAAGACGGGAATTATCAGGGATATGGTTCAGAATCACATCCTGCAGTTGATCGCTCTGGTGGCAATGGAACCACCTCCCACACTTGATTCAGAGGCGATCAGAGATGAGAAAGTCAAGGTTTTCCGCAGTTTCAGACCAATGGATGAAGCTGCCATTTTAGAAAGTACTGTAACAGGGCAATACGGAAGCGGTTCTATCGAAGGCGAGAATGTTCCTGCATACAGGGATGAGATGAATGTGGATAGTAAATCGAATGTACCTACATTTTTTGCTGCACGCTTCTGCATAGACAACTGGAGATGGGCGGGGGTTCCCTTCTTCGTCAGGACTGGCAAAAGGTTGGCTCGGAAGTTGACCGAGATAGTTATTCAATTCAGGCAGCCTCCTTTGAGATTGTTCCAGGAGAACTGCAGGCCGCTTCGAGCAAATAACCTGAAGTTGACCATTCAACCGAAGGAGGAAATCCAGCTTCATTTCGGAGTAAAGTACCCTGAATCCCGAAACATGATTTATCCGGTTGATATGGATTTCTGCTACTGCGATTACTTCGGGAACCCCTCTCTGCCACCGTACGAGAGGCTTGTGAACGATGCCCTTTCCGGTGATCAGTCACTCTTTGTTCGACAGGACGGGGTCGAGGCGATGTGGGAATTTGTCGATCCCCTTATTCGAACATGGGAAAAGAGGGAACCCTTAATCTATCCGGCAGGATCTTCGGGTCCGACGAAATCTGATGAACTTTTAAAAGGAGAGAACAGGGAATGGCTTTCGATGTAACCTTTTCCTCTTTTCCGGAAGGCGAACTCTACACGTTTATCAAAAAATATGTTGAAAGAATTGTTGACGAAAATGGAATCTGCCTTGTTGCACTTTCGGGTGGAACGACTCCTTTCCCTCTTTACGAGAGACTTTTCAAATCTTCGCTACCGTGGAACGATATTCACTTCTTCCAGGTGGACGAGAGATTTGTTTCCTCTGATCATTTCGACAGCAACCAGGGTATGATTTTTCGAGCAATTGGAAAAGCTGAGGGGATAAACTTTCATCCTATTCCCGTTAATATGGAACCTTCAGATGCTGTTGATTCCTACTGTTCGGAATTGTACACTTTTTTCGGTGCAAACGGCTTTTTTGATCTTGTTCTTTTGGGATTGGGAGAAGACGGGCACACGGCATCAATATTTCCAGAAACGGATCTGTCATTTTGTGAAAGGAGTTACTGTATTGTCGATTCGCCTTCTCACCTGCACCGGAGGATTACAATGACAGTAGAGTTCATTAATAAATCCGGGGAGATAGTTTTTCTTGTAAAGGGCGAAAACAAGATCAGGGTTCTTAAAAAGCTGCTTGACAGGGATAGAGCTGTTGTTGCGTCCATGATTCGAGACGGCTCAAGAATCTTTACAGATGTGACAACCTTATAATTTTTCAATTGAAAGGGATTTGAAAAATCATATTGTATCCGGTTCCTTACTGTTTGGACTCAGAACTTTCTGTCATGTTGATTTTGATGTAACCGAGCTTTTCAGCTTCATCGAGAGTCTTCGAATGCTCCATAATCGATCCACCGGGAAGATTTCTTCCGGGATTAACGTTTACAACCATATTTCTACCATTAATTTTGGCATGGTAGAGGCCCATGTCGGCCAGCTTTGCTACATCTTCAAGGGGAACCTTTTCAGGATCTTCAGGGTAGAAAGGGTAGGGAGCAAAACCGATGGAGACTGTCCTGGAGATTGTTTCCTTTTCTGAAATGGGAACTTCGCTTGCAGCGATTCTGTCTTTCAATTTTTTTGCGAAAGTTGAAAGAAAATCGGGAGAGCTGTTTTTGAGAACAATCAGAAACTCCTCTCCGCCCCAACGAACTATAACGTCGTCGATACGAACCGATTTCTTGAGTGTCGAGGCGACATTCTTCAGGAACATATCACCGACGTCGTGGCCGTAGGTGTCGTTGACGGATTTGAAAAAATCGATGTCCAGGAGGAAAATACCTATGGTTGTGTTGTTGGGATCCCTTCTGTTTGGAGGTGTTCTCCTGAATTTTCGGACAATGCGATTAAGTTCGGGTTTTACCATGTCCTGATAGAAACGCCTGTTACGAAGGCCGGTCAGAGGATCGGAAAGTGAAGCCTCCCTGAGTTCGGATGTTTTTTCCGCCACCATGGCTCTTAAGATACGCTCCCTGTTTCTTACCTCGTTCACACGCCAACGAAAGAATGCGTAGACCATGAATGTGATGGAGATTCCTATGAGAAGATAAAAGTAGGGGGACTGGTAGAAAAAAGGCTTGACGATAAGCTCTATAGTTTCGCTTCTCTCATTCCAGATTCCCTCCCTGCCGGCGGCTATAACACTGAATATGTAGCTGCCTGGAGCAATGTTGGTATAGGAGGCTCTCCTGCTGTTCCCTCCGTTTATCCAGGAGCGGTCGAATCCCTGCAGTCGGTATCGGAATTTTACGGAGGATGGAGATACGTAGCTCAGTGCAGAGTATGTTATATGGATATGAGAAGTTCCGGGAGGGAAAACTACTCTCTTCTTAGAGAGATCGTACTCTTTTTCATCTGCATCAACAGATTCAAGTTTTACGGTGGGAGGAATAGTGCTTTTTGGAATGTTTGAAGGATCTACCGACACAACACCCTTAATGGAGGGAAACCAGATTCTTCCGTCCTCTGTTTTTGTGCAGCAGTTCATGGAACCGCCGTTAAATTCAATTGACTTCAGACCGTCGTCGGAAGTTATGATCGTTGGAGAAAGTTTCTTGATTTCACCCTTGAGTAATGATCGAATGGCATCTTGTTTGATGAGAATAATCCCGTGATTTGAGCTTATCCAGAAGTTCCCTCTTTCATCTTCCACAGCGCAGTAAACTGTGTTGAACGGCATTCCTTCCTCTTTCGAAATCGTAGAGAGTTTGTTTTTAGAGAAAATTGTGATCCCGTTTCTGGTAAGTGCCCAGATTCTGTTTTTTGAGTCATTGAACAGTGAGTATACCATATTGTCTGCAAGACCGTTTTTTTCATCGTAGCTGCGAGAGCTCTTCCCGTCGTAGACGATGATCCCGTTGTCTGTTGAAACCCATATTCGATCTGAGTCGTCTCTCAGAATGCTGCTTGTGTGAAGATTATCCAGTCCAATCTTCTTTGACATGTCCGAGAATACATCTTCTTTTCCTTTGAATACACCTTTGCCCCATGTTGCTATCCAGAGATCTCCTGATTTATCACGGATAACTCCCGAAATGCTTCTGAGGAAAGGGTACCTGGAAACCGGCAGGAGCTTGTTTTTGTTGCCTTCGTTGATTACAAGACCGTGATTTTCCACTCCGATAAAAATCGATCCGCGACGGTCTCCGGTGATGGACATGGGAACAGAATCTTGTGGAACCAATCCATCAAATGTCTCAAGCTTTGCTTTTTTTTCCTCAAGGATGTTCAACCCTGCTGTTGTGGTGCCGACGAAGAGTCGATCGCCTGCTGCGTAGAGTGGAAAGCTGTTTTCATCGCTGAGACCGTTTTTTCTGTCGTAGACTACGGCAGCTCCGTCCCGGAGTTGGAACAGGCCTTCGGAAAGGCTACCGACCCACAGGCTTCCCTCTCTGTCTTCAAAAAAGGAAAATACATAGGGAATGGGAATGGATATGGGATTAACTGTCAGAGTTTTCGAATCATAGGATGCTCTGTAGAGTCCTCTTGTTGTTGTGCCTATCCAGATGTTTCGATTTCGATCCTCATATATCGTTTGAATTTCACCTTTCTCGAATTTTATTGGATGAAATCCGCTCTCTTTGAGAATGAAAAGTCCGCCACCCGATTGCCAGGCCCAGAGTCTCCCGGAATGGTCTTCAAAGAGACCTGAAATCCTGATTTCGGTTCGGATCCTTTTTTTTACGATATCGTCTTTCAACATGAATAAGGTGCCGCCCGCCGTCGTTATCCAGGTTCCTTCTCCTCCACCGGCGATGAGATAGGGGGCTCCGCAATCTTCTGTTTTGAGAAGATCGCAGTGAAAGTCCTCGTCCTCAAATCTGCAGAGGTGCCCCTCAAAGGAGAGAACCCAGAGTTTTCCGGCTTTATCAAAGGAGAGTCCGGAAATTCTGTTTGAAGGAAACCCGGTGGAAGGATCGAACACTTTGTGGGAATCCTTTTCCGGAGTATAGCTGATAAGCCCTAGTCCGTCTGTGGCTATCCACAGTTTCTTCTTTCCGCTCTTTCGTGTGATTCCTGTAACGGTATGGGTTTTGTCCGGAAGCCCTTTCAGGATATCTGTGTGCAGTGTTTTGAAGTTAACTCCGTTGAAGCGGACAAGGCCCTCTTCCGTTCCGATCCAGATATATCCTTCTGTGTCCTGTGCTATGGTGTAGACAGAGTTTTGCGGCAGGCCGTCGTTGTAGTTCCAGTTCGTCAGAATATGTTGGTTGGGTTCATGATCTCTCGAGAGAGCTGTCAGAGTGGATGGAATCAGGTGAAGAATAAAAATTAGAGAAATAATTGAAAATCGCTCTATCTTATACCTCCAATGAGAAAAATTACGTTAAAAACTACCATAAAGAGGCTCTGAAATCAAGGAATGAAAGAAGTTCAGCTCTTTCTGAATTGACTTGAAATAAGGTTGGATGATAACCTTTTGGTAACACTTTAAGGAGGGATGATGGGAGATAAGCCTTTTTATAGCCGGGTGGAATTCAAGATATCTGCAATCTATATGGTTTTCGGAATATGTTGGATCCTTTTTTCAGACCGCTTGCTGGAGCTGTACACAACCGACATTGCAGTTATAGGTACAGTTCAGACCTTCAAAGGATGGATCTATGTCGGAATCAGCGCCTTGCTAATCTATCTGCTGATCCTAAGGTGGCGACTACGCTGGCTCAGGTCGGAAAGAGCTCTCAGGGTTGCCGAGGCGCGTTACAGGTTGGTTTCGGAGCAGAAGGGCCAGATTGTCTACAGTTTCGATCTGAAGTCGGGAGATATCGAGTGGTGGGGTGATACAACTATGACCGGATACGACAGGAATACATTCAACAAGCTTGGGATAAGCGGTTGGGAGGAGCACATTCATCCGGAGGACAGGGCCGAAGCGCTCTTCCTTCTGAGAGATGCCGAAAAGAGGCGAATCCCCTACGATACGGTTTATCGTTTCAGGGGGAAGAACGGTGAATATCTGCATATTGAGGATAGGGGTGTTTTCCATCGTCTGGAGAGTGGGGATCTGCAGATGTTCGGAATAATGAGGGATATTTCAAAGCGGGTAGTTCTGGAGAATCAATTTCGTAAGAAGCGGGGAGCAGCTGAACCTTCTTCCCTATCACAGGAAACGATTTCAGCGTTCAAAGGCATAATGAGTAAGATTGTTGGAACGGTAGTTCTATTGAAAAGCACTGGGAATGACAGAGAAAAATACAGCAGGTGTTTGGAAAATCTGCAAAAATCTGTAGCCATGGCCGAAGAGTTGTTAAAAAATATGGCGAATGACAGCGGAGGCAGAGCAGATCATCCCCATTCCGGAGAGAAATCTATACTTGTCGTCGATGACGACGATCTTATGCTTGAGACAGCCTCCAGAATGCTTGAGGTTTCGGGATACAAGGTTGTCTCCGCTTCGGGTGGAAAATCGGCAGTAGAACTCTTCTCCAAGGACCCAGGTTCCATATCCCTTGTCATCCTTGATGTCTCAATGCCGGAGATGGACGGTATTGAGACTGCGAAAAGGTTGAAGGAGATTGATCCGTCTGTTTCTCTGATCATGACTTCGGGATCAGGTGACCAACTGCTGCGGGATGCCGTACGGGAACTCGGGAAGGTGAGGTCTCTGACAAAACCCTATTCAATCGAGGAGCTTTCAACCGCTGTTGGAGATGTTCTGGAGTCTTAATCTAATTTTTTCAGTACTTCAAGCTGTATGGAGAAAGCAGATTTTTCTGCCGGTCATTTCTCTCGAAAAATTGTTGGATTGTTTAAGGGTGTACTGTTGGGAATTGATTGATTCGGTGGAAGGAACTATCTTTCCGAGTAGTTCTTGTCAAGCCAGGTTCTGTATTCTCCGGAAAGAACCTGCTCTATCCATTCGCGGTTTTCAAGATACCACTTGACTGTCATATCAAGTCCTTTTTCAAAGTCGAGAGACTGGTTCCAGCCTAGCTCGTTCTTGATCTTCTCACAGTTGATGGCATAGCGGCGATCGTGTCCGGGACGGTCTTTGACAAAGGTTATGAGATCGGTGAACTCTTTACTATCCGTTCCGGTCTGCTCAGCAACCCTTTCACAGAGGCGATGAAGCAGATCAATGTTCGTCCACTCGTTTTCACCGCCGATATTGTAGGTTTCTCCGAGCCTTCCACTCTTCAGAATAGCCCATATCCCGCTGCAGTGGTCTTCAACATATAGCCAGTCCCTTATGTTCTTTCCGTCTCCGTAGACAGGCAGAGGTTTCCTGTCAAGCATGTTGAGTATCATTATGGGAATAAGTTTTTCGGGGAACTGGTATGGCCCGTAGTTGTTCGTACAGTTTGATATCGTTACGGGAAGTCCGTAGGTGTGGAAGTAGGCTTTTACTATGTGGTCCGAACTCGCCTTTGAAGCGCTGTATGGACTTCTCGGATCGTACGGTGTAGTTTCATGGAAGTATCCGGTTTCGCCGAGACTTCCGAAAACTTCATCTGTTGAGATGTGGTGGAAAAGTACATCGTCCCTATCTTTCCAGACTGTTCTGGCAGCTTCGAGCAGTGTGAAGGTGCCGGTTATGTTGGTGCGGATGAATTCCGCGGGACCGTGAATCGAACGGTCTACGTGGGATTCAGCGGCGAAGTGAACGACTGTACTGATCTCATGGTTTTTCATGATGTCCAGAACCTTTTCGAAATCGCAGATGTCTCCATGCTCGAAAACGTATTGTTCCGGATACTTTGCTTCAACCGCTTTAAGGTTGAAAGGGTTGCCTGCATATGTGAGCTTGTCCAGGTTGACGACTTTTCCCTTGAAGTTGCATTTTTCGAAAATGTAGTGAATGAAGTTGCTGCCGATAAAACCGGATCCGCCGGTTACAAGAATCGATGACTTTTCAATTTTTCTTTCCATATTTCCTTCCTGATATTTTTTCACCAATATATTGCTTGAAATCTGAAATCAACAGGGACCTTATCCTTAGCCATCATGATACCGTATCTTTCAAGTGCTGCCCCTGGAACATTGAGGTTGCCGGGAGATCCGACCATGGGAAAAGGGAACTGGTCTAGAGAAAGCGGTTTCGAGCTGAATCCGATGTTTGCTTTCATAAAACACGATCCAGCAATGGTCATTGATCGCTTGTATAGACGGACACTCGGTTTCTTCCCTCTTCCTTGGATACATAAAGTGCGGTGTCGGCTGTTTTTACAAGTTGCTCAGGAAGTTGTGCCGATTTGGGATAGCTCGATACTCCGAAACTCGATGTGATGTTGAGCTGATTTCCGTCTGCCATGATGTAGGATTTTTCAATAGCTTCACGGAGCTTTTCGGCAACGTTTCTTGATCCTTCAGTATCGGTGTTGTGGAGAATTATTACAAACTCCTCTCCGCCGTAACGTGCGACAATGTCAACTTTCCTCGTATTGTTCTTGAGCGTTTTACCCATGAATCGGAGAATATCGTCTCCCGCTTTGTGCCCCCAGTTGTCGTTTACCCTCTTGAAAAAGTCAACGTCAAGCATGATTATCCCGAGGGGACGCTGGGAGCGACCCGCTTCCTGAACCATCCTTTCAAGCTGTTCGGTGAAGTATCTCCGATTGTAGAGTGTGGTAAGGGGGTCTATGTTTGAAAGCTCCTGAACCTTTTCGTACATTTTGATGTTCTGGAATGCTGAAGAGATGATTCTGGTAAGAAGGTTCAGGTCCTCCCTTGAGTGTTTCGAAAGCTTTTCATCCCCCTTGAAGAAGAGGGAGAGCGTTCCAAGAGAAGCATTCTCTTTTCTCAGAAGGAATGAGCTCATTCGATCAAACTGATTGAGAGGCTGGAATTCCGCTTCAGGGAAAAGTTTTTCGCCTGTTTTTCGCTTTGCGAGATCCTTCCTCTCGATATACTCACCCATCTTGTTGTCGAGAAATATATTGAAGATGCTCTCTTGCGCTCCGAGGGGTGCGGATTTTACGGGGATATATTCGCGATTGTTGCCGGCGACCCCTTTTCTGTCTTCCACATTGGACCGTTCGAAGATGTGTCCTTTATGCACGCCGTCGGTGTAGTCCGAGAAAAGAAGAACATCCGCCTCAGGCACCATGCCGAAAATTACTTTTGCGGAATTTTTAAAAAGTGCGTTTCTGTTGAAGGATTCAAGAAGAGTCTTCGCACCCTGATACAGTTTGGCCTTTCTCTTTCTTTCAAGGAGAACCTGACCGAAAGTGGATCCTATTTTCAGAAGTTCGGAAATGTCCTTCTTCATTGGAGCAAACTTCTCTATAAGCATCTGCTTGTCACCTTCGAACACCGTATCGACGACAATGATGTACTCAGGATCGAGATTCTTGAGATATGGATCGAACGTATTTGTCGGAAGATATATTCTCTTGTTGAATTGGGGCATCATCGGAACATTTTCCTTCTCATCCAGAATTGTGGTGCATGCGATATCCTGCCTGTTCTTTATGGCGACCCTGATAATGCCGGTGAGAGGGAACGTGTGATCCGTGCCGAACAGGCGGCCCTGACCTTCGGACTTCTCTTCATCAAAAATGAGTTCGATAATTCTTATGTTCACAGGAACACTCTTTTCCCAGAGCTCCATTCGTTTCAGATACGTCTTGAGGGGGGCAAATGGATCCCCTATTGCATCTGGGCTTGCAGATTCTGCGGACTCCTCTTTTCCGGATGAGAATAGAGTGCTCAGCCATTCGGTGCGGAAGTAGAGATAGACAGCACCCACTGAAAGAACAAAGACTGCGTAGACGAGAAAGTGCAGGGGTTTTGATATTGTGCCGGAAAGCAGCAGCATGACGAACGAGAGAGCTGAAAAGTATGGGTAATGGGCCTTGTAGCGGGAGTGGGTAAGGGGGAGAGAGAGGAACAGCAGGGGCATCAGAGGAGATGTTACACCTCCCGTGACGAATACAACCGGAGGAAAGAGAGAAGGTAGGGAGGGTTTTATTTTTTCAACGGTGGGAAGGTATATGTTGATGATGATGTAGAGTGTCCACCATACAACCTGAATCGTCACTTTCGGTCCGATGAGGAAAGATACGGAGACGAAAAGCAGTGAGAGCAGGTAAAAGAAAGGTACTGAGTTAATTATCTTTTTCATAGACGATATATTGATCTTTTTTAAGCATTTTAAACTTTTTTATGAGGAGAGATTCGACCGACTTGGGATCTTTGTTTATTTTATCTATCTTGGCGGTAATATCATTAATCAATCTGGAGTTGCCGGTTGATTCATGTTTTAATTTTTTTATTACTTCGTCATTTCGAGATATGTCAGAGTAGACGCCGGCGGAATCGATGACGATTAATAAAAGAATTGCCGCGGATACAACGGCTATTATAAGTGCAAACCCTTTTTTCAACGGCTGGACCTGGTACCTATTGCTATATTTTTAAACCCGTTTTTCTTAAGCAGATCGAGAAGTAACGTCACTGTACCGTGTGTTGTCGCATTGTCTGCCTTAAGGACAATAAGATACTTTAATTTTTGATTTTTGTCAAAATTTGTCAGCTGCTTTTGAAGATGATCTAAATCGATTTTCTCTCCGTCCATTGATATTTCACCGCTTTTCTTTATGACGATGTCGATTCTTTCTGGATTTGAAAGGCTTACGGAGGAAGATGCTTCGGGCAGTTCAATGTCAAGGCCGGAGTCCTGAACGAAAGTTGAGGTGAGGGAAAAGAATATCAAAAGAGTGAACAGTACATCTACCAGAGAGCTGATATCTATCTTGAACTCTTCATCTTTTCGCTTCCTCAGGTTGATCATTACTCACCTCTGTGCTCCGGAAGTGATGAAGTGAAGAGAATTGAAAGGAATATTAGAGAGATGAGAACGGGTGGCATTCTGAATGCGAAGAGAAGCGGAAGTATCAGCAGGAACAGACCCTCATTGAAAAAAATCTTCTTGATTTTAACCGGAACCGAAGGCAGCGGACGCCCTATAATGCTTTTGGAGAGTGGCATGAGAATGACTAGGGTGAACAGAAGTACGAGGATTACGGTTGAAACGGCTCCTGCGCTTAAAATAACCGGTAGAATCGACAGTGCGAGTATAAGAGGACGGAAACGTTCCGTTGCAGGTGAATTATCTAGTATAGAGGGAGATAGTTTACGCTTTATCGCTTCGAGATCGAATGCAAGGATCGCTGCTGCGTAGAGCAGGATGGAGAGATAGGGAAGGGAGAACTTCATTGCAAGAGTGAGTACCAGCATGAAAAGTGCTCCTGAAACATGGGGAAGAAAGGGTAGAAGAGATGTGTCTCTTTTAAGATTGGAGAGCATGATTGCGGATGAAATCCTGCCTAGAAACGCCTCCCAGATGGTGTCCCTGTTCCGCTCTTCAACTACCGTTTCAAGAAGCCTTTTTTCGGCCTCAAATTTCATGGATGGAGTGTCGACATCCTGCCAGAGGTTGCCTGTCATGTCCACGTAGCCGAATCTCTTATCTTCGGCAAGCCTCAGCATGCCGTCGGAGATGGAAACGTCTCCCTTCTTACTGTAAACCTCATCCAGAAGTTCGAAAATTCTGTGACGGCAGATGAAGATGCCCGTGTCTATGGCGTTGTAGGCCTTTAGTTCCTTTCCGATTCTTGAAATGTGGGGACCTTCGGTGAAAACCTTTGTGGCGTCATCAAGATCGAAAACATCGTCAATAGCTCTGTCAACTCCCAGAAGAACGTCGAAATTATCGAGGGCCGACTCACCTCTGCTGACCAGCTTTTCAACAAAGTTGTTCGAGAATATATGATCGGACATTGAAAGCAGAAACGGTTTTTCCGGATCCAGTTTTTCCGCGGCCTTGAGAAGCGAAATGCCGTTGGATTTTCTGTACTCTTCGTTTTCGACGAATTCCACATCGATCCCGCTTTTGTCGAAGTAGTCGATTATCGACTCTTTCTTGAACCCGACAACAATGACTATCTTCTCAACTCCGGCCCTTTTCATGAGAGTGACGATTCTTTCGATAAGCGGCATGCCGCCCACCGGCATCAGAGGTTTCGGTTCGCTCTTTCCATCTTTGTTCAATCTGCTTCCAAGCCCGGAAGCGAGGATGACGCCCTGTTTTATCATTACTTTTTACTCCCTGAAAGTTCTTTGGAAATTTCCTCCGCTAGAGATACCAGATCCGACTCTTTCATCTCTCTCTCCTCAAGAATCGTCACGAGAGATTCCCGGCTTACCGGCTCGAAATAGATTCTTCGGAGAAAGGGAAATAGAGATTCAACCAGATCGTCAGGATCAAGTTCCCGGATTGCCCGCCGGTTTGCCTCTTCAATAGTGTTTGCTCCTTCAAGAAGATGATAGAATGCCGTGGGCAATACTCCTCTGTCGCGAATCAAAGTGATGTCCGTATCGAGATCTTCAGAAATCTCGAGAGATGGAGCATGGACGTTTTCAGCAGAATTGTCGGCGAATGACCAGTCAATTCCAAGCCACTTCACACCGGCAGCCACAGCTTCGGAAAGATCTTCCGTTCTAATTGCTACAGTACATTTTTCCTTTTCGGCCTTGATGTTTGCGGCAATTACGGAAATCGCATCCTGAAGAGTAAATCTGTCTGTACCGTTGGGGATAAAGAGTATCTGCTTTTCCATTATCAGCTCCTGTTCATATCCTGGGAAATCTTTTTTTCAATTTCTTTAACGAACTCCTTTTTGCCGGAGAGTTCGCCCTTTTCTATGTAGATAAACTGGAAGAATGTGTATACGATCATTTCAAAAAGAAGCGCATCGAGTACCCAGGGCTCCAGAGTTACTATGCTTGCCGCGAAAGAGAAGATCATGATGACTACTGCAAGAGAGAGAATTAATATGAGAGAGGTGGGGAAACGGCGTCCGTAGTGAGCCATGAACGGATAGAAGGAGAGGTTTGCATAGGAGAGAAGAATCACGGCGGGAACAGCTAGAATGTTGTAGAAGGGCAGTGCCGAAAGATGGCATCCGAGAAGGGCTATGATGTAGAAAGCCGAAACCGGACGGGGAAATCCCAGCCAGAATCCGGGGTAGCTGATGTCGTAGGTGTTGTTTCGTGCAAAGCGGATGCAGCCGAAGCTGAGCGGCATCATTCCCATTATGAATGCCGTGATGTTGTTCATTACAGTGCTGGAAAAGAGCGGCGCGTGGTAGGAAAAGTATGCGTAGACCACAAAGGCCGGGGCTACCGAGTAGGATATGAGATCCGCTATGTTGTCCAGTTCTTTTCCGAACCGGTTTGTCATACCTGTCCATTTTGCTACCTTGCCGTCCATGTGGTCGAAGACGAAGGCAAGAATTATCATGTAACAGGCGAGCTGGAAACTGCCTGAGAGGGCAAGAACGCTTATGAGAAGCCCCACTCCAATATTTCCAACGGTTACAAGATCCTTAAGGTGTACTATTCGCATATCTTTCTCTCCATAGATGAAAAATGTAGATGAGAACCAGGCCGGCTATGTCGGCTAGAAAATCGTAGATCGAAGGGTGCCTTCCGGGAACGAGGGATTGCAGCAGCTCGTCGAGGGCAGCGTATATGCCGGAGGCAATAAAAAAAGTTTTCCGATGTTTCAGGATTCCGTACTCTTTGAGAAAACGAAGGATCAGAAATCCAAGGATAAGATACTCCAGCAGATGGATAAGTTTATCTGAATTTTGCTGGAGTGATACCGATCCGGGAACAGGAATGTGTCCTGCGACTACCATTGCAAAAAAGTAGCCCACAAGGGGAAACGTGTACAGCAGAAATCGTCTCATTGAACGGTTTTCTTCTTCTTGAATCCGGAGTCGGATAATCCGAATGACAGGGATTCGGGGCCCCCTCTCATTATTCCGGAAAGAATCTCTCCTTCTGAAGCTTTTCGGCGGTAGTAATCCTCTCTCTCCAGGAGCACTTCGTCGACGTGAACGTCGAGATCGAATTCTATGGCGAGCAGTATTCCTTCTACCGGGTAGAGTTTCACAGATGCAAGAGAATCATCCTGACGGAGAAAAACTTTAGACAAAAGATCCCCGTTTTCATTTTCAGATAGGGAAATTCTTTCAACACTCATACCCTGCTGTCGAACAAGTTGACGAATAATTCCGGAATAGATGTTTTTCTTGTCAACTATTGCGGAGACAATAGCTTCTCTTTCCCTGTCTGTAATCTGGAGGGGGAATCTGGTGGCAGTTTCAGGATGTTTGAGGATAATCATGGGAAAGATGGACTGGTAGTCCATAGTAATTCCCGAGATCTTCATTTCCAGAAAAGTCATATTTTTTTACCCCTGAGGGTGTTTTCAAGAACTTCGGAGACGGAAACTTCGATAATCGAACCTATTTCGTTGCCGGTGCATCCCGTGGCATGAACTATGAGGTTGTGTTCGTTTCTGCCCATCAAACTGTTACCTTTGGGACTCTTCCCGTCGATGAGAACCTTTACCTTTCGGCCCTGAAATCTGGATCTCACATCCCTCATTCTTTCTCTCTGAATATCGAGAAGATGGTTGAGTCGACGCAGTTTCTCCTCTTCGGAGAGGGTCGTTTCCATTTCGGCAGCCTTTGTGAGCGGCCTAGGAGAGTAGCAGAAGGCAAAAATGGTGTCGTAGCCGATCTCCCTGACCAGTTCGACGGTATTTTCGAAATCTTCCTCGGTTTCACCCGGAAAACCTACTATGAAGTCGCTACTGAGACTCAGGTCGGGAAGGAATCTGCGTGCCGTTTCGATTTTTTCACGGTATTCGGAGACTGTGTACTTCCTGTTCATTATTTTGAGAATACGGTCACTTCCGCTCTGGGCCGGCAGGTGAAGGTAGGGCATGAGAATATCTATGTCTCTGAAAGCCTGCGCAAGTCCCGGAGTGAAGTCCTTCGGATGACTGGTTACGAATCGGAGTCTCTCGACTTCGCACTCTTCGGCAATCTTGTAGAGAAGGTCAACAAAGTTGCAGTCGTTGTCACGGTAGCTGTTGACATTCTGCCCGAGGAGAGTGATTTCTTTTACCCCTCGTCTTGTAAGCCCCTTGATTTCGTCAACTATTATAGCGGCGCTCCTGCTTATCTCCCTTCCTCTGACGTAGGGAACGATGCAGTATGTGCAGAAGTTGTTGCATCCGTGCATGATGGTGACATTTGCGCTGAGCTGATTGAAAAGGTGGGATTGGGATGTAACCGGAAAGAGCTCCCGCCTTTCAAGAAGATCCGCGTCGTTGGAAACAAAGGGGAAGATTCCCTTTTCTACGACATCTGGAATCAGGTGTTCTGCACCAGGACCGAACACACCGTCAACGGCAGGTGCTCGTTTTATGATCTCTTCTCCCAGTTGTTGAGCTACGCAGCCCATCACGAAGATTCTACACCCATCCTCCTTGCGGTGAAGATGACGTCCTACAAAGCTGAAGACTTTTTCCAGAGGTTTCTCTCTAACGCTGCAAGTGTTTACAATAACGAGATCAGCAGAATCGGCGGAAGAAGACGGGGTCCAGCCTCTTTCAATCAGTATGTTTGAGACCTTCTCACTGTCGTATACATTCATCTGACAGCCGAAGGTATGTATATAAAAATGAGTCATATCAATAAACCTCCCCAGTTTTATGGTTTACTATAATAAGGTATCGTGGCATGTCAACAATTTTATGGGGATGGGGTTGAGATGTAAGGGGAAAAGGGATGGTTATTCTTCAGAGAATCCTGACACTACATAGATGTATGTGCCTCCGACCACAAAGGCCTGTCCAAAACTGTTTGTGACTACGTTGGCGTTGGTTGTTTTGACGCGATCGTCTTTTTCTGGTGTTGTCAGAGGTTTTGAACTCATGTCAATTGAAAAAGAGTCGTTTTTAGGTGATGTTTTAACTTCTATAAGACTCATGCCCTCATTCTCTATGCTCATTGCTTCTGCGCTGTTCTTTCCACACGCAAAAACTGCGCGTTGAGTGGTTCTGTCCTTAAGATCCTGGCTTATCCATGATGCGGATCCGCGAGGGCAGGCCGAAGGACCGGTGGATCCTTTTGCGTACCACTTTCCGTTTTCTTCGTATACCAGAAACATTTCGCTGTTATCAACAAGTTTTTCCTTATTTGAAATAGTGGTTCCTCCGACCAGAAGTGCGCCGGTTTGAGGACCTTTCTTGTTGTCCCAATGAAGGGTTGACGCCGATGGGTTGGTGACCAACGCTGAAGAGAGGGCATCTATCTCAAGAGTGGTGCTGCTTCCGGTTGTCAAATTTACAAGTTCCGCCACACCGTTTGAAATGAAATCTTCTTTCTTTTCGGGTGAAGCGACCTTGGACCCTCCGACAACAAGGATTCTTGCTATGGGCTTGCCGTCTTTGTCGTATGTGGAAAAGTCAAAGGATGCGTGGTTGCAACGGGGGATCGAAAGTGATGCCGATACAGGAGATACATTACCCTTTTTGTCTACCTTGTAGATTTTTCCCGAAGCTCCTCCGGAGTTGCATCCACCGGTAACGTATACGGCGTTACCTATGGATGTTGCTGAGGGGTATGATCCAGGTGATCCCTTTTTCAGGGTCGTGCCCTTTTCCGGGTCATAGAGGAGAATGCTGGTGTTAGAGCCGTTTGCCAGGTTTCCCCCGGTTACTACTACCTTGCCTTTCAGAGAGTCATCTCTCAGAATGGTGGCGTCGTGATCGTAGATCGGTGTGCTGAGAGAGGAGAGTTTATCTCTTTCCAGCTTTCGCATGTCGATTGAGTAGACATTTTTAAAAATTTGATCATTTTCACCATCCACCTTGTATTTTCCACCGAGGAAGATTACTTTTCCGTCGGCAAGTGTAACTGCGCCGACTCCTTCGGATCCCGATGAAGGGATGTGGCTCTTTAATTCATCTCCGTTTCCAGAGAGAAGACGTTTTGCGCTGCCTGGAGTTGAGAGGAAGAGATTTGTTTCGAAGTTCTTTTTCTCATCGTAGTACATTCCTTCGACTCCGCCTGTATAGACTATGTCGAACCGTTCACCTTCCTGCCTTGAAACTTCTACAAAGAACAAGTAGTAACGATTAGATTTTAATGAGCGAGTGAAATCCTGTTTGTCACTTGCGCTGTTGACATTAATTACATTTGAATTGGCGAAGGTGTATTCATCCTCAGGTCCCTTTTTGGAGTAGATTTTGACGGTTATCCTATCTGTGTTGGGAACGAGACTTTCACCCTTTGGAAGTTGTATTTTAATTTTGAGATCACCGGTGGTCTCTCCGCCACAAGAACCAAGGATGGCGGCGAAGAATAGAAAAATTAAGGTATGGATGTATCTGTTCATTTGTTTCTCCCTTTTATTACGTTACCATTCCATTTTGTAGCCTTCTCCCTCATCCTTTTGCGTGAGGAAGTAGACTCCTGTGCCTGCGCCTGCGACAACGATCAGGGAAACGGCTGTAATAAACCACGTCGTCTGGTAGAATGGAGTCCTTTTGATCTCCTGCATGCTCTCTTCCTTGTCGTCTACGTTTTTGGAAACGGAGTTTCCTTCGAAGTAGAAGTTTTCACCAACCTTCAGGTTGAGGTTCGACGGTGGATTTTCGCCTGCATAAAGGTTTGGAACGAGAGAAAACAGTAAAACTACAATTAAAAGTTTTGAAAAGCATCTCATCTTTTTTTACCTATTTAATGTTAACTTTCACCAAACTACTTCGGAGTAATAACATATCTTTTGCGATGAGTCAAATTTTTATTAAGGGTAAAATTGAATTTTATGTAGATTCGATAAAAATCTATTTCTTCCCTGTTATGAGAGACTTAATCGCTTCGTTTGTTTTTGTATATGGGGACGGGGCTTGGAATCTCCAGTCGTCGCGGTAGAGGGACAGTACTCTTTTTGATACCGGTGTTTCCTCTGTGTCTGAAATGATCTCCCCTGATGTCATTTTGTTGATTATTCCAGAGTGTTGAAGTTCGATTTCTGCAGGTGACGTTCCAGAGTAGGGCGTTTTGACGGAGTACTTGATCTGTCCTTCATAAAATATCAGTGTGGATATGAAAAGGGAATCTTCCCATGTGAGCACCTCCGTCTGAACATGGTATAATACTCCCCCCAATCGAATGTTGCTGTTGAAGCCGGGGTGTGAACTCATCTAGTCGTTCTGGTGCCTTATGTACCTGCCTATACGACGACGTCTGAAACGTGTTCTTTTCGCTTTTGACTCGATGGATTTGAGGGATATCTTTCCTGCGCTGATTTCTCTGAGTGCGACAATCGGCTCTTTATTCGATTTTGTGTTGGGGATTAATGGATCCGATCCCTCGAGAAGCTGTCTCGTACGTTTTGCTGCGAGAATGACCAGTTCAAGTCTGTTTGGCACTTTTTCCAAGCAATCTTCTACAGTAACCCTTGCCATGGGACCCTCCGTGAAAAGTTAAAAACAAAAAATCAGAGAGTATTATATTGGTGTTTTGGATTTTGGCAATATTATAGTTGCAAAATAAAATATTTGAAAAATTTGATTAAGAACGTTAAAATTGCAACTGGATGGTGGTTGAAAATAATTTTAATGGTGATTTCATTGAAAAAAATGTCTCTTCGAATAAGGTTTGTTGTTGCCAACATACTTGTGTTTGTTACTGTGGCCTCAATTGCTGTCGCTGCCTGGGTAGGATTGGACAATTACAGAGAGTCTCAAGATGAACTTTCCCAGGCCATGGAGCGGGAGGAGCAGATTTCAAAAATTCAAGGGAAGCTTGTGAGGTTAAATAACCTGATAGCCCTCACACTCATAGACGGAGAGGCCCGGGAGCTTGAATTGGATAAGAAAAAGATAGGTCTCGTCGGATGGCTTGGAACAAGGATGGATAAGATGGCCTTGACTGAGCTTGAAAAAGCGTGGGATGAGTACCTTGACAATGCGAAGGAAATTTCGCAGGGGTTTGTTAAGCTCGACGGGACACTTGGAGAGTATCTCTCAGTAACCCATGAGGATGTGTACAGAAAACTGGTGAAGATGAAGGCGAGTAGACAACCCTCCGGTATTGGAGATGTAAGTCTTTTTTCCAACTATGAAAGCGAAACAAAGGGAAAGAGCCGAGAGGAAATTACTCAGCTTGAAATTGTAAAAAACTCCTTCGAAAGAGCCGTTGCCTTGGAGAAGTCAGGAGATCTGCAGAAAATTGAAGTAGCCTATCGTGATGTCATGGGATCCATTGAAGATGCCAAGGATTCGTTTCTCGATATCAGCGACAAGAATGAAAAATTTGTCGAAATATACAAAAATAAAATGGGAGAATTCTTCGCTCGGGTCAACTCAATAATTGAAAAAATTGCAGACAAGGAAAAAAGGGATCTTGCTCTCAGAAAAAAGAGTCAGGCTCAGACGGTAGCCGCCGTTAAGACGGTAATGTTGTCGTTTGGAGTCGGAGGACTCTTTCTTATTACAGTTGTCCTTCTCTGGCTGATGCGGATTACTCTCACCCCAATATCAAGAATGAATGAAAAGCTTGAGGAGCTGTCGAGTAGAGGAGGTGACCTTACAGTGGCACTTGAGGTGGTCTCGGATGATGAGATTGGTGAGATGACAGAAAATCTCAACAGTTTCGTTGATAATCTTCGACATCTTATCGGAAGAGTCAAAAGAGTGGCTGTCGATCTCAACAATCTCTCTGGGGCAATTTCCGAGGGAACCGACAGCGCCTCAAGCAGAGTTTCAGAAATCAGTGCGCATGTGGATGAAATCTCTGAAAAACTTTCCATCATTTCAGAAAATCTTGTGACGACAAAGGGCGGAATGGAAAGGATTAACGGTGTTGTCATGGGCGCTTCAAAACGTTCCGATGAGGGGACAAAGGTTCTCGGCAATGCCCTTGATTCGATGAAGGAGATCGAATCCTCAAGTGAGAAAATAGGCCAGGTCGTAGAGGTTGTGAACGATATAGCATTCCAGACAAATCTTCTTGCACTAAACGCAGCGATAGAAGCGGCAAGGGCGGGAGAGGCGGGAAAGGGTTTTGCAGTTGTCGCCGGTGAGGTTCGCGCACTTTCCCAGAGAAGTTCCGAAGCGGCCCTTCAGATTAAAGGATTGATCGGTGATACGACTAGAAAAATTTCTTCCGGTTCACAGCTTGTTTCCGAAAGCAGCAGGATGTTTTCGGAAATTGTTTCTGAGTTTCGGGGAGTCTTTGAAAAGCTTTCTCTGCTCTCAGAAGAGATTTCAAGAAATTCTAAAGACGTCACCCTCATGGATCAGGCTGTTGGAGTTATTAGGGATTCCATCAACAGCAATGCGGCATTCATTGAAGAGACTGCAGCAACCTCAAGGGAAATGAAAGATGTTAGTGTCGGTCTTAACGACGATATCAAAAAATTTATAGTATAGAAATAACTATTCTCAAGTATTTTCCAAATACTGAATTTGCACCATTTGGAAACCATAAACACAATATATTGCAATTACAAAAAATAGTTCAGACATCAGGATAGGCAGGGGGATGAATGCTCACGTCGAGACTGTGAAAGCCTTTGCAATTGTTTTCATTTTCTGAAATATGAAAATACCTCTTCACCTAGTTGGAACTGCATGTCTATTGGAAAAAGTTATACACTTGCCTTGAATTCAAAAAAAGCGGAGGTATGATGGTGATGTGTAAATAAAGATTTTATGGGGTGGTGATTGAAAAATATTTTTTCACGGCAAAATGCAGGGGTGTTCCTATTTTCGGTGGCGATTCTTCTTGAGTTCACCGTTGTTTTTTTCGAGGGGAGTGCGGAGCCTTTTGGATTGACCCCTTTCCTCCTTTTGTATGCTTTGTTGTTATTGTTTTTCGTATTTGGAGCAGCTGTATTTTTTTTGAGGAAGAAAAGATTGTTTTCAATAATATTTATCGCACTATTTTTTCAACTTGCCTTTTTCGGTTTGAACCAGAACTCTTTCGAGTGGGTTGATCTGCCCATGGCGCAGGCCGTGAGAGGCAATCTTCCGATAGCCAGAGAGAATGTTGCTCTTCTCAATCATAAAATTCTGGACACACCTCTACTGAAGGATTACGAAGAGGCGACATTTTCTGTCGGGAACGAAAGAAGGGTTGCAACTCTCAATCATCCCCTTCAGCTTCAGGACGATGTCAAGGTTGTTTTGTCGGGAGACGGGACACATCTTCTGATTACCCGTTCTCCATGGCTTTCACACCTGCTTTTTTCATCAATCTCTTTGATAGCTGCACTTTTTGTTTTTGCGGTAAGGAGGGGGAAATGATGCATATCGCTCTGACAACTGCACCTCTTCTCATAGCTCTCTTCTACATCTTTTCTATGAAATGGCGGAATATCCTTTATCCGGGATTGGTTCTTCATCTACTTGTAAATGTTTATTTGTGGAATACTACCGGTTATCCGCCCTTTATCGGAGGTTACGGCTCTGTTCTTTTTTTCTCGTTTCTCCTGGCGGGGAAGAGTTCGTTTATGAAGAACAGGAAGTTCTGCGGAGCTCTTCTTTCCTTGGCTATACTTTTTCTTTTTTCGTCGTTTTTTATGACGTTTGAGGTGAAAAAGATTTCCGCTGTACTCAGTTCCATATGGCTTGGAATTCATGTTCCTCTCTACTTCCTGGGATACCTTTCTCTTTCGACTGCCTTCGCCGCCAGCTTTGTGAATGGGAACGAATCGGAGGAACGCAGAGAGATGGCGTTTGCTCTGCTGTTTCTTACGGCTGGGTTTGTTACCGGTGCCTGCTGGGCAGAAGTTGCCTGGGGTAGATTCTTCGGTTTTGACGCTAAGGAGGTTTGGGCGTTATCAACATGGATGTTTGTATTTTCTTACTTTTTCTTTGATCAAAAAAAGCATCAGAGAGTTGCGGTTTATGTATCATTTTTCTCCATGGTGATGACCTACATAGTTGTCTCTCACCTGCTTCCCAGCCTGCATGGCTACATGTGATTAATTTGACAGAGTCCCTATTTTTAATAAAATAACTAAGTCCTTGTAATGAGTGAAAAATGATTTGAGGAATTCATGGTAATTTTAGAAAAGTTGAAAATTTTGACAAAGATAACCGAAGCTCTTTCAAGTTTTTCAACTCAAGATGAGATATTTGATTTTATACTTTCTAGTGTACGTGCGATTTACGGTGTGGAGTATGTCGCCATCCTCATGCTCGACAAGAGGGGTCGACACATTCAGATAGTTCGTTCCTGTGGATACGAAGAGTCGCAGGTTGCCGGTTCCCGCATACGGGTTGGTGAGGGGGTGACCGGAAGGGTTGCCGCCAAGGGTGAACCTATCATTATTCACGATGTGGAGGAGGAACCACACTACGTTTCCGGCGACGCTTCGATCTGCTCTGAGATGGCTGTTCCCCTCAAGGTGAATGGCAGGATCGTGGGTGTGTTGAGTGTGGAATCAACCAAAAAGCAGTTTTTCAGCAGGGACGATTTGGAACTTTTCTGCCTTTTTGCAGCTCAGGTTTCTGCATTTATCTGCCACTTCAATCTCTACTCTGCAATGGAAAGCACCTCCAAAGTTCTGGAGCAGAAGGTTCACCAGCTTATTAACCTCAACGGCGTTGCAAAAAAGATCATATCCACGGTCTCCATATCAAAGATTCTCAGAAATATTCTTCTGTCGTTGAAGGAAGTGGTTCCGAAGGGAGAGTCTTTCGCTTTTCTTCTTTTTGACAATGAGAAAAAAATCCTTGTGGTCAAGTCGGTGCTCGGACACTCCGAAGAGATTGTTGATAAACTTTTCATTCCTGTCGGCAGGGGAATAACCGGAACATCATTTCTTATGAAAGAACAGCTGGTTGTGAGTGACGTGAGGCAGGACAATCGCTACATAGAGACAAAAGGGACTGTCGTTGTATCGGAAATGGCGATTCCGCTTGTTGTCAATGGCGAGGCTTTGGGTATAATCGATATTGTTTCATCTGAGGAGGGTGCCTTCAGCGGGGTGGAGAAGGATTTTATGGATACGATAATTAGTTTTGCATCTGTCGCGATAGGAAATGCTCGTCTTTTTGAAGAGAACAAGCAGGCCTACTTTCAAACGATAAGTTCTCTCGCAGAGGCTCTTGAAGCTCGAGATTCCTATACGAAGGGTCATTCCGAAAGGGTGACCAAGTATGCGATGGAGATAGCTTCCCGGATAGGTATTTCGGGAAGAGATGCAGAGCTGTTGCGGTATGCGTGCATCCTTCACGATATCGGTAAGATAGGGATCGTAGACAACATTCTTCACAAGAAAGGTCGACTTGATCCTGTCGAGTTTGAGATAATTAAATCTCACTCGAGTTTCGGAGAAAAAATTCTGAAACCGATCTCATTTCTGAGAGATATCCGCCTGATCGTTAAGCACCACCATGAAAAGTATAACGGAACAGGATACCCTTCCGGGTTTGAGAGGGATGATATCCCCTTTCTTTCCCGAATTGTTGCCGTTGCAGATGCCTTCGACGCCATGACAAGCAACAGACCGTACAGGGATGCTATGGATAAGGATGAGGCTCTGGAAGAGCTCGTTCGCAATAGGGGTGTTCAGTTCGATCCACAGGTTGTTGATGCTTTTGTTGAATACTGGAGAGGCTATGAATGTTGTCCAACTGAACAGGTTGAAGGCCAGGATTGTAGAGCTGGCTGATCATCCGAACGGGAATGTCAGAAGAGCGGTTGCTCTCTCCCTGAGAGAGTTTAAGATCAGTGAGAATACGGTTTCGATACTGAACCGCTATCTTGTAGATAAACAACCCATGGTAAGACTGGAGGCTGCGAAAACAATTCGCTATAACTACGGGGACAGTGAGTCGGCCGTCTCCTTCCTTGCGAAAAGACTTGGGTGTGACTACAACTCTCTCAGACCTACCGTCCTTTCGATACTCAGCGGTTCGGTATCTACAGAGAAGGAAGGAGATGTAAAAAAACGGGAGCTGATTGCTGAGGTTAAAAGGGAGATTGCGGTAAGCGCTGCCTGGATAGACCACGATCTCCTAATCAATCCTCTGATCCAGTATCTCGGTTCAGATAACCCTCAGGCCCGTATTGCAGGTGCCGTCGGTCTCGGAAACATCGGTCACCCAAAGGCGTGTGCTCCTCTTGAGGAGTTGGCGCTGAAATCGGAAGAGGATACCAAAGTTAGAAAGCCAGCAATAGTTTCTCTTGGAAAGATAAAGGAACCCTCTTCAGCTGAGTCACTTGCCAGATTGACGGAGGATAAAAGTGATGAGGTCAGAAGGGAGGCTGTTATAGCCCTGAACCATATCAAACCGGAAGGTGCCGAAGAGGTCTTTTTGAAAACAATTTCCGATGAGAGTCCCGCTGTCAGGGAGGTGAGCTGCATCGCCCTCGGTAATTTGAAAAATAGAGATCACATGGAAAAAATTGTGGCCTGCCTCAAGGACACTCAACCGACTGTTCGAAAGGCTGCCGCCAGTGTACTCGGGAGTTGGCGTGAAATTGACTCTCTTCCGTTTATTCTTGATAGAATCGATGACGGGAACGAATTTGTACAGAATGAGGTTGCCCTGGCCTATCTTCGTATGCCTAGAAGCACAGGAAGGAATGACCTTGAGGTATTTTTTCTGAAAGGAGGAGCGGATGGGAATGAAGACGATTGAGGATCTTGAAAATATCTTTTTCTTTGGAGATAAGGTGATTCCTGACGAGACGTTCCGGGAGATAAAGGCCTTTATTGATCGCTCGGGAGTTTTGCAGAGTCAGCCGCAGATAGCAAAAAGAATTATCGAGATCAGCAAGAATGAGGATGTGCTGATAAACGATATAGAGAAGATAGTGAGCAGTGATCCTGCCATAGCTGCGAAGATTCTGAAGATGGCTAACTCTTCCTTCTACCGTCTTTCCCGGGAGGTAAGCTCCATAAAGAGGGCGATACTCATACTGGGAATAAACATGATAAAGGACATAGCCCTTTCTATAGCCCTTCTTGATATGTTCAAAACCAAGGGAAAGGGTCTACAGTCCCTTTTGTGGGATCACTCCATAGCTGTCTCGATCGGAGCCAAACTTATCAGTGTCAACTTCGGAGATGAGATTGAAACGGATGTCTGTTTTACCGTAGGTCTCCTTCACGATATCGGAAAAATGATGATGGCAAAGGATGAGCGCTACATTCAGGTTACGAGAGCGATGGCCCAGGGCGGTCCGGAGAAGGCTCTTGAAGTTGAGAGAGATGTCTTCGGCTTCAACCATGCCGAACTTGGATCTGTAATGGCCAATCTGTGGGATTTTTCCCAGGAGATGAACTACATTATTCTCAATCATCACGATGTGAGGGCCCTTATAAATGTTGACAGGGAGATGCTGACTGTACCTGAGCAGTATCTCTGGAATACGGCAATCGTTGCACTGGCCGATCTATCGGCTCACTATATCGGTGCCGGTGGCGAGAAGGTGGATGTTATTCCCGCCAGCCTGGTGCTTTTTCTCAGGTACAAATCCAAGGAGTTTTTTCAGGAAACATTCATCGAAGAATTCAAAGAAACCTACTTTCGAGAAAGGTCGCTTTTTGATTAAGGAGTACATATGAGCATTCGAATAGGAGCTGTAGGCGGAGGTAGCTGGGGAACTGTCCTGGCAGCCCTTCTTGCAGGAAAGGGAATGTCAGTTACCTTGTGGTGTTGGGAACCCGAGGTGGCCGAATCAATAAATAACGATAATGAGAACAAACTTTTTCTTCCGGGAATCAAGTTGCCGGAAACATTGAAGGCTACCAACTCACTTGAAGAGACAGTAGAGGGCAAGGATGTCGTGCTAGTCTCCACGCCGTCACAGCATATGCGTTCGGTCCTTGACAGGATCAGCTACCTTTTTCAGCACGGAACAACGGTGGTTCTTGCCTCCAAGGGTATAGAAAACGGAACTCTAAGGTTGATGAATCAGGTTGCCGAGGAGAGTCTTCCTGATTTCCTTCATAGAAACATATACGTCGTATCAGGACCTACTTTTGCGAGAGAACTGGCAGTAAAAACACCTTCAGCGGCGGTTGTTGCCGGATACAGATCTGAGGGACTGCCCTTTCTCCAGCAGCTTTTCGCGACCCCCTACTTCCGTACATACACATCTTCCGATGTTGTCGGAGTAGAAATCGGCGGAGCTCTTAAAAATGTAATTGCAATCTCTGTGGGAATTCTTGAGGGTGCCGGCCTGGGAAGAAACAGTCAGGCCGCTATCATGACAAGGGCGATCGCGGAGATTACGAGACTGGTTACAAAGATGGGTGGAAACCCCTTTACAGTCACAGGCCTTTCGGGTGTGGGCGATATGATTCTCACCTGTAATGGTGACCTCAGCCGTAACCGCATGGTTGGAATGAGGCTCGGAAAGGGAGAAAAGATAGATGATATCCTCGCCGGCATGACTATGGTGGCAGAAGGAGTTGCGACAAGTAAATCGGCTTACGATCTTGCAAAGAAAATGGATGTCGCAATGCCGATTGTTGAAGCCGTTTACCGTGTTATTCATGAGGGCGCAAACCTTGAGGAAACATTCTATGCACTCATGGAAAGAAGTCTTAAGGACGAAATTTACGGATATGGATACTGAGGGGCTTTATGAAAGATATAATTGATGTTGCTCTTGTAGGTGCTTGCGGAAGAATGGGGGTTGAAATAGCACGTCTGATTGAATCGGATCCGAATATGCATTTAACTGCTGCATTGGAAAGTGTGAATCACCTTGCAGTTGGAAAGGATTATGGAGCAACGGTTGGATTGCCGTTTTCAGGTGTGACCATACTTCCGGTTTCTGAAGATAGCCTGAAGGACGCTTCTGTAGTCATTGATTTCACTTCTCCCGATTCGCTTGAGCGTCTCATCGCCATCTGTGATGAACTGAGAAAGCCTCTTGTTTCGGGTACGACAGGTGTTGACGACAGGATTTGTGACAAGCTAAAGGAGGCCTCGGAGAGAATCCCGATTCTCTTTTCGCCAAACATGAGCAAAGGCGTCAATCTTCTGTTTCGACTGATGGAAATTCTTGGACCCATGACTAAAGATTTTGATACAGAGATCGTCGAGACTCATCACAACAGGAAGAAGGACGCTCCCTCGGGAACCGCCCTGCGTCTCGGAGAAATTATTGCCTCTTCCAGGAACCAGGTACTGTCGGAGGTGTCCGATATGGGAAGGTCCGGAATAGCTCCAAGGGAAGAGGGGACTATTGGATTTCACGCCGTAAGATGCGGAGATGTAGCTGGAGAGCATACCGTCATTTTCGGGACCGATGGTGAGAGAATCGAGATCACTCACAAGGCACACAGCAGGCTTTGCCTTGCCTCAGGCGCGGTAGAGGCCGCTAAATGGCTGTCTTCACGCAACCGTCCCGGGCTCTACGATATGAGCGATGTAATTCAGTCGTAACACGAAAGCTGTTCTCTACTTCATATCCATCATAAACTTCCTCTGACCTTTCCGAATACAGAATTTCTATAGATTCTGTCAGGGAATGTCTTAGCACCTTAGAAATTATCCCCGGCATCATTTCCTTTTGTGGTAAAATAGTTGTAGTCATAAACAGGTCTGCTTGCGGGAGATAATGATGGAATACGAGTTGAACAATTTTCTTGTTTCATTCTCAAGGGCGCTCGATTTCGTAGAGATTGAAATAGAGGGAAAAAGATCAAATCACTCCAGGAGAGTTGCCTATATTTCGCTTCGCATGGGAGAGGCAATGGGGCTCTCTGCTGAAGAGCTTGCAGACCTTGTTTCTCTCTCCATGCTCCATGATAACGGTCTTGTTGAGTTGGTTTCTACAAATTACGAAGTTGTAAAAAAATTTCCACCTCCTAGGGAGGGCCGTGAGTTGGAGAATCTGGGTATTCTGGAAACCATGCAGAGGCACTGTATCATCGGAGCCAGAAATATCGAACGTTTTCCATTTTTCCAGGAATCCGGTGATATTATCATGTTTCACCATGAATATTATGACGGAAGCGGCTACTTCAACCTCGTGGGGGATGAGATTCCCCTGTTTTCAGGAATAATATCTTTCGCTGATTACATCGATTCCCTTTTCAACCACCGGGAACCCGATGTTGCCATGAGGCGAGATATAGAATCTCAGGTAGCTTTCTTGAGCGGGAACAAGTTCCCTTCCCATATGGTTGATACATTCATGGATATTTCAAGGAGAGCCAACTTCTGGCTAGATATGAAGGATGACTTTATTGTAGAAGGTATATCGATGTTTTCTCCCGAGTTCCGCCGGGACATGGATTTGAACACACTTCTCGAAGTAAGTGGTATTTTTTCAAATATAATCGACAACAAGAGCAGATTTACCCGTACACATACTGCAGGATTGATGGAAAAGGTTGAACTCATGGCGAAGGCATACGGCAAGGGTGAGATTGAGCGGACAAGGCTTGTTATTGCCGCCGCACTCCACGATCTTGGAAAACTCGGTGTGCCGAATCGGATTCTAGATAAACCTGCTGCTCTGGAGCCGGATGAATTCCTTGTTGTACAGAAGCACACCTACTACACGAGAATGTGTTTGAAGGCAATCCGTGGATTTGAAGATATCACCGAGTGGGCCTCAAATCATCACGAAAAGCTCAACGGGAAGGGGTACCCCTTCGGTTTCGACAGGGAGAGGCTCGATTTCAACTCACGCCTGATCGGTTGTCTGGACATATATCAGGCAATTACAGAAGAACGTCCGTACAGGGGGCCATCCTCCCATTCCGACGCGATGAAGATCATCCTTCCCATGGCGAAGAACGGGCTTATAGATCCTGATATAGTTGAGGATCTCGGCGATATGTTTTTGTAATGAATCGATATCGAAAAGGTATTGTTTCTTGAACTCTATCGGAGAGTTTATTCTCGAAATTGCGAATCCTTGATTCTACTGATGCTCTTTGTTGACGATGGTGGAGTAGACGATGGGTTTCTTCCTGGTAACTGAGGTCAGGTATCTTCTAGTTCTGATCCTGATCTCCTCTTCCACGTCATCCCAATCCGGATCTTCGCCAAGCTCGTCGTTGAAGTAGTTGTAGATAATTTCCCTAACGTCCCTTTCGATTTTCTTGAGTCGACCGTGTGCGGATATTCCCGAGGAAATAAAAGTGGGCGGATTGATGAGTTCGTTTTCTAGCATGTCAACAGTCATGAGAACAACCATGAAGCCGCTTCTCGCTGTACGTTTTCTCTCCCTCAGAGTCTCAAGTTCGACGAGATCACTCTCGTAATTGGAGACTATGGTGGTTTCCAGATCCAGTTTCTGCTGGAGGTAATTTTTTTCCTTTGTGTATACGAGCATATCACCGTCGGTTATCATTCTAGCCTCATAACCTAGCTCCCGGGCGAGTTTCGCGTTTCGGTCAAGGAATCTGATATGTCCGTGAACAGGGATCACAAGGCGTGGGTTTACGTCTAGAATCGACTGTTTCAGCTCATCTCTCTTCGCATGTCCCGAAACATGGATGTAGGCGGTGTTCTCGTAAAAGAGATTAACACCCTTTTCCACCAGGTTGTCCATCATCCTTGATATGGAAAGCTCGTTTCCGGGAATGATTTTGGAAGAGAAAAAAATTGTGTCCCCGTACTTAACTGTTACGGACTTGAGCATGTCAAGGGACATTCTTTTCATGATGGATCGGGGTTCCGCCTGGGATCCGGTCACTATGAGGGTCAGTTTGTTGTCCGGAACGGTTTTTATTTTGGCTCTGTCGGTGATGATTCCTTCTGGCATTTGAAGATGTCCCAGTTCCTGGGCGATGCGGGTATACTGATTCATCGATCGTCCGAGAAGGGCTACGGTTCTTCCATGCTTTATGGATAGTTCCGCAATATTTTTTATTCTTATGGTGTTTGATGAGAAGGCTGTTGCAATTATTCTTCCGGGAGCCTCCTCAATTATCTTTTCGATATTCGGAAGAATATCCGGTTCGGACCCGGAATGCCCATCCTGTTCAACGTTGGTGCTGTCCATGAGAAGAATGTCGATGTCTTCTGAAACCTTTTCCTTGAAAGGAGATTCGCCTTTCTTTTCAAATTTAAAGTCGCCCGTATGGAGCAGCTTGTAGGGCCCTACAGAAATCTCCAGAGCCTTTGCTTCCGCAATACTGTGTGCAACATCAATCATGCGTAGTGTAAAGGGACCGATGTCGAAAGGTTGGGTGCGGGATGAGGGTAGAGCCACAATCCTGTCGTAGGTCGCAATTTTAGAGATCCTTTCCTTGAGGAGCTTTGCCGGCATTTCTGTCATGTAGACGGGAATGTCGAACTTCTTAAGCAGATATGGAACTGCTCCGATATGATCTTCGTGGCCGTGGGTAACTACCGCTCCGGTGAGTTTCATGTCAAGACTGTCAATTGCATCGAGATCGGGAATGTAGAAGTCGTCCTCCATGAATTCATCGTTTCCTGCGAATCCCATTCCGCAGTCGATCATGAGTGCCTCTTTGTTGTATATGAGAAGCATGCAGTTCTTTCCAACTTCTCTCAACCCGCCCAGAGGAAGGATTTTCAATTTTTCTGTCATAGATGTCTCCGTAGTTTGAGAAAATTCCGTCAGATAATATTAATCTGAGGGAAAGAGAAGTCAATTATTGATCGATTAGCCTTATCAACTCTCCGGGTGATTTAATTGTAAAAGTTGCACCTGCCTTCACCAGGGTTTCCCTGTCTGAAAAACCCCAGAGGACACCAACTGAAGCCATCCCTGCATTTGCGGCGGTGAGAATATCGGCGACCATATCGCCAACAAAAAGTATTCTGGCACGGTCGAGTCCCATCTTTTCAGCTATCGCAAAAGCTCCTTCGGGAGAGGGTTTCAGAGGAATGCTTTCCATTGCACCCCTTACCTCTTGGAAGGGGATTTGAGGAATTATTCTTTCTATGTGTTCGACGGTGAAGCGGTGCAGCTTGTTGGATAGTACGGCAAGCGCAATTCCTTTCGAGGAGAGGGTTTCGAGCATATCTACAATTCCTGGGAAGGGTTTTATCTTTTCCGGTCCCCTGCTGTGGTATATATCCTTCATCTCTCTCTCGAAAAGTTCTATCTTGTTTTTGGTTCGCTCCCTTTCCGGAACGGCTCTTTCAATAAGTTTTGTCATTCCGTCGCCGACAAAAGACTTGTATTGCTCAACCCTGTGTTCAGGAAGAGAGTTTCTTGCCAGAACGGTGTTTGTACATTCCGAAATGTAATTGATTGTGTCAAGAAGTGTGCCGTCAAGGTCAAATATTACTGCATCGTATCTCATAAAGCCTCCTCAGGTAAGGTTAGGGGTATTCTATTCGAAGGAATGACGATGTCAAAAAGTTGGTTTCAAAGATCGTAAACCTTTTTGCTGATTAGCTTTTGTAAATAATTTTGACTTTTTTAAGCCCGGTTCTATAATCGTCCATATATCCATTGGATAGGGGGTTACAATGAAGGTCGAAAAGCTTGTCGAACTCAGGAACATGATGGAAAAGGTAATTGACGACTACATTGCACGAATGGGAGATGAGTTCGTGCAGGAGGGAGAGAAGGTAAACGTAATCTCTCCACCCATGGATATTTATGAAGATGGAAATCGGCAGATAATATTCATGGAGACACCATCTCTTCAGGAGACATCGATACAGTTCCACTTCAAGTCGGGGAATCTCGTGTTCCTGGGAGAAAAAGGGCGGACGGATGAAAATGGGACGAACTATCTCCACATGGAGAGAAGCATGGGAAGCTACTTCAAGATAGTTCCTCTCATGAAGGATGAGAAGTTGGTGGAAGAGGTGAACCATTCATACAAGCTCGGAGTAGTCAAGATAACGGTAAAGTATGGGGTCTAGAATGAAAAAGTTATTTATGTGTGCGCTTTTTTTTACATTTGCTTCAGCACTTTTTGCTGCAGAGAAGGAGGCTGATGTTTCTTTTGCAAAAGAAGGGGGGAAGGTCGAGTACAAATTGACCGTTCGAAAGCCTTTTAAAATAAATACCAAAGCTCCCTTCAAGTTCAACCTGAAGAAAAAGGATACGGTTGTCAGGAAGGTTGCTTTCAAAGAGTTTTCATCCTCAAAGGAAGGTGTATATCTATACAACTCTACAGAGGGTGAGAGCCATATGCACTACTGGTTTATCGCCTGCAAGTATAAGGATGGAAAGCAGGTCGCATGTAAAACTTTTACAGGAAAACACGAAATAAAATAAGGAGTATTTGATGGGAATTATTAAGGGGCTGGCATCGGCTCTGAAGGATAAGGCGAAGGAGGAGCTTCTCGATTATCTGAAGAAGATTGTCGAAGAGGACGATGTAACTAAAGGTGGTTCCGAGGAGCCGGCTTCGATTGATACTGCTGAAAGTGATCGTTCGGTGGAGAGTGAGATAGCAGTGGAAGCGCCTGAAGTTGAGCAGGAAGAGTGGATTCCACCTATCGTGCAAGAGCCAATCCTCAAGATTTCAATAGGAAGAGAGAGTGATGATGTCGTCCTGAATCGGCGGTTCGCTTCAGACCTTCAATCCTTGAACCTGGAGGAGTTTTCTGTATACATGAAGCTGCTTTTCGTTGTGTTCAGACAGAAAAAGAACTACGGCTACATGGGAAATGCCCTTAGAAAGAAGTTGGAGCTGAAGGGTATGAGCTCTGGAAAGTTCGGATCGATAGCCTTGAGGCTGGAAAAGAGGGGACTTGTGCATTTGGAAAAGGTTTCGGATACACAGACGACCTATGTGCTCTATATTCCCTTTGATGAGAGTTGCATGAAGCATGTAGAGGAGCCGAGGCAGGTCGAACCGAAAAAGGCAAAGGCTGAGACACATATGGAAAAGCCTGGTTCCGCCGGCAGAGGAATGGATGAAGACGCTCTTATTAAATCCTATCGTACGTTTGTCGCTCTCGAGATTGACAAGGCCAAGATGAGGGTAGGAAGAAGCAATTTTGATAAGATCTATATGGAAGGTGTAAAGTACATAGATAAGAAATACGGTTTCAAGGTTCTTTCCGATTCGGAAAAGTTTAAGGACTACCTTAACCAGTATTATATTTCAGCATTCGATATTCCCACTTTCGAAGAGTGGAAAACTAAGCAGCTTAAGGAGCAGTAACCATGGATTTCAGGTTGTATTTGAAGCCGATAAACGACATAGAGGTTAAGCTGGGGCTTTGTAAAAGTAATTTCATGTGGAAGTTCCTTGCAAAAAATTACGAAGATATCAGCGAGAAGGTCTCAGACGTATACGGAGAGGATGTTCCGGAAGAAATCCAGCAGGCTCTTACCAGAGTCAGGGCGAAGCTGGTTGAGAAGAAGGGTGAGCTTCCTCGCGAGGATCTGATCGTATAGTTCTTTAAAAATAGAGTGTTGGGTTGAAAGGCAGTTCTTTTTCAAAAAAAAAGTTGACTACTTTTCCCCCATATGTATATTTCTCTTCGTCGGTTGGGTGGTTAGCTCAGTTGGGAGAGCATCGGCCTTACAAGCCGGTGGTCACAGGTTCGAGCCCTGTACCACCCACCACTTTTGATCTTTGGATTTAGATCTAAGCGCGCGGTCGTAGTTAAGTTGGTTATAACGCCGGCCTGTCACGCCGGAGGCCGCCGGTTCGAGTCCGGTCGACCGCGCCATCTTTTAAGCTTGAATTGGGGAAACTTTTGAGTTAATCTTCCCGGATTCAAGTTTTTTTTTATTTTCATCATACTCTAAATAGTCTTTAATAGTCTTTATAAGTTTTCAGGAGGCGAATAATGAGAGTGTTTTTTGTTGTACTGGACAGCGTCGGCATTGGTGAGGCCCGAGATGCGGCTGATTTTGGAGATTCCGGCTGCGACACCCTCGGTCATATTGCCGATCAGGTAGAAAAATTCAATCTTCCCGGATTGGAATCACTCGGACTAGGAGTTATAAAATCCCACCCGAAACTCGCCAAGACTCCCACACTCAACTCACGGGTGGCGGTTTTGGAAGAAATCTCGAGGAGTAAGGATACGACGGCGGGCCACTGGGAGATGATGAACGTTCCCGTCCTCGAGCCGTTTCCGAAGTATCCGGATGGATTTCCGGCTGAGATAATGGATCAGTTCGTTGCTGAAACCGGATTCGGATATATCGGAAATATCGTTGCTTCGGGAACTCAGATCCTTGAGGATATGGGGGAAGAGCATCTTAGAACAGGGAAGCTTATCGTCTACACTTCCGCAGACTCGGTATTTCAGATTGCCGCACACGCCGATGTCGTATCTCCTGAGAAACTTTACGAGGTCTGCAAGAAGACAAGAGAAATCCTTGATCCGTATCATGTGGGACGGGTTATAGCGCGTCCCTTTTCTGGGACTCCAGGTAACTTCATCCGCCTGAACAACAAGCGTCACGACTACTCTATAGAGCCTATAGATGAAACATTTCTTCAAAAGTTGCAATCAGAGGGAGTAAGAACGGTTTCAGTCGGAAAGATTAACGATATCTTCGCGACTGTTGGAATTGATGAAGCTCACCATACAGATGACAACAGGGACGTCATGAAGACTCTTATAAAGATGCGAGATACGGCAGACGAGGGAACCTTTGTCTTTGCAAACCTCGTTGATTTTGATTCAGTTTATGGTCATCGCAGGAATGTGCAAGGGTACTACGAGGCACTTAAGGAGTTTGATGACTTTATTCCTGAGTTTATAGATGGAATGAAAGATACCGACCTTTTTGTCATCACCGCCGATCATGGTTGTGATCCGGCTTTTGAAGGTACCGATCACACACGTGAGAACGTTCCTTTCATAGCCTACAGTCCGTCCTACGACAAGTTTGAGAATCTGGGAACGAAGAGAGGTTTCATGTTCGGAGGAGTCGAGGCTCTTAAACATCTCGGAGTCGAAAGTGGTGTTGGTTCCGAATAGTTCGCACTCTGAATTCTGTAGTCGTTTTTAAAAAATCCGATATTTTTCAAAATTTTTTATCTCAGTTGTTTTTCCATTTCAGCGACGTCTCAATCGTTGCGATACTCTGATTATGCCAAAAAACACCCGAAAAGAAGTTTTCGGTTTAAAAATTGGGTGCAGATAAACGGAATACTGTAGTTTGAATTTATTGGGTAAATTCAATGGCAGAGCTGCTTTTAGTTTAAAAGTTTTAAGAAAGTGAAAAAAAATGTTGACTACTTTTTTTCAATGCGTATATTTCTCTTCGTCGGTTGGGTGGTTAGCTCAGTTGGGAGAGCATCGGCCTTACAAGCCGGTGGTCACAGGTTCGAGCCCTGTACCACCCACCACTTTTGATCTTTGGATTTAGATCTAAGCGCGCGGTCGTAGTTAAGTTGGTTATAACGCCGGCCTGTCACGCCGGAGGCCGCCGGTTCGAGTCCGGTCGACCGCGCCATCTTTCAAGCTTGAATGAAGAAAGTGTTTTTGTAATGCTTTTTTGATTCAAGCTTTTTTTTTGCATTCATTTAAGGTTGAATGGTCAATTTTCAGAGCGTCTTTGCCTCGCTTTATGATCCCTTCTGTCGGCAATCGCAAACGTGAAATTCGGTTCCTGAAAAAGTGTCGGTGCAGCAGTGGGCGGCAGTTCAGCCGTTGAAAAAAGAGGCGATCAGAATTTTGATGCCGAGAATGATAAGAACTGCTCCCCCAAGAATTTCCATCTTCTGCCCGAATCGGCAGCCTAGTTTCTTTCCGAATAAAATTCCGACCAGAGAGAGAGCAAACGTGACAATACCTATGGTCAGTGCCGGGACAACTATCGACGTACAGAGAAAGGAGAGTGAAACTCCAGCAGCAAGAGCGTCAATACTTGTGGCGATGGAAAGAACCATGAGATTCTTGAACGTCAATGTTGTAATTGTCTCCTCGCAACTTTCTTCGCCGAATGCTTCATAGATCATTTTACCGCCGATTCCCGCAAGAAGCATGAATGCAATCCAGTGATCTATATGACATATGTAGCTGTAAAAAGATGAGGAAATGAGATAGCCGGCGACAGGCATCACGGCCTGAAAGAAACCGAAACTACCGGACATTGCCAGAGTGCTTTTCAAATTCATTCTCTTAAGAGAAATGCCTGAGCTTATGGAGACGGCAAAAGCATCCATTGCAAGGCTGAAAGCAAGTACTGTTGTCGAAACGAAGTCCATATAATCTCCAAAAAAAATGCGCAATAATATAACAGAAAAAAAATGATTGTCAACCTGAAAAATTGACAAGGATACTACCCTTCTGCTATGAATAGCTGAAAGTGGAGGATTAATGAAATTATACAGCTATGGAAAAACTGATACAGGCAAAAAACGTACTGTAAATCAGGATTCATTCCACATCGACAAAGAGACAAATCTTTATATTGTTGCCGATGGAATGGGTGGCGGAGTGGCCGGGGATGTCGCCTCCTCCACCGCCGTAGAGAGAGTTGCCTGTTATGTCCGGAAGAACAAATCTGCTGTAGATTCATTTGTTGCGAACCCGACTCCAGAAAACAAGGATGTTGTTTTGAAGATTCTTGTTGAAGGGGTCTGCGAAGCTAACAGAGTAGTATATGATGAATCTGTCAACAGAAGATCTGCCGGCAGTATGGGGTCTACATTTACTATGCTCATGGTTTCCGGTGTAACCGGATTCATGGTTCATATAGGTGATTCCAAGCTGTTCATGGCGAGAAAAGGTGTGGTTTCTCAGCTTTCCACGGATCATACGATAGGGCAGGACTATATTTCCAAGTATGGATCTGCAGCTGATACAATTTCAGGGGAAATTGCGGGTATGCTTTCAAAGGCCCTGGGGCTCAAGCGGAATGTTAATCCGGAGAAGATGACTTTCGATATTCTGCCTGAAGATAGATTTCTTTTATGCTCAGATGGACTAAGTCGTTACCTAACGACACAAAATCTTCCTGTACTTGAGCTTGGAATTTTCAGAGCTCCCGCTCAGGAGAGGGAAGATGTATTTGTTAAGAAGGCAGTTAATCGGCTGGTAGACTATGCCTACGACTGCGGAGGAGAAGATAATATAACCGCTGTGATGGTAAGTGCCGTAGGTCATCCCTCCGAATATCCTGTCCGATCACGGGGTGTCTTGGACAAGATGGAGCTGATCAAAAATGCAACTCTGTTCAGAACTCTTGCATACGAAGAGATTCTCAAGGTGATAGCCGGGGCAGAGTTGAGAAGCGTGAAGAAATATGAGGTGCTTTCAACTCACGACAGGAACAGGGAGGAGGATTACGTTTTCATCCTTCTGGAAGGACAACTTTCCCTTATGAAACGCTCCCGCCATATCATGACTCTCAAGCCCGGTACACATATCGGATCCCTCTCTTTTTTTGGAGAACCCTATGATGATATGACACTCTTCGTTGACAGGTCCTCCGATCTTCTTCGAATAAATAAGAGTGACCTGTTGAAACTTATTTCCGATTCCCCTGAAATCGGAGCCAAAATTCTCTGGGAGTTTTCCCGTTCCCTGGCCAGGGAGATACGAACTCTCTACTTTTCAATGGAGTAATATGCCTTTCCTTAATGCTTTCCTACTTTTCGGAGCCCTCACACTCAATTTTGATGAAACCGGGCTTCAGGATGATATTCGTTCAAACTACCAGTACTACTCTTCACTCGACACAGAGGAGAAGTCCTCCGATTGTGTGGAGGGTGAGAGGAGGGGGTGTATCTCCCTTTTTCTTGGAGATATTGGAAAGAGACGAAATGAATTATCTTCCCTTATCAGGGAAATCGATACTGTTTTTGAAAATGAAGATGACAGAAGAATTGCCAAATACCTTGTTGCAATTGAGAATTGGCGGGATTTGGAAATCGATTCCCTCTCTGAAATATCAGAGCAGGTTGGAGAGACAATGGGAGGTGAGCTATGGCAGTTCTACCTGCGAAGACTGTTGGCTCTAGGGAAAAAGGAAGTTTTTATAAAAGCTTACAAGGAGAGCAGGAACGAAGAGCTCTTTTTCCGCTATGTGGAACTGCTGGCAGGTAAGAATATCGGAAAGGCATTTGAAGCCCTCAGAAATGCAAAACATGATTACTCTGAGGAGTTTTACAACCGAATTGACCGTCTCTTTGAGAAGAATCAAGGGCTTATGAAAAAACGCAGGTTGGATCGTGAATATAAACTGTGGACGCTTATCCGTGACTACCACAAGGTGCGCTACAGGGTTCTAATAAATAGATCCGCTGCCTGGTTCGGCAAAAACGGGCGGCCTAAGGACATCTACTCCTGGCGTGGACGCCTCTACAGCGCAATGGCCAATACAAGACGCCGGGAGCACAGTAGCGCTGTTCAGATATACGAGACATTGGAAAAATACTCTGCCGAACTGCAGCTTGAAAACGGCGATCTCTACAACCTCTACCGATGGGCGGGATACTCTTTTGCGGCTCTTGGGAAAAATGATGAATCAATTGAAATGTATCTCAAAGGTGCCTCGTTTTTTCGGGATGTTGAAGGTACAAGGAGTGCTGACTTTGTCTACTATGCAGCGGATATGGCGAGACTGGACGGAAAAAGTGAAAAGGCTCTCGAACTGTACGAAAGGATACGTACCCAATATCCTGATTACCACAGGATTGAACTGGTTGATTTTTTATCATTCTGGATCGGTTACAGGCAAAAGAATTTTGAAGTTTCAGGAAGAATCTTAAAAAATATTGCTTCACGAAATTCCCCTGAAAGTTACTACTACCGCAGGGCAAGATACTGGCAGTCTAGAGTTCTTGGAAAAGCAGGGCTGGAGAAGGAGGAAGAGGCGATATTGAAGGAGGTGGCTATTGACAATCCTGCAACCTATTATGGAGCGATGGCAGCTACTAGGCTGAAACAAAGGGGAATATCGCTAGGGAAAGTAAAGAAATCAGGGGAGAGAAAGAAGATGAGCGACTTTCGGCTTCCAGAGACAGCCTGGACTATGCTTCTCTTCTTTCACAAGGAAATGTCGATGCTCAAGCATTTTTTACCCGTCGTGAAAAAGGCTGTTCTGGACAGGGGCGGGGAGGCAGATCGGGTAGCTCTCTCTTATGTTGCCAAAAAAATGGGCTACTTTTCCCTTTCTGCCAGACTGATCAGGTCTGTACCAACCCTTTCCAGCAGTTCCATGGAGTATATAAAACTGCAGTATCCTATCGGCTTTGAGGCAGAGATAAGCGCCCATGCTGATTTTTACGATGTACCCATGCTTTTTGTCTGCTCAATTGCGAGGCAGGAGAGTCTCTTTAATACGGCGGCTGTTTCCAAATCCTATGCGATCGGGCTTCTGCAGCTTCTCCCCTCAACAGCCCAGCTTCTTGCCAACAGGGAGAGGTACGGAAAGGTGACGGTACAAAATCTGAAAAAACCTCTCACAAACATTCGTTTCGGAATAAAGTTTCTTGGAATGCTTATCAATCGCTTTGACGGCAGTCTTCCTCTTGCAGCAGCTTCATACAATGCGGGCCCGGGCAAGATAGACCGATGGATAAAGCGAAATGGACATATGGAAATTGATGAATTCGTAGAGGACATCCCGATATTCCAGACAAGAGCCTATGTTAAGAAGGTGATGAGAAACTATTCTATGTACCACTATCTATATAACGGAAAGGTACTCGATTCCATAAAGATGAAACTGCCCTAGTTTTTTGCTCAGGATCGGCATTATCTACGATTTTATTCAGAGAAATAGATGTACGGAGGATTTAATTCTCCGAAACCAGTTTTATTTTCCGGAATCGTGCAACTTTAAATTGCTTTAGATTCAAAGGGCGAGTTGTTACTGTGGGTGATTTCCCTGAGTTCGCGGACAACATTTACCTTCTAAGAGACATTTCCTAGCTAACCCAACAAATAGAACAATGCAATAGTGGTTTCACAGAGTGAAAAGGATGCCGTGTTCCTGTGAGGAAGGAAAATAAAAAAGCGAGAGTTTTGTAACCTGAAAGGGGTTGGAAATCGAATAGCCCACTCTTTATATGTTGTTGGGGCATGAATTGAGAAATGTTTGAGTGTCTTGATGGGATTTTAGATGCCGGTATGGCCGAAACCGCCTGCGCCTCTTTTTGTCTCGTTGACGGACTCTGTGACGCATATGGACGCTTTTGTAACCTGAGCGACCACAAGCTGTGCAATACGATCTCCCTTGGATATGGCGAAGGGGGTGTCGGAAAAGTTGGCGAGAATGATCTTTATCTCCCCACGGTAATCGGCATCGATGGTGCCGGGAGAGTTGAGAACGAAAACCCCGTTCTTGAAGGCGAGGCCGCTTCTCGAGCGCACCTGAATCTCGTAGCCTTCCGGAATTTCCGCGTAGAGTCCGGTTTCTACAAGGGCCCATTTTCCGGGTTCGATACACTTGTCGACTATGGACTGGACGTCCATTCCCGAAGACCCCTCAGTTTTATAAAGGGGGAGCTGAGCTCCCCCTTCAAGTTTGAATTTGATATCTATCATGATCTTGTCTTAGAATCTGCGATCGCCGCGTCCGCCCCTTCTGTCTCTTCTGTCCCTTCGCTCCTCGCTGGGTACGTTGGTCCAGTCTTTCTCGAAATCGGAAGGTTTCATGCTGAGTTTGAACTTGCCGCCGAACTCGATGTTGGTAACGATAACCTTGACCTTGTCGCCGATGTTGAGGTGGTCCTCAACCTTCTCGACACGCTCTTCGGAAATCTTGCTGATATGAAGAAGTCCGGTCTGGTTCGGCATTACGTCGACGAATGCGCCGTACTCCTCAATCCTGGTTACGGTACCTTCGTAAACCTTGCTGAGTTCGATCTTGTCGGTAAAGCTTTTTACAAGGGCGATTGTTCTCTCGAGAACTTCGCTGTCGGGTGATGCTATCACAACCGTTCCGTCCTGGCTGACTTCAACGCTGCTGCCGGTCTCTTCGATAATTCCCTTGATGTTCTTTCCGCCTGTACCGATAAGGTCTCTGATCTTATCCTGATCGATAGTGAGCTTGTGAATCTTGGGTGCTATCGGACTGAGCTCGGATCTTGCGGCGGGAAGCGCTTCCTTCATGATGCCGATGATGTGCATTCTTCCGTCGCGAGCCTGGAACATAGCCTTCTCGAGAACTTCGCGTGGAAGACCTTCGATTTTGATGTCCATCTGGATTGCCGTGATGCCGTCTTCTGTACCTGCAACCTTGAAGTCCATGTCTCCGAGGTGATCCTCATCTCCCATGATGTCGGTGAGGATGTAGTAGTCGTTACCCTCTTTGATGAGTCCCATCGCGATTCCGGCAATGTGTTTCTTTATCGGAACACCTGCGTCCATCATGCTGAGACATCCGGAACATACGGTAGCCATTGAGCTGGAACCGTTTGATTCGAGAATCTCGGAAACGATCCTTACGGTGTATGGGAAGTCATCCTTTGAAGGAACAAGCGATTTAAGAGCTCTTTCGGCAAGAGTCCCGTGTCCGATCTCTCTTCTTCCCGGAGCTCTGAGTCTTCCTATCTCACCAACAGAGAATGAAGGGAAGTTGTAGTGAAGCATGAAGTTCTTACTGTACTCGTCCGTAACGGTATCCACACGCTGTTCGTCGGCACCTACACCGAGGGTAACTGTACCGAGTCCCTGTGTTTCGCCACGAGTGAAAACTGCGGAACCGTGAACGTTGGGAAGAATTCCTGTTTCGATCCAGATCGGTCTGACATCAACGAGGGTTCTTCCGTCGATACGTGTATGGTCGGAAGTAATCATCTTTCTCATGGAATCCTTGAGAAGATCCTCGTAGAAATCTTTTGCTTTCTTAACAACCTTTTCAGGCTTATCTGCATTAAGGAATCCGCACTCTTCGGAAATAGATTCCTCAACTGTCTTTACAAGATTCTTCTTGTAGCTCTTGGAGAGAGCGTAACGGGGAAGCTTCTCGGAAACCTTGAGAACCTCTTTGATGTCTTCCGCAGCCTTCTCGCATACGAAATCCTTAAGCTTGGTGTCTTCTTCGAAAACAACCTCTTCGCGTTTCACAGGAGCTACCTGCTCTGCAAGCTTCTCCTGGATATCGAGAAGCGGCTGGATTTCACGGTGAGCTATGGTGAGAGCTTCGATAACTTCCTCTTCCGAAGCCTCTTTCGCCTCACCCTCAACCATTACGATTGAATCTCTGTTTCCGGCCATAACGATGTTGAGATGGCAATCTTCGACAACCTCAGGTGCGGGGTTGATGTGGTATGAACCATCCTTCTTCACAACTCTGCACGCAGCTATCGGGCCGTGGAACGGAATGTCGGAAATGGAGAGAGCCGCCGATGCAGCCATAACTGCGAGAACCTTCGGATCGCAGTTCTTGTCGTAACTGAGGAGCGTTATTAGCACCTGAGTTTCGTTCTGGAACCATTTTGGAAAGAGAGGCCTTATCGGACGGTCAATAAGCCTGGCCGTGAGTTTTTCCTCGGTGCTTGGCTGTGATTCTCTCTTGAGGAAGCCTCCCGGAAACCTCCCTGCAGCGTAGAATTTCTCAATGTAATCTACAGTAAGGGGAAAAAAACCAAGTTGTTCGGTAACTTCCTCTTTTGAAGCAACCGCGGTAGCAAGGAGTACCGTATTTCCGTATCTGCACAGAACAGAACCGTCTGCCTGTTTAGCGTATTTCCCGGTTTCAATGGATAATGAATTTCCTTCGAAAACGATTTCCTCTTTAAAGAATTTGTTCATTGTAACCTCTCAAGGGTGAATGAATTTGTAGAATGTGAACAAGTAGTCCCAGAAATTGACAAGAATTACTTTCTGAGACCAAGAGATTTGATAAGTTTAGAGTATCTTTCAAAACTATTTTTCTTCACATAGCCGAGAAGTCTCTGTCTCTTTGCAACGAGCTTAAGAAGACCAAGTCTGGAGTGGTTGTCCTTCTTGTGGGTCTTGAAGTGCTCAGTAAGTGTCTTAATGCGGTGAGTAAGTATTGCAACCTGAACTTCCGGAGATCCCGTATCTGTCTCATGTGCTCTGTATTCGCCTATAAGTTCGGTCTTTTTTTCCTTTTCAATCATTGCTTCGAATTCCTCCTAAATACATATAAATTCTATCATTTCAAAACAATACTGTGAGAGATTATACGACAGAAGAAGGTAATGTCAACAAAATTTGTCTTTGAAGGATTTTGCGGTTAAATAGTTTAGTTAATACAATGACGTAGCTCGGTTTGGCTCTCGGAGCAGTACTCCCTTTCTGATCCCTTTGAGTGAGTTTGAAAGGAATATCTCACCCCGATTGATGAATTCTTCAGATAACGATTTTTCAATGACTTCGATTCCCCTGAATCTGAGTAGGCTGATGAAATTCTGTCTACAAATTCCGTTAAGAATTCTACCGTCAGCCGGAGGGGTGTAGAACTTTCCCCTGGACTGAACGAAAATGTTGGTGTGGTTGCCTTCAAGCACATCTCCGTTTCTTGAATCAACAAGGAGCAACTCTTCTCCGCCTTGAAATCCCATGTTCTGGAAAGGCCATTTTTTGATGTCTCCGAGTGGCTTTTCGATGGGTAGAAACTTCAATTTAAGAGTTTTACTTTCAGCACTGTATGGTTCGACAGTAACTGAAAATCGATTTTGTTCGGGAAAGAAGATGATTCTACCCCTGAAAGATCCCTCATTATCTGTACACTTCTTGGAAAGCAGATGAAGAATCAACTCTCTGTCGAAGGTTCCTCCGAGGTTTTGAGAAAAATGCCTCATTCTTTCAATGTGCTGATCAAGCCATATGGGGACTCCGTCTTTTATCAGAAAAGTTGTGAAGACACCGTGATCAGACATGTGAGAATGTCGCCTTTTTGAAGATGTTGTGAAATGACCTGGCTTTTGTAAGAGTCTCTTCGTACTCTGCATCTGGATTGGAATCGAGGGTGATTCCACCTCCCACGAAGTAATAGAGGGTGTTTTTCATTCGCTGAACTGTTCGGATCGCGATGTTTAAGGAGATGTCCGTTCCGTAGCCGATCCAGCCGATTGAGCCGGTGTAGACATTTCTCTTGTATCTTTCGAGTTCTGCGATAAGTTCCATTGACCGCACTTTCGGAGCTCCGGTAATTGATCCTCCGGGAAACATTGATGCAAAAAGCTCAGTCCTCGATTTTTCTCCAAGACGTCCTTCGATCAGCGAGTAAAGATGGTGAAGAGTGTGAAATGTTTCGATAGATGCATGCTGTTTAACCTTTACCGATCCCAGCTCGGCAACCTTTCCTATATCGTTTCTTATGAGGTCCACGATCATGGATAGTTCGGCTCGGTCTTTTTCGCTGTTAATCAGCTGCTTTCTGAGAAGAGTGTCCTGTTCCTTTGTCTTTCCTCTGCCGATGGTACCTTTTATCGGGTAACTTCTTACTTTATTGTTGTGGAGAGTAAAAAAGCATTCCGGAGATATGGAGAGAATTTCAAGGTGGTCTAAGTTGAGGTATGCGGAGAAATCAACCGGGTTTTTATGGAGATATCGTGTAAAAAGTTCTGGAGAGGGGAGCGTACACTCCATGCTGAGCGGGTATGTGAAATTTACCTGGTAGACATCCCCAGCTCTGATGTAGTCTTGAATCGTTCTGATCCTTTCAAGATATTCACTGCGGGTGATGTGGGATTTGATTTCGACATTCTCTTCTATTTCCTCCGGGTAGACACCTTTTTGGGACACGGATGAAAGTTCATCCGCTACTGCCTTTTCTCTCTCTTCAACGGAATGGGTTGAAAGATTTGTGTCGAGAAGAACAAGAGACAGTTCTCCATTTAAATGGTCCTCGATAATGAACGTGTCCGAAAAGGTGAAGAAAAAGTCAGGGACGTAGAACAGTTCCTCCTGGGAAAGATCGATCTTTTCAAAATGACGAAGAGCGTTGTACGAGACGTACCCGCTCCAGAGACCGTTGTAGGGCGGAGGTAGGATTTCGTGTCCATCAACAGGTGCTGTAAAAAGATGGAAAGCTTCCTTGAAGCTGCACTTCCAAGTGATTTGAGGAACTTTATCTCCTTCCACTATCAATTTTTCGTTCCGGTAGGAAATTGTGAACAGAGGGTCGTGTGAGTAAATTGAAAATCTGCCCAGATAGTCTCTGTGGTTCAGGCTTGCCAGAAAGGATCTGCCCTTTTTTTTTCCTGTAAGATGGGAGAACTCCTTCAAAGAGATCTTCTCAAGAGGTTTTCTGACTATTCGCTTTATCTTCAAAGAGTTGAAAAAGTGCTTCATCTGAGAAGCCTCCATGGTGTTTTCGAGTTTAGGCGTTTTCGAGAAAGTTGTCTATGAGAATGTCTCCGTGCTGACTCAGAAAAGATTCCGGGTGATACTGTACACCTTCGAGATTCGGAAACTTTCTGTGGCGGAGCCCCATAATGACTCCTTTCATGTTTCGGGCAGTAACTTCAAGGTGGGATTCGTCTATAGACGATACGACAAGAGAGTTGTACCGGGCGCACTTGAACGGTGACGGCAGAGAGCGATGGATTCCACTGTTTGTATGGGTAATCTTTTCGCTCTTCCCGTGAACCGGGTTGTCCGGAATCACGGTACCTCCGTGAAGGTGTGCCATCAGCTGCATTCCGAGGCACACTCCCAGAACGGGGAGACGTTCTCCATAGTAGTTCATGGCTTCTACGGAGAGAGCCGAGTCTTCGGGCCGTTTCGGACCGGGCCCGATTATTACATGTGAATAATGGCGTTTTTTTAATTCCGCCATTGTGATTTCGTCGTTCCGGAATACATCCACAGAAGCGTCCCTGGAACCTACAAGCTGGTAGAGGTTGTAGGTGAAACTGTCGTAGTTGTCTATTATTAACACTTTTCTTGTCATTAACGATCCGATCGGTAGTTTGGAGCTTCCTTGGTAATGATTACATCGTGAACATGACTTTCAACGTAACCGGCGCTTGTTATCTTAACGAAGTTGGCATTTTTCTGAAGTTCTTCTATCGTGGCAGACCCGAGGTAACCCATTCCTGAACGAAGTCCTCCTATCATCTGGAAGATAGTATCGCGAAGAGGACCTTTGTAGGCAACCCGGCCTTCGATGCCTTCCGGTACGAATTTGTCGGAACTTGTTACGTTGTCCTGGAAGTAGCGGTCCTTGCTGCCGCAGGCCATGGCTCCTAGAGAACCCATTCCTCTGTACATTTTGTAGCGTCTTCCCTGGTAGAGAACTGTTTCGCCCGGAGATTCATCGGTTCCTGCAAACATGCTTCCGAGCATGCAGGCTGTGGCTCCTCCTGCGAGGGCTTTGACGATGTCTCCAGAGTATTTGATTCCTCCGTCGGCAATCAGCGACTTGCCGAGAGATTTTGCAACCTTCGCAATCTCGTTTACCGCAGTGAGCTGGGGATACCCTACACCGGCAACAACTCGAGTTGTACAGATGGAGCCCGGTCCGATTCCCACCTTTACGATATCTGCACCGGAATTGAAAAGGGTTTCGGCCGCCTCACGTGTAACAATATTCCCGGCAATGAGATCTGTCTCGGGGAACTTCTTTTTCAGCTCCTTGACCCTGTTTATTACATTAATGGAGTGTCCGTGAGCACTGTCGAGAACGAGAGCGTCGACGCCTGCTTCAACGAGAGCCTCAGCCCTCTCCATGCCGTCACTTGCCGGGCTGATGGCCGCACCGCAGAGAAGTCTTCCGTATCTGTCCTTTGAGGAGTTGGGAAACTTTTCCTGGTTTTCAAGATCCTTGGTTGTTATGAGTCCGCTGAGGAGGCCGTTCTTGTCCACAACCAGGAGTTTTTCGATGCGATGCTGGTGAAGAAGTTTTTTCGCCTCTTCCATTGTACAGTTGTCGTGGACGGTGATAAGCTCTTTTGTCATCAGCTCTCCAACTTTCTTGGAAAGATCCGTTTCGAATCGGAGGTCACGGTTTGTAATTATTCCGACAGGTTTGCCGTCCACAGCAACCGGAATTCCTGAGATTGCATTGCTTTTCATTATCTGGAGAGCATCCATTATCGATGAATCCGGGCCGATGGTGATCGGAGCGGTAATTATTCCACTTTCGGATTTTTTTACGGCTTTTACCTCTCTCGCCTGCTGATCTATGGTCATGTTCTTATGGATAATGCCGAGACCTCCTTCTCTAGCCATGGCTATGGCTGTGCGGGATTCGGTAACGGTGTCCATTGCGGCACTTATGAGCGGTATGTTGAGAGTGATTGAATCAGTAAGTTTCGTACTTACGTCCACATTGTGTGGAAGGATCTGTGAAAAAGCCGGAACGAGCAGTACGTCGTCGAAAGTTAAAGCCGTCTCAATATTTCTGAGATCAGTTAACATGGTACCTCCTGAATTTCAATGAAAAAATAAATTGGCATTATTCTATTGAGCGAGTTTTGATTGTCAACTAATAAAGATTTTTTTTCATTTTTTTCTTTTACATGGTAACCACACGCTAATACTAGGGAAAATTTTGAAAATATAAAATTTACTTGACAAGTGATATTTGCCCCGGTATTATGACCCTCGCTTTTTTTTGCTAATTGTAAAGAAAGAAGGAAGGGCATGGAACTCACAAGATACACAAGAAAAGAAGATGTGCAGCATAAGTGGTTCGTGGTCGACGCTGAAGGAATGACCCTCGGCCGTATCGCGACGAAAATTGCAGACGTATTGCGTGGAAAGAACAAGGCAAACTATACTCCTAACGTTGACTGCGGTGACTATGTTGTTGTTGTCAATGCGGACAAAGTGAAACTTTCAGGAAAGAAATGGGAACAGAAAATGTACTACAGCTATTCCGGCTACCAGAGTGGACTCAAGGAGTTTACTGCCGAGAAGATGGTACAGAGACATCCTGAGCATCTTGTTCAGCACGCTGTAAAGGGAATGCTTCCCAAGAACAAGCTTGCCAGACAGGTTCTTAAGAAGCTGAAAGTTTACGCTTCGGCTGAGCATCCCCATCAGGGACAGTCTCCTGAAAAGTTGGAAATTTAGATCATAGTAGGAGAGATAAATGGAACAGTGGTATGCTACAGGAAAAAGAAAAACTGCAGTTGCTAGAGTTTTTCTTCGTCCTGGAAACGGCGAAATGAAGGTGAATGGAAGAAGCGTTGAAAACTACTTCTGCATTGATACCAACATTCAGAAGATTTACGCTCCTTTTAAGGTTGGAAAAGCTGAGAAGAAATTCGATGCTCTCGTAACAGTTTGTGGTGGTGGAATCGCTGCTCAGGCTGAGGCTGTGAGAAACGGAATTGCCAAGGCACTCGTTGATTTCGATGCCGAGCTCAGACCCGAACTCAAGAAAGAGGGTTTCCTCAGAAGAGATGCCCGTATGAAAGAAAGAAAGAAATACGGACAGAAGGGCGCAAGAGCAAGATTCCAGTTCTCAAAGAGGTAGGATCCCTCTTTTTTGGAAGAGAGTTCTTTATGTTTGTTTGCCCCCTCATTACGAGGGGGTTTTCCCTTATTTAGGAGGTGCATATGAGCGACAGATGTTTCACCTTTACTTCCGAGTCTGTAACGGAAGGACATCCTGACAAGGTTGCTGATCAGGTATCGGATTCAATCCTTGATGCTCTGGTTGAACAGGATAAGTACTCAAGGGTTGCCTGTGAGACATTCATCACTACGGGACTTGTCGTCGTCGGTGGAGAGATAACCACTAAAGGCTATGTCGACATTCCCAACATCGTAAGAAACACCATAAAGGAAATCGGATATGTCGATACCGAACATTGCGGTTTTGACGCTGAGACTTGCGGTATACTTACTACTATTGACAAACAGTCTCCCGACATTGCACAGGGTGTTAATGCCGGAGAGGGTATGTATAAGGAGCAGGGTGCGGGAGACCAGGGGCTCATGTTCGGATACGCTACCGATGAAAATGAAGATTTCATGCCGACTCCGATCAACCTGGCTCACCAGATTTGTCATAAGCTGGCAGAAGTCAGGAAGAATGGATCAGTTCCATTTCTTCTTCCCGACGGAAAATCTCAGGTGAGTGTCCGTTACGAAGGAATGCATCCTGTTGCAGTCGACAAGGTTGTCGTCAGCTCTCAGCACACAGTTCATGCCCGTTACAGTGACATAAAGGAAGCGATAATCGAGAAGGTCGTAAAGGCAGTTGTTCCGGAAAATCTTCTTCATGATAAGACAGAGTATCTCATTAATCCGACCGGTAAGTTTGTCATCGGAGGTCCTGTAGCTGATGCCGGACTTACAGGAAGAAAGATAATTGTCGATACATATGGCGGATGGGGAAGACACGGTGGTGGAGCTTTCTCAGGAAAGGATCCTTCGAAGGTTGACCGTTCCGCCAGCTACATGGCTCGTTATATCGCAAAGAATGTTGTTGCTGCAGGTGTGGCCAAAAGATGTGAAGTTCAGATCGCCTATGCGATAGGCGTTGCAGAGCCCGTCTCCATATATGTGAATACATTCGGTACTGCCTCCTGTTCTGAAGAGAAGATAGAGAAGGCCATAAGAGATATTTTTGATCTCCGTCCCGCCGGAATTATCGAGCAGCTCGATCTTCTCAAACCTGTATACAAGAGAACCGCCGCATACGGTCACTTCGGAAGAGATGCCTTCTCCTGGGAAAAAACAGACAAGGCTGAAGATCTCAGAGGGCTTTGCCTTTAATTTTTAAAAGGATATCGTATTCTTTATCGACTGGAACTCATCTTCCGTTTTAAGGAAAAGGAGTTCCATCTCTTTTTCTTTTATCGGCATTTCATTTGCAATCTCGTCCGAGGTCTGATATCGCAAGGTGTCTGCTCCAGTTCCGCATCCCGACAGCATGGCCGTTATATCCGCCATATGGATTATGTTGCAGAGCATTCTGTACTCCTTCGGAGAGTGGGCAGGTGTGTGGTGGAAAAGTGTTGCAACGCGGAATATTTCAGGAAGTTCCCAATGTGTTACAAGAAGGTAACCTGCTTCAACGTGATTTATTCCGAGAATCTCTTTTTCGATGGCGAGGAAGTCGCACTCATCACGATCTTTAAGGATCGATAACAGCTCCTCTTCATGATCCTCGAGAAACAGAGATAGGATGCTTTTTCCGATGTCGTGCATCAATCCGCATGTGTAGGCGGTACCCGGAGGAACAGGTGAGTCGATAATTGTTGCAAGCTCTCTAGATGCTATTGCACTTTTTATGCTGTGCTCCCACAGTTCGTTCAATCCGCTCCTGTAACCGGCAAGAACTTTCTTAAGGTGGGTTGCAGCGCCCATTTCAAGTGCGAGAGTCACTATCAACCTTTCTCCCAATAAGGGAATCGCTTCTGCTACGGATGTTATCTGGCGGGAGAGGGAGAAGGCGGCACTGTTTACTATGGTGAGGAGACGTCCTGTAAGAATCGGGTCCATTTTTACTATTGATTCGATATCGGATTTTTTGTAACTTCCCGAGGCCATGATTGTAATGAGTCTGGATGCACTTTCCGGAAGGGAAGATATTTTTTTTACCGATTCGGCGACAACTTTTTTATAATCCATCTACAGCTCCCATATGCCTTTTGAAGGGTTAAAAAGAAGAACCATGCCGCTTGTTATATCAAGGGTCACTGTTCTACTGATCGTGCCTCCAATATCCTCCTTATGAACAGTCAATCCGTATCCGGCAAGAATTCGCTTTGCCGCCTCCACATTCTTCTTCCCAATATTGAAAAAGTTGTTTTTATCCATGACTGAAGCCCCCCCGGCAAGTTTTATGTTGAGATATTTTTTGCTCAGGTTGCCGTTGTTTTTTTTCATTCTGGAAAGCAGCTCAGGGATAGCAGTGTCTGCAAAATATCCCGGTTTGTTTTTTCCCTTTGTTTTGTCCGTCTGCGAATTGTGGAGAGCTACATGTGCCATTGCCCCTGTGCCAGTCTCCTTATCGTAGAGAATGACGGCGATGCAGGAACCCAGAGCATAGGTTTTTATCGATCCGTTGGGGGTACTTGATATGCCAAGATCCCCTATGCCGAGAACAATATCCTTCAAGATAAGGTGCCTCCGTTTTTTCTACCGCAAATTTTTACAAGTGTTCGACCTATATCCTCAATATGGAGCATTTTGTCCGTTGCACCTAGATCGAAGGCCACCTTCGGCATACCGTATACAATTGAACTTTCCCTGTCCTGACCGAGGGTAACTGCGCCCCTCTTTCTCATTTCAAGAAGACCTTCAGCTCCGTCGCTTCCCATTCCCGTCAGGATAACACCTACACTTCTTGCCCCTACGGAATCGGCTACAGATCTCATCATTACGTCTATGGAGGGACGATGCCCCTTAACCTTTTCCCCCTTGGATGATCTTACGAAGTAGGACGCTCCTCTTTTGATAACCTTGAGATGAAAATCTCCTGGTGCAACAAGGATTCTTCCTGCTACTATCTGATCGTTGTTTTCGGCTTCCTTTGCATCCATCATGCAGATTTGATCAAGCCGTTCGGCAAACATTTTTGTGAATCCCGGAGGCATATGTTGTACAACCACCACCCCCGGCAGCGTATTGGGAAGTTTTTTGAGCACCTTTATCAGGGCCTCCGTCCCGCCTGTACTTGCTCCGATTGCAATAATGTCGTGGGAAAGATGATTGTTTGTCCTGGGAGGCTGATCTTGTCTCTTTTCAATTTTTTTCCATCGTGAAACATCTTCGGTTGCGGCTCCGGTTATCATTTTTTGAAGTTTTTCAGACCATTCAACTGAGTTTTGTTCTTTGGAGTCTGAAGAGTAACCGATGGATGCTACAGCTCCCGCCGAAAGTGCCTCAATCGTCTTTTTTTTACTTGCCTTATCCGTTGGAGAAATCACAACGATCGGAATAGGGTGTTGCGGCATCAGTTTTTTTATGAACAGAGATCCGTCAAGTCTCGGAAGCTCAATGTTGATAAGAAGCACATCCGGTTGAAGTCGAACGATCTTGTCCCTTCCAACAAAGGCGTCGGAGGCGGTTCCGGCGAGGTTAAGGTTTTGGGATGATTCAATAATATCAGAAAGGGTTTTTCTCATATTCGCCGAAGCTTCAATGACGAGGACATTAATCTGCCTGCTCTTCATTCGATTACCTTTTTTTGTTGATCAGATCCTTCAGTTTGTTTGCGAGCAATTCCGGAGCTGCAGGTTTAACGATGTAGTCATATGCTCCAAGCTCGGATGCCTTTGATCGCTCCAGTTCATTCATTGTTGTTGTGAGAACTATGACGGGAATCTTTTCCAGATCATCTTCTTCCCGCATTGTTTTAAGGAATTCGAAACCGTTGATCCGAGGCATTTTCAGATCAAGCAGGATTACGGAGGGAAGCTGTTTTTCCTGGCTGTTGCGCCCCTCTTGATTAAGTAGAAAATTGAGAGCCTCCCTGCCATCACGTACTACGAGGATGTTTTTTTCGGAAATTCCGATATCTTTAAGTTCCATGACAAGTAGGTTTGCATGATCCCTGTTGTCTTCAGCAATGAGAATTAACAGCTTTGAATTATGTTTCATTTTTTACCTCTTCCGGTAGAGAGCCGGACGAACATACTCAAAACGTGAGTTACTTCTCTCTATTGTTTCCGAATGGCCGATGAATAGGTATCCGCCTGGAAGAAGTGCATTGTGAAACTTGTCTATAAGATTCTCTCTTGTTGGTTTGTCGAAGTAGATCATGACATTTCTGCAGAATATTATGTGGAACCTGGATTTGAACGGGAACGGATTCATCAGGTTGAATCTCTTGAACAGAACCTCCTTTTTAACTTCCATCGTTACCGTGTAGTTTCCTTCAGGAAGCTTTTGGAAAAAACGGGAACGTAGGTTGGGTGGTATGGCCTCCAACCGTTCTTTGGGGTAAATGCCGCTCTTTCCTGTTTTTAATACATTCGTATCGATGTCGGAAGCAAGAATTCCCGCTTCGTAATTCGCATACTTTTCTTTCAGGTAATCTTTCATGAGCATCACCAGCATGTAGGGTTCCTCTCCAGAAGAACAACCTGCGCTCCAGATGCGAATGTCTTTCTCACGGTTTCTCTTAAGGCGTGACACTATCTCCGGGAGTGCCTGATCGGTGAAAAAGGAAAAATGTTCGCTTTCCCGGTAAAAAAAAGTGTGATTTGTAGATATTGCATTTACAAGCTCGGAAAGAGCATCCCCCGATCTGTCCGTCTTCAGTTTGTTGAGGTAGTTTGGAAAGTCGATAGATTTCTCTTTTCTGAAGAGTTTGGTTAGGCGAGCCTCTACCATTCCTTTTTTATTATCGGGCAGGTTTATACCGAATTGATCATATACAAAGCGTGAAAGTTCTCGAAACTCACTTTTCTTCAATTCCATTAATTTGATCCTCCGGAAGTAGTAATGGATGGATACCAGTCCCCTTCGCGAATAGATTCAACTGCCGCGCAGATGGTTTCTCCTGTATAGGAGTTGAAAATCACTTTTCGCCCTCTTTTTCCTCCGGAATCCGATATGTCCAGTTGAATTCCGTTGGAAAAGAGCAGTTCTCGTGCTTTCCTGCAGTTTGTTTCTGCAAGACGAGGGGTGAAGTTTGACGCATCGGGGTTTTCTGCTCCACCGAATAGAGATGCCTCCAGATTTTCTTTGCTCGAACCCTTTTTGCGTAGCAGCGTGAGTAGTTTCATTATTGACGGTTCCGCAAAACAGGTGGATGGCCTGCAGTTTGATGGCACTTCCGGCAGGAAAAAGTAGCACATACCTCCCTGTAGAAGTTTTCTGTCGAATAGGGTGACGGCAATACCTGAACCCACAACCGCACAAAGAAGGGAAGGGTTGCAGTTGAGACAGATTGATCCTGGAATCATGTAGACCCTCTCAAATCTTTTTACGTCATTCATCGCAAACTCCGATAATCGGTAATTGCTGCCCTGCAATCTTCTCGCTTATTTTTTCTGTATATCCTTGCGTTTGATGTGAGCCTCTCAAACAGAGAGTCCGTTTCCTCAGGTAGTCTCTGAGTCTGTTCTAAAACCAGCAGCCCTCCTGGTAAAAGAGCGTTGTAGAACATACGAATGATTTCGATGCGTCTCGATTCCTTAAAGTGCAGAAGGACATTTTTGCAAAGAACGAGAGAGAAATCCGATTCCGGAGGAGTCAGATCCTCAAGGTCATGTTTCTGAAAGGTTATCCTGTTTCGTATCCTGCGGTTTGCCTGCAGTGAGGTCCCTCCGGGAAGAGGGCGGAAGTGTTTCTCTTTGAGCGATTTGTTTACTCGATGAAGAAGTTCTCCGGGAAAAACCCCTTCCGTTACTCTTTCTCTGAATCTGTTGGAGATGTCTATGTCCGTGGCGAGAATATGCACGTTGTTGAAGGCATGGTAACCCATAGACTCCGCAAGGATGACTGCAAGAGTGTAAGGCTCTTCTCCGGAGGCGCAGCCTGCATCCCATATCCTGACGGTGCTTCGACCGCTCGCATCTTGAGCCAGGATAGCGGCCGCCATTTGCAGGGTGTAACCGTCTCTGAAGAAGTAGGTGAATGCCATCCCTATTCCACAGCCTCCATGATAGACCTTATACACTGATCTCTGAGTACTTTTCCCACGTCCAGAATGATCTTTACCTGTTCATCAACTTTTCCCATTCCCTTGATGAAACGGTTTTCACCCTCTTTTCCGGGAGCGGGATCAATCTGCTGGTCCGGAATGTCGAGTACTTCTGAAACTCTGTCAACGATCAGGCCTGTCAGAATATCTTCCATGCTTACTACGACAATACAGGTCCGGTCGTCGTATTCCCTGGAGTCTATTCCGAACCTCTTTCTTACGTCGACTACCGGAATAACCTTTCCCCTGAGGTTTATGACTCCCTCAACATATGCGTTTGTTTCGGGGACTGCGGTGATCTTCTGTATTCGTATGATCTCCCTGACATATTTAATTTCTATGGCAAAGTCCTCACGGGCAATTCTAAAGGTAAGGTACTTTTCCTTCTGGGTATCCTCCTCCTCGAAAAAAACCTCTTCTTCGTTGAATTCACTGCTGATCTCTCTTTCCGTCATGCTTCGCCTCCGCTAAAATCATTTTTAACACCCTCTATCAGACTGTCGATATCGAGGATGAGGCTTATTCCTCCGTCCCCGAGGATGGTGCAGCCCGATATACCGTGAATTTTTCCAATATATTCTGAAAGTCCCTTGATTACGGTTTGCTGTTGTCCGATTATCTCGTCTACGAAGAGAGCGGACTGCCTTTTTTCGGACTCAACCACGACAAGAATTCCGTTGGATAGTTTTTCGTTGGCATTTCTGATACCGTAGATCTGGTGGAGCCTCAGGATCGGGAGAAGTTCGTTCCTGAGTTTGACGATTTCAGTTCCGTCGGGTGAAACAGTTATCTGCCTTTCCTGCGGTTTGAAGAACTCCTTTATCGAAAGGATCGGGATAATGTAGTGCGACTGACCTACCCTCACCATCATACCGTCGATAATGGCCAGTGTGAGGGGAATTCTCAGGATAACCTTTGTTCCCTTTCCCGGGGTGGAGTGAATGTCCACCTTTCCGCTTATCCTGTCCAGGTTCTTTTTAACCACATCCATGCCGACCCCTCTGCCGGATATGTCGGTAATTTTTTCTGCGGTGGAAAAGCCGGGATGAAAGATCAGAGAGTAGATATCCCTGTCCGAAGAAGGAATGTTGTCCGGATCGATGAGACCCTGGTCTATAGCCTTCTTTAGAACCTTGTCACGGTCTATTCCTTTTCCGTCATCCTCTACGACTATCCAGATCTCTCCCTCCTCGTGGCTGGCTCGCAGGGTGACGTTTCCCTTTCCCTCTTTTCCCGAGGCTCTTCTTTCTTCTTCACTTTCTAAGCCGTGATCAATGGAGTTTCTGATTATGTGAACGAGCGGATCTGTTATCAGTTCGATAACCGTTTTGTCAAGCTCTGTCTCCTCTCCCTCAAGTCTCAGAGAAACCTTTTTCCCCGACTTGTTGGAAAGATCGTGGACCAGTCGCATCATTTTTCGGAAGAGACCCATTACCGGGATCATCCTCATGTTCACTGCGGTTTCCTGGAGTTCCCTGACGATCTTGGCCATATGAGATGCGGCCTTGTTGAAGTTGACCATCTCCTGGGCCTGGGAGAGGAGATCCAGATCCGGATTGTGAATTATCATGTTGTTTGCGATAACAAGTTCTCCGATCAGGTTTATCAGGGAATCGAGTTTTGATATGTTGACGCGTATGTCCTGTCGTTTCACCTCTCTGGTGGGGGCTATCTGCTTTTTCACCTGACTTACTTCTCTTGTACGCTGTTCTTTGAGAGCTTCATCTATCTCCTCTTTATCTGCTGCACCCATTTCTACAAGGATTTCACCCAGAGGTTTCTTTTGAACGTTTAAAGCTTCGTCCAACTTGTCGGTGGAGATTACCCCCTTCTCTACGAGAATCGATCCCAGTTTTGATTTTTTTTCATCTTCCTGTGCAAGGAAATCCTTCGGAAGCATGTCTCTTATAAGTTCGATATAGAGATCGATACCCTGGATTTCTCCGTAGGAACACTCTGAAAGCTCAAGATCGGTAACAATATCAATCAGCTGGAGAAGCGTATTCAATCCCTGTCCGACATTAATCGGTGCATCCGAAGATATTGCCGTTCCCAACATCTCCATATGACGAAACAGCTTGGCAAGATCTTCCGATCCCGTTTCCTGGCCGAAGATTCTAAGACTCTCAAGAGAGTTTGATAGTGCCTGCTGTACTGTTCTGTTGTTGTCATCTCCAAGCAACAGCGTAACGCACTTTTCTACCTGTTTTAATAGGGTGTCTATGTCGTCGTTCCGTTGATCCGGAGGCAGCGGTGGATCACCGGGTAGAGGAAAAGTTTTCTCCTGGTTCATGGCGTAGGATAGTGTGTTTATGATTGTGAATGCCTGGTCCTTCATCTCCTCGTCTGAAAGATCTGCAGCCACCTTTTCGATAGCATCCTTTATGAAGTCTGATGAGAGAACGAAGAGGTCGATGTGTTCCTTCAGGAGGGGAAGTTTTTCTGCCCTTACGAGATCCAGAAGATTTTCTGAAGCATGAGCCACATCCTTGATATTGTTGAATAGGAGAAAGCTGGCGCCACCTTTAATGGAGTGGAAGGTTCTAAAAATCGTATTGATTGTCTCACCGTCCGGTGCGTTTTCATCCATTTCCCGTTCGAGGGAGAGGACGGACACTTCAAGATCATCCAAAAGATCTCTGCAGTCCTGAACAAACTCGTTTATGATCTCAATGTTGTCCTGGTCTATTCCATTCATAATCAGCCCCTCATGAAAATTCGTCATGACTTCTTTTTGTTGAGTAGAAGTATACAACTCTTTTTCTTTAGATGGAAGAGTTGGGCTGTAATATGATTTTTAATTGAGGGAAATCAGAGGGATATTCTGAAATTTTCAGTCTCGTAGAAAAGGAGTACGCGAAATTCAGGGAGCTCTTTCTTTTTTCCTGAAAAGAGGTAGTAGACGCCTTCAACCAGGGATTGAATCGGATCTATTGCAACCGCTCCGATATCTGCAAGAATGTGATTCTGCTTTTTCAGCCAGAGCTTCCCCTGAAATCTCAACTCTCCCAGCATGCTTCCTGCAACGGGAGTTATGAAGACGTCCTCGACAGAGACAGGTTCGACCCATCCCTCGACAAGATATTCCCAAACAGCACTTGAACAAAAGGAGAATAGAAAACTTTCCATAGGTGTAAACCCTCTCATTCTCGCACGGAGATATGATTCGCTACCCGTCAGCGGATGGGCTATGTAGTTGAAGAAAAAACGGTCCTCATCCCAGCGATATGTCTGGAAGGTCATGTTCGCCTTTACATTACTGAACTTCATTTTATCCCAGTTCAGCTCCTCCGGGCCATAGAAGAGTAGTGCCCCCCCAACCGTAAGACCGAAGAGTGTAGTGTTGTAGACTATTGGGTAGAGTAGGTTGCGATCCGGTTTCTCAAGATCGGTGGATAAAACGGCCCATTCCTCGTCAGAAAGGAGGCTCTTCGATTTTTCCTCTGCCTGAATCCCGGAAAAAGAAATAATGATAAGCAGTATGATCAGCAGAAATTTCATTTTAGGTAACCGATATTTAGTGTGAATAGTAAGCCTCCAAAGGGTTCGGCACTGTTGAAGTTATAGAAGAGAGTGGTTCCGAAACCTGCGTGGTCAGTTACTTTGACCAAGAAATTGCTTTCAACGGGAATTCCCACAACGGTCCTTGATGAAACAGGGTGTCCGTAGTATCTTCTGTCCCGCTGGTAAACCATTGAAATGCCGGAATTAATAGTGAAGAGAATACGATCTGAAAATTCACCGAAACCGACAAGAATACTGCGATCGTCTATGTATTCCCTGGAAGTGATGTCTCCTCGATTAAGCTCTTTGCAGGAAACAGAGTTAAGACGTCCACAGAATTGTCTTTCGTGGGAATTGAAAGCGTATCGGACAGAAACAGAGAAATTTTTATAGATGGCGTTGGCCGATAAAATTCCTGCGGCTGATTTTGATACATCGGAAATAGTTCCCGGACCAATTCCAACCCCCATCCAGACATTAAACGGATGATCATCATTACTGTACAAATTCGTCGAAAAAGTCGAAAAAACCAGAAGCAAAACAATGTAGTAACGCATTTTTCCCCCTCAAATTCGACACAAGTATAGCGGGTGATAATTCAAATGCAACAATTTTCAAAATGAGGTGTGACAGAGCGGTTGACTTATCCTATCGGATAAAGTATCTTTCTACAATCAACAGGGAGGTGAGAATGATAGCTATACATGATATTGTCGAGAAGGAGAGGATTTCAAAGGAAGATCTTGTGCACCTTCTTTCCATTGAGGATGAAGAGGCCGTAAAAACCCTTTTTGATATAGCCTATCGAATAAAGGGTGAGAATGTGGGAAGGAGGGTTCACCTTCGCGGAATTATTGAAATGAGTAATATCTGCGTCAAGAATTGCTTTTACTGCGGAATCAGAAAAGACAACAAAAGTGTCGAACGTTACACCATGGAAGAGGCAGATGTTCTTGCTTCGGCGGAGTGGGCCTACAAAAATGGTTACGGGTCCCTTGTTCTTCAGAGCGGAGAGCGTACAGATGAAACTTTTGTTTCCTACGTGGAAAAACTTCTCAAGAAGATCAAGAAACTGTCCAGAGGAAAATTGGGAATTACCATTTCCTTGGGAGAACAGAGGGCGGATACATACCGACGTTGGTTTGAGGCTGGTGCGCACCGCTATCTCCTGAGAATTGAAACGTCAAACAAGGAACTATACCGGAAGATCCATCCTTCCGATCATAAGTTCGATTCGAGAGTGAAAGCTCTCAAAGATCTTCGCGAAACCGGTTATCAGGTCGGGACAGGTGTCATGATAGGTCTTCCCGGGCAGACAATGAAGGATCTTGCCGACGACATAATCTTTTTCAAGGAAAACGACGTGGATATGATAGGGATGGGCCCCTATATTCCTCATCACCAGACTCCTATGGGAGAGAGGATCGGCGACTTCGATATCCATAAGAAACGAAATCAGCTGATGCTTGGACTCAAGATGCTGGCGGTTACAAGGATCTATCTCAAGGACGTCAATATGGCTTCGACCACCGCACTTGAGGCGCTTTCTCCGGAGGGAAGAGAGCTCGGGCTTCTTGCCGGAGCAAATGTCGTAATGCCCAATATTACGGAAGTTTCATACAAAGCCAACTACACTCTCTACGATGGGAAACCTCACAAAAATGAAAACATGGATGAAGCGATTTCCGTGCTCGAGGAGAAGATCCGGGGTCTGGGTGAAGATATCGGTTTTAACAGCTGGGGAGACAGTCCCCACTTCTATTCCAGAATTCAGGGCTAGTCGTCCCGTTCTCACCTTAAAGTTGAAACAATATTCTTGAATTCCTTGAATTCGACTTTTCGAAGTGCTATATTGCCCTGTATTTGTAGATAAACAGGAGGTTTGGTAATGATAAGCAATCTGGACATCTCTCAGGCAATGACCGTTAAGCTTGATTCGGTTCTTTCGGAATATCCTGAATTTGTTGAAGGAATTCGAAGAGCACCAAAAAGGGAGCTTAAGTTGACAAGAGGCGAGATCGAACTTGCACTCAAGAATGCACTTCGCTACATTCCCGAGGAGCTTCATGAAACTCTCGCACCTGAATTTCTTGAAGAACTTATGACTCATGGTCGAATTTACGGATACCGTTTCCGTCCGGCTGGAAATATCAAGGGAAAATCGATTGACGAGTATAAGAGCTCATGCATTGAAGGTCGTGCCTTTCAGGTTATGATCGACAACAATCTTGATTTCGATATCGCTCTGTATCCATACGAGCTCGTTACATACGGTGAAACCGGGCAGGTGTGTCAGAACTGGATGCAGTACAGGCTTATCAAGAAGTATCTTGAGGTTATGACCCAGGATCAGACATTTGTTCTCCACAGCGGACATCCGCTCGGACTTTTCAAATCCAAACCCGATGCGCCGAGAGTTATTACTACAAACGGTCTCATGGTGGGACTATTCGACGATCTAGATAACTTCACACGCGCTGCAGCCCTCGGAGTTGCCAACTACGGACAGATGACAGCAGGCGGCTGGATGTACATCGGACCTCAGGGAATAGTTCACGGCACATACAACACAATTCTTATTGCAGGACGCCTGAAACTCGGAGTTGCAAGTGACGGAGACCTCGGCGGGAAACTCTTTGTCTCTTCCGGTCTCGGAGGAATGAGCGGAGCTCAGCCCAAGGCTGTCGAGATTGCCAACGGTGTCGGTATCTTCGCCGAGGTAGACTACTCCAGAATCGAAACCCGTCATTCTCAGGGCTGGGTCATGAAGGTTGCCAAAACTCCCGAGGAGGCTTTCAGGATCGCCGGCGAATATATGGAAAAGAAAGAGGCGATGTCGGTTGCATACCACGGAAATATCGTCGACCTTCTTGAGTATGCAGATGAGACAAACTTTCATATCGACATGCTCAGCGATCAGACAAGTTGCCACGCAGTTTACGAAGGAGGTTACTGTCCCGCAGGAATCACTTTCGAGGAACGTACCAGACTTCTTGCTGAAGATAAGGAAAAATTCAAGGAACTTGTCGACGAAACACTTCGTCGCCACTACAGGGTGATCAGGAGTCTTGCCGACAAGGGAACATACTTCTTCGATTACGGCAACAGCTTCATGCGTGCAGTTTTCGACGCAGGTGTGAAGGAGATCGCCAAGAACGGAGAAAACACCTACGAAGGATTCATATGGCCGAGCTACGTTGAAGATATCCTCGGACCCGAACTTTTCGATTACGGATACGGTCCCTTCAGATGGGTCTGCCTCTCCGGAAAGGAGGAAGATCTCGTAAAGACCGATGCCGCCGCCGCAGAAATCATTCAGGGACTTCGTGAAGAGCCCAGATACCAGGATAAGGACAACTACACCTGGGTAAAAGATGCGATGAAGAACAAGCTTGTCGTCGGAACTCAGGCCCGAATTCTCTACCAGGATGCAATGGGACGTGCGACAATCGCCCTCAAGTTCAATGAAATGGTAAGGAAAGGTATCGTGGGACCGATCATGCTCGGACGTGATCATCACGATACAGGTGGAACCGATTCGCCGTATCGTGAAACATCCAACATCAAGGACGGATCGAACATCATGGCCGATATGGCGACCAACGTGTTCGCCGGAAACTGTGCACGAGGCATGAGTCTCGTTGCCCTTCACAACGGCGGCGGAGTCGGAATCGGCAAGGTTATCAACGGCGGTTTCGGAATGGTTCTCGACGGATCGAGAAGAGTCGACAGCATCCTCAGGACAGCTTTCCCATGGGATGTAATGGGAGGAGTTTCCAGAAGAGCCTGGGCACGCAATGAGCACTCCATCGAGACATGTATCGAATACAATGAAATGAACAAAGGCGAAGACCACATCACCCTTCCGTTCATTCCGAAAGAGGATCTTATAAAGAAAGTTGTCGCAGATCGTCTCGACAAGTAGTACTATCCGATTCTTCAAATCTGAAACCTCCTTAGGAGCTGAGATTCCTCCTCCTAAGGAGGTTTTTTTTATCCAACCTTTCCGGTTTCGATGGAAGTCTTAATTGGATTTTTGTGCCGGTGCCGATTATCTCCATCCTTTTTCCGTTGTATAATATCTCACGATTTAAAATGGAGGAAAAGGATGGTGTCGACTGTCTACTTCGCGGATTTTCATTCCCACAACACCAAAAGCAATAAAATCTCGCGAATAGGATCCCTTCTTGAAAAAGAGTGCTTTCGAAACTCAATTTCCAAGAGCGATCTAGTTGCAGTAAAGTGTCATTTCGGAGAGCGGGGAAACGACTCTTTTGTACGTCCTATCTTTATACGCAGAGTGGTTGACTGGATAGAGAAAATGGGAGGGAACCCTTTTCTCACCGACACAAACACTCTCTATTGCGGAGGTCGGGCGAATGCTGTAGATCATCTGAAAACAGCTTTGAGACACGGTTTCGGATACGAGGTGACAGGGGCTCCGATCATTATCGCCGACGGTTTGAAGGGAGGTGGTTTCGTAGAAATCCACCTTGGGGGAAAGCACTTCTCCAAGGTGAAGATCGGTAAAAATATCGATGCGGCGGATTCCATGGTGGTGGTTTCCCACTTCAAAGGTCATCAGATGGCCGGATTCGGCGGAGCTATAAAAAACCTGGCGATGGGATGCGCCCCGATCGAAGGAAAAAAGGAGCAGCACTCGCCTCGCCCGAGAGTCAATAGCGATCTCTGCACAGGTTGCGGTGCATGTCTCAAAGTCTGTCCGGCAGATGCAATAACGATAGATGATGGAGTCTCCAGAATTGATGTTCATAAATGTATCGGTTGCGGCTCATGCATCGCCGCATGTCCATCAAAAGCTATAAATCTTGATTGGGAGACGGATACGAAAGATTTTCTTGAGAGACTCTCCGAATATGCTTACGGCGCGGTTAAGGAGAAGCCGGGGAAGGTGATTTACATCAATTTCCTCATGTCGATTACTCCCGACTGCGACTGCGCATCCTGGTCGGATCGTTACATTGTTCCGGATATCGGGATCCTTGCCTCTGTGGATCCTGTTGCAATCGACAGGGCCTCATTTGATCTCGTGAATGCACAAAGCGGAATTGAAGAGTCTAAACTTTCATCGGGAATTGAGAAAGGTGGTGACAAGTTCAAGGGAATCGGGCATGGACTTGGAGAAATCCAACTTCAACATGCCGAAAGTCTGGGACTTGGGACTAATAACTACAAACTGGAAAAAATATAGGAGGCGGTATGGAATCTGCAGGAAGAAAAACAGTTTTTGAAAAGCTTGCAGGAATATCGATCCTCCTCACATTTTCGGTTGCCTATCCCTATTTTTTTCATCTGGCGGGATTAAGCGGACGAACCTTTCTTCCCATTTACCTTGCCGTACTTGTTTCCAGTAGAATTTTCCCTCTTCCCACAACACTTCTTATCGCTGTATCTTCTCCGCTCCTCAACAATTTTGTTTCGGGGATGCCGGTGCTTTCTCCAGAACCTGTTCTTCAGATGCTGATGGTGGAGCTGATTTTTCTTTCCTTTTCAGGCAGGTTTTTGAAAAGAGTGCCTGCCGCACTGTCGCTTTTAATTCAAATGGTTATAGCTCGTCTGGGGTCTCTGCCGATAGTTGTTTTTTCATCTACAACGGATTTTGAATATTGGAAGAACAATTTCCTTGCCGGAATTTCAGGCATCGCATTCAACCTTGCTGTAGGGTATCTGATTCTGAGGATCTTCTATGAGAGAAAAGTTTAATATTTCACTCGACGAAATGATGGTCGCTATTCGGCAAAAAGTTACGGGAAAATTCGATAAAGTTGTTGCAATCGGTCGCGGTGGAATCGTTGCCGGAGCAATTATCTCCCGCTACCTTGATATTCCTCTCGACATCATTTACCTGAAATACAGGGACGATTTTCAAAAAATTGATAGGGCCGAACCGGAACTTCAAAACCGTATCGATTTTCAGAGATCAGGTTGCTCAATCCTAATTGTCGACGACGTTTCACGAACGGGAGCCACTATGAAAAAGGCGATAGAAATTTTTTCCGGAGCAGAAATTACAACATGTGTTGTTGTGGGAGAAGCAGATATCTCTCTTATGGGAAATGTCGACTCTTGCATCTTATGGCCCTGGAATTAGTTTCCTGAAGTCGGAGAAATTCAATATTGGATGTTTGTCAGCCCGATTTTTGCGGCAAAATTTAGAATCGATAGAAATTCATCATTCCTTATTTTTCCGATAAGTTCCTTAATTTCAGAAGCATGGAAGCAGGGTCTGTACTGATCCATAATGTTGATATATATGTCTTTTGAAATTGAGTGTAGGACGGTGAGGACCTTTTCACTTCCTGCAAGATCGTTCGGAAGTACGAGATGGCGAACCATTACACCTTTTCTGGCAACTCCGTTTTCGTCTGTTTCAAGATTTCCTACCTGTCGGAACATCTCCACAATTGCGAGTTTTGCATGATCAAAATAATTCTTTATTTTGCTCAAGGATTCAGCCGTTTCATTATCGCCATATTTGAAATCGGGAAGATAGATGTCCACAATACCGTCAAGAAGAGCAACTGTCTCAACTGAATCGTAACCTCCCGTATTGTAGACGAGAGGGATGGAAAGCCCATCCTGTATGGCGATCTCGAGTGCTTTGAGAATCGCATAAACCGAATGGGTGGGGGAGACAAGGTTAATGTTGTGACATCCTCTTGACTGAAGGTTGATCATGATGGTAGCCAATTCTTCATAGTAGCATATTCCTCCCTCGTCGAGTTGCGATATTTCGTAGTTCTGGCAGAAAACGCACTTCATATTGCATGCGCTGAAAAAGATTGTTCCCGATCCTCCGGAACCGACAAGGGGACGCTCTTCGCCGAAGTGTGGAAAGTATGAGGCGATCTTGGGAAATTTTCCGCTTCTGCAGAAACCGATTTCACCTTTCATCCTGTTCACTCCGCATCGATGGGGACAGAGTTTACAAGAACGCATGAGATCTTCAATTCGATCGATACGCTCTTTCAATATTCCTTTTTCGTAGAGTTTTACATAGCCGGTCATGAAAGAAATTATACGGAGAAAATTGAAGTGACAAAATATTCTGATTGACAAAGAGCTTTCTTTCATTACAATTGCTTTGAAATTTATGGAGTTTTTATGAGCACTTTTCTGAATTCTACATTCTCAACATCTTTTTCAACAATATGGTGGTGGTGTATGAAAAGCGAAGGTGCCGTCTGATATTCATATAAGTATCGATTTTACAGGGGGCACCTTCGGGTGCCCCCTTTTTTTTACTTGGAGGTAATTCGATGGAAAGAAAAGAAGGGTTTTTCGGAAAATTCGGTGGTTGCCATGTTCCCGAGGCGATAAGCCGGCGTTTTGGAAAAGTGGCGGAAGAGTTTAAAAAGGCGATTGAGGATGATTCTTTTGTTAATGAGTACCTTTCACTCCTTAAAAACTATTCGGGCAGACCGACGCCGCTCACCTATGCAAAACGACTTTCCGAAGATTTGGGATGCAGAATCTATCTCAAACGGGAGGATCTCAATCACACGGGTTCCCACAAAATCAACAATTCACTGGGACAGATTCTTCTTGCTTCAAGAATGGGTGCGAGGGAGATTGTGGCTGAAACGGGTGCCGGACAGCACGGTGTTGCAACTGCAACAGCTTCCGCACTTCTAGGAATGAAGTGTAAAATTTTCATGGGCCAAAGGGATGTTGAGCGCCAGGCGGTAAATGTGAAGAAGATCAGGATGCTCGGAGCTGAGGTTGTTTCGGTTGAAGAGGGCACTGCGTCGCTTAAGGAGGCTGTGGATAAGGCTATCGAGTACTACGGAGAGCACGAGGATGTTTACTACCTTCTCGGATCGGCGGTCGGTCCCCATCCGTTTCCGATGATGGTACGTTATTTTCAGGAGGTGATCGGAAGAGAGGCGAGAAAGCAGATTCTGGAAAATGAAGGAACTCTTCCTGACGCCGTAGTGGCCTGTATCGGAGGCGGATCAAACGCCATAGGTATCTTCTCCGGCTTTATGGATGATGAAAACGTGGCTCTTTTCGGAGCTGAAGGAGGCGGATCGGAAGAAGGTACAGCTGCAACACTTTCATGCGGAATCCCCAAGCTTTTCCAGGGTGCCTATTCCTACTGCCTCTGTGATGAAGAGGGTGAACCGATTTCCTCATATTCAATCTCTTCCGGACTCAACTATCCCGGAATCGGACCGGAGCATGCATTTCTCAAAGAGAGCGGAAGGGCTGAATATTTACCTGTCGGAGATGAGGAGGCTGTGGACGCATTGAAACTTCTTTCCAGAACGGAAGGGATTATTCCAGCTCTGGAATCTTCCCACGCTGTGGCTCTTGCAAAAAAGCTCTTTGCCGGAAGCGGAAAAGTCGTCGTCGTCAATCTTTCGGGACGCGGAGACAAGGATCTCGATATTATTCCATGAAGGGAATCTGAAGAGTCCCGACTTCCTTTTTTTAAATCCACCGAAACAATTTCCTTTAAAAATTCATTGATTAAAAATTTCAAAGAAATTGGTCAATTTTCAAAAGCGTATAAGTGGCAGTTTCTTTATACTATTTTTACTTTTTTGAAGAATGCTGGAATTGCTAATTTGAAGTTTTTTCTGAATGAATTGAATATGGTGGTTTCCTGAATAAAAAAAGCCCCCTCCGAAGAGGGGGCTGGAAAAAAGGGTCGGGGTAGGGCTTACATCATGCCGCCCATTCCTCCCATACCGCCCATTCCTCCCATGCCGCCCATGCCGCCCATGTCAGGCATTCCGGCGTCCTTCTTATCAGGAGCGTCGACAATGACGGACTCTGTCGTAAGAAGTGTGGAGGCAACGCTTGCCGCGTTCATAAGTGCGTTCTTTGTAACTTTTGTAGGATCGATGATGCCGCCGGCGATCATATCTTTGTACTCACCTGTTGCTGCATCGAATCCCCAGTTGAAATCTTCGTTGCTGCGAACGTTGTTGATTACGATGGAACCGTCTGTTCCTGCGTTGAAAGCGATCTGTCTGATCGGAGCTTCAAGAGCCTTTCTGATGATCTCAAGACCTACCTTCTCGTCTTCGTTTTCAACTTCAACGTCACCGAGGATTTCCTGGCATCTGAGAAGTACTGTTCCGCCACCGGCTACGATACCCTCTTCAACGGCAGCTCTTGTTGCGTGAAGTGCATCTTCGACTCTGGCCTTTTTCTCCTTCATCTCGACTTCTGTTGCAGCTCCTACGTTGATTACAGCAACTCCGCCTGCGAGTTTAGCCATTCTCTCCTGAAGCTTTTCCTTGTCGTAGTCTGAAGTTGTCTCTTCTATCTGAGCTTTGATCTGGTGTACGCGAGCCTTGATTGCATCTGCGCTTCCTGCTCCGTCAACGATTGTTGTATTTTCCTTGTCTATTACGACTCTCTTTGCAGTTCCGAGCATATCGATTGTTGCATGCTCAAGTTTGTGTCCGAGCTCTTCGGAAACGAACTGTCCGGCTGTGAGGATTGCGATGTCTTCAAGCATAGCCTTTCTTCTGTCGCCGAAACCGGGAGCCTTTACTGCTGCAATGTTGAGAACTCCTCTGAGTTTGTTTACAACGAGAGTCGCAAGAGCTTCGCCCTCAACGTCTTCTGCGATGATGAGGAGAGGTTTTCCTGCCTTTGCGACACCCTCAAGCAGAGGAACGAGATCCTTAAGGTTGGCAACCTTCTTGTCGAAGATGAGGATGAAAGGATTATCCATAACAACCTGCATCTTCTCTGAATCTGTTACGAAGTATGGTGAGAGGTATCCGCGGTCGAACTGCATACCTTCAACTGTGTCGAGGTATGTGTCCATTCCCTTCGCCTCTTCAACGGTGATGACACCCTCTTTACCAACCTTGTCCATTGCTTCTGCGATGATCTTTCCGATCTCCTTGTCGTTGTTTGCGGAGATGGATCCGACGGAAGCGATTTCTTCGAAGCTGTTGATGATCTTTGTTTCGTTGTTGAGCTTCTCAACGATCTTTTTTACAGCCTTGTCGATTCCTCTCTTGAGTCCGATGGGGCTGTATCCTGCGGTTACATATTTGTATCCTTCGGAGATGATTCCCTGTGTAAGAACTGTCGCTGTTGTTGTTCCGTCACCTGCAACGTCGCTTGTTTTGGAAGCAACCTCTTTTACGAGCTGTGCTCCGAGATTCTCAACTCTGTCCTCGAGAGAGATCTCTTTCGCAACCGTAACTCCGTCCTTTGTGATTGTGGGAGCTCCGAAGCTCTTCTCGATAGCTACGTTTCTTCCTTTTGGTCCGAGTGTTATCTTTACAGCGTTAGCAAGCTTGTTAACACCTTCGAGAACCTTGGATTTTGCTTCGTGATCGAAAAGTATCTGTTTTGCCATTTTATATCTCCATTAACTTTTAATTACTCAACTACTGCAAGAATATCGTCTTCTCTGAGGATGAGGTGCTCTTCACCTTCGATCTTCACTTCGGTTCCGCTGTATTTGCTGAAAAGAACCTTGTCTCCGACCTTGATGTCTATAGCGAGTCTTTCACCGTTGTCGAGGATTTTTCCCTTTCCGACAGCGATAACTTCAGCTTCGATCGGTTTTTCCTTAGCTGTATCGGGGATGATGATTCCGCCCTTGGTTGTTTTTTCTGATTCAGCTCTCTTTACGATGACTCTGTCATTCAATGGTCTCAGTTTCATCCTTGCCTCCTTATTATAAAAAATGCGTTCTGTCCAAATTTAAATGACGCTGTTTCCAGCTGACAGACTTTCATATAGTACCGGCGCCTGCCAAGTCAAGTGGAAAATATAAAAAAATTTTCATTTTTTTGCAGAAAAGAAAAAAGAAATATCTTTGATTCGTATCTGCTGTGAATATAATGGGCTTGAAACAGGTTTTGTTAAATTGGGAGAATGTTATGAAAAAACAGTTGGTTGCGGCGATTTTAGGGGTCGCTTTTCTTGGTTGCGCGTCGGGGGTGACTAAGCAGCCTGAAAAAGAGAAGAAACAGGTGGAGAGTGCGATAAAGGATAGAACCGTCGTGCCTTCAAAGTATAAGTGGGATAAATCCCACCTCTTTAAAACAGAGAAGGATATGCGGAAGGCTTACGACGAAGCCGTTGCTCTTCTTGAAAAATTCGAGAGCTACAAGGGCAAGTTCGGAGAGAAAGAGGAGCTGAAGGGGTTCCTTTCCGACTATCACAAAGTTCTTCGTACATTCTACAATGTATACTCCTACGCAAGCAGGGTGCATCATGTCAGCATGAGCGATACGGAAGGGCAGAAACTCATGACTCAGGCAAAGGCTCTTGAGGCAAAGATCGGAAAATCCGTCAGTTTCGTCGATTCCGAGATTCTTTCCCTTCCTTCGGAAACTGTGGAAGGATATATGAACGATCCTGAGATGAAGCAGTATCGCCGTTTTCTTCACCACATCGTAAGAAAGAGTGATCACGCTCTTTCGGAAAAGGAAGAGAAGCTTCTTGCAACATTCAGTGCCTTCGAATATGCATCTTCCGATGCTTTCGAGACATTTACGAACGTTGAGATACCCAATACTTTCGTAACTCTTTCCGACGGAAAGAAGGTTGAGCTTTCAGAGCAGGTTTACGCCGTTAACAGAAGCCTTGAGAACAGGGCTGATCGTAAACTTGTTTTCGACACATACTGGAAAAACTACGATCAGTTCAAGAATACTCTAACAAAGAATCTCTACTACCAGACCAAGTTCTACGAACTCAAAGCCCAGAGCAGGAATTACAAGAACGCTCTTGAGGAGAAGATGGTCGAGAAGGAGCTGGATCTCGATTTCTACGACAAGCTCATAGCAAACATCAACGGTATTCTTCCCGCAATGCATGAGTATGTCGAGCTCAGAAAAGACATGCTCGGTGTCGACAAGGTCAGGGCTTACGATATGTACGTGAGCATCAATCCCTACTCATACGAAAAGAGAGTTCCCTATGAAGAGGGTACGGAGACAATAATGAAGGCGATGGATTACGCCGGAATGATCGATGAGTACAAGAACGCAATGGCTGAGGGAATGAAGCCCGGTAACGGATGGGTCGATGTATATCCGAACAAGGGAAAGAGAGGCGGAGCCTACATGTCAGGATTCGCTGTAGACAGTCATCCCTTTATCCTTCTCAACTACATGGATACATACGATTCGATGTCCACTCTCGCTCACGAGATGGGACACGCAATGCAGAGCTACTTCTCAAACAAGTATCAGTCATTTGAAAACGCCCATTACAATCTTTTCACAGCTGAAGTTGCATCAATCTTTAATGAAATCATCCTAATAAACTACGCAATTGACAACGCAAAGAGCAAAGAAGAGAAGATCTATCTTCTCAACGAATTCGTCGAAATGGTCAGAGGAACTGTTTTCCGCCAGGCTCTTTTTGCCGAGTTCGAGAGGGAACTTCACCGAAAGGTTGAAAACGGGGAAGCTCCGACGGCCGATGAGCTCAGCGCCCTCTACAAGAAAATTACGGAGAAGTACTACGGAGCGGAAAAGGGGCTGTACGAGATGGATTCCCTTCATGCACTTGAATGGGTATACGTTCCCCATTTTTACTACGACTACTACGTTTTCCAGTATGTCGTCGGATATGTGGGAGCCCTCAGTTTCGCGACAAACGTGATGGAAAAGAAGATGGATCCCGTCCAGTATGTGGACAACTTCCTCAAGCAGGGTTCATCGAAGCCTCCTCTGCAGATTCTCAAGGATGCGGGAGTCGATATGACATCTCCGGAGCCGTACAAGCTTACTGAAAGAATTTTCAGGAAGAGACTCGGGGAGCTCAGAAAGCTTCTTAAAGAGAAGAATTCGAAATAATCTTATGGGGGAACTCGTTCCCCCTGTTCTGGAAGGAGAGGATTTTCCCGTTGAGAATTCTCCCTTCCTCAATCTCTATCGCCCGCTCGATGGTGATATTGTTTTTCCACGATTCCCTTCCTTCGATAAGAACGGAAATAAAGGGGATGATCGCATTTGATATTTCACGCGATGCGGCATCCCACAGATAACTCGGTGTGTGATCCACTCCGTAGTAGAATATTTGATCAATCGATTTCAAGGGACTGCTGAATGTTGTGGGAGAGCTGAACGGAAATCCCATCCCTTCGTCACAGCTTATATCGATGATAAGTGTGTTTTTTTTCAGTTTCCGAATTTCTTCTTCTTCAAGAATCATCGTGGGGGATAACGGATCCTGTTTTATTCCGTTTATGATGATTTCCGCACCTTTCAAAAGTCGTGAGATCGGAATTTTTCTCTCCCCATCACATAGAGTGAGTTTTCCGTCTTCGTTTTTTTCGACTCTGCGATAGTTTACTCCCTCGAACTTTTCGTAAATCTTTTCAGGATCTCTCTGTGTGCATATCGTAATATCTTTAAATCCTCTCCCCGACAGCGCCCGAACGGCGCCTTTTGAGACCGATCCGAATCCTATGACGACGGTTTTTTTCTCTTCTCCGTAATAACCGTCTATACCGCGAATTCTTAGTGCGTCGAGAGTTCCGGCATATCCTGCTATCTCATTGTTTCTGTGGAAAATGTGGTCACTGCCTCTACCTCCGTTCTGCCAGCGGTGCATTCCTTCAAATGTAATGGCCGTTATTTTTCGTTCGATTGCTGACTGGGTGATTTTTGCATCCTGAACAAAGTGAGCCCACCCCCAGAGTGTTGAGTCGCGTTTCATTCGCATGATGTCTATCGGGCGGGGCTTGTGAATAAGCATTACATCGCAGCTCCGGAAAAGGGCTTCCCTCTCCATTGTTCCTCCGGAAAAGTTGTCTATGATACCATCCTCAACCGAGAATGAATTTCCGTAACCTTTTTCGAAAAAGAGGTTTCTGCGAATTTCCCTTTGCATTTTTGCCAGGTGTTCAGGGTGAATTGGAACTCTTCTCTCCTCTCTTTTTGATGATTTCCCCAGAATTCCGATTTTAAGTGAACTCATCTTCACCTCCGTTGTTAATTCGTTGTGTCATTAGTATACAATATGTTGAATGCATTTTGGCTTTTTTTAGATGTGTTAAGAAAATATATTTTGATGATATTTTTGACAAAAACAAAATTGCAATTAATATGGTTTGAAATTGTTTTTAATAGAAATTTGGTTATGAGTGAAAATATAGTTTTGATTCCACCTGTATTCAGGTTGTTTGGATTGGAAAACGAGACTAGCATGCTTAACCTCATATTTGACAAGGTTTCTATCGGCGACAGCGAAGTGGTTTTTGTCACAGGATATACCGGGTCAGGTAAAAGTTCCATGGTGAGTCGCTTTATTGAGTCGGTTGGTCAGAGGGGGTGCGTTGTCGCTTCCGGACGATATTCGATGGCATCTCGTGCGATTCCCTATTCCTCCTTTTTTGAAGCTCTTCGCTCTCTTATCTCCAATCTGCTGGTATCTGATGAGGAGACTCAACGACGCGTGGGTGAAGGGCTTGGAATACATGCGGCGATACTTTCCGACGTAATTCCAGAGCTGGAGAAGCTTGTGGGAAGACAGCCGTCCCCTGCAAGGTTGAAAGCCGTTGAATCAAAGAACAGATTTTATCTGGCAATGAAAAGATTCCTATCTCTGATCGGATCTGCCGCTTCGCCTCTGGTTCTTTTTCTCGATGATGTTCATTCCGCTGATGTTGATTCGTTGAAGTTAATAGAGTCTCTTGCTTTTGACAGGGATCTGCGCCATCTGATGCTGATCTGTGCATATCGGGAAAACGGCGTGGGCTGTGACGAGCCTCTTCTTAAAATGGTAAGAAGAATGAGGCGCTCTGAGTGGTGTACATTCATGGAGATAAAACCCCTTGATCTTATCAACACCAACCGTTATGTCTCGACGTTGCTTCAAAGTGATCCGTGTTCAACCAGGTCTCTTTCGGAGATCGTTCAACAGAAAACGCATGGAAACCCTCTATTCATAAGGCAGTTCCTAAAGAAATTGATAGACAAGGCTTTTATAATGAGGGATGCAAAGGGTAAGGGGTTCACCTGGAAGCGAAATGAGATGGAGGCAATCGACCTTTCCGAGGAAACTTTCGGAATGATGGTCTGGCGTATTCAGAAATTGCCGGCAGAACTTCTTTTCGTACTAAAAATAGGGGCTTGTTTCGGACCAGGGTTCAATGCAGCCTTCATCTCCGAGGTCGGAGATCTCCCCGTATACCGCGTTGTTGCGGCACTTCAGGAGGCTGTTACGTTGAATCTGATTGTTCCACAGTCAGAAACGGTGATAATGAGCCATCATGAAATTGAACGTATGTTCGAAGGGGAAAAAGAGCGGACCTACCGAATATCCGAACATCTGTGGGAGAAGTTGAGAGCTGTTCCCGAAATTTCTCTTGAGGACCGTTTCAGTTTCTCCATAACCGGGATGGAGAGTGCCGTCGAGGCACTGATGGATAAGGAGGAGCTGGAGTATATAAACCTTCGTGTGGCAAGAAGCATTTCAAAAGATATGCCCTTGGATGAAGAGAGTCTTTTCAAAGTAGTTGCTCACTATAACAGGTCGGACAAGCTTGTTACACTTGAAGATGAAAGGATGCTTGTTGCCGAGTTGAACCTTCTTGCTGCCAAAAAGGCAAGGAATAAGGCTGCATTCGAATCTGCCTTCACATATCTCACAAAAGCCATGGCGCTTGTTTCTCCGAACCCTTTTTCAAGAAACTACCGACTCAGCCTGGACATATACAGTGAAGCGGCCGAAGCGGCATTCATGACAGGTCGCTTTGACGTTATGGAGGATCTTTCCGATGTGGTTGAGAAAGAAGCTCGTTCACTGATGGATCGTCTTAGGATCGACTGTATAAGGATAGATGCAGAGATATCCAGAAACAGGATAAGGGAAGCTATTGAGATGGGGCTCTCCCTTCTCAACGCACATGGCCTGAGCTGTTCGTATGAACCGAAAACGCTGAGGATTTTTTTTCTACTGATACGTGTTCGTATTGGAATGGCCTGTAAACCGTGGGAACGTATCAAGAGGTTGCCGATGATGAGCGATCGTAACTGCCTGGCCATTCTTCAAGTTCTTGACAGAATATTGCCTGCGACACTTCTTACTGAGCCTCTGCTCTATCCCTACCTTTCCATGAAGGGGCTGGTTCTTTCTCTACGTTATGGAAACGCTCCTCAATCGCCTCAGCTTTACCCCATTCTCGGTTCAATGTGGGGAGAAATAGGTATGTTGCGAATGGGGTACTCTATAGGTTCTGCCGGAGGGAGGTTACTTGAACAGGTCGGTGATCAGTCCGTTCGGGGAAGGACGATGCTTTCCATGAACAGTCTTTTACACCATTGGAAGCTTCACCTGAACACCATTCTCAAGGCTCTTGAGGAGACATGGCATGTATGTATACAGAACGGTGAGCTGTATGTAGCATCCCTTGCGGCAGCGGAGTATGCATATAAACTGATTGGTGCGGGCAGGGAGCTTCTCCATGTCCGGGATGAGATGGCAAGGGTCGAAAGTGAGATCAGGGAGATTAAACAGCTCCAGATTCTTCCCTACATACGCCTTCTTCGACAGTATGTCTGTAATCTCATTACGGCAACTGACGAGCCGTGGGTGTTGTCGGGCGATCTTTATGATGAGAATGAGATGGAGCCTGTTCACAGCAGGGATTCCGATAGAAATGCCCTTTTCAGTCTCTATCTCCACAAGGCGATTCTCGGATATCTTTTCGGAAAATACCACATAGCGGAGAGATATGCATCGAGAGCCTACAACTATATGGATAACATGACCACGACAACCCCCTCGCTTTCCCTCTTTTTCTACGATGCTCTGAATCTTTTTGCGTTGTGCAACGGAGATATGAAACTTCTAAGCGGTGACAAGAGAAGGCGGTACAGGAGAAGCATGAAACTCTTCAAAAAGTTTTCATCTCTCTGTCCCTGCAACTATTCTCACAGGTATGAGCTGCTTCTCGCACTTCACCTTCTGAGCAGAAGAGAGTTCGATGCTGCCGAGAAACACCTTGTTGTGGCAAAGGAAAATGCGGAGGTCAATGGCTACACTCCCGAGGCGGCAGTCGCCACAGAACAGCTTGCTGTTTTTTACAAGAAAACAGGAAGAACGGAACTCTTTTCACGCTTTCTTAACGAATCAATAGCTCTTTTCCAGGAATGGGGTGCAACGGCGAAAGCTGAGCATATGAGAAACAGCCACTGCTAAAGGTTACTGTAGATTTGTTGTAGAATCTTTGATCTGACGCCCTGTAGTGAGACTTTACTCTTTTTGCTGTTTATTACGATGGTGAACAGATAGAGTTTTCCGCTCTTTCCCCTCATTAATCCTGAAATCGACGAGACCCCTGAAAGGGTGCCGGTTTTTGCCCGGACTGAGCTGATATGCCTGCCTCGTTCCCCCTTCAGTGTTCCATCTTCACCTGCAACTGGAAGTGCTGAAAAGAAGTCTATTCTTTCGAATGGATCTCTGTATTCGTATTTCAGAAGAGAGATGAGAAAGGTCGGCTTGAGAAGATTTTCTTTGCCCAGGCCGGATCCGTTTGTTATCTGAGGAGTTTTTCCTGATATGGATAGTGCGAATTCCCTCAGGACATCAACACCCTTTTCCGGGTTTCCCTTCACCTTCCGTCCGAGAAATGAGAGAAGGGATTCTGCGATGAAGTTTGAAGAGTAACGATTCATGCTTGTAAGGATGTTGCGAAGATCTCTGCTCTGATGTAGAAGCAGGATTCCGGAGGATGAAGTGAAGAGGTTAGGTGATAGATTTTTTCTGAAAATTGGAATATCCCCACTTTTCCCCAGGAGGTGGAGAAGGGTTCGTATGTAATGAAACGTTGGTTTGAAAATTTTCCGATAGAATGTTTGAGGTTTGGAGGAAGTTCCTATCGTTCCGGAAATCTGCACCACAGTTTTGTTTCCCTTTAGCAGGGTGTGTGCTAGCAGATTTCTTTTTCTGCCGTCAACTGTCCTGGCCCTGTTGTCTATCAAGAAGTGGTCCCCGGGAGTACCGACGCCTACTTCGGGCGCTTTTCCCTTTTTTCCAGGGGCAACTGAGATTTTTACGGCGTTGAAGTTTAGGGAGAGTGGCGAAATAGGTGCAAGGTATGCCCTGTCTCCGATTTCGCCTCCTTGCATTTTTCTTTCACCCTCCTTGCCGTAAGCGAAATCGTCGGTCACAACCTGAGACACTCTTCCGACACCTCTGGATCTAAGGTCGTTAGCGATCCACCACAGCTCCTCCATTACCGTTGAGGGATTTCCATCCGTTTTTATGAACAGTGTGTCATCCCGGAATAGAAATTTTGTCGAAAAGTGAAAGTTGCGGCCAAGATGGTGGAGTGCCGCTGCACTTGTTAGGAGCTTGACGTTTGATGCGTAGGAAAAGGTTTTTTCCGAATTGATGGTGATGACATTTTTTCCTGTGGATACGCTGTGGACAACGATTCCAACCTCCTCCCTTTCAAGCGGCGAAAAGTTTATCGAAGGCGAAGCCTCCGCAAGACTACATAGAGCGAAAATGTTTAAAAAAAGTAGAAATGTTCGGCTCATGAGCACCTCCTTGTTTACTTTATATTATCAGGAGTTATTATTAAATCAATTATGACATAAATTTCTTTTATTTTGAAAATATTGAAATGTAACCTATAATAAGTGCTGTTCTTCTGGGGAAATTATTCGTTTGGGGGGGAATTTGTACGGACGTGTCATCAAAAATTTGTTCAAGTTTTGTTTCACCGTTTTACTGTTTCTTTATTCGGCTTCAATCTATTCAGCCAATCTAAGACACTACATTCAGTATGCTTGGAATGTAGAGGACGGACTGCCCCAGAATACTGTCTACACCATCAACCAGAGTGGAGACGGTTACCTCTGGCTTGGAACTCAGGAGGGGCTTGTCCGTTTTGACGGAATCGAATTCAGGGTTTTCAACAGAGAAAACACGCCGCAGCTTAAGAGGAATCGTATCTGGACTATTGTTGAATCAAGGGACCGTACAATGTGGATAGGTTCCTACGACGGTGGTCTGATTAGAAGACAAGGCGGACAATTTAAACGCTACGGTGTTCAGACGGGGCTCTCATCTGAATCCATCCGTGCTATTCTTGAGGATTCCAAGGGGCGTCTCTGGATCGGCACCTATGGCGGTGGTCTTGAAAGGATGGAAGGCGAAAAGTTTGTTCACTATGACCGTAGTCGGGGACTTGAAAATTTGAATGTTACCGCTCTGGCAGAGGACAGTTCGAACAATCTCTGGATAGGAACCGACGGAGGTGGTCTGTTCGTGTTGCGGGACGATAAAATATCCGCCGCATCCCTCGACGACTCTCTTCGCGACGCACGAATTGGAGCGCTCTACCGGGACAGGGAAGGCTCAATCTGGATAGGTACCTACGGAAGAGGGCTCTACAGGTATGGCGAAGACGGTCTCAGTCACTTTACCTCTTCACAGGGGCTCAGCAGCGATATAGTTCTTTCGATAATGGAGGACCGCAAGGGAAATTTATGGATAGGTACGAACGGAGGTGGTCTGAACCTTTTCAGCGGAGGACATATTCACTCTTTCGGAAAGGGTGACGGTCTTTCGGGGGAGATGGTTCGATCTCTTTTCGAGGACAGGGAGGGAAACCTCTGGGTCGGTACTTTCGGGAACGGACTCAATCTCTTTGTAGAAGGAAAGATGAAGAGCTACACGGCGAGGGACGGGCTTTCCAACGACATGGTTTCCGCCCTTCTCGGAGACGGTTCCGAGGGTCTCTGGATAGGGACACTGGGAGGCGGACTGAATCTGTTGAAGAGTGGAAATTTTTCAAGGTTCGGGAAGGAGTCCGGTCTCTTGAGCAGGCAGGTTCTTTCTCTCCGGCGTACGGGTGACGGATCCCTTTTCATCGGAACAGTCGACGATGGAGTCTACCGATACGAGAAAGGGAGAATTTCAAGATTTCCAGGTATGAAAGGTTTCCCCAGTAAAATCATCATGTCCATTTTTGAGGATCGCAAGGGACGACTCTGGATCGGAACAAGCGGAGGAGGAATCGCTCTGTTCGAAGGGGATTCCCGGACGGTTATCGATGAGAGTAGCGGTCTCTCAAATAACCGGGTGAAATGCATTGTGGAGGATGCAGACGGAACTATATGGATAGGAACGGACGGTGGAGGACTCAACACTATTTCCGATGGCAAGACTCATATCTTCGGAAAAAAAGACGGACTTGTAGGAGAGAACATATGGTCTCTCTATCCGGATATGGATGGGAATCTCTGGATAGGTACATACGGCGACGGTTTGAATCTATACAGGAAAGGTCGTTTTTACCACTTCGGAGTGAGGGACGGTCTTTTCGACAACGTTGTCTATACCATCCTCGAGGATGGAAACGGTTATCTGTGGATGAGCAGTAACCGTGGAATTTTCAGGGTCAGAAAGAGTGATCTGTTAGCAAATGCCGAGGGCAGAAAGCCGAGAATAGAAACCGAGTCATTCGGCATCAGCGACGGAATGAAGAGTATTGAAGCCAACGGAGGTTTTCAACCTGCCGGATGGAAGGATGAAAGCGGAAAACTGTATTTTCCTACAGTGCGGGGTGTCGTGGAGGTGGATCCCTCCCACATGAGAATCAACAGAGTTCCTCCTCCCGTTCATATTGAGAAAATCTATGCCGATAAACGATCGATCATGCCTGCGGAGCGCATTACAATCGGTCCCGGTTGTGAGCGTTTGGAGATAGATTATACAGGTCTCAGTTTCAGCGCTCCCAAGAAGGTTTCTTTTGCCTATCGACTCGAAGGATTCGACAGAGGATGGATCGAAGCCGGCAGTAGAAGGCGGGCCTTCTACACAAACTTGAACCCCGGGTCGTACACCTTTCGGGTCAAAGCGGCCAACAACGACGGTGTGTGGAATGAGGAGGGCACCTCCATCAAAATCACGATTGAACCCTTCTTCTATCAGACACTACCGTTCTATATTTTTGCCTCGCTGCTTTCTATTCTTATAGTTCTTTCTCCTCCGCTGTTTTTTTACAGGATGCGTCTTCTAAAAGTCCGTAAAGAGAAGGAACAACTTGCTAAGAAGGTTGAGGAGGCGGAAAAAAGATATGAAAAGTGCAGACTTGATTTTGAGAAATCCACCTACTATATGGAGAAGCTTCTTTCGTTCATGGACGACGAAAAACCGTACAGGGACAGTTCGCTTACGCTGCAGCATGTAGCTGACAATCTGGGTATCAGCCACCTCTACCTTTCTCAGATTATAAACATCCACATGAACCAGAGTTTTCATCTTTTTATAAGCAACTACCGGATAGGGGAGGTAAAGGAAAAACTTTCAGATACCTCCTTAAAGGACAAGAACATACTCTCGATCGCCTATGCCGCAGGATTTAATTCAAAATCCACCTTTAATTCCGTATTCAAGAAGTTCACAGGGATGACTCCTTCCGAGTACAGAAAAAAGCATATGGGCAACCAGTAAAAGATTTTCAAACGATTTTATCTGACAAATTCAGTTTTCGGCTATCATAAATGTGTTAATGAGGAAATTTCATAGAGTCCTCTAATGAAGGGGGATCAACCCGGATGTACTCGTGCTTCTTTCGAAAAGTAAGGTTCTTAAGATCCATTCGGGATCGTAGTTTTGTACGGATGACGATTGACGGATTCTCTTTTTCAGATTAACTTTTAGTAGGCGGTATCGTGTTAACTTTATCTCTGGGAGGATGTTGTGAAAAACAGATCTCTTACCAACATGTATGAGAAGGGCCAGAGTGTCTGGCTGGATTATCTAAGCAGGGATCTCATTGAAAATGGAACTCTCGAAAAACTTGTTGAAATGGGGGTTACCGGGGTCACGTCCAATCCGTCGATTTTCAACAAAGCGATTAAGGGTAGTGAATTCTACTTAGCCGATATTAACCGTATGAAAACGGAGGAGTACGGAAATTTCTATGTTTATGACGAACTGACTGTGAGAGATGTGAAGTCGGGCTGTGATATCCTTTCCGGAGTGTATGAGAAAACTGGAGGACGTGACGGCTACGTAAGTCTTGAGATAAACCCACAGATTGCGGAAAGGTTTGAAGAGAGTTTGGAGGAGGGGCGACGGCTGTGGGCCAAGGTTGATCGTCCCAACCTGATGCTTAAAGTTCCAGCTACCACGGCCGGTTTCAAAGTTGCTGAGCTGCTGACTGAGGAGGGAATGAATATCAATATAACCCTGATTTTTTCAATGGATCAGTACAGGAAGGCGGCCCATTCCTATCTCCGAGGAATCGAAAAGCGTCTTTCCAGGGGCGAGGAAGTCCGGCACATCCATTCCGTGACCAGTTTTTTTGTCAGTAGGATTGATGCTGAGGTTGATACCAGAATTGAGACTATGGAAAAAAGTGAACTTTATCCGCTGCTTGGGAGAGCTGCCGTTGCCTGCGGAAGAATGCTCTACGGAGAGTATCAGAAAATCTGCAGGGAAGAGTTTCGGCAGATCGAAAAGAGGGGTGGAAACAGACAGCGAATTCTCTGGGCCTCCACCGGTATCAAAAACGAAAGATACCATCCTCTGAAGTATGTTGAGGAGCTTTTTGCACCGGGAACCGTTACAACTCTGCCGGAGGAGACTCTCAAGTTGTTGATGGCGGAACAGTACGAACCGAAGACTTTTAATCTTGAGACGGATGACGAACAAGGTGTTGTTCGCAAGTTAAAAGAATCCGGCTTGGATTTGAATGAAGTTACATCTATGCTTCAAAGTCGCGGAGTGGAGCTTTTTTCCGATGCCTTCGAAGATCTTCTATACACTCTTGAGGGGATGCTGAAGTAGTCATTCTTACCTAACTGTTTGTTTTTCTTAAATTAGAATCATATATTATTAGAATGTTTTTTTCTAATTTACTTGACTATTAAAAATCCCGGCAGCATAATAATAGAACAAAGATTCAATAAAATATATGGGAGTACAAAAATGAAATACACAACAGTAAAGTGTAAAGCCTGTGGAGAACTCTTAATCGTCAATTACAAGAACTATTACAAGGACATCGTTGACAAAGACTTCCTCTGCTACGCCTGCAATCTCGATACTGACCAGGCGATGATGGTTGAAGATCAGGTAGAGGATGAGATTGAGTGATCTAGTACTGTTCGCTCTGCATTTTGGATCTTCCTGAAATTCGATTTGACGACAGTGTAGCGGATTTGGGCTGTTTCGAAAAGTATTAAAGGACCGATTCGGTCTGCTTAACATCATAAGGCTCTATATTCTTGAAACCCGTCTTAGAATCACAAGCAACTAACTGCAAGCTTTAGATTTATATGTCACAGGTTCTATCCGATTTAAAAAAAGGGGTATAGTTGTCAATTTTTCCACAATATAGAGGTGGTTCAGAGAGGAGTATCAATTTCTAATCCGATTTTGATTGTTTCTCCAATTCCAATAAGAAAAGTCCGGCGGTGAAAGCTACCGATTAATAATTCAAAATCCTTATCTCGAAAATTGTCCCGGATAGTCCTGATAAGTGAATTGTAATGGCTTTGCTAGTCAAATATAATTGAAATCACCGTATCACAATAAGAATGGAGGTTTAGATGGACGAGGAGAGAACCTACGGAAAGTTGGATTCCTATATCGACTCAATTGAAGAGAAAGAGGAGGCTCTGATCCACATCCTTCACAGGGCGCAGGAGATTTTCGGATACCTGCCATATGATATTCAGAGGCATATCGCACTGAGGCTCGGCATTCCTCTTGCCAAGGTTTACGGTGTTGTGAGTTTCTACTCCTACTTTTCAATGGTTCCCAGAGGGACCTACCCGATTTCCGTATGCATGGGAACAGCCTGTTTTGTGAAGGGAGCTCAGAAGGTGATGGATGAATTTTCCCGTTGCCTTGATATCGGTGTTGGAGAGACATCTTCAAACGGGCGCTTTTCTCTCCACGGTATCCGATGTATAGGGGCATGCGGAGTGGCGCCGGTAGTTTTAATAGGAGATAAGGTTTATCCGAATGTAAAGCCCGAAGAGGTAAAGAAAATCCTGGCGGAATACGGAAGGAGGGAGGTATGAACAGGCTTGAAAAGGTTGCCGATCTGGAAGCTTTGAGGAAAGAGCTGAAGCAGGAAATGTGGGATGTGGAGATAAGGGTAGCCATGGCCACCTGTTCAGTAGCTGTGGGAGCTCGAAAGGTTTTCGATGTTTTCGAGAGGCTTGTTTCGAAGGAGGAAAGAAGAGTCCGTGTTGTAGCCACCGGCTGCATGGGACTCTGTTATGCTGAACCAACGGTTGAAGTTCTTGTTGAAGGACGCAGTCCCGTGATGTTTTCTCGGGTCGACAGCGCCAAGGCGGAGGAGATTTATCGGCGTTACATCTGTCTTGGTGAAGCGGTGGACGGAACTATAGAGGTAAGGCGCGAGTCGCTGTGAAAGGGGGTGTCATGGGCGGGCGAAAACAGTTGAGGATAGTACTTAGAAATGTTGGAGTCGTCGATCCTGAATCGATAACCGATTCTCTGAGAGTAGGAGGCTACGAAGCCCTCGGGAAGGTTCTTTCGATGACTCCGGGTGAGGTTGTTGAGGAAGTTATCAGGAGCGGTCTGCGAGGCAGAGGCGGCGGCGGTTTCCCAACCGGGTTGAAATGGCGTTTCGCTGCAGAAAGTTCGGGAGAGCGGAAGTATGTAGTCTGTAATGCGGATGAAGGTGATCCGGGTGCATTTATGGACAGGGCCATATTGGAGGGGGATCCCCACTCCATTGTCGAGGCAATGGCTATTGCAGGTTACGCTATGGGGGCGAGTGAGGGACGCATCTACGTTCGTGCCGAGTACCCTCTCGCCATAAGACGACTTCAGAAGGCCATGAGTGAGGCTAGAGACTACGGGTTGCTGGGGAACAGAATACTGGGAACCGACTTCTCTTTTGATATCGATTTGAAGCTCGGTGCCGGTGCCTTCGTCTGCGGAGAGGAGACCTCCCTTATAAATTCCATGCACGGCGAACGAGGAGAACCGAGAACAAGACCTCCGTATCCTACTTCTGTGGGGTACAGAAGATCTCCTACAGCGGTAAACAACGTGGAAACTTTCGCCAACATTCCTGAAATCATACTCAGGGGCGCGGAGTGGTATAGAAAGATAGGTACGGAAAAATCTTCGGGAACGAAAGTTTTTGCACTTGCGGGAAAGATCAGAAACGTCGGACTTGTTGAAGTTCCCATGGGGACAACTCTCAGGGAGATGATCTACGATATCGGCGGTGGAATCGAGGGGGGGAAATCCTTCAAGGCAATCCAGACAGGGGGTCCCTCAGGAGGATTCCTCGGAATCGAACATCTCGATACCCCGATCGACTACGATTCGTTGAGGGAGAAGGGATCGATGATGGGATCCGGTGGAATGGTGGTGATGGACGAGGATGACTGTATGGTTGCCGTAAGCAAGTTCTATATGGATTTCGCCGTCGAGGAGAGTTGCGGCAAGTGTACTCCCTGTAGAATCGGCACAAAAAGGATGCAGGAAATTCTTGGAGCGATTGTCGAAGGAAATGGGGATCCCGGAGATCTTGAAACGCTGCGGGTTCTGTGTGAAGTTGTGAGGGAGACCTCACTTTGCGGACTCGGGCAGTCGGCTCCAAATCCGATTATCTCGACATTGGATAACTTTCTCAATGAGTATGCTGCTCACATTATCGAAGGATCTTGCCCGGCGGGCCAGTGCAAGTCCCTTCTTCGATACTATATTCTTGAAGGAAAATGTGTCGGCTGTACAGCGTGTGCCAGAGTTTGTCCCACAGGGGCAATTACCGGCAAACCGAGAGAGCTTCACGAGCTTGACCAGGGAAAGTGTATAAAGTGCGGAGCCTGCAAAAACGTATGCAGATTTAATGCTGTGGAAGTCAGGTAGGGGGATAAATATGGTTAAAATAATTATGGACGGAATGGAAGTTGAGGCGCAAAGGAGTGAGACCATTCTTGATGTCTCACTCAGAATGGGAATCGATATTCCCACCCTCTGCCATCTCGATCTTCACGACATCAAGATGGTGAACAGGTCGGCAAGTTGTAGAATCTGCATGGTCCAGATCGAGGGGCGGGCGAATCTTGCGCCTGCATGCGCGACTCCTGTAGAAGAGGGAATGGTAGTCTGGACAAACAAGGTCAGAGTTTTGAACGCAAGAAAGGTGGTTCTTGAACTGATGCTGAGCGATCACCCTAAGGATTGTCTTGTGTGTGCAAAATCCGGCAGCTGTGAACTCCAGGATCTCTCCCAGCGACTCGGGGTCAGGGAGATCACATATGAGGGTGAGCAGTCAAAGTATCGACGGGACTATTCGCCCTCCATCATCAGGGATATGGATAAGTGCATAATGTGCAGAAGATGCGAAACAATGTGCAACGAGGTGCAGACAGTCGGAGTCTATTCGGCCGTAAACAGGGGATTCGAGGCGGTGGTGGCCACTCCTTTCGAGATAAATCTTGAGGATTCGACCTGTACCTACTGCGGGCAGTGTGTATCCGTCTGCCCGGTTGGCGCGCTTGTGGAGAAAGATCACACATGGAGGGTGATAAGGGCTCTTGCAGATCCGGAAAAAATAGCAATTGTTCAGACGGCGCCGTCCGTCCGTGCGGCTCTTGGCGAAGAGTTCGGAATGGAGCCGGGTACGCTGGTTACCGGGAAGATGGTTGCAGTTCTCAGAAAAATGGGATTCGACTACGTTTTCGACACCGATTTTGCGGCGGACATGACGATTCTGGAGGAGGCAAAGGAGCTGGCTGCCCGTCTGGAAAAGAGAGCTGCCGGAGAGGAGTCCCATCTTCCTATCCTGACATCCTGCTGTCCGGCATGGATTAAGTTTTTCGAACACCACTTTCCTGATCTGTTGAAGATTCCGTCGACAGTAAAGTCTCCGCAGCAGATGTTCGGTTCCGTCGTGAAACGATACTATGGAGAGAAGCTCGGGGTTGATAGGGATCGGATCGTTATGGTCTCGGTTATGCCGTGCCTTGCAAAAAAGTACGAGGCTTCCCGTCCGGAATTCAGAGTTGAGGATAATCCCGATGTTGATATATCCATTTCAACAAGAGAGCTTGCCCATGTGATAAAGCAGGCCAACATAAGATTTGATGAAGTCGAGGATGAGGATTTCGACAGACCCTTCGGAGAATCGACAGGAGCAGGAGTAATTTTCGGAACGACGGGAGGAGTCATCGAGGCAGCCATAAGAACCGCTCACGAACTACTTTGCGGAGAGAAGGTGGAGCGGATTGAATATTCGGAACTGAGAGGAATGGAGGGGGTGAGGAGCTCGGAGGTGGATCTCGGATGTATGACGTTGAAGGTAGGAATAGCTCACGGACTCGGAAATGCCAGAAAGCTCCTGGAGGATATCCGCTCAGGTAAAAGCAGATTCGATGCGATAGAGATCATGGCCTGTCCCGGCGGCTGTATCGGAGGCGGCGGTCAGCCCTACAGCCGCGGTGATCTGCAGATCATCAAGAAGAGGGCGGAGGCGATATACAGTGAAGATCGCTCTAAACGTTTTAGAAAATCCCATGAGAACCGGGAGATGCAGCAGATTTACGAACTCTACTTTGGGGAAGATGAAAAAGCCGCTCACGATCTGATTCATACAAGATATTTTCAAAGGGAGAAGGTGTAGTCAGGCAGTTATGGATTTGAAAAGTCATCGCTCGTTACGGAACCTGTGTGTTCGGCTAAAACAGCAGTGAATTCATAGATATAGATAAGGTGGTTGCCTGGAGTATGAAATGAAATTCTTCTCGAACCTTCGATTTTTATCTTAATCCGGGATTGTAAAAGTGTTCCATGATTTGATGCTTTGGTGAGTTATACCGTTCGATTCCGTGTGAACAGCTGTACTGATCAGAGAAAAATGAAAACAGGTGGATCGCTAAGTGGAAAGGCTGAGAATTACGGTACGTCTATTTAGGTATGCTGAACAGAAACACGTGCGGCGGTCCCCTCATCTCTTATCAGATTGATCCTCGACAGGAATGTGACTGGGTAGGTCGAGTAATAGAGCTTCTCTCAACGATCCTATGTCAATAATGCATGTCATTCTGGCAAAGATGCCGTTCTGGCAAGAGTTGCCCGGATGTTAACTTGCCGAAAAGATTCTTCGGAAGGCGTGGCACGTAAATTGCTATAAAAGAGACAGTTTTTTGTTTTTTAGAGGATGGACCCGGTATGAAAAGCAGGAATATATTGAAGCTCGCGCTCTTTTTTTCTATTACATTTTTTACATTTGCGGCGGCAGTTTTTCTTATATCTCTGGCTGTAGAGGGAAAGTCGACTTTCTCGGCGGCACCCCCCAAGAAAAAAGCGGCAGGAGTCTCTGCTGAGGAGCAAAGACTTCTCAATTACGGCAGTGAGAAGGAGAGTATCGGGAACGCCAATGTTTTTGATCCGGAAAACAGAGTTATTGCCTTCACTGAGGTTGCTGTGGGGGTTCGCACAGAAGGGGAGAAGAGCGAAAAGGCAACAGTCGAGGACATATCTTTCTATCTTGATAATCCTGGCAAGTGTCCCCTTCTGCAGGATTTCCAGCTTGCAGGGACAGCCCAGGCAATTCCCGAGAGCGACTCCTCCGTAACCGTTTCCAAAGCTCGAGGGAAGGAGGCCGGGAGTGTCGTTGCCACAATGGGAGAAGAGGTTGATGAGGGTGTCATCGTAGTCGGAATCCGCAGGCATCTGGCGGTATTTCAGACAAGGAGCGGATTAAAGTGTCTCGGCGAGGGTGTAGGAACGGATAAGGGCGGCAGCGTGAAACGACCTGCCAAGTCATCCTTTGTCAAGAAAGATACCGGGGCAGAGGATGTCAACATTCGAAAAATCGGAGACAATACCTATGCCATAAGTCGTCAGGAGATCAACAAGGCTACAACGAATCTTACCTCGCTGGCCTCCCAGGCTCGCATAGTTCCCTCAAGAAAGCACAACGGATTCAAGATTTACTCCATACGACAAGGCAGTCTCTATCGCAAGATCGGGTTGCAGAACGGAGACGTCATCAAGAGTATAAACGGGGTTGAGCTTTCAAGTCCCGATAAGGCGCTGCAGGCTTATCAGAGGCTTCGTAACGCCGAGAGACTTTCGCTGGATATTATTCGGCGCGGCAAGAAAGAGACAATGGAATACATAATTGAATAAGGGAGAAGTCGGTGAAAAGGAGTGTTTTTGTATTACTTCTGATTTTCTTTTCCACACTGGGTGCGGATCCGAAACTGAATGTAAAGGTTCCTCTAACCTTTAATAAGAAGATAGTAAAGCCGGATGTTTCGCGGCTGAAAGATGTCAAGAAGGACATGTTTAAATCTTCCAAGGAAAAGAAGAAGGAGAAGTCGGAAAAGAAGAAGACTGTGAGTAAACCACAGGAGAATCGGCCGACGATGACAAGGCCCGAGACTGCACTTGTGGCGCCTGAAAGAGATTCTGATGCGAGTAAGACAATTGTGGTGGAGCAGAAGCACACAAAGCCTCTCAAACGTTCCACCAAGGTTTACCTCGACTTCCCCGATACGCCGCTTATAGATGTGATAAAGTGGTTCAGTGAGAAGACAGGAAGGAACTTTATTGTCCAGCAGAGACTTGCAAAGGGCAAGGTGAACATCATGTCTCCCAATCCGGTTACAATCGGTGAAGCCTACCGTACCTTTCTCACCATGCTTTCGATGAACAACGTTTCAGTTGTACAGGACGGCAAGTACACACTAATAATGAGTGAAAAGGAAGTGATCAGTACCAAGATAACATGGTATGACGGTAACAAGATTCCCAATCTCTTCAAGATGGCGGCTACCGTTCTCAAGCTTGAACATGCCGATGCGAAGGAGGTGGACAAGGTACTGAAGATCTTCCGGGACAAAGGTGGTACATCCTACGTCTACGATGATAAGACACTTATCCTCGTAGACTACGCTGCAAATCTCAGACAGCTTCTTTCGATTGTTCGTCAGCTTGATACACCCAGCGAGTCCGACCAGGTAAAGCTCCACTTTCTCAGGCTTCACCACATGGCTCCCACAGACGCCAAGAAGCTGATCGACGACATATTCAAGGACTACAAAAAGAAGCAGTCGAGCAGGTCCAAGTCTTCAACGGTTCCCTCTCTTGCAGGTATTGCAGGGCGCAGGGGTGATAAGAGTCCTTCAAAGAAGAGTAATGCCTCAGTTTCGGAAGATGAGGCTTCACTTAGCGAACTCTACATGCACATCGTTGCCGACGACCGTTCGGAGCAGCTTGTCGTTCTCTGCAACAAGAGCACGTTCGCCCTTCTGCTTCAGATTGTAAACAGAATCGACCAGGAGGTTGAGGGTGAAGGTGAAATCCATGTCGTCGCCCTCCAGAATGCCAAGGCGAAGGATATGGTGCAGACTCTTACCAAAGTTTCCAGAAGCAAGCAGGGTCGTGGCAAGCAGAAGGGAACGGCGGTTTTCGAGGGAGATGTGCAGATTTCGGAAAACGAGGCGACCAACTCTCTCGTAATCGTGAGTTCCTATCGCGACTTCAGGAATCTCAGAAAGGTGATACGAAAGCTGGATGTTCGTCGTAAGCAGGTCTATGTTGAGGCAGCCATTCTCGAGGTAAAGGTGGACGACAACCTTGAATACGGTCTCAATTTCGCATCCGGCGGTTTTACACAGAAAATCGGCGATGAGAGGGTTCCCATTTTTTTCGGCAAGTCATTTGCCAACGCCACACCAGGATTGATGGCCGGAATGCTAGGCAGCACCCTGGAGGGAACCGAAAAGGTTCCGGGACTGGGAGCCATTGGTGGAGTTCCGTCTCTGGGAGTCATGCTCAACGCGATGAGGACCGATTCCAATATCAACGTACGCTCGACGCCTCACATTACAACAACGGATAACGAAGAGGCCGAGATCGTCGTGGGTGATACGATCCCCTTTCCTTCGGGAAATATTATAAACAACGCCTCCGGAAGCCAGATTACCTACAAGAGGGAAGATGTTGCTCTGAAGCTTAAGATAAAGCCTCAGGTTAACGAGAACGGCTATATGACACTTGAAGTAAGTCAGGAGGTGACGGAACTGGGGCCGATGACAGAATTCGGTTTTACGACTTCGAAACGTTCTGCAAAAACAACGATTAATGCGGAGGACGAGCAGACTGTCGTTATCGGTGGTCTCATGAAGGATATCGAGACAGAGACAGAGAACAAGGTACCTGTTCTGGGAGATATTCCCATTCTCGGTAATCTCTTCAAATATACGAAGAAGTCCAAGCAGAAGGTCAACCTTCTTATTATCCTGACACCTCACATTATTGTAACTAAAGGTGATTTTGCCAGGATACATGAAAGGAAGATGCGTGAGAGAAAGGAGTTCGCCAAGAAGTTCTACGGAAAACTCAGGGACTACGAAAGTGCGGTCATGATTGAAAAGAAGAGAGGCTTCCTCCTTTCGGTCGCAAGAAAGCTTGACGACAGAAAGCAGGAACTCGAGGAGGAGATCGACAGAAAGAACCGCAGCAAGAAAAAGAGAGCCCTCATGATCGATCCGGACGGAAAAGAGACTGAAGTGGAGATCGATAAGGATGGAAAGACAAATCTTGAAGAGCTGGATGAGGAAGAGGACACTCTTCAGGAGTCGGTTCCCGTTCTTGAAGGAGATGATGAATGAGAAAAAGGGTAGGAGAGCTTCTTCTTGAGATGTACCCACGCGTGAGTCAGGAAAAGATAGATAAGGCTTTCCGGGCTCAGAGTGAAGGCGATGAGCGCAAACTTGGGGAGATACTTGTCGACAACGAGGATCTTGCACTAGAGCAGCTTCTCAACGTTCTTGCAGTTCAGAACGGAATGAAAGTGGCCTCCGAGGCGGATCTTAAAAAGCAGCAGATCCCTGTTCTCGCCCAGTACCCCATATTTCTTGCGAAGAAGTACGGCGTTCTTCCTCTCTACGAGGACGACGGCAGACTCGTTGTTGTAACATCAAATATCGATGAGCTCTACTTCATACTTAACAAGCTCTATCTTGTTTACTCTATGGATGTTGAACCTCTCCTGATAGAGGAGGAGCGGCTGACATCCCTCATAAACGGTTCATACAGCAAACTGGATACGACGGACAGCGGGTTGAACGCGGAGGAGTTTAAGGAGATGGAGGAGGAGGATACGTCCCTTCCCGACCTTATCGACTCCAACGACGACGCGCCCATCATCCAGTTTGTGAACAATATGATTCTCAAGGCGGTAAAAGACAGAAGTTCCGATATTCACTTCGAATCCTTTGAGGACGAGATGCTGGTGAGGTTCAGAAAAGACGGTAAGCTATACCAGATTTCGCGTGTTCCGAAGGCCGCCCAGTCAGGACTTATAACCAGAATCAAGATTATGGGAAGGCTCAACATTTCGGAAAAACGTCTTCCCCAGGACGGCAACATAAAGTTGAAGATTGCCGGAAACGACATAGATCTTCGTCTTTCCACTCTCCCGTCTGTTCACGGAGAATCTGTCGTTCTGCGTATTCTGGATAAGACATCCCAGCAGCTTTCCCTGGACAATTCGGGATTCACCCAGAGAGACCTTGCGATGATGAGAAAGCTTATCCGCAAAAAACACGGAATCTTTCTCGTTACCGGACCTACAGGTAGTGGAAAAACGACGACTCTCTACTCTGCGATGACCGAGATCAACTCTCCTGATGTGAAGATCATCACCGAGGAGGATCCGGTTGAGTACCAGTTGAAGGGGATAAACCAGATCCACATCAATCCCAAGATAGGACTCACTTTCGCGAGCGGTCTTCGGTCAATCCTTCGTCAGGACCCCGACATCATAATGGTGGGAGAGATCAGGGACAAGGAGACGGCTCAGATAGCCATCGAGGCCTCCCTTACGGGTCACCTTGTTTTCTCTACTCTTCATACAAACGATGCTCCCTCCGCGTTTACCCGTCTTGTGGATATGGGTATCGAGCCATTTCTCATATCTTCCACTATCCTGGGAGTTCTCGCACAGCGACTTATCAGAAGGCTATGTCCGCACTGCAAGGAAGCCTACCATCCTGAAAGACCGATTCTGGAAGAGATGGGACTCAACCCGGACGAGTACGCCGATCACACATTCTACCGCGCAGTAGGCTGTGACGAGTGTGCCGCTACCGGATACCAGGGACGTATGGGAATTTTCGAGCTTCTGATTGTGGACGACGAAATAAGGAAGGACATCATAAACAGAAAGTCATCGACCGAAATCAGGAAAACCGCTTCAAGAGGAGGAATGCTGACTCTCCGCGAGGACGGTGCCATGAAAGCGGTCAGGGGACTCACATCGCCGGATGAGGTTCTCGTAAGGACACAGGAGGAGTAGAGAATGCCGCTTTTTGTCTACAAGGTTATCACAAGTGACGGTAAGGAGAAAAAGGGCGTCATTGAGGGTTCGAGCAAGAATGCTGTGAAGGTTAAATTCCAGCAGGAGGGGTTTTACATTACCGAGCTCAAGGAGAAGGTTGGGATGGAGGGATTCCGTCTCAAGAGCCTCAAGGATCTTCTCAGCCTCGGCAGCAAGAAGGTTCCCCTGGGTGAGATCGCTTCAATGACAAGGCTTCTTGCAACGCTGCAGAAGGCCAATATCCCGCTTGTTGAATCTATTGCTGCCGTGAGCGAGCAGCAGGAGAATCCCCGTATCAAAGAGGGGCTCCTGATGCTGAAGCAGAAGATTCAGGAAGGATACTCTTTTTCCAGATCGGCAAAGGACTTTCCAGACATCTTCAGTCCTCTCTACTGTAACATGATTGCGGCTGGAGAAGAGAGCGGAGCCCTCGACAAGGTTTTCATGAGACTTGCCGACTTTCTGGAAGCTCAGGTGGAACTTCGCAACAAGGTGAGTTCGGCCATGACCTACCCCATCGTTCTTCTCGGCATTGCGGTAATCGTTGTAGGCGTACTCTTTACGACGGTTATTCCGAAGCTTGCAAAGATGTTTGAGGATATTGACATGGCGCTTCCGCTGCAGACCCGTATTCTTATCGGCATGAGCGATGCGGTTGCCGGCTACTGGTGGCTTTTCATTATTCTTTTCGGTCTGGGACTATTTCTTTTCCGCCGATACATAAAGACAGATAAGGGAGCCCACAAATGGCACCGGTTTCTAATTACGATGCCGGTTTTCGGAAAAATAAACCGGATGGTTGCCATATCCCGTTTTTCCAAGACCCTCAGCACACTTCTCGAATCGGGTGTTCCGATTCTGAATGCGTTCGATATAGTGAAGCGCGTCATAGGAAACAAGATTCTTGAGGACGCCATCGGCGTTGCGAGGGAAAACATCAAAGAGGGTGAATCGATAGCCGGACCGCTTAAAAGATCCGGAGAGTTTCCACCGATAGTTATCCATATGGTTGCCATCGGAGAGAAGAGCGGCGAGTTGGAGGAGATGCTCGAGACACTTGCCGACAGCTACGAAAAGGAAGTGAATCACACACTTGACAAACTTACCTCAATGCTTGAACCGGTGATGCTTGTATTCTTAGGAGGCATCGTAGCCTTCATTGTATTCTCGATCATTATGCCGATTCTTCAGGTTAACGAGGTTGTTGGATAATTTTATTTCAAAGGGGTTTAAGATGTTTAGAAGACTTTTAAAAGACATTTTTAAAGAGAACAGTCGAAGAGGTTTCTCTCTCGTTGAGATCATGGTTGCCATCACGATTCTTGCAATGATCATGGGAGGCGCCAGCCTTGCATTCATGAACTACCTCAAGAAATCCCGTGTAAAACAGGCCGGGATGGATATCAAGACACTTTCCAACGCACTTGATCTCTACAAGACCGAGTTCGGGAAGTATCCCGACAGCGAAGGAGGTCTTGAAGCTCTTGTAAAGGAGGGGTTCCTAAGGGACAAGAAGATACCGAGGGATCCTTGGAAAAGCAGATACATCTATATCTATCCCGGGGTAAACAATACAGACTCCTACGACCTCTACTCCTTTGGTCCTGACGCAAAGGAAGGTGGCGGAGACGACATCGGAAACTGGGAAGAGTCAGGGGAGTAATCTGAGTCTATATGAGAGGACGAAGGGGAAAAGGGGGATTTTCGATCATTGAAATCCTTGTGGTTATGGGTGTTCTTGCGATTGTTATGGGACTCTCTATTCCGGCCATAACCAACGTCGGACGAGCCCGTGCAGGTTCGGAACTGGGCCGTTTCAACGCATTTGTTAAGAAGATGTTTATGAAATCCATCCGGAAGGGGATCTACGTGCGCGTGGTGGTCGATATGAAAAAAAACGAGTACTGGGCGGAAAAAACCGACGACCCCTTTTACCTTATGGACCCGAAAATTCAGAAGGAGTACGCAGAACGTACCGATAAAATGCTGGAATCCTACGAGGATCAGAGCTCTTTCGGATCAACTGAAAGAAAGGCAGGAGCAGCTTCAGATGCCCTTAACCTCTTCGACAAGATGAAGGCCAGGGAGGAGGAGGAGTCTACCGATTTTTACAACTGGGAGAATTTCGTCCCAGAAAAACGAAGCATCCGGGAACTCATAAAGCCATCCTACGAGGAGGTTTCCAAGAAGATTAAACTTTCCGGAGGACTACAATGGACCGGTTTTTTCTCCTATCACACACCAAGCCGAGTGGTTTTCGACGACGAGAGCGAAGAGGAGGAGAAGGGGAAAACGGTTGAAATTCATATCTTTCCACAGGGCCGAATAGAACCCTTTTTCCTCTCTCTTGGAAACTCAGAGGGGGAGGTGTACTACTATCTGAAAAGCGATTTTTTTCTTGATACCAAGATAGTCCGGGGTGATTTTGAAGATGAGGCCACAGAGATAATGGAAGGTGTTTTCAAGGAAGGCGAGGAGGAAGGCAAGTGATTCGGCTTAAAAGGGGTTTTTCGCTTCTTGAGGTTACAATTGCGGTTGTCATTCTATCTACCGCTCTTATCGTTATTTCTCGAATTATATCCATGAGCTACTACTATGCCGAGAGGGTCGAGAATATATACAAGGGAACTGAACTGGCATGGGTCAAGCTTCACGAGATAGAAGAGGATATAAAGAAAAACGGTCTTCCCACCCTCGGCCCCCTTGGAAAGGAGGATGAGGGTGAGTTTGAAGAGGATGAGTACGAAGGATTTCGCTGGAAATACTCCATAAAGAAGGTTTACATTCCTATTCCCGATCTTGCTCCGGGTGCCGACGATGAAGGAGGAAAGGAGGAGGAGGCTGCGGGAATGCTGATGGGCGTCAAACCGATGATCGAGGATTTTTTCAAGGAGAGAATAAGGAAGCTGACACTGGAGGTGCTCTGGGGCGAAGGCCGACGTGAAAGTGAAAAGGTTCAATTCACTCTTTTCCTCACAACGGAGGGTACGGTAAAGGATTTTAAAGAGATTCAGGGACCCATAAAAACCGGAAACTCTAAAAAGAGTCAAGGAGGAACATCTGCACCATCCGGATTTCCTTCTGCTCCGTCACCATGGGGGAGAAAATGAGAAGAGGTTTTTCACTTCTTGAGGTGCTGGTGGCTATGGGCATCACCTCAATTCTAGTTGGGTCCGTCTACTTCTCCTTTTCCAATGTGATGAACGGAAGGGAGAGGATAAAGAGTCGTACCGAGAGAATAAGAAAGCTCTACTTTGCCCTCGACATAATGAAGAGGGATATTGAGAATGCATATCTCACGACCCACAAGGGAACACCCGAGGAGACACACGTTACTCTCTTTAAAGGAGAGGAGGACCATCCGGTGAGTCACGTCACCTTCGCCACGGTCAATCACTCCAGGATGAGATCGGATGTCAAGGAGTGCGATCAGGGTGAGGTGGAGTATTACGGCGAGAGAGGCGAGGAGGGCTACATTCTCTACCGCCGCGAGAGTTTCTGGGTTGATCAGTTTCCCGAGAAGGGAGGCAACGTCTACCCGTTGCTCGATGATTTCGTGATGGTAAAATTTGAATACTGGGACGACGACGACAGGGAGTGGATATCCAACTGGGATACGGACTCCGTTGATACTCCCGATATTCTGCCTGCGAAGGTGAAGATCACAATTGTTCTGGAAGATAAGCGTATGACAAAGGGCGAAAACAAGATAGAGACAATTGTCAACATCCGTTACCGCCGCCCCTACAGTTTCTGACGGAGATAAGATGAGAGGTTTTTTCAGGGACATTAAATCGATTCTGAAATCCAGGAGGGGCATGGCCCTGCTTCTGATTATTGTGATTCTCGGAATAATGATCCCCCTCGTAAGCGATATGAACTACGATGCCCGGACTGAATTCGAGATAGCCATGAACTACAAGAGAAAGGCCGAGGCAAAGGTTCTCGCCCGCTCATCTGTCGCGTTCGCAGTTGTGATTTTCGATCTGCAGAAACAGGTGGAAAACGCCCTCAAAAACTTCGGTCTCCCGAAGATTGAGATTTGGGACATAATTCCGATAGACACTACCATGCTGAGGACTTTTCTGGGGGCAGGTCCCTTTGCATCTATTGACGATCTGGTAGAGAAAAAACCTCCCTCACCTGGAGAGAAGGCGACGGAGGGTGCTACTGTTGAATCTGATACCGCGGAGGAAGGGGATCCTCTCTTTGATTTTGCAGGTGACTTCAGGATCACGTTCGAAAACGAGGACAGCAAGATCAACCTGAACCTTCTGGACGGACCGGCAAAGGATGCCATTGTCAGGATGATCTCGGCGGTGATTGAACCGGAAAGTTATGACTTCATCTTTCTTGAAAACACCTCCCGTCCCGAATATGTGACCAGAGAAGAGCTGGTAGGTAATATTGTCGACTGGGTTGACGGCGACGGTGAGCGCTATCCCAACGGAGGAGATGAATCAGCCCTCTACGCTGACTTCACTCCACGTTACCAGGTTAAGAACGCCAGATTCGACACTGTCGAGGAGCTTAGAATGGTTTACGGAATGGATGACATAATTTTCAGGCTCCTTTATCCCCACGTGACAATATACTCTCTGGGAAAGATAAACGTCAACAAGGCCCATCCCTACGTAATAGAATCCCTCATAAGGGCCTATGCCGCCGACAAGTCCATGACAGTATTCTACAATCAGGAGATGATGAGGGAACTGATGGGTAAGATCCTGGCGAAGAGGGCCCGGGACGGCTTTACGAAGGACAGTGAGCTTCTCTCCATTTTACGTGAGGAGGGAATAAACATGACCAGTGCCGTTAAGAGGGTAATTACCACAGAGGGAAATATCTATAGAATCCGAGCTGTTGGTGAGAAAGAGGGTGTCGAGAGCTGGGTTGACATGGTTGTCGATAGAAAGGGTAACTTGTACTACTATAAGGAAGGATAAGAGGTAAAACATGCGGTTTGCATCCTGTATTCTGCTCAAGAAGCGGATCCTAATATACGAATTTGAAAAGGATTACAACACGGTACATGAGAAGGGATTGAGTTCCATAGAGTATGGAGAGTCACTCTCATACCTCCAGCATCTCGATTTCATGGATATCATAATGCCGGCAAGGGATGTGCTTTTCTACACCAAGGAGTACCCGCCTGTGAAGGGGCCTCAACTTGAAAAGATCATCGCTCAGGATATCGGATCGGTGACACCGTTCAATCCGGAAGAGCTGATATTCGATTTCGAGAAGTTCTCGGATACCAAGACGACAGTCTTCATGGTGTTCAAGGAGAGAATCAGGGAGCTGATGGGCAGGCTCGACAGTTCTCTCTACGACAAGATCAGGGCGATTATTCCGGAAGAGCTGCTTTTCTTCAAGAACAGAGGTGTGGACAACGGCCTGGTAATAGGTGAGGACTACTCTGTACTTGTTACACGAGAAGGGCAGATTGTCCGTAACATTGGATTTGAGACTTTGAGACAGGAGATATCGGATCTCTATGGTGACGCCGAATCATCGGAAGACTATGAAAAATGGCTGGATTCCATAAAAGACCTTTCCATTTTCGATACACTGTCGGAAGAGGAGATCAGGATCCGTAAAAAGATAGAAGGATTCTACAAATCGATTTATGAAAGATTCAGCTCCTACATCGGAAGCGAGCAGCGTCTGGGCTTTTACCTCAGCGATGCGGTAATAGGAAGCGGCGAGAAGCTTCTCAACAACATAGCCCCCGAATCTGAGGAGTTTACTGTAGATGAAGTTCTCCGGCGTCTTTACGAAGAGGCCGAGGATCAGAAGTCTATAAACTTCGCCAAGGGGGAATTTGCCTACAAGGGTGGATTCGGATTCCACAGGAAGAAACTCATCGCCACAATAGTAATGCTTCTTGTGGGATTTCTTCTATTCTTTATGGGTATGCAGTTCAGGCTTTCCGATCTCGATTCGAGAGTGGAGAGGATCGAGGAGCGTACGAGAAAAGCGCAGAAAAGGGTTCTCGGAAGGGAGTATCCCTCCACGAAGCAGGCTCTCTCCATAATGATGAGGACAATCGAGGGCAAGGGTTCCAAGGACAAGCGGAAACTCTACCCATACAGTTCTCTTTTCATCATCGAAACAGTATTTCCTCAGATAGCCTTTGAGGGAAGCACCGTAGAGGTGCAAACCTTTTCTGTGAAGGACGGTAAGATAAAGGTTACCGGATTTGCGGATTCGGATACGGATATTTTCAAGATGATAGAGAATCTTGAACAGCTTCCATTCGTAAGCGATCTTAACAAGGGTGCAATCAACACCTATCGCGGAAGAAACAAGTTTTCCATAAGCTTTTCGTTCGAAAAGAAGGAGAAGGAGGAAAAGAGAGACAGGAAGAAGGAGAACAAGAAGAAGGGAAAGGGAGCAAATTGATATGAAGGATAAGATTTTTAACTATATCGAATCTCTGAGTGACAGGGAGAAGGCTGTTTTTGTTCTCCTTGGGTTTACACTCTCAATCTTCATTGCCGTAATGATGTACTTTGTCATGCAGGGAGCCGTCGACGACAAGCTTGGTGACATCGAGGAGAGGAAAGGTCTTCTAAGTCGGTTTGAAACCTATGAACGGGACTACCGCTCAGCAAAAGAGCGGGAAGAGAAGATGGTGGAGCGGATAAGAAGAAACAAGATAAACATCAACTCATACATAAGTGGAATCAGGGAGTCCCTGAGTATAGATATCTCGACCACCAAGGAGCTCAAGGCCGAAAAGAAGGGTTCGATTCTTGTCGAGAGGGTGGAGCTTTCACTTAGAAGGGTTGAGCTTCCGACCCTTCTATCCTTTCTCTACTCCCTTGAAAACAGGAACAGGAACGTCTTCATCGACGAGCTTACATTGAAGAAGAGACATGACCGCAGGAATTACGACTCCACCGTTGTCGTTGCCACATTAAAGGAGGTTGAAGAGGAATGAAAATAATGAAGTGGAAAGCCTTTTCTGGTCGAATATTTTCATCGGGACGAATGGCTCGTTACCTGAGAGCTCTTCTCTTCGTGGATGCAGCCGTCCTTCTCGGGATCTACCTTGCGATGAAGCTCTTCTTTCCGGGTGACTTTGTTCTTGACAGAATTAACGCCGCAGCTCGTGGAAGTGGAATATCTCTTTCTGGAGCCAGCGTATCATGGTCTCCTTTTGTGACACTGGAAATGGAGGGCGGAACTCTCAATCGAGACGGGGAAAAACTTTTCTCTTTTGATGAGATCACCCTGTCTCCATCGATCGGAGCCCTCTTGGGTGGCAGCTACAGCGGAGATCTCTCACTCAACAACTTCGACGGAATGGGAGGAGAAGTGGATCTATCTCTCTCCTTCGAACATAAGGGAAAACGTCGGAAGATTATGGAGGGATGCGGAGAGTTTAGCCTGGACGATATTCCTCTCAATATTCTCCGATCCCTGCTTCCCGGTACAAAGATACGAGGAAGACTCGGGGGAGAGATGAAAATCTGTTCAGGCAGAAGGTATGACGGCAATTTCGATATAACCGGAACCGGTTTATCGGTAGGCGGAAAAGTTGAAACCGCAATGGGACCGATGGAACTTGATAGAATAGATCTCGGTAAGCTTACCTTCAAAGCAGAGATGAAGAAGAACAGGTTGGATATTGAAAAATTAAAAATCGCCGGGCTGTTCGACATATCGATAACTGGGAAGATCATGGTCAACAACTACCGGATCTCCGCCTCCAGGCTTGATTTGGATATCGACATAAAAGAGCGGCAGAAGGATGCCTTTAAAAAAATCTCCATCCTGGAAATTGCCCTTGCCCAGTACAAGAAATCGGATGAAAAGGGCAACGATGTCTATAAACTCTCATTGAAGGGGTCATTCGACAACCCCGTGCTTAGGAAGCAGACAAAGAGCAACCGGAGAACATCCGACAGAAAACAGAGAAATAGAACAGGAAATAACAAACGAGGTAAAAAATGAGAAAGCTTACAGCATTTTTACTGCTTCTGTGTACTGTAGCAGTCGTATCATGCGGAACAAAGAATATCCGTGGAACCGAAATTCCGGATACAGAAGAGAACCGGTCCGTACTGAAGACCTTCGGAGAGTACGTCCTGGCTGTGAAAAAACAGGATCCCGAAAAGATAGTTGTTCTTGTATCGGATAACTACTACGACGAGAACGGTACCGACGATGCAACCGACGATGTCGACTACAAAGGTATCGTAAAGTTTCTTGGAAGCAGCGAGTTCAAGGAGATACTCAAAATCGACCTTATATTTGTCGTTAAAGACCTGATCGTTGAGAACGGAACAGCAAAACTACTCTACTTCTACGAAGGCCGCTTCAAAACGGATGACAAACTCAGCAAGATGAAAAAATCATCGATTCAGAGCGATTCCGAAAGATGGGAAAAGATAAGCGACGAAAACCTCATGGTGCTAAAAAAAGAGAACGGTGAGTGGAAAATCGTATCAGGTCTGTAAATTATATTATCAAATCCAACTATTAATCTTTCAAGCGCAGTATAAATTGACAAAGCTTCCTTCTAGATGCTGCACATTACATCTCATTCGATCTATTAGGGACTATCATCACAACCACTGAGTAAAACGAAGTGCTCTGACCTTAAAATATATCAAAGTAGTCAAGCAGGAATTCAATAGCGACAATGATATCGCCTGGCAGTATGAATTTTTGAGAAGTACGGTTAAATTAAAGGTTTTTCAACTCAGAGATAAAAAATGGGCGGCCGAAGCCGCCCTAAAATTAGTCGAGAAGGTGGGTGAGAAGCCCGCTTCTGAGTTTAGGTTCGAACCATGTGGATTTGGGAGGCATTACCTTTCCGGCGTCTGCAACACCCATGAGCTGCTCGATTGTTGTAGGATACATGGCGAATGCTACTGCGCACTCTCCGCTGTTCACTCGTTTTTCGAGTTCTTCTGTTCCTCTGATTCCGCCTACGAAATCGATGCGGTTGTCGACTCTGGGATCACCTATTCCGAGGATAGGTGCGAGAAGGTTTTTCTGAAGAACCGCAACGTCAAGGCACTCAACCGGATCGTCTGCAGGGAAAGTTCCGGCTTTCGCTCTGAGCTGGTACCACTTTCCGTCGATGTACATTCCGAACTCTTTCTGGGATGCAGGTTTTGCCGTTCCCTCTCCGATGAATTCGAACTTTTCTTCAACTTTCTTCATGAAATCTTCCTTTGAAAGTCCGTTGAGATCGAAAACAACTCTGTTGTAGTCGATGATCATCAGCTGGCTTGCGGGGAAGATTACCGATGAGAAGAAGTTGTACTCCTTTTCAGGTGAGTAGTTGGGATCGCCCTGCATTCTCTCAGCCTTCACTCTGGCTGCGGATGCACTTCTGTGGTGCCCGTCTGCAACGTAGAGGTAGTTGATCTTGGAGAAGAGTTCGGAGAGTTCTTCGATAGCAGCCTTGTCGCGGATTACCCAAACTGTGTGCTGAATTCCGTCCTCTTTTTCGAAGTCGTATTCAGGCTCAGCTTTGACAACTTCTGTAACGATTTCATTGATCCTGTCGTTGTCCCTGTAGGTGAGGAATACTGGACCGGCATTTGCTCCGAGTGTGAGTACGTGACGGGTTCTGTCATCCTCTTTTGCCTTTCTTGTGAACTCATGCTTCTTGATGAGATCGTTGTTGTAGTCATCGGCAGATGTACATGCCATGATGCCGTACTGTCTATGATCTCCCATCCTCTGCATGTAGACGTAGAGGTAGTTCTCGTCGTCCTGGATAAGTGTTCCTTCGGCAATCATCTTGTCGAAGTTTTCTTTTGCCTTTGCGTAAACGCTGTCGTCATAGAGGTCGATGTTTTCGGGAAGATCGATCTCCGGTTTTACAACGTGAAGGAAAGAGTGGGGGTTGCCCTCAGCAATTTCCCTAGCCTCTTTTGAATTTATTACATCGTATGGAAAACTTGCAACTTTTTCGGCAAGTTCCTTTTTTGGCCTTACGGCCCTGAATGGTCTAACGGTTACCATGAAAGCCTCCTTTAAGGTGATTTTCTTGAAAAATCAAAAACGAAGAACAGTACTATTTATAAAAGTTTAAAACAGTTGTCAAGTTATATGGGAATTTGTGGTCGAAAAGGGAAAAAGTGGTGGAGAAGTGAACCATAAGCCGGATTTTGTCGAGATGGTCATTTATCTGGGACGGCGGTTACCCGTCGCCTCAAGCGGTCAACCCGGATACGTCGGGCGAGCAACCCTTATCTGCCGCGGCAGGTGGTATCTCTATTAGACCTTGCTCCTGAGGGGGTTTACCTGGCGGGGTATGTCACCACACCCCCGGTGAGCTCTTACCTCACCCTTTCACCTTAACCCGGTCATGCCGGGCTGTCTCCTCTCTGTTGCACTTTCCGTAGGGTCACCCCTCCTGGCTGTTAGCCAGCCTCATGCTCTGCGGAGTCCGGACTTTCCTCTGGACACGGTCCAGCGACCAACAGGATCACTTCTCCATAATGTGAAAGATCGAAATCTTCGTGGCGATTTCGCCGATTGAGTCGATATACTTCAGGAAAGCGGGCAGTGCAAATCCCGGTTTCCCATTTGCGAACGACTCAATGTGTAGGCCGGTTTACTCTGCTTCCTTTCCCGGAACATTGTCGGGGGGAAGAAGAATGCACTGGCAGTTGGGACACATCTCTATCTTGTCAGCCTTCAGGATGTTGTTGAAGAGCTGGGGAGGAAGAGTCATGTTGCATCCCTTGCAGATGTAATCTTCGGCGAGAGCTATAGCCCTTCCTGAAGCTGAACTCTGCAGAATTCTTTCGTATTTTCTAAGAACGATCGGCTTGATCTTGGATGCAACCTTGTCCCTGTCCTCGTAGATGGCATCGATTTCTGTTTCAAGCTGGGAAATACGGGAAAGATTCTCCTTGATCTTTTTCTCATATTCGGTCGTTTTCTTGGAGCACTCTTCCTCGATGGTCTTGAGCTCCTCGTTCTTGATCTCGATTTCCCGGTTGATCTGGTTGATCTCTTCATCAAGTTCCTTGTTGAACCTCTTGATGTTGTCGATCTCGCGAAGAAGCGTGTTGTACTCATCCTTGTTTCGGATGGCAGACTGCTTGCCGGTGATGCTTTTCAGCTTATCTTCACCCTTGTGGAGGATTTCGGATCGTTTTGATTTTTCCTCCTCCTGGATTGAGATTCCGTTCTTGAGTTCGTTTACCTTACTCTGCATTCCGTCAATTTTGTCCCTGAGAAGGTCGTTCTCTTCGGGCAGGCTGTCTAGTTCGTCCTCTCTGGAGAAGATGAGACTGTCAATCTTCTGAAGATCTTTTAGTTTTCTGAGTTCTTCCAGCAAGAAAACCTCCTTTACGTTATGGTGTAATCACTTTCTTTTTTCGATTTGAAGGCAGTTACTTCGTTCTGCCCGACAATTCTATCCACAATGGAAAGAAAGGGTAGTTCAATTTCAACGTGGCTCGTATCGACCACGGTAAATCCTTTTCTATATGCAAATTCAAGGTCGTGATGGGATAGATCCGATGTGATCATAAGTGCTCCCTTCTCCACAAATCGAAGTGCCTTTCCGCAGGCTCCGGGCATTATGTAGAGCTTTTTGAATTCCCTGTTGTCTTTTCCGCCGATTCGTTTAGGTGAGACTCCGTTTTCTCTGAGGATTTCAAGGATTCTTTCAAGAGACTTCTTTTCGGGAAGAGTTCCCTTACGTCCCAGACCGATTGCCGGTGTAATGTTTGCAGAGCTCAACGGCGAGAAATCAAATGCGGGAACTTCATAAGGATGATTACGTCTTATGGAATCCGACGCATTCTGGATTTCCGATTCTCTCAAGAGGGTCTCCATTCTTATCTCTTCCACTCGTTCCTCTGTTCCGTTGGAACCGATTGCAGGATTGCTCCCCTCGAGAGGAGTGAAGCGTCCTTCTCCAACGGAGTGAAAGGTGCAGTCCCGATAATTTTCATAGAGAGCATTGCCCATGTCGATGAGAAAGTTGTGCCTGAAAGATTCATAGTCTTTGACCGGTACTAAAACCGAGAGTTTGACCAGGGGGTCAGAACTGACAATGGGTCTAACGTTGCGAAGAGCGAATAGTTCGGCCCAGAAATCTGCAATGCCTCCCGGACAGATGTCGCATGGCGTATGGCATGTATAGAGGGATATTCCCTTTTGGATAAGTGAGATTAGCAGGGATGACTCGTAATCGCCCGAAACAACCTTTCTAAATGGTCTGAATATGAGGGGATGATGGGTGATGATGAGTGTCGCTTCAAGATCTACGGCCTCCCTGACGACTTCTTCGGATAGAGAAAGTGAGACTAGAACCCGGTTGTTCCGGAATGGAAGTTTTACCTGCCATCCTGAGTTGTCCCACTCCTCCTGAAGAGAGAGAGGAAAGTGTTTTTCAAGTTGAGAAATCAGTACGTTTATACCCATCGCAAAAAAAAAGCACCTGTTTCTCAGAAACAAGTGCTAATAAATGTTCATATATCAAGTGTCGCTATGTAAAAAAGCAACTTGAACCTCCCATAAAAGGTGGTGGGCCCAAGAGGATTCGAACCTCTGACCATCCGGTTATGAGCCGGAGGCTCTACCAACTGAGCTATAGGCCCACCAAGTACGACGATATATATAGCTTAATAAAATTAAAAAGCAATCTTTTTTAAAAATATTTTTACAAAAGTTGATATTTACTATAGTTTTAGGAAAGGAAAAGTTGTTTGACGATGTTTATATGTAGTTAATCTGGAGCTTTTATGGAGTTTTTTGATATTCAGGGCGGTGCCGTTCTCGAGGGAACGGTAACTCCTTCGGGCAATAAGAATGAGGCTTTACCGGTGCTTGCGGCCTCTCTCCTGACATCCGAGAAGGTAAGAATTGATAACCTTCCGGATATTCTTGATGTGCGAATTATGCTTGAAATCATGGATGATCTGGGGGTCAGTGTTGAGAGGCTCTCTAAAAATTCGGTGGAGATAGACGCATCCAAACTTGAAGAAAAGCCTCTGAACAGAGAGCTTTGCAGCCGTATCCGAACATCAATTCTGTTTGCGGGCCCCATCCTTGCCAGGACCGGTTCTGTCGTTCTTCCGCCCCCGGGGGGAGATATCATAGGACGAAGAAGAGTCGATACCCACTTTCTAGGTTTCGCCCAGCTTGGAGCTCTCTATCAGGCGGATGCGACGGGCTACAGAATCGTAGCCAAGGCCCTGAGAGGTGCCGAAATTTTCCTTGATGAGGCAAGTGTTACCGCGACGGAAAACATACTGATGGTTGCGGTTCTATCTGAAGGTGAAACTGTTATATACAACGCTGCGGCTGAACCTCACGTTCAGGGTTTGTGCAGGTTTCTCAACGCTATGGGCGCAAAAATTGAGGGTATAGGAACCAATAGGTTGAAGATAGAGGGTGTTTCCTCTCTCAACGGAGCTCAGCACAATGTCGGTCCTGATTACATTGAAACGGGTTCATTTCTGGCCCTTGCTGCGGTAACGGGTGGAGAGCTGACCATTAAGGATACCAGACCTTCCGATCTCAAAATGGTTTTCCACACATTTTCCAAGCTGGGTGTTGATATAGAAGTTCGTGGGGAGGATGTGTTCGTTCCTCATCACTCCAGGCTTGTGATCAGAAAGGATATGAATAACGCTGTTCCCAAGATAGATGATGGGATATGGCCGGCATTTCCGTCCGATCTCCTGTCGATAGCGATTGTCACAGCAACTCTTGCTGAAGGTACGGTTCTGTTTTTTGAGAAAATGTTTGAGAGCAGGCTCTTTTTCGTGGATCGACTCATAGGGATGGGGGCCCAGATAATTTTATGCGATCCCCACAGGGTGGTTGTTTCCGGTCCCTCTTCTCTCTATGGTGCAAATCATGAGAGTCCCGATATCCGTGCCGGCATGGCTCTTCTTATAGCCGCAATTGCCGCAAAGGGTCAGAGCAGAATCTTCAATGTCCGTCAGATCGACAGGGGGTACGAGTCGATAGACGACAAGCTCAGATCTCTTGGAGTGGATATCGAGAGAAGATGTTTGAAGTAGAGATTCGCCATTTTTTACCGTCTGATAAAAATTGATTTTTCCTATTCGGCGTGATACCATCCCATCCGCGTGGAAATATTAACTAACATTTCAATTTATTTTTTTACTAATTGCTTGTTTTTTAAGTCATGCTATTTTTAGATTGGTTTTTTGTTGATAATTGTATTGTATGCAGTAAAAGTTGTAAATCGTTGCACAATGTTATGCAGTGTTGAATTTAAAAATGCTTGATTTAATATAGCCGTTATGTTAATATCTTTCGAAAAACTATACTTAGGTTTAGTGAGGTGATGCAAGATGGGGACGAACAATCTAAAGACGATCCGGGAAAAACTTCTCATGAGCAAGTCCGAACTTGCAAGAAAAGCCGGAGTGTCTGTACTTACCATCGATCGCATTGAAAAGGGAGGGAAAAGCCGCATGGAGACAAAGAGGAAGGTTCTTCTGGCTCTCGGTTTTTCCCTTGAAGATAAAGATAGGGTTTTCTCAGATTGAGTAGGGGGCCGCATGTTTTTTAGCAAACAGCTTTTGGGACTTGATCTTGGATCCTACTCCCTGAAGGTTGCCAAGTTGTCCAGAAAACGGGGAAGGTACCAGCTTGAAAAGTTCGGTGCTGTTACCATTCCGGTGAATACAGTCGTGGATGGAAGCATCATGAATACCTACGAGATGAATGATGCCATCAAAACGCTCTTCGCAAGGGAGAGGGTGAAGGAGAAATACTGCGCCATCAGTATTGCGGGACACGGAATAATCAATAGGGTCGTGAATATTCCAAAGGTTTCCGAAGAGGAGTTTCCCGAGGCTCTGAGAGCCGAGGCTGAGACCCACATCCCCCATGATATTTCGGAGATTTTCTTTGACGGAATCAGGACCGGTGCGTACGAAAGCAATAAGGAACGGGTTATTCTGATAGCCGCCAGGCAGGATCTGGTGGGAGACTTCATTCAGGTGGTTTACGATGCCGGAGTACGTCCCATGTCGGTTGAAATAGATGCCTCAGCTCTGGCCAATATATTTGAGGTCAACTATCCGGAAGAGATGGATAAGAGCGTGGCGTTTTTGAATGTGGGGGCGTCAAAGATAAACGTCGTGATCATTTCAAAAGGCGCTCTCAGTTTCTTCAGGGACATTCCTACTGGTGGAAACTATATTACCGAAGAGATAACAAGACGGCTGAAGGTTAGTTTCCAGCAGGCTGAGAGCCTCAAGTCCGGAGCCAGGAGTGCAGAGGATTCGATTCTTCCCAATCAGGTTGAAGAGGTGGTTTCCGATGTGGCCAAGAATATGGTTGGAGATATCCTCAGGGTTTTTGATTATTACCAGAATATTAATGCCGACGATGAGATTTCCAAGATTTTCATCACGGGAGGAGCGACACGCTCCCACACATTTGTCTCAACCTTGAAATCGGAGATAGGTATCTCCGTAGAGAAGTTTAATCCGTTCAAGGAGGTGACTGTTTCCGCCAATCTCTTCAAGGAAGGTGAAATGGAGGATTTATCACACATTGCAGCTATTAGTATGGGATTAGCTTTACGGAGGTTAGACGAGTAGCATGATACGGATAAACTTACTGCCGGTTAAGGAGGAGAAGCTTGTTAATCTTGCAAAAGGTTTTCTCCTTGTCGTGGTTGTTGTTCTTGTTTCCATGGTTGCCCTTCTCGTCGCCAACAGCTCTGTATTGAGCGGGAAGGAGAAGAGCGCCCGAACGGATATTCAGAAGATCGACCGAGAGATAGCGAGCCTCAAAACCATCATAGGAAAGGTCAACAAGGCAAAACAGCAGAACAGGGAGCTTCAGAGACTTCTCGATATCATTATTCGACTCAAGGAGCGCAATATCGGGCCGGTTCGTGTTTTCGACGAACTTTCTTTGAAGATGCCTTCAAGTAAAATTTGGCTTGATACAATTCAACTTTCTGGAGGCACCCTATCGGTTGATGGAAAAACTCTTGAGAACAAGGAGGTTGCTGATTTCATGAAGCAGCTTGAAAGTTCTCTGTTTTTCTCCAACGTTGAGTTGAAGAGAATTCAAAAGGAGAGAGTTGTTAACGGTGTAACTCTATTGAAATACTCCCTGAAAAGTAGCGTTGATTTTCGCGGGCGTGCCAAGAAGCGAGTTAAGAAGGGTACGGGAAAATAAAAGGAGCACAGGATGAAGAGTCTTCTTATTGCCATAGGAAAGACAAAACCCCTATACAGGTGGGGGGTCGCAGCGGCGGTTCTTCTGCTGGTTGTTGTTGTCTACTACTTCAGTGTCTATGTACCTCATCAGAGTAGGATGAGGGAGATGGTCGATGAATTCAACATGAAGAAAAAGCAGTTTTCCGATATGGCTGTAAAGGCCAGTGATCTCAACTTTTATCTTGAAGAAAAGGAGAGGCTTGAGAGAGATACGGAGAAGGCAAAACGTATGCTTCCTGACAAGAAGGAGATTCCTTCCCTCTTGAGCAAGATTTCCGAGGAAGCTGAAAAGTACGGACTCGAAGTCTACTTTTTTGAACCTTCACCGGAAAGTGTAAAAGAAATGATTGCCGAGGTTCCCGTATCTGTCAAACTGAAGGGAAGTTACCACGAAGTTCTCAGTTTCTTCGACTCGGTAAATAAAATACCGAGAATCGTGAACGTCAGTAACATCAAGATGAAATCGGAGCCGCAAAAGGCGAGAAAGACAGCGTCTAAAGTAAAAGGAAGCGCCTTTTCCGCATTCCAGCCCAACAAGACCAGACTGGATGTTTCCCTTAAGGTGACCACCTATCGTGTCTTGAGTCAGAGTGAGATTGAAAAGCGTAAAAAGGGAGGCAAACGTGGTAAGAAATAACCTCGTACTCTACATTTTCTTTATTGTTGTTGTCTCTCTTGTGGGATGCGGTGCCGACTACGATTTTTCGTTTGATAAAGAGAGCGAGATCAGCAGGATAAAAAAGAAGCAGGAGGAGCGGGAAAAGAAAACACGCTCCATGGAGAAGAAACAGGAGCAGAATCTTGAGGATATTATCAAGCGATCCGCAAACTACGTATACTCTCCCGTTGGAAAAAGAGATCCGTTTCGCTCCTATTTCGGTGATTTCAAGGTTGTCGAACGCGAGAGGAAAATTGTAAGTGAGCTCCAGAGGTTTGACATCGCCGACCTCAAGTTGACGGCAATAATCTGGGGAATTACAGAGCCCCGTGCTGTCATAGTCGCCCCCAACAACAAGAGCCACATCGTGAAGAGAGGGGCCTTTATCGGAAAGAACTGGGGAAAGATAAGTAAGATACTTCAGGATAAGATAGAGATAGTAGAAACGTATAAGGATCCTCTTGGTAGAAAGATGTTCAGTAAGCTCTATCTTGAATTGCCGGTTAAATCGCTGATGAAACGCGATGAAGAACCTTTAAGCGGCGATGATAAGTAATTTTATGAAAAAATATATTTAATGGAGAAACGGAATGAAGAGGTTGAAACTCTCTTTAACGTTGTTGCTTGTTTTATTAATGTTCGGAACTGTTCTTGCGGGAAAGATTACGGAAAGAAATCTGATAATCGCTGGAAAGGACGGCGAGAAGAGAATGCAGGTGGCCGACGGGGAAGAAATTTATTTCAAAAATGGGCCCGAGGGGTTATCTGTCCTTTTTCGTGATTCGAACTCAGAAGTTTCTGTGCGAAGAGTTGAAGAGGAATCCTTTGTAATCGAAAGGAACTCCACCGGAGATACCGTTGTTAAAAATGGATCTCTGGCTGATATTGCCTCTCTCCAGGAGGAAAGATCTCTTCGCGATTCGAAGGTTGAGATAAAAAGCAGCAAAGACGGAGTTGATTTCAGCTTTTCAAATAATCCTGAGAAGGTAAGGCTTTTCTTTCTCAAGAATCCCGATAGAGTCGTTTTCGACTTCATCGGGATAAAGGGATATACGACGGCAAGTAAAGCGGTGAGAAGTGCAAATCACCCCTCCGGTTTCAGGGTTGTGCTTGATAAGAAAATTGTGGAGCGTTTTTCACTAGAGGGTGAAGACGGAAACCTCGCGCTGAAGAGTTTCAGCAGCAGGTTCCTTGCCCAACTTGAAGCTGAGGCGTCTGGGGAAAATGTCCCTGTAAGGGAAAAGCGTAATGAAATAAAGGGAATCGCATTTGTAGGAGAGAATCCAGAAATTCTCAGAATAGCTCCAGATTCCAAAGTTTCCGTTGATAGAAAGGTTAAAGGAGACCGCGTTGAAATTACTCTTAAAAATAGTTTCGTCTCCAAAGATAAAGAACAGCTTATAGATGCCTCGTCACTTGACGGAGCTGTAAAGGAGCTGGCCATCTATAACGAAAAGGAAAACGTGAAGATCGTAGCGAAAATGAATGGACACGATTTTGCTTTCGATATGGAAGAGGAGGGTTCAAAAAGAGAGTTTATTTTCAAAAAGAGAAAGGTCGAGCCGAAAGAAGGCGTTGCCGGTTACGCGGAGGAGCAGGTCGTAACTTTTCCTACCAACGGAGCGGTAGGACAGGTTCTTGCCGAAGATGGTGAGAAGGCAAGGGATGTCGGTGGTGAAAGTACAAGCTACCGCGGAAAAAAGATCAGTCTGGAATTCAAGGATGTGGATATACACGACGTTCTTCGTTTGATGTCGGAAATCAGCAAACTCAATATTATTGTCGGTGACGATGTTAAGGGAACCATCACCGTTCGCCTTGTCAATATTCCATGGGATGAAGCACTCGACGTGATTCTCAAGTCGAAATCGCTCGGAAAGGAGAGGCTCGGGAACGTTATTCGTGTAGCCACTCTCAGAACCCTTCAGCAGGAAAAGGAGAGTGAACTTGCAAAAAAGAAGGCTCAGGAGAAACTCGAGGAGATAAAGGTCCGGATTATAACCGTTAACTATGCTCTCGCGAAGGACCTTGTTCCTCAGATTAAGGAGCTTCTTACCGAACGTGGAAGCGTAAGTGTTGACGAAAGAACAAACGTTCTCATCGTCAAGGATATCGCAGAGGTTAGAGATAAATCAGAAAAGCTTGTTGAGTATCTTGATACACAGACTCAGCAGGTTCTCATAGAGGCTAAGATTGTAGAGGCTACGTCACGTGCCGCTCACGGATTCGGCGTCAAATGGGGAGCTTCCCATACTGCAAGTGCCGCCAATCCGACCGGAGCTCTTTTCCCCTACAACATGGGGATCAACGGTGCCGTTAATGTTCCGGGACCTGCTCCGACGGGAGGCGTAGGTTTCAAGTTCGGCAGCATCGGACAGGCGATGGATCTCGATTTGACTCTTAACGTCATGGAATCGGAAGGAAGGATCAAGATCGTATCCTCACCGAAGATTGCCACCCTTGACAACTCTGAAGCAATGATCCAGCAGGGTGTCAGTATCCCCATTCAGACCTGGGGACAGAACGGGGCCATTACGACAAAATATATTGATGCAACCCTTGTTCTTACAACTAAACCGCATATTACATCGGATGGTTCCATATTCATGAGTCTCAGCATCAACAAGAGTGAGGCGGATTGGGGACACATCGTTAACGGTGAACCTGCAATTCTCAAGAAGGAAGCGAAGAACAACATACTTGTAAAGAGCGGAGATACGATAGTAATCGGTGGAGTCTATACAAACCTCATAAGTAAAGATACACATGGAATTCCGTTCCTTTCCGATATTCCTATTCTCGGATGGCTTTTTAAATCTCAGGAAGAGAAGGTTGAACGAACAGAACTTCTCATCTTCCTTACACCGAGAATCATGAACAGGGTAAAGTCCTCCATTCCTTTACAGACCCTTGAGGAAGAGCAGAACTAAAATGGAACTTGTAACGGCAGGTGAGTCACACGGTGGATTTATTTCCGGTGTTGTTACCGGTTTTCCAGCCGGCGTTCGAATTTCAAGTGAACGCCTGAACGGCGAACTGTCTCGAAGAAGAGTGGGGGCTGGAAGAAGTGAACGGCAGGGTTTCGAGAAGGATAGCTGGTTTATCGATTCCGGAGTCATTGATGAAGTTACTACCGGTGCTCCCATAGCTTTCAGGATTGTGAACAGCAAGGGTTCCCCGTTCTTTGAAAGAAGAATTGATTCAAGAGGATTTCCAAGGCCGGGGCATGTTGATTTTGCCGCCGCAGAAAAGTTCGGCTACAGCAATCCATCAGTCGGCGCGGAAAGATCAAGTGCAAGAGAGACTGTTGCCAGAGTTTTCGCTGGTGGGCTAGCCCGCTGTTTCCTCGAACACTTTCGAATCACAATCTCTTCCGAAGTTGTAGAAATCGGGGGGATTGCGAAAAATGATATTGATTTAGAGGGGGTGAAAACCGATTCGGCTGAGAAGGGAACTTTCGGCGGTGTTTTCAGGGTCGTTTTACACGGTTCTGTACCTGGAGTGGGGTCCAATTCTCAGTGGATGGATAGATTGGATTCAGCTCTTTGCGGTTCCTTCGCATCGATTCCTTCCTGCAAAGGAGTCTACATCGGAAGTACAGAGCAGCATAGGTTGCAGGGAATGAATGCAGTGGATCGATTTTCAGAGGGGTTTGAAAGAGTGACAAATCGTGCCGGCGGTATCGAAGGCGGTATTTCTAACGGTGAGAAGATCGAAGTAACCGCATTCTGTAAACCGATTCCGACACAGCCTTTTCCGGTGGAATCACGAAACTATATTACAGGTGAAGCAGGGCTTTGCGATCCAGTGCGGAGTGATTTGTGGGCGGTTGAATCGGCGGCTTGCGTCGGTGAGGCGGTTATGGCTTTTACCTACATGAATTATTTCATGAAGAAGTTCGGAGAGGATAGGTTGGGAGATATTGATTGTTCCTTCCGATCCTATCTCGGGAGAATAAGGTGGAAGAAAGGCGAAAAATCGGGTTAATAGGATTTTCCGCTTCGGGAAAGTCGTCGATTGCGCATATTGCGGCTCGGGATGGTTTCTCCGTCGTAGACAGCGATCGTTACATTGAAGATCGTGAAGGATTGGATATCCCGGCGATATTTGAGAAGTATGGGGAGGAATGCTTTCGAGAGTTGGAATCTCAATACATACCCGATTTACTATCCGGGGATTTTGAAGTCATCTCTTTCGGAGGAGGCGTTCTTTACTCCCATCCGGTTTTCAAAACTATCGCGGAATCCGATATTCACCTGATCTATATTCGCGAGAGCTTTGAAGTTCTGATGCCGTTTTTCGATCCCGAGCGACTTCCGTTGTATAATGATCTAAAGGTTTCGGGATTCAGGGATCTTTATGAAAAACGATCCGACGATTATCTCAAGGCGTGTGATTTTCTTATTGACAGGAAGGGGCGTGAGCCGTTTCTTGTGTGGCAGGAGGTGAAAGAGCTTTGGAACTTAGTGCAGAGCTGAAAATAAATACCGAGGTTCAATACTTCAACAGTGTATCAGATCTTGATTCCCTATTTGAAGATGAACACTTCTTTATAGTTGATGAGAGCGTTAGCGGTAACTTCACTTTGCCCGAAGAGAACACTTTTAGAGTGCACGGCGAAGAGGATAAGGAGATGGAGTCGGTGTTGAGAATCCTAAAATGGCTCTACGAAAGAGGTGCCGACAGGAGTAGCCGTCTATGGGGCATAGGAGGTGGTGCAACCACCGATATTGCCGGATTCGTCTCTTCAATCTACAAGAGGGGACTTGCGCTAGGTTTGGTGCCGACAACTCTTCTTGCAGCCGCAGACAGTGCGATCGGTGGTAAAAACGGAGTGAACATGGGTGCCAAGAATGTTGTAGGTACCTTCTATCCCGCCTTCGATGTCGTTGTTGTTGAAGAACTGCTTCGTAACCTTCCTCGAGGAGAAGTACTGAATGGTTATGTGGAGATCTTGAAGATGGCTTTTCTTTCCGGAGGAGCACTTCTTGATATGGTTTTTGCAGGTGACGATCTTTTATCAGAAGCTGCACTGCTGGAAGCGGTGAGGTTGAAGGGGCTATTTGTCGAAGATGATCTTTTCGACAGGAAAGGTCAGCGAATGGCTCTGAACTACGGACACACCTTCGGTCACGGGATTGAACGTTATTACGACATTCCCCATGGAGAAGCCGTCGCCTACGGAATCTACCTGGCCCAGGCACTTGCGTTGAGTTGTGGCCGTTCCGCAGTTGATCCCCAGAAAGCTGTGACAGTTTTTGAAAAGTACGGAATCAAACTTGAAAATTTGAAAAGATATATTGAGAATCCTGAGTGGCTCGAGTTTTTAAAACACGACAAGAAAGCATCAGGAGCCACACAGAGAATAGTTTTTCTCGAAAAGTTCGGGAAATACGAAATTTTGGAAATCGAGTATGATTGTATAAAAACTTTTATGGAGGAGATGCAATGAAAAAGAGGATCTTTACTTTTTCAATTCTTTTTCTTGCGGTGATAAACCTTTTTTTATCCTGCGCGGATGAGAACGATCTGGATCGGATAGTTGCTGTAAGCTTTACAATGCCTGAGATTGATGAAGAGAAAAACACAATCAAAGCAACAGATGACCCGACTTCCTCCCAGAATGTTACGATAAATAGGGTTGTCGGAGGAGCGGTTGTTGGTATAAAGATTGTAAATTTAATGCCCAGCACGGCAGATGTGAAGGTAGATATTTCAACACGGGCATTTAGGCAGAACGAGACGGGCACAACAAGCAGTACTCATGGTGCGGATCATATTGAGCTTCCCAAGGGAGAGGCGAACATATGGGTGATGAAGAATATCATTGTCGAATACGATCTCCCCCCCGGTTTGGGTTACGATAGTTCGAAATGGGATCGACACTATGTTCCCAGTGGAGCGGTTTTGATGCCGGAAGGAGGCGGTGTTAATACTCTCTTCACAATGTTTGACAGTGAAACTGTTACGGATCTTATTCGAGTGATGAATCTGAATTCGGAGAACTTGAGTCTGTACCACGAACCGATAGTTTTGAATGTTTGGGCTGAGGGTGAGGATAACTCAGGCCGAAAGATCAGTACTAATAAACTGAGGCTGCCTGTCCATCCTGTTCCGCCGGGGCTTGTTGTGGAAACAGATAACGGCTCAAAAGAGCAGTCCGATAACGACATCTAACGACTGTTTTCGTATCTCTCGAAGAAAGATTTTTCTTACATCTTCTTTTCTTGACTTTATTCTTTTCTATTTGTAATCTGATTTCGTAAATTTCATTTAAATTGGAGAAATAAATGGTTAAAATTGTTGAATGTGTTCCCAATTTCAGCGAAGGCAGAAATATGGCTGTAATCGACCAGATTACTGCTGAAATTAAGAAGGTAAAGGGTGTTCGTCTTCTGGATGTAGATCCGGGATATGACACCAATCGTACTGTAGTTACTTTTGTTGGCGCTCCAGAGCCTGTTAAGGAAGCCGCCTTCAACGCCATAAAAAAATCCCATGAGCTTATAGATATGACCAAGCACAAGGGAGCTCATCCTAGGTTCGGCGCCTGTGATGTCTGTCCTGTTATTCCCGTCAGCGGAGTGACTATGGATGAGTGTGTTGAGATAGCTCACGATCTAGGAAAGAGGCTCGGGGACGAGCTTGATTTTCCCATATACTTTTATGAGAATGCCGCGAAATCTCCTGAAAGAAGAAATCTTGCCGTAGTTCGCTCCGGAGAATACGAAGGACTTGAGGCAAAACTCAAGGATCCGGAATGGAAGCCTGATGCCGGTCCTGCGGAATTCAGACCTTCCAAGGGCGCCACCGCCGTAAGTGCGAGAGAGTTCCTGATTGCCTACAACGTAAACCTGAATACCGTAAACAAGAAGAAGGCAAATTACCTTGCATTCAGAATCAGAGAGCAGGGGTATGCAAAGCGTGATGATAAAGGGGCTATCGTAAAAGATGAAAACGGTAAGAAGGTTATGATGCCGGGTAAGTTTAAGAACTGTAAGGCGATTGGCTGGTATGTCGACGACTACAAACGTGCTCAGGTTTCAATCAACCTTACTAACTACAATGTTACACCGGTACATGAAGTTTTTGATGAACTCTGCCTTCTTGCCGAAAAAAGAGGTCTCAGGGTAACTGGAAGTGAGATTGTCGGTGTGGTTCCCAAAAAGGCTATGATCGACGCTGGTATTCACTACCTGGAAAAACAGGGACTGTCGGCAGGAGTTTCGGAAGATGAGCTGATAAAGGTTGCCGCTCACTCCCTCGGGCTTAGCGATGTTGCTCCTTTCAACCCGGAAGAGAAGATCATAGAGTACATGATAAAGGAAGAGAAGGGCCTCGTCGATCTCACTGTTACAGAATTCAACGACCTTCTTGCAAGCGATGCTCCTGCTCCCGGTGGCGGAAGTGTTGCTGCTCTTTGCGGTTCACTTAGTGCCTCACTCGGATCAATGGTTGCCAACCTTACCTACAACAAAAAAGGCTACAAGCAGCATAATGAGATAATGAATACTGTTGCCAAGGATATGCAAAGAAGGAAAGAGCGTCTTCTTCACCTTATCGATGAAGATACCAATTCTTTCAACCTTATGATGGCAGCTTCATCAGCTGTTAAAAAGGCTGAAAAGTCCGGTGACGAGAACCTTATCGAAAAGGCCAGGAAGAAAGAGTACGATGCCGCCAGCTACACAACATCGATTCCCCTTACAGTAATGAAAGAGATTATGGCTCTCACCGAGAATATCAAAACGGTGGCAGAGAAGGGAAATGTCAATGCGGCAAGCGATGCCGGTGTTGCAGCGCTTCTTGTTGTATCGGGTGTGAAGGCTGCTGCTCTTAACGTTCGAATCAACCTTACATTCTTCAACGAAGATGACAAATTCCGCAAAGATGTCGTAGCCGAAATGAATGAGATGCTTTCGAGTGTTGATAAGGAAGCTGAAGCAATTCTTTCGATTGTGGACTCAAAGATTAAGTAATCTAGAGTTTTCTGTATGTTTTTCTGTGAAAACCCCCAAAAATAATTAAGTTTTCTAATACAACCATCATCTTTCATCACAAAAATCGTTGATTTTTTACAAGTGGAAATGCCTAGTTAAAATAAAATGTTGGACAGCTTTTTGGATTCGCCGTTTTTAAAAATTTATTATTATTTCCGTATTGTTGTTATAAAAAATTGATTTTTCTGGAAGGGCTAATTAGTATTAATCCCGTGAAAATTCTTTTGAAAGGTATTATATGTATCTCCTAATATATCGAGGTGGGAAACATCTTTTTTCATTCTATATTAACAGTGCAAAGAAGAAGATTAAAATCGGTGGATCCGACGGGGATATTCTCTTTCCCGCAGAGATGAAGGGATATGAGATAATCCTCCGGAAGGAATTCGATTTTAAGGAGAAGGACTACCGCTGGGTTCTTTTTCCCCTTTCACCTGGTTTTAAGCACGGGGATCGGGCTGTGGAGGATGGAGATCTCTTCTCTACCGACAGGGTTCTTTCAGTTAAGGATTTTTCATTTTCGCTTTCCTACAATTCGAACATTTCCTATGCAAATCTTTATAACGAAGGAGCCAGAAGGGGAGGGACGCTCATTGTGGATGAGAGCGCAGAGGAGACCACCAGCGTTCTTTTTGAATATGACGGAAAAAAGAAGAGGTTTGCCTTCAATGAGGGAAAGGAAATCCGCCTCGGAAGGAAGAAGGCCGATCTTACGGTACCCCATCCTGAAGTAAGCCAGGAACATATGCTTTTTAATTTTACTAAAGACGGCGTCGTTGTCTGGAACAAGGGAAAGAACGGAACATTCGTAAACGGTGTGAAAATAGAGAACTGCGTTCTTCGGGAGGGTAAGTATCAGTTTTCGGTAGCAGGGAGATACAGCCTTCTGGTTACACTTGAAAAGGAGGGAGTTTCCGAAAGTTTTTACAAGGGGAGTCTAGTTCCCTACTTTGAACGAGTAGAACGCTGGATAAATCAGCCGGAAATATTCAGGTCCCATCCAATAGTGATGATAAATGGAGAGAGCGGAGTCGGGAAGGAGGTCTTTGCCGAATTTGCACACTCAATTTCAAATAGAAAGGGTGACTTCGTAACTTTCAATGCTGCAGCCATTCCCGGCGAGCTTGCGGAGTCTGAGCTCTTCGGAACTTCCAAGGGCGGATTTACCGGAGCGGAAGACAGGGATGGAGCCTTCCTCATGGCCGATAACGGAACTTTGTTTCTTGATGAAATTGGGGAGATGCCGCTCGCTCTTCAGTCAAAACTTCTCAGGGTTCTCGAAGAGTGGCGAATCAGAAAGGTAGGTCAAGAGGGAGAGGGGAAGCGTGTCGACATCATGCTTGTCGTTGCAACCAATCGTGATCTTCAGGCAGAGATTGCGGCAGGACGCTTTAGAAAGGACCTCTACTACAGACTCTCCACACTGAGCGTTACGATTCCCCCGCTTAGGGATAGAGTGGAGGATATTTTGCCCTTGGCTTCTCACCTCATATTTTCCCTTTGCGGGAGAAATGTGGAATTCACCGAGGAGGCTATTCGACTGATGAAGCAGTATGAATGGCCTGGAAATGTTAGGGAATTGAAGTCTGTTATGACTAAATTCGCATATATGAATAAAACGGTTTTTGAAGCGTCAGACTTTGATGTTGTTTAAAGTTGCTTGAAATTACAGGGGAAAAAAGTTTGGTCCGTTAGTTGCTTGTTTCTTTTTTGGGTTTTTGGGCTGGGAAAAGGTTGACAAGCTCAACAGGGATTTATAACTTTTTCACGCTGAGTACGGTTTTACAAGCGATAAAAATATAAGGAGGCTCGTTTGAAAAAGGTTGGAACCTATCTGGTGATTTTTCTCCTTTTGTTTTCTTTTTCACTTTTAGCTGAAGAAAAGAAAGAAGATTCGGCTGAAGATGAAAAGAAAACCGAAGAGAATGATCAGAAGTCTGCGGAAGAGACTTCGGAAGAAAAGAAAGAAGAGACTTCCGTGAAAAAAGAGGAATCTGAGAAGGCTGAAGAGCAGAAGGATTCCGAGGAAAAGGAAACAAGCGAAGATTCGAAGAAAGAGGCTGAAAAGGCTGATGCTTCAGAAAATTCGAAAGTTGACGAGGCAGAGCCGAAAGTTGAGGTTGCTGTCGACGAATCCAAGAAAGAGTCCGCTTCCGAGGAGGAAGAGGACGAAAACGAAGACAAGGAGGATTCAAAAAGATTCAGTGTTGGAATCAGCAACGGCTTCGTGCACGGTATCAATGCAGATCGAAAGAACTTTGCCTATTCACTTACCGGTACGTTCAGTGCAAATCTTCCATGGAGTATGAATGCTTCACTGAGTGCGGGTCTTTCATATTCTCTCCAGTATGACAGAGAAGTCAGTACCGACGAGGATCCCTACAATGAAGATGAAGAGAGCTTTTACGAGTTCGATGGTGCGCCGCTTTCTCTTACTCTTTCAAGGGGATTTAAAGCTCCTCTTGAGATAAAGGTAGCACCATCTTTGACAGGAGTTTTCTTCGGAACATCCAAATACGCATGGGAACAGGAGCTGAGAGCACAGGTTAATGCAGGTGTTAGCTTTTCACGCTCTTTCAAGGTTGCAAAGGATCTCTCTCTTACAATAGGGTGGAGACCTGGATTCAGTTACACTTTTTCTGAAGAAGATCATGTGTTCGATGAGTTTCAGAACGAACCTCTCTACAGAATCAACCCGTGGACTATCTCTTCTGGTTATAGCGCTTCGCTTGCATACAAGGGTGTCCGTTTGAGACTCGGATTCTCACAGCAGTTTTCAAAGTCCTACGATACAGACAAATTCTCTCAGTGGGATTACGTAGAGCTTCAGGAATGGAAACAGGTTCTCGTTTTCTCTGCAAGCGCAGGATACAGCTACAGAGATTTCAATTTCGGTCTCGGATTCTCTACAAGAGGCCGTGATCGTAAGTTTGGTGGCTACGGTGATGACTGGCTTTACCCGGGATCTCCGCAGTTCTCTACAATTTCGGCAAATATAGGCTACAACTATAGTTTTTAACCACTTATTGGAGGTGATTTGATGAGTAACTTCAAAAAAGCGATTGCATTGGCGCTCGCTTTGTGTGGCATCCTGATGATGACATCATGTGCCACCGAGCGGGACGCAGTCGACAAGTCCCCGGAAAGGGCTCTTGACAAAAAACTCTTCGAAGGAGAGTTTTTCTACAGAATGACCGTTACGGATCTTCCTTATCAGGCAGATTATGGATTCATCGGTGAGTCCAGTGACGGTAAGATCATTAAATGGAAGATTACAGAGAACTGGCTTATTGCCTACAACGTTCACGATTTTCTTTCGGTTACAAATTCCGCAGAGGTACCGATAATTAACGAAACTCCGGTTTTAACTTATCCGATCTATGATCACTACGATATCGTACCTGCCGAAAATCCCACTACCGGAGAGGATATGCCTTTGCTCTCAACAAACAGAGACAGGCCATGGCACCAGAGACGTTACTTCCAGATTGATATGAGCAGAAGTGCTACAATCAACTTCGAGCTCAAGTATCAGAGTCTTAACGCACTTTTCGGATACCCGTACTTCCGTTCCGGTGTTGCCGGGTACTACAACCTTGAGTTCTATGCACACGACGGTTCCTACGTTAATCCTAAGAACTATACAGAGGTAGCTGCAAAAGATCCTCAGAAGGAAGTTGAGTGGTTCCAGTTCTACAACAAGGAGTTCCTCGACAAGACACCTCACGGTTCCTACTACACATGGGACGACATTGACGAGTTCTATCCGATGGAGCCCAACACAATTACTTACCGTCACTACTTCAGAAAGGTTAACCGTGATGTTTATGGACGTAGGACATACGATCCAAAAACACAGAAGTGGACTTGGAAGAAGGGTTCAAAAGACAATGGTTTCCGTCCTATGGAACATCCGGACGAACTTTTCAGAAAATTCGGTTACTTCCTTTCAAGATTCAAAGGATACGATCCTGAAAACGGATACAAAGAAGAGAACTACCACCGTCTTGCAAACTACTTCAACATCGCTTGGGGAACCAAGACAAACGACGGCGTGAAGTGGAACCAGACATGTGACGACGCAAATTGGGTTGTTACCGAAGGAAGTGCTGAAGACGTAATGGGGCAGCTCAAGACATTTGCCGATGAGTATGAAGCTTGTGTTGATAAGAAGGTTCACTACCAGAAGAAGCTTGCTACAGCTTCTTCTCCTGTAACTCCTCTCAGAATGCTTCCTATCGACTGTGCGATCATCAAGGATTACAACCACTCAATGCTTTCAGCTCGTTTTGCGGCTATGGCTCCGAACAGTGATACACGTGTATTCTTCAAGTGGTATCGCGATAAGGCGCTCAAGAATGAGATCAAGGACTTCATGAGAGCCGACGGAAGCAGATCTACTGACTGGTGGATGTGTCTTAACAACGAAGGAAAGTATGATCCTAACAGAGCTCCAGGTTGTGACTACAAAGCAGACACTGATGATTACAAAATCATTGACAGTCAGAACCTTGCAAATGCTATAGATAATTGGAAAGAACAGTGTTTTATCCCAGAGTCTGCAGGAAGAATTCAGAATTGGGATGGATCATTAAAGGAAGACAACTATACAAATGACATCGTTGCTATAATCGAAAACCCTGTAGTGGGTCATATCGAGGCAAGAGACGGTAAACACAACAGAGACTACAACAATTATGATGATGATCAGCTGAACGGTGAGGAGAACGCTCTTTTCATCTGTGTCAGCAACGAAGATGCGGAAAAAGCTTCTCCGGACAAACTCTCCTACTTCAGCAACTGTGAGACAAACGCAGCTGTGATGAAAGCTAAGTGGGAAAAAGAGTACAACAGAGAGTGGAGAGGTGAAGGTTTCGATTGTAGAATCATTAAGAAAGACGAAGCCTGTAAGAAAGCTGCTTATCCTGTAAAGGTTAAGGTTGCATGTGTAAAGAGCGAAGAGAGAACTTGTAAGATCGATAAGGTTGGTGCGCCTAAGCTTCGTCACAAATACGAGCTCGGTGATCACACTGTTGCAATGCTCAACTGGGTTGACACTCCGACAGAATACGGAATTCTCGGTGTTTCCCAGTGGTCAATCAACCCTGAAACAGGTGAGAGTCTTTCCGGTGGATCTCAGATAGCCGGTTCTGTACTCCAGTGGGTTGCAACAAGAGCTGTTGAGCTTGCACGTCTTACAATGGACGATACAGATCCAGCAAAATGGGATTGGGAACAGTTTCTTAACCCTGATTATCAGGATCACCCGGAGGTAATTTTCAATAACAATCCGGGAGTCAACACACTTACTCGTTCTACAGATGATGAGAGTGTTAAGGCTGAAATCCGTGATTATATGAAAGCAAATAGACATAAACTTGTTCTTGGAAACGATAAGCCTGTTGAGAAAGATTTCCTCAAGTTGAGTGCTAAACTCAGAGAAGATCTTACAAGCAAAAATAGATTTAACCTTAACTCGATTAAGGGAACACGCTGGGAAACAGAGATGGTTCCATATTCAGTTAGAAAGACTCTCTTCCCATGGATCGAGCAGGGCGATGTTTATGATGATGACATGAAGACAATCATGACTCCGTTCTACTCAATGGGACAGTTCATGAAAGATGAGATGGATCGTCAGGTAAAGAGAGACCAAGAGGGTTACTTCGAAGCAAGTTTTCTCGATGGTGCTCTTATTCACTTCCTTAGAGAAAGAAGAGATAAATATAAAGATGATAACGATGCTTACATAGCTTCAATTTATCGTGACCTTGAGCTTCTTCTTTACAAGGGTGTTGCACAGCACGAGATGGGACACACACTTGGTCTCAGACACAACTTCATAGGTTCGGCTGACATCACAAACTATGACGATCGTTACTTCTCCAAGGAGAACTATCCTAGATTCATGGACGACGTTAAAGAAAAGTTTGTTGAACCTATATATAAAAAGTACAACTACGATAACGATGAAGAGCGCTGGAAAGAGAGAAAAAAGCTTGCTAGTGACTACAAAAAATTCGATGAAGAACTTGCTGCAATCCTCGATACGGTTGATAAGGGAATTATCCCTGAAGAGTTCGTTCAGAGAAAGAAAGAACTTGATGCAAGAAAAGAAAATCTCGATAAGTTCCATTTTGAAATGGCTACTCTTGGAGAGAAAATTTTCCGCTACAAGAGAGGAGATAAGGTTATCAATACGGACAAAGATCCGGAGATAAACGACAAGGATCGTTTCGTATCAGATATGAACTACTATACCTACAGTTCCGTAATGGAATACCAGAGAGAACCATACATTCACTCTGTTGGCCTTGGTAAGTATGATTATGCTGCTTTCAAGATGGTCTACGGACGTTCTCTTGAAAAGTACAACCTGAAGGATGACGGTTCGATAACGATGGATGCCACCAACGCGTTCGGTATAAGAGATCCAAGATACAAATACCCCGTACTTGTTAACACTCCTTTCATTGAAGAGGACGGAACTCTTACAACAGTACCTCAGAATGAAAGGATCGAATCAAGGCTTCCCAACGGAGGAAAAAAGATCGTTATTGTTCCGGCAATCACGAAATACGATCCGAAGATGGGAATTAGCATGCCATCAAATGATGCAAGCGCACCCGGTCTCGCTACAAAAGAAAGGGCCAAAGGTCTTCTTATCAGCGACCCCATCATCCACAAATATCTTTTCTTTGCAGATGAGAAGCAGAATGACGAGCCTGCCAATAAGGTTTTCGACTCCGGTATGTCCGGTGCCGATATGATTCGTGGAATGAGAGCTCAGGCGGATTCTTTCTACTTCCTTCGCTATTTCAGAAGGGGTAATCCGAGATTCCGTGATTTCAGAGGAAGCACATCATATCGTGTTCTTATAGACACATATTTCCAGATGTCCAAGTACCTTCACTACATGCTCGATCTTAACTATAACGCCTTCTACGGCTGGTGGAAGCACTTCCCCGTTAATAGTCCAGGTACATTTACAACCGTACCTTCAAACTATTCTAACTGTAGGAATGTTGTAATTGCAGAAAACACACAGGGTGACTACAAGGATTTCGGTCCGGATCCTCTTTGTGTCGATTACATCAAAGCTACTGACGGTATTGAGTACTGGCTGAATGAAAACGGCGATCTCGAGACACTTACACCTCTCGGACCTGGAGACTATCTCATAGCTGGTATGGAGGGTGTTAATACTCTTATGTTCGATATGCTCTACAGACCTGATGTTACTGAATACATTATGTTTAAAGCCGGCAACGATCCTTTCGAGAAGGAAAGAATCGGAGGAAATCAGCAAGGTATGTACAGGGTAAGTAGCTATGCTGCAAGTGCTGAATATATCGCCAACGCATTCGACGTTCCTGTGGTTGACGTTAATGCTCAGATCGGTCGTTACCATAAGGAAAGATACGATATTCAGGATAATCCTGAGATCTATTATGAAAAAATCCAGAGAAGAGGATGGGCCGTTGATCAGATGATTGCTGCAAACGGTATAGCAAACACCGGCTGGTTCAGTGGTAAGTACAGAAGAGAAAGCATGTCGAACTCTATCTATACTCAGGCCAAGGGTATCGAGAAGGTTATGTACACAATGTTTGCCGACATTGCAAATGAAGATTCTATTGCTTCTCTCTCACCTTACTGTGTTAAGAGATCTGGAGACGTTAAGTTCCAGAAGCTTAGTTCCAAGGATATTGTAAAAGCTCAGCTTCCGGTTAACTACCTGCTTCGTTTTGGTGAGCTTGCTCTTTATGACGGAACGGACAATAGTTTCTGGAAGAGAAATGTACCTGTAAATATCTGTTCGGAACTTGTTGATCCCAATGATCCCGATGCAGTATACGAACCGATCCATGCAGGTTGGCAGTACTTCGATAAGATGTATCCTCTCTATTGGGGAATGGGTAGTGTTATGAATACAAGTGCGGATACAACAATCCTCCTTGCTTTCTACACAATGACTTACAATTCCCACGAGAAAAATCTCTATCCTGAAGCTGATGTTGATGAAATTGAAGCTCTTAACTACATGGGTAACCGTTACTACAGAGCAAAAATTCCTTCAATCCAGATGTCAAAAGTTGACAGAGAGCTTCTTGCTCACTGGAAGCTTTGTAACAAAGGCACTCACGTAGATGCAGGCGGTGCAGAAGTCGAGAACGACAAACTCTGGTGTATAAGGAACTACACAAAGGCCGAGTCAGGAGTGAAGTTGTTTTCACCACAGTTTGATGGCGTTGGTGATGAATTTGAGAACAATCCTGATCAGTTGCTCAGGGAGTATTTCAGAACTACATACTCCAAACAGTCTCCTGCTTTCAGACTTGTTTACAATCTTAAGCTTGTTGGAAAGGCCGGTAAAGGTGATCTTACAGCCGATCCTTCAAACCAGAAATTGACCATCATGGAAACAACTCTTGACCAGATGAACTCTTTTGTAAACTACCACTTCAAATCAGCGGTACAGTACGTAAATTGGTTCTAATCTGAGTTGATTCGAATTATTGGGGGGCTCCTTGGAGCCCTCCTTTTTTTATGAGGTGAATTATGAGAAGTTTAAAATATTTATTCATTATTCTAATCATCTCAGCAAGATGCTATTCTTCCGATTACTATTTTAAGAATGGTAAGAAGATCAATGTTCAAAAACTTTCAACAAGATCCTGTTCAAATAAAAGATACATCGAAGGATTTGATGGTGTTGTAGAACTCTCCGGATATCTGACAGCTTCCCTTCATGAATCAGAAAAACCGAATGTTGTAGCTGAAAGGTATGAGCTGGAGTTGATAAGAAAGATTCCAAGGGCCCGAAACGCCTATCTTTTCAGGTCTTCCGATCCCGTTTCGGTTTCTTCAAGGATGTATTCCGAGGGATCTGTGCGATGGGCGGAACCAGACTTTTTCTGGAATAGTGAGGTGAAGGGTAGTGATGATCCTTTTCAAAAATTCCAGTGGTATCTGGAAAACGATGGACGCTACGGAAGGGAAGGTGACGATTCTTCCATAATAGACTCGATTAACTTCATAAAAGAGCTGGGGCTTGATCCAGGAAAAGGCGTCGTCGTCGGGGTTATTGACGACGGTTTCGATCTAAAACACGAGGATCTCGTTGAAAAGTTTCTTGAGGGATACGATACAGTTGATGGAGACAATGTACCTCTATATTCACATAAGTTTGTTCATGGAACTGCTGTCACCGGTGTTCTCGCGGCGGAATCCGGAAACGGAATCGGAATCTCCGGCGTCTGTCCCGGCTGTATGGTAGTTCCGGTTGCTATCGGTGACGGATTTCTTAACACAGTTCAGTTGGTAGATGCTTTTAACTTTCTTCTCGATATGAATGTCGACGTTATTTCCAATAGTTACGGACCTACGGACAATTGGGGCTACATGGATATGCCCGAGGCGTTGAAAGAGATTGTTGAAAACTCTGTTGAAAAAGGAAGAAACGGAAGGGGAACGGTTATTGTCTTCGCTTCTGGTAACGGTAATGAATCCATAGATGATGTAAAAAGTTTTGACGGATTTGCAGCCCATCCCGATGTTATTGCAGTTGGATCTGTGAATGCAACAGGTCAGAGAGCCGTCTACAGTGATTTCGGGGCTTCACTGGATATAATGGCGCCGAGTTGCGATATTGATCCGGGCTCAATATTTGATCATGAAAATCTCTACGGTTTGAAAGATCCCATATGGACAACAGATGTCTCTGGCGAGTTCGGATACAGTAGAGGTTCATACGATGCCGGATTCTGCGGGACATCGGCATCAGCACCTATGGTTTCGGCTATAGCCGGTTTGATCATTGGTGCGAACCCTGATCTGTCGGCTAAGAAAGTACAAAATATTATACAATTAACTGCCGATCGGGTTAGTCCGATTGAGGCTCAATACGATGAAAGGGGACATAGTGATTTTTACGGGTACGGAAGAATTAATGCCCTGGAAGCAGTTAAGAAAGCATGTGAAAGTGGTTGCAGCGGAATAGATTCGGAGTCTGGGGAACCCTTTTACAGGGATATTGATATTGACAACCCCGCGGTTGCGGATAATATTAATGACCATAAGAGGGTTGTGAAAAACTCCGGATGTAGTTTGGTAATTATAAATTAGCTGAGGTGAATATGGGTTTGTTTAACTTTTTAAAATTGAAAAAGAGAATTCTTCCTACGGAACTGTCTGTTGATAACTTCCGACCGTCTGTTATGAATTCTCCGGTTCCGGTTGTTGTCGATTTCTACTCTCCGACATGTGCTCCATGTTCTCAGATGGGCAGAACCATCACTAAATTCGCAACGGATTACAACGGAAAGGTCCGCGTAGGCGCGTTTGATGTATCGCAGGATGAGGAAGCGAAGGTTCTTGCCGAATTCGGTATAAGATCGGTTCCGACAATAATTCTTTTCAACAAGGGAAAAGTGGTCGAGACATTCGTCGGCGTCACCGGCTACCTGAAAATCGCAGAAGCTGTGGATAAACTTGTGGAAGGTAAGTAACAGTAAATGAAATATCGCTTGCCGCTTCTTACTCTTTTTATCTTTTCTATGATGGTAAGCCCTCTATTCGCTGACGGACTCAGCGGAGTGTGGATTTCTAAAAATCTTGACGATTCCGGAGTTCGTGCCCAGATCCGAATTCTTGAAAACAGGAAAAAGGTGACGGGCACGATGATGGGGTTTCAGGAACCCGAAAATGCTGAAGTTCCTTTTTTTTGCAGAAAATGCCCCCAGTGGTGGAAGGATAAGTCCATAGCTGGATTGGAACTGCTCTGGACAGAGGACAACGGTGAAGGTCGATTTCTCAATCCGTTTACCGGCAAAGTCAAATACTTCACAATGAAAGTGACGGGCAAAGGTGACAAGGCTGAAGTTGTCATCTACTCATTTCTTGAGATCTTCGGCCACAAAGAGATTTGGTTCCGTCAGTAATATATTTTTCTTCTGCACTATATAAAATATCTCTTACTATTCATTGACCTAACTCGATCAAGTAACGTTATTCTAGAATGCTTTAGGAGAATGTTTAGCTGAAAATTCTTTTTCTATTCAATGTCGATTCTTGATCCTTCGTAAAGAAAAAATTGTATATGATCCATCCTTCTCTTTGGTATTTATTTTAATTTCCAATCGGTAACAGCTTCTGAATTGCTGTCGGCAATTTGTATGGGGAAAAAAATGTGACGGACCCTTCTAATGAGAAAATGTTCTTAGAGGGACAGCAACTCTTTTAGCGATAAAAAATAATTCCATAAAGAAATATTACTTGGGAGAGGTTTTAACTTGAAAATGGTGTCTCAAGCTCCTGAATCTGCTCCATATCGCGGAAAAGTTCGGTTTCCATGCGGAGAATGCTTTCGAAGGATATTTCTTCACAGTCAGCCTTTTGAGGCACAACAACACTTTTGACAATTGTGGAGGGATTCCTTGAAAGGAGATGGATTGTGTTTCCGAGAGTAACCGCCGCCTTTATGTCGTGGGTGACAAGGAGAATCGTACGAGGTTGATTTTTCAGCAGTCTGAGAATATCTTTTAATATTCCCGATTTGAGCACCGGATCTAGGGACTTGAACGGTTCATCCATCAAAATTGTGTCGGAATTGTAGAGAAATGCACGGGCGATGGCCACTCGCTGCCGTTCTCCGCCACTTAAATTTCCGACTTGCCGTTTTTCCAGTTCTTTAATCTTTAAAAGAGAGAGGACAGAGCTGTAGAGATCGCTCTTCACTATTTCATTGCCGGCGACAAATTTGAGATTTTCTTCAACAGTACCCAAGTCAAGAAGCCGTTCTTCCTGGAAAACGAATCCGAAATTTTCTTTCATCTGCGAAATCGATCCGCAGTCCGCTTCTTCCAATCCCGCGATTATGCGGAGAAGAGTGCTTTTTCCGCAACCTGAAGGTCCCAGAAGTACTGTGGTTTTTTCTTTTTCAAGAAATAAGGATATTTCATTTAGAACTTTTTTACTGCCGAAAGATTTTGATATGTTTTCAATTTTGATATTCATCTTCCCACCTTCCTGTCGAAAACAGCAAGTAGAACTCTATCTGTCAATACGCTCATTACGATCACAACAACGGTCCATGCAATCAGGTTGGCTGTTTCGATATTTATTCTAGCCCAGTTCATTTTTTCTCCGATTCCCTTTCCGGTATTGGCAAGAACCTCGGCCATGACGGCGACTTTGAAGGCGAGTCCTCCCGCTATTCGTATCGAGCTGAGAAGATAACCGAAAACAGAGGGAAGGTAGATTCGGCGAATGATCCTGTTTTTGGGAACTTTATAAACTTCCGCCATTTCAATGAGTTTCGGATCGACTCTCATGGTGCCTTCGGAAACGTTGATGACGATTATGGGAAGGGTCGAGAGGATGATTACGAGGATCGGAACATTGGTAGCCTCAAACCAGAGCAGTGCAAGCAGAAGCCAGGAGATGACAGGCGTGGATTGAAGAGACTGGAAAAGGGGTCTGAAGAGTTTGTGAACTCGGGGAATGAGACCGAGAACGATTCCGGTTGTTGCGCCGATCGGGATTGCGATGATCAGGGCGATTACAGTTCGAAAAAGGGTGATTCCGACGGTCTGGAAGAAATCACCTGAAGTGAGAATAGTTTTCAGGCTCGAGAGAATGACCGCAACCGGAGGGAGGATCAGTGGCGAACTGAATGAGGAGAGCATGTGGTAAATGACGATTAGAAACGTGATCAGAAGAACTCTATCTGTCAGGGTAGAAACCTTCATCGGGCAGTTTTCCTCCGACTGATGCTGGATTGAGTTTAAGTAGTTTTTCAAGATAGGGGCGTACGCTTTCTCTTATCTTTGAACCGGTTATTGCCGAGAGATTCATTCTCGGAATCGATTTTGAGACGATTGCTGAATCGAGGCCGATGAGATTTTTTGCATATTTTGCTGAATCCGCTGGGTGAGAATTAACCCAGGCAACTGAATCGGAAAGTTGTTCAAGAAAATTTTCTATCTCTCTTTTCTCCTTTTCTGATTCAGGTTGAAAAGTTACAAGGGCTGTCTGAGGAATTCCAGAGCCCTTTTCACTCTTCATCCAAATATCACGCAGCTGAATAACGGATTTTGTTTCCTTTCCTTTTGTTGCAGCAAGTGTTGCATAGGGTTCCGGAAGAATCACGGTGTCAATTCTTCCGTGAATATAGAGGGCCGCGGCTTCGGGTGCGCTTCTGTATCCGATTACCGGAGTGACTCCCGCTTTTTTAAAGAGATATCTCGATACAATATCGGGTGAAGACCCCGGAGCGGGTATGTAAATCTTCTTTTTGTTGAGATTTGTCAGCGTTTTTGTGATCTTATTTCTGGACACAATTGAAAGCAGGCCCGTGGATGTTACCGCCAGAAGCTTTATTTTTTTTCCCCTGTTACGTAGCTTTGCAGCAACATTTACGGGAATCATGTAGACAGCTCGCTCACCTCTCACAATCCTGGGAAGAACCTCGGTGAGTACATTTCTGTAAAATACCAGTTTTATATTGCTTTTTCCCGAGGCAGCCTTTACAAGAGGAATTGCCGGCGGAGCTTTCGGAACAACTACCGTAAGAGCCTGAATTGAAACGGCCGTTAAAAGAATGAAGATAATAAGTAAAAGTCTCATGCTGGAATGATAACACTGACGCGGGAAATTTCCAGAAAAATAAAACAAGTTCAAAAATCAAAGGCCAAACAGTTGCTTTTACAAAAGCATTATGGTAACTAGCGTTGAACAGAAGTTTGTTACAATTCCATTAGAGAGGTGTTAATGAGTGCATTTCAAATCTTTTCCCAGTTTCTTGGCGGTCTTGGACTGTTCTTGATGGGGATGAAGGTTATGAGTGAGGGTATGCAGAAAGTCGCAGGAGACAGACTTAGGCAGATCCTCGGATTTCTTACGTCCAATAGTTTCATGGGAATACTCGTAGGTTTCCTTGTTACATTTATCATTCAATCTAGTTCGGCTACTACGGTTATGACAGTCGGATTCGTCAACGCCACACTTATGACGCTGACTCAGGCCATAGGCGTTATTTTCGGTGCAAACGTGGGAACAACCGTTACAGGTTGGATTGTTTCATTCAAGACGATCAAGTACATTGCACTTCCCCTTGTCGGAGTGGGTGTTCTCACAAGATTTTTCTCAAAAAGGGAAATTTGGCACTACATCGGCGAAGTTATATTTGGATTCGGTATTCTTTTCCTCGGAATGGAGATCATGAAGCAGGGATTTGCTCCTTTGAGAGAGTCGCCCGCCTTCATAGAAATGTTTCGCCAGATTGATGGTTCCTCTTTTATTTCGGTCGTTTTCGGAGTTGCCATCGGAACTCTCGCAACCCTAATCGTCCAATCCAGTTCCGCCGTGATCGGTATTTCAATCGCACTCGCCTCCCAGGGACTTCTCAACTTCGAGGGAGGTGTTGCAGTTGTTCTCGGTGGAAACATCGGAACGACAATCACTGCTATCCTTGCGAGCATCGGTGCTTCCACCGCTGCAAAGAGAACCGCGCTTGCCCATACACTGTTCAATGTCATTGGTGTGGTTTTCTTTCTCATATTCTTTTATCCGTTTGTTGCCTTCATCAACGTGCTTCTTCCGGGAGATGCGACCCTTGTGGAGTATGTTCCGAAACATATCGCTCTTGCCCACACAGTTTTCAACATTACGGCGGTTATCGTTTTCATTCCCTTCATAAAGATTCTCGCCACTCTGTGTGAAAAGATAATTCCTGAGCGGGAAGGTGAAAAGCTTCGTCCTTCCGGATTCCTCAATATCGATGCGAATCTTCTTGAGACACCCTCAATCGGTCTCATAGAATCAGAAAAGGAACTGGGAGTTATGTCCGACAGGATTCTTGAAAGCGTCATACTGCTTAGAGATCTGTCCAATTCGAAGGACGAACTGCGAAAATGCAGTGAAAAAATTCTTAAAAATGAAGATATTATCGATAAATATCAGTTGTACATCACCGAATTTCTCGTTGCCCTTTCTTCCCGTGCCCTTTCCCAGAATGATGCATCAATGGTGGGAAACTACATGAGTTATGCGCATAATCTTGAGAAAATGGCAGATTTCATAGAGCATATTACACTTATTCTCGATAAGATCGAGAGGAAGGGGTCTGCCCTCACAGATGAAGCCAGGGACAATGCCAACAGAATTCTCGATGAGAACATAGAGTTTTTCAGGAAGACCATGGATCAATTCAAAAAGGGTCCGAAAGCCGACAAAAACTTTATGGAAGAGGCGAATGTCATCGGAAGGCGGGTAAAATCACTTGTAAAGGATGCGAAACTTGCCCACTTCGAAAGATTGAGAGAGAAAGTCTGTCGTTCTCAGACAGCAGTTTACTATGTAGATATTCTAAACAATCTGGACGGAATGCGTTCACAGATCTACAACATGGCGGAAATCGCTACCGGTTCAAAGTTTACCCAGTAGAGTCAATTCGAAATACTGTTTCAATTCCGAATTTCTTATAGCAATCACAAGAATCTTTTTTACTGCCTCGTACAGATTCCATATGCACAATCAACTGCTTGATTAGATTTTCATTGAATTTTTCAGATGTTGGAAAAAGCAATCAGCCCGGTCCGAAAAGGTAAGCTTCTATTGCAAAGCCGTACCGGAGTCCCGTTTTTTTAAAAATTATCGATAAATATCTTTGGATTTAATCTCAAATTAACACAAAAACTGTCCTCGCCGTTATGACTTTTCATAAACGAAGGCCTTTTCTGACCGCACTCAGTAATGTTTCAACTTCAGGATTCTGCGGGTTCGGTGATACTTCTTTTCCAGCTGCCGCGAAAGAATAGAAGAACTGCTGCAAAAGCAGTCAGTATGTTGCTCAAACCCATGCCGGTCCATACGCCGGTTGATCCGTAGTTGAGAAAAAAGCCGAAAAGATAGGCCAGGGGAAGCCTGAATGCCCACAATCTCAGAAAGCTGACTATCATCACCGGTACGTTTACGCCGGAGGCGTTGAAGGATGCGTTTATGCCTCGAATAATCCCGAACATGGGAACTGACAGGCCGAAATAGAGCAGGAAGTTCGCGCCCTCTGCGATAATGGTGGGCTCTGAAGGAATGAAAATGGAGATAAGTTGATGCCTGAACAGAACAATAATTCCCATTTCAACTGAAAGAATAAGAAAGAGAACTCCTATCCCCCTGAATGCGGCCTGCTTTGCCCTATCCATCATTTTCGCGCCCAGGCTCTGACCAATGATCGTCGAAAGTCCCTGTCCGAGTCCCTGAATCGCAATAAACGCCAGGCTTATGATTCTGTTGCCTATTCCATATCCTCCGAGAGCCTCTCTTGCATTTACGAGTCTTCCGATTATGGCGGTGAGGAGAATGAATCCGAAGGCCTCGGCGCTGTGGCCGATTGCAGCAGGAAGTCCGATTTTGAAGATTTTCCTTATCCAGTAAATTCTGGGGACAAGATCTTCGGGCTTTAAATAAAACCCTGCCTTTCCCTTCATCAGGATGTATATGGCGATGGATGATGAAATGACGGAAGAGATAACTGTTGCCAAGGCCGCACCCTTTACTCCCATTGCTGGAATAGGGCCGAAACCCAGAATCAGGAGGGGATCGAGAACCATGTTTACTATGTTTGAAAATAGAACAACCCACATCGGGGTTATTGTATCACCGCCGGCAGTCATTATTATCCTGAAAACGGCGAATGTGAAAAAGAATGGCATGCCTGCGAAGAAGACTGTCAGATAATCTGTTGCAGGTGTTGCGATGGAAGAGATATCCGTAATCAAAGGAACCAGGAAGGGCAGCGAAAGGATGCCTGTGATGGAGATTACCGTTCCGCTGATGATTGATGTGCTTAAAACCTGTGCAGCAGCAAGGTTTGCGCTCTTCTTCTCATCGGCACCGGTGTACTGCGAAACAAGGGCCGTTCCCGACATTGCGAAACCGCCGGCAAAGGAGATGAAAAACCATATCAGTGGAAAGCCGACTTGAAGCCCCGCGACAGCGTTTCCTGACTCCGAGCCGGAAAGTCTGCCGAGCCAGAATGTGTCTGTAAGCTGATAAACAGTTTCGAGAACAGCTGCCAGCATTACCGGCCAGCCCAGCTTCATCATGAGAGGGAAAATCCTGCCGTGAAGAATCTCGCTGCGGGAAATAGCATTGGACATAGTTCACCCCGTGAATAATTCCGGATCATTATAGATATAATGGATTCTTTTTCAAATTAGTCTTGATGTTTGTCCCATTGTAAAAAATTGAAGATATAAGAATCTTTCGGAAAATGATGAAAAAGATGGTCTATCGAGAGAGAAAATGGAAAAGAAAATTAGATGCAGAGTCCGTCCGTGCAATTTCCGGTTAAACAGTCTCCGTTAATAACACAGTGTTTTGTTCTATGACATGGAACGCATGATCCACCGCAATCCATATCTGTTTCACTCCCGTTACGAACGGAATCACTGCAGTTGGGAACTGTGCATTTTGTTCCCTGGCAAATTCCGCTCATGCACTCCGAATTATTTGTACACAGCTCATCGCCACATTTTTTGCAGCTTCCACCACAGTCGACAGCCGTTTCATCACCGTTTTTATAGTTGTCAGAACAGCTGGGACAGTGAAATCCAAGAACTGTGGCTTTGGCGCCGTCAAGAATCGCTCCGTAATGTCCTCCCCAGTTTTCGGAATCTTTCCCGCCGTCTTCAAAAATTATTCTCTCAATTGCTGATGAATAGCTTGAAAATGTGTGCTGCTCGAATATCCAGTTTTCATTGACGGTTTTATTCCCTGTTGAGAAAGAGTCGATCTGAGTCCCGTTTTCAGCAACTATTTTAGCCGACAAGGAGTAAAAATCACCTCCGTACTGTTGTCTGACAAACCATTCTCCGACAAGGATTTCTGGGCGAGTAGCCAATTGTTCAACGGAGTATCCTACGTTTGAGAGGTTTACTGTCTGTCTTTTTCTATTCCATTGGTGGGAAGTAACAAATGCATGTTTTTCTCTTTCATCAGGACATCTAGTAGATATCACAGTCCAGCCGTCGCCACCGTTCTCAAAAAGATCCCACCCGGAAAGACCTCCTTGAGCACTTCCATTATTCAGAACATTGCACCCCTCCAGACAGATGTTCTGATTGCAGATGCCGCTTTCGCAGTCGGATCCGAACTCACAGTGCATTCCTCCTCGGCATAAATCGCATGTCGGACCGCCACAATCGATGCCGGTTTCGTCTCCGTTTTTCGAAAGGTCTGAACAGGAAGGTTCGGTGCAGACAGAATTGATGCACGATTTTGTAGAACAGTCCAGATGGTTGTTGCAACCTTGACCTACACCGCAGGGTTCGCAGGCTCCCCCGCAGTCTATCTCGCTTTCGTGGCCGTTTTTTATTCCGTCGTCGCAGGAGCTTTCCTGACAGACACCCTCAGTGCAGATGAAACTTTCGCAGTCGTAATTCGTTGAACACTCTTTTCCCGTTTGACAAGGAGCGCAGTTTCCTCCGCAGTCCACATCGGTTTCCGTACCGTTTTTTATGGAATCGTTGCAGGAAGGATTAGCGGGAGAAGAGCTGTCGGAGTCATCCTTATCACCATCCTTATCGATTTTATCATCCGTCCCTTCGTCGTTGTCTATCTTATCCGGTGATTCGTCATCTTCGTTTTCGGAATCTGAACTTTGACCGGTATCGTCTGATCCGTTAATGGAGTCGTTTTTTTCTGAGCTGTCATCAAGGCTGTCAGAACCGTTATCTTCGTCGTTCTTTTTATCGTTACCTTCATCATTTGCCATCCCGGTTGCGTCTGAGCAGTGTATGAAAGAATCTTCAATACATGTTGCGCCTCTTGCTGCGCAGTCATCGGAAACTACCCATGAAGAGTCGAAATTACACAACATAACTTTTCCGTCACCACACTTTTCCAATCCGTTTTCACATATTTCGCCATCGTTCTCTTCTGAAATGCATGATGAGAAAATAAAGGACATGAAAAAAATTAAGATCAATATAGTTTTCATTGTTCTCCCTCCCGAGTAAAATTAGTAATATAATTCAGTTGTTATTGATTGTTGAATTGTAAAGTTTCTTGAGGAAAACGTCAAGAAAATAAACATGGTGGTTTGTATTAGGTTTCGATTGGTTTTTTTGATTTATTGGAGAAGGTTCAACATTTGTTTAAAAGAGAGCCTTTTTTGGATAAAACCGGAATAAGAGATTCGTTGATTGTTTTGATAAAATTACAGAGTTCGTCTCGAAAAGGTATCTTTTGTAAAAAGGCATCGAGAAGGAGAGGCGGGATAAATACTACTGCTGACAGTCGCTCTTTTTCTCCTCATATTTTTCTTTCATATTTTGGAGAAGATCCTTGATTTTTTCTTTTCCCTTCGAAAGTTTTGATAGGAGCTGAGTTCTTTTCTGCTGAAACTTTTCACGTTTCTGGTTGAATTTTCTTTTCTCATCAAGCTCCAGGTTGTCGTATTTAAGTGCAATTTCTTCCTTTTCTGTACGGAGTTCTCCGCTGGCATCCGATTTCATTTTTTTCCATACCTGTTCTTTCCTGTAGAGATTGTTATCCAGTCTAATTTTTTCATCCTCGACCTTGTTGGTCATATCTATGACCTTCATATTTAAGCGATCAATATTTTTCGAAGCTTTTGCTCTCGGATTTTTGTAGCGAATTGCAAGATCCTTTTCGAAAGCCTTTTGTCGTCTTTCCCTGTCTTTTTCCCACATTTTTTTCTGTTTTTCTCTATTTTCCTTAAGTAAAGCGAGCTTGCGATCCCTTTCCTTTTTCGCCAAGTTTATGAGTGAATCGTTCCGGTTTTTGGCCTTCTTTTTCTCCTTATAAAACTTTTTAAGGTTTGCTTGAGCCATCTTTTTCTTTTTAGCATTGGCTTTTGTATATCTTTTAAGTTCCTGTTGAAGCTTCTGGCTCTCCATTGCAAGTTTCATATCAAGTTTTTCGGAGGCACTCTCAAGTTCTTTGTCCTTAAGGTTTTTCTCAAGATCCTTCCGTTCCTGTTCAATCTCTGTCTGAATTTTCGATAGCTTATCTGCCTGTTTTAGGGCGAACTCTTCCATTTCCTTTTCGACAGCCTTTACTTCGTTTTTCTTTTTTTCCTCTTTCTTATCCCACTCTGAGAATCTGGAGTTGAGTTCATCGAATTTTTTTTGGTAGCCCTTTTCAAGCGTTTGTTTTATTTTGCGATCTTCATCTTCCTGAGTCATGGCGATTCGTTCGTTTTTGTCCATAATCGCCTTGTCTTTTTTGTTGAAATCATCCTCAACTCTCTGACGTACGTTTTCAAGATCTTGAAGTTTCTTTTCCTCGTCTTCCTTATTCTTTTTTATTGATGCAAGTTTATTGTCAAGGTCTTCTATCTTCCTGGATTGAAGTTTTTTAAACATCTCCATCTGGTTGTCGACATCTTTTATCCTTCGTTCATAGCGCTGCTGGGCAGCTTCAAGGTCCCTCACCCGGTTTTTTTCAAGTTTTTCATGTAGTTTTTTAAGGGAAACAGGTTGCTCCTTGTCGATTTTCATGATGTCTGATTCAATTTTCTCTATCGACTTTTCAAGCTTCTCTTCATTTTTTGACCAGTCCTTCTTTACCTTTGTCACTTTTTTCTTGAAGTAGTTTTCAACTTTTGAACATTTTTCTGCGTATAGAACTCCCGAAAACAGGAGAGCGCAGCAGATGAAAAGGGGTAATAGAGTTCCTCGTTTCATGGATAGACTCCTTTAAGCTGTGTTTGTTCCAACACAAAATTATAACAAAAAGAAGTTTTAACGCTATTAAATTTTGAGGGTTTTTAAACTTCTGGAATTAATCTTTGAATAAAGCAGGAATGTTTTTATGACAAGTGATTTCAACTGTTAAAGTCGTCGTTGTCGAAAACATCATCGGATCTTGTCCGTTCGATTTTACCGGAGATGTCTCCGTTTTCGAATCGAACGTTTCCCTTGAAATGTTTAGAAAAAAGAGAAATGTAAAGTGAACGGGTAAAGGGGATAAGTAGTGTCAAACCAAGGAAATCGGTAAAAAATCCGGGGGTGAGAAGGGTGATTCCTCCAATTAGAACCATGAGTCCCTGGATCAGTTCGTTTCCCGGCACTTCACCTTTATTCAGTTTCTGCTGTACTTTCATGAAAATTTGGAATCCCTCTTGGCGAGCAAGATTCGCACCGACCAGGGCGGTGACAACTGTTATCATTATCGTAGGAATAACGCCAATTATTGATCCTACAGTGAGAAAAAGCCAAACCTCAACAATTGGAATGATGATGAAAATTGAAAAAATAGCTGCAAACATAGAGAACCTCCTTCATGTTTGAAATCATTATACATGAGAAAGAGAACAGTTCAACTGAAACCTTGATGGTTAGGTGTTTTACTTGGTGAGTTGTCTCTATCTGCTTCGCTTTATTTTATATTGCATGTTGATTGACCAGATTAGTCCTGTGATAGCGATTCTTAGTGACATGAATTTGACTTATACAGAAAGCCTTTTTTATCCAGACGGGAGAAAATTGTGGTTTAGAGGGAAAAGAAAAGAGTTGGACTGAAGAAAGGCCGGTCCTCTTTGTTAAGATATGAATTTATCCATTCATAAAAGAGGTTTGTCCTTTACTACACTGGATTTAATGATGATTTCAATGAAACATGTTTTGTCGTCGGGTTTGGGAAAATTATCCTATACAATATTAATAACAGGGAAAAGAAGTTGCGGATTTCAGGATAGTATTCTTTTTTAAACATCAGTTTGGGTAACAGCTAGTTATATCAAGCTGTTGAACGTTAGGTTGGTTTTTTTTTGAAAAAAGAGTTGACATTGGATAGTCGGATAGCTATATTAGTCGAGCGCTTCGGAGAGAGGCGAGGTCATTGAAAACTGAGCAGCAGCAAAAGAAATAAAAAATCGCACTGAAATCCGCAAGGATTTCAATGATAAAACGTGACTAGGATTTAACTGGAGAGTTTGATCCTGGCTCAGGACGAACGCTGGCGGCGTGCTTAATACATGCAAGTCGAACGAGAAAGTTTCCTTCGGGAAGCGAGTAGAGTGGCGAACGGGTGAGTAACGCGTAGGTAATCTGCCTTCGAGTCTGAGATAACTCCGGGAAACTGGGGCTAATACCGGATGACGCATCACATTTGGCTTTGTGATGTTAAAGGTGCTTTCGGGTGCCGCTTGAAGATGAGCCTGCGACCTATCAGCTTGTTGGTGGGGTAACGGCCTACCAAGGCGAAGACGGGTAGCTGGTCTGAGAGGATGATCAGTCACACTGGCACTGAGATACGGGCCAGACTCCTACGGGAGGCAGCAGTAGGGAATATTGCGCAATGGGCGAAAGCCTGACGCAGCGACGCCGCGTGAGTGAAGAAGGTCTTATTGATTGTAAAGCTCTGTAAGGAGGGAAGAACACCCCTGTGTAACGGCAGGGACTGACGGTACCTCCAAAGTAAGGACCGGCTAAATACGTGCCAGCAGCCGCGGTAATACGTATGGTCCGAGCGTTGTCCGGAATGACTGGGCGTAAAGGGTGCGTAGGCGGACATGTATGTCGAGTGTGAAATCCCGTGGCTTAACCTTGGAACTGCGCTCGAAACTGCATGTCTAGAGTATGTCAGAGGTGGGCGGAATTCCCGGAGTAGCGGTGAAATGCGTAGAGATCGGGAAGAACACCAGTGGCGAAGGCGGCTCACTGGGACATAACTGACGCTGAGGCACGAAAGCGTGGGGAGCGAACGGGATTAGATAC
>CALOFP010000002.1:342500-1425000 GCA_942492635.1 uncultured bacterium
CTTAGCTTTTGTCAGAGTCAAACGCGCTGAAAGAAGATCTGTTTCGGTGGTAAGTTTTTCTCCGTACTTCTCCTCCTCAATACGAACATTTTCTTCTGACGCACTTATTTGAGATTCTGATATTTCAATATCCTTTTCGATTACGAGGATATCGCTGTGAAGTTTTGCAGTCTGAAGCTGCATGCTTTTTTTGGAATCGATATTTTTTAGTTTTGTAATGATCTTATCTTTTTTCGCGAGGGAGTAGCTTTTTAAGTTAGAAATAAGATCAAATCCGATATTCCAGGTTGCAACACCTCCGAAGAAGAAGGTGCCCTCAGGCATGAGAATGTTGCTGTCCCAATCCCTTTTGTATCCTGCCGTTAGCGCAAGAGTCGGGATAAGAGGTTGTATTGCAACAGACCTCAGGTCGTCTTTTACTTCATCGTAGAGGTTCAGGATTTTGAACTCTTTTCGTCTTTCATTCTGAATTTCGTAGAGTTCAACCAGCGATTTCTGAAAAGAAATATCCATATCTGAAGGTTTTTCAAGGGAAAAATCATCAATGTCAATATTAATTAATAGAGATATTGCTGTCTTGACGACATTTTTTTTCCCTGTTATCTCCTGCTTTTCTCTCGCAACTTTTGCTATCTCAATTTCTATCTTAAGCACAGATCTTTTATCACTCAATCCGGCATCAACAAATGTCTGAGCCTTTTCCCTGTAACGTTTGAGCTGAGCTTCAGTTTCATCAAGAAGTTTTTCGATTTCAGACAACATATTGTAGGTGTAGTAGAAATCGGTCATTTTACCTGTTGTTGAATCTTTTGTAAGTTGTGCTTTAAGTTTCTCTATTTCAACGGTCAGATGTTTTGCATGGTGACCTTTGTATACGCTCCAGAGGGGCGTTATCGGTTGTACAGCTTTAATTTCGAGTGTTCTCGATTTGTCAGGTAGGGAAATCGTGGTGTCGTAGGCGGAAAGTGATGATTTTGCCATTTGTCTAACGGTCTCTTCGAGTGCGTCTTCCATTCCTGGAGGGACAGTTCCGCCAGGTAAACCACTAACGATCCCTTCTCTTATTTGGTCAAGTATCTCTTTTCGAGGCTCATAGGCTTCGGAAAAGGCGAGATCGAGTGATTCAGCTTCCGGGCAGTATTCGAGGAAGAGGTACTTGAATTCAATGGTCGCAGAAGGGAAATAACGCCAGAATGTAGAGTCTCTGTCATCTTCAGCCTTTTTCACAGTTAACTCTGCCGCTCTTATCTTTTCACTTTCCTTCAGCGCACGGCCGATACAGTCATCAAGAGAGAGCGTTTCTGCGATGGCAAGTAAAGGTAATATTAATATCGAACATAGTATAAGATTTTTGATTTTCAATGCGGACCTCCCGGTGGTGTCGAATAGAGCGGAAATGGTGAAAGTGATGGAGGTGGTAAATTAATTAACATTAAAAATTTTTCCTCCTCTTCGAAAATATATGCTTTTCTTTCATGAAATATATTTGCAATTCCTAATTCTGACGGGCAGAATTTTCAAGTAGTGATTCATCGATAGCATACTTGGGATTCTATGATTAAAATATCATAATTGATGCTATCTTTAAAAAAAATGATGTCAAGCTAAAATGAAACTTTGACTTGAAAAATATGGCATGATATTATCATGGGCATGACAAATCGTTGAGAAATTTGTTGTTTTCAAAAATGTTGCAGCCATTTCAATTAGATATGAATGGGAGGGGAGAATGAGACAGTCAATTCTCGTTATTCTTGTGGTCTCTCTACTACTTTTTTCTTCAAACGCCTTCGGTAAGAAAAAATTCGAGCCGGACACCATAGGTAAGAAGAAAACCGAGGAGGTGGAAAAGAAGGAAGAGAAGAAAAAGGCCGAAAAGAAGGTAAAGAAGAAAAAAGCGAAGAAAAAGGTGGTAAAGAAGGCAAAAAAGAAGAAGGCCGTAAAGGTCCCCGAAAAGGTTGAAAAGAAAACCGTAAAGGCTCCAGCTGAACCGAGAAAGAGTCCTGCAAAGGAAAAGAAGGCTGTTGGTGGCAGAGACGTTGAAAAGGTAACCCGAAAACCTGCACTTCCAGCTAAGGCTATCGATGAGAAAAAAACGCTGAAATCAGTGGAGAAGAAAGATAAGGCTCCTGGAGAAAGGAAAGTCGAAGCGCCTGTTAAGTCCGAAGAAGCTGATAAGGCTGCAAAGAAGGATAAGCCGTCACTGGGAGTTGAAAAGAAGGTTTCTAAAGTTGAAGAGGAGAAAAAAGGAGCTGTCAGCGAGAATATTCTATTCGTTGGATCTGTCGTTGACGCAGTTACCGGAAAACCGATAGTCGGTGCAGTTATCAGGACAGAGGTTTTTCCATATCCTGCAAGGAGTAGAAAAGACGGTTCTTTTGTCTATATCACAAAGCTTAAAAAGGGAAATCACACAGTAGAAATAAGTCTGGCAGGATATAAAAAATACAATAAGCAAGTGAATTTCACAGGTGAAAAAAGTGAAATACGTTTCTTCCTTATTCCTGAAAACGCCAAGGGTGATTCCTACAGCTCAATAGAGCAGAGAGTGGCAAAGGCAGCTCCAGCTCCCGTTGTAAAAACGAAAGCTGTTGAAAAACCTGCACAAAAGGTGACCGAAAAGAAAGAAAAACCGGAAAAGATTGAAAAAGTTGTTGAAAAGAAACCTGTTCCGGAAAAAGAGAAAGCGGTTACTGGGAAAAAAGAAAAGATTTTCGGTGTGGATCACATTAGGAATCAGGCAGGGATCGAAGCACTGCCTCCTTCAAGGTCACACGATTCTGGGCTCGTAATTTCGGGATCAGGTACCAACGCCGTATATATCGGGAATCACCAGTTTCCCATACTGTTTCACCCTGTTTCCGGTAGATCCATAGTCGCTGCAGAAGAACTTGCAAATGTTAACCTTTATCGTTCAGGTTACTCATCGGACTATCTGGATTCGAATGGTGCTGTCATAACCGGAAACTTCGAGGCAAGAGACGTAGAAGGTTTTCGCGGTAGGTACGATGTGGCTTTGGATTCGGGCTCCTTCACCGGCTATGTAGGAATTTCTAAAAATGACTACCTCTCTTTCGGTATTCAAAGCGGATACGGTGGTATTTACTCGAAGGTTCTTTATGATGAAAAGAGCTTTACCCTTTATCCCGATTATCACGACGGATTCGTTTTCTACCGTCACCGTTTTTCGAGCAGAAATGAAGTAAAGGTCTACAATATCGATGCTTATTATTCCACCAGAGTTGAGGAGAACAGTTCCGGTAAGCCACTCATAATGGCTAGAGGTTTTCAGAATGGGCGCTCTCTTTTCACTCAAACTGTTGCAGAGTGGAAATTATCAGGAGATCTTTTTGAAAACAGCGCCTCGATCATGTTCGGAACGAGAGCTGACAGATACGAGCTTACAAACGATACGGAATTCGCATACAACTCTTATAATGTCGAATTGGCAGATCGCTTTACCTACGAAATAAATGGAAATAACATTTTGAAGGCCGGAATCGCTATTGAAGGCAGATTTTTCAATGTTGAACATGAAGGATTCCTTCCTAAAAATGAAGGTGAATTCGGCTCCGTGAAATACAAAACAGGCGAAGATGAAAGCGAAAAAGCACTCTACCCGTCACTTTCCCTGGGATACGATTTCAAGTGGAGGGAACTTAGGGTTGAGCCGGGTGTTGTCTATCTTCCTGATCCCCACAATGAGAAATTCGGTGTCGACGTGTTGGATCCGAGGGTTCGTCTCAGCTACGACCTGCCGGTAAATGTTACCCTCATGGGAGGTGCGGGACTCTATTCGTTACGGCCCAAGTTTTATGAAAGTTTCGATAAGTGGGGCCGCAAAGGATTGAAACCGGAGCGAGCTCTCCATGTGATGGGGGGAGGAAAATGGACTTCCGCAGAGATGATCGGAATTGATGCTTCAATTTTTTATCGACACCTTTTCAATCTCATTTATAGAAGTGCTGATCCCGAAGAGGGATTTGAGAACAGCGGAGACGGTAAAATCTTCGGTGGTAACATTTCGGTTTCGGTTAAAAGAGGGAAAAACCTCTCAGGTTCCATCGGATATTCCTTTTCGAGGAGTTTGGTGACGCCGAATCAGGCTTCAGACGAAAGATCGAGCGATCTGGATATTCCTCACCACCTGTTTGTCACGGGAAGCTACCTCTTGGGCGACGTATGGAAATTCGAAGGGCGTCTTGATCTAAAATCGGGACTTCCTGTTGCAGATATAGACGGATCCATATTCAGCGGGAATGAGGGATACTACACGCCTGTTGTAGATGAGGTGAACGGTAAGAGACTTCCATTCCGCCATTCCCTTGCTGTTAAGGTATCCAGAAAAATCGATATTTCAAAGATGCCTCTATGGGTTTATGCCGATATAACGGGTCTTTGGGGTTTGGCTGGTGGATCTGTTGTGGACAGGGCCTATACGGTCGATTACTCCGATTCAACTGACATATCGGCATTTCCGATGAGGGCGGTTGTCGGTGCTAAAGGTGATTTTTAAAAGGAGGTGGATATGAAAAGATTACTTTTTTTCTCTGTGCTGCTTTTTTTCTTCGCAGCATGTGAGGATAACTCCCTGCCTCCCGAATCCGAGGTCGGAGGGAAGCGAATCCTTGCTGTAAAGGTGACCAATCCGGTTGTTAAACCTGGAGAACTTGTCCGTTTCGAGCTTCTGGCGGGAGGTCGGGACGTTGAGAAGTGTTACGATTCCGAAGTTGTTTTCAATGTCGGTAATATTACAAAACCTGTTGAATATGGTATGGCTGCTCAATTCCAGTTGCCTTCCGTTCAGAATCTCCAGGAATTTCTTCCTGGAGAACTCGTATCCTCTTTTAACGAAGTCGGTGCCGTAGATGTTCCCCTGAACGGGACTTATCGATGTGTGGATGACAAGGGGAATGAGACATATTCCCTTGAGGCAAGGAAAACGTTTCTCCTGGTCAAGGAGGAACTGTTCCAAAGCCGAAGTGAGTTGAACCCTGAAATAAAAAAGGTTGAAACAACATTGCAATCGGTTCCTGAGATCGAAGATAACGGAGTTGTCGTCGTAGGCGCAGCTGATGCCGGGACAGAGATCTCCTTTTCGGCCGTACTTGATAAAACAGAGGGACGATCCTTCTCCTGGTTTGTTTCGACTCAGAGTGATGCGGCGGACTTTCCCTCCATCAGCGGAGCCGATAGTGGCATCCTGAAGGTTTCCGCAAAGAAGGGGGTTTACGTCGTATACCTTGTTGTAAAAGATGGCTTGATCGCAACAGATTTCATCTCTTTCGTTCTTGCTGTAGACAGTGAATATAAGCCTGACGACGGTGACGATGGTCAGGATTCGGTTGACGAAGATCAGGATGAGGAGGTTGCGGATAACCTGGAAAACGATTCGGACTCTGTTCTGAAGTAGGATAAATATCTCTCTGAAATCATCCCGATAGGTCCGGTTCGGACCAAAATAAATGTTGACTGAAACGGTAAAAGTAAATATATTATTGCGAATTTTTGTTCAGGGAGGCAAAAATGAAGAGGTACTTTTTTATTACGTGTATGATTGCAGTTCTCGTCGGCTTACCTGTTTCATGTTCTAAAAAGAAAAGTGAAACAAAAGAGAGTGGTGAGGTAATGTTGAAAAAGGGTTCAATGAAGACTCTTCTCAATACCAAGACCCAGAGAAAGCTCAACCTCAAGGCGTTGAATATTATGAAGCTCAACAAGAAGGTGATGCACGCGAACAAAAGCGATTCTAACAAGGAAGGGAGTAAAATTCCTTCCAGAAGAGTAGAAAATGCCCCGATATTCAAACTGAATAAAAATCTGATGAAAGGAATTCATAACAGCAAGGCTGTCGCCCCGAAGGGTGGATCTGTAAAGAAATAACATATATCTGGAGATTCTGATGAGTGAAGAGAGCAGGATTGTAAAGGAAGAGAACGAAATTATCCAAAAGAGAAAGGAAAAGATAGAGAAACTGAGAGAGATGGGAGTCCATCCCTACTCAAACGATAAAAAACCAGACATCACAGTAGAGGCTTTCAAGTCTCTTTATGGTGAATGGGAGAAGGAGAAACTCGAGCAGACCGGAAAAGAAGAGCGTCACCAGATAGCCGGTCGTCTTATGGGACTCCGCGTAATGGGTAAGCTGGCCTTCGGTCATATCAAGGATGAGACAGGAAGGATTCAGGTTGTCTTTACCAAGGACACCATGGGTGAATCTTTTAAACTCTTTAAGAAATCGCTCGATATAGGCGATATCGTATGGGTGAAGGGTGAACCTTTTGTGACTAGGACCGGAGAGATTTCCATCCTTGTGTATGATTACCAGCTTTTGACAAAGAATGTTCGTCCGCTGCCGGAGAAGTTCCACGGTCTTACGGACAAGGAGATTCGTTACCGTCAGCGCTATCTCGACATGATCATGAACGACGATGTACGTGAATCTTTTGTGAAACGAACAAAGATTATCGCCTTCATCAGAAATTACATGAACCAGGCAGGTTTCCTTGAGGTGGAGACTCCAATGATGCACCCACTTGTTAGCGGAGCATCGGCCCGTCCGTTTATCACCCACCATAACGCGCTCGATATGCCGCTCTATATGCGAATAGCTCCGGAGTGTTACCTGAAACGTCTTCTGGTAGGCGGCATGGGAAAGGTTTATGAGATAAACCGTTCATTCAGAAACGAGGGTATGGATGTTCGTCATAATCCCGAGTTTACAATGATGGAATTTTATTGGCCCTTCGCTACATATGAAGATCAGATAAGATTTACAGAAGAGATGATTTCATCTCTCTCTGAGGAAATAACAGGATCAAAGAAGATTACATACCAGGGTAAGGAAATAGATTTTACAGGACCATGGGATCGCATGTCGATTCACGAGTCTCTTGTTCGCTACGGGGTATGTACGGAAGAGGATATGGCCGACATCGATTCGATTCGTGCCGTTGCAAAAAGACACGGACTTGAGATTGCCGATGATAAGAATGCATCCTATTTCAAGATTCTCATGGAACTCTTCGATGAGAAGGTTGAAGAGCATCTGTGGAATCCCACTTTCATTACGCACTATCCCACAGAGATCAGTCCTCTCGCCCGCAGGAACGATGAGAACCCGGACTACACCGACAGATTCGAGCTCTTCATTGCAGGCAGAGAGCTTTCCAATGCATTTTCGGAACAGAACGATCCTCAGGCCCAGTTAGAGGCTTTCCAGAAGCAGGTTGAGGCCAAGGCTGCCGGAGACGACGAGGCGATAGATATGGATACCGATTTCATCAGAGCGCTGGAATATGGAATGCCGCCGGCTGCGGGACAGGGAATAGGAATCGATCGTCTGGTAATGCTTCTCACCGATGCAGCAAGTATCAGAGACGTACTCCTCTTTCCAGCCATGAGGCCTGAGAAGTGAGATTTGAAACCTTCATAGGTCTAAGATATCTCTGGAATTCTAGAAGGAGCCGCTTTCTTTCATTGATTACAATCATTTCCATTCTTGGAATTGCTTTGGGAGTGGCGGCTCTCATTTCCGTTCTATCCGTGATGGACGGTTTCCAGAGCCAAATGAAGGATAAAATTCTGGGATCAAACGCTCATGCCCACCTCAGAAAGGTTGTGGGAAAATTTAACGAATACGAAGAGATTTCCGAAAAGGTGAAAAAAGTGGATGGTGTTACGGGAGTAACTCCGACCATCACCAAAGAGGTCATGGTTTCTGCGAACCGTGAAATTCTCGGAGGACTTGCCAACGGTATTGATATCAAAACCATCGGCGATGTCCTGGATCTTCCCAGTCAGATGGAGTCCGGAAAGCTTGAATGCCTGGAGAACATGGAACTCTGTCCAGTCGAACGAAGGAAGGGGGAAAATGTCGAGAAGGATCTGCTCGATGATTTTCTTGGAGAAAAGAAGGAGGGTGTTCGTCCTGTAGTTATAGGGAAGGAGATGGCCTCCTTTCTCGGCGCAAAGACAGGTGATACAATTACCCTCATAAGCCCCGACGGGGGAGGAATGGGACCTACCGGACCCATACCTCTGAGCCGCAACTTCAGGGTGGTCGGAATATTTCACACGGGAATGTATCAGTACGATTACTCTTTCCTTTATCTCTCTCTTAAGGATTCTCAGGATTTTTTCGACCTGAAAGGGCAGGTCAACCTGATCAACATCAAGACGAGAGATATATACGATATCAGACGTGTCTCCTCTCTCATTACGAATGCAGTCGGCGGTTTTCCCTACTCAATTCTTGATTATTTGGATATGAATCGCAATCTTTTCAAGGCGTTAAAGCTTGAGAAGACGGTTATGTTCATAATTTTGACATTCATAATTCTTGTTGCCAGTTTCAACATCGTCAGCACGCTCATCATGCTGGTTATGGGAAAAACGAGAGAGATTTCAATTCTCAAGGCCATGGGGGCCAGCAACCGCTCGATTATGAGAATCTTCATGCTGGACGGATTTATCATAGGTTTTTTCGGAACTGTTTTCGGCCTGATACTCGGATTCGTGATCTGCACCGTGTTGAGGGGCATAGACTTTCCGCTTGCCGAAGATGTTTACTACATGACGACTCTTCCAGTTAAGATGTCGTGGCACATATTTGCTGTCGTGTCTGTATGTTCCATGTTCATCAGTTTTCTTGCAACCATCTACCCCAGCTGGCAGGCAGCGAAGATTCGTCCTGCAGAGGGGCTGAGATACGATTAGGAGTGCCAGTGTTAAAACTTGAGGCGATAAAAAAGAGTTTTTATATGGAAAAAAGCCGGATAGATGTTCTGAATGGCGTGAATCTTCATATAAAAAGTGGAGAGAATGTGGCACTTACGGGTAGAAGCGGTGCCGGAAAAACCACCCTTCTCAATATTATGGCCACACTTGAAAAACCGGATTCCGGAAAGATTTTTATCAATGGTGTTGATCCTCTCTCTCTGAAGGACAGAAAGCTCAGTCAATTCAGGAACAGAGAGATAGGAATCGTTTTCCAGTTCCATCACCTTCTTCCGGAGTTTACTGCACTTGAAAATGTTGCTCTGTCACTGATGATTGACGGCAAGAAACGAGAAGCATTCGATAAGGCTGAAGAGGTTATCGAGCTGGTAGGTCTTAAGGAGAGGCTTAATCACAAGCCTGCGGAACTTTCCGGTGGGGAGCAGCAGCGTGTCGCAATCGCCAGGGCTCTCGTGACATCTCCAAGCGTTCTGTTTCTGGACGAACCTACAGGTAATCTTGATGAGTTTACCGGGAGAAAGGTGCTCGACCTGATTCTTTCTCTTTCGGAAAGGAATAAACTTGCGACCATTTTTGTTACACACAACAGACGGTTTGCGGAAGAAATGGACTCTGTATTCCATCTTGAGAACGGAGAGATATACGCTGTATGAAATACATTTTGCCGATTCTTACACTTCTTTTTATTTTCCCCCTTTACGGGTACCGTATAAGCGGAGTAGAGGTCACGGGAAATGTGAGAACAGAAAAGTCAGTAGTTGAATCCCTGTTTTCAAACAAAGGGGATCTTTCCGAGAAGGAAATAGACGAAATTCTAAAATCAATTTACGAAAAAAGACTTTTCAAGCAGGTGGAGATCTCCTATGACGACCAGAAAGGGATTCTTCGCGTAAAGGTCGAAGAACATCCCATAATAAAGGCGATTCGTTACGAGGGAGAGGATGAAATCGATCGCGACGACATCAAGGGGGTTGTGGATCTCAAGATAAACACCCTGCTGGACCTTGAAAAGGTGAGATTCGCGCAGGAGAAGATCGAGGACCTGTACCGTGAGAAAGGATTTCTCATGGCCCGGGTGAAAGCCGATATCGAGAAAGAGAACAGGAAAAACGAGACGACCGTTGTTTTCAAGATCTCGGAAGGGGAGAAAAGCCGGGTCAAGAAAATAACCATCCTCGGCAACCGTCATCTCGACGAAGATTCGATTAAGGAGATCCTCAACACCAAAGAGGAGAGTATTTTCACCATATTCGGTGATTCTGGCTACAACCGTCACCTTTTGGAGGAGGACAGGACAAGGATAACCGTCTTCTACATGGAGGAAGGTTTTCTCAACATTAAGGTCAACAAACCGGTTGTAACGATATCTTCAGATAAACGCTATATTTATGTGACGTTTGTTGTCAACGAGGGCAAGAGATACAAGGTTGGGAAGGTTAACCTTGTGGGCGACAAACTCGACAGCGGTGAGTATCCCGACTTCAAAAGCAATTTGAAGCCAGGTGATTGGTATAGGCATTCACTGCTCTACCGTGATATGGAATCTCTCAAGAGATTCTACGGGGATGAAGGATACCCTTTTGTTACCGTTTCCCCGCGTCCCATGCCTGACGAATCTACAGGCGCTGCCGATATTCACTTTGTCATTCAGAAGGGACAGAAGTGCACCGTGGAGCGAATCGAGATAGAGGGTAACGATCGCTCGAAAGACAAGGTTATTCGGAGAGAGCTCAAGTTGTTTGAGGGAGAACTCTACTCATACACCGGCTTTAAGCGTTCTGAAAACCGAGTCAGGCGGACAGGATTTTATGATGAAGTTACAATTCTGCCGGAAAAGGGAACGGATCCTGAAAAAGTAAGGATAAAGGTTCGTGTCAAAGAGCGTAAAAGCGGTACCTTCAATGTCGGTGCCGGCTACTCGACACTCGAAAACTTTGTTCTCAATGCCAAGGTGGAACAGAACAATTTCCTCGGGTACGGACAGTCCCTGAGTCTTGCCGCCAGTAGAAGCTCAATGCGAACCAGTGTTAACTTCAATATTTTCGAACCCTATTTCCTCGATTACGAACTTCGATTGAATCTGGGATTCTACAACACTAGAATTGATTATTCATCCACAAGCTACGGCTACTACGCAGACCGGAAAGAAAATCGTTATGGTTTCAATGTGATGTTCGGATTGCCGGTGACGGATAACTTTACGGTTTCACTCGGCTACAGACTAAGTAAATCGTTCCTTGAGGGAGAGACAAAAAGACAGCTCAACCTTCTCTACAGGGACCTTTTTCTCAGCACCATGGAGACCAGGGTATCTTACGACAGACGAAACGACAGGGTTTTTCCGACGGATGGATTCTACACATCCTTCACTGCTCAGCTTTCACACAAATATTTAGGAAGCGACGACGATATACTTCGGATGTTCTACAACTTCCGCTTTTACAAGGAGCTTTTCTGGGATCTAGTCTTCAGGGTCAACTTCAATACGGGATGGAAAAGGAGCTTGGGCGGAAAGAGACTTCCCATTTCTGAACGTGACTTTATAGGTGGTATGAACACTGTCCGCGGATATCCCTACAGCTCTATCGGACCTGAGGAGCTTATGGTTCCTTCTTCAGGCAGTGACGTTGCGAGTGACTTGAGACCCAGATCCATCGGTGGAGACAAGAACATAGTTATAAACAACGAACTTGAGTTTCCCCTCGTGAAGGAGATGCGCCTCAAGCTCGTCGGATTCCTCGATGCAGGTAACGCATGGAATGAGGATGAGAACTATTTTTACATTGACGATGCCGATAGAAACAAATACGATCTGCCTCTCGGACTCTACTGGAGTTACGGATTCGGCCTTCGCTGGGTCACTCCGATTGCTCCGCTGAGTTTCGAATGGGGATTCCCTCTGACTCCAAGACCTGGAGATCCGAGTTATACATTTGAATTCAATATAAAAAATTCTTTTTAAAGGAGGATTCCGTGAAGAGGTTAATTACGCTTTTAGTTCTTATTTCAATTGCGCTTCCGCTTTTCGGTGCAAAGATCGCATGTGTTGATCTTAAGAAGGTTTGGGAGAGCTCAAAGGAGATTCAGACAGAGAAGAAGAAGATGGAAACTCTTCTCAAGCAGAGCCAGGATGAGATGAAGAAAAAGGAGATGGAGGTGAGAGCCCTTCAGGAGAAGCTCAGAAGGGAAGCTGCAATGGCAACCGAGGAGGCCAAAAAGGCTATGGCTGAAGAGATGCAGGCCAAGTACATGGAGTTCCAGCAGCTTGCAGCGAAGCATCAGAAGCAGCTTCAGGAAAAGGATGTGAAGGTTCAGGGTAAGTTCGTCGAAAAGGTGAAGAAGATTGCCGGAAAAATTGCCAAGAAGAAGGGTTACGAAATCGTTCTTCCGAAGGAGCAGCTCCTCTACATCGACGCAAAGTTCGACATAACACCTGCAGTAATCCAGGCTGTCAACAAGTAGTTGAACAGATTTTCCGTACTTGTTTCCAACTTTGTTCTGCGGAACAGTCTGAGGGCCGCCAACGGTCTATCTCTCTTTATTCAATCGGACGACAAATCAATACTTTTCGATACCGGACCGGATGATCTATTTATCCGGAACGGTAACTTCATGAACATTCCCTTTCATTTTGTTGATTCCGTAGTCGTTTCCCATCTTCATATTGATCACACCGGCGGCTTGAGATATCTGGAAAAAGCCATGGGAGAGATGAAATCAGCTCTCAGGATTGTTGTTCCGGAGGATATAGAATCTCCGGCGAAAGTGTCGCACCGCGGACATGTGCGATCAATCGGTTGTCCTGTGGGAAAGAGTGAACTTTCCGGAATTTCCCAGTTGTCGGTTCTGGGAATCAGTCAGGTGCTTTATCCCGGTGTAACGGTTTTTCATACGGAGACGACTGAGGGGCTTCACGAACTGTCGCTGATTGTTAACAGTACACTTTTTGTCGGTTGTGCCCACACCGGTGTTGAGAAAATTGTTCAATCTGCAGTTTCAGCAGGAAATGAAATCAAAACTGTTGTCGGAGGGATGCATCTTTTCAATTCGGAACAGAGGAATGTCAGGCGAATTGCAGAATCTTTGAATAAAAGCGGAATCGAAAGGGTGATCGCCCTTCACTGCAGCGGATTTCAGTGGCACGACGTTTTTGCAGCCGCCGGGATTGATTATTCATACGGACCCGTTGGCGGGTGTTATTCCATACTTTAGGCGACATTTTTTCCCACCGGACGAACCGAGGTCTGAATTTTCACAAGTTCGAGAATCATTCGACGGTATGAATTCGTAATATTGAATTATCCACATCCTTTTTTCTGAAAAAACTCTTTTTTGGTGAATCAAATGACTGTCCGATAATTCCATTACTTCTCAACACAGATCGTAAAGTGTGCTATATTATGTGAATACACAAAACTTCAGCGGAGGGGAGAGATGAGAAATGTAAAGCGAATAGTAGTCGGACTCAACTTCACGGAGCTGGATGCCGACACCATAAGAACAGCGTCCGACATGACGAAATTCTACAAGCCGGAGAAGATCACTTTCATCCATGTGGTTCCCATAAAACACATTTCCGAGGGTTTGAAGCGGGAGTTTACAGTAATAAAGGATCTGGAAAAGACTAAAATGTACGATTACGTCAACAGATATGTGGAGTTCCCACAGGAAATTCCGGTTGAATTTATTGTCAGGGAAGGAAACGTGCTGGATGAACTGGTAAAGGAGGCGGTTGATCCCCATGTCGATCTTCTGATTCTCGGAAGACGGGATAAAGCGGACAGTCGCCGCCGTCTGGTCGAGAAGGTTTCGGGAATGGTCGACAGCTCCGTTCTTGTCGTTCCCAAGGGATCGACTAGGGCGATAAGGAAGATTCTCGTGCCGGTTGATTTCTCGGCGCATTCGAAGCATGCGGTCAGGGAAGCCGCCCTTCTCGCGGGAGATATTGGGATCGGTGAGATGACGCTTCTCCACGTTTACGATGTGGCCAGACCCTATCCCGTGATATACGACGATTTCATGGTCGCACCACGGGACAGTACAATCTATCGGCCGCAACCTGACGAGTTGCTGAAAGAGTCTCAGGAGCAGTATGAAAAGTTTGTCAAAGAGTGCGAAGTTTCCGCCCTCGGAATCTCCCTCGACCCTGTTTTTCAGAAAGACACAATTCCCGAGAGAAAGATCGGTGAAATGGTAGGTGAAGGAAACTTCGATATGGTCGTACTCGGATCACGGGGTCATTCCGGAACGGCACTAATGCTTGTCGGCAGCATCGTAGAAAATCTCATATGGAAGGTCAATGTCCCTATGTTTATCGTAAAAGAGAAAGGTCGCAACGTAGGCGTATTCAAGGCTTTCTTCGGCGGACAGTAGGATCTGAATAGTTCTGATAGGCGAATTCCGATATTTTTTTCCTGACGGATCCATTTAAAAATCCACATTAAATTCGTTCACTTTTCGTGAAAATAAGAATCGGATAGAAATATTATGTTCAAATTTCCACCATATGATTCCTACCGCTTGCCGAGAAGATGACATGCGGCGAAATGACCGGCTGAATACTCTTTCCAGATCGGCTGGATTTGTGAACAGATTTCCATTATTTGTGGACATCTGGTGTGGAACCTGCAGCCGGAGGGCGGATTGATCGGGCTCGGAAGTTCTCCCCTTATTATTTTCGGATGTTTCTTTCGTTCGGGATCGGGAACTGGGATCGCTTCGATCAGCGCCTCGGTGTAGGGATGGAGCGGATTTTCAAAGATTTCGTCACGGGATCCCGATTCCATCACCTTCCCGAGATACATCACTGCAATTCTGTCGGAAATGTGCCTTACGACGGCAAGATCGTGGGCGATGAAAAGATATGTGAGGTTGTTCTCTTTCTGCAGTTTCAGAAGAAGGTTCATGATCTGTGCCTGAACGGAAACATCGAGCGCCGAAACCGGTTCGTCGCACACTATGAACTCAGGATTCAGTGCAAGCGCCCGGGCTATTCCTATTCGCTGCCGCTGACCTCCGCTGAACTCGTGTGGAAATCTGCCGGCATGTTCTTTTTCAAGTCCCACTTTTTCGAGAAGTTCAAAAACTCTATTCTTCCGTTCGTCTTTCTTCATACTCCTGTGAATGAGAAGTCCCTCCTCTATTATGGATAGCACCGTCATTCGGGGATCCAGCGACGAGAAGGGATCCTGGAAAATCATCTGTACCCTGGATCTGAAATCGAAATTTTCCTTCTTTGAAAGTTTTGATATCTCCCGCCCCCGGAAGTGTATCGATCCTGAAGCGAGGCTGTTTAGACCCACAATCGCTCTTCCCGTCGTTGTTTTGCCGCAACCCGACTCTCCCACTAATCCGAGCGTTTCGCCTTCTGATATGGAAAAGCTTACGCCTGAGACGGCATTTAGACGAACTCCACCCTTTACCTTGAATGAAACAACCATGTTTTCGATGGAAAGTACTTTCTCTGTCACGGATTTCTCCATCTGTGACATCTTACTCCGCGTTCGCCGATCACCTTCCATTTCGGAGTTACACTTCTGCAAACCGGGAGCACAAGGGGACATCGAGGTTCAAATGGACAACCCTCAGGAATATCAATCAGATCGGGAGGTGTACCTTCGATTGCGGGGAGCGTACCTTTGGGAATCTCGTCAAGTGTTGGAACGGCGGCAATCAGGGATCTGGTGTAGGGATGAAGCGGCATGTTGAAAAGTTCCCTTACGGGTGCCTTCTCCACAATCTCGCCGGCGTACATTATCAGAACCCTTTCGGCGTTCTGTGCCACAATTCCGAGATTGTGGGTGATGAGGATTAGGGAACTTCCCGATTTTGTACGAAGCTCGTTCAGTAAATCGAGAATCTGTGCCTGAATTGTTACGTCAAGTGCCGTAGTCGGTTCGTCTGCGATAATGATTCTAGGATCACAGGCAATCGCTATGGCTGTTACGATTCTCTGTCGCATTCCTCCGCTCAGTTCATGAGGGAATGAAACGAGCCTTCGTTCCGGATCGGGTATTCCGACCTTTTCAAAGAGCCGAACAGTTCTTTCCCTGATCTCTCTTTTGTCCAGATGAAGATTTCGGCGGAGAGCTTCGCCCACCTGGTCTCCCACGGTCATTGTAGGGTTCAGAGCCGTCATCGGTTCCTGAAAAATCATTCCGATCTCCCTGCCGCGAAGAAGTGACATCTCCTTTTTGTCTTTCATATCGAAAGAGGAACCGGAAACGGTCAGTTCTCCCGAGACCACATCTCCTGGTGGTGTCTGAATAAGCCCCATGATGGCGAGAGCCAGCGTACTTTTTCCGCATCCGGATTCTCCCACTACGGCAAGGCATTCTCCGTCGAAAAGTGAAAAAGAGAGATCCCGTACCGCGTGGACCGTTCCCGTGTAGGTGTTGAACCGGACCGAAAGATTTTTAAGTTCCAGTTTTGTTCCGTTCATTTTCTTAACCTCGGATCAAGTGCGTCCCTGAGCCCGTCTCCAAGAAGATTGAAAGCGAGCATTGTGAGGGAGATCAGGGCCGCCGGAATAAAAAGTTGATAAGGATAGAATCTGAGTACTCTTGTTCCTTCCGCCGCTAGAATTCCCCAGCTGGAAAGGGGAGGGCGAACGCCCAGCCCGATGTAGCTGAGAAAAGCTTCGCCGAAGATTGCGGCTGGGACAATAAGCGTCATGTTCACAATTATGATCCCCATTGTGTTGGGGATAAGGTGACGGAAAATAATCCGCCTGCCGGAGGCACCGAGAACTCTGGCGGCGAGCACGAACTCCTCCTCCTTCAGGCGAAGGGTCTGCCCCCGGACAAGCCTCGCCGTTCCCAGCCAGCTTGTGAGACTGAATGCGGTGATGATGGTTACCATGCCCGCGTCCATTACGAGAATGAGGAGAATGTTCAATAGCATTCCGGGAAGGGTGAGAAGAATATCCACAATGCGCATCATGATGTTGTCCGTTTTGCCTCCGTAGTAACCGGAAACAGCTCCGTAGACGCCTCCCACCACAACTGAGAAGAACCCCACGGAAACTCCGATGAAAAGTGAAATTCTTCCTCCGATCCAGGCTCTTGTGAAAAGATCCCTGCCCAGACTGTCTGTTCCGAAGAGGTGTCCTCCCGTTCCCGGCGGAAGATCGGCCTGCAGGTAATTCTGCTCATAAAAACTGTAGGGTGAGATCATCGGAATGAGGATTGAAGAGAGTGTTATGAGAATCAGGAAAATGAGGGATGCGAAGGCACCAGGATTTTTCCTCAGCCTTCGCCAGGCATCCTGTCTGTAGGTTGGAATTTCCCGTTTCATTTCAGTCTCCCACCCTGATTCTGGGATCGATGAAACCGTAGGCGATGTCCACCGCAAGGTTAAGAAACACAAGGAATGCGCCGTAAAAGAGGGTTGTGCCGAGAATTACCGGATAGTCGAGGGTTTGGATTCCCTGCACAAAAAAGCGGCCGAGTCCCGGAATTGCGAAGATGTTTTCAACAACGAATGTGCCGGTCAGAAGAATCGCCGTGAGTGGTCCGAGAATGGTGACGATCGGCAGGATCGCGTTGCCTACGGCGTGACGCCATACGACAATGGGATAGGGGACACCCTTGGCCCTGGCTGTTCGAATGTAGTCCTGATTCAGGACATCGAGCATGGATGTTCTCATAAGTCTTGCCTGGGACGCGAGAATTCTCGTACCGAGAGCAATTGTGGGAAGAACAGTGTGAATCATGCTGTCGAAAAGGGCCACCGGAAAAATGCGCAGTTTTACACCGAAAAGATATTGAAGCAGCGCGGCGAGAATAAAACCCGGCACTGAAACCCCGAAAACGGCGATTGCCATTGCAAGACGATCTTCGACTCTGTTGTGTTTCACCGCCGCGAAAATTCCTAGGGAGAGCCCCAGTATGATCCCGTAGAGAAGTGACTGGACACCGAGCTGCGCCGAGTAGGGAAATGCATCCTTGATGATGGAGTTAACCTTTCTTGAGGAGTATCTTATGGAGTAGCCGAGGTCCAGTTTTGCCAGCCGTTTCATGTAGAGTCCGTATTGAACGGGCAGCGGTCTGTCCAGTCCGTAGTAACGTTTCATGTTCTCAATAATTCTCGGCGGCAGCCTCTTTTCGTCGCTGAAGGGATCTCCAGGAATGAGGTTCATGAGAAAAAATGTGAGTGTTGCGAGAATCCACAGGGTGAAAATGGATGCGACCGTTCTTCTGACAATGTATTTGATCATTTAGTTTTCTCCGTCTTTTCAGCGAAAATCCAGTCCGGATCGGGTCCGAATGCGCCGAAGTAGACACCCTTAACCCCAGGAGAAATCACCGAGACTCTTACCCTGTGGTAGAGGGGGATTATTGGAAGATCGTCCATCAGAATCTTTTCCGCCCTGGAAAAGAGATTCATTCTCTCCCGGTTTTTGAAAGAGTTCTTTGCCCTCCTGATCATTTCATCGTAGTTCTGATTGAAGTATCCTGCCTCATTGAAGGGTGAATTTTTTGTCCACATGTCCATAAAGGTCATCGGATCGTCGTAATCCGGGCCCCAGCCGGCGATTACCATGTCGAATTCACCACGATCAGCCCTGTCGAGACGAACCTTGAATGGAACAGGGCTGATGCGGATTTTAAGCCCAAGAATTTTTCTCCACCCTTCCTGAAGGAATTCCGCCGATCTTCTGGCGGTTTCGCCGTCATCGATCAACAGCTCGATAACAGGAAGAGAATCCGAATGTTCCTCTTCCAGACCTTTTGCGAGAAGTTTTTTTGATTCTACAGGATCGAACATGGAGAAGTAGTTGCCTGGAAATTCCTCGCGAAAAGGTTCCTTAAGCCCCCTGATTGCAGGATTTACGAAGTTTACGGCGGGAATATGGGGAATTCTGTAGATTGTTTTTATGAAGTTCTTCCGGTCGATTGCAAGAGCCAGGGATTTCCTGATATTCCTGTTTTTGAAAATTGGTTTTTTCAGATTGAGAAGAAGGTAAAAGGTGGCGCCGTCCGAATATGTCCTGGCCTTTCCCATTTTTGTATAGATGACTGCGAAGTTTCCTGAAAGTCCGGTGATATCGAGCATTCCGGTTTCAAACATGTTGACCGTTGTCGACTGATCCCTGACAATCGGAGCCTTTATTCTTTCGATATTGACGCTTTCTCTGTTCCAGTATCTTCCGTTCTTTCGCAGCTCCACCGAAGCGTCGTGTTTCCACTTTGAGAGGACGAAGGGACCGTTGAAAACCAGTTTGTCCGGAGACGAGGCGTAGGATCGTCCATGTTTTTCAACAACATCCCTTCGAAGCGGAAAGTAGGCCGGGAAGGAGGTCAGCTCCTTGAAAAAGGGAACGGCTCTTTTGAGTTTCACCTCAAGCGTTCTGTCGTCAAGAGCACGAACGGCTACGTTCTCAACGTCTCCCTTCCCCTCGTTGAACTCCTTTGCACCCTCAATGTAATCGTAGAGAATAAATGCGTATTTTGCTCCCGTTTCAGGACCTAGAGTACGTTTCCACGAGTATTCGAAATCGCCAGCCGTAACAGGTTTGCCGTCGTTCCAGAAAGCCTTGCGCATTCGGAATCGCCATCTTTTTCCATCCATGTCGATCTCCGGTTCACCTTCGGCCATTCCGGGAATGTAACGTCCGCCATGATATCTGTAAAGACCTTCGAAAAGCGCGTGGGAAAGTGTGAAGGATACGGCGTCCGTCGCCCGGGAGATGTCGAAAGAGGGAGGTTCGTCGCCCAGAGCGATCCGGAGAGTCCTGATTTCCGACCTCTCATCTCCGTTCCCCATATTTATTCGAATGAGGATGAAAAGAGTGAAAATAAGGAAGATGATGAAATAGCGCATCCGACCCACCTCGTATCGTAAGAATTTCATGATACGAACCGGAAAAGGCTCAGTCAATCAAGAAGCTCCCTCTATCCATCGGGATTGTTTCGATTTTCTAAACTTCTTCTTATTCGGAGAATAACCAAGCTATTTTGGTAAATGCAAAAATTGCGCTTTTGCTTATGAGGGGACCTCGAAAAAAATAATTCGGTCAAAATAGCGGCCGTGTTGGACAAGAAATTGATAATTTCAAGGAAATAGCAGATATTTAGCTTAAAAATAAAAAATCCGTTTCTCTTAAGGCTCCATTTTGGACTTGATATTTTTCATTCGGATAGTTTTAGCCTCTGGAATTGTCCTAATGTTTTTTTCAGCTGGTTGCAGCGGTTATTTCAGGTGAAATGAATAAGGATATATTGTGCGAAGCCACAATATCATCCGATATTGAACTAGCCCGGAGCGGGTTGACACTACATTAATAGGAAATATATTCTGGATAGAGGTGTCGAAGCCCGACAGTTTCACGTCAGCTTTTAGAAAAATGAAGTATCATACTTCGCAAAAGTGATACGATTTTCTACTTAATTGCATCATCTTTTCCCGACTAAACTATCAAGTCTCTTGTTTTATGATCTTTTTATCCATTTTTTCTCCATAAGACACAGTTATACATTCTTCTTTTATTAAAATGATTTCCAATTTTTCAAAACGTCATATTCGATCTGCTCAAGGCCCGGCACGGATGCTGATAAAAACGCCTGATTCCTGTGGGATGATTGCCTTGAGAACCATTTCCTTTTTGCATGATTTGCATTTGCAGGTCGGCCGTTTTACTTTTTCTTCCGATCCGGTTATTACGACATTGAGCATGAGTTGAAGTAAGTTCAATTTTTTCTTGGAGTTGCCGTGAAGAAAACCATAATCTCTGCACCTTCTGAATCCCTTGGGTAGCACATGTTTCAACACAAGGTAGAGAAAGGTTTCGCCGGAAAGAGGACGCGTTTCCTCTTTTTTCGATCCCGAATCGGTATAGCGGAATGTTACTTCTCCATTCTCATCCTTAAGAATCCTTTTTTCGGATATGACGCCTCTGTAAAGGTAGCGCGAAAGATACTCTAGGCCAGGCTGTCCTGTTCCTGTATTCTTTACATCGATAACCCAATCTTTTTTATAAAGATCGACGGGGATTTCCATCTCTTTTTCTTTCATTAATGCAATCAGTTTGCCTCTGAAAAGCAAAGAAAGAACCTTTGCAGGCATGAGATACTTTCCCTTTTTCTCTTTCCATGCTCTGCCGTTTTCGCAGATGGCTCCTGACGGCACGATGTAGTGGATGTGCGGATGGTAATTGAGTCGCCTGCTGTTGCTGTGGAAAACACCGGTAAAACCGATCTCTCCGCCCAGATGTTTCTTGTTCGCTGCCAGCTGCTTCATCGCCTCGGCGGAAGCCTTGAACATCATGTCGTAGAATTGGCGGCCGTGCCTCATCGCGATTACATGCAGTTCCGCCGGAATTGTAAACGTGACCATGAAGTATTTCACAGGCAACAGTTTCGCCTTCTGTTTCTCCAACCATTCCGTGGTCAGATGGTTCTGGCAACGGGGACAGCTTCTGTGACCACACGACTGGTAAACCTGCCGTTCGGCTCCGCATTCCGGACAGCTGTAAAGCAGCTCGCCGGAGGCCGCGGTGCGACACTCCTTTATTCTGCGCATCGCCGTAAAACACTCCGGACGCAGTATTTCGCCAAACGTTTCCAATGTCTTCGCGCCGTGATTTTCAAATACGTTGGCGAGTGCAATCATTTTGTAATTTCCGAATAAACAGCTGAAATTATCTGTTCGATAACGTTATCCGCGTTTTGACCGGCTTCTTTTGTGATCTGCAGGTAGTTGAGTGTGGTTATTACACTTGAATGTCCCATGTTCGCCTTTATCTGAGGGATGGTAAGACCTGCCTCAAGAAGGTGAGTCGCATAGCAGTGCCTGAGGGAATGAGTGGTGATCTTTTTTTTAATTCCGACTTCCTCGACAGCCTTACTGATTGCCGATTGAACAGAATATGGTGTCATATGGCGATCGGTATTTCTTATCCGTTCCATGTCACCCATCAGAAGAGGAAATAGAAGGTTCCGGTTTCTATGGGTTTTCCAATAGTCACGAAGGATTTCGAGAGTCGGTTCGGGCAGCGGAACATAGCGATCCTTGTTCCTCTTGCTGCAGCGGATGTGAACGAACATTCGGTCGCTGTCGATATCTCCACATCTTAGATTCAGCGCTTCTGAAATTCGAAGCCCCATGCTGTATATTGTAAAAAACAGGGCTCTGTAGCATGGTTTTCGGAACGATTTTAAAAGTTCCGTTGTCTCACGAAGACTGAGAACATCAGGGAGAGTTCTGAAATTCTGAGGCTTTACGATTTTGTCCCAATCAAGCGGTTTTTCAATGACGAATTTCCAGAAAAACTTAACGGCACATAGTTCTGTGTTGACCTTTCCCCATGAAAAATTATCGATCATTTGACCAAAGTAACGCTTCATGTCGTTTCTTTTAAGGTCGATAATCGAATAGTCGAAAAATTCCGCGAACCTGCGTACCGCTCTGCTGTAGGCGGCAATAGTAGTTTCTACCTTACCCTGTAACTTGAGATTTTCCTGGTAAAGTGAATAAAGATGCTCGAATTCTTGTGCGTTTGATTTCTGCATGATATAACTCCATTCCTTGTAATGGTGGTGTTCCCCGTGAACACCACTCTTTTTCCATAAAGTTATATCTATTCTTGAATTTGTTTCAGAAAACTGCCGCGGAGCGGCTTAGTTCAATAATTGTTTTATGGTTAAACCAAGGTTCGGTTTTCATTGGAAAAAGTTTTTGAATGTTCGAGAAGGAATTAGTTTTTCAATAATAAATGCATTTTCCAACAGGATCGGTATTAGGAAGGGATTTCTACTTTTTTAGAAGCAGATGACCGATACTGTAGGCGCTGTCTCCCTTTATCGGTTTGACGACAATTGCATCGAAACCCTCTGACGTGGCTTTTTTCGGGACGTTCAGAGTGTGAACATGGAGACCGTAGTGATTGTATGGTTTTGTTTTTATTGAATCGATCTCTTTTCCGTTTTGTATGAAGGATAATTGATAAATGTCCCCGCTGTCGAGGCTCACTTCCAATTTTTCTACATGAGAAAGCTCTCCAATGGAAATTTCAATTCCACGTTTTCCCATGACGATATTTCCGGACTTGTCCCATTTAGTTCGATTCTTTTTTCTTTTGGACAGCGCCGCGATTTTTACCTTATGCGGAGAGGATATTTCACGAACTTTATAGATCACAAAACCGTCCCCCTTTTTATGAAAATCGAGTTGACTTAGGCTGGATCTGTAGTGACGTTCCTGACCATCCACGAATGCTACATAGCTCTCTCTGTTTCCTTTGATGATTGCACGTTTTACAAGAGTTCCTCCTGTAGAAATATTCTTTTCGTAACGTATCGGTACTTTCCTGTGAAAATAGGCGTAGCCGCCAGAAAAGAGTTTTTGAAGTCCGATAACAAGAGCGCTTTGAATTTCTGGAATCCTACCCAGTTCCACTGAAACCATGAGATAACCTTTCTTCCTTCTCTTATTCTCACGGGAGTCGATTTCATATGGCGTCGTATTCCACTTTTTAGTGAACTGAGCTGCACCCATGGTGCTGAATATGAGAACCAGGATCATTGAAAGAAAGATTGTCGTATTCCTGTATTTTTCCCGGACTATTTTGCTGAGGTATACGAAAGCGAGCGGTGCAAGAATGATCAGCGTCATGTAAACAGGGTAGACGAACCGGCTTTCCTTGTGGGGAGTCGCGATGTGGAGAATAAAAAAACAGAGCATTGGAAGTACGATAAGCGATTCTCGCTTCTTCCTCAGAAGGTGGGCGGCACATATGAGGCCCGAGATTGCCGTAAAGGGAAGAAGTTCCATGACGATGCTCTTGAAGTAGAAGTGGTATGGAGAAACTCCGTGCTTGGAGGCGACTCCGCGAAAGACGTTGTAATCTATGTAGGTGATTATCGATTTCATGAATTTTCCCCAGGTAAGATAGTCGATCAATCCCTGGAGAAGAATCATTCCGATACCGAATACGGCGAAAAGCGACACTGTTTTCATCCTCTTTTTCGAAAGAAAAAGAAGAGAGAGCCCCACTCCGCCACAGAAAACTATTGTTTGGTAACGAATCATATAGGCTAGCCCAGCTGAAAAAGCGCAGAAAAAGATATCGGATACCTTATCTTTTTTGAGGTGTCTGTCGGCAAAGTAGATGGATGCAATCATGAAAGGAAAGCAGAAAGCCTCGCTCAGGGTCCTTACTGCGATGTAGCAACCCATAAAGTGACTCGCTGCGGTTAAGGTAACAAGAAATGCAGAAACCTTTCCTACCCAACCCTTCAGCATTTTGAATAGGAATATAAAACCGATGGCGTGAATAAGGCTGAAACAGAGCTTAAGTCCTGCGTTCAGGTACAGAGGATCTTCAACTCCCAACATTGCGATGAATTTGTACATGCCGGCAATAATTCCGGGAAAAACCCAGGACCTTGCTCCGACCCTGAATTCCCAGAATTTGAATCCCTTTCCGAATGCAGCAAGATGCCCCATCTCAACCGTCTGGAATATTTCATCCGGATAGATGTGGGCGATACTGGTGAATGAAGCGTAGCTCCTGAAAACCATTGCGGTAAGAAAAAGGATCGCCATCAATGCTAAGTCGCTTTTTCTTGAGAGCTTTTCGGCGGCACTATCCCACAGATTGAAAAATTTATGATTAATAGTCAAAACTTCTCCTAATAAAAAAGATAAATGCTGTAATAATTTATTTGAGCGCTCTGATAAGTCAAAAAAATTGAAACATAAAATGCAATGACCTTCCCGTCAATCCTTGCGGTAACTATGAAGCTGCTCTGTATGTAGTGAATAGTTGTTTCATAAAAAAATAGAAAAGCAGCATTCCGTCAACTGTTTAATTTCATGGGGAGGCTATCTCACAACGGCTGTTGAGCTGACTTCAGGATCGAATGATACGAATTTTAACGGCTTCTATAAAGACCTACAGGGGATCTATTTTGTGATTACTGTGGAAAAGAGTTTGTAAAACTCTTTCTGAGTTGCTGTTTTCGGTTTCTCTGAGTTGAAGTATTCGGGATTTTCAGGATGGTCGATTTTAATATATCCCTTGTTGAAGCCGATGGGGGGATTGTTTTTCGAGTGAGAAAAAAGACTTTCGCCCCACCATCCTTTCGGTGCCTGGATTCCCAGCATATGGGAGAGTGTGGGGGCAATGTCAAGCTGAGATGAGGGCGTTTCCCTTTTCATTTCGGGCAGCTTTGCAGGCGTGAGAATTATAAATGGAATTTTACCGAGATTGGTTCGCGTGTGTCCGGGAATTTTTCTTGTTACATTGTTTGCAGGAGAGGAGTGATCTGCAGAGAGTACTATCAATGTATTCTCTGTAAAAAGGTTCTCTTTTTTCAGTTTGTCAAAGAGAAGTTTTAAATCCCAGTCCATGTTGTAGACTGATTTAAGCCACTTTCCGGCACTTTTCCCGTAGGTTTTGTAAAATTTTTTCGGAAGAGCAGGGTACTTCAGATGTCTGTATGCCACCTGGCCGTAGGGCGGGTGAGTGTCGGTCCCGAGAAGAGTAATGAATACCTTTTCCTCCCTGTGATCCTTTAAATAGGTTACAAGGTTGTTGTATAGAATTCTGTCTTCAAGTCCCCAGCCGTATATGTACTTCCTCAGCTCTTTTCTTTCATAGAAATCCTCTCTTGCAATTCCGACATCGAAACCCCATTTGTCGAAGATGATGTTTTCGTTTGCAAAGAATTTCGACGCGCTTCTCATGTACATCGTTTTGAAACCCTCTTTTTTCAAGAGAGAGAGAAGCGTGTTTTTATCTCCGGTAATTTTTTGAATCTGGTAGTTGGGATGACTGCTGAAGATAACGTTCATGCCTTGGAGCGTGGGAGATGCTGTCGTTTTCAGGTTTGTAAAAGTATTCTTTTTCACCTCATCGGTACAGAAAAAGTTGGGCGCGGTGGGCACAGAAAGCTTGTTGTTGTAGCAATGAAGTGTCTCGAGGGAGATGGATTCAAGAAGTATGTAGATAACTCTATTGAATTTATTGAGTTTCAGATTTCCGTACTTCTTTTCGCCGAGAGGAAGAGAGTATCTCTCTATCGAGGCCAAGTGCGGAGTAAGATCCGAGGATACGGCAAAGTCATCCGATCTGAAATCGTAGTCCTTCAGAAACTTCGTCTTGGATGCTCTTCCAGTCTGAATGCTTATCTTTTCCGAAACCGCTTTCAGCAGAATGTTGTTTACGAAATATAAAAGCGGATTCTGGGAAGCGTACTCAACCTGGGCGTTTCTGAAAACGGTAATTACTTTGTCGAGTCGTTTATCTGAACTTTTGGAGGCCTGCACTCGTGTCGAAACTCCTGCGACTAGCAGGATAACTGTAAGAGTTGACCATGCAAGGATGCTTTTCCAGCGAACCCGCCCAGTCATCTTTTTGCAGGAATGGGAAAGAATCATGAAGAACAGCAGCGTCAACGGCAGTGCGGAGAGGGAGGAGAATGATAGAAAACCACCTATGCTGTAAGAAGTAATAAGGGAGAAGTGATGCAACTCGATGAGGGTGTTTCCGAAGTAGTAGACGGCACAGTTGGTAATCATTAAGAGAAAATAGGAGATCAGAAACAGGAGAGGAATGAAATGCTTCTTGAAAATTTTCGAAGAGAAGGATACCCCTGCCATTAGGAAGGTGAAATCGAGGATGAATTTTTCGATAAAGGCTGAGTAAACAACCGGATCGCCCAACTTGAACTGATGTTTGTACGCAACTATCGAGAGAAATGCTATCTGAACAAAACAGTAGGCGAGAAATATCTCTGAAACGGCATGCGATTTGTTAGTAAAAGAATTTTGGTTCTTTTCAAATTGGTGAGGGTAAGCAGGCATTACACTCCTTGACCTGGATATTTCACAATATCACCAGAAAAAAAAACGTTGTTCTTTCATTGGAGCAATATTGTTAGTGCTCAAAAAAAAGGAATAATGATGTAAACACAGTGTAAAGAATAAAAGCTTAAATTTCAAGGACATTTAAAGAAAAATGTTGATGCATCATTCACAGATGACGTATCTTTTCAGGTTAATTGAAAAAAATTAACCCAAATTGATAAGTTCAATGATTTTATTGTGGATTTTGGATGTGATGTGAGAGCAGAGCACTCTGCTGAGAAAATGCCATGGTAGCGAGTTATCGGCTTTCTCTCAGGTTGTTCGGATCTAAATTGATTTTGATGCTGGGGGTTCTTTAGTTATTCAATTATCTCTTGCTGTTTCTTTTTTTCTTGTGTAAAGGAGTATTTTTACAGGTTTGCCTTTGTGGTTTTTGAATTGGTAGAGTTCCTTCTTTGAGTAGTGCTTATTGAAATAGTTGTAGGCAACGCGATAGAAGTGTCTTCTTTTTCGACCGTAATCGCTGGTTATGAAGTACACTTTTTCAAGCTTTTCGTTTTGCCAGCGCCCCTGATATTCACAAGGGTAAAATTTTCGTTCTTTAAATCCGAACCAGTAGTCTGCTAATCCTACTACCGGAGTATCATCCTTCGGCATGTGTTTTTTGAGTTCTGCAGTCTCTCCTTCGATGTCGTAATTGAAGCGGTCTTTAATTGTGCCGATGTGATTAAAGTACATTGAACACAAAAAGACTACCAGAAGAAGATTTTCAACCTTCATTTTTGCAAAGGCCTGGATTGTAATGAGCAGAAGTGGGGGGAACATGTAGACAGCATAGTGGTAACTGGCCCTTTTTAGTATTAGGGAAGAGGCGAGAACAGAGATGAGAAGGAATAGGGGAAGTGCGTTTTCCTTGTATAATCGTTTTTTTAGATATACCAGAATAGAGAAAAGGAAGAAAAGTAGCCACTTCTTGTTGTGATGAAAATAATAATGAATATAGTTTGAAAATCGACTCCTGCTGCCGCTGAAGCTGTTGGCTCGAGAATAGATGCTTTCGATCTTCTGAAAGGATATATACTCTCCATGCAGGGCGAAGTAGTAGATCACTCCAGCAGCAATTCCGGAAAAGAATAAACCGAGCTTTTTCAGCAGCTCTTTCTTATCACCGAACAGTTCTTTTCTTCTGTATATCGCATATCCAAGCATGTAGAAAAAAGATGTGGCGCCCATAGGGTGATTTTCAAAAGCCAGCATCCCCGCAAAGGCCGAAAAGAAGTACCGTTCCTTAATAAAAAGAAGCATGGCGATTGAGCTGATAAAAATGGTAGGAGCTTCAGCCCTGGCCAGATTAGCTGCATTCAGGAACTGGGTAAATGTAAGAAGGGAGAGGGAAAAGACTATGGCTGCATTTTTTGAAAGAACCTTCTTTCCTATGAAGTACCAGAGGAAAGCCGTTCCGGCCATGAGCAGGGTGGATATCCAGGTTGAAAGGGATTTGCTCCAGCCGAAAATATTTAAAATAACTCCGTAAATAATATTTTGTGCTCTTCCGAACAGCAGAAAAGCCTTTCTTGATTCGGGACGAAAGACGATATCTATTTCCAATCCTTTTTTAATATAGCTGTAGGCGAATGACATGGTCCACGCGTTGTCGACGTAGTGAATATGGTATATGTTGTGAAGCAGAATGTAGATGGCTGCAATGAAACATGCAACAATTGAGTAGAAGATGTATTTGTTTTGAAACAATTTCGTCATATGTTTAACTTTCCGTTGATCCCGGTTACTAAAAGCACGTTAATTATATGTGCTGCATGTTAATTGTCAATCTACTTGGTAAATTACTTCTTTTTAAGAATTGTTCTGGAAATGATTAAGAAAATATTTCGAATGAAGGGGGAGCTTTGTGATTGAAAAGGTGAAAAAACGGAATATTGCAAGTCCTGTTTCAATTCTCAAAATTTACCTGTTTCGTGTTGGTTTGTGAAACTATGTATTGAATTATGCATAGGTTGATAACTTTACCGCAGTAAGAGGGCATATAGAGAGAGAATAGATCATTCATCGCCTCAGTTCCTCAATAAGGGTATCAACCTCTTCAAGCATCTTCCGAACTTCTTTCTCAGAAACAGAGAGGTTCTCTCCAAGAATGCCCTTCTCCTCAAGAAAGATCAGCGTTTCCCAGAGGTCGTCGCTGCATATTGATGGAAGTGCTTTCTTGTCGGCCATGCGGATGAGATCCGAACGGCTTCTCACGCTGTCGTTTTCCTTGAGAACTGTCTCGAGAAGGTGGTGAAGAGAGAGAAAAAGCGGATGGAAAAAGCGTTTCGCCATCAATCCTATCCATGGAGGCAGCTCTTTGTCGTTGAAAACAGCAATGCTCTCCCTTCGAAAACCCTTCACGGAACTTTCAAGAAAATCCGTGAAAAGGGATATCTCCCAGTTTTCACGCACCAACGTTTCAAGAAGAATGGGGGCTACTGCAAAACTGATGGCGTTTTTGTGAAAGTTGAATTCATGGTGCGCCTTTCCCCTGAGTCTGTATCTCTCACGTCCCACTCGTTCGATTTTTCCGGATTCGATCATCTTTTCAATGAGGTTCTGGGCGTTCTTCTCGCTATTTTTCAGTGCCGGTGCCGTTTCAACCTGACCGATCTGAGAAATGGTATCGACAAGAAAATTCATCCTTTGAACAAGAGTTCCTGCTCCAACTGTTTTGTGGGTTAGGAAAATTGTGGCGAATATTGCGGAGAAACTGACGACGCTTTCACTTTCCAGCCTGTAGGCTATCTCTCGTGGGAAGTGGGCGTTGAACTTGCCGCTTAAGTAGATCGGGGTGTTGAAGTTTATATAGACCGGACCGTAGTTTACCCTGAAGAGAGAGAGGAATTTCTTCAAGAACCCTTTTCTTTCAGGTTCTTTCCCGGAATTTCGTTCCTGCTGGTAAGCATCTATTTCTTTGAGTTTCTCGTAGGTTATCGATACCGGTACGATGTATATTCTGCGGCGTGTCTCACGTTTTATCTCGGAGAGCATGGAGAGAATTCCTGTCCTCGGATTCCGAACTCTTCCGTTTCTGGATCGGCCTCCCTCTATGAAAAACTCGACATCGTAGCCCGATTCCACAATTTTTCGAAGATAAGCCTTGAAAACCTTCTTGTAGAGAAGGTTGTCACCTATTTTCCTTTTTACGAAGAACGCCCCGACCGTTCTCAAAATGTAGCCTAAAGGGAAAAAGTTCAGATTGTCGCCCGAAACCACCAGCGGCACGGTTACCTGCTCTCTGTAGAGAAGGTTGGAGAGGAGAAGGTAGTCGAAGTAACTTTTATGGGTCGGAATGAAAACGAGATTTATGTTTCTCATCGATGCGAAGTGACGAAGTCTCTTTATCTTTTCGTGAGGATAGTCGATCCGGGAAAAGATGGAGTTGAGGACCTTGTTTACGACGGTGGATATTCTGTCCGAATCGGAAGGACGGTATCGCGTATAGATTCTATTGAGATACTTTTTCGCCAGCTTCTGTTCGAACTCATCCTTAAGCGATAGTTCAAGAAGGGTTTCGTTTTTCATTTCCAGCCAGTTTCGTCTGGCGGCTCCCACAACGTTTTTCTTCTCTTCCTGCAGAATTCTGTAGAGCTTCTCATATAGGTGCTGGGGATGGATCTCCCGGTCTATTTTTGCGGAGATTCCGATTCTGATAGTCAATTTCCTTTTTCCCAGAACAAACATCACAAGTTCGCCGAATGTCGCCCAAAGGTTGTATTTTCCGATAAACGGAAGGAGCCAGCGTCTTCTACTCTGCTGTCTGGAGGTGACGTCCTTGTTCCACAGCGTCGTTAAGGGAACGGCGAATATGTCGCCCCGGCGGAGACAACCTGAGAAGAACTCCTCAAGCGGCTTTCTATCGGAAAAAAAACGCTGGTCCAACGGAAGATAGAGCGATCTTATGGGGGTGTTGTAGGTCGGCTTTTTTCCCTTCAGGATTTTACCCAAGAGTGAAAACAGCTCCCTCAGCGGAAAAAGCATCAACGTTTTCGGACCGAAAGAGTGAGATGGAAGATCTATCCCGTGTCTCAGGAAGAAACCGTTGAGAAAAAACTGTTCGAGAAGGGATGAGCGGTGGGAAATGAAGACAACTGTGCCTCCTCTCCCGGAAAGCTCTTTCAGTTCCTCCGGAGAGGGAACTTCGAACCTGCTTTCTCCGCCTACTTTCTCAAAAAGGTATCCGATTATCCTTTTTCTGAAAGATGGAATGAATTTGCGTAGATAGAAAAAAGTTTCGGTGTATCTCACATGTGTCCCAGTATGAGCTCCGTCTTCTCTGCCTCTCTGTTTTCAATTGTGTAGATATCTTCGAGGTAGTGTTTTGCCTTCTGGAGCTTCTCTTCGCTGTTGTATCCGATAACGTAGAGGACATCTCCCTTCTCGACCCTGTCTCCGACCTTCTTTTTGAGAATGAATCCTGGAGCCGGATCGACGGGATCCTCCTTCTTAACTCTTCCTCCTCCCATGTGAACAAGAGCCTTTCCGAAGTTGAGCGCATCGATAGCGTGTACCCAGCCTGCCGATTCAGCCTTGACTTCGAGATAGTTCTTCGGTTTGGGAAGAAGTTCGGGGTTCTTTATCGCAGCTGTGGAACCGCCCTGGTACTCCACAGTTTCGATGAATTTTTCCATCGCCTTGCCTGATTTGATCGCCTCTCTCGCCTTCTCTTTTCCCTCCTCGATTGTTTCGACCTTGCCGAACATCTTGAGAAGGAGAGCCGTAAGTATCTCTGTGAGTTCGGAAACCTGCGGAACGTATTCGCCCCGGAGAACGTCGATCGATTCCTCGATCTCCATTGCGTTTCCGATCTTGTAACCGAGAGGTTCGCTCATGTTGGAAAAGAGAACGGCGACTTTCTTTCCGAGTCTCTCTCCGATTATTTTCATTGTTTCGGCAAGTTTTTTGGCCTGATCCATATCCTTCATGAAAGCTCCACGGCCCACTTTAACGTCGAGGACAAGTCCGTCGATTCCCTCCGCCATCTTCTTGCTCATTATGGAGCTTGCGATGAGAGGAATCGATTCAACAGTGCCTGTTACGTCACGAAGCGCGTAGAGTCTCTTGTCCAGGGGAGCGATTTCCGGAGTCTGGCCTATCAGGGATATTCCGGTTTCACGAAGCTGTTCCTTGAAAACTCCCAGCTCCAGGTTGACGTTGAATCCCGGAATGGATTCAAGCTTGTCAAGCGTTCCTCCGGTGTGTCCGAGACCCCTGCCGGAAATCATCGGGATCCTGAAATCGAGTGCAGCGAGAACCGGAGCGAGAGGAATGGAGATCTTGTCGCCGACTCCCCCTGTCGAGTGTTTGTCCACCTTGATGCCGGAAAGATTGGAAAAATCCATAACCGATCCGGAGTGAAGCATCTTCTCCGTCCACACCTCAAGTTCTTCCGGAGCAAGTCCGTTGAAGAAAATGGCCATGAGCATGGCAGCCATCTGGTAGTCCTTGAGAGTTCCGTCGAGATAGCTGTTGAGAAAGTACTCGATGTCCTCCTTGGAAAGCGGCCTTCCGTCCCTCTTGTCGGATATGATGTCATAAAAAAGTCTCATGATTCCCTCCCTTTTCAATTGCAGTTTTCCAGTGACAGTATATTTGATGTCTCAGACGTTTGAAAGTTTCTATGCGGCATCCTTATTTTCCATTCTGTAGATCTTTACAGCGAAGAGAATTGGCCCGGCAAGAAGGCCGAGAGCCAGGAATCCGCTGTTGAAGACTGTGAAAATCCAGTATTTTCCGGTTATGAGCGCAACAGCGCACCAGAAGTAGATATCCACCTCGTTGAAAAAGAGGATGGAAAGAATAGCCCAGCCGAAGAACTTGATCCAGTCGAAGAATCCCCTTTTCGGCGGTTTCGCAGCGGGCTTCTGGGTTGTTCTCGCTTTTGCGTAGTCGAAAAGCTTCTCCTTGTCCGGCAGAAGTTGCTTGAGCTTCATGGATGTGAATACGGTTTCCGCCACCCACTTGCTGTAGTTTGCTATGAATGCGCCGATTATTCCCGCCTGGGGAAGCATCAGGTCGATTAGACTTCCTGTATGGAGGTAGGCTCTGTAGCCCATGGCCCAGAAAAGAAGAACAAGTGTGACCGCGTCAGTAGCCTTGTCGAAGTAATATCCGAAGCTGGTTCCAGAGAGTCGATATCTTGCAACCGTCCCGTCCATGTTGTCCAAGATCAGCCCCAGATTAATCAAGACTGCCCCCCAAATTCCTGCACTGTATGTGTGTTTGAATGCGATTAGATAAATTCCCACCAGTTTTGTAAACACGGACATGACTGTGAGACGGTTCGGGGTTACCCACTTTTTCTCGATGATCGGTAAAAGAAAAAGTATCGTCAGGGGCCGTGCGAACACCATCGCCCAGAAGTCCCTGGATTGAAAATTCCGTAATCTTTCAAGACGTTCCTTAAATGCCATTTTTCTCTCCTCCCAATGGTCACGTAACTCTATGAGAATAGTCCAGCAAAGTCAAATTTATACAACCTTCTAAACTTGACTTTGTATAATAAAGAAAATACTATTAGCCCCGATCATCGTCGGATCATCTTGATTGAATAAATATTTCGGAGGTTTTTCCAATGAAAGCGCTTGTTAACTACTTTGCAGAATTCGGAGTGCTTAAAAAAGCGTCAAAAGAGTTCTGGCTTCTCAATGCCATCAACTTCTTTGACTGTCTCGCCTATTTTTCAATGATTACAGTTGTCACACTCTACCTCACAACAAGTGTAGGACTTGACGACGTTCACGCAGGGACTCTTGTTGCCGTTTTTACATCGGCAATTACCTTCATCATTTTCTTCGTAGGATTCATCACCGATTCGCTCGGAGTTAAGAAATCCCTTCTCATCGGTATTTCCCTGAACGGGCTTGCAAGGCTGGGACTGGGAGTTGCCCCGACGTTCTTGAGCGGAGATATGCTTCAGTATTCAGTATGGTTCTTTCTTGCGTTTCTCATGCCTCTCGGTACAGCCATGATGGCACCGGTTGTTACGGCGGGACTCAGGAAATATACGACGGAAGAGACAAGAGGTACAGGATTCAACATGTACTACCTCCTGATGAATGTGGGTGCTATTGCTGCCGGACTTCTTATCGATGAGATCAGAAACCACTTCGATCTCGCAATTGCATACAACCTCATCTTCGACTTCGGTTTCATAATGAGTGTCGTTGCTGCTCTCTGCGCCTTCCTTATCAGGGAAAAGGGTTCGGAGAAGAAAGAAGAGGCTGATGCTCCGGCAGAAAAGGGTGAAAGAAAGATGCCCTGGGTTATTGCTCAGGAGGTTATGAAAGAGTCCGCTTTCTGGAAACTTCTTCTTTTCATGTTCATAACAATCGGTGTTAAGCTTGTTTTTACACACCAGTTCCTTGTTATGCCGAAGTATTACGACCGTGTTCTCTACACACTTGCACCGATCGGAAAACTCAACGCCATCAACCCGACCATTATCGTTGTCGGTCTTATTCTTCTTATCCCGATCCTCAACAAGTTCGATACAGTGAAGATGATTATCGTCGGTACGATCATTTCATCGATATCACTTCTTCCCATGGCGATTTCTCCGCACTTCTACACAGTGCTTCCATGGGTCAACAATATCAACGATGCCTACTGGACAATAATCTTCCTTCAGATCGTTGTTTTCGCTATCGGTGAGGTTATCTGGTCTCCGAGAATTTACGAATACACGGCATCAATTGCGCCCGAGGATAAGGTCGGTTCCTACATGGGACTCTCAGCTCTTCCGATGTTCATTGCAAAGCCGGTAAACGGCATCATCAGCGGTATCCTTATCTCCAAGTTCTGTTTCGAAGGAGTCAAGGCAAAGATCGAGACAGGAAACATCAGCTACTACTCAAGCCCTGAGTTCATGTGGCTTATCTACTTCGGACTTGCTATTTCCAGCCCGATCCTCATTGTTCTTCTCAAGGATTTCATAACATCCAAGAAAGAGGATGAAGATGAAGTAATGGAAGAGGAACCCTCAACAGTTACCGAGTAATGGGTTCCCCAACCCTTTTCTTAAACTTTTTTCCATAGAACTATCCATACAATCGATTTTTTCCAACAATTGAAAATAAAGAATATCCCTTCTGTTTCTGCTTCTTTTGATAATAATGTCTATCGGTAATTTCTTTATAAAATTGGTGGAAGAGAATCTTAGATTTCGTAATCGACGGCCACCACGCATTCCGTAACCATTCCGATGAAGTCGACAACTTTCTGATGATCCTTGTGGATTCTGTAGCTTTCGAGATCGTCAAGATTGTCGAAAGTTGAAACGAGAACGATATCGTAGGCTCTCGGGGAGGGTTTGATGTTTATTCCGACCTCTATCGACTGCAGGAAAGGTATTTTCTGCTCCAGCTCCTCAAGCCTCTGTTTCATTTCCTCCCGATTTTCTTCACCGTTTTTTTCGAGGGCGAAATCCTTCATTCTCCACATAACAACGTGCTTAATCATAATTCCTCCGGCATTAAAGTTTGCAGAATGATCTTAACTATCTTGAGGGTTTGTATCAAGTTTATTGCATTCGCCGGATTCGATTCTATAATTACGGGAAAATGTTTGAAGGAGATTATGATGAAAAAGAAAACAGTTGCCGTCGGGATGAGCGGCGGTGTGGACTCTTCGCTTACGGCTGCAATGCTGATGGAGCAAGGCTACGATGTCAAAGGCGTCATGATGCGCGTTTACGATCCTACGCTGAAAATTGAAACACCGCCCAAAACCAGCTGCTTCGGTCCCGGTGAGGATGCTTCTGTAGAAGCTGCAATGAGCGTGGCCGAAAAACTGGGTGTTGAACTTCAGGTGATCGACCTTGTGGACGAATTCAGAGCGCACATCATCGAATACTTTAAGAGGGAGTACCTTTCAGGGCGAACTCCAAATCCCTGTGTTATGTGCAACCGTTGGATTAAATTCGGGTTTATGGTGGACAAGGCTCTTGATTCAGGGATGGATTTCGACTACTTCGCAACAGGTCACTATGCGAGAATTGATGATCATTCCGGAAGGCCAATGCTCCGAAAGGCAAAGGATTTCAAGAAAGATCAGACATACTTTCTGGCATTCCTCAATCGGGATCAGCTTGAGCGAACACTTTTCCCCCTCGGTAACTTCACAAAACCGGAGGTTCGCCAGATGGCAAAAGATATGGGGCTTCCGGTAGCCGAACGCAAGGAAAGTCAGGACTTCATGGGTGGAAACTACAAGGCTCTTTTCGACGATTGTTCGAAAAGAGGCGAAATTGTGGATACATCCGGCGGGGTGCTGGGAAAACACGACGGCCTTTTCAACTACACTATCGGTCAGAGAAAGGGACTTGTGGCCGTCGGTAAACCGATCTATGTAGTCTCTCTTGATCCTGTTGGAAACAGGGTTGTCGTTGGATCAAAAGATGAACTCTACGCCCAAAGTTTCATCGCCGGTGAACTAAACAACGTGGCCATGCCTCTTGCAGGTGAGTTCCGCTGTCACGCAAGGATTCGTCAACAGCACAGACCTGCGCCCGCTACAGTTACAATTTTGGATCGTGATAAATTCCAGGTGAGTTTTGATGAACCTCAGCTTTCAATAACTCCCGGTCAGTCGGTTGTCCTCTATGATGATGAGTATGTTCTGGGTGCAGGAGTGATAGAAGGTCTCCTCCAAAATTAATTACCTGAAAATTCTGCAACATTAAGAATTGTGGTCCTTTGAAGGTTCTTTACTTTTTTGAACTTGAAAGAAGGTAGCAAAGAACAGTTTCCGATCTCTTCATAATAGTTGAAAAAAATTGCCTTCCTCCTGAAAATGTTTAAAAATTGTTGTGGTTGAGGGGAATAATGGGTAGGTTTTTTCTTTATGGGGTTTCTGAAAAGAGTTTCTGATTTTCTATTTTCACATAATGTGAATATTCTTGAGAGGGAGAATTGTCTCCTTAATCAAATGTTGGACAGTGCGGGTGGTGCGATTTTTCTCGTTGAAAATGGCAGGATCAAGAAGTTTAATGCAAAATTTAAAGATCTTTTTGACCTGGATGATTCCACCGTTGATATTGACTTTCTTGATCTTTCACTTCCTGTGCAGCTCGACGGGAGGAGTTCGGATGAGAAGTACTCTGAAATTGTTGAAGCTGTTCTTTCCGGAAATCCTCAGGTGTTCCCTTGGAGCTATAGAACGACATCCGGAAAGACCGGCGTGTGCGAGATTTCATTCAACCGCATCGATATTCTACGTGTTGTCGGAATAGTCCTGAATGTTTCCAAAGATCGCTCATTTCAAGGTCGCTACAGTTACGGGACTGAAATGACTCGCTTTCTTTTCGAACAGTCGCCGATAGCCCTTCAGCTTCATCGACTCGACGGTCGAATGATGCTCTGCAACATTGCCTGGAAAAAGCTGTGGGATCAGGAAAATCCAGAGACTCTTCTTGATAAATACAACTTTCTGCAGGATCCTCAAATTGTAGGAACTGCTCTCGAGAAGGCATTCAAAAAGGCGTTGAGAGGACAGAGCAGCAGTTTTCCCAAATTTTATTACGACCCTGCTCTTTCAGGAAATAGAGGCCGGGCAAGGTGGATTCATACGAATATCAGCCCCATCTCAGATGAGAACTGTAATATCGTTAATGTAATTGTTAGCAATATCGATATTACCTCACAGGTCCAAGCCGAAGAGTCCTTAAGAAAGAGCGAGGAGCGTATCAAGCTTATTCTAAAGGCTATCCCGGATATCATGTTCCGAATGACCGTTGATGGCGTTTATATAGACTTCTGGTCTCCTAAGGATGAGATGCTGGCCATTTCTCCAAGGAATATCATCGGAACTTCCATTGACGATCTGCCTGATGCCTACGTCCGAGATCTTACAAAGAAAAAGGTAAGGGAGTGTATCGAAACCGGTGAGCTTCAGGTTTACGAATATGATTTGCAGGTTCCAGCCGGACTGAAAAGTTTTGAGGCCCGACTTGTAAAGAGCGGGGATAATGAAATTCTCGCCATAGTGAGGGATGTGACGACGAAAAAGAGAGTGGAACAGAAGCTTGTGGAGGCTCAGAGAATTGATTCCATCGGTAATCTTGCTGCAGGAATAGCCCATGATTTCAATAATATGCTCGGTGGTATCAAGGGGTTTGCATCTCTTCTCAATGAAAGTGTGGCAAATGATAAACAGAGAAGATATCTGGCATCTATAACATCTGCTGCAGACCGGGCAAGCGAACTTACCCGCAAGCTTCTTGCTTTTGGAAGAAAAGGAAAGAACCTTGTTCAGCCTGTTAACATGAGCAGAATAGGAGAAGAAGTGGTCTCTCTTCTCAAGCACTCCATAGACAAATCCGTGAAGATAGTGCCGTCTCTAGCGGATGGACTTCCGTCGATTGATGCCGATCCGACTCAGATGCACCAGCTTTTCATGAACCTCTGCATAAACGCTGCAGAAGCGATGAGCGGAGGAGGGACCCTGAGCATTGAAACTCGGGCAGTGAACCTGGGCGATACCAATATCTTCAACTTGGAAAGCGGGGGACATGTTGAAATCTCTATTTCCGATACTGGGTCGGGTATCGATGAGAATATCAGAAAACACATATTCGAACCTTTTTTTACGACCAAGAAAAATGGTCAGGTTAAGGGAACAGGACTTGGACTTTCAACGGTCTACGGTATAGTGAATGCACACGGCGGTGCCATCGAATTTGAGAGTCAGGTAGGTGTCGGAACTAAATTTTATGTAGTTTTTCCGGTGGGGAAAAGGGAGGATAAAATGGAAAACATTGCAAGGAAATCCAAAGGGGTAAATAAAGGTCTGAATGCAACTGTATTGGTTGTTGAAGACGAACCTATTCTCAGGGATATGGCCGCTGCAATGATTGAAGCTCTCGGTTACTCTGTTCTTTCTGCTGAAAACGGAAGCAGAGCACTTGACCTTTTCAGGGTGCAGGAGGGGCGAATTGATCTTGTACTTCTCGATATGAAGATGCCCGGACTCAGCGGAAAGGAAACTTTCCTTGAAATTCACAGGATGGACAGCTCAGTTCCCGTTCTTCTCACAACCGGATTCGGTCAGAACGAGGAGGCGCAGGAGATTCTGGACATGGGAGCCGTATCTCTTCTTCCGAAACCATACAGTCTCGATGATCTTTCCGGTAAACTCGGTGAACTTCTGGGGAAAAAATAGAAAAGAGGAAATCTTTTTCAAACCCATATCAGCTTCTGATTTTCACATGATAAAAAAATCCAATCTGATCCAGACATTATAATTCCTTGAAAACAAATATTGAAGTCATGTCTGTCACCGAATTACTGATATTAAAAATATCCAGATGGAAATAGCGGCTGTTGAGATATGGATATTTTTTTAAGGAACATTTTAGAAATTTTTTGGTTGTTTATAAAATCTGTGATCCATTCCTGGGGTTGAATCACAAAATTCATAAAAAATTGGAACTTGGAAGTATCGACCCTTCGACTCTTTAACTTTTCGACTTCTTCAACCTACTTTGCGTAGGCTTTGGAAATTCTCTGCCAGAGTGAATCCAGGTTCTCCTCAAGAATGAGTTTCCTCGCCGTCTTTGCAAGATTTAGGTAGAAGTGAAGGTTGTGTATTGAATTGAGTATGGATGAGAGCAGCTCCTGGGATCTGAAAAGATGGTGCAGGTATGCTCTGGAGTAGTTTCTGCATGTGTAGCATGTACACTCGGCATCGACAGGTCCAAGATCTTTCTCGTAGGCCTTCTTCTTTATGTTGATCGGGCCGTCCATGGTGAAGAGCTGTCCGTTTCTGGCGTTTCTTGTAGGCATTACGCAATCGAACATGTCCACGCCTTCCATAATTCCCTTCACTATGTCGAGCGGAGTTCCGACTCCCATCAGATATCTGGGTCTCTCTTCCGGCATGAGGTGTGTAACCTCCTCAAGAACTCGGAACATGTCGGGTTTAGCCTCACCGACACTGAGGCCTCCGATTGCAATTCCGTCGAAAGGAAGTGACGCAATCTCTTCAAGATGCTTCTTTCTCAGTTCGACATCAACGCCTCCCTGGAAAATTCCGAAAAGCGCGTTGTTTGATTTTCTTGCCTCAAGACACCGTTTTGCCCACCTTGTTGTTCTATCCATACTCTTCATCATATAGTCGGTGGTGCAGGGGAGTCCTGGGCACTCATCGAAGGCCATCATGATGTCCGATCCGAGGCCTTCTTGGATTTCGATGGAAATTTCAGGGCTTATGAACTGTTTCGATCCGTCGATATGTGACTGGAAGTAGACACCTTCCTCCTTGATCTTCCTGAGACCGGAGAGGCTGAACACCTGGAATCCGCCGCTGTCGGTGAGTATCGGTCTGTCCCACTTCATCATGTTGTGGAGCGAACCGAACTCCTCCTTTACCAGTTTGTGTCCCGGACGGAGAAAGAGGTGGTATGTGTTGCCGAGGATGATCTGGGCTCCCAGATCCTTAAGCTGGTCCGGAAGAACAGCCTTGACTGTTCCCTTCGTTCCCACCGGCATGAATATCGGGGTTTCTATTTCTCCGCGGTCGGTTTTGATTACGCCTGCTCTGGCTTTTCCGTGCTGTTTCAGAAGTGTATACTTTATCATGTTTTCCCTCTCAAAGATCTTTCGGCGTAATTATAGTGTTGATATTACAATCCGCAAGAATAAAGGGATGTTATATGATTTTGAAATCTGTTTTTCATTCTCAAACAATCTAAAAGTATTAAACATTTTCCCTTCAAGGATAAGGAAAAGTTTCACAAATTTCCTTCTTCCGCTACTATTTGAATAAACGTATAAAGGAGGTTTGCATGAAGAAGTTTCTTGTTTTCTCTTTTCTATTTTTCTTTTTCCTCGCCTGCGGGGAAAAGAGTAGTTCACAGAAAGAAACCATGGATGATTCGGATGGAGAATCCGGAATTGTCGCAGATGAAAAAGAAGATGTCAGAGATCTTTTCGATGAAAAGTCGGTAATGGAGATCCGAATAGAAATGTCTGGAGAATCATGGAAAGAACTCCGTTCGGAGAACAGAAGTTTCATCGATGCCTTCGGAGAAAAATGCGGTGAACCTCTGGAGAAAATTTTCAGCTGGTTTCCAGCCTCCGTGACCATTGATGGTGAGAAGGTTGAAGGTGTGGGGGTGAGAAAGAAAGGGTTCATCGGATCTCTTTCCGATGTACGGCCTTCACTCAAGATCAAGTTTCCATACATGGAAGAAGATCGGCGTTTTCACGGAACCAAGAGAATGACGCTCAACAACAATCTCCAGGATCCATCAAATCTTCATCAGTGCCTCAGCTACCGGCTTTTTTACAGGGCTGGACTTCCATCTCCCCGATGCTCCTTTGCAAGGGTTTACGTCAATGGAAGTGATCTAGGGATATATTCACATGTGGAATCGATAAAAAAGCCCTTCCTTGAACGGGTTTTCGGAAATGACGAAGGCAATCTCTACGAAGGAACCGTTGCCGATTTTCATGAGAACGATAGATGGAGGGTTCGATTTGAAAAGAAGACGAACGAAGAGGATCCATCGACTCCGGAAATTGATAGTCTGGTAGAAATCTTCAATGATCAGAATAAAGATGTTCATGAGAGTCTGAACGAACTTCTGGATCTTGATGAATTCATTACATTCTGGGCGATGGAAGTGGTTGTCGGACATACCGACGGCTACAGCAACAACCGTAACAACTACTACTTTTATACAAATTCGGAAACTGGAAAAATAGTCTTTATCCCTTGGGGGACCGACGGTGCCTTCCGGCAAAAAGAGGATCCTCCGTTAAAATCAGCTTTTATTCGAGGTGTTATCGCAAATCGTCTCTACAACGATGATGCAGGTTTTAAGGAGTACAGGAAGAGATTGAACGGGCTGCTTGAAACTGTCTGGAATGAAAAAGAGATCGAGCAGTGGATTTCATCCTCGGAGAAACTTCTCTCTCCGCATGTTCCAGAAAAGAGGAAGGAAAAGTTTGAAAAAGGAGTGGGCGAACTTCGAGAGTTCGTCACAAAACGGAAAGAGTATCTTAAGAAATGGATGGAGGATGATCCCGCATTCGCACCTGCCGTTGACGATCCTCCTCCCTGTTTTACTCAAAAGGGAGAAGCCGAAGTTTCATTTTCCACCGGATGGGGAACCATTGGAGCTCAAAATCCTTTTTTCTCAGGAAAAGGTTCATTCTCAATGGAGCTCAAAGGGACTTCTTTTTCTGCAAAAACAACCGGTGCAACTGTCGGTATTAAGGAGGATAATCCCGAAGAGGTCCAATTGATGCTTCTGGGGCTCATGGATAACGACGATATTTTCGTAGTGCTGGTGGAAATGCCTGAGATAAAATTCCAAGCCGGCAAAATTTCCCTGGACGATTCCGATGTTGAAGCGATGCTTGTTCTTAAAAGGAAACATGATAAGGAGCCGAATTTAATAGGGTTTGTTAAAAAAGGCACTCTGAATTTATCGAACGTTTCAAAACAGAAAGATGCTGAAGTCGAGGGAGTTCTTTCCGGCGGGCTTTTTGTAATGTTTTGATAATGGAAAGGGGTTGTTATTTAAGTATCTATATTTGAAAAATACATCTGCCAAAAAATAACACTTGTTATTGTTCTTGATTTTAAGGTGGGAATATGCTATTTGCCTATGTTTGTATTTTTTATCTTTAGGTAAGCAATGCTGTTTAATTCATTTCACTTTTTAGTTTTTTTCCCTCTTGTACTTTTCTTTTATTTTTTAATGCCTCACAAATACAGATGGCTTTTTCTTCTTGGAGCCAGTTACTACTTTTATATGAGTTGGAAACCCGCATATCTTATTCTTATTTTGGTATCGACACTTATCGATTACTTTGCGGCCATTCTGATGGAGAGAAGTATTGAAAAATGGAAAAGAAAGTTTTACCTATCTCTCAGCCTCTTTTCAAATATGGGGCTTCTTTTTGTTTTCAAGTATTTCAACTTTCTGAATGACGCTGTGAAAGAGATCTTTTCGCTTTTTGCTTTTGACTATCCTCTTGAAAACCTGGATCTTCTGCTTCCCGTTGGTATTTCCTTCTACACATTTCAAACCATGAGCTATACAATTGATGTCTACAGAAGAGAGAGAGAACCCGAGAAACATCTGGGAATATTCGCCCTCTATGTTTCTTTCTTTCCTCAGCTGGTAGCCGGTCCTATTGAACGTTCAACTCGATTAATACCCCAGTTTTACAAAAAGTGCGGATTTGACTATCAAAGAGTGACTGATGGATTAAAGCTCATGGCCTGGGGGTTTTTCAAGAAACTTGTCATCGCCGATCGTGTAGCGGTATTGGTCAATAAGGTGTTTAACCATCCAACTCAATTCGAAGGGCTTCCTCTGGTTGTCGCTACAGTATTTTTTGCAATACAGATTTTCTGTGATTTCTCCGGATATTCTGATATTGCCATAGGTTCCGCAAAGGTGCTTGGCTTTGATCTTATGGAAAATTTCAAAAGACCCTACTACTCCAAATCAATCTCCGAATTTTGGAAAAGGTGGCATATTTCTCTTTCGACTTGGTTCAGGGATTACCTCTATATCCCACTTGGAGGCAACAGAGTTGTCAAGTGGCGATGGTATTACAATCTCTTTATTACATTTTTAATCAGCGGTTTGTGGCACGGGGCAAACTGGACATTTGTATTTTGGGGTGGGTTGAACGGTCTTTATCTCATTGTAGAGATTGTAACTGCAGGTTGGCGAAAGAGCATCGTATCCTTTCTGAAGATAGACCGGAGCCCTATTTTTTATAAATGTTTGAGGGTCGGAATAACCTTCTTTCTGACCTGTTTCGCCTGGATATTTTTCAGAGCCAATAATCTCTCTGATGCTTTCCACATAATCGGTAATATTTTCTCTGACTCATCCAGCTACCTGAACCCAGAAGGTTTCATTCACATGGTTAAAACAAAAAAGTTGGGATTGGATTACTATAACTTTAATGTGGCTATAATAGCGATAGCTTTCATGGAGATTATTCACCTGTCTCAGAGGAAAGGATCTCTCCGAGTTTCAATAAGAAGATGGAAACCGTTTATGAGGTGGGTTGCCTATCTAGGAATTGTACAGGCCATAGTTCTTTTCGGGTATTTTTCGGAGCAGCAGTTCATTTATTTTCAATTTTAAAATGTTATGAAAAAGTTTATATTAAAATCACTATTTTTTGTTTTTTCGAGTCTGCTTTTAATCAATTTGGCCGGTTTTTTAATTTTGCAGTTTTCAAAACCGATGTTGTATGCCAACGATAGATTTGTTTGGATCAATAAGCTCAAAAAGAAACCGGATACTGTCATATTGGGAACCAGTACACTCAGGTATGGTCTTAATCCCAAAATCGTTGCCAAAAAATTGAAAAAACCGGTTGGAAGTGTTGTTAATGTTACATACGATGCTTACTCTTCAGTAAATCTATACTATGCATATAAATCTGTTGAAGATAACATAGATCCTCATGCTAAAGTGTTCTATGGATTAGATCCGTGGGTTTTTTCAGAAAAATACTACAAGCAGGACAAGTTTATGCCGATGGAATGGGGGGTAACTGAACGTTTCCAATATTTGAAGGATGCCAAAAAAATTTCTGATCGTTTTGCTAAGTCCGTTTTTGGTCTTGATTCTCAAAGAGTAAAGGATGTGTTTAAGAAATTTAATGCCAAAATAATTCGAGGAAGAAGAATTCCACGGGATTATGGAGCAAAAGTTCTGAAAAGAAAACCAAAAAACTTTAAAACAAATCTTGAAGACGTATTTAGCTATGATTACTATGGTTTTTCCAGTGCTTACTTCAAATATCTTAAAAAAATCAAGGATGAGGTTGAAAAGAAAGGAGGGGAGTTTATTCTAGTTATTCCTCCGAAACAGAGCCGATGGGTGAAAGCATACAAACAGAAATGCAAGCGTATAGATAATGACTTTGTGACGCTAATTGATCGATATCTTGGCGATGTAAAAGTTATAGGGAGTTACTACCTGATACCCTCAAATCTAGAAAAGAAAATGTTTAATGACGCAATTCATCTCAATAAGTTCGGAATGAAGTATTTCAGTGAATCTTTTGCGGAAGATATAAACAAAGTTGATAGGTTAAAGCCTGAAAAAATGAGGCATACGTTTGACTATTAGTTCTTTGTGATAATTTTAACCAAATTGGCAGTTTTGAAATGGTCTAAGAGAGGATTTTTTTCGAGCGACTATTGATCGAAGATTGTGTTGACCAGCTCTCTGTGATGCTGAAGAACCGTTGTGCCGGTTTTTTTAAGCCTTTTCCAGCTTTGGTGACCACGGGATATGAGAATTGAACTGCATCCCAGATGCTCCGCAACTTCGTGATCGTGGGTTGTATCTCCGATCATCACCAGGTGTTCCGGTTCAATTCCGCACTTTTCGAGAAGCATTTCGCCTTTATCGATTTTTCCATGGGCATTGTAGTCTTCGATTCCCTCTACATGCCGGAAGTGGCTGTAGATTCCAAGATCCGAAACATTTTTCTGCAGTTTGTGATGCTCCATTGCCGAGAGAATAAAAAGCTTTGTACCGCGATTTTCAAGCTCGGAGAGAATTCCTTTTATCTCGTCGAAAAGAGTGCAGTCTTTCATGATTTTATAGTAGTTTTCAATGAACTCGAGGGAAAGCGTCTCCCAGTTGTTTTCAACATCGAATCCCAGTTTCTGGTAAAAGTTTATTACTGGAAAATCGAATATCTCCCTGTAATAATCGGCCGTAATCTTCTCCATTCCGCGCTTCTCAAGCATGAGGTTCATGCCCGAAACACCGGCTTCGATATCGTTAAGAAGAGTTCCGTTCCAGTCCCAGATAACTCCTTTCATTACGCCTCCTCTGTAGCAACTGTGGCAATTTCTTCTGTTTCCTCATCGGTCATTGAGCGAAGGGCTCTCGCTCCGAGAGCGACTAGAGCGCCGAAAACTATTGTAAACGCTGCGATTGAACCGAATACTGCAAGCTCTCCGAAACCTTCCGCAAAAATTCCGATCTTGGCTGCAAGCATTCCGCCCAGCCCTGTTACCGCAAAGTAGAGTCCCATAATCTGAGATCCCATTCTCTTCGGAGCCATCTTCGTGATGAAGGAAAGGGATACGGGTGAGAGTGCGAGTTCTCCGATTGTGTGGAAAAGGTATGCGAAAACGAGCCAGTGCATCCCGGATGTCGCAGTTTCAACTCCGCCTCGTTCAAGACTTGCTCCAACCATGAAGATAAATCCGATTCCGAGAATGACTGTACCGATTCCCATCTTTGCTATAGCTGAAGGTTCCCTTCCTATTTTTCCTAGCTTAACCCAGAGCCATGCAACGACCGGTGCCAGAAGCATGATGAAAAGCGGGTTGAGTGACTGGAACATTGCCGTTGGAATGGTATAGTCGAATAGGGACCTGTCCGTAAATCTTTCTGTATAGAGGTTCATAAGTCCTCCGGCCTGCTCGAAAGCTGCCCAGAAGATGAGAACGATGAAAAAGCTGAGGAATACGATGAGAAGTCTTTTCTTCTCGACTCCGGCAAGCGGTTTTTTCTCAATCTTTTTCTCCTCTCTTCTAACGAGGAGTCCGGCATCTCCGAGGTGTTTCTGTCCCCACATGTAGACGATCTGACCTATGATCATACCGATTCCGGCGAGACCGAAACCGTAGTGCCATCCGTACTTGTCTGCAAGAAAACCGACGGCGATTCCGGAGAGGAATGCACCTATGTTTATTCCCATGTAGAAAATTGTGAATCCTGCATCTTTTCTCGGATCGTTCTTACCGTAGAGAGAACCGACCATTGTCGAAATGTTGGGTTTCAACAGTCCGACACCGAGAATGATGAGTGCGAGGGATGTAAAGAATGCCCATACAGCCGTGTAGGCGAGCAGGATATGTCCCGCGCAGAGGAGGATTCCGCCCAGCATGACAGCCTTTCTCTGACCGATATAGCGGTCTGCAATAATTCCGCCCGGAATACTCATTGCGTAGACGAGGAAAACATACCATCCGTAAATCTCCAGGGCCGAAGCGTCACTCCAGCCGAGTCCGCCTTTCTGAGCAGCAGAAACCATGTAGAGTACCAGAATCGCACGCATTCCGTAGTAGGAGAATCTTTCCCACAGCTCCGTGAAGAAGAGAATGAAAAGTCCTTTAGGATGTCCGAACATACAATACCTCCGTTTAAAGTTTACGGCTAAAGAATACTTGAAGATTCTAAAGTTGCAATGAAAGAACATTGATTATGTGTTTGGTGGTCTGCCTGGTTTACAAATGGAGGCGCACTGTAGAATTGGATTTTTTCTTAAAATGAAGTTGTGTGAAATGTAAGTGATATTGAATTGATATGGTGTTTTTTGGCCATGGGTTGAATGTGGTTTGGCTACTCTGTAATTGTTCACATTGTTTGAAGCATCTTCGACATTTAAAATAAAGAAAACTTTTTCTCAGTCACTGTTGAAAAAGAGGAAATCCACAGAATTAACTATTTCCAGGTCATTGGAAAACAAACTGAGCGTAGTGGTTTCGGAAAGAAATGAGTAGAAATAATGACTTAGTGTTTTAAGCGACTTATCGTTTTCTTCGCAAACGATCACAGCATTTTTAGATTTGGCTGAATGTGTCATCTTTTATTCGCTCTACCTTTGGGAAGCTTCCTATGGGTCCTGAAGTTCTGTCCTCGCTTGTAGTGGTTGAAATTATCCGGATCATTTTTATCCCTCTCTTTTTTTCTCCTTATCTACTCTCTTTTCCAAATTGGTCGCGGGAATGCTTTTTTTGCAGATGTATCTGAGGCATTTTGTGCAGTAAAACGAATTGTAGTTCTCAATCTCATTTGTCACCAGTTCATGAAAGGTTTTCGTCTATCAATCAATCATCTCTCTTCGTTTCAGAATCGTCTCCGCCGCAGATGAGAGGAAAAAGGACCGACAGGAAAAGATCCGGGAAAAGTACTTTTGTTCTAAAACATCAAGGTTAATAAAAATTTTTAAAGCAGACAAAACAAAAAAATGGTTTGCTGGACACAAAAGATAATTGCAGAAGCATTGCAATGAAGGGGAATTGTATAATTAATTAGTTGCTGTGGAGTTGTTTTTGAGCCGTTTGTTTAAGTTTTGATGTGGTTGTTAAAAATGGTGAATTTTTTTAATTTATCATTATCCTTTGTAGATAACAGTGCTGGGTATTGCTAATATTTTCTTATCGGGCTCATGCAAAGGGCGGTGGGAAGATGTTCACGCTATCTGTAATTTTCCTTCTTTGTTACGTTAGCAAAAAATTGTTGCAGGTTTGAGATCACAGTGCATTTTGAAGAATGGAAAGGTTTTGTTTTTTTGACATTCTTTTAGAGATAACTATATTTTGGAAAGATTTAGTTATTAGTTCCTGGGTGTATATTATGACGACAGCTGACAGTTGTATTGATATTTCTGTGGTGATACCTTGTTACAGGAGTAGTGAATCCATAATGGAATTACACGATAGAATTGTTTCGACACTTGATGTTTGTGACGATACGTATGAGATAATATATGTCAATGATTGTTCACCAGATGACACAATGGCAAAACTCAAGGAAATATCCAAGTCTAATGCAAATGTTAGAGCTGTTGACTTAATGTACAATGTAGGACAATTCAGGGCGCTTATATGTGGATTTGAGATTTCAAGGGGAAAGTTTATCATAACAATGGATGATGATCTTCAGCATCCCCCTGAGGAAATGATCAGACTTTACAGCTATCTGCAATCAAGATCTGAGCTAGATGCCGTTTTTGGAAGCTACGAATCCAAAAAGCATTCAATTTTCAGGAACATCGGGTCATATGCTATACGGAAAATTAATGAGAAGGTGTTTAATAAGCCAAAAAATTTAAAAATGTCTTCTTTCCGGTGTTTGAGAAGGTCTGTAGTGCAGGCTGTCGTGAACCATAGAACTCTATCTCCTGTTCTTGGCCCACTGATCTTGAAGTCAACTTCCAGAATTGAAAATGTCGAAGTGCGTCACGATTCGAGAAAATACGGCACATCAAACTACAGTCTTTTTAAGCTTGTACAGACAACTTTTGATAATGTTTTGAATTTCAGTTCACTTCCTCTTTCCATTATAGGTTTTATCGGAGTGTCCATATCTGTGCTGAGTTTTCTTGTTTTCCTGGTTATCCTTTTTAAATACCTGCTGGGAAGAGATTTCTTGCCAGGTTGGACATCCACAGTTCTTCTTATCAATTTTTATTTTGGAATAGTACTGTTTTCGATAGGTATAATCGGAGAGTATCTTATACGAATACTGAAAGAGGTGAGTGGTTCCCCTAGATATCAAATAAGAGATGTTTTCGAATCTGGCTCGAAAAAGGATTAGATACATATGGCAAAAAAAATAGTAGTTCTCGGAGCCACCGTGTACCAGGTGCCTCTTATAAAAACTGCCCGGAATCTTGGGTTTGAGGTGATATCGGTCGATAACAATGCAGATAGTCCAGCCCATAGCTATTCCGATGAATTTGAGATAATAAGCACCATTGATAAAGAGGCTGTTCTTGAGCTGGTCAAGCGAATTGGAGCCTCTGCTGTAGTCACCTGTGGATCCGATGTGGCTGTTCCTACCATTGGTTATGTAAATGAAGCTATGGGGTTTGTCGGGATAGACTATAACCAGGCCCTTACTGTTACGAGAAAAGATCTTTTCCGGGATTTTCAACGGCGAAATGGATTGAATTCTCCTGAATTTCATGTTTTCTCCGAGGTTGAATCCTTTTTAAGAAAGGTTCCGGAATTAAACGGTAAATTTGTTCTTAAGCCTGTCGACAGATCCGGCAGTAGAGGTGTAAAGGTTATCGACTTCCGGGAAAGACAGGATATGGATCAACTCCGGCCCATTTTTGAAGAAGCTCTTGACTTTTCACTTGTCGGCAAAGTTATTCTTGAGGGGTTTATTGAAGGAACGGAGGTCGGCGGGGATGGCTTTTTTCTTTCAGGAGAAATGGTCTCTTTCATGCTGACCAACAAATACGTTTCGGAGCCTCCTCTGTATGTTCCTACCGGTCATTCTGTACCTTCAAAGTTGCCGGAATCTATTCAGGTTGAGGTGGAGTGTGAAATAAGAAAGGTTTTGGAACTTTTAAAAGTGAGAAGTACTCCTCTTAATTTTGACGTTATGGTTGGGCCAGATAAGAAGGTGACTGTTCTCGAAATGGGGTTCCGGACCGGGGGAAATGAGATTCCGACATTGATAAAATACTCTTCCGGTTTTGATGAGATTGAAAGTTTGATCCACCTGGTTTCAGGGAATGAAAACCTTATCAGGAAAGATCAGAAGTTTCCAAAAAAGGCAGTTGGTTCGAAGGTTATCGGAAGTAAGGTTTCCGGAACTTTAAAGAGTGTAACGTCAAGCACGTCTGTAGAGGGTTTTTTTGGGGAAGCTCTTTTAGAATTCAGCTTGGATGTTGAACCCGGTAAAATGATCCGATCTTTTACACAGGGAGACAGGCGATTGGGACACATCGTTCTTGAGGCTGAAGATGTACTTTCTCTGGAAAAATTGATGGATGATGCGGATAGTGTGGTGAAGATTGAGTGTTATTAGGAGGTTTTCGGATGTTTGTCGCAGATAGACTTTTTATCAGGATCTTGGAAGAGACAGATCTGGAAAGGACTCATAAATGGATTAATGATGAGGATATAAGCAACGCCATTGGTTTTTCATACCCGAGATCAATACGGGACCAGGAAAAGTGGTATTCTTCCTTGGCTGGAGATCGAAGCAAGTTTGTCTTCGCCATCTGTGAAAAGGAGAAAGGGAATCACATAGGCAATGTTTCTATTGGAAATATTGACTATATAAACAGCAATGGAATGTTTTCGATCTTTATCTATGGAGGAGAGCATCGAGGAAAAGGATACGGACAAGAGGCAACTCTACTTCTTCTGAAATTTGCTTTCGAGAAGTTAAATTTGCACAAGGTCTACCTTAAGACAACATCGACCCAGGAAAAGGCTCTGGCGATGTATGAAAGCCTTGGGTTCTGCAGGGAAGGTCTGTTCAGGGAGCATGAATACAAAGATGGAAAGTTTGTAGACAAGGTCATTTTTTCAATGCTTAAAGATGAGTTTTTTCAAAAATTTCATAAATAGAGTTGCGGTGGTGTTTCAATATGGTCGATTTTAAGATAAGGGACTATCTCTACCCCTTTGCGTTGCTTAAAAAAAGATGCTTTTTAGCAAAGTCGGAAAGATTTTCTCTCGAGCAGCTGAAACGTTATCAGGATGAAAGGGTAGCTTTCATCATCAAGCACGCCGTAGAAAAGGTGCCCTACTACAGAAACCTTTTCAGGGAGCTTGGATTGACTCCGGAAGATGTCAGGGATGTGGAAAGTCTGAAATATATACCTCCCATTACAAAAGATATCGTTAGAGAGAGATTTGAAGAGTTTGTTTCTGAAGATTTTAAGAAGCATAGACCCTATATGAACCAGACCAGCGGCTCAACTGGAACACCCCTCAAGTTTTATCAGGATAAATTTGTAAACATGGCCAAGTTCGCCTTCTTCTGGCGAGCGTGGAACTGGGCTGGATACCGGATAGGAAAGCGAATGGCTATTCTGGAGGGAAGCTGTTTCCAAGATGAAAGCCAGCTTTACCAGTATGATTGGAAGATAAACGCCCTCAGAATATCCAGTTTTAAAATGACCAGAGAAAACAGTAGGGCAATACTGGATAAGTTATTGGAATTCAAGCCGCATATGATAAGGGCATACCCTTCAGCACTGTATCAGTTTGCCAGGTATATTGAGAGTGATACGAACCCTCAGATGTTTTCTTTCCTGAAATCGATTGTCACCGGCTCGGAAACACTTCATGAAAGCTATCGAGAATATATCCAAAAGGTGTTTGGTTCTAAGGTTAATGATTGCTATCACTCTTGGGAGAGCATTTGCATGATTTCCGAATGTGAGATGGGTGTAAAACATCATCACATGGAGTATGGGGTGATGGAGCTTCTCAACGAAAAAAATGAAAGGGTTGCTACAGGAGTGCAGGGGGAGATCACTGCAACAGGTTTTAATAATCTGTCAATGCCCTTTATTCGTTACAAAACCAGAGATCTGGCCACAGTATCTAATAAAAAATGTGAATGCGGAAAAGAGCATACTGTAGTTGAGAAGATCGACGGCCGGATAGAAGATATGATTGTTACCCCTGAAGGCAACTATGCGGGGAGAATGGATGCCGCATTCAAGTACAACAAGGGATTCGATTCTGCTCAGATAATTCAGGACCTGAAAGATGAGATAGATGTCTACCTCGTAAAAAACAGTAGCTTCGTCGAGAGGGAGTTGGCTCTGCTTGAGGGCCATATCCGGGATAGAGTCGGGATGACCATGGAGATAAAATTCCACTTTGTCGACCATATAGAACGAGAAAAAAACGGAAAACTTCGTTTTGTGATTAGTAATTATCTTCAGAGAAGATAGCTAGCCTGTTTTAAAGAAGATCACTTCTATAGATGTTTTTCAGGTGGTAGGATCTTTTGTTAGCGTGTTGAGCCCCCCTCCCCAAATTCTTTTATAAGCAATGTGGAACATTTATATCATTGCCTTGTTCTGAAATAGAGTTTGCTGAAAAAGTATAAATTCTGAAGTTTTCAATTTTGACTCCCTGCATTGCTTGTTTCATTTATTAGAAAAAGTTGTCGTAAAAGCTCTTCAAACAACGATATGCACCTCTTTTCATTGTGTTTTGTTGTATTTATTACAAAAAGTAGAAAATTTTGACGCACTTTCTCTAAATTTACTAAAAGAACTGTTAATGAGATAACGCTCAATGTAGTTGCAAGTTTTGTCATTATTCGATCAAACCCAAAGCGTCGCTTCAGTTGTCCGAACTTACCTTCAACTGGTATCCGATCCAACTCATCCTGTCTCATCTGATTTTTTTCTACGCCCGTTTCTTCAGAGCTCTTTTTTGGCGGCCTACCAAGCTTCGGTCCGCTCAAACGTATATTTCTTTCATTGCACCATTTGATATTATTGCGATTTCGATAAATCTGATCTGCATGTATCGACTGCGGATAATATCCAAAGCGTGCTTTGTAACTTTCAGCGGCTTCGATTAAATCACAGGATTCGTTGTAATTGTCAAAACTCATATTGTCTATAAATGAGTATCCATCCACCAATGATATCGACAGCTTGGCTCCAAACTCCGTGGGCCTCTGAACTTTACCTCTTTTTACTGGTCTTATGTGAGGTTGTGCAAGATTGACAATTCTGTGCTCTATTCGTTTGGTTTTGTTGTCGTACATTTCACGCTGCTGACGGGCAACTTCAGATGAGATAAGCAGGAATCTATACAAAGCTTTATCGAGTACACGAAGACTGACTCTTTTTTGCAAAGAGTCTATGCTTCGCAGGTTCCTTTCAATGTAGCAGAGCTGTTTTTTTACAGCTTTTCGAATCTTTTTCGCAGTATGCCGCTTTCTCCTTGAAAAGCTAACATACTCCTTTCTTGTTTTCTTCCTGTATGTCCTGGGTTTTGTACTCTCTCGGTCACTTGCAAGGTGCATTGCATCGATAATTTGCTTCGTTTTTTTCCTTGCTTCGTTCAATAGTTTTACATCGTTTGGATATGTGAATCTGCCGGCACAGCTGTCGCATCGAGAAGAAGTTTTCCTTTGTTTGTTGTTTCATTGCAACTTTCTAAATTGCTTTTTTCACTATCTTGTTTGTCGCCATTTCCAGCAGTTGGATCATTATCTTTGTCGGAATCGTTCTCATCATTGTTTTTCTTATGCAACACTTCTCTCCGGAACAATTCTTCATTGATTCTCTTTATAGATTTTGCAAGGAAACGTTTCCTGAAATGAACCATCATTGAAGAATCAAAAGGCTTATCTTGTACAAATCTGGTCATTCCTATGAAGAATTGCAGATATGGATTTTCGGATATGCTCAAAACAGTTTCTTCATCAGTATAGTGGTCAAGTATTTCTGGACAGAAAATACATTCCTATTTAGTGCATGATTCTTTTTCATGCAATATTCCTACTTTTTTCAATCGCTTCACAAGAAGAACTGTATATTTTCCAAGGAGTTTTGTAGCCAAGCGAGGAATGATTTCGCTGATAGTTATAGTGGCTATTCCTGCGAAAACGGACAGCATTCCTGAAATATCCGGACACTTTTCAACATTCTTGTTTTTTCCGGACACCATTCCTGTTTATTCCGGACAGTTTTCAACATTTATGTTTTAAACTATCCTTTTTCGCCCTCAGAATCAAAACTTTTTCTACCGGTTTCTCTCATACTCGGTCCCTCCATTTTTATTTTGTGTGAACAGTGAACGAGTCTGTCCAGAATCGCGTCGGCGAGTGTGGCTTCGCCGATGATGTCATACCAGCTGGAGATAGGGTGTTGTGATGTCACAACTGTCGACTTTCTCCCGTGCCTGTCCTCCATAATTTCCATAAGCATCAATCTTTCCTGGGCCTTGAGCGTTTTTACTCCAAAATCATCAAGTATGAGTATGTCGGCCTTCGCTATTTTGTTTATTTCCTTTATGTATGAACCGTCTGCCTGGTATTGCCGCAATTGATCAAAAAGCTTTATCATGTTGTAATAACTAGTTCTATACCCTTTTGCACATGCTTGGTTGCCGATTGCCGAGGCGAGAAAGCTTTTCCCGATTCCGGTCGGTCCGGTTATGATGACATTCTCCGCACGATCGATAAATTGACAGGTAGCAAGCCGCATTAGAAGGTTTTTGTCCAGCTTTCTCCTGACGTTATAGGAAATTTCCTCAAATCCGGCACAGTAGCGGAATTTTGCCCGTTTGACGAGGTTTTTCACTTTTCGATTCTGACGATCCTCCCATTCAGATTCAACCAGAAAAGCAACGAGTTCGTCAGCCGTATAGTCGATATTGTGCCCGGCTTCCATTGTCGAACTAAGTGCCCTGGCCATTCCATGGAACTTCATCTCATTGAGTTTGTTAAGAGTTTCCTGTGCGTTCATTTTTCACCTCCGTAGTAGTTTTTGCCTCTTGTCGTGGGATTGAAGGGAAGCTCCTTCTGCTCGACTTCCTCGGGTACTTTATGCCTGTTGTTTTCAAGAAAGTTCTTTATAAATTTGTAAGTTACAGCATTTCTTTTGATGGCGCTTTTACAAGCCTTTTCAACTGCTTCATTGCCGTATTTATCTCCCATCCCCAGGATACCGTAAAGCGATTTGTAGGCCTGTTCCGGATGGTCTCTGTCCGCAAACACATTTCTCGTGAAAATGTGTGTTGCAGGACCGATATTTCTTGCCCATTGCAAAAGTTTTTCCTTGCTCTGATCCACCATGAAGCGGTGGTTTGAAGGCATGTGGCCTTTTTCAGTCACATACTTGTTATCGCTACAGTTTTTCAAATGCATTGCGATCCGTTTGTTGTCGTAATAGATCTCTACTGTACGGCTGTCGTGAACAATTTTCACCCTCTCGCTTCTGAATTTGAAAGGTACGCTGTAGTACCTGTCGTCGCCCTTCAAATAGACGTGATAGTTGTTCTGAACCGTTCTTATCTCGACCTCTTTCATTTCGTATCTTATTGTCGGAAGGGGCCGCAATTCCTGGGATTCAACATCTTTAAACTGGTCCATCCTGCTCACTTTCCGACCCTGAAAACAGGTCTTGTTGTGAACATCCAGATGTTTTCTTATCTCGCCGTTAAGATCCGATAAAGAATGAAAAACTTGATTCCTCAGCGGAGCATAGACTCGCTGATATGTGAGGTTTACAGCACCCTCCACAAGGGCCTTGTCCTTGGGCTTCTTCGGCCTGGCAGGAAGGATCGTGGTGCCATAATGACGGGCGAAATCGCTAAATGTTTCATTCAAAAGTGGTTCGCGCTTGTCGGCTTTCGTCACCGCTGATTTCAAACAATCCGGAACAATTGCTCTGGGCGTTCCTCCGAAAAAACGCAGCGCATTTTCGCAGCATCTGATGAACGTTTCCTTTTTCTGATCCGTTGCAGCCTCAACATACGTCATTTGGCTGCACGGGAGAATCGCAACAAAAACCTCCAGTTCGGTGACTTCGCCATTGTTTTTCAAGTGCGCCTTCAGCTTGTCTCCGGCGAAATCGACATACATCTTATCACCGGCCTTGTGCACGAGATGCATACTGATCTTATCTTTTTTACTCCACATTTTATAGTGATAACAGAATCTTGAATAACTGTAACCTTCGGGGGCAGCGTCAAGATATTCGTTGTATAAAAGCTTAAGAGTAACTCCCCGGCGCTTTATCTCTCTGTCGATATATTCAAAGAACTCAGAAAGATTTTCGTATGTTTAACAAAATTTTTTCTTTTCCACATGAAGAATCTCAAGATAGGCCGAATCACTCATCTTTTCAAACTCTTCCACAGGAACTCCTGTCCGCTTGAAATCGGCAATGATCTCTGAAACGGTGCTCTTCCCAACACCAACCTTTTCAGCAATTGAGCGATAGCTCATCCCGACAACCGAATGTAGCCTTATAATTTCCCTCGTTTTTTCCATGACAATTTTCTTCCTGGGCATTAAATTTCTCCGAATTTTTATTAAAAACAGAGAAGAAGAATAACACCTCTAACTGTTAATCAAAAATAATGTTGAAAACTGTCCGGTTTCGACAGGAATGGTGTCCGGTTTCATCGAGAATGCTGTCCGGATTCGTCAGGATTGGTGTCCGCTTTCAGCAGGAATGCTGTCCGGATTCAACAGGATTTGCCATTATAGAACCGAAAATATTCTTCAAGTGATTTCCTAAGATCAGAGACACTGCTGTAACTTGAAAGGTAAATCTCCTCATATTTAACAGTTCGCCACAGCCGCTCAACAAATATATTATCGAGAGCTCGACCTTTTCCGTCCATGCTGATCTTTATGTCGTTATCTATCAGAATTTGGGTGTAATCACTATCGGTATACTGGCAACCTTGATCAGTGTTGAAGATTTCACAGCCTCCGTATTTCATAATAGCATCTTTAAGAACTTCCCTGCAGAAGTAGCCATCAAGGGTTGTCGAAAGCCGCCAGGACAAAACATAGCGGCTATGCCAATCAATAACGGCTGTAAGATATACAAATCCTTGAGGTAGTTTTATGTATGTTATGTCAGTAGACCACACCTGGTTTACACTATTTATTTCGACACCTCTAAGCAGGTATGGATAGATTTTATGTTCTTTATTAGGGATGGAAAGATTGGGTTGAGGTGCAAGCGCCCTTATGTTCAGCTCTTTCATAATCGAACCTGTCTTCTCCCTGCCAATTTTAAAGCCATTCTCTTTCAACTTGTTGGAAATACGCCTTTTTCCATAGAAAGGGCGCTTTTCGTATAGCTCAAGCACGCGACGCTTCGCCTCTTCGTCGTATTTGACACACTCAGGCTTCCTTTGACTTTTGTAATAGTAGGTTGAGTGTGACAATCCCAGCAGTTCACATTGTCTTCTTACGCTTACCTGCTTGTTGTTCTTCTCCACGAGGTTTCTCTTTTCCTCTATTTTATGCCCATTTGCTTGCACTTTTTTTTTAACCACTCATTCTCAACACTCAGTTTCCCGATTTGCTTAAGATATTCATCTTTTTCAATTTCTTCTTCTTTGTTTTCCTTTTTTCTTTTATCCTTGAACAGTTCAGGCATATGTTCGAGAAGTTCCTTCTTCCACTGTCTCACTTGATTTGGATGGACTTCTTATATACTTGCTATCTCTGCAATAGTTTTTTCTTCTTTTGCCGCCTCAAAGGCAACCTTTGCTTTAAATGCTGCGTCGTACATTGTCCTTTTCCTTCCCATAATTTTCACCTTTCAGAGGTTAGTTTATTTACACTAAATACCCCTGTCCAGAATTACCCTACCACTTTACAGATAACGTGAGTCGTTCTTTTATTAGAATAGAACCGAAAGCAGTACGAGCTGAAAATGCGGGTGCGCCAATCTTTTTTGAAACATGTGTGAGATACTCTTCCTCAACAACATCCCATGGAATTAGCTTTGATAAGGTAACCCACCTGTTCGTTTCAGAAAGTGTCCCTACGAAGGGAAGTTCGAAATCTTCTATTCTGAGCTGTTTTTCGCTGTATTGATACATATTTTAACCCTAAAGTGAAAATATTATTGAAGTATTTTAACATTTTAATTGCACTTTTTGTAGTTTTTAAGGAGTTGAAGCTAGTTATTTCAGACAGTTGAGATTTTTTAAGTAGTTTCTAATTTCTAAATAGTTGTTTCATGTGGAAAACTTATCCGTTTAACTTTGGAATGAGTAGAGGTTTGTTTTATTTAATCATCATATGTTTTCGATTTTTTAAAGCATAGTATCGAATTAAAATATCCTGTAATCTTATCCGGTGGAGTCGGCTGACTACAGTCCATATCCCCTGTCTTTTTGCCATAGAACTCAATGTGGACGCAACCTTCCTGTATATCATTGGGGCGCAGCTGTAGAAAGCTTTTGACAACTCCTTTCTTGATCGCAAAGGCAAGCTGATATTCTCCAGGTAGTCTTCCATATGTTGACTTTCAGAGGCGGACATCAAGCGGATGCATTTTTCAGATGTTCGAACATAATGAATCTTTGTTTGAATGTCATGAGCGTTTTCAGAAATGTTGCATTCGAGAATAAAGGTTCTTTGTGGTCTGTCGTCTTGAGTACTTGGGGCAAAAAGGTTTTTCTTTGAGAAGATGAAGTTCCCAAGGCTATAGAAAATTTTAGAATTCTTGTGCTTTTCAAAACCTTGTACCACATGAGGGTGGGAGCCTAAAATAAGATTTGCTCCGGCTTTTATAAGCTTTTTTGCGAGAGACTTGCTGGCTGGAGATGGATAGTCGGTATATTCATAATTCCAATGAGGTAGAACCGCCACAAAGTAGCCTTCCCTCCGGTAATTTCTTATTTTTTTATACAACTGTTTCGATCGGTCTGAACAGGTGCCGCTGGATGTTTTTGTTGCATTGTACCACTGGGTAATTCCAAAAAGAGCTATAGAGACATTGTTTTTTCTAAAAGTAAAGGGTTCGGTGGCGGAACAGTCGTTCTCTCCATAACCGAAAAAATGGTTGCCATTTTTTCTGAGGAACGCTTGTGTGTCTTCTGCTCCCTCTTCACCGTAGTCAAGTATATGATTGTTCGCGAGAGAAAAAGCATGGAATAATTTGAAAATCAAAGATGTTTTGGGAGGTGATTTTAAGTTGATACTCTGAAAAGGTTTTGGTGAGTTACTTTCAGTGATCGGGCACTCAAGTGTTCCGACATTCAAATCAGAAGAAGCTATCAAAGCTTCCAAGGCGGGTTCAACCAGCAGTTTTTCAGTGTTCACATCTGCTGGACAGATGTCTCCGCAAAAAAGGATTTTCATGCAGTTTTCTCTTTATATAAAGTTTTCAGGCTGTCGATAGCCATAACAATTCCCCCTATCGATATAGTAAGTAGAAGCGCAAATAGACCGATGAAGCTTGCTGCAAGGGCTAGAGGTTCTTCTATCCCGAAAAGACCGTACAAGAGTATAAATGCTCCTTCTCTTACACCTATGCTTCCAAAAGATATGGGAAGAACGAAAAGAATTCCCATTATTGGGATGGCAAAGAGATTTACTATTAATGGAGAGTTGCAATTTAAAGACAACAAAATCAGATATCCTCCAACACTGGCTGAAATTCTAATTAGAAATGTAGTTGTCCATAGCTGTGTTCCGTAAATCGGATGTACTAAAGTTTTCAATCCCGTATAGAGTGTGTCTGGAGCGTCAATATTTTTGTACTCCTTGTTGAATTTGCTTAGTAAGGTATTGAGTAAAGACTCAACCTTTCTTAATAAAACAGCGGAGGTCTTTTTAAAGAAAAAGCATAAAGTGATCAAGAAGAGAGTGAATAATCCGAAGAAATATAGCCAGTTCATTAGATTTAGAATAACTGGGGTTTTTAATACTAGAAGTTCTTTTGCGATAGGCCAGGCTGAGAGTGATAGAACTATGCATGCCGCAAGACCCATGAACTTTTCAAGTGTAACAACTGTTGTTTGAGATAGTAATTTCCCCGCTTTGCCATTGGCTTTTGCAACTCTGTATACATCCCATCCGATACCAGCAGGAACAAAGTACCCTAAAAACATTCCAATCCAATAGTGCTTCAATAGGAATAGGTAATCTATGTTTGTGTTGTATGCTTTTTTAAGGAAAAGTTTCCAACGTAATGCTCCTAGAAAAACCTGAGTGAAAAATCCTAAAGCAACTGCAGCTGCAAAAAATCCTAATTTAAGGTCGGATATGTGTTGAATACATCTTTCAAAATCTACCCTAAAACAAATAATGCCCAAAAGTACTAAGGGGATCATCGTTTTTACTGTAGCAATAAGTAGCCGCTTATTTTTGTTCATTGTATTACTCAGCATAGCCCCGTTTTTCTATTATATAAACTGCAGTTGACTATCAGAATTCTACAGCAAAGGATCTGTTAATAAGATCTCTCAAATTAAAGAGTACCCAACCATAGCCAACTATAATAAAACTATTTTTATTGTCAAGATAGACAGTGGTAATTGAGATGCCGACTCGTGCCTAATTTGAATCTCGAGAAGAATGTGTAAAATGGGATTATCATAAAAATTGTGCAAATTCCTCTAACTTGATATAGGGAGTAAAAACAAGTGGAGGAAAAAATGACTTTTACGGACAAAGATCTTAAATCCTTAATGGAAAAACTCAATGTTAAAGGGCATGAAGACATAATTGCTGTAACAAGAGAAATGATGGGCAAGATGTACAGTGCGCTCCTCGAAGGAGAAATGACCAATCACCTAGGCTATGAAAAACACGATCAAGCCAACAAAAACACCTAAAACGCAAGAAACGGACACAGCAAAAAGACTGTTAAGACACACCTCGGAGAAGCAAGGATAAAAAATCCCTCGTGATAGAAAAGGTGAGTTTGATCCAATTGTTATAGCAAAGAATCAGACTGATGTCAGCGGAATGGAATCGCAGATAATTTCAATGTATGGCCGAGGGATGTCATACAGGGATATCCAGGGCCATTTACAGGAGATATACGGTATTGACGTTTCTCCTGAGTTCATAAGTAACGTTACCGACAAGGTGATAGAAATGGCTCGAGAGTGGCAGCACAGGCAACTTTCGCAGGTCTATCCCGTTGTTTTTATTGATGCAACTTTTTACAATTTGAAGTCCGCAAACCAAGTGAAAAATCGGCCAGTCTATACTATTGTAGGAATTGATCTCGATGGTAATAAAGAGTGTCTCGGTATTTGGATGGGCGAAACAGAAAAAGAAAAAGCTGTCGAATGGCTCCCTATTTTCAACGAGTTGCAGCAGCGTGGAGTCAAAGAAATGTTAATAGTTTCTTGCGATAATCTTCCTGGAATATCAAAGGCTATAAAGGCTTCATTTCCAAATGCTAAGATACAGAAGTGTGTTGTGCATCAGATAAGGAATAGTCTTAAATGTGTGTCCCACAAAGATAGAAAGGAGCTGGCAAATGATTTAAGGCCTATATACAAGGCACCAACTTCGAAAGAAGGCTATCGAAATCTTGAGCTTTTTGCTGAAAAGTGGGATGCCATTTACCCGCATATATCAAAATCTTGGATCAAAAACTGGGAAGAGCTTTCAACATTTTTTGAGTACCCTGAAGAACTGAGAAAAATTATTTATACCACTAATTTAATTGAGAGTATGAACAGCAACTTAAAGAGAGTTGCCAAGAAACGGATAGTCTTTCCAAACGAGGAAGCTCTTAGAAAGATCCTATACCTAACTATCAATAATTAATCAAAGGTAAACCTCCGGCTCTGCCGGAGGACTCATAAAAGTTTGACTTTTGCAGCAATAGCAAAGAACCTCCTTAAGTGAATCGCAAGAAGCACAAAAGGAGGTATCTATGAGTCAATATCGTAGTTTATGTCATACAACATATGAATTCAAATATCATGTTGTTTTTATACCAAAGTATAGAAAGAAAAGCTTGTATTCAGGATTGCGGAAACATTTAGGAGAAGTATTTCGTGAACTTGCCAAACAAAGAGAGTCTTCCATTGAAGAAGGGCATTTGATGAAAGATCATGTACACATGCTTATATCAATACCACCCAAGTGTACAGTGAGTAACGTTGTTGGATATATAAAAGGAAAAAGCGCAATATATATTGCAAGAAATATTATGGGGAGAAAAAGAAATTTCACGGGAGAAAGTTTTTGGGCTCGAGGCTACTTCGTATCTACAGTAGGTAGAGATGAGGAGACAATCCGAGAATACATAAAACATCAGGAAAAAGAAGATTTTCGGATAGAACAACTTACGGTGCCATACGAAGAAGAGGAATAGTAGGAAAATAAAGGTTAAGTAACTGGTAGACCACATTTATGTGGTCCATCAAAAAGAATCCGCTTTGAGCGGTTCACATATTATAAGCCTCCGGCTTTGCCGGAGGTAATTTAACTTAACGAAGAAATGGACTGTACGGCTTCGAGATTGGCCAAAAATTTATTCACAGCTATTCATATTTTTTGAAGATGTTTTGAAAGATTACATTTAGACGAAATGGAGTTTACACAAAATAGTTGACAGTCCCTGTAAAATTGACTTTTTTGAATGCAATGCTACTTTGAAATGGATATTAACTTTTTAAGTATATTTTGTAGCCAAAGTCTGATGACTAAATTTTGTTTTAAATATTTGAGCGCGCCCCGAAAAGGTCTTCGTTTATGAAAAATCGTATCGATGAGGACAGTTTTTATTAATCGATAACTTATGGCTCATATTTGATATCAGCACTTATTATAATCAATATATGACAAATAGATTTTTTGTGTGAGTTTACTATGTTAACATGTAGAGATGTTTTTAAAGAAAGAAGATCGATGATCTGGATTTTTTTAATGAATTTTTTCTATCTTATCTTTTTTCAACTGGGCCTTATGCCTGTCGTAGAATCGTTATTTATTTATCTTTCCATTTTTTTAATTGGTTGTCTTTTTCTTGATAAAGTTTTGTTAAGAATTGAAGACAGAATTCTTTGCTTTGTATGCTGTTTCCTTATAGGAATATCTGCTTTTACCTTTTATAACTATTTTTTGTTTCATTTTAATTCTTGTAAGCTGTTGAGAATTTTTAACTGGATTGTTTTTTCTGCAGTTTTGTTGTTGGGTTTTATGAAAAAAGCAAGCATTTCAAAAGTTTTTGACAAGAAAGCAGATGCATTGCCCAATTGTGTTGTTTTAATAATCGCCATTTTAGCTTTTGCAATATCATTAGGGACAACTTATGGCTTTTTTAATGGGCGTGGAAATAGTTGGGGATGGAATGGTGACAGGTCTTTACATCTTTTTAAATTTATGACTCCCATTCTTAAAAATGGATTACCTGGAAAAAAAATGGGCCACAACTGGCTTCAGGTTTTTTATTTGAGTCAGAACCTGATAATCGGACCCTACAGCAAGAAGCTTATTGTCGCTCTCTATAAAACATCTATGTTTCCTATAATTTTCAGCTCTTTTTATATGCTTGCTTATATGGGCAAGAGATTGTTCAATATTAAAGAAAATCTTTACCTTGTTTTACTAGTACTTGCAGCAGCCTTTCTGGGAGCTTTTAATTTCCCTTTTACCGACTTTGGAAAAGGTTCCTCCTATGGACTTTTCTTGAATTTCACAGGATACTACCATAACGCTACACTTCTTTTTTCGAATATGTTCGGACTACTTGCAATAATACTGTTTTTCGAAAGTTTAAAGGAAGACAAACGTGGAATGTTCTTTCTCTCCTCTATTTTCACTGTTGTGAGTTTCTTCTTTAAACCATCCTTTTTTACTCTCCTTGCCCCCGCATTTTTTCTTATGCTTCCCTTCTACTACAAGAAGTTGGATAAAGAGAAGTTGGCGGGACTTGCTCTTCTGATTTCTGTTCCGTTATTCTGGAAAATGTATCCTAAACTCTATGATATCAGCAGTACTCCCATAAAGGTCGGTGTTGAGTTCTGCAGATATCAGTCCGGAAAAATCTCAAGTCGTTTTACGCCTGTTATCGGCAAAAATAAGTTGTTATGTTTCTCAACCCTGATGCTTTTCTCTTTTCCTCTTATTGTCCCGGTAGTTTTTGATAGAGTGTTATCCTTTTTTAAAGAAAAGAAAAAGAAGTGTGAAGTAAGTTTTAACAGGATTGGAGGATTTGTTTTCTTTTTAATACTTCTTTTTTTGGGGGTTATGCAGGTTACTTTATTCTACCAAAAAGGAAGGCAGTTCAGTCACGGTAACTTTGGATGGGCGTGTCAGTCGGCAATATTTGTATCGTTACCTCTTCTTATCTATTTTTTCAAAAATATTAGAAACAGATTTATAAAATACTTTGCTACGTTGGTTTTATCCTGGCAGTTTGTGGTCGGATTGGCAAAATTTTTAAGATTTATTAGTGGCAAGCTTTAGATTCTTCATTGCCCCCTAATCTGTAACGATATTGGTTAATAGTCCATAAAATAGCAGTTATTGTATCCTAAACAAATAAGAAGACCGGGGTGCCTTACGCGTATGAATTAACGTAATATTGATTAATGGTGGAATGATATAGCGTAACAGAATGTGATTGTCGGGTTTTTTCTTGTTTGAAACTTCTTTTCCCCCTTCGTGAACATGTGCAAAATTTTGCAACATCATTTGATGTAGGGTTCAAACTAAAATTTTCTGGAGCAAAGTTTTAAAACTATTCCTCCGCAAGTTCAAGGTTGTCGGAAGTTTTTGTAATGTTCTTTAACTCAATATGGGATCTACTGCTCCTTTTCAAAAAGCTGAAGCGCCAATTCAATAGCACTTTCGGTGCTGAGTGTGCGAATTTTCATTCTATCGCCGTCGAAATTGAATCTCTTTACAACTCTTTGATCTCCCTTTTTTGCACCGATAAAAACAGTTCCAACAGGTTTCTCCTGGGTTCCACCTCCGGGACCGGCGATTCCTGATACCGCGATACCGACCTGTGTCTCAAGTCCGGAAAGCATTTCATGTACCGTTTCGGCGCTAACTGCTCCAAATTTTTCCAGAGTATCCCTTTTCACTCCCAAGCGCTTCATTTTTGATTCGTTGCTGTAGGTGACAAGACCCTCCAGAAGAATATCCGAAACACCGGGAATCCCAACCAGCAGGCTGGTTATCATTCCTCCGGTGCAGCTTTCGGCCAGAGAGATGGAGAGTCTGTTTTCAACAATTTTTTGAACAAGAATCTGAGCTTTTCTTTCCATTTTCGCCTCCGTTTTCGAAGAATACTACTAAATGGACGATTGATAGTCAAAAAATGATAATCGGTTCTGGAATTTCGTGAGGTAATGATTTTTTATTGCACGGTCATCTTAAATGAATGTCAAAAACACGCTGCTGTAAAAAATTAGAAACGACAATGTTGGAGAATGATCTGCTGTCCGGATCTGTTTTAGGAAAGGTGGGGAAGTTCAATTTTTTTTAATTGCTTTTGTTCTGCTAGCTTTGAAAATTTCCATATTGTGACCGTTCGGGAGGAGGATTTGGGGATATTTAGGCTGCATATCTGATCAACCTGAAATTAACCTTTGCCGCAATATGTCTTTGATTTATGTTTTCCAGTTTCTATACGCTTATCTGTTGAATACTTTGTTGTTGTAGTACTGGATCGCTTCGGCAATGTGTGGTCTTCTGATTTCAGCTGAGTGCTCCAGGTCTGCAATTGTTCTGGACACCTTCAGTATTTTGCTGTAACCTCTTGTGCTTATCCCCATTTTCTCCATTGCCGTTCTGAGGAGTTTTTCTGCCTTTTCCTCAAGTGCACAGAATTTTTCAATATCTTTCGCCGACATCCTGGCGTTGGTGTAGTAGGAACGATCTGTAAATCTCTCTTTCTGTATTTTTCTTGTCTCTTCCACCCGTTTTTTAATATCGCCGCTTTTCTCCTGATCCTTTTTCTCCCTTAAATCTCTGTAAGGAACAGAGTTTACTACTATTGACATGTCCATTCTGTCCAGTAGCGGACCCGAAATTTTCGATTGATATCGATCCACTCCCTTTGATGTGCATTTGCAGGGGTGTCGCTCATCAAAAAGGTAGCCGCAGGGACATGGGTTCATTGCGCACACCATCATGAAGCTGGCTGGGAAATCTACGGATGCAATTGCTCGAGAGATTGTTACCCGGCCGTCTTCCAGCGGCTGTCGGAGAACCTCCAGTGCGTTTTTCTGAAATTCGGGAAGTTCGTCGAGGAACAGTACCCCGTTGTGGGCTAGACTTATCTCCCCGGGTCTCGGCGGAACTCCGCCTCCGACGAGAGCTACACTCGATATAGTGTGGTGCGGACTTCTGAATGGTCGATCGACAATGAGTCCTGCCTCCCTGATAAGTCCCGCAACGCTGAAAATTTTGGTTGTTTCAATGCTTTCCTCCATCTCCAGCTCGGGCAGGATAGTGGGGATCCTTTTTGCCAGCATGCTTTTACCTGAGCCGGGACTGCCGATCATCAGAAGATTGTGCCCCCCGGACGCGGCAATTTCAATTGCACGTTTTGCCTGTTCGTGACCCTTGACTTCGGAGAAGCAGAGAGGTGTTTCCTTTCGGTTATGTACCCGTTTCTTTTCGTAGTATTTCACGGATCTGCTCTCCCTTAGAATGTCGAGGATGTTGTTGACGTGCTCGACAGCGATTACCTTGATACCTTCTACGGCGGCAGCTTCTTCGGCATTTCCGGGGGGAACTATGATTCCTTCCAGTTTCTTTTCCCTCGCAGTAATTGCGAGAGGAAGGATACCTTTCACGGGTTTGATCTTTCCATTTAAGGCTAGTTCCCCGACAACGATATAGCGACGCAGAAAATCCGTCGGAAGGCCATAAATGGTGGAAATTATGGCAGCGGCTATTGCGAGATCAAAACTAGCTCCCTCCTTTTTTATTCCGGCTGGAGCCAGATTTATGGTTATTCGCTCCTGGGGAAACAGGTGTCCGCTGTTGATGATTGCTGTTTTTACCCTCTCCCTGGATTCCTTTACGGCGTTATCGGGGAGGCCGACAATGGAAAATGCAGGCATTCCCCAGGAGATATCTACCTCCACCTCAACGATGTACCCTTCGATACCGATAATTGCTCCTGCCTTGAGAATGGTAAGCATCGGATCCTCCCGATTGTTTTTGCGGATATGATAAAATCATAGCTGTTAATCTCCTTTTTTCAAAGTCGTCTCTTTTTCAGGTCCATCTGTCGATCAATCGTTTTTTAGATTTATTAATTCGATTGTTTAAAATTTACGGTTGGTTATTGATGTTTTCGTCGGGGAGGTTAATTTCTTTCGACTGTCAGGTGTTTGAAGACTCTTGGAGAAAGGGCGAGTTGTCTGATTAAAAATTATCTTTCCAGGTTTGATCTTGCTGATTCTCTTTTCTAAAACTTGATAAAAATATTCATCAATACTATAATCTTTCCCCAGTAAACCAGGAAGGAGATTAATGTATGCCGGGGTTAAAAATCTGTACTGCAATCAGGGATAAAGAGCTTGAGGATACAATATTCAAACTGATTGAAAAATCAGGTCATTCTCCTGCCCCCGTTACCCAGGACGATATCGTCAATGCGAAAAGGAGCGGAGAGCAGCTTTTTATTGTTGAGGACAGCTACCGTTCAATTCTCGACATGATTGAGAGTCACAACTGCGAAGAACGCAGTTTTATTCCTGTGATTTTTCTTACCGATCCCAAATCCGAGTTCAGAGATTGGGTAAAGGATGTGAAGTATCCTCAGAAGTATTTCCCGATAGAAAAGAAGATCCTTCCGATAATGCTTAAAAGAGTGGTCACCATTCTTGATGATCTGAGGCTTTCCAGTCTGAAAGAGTATGCGGGCGAGTTCCAATCAATGGTGAAGGAGGTCTTTGCCGACCCGAAACAGACGTTTACCCAGGCTCTCCAGAAAGCACTTGTGTGGATGCTTGAGTTTGTTTTTGCGGAGAAGGGTTCTGTAATGCTTCTCAACGAAAAAGGCAATCTTGTTATTGAAGCTGCAACCAAAAAGGAGATCCAGGGACTTGAGATACCTTACAATCCCAGCAGCGTTGCATGGACAGTTGTGGATACTAAAGAGCCTCTATTTGTCGAAGACATTTCAAAAGACAATCGCTTTCAGAAAAAGATAGCCGCCTACTCGAAGGACTACTTTCTCAGTGTTCCAATCTTCATAAAAGGTGAGATCCGTGGAGTACTCAATCTTTCCGACAAGAGCGTGGCTCTTCTTTTTACAAAGAGCGATCTCTACTGGATCAACTTTTTCCTGAGTATGCTGGAACCGGTAATTGCCCAGTACTACCTGAGCAAGAAGTATCGCAAACTCAAGACAGATTACGATAATCTTGTGAACACGAGAGATTCGTCCGTTTTCATGCTCATTCATGACCTCAAACTTCCTTTGAGTTCAATAAAGGGGAATCTTGAGATCATCAGGATGAGCGGTGATGATGAAGAGGAAAATCAATACGTTGATACTGCAATAGCCTCATGTGAGGATATGCATCTCATGGTCAACAGCATTCTGGATCTCTACAGGATGAAATCGGGAAACTTCGCCCTCAACCTGCAGGATGTAAATGTCAGTTTTCTTGTAGGAGACATAGTTGAGAGCTTTTCCTCCTATGCAAGACTTTCCAACATATCTCTCTTTGCGGATATGGAAGAGGGAGACATTACCTTCCATACCGATCCTTCGATGCTTTCCAGAGTGCTTGGAAATCTTGTCCTTAACGCACTCAAACACTCCAACGGAGGCAATTCTGGCAAAGTTTGGATTTCACTGTCCAACGACTTCGATGCATTGCGCATTTCGGTCAACAACTCCGGAGAAACAATATCAACCGAGGCAATTTCCGAGATTTTCAAACCTTTCTATACACAGGGTAAAGACAGATCCTCACACGGGCTCGGATTAACTTTTGTAAAGCAGGCTGTAGAGCTTCTCAAGGGAGCTGTCACCGTTTCCTCGGAAAACAACGTCACAACCTTCATGATGACGTTTCCAAAATAGGAGGAGAGATTGATAGATAAGGTTGAGCTTGCCCAAAAGCGCTGGAACATGCACATTCTATATATAGACGACAACATTTACATGCGTCAGACTCTCAAGAATATGCTCTCCTATCTCGGCTATCCCAATATTTTCTCTGCTAACGACGGTGAAGAGGGGTGGCGTATAATCCAGAATGAGCAGGTCGATATGATAATCAGCGACCTCAATATGCCCGGCATGAACGGAGTTGAACTTCTCATGAACGTGCGGGAGAATCGTAAGTTTCGCAATATTCCCTTTCTTCTCATCTCCAGTGAGATGAATAAGGAGAGCCTCCATCTCGCAGCGGAATACGATGTGGATTCCGTTATGCTGAAGCCTTTCGATATCAACAAGTTCCGGCAGAATATTGTCAAGAGTTTCGAGCGACGCGCCATTCCCAGTGTGGAGCGAAATCTTATTTGGAAAGGAGAGGATGCGATTCAGGATTCCGATATCGAGACACTTTCCAAAGTTCTCGTCCAGCTAGAGACGATGAGAAGTAAGGGCAGAAGGATAAAGGAGAAGAAGTATCTCTATTTCAAGGCTTACCACCACATTTTTTCCGGTGAATACGAAGAGGTCCGGAAGCTGATCAAACCCCAGATAGAGCTCAACCCCTTCTGGGTAAAATTCTACGATGTGGTTGCCCACTCCTACACGGAAGAGAAGAAGTATGGTGAAGCTCTTAAGTATCTTTCCAAGGCTGTCGAAGTAAGCCCGGGTAATCTGGAAAGAATTATTTACTCCATCAAGGTGGCGAAGAGAGCTTCGCAGCGTAACGATGTACGCGAGCTTCTCTATCGTCTTGACGAAAGCTGCACATCTTTTACCGAGCATATTTACAAGCTGCTTTTCGAGGAGTACAGAATCTCCGAAGAGTGGGATCGTGTCATCCGGCTTTATATGCGTGGTGTTAAGGAGATGAAAATGGAGCGGATTCCCCTATTTTTTCACCGGAGCGCCGCCAAGGCTCTTATAGAGATCGATCAAAAGGATAAGGCTCTTGAGATTTTCGCCCGCCTTTCGAAAACCGTTAAAAAGAAGAATCCGGAGTATCCTGAAATTCTTTTTGAGTATGGGAAACTTCTTGAAAAATTCAAGAGAAATGGCGAAGCTGTGGCGGTTTTGGAAAAGGTACATGAATTGTTTCCTGAGTATGCCGAGGAAAGCGGTGTGGTATCCCGTATAAAGACACTCAAAAGGTCCTCTCAGGAAAGTTGAGATGCCCTTTGAAAGGCCTTCAAAGTCATCGATAACCATATTTTTTTTCATATCGATAATCTTCATACTTATCGTTGCCTACCTGAATACGCAGAGGGCTCGACTCAGTTATCATCTTGATATTCTTGGCACAGATCCGTCCCTAGGCAGAGCGTTGGTCAGGGTTGTCTCCAGAGACGGTTATCTTGCGCCAGGAGCAGAGATTCTTCTGGACGGGAAAGTCGCAGGCAGCCATCTAATCCGCTACTCTCCTAAACTGAGGGAGATTGAGCTAAGGGTCGGATCCTATTTCCACCGCTATTCCGTAACTCCTGCCGATTTCTCCCTTGCCGGGAGGGGATCCCAGATAGACGGTTTTTCAGAAAAAGAACTCGAAAATGGCATGAAAGCCTGGAATCTTTCACGAATCGGCAATAAGCGAATTTATCTGCTACCTGAAACATTCAGGATGGTGGCGGAGTATGATACTCCGGTGACCCTCTTCTGTTTTGAAGATGACCTGCCCTGTTCCGAAAGCACCGTTTCAATTGCCGGAAGATCTGTTGATTTGAAAAGGGGCGTGGCACGATTTTCAATGAAGCTTCCCCTGGAGAAAGGTGTGATTGTCGGCTTCGATGAAACCGGAGAAAGCGGCCCCGTACCTTTTCCCTACATTGGAAAGATGCTTCTGATTAAGGAAGTTGACGACGGATTGGCGCTTTATGCACTTTCGGACGACAATCCTGTTTATGTGGACTGCTTCAGAAGGGGCGTTTGGAAGTTTTCCCATCTTCTAATATCCGGAATTCGAGGCGGTGTTTTGCCTGAGAGTTATGAAAAATGCGACCGGATTCAGGCAAGTTTTAATCCCGCAGATCCCGGAACAATCCGATTCGTCTATTCGAAGGAGAGGCCGAATGCTTCGGTTGTTTCCGATCCCTACTACCAACCTCTTGTAGGAATGATCGAGCGCTTTCACCCCGACATGATGAATCATTTTATGAAACAATACTCTGCTGCATATTTTCGAAAGCTTCGTCCGCTATTCAGTCACAACAATTACGAAGCGGACTTTGAAAGGGGAAAAAATGATAAATTGAATTTTCTCTTCGGAATAATTTCCCTTGTGCTTTCCCTCTTCTTTGTTTATTTTATTGCATTTATATCCAAACGCATTAATGTTGTTGTCGATGAAGATGGGGAGTATCTGACACTCAATCCGACTCAACGAATGCTGGTTATTTTCGGTCTCTGTTCGGCGGTACTCTCTTCGATGCTGCTGCTCCTCTATCTGCTCAGAAACCTGGGCTGAACTCTTTGTCGGTACATTCGGACGGTAGGTTTTTCGAACACGAAAATATACTCCGATCGGCTGATTGTTTTGTTTGGAAACTCTTTTTACGGGATTTGCCCGGAGGGATTTTAAAGAGATGGCAAAGATTAAACTGCTTCCCGATCGTCTGGTCAACCAGATTGCCGCAGGTGAGGTTGTGGAGAGACCTCTTTCCATAGTGAAGGAGCTGGTTGAGAACAGTATCGACGCAGGAGCTACGGAGATTGCCGTAGAGCTTAAAAAGGGCGGGAAATCTTCTATCATAATTCGTGACAACGGATGCGGCATGTCCGAGGAGGACATATATATGTCCCTTGAGCGACACGCAACCAGCAAGATCGATGAATCTTCCGATCTTTTTGCAATCGAGACAAAGGGATTCAGAGGGGAGGCGATCCCTTCCATCGCGTCAGTTTCCCACTTTTCGGTATTGAGTGCGCTCTCCCATGGTGACGGCCATCGCGTCGTGATGAAAGGGGGTAACTTTGTCGAATCCGAACCCCACTCCATGGCAAGAGGAACTGAGATTCGAGTTGAAAGACTCTTCTTTAACATGCCGGTAAGAAAGAGGTTTCTTAAGTCCGATGAAGCTGAATACGCACTGATCAGGGAGTTTCTCCAGAAATGTTCCGTACTCTACGACAAAATAGGATTCACATTCATAAGTAACTCCCGAAAAGTGTTTTCGTTCTCCTCAAGAGAAGATCGGGAACTCAGGCTAATGAGAATCTGGAATGCAGAGAAGGACGATCTTCGGAGAGTTGAAAAAGTTATTGATGATGCTATGGTCACAGTCGTTGCAGGCTCTCCTCTCAAGAGTTTCAGCGGGGGATCGATGGTTTCGGTAAACGGCCGGATAGTATCGGACAGAAAAATCAATGCCGTGCTCTACAGGGTTTCCAGGGAACTCGTCGGAGGATCGTTCCGGGCAACAGTTTTTATAGATATCGAGCTGCCCTTCGACAGGGTTGATGTCAATGTCCATCCCTCCAAGTTGGAGATCCGTTTTCTTGATGAGAGAGCGGTTCTCAAAGGGGTAGAGGAGACTATCCGGGAGGCGATACTCTCTTTCAGGAAAAGTGGCGGTGATGAGGATTTCTCTGACTTTTTGAATGGGCCGTACATTTCGAAGAGTCAAGCTCTCCAAGCTCCTTCCGCCTCATATGAAAAACCTTCTCAGGAATCTCTTTTTTCATGGAATAGGGAAGAGAACAGATCCGATTTCAATTCCACAGGCACACGATCCGGAAACTACTCAGCAGGAAAAATCGGAGACTCATCTTCATTCGAGTATGGAAAAAGAGGCGATTCCGGATATTTCTCCGTCGGCAGGAACGATGGATTGGGAACAGGAAATTCTTTCAAGAGCGATTTTTCAGAAAGTTCATCTTTCAGGAGACCGGGCAATTTCAATTCTGAAGAAAAAGTGCAAGGTGAAGATCAGGTCAGAAGCGGCGAAACATCAATTTTTACTACGTGTTTTAAAAACTACAGAGTGGTCGGTCGTGTATTTGATCTCTACATCGTGGTCGAGATGGATGATGATGTCTACTTCATTGATCAGCATGCAAGCCACGAAAGGATAACCTTCAAGCGACTCCTTTCTGCGATGAAGCAGAAAAGCGGACTCTCCCAGCTCTCCGTAGCTCCTGAGATGGTCAGGCTTTCTCCGAAAGAACTTCTGGTGTTTAAAGAACATCGGTCACTTCTTGAGGAGATCGGCTTCGTTGTGGAACCTTTTGACGAAGATTCCATTGTTCTTAGGGGCGTTCCCGCACTGGCACTTGTTGAAGACTGGAGTCGTCTTCTGAAAGACATGTTAAATGAGATCGCTGAACACGGGTACGCTTCGGCATGGGATGAAAAGTTTCTTCACTTCGTCGCCACCCGTGCATGTCACAGCTCCGTTCGCCACTCCGACAAGCTCTCAGAAGAGGAGATCACATCACTGATTGAAGATATAAACAACTCTGAAACGCTGACATGTCCCCACGGAAGACCTTTCTTTCACAGGCTCTCGAGGGATGAGATAGAGAAGAAGGTGAAAAGGTGAAAAACAAGAAAACAGTAATAATTCTAGGTCCTACAGCCTCAGGGAAGACATCGCTTTCTGTCAACCTTGCACTTGAGACAGGTGGAGAAGTCATAGGTGCCGATTCTGTTCAGATCTATCGTGATCTCGTGATCGGTGCGGCAACTCCGACTGAAGAGGAGAGGCACGGGGTGCCGCATCATCTGGTAGGGGAGCTGGATCTCGATACGGAAATGGACGCCAGAAAGTTTGTCGACATGGTTCATGACAGAGTCGGACAGGTCGAATCCCGAGGTCGAATTCCCATCATGGTCGGAGGGACCAACTTCTATGTCTACTCTTTTCTTGACGGACTTTCACCTGTACCTGATCTGGATGAACAGGAGCGGCGAAAGGTTTTCGAGAAGATGGACCACATAAGTGTTTCCGAACTTTATGAAAAATTGCAGGAAATCGATCCCGAATGGATCAAAACCATAAGTTCCCCCAACGACATACAGAGAATAAAAAGAGGACTGGAGGTGTTCTACATAACCGGAAAACCTCTAAGCGAGTGGAACCGTCTTCCTAGAATAGGTCGATATGACGGATCGGTTCTCAAGATTGCACCACTCTGGGATCGAGCCGTTCTCTACGACAGGGTAAATCGTCGTTCAAGGCAGATGATCAGCGGCGGTTTGATCCAGGAGGTCGAAAAGTTGATGAAACTCGGATTTTCCCCGGAAAAGAACAGAGCTCTCAGATCCATCGGCTATCAGGAAACCTTTTCCTACCTTCGCGGAGAGATAAACTCTATTGAAGAGTTGGAGTACAAGATAAGTCTTAATACTCGTCATCTTGCCAAAAGACAGCTCACATGGCTGAGGAGAGACACGGATATTCACTGGATCGAACCTGAGAACTGGGACGGAATTTTGAATCTTGTAAATAAATTTATAAACTCATGATCTTGTTTTTCTTAATAAATTAAAATAGATTTCTTTTTTGCGTTATCCTGAAAAATTCCATCTGCTCATGAGTCTTTGTATGCGAATAATTGGGAAACTAAAAATTTTGTACTAAATAAAACATTCCTGTAGATTCAAGTCGCAATATAATTGATAGTCAGCTATTGAAATTGAAACGGTTTCGTGGTAGTATTGGCTGTTTTTTCACTATTTGCAGGAGGTGTTTATGGAAAATTGTCCCTGTTTCAGCGGAAAGCTCTACGAAGAGTGCTGTAAGCCCGTTCATGAGGGTAAAAGAAAAGCCGAGACCGCAGAAGAACTCATGCGGGCGCGTTACAGTGCGTTTGCAGTTCAAAATATAGAATTTATTATGAATACTGTGAACCCTGAGCGAGAGGACAACATGACTGAGGACCAGATCAGACGCTGGTCCGAACGTTCAACCTGGCAGGGGTTGGATGTTCTCAAAACCGAGCTCGGAGGACCTGAAGACGAGCAGGGTTTCGTTGAGTTCGTAGCAACCTACAGTGAGTCAGGCGTAAAGATGAAACATCATGAGCGCGCCGAATTCTTAAGAGTAAATGGCGACTGGGTTTTCGAGGATGGAAAGCCTGTTTTCGACGGTCCGGTCCGTAACGGAACAAAAGTCGGCAGGAACGATCCGTGTCCCTGCGGAAGCGGTAAAAAGTTCAAGAAGTGCTGCGGTTAGTAGATGAACTACACCCATGTACTCTTTGATCTTGACGGGACATTGACCGATCCCGGCGAGGGCATCACGAATTCTGTGAAATACGCCCTCGCCCGGATGGGCGTAGACGAGACGAACAGAAAAAAACTGGAATCATTCATCGGTCCGCCTCTTGTCGACTCCTTCAGTTCTCTCTACGGATTTTCAAATTCCGATGCGAAGAAGGCAGTTTCCCATTACCGTGAGTTTTTTGAAGAGAAGGGAATGCTCCAGAACCGTCTATTTGAAGGAATGGGTGCTCTTCTCGAAACTCTTGTCGGTTCCGGACGGAAGCTCTTCGTCGCCACTTCGAAACCTACTGTCTATGCAAGAAAGATCATTTCCCACTTCGGAATAGATGTCTACTTCTCACACATAAAGGGAAGTAATCTGGACGGGACGATGGTGGAAAAGGAGAAGATTATAGCTCATCTCATGCACGGCTGGAATCTTCCTGAAAACGGAACAGCCATGGTCGGTGATCGCAGATTCGACATCGAAGGAGCTCGAATCAACGGCATTGACTCTGTCGGTGTTCTTTTCGGCTACGGAAGCCGGGAAGAGCTGGAATCGGAGAAACCTACTCATATAGCCCAATCCGTCGGGGAACTCGGAGAAATTCTAAAGAGTTAAAAGGATCTGAATGCACTTCACGTGCTAAATGACAGCAAGATTGTTCTGTGCAGTTTTTGTTTTATTCTTCATACCTGTCAATTATATTTTCAACACAGTTTTCAACAATTGAAAGATCGATCTTAATATCGAGCATTCGGTCATACCGATTTCGTAACGAGTGAATACTTTTCAGCGTCATGAAAGAATTGCCTTCTATACAGTTGCCCATAAAGAAAAGGGCCGCTTAAGCGGCCCTTTTCTTTATTCAAAGAGTAACCGGAACTATTCTTCTACCATGAAAGAAGAACAAGGCTCCTTACATTTTTCATTGGCCTTTAATTCATCGCAAGTTAAGTTTTCCACGCACTCAAGACACTTGTCGGCTTCTGCTTTGTCAAAATTGTCGGGGTTGTTCATGTCTCCATCTTTCATTGATTCAAAGCACTTTTCTTCGGTGGACATATCCATTCCAATTGCGGCCATCTGATCCTTTTCTTCCTTGCTGAGGCATTTCACCATTTGTTTACAGGCAGCTTTTATATAATTTTTTCTGAATTCGTCAAATGCACCCTCATCTCCTGTTGTGGTGTCACTGGAACCCTTGTCTCCATCTGTTGCTTCATTTCCAGAAGCTGAAACGTTGGTGTTTGATGGATCGTCACCACTGCTTGATTCATCATCACCGCAGGAAACAAAAATGAGGGAGAAAAGGAGAATTACAATCATAAAAATGCTTTTTTTCATCTGAGCCTCCAAAATTATAGAATTTGTAAATAGCAAAGTATTTATAAATGAAATGAAAACAAAGTCAAAAAAAATAATAGATAAGATATCAAAATGTTAAGCGGTAGATAATTTTGATGGAAGTTAATGTGGCTGGTTTTTAATCTCTGAAAGAATTATTTTATGTTGGTATTTCTACGCAGCAAGCTCTCTTGCTCTTCTCTTTTCCGCTCTTGTCATGAATCCTACGGCTGTGAGAATGAAAAGAAGGGATACCCAGTCGATCAAGCTGGGGAATCTTCCGCCGAAGAGGAGGGCGAAGAGAACAGTCGATGTTGTTCCTGCTATGAGTGACGTAAGTCTGTTCACGAGACCGGCGAATGTCGCGGTTCGGCCCTTGAACATGAATATGAATACACTGAAGAATGCAACGATTCCGAAAGCCATTCCCGAGATGAGGGCCCAGTGTCCCCAGATTGGGTTGGGGTTTGTTATGGCGTTGGTAAATGGTGTTATCCTTTCACCTGCAAGGCCGAGTGATTTTGCAATAAGGAGTGTGGAAAGTGTAAATGTGATTAACGTTGTGGTTGATGTGATCTGTTCGATCGCGAAGAATGCCTTGTTGTTGTTTACTTTTACATTTTTCGGACGTGTGTTCTTATAGTAGTTCATTATGTAGATTCTGAAAGCGTATGAAACGATGTAGAATGCGAAAATGATGACAACAGGAAGGCTGGTGAAAGGGTTGGCTCCCGATCCGTTGCCGGCGAAAAGTTTCGTACCTACGGCAAGAAGGGCAAAACCCATGGCGATGTTTTCCTCAAGATACACCTTCTTTTTCAGGATTCCCTTTCTAATCTGGATAGCGTCGACAAGACGTCCTATGATTATGACTGCGCCCCGCATGATAACCATGGCAACCATTACGGAAATACCCTTGAATGAGTAGAGAAGGGTAGTCGTTGGAATGATTATCGCAGTAAAAATTCCGGAGGGAATAATGTAGAGAAGTTCGGATGGGACCTGCATTCCCATGAACGGTACACGCTTGATCGATTCAATTTTGTACCATTTGCGTATAAGCACAACGCCAGTGGCGATCAAAGCACCGCCTGCGGTGTTGTATACCAGATATTCCATTCCAGGGAGTCCGGGAAATCCGGGGCCCGTTGAAAGGAAGAACTTTACAACAATACCTGTAATTACATAGAAGAAAAAGTAACCTGCACAAAGCTGCAGGAGTCTGGCTGTACTGCCTTCAGCTGACTTGAACATGAATTTCCGCTCCCGATAAATGACCGTTTTTAAAACCGGCTAATACTAACATGAAATTAATAAAAAGTAAACAAATCATTGAGTAAGAATATGGAATCTCTTGATAAATCAACAACATCCATTTACATTTGGAAACAGTTTTCGGTAAAAAGGAGTTGTGGATAACCGCTATTCTTCATTTTTTTGGAAAATTTATAGTAGTTTGAACTGTGGGTAATAGTTTTAGTGAAATATTACGACATTGTGGTAGTTTCTTTTCTGATAGATTAATTTCTCATAAAAATCTGCCGGATTTTCGTATGAAGCGTTGTCATTAGAAAGGCAAATCGAAAGAGTGTTCTTTTTTATTTTTGTCGGTTCTATAAAATGGTGAAGATGTATACTGATTGTCTTCGGGTGTTTTTGCAGAATTCTACTTTAAGGTGCTCTCGACTGAGCTTTGAATGTTTGATGGCTTTTGTAACTGTATGATAAAATAGATTTTAAATGGCGATAACTCTTCTTTTGCGCTTAGAGTTGTTTGAAAATATGTTGAGAAGACTACTTTTCGTAAAACTTAGTGAAATCTGTTTTTCGGGAATAAAAAGATACAATGAAGGCTTATAATTAATTAAAAAGTTGAAAAAATATTTCTCAAAAGTATTATCCTTTTTTGAACTTGGTGCTTATAAAAGCAAAAATTTGTGACGCTGGTTTTGTTGGCTTTACTGAAGTTTCACTATTTCTTTTAACTAAGGTTTGAATGAAGAGAGTTTTCACCATTATTTTTATCTTTTTGTTTTCTCAATCTATTTTTTCGGGTGTCAAAGATAGCCACTTTCCAGGGAATGACTGCCAAAGAGAGTTCGTCATGGATAAGGGTGACGTGATGCGACAAAATGCTGAGTTTATGTTTCTGAAAAATAGTGAGATACATAAAAAGAACAATTTTAAAGGGGAACCGTTGAAAGCAGGTGAAAAAGAAAGCGGATCAGATTTTTCCCTTACCGTGGCCAGATCCGGCAGTGCGACAGTTTCAGCAATGATTTTGGGTCTTTTTGCAATACTGGTAATGATCGGTCTAGTGAGGAAACAGGGGCCGCTCTGAGTTGAATCAAAGTGATTTGGGTAAGGAATTGAATCTGGAATCACATTTTCAACTGGTCACAGACACAGTGGCTCTGATGCTGCCTGCTCGGACCGATTAAATAATCTCCCACAAAAACCGCCCGTTTACCCAACACCAGCAAATCGGGGAATGGGCGGAACCTTCTTGAAATTTTCGAAGTTCGATAACATGTTTGCAAAGAGTATACAACTCTATTCTGAGAGTTGGGTCTCTAATTATCTGGAAAATGATCTTGAATAAATTTGAATGACTCTACTGCAGGCAATCCCTCAGGAAAGGTGCCGTGAGGCTGTTTTCGTTCTCAGCCACTTTTTCGGGTGTTCCGCTGGCGACGATCGTTCCTCCCTTGTCTCCGCCGTGAGGACCGATGTCGATGATGTGGTCGGCGCACTTTACGATGTCCATGTTATGTTCGATTACGATTACGGTGCTGCCTCTTTCAACAAGTTTTTGGAGAATATCGATAAGTTTGCGGATGTCGTCGAAGTGAAGTCCAGTGGTCGGCTCGTCGAGAATGTAGACGGAGTCTGCTGATCTTTTCTTACTGAGCTCCTTCGAAAGCTTTATTCTCTGAGCTTCTCCGCCCGAGAGGGTGTGTGCCGGCTGACCCAGTTTGATATATCCCAGTCCGATGCTGTCAAGAAGACTCAATTTGCGTTTAATCGCCGGAAATGGAGCAAAAAGTTCGATCGCCTGGTCAACCTCCATCTCAAGGATGTCGTAAATCGAGTGTCCCTTGTAGCGAATTTCCAACGTGTCCCTGTTGAATCTCTTGCCTCCGCATACGGGGCAGGTGATGTATGTGTCAGGCATAAAGTTCATTTCAATTCTTATAATTCCGGCTCCCTGGCAGTTCTCGCAGCGGCCTCCCTTTACGTTGAAGGAGAACCTTCCGGGCTTGTAGCCGCGGGCTCTTGATTCGGGAAGGCTTGAAAAGAGCTCCCTGATGGGACCGAAGGCTCCGGTGTAGGTGGCGGGATTGGATCGGGGAGTCTGGCCGATAGGGGACTGGTCGATTTCGATTACATCCCCGATCTGACCCTTGATCTCAACCTTTTTGTATGCAGCCTTCTTCTTTTTCAACGCCGGTATGAGCGTTTCCATGATCAGGGAGCTCTTTCCCGATCCGGAAACTCCGGTTACTGCCGTGAAAATTCCGAGCGGGATTTGCGCATCCACGTTTTTAAGGTTGTTTGTGGTAACCTGCTTGAGGTGTATGTGACCTGCCGGTTTCATACGTTTTGCAGGGAGGGGGATGGCTTTCCGTCCCGAAAGGTAGGCTCCGGTAAGTGATTTCTCGTTTTCGAGAATCTTTTCGCTCTTATCAGCGAAGATCAGCTCGCCACCTTTTTCACCGGCTCCGGGACCGAGATCCACGAGGAAGTCGGCGGCTTCTATAATTTCGCGGTCGTGTTCAACTACGATGACGTTGTTTCCCTGATCTCGTAGATTTTGGAGAATGTCTATGAGTTTTACCGTATCCGATGAGTGAAGTCCGATACTCGGTTCGTCGAGAACGTAGGTGACTCCTGTGAGAGCCGATCCTATCTGGGTTGCAAGGTGAATTCTCTGACTCTCTCCGCCGGAAAGGGTGCCGGTCTGGCGATTGAGTGTCAGATAACCGAGTCCCACTCTATAGAGAAAGGAGAGTCGGAGTTTTATCTCCTTCACAAGTTTCTCGGCAATTTTCAGTTTGAAATCGTCAAGCCCCAGCTTTTCATTATCCAGAAAGAGTTTGTAGAGATACTCGATCTGTATTTCTCCCATTTCGAAGATGTTGAGCCCTCCAACCTTTACGGCGAGAGCTTTTGGCTGAAGCCTCCTTCCTCCGCAGGATTCGCACACGCCCTTTGCAAGGTAACGGCTCATCTCCTGACGAATTTCCTCGGAGGATGTTTCCCTGTATCTTCTTTCGAGCATTGTGATCACACCTTCGAAGTGGCGATCGAAATCGTGCGCCATGTTTCGGGTTTTTACGGAAAAATTGATGACATCCTTCGATCCGTAGAGAACTTCATCCTGGATTTTCTGCGGAAGTTTTTCGAACGGTGTTTTCTTGTCGATATCGTGGTGATCCAACAGCTGTTCAACCATCTGGGCGGTAAAGTTCTGGAGCATCGGAATGGCGCCCTTTGTTACGGGAAGCTCGGGATTGGTGAGGATCAGGTCCTTGTCCATAATCATCTTGAATCCAAGACCATTACAATCTTCACATGCTCCGGCGGGACTGTTGAATGAAAAGCTTCTCGGTTCTATTTCATCGTAGTATATGTTGCAGTAGGGACAGCCGAACTGTTCGCTGTAGATTCTCTCCTCTCCGGATGATACCATTTTGAGAAGCAGCTTTCCTTCCCCTTTTTCCAGAGCTGTTTCGACGGAGGAGCGTAGCCTGTTCATGTCTACCGATTCTTTTATGGAGAGTCTGTCGACAACGAGGCTGATTGTGTGTTTTTTATTCTTATTCAGTTCAGGCAGGCCGTCGTCGAGTCTCAACTCATCCCCATCGACCACGACTCTTAGAAATCCTTCCTTTTCAAGGGATTTGAAGAGTTTTTCATATGTTCCCTTCCGTCCCATGACGAGGGGTGCCATGATGTATATTTTCTCGTTTTTCAGAGCAAGAATCTCTTCGACTATCACAGTCGGTGATGTTTTTTCGACCTCCCTTCCGCAATTGTAGCAGTGAACCGTTCCCGCTCTTGCGAAAAGAAGCCTCATGTAGTCGTAGATTTCCGTTGTTGTCCCCACGATTGATCGGGGACTGGCGTTCAAACCTCGCTGCTGTATTGCGATTGAGGGGCTGAGGCCTTCAATATGGTCGACATCCGGTTTGTCGGACATTTCCAAAAACTGTCTCGCGTAACTGGAAAGCGATTCGACGTAGCGTCGCTGACCTTCCGCGTAGATGGTGTCGAAGGCGAGAGAGGTTTTTCCCGATCCCGAAACACCGGTTATTACGGTGAGTGTTTCGTGTGGAATTGTGAGATCGAAATTCTTGAGATTGTGATGCCTGACACCTTTCAGTTTTATAGCTCTTTCCATGAAATCTCCAAAAGGACAAATGTTTCAAAAAGTGGTTCAATCTTTCGGGAAATATTATAAGGAAGAATAGTTTAATGGCAATGGTTTAAAAGATATGTCCCTGTCCTTCTGGATGAAACAGGACATTTGACTGGAGTTTTTTCTCCATATGTCGAAGTGATTTTTCAACAGCGATTTCAAGATCATGTCCAACGGCAAGATGAGATGCCACAGAGCTGGAGAACCTGCATCCGGTGCCGTGAACCTCCCTTCCGAGATGTATGATCCTGAGTGGAATTTCCTTTTGCCGTTTTCCGGAAACGATGTTTACAAAAGGAGCCGTTCCTTCGTGTTTTACTATGAGTGTCGTGCCGGTTGCTTCCGCGATTTTTCGTGCCATGGATACGGTGTCGCCAATCTCATCTCCGAAAAGGTGTCTGTGAATCAGGGATAGCTCTCGCCGGTTGGGTGTTATCACCATATCTTTTCCGGAGATGAAATCCAGGAAAGGTTCGGCGGGATTCTGGTAGTTCTCAGCCGTTGATGCCTTGAGAACCGGATCGAAAACAATGTGAGAAAATCCGTTCAGTCGGTTGGAGAGCTTTTTCAGCCACGTTGGATCTTCCAGCGGAATTAGTCCGATTTTTACGGTTGAAGGCGAGAACTCTTCGCAAATAAGATCTATGCATCTTAGGATATGTTCCGGATCAACGGGGGTCATGCCTGAAAACTGCAGCGAATTCTGCAGGGTGAGGACGGTCGGAACCGAGAGCGGGTAGATTCCGATTTCCCGGGCAGTAAGAACATCCGCTATAATCCCTGCTCCGGAGGAGGGATCGTGTCCTGATAGTATGAGAACTGTTTTTGGATTATTCATAAATCCCTCTCTGTTTTCTTGTAATAAGATGAATTGATTGGTGATTTGTATGTGTTTGACGATTCTTCCGTTTCAAGGAAAGGGAATGCTTCCGAATGTTTAAATTGTGTCATGTGGTGAATTCTATAGTAGAATCAGTCATTGCTGTTGGTCATCTGGGACAGTAGATCGTCAAGATCGTTCTGTGAAAGAGGCTTCACATCGGCATCCTGTTCCACGCTGGGTTGGAATGCCTCGTCATCGGCGGAAAGCTCGTCTATTCCCTCCAGAAGAGAATCCAGGTCGTCCTGCGACATCAGAGTTCCGTTGGTTTCCTCTGGAGTAGTTTCCGCAGGTTCCGGTTCTTTTTCTGCAGATCCGCCCAGCAGTTTATCCAGGTCATCCTGGGACATCGATGCAGCAGAGGGTTCTTCCGGTTTTTCGTTCGAAGCTCCCGACATAAGTGCGTCGAGATCATCCTGTGAAAGTGCCGGAGCTGACTTTTCCTCCGCCGATGTTGTTTCATTTTTGGAAGCTCCCGCCATCAATGCGTCGAGATCGTTCTGTGAAAGTGTTTGAGCGGATTTTTCTTCTTCGACGACTTTACTTTCGTTTCCGGAGGCTCCTTTCATGAGCGCATCCAGATCATCCTGGGACATGGGAGCTGCGGGCTCTCTTGTCGGCTCTGCAGTCTCGGCAGGAGTAGACGCCGTTGACATGAGTGCATCAAGATCGTTCTGGGATATGACGGATTCGCTTTCTGTCTTTTCCCCGCCCGAAGCAGTTTCAGAAAGGAGAGAATCGAGCTGGTCCTGTGATAGAGCTCCCACTTCAGGTTCGGCTTCCTCAACCAGTCCTTCAGGCTGTTTCTCGTTTTTCTTCTGGAGACTTTCGATCATTTCAAGGAATTCCAGCTTTTCCTTTGAAAGTGTCTCGATCTCCTCCTTCATTGTGATTATCTGCTTTTCCAGTTTAATAACGTCTTCGGTTACACCGTTGGAACTCATCGATTCCTTCAGAGCAGCTATCTCGTTGAGAAGTTCAATGTTTTCCTCTTCTTTCGCCTTGAGCCTTTCCTTGAATTTATCCTTTTCAGAGGCTTCCTCCCTGTACTGTTCCATCTCCAGCAGGGTTTCGCGGAGAATTTTCATTTCCTCCTCTTTCTTTGCAATCTCCTGCTTTAGAGGAACCATATGCTTTTCGAACTTTTTCATCAGTTCCCTGCGGTCGCTCATCAACTTCTCCTTGAGAAGCATAAGTACGAAGAGAAGTGCTACAAAGGTGGCCGCCACAAGAATACCGGAGAAGAAGAATGTTCGGGCGTCGAAGGAGGATTGCTCCTCACATCTTGGTTCCTTCAGCTCCTTTTCCGATATTCCGAGAACAGTACTTTCATCTGGTTTCTCGATGGATATTGTTTTGTTTTTTACGGGAATGGTAATCTCTTTTTTCTCTCCGTAAAGAGGAGCTGAGAGAAAAACGATTGTTAAAATAAGGAAAAATGAATGTAGTAATTGATTTCTCATGGAACTTATTCTATCCATGTGATTCCTTATGGCAAGTTATCTACTCGTTGTTATGTGGTATCTTTCCCTGTGGAGTTCACGGTTTTCCACATGATTGAGAATAAGTTTCAGCTCACGTGAAAGCGACTTCATCTCTCTTTCAAGCTGATTCTTGAGAGCGAATATGATCTCCGGATGAGCCTCCACCTTGAGAATCCTGTTGTCATAGAGCCTTGCCTGCCTCTGAAGTTCCCTCATAATGTCGAAACATATGGTCTCTTTCGACTTAATGGTACCATTTCCGGAACAGTAGGGACATGTCTGAGTCATTATCTGGAGATTGCTCTCGGAAGTTCTTTTGCGGGTGATCTGAACAAGCCCAAGACGTGTGAAGTGGTAAACCGAGGTTTTTGCCGGATCGAGGTTGAGGGCATCTTCCAGAATCTTTACGACCTTGTTTCTGCTGTGCCTGTGCTTCATGTCGATGAAGTCAACGATGATTATACCTGCAACATTTCTAAGCCTGATATGGTAGGCTATCTCCTGAGCTGCCTCAATGTTTGTCTTGAGTACCGTTTTCTCAAGGTTTTCTCTACCTAGAAATTTTCCGGTGTTGACATCTATGACTGTTAGTGCTTCGGTCTGTTCTATATAGAGGAATCCACCGCTTTTCATCCAGACTTTTTTTCTGAAACATTTTTCCATGTCGGCTTCGATGCTGTAGTAGTCGAATACCGGGTAGGGCAGTTCATAGATTTTCAGTATGCCCCTCTTTTCCGGAAGGTAGCTGTCGATGTAATCTTTTACTGAATTGTAATCTTCCCGGTTGTCGACGACGATGGAGTCGAGATCTTCACTGTATGTGTTTTTGATGGACTCTATCAGCGGTGAACTGGCTTCATATATGAGCCTTTCCGATTTCTCTTTCTTGAATTTCGTGAGAATTCTGTCCCACTCTTTTATGAGAGATACAATCTCTCTTTCAACGATTTCCGCATCCACCGATGCAGCCATGGTACGGAGGATGATACCGTATCCCTTTTCATTTACCTTTTTTCCAAGATTTCTCAGTTTGGATCTTTTTTTAGGGTCCTGTATTTTTCTTGAAATTCCGGTGTGTGTAATCGTCGGCATGAGCACACAGAATCTGCCGGGTAGTGAGACGTGGGTTGTAAGTCTCGCTCCCTTGGACCCGATGGGTTCCTTCACAACCTGTACAAGGATTGATTGACCGTCCTTGATATAGTCGGTTATGCTGGCTCTCCCTGCCGGCTGTTCGCCTTCCTCGTCACCGTCATCTTCTCCCTCTATGTTTTTCTGATACTCTTCATAGGAGATGTCCTTCTTGAGATCCTTAACATAGATGAATCCGGTTCTTTCGGCACCGAACTCGACAAAGGCCGACTGCATTCCCGGGATAACCCGCCTGACGGTTCCCCAGTAGATGTTTCCAAGATATCGGTTGTCCGAATCCCTTTCGACGGAGAATTCGACAAGCTTCTTCTCCTCGAGTGTGGCGATTCTTCTTTCGCCCGGTATCCTGTTTGCAATAATTTGCCGTTTCATAATCTCTTTTTTCAACTCTCAATTCGTCAATAAAGTGTGGGTCTGTACGGAGAGCCTCTTCAAAGATCCATGTTAGGCGTCGGAAGATATCAAATTTGCGTGATCTGACGGCTCCAATCAATTATTCTTCGATGAAAACGTCCGGCCTGTCAGCACGTTGTCTCTTCTATAAAAATAAATAAATTCAAGTTCTCTTGCCCCGCATTTGTCATTTTCTGCGGTATTGAGGACAGAGGAGAACTACCAGATCTTCTTTTTCTTTGCTCAACCTGAACGGGAGTGACTCAATGCCTTCTGTCCCATTTTTTTCGGGAGAAGGCCGATTGTTCTAATTTGAGATGCAGTTTTTCCCGTCTCTGAGAGGTCGAGTGAAGATCGATGTTTCATTTTTCAATTCTTCCGGCGCATTCCTGACTGAAATGGTTACAGATCGATGCGCTTTCCCACAAACTGGGCAAAATATATAGTGTAGAGGGCGGTTAGTCAAGGGAATTATTAGGCGGAATCGATGGAGAGTCACCTTCTCTGCTGTATGAAAGGGTTGGTGCCCGTGTTATCTCCGAACGAAAATTCATTCGGTTTTCGGTGACAGCGATACATTTTTCTGCTATGGAACTTGGGTTTTGGGCCGATGGGATCTATTCGCTGATCTCGAATCCGAGAGAACTGAGAAGTTCAAGATCCATCTCAGGGGTTCTTCCGCGAGTGGTCAGAAGGTTTCCGGTAATCATGCCGTTTGCTCCGGCAAGAAAGGGGAGAGACGGGGTATCTTTGAAAACATCCAGCCTTCCTCCGGCGACCTTTATGTCCTTTTCCGGCATTATGCATCTTGCAAGAGCTATGATTTTGGCAGCTTCGAAAGGAGAAATGGTCGATCTATCTCCGAGAGGCGTCCCCTCTATCGGAGTGAGGAAGTTGATGGGAACGGCAACAGGATCAACCTCCTTTATTTCGAAGAGAAAGGATATCCTGTCTTCAGTTGATTCTCCGAGTCCGAATATTCCTCCAACGCAAACTTCAAGCCCTGCATCCTTGGCGTCTCTGATGGTTTTTACCCGCTCCTCATACGTGTGTGTTGAGCAGATGGAGGGAAAAAAGTTCCGGGATGTTTCAAGATTGTGGTGATATCGTCTTAGCCCGGCCTTCCGGAGTCTTAGGAACTCCTCTTTGCTGAGAATTCCAAGTGAGGCGCAGGGAAGTAGTTTTGTTTCGGATTCGATTCTCTTAACAGCCTCTTCGCAGGATTCCAGAATTTCTTTGTCCGCACCTCTTCCTGAAGTTACGATGCTGAACCTGCGACACCACTCTCTCTCCTCCCGGGCTGCTTCAACCAGCTCATCGGGAGTAAGGACAGAGTATGTCTTTGCAGTTGTGGAAAAGTGTGCTGACTGAGCGCAGAAAGCACAGTTTTCACTGCATTTTCCGCTTTTACCGTTTACGATTGCGCATACTGCCATACGGTTTTTTTTGCAATGACGCCTTATTCTTGACGCCATAAAAATGATTTCAGGCAAATTTTCTACGGGAGATTCGAGAAGAGATTTTGCCTCCTCTAACGTGATTTCTCCGCCTTCGATTACCTTTTTGGTGATTTTTTCAAAAAGCATGATCATCCTTTTTCTTGACAACAAGGAACGTATCCCTAATTTATTAAAAAAGTAGAGGAAATCAAGGATCTTTCCATCTTCTAAGGAGTTGATATGAAACTTATTGTAAACAATCAGGAAAAAGAACTCTCTTCCAGGAAGATTTCCGAGCTGATAAGGGAACTGGAAATAGGGGAAGAGTTTATTGCTGTTGCTGTTAACGGAAAGGTCGTACGTCGATCGAATTGGCAGGAAATAGATCTCTCCGACGGGGACAGGATCGATATCATGTCGCCTGTCGGCGGAGGATAGACTCAGACGGTCCGGATAGAGCTTCCCTTCCTGAGGTCGAAGAAAGGGACGCCTCCCCGATCTTTCCTTCTCCTGCACAGTTTTTTTAACCTAAGGTGTCTGCGATTAGGAGTACACATTGAAAATGATCGTTTACAAGGATCTCTGCTCATACGGAAGAGTAGATTTTTCGATTGTTTGGCAGGTGCGGCAGACAAAGGAAAACAGATGAAAAATGTTGTAGTTATCGATCTCGAGACCACAGGATTGAGTCCCGAGGCGGGTCATAGAATCATTGAGATCGGAGCCATAAAGCTGAAGGGGGAGCGAATTGTCGGGGTTTTCGATACACTGGTCAATCCGAGGGGACCCATCCCGAAGCGTGTAACCGAGATTACCGGAATCGACGATTCAATGGTTGCCTCGGCTCCAGGTGCGGTGGATGTTCTTCCCGATCTCATAAAATTTGTAGGTAACGATCCTCTCGTTATGCATAATGCCGCCTTCGATGGAAAATTTCTCAGGGAGGAGTTCATGAAGTCGGGAAGAAAGAAAAATTTCTCGACCTTCTGTACGCTCAAAAGCGCGAGAGCCACCCTCAAGAATGTTCCAAACTACAAACTGCAGACACTTAAGGAACATTTCCGCCTCAGGGAGGTGGGATCCGAACACAGGGCTCTTGCCGACAGTTTTGTTACACTTCAGCTCTATCTTATTCTCCAGGGCCGTTTTCGAGAGGAACTTCAGGAGACACTCTTCAAGGAGGTCACCGAATTGAAGGAGTTGATTTCTCCGCCCAAACCCTACGCAATATCTCGTAACAGTTAGAAGCATTCTTGAGATTCCAACACGGAGACGCTATAATTCCACCGGTTCTACTGAATAACTGGTGAATAATGAAAAAGCGCGTACTCTTTGTTGATGACGACCAGGAGGTCCTCTCCGGTTTACGTCGAAATCTTCGGGTCAAGGGGAAAGTGTGGGAGTGTCACTTCGTAGAGAGTGGATATGACGCTCTCAAGAAAGTAGAGGAGCAGCCCTACGACCTTGTCGTTACGGATGGAAAGATGCCGGGGATGACAGGAAGCGAGCTTCTGAGAAAGCTTGGAGAGAGGGATGATACGAAAGATATTCCTTCAATAATGCTGACCGGATTCTATGAGGATGAGCTCAGGAGAAAGGCACTGGAAAGCGGTGTCATAGAGTTTCTAAATAAGCCTATCGTTCCGGAGGAGTTTATCCTTCGGCTTGAAAACGTCTTGAGACTCAAGTCTGTGAGTGACGAGCTGAAAATAAAAAATCGGGAACTTGAGGAGACACGGCTGCAGGTTATCAGAAGACTCGGGAAGGCAGCGGAGTACAGGGACAATGAGACTGGAAAGCATGTTGTACGTGTCGCGCACATATCTCGAATAATTGCCCGGGGAATGAATCTGCCCGAGGAGAAGATCGACATGCTTTTTACGGTTGCCCCCATGCACGACATAGGCAAGATCGGTATTCCCGATTCCATTTTGAAAAAACCTGGCGTTCTCGATGCGTTTGAGTTTGAGGTTATGTCGACCCATTCGAGCCTGGGTAAGGATATGCTTGCGCCCCTTTCCGGAGAGGAGATGGAGGTTTACAGAACTCATACGATTATGGGAGAGGATATCCTTTCCGAAGAGGAGACCCCTCTTCTTAAAATGGCGTCGGAGATCGCCGCAACCCATCACGAGAGATGGGACGGACATGGTTATCCCAAGGGGTTGGCGAAAGAGGCGATTCCTATAGAAGCGAGAATTGTTTCCGTTGCGGATATTTTCGATGCCCTTTCGAGTGTACGTCCCTATAAGCCGGCTCTTCCGTTTGAGGAGTGTCGGGATATTGTTCTGGGAATGTCGGGAAAGAATCTTGATCCGAAGGTTGTGGAGTCCTTTAAACAGAATTACGATGAGATAGTCAGCGTGGCAGAACGTTTTAGAGATTAGGAGGGTTACGTGGACGGATTTGAGTTGATGAAGAAATGGCTCGCCTTTGCCGAGGGAGACATGGATATCGAGGCGATAGTTATGGAGGCGGTACGACTTCTTCCCGAGAAAACTATCCTTCTTCGGGAGGCATTTGAGAAAGGGGATATGGACAGGCTTCGTGAAATCGCCCATTCTGTGAAGGGAAGTTATGGAAATCTTCAGATGCTGGAAGTTTCCGATCCTGCGAGAAAGATCGATGCCGTCCTGCAGCACAGAGAAGATATGACATCGATTTCGGAACTTATCCGGGAGATTGAAATGATTTGCGAGTCCCTTCCCGGGAAATATCTGGAGGGAGAAGGTGCTCTTTTTCAGCCTGTAAAGAGTGAATATCCGAAGGAAAAAGCCTCGGGAACAAAGATACTCATAGTTGATGACGAGGAGATCAACAGGAGTCTGTTCGGGGAGATGTGTAACGCCATTCTGGAACTTCCCTTCGATCTTGCCGAAAACGGAAAAGAGGCACTGGAAAAGGTTGATAGTTCAGAATACGCTATTGTTCTTCTAGATCTGAATATGCCCGTAATGGACGGTATGGAATTTCTCGAGTCCGTTTCGGAATCGGGAAAATCTGCAGACTTGAAAATCATAGCTTTAAGCGGTCACGGGTTTGGAGAAGAGCGGGATAAGGCTCTCCAGGCGGGTTGTATCGATTATGTTGAAAAGCCGGTTGATCTTATCGCACTCGCAGAAAAAATTCAAAAACAGTTGAAAAGTTGAGGCGGAGGACTGATGCGGATCCTTGTTGCTGACGACGAAATTCTCAACGTCAAGATGCTTTCAGTCTACCTTTCAAAATGGGGATATCAGCCCGAAACCTACACAAAAAGTGAAGATGCCTGGGAAGCACTCCTCCAGCCGGATGCTCCGAGGCTTGCAATTCTCGATTGGATGATGCCGGGAAAAAGCGGGGTTGAGATCTGCAGTGAAATCCGAAAGGTCAGGCCGGATTACCCTCTATATATAATCATGCTTACAGGAAAAACGGAAAAGAAGGATCTTGTTGAAGGTCTCGAGGCTGGAGCTGATGACTACATCAAGAAGCCCTTCGATTTCGAGGAGCTTCGCAGCAGGGTTCAGGCTGGTGTTCGTATTGTGGAGTTACAGACAAAAATTGAGAAGAGGGCTCGGGAAAATGAGCAGCTGATAACTTCGATTCCTCTTGCCCTCGTTGCAGTCGACCCTAACGGCAGGCTTCTATACCTTAATAAAGTGGCTGAAACCCTTTTCGGAGTTAACTTTGAGAGCAGTGCCGGTGTTGAATTTCAGGATCTGAGCATATCCTGGGATTGGGATGAAGTTAACGGTCTGATCCGCTCATGCAGCGAGAAAGGAAGTAGCGCCGCTAAAAGTGATATCGTCTTTAAGAAAGGGGGCGGAGCTGAAGGTGTTCTTTCTGTGGCGGTCAACCCCTACTCGGAGTTCGAAGGGAAAAGCGGTTTTCTTGTTGTCGTTGAAGATATCACGGAGAAGCGTCTTATGGAGATGAATCTCGCTCAGAAAAAAAAGCTGGAATCCATAGGTCAGCTTGCCGCCGGAATTGCGCACGAGATCAACACTCCCATGCAGTACATACTTGACAACACAACCTTCCTTAGAGAATCTTTTACCGATCTTCTTGACTACATCAACGATCTTGAAGAGGGAACGACAGAATCACGTGAAGATCTCAGGGAATCCTACGATATCGATTTTCTGAGTGAAGAGGTTCCTCAGGCCGTCACAAAGAGTCTCGAAGGTATCGACAGGGTGCGGACAATTGTTCTCGCAATGAAGGATTTTGCCCATCCAGCTCCAAGAAACTTTTCAAAGGCGGACATAAATAAAGCCGTACGGGACACCGTAACAATCTCCAGGAATGTATGGAAGTACTACTGTGACGTAGAAATGAAGCTCGACCCATCCATAGACGCAGTTCCATGCCTCATCGACGACATCAACCAGGTGTTTCTCAATCTCATAATCAACGCTTCAGATGCGATCGGTGAAAAACTGCAGGTTGAATCCGAACCCGATTCGGTCGGGAAAGGAAAAATTGTAGTTGAAACATCGATGGATGAATCCTGGGTGATCATCTCATTTATGGATAACGGAGCTGGGGTCCCGGAAGTTATAAAAGACCGGATATTCGATCCATTTTTCACTACCAAGGATGTGGGCAAGGGAACAGGGCAGGGACTTGCAATCAGTCACGATATAGTCGTTAACCGTCATAGAGGTCGAATCGACCTATCTTCGGCACCTGGAGGCGGAGCCGTTTTTACTGTAAAACTTCCGAGAGAAGTTGTTTCCAACCCGTGAGTTTTCTTTAACATAATCAGTCAAATGTTGGAAAACTCTTTCAATCTCTTCATCCCTTGGAAGATTTGTAAAAGTTTCGGATAGAAATCCAGATTCTTTAAAGAGATCGAAAGTTACGGGAAAACTGAAATCGTAGACCCAGGAAGCGCGCATGAGCCGCAAATCCTCCGCACCTTCTGCTTTTCGGTAGTCCGGTGTTTCGAAATTAAGTATGGAATCGATGAAATATTTTGTGCAGATTCCGCGGTCCTCGAGGCCGAACTCGATAACGTTCCTCTTTCCAGGCGTAATATCCCGGTAGTATTCAATGAGAATTCGGAAAATGTCCAGTTTGTCGGCGTCTCTGATTATCTTTGAGAACAGTTCAATTCTTCTGTCGGTGTACATAGGAAACTTTTTATTGTGATTTCTGATGGCTTCGACCAGAATCTCTCTTGTTCCCGTATTGAAAAGATAAGGAATTTTCTCCCTTTCAAGTTCCTTCAGACCAAGTTCCGCGTGGTCGGCGCTTTCGGCGTCGTTAAATGTTCCATAGCGTTGGAATTGAACGAATCTTCCGAAATCGTGAAACAGACCTATTATGGATGCAATTTCGACTTCTTTCGGTTTCAATCCCAATGATTCGGCTATCGCAACGGCGTTCCGTTTTACCATAAACGTATGCTCAAGCTTCAATTTGATCATTGCGGAAGCAGTCTCAGGTCCGGATAGAAATGAGGAAACATATTCTTCAAGTTTCGATTCCAAATAAGCTGTTGAAACTTTCATTTTAACCTCCGGTTCAAGAATTGTAGCAGGAAGAATGCGGAAAGTAAACGAGTGTATATTTCTTCTGTGTATGAATTGATAAGAAATTCCAAGATGTTTTGATGAATAAACCGGCAAAACTTGCAATTTTGAAACCAGGATATTATTCTTTGTCCCGGAGCTATTGTATCAAAAAATGACCCGCAAAGGGTAATTTAGCATTAAGCAAAGTTGGTTCGATTGTCGGTTTGGAATGTGGATTCGGAGAGATCTCCGGCATGGATTTGAAAATCGCCTGACCTGTAAATCGATTTGCAGTACTTTTTATGAGAGAGGGAGTATGAATAAAAAGTTTCTTTCATTTTTTCTAATTCTTTTTTTGTTTATGGTTTCCGCATCGTCCTGCAAGAGACTTACGGGATCGAAGGATGACGGAAAGAAGGTTCTCCTTCTCTACACAAACGATGAACACGGGCACATCTGGGAGAAGAAAGGCGGCTATAAGGGTGTACTTCTCTACGAAATGTGGAGTGATGAAGAGAAACGGTGTGAAAATTGCGAAGTTATAAAGTTGAGTGGTGGCGACAACTACACCGGCTCTGCCATCTCATCACTTTTTGAAGGGGAATCTACAGCCAGAGTAATGAAAGAGCTCGGATATTGGGCATCTGCAGTTGGAAACCACGAATTCGATTACGGTTTCAACGGTCTTATTAAGAACAGCAGACTTTCCGAAATGAAGTACATCTCCTCAAACGTTCTTGGAAGCTCCCATAAACCGGTTTTTGCCGAGTCTTTAGAGCGCGGCGGATTGGGATTTGTCGGAGTGACGACAGAGGAACTTAGGAACGTTACACTTCCCTCAAAGTTGAAAAACATCTGGACAGTTGATACCAGAAATCCCGTGAGAAGAGAGATGAAAAAGCTTTCAGGGAAAGTTGACGGCGTTGTCGTCATCTCCCACGAATCTTTCGATGAATCCCGAAAATGGTTCGACCCTCTGGAAAAAAAGCCCCTGGTTGTTTTTAACGCACACACACACAATAAATTTGTTAAAAAAATCGGGGAAACAACCTTCGTCCAGGCCGGAAAGTACTTCGGAACCTATGCCAGAGTTGAGCTTGAAAAGGTAAAAGGCGAATATAGGGTTGTTGATGCCAAGGTTGTTCCATTGAAGGAAAAAATGGAATTTAAAGATAAAAAATCCGAAAGAATAAAGGAAATCATCGACGGCTACCTTGTAAAAATGGAGAAAATTGCAGGTGAAGAAATAGGATTCGCCAGAAATGACTTTTCCAAAAAAGATTTCATGAAGTTATACACATGTTCGCTTTTTCTAAGCCATGATGATCTCGATGCCGTATTCACAAATCCCGGAGCCTTCAGGGACGTAATCGGGAAGGGAGTCGTAAAGAAAAGCGACATCATTTCCGTTCTTCCCTTCGAAAACAGGCTGGTTCGCTCAACAATTTCAGGTACAGATCTTATTCACAACCTCAATCTCTCCGAAGATGCCTACTGCGGAGTTGAAAAGAAAAACGGACGCTGGCTAATTTCCGGAAAAACGGTTGATCCCGAAAGTCGTTACAAAGTTCTCATAAACGAATTCATGTACGGCGGAGGCGACAAGTACCGTTTTGTCGGGGGAGATAACGAAAATATCATGACCCCTGTAAACTGGCGCAAACCTCTTGTCAACACCCTGAAAAAATACGAAAAATCAAAAAAATCTCTTGAAGAGATCCTGGAGATTCTGAAAACCGAATTGAAAAAACGTATTCCTGTCAAAAAAGATGAAAAGGCATGCGATACCTCCGGCACAAGCTGCAAGATTGATCTTTTCGGAATGTGATATAGATATGTTTGACTCAATTAAGAAAAATGTCTTTTTTACCTGACTGATTCAAACCTTTGTTGTAAGCAAAACTGCAAAGTTTTTGGTCAGAGAATCAGATGTTAATTGGATCCGGATCTTCTCGTTTCCATTTGTAATCTTTATGTAAAATTTCGGTGTTCATAAAATCATTTTTTATCCTGATGGTATTGCTCAAGAAGGAAAAAGATTTTCTTTTAGTTCTTGTGATTTATAAGTTGCGTAAAGCTCTGTCTTCGTCGCTAAAAATCCTGTTTGTCTTCTACCTTAATATTTGTTGATAAGAGCAAAATAGAGAGGTGTTTAGACGGATTCGACTTAATCAGCTAATCTATTTCACGTTCCCAAACCATTAAGATTGACAAAAAGAGCCTCTCTAACTATCTTACAAATATCTAATGTTGTTTTAACGCATAAAAGGGTTGTTAAAATGTTAAATATCGCAATTTTCGGTCCTCCGGGAGCCGGTAAGGGTACGCAGTCTAAGCTTATTCTGGAAAAGTACAATCTGGTCTACATTTCCACGGGAGATATTCTTCGCGCGGAAATTTCCGAGGGTTCTGAACTCGGAATGAAGGCCAAGGATACCATTGAGAAGGGCGGTCTCGCTTCCGATGACATAATCGTCCAGATTATGGAAAAGAGGATGAGCATGAACAACAATGCCCGAGGATTCCTTTTCGACGGTTTCCCGAGAACATGGGTGCAGGCATACATTCTTGAGGGGCTTCTCAACAAGCTTCATACCAGACTCTCCTGCATGTTGAGTCTTGAGGTTCCCAGAGATGAGCTTGTAGATCGTCTGCTAAAAAGGGCCGAGACATCAAACCGTAAGGATGACAACCTGGAGGTTATCGAGTATAGGCTCAAGGAATACGAGGATAAAACGGTTCCGGTTATCGACTACTATAAGGAGAAGAATATCTACTATCCCATCGGTGGAGTAGGTGAAATTGATGAGGTTTTTAACAAATTGACAACTGCAATAGAACACAGCCTCAAAAAGGTTCTTCTCAACATCGTTATCTTCGGTTATCCGGGAGCAGGAAAGGGCACCCAGGCAAGTATGCTGTGTGAGAAGTATAATCTTGTCTACATCTCTACCGGAAAGATGCTCCGCCGTGAAATAAAGAACGGTACAGAGATCGGTATGAAGGTGAAAGATGCGATGGAAAAGGGAGCGCTTGTTCCGGATGAGATCATAATTCGTCTGATCGAGCGGAAGATAAGCGAGAACCCCAATGCAAACGGATTCATTTTCAAGGGATTCCCGAGGACGATGGCCCAGGCTTACATACTCGAAGGACTTTTGAGAAAGCTTCACTCCACTGTTTCATTCGTGATTGATCTTAACGTTTCACAGTTGGAGTCGGTTAAGCGTCTTTCTGCGCGCAGCAAGACTGATAAGTCGAGAAGCTACGACAGAAACATCAATACCATAATCGACCGTCTTGAAGAGTATGAGGAAAAGACAGTTCCGGTTAAAGATTATTACCGCCGTCAGAGCAAGGTCTACTCTGTTGAGGGTGTCGGCCCCAAAGAGGATATCTTCAAAAGACTCTACGAAACTGTTGAAGAGGCAGTAAAAGCCGTCAGATAGAGTTTCGATTCCAGGATCTTCTATTTTCAAAATTCCAAAAAAAAGAAATTTAGGGCATATTCAAATTGAGAATGTTAATGAAAATTCCCTTTCAAAATTAAAAAGAATTAAGGAGATGTTTGTGAATTAAAATCAGATGGTCGGGACGACTGGATTCGAACCAGCGACCCCTTGAACCCCATTCAAGTGCGCTACCAGGCTGCGCCACGTCCCGACGAAGGCATAATTAGCATATTTCCATTTGAAAATCAAACTTTATTTTCTCTTTTCATCGGTCTTATTTGTATTTGCCTAAAAATACATGGGAAATAGGATGTCGGTTTTCAGGTTCTCGGTCTTCGAAATCTTTTTCATAGTTGTTGTTTTTCCTATTTCCGCATTTTTATTTTTTTAAGAGGAGGAAAAAATTCTTGCAATAAGATTTACTAACATTAAAATTTTCAATAACCGTTTGGTTTACGACATTAACATTTATTTATGGAGACGAAGATGGGTTGCAATTGTGGATGTAAAAAAGGTCTTTCCTCTCACGAGCTTATGGAAAAAGAGCATAAATTCGGGGCACATAACTATCATCCTCTCGAGGTTGTCATCTCTAAGGCCGAGGGAGTCTGGGTTTGGGATCCCGAAGGGAAAAAATACATGGACTGCCTCAGCGCCTACTCGGCCGTAAACCAGGGGCATCGTCATCCCAGAATTATTCAGGCTCTCAAGGATCAGGCCGATATACTAACTCTTACAAGCCGAGCGTTCTTTAACGACAAGTGGCCGGTTTTCGCTGAAAAGCTTGCCGCGGTAACAGGAAAAGAGATGGTTCTTCCGATGAATACGGGTGCCGAAGCTGTTGAGACGGCTATCAAGCTTATGAGACGCTGGGGCTACGAGAAGAAGGGAATCACAGAGAATAAGGCTGAAATTATCGTTATGGAGGAAAACTTCCACGGCAGGACAACAACAATAGTCAGCTTTTCAACCGATCCCGACGCATATAAGAACTACGGTCCCTTCACTCCGGGATTCAAGATAGTAAAGTACAACGATCTCAAAGCAGTAGAGGAGGCTATCAACGAAAATACCGCAGGTATTCTTGTCGAACCGATCCAGGGTGAGGCCGGTGTTGTTGTCCCTCACGAAGGATATCTCAAAGGGCTCAGAGAGCTCTGCGACAAGCACAACGTACTCCTCGCATGTGATGAGGTTCAGACGGGTTTCTGCAGAACAGGAAAAACATTCGCGTTCCAGCACGAGGGAATCGATCCCGACATTATCGTTATGGGTAAGGCTCTCGGCGGCGGTGTTTTCCCGGTTTCCGGAATTGCTGCCAATCATGATCTCATGAGTATCTTCACTCCGGGAACACACGGATCGACATTCGGAGGTAATCCGCTCGGTTGTGCAGTCGCTATTGCTGCCATCGATGTTCTGATCGACGAAAAACTTGCTGATCGCGCTGAGGAGCTTGGTGCATACTTCAGAAAACGCATTGAAGATCTCAATTCCGATAAGGTTAAACTTGTCAGAGGAAAGGGACTTCTCATCGGTGTCGTACTCAACGAGAGTGCAGGAAAGGCAAGAAAGTATACAACAGCCCTCAAGGATAAGGGTGTTCTCGCGAAGGAAACACATGACTGGATTATCCGTTTTGCACCTCCTCTGGTAATTTCAAAAGAGGATATCGACTGGGCTATGGAGCGCATCGCAGAAGTTCTCGCTTAAATTTTCAAAATGGGCGTCGAAAGGCGCCCTTTTCAATATTCTTGACTTAATCCGTTTTTCTTTTTATTCTTCTTTATATTATAAACAATTTATGAGCAATTTAATGAAGGTTGTGGTCGTAGGTGCCGGCTTTTCCGGGCTTGCAACAGCTGTAAGGCTCGGGAAAATGGGATTCGAGGTTACTCTTCTTGAAAAGAACAGTTCTGCAGGAGGGCGTGCCAGAATTTGGCAAAAGGACGGATACAGGTTCGATCTAGGTCCTTCGTGGTATCTTATGCCGGAAGTTTTCGACAGGTTTTTCAGGGAGATGGGACGAGAGCGAGGTGACTACTACGCTCTGAAAAGATTGGATCCGGCTTACAGAGTCTTTTTCGGCAGGGCGGAAAGTGCCGATATAGCATCCTCTCTTGATGCCAACTATTCCCTTTTCAACTCTTTCGAAAAGGACGGCGGTTTCAAGCTGAAGAGCTACATTGGGGAGGCTGAAGAAAAATACAGGATTGCCATGGAGGAGTTTCTGTATCGGGACTACAGAAAGGTAAGCGAATTTCTCAATCCCAGGATACTTTTCCGGGCTGCTAAACTCTCGTTGTTCGACTCTCTCCACTCCAATGTTTCTAAAATGTTCAGTGATGTCAGATCCAGACGCATTCTTGAATATCCCATGGTTTTTCTGGGCAATAGTCCAAACAACGCACCTGCTCTTTACAGTTTGATGTCCCATGTCGATCTGAATCTGGGGGTCTGGTATCCGGAAGGCGGAATGGGAAAGGTGGTTGATGCGTTTTTGCGTCTGTGTGAAGAATTCGGAGTTGATCTTAAATTATCGCATGAAGTTGAATCGATCGAATGTGGAAATGAACGGGCCAGGAGGGTAAATAGTTCCAGTGATTCATTTGAATGCGACGCGGTTGTCGTTAATGCGGACTACCATCATGCGGAAGCCGATTTGCTTTCAAGTTCATCGAGATCTCTTGATGAAAGGTACTGGAAGAAAAAGATAGTTGCTCCTTCCATGTTTCTGATCTATCTCGGGATCAAGGGGAAAATTGAAAACCTTCTTCACCACAATCTCTACTTCTCCGATGAATGGGATTCACATTTCAAGAAGATTTTCGAAAAACCTGCGTGGCCCCAGAATCCTTCCTACTACGTATCCGTAACCTCCAAAAGTGACGATACCGCGCCTGATGGATGTGAAAATCTTTTCATACTTGTGCCGGTTTCCTGTGATCTTGACGACAGCGAGGAAATAAGAAACTCATATGCGGAAACAATAATCTCAAATCTAGAAAAGAGAATTGGAGAACCTATCAGAGAGAGGATAGTCGTAAAGCGCATATTTTCACACAGAGATTTTAAGAAAGATTACAACGCATTCAAAGGAACAGCGTTGGGGCTTGCCCACTCACTGAGCCAGACTGCGGTTTTTCGGCCTCCGAGATCAAGTCGGAAGGTGAAAAACCTCTTCTACACGGGGCAATACACACATCCCGGAATCGGAGTACCGATGACCATAATCTCAGCAACTTTGACGGCGAAAACGGTTAAGGAGTTTCTTGGATGAAAAACGAGCTGCAGAAAAAGATCTTCAAAAAGGGGAGTAAAACCTACTTTACAAGTTCACTTTTCTTTCCTGACTCTGTGAGGGAGGAGGTTTCGATTCTTTACGCTTTTGTGCGAACTGCGGACGACATGGTTGATGAACTTCCGCAGAGAGGCGAAGAATTTTACTCTTTTTGTGAAAAATGGCGGACTGCTCTCCAGAAAGGCGGCTGCAATGATCCGATTATCGCTCCTTTCATCGATCTTTCGCTGAAAAGATCTTTTGATTTTGAGTGGGTGGAATCATTTTTCAGAAGCATGGAGTGGGACCTCGAAGGACACAACTACGATACTGTTGATGAAACTGTGAGATATATTTACGGATCTGCTGAAGTGATCGGTCTCTTCATGGCGCGGATAATGGGACTGGATGAGGAATCTTTCGGTTTCGCAAGAATGCTCGGCAGGTCGATGCAGTATATCAACTTCATAAGGGATATAGATGAGGACAACCGCCTCGGGAGATGTTATCTTCCTCTTTCGGGCAGCGGACTCGATTCACTGGCCGAAGTTGAGGTTTCTGAAAAGAGAAATATCTTTGAAACCTTTGTACGAAAAGAGATTGAGAGATATTTTGAATGGCAAGCCGAGGCAGAAAAGGGGTTTAAATACATCCCCAAGAGATATCGAATTCCCATAAAAACCGCATCCGATATGTACAAATGGACCGCCGGACAGATCCGACAAGATCCGATGATCGTCTTTCGGAAAAAGGTTAAGCCACGAAAAATTCGGATTTTCGGTTCGATAGCCGGAAATTTCCTTGCAGAGAGGTCGTAATGAAGCAATTCTTCCATGAAACTCGTCAGGAATTGAGCCTGGTTATCGGTGATTTCTTAGATGAATACAGTGTAAGGCTCGGAAAACTCAATAGATGGAGTGGTGATTTTTTTCCGCTTCTGAAACAGTTTTCGATGTCCGGGAAAATGATCAGGGGAGGACTTGTTTATCTCGGAGCAAAAACAGGCGGAAAGGTAGATGTTAAAAGGGTTTTAAGTGCTTCGGCGGCAATTGAGATTCTCCATTCCGGAATGTTGATACACGATGACATCATGGATGGCGACCGGGTAAGAAGAGGAAATGCCTCACTTCACCATCACTATGAAAAGATTGGAAAGAGGGAATCTCTCGCCACACCGGAGCATTTCGGTTCCTCTATGGGAATATGTGCCGGTAATATTGCCTATTTCCTTGCGGTATCGATGCTTTCCGGAATCAATTTTCACGAAAATGATCAAAAAGAAAGCATTAGTTTCATTCTCGATGAAATTCTTACCGTAGGACTTGGTCAGATGGAAGATCTTTACCTCGGAATGCGAAAAATGCACGCTTCAAGAAAAGAGGTTCTGGAGACCTACAGATTGAAAACCGCAAGGTACACCTTTTCACTTCCATTGTGTCTCGGTGCAAGAATCGGAGGGGCTAAGAGGGGCAATCTGGAACTGCTTGAAAAATTCGGCGAAAACCTCGGTGTTGCCTACCAGGTCAGGGATGATGAGCTGGGACTTTTCAACTCTTCGGAAGAGATCGGTAAATCCACATTTTCGGACCTCAGGGAAGGGAAAAAGACCCTCCATCACACAATCCTCATGGAGCGATGTTCGGAAAATGAACAGGGAAATATCAATTCTTTTTATGGACATGGAACTGTTGAAGAGGAAGATTGCTACTATTTCATCTCCCTTCTTGAAAAATATGGTATCCGGAAGGAAGTAGGCGAGATAATTGAATCTCACCTGAAAAATGCAGAGAAGATTGTCGAACAACTTGACGTTACGGAAGATCTTAGAAAACTTTTACGCGATCTTATCTTTTTTACAGTCAAGAGAAATCGCTAGACCGAATCAAAAGAAAATAATTTCCTTTTCCCTTTCTCCAAAATCACTTCAATATAATTTTCACGGCAAATCAAATTCTTGCACCTTTACCGATAAATATATATTGTTTGGAAAGATTGTTCATTTCAATTTAAAAGTTTTCTCAATAGAAATCATAAAAGGAGGATAAAATGGAAAAAGAATCGAGGAAGTTTCTTGAAGATCTGCTTGCGACACCGGGTCCCGCCGGAGCCGAAATGGAAGCTCAGCGGGTTTGGAAAAAATATGCTGAGAACTTTTCCGATAGAATCGATGTGGACAACATGGGAAATGTCACCGGTGTAATAAATCCCGATGCCAAGTTCAGGATAATGCTTGCAGGCCATATCGACGAGATAGGATTCATCATCAAGAGAATCGACGATAAAGGATTCCTCTATGTCGATAAAGTAGGCGGAATCAGTCACAAAATCGCTCCCGGTATGAAGGTTGAAATTCTCGGGTTTAACGGAAAGCTTACAGGTGTGATCGGTGCCAACGCACAGCATCACGGTGGGCTTAAGGATGATTTCAGCTTCGAAGATCTCTACATCGATTGCGGTGCCAAGTGCAAAGAGGATATGGATAAGATAGTAAGACTCGGTGATTTTGCAGTTTACAAAAGGGAAACAGAGTTCCTTCTCAACAACAGAATCAGCGGAAAGGCACTGGATAACAGGACAGGAGCATTTGTCGTAGCCGAGGTACTCAAAAGACTTTACGAGGATCGCCCGACAGTCGGTGTCTACTGTTCCAGCACCGTAAGTGAGGAAATAGGTCTTCACGGAGCCTACTTTGCAGCTTCCGCAGTAAATCCGGACATAGCGATTGCCTGTGACGTTACATTCGCGACAGACTATCCGGGTGTGAACAAAGACAAATACGGCGACTACCATCTCGGAAAGGGACCTGTTCTCGCCGTAGGATCGCCGATAAACAGAAAGATGAACTCCCTTCTCGAAGAGAGCGCAAAGAAGTTGGAAATCGAACTTCAGTACGAGCTCACACCGGGATCAACGGGAACCGATGCCGACAGAATGAGATTCACGGGAAGGGGAGTACCGGTCGCTCTCGTATCACTGCCGCTTCGTTACATGCATTCACCTGTTGAAACAGCAAGCCTCGACGATATCGAAAAGGAGATCGATCTTCTCGTGGATATGATAAAAGGTCTCACCGGCGAGGAGAATCTCTGCCCTCTCGACTGATTCTATAAAATAAAGAACTGAATAGATTTCCGATTTTTATCTGTTTTTAAATATTTCTCTATAATTCTTTCAATATGAAAAATGATGTTTGCAGAACTCTCCATTACTTTCATAAATCAATCAAATTTTCCTTGATCTTTTGAAAAGAAGGTATTCGCCGATCGCTATGGAGAGCAGTATGGCGCAGACAATCCAGAAGGCCAGTTTGTTTTCAGCTCCCGGAATACCTCCGACGTTTATTCCAAGCAGGCCGGTCAGAAGTCCGAGAGGTAGGAAAATTGTGGCGATTATCGTCAGCAGGTATACCGTCCTGTTCATATTATCCGCCAGAATATTCGTGAGCTCTTCCTGTACCAGCGAAGCCCTGTCCCTGATGCTTTCCAGATCTTCGATATACCTTGTCGCCATCTCGGCAAGTTCGTGGATTCTGAGTTTCTCAAAATCGTCGAACCACTCGTTCTTGTCGAGATATAGAAAAGTGAGCATGTCTCTCTGTGGAACTATGTATCTTCGAAGAGGGACGGTTTTTCTCCTTATGTCGAGAAGATCGACACGCAGTTCCCGCTTTTCCGCCGTAAGCACCTTTTCTTCGGCAAGGTCGACGCTTTCATCTATTTCACCGATTATGGAGGCCATTCTTTGGGTAATTCTTTCGGCGAGCATGATAAGGAATTCTTTTGAATTTTTTGGACCGGTACCGTTCTTCACCCTCTCGATGATATCCTCCACAGCCCGAACTCTTTTCTGTCTCACTGTAATAATTCTATTTTTTTCCATCCACAGATGGAGAAATACCATATCTTCCGGATCTTCTCCCTTGTTGAAGTTGATTGCTCTCATGCAGATAAGGACGCCCTCTTTTGTAAAGAGCGCCCTGGGTCTGCTGTCCTCCGAAAGAAGCGCCGCAACATGCAGGGGATCGATTCCGCTTTTTTCCATAAGCCATGAGTGGGCATCGTCGTTTTCGACGTTCATGTGGACCCAGAGAAAATCCTCTCCCGGAACGTAATTGTCCACCTTTTCAAAAGTGTCGATCTGAACAGCCACCTTTTCAGATATTTTCGCCGCATATACGATCCCTTCCATTCAGTACCTCCCTCATATTTTAATTCCAAAACTTATTTATGAATCTTTTTTAACTATCCTCTTTTTTATTAAATCAGTATTTCATTTCCTTAGGATAAATTCAAGTGTTCAGGACACCAGAAGTGTACCATTTTATGATTCTTTTGAAAGTTAATGCCGATTTGAAAACGAACAATCCGACGATTCTCCTTTAAAGAGCTATTTCAAAGAGAAGTCGATTTTGAATATAATCATTATGATTCACTCAATACGAGGAGAAAATGAAGAACAATGTAAACCTGAAAACCTTTGCGTCGCTGTGGAAGGACGTTTCCGAGTGGTTCTTCGGTAACGTTCTCTCTCTTTCATTTCTATATGAGGTGATATTAATTCTTTCCGGCTTTATCGTTTCTGCTCTCCTGTCCCGTCTTCTTCGGAAGAAGATAGATCGAACACTGGTAACCATGGAAAAGAAAACCGGTTTTTCAGCAGGTGCTCTCCGTCTCTTAAAACATCACCTTACTGCCGCGCTGTTTCCGTTGATTCTTCTTTTGACCGTTCCCGGGTTCCGCTTTTTCAAAATGCCGACGAACTTCATCGAGGCCGTCGCCATTCTTTCTGCAGCCTGGATTATCGTCGATCTGGCATCGCACCTCATTGAAAACAGAATTATTTCCAGATACCTTGCAATTACAGTATGGATTTCGGCGGCGCTTTCCACATTCGGAGCCTTCGACAAGAGTGTTGAACTGCTGAGCAGTGTTTCGATTGATGTGGGAGAGCTGAAAATTTCTCCGTATACGTTGATCAAGGGACTTTTCATATTCATGATTCTTTTCTGGCTTGCCGGAGCATTTTCTTCCGCTGTGGAAAAAAATATTACGAAAAGTCGAAATCTTACCCCGTCACTACAGGTTCTTTCCGGCAAACTTTTCAAGGTTCTGCTCTACACTCTGGCTCTATCCATAGGACTCGGCTCTCTTGGTATAGATCTCACAGCATTTGCGGTTTTCAGCGGTGCCGTTGGTGTCGGCGTAGGTTTCGGTCTTCAGAAGATAGTTTCCAATATTTTCAGCGGCTTCATAATTCTCCTCGACGATTCGATAAAACCCAGCGACATAATCCAGCTCGAGGACAAGTTCGGTACCGTAAACCATCTCGGAGCAAGGTATATTTCCGTAATCGCATGGGATGGGACGGAACACCTTATTCCTAACGAGGAGTTCATAACCAGCCGCGTAATCAACTGGACTCACAGCAACAAGAGAATCCTTATACTTATGGATATCGGTGTATCCTACAACAGCGACATCAAGCGAGTGAGTGAGCTGATACTGGATTCCACCAAAGAGTTCGAGAGAGTTCTTACTACACCTGCTCCCGCCTGTCTTCTTATGGGGTTTGGAGACAGTTCAGTCGATTTCAGGCTCAGTTTCTGGATCGACGATCCGGAAAACGGAATTCTGAATATAAAGAGTAACATCTATTTTAGAATTTGGGATCTTTTCAAGGAAAACGGCATCGAGATACCGTTTCCGCAGAGAGATGTACACATAAAGGAAGCTTTAAAATGCAGTGCAAGTATAAGCGGTGTTGAAAGTTCTGTGACAGCGGAAAAGAAATGAAGGGTTGTCGGAGGGGGCGATGGAAAATTTTTTGAAAGTAATTGAAAATCCGAATGTAATAAAGGGTATAGCTCTGTTTTTGGCAATTGTCGTGTTGTGGATGGTGAAATTTTACATACAGCGATACTTCTCCGAAAAGATGTCGAACAACGTTCAGCGATACCATCTGAGGAAGAGTATCAACATAATCACGATCCTCATAATCGCTCTGGCCGCCGCCATCATTTTCAGTGATAAGGTTGCCAATCTTTCGGTGATCCTAGGTATAGCCGGTGCTGCAATCGCTCTTGCACTCCAGGAGGTGATAGCCAGCGTCGCCGGATGGATGTCGATTGTCGTCACAACTCCCTTCAAGACCGGCGACAGGGTGAAACTTGGCGGTATAAAAGGGGATGTTATTGATATCAACATACTCAAGACAACGATAATGGAGGTTGGCGATTGGATTAACGGCGATCTTTACAACGGCAGAATCGTTCGAGTATCCAACAGCTCTCTTTTCAAGGAACCGGTTTTCAACTACTCTGCCGAATTTCCCTTTCTATGGGATGAAATGACTTTTTATTCAACATTCGACAGCGATCTTGAACTCTTGAGGGAGACTGTCCAAAGCGTGGCCAGTGACATCATATCGAGCAAAAAAGATGATATACTTGCCTCTTGGGAAAGTATGGACGAAAAATATCTCATAAGCAGGGCCGAGGTTTTACCTGCAACAGCTATTATTCCCCAGAGATCCTGCGTGGAGTGTATTTTAAGATACACAGTCATGTACAGTGAGCGAAGAAAGATGAAAGACCAAATTTTTAAAGAGATTCACAAAAAAATAGAGGCATACGGGGACAGGATAAAATTCGTGTGAATAAGGTCGAAAGACAGGTAGAGAGGAACGTTTGATGGAAACTCTTGAAAAACTGCTCAAACTTACCGAAGACGCGGAAAAATCGATAGGTGAAGCCTCTTTCGCTTTTCTTCAACCCCATTTCGACTGGCTCGAAAATACCCGTGCCGGAGTTTTTGAAATATTCGATTCTCTTAAAAAAAACTCGGGGCCGGATGATTCGAACATTTCGAAGGTGTTTGCGGAAGTTGATAAGATCAATGAGAAGATTTTCTCTGCAGTCAATGAAATTCAATTTGAAGAGGATGCCGGCGGCATGTTTTCCATCGATTTGTGGGATGATGCTGTCTCCGGATTTATCGGTGATATTGATGAAATGTTGACTCTTGAAATCGATGACGATTTCTGGAACTCCGCTGAGGGAGACTCTCTGAAGACCCTGATCTGGAAAAAGGCTTCGATAGGAAGGATAAAGTCGGGTAGATTTTTCTACCGAATTTTGAATGTCGTTCGGAAAGTGCTCAGAAAATCGGCGATATCCTTCCCCAATGCTGAAAGATCATTTTCGATCCATAATTTTTTACGGTGCTATTTTGATAATCCCGTCAGATCTCTCGCTGTTTCAACTCAGAAGAAACTTCTGTCCCGAATAGTCGAAGACGTTCATCTGCTTCACGAAGCCTTTGAAACATTAAGGCGGGGAATCTCAATTTTCGAAATTTTTGAAAACGGTCCCGTCCAGTTCTCCTCCGAAAAGCTTGAAAATCTCATTGCGTTCTGTAGTGAATTTCTTAATGCAATCGATGTCTTGAAGGCCGGAGATGAAAATTTTCTTCGAGAGTCGAAAGAAGAAACGGCAAAAATTCTTTCGGAGATCAAGATGGCCGCCGAGAGGGATTTTAAATATGCCGCCACATTTCCTCTTCCCGAAGATACATTCTCCGATTCGGAGCGCAGAAAAGAAGAACTAAAAAGGGAGGAGAGGAAAAGACGCATTTTTTTCTCACATGTTTCGTACGTAAACCTTGAAAAGAGTCAATGGGCAATGGATCGGGATCTCTTTTCCATGGAGTTGAAAACGGCGTTGCTCTGCATGGAAACGGTTACTGTAACTCTATCCGGGAATCGTGACCGGTTGAAACCTATCTTCGGCGAACTCAAAAATGTTCTTGCCGAATCCGGCGAAATTCTCGCTAGGCAGCATAAGGAGGTAGAAACCGAATCACAGATATCCATAGTAAGAGAGAACAGGAATATTTTACGGGTGGTGAGACAGGAAAAACTTCCGGCCCTTCTTGATGCGGTGACAAAAACAAACCTTTATGTTTTTTATGAAAAATATGTAAGGAGATTGGAAAACCTCATATCTTCGCTTCCTTCGGAGCACACGATAGTGACAAAAGATGATTTCGTTTCGGAAATTCCCGCTCCGAAATATGAAAAGGTGGGAATATCATCACTTCTTGGTATTGAATTTCAGTCTGATGTTGTTGAAAAAAACAGGGGAAAAGCCATTGATATCAAAAAGCGTCAGGAAAAACTGTTAAGACGTTTGAACGATATCGACAACATAATTGAAACAAACTTCGAAGCCTCGAGAAGTATGCTCAAGGAGGATGGAAAGGACAAATTTAAAACGGCTCTTGAAGTCGCTCTGGAGGGAATCACGAGAACGGTAACCCTGGTTGATGAGCTGGCGGAAAGCATGAGCGGCATATTTGATGAGACTGCGGAGAATATCTACAGACTCACCCGTGAATTTGAAAAAAGCGTGGAAGAGCTTGCAAATACGGAAAAAATTATCGAACTCAAATTACGGTTTTTTAAACAGGAGACGTCCCACCGAACCAGGGAGGCAGTTCTATTCCTGAAAAAATACGGCTCATCGATATTGGCACTGCTTCTAAGTGGCTGGAGAAATCTCAGGATGGCTCTGAGAAGACAGCTTTTCAGTCTGAAGAAGCTCACGGGGCTTGTCGAACAGCTCGACTACATAGGCTTCGGTTTTACCCAGTACCTGAGTAATTCGATGAAAAAAATCGAAAAACTACCCTACGTCTATCAGAGGCTTTTCAGGGAGGATCCTCTGAGCGAAAAGGAGCTGTTCCGGGGAAGGGAGAGGGAACTGACATCGATACGGCAGGATTATGCGCTTTGGAAGGAAGGATTCGTTGTATCGCTTCTTATTGCCGGTGAGAAAGGCAGCGGGAAAACCACCATACTCAACATTGCCGAAAGAGAAATTTTCACAGATCTGCGGCCCGTAAAGATAGTGCTCACCGGAACTGTTTATAGCGAATCAGCACTGTTTGAAATCATGAAGAAAGCGTTTGATCAGAATGATGTCGATTCCATGCATGGCCTTGAAAATGCAATCAACAGTAATGCTTCGGTTAGAATCTGTATCGTTGAGAATCTGCAGAATCTTTTTTTGAGATCAGTGAAAGGGTTTGATGCCCTCGATCGGTTCCTGCTTCTTATAAGCAGAACTCACGAAAAGGTTTTCTGGATTTCTACCTGCGGTCAGTACGCATATGAATACCTTGAAAATGTGTGCGCTCTCTCTAAGTATTTTCAGAAAACGATGATTCTCGGGCCCGTAAATCCGGAGGAGCTGGAGGATCTTGTCATGGTCAGGCACTACATGAGCGGTTATGAACTCAACTTTATTGAACCTGAGAATATCAGAGATGTAAAGAAGTATCGGATGCTTGAGACGGATACCGAGAAACAGAGCTATCTGAAGAGTGCCTATTTTGACAACCTGGCTTCGGTTTCGGCCGGCAACATCAGAGTAGCTGTTCTTTTGTGGCTTAACTCCGTGAAGGAAATTGAAAATGAAGTTATAGGTTTGCAGATGGGCATCGTTTCAGAGTACGCATTCATCTCTCAACTTCCGGATATTGATCTTTTTACGCTTGCGGCAATTGTAAGACATGATAACCTTTCCATAGATTACCATTCGCTGATTTTCAGGATAGAAGGCTCGGAAAGTGCAAGGATTCTTGAACGGCTCGCTACAAGTGGAATACTGGTAAAGAAAGATGAGGCTTTTCTCATACATCCTTTTCTTTTCAGGTCGGTAATAAGAACACTTCAGCGAAAGAATCTTCTTCACTAGGGGGAACGAATGAAATGGACAGGAAGTAGACCGGTACTAATTTCGTTTTTTTTCATTCTTTTTTTCATCGGTGAATCATCCATGTTTTCATATGTCGGTGATCTGTATTCGGCAGAGAAGGTAACCGATGAGGCAAAAAGAAACTCCGAATATGGGAAAAGTACCCATGAAAAAAAAGAGATGGAGAAAGGAGGCCCGGCTGAAGAGTTAAAACACAAAAAGAGCGCTTCAAACAGTGAAAAACCGACTGAAAAAGGAAAAAACCCCAAAGTTTCTGTGCCGCCGGTACAAAAAAAAGCCGAAAAGATCACAGATTCGCCAAAACCATCACCTTTTTCAACGGGTGCATTAAAAGTATCGAAGGCAAAGTGGAAGGTTACGTTTAATTCTGTTGTTTGGGCATTCGTATTTTTTTTCGGAGCCTTTTTCTTACTCAGGTATACCACGATGATACTGGAAACTGTTGCTGAAAAATGGATGGGATCAAGGCTTTTCATAAAACGCCTGATTCCGATTTTTCGGATAGTGAGTTGGATTTTCATTATCTATCTGATCGTGGTATCCATACTTGCGCCTCCGATAGAAACAATTATCGCCATTACGGCATCCACCGGTATAGCCCTTGGTTTCGCGGCCCAGGATATACTGAAAAATATATTCGGGGGAGTAATGATTCTCTTTGACAGACCTTTCCAGGTCGGAGACAAGATACAGGTCGGAAAACACTACGGAGAGGTGATCCAGATAGGTCTTCGTTCGGTGCGGATAGTTACGGCGGACGATTCGATGGTATCAGTTCCCAACAGCGAGATCGTAAACCAGTCGGTTTCCAACTCAAATACCGGAGAGTTCAACTGTCAGGTAGTTAGTGAAATTTATCTTCCCGTGCACGTGAATCCCACCCGGGTAAGAAAAATCGGTTATAGATCTGCAATAGTATCCCGTTACGTGTACCTTAAAAAGCCTGTGTCTGTTATCATCAAAAATGAAATTCACCACGGCAAGACTGTTTTAAAGGTAAGGCTTAAAGCCTATGTGCTGGACTTGCGATATGAATTTGCGTTCATGAGCGACATGACGGAAATATTTGTTACCGAACTACTCAAAGAGGGTGTGGTAACTGGGGAAGATTTGAAATCACTCAAGGAGTAGGGATATCGTTTTTATTAAATTAACAAGGCAAAAACGTGAAGAATGAGTCGTAATAAAACATCTATTGATATGAGGTAGCTATGAACAAAAAATTAAGAAACCTTTTAATTGAATTGTCTGTCTCAATTTTATTTCTTGTTTTACTGCATCTCCTGGGGATGGGGATCGACAAAGTTTTCGGTTTTGAAAAGCCGTTCTGGGGAAAAATTTTTCTCTATTCCGTAATTGTCATTTTTGTGAGCATTTTTGTCTCCAGATATCTTCAGGAAAAAGGTAAATGATTAACATCTATTCAGGAGAACAAGGGGAGCTCTTTTTGCAATGAATGTTGTTTGGACGAAATTAACAGAACAGGACCGCAATCTTTTTTGGAAGTTCGTCCGATTTTGGTTTCGGATTTTCTAAAGGTAATCCGACTACTCGATGTAGTCTTCCGTCGTTTTTCCGATGTAGGAGAGCATCATCTCTTCAAGTTTGTCGGAAACCTTAATCTTTCCTCTCTTGCATTTGATCTGAAAATCGATCCAGATCTCTTCGTTAGCCCTGAAGCTTACGGTTTTTCTTTCGAGCTTGAGTCCGGATTTTGAGATCTTTTCCTTATTCGAATTTTCCCATGCGTCCAGTTTTTTATCGTCAACAGGTTTCCTTCTTATTCCAGCCATCACAGTACCTCCCTTATTTCGCTGTAGAGGGCCTTGAGCTCCTCCGATGCCTTCGGGTCCTTATCTTTACCCTTCAATTCAGATACTCCCATTCCGAATGCCGCAGATTTCTTGTAGCTTTCGCGAAGATGAAGTGAAGATTGGAGAAATTTCAGTCCGTAATCCTTCTCGAAACCGGGCTTGAGTTCATCCACATCCCTTAGTATTGCGGTGCCCGGTCGAACCATGTTGAATACGCTGAATATTTTTGTGTCCGGTCTCATTTCAAGAAGTTCCGCTCCCTTTTTGTATGTATCTTCCGATGCCCAGAGATCGTAGCTGGACGGACAGACGGGAACGATTATAACGTCGGAAACTCTCATGGCGTTAAGCAGCATCCTGTTTTCTCGGCCCGCGACATCGATGATGATGACATCGAAATTGAAGTTTCCGATATCCTTGTGAAGTGTCGGTTCCAGAACCTGGACGCAAGAATATTGAGTCAGAGAATCATTTTCAGCTCTGATGCTCCTGAAATCGGAGGCGCTGAGCTGGGGATCGGTATCAATAAAGAGTAGTTTTTTTCCTTCGCGTGCAAATTCGACTGCCAGATTGGTGGAAATTGTCGTTTTGCCGACACCCCCTTTCTGGCTGACAATTGAAATTACTTTCAATTTCTCCTCCATTAACAAAATAACCGTTTGAGTATATAGAGAAATGAAACAACTGTCAAATAATAGTTAAAATAATTGATAAAGTAAAAAAGTTGTAATTGTACAAATTTAATATTTGATCAATATTATAAAGTAATAAACGATGAAATTGTAATGAAAAGAAATTAGATGATTAAGATGAGTTAATTTTAAATATGATTGATTTGATCAAATGACAGTTGTGTCATGTTGTGAGAATTTCAAGGCATGAAGTTGTTATTGATGGTTGATCTGAAGTCCGATTCAAGTTTTTTATGTATTATCTTTGAACCCTTATTTCTATGATGTATATTCTTTATGAAGCTGAACTAAAAAATTAAGGGAGAGTAGAATGGAGCTCGATTTAATAAACAATTTTCCGATTCTTGAGAGCGAAAGATTGATCCTGCGCAGAATTGAGCCGGGAGATGCCGAGTCTATTTTCGAATATGCATCGGACGAGGAGGTGTGCAGGTATCTGTCCTGGGGGCCTCACAAGTCGATCGAAGACACCCGTCTTTTTTTGAATGGAATGGTTTTCGGTATCCAATATATTGCCGGAGTCCCTGATTGGGCTGTCGAACTAAAGGAAAACGGAAAAATGATCGGAACGATAGGGGTTGTTAAACTAGATCCGAAAAACGAGAAGGCGGAAGTCGGTTACGTACTCCATAAAAATTACTGGGGCAGGGGATTGATGACTGAAGCTCTGGATCAGGTGTTGAAATTCTGTTTCGAGACAATGAAACTCAACAGGATTGAAGCTGTCCACAGGCTTGAAAATCGCTCTTCCGGTCGGGTTATGGAGAAATGCGGAATGCGTCCGGAGGGAATTCTCAGGCAAAGTCTCCTCCAGAAAGGGGAGCACTACGATGTGAAAATCTATTCCATACTTCGAGAGGAATTTGTGAAAGGAATCAAGATTCAGCCTGTCCTGAATCCTAATTTCAGGATCACGACAGAGGCTGTTGTCCGTCGTGGGGACAGAATTCTCCTGACGAAAAGGGCTAACAACTGTTTTGTTCTTCCCGGAATATGGTGTGTACCGGCGGGCAAGGCAAAGCTGGAGGAGCTTCCCGAAGATGGAGTTGTCCGAGAGGTCAAGGAGGAAACCGGACTGGATGTAAATGTTGTCTCTCTTCTTTCCGTCTATCCATGGAAAGGGGTTTCTGCTGATGGTGAGGAATATTTCAGACTCGTATACATCTATCTCGTCGAAGAGAAAGGAGAGGCGCAGGAGCTTGTTTTTAACGACGAACACACCGATCACGCCTGGGTAAACAGGGAGGAGATAGAGTCGGAAAAGTACTATTCACTTCTGCCTGAACTTAAAAGAGAGATCCTTGAGAAGGTTCTTGTCTGATGATTTCAACACAATCATGAATCGGCTTTCAAGCAATTCCCCTGGAGTTGATTCCAAATTCCGGGAATCTTCAATAATTGGCTTATAAAATCTTAGAAACGTAACATTCTGGGTCTCGAAATAATTTCATTGTCTTGCCGACAGATTCCTAAAGTTCGATAATATTAATTGGAAAAGTAATCTACGGAGATGAAAATGTCGGCAAGTATAAAAATCAGCGGAGTAATGCTATTTCTCATTTTTCTTCTTACCTCCTGTGGAGATGTCCTCACTCCTGAGGAGAGAAACTGGTTGAATTCACAGGATAAACCTCTCCGATTCGTTCCTGCTCCGGACTATCCTCCCTACTCATTTGAAGATGAAAACGGAAAATATGTGGGGATTTCGAACGACTACTTCCGTCTTCTGGAGGAAAGACTTGGCGTTAAGTTCGAGTGGGTAAAGGTGAAAACATGGAAGGAGCTTCTTGAGAAGCTCAGGAGTGGAGATGTAGACTTGACGGGAATGGCAGTCCGTACGCTGGAAAGAAGTGAGTATCTTAACTTTACATCATCCTACATTACTGTGCCTAATATTCTGGTTTCAAGCGAGGATGAAAAGGAGGAGTTTCACATCTCATGGATGAAGGGAAAACGTGTAGGTGTAGTTGAAGGATACGCAGTGGAACAGTTTCTCGAGGATCAGTTTCCCGCCCTCGGGTTTGTGAAGGTTCCTGATGAAAAGAGTGGGCTTGAGATGGTTCAAGATGGGAAGCTTGATGCGATGGTTGCAGGAGAGCCAATTGTTGAATACTTGAAAAACAATAGGGAATTGAAGGTAAAAAAAGGACTTGATGTGGGTTTCGATTACGAATTGGCAATTGCATCGAGAAAAGGATTGAAATTATTAAATGCAATTCTTGAGAAGGGGCTTAGTTCCATTTCTCCATCAGAACGTCGTCAGATAAAAAATCGCTGGCAAAAACCTCTGACTTCTGTTTTTATCTTTCCAAAATATCTGGCAGTTGTCACAGCGGCCCTGTTTCTTTCAATTTTTCTAATACTTTTGGGGAAAAGGCGATTTGTTGCCGCATCAATAATTCTTATTTCCGGTTTTGTTATCTCGGCACTTCTGTTTTACTATTCTCAGGTTCGGCCCTCACGATTTCTTACGAAAACGGAGCTGGACTGGATATCCGCCAATTCAGGAAGGATCGACATGGCTCCGGCTCCGGAGTATCCCCCCGTAGACTTTGTTGAGAAAAACAGGGAGACGGGTTACAGCATGGATCTTTTTCGAATAATCATGGAAAGAACCGGGCTCAGGTTCAATATAGTCCGATATCCTAACTGGAACGCAATGATGGATGCCGCAATGAAAGGAAGTGTGGATGTTGTTTCTTCCATTGCAAAAAGTCCCGACAGGTCGGAGTATCTTGTTTTCACTAGTAGTTACGTGGATGTTCCTAGCGTAATTGTAGTTAAGGACTCTGTCGGCGGAAGGTTAAAGCCGGAGTTGATGGGAGGAATGAAGATCGCCTTTGTCAAGGGTTACGCCGTAGGTGAGTACATGAAAAATTTCTATCCTGAGCTGACTCTTGTTCCTGTCGATTCGGATTATACAGGTTTGAAAAGAGTCCATTTCGGAAATGTGGATGCCATGTTCGCCGACGAACCGGTATTTCGTTATCTATTCAGGAAGAAGGGGTTTAAGAACCTTCGAGTAGCAGGCCGTACGGGTTATCATTACAGTCTGGGGTATGGAATCAGAAAGGAGAAAAAGATTCTTCGGGATATCATTGACAAGGCTCTGCTCACTATTTCGGTGGAAGACAGGGAGTTTCTGGAGAAAAAATGGATTGAAGGAGAGGATGTTGTTCCAGGAAAAAGGGATTTTGTTATCTACGCAATATGCGGGCTCTTTGTATCTCTTTCGGCTCTATTTGCCTTGAAAAAGTTTTTCTACCGCTCGAGAGCCTGAGCAAGATCGTTCAGGATATCATCCTGATCTTCGAGTCCTACTGATATTCTAATCATCGATTCGCTGAGTCCGAATTCAGCGAGAGCTTCACGATCGTAGCCTCTGTGGGTCATTGCTGCTGGAAGTTCGATGAGTGATTCGCAGTCGCCGAGGCTTACCGCAAGTTTGAAAAGTTTCATCGATTCCACAACTCTTTTCGCCTTTTCCAATCCTCCTTCGACCTCGAATGAGATCATTGCACCGAATCCGTCCATCTGGCTTTTCGCAATTTCGTGACCTTTAAAATTTTCAAGTCCGGGATAGTTTACCGTTGTAACCAGAGGGTGGTTCGCAAGAAGATCGGCTGCGGCCGCAGCATTTTTTGCATGTTCCCTCATCCGAAGCGACAGGGTCTTAAGGCCCCGAATAAGCAGAAAGCTGTTGAAGGGGCTCATAACGCCTCCGAATTCGCACATGTAGCCGAATTTCAGGTTCATCACATAGTCAAGATCCTTCGCAACTGCAACTCCGGCAACCGCATCGCCATGACCTCCGATATACTTGGTTGCGGAATGCACTACAACATCGGCACCGAGAGTGAGAGGCCTCTGAAAGAAGGGGGTGGCGAAGGTGTTGTCCACGACAACCTTTGCACCGTGGCTGTGAGCTATCTGGGAGATTTTTCGAATGTCAATAATCGAAAGAGATGGGTTCGACGGAGTTTCGAAATAGACAGCCTTTGTCTTTTCATCCAAATTTGCAAGAAGTTCATCGGGATCTGTAAGATCAACAAGTTTTACCTGCACTCCGTATTGGGGAAGAATGGAGGTGCAGACGTTGTAGGTTGATCCGTAAAGCGTTCTGTTCGCGATGAGCGTGTCCCCCGGTTTGAGAAGTGAGAACAGGGTTGAACTGATTGCAGCCATTCCGGAGGAGAAAGCCACGGCTCCCGCACCCTCCTCGAGATGAGTCATTCTCTCTTCGAAGACACGGAGCGTGGGATTGTTGCCGCGCGTGTAGACGAAGTCGTCGCTCTCGAAATTCATGACCTTTTCAACGTGTTCCAGATTGTCGAATACGAATGTGGAAGTCTGGAAAATAGGATAGTTAAGTGCATTTTCAGGGTTTTTTTCCTTTCCCCCCGCATGTATTGTTTTTGTCTGAAATTTCATTTATAACCTCTTAAAGAATGTTTTACAGTTAATAGTATTTCTTAACTTGGAAAATACAAATTTTCAAGAAAGTAAAAAAATCAAAAAGCGAAAAAGTCTAAGAGTGAAAAAGCTGGAAATAGGATGAGGGAACCGGAAGTTCCTCTTGTTGGTATTGTTTAATGTTTACAGATTTTTATGACCACCTGTTTGTGATGTTTCGAGTTCTTTCCTCACGCTCCTCCTGCTCGAGCTTGCATTCCATGCAGAGGTTTGCGATAGGTCTGAGTTTGAGTCTTTCGTATGGGATATCATCTCCGCATACGGTGCATAAACCGTAGGTGCTTTCCTTGATCATCTCCAAAGATCGTACAATTCTGTTCATCATCTTTCTGTCCCTGTCACGGAGCCTGAGCATGCGGTTTCTTTCATCCATGTAGCAGGCGAGATCGGCCTCGTCACCGTGGAATTTGGATTGAAGGTCGGATTCGCTCATTTCTTTCAGAAGTCGGTTGCTTCTCTCCTGAAGAGTTTCAAGCTCCTCTTCAAGGATTCCTTTCAATTCGGTAAGCATTTCCTTTGTTAATACCATTTGATTTCCCCTCGCTATTGTGTTTTCCAGTTGTTCTGTTTTCCATTAGTTCTCATTTCTGTTGCAAAAAATGAGACGGTTTTTTCCAAAGCTTCATGCAACTCTTTTTTTAACTGTCTAACAATTCCGGAGTAGATTGTGCCTATTTTTTCGTCGCAGTAAACTTTTTTTATTTCCGTAGGTAGAACAAGGGATGAAAATTTTTTCATCAGATGATCGGCAAGAAAGCCTCTGCCGAAAAAAACCTCGTTTGTCGCTACGCGGTTTCTGATTCCTTCCAGTTCGATATCATTGAGATTATCAATGAAATTTTCAATGACGGGTTTAAAGCTTCGATTTTTGATCTTCTCTGTTCCGATATTAAAAAGGGGCAGAGATTCCGGATCAATCTCATCTGTCCTGCATGCATTGTATGAGTGGATATCGAAGATAATGCACCTTCCGAACTTTTTTTCCAACGCCGCTACAAGTTCATTCGCAACTCTATAAAAAGCTGAATGCCTCCTTACGGCTTCCATCTTGCAATCGATCGCCGGCTCGGAAATCCAGACCATTTTACCCCAGGCCTTACCGCTATAGACGCAGGACTCCGGAGGTCTATTCAGGTCGTAGAAGTAACGGGAATCCAAAGCCTTGACTCTGATCGGAAGAGAGTCTATAAAATCACCCGTGCAGGGATCCTCCTCCCTCCATCTATCGAGAGGAGAAAGCGCGCACACCTTTTCAAGATTTTCCGGAAAGTCGGAACCGTTGTGGACGGCAAATCCGGCAACGGGTTGGTAGCTTTCTACTGTTATTTCAAAACTTCCGGATGCTGCAACCGCATCGAAAAACTCGAAGTTTTGAATTTTGTTGATTATTTCAGAAATTTCCAAAACCTGCATCATCCATCTCCGCCAGAATTGCCTCTTTTCTCCTTATTGTGTGAATACTCTTTGAAATCGCATCATTTCTTTCCGCAGAAATCGATTCCAGAAAATCGATAACCTTTCTCTGAAGTCTGGTTCTGTTGAGACGGTTGATATTTACGATTCCTCCGGGACTCTGAACATTAACTTCGATAAGCTTGTCACCTATTATGTCCAATCCGGCAAAGTAGATTCCGTCGCTGACGAGTTTTTTCCCTATCTTTCGGCAGATCTCCTTTTCCCTGGCTGAAAGAGTGTGCTTTTCCGCACTTCCTCCGGCGTGAATGTTTGATCTGATATCACCTTTCGCCGGAACTCTCCGGTAGGCTCCAATGGGCTTGCCGTTGAGCATCAGTACCCTTATGTCCCCGTTTTCGGCCCCTTCGATATACTCCTGGATCATGACATAGTTTTTGCGGTCACGACCGTTTACATAGAAATCCAGAAGTGAGTTGAGGTTGCTGGGAGCCGATTTTTCAAGAACGATAACACCGCTGCCTCCGTAACCGTCCAGAGGTTTCAGGATCATCTTGTCTCCCGGGTGCTCGAGGATCGTTTTTTTGAGGTACGGAATATTCTTGGAAACGTAGGTGTCGGGAAGGAACTGGTGATCCGGATCAGAGAAGGTGGAGGTGTAGAGTTTGTTGTTTGCGGTTCTGACACCTTCAACGGTGTTTATTATGAAAACATCGTTCTTAACGGCATCGAGAAAGTTGAGCATTATTGAGTCTACAGGCGGATTTTTCCTCAGGAAGATAACATCGAATCCCTTGAGGGGTAGCATTTTATCGGTAAGGTCGGCCTTGCGGTAAAAGAGGATAGGTTTTTCGGGAACGCGATCTATGCTTACGATCTTCATAAAGCCGTATGCCATATTGTTCCGGACCGTAAGATTTTGTGGATAGACAACTGCAACCCTGTGACCTCGTCTGCAGCACTCCTGTATCAGGGTAATTGTGGTTTCGGTTTCGGGATTCATGCTATTCCAGTCGTTGATCAGAAAGCAGATATTCATCGGGCCTCCATAATGTGAATTGTATACTCACTTTTTCTGCGGTTTAACGAACTTCATGAAGCGCCTTAAGCAATAGCTGTGCCTCTTTTTAAATATTTCCGAAAAAATCCAGACTGTGTTGGAGGAGAGAGTAGTCTGATTTTTTAATTAATTGAATTAATTGAGTTTACGGTGGGGAAGGGAGACAGATCTTTTTTAGGTGATATGAGGTTAGAGAAGTATCTTATGGCTGGAAAAGGGAATCGAAAGTTCTCTTATTGTTGAAACAGGGAATCGTCTGTTCTCTTTCTAGAGGGCAGACAGAAAGCTGTTTCTGATGGATTTCATTACCGACCACAGAACAGCAGCCCTTCTAAGACTTTTCATTTCGGGGGGACAGCTGAAGTGTATGTCAAGAACCTTGAAAGTTTCGGGATCAAGCCTGGCGTGAACCATGTCGCTGGCATAAACCAGTGAGCCGGCTTCCATTATGACCGCGTCCTCAATCCCGTCTCCTTTCGATTTGAGGTAGGTTTTTCCCTGGTCCTTGACGTAAAGAAAGCCCCGACTAGCCTTATTGAAGCCATCTTCCGTAAGAAACAATCGGGGTTTGTCCAGTTTGGGATTTCCCGCTGTGGGACAGAATTTGCGGCAGAGTCCGCAATCGGTACACTGTTCGGCAAGATGGATTATCTGGTACGGTTGTCTTATTGAAAAATGCTCCTCCTTTTCGATTTCTTTGATTTCCACATTACATTTCAGATCTGCAACAGATATTTGGAAGGGGGTCACTTCCACACTTGCGTTGGCTCGGTTCGGACAAATGGAAACGCAGATGTCGCACATTTTGTCGCAGCTGAGGCATCGAGATGCTTCATATATTGCCTGTGATGGAATAGGTTCTCCGCCGCCTTCGGGGATCGTGGTTTTCATCATCTCCGCCCTTTTTCTCTGTTCAAACCAGCGGTTTTCAACCGGAAGAGCCGACAGGTGGCTTCTCGGATGTATTCCCAAGTGTTCAAGATCGAACAGTGCTGCGACTCTTCCCTTTTCAAGGTGTGTAATTATAGATTCGGGGTGAGGGTATCCGCTTTTTTCCGGATGGTAGATGATATCGAAGGATGATTCAGGTTTTTCAGGTGAAGAAACACCGAATGCAACGGGGAGACCGTACTTTTCAAGTCTGTTCAGATCGGATACGAGGTGGGGAGCAAGCCACCCGGGTGCTTCACTGAAAAGTTGGTTTATCGAAGTGGCCTGTTCAATAACGGTGGGTTTTACACCGTTTTTTGCAAGAGTCAGAGCGTAGGCGATTCCTTCAGGGGTGGCCCCTTTGACCAGAGCCGTCTTAGCATCCTCTTCAAATGTGAACGACCTCTCGCCACTTACGTTGTCCAGAATGAATTTCTCGATCTTTCTCGTTGGAATTTTCCCTTCGTAAATCTGTCTGGTACATTTTTCCCAGCACATCTTTTCACCGTGTTCTCGTGTTGTCTCCGGAAACGGATTGTGACGGACTATCTCGTCGAATGCCTTGTTGAAATTGCCGTTTGCGGCGTGTCTCATTGTCTGAGGAGTGTAGCAGTGGAAACGGCATCTTTCAGCACAGGGGGCATCGATACAGTCGAAATAACCCAAGGGCCGGGAGCCTTTGATCGATTCAGGTTGTTCAAGGGATTGCTCTGTTTTGAGTTGTTCCGTATAGCTTGCCAGGTTTGAAAGGCGAAGCTCTGTTCCCGATCCCGGCTTTCCCTGTGAAATAAACTCTTCGACGGAGAAGGAGGCGCTTTTTGCCATCTCCCTTTCGAGAAGAGACAGGTACTGTCTTAAACGCAAATAGCCTCCAGGTTCTGAAATGTCTGTTTGAACCTGGAAGAGATTGAAACCGCAACGGATAAGTTTGGGGAAGTTGAAGCAGGAGACACCGTCTATCAATCCAATAGACTCTCTGGCGATCTCCGAACGAAAGAGTTCGGAAGCAAGTGCAAGTGTATCCCTGGAAGGATGCTCACCGCTGCTTTCAAGAAAAATACCAGGTGTGTGAAGCATCTTTTCTCTCAGCTTTTCGACAAGCGACAGGGCCTTGTCCGGAAGTGCGCTGAATTCGGGAGAAAGGGAGATGGATATATCGGTACCTCTCTTGAGTAGAACTTCATATATTTTTTCAAGAGAACCCAGTTCGGAATTAGGTTTAAGCCTGATCGTTACAGAGCTCGCCATGCAGGGCGGAATCCTCACCTTCTTTATGTCACGGAAGTTGTATTCAAGATCGGCTTTTTTCCACTCGATCGAACCTTCGGCATCGAAAAGGTGGTTTACCAGACTTCTTATCGGCCCACTGTCCCACATTTCGGGATCGAAGGCTATGTTGAAAAATGTACCCGGTGTGAGATCCTCTCCGAATTTATAGTTGAGCACGTGAATTATTGTCCATGCACTTATCCATGGATCTGCCATCGACTCGAGATCGGGATACCCTTCGAATCGGGGGGTGAGCGACATGTGGCTGGCTCCGCAGAGCCATGCAGTGATTATTCCCGGGCTGTTTATTCCTGTAGCATCGATTCCCAAAGGAGTTCTGAGTCCCCGTTCTCTGTAGGATGCGTTGAGCTGGGGGCTGATGGATGAAAAGAAGAGATTTTCGCGTAATATTCCGAATATTGAATTTTGATGATTTTCCTCTTCCTCTATCCACTTCATCAGGGTAACAATCGGTATGTTTGTCCTCGTCATTTTTTACCTCCCGGATGTTGCATGTACGAATGGAGAATTATAACGTCTGTAGAGTGGTTTGAGAAGGGTCAAGCTTTTTGACTTTGTCCGAACCATGTTGTAGAATTGCCTCGCATTTTTTGACGGAGGAAAAATGAAAAGCGAAACTTTTAAAAAAGGGCTGGAAAACGGAGACTTAAAGCTTGTAGCAGGAGTTGATAAGGCTGATCTTCACAGCCACGGAATCCTTGCCGGAAGATTATTTGAGCTTGAAAATTGGCTCGGCAGGAAACTCTCACCGCAGCCTGAAAAGATATATGAATTTCAGCACTTCGAGGATTACCTCGGAGAGATAATCGGAACAGCGTTTTCGCAGAAGTATGAAAAGGACGATCCCCACGGCAGGAAGGGTTTTGAATTTCTTTTTGAGCTTGCCTTTCGCCAGGCGGCCAGGGACGGCGTGAAAGTTCTGGAAATGAGCATAGATTCAAACTTCGGTCGTTTCTACGATGACGAACCTGAAAAACTTGTCTCGTTTTTCAAGAGAGTCTCATCGGAAGCTGCCCCGGAAACCAAATTCGTTCCGGAACTTGGAATAGCGAGGGATCAGGATCTGAATCGTTCAATGGAGCTTCTGGAGAAGTTTGCAGCCACAGGTTACTTCGGTGCGATAGATCTCTACGGAGACGAACTTGCCCAGGATGCTTCCCTCTTCAAGGATCTCTACCGGACTGCAAAAAAGGCGGGAATGAAGCTGAAAGCCCACGTGGGAGAGTATGGGGATGCCGAATCGGTAAGGAGAACAGCCGAAGTCCTCGAACTTGAAGCGATTCAGCACGGAATTGCCGCAGTTCAGAGCGAAGATGTAATGAAGTGGCTTGCCGATAACGGAATTCAGCTCAACGTCTGTCCCTCCTCCAACGTTATTCTTCACCGTGTGGACGAGATGAAAAATCATCCGATAAGGAAACTTTTCGACAACGGAGTAAAAGTTACCGTAAATTCCGACGACATTCTGGTTTTCAACAGGAGTGTCAGCGAGGAGTTCCTTGCACTTTATCGGGCAGGACTTTTCAGTGCTGAAGAATTGGATCTGATTCGTATTAATGGAATCAAGTAAACTCTTTTTCTTTTGATCTCAACAATCTCAAAACTCATCAAACTCCACCTTCGATAACTTTTCCAGGCTGCAATTGAATCCTTCAAAGCATTATATAAGAAATGCACTTTATGGATTTTGATAGATGTGATCGCAAAATACTGTTTGGAATTTTTATTAAGCTTTTTTTGGATGTATTCTTTGCAAATTTATTTAAAAAAATATTGACCTTGCATTTTCTTTGGTGTATTGCTTCGGGCGTATGAAGGTGCCCCTCGGGGCTTAATAGGGAAGTCGGGTGAGAATCCCGCACGTTCCCAGACACTGTGAATAGGTGGGACTGTTCGGATGCCACTGGGTAACCGGGAAGGCGAACGGTCTGTGAATCCTTAAGTCAGGAGACCTGCCTTGGTACGACGGTTTTATTGCCCTCTGGGTACAGGGTTATGAAGCTATGGAAAATCTTGGATTACTCTAATCGAAAGTTTTCCGTAGATCTGATTAGCCCTCCTTGAATGGACAATTTTATTTAAGGAGGAAGTATGAATCTTCATGAATTTCAGGGAAAGGAGATCCTTTCCGGTTACGGGGTGCGACTCCCCGAAAGCAGGGTTGCCTATCACCCTGACGAAGCGTGGATGCACTCCATGCAGATGGGATTCCCCTGTGTTGTCAAGGCACAGGTTCACGCCGGTGGCCGAGGAAAGGCCGGAGGCGTCAAGTTCTGCCGCGATGCCGAAGAGGTAAAGAAAGGCGCTTCGGCAATTCTCGGAAAGAGGCTGAGGACGGCGCAGACCGGCGCAAACGGCATCAAAGTCAGGAAAATTCTTGTAGAGAAGGGAGTGGACATCGAAAAGGAGTTCTACTTTTCCATTCTTCTCAACAACACAAACCGTTGCCCTATGATCGTCGCTTCGGCGGCGGGAGGCATGGATATCGAGGAGGTGAGTGAAAAAACTCCCGAAAAGATTATCCGTATCGACATCAACCCCTACGCCGGACTTCTCTCCTTCCACGTAAGGGAACTTGCCGAATTCCTCGGTATCGGTCATCTGAAGGAGAAGGCCCGAGACCTCTTTGAAAAGCTCTACAAGGTTTTTATGGAGAAGGAGTGTACACTTCTCGAAATCAACCCCCTTATGTTGACCAGGCAGCAGGATCTTATTCCGATCGACGTAAAGATGGATATCGACGACAACGCCCTCTTCAGACGCCGTGAAATCCTGAAGATGAGGGATCTCACGGAGCAGGATCCGGACGAGGTCGAGGCGAGACTTTCGGGACTCAACTTTATCAAACTCGAAGGAAACGTCGGTTGTATGGTAAACGGTGCCGGTCTCGCGATGGCAACGATGGACTTCGTCAAAATGGCGGGAGCTGAGCCCGCAAATTTCCTGGATGTCGGCGGTGTCGCCACCCCCGAAACAATTGCCAAGGGATTCGAAATTCTCTCAAGAGACACGAGGGTTAAGGGTGTCTTTGTTAATATTTTCGGCGGGATAGTGCGCTGCGACAAGGTGGCTAGAGGTATAGTCGCCGCAGCATCATCACTTCGTCCAGGTGTTCCTGTCATAGTCCGTCTCAGCGGATCGAACGTTGATGAGGGAAAGGAGATTCTCAAAAAATGCGACATCGATTTTCATCTCGTCGAGGATGTGCAGTCCGCCCGGGATGTGATAGCTTCAATTGTCGGAAAGGAGGGATAGATGGCCGTAGGAATTTATTCGGTTTCCAAAATAGTGGTTCAGGGAATTACAGGAAAAGAGGGAAGCTTCCACGCGAAGCTCTGTAAAGAGTACGGCGGCAGAATCGTTGCCGGAGTAACACCGGGCCGCGGCGGCACCGAAGTGGAGGGAATCCCTGTTTACGACACGGTTCGGGAGGCACGGGAGAAGGAAGGATGCGACATGAGCCTCATATTTGTTCCACCTCTTTTCGCGGCGGATGCGATTCTCGAGGCGGTTTTCGCCGGAGTTGAAACCGTTGTCTGCATTACGGAAGGTATTCCCGTTCACGACATGATGAAGGTAAAGAGAGTCGTCGACCACTACGGAACCACTCTTATCGGACCCAATACACCCGGAATCATTACCCCGGGTTCCTCGAAAGCCGGAATCATGCCGGGCCACATCTTCGAGAAAGGCGGGGTGGGAATGATTTCGAGAAGCGGAACACTTCTCTACGAAGCCGCCGACCAGCTTGTAAAGAGCGGACTCGGAATCTCTTCCGCCCTCGGAATCGGAGGTGATCCCATTGTGGGAACGGGCTACATCCACTGGCTTGAAAAGTTTGAGAACGATCCCGAGACCGAGGCGGTTCTCCTCATCGGTGAAATCGGCGGAACGGGAGAGGAGATGGCGGCCGAATACATCAAGAACCATATGAAGAAGCCCGTTTTCGCCTTTATTTCAGGAAGAACGGCGCCCAAAGGCAAAAGAATGGGACATGCAGGAGCGATCATCTCCGGAAAAATGGGAACAGCCGAATCCAAGGACGAAGCTTTCCAGGATGCCGGTGTGACCGTTGTGCAGAACCTTGCAAAGATCGGCTCCACCCTTGCCTCGGCCCTTCGCGGAGGATCAAATGCATAATCTCATTCTCACTCTCCTCATTTTCAGCTCCATGGAGGTCGTTTCCCGGCCTCTCATGGGGCTCATAGATCCCTTTGTACTCACCTTTTACAGGTTCGTCATGGGATTCGCTCTGCTCTTTTTTATCTCACTTTCATCCGGAAAGCTGCGTACACTCTTTAAAATCGACGGAAAAATGGGGGGACTCCTTTTCGTACTGGGATTTCTCAACACCTTTTTCTCCATGTCCATGCTGCAGCTGGCCGTAAAATCGGGAGGAGCGGCAATCGCGGCGGTAATATTCTGCTCAAACCCGCTGTTTGTCTACCCTATATCGCTCATGATGGGAATGGAAAAGTTCTCAATGCGAAAAGCAGCCGGATTGCTTGTAGGTGTCGCAGCTCTCTTCATAATGAAAGGTGCAGGAGTCGGTGGAGGGATGGGAATAGTTTACGCCCTTCTTGCATCCGGATCCTTTGCAATTTACACGGTTTTGAATAAAAAGGCCTTGGCGAAAATCGATCCCGTAACCGTGAATGTGGGAGCATTCGCATTCGGAATCGCCGTAAGCATCATCTACCTTCTCGTTTCAGGAAGATCAATGTCATTGCCTGCGGAACTATTCAGCTCCACAGGAAAAACAGTGAGCTTTCTCTACCTCGGATTCATCGTGAGCGGATTCGCCTACATCACATTCATCAAAAGCATCAAACAGTTCTCACCCTTCGCCGCGTCACTTCTCTTCATAGTGAAACCCTTTCTCGCAACGGTTTTCGCAATACTCTTTCTAAAAGAGATGCCCTCAAGCGGATTTTACATAGGGATGGTGATTCTCACATTCGGAGCCGTATTAATGACCGGAACCGGATCATTTAACATGCTCAAAGCAAAATCCTGAAAAAAATTGACCTGCACGATTTGTTGATCAGTTTGATAAGTGTCTGCAATTATTGATTTTAATCGCGTAGGCGTGCCGGCGTGTGCGCTCTTTTTGAATCCCGGGATCGCCACGATTTCCGGAACAATCTTCAGGTATCACCCACATTTAAATTTGCACTAAAAACAATTGCTTCCCCTCTTTTTTAATTGAGACAGGGAAGAAAAAGGCTCCAGCGGAGCATTTTTCTTGTCGAAAGGGATTGAGGGGAGTTATTCGAATAATCAATATGATCAAATAAATTGTTATGTAGACTGAACACATTCAGATGTATCTGGGATGGTTGGAGACAGAGCCCCGCCCTACAGTGAATTTTCCCAAATACAAAAATCCCGATTCCATTTCCAATCTCACCTTAAAAAAAATAACATAGCCGAATTAGCCGCTGGAATTGCCAAATTATTTGCATCTTGGTGAAAATAGCCGATGGCTTGGTCACAAAAAAAATAATCGGCTCCAGACAGCCGTCATTTCCTTCTTGATATATTTAATTTGGCAAATTCAGCGGCTGGAACGATCAGGATATTTGATAATTGTCCAATTCTAGCGTTGAATAAGGTTAAAAAAGTTTTTACAGATCGGTATTGTTAAATATCCATTCCTGGGATTCCACTTTTTTAAAGAAAGGGCAGAAATCTTCCTAAATCAGGAACATTCAACCAAAAAAATGAGCATCTTTCCATTTTTCTAAATTAAATTCATGATGTGATAAAATAGAATTATACAAACGGAGATGTCTTGGATATGGTTGTAGAGGGTGATTACATTTACCTTTTCAATCTCAACGGAGTAAGAGTTTACTCAAAATATATCTTGGATATGGTTTCTTCTGTAGACAAGCTCTGCCAGAACCCAGCCATGAATATTTTTAATGGTGATGTTTATCTTGGTTGTGAAGAAAATGAAGTTTATAGACTGGAAGTCGAGTCCTCTACAGTTCAACTTGTACCTGTTGATGGAATAAAACTGGATATAAAGGACAATCATGTCTATCATGGAACTGCATTTCATCCAGACGGTAGCGAAATAACGATAAGAAAATCAAAGGAAACAAGGTTCTAAAATAGGAGTTCTAATGAAATTATTACCGGTCTTAATTATTTCATTGTTTATCCTTTCCTGTTCCTCCTCAAAAAAGGAGGAACAGGCCCCTTCGGGGCAGAGTGATAACGATAGGGGTGTCGTTACAGATAATTCTAGTGACGAGGATAACAAAAAGACGGTTAACGATGTTGAAAAAAAAGAAGATTTAGACAACACCTCAGATGACCAAGACAATAAAAAAGTCGATAACGAGGAAGAGAGCGATATTGAAGATGAAGCAACTGATGATGACGAAGGCGGCATTCCTCCAGCAGATGGGGACCCTTATGCACATTGCAAAGTGAATATTCCATATAAATATTACGGTGATGTTAATATTGTAGCAGAAGATCCGGAGAATATAAGAGAGGATCTATGGGGCTCTTTTTACGATAAGATAAAGAAAGAAGAGAAGCCATGTGTTCCGAATGAATATGATGTCTGCGCCGACAAATATCCATATGAACCAGCGCTGGTTTGCGTACACCCACAAAGCGGTACATCCACTTCTATGGATGATACAATTCTTGAATTTCCATATGATTATGTTTTAACACCTTCAAAGTTCCAGATAGACAATTTAGTGCCCATTGTTTATTTTAAACAGAAAAATGGAAAATTGTTGATAAGTATGAGTGGGTTCTCGAGAGAAGCAGCCGGAGCTTACTTATATGATATTGAAAAAAAACAGGTGATTAAGTACGGAAGATATTTCTATGATGGAACATGGAATGGAAGATACATTGTGGGTACAACTGCTGATTTTGGATACAACAGGTTGGATGAGGATGATCCAAATTTTAATAGAGAACAGGAAATTATTTACTATGATACTAAGTTAAGCAAATATGGCTACGCCTACCCTAAAAATACACATTTATTATCTGCAACATACACGAGAATGAGTGATACTCACATTGTAACGAGTGTATTTCTGAAACCAGAGACAAAGGCAAGAGTATTCTATACTCGAATCGGAGAATGGGACAAGTGGAAAGAATTAACATATAAGGTTGATACAAAAAATACCGGAGCAGGAAAAGGTCAACTTATAGGTCAATATTTTACATGGTTCACTGACAATTTGGAAATAGCTTATTGCGACTTGGAAAAGGGTGATGACGGATGTTTCACTGTCTCAAGGCCGGGAAATAAAGCTAGGTATGTTAAAATGAATGATAGAAATACTCTTTATTACGATATTGAAGATTCTGGAACTGAAAAAGGAAGTATCATGATAAAAGCTGATGTTAGTGACCCCAAAAATATTAAATATGCAGAGCTGTTTAAGTACAACTGGATTTTATCTGCTCAGGATGTAAACGATGATTACCTACTTTATGGCAAAGTTACTGGTGATGATGGCTATCGCTTCATGCATTCAATTTGTTACTACAGATTCAAGGATAAAAAACAATTCTGTCTGGAAGATGAAAAAGATGCAACTGTAGATAAATTGCATGCAGTTATGTGGAAACACTATCTCGTCTACGAGAATAATACCGATGTGATTATCCGTAATATGAAAGAATACTGCGAACACCATCCCGACAGATGTCCTTTTGAAGAATTTACGAAGAAGAAGTGATAACTGACCAAGGAAGAGCAATCTAAAGACTTTTCATCTGAATCTCCCATATTTCGAAAAAATTACAGCATGCAGCGGGGGTGCGGCCGTTTGCCCCCGAATTTGAGAAGAATATTGTGTTGTTTGTTGGATAATGTTTCTATCGGTGTTTTTCTACAAGATCTTTATAGACATCTTTGGGTGCAGCGCCGACAAAGTTCTCAACCTCTGAACCGTTTTTGAAAACCTTTACGTTCGGGATTCCCCTGATTCCGAACTGGATGGCCAGGGCTTGCTCTTCGTCAGTGTTTACCTTTGCAAATTTGACGTTGGCTGCATCCCGGTATTCGTTTGCAAGTTCTTCGAAGACAGGTCCCACCATGCGGCATGGTCCGCACCACGGTGCCCAGAAGTCTATAATTACTACTCCATCGAAATCCTTAACTTCTTCGTTGAAATTTGATTGTGTAAGGTTAAGCATTTTTTCCTCCTATGAAAAATTGTTGAAATATGTAAGGAGCGAATGGATGATTTTAAAAAGTCATCTCTCGTTACGAAATCGTCTGCTCTCTCAATGAGGCCGATTTTCGAACGTCTCAAAAATCAAGTTACATGAAAAGTGTGCTAATAGCAAATAAAAAATGTGGAGGCCAAAGAGCTGCTGCGAGGGATGAACAGAAAGATTAATAAATTCAGAGTTAGATTAATGTGTTTGATTCACAAATCTGGCAAAAAATCCGAAAAATTGCCAATTCACAGGCGCTGGAATCTCTTGATTATCGTTCCTCAACTCTTCGACTTTTCAACTTTTCCACCCATGCTGACTCATCTTCTTTGACAAAAGGGTAATTGATATATAAATTAAGCGAAGTTTTTAATTGTTTTCGGATCCTGATGATTCCCAAACCTATCGCAAAAAAACTGAAAGAGCTGATTGACGGTGGAGAGATGAGTTACCCTTATTTCCCAAATAAAATGCTCTTGGACGAAATGGAAGAGGACTGTGTAATTTCCATTTTTGTACTTGGAAGAAAAAGTAGCAGGATTATTCTTAACGGTGAGGATTACTTAAGGACTTTTCTGAGAAACAGGTATCTTCATTTCGGAGATTTTGATCTTTCCGGAATGGTAATTTACACAAAACAGTTCCGCGATAAACTTGCCGCGTATCGGTGCGGTTACTTCATCCCTCCGAATGTTGAGGAGCTGATAAAAAATTACGGGAATAGAGAGCTGTTTGAACGTCAATCCGACCGGACAAAAAACATTGATTTTTCATACTATCCTGAACTTGCGCAACTGACCGAAATAATAAAGAGATATAAGAGCGGTCGGAGCAGGAATTGTTGATCGGAGATTTTTAATGGTTTCATTTTCATCTTTAAAAGAGTTTCTTTCTCTTCTCAACAGGGAACGTGAACTTCTCACTTTTCTCTTTGAAAAGAGAAGCATTTCGATGGATTACAATACGGTTGTCTCGACAATTCCGATTAACGGCGAAGAGCGGATGGAAAAACTTCTCGGCTACGGTATTTTGACCAGAAACAGGAATACCGTTGAGATGGAAGACAGAATTCTGGAGTTCTTCGAGAACTTTCTTGTTGTGAACCAGGAGGTTAATATCGCATCGGTCAGCGAGCATCTGGAATCTCTTAAAAATAATATTCTCTACTACCTCGCGGAGACGAAGGAGTCGGAAAAAAATCACTATCTGCGGCAGATAAAAAGAAGGCTTATGAATATTCATTCCACATTAATCGGAAACATAATACTTCTTTCCCAGAATGTGGAGAATGTCTACAAAACCGAGAGTAATCCGAAAATTAAGAGACTCAAGCTTGAAAATTACAGGGACAAGCGAAGCTCCCTTGTTATTTTTATGGATGAGTTGGAAAAACTGCTCAAGGATATGTTTTTTTCGATTGTAAGCGACTCTGTTCTTGAAGAAATAGTTGTTAATTTAAAGTTTGATCTTTTAAAAGTTAAGGACAATCTTCTTGAAATTCAGCATCAAATCATCGCCTACCTTCTCAATATAAAAAAACAGACGGCTGTCTATGAAAAACTGCAGAAGATAAAGTTTTTTCGAGATTCTCATGAAATTACGAGAAAAACAAATATTCTTGAAGTGTTGCAGTCATCAATGTCCATGAATTTTCAGCCGCCCATAAGACTCAGGACCAACATAAATCCTTTCCAGTTCGATTATCCTGAAACCGAGGAAATTCTTAAGAAGATTCTGAAGGATATAGAACTGGGAAAACGTGAGAAGGTGTACGCCGAACCCATTGAGAAGGGCTATTTCAGCGAGGGGGAAAGCGTCCGCGTAATTCTTGATTATGAAAGAATCAAGGAGGACTTTCTCAAAAGCGGTAAGGATCTTTTTCTCTTTCTCATGGGATACGATTATGAAACGGAAGTTTCGGAAATGGAAAAGGTATCCGCATTTTTCAAAATTTTCCGGAAATATTATGACGAACTTAAAATCGATGATGAGTACGGTTACTTTCCCGAACTGGAAATTGAATATTTGAAAGTATACAGAAACGAGGTTGCAATATGAACACTCCTCCACAGAAAACCGCAGATATTTTCAATGCTTTGAATAAAGGGCGGTTCATAAGCTCCAACAGTGTAGATCCAGAGGAGAAGTCTCTTTTTCGAATAATTGAAGAGAATTTTGACGATCTTTACGAATATTTTTCACATATCGACCTCTACCTTGAACAGGGTGATGAATTTTTTTATTTCAGCAGGGACGATAAGAAGATCGATCTGGAAAACAAATTGAAAAGGATGCTCCGCTACATCGACATCCTTGATTTTTTCAAGAGTTACGACACCCTCTTTACCTCAGGGTACCGATTCTCCAGCAGTGCGATAGCTGAGAAATGCAAGGTAGACAGCAACCTGCAGAGAAAGCTCGAGTCGATCCAGAGTTCCTCCGGGACCGATAAAATTCAAAAAAAAATCGAGGAGGTGGCCGTCGAATTGGAAAAGCTCTCCTACTTTGCCATGGAAAATGAAATAGAAGGGACCTACAAGGTTTTGAGCAGCTTCAAATATCTTGAGGAGATTGTGAACAAGATAGAAATTGCCGGAGAAGAAGATGAAACTGCTTAACAGAATAGTTTTTATTAATGCGGGAGACGCCGTTTACAACGAGATAAACCTGAATGGAAATATCCTGCTGATCGGATCTAACGGAACTGGAAAAAGCTCGATTCTTCGTACGATTTTGTTTTTCTACAATGGAGATCCGAAGAAACTCGATATAAGACGCAACCAGAAATCATTTGCCGATTACTATTTTCAAACGGAAAATTCCTATATTATTTACGAAGTTAAAAACGGTGAAGATTTCTATAGTGTAATTTTACACAAGAGTAGGAATACGCTCCGATATTATTTCGCCGACACTCCCTACAGAAAGGATCTTTTTGTTCTCGGTGACAAAGCTTTGACCATAAAGGAGATTCTCCGAAATCTCAACGCTTCCCTGATAAGCTGCAGCAGTGCGGTTTCCGGATTCAAGAACTATCTTTCGGTTCTCTACGGCGACAATCCCGGTTCAAAGTTGGAAAAGTATTCCTTTCTCGAAGGCGGAAACTACCAGACAATTCCGAGAACAATCTCCAACATCTTCATAAATGCCAGTGTGGAAGGTGATTTCCTTAAAAAGATAATCATAAATTCGATCGAGGAGAAACAGTTTAAGCTTTCCCTCGATGTTATCGAGCGGGAGCTCAGACAGTTCGACTACAACTTTTCACAGGTGAAATTGTGGAAAAAACACGAAAATGACGCAATCGACATTGTCGGACGCTTCGATAAGCTCAAAAAGCTCGAAAAGGAGAGGGATGCTCTCGTTGTCAATATGGCTGAAACCTACTCCGGGAAAAGGATTCTGGAGAAAAGGGTGGCCATGAAAATTGAGGCGTTAAGTCAGGAAAAAAGATCCCTTGAAGCGGATTTCGAGAAAAAAGAGGCCGCTTTCAAGCAGAATTTCAACGAACAGACTCAGGAAATAGGAAAATATCAGAATTCTCTGGAGACTGCTGAAAGAAAAAAGATTCGCTACGAGAAGGAGAAGATAGAGGAGAAGATCAATCTTGCCGAGCAGAAGCCTATTATCCAGAATCGTGTTGAAACGGAGAAGGGGAAACTGATTTCGCTGACGGAAAAGTTCAAGGACAGCGAGGTTGTTTTCGAACAGAGGAAAAAGGCAATTGAAAATGAACGAATTTCCGGAATAAATAGCCTTAACGAAAGAAAAAACAAATTTTCCGAAGAGTATAACAACTCTTTAAACCTAATTCGCAAGCATGTTTCCGAACGAATTGAAAAAATAAAAGAGAAAAACGAAAAAGCCTACGCGGAAGCCGGAAAAACTCTTGAAGAAGCTTCAAATTCCCTTAAAAATCTCGAAATCGAAAAAACCAGGACGAAATTGCTGCCGCTTTTCGATAAAGAGATCAGGAAATTGGAGAACGACATAGCCCATGTTGAGAAAAAACAGATAGTAAACGGCAGCGAGACGGAAAATGCTCTCCTGAAGAAGGAGCGTTCGCTTTCCGAATTCAAGAGAATGGCCGACGATCTCAAAAAACAGATTTCGGAAAGAAAGAAAGCGGTTGACGAATCTCTGAACAGGATAGAGGATAAGCGTCAGGTTCTGGATGAAAAGCTGAAGAAGGTTGACGGCAGTTTCTATGACTTTCTCAACAAGAACTATCCCGAATGGTGGCACACAATAGGAAAGGTTTGCCGGGAGGATGTTCTTCTCAACGGATTCCTCGATCCAGTATTAAGGGTTGAGAAAAATCTTTTTTACGGAGTTGATATCAATCTCGACGAACTCAAGAGTGAGATTCCTACCGTTCAATCTTTTAATAAAAAGATAGAAGAACTTGATGTTGAAAAGAAAGAGATTGAAAAAGATTTCACGGAATTTGTTAAGAAACAAAATCATGAAATCGAAGTGCTGACGAGAAAATTCAAGCAGCAGGAATCTCAATTTATTGAAAGGGAGAAGGAGCTCGCTCTTGAAAAGAACACACTCCAGCAGAAGGCAAAACGGTTCAAAGTTGAGCTAGATGAACTGAAAGCCAGGGGCGAAAAAGATAAAGCCGGAAAAATCGAAACTCTGGAGAAATCCCAGGTTGAAGCGGAAAAGAGAGTCGAGGCGATTAAAAAGCAGTTGGCAAAGCTTAAAGCTTCTTACAAAGAGGATATCGAGGCGGAGAGAAAGCGGGAATCTGCTGACGTAGAAAAGCTTCGGCACAATTTTCATAGAGACCTTGAAAATCTTAAAAAGTCTGAAAAAGAACTAAACGATAGAATTTCGGCGGAATTTATCGCCCTTGAAAAGGAGAAAAAATCTTTCCTCGAAGGAAAAGGCATTGATTACAGGAAAATCGAATCCGTTGAAAAAGAGATCCGGCATCTTGAACTCCGGTTGAAACTGATTGAAGAGAATCAGGTGGCAATTATCGAGTATAGAAAAGATAAAAAGGAGTGGATCGACAATATCGGCTTTTTCAACGAAAAGATAAAGAGCCACAGGGAGCAGAGGGAGAAGCTGGAAAAGGAATTTTCCGAATTCAAGGGAAAATTCAAGAGTAACGTTTTTGCAGTGGAAAAGGATCTCTCAAAAAACCGTTTCCTTCTCAAGGAGACGGTGACGGATCTTAAAAAGTTTGAAGCGTTTTCAAAAACCGAACTTTTCCGGGATATTAAGGAGAAGTTTGAAAAAGTTGACGGCACGGATGAGTCCGGATCACTTTATGAATTCATTACAGCGTTTGAGAAGAACCACGGCATCTGTATTGAGAAACGGCAGACATTCAAATCAAAAATCATTACGTTCGCGGGATATTTCAAGGAGGACAACCACTTCGGATTCGTGGTTTTCGGGCAGGATGACCTGACTTTCGACCGTTTTGCGGAAAAGCTGTCAAAATTCATACAGAACCGTGAGATCGAGGATTTCGAAAAGGAGATCGAGAAGCAGTACAGCATCCTCATAAACAACGTTTCCACCAAGGTTTCCGAGCTGATCTCCATGGAAGGTCGGATCCAGACCATTGTTTCAAAAATCAACAAAAGCTTTAAAAACTCCAACTTTGTGGGTGTTATCAAATCGATCGAATTGAAGCTTCAGGAAAATACAGATGTCGTAATGACGGCGCTGCGAGAAATACAGGCTTTTACCCAGGAGCATAGATTTTCCATCGGTCAGACATCCCTTTTCAACCTCGGCGACAACAAACCTGAGAACAAGAAGGCGATAGAGCTGCTGCAGAAGCTGCTCAAGAGAATTTCCGAGTATAAGAAGGATGAAATTCTTCTGGAAAACGCCTTCTCACTCAAAGTTCGAGTCTGCGAAAACAACAACGACACAGGGTGGGTTGAAAAAATCTCCGGAGTCGGTTCGAACGGAACTGATGTTCTCGTGAAAACAATGATTTACATCACGTTGATCTCCGTGTTTAAGGAAGTTGCAAACAGGAAAAAGAGGGATTTCAAGCTCCACTGCATTGTGGACGAAGTTGGAATCCTTGATAACAACTACCTGAAAGAGATGATGGATTTTGCCAACAGAAGAGAGATCTCACTCATATTCGGCGCCCCCAACGAAAACAACGTCCTTCTCTACGACCACATCTACGAAGTGAGAAGGGACCGCAGAGCCAAAATCAAGGTCAACAGAATCGTTTCAAAAAGGGTGCTCTCTCAAAATTAATTTCTTGGAACTGTTCCACATTTTTTGTGCAGCTATTCACAATATTATTCTGACCACACAATGTTTAGATTGTGTTTTCTTGAAATTCGAAATTATAGATGTAGTATTAATTTTGTTTCAGGCTAAATTATTTTAATAGGTGGAGAAAGTTGTGCTTGATGCAAATAGAATAGAAAATTTGGTTGCGGAAGTGATGGCTGAATCGAGAACTTCCGGTGTATCGTTGTCGATTTTCAATAACGAATCCGTGCTTTATAGTAAAGGATTCGGTACATTGTCGATTGAAAGCGATAAAAGGGTAACGACGGAAACGCCGTTTCAAATTGCGTCGCTCACCAAACCTCTTACGGCGACATTGATAATGATTCTTGTCGAAAAAGGTTTTCTCAATCTGGATACTCCGATTGTCGAATATGTTCCGGATATAAGATTCTCAGTTCCCGAAATGGAAAAAACGATTACGTTGAGAAAGCTCCTTAATCACACAACGGGTCTTAATAACGGTGGTGAGTTTGAAGGGCCAATATCGGCTGATGCCCTTGGTAACTATGTTAATAAAACAATACCGCAGGTTAGATTTGAGATAAAACCGGATGTTATGAGTTACTACAGTAACCACAATTTTAATATTGCAGGGTATGTGGCAGAAAAGGCTTTTGGCACACCTTTTCCAGAGTTGATGAAAAAATATGTTTTCGATCCAGTTGGGATGAAAGATAGCTTCTTTGGAATTGACAAAGATAAAAAAGAGATCATGGCAAATCACCATAGTGTGGAAGAGAATTCGAAATTGAGTGTCGATCCGGTATTTGTATATAATTCTGAAATGGCTCCATCCGTTATGGTTAATTCTACAATTGAAAACTATACAAGGTTTTTAATGATGCTTCTCAATGGTGGCGGTATCGAAAAAAGAGATGTGATTGCTCCTAAGCAGATTGAAGAGATGTTCAAAATATCTGCAAAGGATTTATGTACTAAAAAAGAAGGAACTGGGCTTCCATTCGGAATTGTACAATTTGAAAATTTTAAGAGAGTTACACATAACGGAGGAGTGAAAAGTAGTGAAACCTGGTTTGAGATTTATCCAGAAAAGTCTGTAGGTATTGTGCTTTTTTCAAATTTTCCCATGGATAGAGAACGATTGCTTTCAGAAATCCGAAGCGAGCTAGAAGTTTCAGCTTCTTCTGATAAGCCTCGGACTATTGAACCTGACTCTTCTCTTTTCCCAATGTTCAAGGGCACCTATCTTGGAGATTTCGTAGGAATAATCGAAATTAAAGTTGTTGAAGAAAGGTTAACTGCTGTAAAAAACGGTGTTGCCTGCCCACTTCATTGTTTTGAAAAGAACATATTCTTTGCCACTGATGAAAAAGGTGATGAGCTTTTCTCAGTAGGATTTGTTAGAAATAATTCGGAAAAGAGTGAATATCTAATCACTGGCTACAACCCGTGTAAACGGACGAAGCGAGATGACGTGGTTTATGGTAAAGAAATTGATGATTTAAATGAATTTGCCGGCAAGTATTCCTACGGATCAATGAAGGGGGCAGTCGATCTTTTGGATGGTGGTCTTAAATATACTTCACCGGAAGGTGATAAGATCGATCTGATTCCCATCAGTGAAAACCTTTTTACATCCGATATCGGACTGATGAGTTTTAAAAAGGAAAACGGGAAAACAATTTTCAGTATTCAGAATACCTGGGATTGTGTGAGAGATGATGAAACATATGTTTAGATTAGAAATTTTAGCGATACTTCAGCACCTATCTGAAGCTGCTGAAATTCCGGCAAGGTAGCCGGTGGAAAACGCCGCCTGAAGGTTGTATCCACCGGTATCGGCATCTAGATCGAGAACCTCTCCAGCAAAGTAGAGGTTTTCAATGAGGCGGGATTCCATTGTTTTGGGGTTGATCTCCTTCGTGCTTACGCCGCCGGCGGTGACGATGGCTTCGGAGAATGGTCTCGATTTCTTTATCCCAAATTTCAACTCTTTGAACCAGTTCAGAAGTTCACGGCGCTCTTTTCCGCTGATCTGGTGGCATATTTTATCTTCAGGAATTTTCAACTGTTCGATGCAGTATGGAATCATTTTCATCGGCAGAAGGGAGTTGAGAAGGGTGCGGAAGTCCTTTTTCCCGTTGCTGTCGAGTTCTCGAAGCAGCCTGGCGTCCAGTTTCTTTTCATCGAGAGCCGGCTTAAGGTCGATACAGATCGAAACGAGTTTCTTGTCGTTCAGGGCATCGACAACATCTCTGCTCAGGCTCAAAATGGTAGGACCTGAAATGCCTGAATCGGTAAATGCCAGTTCTCCGAACAATTCCCGCTTCTTTTTGCTGTCCACAAGAAGTTTTACATTGACGTTCCTTAATGAAAAATCGGCAAGTCTGGATGTGTCAACAAATGTTTCCAGCGCTACAAGCGCAGGCCTTGTGGGAACAATGGAATGTCCTGCGGTTTCTGCAAAAATGTATCCGTCGCCGGTTGATCCTGTAAGAGGATAACTTTTTCCACCGGTGGTGATGATGACCGATTCGGCGTGATAGATTTCTCCGTCCTCCAGTTTTACTCCGCAAACTTTCTTGCCGTCGAAAAGAAGTTCCTTTACAACTTTTTCAGTCTCGATTTCAGCTCCGGATTTCCGGGTCCATTTAACAAGTGCATCTACAACGTCTGTAGCTTTGCCGCTTTGCGGAAAGACTCTGCCGCCGCGCTCAACGACAAGGGGTACTCCGGCATGTTCTAAAAGATCAATAAGGTTCTGTGAGAAAAATCTTGCGAAAGCCTGTCTCAAAAATCTGCCGTTTTTACCGAAATGTTTTATGAATTCGACAACTTCGGCTGAATTTGTTACGTTGCATCTTCCCTTTCCCGTTATCCGGAGTTTTCTTGCGGGTCGCTGCATTTTTTCAAGTATAACGGTGTCGGCGCCGTTTTGAGCTGCGTAACCTCCGGCCATAAGTCCGGCCGCGCCTCCGCCGACAACTACTACATCATATTTTTTCATCGATACCTCAAATGTATTTCTCCCGTCTTTTTTAAAGAGGGGGCAGGGGAGCAATTTTTAAATTTTAACTAATCGGTTTGCACCATCTAACTGCGATTCCGTTGCTCAGCTCGTTACCCTCCCGAGACGGAATAATCAGTTCTTTTCTCTCCTCTTCGCCCGGAGTAACTGCATCGATTTTGTGGATCTGTCTGCCGAGCATCTTAATGGTCATTTCGGGATCGTGGCATGAAATAAGCACAAAGTGAGGATCGTCGCTCATCAGTTTGTTTATTAGATCAATAAGCTTCGGAAGGTCTCTTTTCAGCTGCCAGGTTTTTCTGCCGGGCGCCCGACCGAATGCGGGAGGATCAAAAATAAATCCGTCGTAGCGATTTCCTCTTTTTACCTCTTTCTCAAGAAAGGTGATTACATCATCGACGATGAAGCGGACTTTTTCATCGGAAAGGGAGGCGTGTTCGAGATTCTTTCTGGCCCATGTTACAGAACTTTTGGAGCCGTCAAGATGGGTTACATCTGTATGAGCACCTAAAGTTCCTCCGAATGATGAAAATAGTGTCGAACCGCCGGTATATCCGAATCCATTGATGATTTTTATCTCTTTTTTGCACTTTTTCAGAAAATCACGGAGCCACAACCAGTTGGTCATCTGCTCGGGAAAAACACCGACCTGACCGTTTTCCGAGAATCTCATCTCCATTTTGATGTCTTCAAAAGAGACAAGCCAACTTTCGGGCAGTTCTTTTGAAAACTTCCAGAATGATTTGTTTTTCTCCCTGACAAAGTAGGCATCGGCACTTTCCCAGATGGCGTCGGGCAAGGTTTTATTCCACGCGGCATACGGTAAAGGTCTGTCGACGAGAATAGCGCCGAAACGTTCCAGCCTTCTCCCCTTGCCGCAATCAAGAAATTCATATGTATTCAAAGACATTTTTCCCCCGGAAATAATCATAGATACAGGAGTACTGATTATATTTCTTATTTATTTTTTGCAAGTAATATTTCCCGAAACGGAAACAGATGGATATCCCTTTTCAGATCTGCGATTGTGTATGATTTTTTAATTCTTAACAGTTTTTCAATTCGAACATCAAATTGATCAATGTTGCAAATTGCGGAAACATTAGAGAGATCTTTTGTTAAGGATCGGAAATAGCAGGGTGAAGCTGCGAAAGTATTTAAAATTAAGTCCTGACCCCGTTTCGGAAAAATTTGTAAAATTTTGTTAAATGGGGTAACGTTGATCGTTGCATTTTTACATAAATTTTGGAGATTTAAATGAAAAAATTGTTTCTCTTTTTCTTTGTTTTTTTTCTATTTCTTTCATGTTCGGATGAGTCCGGTAAGGATGAAAAAGCATCGATTGATGATGCAGATAACTGGTCGGTTGAGGTCAGTGAAGATTCTTCGAATGGAGCTGATGATGGTTCTTCCGCTGCCGTTTCAGATACGGATTTGCAGGATTCTTCTGAAGAGGGGGACTTTGAAAACAGTGATCAGGAAGAAGAGGTGACAGGCGAGAAGGTTCCCTGCAGTGACGAGAGCGGTTGTCTTGAGGGTGAGAGCTGTGTTTTCGGTTTTTGTGCGGTCTATATTAGTCGTCAAATAGGTGGCGAGGAGATGGATATGCTCTTTTCCGCAAAGAGTGCGGGAGCGAATGATGCCTATATTGCAGGTTTTACAGATGACGGTTTAGGTGTTGAGGAGGGTCTCGGAGGAGAGGACGGATTTGTCGCAAAATTAGATGCTGGCGGAGATATCAAGTGGGTTGACCTGATTGGGAACGATCGCAACGATGCTGTTCATGATTTGGATTCGAAAGAGGGCTTCGTAGTAGTTTCAGGAAGAATGGAACTGTTGAGGAAGGATCTCCCTAAGGAAAATCCATGCTACGATGAGGTTTGTCAATACGGTTTTGTCGCTCTATACGATGAGGATGGTGAAAAGAAGTGGGAGAAAATATTCGGTGAGTCTTCTGCAAACACTGTCTTCAATGTTCGTTTCGGAGAAAATGATGAGATTTTTGCTGTCGGAACCACGAACGGAGTTGTTGATGATTCCTTTCAAAACAAGGGAAAGAGTGATTTTTTTATACTTAAGATGAATTCCGAGGGAGAGGTTCTCTTCTCAAACCAGATCGGTGGTCCCGATAACGATGTTCCCGATTCATTAGTTGTTTTCAATGGTAAACCTGTTGTCGTCGGCCATTTTAAAGATGAGTTGGATGGAAATAAGAGTGTTGGCGGTATGGATATTTTCGCCGTCGAGTTCGATGCTTCAGGAGAAAAGGTGTGGCTCAGAACATTCGGAAGTTCCGAGAATGATGTCGTTACCGACAGTTTTGTGAAAGGAAATGAAATTTTCATTTCCGCATATACAAAAGGTGGTTTTGAAAAGTTTGAAAACAAGGGAGGAGAGGATTTTCTTTTCGCCGGTTTGAAGGAGGGCGGGGAATTCGAAATTCTTTCTCTCTACGGAACTGAAATGGATGACCGTGTGAATGCCATGCTCCCGATGGAAGATGGAAGACTCCTGTTCTCGGGATACTCCATGGGTACATTCCCGGATATGAAAAGCAGCGGGAAGGCGGATGCATTTTTCGGAGTTTTTGTCGACAATTCTGCCGAAGTACTGCATCAGTGGGGCTCTGAGCGGGGCGAAGGTGTTGAATCCGTCTTCATTCGTGAGAGCGGAAATGTCGTTTTCGCTGGTTCCACTCCCGGTAAAATCGATACCGGTTCGGCCGCCGGAGGATGGGATGTTTTTATTACTGAACTTTCATTTGTGCGAAGGTAAGGTGTTGTTTTGTTAAAGACTTTGTGGACATTGATGGCGGGCGGTGTTGGATGAAGTTTGACATTGCCCTGGTTTTCGGCGGTTCGTTAAAAAGAATACAACATTTATTGACAATGCTGTTTTGGGGTTGTATAGTTTTCTACCCCATTACTAACTTTTTTTGGAGGATTCCATGTACAAGATCGAAGAAGCAACCTGCACGAGCTGCGGAGCATGTGCTCCGGAATGTCCTGTTGAGGCGATTAAGGAAGGAGATAAGGCTTACATCATCACCGATGCCTGCATAGACTGTGGTACCTGCGAACCGGTTTGTCCGGTAAATGCCATTTCTCCGGGCTAGATTCAGGATTCGATACCTTTCGCGTAATTTCTATACATTCTTCTTAATTTAAAAATATCGGAAGCGTACTTTTCAGTAATCGAAATTTTCTTCCACATTCTACCTCCGTTATATTCACGCAGTGCGTTGAACTCGTCTTGGTTATTCTTCAAGAGTGTACCGTAGTAGTAAATTCCAAGCCTAACATTTTTAGAGAGGTCTTTGAGATCATCTTTTGTGTAGCCGAACCACACGGCTGTACTGGGCATAATCTGGTACCATCCCAATTCTCCGGAGGTCCCCCGGGTTCTGTGATTAGGTCTTTCGAAACGGATACTCTCCTTGGTTGCAATTGCAAGAGCAAGATAGGGATCTACGTTGTAAAGTTTTGCGTTTTGGTAGACAAGTTCCAGGAACTCGGTCACAACGATCCTGTTTTTTCTGAGCCACGGCCTCATGGAGAAAAGAAGTGTTTCCGTTCGGTAGAATTCGGCCAGAGGCGCAAGACGCTCTATACGTGTAGCTGTGTCCTCCTCAAGTGATGAGAACTGTTTTCTCAAAATATCGTAATCTGCCGAAAGAGTTTCTATTTTGCCTGCAAGTACATAGTTTTCATTTTTCTGTGTAAACATCATCCACGCAAGTATGCAGATACCTGCTGTAAGAAGCAGGTTTGTCGCGTTTAAATGGAGATTCAGAAGTTTTCTTATCGGTTTAGCTATTGCCGTTCTGCTATTCATGTTCCCTCCCTAGGTTAACAAAGGTCGTTCATTATAGAGATAAATGTCCTTTTGACAAATATCGAGTGTAATGAACTGAGATGATTGACAAAATCAGGCCGCAAAATGATCATTTTTTAAAAAGGGGATCGGCGCCTATCGTTCCCTCCAGCGTTGAAATATAAGTTGGGGATTCGATGTCCCTGAGCTCCTCTTTTGCCCGTTTCAGTCTTTCCTCAAGCCCCAGTTTTTCTGACACATCCAGGTTGATTTTATTGGAAAGAAAACGGTTGATGTAGGCGATGTGCCGTTTCATCAGCGCACTGTTCCTGTCTCTCTGGAGTTCGAGACGCTTGCGGTACCAGTCGCTGGAAAGGACCTCTTTTCGGGTGAACATTTTCCTTATTTCGGGATGGGTTATGTCACGATCCTCATAGTGGCCGTATGCCATGATGTTTAGAAGTGCCTTCAACGGGGGAATTGCAGCCTCTATAGATCCGTCATCAAAGTATAGCTTCGCAATTTTTTTGTGAGTTCCGACTATATTTTCTATTCCGTCCACAAAGTTTTCAATGTCCTGAAGTTCCGGTCTGAGCATGTCTACCGGGAAAACAGCCTGTGGTTCGTCGAATACACGGTTGAGGAAGTGGTAGAGAAATTTGCCGGTAATTCTGTAGCCCAGTCTCGATGCGGGAACGGTTTTTCCTCTGTGTTCGAAATCATCGACTTTTTCAAGGGCTCCGTCCTCAATCATCTCCTGAGGATCCCTTTCTTCGGCGCGGAAACGGCACCAGATTTCAGGAATCAGGATGCTTATGTCGTGATCGATTCTGTATTTGTGACCGATGTAACCTGCAGGAGTTGTAAATCCGTTGTAGCCGCAAAGAATGTAGGAGAGCAGCGCGTTGTTCAGATCTGTCGTCGGCGAAAGCATGTTGAACGGGCCTTTCGTCAGAGCTCCTTCGGAGCCTGCTCCGGTGGTCGATGGAGATTTTCCGGTGAGACTTGCAATGAAATCCATGAAAAGTTCGGGAAGTTCCTGATAGTGGATCGGATTGTAAATGCTAAGCGCTTTTATTCCCTTTTCCCGGTCCGCCGGATTGTTTCTTCTGGCGGGAAGCACCGCGTCGACGGGAAAATGGATCGGCTTATCCGGAGATACCTTTTCGAAAAGCCGTTTCGCTATTTCTGCAAGATAGTACTCTTCCGGATTTGTAAAATCGTGTCTGAGTTGGAGGTAGCGCGGATTTTTGCTCCGTTTCTGTTCAATCACCCTCGGGTGAGCCGGTGATATGAAGTAGCTCCCGTACTTTCCTTTTTTTCCCTCGACTATGATGTCCTGGATCGGTTTTGTGTATTGATCGAATCCGATGGCGTCCTCGATCAGGTTTTTTGCATCTATCGGAGTGAGAGGTTCGTAGTTGGTGGTGAAGTTGTTTTTCATGGAGAGGTCGGCTTCTGCTTCCTTGTCGTACCCCCTCGTAATTGCTTCGTCAGGTCTCTGGAAAAAGCGGAATTCACAATTTTCCGTTATTTTCAGTGACCTCTCTCCTCTGCCGCCGAAATATGAGTCGGAAAGAACGATGGAGGACGTTATGTCGTCTTCCATCTGGATTTTTGCGCTCGCTATGAAATCGGTCCGTAGCTTGTGGAGAAACCATGAATTGTCACCGGCGAATCCGATTCGAAGGTAGCCCGCCATAACCTTTCTTCCGTTGAAGAAGAGTGCGTGTCCCTCTTTACCGTTTATGCGGTCGACGTTGAAAAACTTTTTCCAGTTATCTCCCCACTCTTCTCGGTAGAATCGCTTTATGAGAAGCACAAGCGCCTTTACGTGATCGGGAATCGATTCCACAAAATCGTTGTACTTATCCGTATGGAGGGGCGAAGGGGTGAGAAGCTTTATTACCGAACCTAGGGTTCTTTCCCAACTGAGAACGTGTCTCGAGGGCTTCGTTCGTTTGGATTCGGTTTTCCAGCGGTTGCTGTAGTCGAAATTTATAACTTTCTCCGCAAGCTCCAGGTCCTTCTCTATGTTGTGGACGTAGAAGGGCCCGTAGATGATGGCGTTAAGAAGAGACTTGCTTATTTCCGATTTTCCTCCGCCCGAAACAGTACACGGTTTGTGGCAGAAAACTCCCACCGGAGATGTGCTGACAAGACGCCATGCAGGTGAAGCCGGATGCTTTTCCATGTGAATTCGGTGGCCTGAAGGGTGGAAGTAGTGCTGGTTCGGAAGAAGTTTTATGCGCATTTTTCTACCCTCGTCGACCCATGTTACCGTGGCGTTGTATAGTTGAATTTCGGCGTCTTCCGGAAGGTATACGATGTTGGGAAACTTTTTGTCGGTTGCGTAATTTCCGGGTTTCTCATCGATCATTTTTGAAAATGTTTTTTTAACATCTTCAAATGTATGTGGATATTTTTTCATTAGATGTCTGCCGAAAAACTGCTCCCCCATACTTCTTCTTGAAAATGCGACGGTCCCACCGGCATGTTCCTCCTCAACCATACCCATCAGGTTTGCCGCGTAGCTTATCTGAGTTTTTATCTCCTTTTTCGAGTAACCGAAGTAGTTGTCGCCTATCAGAGTCACAACAACTCCCTTTTCATCCCTGCAGGTGATTTTGAAAGGTATGCCGTCGTTGTAGAGCTCTCCCTCATCCCGATAGAACATACCTTCATCCTTCTGTCTTTCCGTCGCATTTTCAAATTTCGGTAACCCCAGCTCCTTTTTAGTCATAAGTGTAAGGTGTGGAGCCAAGATGATGCAGCCGGTATGACCTGAAAATCGGTCTGAATCCAGAGCAGGATCGTTCACCGGAAGGCCCGGGTCTCCCCAGTTTCCGAAAATGGATTCAACGAAATCCAGATTGCTCACAAGACTTCCGGGCACGAAGAATCGGGTTTCCATCCTTTTTTCAGTGCGAATGCCCTTCACCTCAGGAGAGACCAGAGGACGGAGCAGGAGGGATACGAAAACAGCGGCTTTTTCCTTCTGGGATGAGGTGAAAGGAAGAATCATCATATCATCAGGAGGATTAACAGCTGCGTGGAACATGTGGGCGAATGCTTCCCTAGGGACCTCTTTTTTATCCAGCGGAACCGGAAGACCTCCTTCGACTATGTGGAAGCTTCCCTTCGTCGTTCGTCTGTCGTGTTTGGGGTTGTGAAGAATTCCCTGTTTTATCCTGAAACTTCTGATGTAGGAAGTTGTGAATTCGTTTTTGTCCGGAGCAATACTCATCTCTCTGGCCATGCCGTAGCGATCCAGAACGAAAGTGGTTCTCGGAAGTTTCATTTTGGATTCAAGATCGGTTCCCTTCATATATTCGGAAAGGAATGTCTCGATTCTCCTGTCCGTAGGCGGTAGATGCTCTCGTAGAATTCTTGCCTTTTCGCGGTAGTCTTCAAGAAGGTTTTCTGAAAGAGTTATGAAATCGATATCGGAGAGATACTTTCCAAATCCCTCTCTCATTGACGAGATGTCTTTTGAACCCTCAATGATTTCAAGAAGATTTTGATCTGATCCTGTATATATCGGGAGTCCCATCGATGCCAGCTTAAGGTTTATGTACCGAATAAGCTCACCGGTTTCCTTGCTGTTGGAAAGATTCTGGGGATGGCTTTCGATTCTTTTTCTGATCTCCATTTTATCCTCCGTTGTTGTGAAGAACTAATGATATATGGAATCGAGAGGATGAGCAAAATAATTCAAGATGAATACAAAATGCGGTTGTGTCGCGCCTGTTTTCCCTCTTTTGAAAGGAAAAAGACGATGAAATATCCTTCCCGATTTCTGGAACAGTCGCTTTTTTCGGAAAGAGATCGGTTTCCATCAAATCATGAAAATAGGACAGGTGAATATGGGCCAAAAGCTGCTCCTGTTTAAAAATTCGGGGGAAATTGGTAATTAGGTTCTCCGAATTCTCTTGACAAGATCTCCCTTCTATGTAAAGTTGAAGAGGTTTTTTAAAGGGGTGAAATGAGCTTTTTAAAAAAAATAATTGTAGTTTTTGTTTACTTTGCTGCAATTCTTCACGGTCCGGGAGAACGTGTGCTCTGTTTCGGAAGGGACGGACATGTCTCTTTTGCTCCCCATCATCACAACTGCTCCGGAAGAACTGTTGAGTTCCAGCAGAAACCGGGACATTTCAATTTTGCCGCCAGACACCCCGGACCCGGACATTGTCTAGATATAGACGTTCCGTCAATGGGGAATCATGCAAAATCAGGAGAGAAGGAACTTTTACTCTCTACCACAGCCGTTGCCGCTTCATATTATCCTGTCAGGATTCCGGCAGCGACAGATTTCCTTAAGGATATTCGTCCCAACGCTCCCCCGAACTTGGGGAAGTCTTATGTCCATAAAATTCTTGAAAAATCAATTATTCTGAATTGAATCCCGTTCTGAAAATCCACTTTTATTTAATTTGTAAAAGCGTATAACTGCATAATTTTATTATTCTGTTTGCGCAAAGAATGACTTTGTTTTTTGAGTTTCGTTTGATGATTCGGCGTATGGTCGGGAAGAAGACTTTTTCCTGTAATACCGATTTCTAAACGAACGAAAAACAGGCAGGCAGAGTCAAAGGAATATTTTTTGGAGGAAGATATGCAGAAAAGATTGATTGCCGTGCTGCTGATTCTCTTTTCCTGTTCGCTTTTTGCAACGGAAGAGGGGGTTGTCGAGCGCTTTATTAAGCACGGTTACGGTGAAAAATTTCGGCGGGCTTCCCGTGCGGGAATAGAGGCTTCGGGTGAGTACAAACCGTGGATGAAGAATCCTGGAGTCTCATTTTCTTTCGGTCGCCCATTCAGCGGAGGCGATGCCTACGAGATGAAGCTCATAGGACTTTCACTCTCCCTGGATATTGCGGGAAACTACTTTCTTGAAAAGGATGCTGCAATTTTCGAAGGAGAGGCGGCGCAGCTCAGCTCCTATGCGAGGCTTTTTTCCGCAGTTGGCGATTTTCGGGAGCTTCTACTGATTACCCGTTTGCAAGAGGAGAAGGTTACGATTCTTGCGGATTCACAGAATCGTCTGGACAAGATGATAGGTGAAGTGAAGGGTCTTGTGGAAGGAAACTCCATGGCACCCCTTGATTTGATGCGCCTCAGGAATGCGTCCTCTGTTCATCGCCGCAGGGTTGTCTCCGAAACAGCTGCTCTCGAGGGTTTAAAGAAAAGAGTTGAGACTCTTATCGGTGGAACTTTTGAAACGGTTCCTTTTTCCATCATGCTTTCCGAAAACAGTTCGGATGATGTAGTCCGGAAGGCGATGGAGAGAAATCCGATTCTCAGGAAGCTGGAACGGAAGTTGAAGGCTGCCGAAAAGAGAAACGATATTGCCGGAAGAATCTGGATTCCGTCGCCTGAAGTTGAAGGCAGCATAAAAAGAAATGCACCCGATGAGGGCGATCCGGAATCTAGTTTCGAGGTCGGAATATCTTTTTCACTCCCGATTTTCGATCACGGACAGAAGGAAAAAAAGGTTGCCGATGCCGAACTTAAGGGGCTTCTTTTCGACTATGCCCTTATGAAAAGAGATCTTTCGGCCACAGTTGGAGAGCTCTACTCAAGAGTCGTCACTCTCGGGAATGAAGATTCAGCTGAAAACGATCCAATGAAAACTCTTGATCTCGTCATAGAGTCATACAGATCCGGAGCTGCCGGGATTAACGATGTTATAGAAACTATTTCACTTTCGGAAGAGGTGAAAATCTCTGCCGTCGAAAGGAAGTTTGAAAGGCAGCAGCTCATACTCTCTCTTTACCGGGCTGCTGGATATTTCGGAAATGAAAAGATTGAAAAGATGGTTGAAGGAGGCGTGAGATGAGAAATCTCGTTTTTATATTTACGGTTGTATCCCTTTTTTGCCTGTCCGGATGTTCGAAACTGAACGGAGAGGAGAATCATGGGAAAGATATTCACAAGAAAAACAGCAAGGGTGAAAAGGTTGAATCCGATACCATGTGCAAAATCGGAGCTCAGTGTGGAGAAGGTTCGGAGAACTTCAAAGGAATAGCTGTTGGTGAAAAGGATGGACACCATCACGAGGATCATGCAGGCCATAAAGATCATGCAGACCACAAAGATCATGTAGATCACAAAGATCATGCAGACCACAAGGATCATTTAGACCACAAAGACCACTCAGATCACAAACATTGTGGGCTCCATAAGCAAAATCCCGACCATAAAGATCATGCAGACCACAAAGATCATGCAGACCACAAAGATCATGCAGACCACAAAGATCATGCAGGTCATGAAGGTCATGAGCACCACAATCATGGTCATGAGGGACATGGTGCAGCTGGTCAGGATGGTATCTATTTTCACAAAAAGGATCAGGACAAGATTGATTTTTCAACTGCCGAGGTTCATAACCGCAGGATTTTGAAGAGTGTTTCGGTTCCGGCTCAGGTTGTTGCCGATCCACGTCTTACTTCTATTGTCGCTTCTCCTATGAGAGGCAGGATCTATATCGGTTACGGAAAGAATCTTCTCTATCCGGGAAAGAGGGTGAAAAGAGGCGAGACTGTTGCCTACGCAATTCCTTTCGCTGCAAGAGAGTACTGGAGCGAAATGGTTGAGGCCAGTGAAAAGGCTTCTGCTGAATTTGATTTCGCACAAAAGGAGTATGACAGAATAAAATCTCTGGTTGATAAGGAACTTATGGCGGGTAGTGAACTTGTGGCTGCCGAGAAAAATCTTCGTGACGCAAAGGCGGGTCTCAAGGCCGCTGAGTCCAACCTGAGACAGCTGAACGGTAGAAAGTCAAAACCGATCGCAATAAAGTCAGCAAGAACAGGGATTGTCACCAAACTCTTTCTTGAGCATGGCATGACGGTTGATGCAGGTGCGAATGTTGCCGAAATCGTCTCAACCGAGAAGAAAATTGTTAAGGCTCACGTTTTCAGGAGCGATATCGATTCGATGGATTCTATAGGAAGCGGTTACGTTCGTAAGGGTGATCACAACTTCGTTATCGATAATATTAAGGGAAAGCTTCTCCGTGGAGCTCTTGTTTTCGAGCAGGATTCGCTTTCTGCAGAGGTTGCTGTTGTTTTGGATAATGATGAACTCTCTTTCGGAGACAGTGTTGAGCTCAATCTTGGTGTCGGAAAGGGTTCGGAGACTCCTTCCGTTCCTCTGGATGCAATTGTAGAGATCAACACAAGACCCTACCTTTTCATTAAAAAGGGAACCGAACTTTTTGAACAGAGGCTTGTAGAGCTTGGAGAGTGTGATGGTAAGTACGTTTCAGTACTGAGGGGGGTGAGAGATGGAGAAACAGTTGTTGTCAACGGCGGTTTCGAGATTTACGCCTCAAGTTTAGGTGGAAGCCTGGGCGGAAGCCATGCCGGTCACAATCACTAAAGAAGGGAGTTTTTTATGTGGGATTTGCTAATAAAATGGTCGCTTAAGAACAGAAATGCGGTGTTCGCAATCGGCGCGATAATTCTCTTCTACGGTATCTACACAGCCTATGATATGAGGGTCGACGCCCTTCCTGATATAACCGCACCAACAGTAACCATCATAACCGAATCGAGGGGAATGGCACCGGACGAGGTGGAAAACCTCATAACTTTTCCTCTCGAGACAGCACTGAACGGTGCTCCGGGACTCAGGAGGGTCCGAAGCAAGTCGGCGATCGGCCTTTCAATAATCTGGGCCGAATTCAAGTGGGATGTCGATCAGTATCTCGCAAGACAGATTGTTTCCGAGCGTCTCCAGATTGCGAGAAACCAGCTTCCTCCGGAGGCTGAAAATCCTGTGATGGCACCCATGACATCGATCATGGGCGAAATTATGGTTGTCGGTCTCTATGGCGACGGTTCCGTTTCCGAACTGGAACTTAGGGACATGGCGGAGTGGGAGATAGCAAGACGTCTTCTCGGTATCTCCGGTGTCGCCCAGGTCACTCCTCTCGGAGGAAAGAACAGGCAGGTTCAGATTGTACTGAAGCCGGAGGTGATGAATCGCTTAAAGCTGGGTCACGAGCAGGTTATCGCTGCGGTTGAGGGTGCCTCGGCAAACTATCCCGGCGGGTTTTTCAACAGCGGAAAACATGAATATGTCATAAGGGGAATAGGTCGGGCTGAAAAGCTTGAGGAACTTGAAAAGATGGTTGTCGCAAAAAAGGGCAATGCTCCGATTCTTCTAGGGAATGTTGCCGATGTTCGTTACGGATTCGAATTTCCAAGAGGTGCGGCTTCCGCCAATGGTAAGAGTTCCGTGCTTCTGACAATTCAGAAGCAGCCGGATGCGGATACCCTGGCGCTGACCGGAAGGATAGACAGTGAGCTGGATTCAATCGAGAAAGCACTCCCGAAGGGAATGAAGCTGTTCCGCGAGGGATTCCGGCAGGAAACCTTTATCAACAGAGCCATTTCCAACGTTATGCAACACATTTTCGAGAGTTCGATTCTGGTCATTTTCGTTCTCTTTCTCTTTCTCGCAAACAAGAGGGCGGCTCTCATCTCCCTCACTGCGCTTCCTCTTTCTCTTCTTACGGGAATCCTTGTGATCAAGTGGCTCGGTTACTCAATCAACACAATGACCCTTGGAGGTTTCGCTATCGCCATCGGAGCGCTGGTGGACGATGCGATTATCGATGTTGAGAATGTTTTCAGGCGTTTGCGACAACGTGCTGCCCTGCCTCCGGTGGAGAGGGAGGGCCTTCTAGAGACGGTTTTCAAGGCGTCCAGCGAGATCCGTTCCTCCATTGTCTACGCCAACGTCATAATTACCGTCGTCTTCGTTCCTCTCTTTTTCCTTACCGGACTTGAGGGTAGGTTGATGCTTCCTCTGGGTATCGCCTACGTTGTGAGTATTGCAGCCTCCCTTTTTGTTGCGGTAACAATAACACCGGCAATGTGTCTTGTCATGTTCAGGAACCTGGATAAGGTTAAGGAAAAAGAGGAGAAGGAGAGCCGCTTTACCCTCTTCCTCAAAAGGATTTATGCGCCCCTTCTCGATTTTTCAATCAAGCATGCCAAAAAGATTGCGGTACTTTCTCTTGCGGGTACCGTAGCGTCCGTTTTCATTTTCACCTCTTTCGGTCGAAACTTCATGCCTCACTTCAACGAGGGAAGTTTCTCCATCGCCGCCTTCACCGTTCCAGGTGTTTCACTTGAACAGTCCGACAGGATGATGAAGAGACTGGATAAATCCATAAGCGATCTTGAGTTCGTCCGAGGTGTTACAAGACGTACGGGCCGCGGCGGTGAAAAGGATGAGCACGGTCACGACGTAAACGCAAGCGGAATGGATATCATGATCGACTCCTCGAAGATTTCAAGGGAGGAGGCCGAGATGAAGATTCGCGAGGTGGCCAACTCCATTCCCGGAATCAACGTCATCGTAACCCAGCCGATCAGTTTCCGTATCGCCCACATGAATACGGGTGCGGAGGCATCTCTCGCACTCAAGATATTCGGAGACGATCTCGGAACTCTTCGAAAACTGGCAAAGAATGTGAAAGGCGCGGTTGACGGTACGGAAGGACTTGTGGATCTCAAGGTGGAGCAGCAGACTGATATTCCCCAGATTGTCATAAAGCCCGATTACGCCTCTCTCGCAACTCTTGGAATCCAGCCTGGAACGCTCACCAGATTTGTCGAAACAGCATTTAATGGCACCAGAGTGGGCAGGTTTTTCCAGAAAAACCGAAGCTATGACATGACGGTTCGTTATCCTGATGACTATCTGGAGAATTTTGACAAGCTGAAGTCTGCACCGCTTACCTCGGACGGAGAGAGAATGGTAACGCTCGATCGCGCGGCAAAGGTAAGGAAGGATCTCGGGCCGAACATGATCCAACGTGAAAACGTTCAGCGAAGGATAATGGTTACCGGAAATGTTTTCGGAAGGGACGCAAAGAGTGTTGTCGAGGATATGAAGGAGAAGATTGAGAAGAGTGTAAAGTTCCCCAAGGGATACTACATCGTCTACGGCGGCGACTTCGAGTCTGAGGCGAGGGCGACAAAGACAATCGGAATTCTTTCTCTGGTTGCGCTTTTTGCCATTTTCCTCATTCTCTGGAGTGTTTTCTCATCGGTTCGTGATGCACTGCTCATAATGGTTAACCAGCCTCTGGCACTAATGGGCGGGACGGTTGCCGTCTTTTTCATGGATTCCATTATCACAACCGCATCTCTTGTCGGTTTCATAACTCTCTTCGGAATAGCTACGAGAAACGGAATTATCATGGTGAGCCACTACAGGCATCTCATGACCGAGGAGGGCGCATCTTTCAGTGAGGCCGTCAGACGGGGAAGCATGGAACGTCTTGTTCCCGTGATGATGACGGCCATGACAACGGCGCTGGCCCTTATTCCCATCGCCTTCGCTCTCGATGAGCCGGGTAACGAGATTCAGGCGCCTATGGCACTGGTTATTCTCGGCGGAATTGTCACATCGACGATTTTGAATATGGTTGTTGTGCCGGCACTTTATCACCTCTTCGGCAAAAAACAGACTGCACAGGCGAGCTGATTCTAACCCCACATTCCCATAAGATCATTTAATATTTGTTTGATTTCTCCCGATAAAATGATATACTTTATTAAGTAATTTTAAATTAAATTATCGAAATGAGAAATTTCGTTCGAGTACAGTTGCTTTTACTTCTTCAAATGCTTCTTATCTCGAACTGTCTCCATGCCCTGGATCATAATCGTTTTGTCACCCAGTACATGATCGATGTCTGGAATGAGAGAAACGGATTGCCCCAAAATTCGGTCTTTTCCATGATCCAGAGTAGTGACGGATATCTTTTTATGGGAACCCAGGAGGGACTTGTCCGTTTTGACGGAAACCGTTTTCGAATTTTTACCCCGTCCAACGAGCCTGGACTACCGTCAAGTTTTATAACCGCCCTTTTTTATTCGAAATCCGGGACTGTGTGGATAGGGACGGAGAGAGGGCTTTCAAGAATGGACAGAGGGGGGATTTCGACCGTTAAGGGGTTCGGAGACCTCCACATTACAGGACTGAGCGAAGATCTTGAGGGAACTCTCTTTATTACGACAAAGGCTCTCAAACTTTACAGTCTGAAACCCGGGCATAATGCGGTTCTGGAAAAACTGGAGGGAGTAAACAGGGTCTCTGGAGAGAAGGACGGTACTATTCTGCTTGCCACAAATCGCGGTCTTTTCAAGCGAATAGGCACGACCTTCAAGAATCTTTCCCCCTTCGGGAGTCGACCCGTCTACTCTGTTTTCCGTGACAGTAAAAAAAATCTCTGGATAGGATTGAACGATGGAGTTCTTCTTTTTAGAAACGGAAGACCTGTAAAGTTTGATGCCGATGACGGAGCTCCTCTCCGCAGGGTGGTACATGTTAACGAGGACAGGGATGGAAACATCTGGCTGGCAACTTCCGGCGGAGGGCTCTTTCGTTACAACGATGAGGGGTTTTCATCAATAACCGCCCACCAGGGACTTAACGACAACACACTCTTTTTTACTTTTGAGGACAGTGAGGGAAGTCTATGGATAGGGACTGAGACGGGAGGAGTCAACAGGCTGAGAGATACCCGATTTCTCTTCTATTCAAATCGTGACGGACTCCCGATCGACACCATCCGAACTGTAACGGAGGATACCTCAGGCAACATGTGGTTCGGTTCGGATGACGGTGCGCTGGTTTCCTTCGACGGACAGGAATTTTTCGATTACAGGGGCGTTGAGGGTTTTGAAAGCAACGGAATATCATCGCTTCTCGGCGATTCTCGAGGCGGACTCTGGATAGGTAATCACAAAAACGGACTCCTTTTTTACGACGGCAGGGACTTTAGAAAATTCGAAAAAGTGAATGGTGCCCCTGAAAGTATGATACGCTCCCTTTACGAGGATCGTTCGGGGCGGATATGGATCGGGACTGTAGGCGATAGAGTCTTTGTTTTTCACGAAAACAAATTCAAAAGCATTCCTCTTCCTGACACTTCCAGAAAAGACAATATGGTGCTTGATTTTCTCGATGATGGAGAGGGTTCCGTCTGGATGGGTACGGTCTACAGCGGTCTCCTAAGGTACGACGGGGAGAAGTTTCATCGAAGCGATAGCGGACCCGACAGGATGCGGGATCCTATTCTTGCACTTCATCTTGAATCTTCCGGAGCCATATGGGGCGCAACCTCCGGGTCGGGAATTTTTAGATTAAGAAATGACAGGTTTTGTTGGATTTCATCCAAAGACGGACTTTACAGTGATACGGTATTCTCAATACGGGAAGACAAAAAAGGCTATTTCTGGTTTTCGGGCAATACCGGGCTTTCGAGAATCTCATTGAATCAGTTGAACGATTTCTGCGAGGGTCGCCGCCGAAAGGTCTCAATGGAAGTGTTCGGCCTTTCGGACGGCATGGTTTCCCGTGAATTCAATGGCGGTTCACAACCTTCCTCATGGAAGGACAGGCTTGGAAAACTGTGGTTCCCTTCCCTGAAAAGCGTTGTAGTAGTTGATCCTTTGAAAATGAGGAAGAACCGGGTCAGTCCTCCGGTTGTGATAGAGAACTTTAAGGTTGATGGGAAAGATTTCTATTCGAAGAACGGGGAACTGAAGGTTCCTAGCGGTTCCGATAAATTGGAAATCGGATACACTGCACCTAGTTTTATCGATCCTGAAAGGATGAGGTTCCGCTACCGTCTCGACGGTTACGACAACCGATGGATGGATTCAACCAGCGAGAGAAAGGCATACTACATGAATCTTCCTCCCGGACACTACAGCTTCAGGGTGATGGCTGTAAACAGGGATAATGTCTGGAGTGAGGATGAGGGAAGAGTTGATTTTTTCATCGAGCACGCCTTTTACGAGACAGCCTTTTTCAGGGCGGGATTGGCCACAATTCTTCTTGCCCTTCTCTACTCTCTCATAAGGCTCCGGTTCAGGCTTAAGATGAGATCGATAGAACGCAATAACGAGGAGTTGAAACGTCTTGTTGAGGAGCGGACCCGTGAAATACGTGAAATGTCGCTCAGTGATGCTCTTACCGGACTCAGGAATCGAAGATACATCAGGGAGATTGTCAAGAATGAGGGATACTTCGGTATAGGCATGCATCGCAGGAAAGATTGTGACTACCGTAGACTCTCCGACAGTAAGTCATCCGGAATTTTCTATATAGATCTGGATCACTTCAAATCTGTAAACGACACCTACGGGCACGATGCGGGAGACGAGGTTCTTAAGCAGTTTTCCGGAATTTTGAAAGAATCTGTGAGAAAGAACGACGTAGTTATCAGATGGGGCGGAGAAGAGTTTCTTGTTATTCTTCGTGAAACGGATCCGTCATATGTGCCCCTTTTCGCAGAGGAGCTGAGGGAAAAGGTTGAATCGGCTCACTTCAAGCTTTCAAACGGCAGGACAATCAGAAGAACATGCTCCATAGGTTATCTTGTCAGTCCCTTCTACAGTGAATATCCCGATCTTCTCACCTTTGAGCAGGCAGTTGCGCTGGCGGATCTCGGTCTCTATCATGCTAAAACCCACGGTCGGAATATGACCGTCATCGTTAAGGCCGGAGGAACAGTTCCACTCGATCCCGGAGATCGGATGCAGATGGTTGCATCACATACTTTCGGACCTGAAAGGGATTTCTTTTCCATCTCCATTACGGGAAAGGGGTTTATTTAAAGGGCTGCTGCCAAGCTCCGGAATCCTGTTCCATTCAACAGAGCAAACTCTTTTCCCCATCGCCTTTGAGAATGTGCTATAATTAAATACGGGAGATGAATTCCAAATCTTCCTGAATCTGAATGGCCTGAAGCGGGGCGGTAGTGGAGAGTCGAATAGGTTTAAAAATTGAGATATTACGAGCCGCCCCCATCTTCCTTCCCTACATGCAAACCAAATCAGTAACATGCTTCAATGGAAACCGGATAGTCGGAGATGAAGATCTGAAGTACTTTAAACTCTTCGACTATCTTACTTACCAACTTTGATCTTTCCATGATACAGTTACCTCGCCTGACTCTGCGACGACAGCACCGTCGATTACGATTTTTGATGATATGTTCTTAAGGGTTGACTCAACCCTGGAAATAAAGAGAAACCTGGTTGATAGCAAGTTGGTGTCGTTTATGCCTATTTCAATCAACCCGAAAGTTTCAAGTGGCAGGTTGATGTCGAAGTTTTCAATTTCAATTTCAACGGATACGCTGCTGTTGATCTCTATTGTAAATCCTTCTGCCCAGTTATCCTGAACGTTGAGATAGGATAGGGTAGGAGTTGATTCTTTTATCAGCTCAGGATCGTAATCGAATGAAGGTCCCTCAATGAAGGCAGCTTCCGATAGTTCCAGTTCCGAGGATTCCTCCACATGTGTCGGTTTTTCTCCGGGAGAAGAAAATGAAGGATTTATCAATTGAATACTATCTTCGACAGAAATTGTCTTTAGTTCAACCTTTTCTTCACTTTTGCTGCCTGTAACGGATGTGGAGTCTCCGGTTTTTTCCTCAACATTTTTTTCGCAGGTTTTATAAGATGGTGTTTCGCTTTCACCACATGAAAAAACGAAAATGCCGGCAATTGACATTAAAAATATTAAGGTTTTCATGATTTCCTCCAAAAAAGGTTTCGTGTCAATAGATTAGTTTTTTATCCGGATTTGTCAATCCGTTGCAAGATCCGTACCCGGAAGAGGGCCGTTCAGCTGAAGAAAGCAGATGTTTTTTATATTCGAAACCAGTTCGGTTAAATGCTGAAATATGCCCGGTAGTCCTGGGCCGCGAAATTGATTACATCCCAGGCCTCTTCACGGCTGTAAATTCCCGCAATGGAACAGTTGGACTTTTTCTTTGTTCCGGGAATGTCCTTGTATGTAAGGAAGTAGTGTTTCAGACGTTCGATTATTTCCGTGGGACAGTCGCTTACCTCTTTGAACTTGCCATAGGCGGCGTCGTTTTTAAGAACTGCAATAATCTTATCGTCAGCCTCGTCCCTGTCGATCATTCTGAAACCGCCTATCGGAATAGCCTCCAGAATGATGTCGCCGTGAGGAATAATTTTTTCTGTCAGAACACAGATGTCGAGAGGGTCCTTGTCTCCCTTAATTCCCTTCAATCCGGTTTTCTCCATGCAGTAGTTGGCTACCCTTGTGTCGCAGTAGGTCTGGGGAACCATTCCGTATAGAGCGGGACAGACACTGGAGTACTCCTGAGGACGGTCTATTTTCAGGTAGCCGCTGAATTTGTCGAGTTCATATTTAACAGTGTCTCCGGGAACAATTTCTATGTATGATGTAACAACCTCGGGACTGTTCTCACCCAGATAGATTCCGTGCCAGGGATGAGCTTTGGAAAGAAGTCCCCTCAGCTCATTCAACATCTCCTTTTTTTTCATAGCTCCACCTCCGGAATATCAACAAAAAACCAGGTGTTAATATATACAAAAAGAGGGAAAAGTACATGAATTTGATTTTGGCGACAATTTTTCGAAACCCTGAATGCAGTGTTTGTTGGGGGGTGTAAGAATGAAATCAATTGGTTGAAGCTCATGTGGTTGAATTGATGCCTGTTTCTTTTTCTCTTTTTTGAAGAAGGGTAGCAAAACTAATAACCATATTATCAAGCATGAAAACTTGTTAATCGGATGGATGATGAATGGGTAGCATTTGGAGGATTATCAAAGAGGTATGACATTAAAACGTATAGAAACTCTATAGAATGTGAGAATTAATACTTCCACAAACATTAGTTTAAGAAAATAAAATATGAGATGTTGCGGTGTTTAGTTAAAGTAAATCATAAGGAATGTTGCAACTTAGCTGTAGGGGGTGTTCAAATTTGAAAAATGTAGAGGGATATGGAAAAATTTATTACAATCGCAGCAATGCTCGTTTCCTGTTCAATGTTCGCTGCTGGAATAAGCGTTACTCCAAAGGCTCAGTTAACATATGGATTCGGTGATGCTCACGAATATATAAATCCTGCTATCGGTGGAGGTGTTATAGCCGGATACACAGTAATGGAAAACCTCGATGTCGAGCTTGACGTTTCCTACAACTACTGGCTTGATGATGAAGATAAAGCGGGTGATGTAACTATTTGGACAGTTCCGGTGCTTGCCGGCGCAAAGTACAGAGTTCACGATATGGTTTCCGTTATTGCTGGTGGTGGTCTTAATTTCTATAACATCGACGGTGACAATGTTGATGTTAGCGAGACAGACTACTCATTCTATGCTGGTGCCGAGTTCAATTACGATAACATCGTTCTTCGTCCCAAGTACCTCTTCACAACTGGCGATGAAGAAAACTCCAATACTGTAATGATTGAAGCTGGATACAGATTCAACTTCTAATTTTAAAATTATTCAAACAGAAAGCATTTTAGGCGGGCGTAAGCCCGCTTTTTTGTTAAATTCAGATGAGTTTGCCATTCGTTTCCCATAGATTCCGGTGTTTTTTATGACAACAATCATCTGCCCGTTTGCGATTTCAGAGATGTATGAATCGGGTCCATATTTTAATCCCAGAAGTTTTTGAAATTTTTTTAGTAAAAATAGTTGTTGTGGGTACAAAATAAACTGTAAATACTGACAGGAGAAGTGATGAACGCGATACTTTTTATCACAAGGGACTGTAATTTGAACTGTCCCTACTGCTATGTTGAAAAGCATGAAAGAAACTACATGGAAATGGATGTGGCTCTTCGGGCAGTCGATATTCTTTTATCAAAAAGCGATAAAAAGGCTAAACTCAGCTTTTTCGGTGGTGAACCGCTTCTGAATTTTCCTCTGGTAAGAGATACGACAGCTTATGCACTTGAGCAGGCAACAAAGATGGGGATTGAAATTAAATTTCATATCGCAACAAACGGTACGCTTGTAGATGAAGAGATTATGGAGTTCTTTTCAGAATATAATTTCACGGTCGAACTTTCTATCGACGGCGGAGAAAAAGAGAACGACATCAACCGGCCTTATCGTGACGGCTCGGGAAGTTATTCTGACATTGTAAAAAAACTTCCGGTTCTTTATGAGAAAGCGGGGCATCTGGTTGTTCTTTCCGTAATAACGCCGAAAACCGCTCCGTATCTATCGGAAACAGTCAGGCATGTTGCCGACGATCTCGGGATCCGAAATCACATAACATCTCTCGATTACGGCGCAGATTGGGACAGTGAAGATTTTGAAGTGTTGAAAAAAGAGTATGAAAAAGTGGCGGACTGGTACATTGAAAAATCGAGAAAAGGAAATGATTTTTTCTATATCTCTTCAATCGATGCTCACATTGCCTCACACGTTAAAGGCGGATTCACGCCAGGTACTTTCTGCGATGTTGGAAGAAAGATTTTTGCAGTGGCTGAAGACGGGAAAATTTATCCATGCGTAAGATTCGCCGGGAAACCTTTGAAGGCGGCGGGATACCTTCTTGGAGATGTTTTCATGGGTCTCGATATGAAGAGCTGTGCTGAGATCTCAAGGGAGAACCTTAAAGAGAGAGAAACCTGTAAAGGATGCGCCATGGACGGAAGATGCATAACCTACTGTCCATGTCTTAACTGGGATACGACCGGGAAATTCAACACGGTTGCAGGTGTTGTATGTGCACATGAAAGCATGGTTGTTCCCATTGCCGACAGGGTTGCAAAAACGCTCTATTCGGAGAAAAACAGTGCCTTTATGAAAAAGCATTACGCAAAGAAAGGAGATAAATGATGAAAAAGGAATTCAGATCCTTGAGGATCGATAGTTACAATCCTGGTTATCCTACAAAAAAAGAGAAGGAAAGAGGGGATAGAATAAAGAAAATTAAAAAGGCCGCAGTTATCGGAGGTACCGTCCTGATGGCTTCCGTTTCCTCAGTTGCATGTGACGGATCGGAAAAGAGTGCGGAGGTTTCAGGAGTTCCTGAATTCGATGTTGACTTTGACAACTCTTTTGAAAGAGCGGATAACGATTACGAGAAGAGTACGGGGGTGGTCGATATTGATCAGGGACATGATGACTCCGATTCTTCAACCGGTCAAAAACCGGACGATCACGAAGATCTGCAGGGTATGCCGGAATCGGATATGGATCCCTGGAGTGGTGATGAGGAGGAAGATATCAATACTCCTGATACAGATTTTGAGGAAGTAGCCGGCAAACAGGTTCCTGACTACACAGATCCGAATAGTTCAGTGGACAATGAAGAGTCTGACGAAGATTTTGAAGAAGTAGCTGGAGAACCGGCCCCAAACCGTTTGGTGAAGTAGGATTTAATCTTCTTGGCTTTTTACATCACTGAAATAGTGAAGTATTCGAAAAGGTATCGTAAATTTTTCTAATGAATCGTTTTTACCAACCGGAATCCGATGGAATCGCTTCTCATGCCCGGATCAGCCTTCTCTCTTGATGAAGATCTGCACTCCTGGGATTTACTGTCGTAGCTTCCTCCGCGGATAACGCGCTCGTTTCCTTCCGAAATGACCGGATCGACTCCGGATGTGAGATTTTTAGAATAGGCATCCCAAACCCATTCAGCAACATTTCCGTTCATGTCGAAGATGCCCCAGTCAGTTGCTCTTTTCATTGCGACCGGTTGAGGTCTCAAAATGCCTTCCGACGAACTGTTTCCGCAGTACCAGCCGATCTGCATGAGCGAAGGATCTTCCTCACAGTTGAAAGCCGTTATGTTTCCGATGAAAAAAGGTTTCTCTTCCAAAATGTAGGGTGTTATTTCGTATCCGCTGCCTGCCGCGTATTCCCATTCTGCCTCCGTGGGAAGTCTGTAGCCGTCGCAATCCTGGATTTTTACAAGGTTTGGAGCAGTTTTGATTATCGCGGATTGAATTCCTCCCTGTCCGTTACAGTAAACCGTGTAGTCACTTTTGCCGTCGGCACATGTAGTATCTTCAAATTCATAACAGGATGTGAGTTGATCTTCCTCAGATTTTTTATTGGCGAAAGCGAGGGCATCATAAAAAGTTACGCTTTCAACGGGGCAGACGGCATTCGAGCAGCCGAATTTAGAAGGGTTGTAGTCCATTATTTCCATGAATTGATCGCCTGTAATTTCCGTTGCAGTTATTTCGTAATGGTAGGTGAGGGTAACGGTATGAGGTTTTTCATCCTCTTTTTTCCATGTGAAGTTTTCATCCTGAGCAACGACATCATCATCCGAAACTTCACCGTCCGGAAGCCCATCGGGAAGATCTTCATCACTCGTCTCTTCTTCCTTGTATGTTCCCTGATCTTCCGGAGTGCCCATCTGATATGTCGTGTTCGTGTAGATTTCAATCGTATCAAGAGGTTTGTAGCAGTAGATTTTGCCGTAGTCAGGGATTTTCGATTCGTTTGTAAAGTCCCTGCACTCAGCCGAAACATTACACTGCATGGAGGCGGGAAGGTTCGGTTTTTCGGCGCATTCGCTGATGCAGCCTCTTTGGTAGTTGTATTCGCCTTCATTGAAATTCGATCGATATGTTGCTGCTGTCCAGACGGCGGTTTTCTTCTCCATAGCCTTTTCTTTGGTGACTTTTGAACAGGTCAATTTTCGAGTTTTCGGATTATCCAGCATTGAATTTCCGTTTTCGAATAGGGTGGCTGTTGACTCACATTCGTTTAGAATGAAATCCTTACTGTTGATGTCTTCAACATATTGAGGTTTTCCATCTTCAGTGCTGTCTGAAAACACCTTGCATTTGAACTGGCTGTGATGGTGCATTCCGCACCACGATCCGGGCGTTCCGGGACTGCAGATTGATCTGTCCGAATAGTTTGCAAAATCAAGACCGTATGGTGATGTCTTTTCTTCGTCTTCATAATCGGAATCACGCCATCTCAGGCACTCTCTCCAGTAACTGTTTTTCTCCTCCTCTCCGTAGTTCAGCGCAACTGAAAAGCCCTCTTGTGCAAATTCGGATCTCGATTTTTCCATGATGATGTAACGTCCTGAATTTTCTCCATTGTTTTCGTACCAGCCTCTGTGAAGTTCCATATAGTAGGAGAACATTGCAAAAAACTTGTCCGCATTGCTTCCTTCAGAAGCCTTCCAGCCCTTTTCATCAACATCGAAGATTCCGTTGGCATTGTAGTCAGCCTCCCTGGCCTTGATGTTTTCCGGATTTGTGTTTGTTGCGCACCCTTTTGTGAAGGGATTCAGTTCTGCGGCGGTTAGAAGGAGTCCGTTGGTTCCGTATTTGGGAGCGTAGTGGCTCATGTCCGCGTATATAGTGTCGTTGAGCAGCTCCGTCTCGACGTCCCGGCTTACCGGTTCGTAAAGTGCTATCCTGTTACCAAGTTCCAGATCCGAAACACGAATGATTTTTTCCTCACGCATTTCGTTGATGAGAACGATGCGGTCGATGAACCGAAGATCGCAACGGGCGTTTACACGGTCCGCCGACTCTTCAATTTCGTTCATCGATTCTCTGGCATCATCGGAAATCCAGCCGTCGCCGTCGGCGTCGCACTTCCTTGTTCCCATGGGCGGAGTGGATGAGTGGTAGTAGCCTTCCGCCGTTTCGCAGACGCAGTGTCCCTGCTCCGATGTCTTGATGTAGACTCTTCCGGTTTCACCATCTTTAAGGCATGTCCCGCATTTGATACACTCCCTGCCGTTCCATGCCGAACCCGCTTCGCATCGAGAGCAGAGCGCATGTGTCGTCGCTGTCCCTTCAATACAAAATTCATCACTGGAGCAGTTAGCCGTTGCGCATTTTTCCTGTCCCTCGCAAACCTTTTTCAATCGGTCGAATATTTTGCCTTCCGGACAGACACACTCTCCCGAAGTCGCATTCTTTACGAAACCTTCCAGACATGCTCCGCAGTGGGCGTTGGGAAGTTCAACACATTCAAGGTGTCTTTTGCCGCAGTCGAGCATTCCGCAGTTGATTTTCGGAAAACACTGGGAGTTTATTTCAACAAAACCTGGATCACACTCTCCGCAGCGTGCCGTTGAGCTGTCGATCTGATCGCATTTTCTATGCTCTTTTCTGCAGTTTTTCAGAATCGACCCCTGGGCGGGATCCGGATCGCAGCTTGTTCCCTTGAGCGGCGAACATGTTCCTGCGTTTTCTTTTGTCGTATAGATCCTGATCCAGTCGACGGCAACGGGAGTGCCGCCCGATTCGACTGAAAGTATGACTTTTGAAATTCCAGAGTAGTTCGTTATATCGAAAATCTTATCGACCACACCGTCGTATGAACTGATCTCATTGGCGTAAAGGGTAGTTTCCACCGAGGTTCCGGAGTCGTCCATTGTGATTTTTATCGAAATTTTAGCCCTTGTGTTGAAATCCCCTGAGGTCTCTCTTGTCGATAGGCGAACACTCAACTCCGTTCCGCTTTCAAAAGGAGTGAGATCCTGGCCGGCGGAAGCTTCCTCTGAAGAGGGATCCAGCAGAAGATAGTTTGAAAAGTCGTGAAGTTGCTCCTTCCTTATCTGGTCTTGGGCACCTGTAATGACTGTCCAGCCTGTTGCAGTTGTATCGTCATCATCAAAATCGCTGTTTGTGAGGGCAAAGGATTCTCTGTATTCACCGAAACATCTGCCGCATTCGGCATCATCCGCACCGTTTGGAATACAGATCCTGTTTCGTGAAGCACAGTTGATGTTTTCGCAGGTTTTTATAAGTACACAGGTTCCGTTTTCCTCCTTGTATCCCTCCATACATTTTCCGCATTCGGCACCCTCTTCCGTTTCCAGACATTTGCGATGTGTGGTCGCACATGAATCCCGAATACTGTTCATTTTCCCGGGCTGACAGTTGTTCTTAATGAAATCGCATTTTCCGGTAACGCTGTTCCAGAGATGGTTTTCTTCGCACTCTTCAAGACAGAAATCATCTTCAACGTCAGGCTTTGCCTCGCATTTCTGATGTTCGGCGCACTCACTGCATCTTTTCTTATCTCTGCATTCCCTTGTTTCCGAATCGCAGATTTTTCCGGAACCGCACCCTTCAGTGAGGCATCCCGGAAACGTTTCGCAGCGCCCCCGTCTGCAGAGTCCGTATTGGCCGTACGCGCTTTCCTCCATGCACTCCTCATTTGTTTCACAAGGCTGGCAGAGAAAGTCGATGCAGAGAAAACCTCTGCTTCTCTCTTCTTTCCGACAATCGGAAGTCGTGGTGCATTCAACCGGATCCGTCTGTGCAACAGGAACCGTATCCCTGTCCGTCGGCTCTTCCGTATCTTCATCAACCTGTGAATTGTTCGGCTGTTCGGTATCCTGTGCGTTTTTATCATCATCCTGAACATCCCTGTCGGATACCGGGGTTATATCGCTGCCTGATTTTTTTTCTTTCGAGTCACTGTCGCCGCATGAAACCTGCAGCATGATGACTGTGGATAATAATAGAATGAATTTATTCATGTTTTCGCCTTTTTAATCAAGTTCTGTAAAATCGGTGTAGTAAACAAATACCTTGATATCGGACAGTGAGTTAAGGTTGATATCCATATTCACCGCTTCATCGACATTGTTCAGGACAAATTCCCAATGAGTATTTGAATATGGTCTGTCCCTGAATCTCTCACTCTTGAATATTCCTTCGTCTGAGATAGAAGAGGACATGAATCTTTTTCCGTTAAAGAAGGTATTTATAACTGCCGTTCTTTCAGGAAATTTGTAGTACTGCTTGTCACCGTCGAGCGGTTTTATCGTGCCTGTTCCGCGCTGCTTTAGATATATTCTTCCAACCGGATCGCCTGTGTCGCTTCCCACCATTTCAGCTTCTATGTACTTGATTTTGTGGTTTCTGGTAAGGGGAGAGAGTTCTGTAAGCCCGGTGTTGAAAGGAATGTTTATGTAACCATTGTTGTCAATCACACTTGTTGATTGAAGTTGCCGGCGGAAAAGCACGGTTCTTTCGGATTCACTCAATGCTGCCCCATCATCATTGATCCTCGGAATATTCATGATATCGTCACGTAGAGAGATAATCGCGAGTCTGGTGTCCGGATTTCCGTACTCCTCCTCGAACTCTTCGAATGCAGCCTCAAGCTCAAACATGTAGTTCTCCAGATTGTAGTCGCCGTAGGAGATCATTCTTATTAGAAAGAGGTTGGAAAGCTTGGCGTAGCTTTGAGATGTGTAGTACTCGTACACTTTCGTAGCTTTGTATGCGGCCCTCAGAGCGCTCTGGAAAGTTCTGTCGGCGTTGATTATGGCATCGTTCTTGTAGATCCTTACATTCGGATCGTTTTTGGCAGCTTCGACATTTATGAGGAGCTGCTCAGACTCCTCCTGCTGTACCATTACCCTTTTCGCCCTGTTCCGGAGTTTTTCAATCTTCGAACCGGTGAGAGCGAGTCTGTAGGCAATCTTCATTGTCTCAATGACGGCATCCTGTCTCTCCAGTTCGATCTCTTTTATTTTTGAATTCGACTCTATTTTATCAAAATCACACTCTTTTTCGGTTACCCATTTATTGGTATCCATTTCAACAACATTTTTAGCGATTTCCATACCCGCAATGGATGCCTCGAGAACAACTGCAGTCGTTGCGTATGCAAGAAAACATCCATTATAAGTTGCTACGGAGACACCTGCTGCCGGACAATCTCCACCGGCAGCGACACCGGCAATGATACTGCATTTGGCAAGTTCGGAAGTAGTCTTGCCCCATTCGTACACCCTGTCGGCAGTATTGAGTGCTCCCTGTGCTGCGGCAATGGACGCATTTAGAGTGTTCTGGGCAATATCCTTGCCATGTACATAATCTGCAAGTTCCTGATTTGTCTTGCAGAAGCTGTTGTGTCTGTCCACTTCGATGTTGATCAATTCAAGATAGTCATCGATTCCGTCTTTTGCTGTTTTATATGTGTACAATTCCAGCTCCATTTCCCCCATCGCTTCATGGATCTGTCCATTGCCTGCGAACCCGCACGGATTGCCGATGAGTTTGGCCTTCTTGTTGAGATGGGCATACTTCGGAATGGCGGGATATATTTTTCCGTCCTCTCCCTTCATTGTTCCGCAGAGGGCGGCCAGCTCGTTTTCGTAGTTGTTTTTCACCTTCACAAGTTCAGACTGGAAGGAAGCCGCATCCGTCTCATAACTTCTGTTGTCGGCAAGAGCTTCCTGTTCTTTTATTCTCGCAAAGTCAACCTTCTTTTCAGCCGATGCAAAAAGTTTGTCGAACGCATTGGTATCACCTTTATCCAGCGCCGGGAAGGGAATGTATTCCGGAGCGAAACCGAGAAAAGTGATGTCGTCGCTTATGTTGTCGTAAACATCCCTCATATCGAGAAGTGCCGCCTTGAAGAGAAGTTGTGCATCGTCGATCGACTTTCTGATCTGATCTCTTTTGGTTGTCGGTACGACCTTGATCGTCTTCAGCATAAGCTGGGAGATGATGACTGATTCAAGATATGTGGCGGTGTAGGCCCTTTCAACGACCAGTCTTGCAAGATCCGGCCTGTTGAAACTCTGGTATTTCTTTGAAACTTCGGACCACACACGAGATTTTTGAGCCGATGCCCTGATCAGTTTTGAAAAGTAGGTGACAACCGATTCCTGGGTGATGAAGTTGCTGCCAAGATCACCGGTCAGGGATTTCCAGATTACCTGAGAAATGGTGTAGAAACGATCGAGAGCCGCCTGGTAGTACTGGGCGGCCTTGTAGAGGCTGTAGAGTTCGAATCCCGCGCCTCCGGAGAGATCGAATCCGTCCGGTTCGAAGAGGGTTCCCTCGAATGTCTTTATGTTTGAACCGGCAAGATCAAATCTGGATGCAAAGGCTCTGGTATACTGTTCGTCCCCCATCATTATGAGCAGTTCCGAATTCAACTTCTCGTAACCGTCGTAAATTTTCCCACCGTTTTCACTGTAGGCGAAAGAGCTCTTCAGGAAGTTGATGATTTTTTCTTTTGCCGGAGCGTCCAGATCGTCGTAGTAGTTGTCGTAGATGTGAACGACACAGTCGGTTCTGGATTCAACTTCTTCAATTTTATCAGGGTTGTAGCAGTAGGGGACCATGTCCGATTCGTTTTCGCAGATTTCCGGAGCGAACCCTATGTTCTTACCGCTTCTCGAAGCAAAACGGATCTTGTATTTGAATCCGTTCGCTATCGATGCGGCGATGGGTATGAATGACGGTGAATTAGTGGACTCCTGATAAAATTTCTTCTCGGCAAGAAGATCGTTTCTGTTTGTGTCGCAGTAGACTTTGTTCTCATCCTTGCAACGCCATATTGGATTTCTTCTGATACCCTTATCCTGCATCTCCTTGAGAATTGAATCGCAGCTACCTCGTGTTTCAATTTTACCGTGTTCTCCAACCTTAAAGGAGTCGTTGCACTTGTGTTCGTCGAGAGGATAGTCGTTGTCTAGAATAAAGTATTCAACTTCGCTGCCGTCCTGGCAGGGAACAACTTCGCCGTTGTATTTTGCACCGTTGAACAAACCCGTGTCTTTGCATAGATAGTAGGCTTTTTCCCCGGTGATAAGAAAATCGTCATCAACTGCGGCGATACCGTCAATAAGTGTCAGCATAGCCTCCTGTGCATTTGACTCGTTAATTTCCTGATAGTCCATCTTACTTAAAATGTCGCTTGAACATGTTGATTTAAGAAGGTCTCTGTTTAAGTTTGATAACGGTTCTACCGATGATCCGAGGTAATCTTCCTCCTTGAGAGTTGTGGAGGAGCGCTTTAGGGTTATCAGTCCGTAGGATGAAAAACCCTCTTCATCGTTCCCAAGGAACGAGTCGAAACTTTCCCGGAAAATGATGTAGATGATTTCCTGGTTTACCAGAACACCGTCTATCAGACTAATTTTTCTCTTCCGATATTTTCCATCGGGAACCGGATTGGCGGACGCGACATTTGTGTTGATATCGATATTCTTCGCATCGGCAGTATCAAGAGGAGTTGTTTTCTGGCGGCATTCGTATCTGTAACGATTGCTCTCCTGGGCATATGTGCCCTTCGTAAAGCCCTCGACAAGCCAGGGAATCCTGAAGTGTTTGAATTGATCGGCAGGACATGAGCCGGGATTGTCATCGGTTTTGTATCTTCCCCCCACAAAGGCCGTGAAATCGAAATTTTTCAGGTAAATAAGGCAGTCGCCTCCGTTGGCGGAGACTGAACATCCGCCGTCGGCCGGATTATCCTCATATTCCAATGAAACTGCCGGATTTCCAAAGTAGTGAAGGGCTGTTCCGGTATCGACACGGCCGACAAACTGTTTGTCTGTCGTTCCCTTCTTGAGATTAATGCCGAAGGGGAGTTCGGAAAGACCCGAAGGAACCGGCTGTTTAGTCTCATCTGAAGTGAATATGATGTATCCCTTGCTGTTGTCATAGAGAAAACAGGCTTTGCCCTCGGGGCAGATATCCCGGGTGGATTTCCAGTTCCAGGAACCAGTCGTCATTGAAACGATGGCTGCACTGATTTCATCATAGGAGATTTTTCCGTTCCTGAAATTTCCCCATTTCTGGATAAAGGCGTTGCCCACCTTTGTCAGCTTTGTTCCGAAGTCGTTTTTATTGTAGAACCATCCGTTCTTGTCGCCGTCTCCGTACTCAAAAAGATCCTTGTCGCCGAAGTTTGCAAAGTACTGCATTTTCCCGATCCACTGTCCCTCAGGAACCGCTGCAAAGGAGATGTTGACATCTTTCGATCCCATCTTGTCGTTTGTGACGGATACAACTCCGTTCCATCGACCAAGCTCGTTTGTTCCCGTGTCTTTGATTCCGATGGAGATATTCTCTCCGGCCTCGATGAAGACGGAAAATTCATTCTGATCACTCTCACTTCCGGCCTCCCCGATAAGGATCCACTTCATTGCGCCCGTCTTAACTGTGTGGATACCGTCGGAATCCTTGTATGAATGCTTCGTTTTTTTGATGATGAACTCTCTTCCTATGGAGCTCTTGTTGAAAATTTTGAAAGATGCTTCAGTTTTTACGTTTGATACGGAGATCAGGTTCTTGTCTATCTTGAATGTTCCTCCGGCGCCCTCATCAATGTCTGCGGATTGAGTGAGAGGCATGCAGACGCCGTTGTTTCCGTCGGTTGTCGCACAGTAGAGTTTTTTTTCGCAACTGTCCGAATTAACGTCGCATTTGGTGCGGCAAACTTTCCGGTGACATTTACTGGAGTCGTCGCAGTCACTCTCTTTTTCGCAGTTTGAGTAACATCTTCCTCCGATGCAGGTCTGGTAGTCGGGACAGTCGGACTCCTCCTCGCATGTTCCCTGCTCCGTACCGCCATTGCGAAAGGGTGTCTCGGGATTTATGCAGGTTCCGTTGACACACTTTGTGCCGAAGAAGCAGCCCTTCATCAGTTTTTCAGAGGAACATTTGATGAAGCTTCCGTCGCTTTTCACGAAATCGCTTTTGCAGGGAGTGTAACACTTGGGATTTCCGGGAATCGGATCGCCGATCTGGTCGTCGTCCGGATTCAAATCGACTGTGACTTCCGAATCGCCGCCGCCTGAACCATCCGGCGCATCCTCATCCTTAATATCACCGCTCAGACCGCTGGTTCCGGTGTCATCACTATCTTCGTCGACAATGATGTCTTTGCCTTCTCTCTTGTCCGTGCTGCCATCATCCGAACATGCTGCGGAGATGAAAAGAAAAAAGAGTGAGAAGATCGCCATCCATAAATTGAACTTTTTCATTTATCTCTCCTATTTAAAAGTTATTCGTAACTTGTAGCTGTCGCTCTCGGCGACTCCTCCGGAAAGAGGAGCTCCGACGTTTATCTGAAACCTGTAGTTTTCGGAAACGGCGCGACCGCCGCCCGCCGTTACACCGATACCTCCCGGAGAGTGTTCTTGAACTGAGGGTTCTTCGTCCATTGTCTCATCGGTGCCCGGATCTTTGTCCTGGTACGTCCCTCCCTTATCCTCATCAAGCGGATCTTCCGCGGCATCGTTATCTGCCTCCTTGATTTCATTCGTGAAATCAGAGTCGCTTCCCGCTTCGGCATCTGTTTTTTTGTCGTCAGAACAGGATATCGTCAGCACAATTAAAAAAAGTAAGAAAAGCTTTATTTTCATGAGTTATCCTCTTTGTTTATTCATTCAAAAGGTTACAGCTAGTTGATAAACTGTATTATCTGGATATGTACCCAGGCGTCACCATTGCAAAAAACTTTAGCAGAATTGCTTGTTACATCCGTCACCTTCGCTCCTCCCGTCGAACAGGTTGCGTGGACGGAGGGATATCCCGACGCACCTTCGTATTGCGTCCATGTAACATCGTAGCTGCCGTTTCCGGTTCTGACTGCACTCAATCCCGGTGTCGCCGTATTAAAAAGATTTCCGTCAGTTTTCCACCCGTTCATCTGCCCGGCGATAATAATAAGATTCTTAGACATGCCGTCGTCGACGCCCACTGTTTTCAGCCTGTTTGTTCCGCTGCCCGAATAGTATTGACCCGGAATGCCCAGGCCGACGCTGCTAAGCGACATAAGCATTGTTCCGCCTCCGGGATTGAATGCGTCATTGTGGTGGGAACCACCTTTGTACCATGCGAAATATTCATTCGATCTGTAGTACTGTGTGCCGGCCTGAACCCCGATACCATAATCCTCGTCATATAGATCCAGCATCTGTCTTGCGGTGGCACCGAAGGAAAGCTTTTTTGAAGTGGTGATGTCCTGGTCTTTCTTGAAGTAACTTGAATCCAATACTCCGGCGCTAAGTTCAGCTTTAGTGTAATAGAGGTTGTTGAGTTGTCCCCCATCAAGTTCCGCTTCGGTATAGTAGCGATTATCATGCTGATGTCCCGGTTTCGAGTAGATATTCTCGGAAACGCTTATCCTGTTGTTTTCATCGATCTCGATGCCGTCTCCTGCCGAAAATACAATTGACTGATCGGCGCTGATTACGTTTCCTTCGATTGTGATCCCGGTTCCCGCAGTGTATGTGCCTGTTCCTCCTTCTCCCTCTCGATCCTCCTCGCAGATCGGTGTGAAACCGGACCAGCCGCGAAGGTAGAAACCTTCGTCGCAAGCTGCAGCAAGCATCTCATCGAAATTGGTTTCACTGTACTTTCCGACCTTTTCAGCGTTGTGTGCGTTTTGCGCCTCCATTGCAAACGGAACGGAGGCGAGGCGGATTCTCGTCATCTCTTCACCGTCGTAAGTGATCGCCAGCCACAGTTCATCTTTTCCCCCCACTTTCGCGTAGGTAATCGGTTCCAGTTCGCCGAGATAGACGGATAGCTTGCCCCTGTCGATCATCAAGGTTCGTCTCTCTTTCCAGAGCTCATTTCCTTCGGTTTCGGAATCGTAGATCGAAAAGAGAATCTCCGCCGCGTCGTCGACTATGACATTACCCTCTTTGTCGGTCAAAGTTCCCTGGACGGGAATCATGTTCGGTACTTTCGCAGTGACGGTGATGGGTGACATGAGAATGAAAATAATTGCTGTGTAAAGGGTAAAAAACTTCATTTGATACTCCCTGAATCTACATAACTTTGTTAAACAATCATTAATGCCGGAGAAGCATACCATTCGGCAGATTATGAATCGACCGTATTCGAGGTGGATAGTATTTTTTTTGAAAGGTCCGAAAACGTGTTTTCGGACGCTATACTCTTTTAAAGCGAAATAAATTCAAATGGATGTTGGTTTTTGGGTTTTAATAAGATGTTTTTTGCTTTTTAAAAGAAGAGGTATACAATTCTTTAATTAGTGTTAACTTAAAGATCTGTGGATTTTCTATGACTGAGTTTCATGGTAGAGAGAGGGCGCTTGAGAAGTTTGAACGGATATTCGCCGAAGTCAGGGAAGGTAAAAGGAGAAACCTTTTCATTTCAGGTTACTCGGGCGTGGGTAAGACAACCCTGGTAAAAAAATTCTCTCACAGTGCAGAGAAGAAAGGAGCCCTTTTCGTTTCGGTTAAGTCCCACACTCTTCAGGGGAAGAAACCGTACAGCGGTATAACTGCGGCTCTGGGGATGTTTGTCAAAAAAGTGGTCGCCGGTAATTCAGCCGGAATAAGCGATCTGAAAAAGCTGCTGGATAGGTGTGTTTCCGATGATATCGATTACGCCGTGAACCTTGTTCCAGAAATAGGATACCTCTTCAAGGCGAGGCGATCTGAGCACTCAGAGGAAAAGCAGTATGAATCTACTACAAAATTCGTACTGCTGAAAGTTCTGGAGGCTTTTGCCAAAGGTTTTTCTCCTCTGATTCTATTTTTGGACGATCTTCAATGGCTGGACTCAGCATCATTTGATTTCTTGAGGTATATCGGGCTGAACGGTTCATTCGGCGGACTTATGCTTGTGATGTCGTTCCGCAGTAATGAGCTGGAGAGAAATGATGATCTTGGAAAAGTTCTGTGTTCATACCAGAAAGATGAAAATACGGAGATTCTGAATCTGAAGGGGCTCACGAAAAGGGAGGTGAAGAGGCTTCTTGACAGCAGGTTCGGGAAAAAGAGCGAAATGAAACCTCTCGCGGAAATCAGTTGGAAGAAGACGGGGGGCAATCCCTTTTTCCTGAACCAGTTTATCGACACGCTTCTGGAGAAGGGATTGCTCTATAAAAAGAAGGATGAGTGGGTATACCTCCTGTCCAAAATAAACTCATTCCGGATATCTGAAAATGTGGCGGCAATGCTCTCGGAAAAGCTTGCTCTTCTTTCAAAGGATACGACAGCACTTTTGAAACAGGCGTCGTGCATTAACAGTGATATATCAACGGAGCTCTTAACCGTAACAAGCGGACTCAGTCCCGAGCAGATTGAAGCGTTGCTGTGGAAGCCTCTGAATCAGGAGCTTTTAAAGAGAGAAAACGGATGTTATTTCTTTGCGCATGATAAGATCTTGGAATCAGTTGCAATTCTTCTCTCCCATGAGGAAAGGGTATCCGTTAACAGAAAGCTTGCGGACCACTATCTGGAAACCTATTCGGACGGCAGTGAAACCCTATACACAATCACCCATCATCTTGCACTCTCCTTCGAAAGTTTTAAAGAGAGCCGAGAGAGAAGGATAATCTCTATTCTTTTTTTTAAAGCCGGGATGAAGGCAAAGAAGCAGTCGGCCTACAGAGCTGCTCTGGACTACTTTCTGGACGGCTTGAAATTCTATCCCGGTGATATTTGGCAGCAGGAGTACGAGAGGGCTCTGGAATTCTCTAATGAAGCCGCCGAATGCGCCTACAGGTGCGGGGCCAACGACTCTGCCGATAAGATATTCAGGGAGATTGAAGCAAAAGCAAAGAGCTATTCGGACAGGGAAAGAAGTGAGAAGGTGAAAATTCCATATTTACAGTGTGTTAACAGAACGGAGGAGGCCCAGAGGACGGCACTTGCGCTTCTTGCTCACCTCGGCCTTACTCTTCCTGAAAAACCTGGAAAAATAAGAGTCGGCTTTTGCATCCTGAAAACATGGCTGAGAATAGCTTTGCTCAACCCGCATAGTAGAAGAAGAAAGTTAGCCTCCGGATCCAGAAAGGATCGGTTAATGAGGGCATTGAGTGCATCGGTTTCGATCTCATTTTTCTCTTCACCCCAAACAATTCTTCCGATACTTGTCTGCCGGGGTGTAGATATTTCATTAAAGCATGGAGTAAACCGGGAGACTCCGGCCATGTGCATATGTATGGCAATAATACTCAATCAAATAACGGGAACTCCAAGATGGGGTAGGAAACTCAACAGGATTGCGAAAAACGCGGGTGACGAAGTGGGGCTCAGCAGATTTTCCGGAAAAGAGGCGTTCATGGGAAATCTAATTCTCGGAATGTGGGAATTTTCCATGGAAAGGGTTGCCGAAAATCTAAAGGTATGCGCAAAAGAGGCTCTCAAGGAGGGTGATTACGAATATGCAATATACGGTTTTCTCATATGTGATCAGTTCAGGCTGATGGGAGGGGTTCCTCTCAATAAAATTGAAAAAGATCTGGCAGAGAGAGAAACCCTTTATCGCAAACTAAACAGCACTTTTGCGGTTGAAAATAACTGTATCATGAGGCAGACAATAAAAAATCTCAGCCGAAAAGGCGGTGCTCAGTGGATTTTGAATGGCGAATATTTTAATGAAAGGGATCTGAGCGAAAGTCCCGTGAACGGAAGTGCCTTGTTGCTGTTGAAGTGTCTCGCAGCTTTTTTTTCGGGAAAACCGGAATTTGTACTGCCTGCAATTGAAAAGTTGTTGAAATTGGAAGAGGAGAACGGGCTTAAAAATCTCCACTACATACGTTTTATTGAGACAGTCACTCTCTTATCTTGTGGTAAAAACCCGCGGAAAGTGAAAAAAAACATGAAACTTCTGAAGAGGTGGGCTCGGTACAATCCCGAAATCTTTGAAGGAAAATATCTGCTTTGCAGGGCGGAAATTATGGCGGCAGAAGGATCTTTTGACCGGTCCTATGATCTCTACAAGCAGGCTGTCTCAACTCTTCATAAAAACGGCTTGATACATGAGCAGGCCTATGCCTGTAAACGGCTTGGACAGGAGCTGGAAAAGCGGGGGGATGAAATTTCATCATCAGCCTACCTGCAGAAAGCGAGGGAACTGTTCAAAAAGTGGGGGTTGGCCGCCCATCACGGGCTGTATGAGAAGAGAGAAGAATCGGTGGAAATGGCGGGGGGGGAAGAATCCTTGAACTCTTCAAACGAAGTGGAAGCTGAAAAGATTTTGGAAAGTTTTTATAAAAAAATCAAGGGATTCGATTCTGATCGTGTTCTCGAGGAAACAGTGGGAAAAGTTCAGGATATGAGCGGCGCGGAGAGTGTGAAGATTGCTGTTAAAACAGGTCGCAGCTGGAAAACAGTGGCCGTCGGATATCCGGGAGGAAGAGTTGAAAATCCTTCGATATCGGTTGATGTTCCTGAAAAGCTCTTCGGATTTGTGGCTTTCACCGATGAAATCGTATCATCAGCTGAAAAAGAGGATAAAGATGTTGTGGGTGATCCCTATTTCACAAAAAACAGGCCGGAATCCTACACCTGTTTTCCAATCGGCAGGGCATCAGTAGTTTATCTTGAAAATCATCGGAAAGATGTATCGTTCAACCTTCTTCGGGCGCTTGCCGGTGATGTGCTGACAACTATTGAAAAGAACTGCCCGGATAGCAAAGAGAGCGGAGAGGTTGAGGATGAACGGCCGAGAGAAAGCTCCACGGGGACTCATGAAGAGCTTTATGAATGTTGTCGCAAGCTCAAACTTCACATGGAGAAAAAGAAGAGCTATAGAAACTGCAGATTAAATATTAAAACATTTGCAGAGCAGACGGGATTTTCGCAGAGAACGGTTTCAGAAGCGATAAACATCTCTCTTGACCGGAACTTTCACACTTTTCTCAACGGTTACCGCCTGGAAGAGGTCAAAAGAGAGCTTCGCAAAAAGGAAAACAGCGGCAAAGGCATTCTTGAAATAGCATTCGCGGCCGGATTCAAATCCAAATCAACTTTCAACGACGTTTTCAAAACCGAAACGGGAATGACACCAACCCAATTCAGAAGAAAATGTGAATAGAACATTTCAGTCATCACTGTCCCTGAAGTCCGTGAAAAGACTGCGGCACGCTGTTTGCATTGATTTTGCCGGAAAAGGAGGTTTTTTTGAGAAAATTTCTCATTATTATCATATTTTTTACAGCGTTTTCGCTTTTTGCTCAGCTGCCCAAGCGGGAAACCGTGTACAAGCAGTTTGAAACATTCCAGCGACTTATGTTATCGCTTACTCCCGATACAAATGTGGAAGTAAAGGAGGTGCCGAAAGGCCGCTATGTGGACATTACTGTAACGAATCCTCCGAAGAATTTTACAGCCCAGGTCAGGGAGAATGTTATACCTGGAACGGTCGTAGAGCGCTATGCCCTGAGACGGATCCGGGGGGGCTATCTTCTTCGTGTCTTCGTAAAACCTACTGAAATACTCACTTTCCACGGGATGGACCGAAAAACCGGATCCTTCATTTTTGACGTCGGAAAGAAACGAATATTCAAGATAAAAAGTGATGCCGAGCGTGCGGAGATAAGGCTGGATCGCTTCCATATCCCAATGTTCATGATTGAGGATAAGGTTCAGGCGAGTCTCATAGCCCACACAAATAACTTCTATTTCCTCGACGCAAAGGGGGTGCCGTTCATGACGCCGGCGATAACCTACAACGCTGAGTTCCCTTTTCTGGAAGGAGGCGATAAGGATATCAGGCTCTACAACAGTGCCGCAAAGGCCCTTAATGGTAGAGATCTGAGAACAGCGGAGAAATTTCTCGATGTTCTTTACGAAGAGTATGAAAGAACTCCTGTCTTTGCAATAAGCGATTTCTTGAGAAACGACATCTTGAGAAGAGATTTCATCGCTAAAGAGGATGTGGATCCCAGTAGATGGCTGGATCTCTACATAAAGTACCGGACGGCTGTGGCTACCTACCCAACTTCCTACATGAGCCCTTGGGGTTATCTGATGATGGGAGAGATCATGTACAGGTTGGGCATGCTTCCCGAAGGTTCCCGGGATTTCAAGACGGTTATTGACCGTTATCCCGATTCAGAGCATCGAAACATGGCCATAGTACGTTACGCCGAATATCTTTTCATGGCGGGAAGATACGAAGAAGCTCGAAAGAACCTTGCAAAGATGATAAGACCTTTTACTCAGCATGAGCAGGTGTCGAGACTGATGCTTCTCGGGCTTGTAAATGTTTTTGACGGTAAGGAGCAAACGGCAATTCGTTACTTTCGACTTGCTACCAGAGAACCACTTGATACTCTAACGGAAACCCACCTCATGACGGCCGGTGAGATGATGCTCATAAACCGTGTGTATGAGGCGGCCAGAGTTTTCTACAGGGCTCTTATCCGGCATCATCCGAAATCGGAGCTGGTCAGTGCGGCAAGTTTCAGGATAGGTGACACCCACCTGGCTGCTGGAGATATCAAGGATGCATTGACTTCCTACCAGGAAACTCTCAACTACTACAGAAACAGAGAGGGTGGGAGGCTGGCGAAGTTACAGATAGAGGAGATAAAACGGTTTTCGGAGGGCGAAGAGCCGAAAATGAAGCTCTACTACCGCGCGTTGAAAAGTGCGAAAACCGATTTTGAAAATTCGGTGATACTTTTCAAGATGGCGATGAAGTTTTACCGGGACGGACAGATTGAAAACAGTGTCAATCTTTTGGCGGTTGTTATCGAACGATGGCCCCTTTCAGTCACAAGCTCAATCGCAAAGCGTGTAAGCCGGGAAATACTCTCGAGAGCTGCAAAGGATCTTTATAATAGAGAAAAGTATGCTGCAATAATTAATCTTTTCAACATGATACCTGAGTTTATGGTTGAGATGCCGGACATCGTGGATATCAGCATCCTTTTTGGAAAGTCACTCAACAGAATGACTTTGTACGAATCTGCGACCAAGGTTTTCAACCAGGTGATCCGAATGAATGAAGAGGAGGATCCCTTCATTCAGTCGATAGCCGTTCTTAATCTTCTGGACAACTACATTCAGATGGGAAATTTTGAGAGAGCGAACATGACAATCGACTACTACAACGATTTCATGCGGGAAGTTCCTGCCGTATATCCCGTTTTTCTCAGACTTCAGGGTGATTATCATGCAAAAAAGGATAAGGACAAGACGAGGGCTCTCGAGTTCTATATGAATGCGCTGGAGCGTGAACCCTACAAACTGAATAAACTCATAATCTCATCCAGGATATCCACACTCTTTTACGGATCGGGTGACTACAGAGGTTCTGAAGAGTACGGAAAGCCTGTTTTCCAAAGTTTCAAAAAGGAGACCAACGGTTACGATTTCATGCGAAACGGATCTGTAAACTATCTTGTAAGTCTTTTCATGAACGGGAAAAGGAAGGAGTTTCTCTCCAGATACGATCAGACGCGAAAGCTTTTTGATGCCGAAATCAGGGAAGGACTCGATATGTTGAGTGTCTTTTCGCATCTTTCAGTCGGATCGGTTAAGAAAGCGGAGGAAATTCTTGCATCCGGAAAATTCGAGAATTTCGAACCCCTCAAAAAGGCTGCACAAACCCTCATCAACAACCAGAATGAGATTTCGGCAAGGGAAAAGGAAGTGGTGAGGGTTCTTCGGGACTACGTAAAAAAGTTGTCATGGTACGAGGATTAGGTGCATAGGAGTTCGGGGGTGATCTGTCGATACTTTTTTAATGCCTTGCAGCGATTGGATTTTTTGTGAAGAAACGCTCCCGGAGTATTCAGACTGAGAAGTGCCTGGAAAATTATCCTGACCGGTACAGTCGTCAAAACTGTTGCGAAACAAATATTCTGCATTGTCCAGCCTTTTAACTAATTTAAAAATAAATATATCTAGCATTTCGAGAAGTGGGAAGTATGTTGAACATCCTGATTATTTTGGGAAGGTTGTTTTTTGTTCAGTGACGTTTTTCCGGTATCTGCAATTTTTTTCTCTTCTGGGGGTTGAACTCCCTTTTCGGTTGCATATTGAATTGTGTGAACACGATCTTTGATTGTTACTTTTTTAATATATGGAGAAGAAAATGACCTATTTCAGCTATGTAAAACCGATGAACGTCAACTTTGGAAAAGATGCAGCCGACCTTTTTGAAGGGCTTATGGATAACCTTTTTGAGACATCACTTGACGATATGCCTGATCCGGCAAAGCCGCTGGTGGATATCGAGGAGACCGACTCCAGCTTTATCATCTGTGCGGAACTTGCAGGTGTTCCCAAGGAGGATGTATCAATCGAAATAGAGAAAAACGTTCTCACAATTTCGGGAAAAAGGGAGAGTGAGGATGAGGATAGGATTTTCCACATCAAGGAGACTGGACGTGGAGCCTTTTCAAGGTCGTTCAAACTTCCCGAGAGTGTTGATCTCAACGGAATAACGGCAGAGCAGAGTAACGGAATTCTCAAACTGAAACTTCCCAAGATGCCTGAGACCAAGCAGAGGAAAATCGAGATCGCGTAGAGCGGTCGTTGAATCGGTAGCGTTGAAAAGTCTATAAGTTGAAAAATGGGAGGGAGATGATCCGGAACGGTTCCACTTCCAAACTTTTCGACTTTTCAACCTGAAAGCTGTTTCCAATACAAAATAATTTTTGCAATAAATTCAAAGAGATATCTTTTGCAATTTTTCCCTGTCGGAGAGACCATAGTTTTCTTTAATCTTTAAAGGGTTAATTCCCCGACCCTCGGGCCGGGGTGTCTTCATTTGACTTTGAGTTCAGATATGAAATTACGATCTCTCAGCCTCCTCGACGTCTGAGCTTTTCAATCCCCGATTTCCCTGTTTCATCCGAATCCTCAGAGTTTTTCCATCGTTGGCATCCATTTTGCAAGTATAACGGTAGTAACCTTTCGGTGGAGGACGCGATGGCCCTGTTTGATGTCAATTTCAAGGCGCTTGAAAAGGATCTTTCCTTTCGTCTCAAGCGGCAGAATCTCATTTCCAGTAACCTGGCGAATCACAATACGCCCGGCTTTCAGTCGAAGGATATCAGGTTCGATGAGGCTCTGAATTCGGTCTATGATAAGGATCGTGCCGGCGAATCTCTCAGCGAGATGACTCTGACGGATGATATGCATATGGATTTCAGGGACGGGATGCTTCAGGAGGTCGTGGATCCGGAGAACTACGTCGTTCAGGCGGAGGGTATCGACGAAAACGGTGTCGATCTCGATCGTGAGATGGCAAGAATGGCAGAAAATTCACTGATGTATTCCGCTTCCACTACGGCTTTGAAGAAGAAGCTGGGGATGCTTCGTTACGCGGCTCAGGAAGCTGCCAAATAGGAGGGTTGAATGGATCTTTTTACTTCTATGGAAATTAATTCGGCCGGCATGTCGGCTGAAAGAAAGAGGATGAACATCATCTCCTCCAATATAGCAAACGCCAGAACCACGAGAACCGAGGGCGGCGGTCCATACCGGAGGAGGGATGTTATTTTCCAGGCTACTCCTCTTCCCGAGGTGAACGAGGACGATGGGAATGAGGCTCCTGCAGTGCAGGTCTCGGAGATCGTCGAGGATCAGGCTGCGCCTCAGCTCAAATACGAACCGGATCATCCCGATGCGGACGATAACGGTTACGTTGCCTATCCGAATATTTCGGTTGTCGAGGAGATGGTTAATATGATTACGGCTACAAAGTCATACGAGGCGAACGCCTCCAGCATACAGGCTGCAAAGGATATGGCTAAGAAGGCCCTCAATATCGCAACCTGAGGAGGTGAGCAATGAGAATCAGCGGAATAGATGTCGAATTTCCCAAGCTTGAAATCGAGCGTAAGGGTAAGGATGATTCGGGAAACGGTGAGTTCAAGAAGGCGCTCATGGGAGCGATTGACGGTGTGAATGATAAGCAGGTAAAGGCGGATCATGCTGTGGAAGGAATGCTTACGGGAGAGAGCCGTAACATTCATGAAACAATGATCGCGCTGGAGAAGGCGGATATCAGTCTCAAGCTTATGACGGGTGTTCGCAATAAGGCTCTCGAGGCTTACAATACTATTATGAGGATGCAGGGATAACGGGGGGTTAGATGAAGGATCAGCTGCTGCAGATTAAGGAAAGATTACAGCAGGTTAACGAAAAACTGTCGCTGACTCAGAAGATCTCCATTGGAGCTGTTCTGGCGGTTGCACTTGCTGTGATCGTTGCCGTGGTTGCAGGTTCCACAGCTGTCGAGGATAGTTTCCTGTTCACAAATCTCTCTGCCGAGGACAGCGCCATGATCGTGGAGGAGCTGAAAAAGGAGAAGATTCCCTACACGTTGCAGTCCGGCGGTTCCGCAATTACCGTTCCGAAGGACAAGGTGCTTGATCTGAGGCTCAAGATGGCTTCAGCAGGTCTTCCCCGGGGCGGAGGTGTGGGATACGAGATTTTCGATAAGCAGGATGTTACGACTCTTACACGATTCACTGAACATGTTAACATGGTTCGAGCCCTTCAGGGTGAACTCAGTCGTACAATCACGAATCTCTCACCCATAAAGGCTGCCCGCGTACACATCGTGCTTCCCAAGGAGAGCATGTTTGTGGAGGATCAGAAGGAGCCGAGCGCATCGGTTATGGTAACCCTCTATAAGGGAAGGGCCCTTTCCCAGCGCCACGTCAGCTCAATTCTTCACCTGGTTTCAAGCTCCATTGAGGGGATGCGCCCGGATAAGGTCAGCATTGTGGACTCTTCGGGAAATGTCCTGAGCGGGGCCGACGATGAGCTGGAAGGTCTCAGCGGAAAGAAGCTTGCCTACAAGAGAAAGGTTGAGCGGAGACTGGAAGGAAACATCATGAAGCTTCTCAACCCGGTTATCGGCGAAGGCAAGTCCAGGGTGACGGTCAACACCGATATGGATTTTGATCGTGGTGTACGGGAGGAGGAACGTTACAATCCGAACGTGACAGCGGTTAGAAGTGAAACAAAGACGGAGGAGAGCAAGATTTCAACCAAGGGACAGCCCGGCGGATTGGCAGGGGCCCAGGCCAACCTTCCCGGACGTGCCGGTCAGGCGACAAACCAGGCCGGCGGTTCCCAGAGCAACCTTGAGAAGTCTACGACCAACTTTGAGATAAACAAGACCGTAAGAAAGGTTCGAGAAAATGTCGGTTCCGTCAAAAAAGTGGCGGTTTCGGTCGTTCTCGACGGAAAGGAGATCGTCGAGAACGAAGAAACAAAGATAGTTCCTCTTGGAGACGAGGAGCTGAAGAGAATAGAGGAGCTGGTAAAAACGGCCATAGGTTTCGATGCGGCCAGGGGGGACCAGGTTGTGGTGACCAGTATTCCCTTTGCACCGGTTACGGCACCTGCCGAGGTGCCGGTTTATGAGAAGCTTCTTCCATACCTTCTGCGCTACCTTGTTCCGCTTGTTGCCCTGCTGCTCATATTTCTTCTCGTGCTCAGACCGCTTTTCAAGAGTATTCGGGCACTTGCTCCGGCTCCGGTAACTCCTGAGGGCGCTGTGCTTGAAGCTGCAGAACTTCCCGGCGAAGAGAGGGCGAAGCCGGAGGCGATCGAAAAAAGCGAAGAGGAGAAGGAGATCGACAGGCTGGAGGCGGAGATTGAGGAGAGCCTCGGGATTTCAATTCCCCGTGAGCAGCTTCTGGTAATCAACTATGCCAGAAAGAATATCGATGTGACAACACGCATCCTCAAGAAGTGGATGTCGGAGAAGTAGGAGGGGGAGATGGCAAAGGTTTCCGGACTTGAAAAGGCTGCAGTTCTGCTTATGGCGCTCGGTGACGATGTTGCTCCGCAGATACTGAAGAATTTCAACGATAAAGAGATAAGGAAAATAGGACAGATAACAACGAGGATGGGAGATATCGGACCGGAAGTGGTGGACCAGATACTCAAGGAGTTCATCAAGGAGGCCCAGCAGGCAGGAAAATCCATTCTCGGTACGGAGGATTTTCTTAAAAAGGCCGTAACCAATGCTCTCGGAGGAGAGAAGGCGGAAAATCTTCTAAGCGATATTTACGCCACAAGCCACGCCATGGAGTTTCTCAACACCGTCGATCCCAAGATCACTGCCAACATCCTGATAAAGGAGCAGTCCCAGACGATAGCCCTTATTCTGGCCTACATGGATCCCGACAGGGCTTCACAGGTTCTCGGTATTCTTCCCGACGAAGTGAGATCGGATGTCGTGATAAGAATGTGTAACCTCGATCCTGTTTCTCCTGAAATACTTCAGGATATAGAGGAGGTTATCGAGGATGAGATCAAGTCCATGGGTGCTCTTTCAAGTGAGCAGGTTGGTGGTCTGGATCAGGTTGCCGAGATATTCAACCAGATGGACAAATCCAACATGACTGAAATCCTCTCTGAGATTGAGGAGACCGATCCCGAGCTTGCGGACAACATTCGCGGACTCATGTTCGTATTCGAGGATCTTATCAACGTGGATGATCGTGGAATCCAGACAATACTCAAGGAGATCGACAACGAGACGCTCATTCTCGGACTCAAGGGTGCCAGTGACGATCTAAAGGAAAAAATACTCAGAAACGTCAGCGCCAGGGCTGCGGAGATGATAAGAGACGACCTCGAGACAATGGGACCGGTGAAGCTCTCGGATGTCGAGGGTGCCCAGTCGAAGATCGTCCGCAGGGCGATGGAACTCGAGGAAGAGGGCAAGATTGTCCTCGGCGGCGGCGGCGAAGAGCTGATCTAGGAGGTGCGAGATGGCCGGCAAGGTGATAAAAAGCGGATCCAGACACTACTCCACCGTTGAAGAGATCGATATCTTCAACATGCGGGTGGGAGATACCGTAAGAAGTTTCGACATTCCGGTTGTTGCAGAAGCCGGAAGTGTGGTTGAACCTCTCTTTTCGGAGGAGCCCGAAGAGAGCGGATACTCACCTGAAGAGCCGGTTATTCCCGAAAACCATCAGGGGGAGGTTGCTCAGGAAACTGTCGAGGTAGAGCGAAACCTTGTCGAAGAGATGGAACGGGAGATTCTCTACCTGCGCGAGGTTCTCGAACAGCGTGATGCCGAGATGCAGGAGATCAAGAAGAATTTCAGAAAAGAGGGTTACGATCGTGGACGTGCCGAGGGATTCTCGCGAGGTATGGCGGATGCGAGAAAGGAGAATACAAAGGTACTGGAGAGGTTGGAGCAGGATCTGAAGGATTCTGTCGATTCCCTGAGAGCCGACAGCGAATCGCTCTGGGATGGAGTTCTCACGATTGTGGATGAATCGGTCAGGAAGATAATAGGAAAGAATCTCAACGACGACACCCTCGCTGTCCTCGTAGAACGAATCCGTACGGATAATCCCGACGCGGCAAAGATAATTCTTCGGGTAAGCCCTGATCTTCACCCGGCATTTTCCAATATCTCCAGCACAGGTGTCACCATCCAGAGGGATATGAACATGGAGGAAAAATCAATCGTTGCGGAGCTGGATGATGGAGTTTACGACTATTCGATAGACAACCAGATTCGCCGTGTCATGGATTGGCTCAGGGAGGACGTCAATGGTCAGTAGCGTAGTGAACAGGCTCAGGTCGAAGGTGATGACTCTCTCTTCCGTGGATACGGTTGAGTTTTACGGCAGGGTCACTCAGGTGATCGGTCTGGTTCTTGAGGCCAGGCTTCCCAACGCCAGCCTCGGAGGACTCTGCTCAATCTACACCTCATACGGCGGAAACCCAGTTCCCGCCGAGGTTGTGGGGTTTCGGGGAGAGAACGTGCTTCTCATGCCTCTCGGTGATGTGAGGGGGGTAAGGCCAGGCTCAAGGGTAAAGGTGGTTGAAACTCAGGCCTATATTCCGGTCGGAGAGAATCTTCTGGGCAGAGTGCTCAACGGACTGGGAGAGCCGATGGATGGAAAGGGCCCGCTCAACCTCAACGGTAAAAGAAGTTTTCTCTACGCCGATCCGCCGGATCCGATGAAGAGGAAGATGATTGAAAGTCCGCTCGATCTCGGAGTAAAGGCCATAAACGCATTTACAACCTGCGGAGAGGGTCAGAGAATCGGCATAATGGCGGGTTCCGGTGTCGGAAAGAGTAGTCTTCTCAGTATGATGGCCAAGAATACCGATGCGGACGTCAACGTAATAGCGCTGATAGGAGAGCGTGGACGAGAGGTGCGCGACTTCATCGAGAAAAACCTCGGGGAAGAGGGCCTCAAAAGATCGGTTCTAGTCGTGGCTACATCCGACCAGTCCCCCCTTCTTCGAATGAGGGGGGCCTACGTGGCAACGGCGATCGCGGAATACTTCAGGGATACGGGCCGGAAGGTGCTCTTCATGATGGATTCCGTCACACGTTTCGCCATGGCGCAGCGTGAAATCGGTCTGGCGGTCGGGGAGCCTCCTACGACGAAGGGGTACACGCCGAGTGTCTTTGCCGGGCTTCCGAAACTTCTGGAGCGTGCCGGTACAACGGACGGAGACGGAAGCATCACGGGACTCTACACCGTCCTCGTGGACGGAGACGACATAAACGATCCTGTAGGAGACGCAGTTCGAAGCATTGTGGACGGCCACATAGTTCTTTCCCGCGATCTGGCCTCGAAGAACCACTATCCGGCAATCGACGTGCTCGGATCGGTTTCCCGAGTCATGGGAGACGTCGTATCCTCGGAAAGAAGGGGAATGGCCGGCCGGCTTCGAGATCTTCTCAGTGTCTATCGGGATGCGGAAGATCTGATTAATATCGGTGCCTATGTAAAGGGCAGCAACAAGAAGATCGATGAAAGTCTCAGGGTTATCGACGATATCACGGCTTTTCTCAGACAGGGAATGGATGAGAAATTTGATCTGGAAAAATCATGGCACCTTGCCGGCGAGATAATCGCAAAACTGGATGGGGGAGATGTGAATGAGGGGTAGGTATCTTCAGGGGGTAGTCCTTTTTCTGTCCCTGTTCCTGGGGTTCTATCTGCTTTTCGGACAGCAGACCGAACTCAAGGCAGGCAAGTCAAAAAAAGGAGTGGTGGAAAAACCTTCCATAGATGAGCAGGCAGGAGAAAAAGAGGTGAAGCTGCTGATGGAGCGGTTCTCCAGAAAGGACAGAATAGATCTCCTCAAGGCCGTCAAGCAGCGTTCAATCGATCTTGACAAGAGGGAGTACGCTCTCAAGACAAGGCAGGAGATGTTCCAGAAGGTTCTAAGCAGCATCACCCAGATCATTGAAAAGCAGAATTCAAAGGACAAGGAGAAGATAGATAATCTCGATAACATGCTCGCTCAGTTCAAAAACACGATTTCCGAATTTGATGAGAAGCTGACAGAGGAGGAGGAGACCAAACTCAACAAGGTAATCCGCAGTTTTAAGGAAATCAAGGCGAAGAAGGCTGCGCTCATTGTTCCTGAGATGGATATGAAGCTCGTGGTCAAGGTGTTTCTCGCCCTTCCCGCAAGAAATACAGCCGCAATTATGCAGAATCTCGATCCGAAACTTGCAGCTCAGATTTCCCACAGAATGGCCGAGGAGAGAAAGAAAAAGAATCTGAGGAAAAAGGGTGAAGAGCTGCTCGGTACAGAAGGAGGAAAGGGTGAAAAGTGATCTTTCAATAAACTCGCTCTCTCCTGTTCCGGTTGGAAAACAACCGGAACAGGAGAAAAGTCCGAAGGAAAAGGAATCCGCATTCGAGTCCCTGTTCAATTCCATCATGAAGCCTTTGAAAAAAGCGGAAGCAGACGGGGATTCAAGCAAACGCGACGGGGAAAAAGCCGCAGCAAAGCTTCTCATGGAGGGCTCAGGCGGTTCTCCTGTCAAGTCGGGAAAGCAGGGCCGGAAAAAGGTTTCGGATGATGAAGCAGCCGGTGAAGCTCATCAGTTCGGAAAGGCTGAGGAATCTAAAAAAGCCGATCTGATCGGAAAGAACGAAGGTAAATCCGCAAAAGGTCTGAAATCGGTATCCGAAATCACAGGGGAAGAAAAAGCCGCCGATGAAAAATCGACCGGTTCAGGAGCGAAATCGAAATCGGAAAACGCTGAACTTGCGAAAAAAACGACCGAAAAGGAAAGTTGTTCCAAACTGAAAAAGAGCGGAACAACAATCTCCGAAGGAAAAGAGCCTGCCAATGGTGAAGGCGGTCTGCAGGAGCCGAAATCAGAGGCTACTTCATCCCCGGTTCTCCCTGTGATTTCAACCTGCGAAGCCGGTCCGCGGGAGAGTGTCGTTAATAAAAAAGAACAAAAGAAGGTGTCTGAAAAAGCGAGTGAAAACAGAGTTGAAGCCGGATCGGCCCGATCAGGAAAGCTCAGCCACGGTGTGCAGGAAAAGGTTCCGGGCACGGATTATGCAAGTGAAGAGGATAGTTCCTCTTTGGAGAAAGGTTCCCAAGGACTTAAGGAGGAAAAGGCGGACAAGGATTCAAAGAACGGAGCTCTGCCGCTTCAGAGGGGACTTGAGAGCTTTACCGGACGCGTACTACATAAGGGCCCCGAGGGAGCTTCGCTCACCATGGATGCGGGAGATGACGAGCAGTTCTCACGGCGTATCACATCCCTTCTGCGTAACGCATGCGAAGACGCGAAGGAGAACGGCAGTGTGAAGATGAGGATAGTTCTCCGTCCCGAGCAGGTGGGACGACTTGTTATCCAGGTGAACTATCGAAAGAGCGACGGATCCCTGTTCCTCGACATAAAGGGCTCGGCGAGGGCCACGGAGATGATGGCGAAACATTCGGCCCTTATTTCCGAAACTATTCGCGGAATGGGAATCAAACTTGGCGGTGTAAACATCGCCTCGGAAGGTGAGGTGAAGGAGGAGAAGAAGAAAGAGGAGAAAAAGAGAGACGAGAAGAGGGGAAAAGGCACCCGTAAGGAGGTAAGATGGACGTAAAAGAGACAAGTAACAATCTTTTAGGCGGAGAATTCGTCAAAACAGCCAAGGACAGGAGTTCTCTGGGTAAGGACGATTTCATGAAACTCATGTTGACCCAGCTTCAGCATCAGGACCCCATGGCGCCCCAGGATGCCAACGCTCAAATTGCTCAGATGGCCCAGCTCAGTTCTCTCGAACAGCTCCAGAACCTCAACGCCTCCATACAGACAATGGCCGTCGTAGAGGCTGCCGGGACCAACTCCCAGACCGTAAGCTACATCGGAAAAATCGTTGAGGTGGCGGGAAACACGGTGTCCGTAGATGCCTCCGGCAATCCGACTGCGGAAATGCACTACACCCTTCCGGAGAATTCCGAATCGGTAGACATCACCATAACCGACGAAAACGGGAAAACGGTGAGAACAATAAAGGCAAGTTCCAATTCGGCCGGCAAGCACAAGGTTGAGTGGGACGGAAAGGATGATAACGGAAATCCCGTACCGGAAGGAAAGTACTCCTTCGACGTAGCGGCGGTGAACAAGGACGGCGGCAAGGTGGAAGCATCGACCAGCGTAAAGGGAAAGGTGACGGGAATAACCTACGAAAGCGGCTATCCTGAGTTGATTGTCGGCGGGGAGAAGGCTGTTCTCGGCACTGTGATAGCCGTCGACGGGGAAGAACCGGAGCCGGAAGCCGAATCGGTACAGCCCATGCAACTTTCCAGAATCGATCTCGGGGAAAAGATCCTCACAAAGAAAGCGCGGATAAACAATATTTATAATATCGGGAGGTAGCCCATGAGTATAATGAACTCTCTCTATTCCGGTGTTTCCGGACTGAAGGCCAACGGTGAAGGGATGAGTATCATCTCGGACAACATCTCAAACGTGAACACCGTAGGATTCAAGCGTTCCCGCGGTAATTTCCAGGATCTCATGAGCATGACCGTTCTGGGCGTGGGAAACCTTTCCCAGATCGGAATGGGAACAGCCATGATGAACGTTCAGCAGCTTTTCGAGCAGGGAAGTTTTGAGAACTCATCACAGGCAACGGACATGGCTATCAACGGAGGCGGTTTTTTCGTAGTGAACGGAACCGTCAACGGAGTGGCCGGTGATTTCTACACGAGGGCAGGTCAATTCGTATTCGACAAGGACGGCTACCTTGTAAATCAGGACGGACTCAGAATTCAGGGCTACGGAGTGGATCCCCAGTCGGAAGACGGGACGATCGTAGGCGGCATAGGGGATATCAAGATAACCGATACCCAGATCCAGCCCAACCCGACGACAACGATGGAGATCAACGCAAACCTAGATTCCAATGCAGACAGTACAATAGGTCCGTTCGATGCCACATCATTCGACACCGCCATGGACACAAGTAACTTCCACAACGTCGTTACCGTTTACGACAGCCTCGGAAACGCCCATGACGTTACCATGTACTACACAAAGAGCCCGGCACCGGCAGTTAACGAGTGGACATACAACGCGGTTGTTGACGGCGGAGAGGCTACAGCTCCCGCAGGCGGTGCGGCGGGAATACCCCTTATCGTCGGTACCGGTACCGTTACATTCAACAACGACGGAACACTCAACGCACTCGTTCCGGCCAATCCCACCCTTGGAGTCACCTTTACGGGAGCGAACCCCCAGACCGTAGCCCTCGATCTCGGAACTCCGGGAGCGACGGATCCCGATCAGGTAGGGCTCACCCAGTACGCCTCCAAGTCCAACGTTCACTTCGTAAGCCAGGATGGTTACCCGACCGGAAACCTCCGCTACGTAAACGTAACCGAGGACGGGCTCATCACCGGAGCCTACAGCAACGGCGAGATCCTTAACCTCGGAAAGGTCGCACTTGCGAATTTCACCTCAAACACGGGCCTTCGAAAACTCGGTGGAAACCTTTGGGGCGAAACAACACAATCCGGACAGCCGCTTGTCGGTGAAGCCAACACAGGCAGCAGAGGCACAGTTAAGGGTAACGCCCTCGAGCAGTCCAACGTCGATATGGCAGAGGAGATGGTTGATATGATTGTCACCCAGAAAGGGTTCCAGGCCAATTCAAAGGCGATCACGACAACCGATCAGATGCTCGATGTCATCATGCAGCTCAAGCGGTAGATGATTCCGAAGGCTGAACTCCCATAAGTTTGAAAATCTATGGATTTTTTCATAAAGTCGCGCTCAAGTAAAAAATCGGACGGTCGAGAATTTTTTCAACAGAGCCATCAGTGGTCCGGCGTTAAGATTGTTTAAAATAACGACGTTGGCGCTTGAAAATTAAAACGGTTGAATGCGGGTCCGGCAGCTGAATTCTTGTTTAAAAATTCTTTAAATCTGTAAAGTGTTAACACTTCAATGTTAAAGAAGTTTTACAGAAAGCTTTGAAATCGGCATCTGTTTATTTTTTCACATTGTGACTTCGTGTAACGAATCCCTTTTGTTTCCGAATAGCTATACATTGTTTTTACTGTAGATTTTCTTGAGGTATGAATTTTGCTTGTATAGAAAGTGTTTCAACAAACTACAGTCTGTTCTTTCAAACAACACAACTTCTACAAAACTGCAGCTTAGTGCTGTATCTTTGCAACACTGTAACTCACAAGTCTTTTGGAGTTTCTCCGGAAGATGTCCTTAAATTTCACTGACGAGAGCAGATTTTTTTTAACCCCCTCACGGGGGTTTTTTTTATACGTTAATCGGATGGTGTAATTAATTGTTTACAGTGTAATTGAAAAGTGTTTTTGAAGGTTGTCAAAAATGATTGATAAGGACATTTTCATGTTGACCTGAAGATATGTTGAAAATTTCCTGAAAAAGAAAAAAGCCAATAAATGCAATGGTGTGCAATATTATTTTTTGTCTGTTTTTTGCTTTGGCACACCTGTTGCTTTATAGTAAGACGAAGAGGCTGTTGACCTTTTCTTGTGGGAGGGGAAGGGTTAGCATACAGGTCTTTTCATTTGTGACCTCTAAGTAGACTCCAAAAGATGTCAAAGGCGCGCCGCAAGGCGCGCCTTTGCTCTTTGTGGTCAATCCCAAAATTTCAAAAAACAACAATCACAACATTTTTTGTTTAAATAAGAAAACAAAAACTAAAGTTTTTCCATCTTCATAAGACGTTTTACTTTTAGTTGGCATTATTCAATATCTTGAAAATACAAGAATAAAAAGTTTTTTACTGGGACAGCGGTCCCAAAAGGTGGAATAATCACATCATGCCAGTAAAGGTAGTTTGTAAAGATCGCAAATGTATTTCACAACAACGTTTTTTGATTCCTGAAGCCAAACATTTTTAATGAAAATTTGAATAATTTATTGACAAGATAATTAGTCAGTGTTGTTGGCGATGTGCACAATAACTGTGATTTGTAAATATTTGTCAAGGTTTTAAATAATATGCCATGATTTTAAGTTAAGCGGTTTAGATAAATTCATCCAGTGGTTTGCGATAAATTCCGGCAGGTTCCGGAAAACTGAAGGTTGCGGGAGATGGCAAATCGGCCTGTTTCAGCATTGGAGGAAACAGAGCGGGCAGAATTGTTACAGACAGTTCCTCTACTGATTTCGAAGAATATATGGCAACGGAAAATGTTTTCGAGAATGTTTACAAGTTCAGAAATTGCATTTACAGTGTGGAAAACGGCTACATTTTAATTAAGAAGTACGAACTCAAAGAGTAGTAAATGAATAACTTTTCAAAGGACATGACATGAAATATCTTTTTCCGCTATTTTCAGCATTAGTATTTCTTGTGTCCTGCAATTCCGAGGGGAGGAAATCTACCTCCCCTTCGGTTTCAGGACAGAAAGATGATAACATTTCGGATATAGATAACAATGAAGATCCGGATGAAGACATTGAGACGGTAGATTCCGATGTCGATTATGATTCTCTCGATTGCCCTCCGCTGGATGAAGCACCGTTTCCTTACATTGATAAGAACGGACGGAAACACTTCTGCAGAAAATGTGATAAGCCGAAAGATTGGGATCCACAATGTGTACTCAACCTTACCAAAAACATCAACAAGATGCTTTATGAAAAATTTCCGGATAAAGAGTGTTACCCCTATCCCTGTGATTTGGAGGATAAAAACAGGCCCTTGACTGCAGAAAAAGATCCTGAATGGAAAGATGTTCTCTCTCCATGTGATAAAGCGATAACGGGATTCGGCATGAATGGATATGCCTTCTTTCCGAAGACATTTTTGAGTAATGGGAAAGTAGGGATTTTCCTTAGCCAGGGACTTGATCCTGAAGGAAAAGATTTCAAAATGGTAGAATATGATATTTTAAAGAACAAGTACTACGCAGTATCAAGGTGTGGAACAGAAGCTGGTTATGGCTATGAGAGATTCATTTTTTATGTTGGCAATGCTATCGATTACAGGACATATGTTATTTCAGCCTCGGGTAAAAACGGCAAATATCATTTCGAAATGATCTATACGGATGATGATAACCAGGTATCTTTCATCAATCCTCCAGCCGTAGGGAAAAACTGGGTTGTGCTCAGCATCGATCATATAAAGGAAAAGAAAAAAGAGACTATTTACGCCCGGGTCGGAGAGTGGAAATGGAAACCCATAGGAGACGGAAACTTTGATAAAAGTTACATCATCGGGGATACTTTCTACTTCCACGACAGGTTAATCAGCTACGCCTGTGATCTATCAAAAGGTCCGACGATCCCATCAGAACATTGCAGACAGATCAACAGACCCAATGAAAAGGGAGGTCGACCGACGCCAGACCTTGATAATCCGCACCGAATCATATACGCCGCTGGAGAATACGGTACCAGTCTTGTGGAAGTGGATATCTCAGGAAAGGAGAACAAGTATAAGGATCTTTACATAAAGCCTGATAATGAAGCCAGAAAATACTACCCGGATCAGCTCAGAGGGAACCTTCTTGTCTACACTGAAAGCCGTACAAAAAGTGCGGGAGCTGCAGATCTACGCATATGCTTTTACAGAACGGATTTGGCTGAAAAATTTTGTACCGTAATAGAAGAAAACTACCCTTATCCGACAGTTATCCAATCATACCCTTCACTCGAAGGTTATAACCTGGTATTTCAGCAGGGAAGGGCCCATTCGATATTGAGAGACATGAAATGCTACTGCAAGCTTTACCAGGAGTCGTGTCCGTTTGATGAGCTTCGGGATTGAAAAGTTAAGTTCAAAAGTATTCAAATTAAGAAATCCAATCAATTACAACTAATACGAACTGGAGAATTTGGTTCTCAATCTGAACTACTGTGTTAATTTGCTGAAAAATTTATGGAAATCAGGTTTTAAATTGTGAAGAAAAGTGAGATGAGAAGGTATATGTAGTGGGCACTTACTCCGGCTACCAGTCCTCCGATTGTGTGTGATATGAGAGCTTTGGATGTGAGTTCCCTGTAGTTGAGAGCGTCGAGCATGGCGGTGTGGGTGGAGAGGTATCCGCTCCAGCACATTCCCATCGCTGTGAATACCGCTATGACGTTTCCGTCGATGATTCCTTTTGCGATGAACGCCTTTACAAGTGAAAGTGCGGCTCCGACGGCTCCGAGTGCTGTAATGGGGAATGCTATGAGTTCGGGTGACTCGAATCCGAAAAGCGCTTTGAAGAGCCAGTCGACGTGTCCTGCGAGGTAGGGAAGTACCGGGACACCTTCGTATGCAAGTCCCTGATACCCGACTGATGGATCGTGGGGACCGAATGTTACTAGCATGATGAATGAGCTGATTATGAGAACGCCGGGGATAATTGCGAGTCCGAGGCTCACACCCTGTTTTCCTCCGTCCAGAATGGCATTGAGGAATCTGAGGAACAACGATCCTTCACTTTTGAATGAGATGGCGTCCTCATCTCCGTCGGCTGTGAGATCCTTCTTTTTCGCAACTTTTCCCTTGATGAGTTTCTGCATTACTCGTGTCGAAACGGCGGCTCCGATTATGGCTCCGAAGAATCCTACAAGGGCTGCTCCGAAGTAGCCGTTTCCGGTCATGAACGTGATTACGATGAGTCCCATTCCGAAGGCTGTTCCGAAGTTGGTAAGCGAGATGAGTTCGTGTTTCTTGAAGTACTCGCTGAAGTTCCTGTCGTTTGCGAGGCTGATGATCGCGGGATTATCGGAAAAGAATGTCATGAGGGCACCGAGTGACGCAACTCCGGGAAGGCCGAAAATCGGGCGCATGAACGGTGCAAGGATGGATTCCAGAAGTCTGACGACTCCGAACTCTATGAGAAGCTTGCCGAGCGCTCCTGCCAGAACCGTTATTCCCATAATGTAAAAAACAGTGTTCATCAAAAGGTCGTGGGCTGTTTTCATCAGCGTATTCAGCATGTTTGAAACACCCATGTGATGGCCGATGCCACCGAAAATGCCAAAGAAAACGATGAGAAAAACCACCGCTTCTATTCTCCGTCTCCCCAAATTTTCCATAGAATTTCTCCGAAAATAACAAGATTTCGACGCAAGTATAGATTTCAGGAAAACTTTGTCAAGTAGAATTTCAAGCCGTTGAATTGTCCCGGGAAAAATTTTTGTAAAACCTATCTAATTGTGATATGTTAAGTTAACGTTGCGGTTTCACATTTTTTATTATAGGAGATAGGAAGATGAAAAAGACATTTGTTTCTATTTTAGTAATCGTTGGAGTCTTCGGTCTCTCCTGCAGCGAGGGTGGCAAGAGCGCCATGCAGCGCAAGATGGAGGAGACGGCGAAATTGAAAGAAAAGCACGACAAGGTAAAGGATGAGAAGATAAAAAGTCGCTACGACAAGGGTAGCGGCCTTGAAGGCGAGAAGAAACTGCCTGAGATTATCGAGGCTGTAAAGGCAGGAGACAATGCAAAGGTGGAAAAGATGCTCGGAGCGGGAACCAGTGTCAACACTGCCGATGAGCAGGGAAAAAACCTCCTCATGTACGCTGTGGATTCCGGCAAGCAGGATCTGGTAAGAATGCTCATCGAAAAGGGTGCCGACGTAAATGCGAAGAGGGCCGACGGATCAACTGCTCTTTTCTCTGCACTCAGAAAAAAACAGAAGGATACGGTTGCTCTCCTTGCTGAAAAGGGAGCCGACTTCAAGGTGGTCGACAATTTCGGAAGAACAACCTTGATGGCCGCAGCCCAGGGCGGAGATGTGGAAATGGTAAAGGATGTTCTCAAACGCGAAATCGATATCAATATGCAGGACAAGTACGGAAAAACCGCTCTTGTTTTTGCTCTCAAGGCTGAAAACAGGGACGTTGCAAGGTTTCTCATCGATCAGAATATTGAGGTGAATACGGAGGAAAAGAGCAGAAAGACACCTCTCTTCTACGCAGTAGAGAAGGGTTTTGGGGATATTGTAGACGTCCTTATAAAAAAGAAGGTTCCTGTGCTCGTTGAAGAGATCATCAAGTACAAGGAGTTCGAAGTCGATCCCAAGACAAAGGAAGAGGTTGAGGTAGAGAAGGAACGCAAGGAGATGGTGACAGCCTACGACAACAAGCGGATCAATCTTCTCATGTACGCTGCAAAGGGCGGATATGTCGAGATAATGAAGGCACTTGTGAAAAACGGTGCGAAAATAGAGGAAACAGACGGGAAATTCCTTAGAAATCCTCTCTTCTACGTCGTCGATCAGCCTAAGGGCGATGAGAAAAAGGAGAAGAGACTTGCGGCGACAGCTGCTTACCTCATCGATATGGGAAAGGAGAAGATCGAAAAATTCGTAGCTGTTCCCTGGAAGAAAGATAAGGAGGGAAAGCCTGTTGAAGAAAAGAAGATGGTTCAGAAGATATCCATAGACGAATTCGATTATGAAGGTTGGACACCGTTCACTCTCGCCTCGTTCCACGGTCACCTTGACGTGATCAAGGTTCTTGTTGACAAGGGCGTTCTCATAGACAAGAAGGATAGGAAAAACGGACTTACCGCCCTTCTGTATGCTCGAGGCCACAAACACAAGGATGTTGAGGCCTATCTCAAAAAACTCGGTGCCAAAGAGGGCATCAAGCACAATGCAGAGGAAGAGGCCCAAAAGAAAGGTTTGAAAAATTAGGAGGCTGATATGAGGTTTTTAGCTGTTTTTTTCCTTGCGCTATTGATAATTTCCGCCTGTGACGACGGAAATAAAAAGAAAAAAAGCCCTTACGAAACAAACGCTCAAGCTGATCAGGATACTGAGGTAACCGGGGATGAGGATCAGGCTGCAGATCCGGGAAACGGTTCGGTAGATGAAAAGCAGGACGGAGACAAGGATGATGGCGGAGATTCGGGAGATTCCGACGACTCGGGAAATTCAGACAGTAACGATAACGATCCCGTTGAGAATCCCGACAATACACAGGTTAACGACAGTGAGAACAACACGGATAATCGTTGTGTGACTAATGACAATTGTGATCCGGATCAGTTCTGTAAAAAAGATCACTACTCATGCGGTAATGAGACCTTCGGAACCTGTGAAGCCATTCCGGAGCTTTCCGAATGTTCCCAGGAACAGAAAAATGTTTGTGGCTGCGACGGGAACGACTACAAGAACGAATGTGCCGCCAACGCCTCAGGAGTAAGTGTAAACTACGAAGGAATCTGCGGAGAGATAAAAACCACCGAAGTTGCCTATCATTACAACAAGATCGATTCCATCCTCGATGGGAAGGTCACCGTTTATGACGAAAACAGCAAGCATGTCTTTGATTTTGCAAAAAAACCTGAAGAGAAGGGACTTATCGGTATTTATCTGAGCCTAAAGGTTGTGATTGAAAAAAGCGACACGCCCTTTGAAAAAGAGTGGATCGAAATAGCGATGCAGGTGTTCCCTCTGACGGATAAATATCCCATGGAAATCGATCTCAACAAGACAATACCTCCGACATGGACCATGCAGTGGTTCCAGCTGCTGGATGAAGAGACAGGTCCGGAAGTTGTCGGAAAATTCGAAGGCAAGTTGAAAGTCGAAGAGTTCAGCAAGGCCGAAAGCGATGAACCCAGACTCACGATGAACGGAAAGGGACTCATCCTCAAGAAGTAGTCGGTATTCTTCATTTTGTCAAAAATCTTAACAAAAACAAATCGCTATTAATCTATTTTTCCTGTTGATATCTTTTCCGCAGCCTGTTACGCTTTTAACCGTTATCATGTTTGAAATATTAAGATAAGTTGAGATATACCTTTTTGTAACTGCAAACTTCAAAATAAGAAATCTTTTGCTTTTTACATCTGTTATATTTACCTGAAATTTTTTAATTATACATTTTTCGCTTGATTTTTAGGATAGTTTTGGAATAATGACAGCGGGAATGATACGTATTTGGGAGGGAAAATGAACTATATCGAATTGCTCGGGTATCTTGCCTCTATTCTTGTCGCTATTTCACTGATGATGAGCAACATCGTTAAGCTCCGTATAATAAATATGATAGGAGCTCTTGCTTTTGCTATGTACGGTCTTGTAATTAACGCCTATCCCGTAGCTTTTGTTAACGGTTGGATCTTTTTCGTTAATATATTCTATCTTGTACGGATGTACAAAAGCAGAAGTTATTTCGACTTCATTCATATCGCCGATAGAGAAAACCATTACCTCAGAAAGTTTCTGGCGTACCATAAAGAAGATGTCGACGACATTTATCCATTATTTGATCTTGATAAAGTTGCAAATCCTACAGTTCTCTTCATCACAAGAAATATGTTGCCGGTCGGTCTTTTTATTTACAGGAAAAATTCGGAAGATGAACTTGAGATTGTGTTCGACTATGTGATTCCCGAGTACAGGGATCTTGAAAATGCTCACTTTCTCTATTCCCATGGAATGAAGAATCTGAATCTTTCAGAATGCAAAAGATACGTAACCAGAACACTGCATCAGGGGCATCGTAGTTATTTTAAAAAGCTTGGATTTGTTCCCGATGAAAATGATCGTGAGCTTCTTATTAAGAATCTGTAGAATCTACTAGAAAATAGTAAGGGAGCAACCAGAAGAGCGCGTTTTCTTTATGGACGGGTTTTCTTCCTCATTTTCAACGGAATTCACATCGTCATCACTCTCTTCAATATCGTTTTTTTCTGCGTTGCCTTCCTCATCTGCATTTTCGGTATCGTTCGAATTTTCCTCGTCACCCTTGTCTAAAGGGTTGTCGGCATCAACAGTGTTCGGAGGATCCTCCAGATCTGTCGCTCCTTCTGTTCCGTCTGTATCGCTTATCTCTTCCGCGTCTACGGCAAAATCGGTGTCGTCTACTTCGTCGGTATCATTGGTATCGTCCGGATCGCCCGTGTCGAGAGGAAAGGTAACTCCTGTTTTTTCCTCAATCCATTCGATGTACTTCGAAACTTCGGTATAGACGCCGTACATTTCTGGCAGCGCGCATCCTTCGCCCCAACTCACAATTCCTGCCTGATAGTAGGTTCCGTTTGCCTCAACGACAAGAGGACCGCCGCTGTCTCCCTGACATGAGTCTTTTCCGCCTTCCTCGTAGCCTGCGCATATGTTTGTGTCCAGAATATTTTTTTTACCGTAGCTCTCCATGCAATCCTCGTCCGAAACAATGGGAACCATAACTTCCCGGAGAGATGTGTGCACATCGTAGTCATCCTCTGATGTTGCTCCCCAGCCCATCACCTTTGCATTCTGTCCGACAGGCGTAAGGTTCGGCGCATCAGAAGGAAGAACAAGATTAACAGGTTTCAGGTTCGAAGGTGTTGTCAATTTGAGAAGAGCGATGTCGTTGTAATCTCTTTTTCTGTCGTACTCTTCATGAATGAAGAACTCGACGACAGTGTGTTTCTCGCCTCCAGATCCATTATATCTGTTTCTTCCTATGGTGAGTCTCATGTCTTCAGGACGCATGAGACCGTTTTCGAACAGGCAGTGGGCAGCAGTGAGGACCCACCCCTCTTCGATTAGGGCTCCTCCGCAGAACTGTACTTCGGTATCTCCCCACTTCAACTCCATTAATGCCGTCATCCAGGGATAGGTTTCCGTTGACTGTTCTCCGCCGACAATTCTGGTTGAAAGAGTTTGATTTTCCAGCTCTTTTCCTTTGGCCCACAGTGATATAGAGGCGACGATAAAGGCTGCAAGTACCAATGAGTTTTTCATGGAACCTCCAAAAATAAAAATTTTAGCATGACCATGAGAATTCTAATATGATTAATCCTTATGTCAAATTCATTTTATAATCAGTTTTAGTAAAATAAGTTACAGTATATATTTGTGATTCCATAATTATAATAAATAATAAAGACAATGTGTAAATATTTTTGATTGTTTGCTATGAATATATGAGGCGAATTAGTTGTTGGAATAGATCATAGGGTAACAATTTAGATTAAATGGTAGTTGGATTTGTCTCAAGCAAAAAAATCTCGTCTCGACAGCCGTTATTCGGGTATTGATATTTTATTTTTAGAAAAATCAGCGGTCACCATGGCTTGATATTTTTTTACTAGACAATTTGATGACTGAAATAGTCAAGATATCTTTGTCATATTGAATGCAGTGTCTGATCAGTATTGGAAAAAAGTTTTACAGGCTACTGAAATGTACGAACCTTTTAAGCAAGTTCCGATTAGTAGTTAATCAGTTTACAGAAGCAAGAGAGAGCAGCCCAAGGATTCGTCTTCATCGGCAACCAAGTTCTCTTCTCCCTCCGATTCGTCAACACCGGCTATTCCGCTGTTGTCACCGCTACCACTGTCATTTCCGGTACCGTTGTCGCTGCCTGTATTGTCGTCACCACCGGTATTGTCGCCGCCGCCGGTATTGTCGCCGCCGCCGGTATTGTCCCCGCCGCCGGTATTGTCGCCGCCGCCTGTGTTGTCATCACCACCGCCCTGAGGAGCTTCTCCCAAACATTGCTCGTAGGGGGTTGCGCAGTAGGATGCCGCACAGTTGTTGAATTCTTCATCGCTCTCTTTTGAGAGGCAGCCGTTACTATCAAGGCATTCCATCAGCTTATCGTATCCGGTGGCCGCTTCGGATGTGTGTGATGACTGTGCACTCTTCTTGCATCCGTCAAAGTTTTCGATGCATCCGTTGTAGGATTTCAGGTATTCTCCACAGGAGGGTGTAGAGCCGCAGCTTTGATACTGTGATGAACACTGCGTCTGAAGGCAATTTTGAAACGAATCTTCCGGGACGGATGAACATTTTTCATTTCCGCACTTCATGAGAGCTTTGGCCAAAGATGAACCCTGTGCATTTGATGAATCTGCGGTTGAGATGCACTGGTTTGTATTTTTTACACAATTCTGGACAGCAGATGCGTAATCGGCGCAGCTGTCATTAAGTGTTCCGCTTCCTGTATCACCACCGTTTCCAGAATCTCCGGTTCCGTCGAAGCATGTTTCGTATTCGGATTTACAGCTGGTATCGAGGCACTGATTGAACTCCGCTTCCGTTGCTTTTTCGAAACATTTGTTCTTTTCCAGGCAGGTGGTGAGAGCCTGATATTGGTTTTTTCCTTCGACGGAAACATTCGCATTCGCATTCTTACCGCAAGTCCCGTAGTTCTTTTCACAGTTAATGAAAGCCTGGTTGTAATCAAGGCAGCTCTGGGAATCAACACATGCTGTGTGAACAGATTTGCAGTTTTCGGAAAGGCACGAATTCCACGCTTCATCTTCGGTTATATCGTCGCAGTACTGCTTGGAACAGGCCATGAGATCTTCGTATGGCTTAACACCGTCGGGATGTGCTTTTTTGGCATCCTCGACACACGATTTTTTTGTGTCGAAACATTTTCCGAGTTCCTCATCGAATTCGGAACAGGAGAGTGAGCCGTCAGGTGCGGCTGTTGATCCGCCAGAAAATGAGAGACCGGTATTCTGTTCTATCCAGCCAATAAACTGGGAAACTTCGGTGTAAATACCGTAGTAGCCTGATCTGGCGCATCCTTTTCCCCAGCTAACGACGCCGGCCTGATAGTAGGTGCCACCGTTTTGTACAACGAGAGGACCGCCGCTGTCTCCCTGACAGGAATCCTTGCCGCCGTATTGAACTCCAGCGCAGATGTTGGTGTCGGCTACGGCATTGTATCCATATTCCGAGTAGGCCTGTTTACAGGTGTCGTCGGAGATAATCGGAACCGAAACTTCACGAAGCGAATCCGATGTATAACCGCCCTCGGAGGTTGCGCCCCATCCCATAACCTTCGCTGCTCCTCCGACAGCGGTAAGCTGGGACGCATTTGAAGGTAAAACGAGGTTTACCGGTGTCTGGCTTGATGGGGTTTTGAGTTTAAGAAGAGCTATGTCGTTGTGCATGTTGTTTCCGCCGACATAGCCGTTATGGACAATGATCTTTGAAACGTAACGATCTTCACCGCCGTAACCGTCGTAGTCGTTTCTTCCTATTGCCAGTTTCATCTCACCTGCCGTGACTGGCGATCCTTCGCGGATACAGTGGGCTGCTGTGAGAACCCAGCTTTCGTTGATAAGCGCGCCGCCGCAGAACTGGCTTGCTCCGCCGTAACTGTTCCGCATGAGCGCCGTCATCCACGGATAAACCTCCGATGACTTTTCTCCACCCACTATTCTGGCTGTAGATGCTTGATTTGCTTGCTTGATTTCGCTCGCCGAGAGTGAGAGGGCGGCGATGAGAAAAACCGCAAGTGTCAATGTTTTCTTCATGTGACCTCCAAAAAATGTTTTGACCCAACGATAAGAATTTTAATGTGGAAAATTCGCTTGTCAAATCATGTTTGGCAAAAAAGAAGTCTAAAGTTGATAAAATTGATACATGTGGATGAGAAAGTATATTTGATAATTTAAATTAAATAAAATGGAAAATATTTTTATGGCAAGAGAAAACAGTGGGTTGGCTTGAGATGCTTCGACTGAAAGTTTTTTGTTGTAAAAATTTGATTTTTATGCCGGATTTTTGGAGTTTGTGCGAACGGATCAAATGCTGAAAGTTAAAATCATACTATAGGTTAAGGTTTCTTGTGCGTTGGAAATAGTAATTTGGATACCTTATCAGATTGCCATTCTCCGGCATTTTATTCAAGACAGCAATCAGCTTTCGATTTAGAGTTTAAGGAGATAGGAATTGACGAGTAACATGGAGCGTCATTTGAGCTTGCAAGAACAAAAAAGGCGGGCCGAAGCCCGCCTGAACGTGTGTGGGAATCAATTATCCGCAGAGTTATTTTTCAACCTGCTTGTTGATCCATGCCCAGTTGCGATCCACTTCCTTCTGGAAGTCTTCGACAACGTAAGCCCACTTCGGGTTCTTGAGATGTTTGAAACGGCCCTGCTTGAAGATCCACTCAGATACCGGACGTTTGTCCTTCGGCTGGTAGTTGACCTTGTATTCGCCGTTTTCGACTTCGTAGAGAGGCCAGAAGCAGCAATCAACTCCGAGGCGAGCCATCTCGACTGCGCTGTCGGCGTCGATTCTCCAGCCAGGAATACATGGGCAGAGAATGTTGAGGAAAGCGGCGCCGTCGTGCTCGATAGCCTTTTTCATCTTGTTTGAAAGATCCACAGGGTTGTGGATGGAAGCCTGTGCAACGTATCCGATGTTGTGGGCTACCATGATCTTTGTAAGATCCTTTCTGTTTCCCTGGCGACCGGGGATAACTTCACCTGCAGGTGTGGTTGTTGTCGCAGCACCCATGGGTGTTGCGGAGCTTCTCTGGATACCTGTGTTCATGTAGGCACCGTTGTCGTAGCAGATGTAGACGATGTCGTGGTTGCGCTCCATGGCACCTGAGAGTGACTGAAGACCGATATCGTATGTACCTCCGTCTCCTCCCATTGCAACGCACTTGATCTTCTTATCGAGCTTCTTCTGCTTTGTGAGTGAGCGGAACATAGCCTCGACACCGCTTGCCGTAGCGCCTGCGTTTTCGAAAGCTGTGTGGATCCAGGGAATACGCCATGCGGCGTACGGGAAAACCGTTGAGGCGACCTCAAGGCAGCCTGTGGCGTTGATTCCGACGATGTTGTAGTCGGTTACCCTTGTGAGCATTTTGGTGAAGATGGGCGCGGGACATCCGGCACACATACGGTGACCGCCGGCAAATGCACCCTCTTTTTTCGCCATTTCCTGAAGTGTAGGCATCTTACCCTCCTCTTACGTTGAGATAGTCAAACAGTTTTTCCACCTTTCCGTTTTCAAGGTAACCTTTGTTCTCCTCGAAAATCTTGTGGACGTCGCTCATGAACATGTCACGACCGCCGAGTCCGTAGATTCTGTTGTAAACCATCGGTTTCTTGTCGAGATCGAAAAGTGAGTTTCTGATCTCTCCGAAAAGGGGGCCGTATGCACCGAAACTTTCGCTTCTGTCGAGAACGGTGATGATCTTTGCGTTCTTGAGTGCATCCCTGATCTCTTCGTATGGGAAAGGTCTGAAGGCACGGATCTTGAGAAGACCTACCTTTTCACCCTTCTCCCTGAGCTCGTCGATAACCTCCTTGATCTCTCCTGCAACGGAGTTGATGGCTACGATTACGCGCTCTGCGTCGTCGAGGCGGTAGCTTTCGAAAAGCTCGTACTTTCTTCCGAAAACCTTTTCGAACTCTGCTGAAACTTCCTTGATTACATCCTTTGCATCCATGATCGCCTGATGCTGACCACGTTTGTGCTCGATGTAGTAATCCTGAAGGTCGAGTGCACCCCAGCTTGCGGGATTCTCAACGTCCTTGAGAGGATGTACCGATTTGAAATCACCTACGAACTCTCTTACCTTCTCGTCGTCCTCGAGCTGCATTGTCTCGATTCCGTGAGAGATGATGAAACCGTCGAGGCAGATCATGATGGGAAGACGTACACCCATGTGCTCCGCTATTCTCGGTGCCATGATGAGGTTGTCGTACGCCTCCTGGTTGTTCTCAGCGTAGAGCTGGATCCAGCCTGCGTCACGGGCTCCCATGGAGTCGGAGTGATCGCAGTGGATGTTGATCGGTCCTGTGAGGGCCCTGTTTACGAGTGTGAGAATTACCGGCTGACGCATACTTGCGGCAACGTAGAGCATCTCCCACATGAGGGCGAAACCTGCGGAGCTTGTTGCTGTCATGACACGACCGCCTGCAGCGGAAGCACCGATACATGCACTCATTGCGCTGTGTTCGCTCTCAACTGTAACGAACTCGGTATCTACCGTACCGTCGGCAACAAACTGGGAAAAATCCTCAACAACCTGAGTCGAGGGAGTGATGGGGAATGCCGCCACCACGTCGGGGTTGATCTGGCGCATAGCCTGTGCCATAGCCCCGTTTCCGGTTATCGCTAATGTTTTTGGCATTATATTACTCCTTTATTTTCTGCATCCTTTTGCAATAAGTTCCTCTGCCTTTTCCTTCTGGTGGGGATAGAGTCTCGAAGGAACATTATCCTTTCCGAGCGCCTTTGCCACCATGAAGCGGGCGCAGGAACTGTTGTCACCCAGACAGAATTGATTCTTCTGGGCAGCTTCAACCGCCGGCATCCGTCCGTTGAAGAAAGGACATCCGGCAAGAGATGGGCAGTTCAACTACATCTCCTCTTTTACGAAGTCGATGGCCTTCTTGTCGCCCTTCTTGTTTATGGGACACTCCTTGACGCAGAGTCCGCATCCCTTGCAGTGGTACATGTTGATCTCTTTGATCTCTTTTCTGGGTTTGCCGTTTGGCATTGTTCCGTCCTTGAGGATGAATGCGTCCTCCGGGCAGAAAACCCAGCAGTTGAGGCAGTGAATGCAGTTTTCTTCATTCCACACCGGTTTCCATGTTCTCCATGTACCGGTCTCGTAATCCGCAGAGTTGCCGCCCTCGGGAATGACTCCGCCGATGGGAAGTTCCTGCCAATCCTTCAATCTGTACTTGTCGCTCATGCCTTTACTCCCTCTTCGTATCCTTTCTTAATGCACTCAAGGTTCTTCTCGACCAGATCCTTTCCGAGAATTTCGGCGAAGATGTGACCGGATTCCTCAACAAGCTTTTCGAGGGAGATGATGTCTCCGCAAGCCTTGGCGAAGGCGCCCATCATGGCTGAGTTGGGGATCTCTCTTCCGAAAACCGAGTGGGAAATGGCGTTTGCCGGAACGGTGAAGATAGTGTTCTTCTCTATTCCGAGCATTTTCTTTGTCTCTTCCGCACTCTTTTCGGTGTTTACGATGAAGATTGTCTCATCATTTATACCGGAAACGAGAGTGGGCTGTCCGATGAGTGTCGGATCAACGATGATGACGACATTCGGATTTAGTACCGGTGTGTGTACACGGATTTTCTCATCCGCAAATCTGTTGAAAGCACGAAGTGGTGCTCCGCGACGTTCCGGACCGTATTCAGGGAAGGCTATAACGTACCTTCCTGTTCCCTGCACAGCTTCCGCAAGGGACTTGGCTCCGGTAACAGTACCCTGACCGCCTCTACCGTGCCATCTGATCTCAAAAAATTTACTCATATGATCCTCCAAAAAAGGGTGATTTCCGCGGGAATAATACATAAAGTAAAGGGGGTAGGCAATTTTTTGCGAATAATTGACATACAACTGAATGTAAGGTTCAGAGGGAATCAATGAGCGGTTTTGAATTTCTTATAGGTGCAGGTGAAAAACCGGAAGACGGATTACAGATCCTCAACGTTGATATCGAGGTAGAGTCCCTCGTTCGGGATCTTGTTGAAAATAAAGTCAAATGTGAACTGTGCTTCAATTTGGGCGCCGTCATGAAGGCCTCATCAAGTTTCATTTCCGTTGCTCGGCGGGGAGATCGTCTCTTCCTGAAACTGGACCAGGCGGTCCCTCTCAAGGCTAATGAAATCCTTTTGAAAATGAAGATTCCTGTTGCCGTTAATTTTCAGATAGATCACATCGACTACGCTTTTCTTGCTCATCCCTATATCTTCAACGGAAAAAAGAAGTATCTGGTGGTTACATTTCCCAAAGAGATTTTCAGGCTTCAGAGAAGAATGTCCTACAGGCTTGATCTGGACACTTTTGATGCGATAACAATGAAACACGATTTCCGCAACGACAACAGGGTTCTCATATCAGTGAAAAATATTTCCACTGGAGGCATTGCCTTCTATTCCGATAGTCCCTTCTCCTCATTCTTCGAGGAGTTTGAAAACGATGAAGGAGAGATCGAGTACAATACCGATGAACTCTTCAACGTCCGTCTTATCCTATTCAAAACAAAGATAGTGAAGGCACAGATAAGGCTTATCTACGGCAGGAACTCGGGCATCCGCCGCTACCGTTTTCTGATCGGAGCTCAGTTCGAACAGATTTCGGAGAGAGATCTCAAGATGATAGGGTCCTACATATTCCGGAAACAGAAGGAGGAGATACGGAAGCTTCGAAGGTACGAATTCAAGTAGAGCCTTTTTCTATTCAACAGGTGACATTCAGAAATTACTCCACACAACTCAACAGTTTTTCAACATTTATCAAATGCAAGTCAATTCAAAGTGTTACGGTGTGCGAACTTGCGGTTTTCGCGCTATGTAGTTGAAAACAGAGGGGGTTCTTGAAAGCCCTTTTTTATGTGCATCTACCTTTTTGCCATTGATTTCAGATGGTTTTCACTGAGGGAAATGCATTTTCCAACAAAAATGTGGAAAACGATCTGAAATTGTCGGAAGATTTTAAATTTTCACGGTTATTAAAATGATGGTTGCTTTCTTTCTTTCATGATTCGCCGGCTTCGGAATCGGTCACTATCCGGCAATTCAGCGGGAAGCGGATAATTTGAAAATTTTCTGTTCCAGACACTTTTCCAGAGAGTTGAGAGTTTCGCCTGCGTCAGGGCTTTTTCCTGTTTCACGAATTCCAACGGAGAGGTTTCTTCCGTTTTCCTTGGAGTAATAGAGACCCATGTCCGCAATTTTTACGGTCTGGTCAAAAGAAAGTCTTCCCGGTTCATCTTTTAAGAAGGGGTAGGGAACGTGTCCGATTGAGCAGGTTTTTTTCAGAGTGGTTTCTCCGAATCGGAACTCTGTATCGGAAACCGCTTTCTTTATCTTTCCTGCTATCTTTTCAATTTTTTCCGGAGTGGTGTTCTTCAACACGATAAGGAACTCCTCTCCGCCCCATCGAACAACAAAGTCGTCTTTTCTCAATGTCTTTTTCAAAATTTCTGAAAACTGTCTGAGTATGGCGTCTCCGGCATCGTGACCCAGTTCATCATTTATTTTTTTGAAGTGATCGATATCGAGAAGCAGAAGACCGAATATGGTACTGTTTTCCAGCGAGCACCTTTTTTCTGAATGTTTCTTTTCATACTCCTTTCTTTCGGTAAAGAGGTTTATCTCCGGGAGTATCATCTCTTGGCAGAACCGGCGGTTGCGAAGCCCCGTAAGAGCATCGCTCAGGGATGCTTCACGAAGCTCTTTGGTTCTCTGTTCCACAAGGGCCTTGAGTTCCCGTTCCCTGTTTTTCAACTGTCGTAATCGCAGACTGAAAAGCCCCATAACTGAAAGGATGATGAAAAACGGCAGCCCGATCTTAAAGTATATCGTCTGGTAGAAGAAGGGCTTTTTGTAGAATCTGAAGGTTGCTCCCTTTCGGTTCCATACACCGTCGTTGTTTTTGGCAATCACCTTGAATCTGTAGTGTCCCGGCGGAATGTTCATATAGTATGCGGTTCTCCTGGTTCCGGCCTCACTCCACTCTCTGTCAAGACCTTCCAGGATGTATCTGTATTGAACTTTAACAGGATCCGAAAAGCTTATTCCCCTGTAGTGAAATTCCAGTTTCGTTGTTTCGGGGGCAAGCTCTATATTTTTTTCCAGGTTGATCCTTCTTCCGTCAACAATAACTTTATCGATCGAAAGATCCGGTGGAATTGTATTTTGGGGAAGGTTCTTCGGGTCGATCTCAACCAGACCGCGAACGGTAGGAAAGTAGAGTTTACCGTTATCATGCTTCCAAGCTGAAGGTGAAAAGCCTCCGTTGCACTCCCTTGTTTTGAGTCCGTCGCTGAGTCCCAGGTTCATCATGCTTACACGGCTCTTTTTTCCTTCCGTAAATTCGAGCAGTTCGCTTCTGGCCACTCTTCCGATACCCTTGTTCCCGCTCATCCAGAAGTAGCCGTCGTCATCTTCGACAATTGTGTAGACAAGATCGTCGAACAGACCATCCTTACTTCTTATGGATGTGAATGTTTGGTTGCGGTATAGAATTATTCCACCGCTGTAGGTTCCGATCCAGAGATATCCGTCACTGTCCTCATGCATGCACCATATGCTGCTCTCGTGAAGACCTTCCTCTTTTCCGAAGTGCTTCACCTTTCCGTTTCTGTAACGGAAAAGGCCGTTGTACCAGCTTCCTATCCAGTAGTCACCGTTTCTTGTTTTGTAGACAAAAGATGCCAGGTTGCCGGTAAGACCCTCTTTCGCGGTTATCGATTTGAATCCGGAATCGGTCAGAATTTTTACGCCCTGGTCGTATGTAGACAGCCAAGTGTCTCCGTTCTCATCGATAAAAAGGGAGGAAACCTTTTTTGTGAAATCGTGGTAACCCGGTGCAAAAGGAATGGTCTCCTCCTCTTTTCTGGATAGAATGCCTCTGGTCCATGATCCGATCAGGAGGTTGCCGTTTGTATCCGAATTGAGAATCCTCACCTGATTTATGCCCCCAGTCTCCTTCATTGAAAGAGATTTGAATTTTCCATCTTCAAATCTGTTGAGTCCCTTTGCCGTTGTTCCGACCCAGAGAATACCCTTCCTGTCTCCGAAAACCGCTGAGATGGAGTTGCCTGAAAGTCCGTCCATGGTTGTGTAGGTGGTGACACGACTGTTTTTGAAAATGTTCACTCCACCGGTCCACGTTCCTGTCCAGAGATTTTTTTCCCTGTCTTCAAGAATTGAAATCACCATATCGTTGGAGAGACCCTCTTTTTCGGAAAAGTGCTCGCACTTACCCTGTCTGTATCGGAAAAGTCCCTCTCCCCATGTTCCTATCCACAAGTTGTCGTCGCTGTCTTCCTGCACCGTCCATACAGATTTGATATCGCATCCGTTTGTTGTCGGAAGGGAATTGCATTTTTTACCATCACATCGATAAAGTCCCCTGTCTCTTGTTCCGACCCACATGGTGCCTTTTCGGGAGATGTGGAGAGAACTGATGTTCTTGGTTGAAAGGTTTTCAGATTTGAATTTTTCTATTTTTCCATCTCTTAGAAGGAAAATCCCTCCGCCGACGGTTCCTATCCGAAGAACTCCCTCCCTATCGAATATGAGGGAGCTGACGACGTTGATCTTGTCCTCCGCGGGAAGAGGAATGTTTTTAACTTTTCCCTTGTTGATTCGGCTTATTCCCTCGCGGGTTCCTATCCATATTTCTCCATCCTGAGATTCGGCAACAGTTCGGACCGAGTTGTCTTTGAGGCCGTTCTCCCTGGTGTAGGTTGTGCTGCGATTTCCATTTATGGCGGTAATTCCACCATCGTTCGTTCCGACCCATATTGTTCCGTCGTGTGCTTCGAAGACTGTTCTGATGTAGTTGCTTCGGAGAGCCTCAACGTTGGATCGGTTGAAAACCCTGAATTCGATTCCGTCATAACGGACAAGACCGTCCATGGTTCCCATCCAGATGTAACCGTCTTGTGACTGAATCATGGAGAATATGGTGTTCTGAGGTAGTCCGTCATCTGTCTGGCGAACCTCATGAACGTAATGGTGAATTTTTTTATCGGGATTGAGCCCGAAAAGGAGGGCTGAACTGACTGTTATCAGTAGCAGAATAACAATTTTGTTTTTAAAAATGCAATCAATCATTTAAATCCTATTACGCCAAAAATGCCTATTGATATCTTATATAAATTAAATTAAAAACTCAAGGCAAATAATATAAAAATATAAAGGATATTAGTTATTTCACATTCTATGAAAGAGGCGGGTTGACGTTTGAACGGTGGTGATGTTTAGATCTTCAGGAAGTGCGAGGTGTTTGATCAATCAGTCGGTGTGAATGTTTAAGAAAACGTGAAAGCGGCTACTTGTTAACCATTATATCCAGTATCATCCTGTCCGTCTCGTTCATGGCTTCAGAACCAATGGTTGCAAGGTTACGGATTGTTTTTTCAACATCCTTTTCAATAATTCCGTCGCTTTCGGAAATGGATATCTCATCCATTGCAAGAAATGCGGACTGAATGGCGGCACTCACCGATGTGGAAACCTTGAGGGCGCACCCCGCCTTAGCTCCGTCGCAGATCATACCGGAAAGGTTGCCGACGATATTTTTGATCGCATAGCAGATCTGCCTCTCACGTCCGCCGAGAATCCAGGTAATGCCTGAACTTGCCCCTGCAGCGGCTACGATTACGCCGCACAGGGCGGAAAGTCTTCCGAGATATTTCTTGATATGAATCGCAACCATGTTGCCGACAAAGAGTGCTCTTGCAAGAGTTTCATCGTCACACTTCAACTTGTCTGCGGCAGCAACTATCGGAACCATTACCGTAATCCCCTGGTTTCCGCTTCCTGAGTTGCTCATGACGGGCAGGGTGGAGCCGGCCATCCTGGCGTCGGAGGCAGCAGCTGTGAGCGACATCGCATAGCTTGTCAAATCGTCGGCTACGAGGCCCTTGAAAACCTGGTTTTTTATTGTTTTTCCGACCCGGAGACCGTATTCTCCTTTGAGACCCTCCTCTCCAACAGCCTGATTCTGACGGGCTCCATCAACAAGGAATTGAATTTCTTCAAGATCAATGGTCTCGGCATAGCGGCAGATCGACTCTATAGAGAGTCCGGGTAGTTCTTCCGAACAACCTTTCTGGTCTGATCGTGTATCGATGTTTTCTAAGACAACCTCTCCGTTGTGAACTATTCTTACGATGTTTGTGTGATTTCCGCAGATGGTTACTTCAGCCATCTCTTGCCCGGCGGCGACGTGAGCTTCAATGTACAGCTTCTCGTTGCCTTCACTGCATTTTATGGAAACGTTGCCCTCGGCCACGAAACCTTTTGCTTTTTTGATATCTTCATCCGACACCCCTGTAAGAACCTCAAGGGAACGATCGGGATTTCCTCCTATTGCGCCGAGTGCCGCTGCAATCGGCAGCCCAACCATGCCTGTTCCCGGGATACCGACTCCCATTCCATTCTTCAGAACGTTCCCGCTGAGGATTACGGTGATCTTTTCGGGGAAGGCGTCAATAAAACTTCTGGCTTTTGCAGCTGCCAGTGCGACAGCAACCGGCTCGGTACATCCGAGCGCGGGAAGAACCTCACTCTTCAGGAGGCTTATGATCTTTTTACAGTCAATCTCTTCCATCTCTATTTTCCCAAGTAACGTTTAAAAAAAGAATTGCCGACGAGTTCGACAATCAAAAATATATTGATTTTAGTGGAGAAATCAACAATTTTCGTTGACACAAAAAATACTAAATGATACTATGATTTTTAATAGTGTTAAATAGACAAAAAAAACGAGGTTTAAAATGTTTAAACTGCTAAATTCTTTCGTTTTACTCTTTTCTCTTCTGGTGCTGGGGTGCATAACGGAGGAGGTCGGAAATGGGAGTGAAGATGAAAGCGGTTTTTTAGATTATTCGGAGGATAAGGGAAAGGGAGACAGTAAGGACAGCGGGGGCTCCGGTGAGTTGCCTGGCGACAGCGGATCGAACAAGGACGAAGGGGAGAACTCACCCAACGATACAGATTTTGCATCTCAATCAGATGAAAACAGTAAGGACAACAATCAATCCAATTCTGACGATGAGGATGCAAGTGATGATAGCGTCGATCCAGAGCCCGATGACGGAGACGACGGTCAGTCGGGAAGCGAAAACAATCATGATGGTGAAAATGAGCAAAGCCCCGACCAGGGAGGCTCGGGGAACGGAAGCGAACCGGATGAAGAGTCGACTTCGGATAGTGAACAATCATCCGATTCCAACGGCAGCAATAACGACGATGAAGAGAAACCCGATTCAGATGCAGGAGAGAGTGTAATCTTTTTTGAGGATTTTGAGAGTGATTCCGCTCCCGCTGACTGGTACTTGGGGAGCAGCTATCAATCATGCAGCATTGCCTGGGAAATCGGTTACACTGATGTGGATTTTGGGAACGATACGAAAGTATTGGCCACCGGACTGAAAAAGGAGTATTGTAATGACCTTGATTTGATGGCAAAAAGCCCCAAGATCAAACTGCCGGAAAACGGAAATATTGAAATGAGATTCAGAGTGTTTTTAAGAGGAGAGGAAGTGAATCCCGGGAAAATACCTCCGGATTATTTGTATATCGAGGTTGTATCAAGCTCTCTTGATAAAATTCTTAACCCTAAAGAGACAGCTTCTGAAGGATTTGTCCATAAAGAAAAGTATATCGGGGGAATATCCTCTGAATATGTCGACATTTCTGCTGATCTGAATGAGTTCAAAGGAAATACGATAACCGTCCGTTTCTTCTTATCTGCGGATGGAACAAAGGTCTCTGACGGGTTCTTCATAGACGATCTGGGCATCTATAAAATCAACTGATATTTATCCTTTTTCGAAATCTTCTGTAAATTAAAATGAGCGAGTTCCACTCATCTTGCCGGGGAGATTAGGTGAAGATGGGTTTCTGTATTCATGAGTTCAGTAAAATGTTTGAATTTCTAACAATATACGTTGTTTCATTGAAAAAATGATCACTTGGTTAGAAATCGGTGGGATAGGATTAAAATGGTTTGCGAATGACGGTTTTCAAAAAGTTCGGAAGTTCGTGCGATAGTTTTTACCGGTGTGATCTATTCGGAGTCGGTTGGATGGTTTTTAGAAAATCGTAAGAGCGCAACCGCTTTCGCCGTAGCCGTCGGAACCGTCCGTACCATCCGTACCATCCGTACCACTTGTATTTCCACCATCGACTTTACACTGAGATTCGTCGAAACCGCTACAGTTGTTCTTACAAGTGGCTTTTCCACCTGTGTAGTTTTTACCTTCGATTGAGGTGCAATCTATTGTGTTCTGATCGCAAACTTCCTGACCTTCAAGGACAATTCCGTCACCGCATTTGAAACCTTTGCAGCCGCTTATGTCAAGTTTGCAGCTGTCATCGCATGCCAGGGTTCCTTCGGCATAGCCGAGAGACGTACAGCTCTTTCCGGAAAGTGTGTTGAATTCACACTCTTCGTCGTCTGATATGACACCGTTTCCGCACTTTGAGTAGTTTTCGACGGGAACCTCTATGGTTGTACAGTGAACCGCCCCGCCATGCTCAATTACCTCTTTTGCATTAACCTGAAGTATTGTGAATTCCGGAAGAACTTCCCTGTAGACGGCTATAGCCGCTTCGTCCGTACCCTTTCCATAGACAGGAACGATAACATGCTTGTTGACTATCAGAGAATTTGTGTGTGCGTAGAATGTCCGGTAAGCACCTTCCTGCTGTACTTCCTTCCCCTCAATTGCCATCGGAATTCTTACGATCTTCCACTTTTTCGGTTTGCCCTGCTCATCGCTTTCAGGGTGGGGGATTGAGGCAAAATATTCGGCAATCTTATCGAGAGCCTCTACCTCGGCATTGGTGGCTCCAAGTTCATTTGTTGTCTTGGCGACAAGAAGAGTGTCGTGATTGAGTATCTTTGCGAACATATCTATATGCTGGCCGTTTGCTGCTGGAGGTGGTTCCGGAACGTAAATGTTTTTACAGCCCATATAGTTGTGATAAATGGTTTTTATATCTTGCTGGTTCATGTTGTTGTACTTTTCGTTGAACTTGAAAACAGCGTTTGAAACCCAGCAGTTTCCTTTTCCGTCCGTCATGAAGTTTCCGCCTTCCGTAGAGAGACCTGTATTGTAGACATTCTCACTATTGATCTCACCGATGGCGATAGGTATGGCGTCGTCTGCAGGTCTATCGTTGAAATACCGGTTGTTTACGATGATTCTCTTGCCGTTTTCGTAGACAAACCAGGGACCGTAATCTCTTGCCCAGATTGTATCGGGAGCAAACGGCAGTCCCATGAAGCTTACCAGCTTGCCGTCAACTCCGCTTATGCTGAGAATTTCATCTTCTACCATAGGTACCACCTCGGAATCCTCAAGGATATAGGCGTAGACACCGGCTTCGGTAATGGCCTTGAGAAGAGGGTTGTAGTAAGCCGCAAAATCGATATTGGGATATTTGCGTGACTCAAATTTAATGATAACTCCCTCGAGTTTTGAAAATTCGGCCGGATTTATAACGTTTTCCGGCGGATTGGTTACCTTCTCATCCGGAAGTCTGTTTACTTCCTCGCTGTTTGTCGCTTCAGGTGATTCGGTGTCCACTGTCTCTGCTGCAAAAAGCGAGAAAAATGAAACAATTACAAGAATTGGTAGTAGCTTTTTCAAGGTTTTCCCTCCTAAAAATTGAGAACCCCACACTCTTTTTTAAACAATGATAACTCAAACAATATAAAAAATTAGGTCACGATTGTCAACAAAAGCTATCGAAATGAGATTATTTCACTTTAAAAATAGTGATATAATTATTTCTATGAATTTACTTAAATCGATCGAAAAAAATCTGCCCGGTGCATGCATGATATGCTCCCAAGTGGTTCCCTTGGGAGAACTTTTCTGCTCCAAGTGCACTCCCTACGCCATGAGGTCAAAAAGCGTCTGTCCGAAGTGTTCTCTCTACTATCCGGATGCCTTGAAGTATGATGTATGCAGCGAATGCGAGAAGAGCGTTTTCAGTAGCCTATATTCACCATTTGTCTACGCCGGTAGTGTGGCAGTGGCTGTAAAAAACATGAAGTACGCCCCGAATATCGGTTATGCACGTCGATTCGGTATGTGGCTTTCATATCATATTCCGTATGGCATACTAAAGCAGGACCTCATACTTTTCCCCCCCATGACATTGAGGGATAAATTCAGAAGGTCTTTCAATCAGAGTGAGATTGTAGCTGAGACACTGTCACTCCGTTTGAAGATTCCGCTGGGTAGGTCAGTTGTGAAAAAGATCCGGCAGACTGAAAAACAGGCGGATCTTTCCTTCGAGATGAGGGCGAAGAATCTAAAAAAAGCGTTTGTTCTCAAAAAACCTGTCTCCGGGTTGCGAATTCTCATTGTGGATGATGTTGCTACCACTCTGGCGACTGTTTCTGTGCTCTCAAAACTTTTAAAGTCAAACGGAGCCGCGAGCGTGAATGTGGTTACAATAGCGAGAAAGAGCAGGTTTTTCCGCTGATAACTTTCAACTCTTTTAAATTTGACGAATTGCAAATAATGGCAGTAATTACAAATATATAAAGATCAATCGGAACTCGTTGAACACCCTAGTTACGTTTTGCCTTAGATATGGAGGTAAATGGTTGTTGAATGAATGGTGAAATATAAACGCATTGTGTTGGTATGGAGTGCCGGGTAAAATAAAACATCCATTTTTAGAAAGGAGGTGATCCAATGAAAAGAACTTTTGTCGTTATTTTCTTTTCTGCACTGTTTTTATCGGTCTCCTGTGGAGATGAGGATTCTTCGGTAAAGGTTACCGATGTTGATCGAATCCAGGATGAAGAGCAACCGGATCTTGACGAGACTAGCGAGGAAGAACCCCTGCCTGATATTGACAAGGTGGATGATGAACCTGTCGAAAAGGATGACCAGCCGACACCTGATATGGATGAGGAATCGGATGATGATGAGATCGGAGAGTGTACCGGGTTGTCGACGGAGTTCGGTTCATTCTCTTATAATCCCAAAACAGGGAATTACAATTCAGTGGTAGATCTCGGAGATGGGTCGGTTAATCTATTCAGCGTCCTGCTTCTCTCTGATAGCTATGATCCGGCAACTGTTCCAATCGAGGTCGATCTAGGCGCGGGTGATAATCTCAATTACAAGACATGCCTGGAATGTGCAATATTGTGGAGAAACATAAAGGATGGTGTTTCGGAAAAGGCATTCTTTCAGGAGTCGGGTTCTTTGAGTATCGAGAACTTGAAACTTGGTACAGGCAATCAGATTTCGGAGTATTCAGAAGTAACGATATCCAATCTCAAGCTGATAGAGGTTACGGTAGCTCAAGATTTTCAAACCACACCGGTTGCCAACGGAGGGTGTTTCGAAATTGCCACTGTCGGTTGGAATACCATGCCTGAGTGCGAAAGTGATGAGGATTGCGGCGGATTGAGTCCGGCATGCGATACCTCCACCTATACATGTGTTGAATGTACAACAAATGAACATTGTCCTGAGGGAAAACTATGCAACACGGCAAAAACGAGTTGCTACGACCCCGAATGTACAGTTGCAACTGAAAATATTGACTGTGGTGGTTCTACTCCGGCGTGCCACCCGGAAACAAGGCTCTGCGTCGAGTGTACTTCAGAAGTTCACTGTGATGAAAATTCAACCTGCAATCCTGCTACGAATCTCTGTGAACCGACAGATCTTTGTACTGGAATATCTCTTGAGAAGATAAGTCAGGATTCGGAAAAGCCTAATCTTTACCAGTCACTTTACACTCCTGATACGGGAGCTAAAGGAGGAGAAGGGCAGGCCATTCCCGATATTTTATCCATATGGTTCTATGGAGATGGTCTCTCTCCAGGATCATATTCTCTGATGGATGGTGGAGACGCAAACTATGCCACCTGCTCAAGATGTGTACTTGTCGTTGAAAATCTGTCAGGTGATACGTTCTCAAAAACCTATTTCCAGCAGTATGGAACATTGAATATTGACTATGTGGACAGTAATAGCGGTTCAATCGGATCATTGGATGAGTTAAGATTGATTGAGGTCTCCATAGATTCTAGCACTGTTGTCTCCACACCTGTTCCAGGTGGCGATTGTCTTCATATACAGAGCGCAGCATGGAACACAACAGCAGAAACAGCCTGCGACGCTAATGAGGATTGCAGTGGTGATAAAGCGTTGTGTAAGGTTGATCCCGGGATATGTGTGGAGTGTCTGACAGATGATGATTGCACAGGAAATGAGGGAACTGATATTTGTGATCAAACCCTAAACGCGTGTGTCCCCGTTTTGGGACAAAGAGGTAACAATTGCGATTCACAAACAATAACAGAGATAATTCAAACAGGCTTATATGAAGATGATATCTCACTTCCGGGTTACACAGATGACTTCTCTCCTTCGCCAACATGTTCCGCTTCCGGAAGCGAAAATAACGGGAAAGATATGGTTTTCAAATTGTTGCTCAATAAGCAGTCGGATGTTCTTCTTCGAGTGGATAAAGCCCCGGGAGACGACAGTTTTCTCTATATGGATACCATTTGCGGAAGCGAGTCCATGGGATGCAGCGACAATATCTCCGATGAAAATCGTCTAAGCAGGCTCGATATGCAGTTGCTTTCTCCGGGAGAGTACTACGTTGTAGCCGATGTAGCGGGAAATTCGGAGGGAGAGATCTCTCTTTTTGCTGATATTATGCCGATTCCCCTAAATTCAAACTACAGTTTTGAAAAATGGAGTGACGGTCTTCCCCTGAATTGGACTAAAGGCGTTGATGTTGCAGTTTCGGAGGAGACTCTTAATCGCTATTTTCTTGATAAAAGCTGCAGAGTTACACTCAACTCTGAAAGTTCCGGGAACCTGTTCATAAGTCACTCATTTACTGTTGAGGTTGGAAAAGTCTACGATGTTACCGCAAAAGTGTTTGCGTCCAAGGGAACTGTGAAGGCCAATATTTACTATGATGAAGTTAATAAGGGAGAACTTTCCGACAATTCTATAGTTAATGAATGGCAGACAATTTCCTACTCGTTCAGTGCTGATCAGGAAAATGATTCTCTTAAGGTACGTTTTTATCCTCAGGAGGGATTTACTATTGGAGAAACAGTGATAGTAGACGATTTCAGAATCGTCGAAAGAGTCTCCACCCCGTAATTTACCGAACATCCAAACTTTATATCATTTATTCAACTATTAACCATATGAAATTACATATAAAATAGTCTTTATTGTACGAAAACTTTCATGAAGGTACTTTAATTTCTTGTGTTGAAGTGATACGCAATGCTATACTTTAGGCTCAATTCTCAAAATTTGGTGTTTTAAAAAATTTTCAGGAGACAAGCCATGAAAAACTTTTCACTATTTTTATTACTCCTTTTATCGCTTCTTTTCTATTCGTGTGGAGATGACGACAAAACGAAGAAGGAGGTTGACGACAAAGACCTTGTTGATGTGGATGTGACGGATGAGGATGAAGTGGAACCGAAACCGGATGAAATGCCCGACGAAATGCCCGACGAAATGCCCGACGAAATGCCAGACGAAATGCCAGATGAAATGCCAGATGAAATGCCAGATGAAATGCCAGATGAAATGCCAGATGAAATGCCAGATGAAATGCCAGATGAAATGCCAGATGAAATGCCAGATGAAATGCCAGATGAAATGCCAGATGAAATGCCAGATGAAATGCCAGACGAAATGCCAGACGAAATGCCAGATGATGACGCTGCTGTTTCCTGCACATCCTTATCCACGGAATTAGGAGAGTTTGTATACAGCTCATCAAGAGAAACATATATTTCAGTTGTTGATCTGGGAGATCAGACTATAAACGTTATAGATGTTCTATTTTTTGGAAATACATATGATCCGGCAAATGCTCCGCTTACTTATGATTTGGGAGCGGGAGATAATGGCAACTACAGCACATGTTCACAGTGTGTAACCATGCTGAAAAATGTTCAAAATAACGTTCCTGAAAAAATATTTTTTCAGGAAAGTGGTTTTATTACTCTTGTGAAGTTCAAGGATAACAACAAAGCTGTCTCTGAACAGTCGGAGGCAACCATCGCAAACCTCAAACTGATTGAGGTTACCATCGATCAGGGAACATTTGCCTCGGTTCCTGTTGAAGGGGGAGAGTGCTTTGAAATTGCTTCGGCGGGATGGAATACAGTGCATGAGTGTGATATTGCGACTCAGGCAACAGACTGCAGCGATCCGACTCCTGTATGTCATCCGGATACATTCACATGTGTCGGATGTGTAGTGAATGAAGATTGTGCAGGAGAGAAGTTGTGTAATCTTGATACTTTCACTTGTTACGATCCGGAGTGTTCAACTGATGCCGATTGTTCAGCTCCTACACCAGCATGCGATACATCTACACGTCTTTGTGTAGAATGTACCGCCAATGAAAACTGCGCCGAAGGTCAGCAGTGCAACCCGGCAACATTCAAGTGCGAAGCATTAGACCTGTGTACAGGAATATCTCTTGGATCTTTTTTACAGAATCCGGACAGCAAGAATGTCTATATCGCAACCTATGATCCGGATACAGGTGCTCTGGATAGTCAAAACAATGAGGTAGAGGACTTTTTCCAGCTGGAAATATATGCTGATACATTTGCTCCGGGCACGGTGGATATCATGACGGGAGGCAATGACAACTTTGAGACATGTGACTACTGTCTGAGAGTTATAGAGAATGCAACGGACGCGACATCCAGAAAAGACTACTTTGCTCAGTTCGGATCAATAGAGATAGGTTACGTAGGTGCCGATAACGTCTCATTCGGTACCATTTCAAACCTTCGACTCATTGAGGTAACAATCGATAAGACAACTTTCAAATCGACCCCCGTGGAAGGCGGAGACTGTCTCCATGTTGAAACCGGGGCTTGGAATGTTACCGGAGAAACTCTCTGCACGACAAACGCAGACTGTAGCGGGGATAAGGCAGTCTGTAAGACTGATCCGGGATGGTGCGTTGAATGTCTTGCGGATGGCGACTGTGCAGAAGGCACATGCGACACGGGGACGAATACCTGCTCTACCCCAACACCGACGGGAGGTCTAATAATCAGTGAATATATTGAAGGCGGTGCAAGTAACAAGGCAATCGAGGTTTACAATGCTTCTAGTGGAGAAATTGATCTCAGCCAATATCGTTTAGCTCTCTACAGCAACGGATCTCCTACCGTAATAAATTCACTTATCTTAAGTGATTGCGGAGTAGGCAATACGACTCTTGCAGCGGGGGGCGTCATCGTTGTAATGAATGCAAGTTTTGACGCGACAGTGTTAGGAAGGGCCACATGCACAAGCGAAGTAACATTTTTCAATGGAGACGATGCTGTAACGCTTGAGAAAAAGGTTGGAGATACGTGGTCGAACACACCTGCGGAGGGCAGTATAGTAGACATTATCGGAGAGGTCGGTACAGATCCGGGAAGTGAATGGACATGGACCGATGGAGAAACCGCCTGTTCAACACTCAATAAAACACTCGTTAAGAAAGATGGGGTTTCAGAAGGATCTGCTGTTTGGGATTCCACGAAATGGACATGCTATCCGCAGGATACCTTCACCTATCTAGGGGCTCACCCTGGTGAGTTTGCTCCAGGCAAGTGACAACTTCCCAAGTTGCATGAATTTTTCAGATTTCAATTATTCCTGAAATTTGGCTGAAAAACCATCGGAATTAATCTAAAAAAGAAAAGAATATCCAGTCAGAAATCGCGAAATTTCAGTAGGAGATCTTGCGATCTTCCAATCCGATGAACTCGTCGTAGAATAGGTTAATCGCCTTATGAAGATCGGAACGGTTGATTAAAAGACTGATTCTGAAAGAAGAGGTGTGAACACTGTAGTAGCTTACGGATGCCTCTTTCAGAAGATTGATGGAGTTGAGGAGAAAATCGTTTTTATCAGTAATCCCTGCGCCAATAAGGGAAATAGCCGAAAGGGAACGATCAATCTTAATTTCTTCTCCAAAAGTTGAGTGAATTCTGGTAACAGCATGATCCAGATGGTAATTTTCTTTTTCCGGTATGATGAGGGACCCCTTCATTTCTCCCTCTGTATCACGATAAAAACTTATCTGTTTTACTTTAAGGTTTTCCCTTTCACAGAGTTCGATTACCTGATAAACCATTTTTCCGGAAACACGTATGAAAGATATGCGTTCCTCTGAAGCTATGCCGACAACCTTTGGACGAATTCTTCCTTCGAGATTTTTTATGATTGTACCGTCTCTTTCAGGATCAAAGCTGCTTTTGCAAACAATGGGGGTCTTTTTAATCTTTGCAAACTCCACGGCCTTCGGATGAAGAACGCCGGCGCCGGCTTCTGCCATCTCCTGCATCTCTTCGTAGCTTAGAATATCCGCCTTTTTCGGAGCGTTGACTATTCTTGGGTCGGTGGAATAGACACCGTCGACATCACTGTATATTTCACATCTTTCTGCATCGAGGGCGGATGCCAGGGCAACTGCAGAGGTATCTGATCCGCCTCTTCCCAGAGTGGTTACCTCTTTTTTGAAGCTTACACCTTGGAATCCTCCAACTACGACAATATTGCCGTCGTTGAGTGCAGTAATAAGGCGATGGGGACGGATCTCAATTATTCTGGCGTTGGTATGGTTGTCGTCGGTAATTATTCCGGCCTGGGAACCTGTGAATGAGATTGCCTTCACACCTTTTGAGTTCAGAGCCATGGATAGTATTGAGGCGCTTACCCGCTCCCCGCTCGTGAGGAGCATGTCCAACTCCCTCAGCGACTTGTCGGGAGAGTAGGGAGTTGCTTTCGTGAGAAGCTTGTCGGTAGTGTTTCCCATGGCTGAAACCACAACTACAACGTTTTCGAATAGACTTTTCTTTTCGAGAACAATATTGACGACTCGATCGATACCGGTTTTGTCCGAAAGAGAGGATCCGCCGAACTTGAGGACAATTTTCTGGTTCATCTTACCCTGACTTCTTCCCACTGCTTGATAAGTTTTCCGTTGGAATCGAATATGTTGAAACTGTATTCTCCTCCGGAAACATTGGATATTACAACTTTTAGATCGTAGTAACAGAGTTTCGAAGATTTTGAAAACATTATTTTTTCGGAAAGATTTATGTTTTCCTCATCTGCGTCGAGGACAAGTATGGTCTCGAATGTGTTGAAGCTGGCGTTGCCGTATTGGTCGGCTATGCCGATAACTGAGTTTTCAGGAAGAAGAATATTCGAGTGCCGGTAGGTTATACGGTCTCCTTCAACATCGTAGGAGAAATCTTCCTCGCCGGGGGTCTTTCTGCATTCCGAAGTCTGGGTAATGTCATCAACGGACACGAAGGGATTTGTGAAAGACTCGGTGGCTCCGCAGGAGACGATGAGAGTAATTAGAAAAGGGAAAAGAAGGCGAAGTGTTTTCAAGTGATCCTCCATTGCATCGGTCAGTTCTTTCTGTTCCTGCGGCTCAGAGTCTCCTCCATGCTGAAAGAACACCCGCAGTAGTTTTGTCTGTAGAGATCGTGCTCTTTTGAAAGTTCTACTGATCTAAGATAGTTCCATTTTGAGGAGAGGTATTCGATTCCCGTCGAAAGGGAGAGCTTTTCTCCTATCTCATTGAGCCACAAAAAGTTTTTATGAGGACTGATTGAGAGAGAGGTTGTAACGTGGGTGAAACCCTCTTTCTGAGCCAGTTCGAAGCTCTTCAGCAGACGAAGATAGTAACAGAGGAAGCAGCGATAGCCCTTCTCTCCGGTGTGTCTGAGAGGCGCAACCATTCGATGCCACTCTTCAACTCCGGAATCATCATCCAGAAGAGGTACGGTTCCTCCGGTAAATTCGCGGAGAAAACGGTGGGCTTCCTCCTTCCTTTTCGATCTTTCGATCTGTTCCGTTATGTTGGGGTTGAAGTAGAAGCAGGATATGTTTCCGTTGAAGGTGTCGTCCAACTCTTCAATAACGCCTGCGGAGCAGGGCGCGCAGCAGATGTGGACGAGAATCGAACTCATTTGGAATCCAGTTTCTTGTCAAGCTTTTTGATGAGTCCGTCAACGCCATCCTTTTTCAGTGTGGCCGAGAACTGTTTTTTGTAGTTTCTTATGAGACTGACTCCGTCAAGCTCAATATCGAAAACTTTGAAATCGTTTTTTCCGGCAGGTTTATGCAGGTGGTAGATAACTTCATAGATAACGGGTCTCTTCTTGTAGGAGACCTGAACCTCGGTTGTAATGAATACGCTCTTTCTGACACCCTTAACGTAGAGATCCTCTTTGCCTCGCTCAACATACTTTTTTTCGTAGCCCCTGTTGTAGAATATTTCTTCAAGGTAAAAGTCGGTAAGAAGCCTTTTTAATCGGCTGAAAAGCTGATCCTGTTTGCCTTTAGGGGTTTTATCCCACTCTTCTCCGATTGTGTAGCGGGCTATGAAGTCGTAGTCCATCATCTGGTCCAGTACTTCACGGGCTACGGTGTTTTTCTTTTTAAAAAGGGGCGAACCCTTCTTGGCTTTCACCGTAGTCCACTTCTCAAGCTGTTGAACGTTCTTCTCGAGATAGCGGAGTGCAAGAACCGGGTCGAGACCGGCTTCGCCGGCTCCGAAAAGGGTTCCGAAGGAGAGTAAAATCACAAATAATGAAACAATTTTCATATCACCACCTAGTTCATTCCAACAAAACTCTTAATCTCTTCGACCTTCATATTATAGTCATAGTAGGAAGAAATCAACAGAAATTCCTGTTCTGAAAATTTCTTGATAGAGTCCACCAAATCCGATGGCTTACCGAAGCCTCCACGATAGTTGGCAAGCTCCATGGTCATCCATCCTTTGGCATGCTTTCTTGCCTTGCGAATGTGGCGTATCTTCGACTCCATGAATTTCAATTCGTTGTATTTTTTCTTCAGCTCCAGCAGGGATGTGTCACGGGCAAAGGCAGCCCGGAGCATGTCGGATTTCCAACGGGCCTTCGATTTTTTTATCTTTGACCACTGCTCCCAGAAGTTGAGGTTGAATGTCATTCCTATTCCGATTTCTCCATCCGTTCCGTTGTAGGGGCTGTTAGGTATCGGAGATTCGGTATCGTTCTTAACGCTGGATGTGTACTTGTATTCGATACTTCCTCCGAAGCCTAGATCGGGAAGAATGTTGCTGAACTCAAGTTCATAGAGATATCTCCTTGCCTCAAGTCCGTTTGTCACGAGCCTGCTGTAGGGACTATCTTTCTGAAGAAATACACTAAGTTCTTCCAGCTCCCGGTCAAAATTGATTTTTGAGAGGTATCTATCCTTTATTTCCCAATCGTCGCCGAAAAGTTTGGAGAAGACACTCTTTATGGTTTCCCTCGAGTAACGGATCTGATCGTACCTGTAGAGAATGTTCTCTTTCTCTATCCTCAGCTTGATGAGATCTGTCTGAGTGACCCCCTCCTTCTCCTCGAAGAGCATCTCCTTGAGTTTTGTCTCCGCTTCCTTCACTTTTTCAACGGCATCGGAGAGTTTCTCCTCCATCTCAGTTGCCATGACGTAGCTGTAGTAGATGGAGAGAGCTTCCTTTTTGAGTTTGAGAACAGTTATGTCTCTCTTCGCTTTGGCAACCTCAACACCTCTGCGGGCTGCGCCTTTCGCGTTTGATATTTTACCGAATGTGTAGAGCGGCATAACAAAGGATCCGTCGAGTCTTACGGCGATACCCCACTTATCCAGATCGGAAAGATCTTCTGCTCTTTTCCATCTCCCGAGATTCCCGGTTTTACCGTCAACGGTAACCTCGTCAAAATGGTACTCGTATTTTGGGTGAGGGCCTGTTGATGCTGTGGCCTTGATTTTCGGTATGTGCATGGAGTATGCACGGTCGAGGTCTGCTTCTGCAGCTTGAATATCCATCTCCGAGGCATCGACGATTTTTGCCTTCTTTACAAAGGCGTCAACAAAGTCGCCGGGACCGATAACAGGCTTTTCCGCGGCTGAAACGTAGAGTGTCGAGAGGAGTGTAAAAAAGAAAAGGAGCACCCCCTGAGAGGGTGCTCCATAATATTTTGCACGAAATCGTTTTTCCATCGCAGTTCAGAAACTATGCTTTCATCTGAGCGGCGACTTCGTCAGCGAAGTTTTCCTGCTTTTTCTCGATACCTTCTCCAAGTTCGAAGCGTGCGAAACGAACGATCTTGAGATCGGCGCCGACTTTCTTTGAAGTTTCCTTTACGAGATCCTTAACCTTGAGGTCTGAATTCATAACGAAAACCTGCTCTGTAAGTGTGTTCTCTGATACGAACTTGCGTACCTTACCCTCAACGATCTTATCGACGATGTTTGCCGGTTTGCCGGACTCGAGAACCTGCTTTGTGAAAACTTCACGCTCAGCGTCAATCTTTTCCTTGGGGAATGCGTCTGCATCAACACACTCGGGCTTCATTGAAGCGATCTGCATCGCAACTCCGTCAGCCATTTCGGCAATTTCGCTGTTTCCGAATACGGAAGCATCTGTAGCCTCAACCTCTACGAGAACACCGATCTTTCCACCCATGTGAATGTAGCTGTGTGTGTAGCTGTTCTCTTTTCCGTTGAAAACAACAAACCTTCTCGGTTTGATGTTCTCTCCGATTGTGGCGATAGCCTGAGTTGTTATCTCCTCGACCTTTGAGTCGTAGAAACCGCCCGTCATATCGACAGGTTCACCTTCCTCTTTGCCGTTTGCCATGAAGTAGTCAAGCATCTCGTCCGAAAGCTTGAGGAAACCTTCACTCTTTGCAGCAAAGTCTGTCTCGCAGTTGAGCTCGAGCATGAGGGACTTGCCGTCTGTGATCTTTGTAAGAACAAGACCTTCAGCTGCTACACGACCAGCCTTCTTTGCAGCCTTGGAAAGACCCTTCTCCTTAAGGAACTGAAGCGCCGCATCCATGTCCCCGTCGGTTTCAACGAGAGCTTTTTTGCAGTCCATCATTCCTGCGCCGCTCTTTTCTCTGAGCTCTTTTACCATTGAAGCACTTATAGCCATGACAAAACCTCCTTTTTACTCCCCACTCTTCTCTTCGGTTGATTCCTCGTTTTCGGAAGTCGCGATTCTCTTAACCTTGATCTTGCGACCTCCAACCTGTCTTGTCTCTCCGCGAACAGGACGTTCTTTACGCTCCTTCTGCTCAGTCATGAGCTTCTGCTTGTAAATGTCGTGTCCCTCAACGTATCCGTCGACAAGGTCACTGAGGATGAGACTGATTGTTCTCATACCGTCGTCGTTTGCAGGGATAGGGAAGTCGATAACGTCCGGATCACCGTTTGTATCGATGATTGCGATAACGGGAATTCCGAGCTTGTTCGCCTCTTTAACTGCAAGATGCTCTCTTACTGGGTCAACTACGATCATTGCACCGGGAACCTTGTTCATCTTAACGATACCGGAAAGGTTCTTCTCGAGTTTGATTTTGCTTTTCTCGAACTCAATCATCTCTTTCTTTGTGTAGTTTCCCTGCTTCTCACCTGAAAGTGTGCTCTCAAGTTTCTTAAGCTTCTTGATGGAACGGCTGATTGTGGTGAAGTTTGTAAGCATACCACCGAGCCAGCGGTAGTTGACGTAGGGAAGATCTGCCTTGTCGGCTTCTTCGCGAACAACATCCTGAGCCTGTCGCTTTGTTCCTACAAGGAATATGGACTCTCCGTTGAGTGCGATTTCCTTGATGAACTTGCGTACCTGATCTGCAAGAACTACAGTCTTCTGAAGGTCGATGATGTGAATCCCGTTCCTCTCAGCGAAGATGTAGGGTGCCATTTTTGGATTCCACTTCTGTTTCTGGTGTCCGAAGTGAGCACCTGACTTAAGTAACTCTCTGATTTCGATAGTCATTTTTGCCTCCAATAGGTTTACCTGTTACGTCTCGCCCTCCGTGTCTCGCTCACCCCGCCACTGCGGGGACAGGTACGAAACAGATTCGGAGGGTGAATCTGAAAAATTGCAACCCTATACTATTCATTGCTTTTTAAAAGTCAACAATAAAATAAACATTGTTCCTTTATTATCCAAAGAATATTGAAAAGAAAAACAAAAAAACATAGAATAGCAGAAAATGAATGGAGATGTTATGACGAGGAACGAGAGTATACTGGAGGTCGATCTTCAGGTTTTCATCGAAAAGGTAGGCGATACCAAGCACTTGAAGTACAAATCCAGAATAATGGGATGGCAGCGGGATCAGCTCGTCATCGTTTCTGTTCCCACTCTTAACGGAGCCACCGTGAATTGGAAGACAGGTCAAAACTGTCTGGTGAAGTTTATTTCCCAGGGGAACATATTTGCCTTTCAGTCGACACTTATTAAAACGATTTTTCAACCTCTGCCCATCTTTTTCCTGCGCTATCCCTCTCAGATAGAGAACGTCACCCTCAGAAAACACAGTCGTATCCAGACATTCATTATCTGCAAGGTCTATCCACTCAAGGGGACGATTACCCTTGAGGAAGAGCAATGCGAGATGGAGATGAAGCCGGATAAGGCGGTAATGCTTGATTTGAGCCCTGAAGGTGCGCTTCTTGAATTTTCATCGCCGGTTGTATCGCTTCTGACAGGGGATACCATTCTTCTTGACTTTACCCTTCCGAACGGCTCTCCGCTCAGGCATCTTCCCGCAAAGGTGAGGAATATTAGGGAAGACGATACAGGCGGGAAAGTCGGAGTGCAGTTCTCCACGAAGGATCCCGAGCAGCGTAATCGAATTGAAAACTTTTTCAAGAATCATATTAACTGAAAAGGGAGTAACGAATGAACGGATTCTCAAGATTTGAAGTCGGAATGGAGCTGGTGTTTGCCAAGGATCTCGATTCCCGGGCCATTCCCTACCGATCCAAACTTGTCGGATGGAAGCCGGATTCCTATCTTATCGTGGAGCTGCCTGTCCTGAATGCAACCGTCCCCCACTGGGACAGCGGAGTAGGACTTTCGGCAAAGTTTACTTCCGGCACATCCGTCTTCAACTTCCATACCACCCTGTTGAAATCCATTAATTTTCCCGCGCCTCTGATGTTTCTGAAATTTCCGAAAAAGATTGAGAGTGCTTCGACAAGGGCGTTCGACCGGATTCAGACCCACATCGAGGCGAAGATTCATCCTGTCATGCGTGACCCGGTTACGCCTCACAGTGCCGTTCTACTGGATCTGAGCACCGGCGGCGGACTTTTCGAAATAGAAAGCAACCGTCATCTTCCTGCCGTGGGGTCTCTCGCTTCCATTTCCTTCACCCTTCCGGATGGAAGTGAGGTGAACGAACTTCTTGGAGAAATTCGAAATATCAGGATAGGAAACGGGGCCAAACTACTCGGGATCAAATTTGTGGAAAAAAATCCCGAGCCGGTTGCTGTCCTACGAAACTTCTTCGAGGAGTTCACAAATGGTGTGCAAAACCGATGAGATCATTTCATTACGGGCTTTCAAGACCTGTCTATCTGTTGATTTTTATTGCAGCATTCCTTCTCATTGATATTTTCTTCAGCTACATCGAATTCAGGGCTTCCTGTTTTCCTGTGACCGTAATCTCATCTGACTCCCTGTTCCTTAAAAAAATTGTGGAGGATAGGCCTCACTGCAGTTTTAAGATTGAATCTAGGAAGGTTGAGGTGAAAAAGGAGCTCTCCGGACTGAAGAGAGATCTTCCTGTCAAGGAAATATTCCTTCTCACCGTAGAACTTCCATTTGATTCCGCCGGAGATCTTTTCTCAGGCGAAGGGGGTGTTGTGGAAAAGAATCCTTTTATTACCTCACTCCTCATACATTTCAGGGAAAACAGCCCAAGGATTCACTTTTCCCTATTTCTGATCCTGCTTACTGTTCTCTCTATCTCTCTCTTCATGTCGATAAATCGTAGAATAATGAGAAAACGTCAATTTGTTCTCTGGTCCGTTTACACCATATCGGTTCTAATTATTTTTTCTCTGATTCTTTCGGTAGAGGGAAAGTACGGACCGATGCGTCGGATGCTTCCCATTTTTTCAGCCGCAGGCGCTTCACTGTTTGTGATGATGCAGCTTATCTCATTCAAGATTCCGACAAAACCACGGAAAAACAATTAAACCAGGAGGCTTTGTTGGCAAACATGAACCCGGTTACTCTGATCGGAGTTGAGTATTGTTACATCCTGAGAGTGCAGGAATTGTGAAATATTGTGGATGCAGGCTAACAAAATGAGGAGGAGACAGTCTCCTTCTTGATCACATAAGACGCAAAGAAGCTGAATTTTTTAAGACTTAGCCTTCCTGCCCTGAAGGAGCGGGCTTGTTTGCGGTTTTGATCCTGGTTACAAGCTTGATTCCCTCCCCGATCATCATCAGTGCGAGAACTATGAGAACAACCGAAAGTGAACCGAGAAGCGGATCGGGGTTTACGACAAAGTATTTCCAGGCCAGCCATCCGAGGGCGACGACTGTTGTGATAAGCATGAAAACTGTGGCCCAGAGTGTGTAGCGTATCTTCTTTCCGTTTGCGTAGAGGTATGCGGTGGCGATTATGAATACGAAAGCAGCAACAAGCTGGTTGGCGGAGCCGAAGACAGGCCAAACCTTCGTCCATGCGTCACTGATACCGAGAAGGAAGGCGGGAATGATGGGGATCACGGTGAGAATAAACTTGTTGTTCTTGATGGTCGGAACCTTCTCTCCGACCATTTCACCGGTGAGGAACCTGCCGAGACGCACACTGGTGTCGAGCGTTGTCATGATGAAGAGATTGACGATTGTCACACCGATAAGGGCTCCTAGTTTCGAGCCGAAGACAAATCCTGTAAGTTTTCCGAATCCCGCACCGAAAACTCCGATCGGACTTCCGTGAGAGAGAAGATTGTGAAGGCCGCCCTCTCCGCTTCCCCATACGATGGCTCCCCCTGCGATGATGACGCAAAGGATTCCTATGATGGTTTCAACGAGCATTCCACCGAATGCCACGGGAAGCGCATCCTTTTCTCTGTCAAGCTGTTTGGAAGATGTTCCTCCGGCAATGATGCTGTGAAATCCGGATACCGCGCCGCATGCGATTACGATGAAAAGGAATGGAATCATCGGACCTGCCTTGGGATTCATGAAAGAGGTCATTACAGGTGCATTCATCTCCGGCCTTACAACGAAGATACCGAGAAACGCGAGAGCGACGCCTATTATGAGTACGAAGCTGGAAATGTAGTCCCTCGGCTGGAGGAGAATCCATACCGGAGTGACCGAGGCGACAAATCCGTAGAGCATGAGGAGTGAGAACCAGATGATGTAGACTGTTTTGGGTGCCAGATCGAAAGTGATGGGGAATGTGAATCCCAGCCAGATGAGGAAAACAAGCCCTGCAAGGGCGAGTACAGTATTGACCTTGAGGGGAAGAAGTCCCTTCTTGTTGATAACACCGAAAACAATGGCAAGCGGAATCATGAGAAATGTGGGCAGGACAAGTTCCGGCTTATGGATCATCGCCTTTGCAGCGAAGTTGCCGAAAACAGCAATAACGAGGATGATTGTGAGCCATACGAAAATGAGGAACAGTGTTCTGGCCCGCCTGCTTACGAATCTGTCGGCCGTATCCGGAATGGATGCTCCGTTGTTTCTTACGCTTATCATCAGGGATAGGTAGTCGTGTACGGCTCCGATGAATACACCGGCAACGAGAAGCCAGAGGACCGCAGGTCCCCAGCCGAAGGCTGCCACGGCCACGATAGGACCCACAATAGGGCCTGCCCCGGCAATGGAAGAGAAGTGATGACCGAAAAGAACCATCTTGGGAGCCGGGTAGTAGTCGTTCCCGTCGAACTTCTCGTGGGACGGGGTTTTTTTCGCGTCAAGGGGAGATATCAAACCGTTCTGAATCTTCCTCTTGCCGTACCAGAAGTAGGCGAATACCAGCCAGGCAATAGAAAAAACTAGGATAAACAGACCATTCATGGGTTCCTCCTGAAAAATGTAACCACTGTACGAATAACACTCTAACCCTGTGCACTTTTCTGTCAACAAATCCTTGTCTGAAAATGAGCTATATGTTAAACATTGTTGAAAAAATTGACTGGTTTCTGAAAGTTTTCAATTGTATCGAAAAGGGTTTGATCTTGTCTCTTCATCGTTCGAATTTAATATTCTTTTCAGGTTATTAGGCTTTGAATATCTAAAAACAGGTCATATATTGAAACAGCATGAAAAATGCGGTTTTTCCCTTTTTGTATTGTTTTAAATAATAGTTTGCGATTGATTCCTTTCATCAGATAAGATTCGTGATATCGAGATGATAAACTGTTTCTGAGATGTATTTGCAGGGTTTACAGGTTGACCTGCATGCCTATTCTGTTATCATTCGTTTTGGACACTATATTGGGGGGACAGCATGGTAAAAAAACGGGACAAAGACGACGTAATATTTCATGAAAAACGACAGGATCCCAGGATCGGAGTAGAAATCGAAGTAACGGTAAAGGGTGTTCATACATTCTTCAACGGTCTTACAGAGAATATCAGCCGAGGAGGTGTCTTTATAGCCACACACAGGATTTTTCCCATAGGAACTGAATTCGATCTCTTTCTGAAGGTGGAAGGGAGGGAGATGAATATCCATTCAAAGGTGAAGTGGGTAAGGGAAAAGACACCTTATCTGGCGGAAGAGGTTCACCCTGGAATGGGTCTTGAATTTATGGGGCTGGACGAGGAATCAAGAGCAGCCATAGAATCCTTCCTCAGAAAGAAAGAGCCGATCTTTTTCGATTCCGAATAGTCGGAATTCAATTTTTTGGATTTGTAATTTGGATCCTGAGCAACCACATCAAAAAATATCTTTTTCCGGCTCCAGGTAAGTGATCGGATGCATTAAATTCTAAAACCCGGCAAAAGCGTTTCTTTTACATGATTTGTGTATCATACTCCGGGCGCAGTAGTATAACGAATGAATTCAAAAGAAATCTAGACCTCTCAATGCCTTTATGAATTTCGTCGGATTAGTTATTCAAACTCAGCACAATGAGGGATATAAGTGCTGTCATGATATGATCGCAAACAACAATTTTGCGCGAATTTTTCCAAAATAGGAGGGCAACTTCTGTAAGCAACGCTTTATTTTTGATTGCCAGTTTGTTCTGGCTTGCGCAACTGTTTCTTCAGTGTAGCTTGTTGAGGATGATAGGATTCGTAATGTCGTAGATTTTATTGATTGTTTGAGTCTGATTTTAGATTAGAAGGAGTGAGCAACCGCCGTCGGAAGATTTCTTTTCCTTGGGAGGAATTGCAGCCTCATCCTCATCGTTTGCTTCAGAGATGGGTTCCTTGTCCATCTCTACATTTTCTTGGTCCGCAACGTTGTCCTCATCAGGTGTTTCCTTTTCATCACTCTCCTTTTTCACGCAGACGCCCTGACTGTTACACATTGCATTCTCATCGTAACATTCCGCGTCGCTCTTGCACTTGACAAAACACATACCCTCTTTACCACCTCTGTATTCGTGGCACACAAGCATTCCGTAGAGATCTCTGCAGTCGCTGTTTTTCTCACAGGATGGAAGACATATTTCCATATCTCCCTGCCCCATCATCTTGCCGTCGGCCATTGTACACTTGGCATCTCCACCGCACATTTCGTCGTTATCCATGGAGCACATCTTCATGCAGAGACCTTCGGGGATCTGTGTTATGCAGAATGCGTCGTACTTACACTCTTCGTTCGATGCACATGGGCCGAAGATTTCCGATGGATTTCTTTTGCATGTGCCGTCATCACTGCAGGATGAGTCGCCGGCGCAGTCATCGTCTGATTCGCATTTCGGCAGGCACTTTCCAACGCTCTTGTCATCGCAGAAGAATCCTTCACGATCACAGATGTTGTTCTCGTTGCAGTCCTTGAAGCAGTAGTTGAGATCGGAATCGCTGAAAGCTACCGTTCCGTCCGGACAGGGACTGTCCTGGAGTTTGAGGACGCAGTATCCATCCTTGAATTTGTAGAAACCGTTCTCTCTGAGGCATTTGACCATTCCTTCCTTGAACTCGCCTGTCACACAGTCCGCATCTGATTCGCAGGCGGATCCGGTTTTTCCTATTTTCTTCTCAAGGTTGAAATCTTCATTTTCATCTACCAGTCCGTCGCAGTCATCATCTATGTTGTTGCCCGGAATTTCATTTGTAACTGTTTCGCACATCTCTATATCGTCACCGGCGTACTTTCTTGCAAGTCTCACGGCCTTGAGAAGATTGAGTCTTCCGTATCCGAACTTGGTACTGTGACCTTCTTCATCGTAGAAACCTGTTTCCGGGTTGATTTTGTCCGAGCTCTCTTTCAATATCTCCATCGCCTCTTCCAGCGTGAGATCGGGGTTGACGGAAAAGATAACTCCGAATGCACCTGTAGCAACGGGTGCCGCCGAGGATGTTCCGCTGAATCTTAAGGTGTAGTCGTCATTGTAATCGCCGAATCCCGGTATTGCGGTTGTAGTCATGCCCACCAACGGCTTACTTGAAAGGGAGGGAGTGATGACGTCCATAACCTCTCCATGGTTGGAGTAGATAACCCTTGTGTCCCAGGCGGAGGAGGCGCCTACGGTGATGACCGATGACTCTATCTCATTTTCGCCGCGTTTTACTTTAAATTTATAACTCAGAAGCTGCTGGTAGCCTGCATCGATATTGTCGTTACCTGAAGCGTAGAGTATTGCTCCGCCCTTGCCGCCGCGGCCTTTTTCCAGATAGGTCTGAAGGGCTTTCTTCTCTCCGCTGCTCATCGGAGCGTAGGGCATGGCCATGGGCCCGAAGCTGCAGTTTATGGCAACAATTTTGTCATCGGCGATGATCTTTTCGTAGGTTTTAAGGTACATTTCGTCGTTCTGTGCCGCACCGTTGCCGGGACCTCCGAGAAAACGAACAGGGTAAACACCGCACCATGGACAGACCCCGGAGACTCCGATACCGTTTCCCTCTGCCGCTGAAACGCCTGCGCAGCTGGTTCCGTGGGCAAGCTGGCCGAGAAGCATCATGTGCTGCTGATTACCTGCAGGGTCGAAATCGTCCGGAATATCAGGGCGACCGGTATCAAGAACCTCATATGCATCGTATCCGGCTTCTATTTTTGTAAGATCCTCGTGATCGGGAACGACACCGCTGTCGAGAACGGCAACCTTGAACGCTCCCATCTGTTCTAGACTCAGCTTTTCTTCATTTACCAGCGAATTAATGAAGGCCATGGCGTCATCGAACCTGATATCGGCATTTTCCAGAGTCTCTATACTCTTGTCGTTAACATCCCTGTGGGTTCCCCTGTTTTTAAGAAACCACTGATAGGTCTCGTAGTAGGGATCTTCTATCGGATAGTTGAGTGTTCCCTTCGGTTCCACCTGTCTGTAAAAGTTGGGGAATGCGTAACCATCGCCGGATTCGAAAATTTTCTGGGCAATTTCAACTGCGTTCATCTCGGTGGCAAGAAACTTGCGCAAGTTGTAGGAGGGGAGAATCTCGACAAGTTTCATACCGTACCTCCTTTCGAGCAGCCCGGGATCGACATTGCCTTCGTAGAAAAGGTAATTGTCGGAAACAACGGGCATTTCGCCTAAGAAGTAGATTGGCATGTTCCCGCGCATATCCTCAGTCAGAACAAGGTTGTCCGCGCCGATTTTCCAGTTGAACAACACCTTTCCGATTTTTGCCGTCCTGAATCTGTCGATCTTTTTTGCATAACTTCCTTCAAGACGTTCAGCCTTGTAGAAGTTCCCGTCTTCGTAGTAAACTCTTGCGCCGAAGGCACTCAGCGAAAGAAGAGTCATGACTAAAAAAAGTGATAAGTTTTTCATCAATAGCCTCCTTTGTGACCTATAAAAAGGGAAAAATCCCATGCTTAAAACTCTGGATGTCGCAATGAAAACAAATAGCTATCGCAGTCTCTGAGATTTCGGAATCTCTAATCTTCATCGGACAGGACCTCTACATCAGTCTGATTATCCTCGTCAGTCCGTTCATCCTCGTCGGATTTGCTTGGTGAATCGTCGTCAGCAGTTGAGTTGTCTGCGTTTTCCCACATGTCGTCAGTTCCGAGGACCGGTTCGAAATGTTCAGGAAAGCCGTGGAAATCGACGGCCAGCAGATTATCAAGGCATGAAGTCACCACCTCTCCGGTTTTTATGTAATCGAGAACGATCCTCATTCCGCACGGCAGATCACCCTTCTTGGAAACAGGACTCTGCCCGATAACGCCGTGTGCACCGAAGGGAATCTCGATGAATTTCTGATTTTCGCCGGAGAGACGACTTTTTGCTTCCTCTGCTATGGAAAGCGGTGTCTGAACATCGAGTGTTCCGTTAAGCATCAGAACCGGGAGGTCTGTTGCCGGCCATTTTCCGAAAAACTCATCTCGATCGTAAACAGGCCACATTTCCATGAGGGTTGCCACCCTCACCGAGTTGTGGGATGAAGCGAGCAGCGAAGCGTCGATTACCTCAAGTGAGGCCACATCCGGAAGTTCATCGCCCATGAGTTCGGCATAGACGATGCTCCTGTTGAGAACGTGACTGAATCTAGTGTAGTAGACCGGCGGATTGTAGATATCAGTCTGCATCAGAGTTAACATTAGAGAGTAGATAGCCGCCACATCGCCCTCTTCACAGCGGCCCAGCCTGTAGAAAACTGCAGGAATCAGGGGTCTGAGATGCCACCTCGTTCCAAGAGTGTAGGCAAGCTGCTGGATGTGTCCGGGAATGATTCTTTTGCCGGAAAGTTCGGAGCAGCCGCCGTTTTTGAATGAATTGAGGGCACCCGTTGCCGTTTCAAGAGGATTATCACCCATTTTGGAACGGCAGAAGGGATCCTCCTTACACAGTGAAAAGAGGTCTGCCACAACATCGTCAGCGAGTTTGTCCTGTCTGTCCAGCCTGCATGTTCCCGGAGGGCAGATAGAGTCGATTACGATTCCGTCCGGTTGATCAGGGTAGAGGTGGGCGTATCGGATAGCAAGATAGGTTCCGTAGGATGATCCGTAGACAAACTGCCTGGTATTCTCCTTCTCTACCAGGGCGAGGAGAAAGGCGACATCTCTAGCCGCCTCGGTCGGAGTGTAGGCATCAAGGTGCATATCGGATTCTTTTATATAGTCAATACAGGTGAGCCACTCTGTGTCGGAGAGAAAGACTCCCCATTCACTACCTTTTTCCTCCTGTTCAGGACACCCCAGACGATTGGAAAGGCCGGTTCCCCTGTGATCAAGAGTGTAAAAGTCGGTCTCGGGATCTGCCTCATGCATCAACTCCATATAGCGGGGGTAGTCTGTTGTGCCGGCTCCCCCAGGTCCTCCGTCGAGCATAAAAAACTGTCTCTTCGAATTTCCGGAAGGGGGAGTTCTTTTGACATGAATCTTTATCCTATCCCCGTCGGAGTTGTTCCAGTAAAGAGGAACTTCAATTAATGCGCACTGGGCATCTCCCTCTTCCTTGTTGTCATCAAGAAAACAATTCTGCCATTGAACCTTCTGAGAGAGCAGTGATTCTGGAAAGTCACTGTCTTTTTGAGAGTCTTCATCCGGAATTTCGACCGATCCTAAGTTATCGTTACTCTCTTCTTTTTTATCATCACTTTTGTCCGAACAACCGACAAAAAGGATCAGGAGAAGAAAGGTGAGAAAAATGCGTCCTGGCATGAAACCTCCTTAAAATCTTGAAAATTCTGAACCGGGGTTCTCGAATAAATAAAATACAATTCAGATATCCTTTAAAAATTCAACGATCATCTTCTCAGCCCTCTCCCTTATTCCCTCCTTTTCCATGAGAATCTCATGAAAAGATTCTCGAAATTGAAACGTTGTTATCTCGGGAACTCTTTCGGCAAATCGTTCCTGCCCCCACTTTGAAACGACACGATCCTCACCGGCCTGAAGAAGAAGCACAGGTACACATATCTTTCCAGCCTCGTCAATCGTTGTTTTCATGTAGCATATAGCCTCATATAACCACCTGAAGCTGACTCCCGCACTGCGAATGGAGGGAAAATCATGATTCAGTCTCTCCCACATTTCGAAAAGTTCGGTATCGTGGGTGAGAACACTTTTGTCGAATTGGAGTTCTCCCCGTTTTCCGTGTCCGGGCAGGAACTTTCTCTCCATTCCGAGAAAAATACCGGTTTTGGCAATGAAAGTTACAAGTCGTAGGGGAACCCCTGAAGTGTGAATGGAAAGCATTGGGGATAAAAGAAAGGCTCCGGAAAAAATTGATCTGTTTTTCTCAAGAAATCCGGCTGAAACAGCTCCTCCCATGGAGTGACCTCCGAGAAAAAAGGGTCCCCCTGGCTGTCGGAAGGACTATCATTTCGAGAAAGTGGAGAAGATCCGACTCATAATCGGAAAAAGTGCGCACATAAACTTTTTCCGGTTCGGAAACCTCTCTTTCGGAAAAGCCCATTCCCCTGTGATCCATCATGTAGACAGAATAGCCGTTAGCAACAAGCTTTTTTGCAAATTTATCGTATTTGATGAAAGATTCGGACTTGCCGTGAAGAAAAACTACAGTTCCGACAGGATTGTTAAGTTCGTAGGCTGAGTAACATATACTCGTATCGTTTTTTCCCGGAAAGAATCCGAACCTGATTTTGGTGTCTACCATTTTTATATTCCTGAGATTTTGCTTGGGAATTATAAAAGCGTTTGATTTTAAAGTCAAAAAATCCAAGCTTTTAACTTTGCAAAATAAATGGAGGTCAAAACCTTGATTGTTTTTTAATTTTCATATTGTGATGAATTGATCATTTTAAGAAATTTAAGCATAAAAGTTTGTTTGCTTGATCTGGGCTAATATTTGGATGTTTCTAATATATGGAATTATGATTGAGAATTATTGGCCCCGAAGGGCCCTAAAATTTAATAATAGAAAGGCATAATACTGATGCCAGCTGTTGTCATATTTGGTGCTGGATCAGGCTGATTTCCAATGAAAATTCCCTGTGAACCCAGTTTTTCCCATACCGGACGAGTGTCAATAAATGGGGTTGGTGCAAGAGGATTGCGCCAGATCAAAGGGCGCCCCGTATCGTCTCTATCAATTTTCCAATAAACCTCTTTAAGAGGATCTTTGCCTTTGTAAAAAGGATTGTAGACAATCTGACGACCGGGATTTCTCTGGTAATCATCATTTACAATTTCCCAGTACTCGTCATCACCAATCGAACCACCCAGAAGTCCCTTCTTTCTTAAAATATCTTTGAGTATCTGGCTCATGAAATATTCCTGCATCTTTTCAAGTGAATTTGGATCTGCTGGCATACTTGACGTTGAGGTAACTGATTTTGGAACTGTTTTCCAACACTTACAATTTTCATCCCATTCTTGAACATATTCATATATGTCATCGCCGTCTTTTTCCGTTACAATTCTATAATCTGGCTTTCCATTTGCATCATAGTGTTCTTCATATTCGAAATCACCGTCTTTATAAGTTAGAACATAGGATCCATCATCATTTGTATGCCTATCTGCTTCTGTTGTGCTACCATCTGGCAGAGTAACTGTAACCTTGTCAGATTCACCCCGAGTGCCTGGCCCAACTGCTGCATTGCTGTTCGATTCATTCCCATTATTAGAGCCACAGCTCGAGTTATTATTATTATTATTGTTATGAATATGAATATTGATATTTACATTGTTATTGGTTTGATTGGAATTATTACCCTTATCTTTGCTTTCAAATACTTTGTCAATGATCTTATACCCAAAATAAAGAACCAGTGGTAAGATAACCGCATTAAGAGGATCTACTAGGCCTGTTGGATCAATGCGCTCTGGAACCCTCCCTGCAACATATGCAAATCCATTTCCAAGGTTATTACTATCACCCCAGATGCCGATAGGATCCTGATTGATAAAGCGCTTGAGACCAATGTGGTAATATCTGTGGCGCATCCAATAGAGGCCTGTTTCCTCATCGAGGTAGCTACCGCCCCAATAGAAGTTGTTTTCAAACGGAAGTAATGCTTCCTCTTTTTTCAGAAATCTTCCGTAAACTCCATAGCGGTAATTTGCAACTGAGTCTCCATTTGAATTGGTTATGTTGAGGACATTCCCTCTTTCATCTTTGTGGTAATAATACAGTTGTTCTGTTCCAGTTTTTCCCATAACGGAAACTGCAATGTGATTGTCCATTCCGTTGTCAATGTAGGACCTTTGTGCAACAAAATTACCATCCTTTTTTGTCATGTCTGCAATTATATTCCAATCATCATAGAGGAAGATCTGACTTTTGTTTCCGGCGTCCTTAACGATTCGTCTGTTGAATGCATCGTATGTATATTCGGCAAGTTTAACTGCCTGATTTACAGGTCCTTCTTCGTTATCAACAAACTTGAGTAAACCAACTCTACCGTAATTATGCAATCCGAAAACAAGATCGTGCTGTCCACTTCCAGGTGCTGTAATGATGCTGCTGAATTTCGTATCTGTATTGCCGGAGTATACAAGTCGACCGAAACCATTCTCCTGATTGATATCAGAGGCAGAATATAGGTCAATTATTTTTAATGAAGCATCAGATTCACTGTAAAACATCAGGTACTGATCGATATCAATGTTAAATGAGGCAATTGTATTGTGTCCTGCAATTTCATTTACTTTACCGTCATAAAGAGCCGGCTGAACAGGCAATCCTGAATCGTTCATTTCGTAGATTTTAAGTGAACCATCCACACTGTTATTGAGAAACAGCAAAGTAGCATGTCTTCCTTCGACAACATGCATTTTATCTGCATTTATACCGACATTGACGGTACCGACAATTCCTCCTTCAATATCAGTATCTGAAAATGATTCCACGGAAATTTTGCCACTATTGTGGAATACGTAGAAATATTTATTATTCTTGCTGAATGAAGTTGCAATATTGTCTGCCGGCCAATCCTCTTCAATGAGAAGATCTTCTATACGACCGTCATCCATGAAAAGGAAAGACATTCTGTATCCATTGGTAGCGCTATACAAAGTAACAACATTATAATCACGGAATCTACGAGTTAGTATATCGGTGACTTTTGTCGGCATATCGGATAATTCCTGAAGCTCCTCATACGTCCCATCATCCATTAACCTGTGGGGCCACATCATTGCATCTTCGCCGAAATCTTTATACGTTACAAAAAATTTGCCGCCGGAATTAGGATCATCAAATCGACCTACAAGATCGAAACGTACACCAAGATCAGCTGTCCTGGTTTCTTCCTTTTTAAAAGGATAGTACTCACCCTTGCTGACCTTGGTTACTGAAACAAGTCGGTTCAACACATCGTATTCGTAATCAACTAGTTCATCATAATCGTTTCTTGAATTATTCTTTACATGCATTTCGTAATCGAGATTGTTTCGGCTATCGTAACCGTACTCGACTGTTTCAGGCCCTGTTTTGCCGGCAACTCTATTGAAAGCGTCAACAAACCATTCTGTCTTAACAGAGTTATTTCTACTTTCTGTAATGTTGTGTACTCCGTCCAGTTTGAATGATTCAGTATTTCCATTTCCGTAGTCAACATTCTTGAGACGGTAGTAGGGATCGTATGAATAGTTTTCGGTCCTGTTCTCTACAAGATCTGTTTTCTCGTTGAGATGCCAGGATCTGGTGTAGTCATATTTAAAGTTAACTACAGGGTCTTTGTATAGTTTTACTGCAGTTTTGCTCTCGAGCTTATTCCATTTGTTAAAACCGAAACGTTCCACTACTCCGTTTCCTTTTGAAATAGAGCTGAGCTGTCCATCAAGATAGCTGTAATTGGCAATTGTTTTGTTGTTATATGTTATTTTTTTGAGTCTTCCGTCTTCGACAGTAGTTCTCTTTATTTTGCCGTTAGGATACTTGAAAACAGTTGTCGAGGCATCCTGTTTCCACTTTTCATAACCAGGCAAACCGTTTATATGTTCACTGAATATGTCACCATTGGAGTCGTAGGAACGATAAACAGTGAAATTCCCTTCTTTGGCAACATCAAGCAAGTTGCTATCATTGTATCCATAAGACTGGATAATACTCTTTTCGGAATTGCCGCTGGCTGTCCTTTTCACTACCCGTCCGAATTTGTCAAGTTCAAGAGAAACTGTTACAGGCTCTGAACCTTCTTCTTCCCATGTTGTCCTGACGAGATCAGACTTATCATTATAGAAGTATGTGTATTTCTGATATTTTGAAACTGTAACATTAGAATCAACATTTCCGGGATAGATTGTCATAGTGTGAAGCTTGCCTTTATCGTTTCCAGAACTGTAGTATTCGTATGTGGTTTTTCCACCATTATCGTTTACCTTTTCTTTGATTCGACCGAGAGTATCGTATTCATAGTCTACAGTCATGAAGGGATTAATTGGGTCATCCATCTTGTAAGAGACAAAAGCTATCTCTCCTCCGGGCGTGTATCCGTAAAAAGTTTCGTTTCCGAAGCGTTCTGAAGTATCTGTGAAAAGATCGCCATATCTATCGGTCCACCATGAAATTTCACTGTCTACATGGCTTTCTTCATCGGCAGTCCATATAACCTGACCACCTGTGTTGTAAACCTTATAGGAGCAGCGTTTTTCACCTTCGGATTCTTTACAGGTTCTAATTGTTCTTCCCAACACGTCGTAATCGTAATATGTTGTAATAGTTTTGCCGCCTTTTTCAAGTATTGACTTGTAAAGTCTTCCCGCTCTCGTTTCACTTGTTCCTTCGCTGTAAATAGAGGTTTTCTTAGAAGACAAGGAATCTCCGTTATATATTTTGACCTCTTTGATTCGATTAAAATGATCGTATACATTTTCTTTTATATTGCCAAGAGAGTCCCTGATTTCTGAAATATTTCCAAGTAAATCGTAGCTGTACTCTTTTTCGGTGATTATTTCGGGCTTCGTCTTGTCGGTAGGCACGAATGTATGCCTTTTTTCTTTCCACAATCTTCCAAGGTCATCATAGTCATAATGTACTTCAGATGTTCGTAAATTGTTTTTTGAATATGTAATTACAGAAAGTACCCTGTCTCCCTTGTCATAAGTTTTTACTGTTCTTATGCCGAAGGGATCTTTTGTTTCTATTGGTCTTCCATAACCATCGTAAGTTATTTCCTGCCTCTGGTCGCTATTGTAACAGTTCTGTGATTCATTGTTATTTATGGAATAACGGTCACAGATGTACTTCGGCTTTTTCCCATCTCTCTCGTAATTAAGTCTTTCAAGAATGAGTCCGTTTTCTCTAATTTCGACAGGGTTGTTTCCATGATTGTATTTTATTTCTCGAACGTTTCCGTTTTTTTCTTCACGTACAACATTTCCGAACATGTCATGCTCAACTGAAATACATGTATCTTTATGGAGATATGTTGCTCCCGATAGAGGTATTTTTCTTCTGCTTAATTTGCATGTCTTGAAAGGTAATCCTGCGGAATTGTAAGTTGTAAGTAATTTTCTTTCACGCAGAGAAGATGGGTGATACTCTAGCTGTCCGTTACTATTTGAGTAGTAATCTTCGTAGTATTTTGTTTCAACGAGGTTACCGGTTTTATCGTAGTCATAATTCCTGGCATGAGAACATTGAACCGTATCGAAATCAGGGAGCTGAGAATCAAAATAATAATTCACTTTCGAATCAGTACAACCAAAATATGTTTTTATTACCTGATCAGCTGAATTGTATTTGTAAAGAGTCTCCACTCCTTCGGGGTTTCTTTCCGCAACTTTTCTGCCGAATGAATCATATGCGTACCTTGTCTCCAATTTCTTTTCGTTTCCTGAAAAATTGAAATCAGATTTTATTTTACCGTTATTATCATATGAGAATCCCTTGTGGTAACTTATTCCATATACAAAGGTCCCTGGAACTTTTCCCAATATGCCCTGCTTAGCCAAACGGCCTTTTGAATCGTAAGAAAACACCAAAGTCTCTGTTAACTTTGAAGTCATTCCTATATGTTTTTCAAGTATAACATTTCCAAACCGTTGGTTGGTTATTCCGTCGTCGTTGAGATCTACACCTTCAGACTCATCGTAATCATATTTATACTCGGTTATCCTTCCATCAGGGAAGGCAATGATTTTAGGGTAAATATGGAAAGCTCTTGAGTTAGGTACATTGTATTTTCCATAGGATATAGATTTGGTTCCTTTACAGCCATCAGATGAGCAAGCTTTGACGCTTATGATAGTTCCTTCACTGCTGTATCTGATATCCTTGATATACTTCTCTTCTCCAGAATCCATATTTAATGAAAAAGTAGGCTGTCCCTGCTCATTATAACCAATACTGGTGATGATACTGCCATTCATATGTTCTTCGAGTTTACCCCAGGCGTTAAAAGTTTTGAATTCCTGTTTAACAAGTTTCTCAACACCATCGTTTCCTACTTCTTTATGGTCTACAGTGACTCGGTAGGAAACAGTATCTTGACTCAGAGGAATAACAAAAGCCTTTTCATCGACATTATGTGCGGTCCAGTGGAATTTTCTATAACCACTGCCTTTCCAGGCAACCTCATAATCGAAATATGTCTTATATGTTTTTGAAGTTTCTCCGTCAAATACTTTCTGCTCAACCGATTTCAACAAATTTTTATCCATCGAGTAAAGAGTATATGCATTGGCTCCATATTCACTTGTCGTAAGCTTTACATCACCACTGTAAACTTTCTTTTTCAGATCTGCACCATCGACAGATCCGACAACAATATCTTCACTACTCATGCTATACTTGTAGTTATCTTCCCTTTCTAGGATGTTGTCCTTATAAATTTTAACACTATTTAATGCTCTATCCGAATTGAAAGTATCATATTCAGCCCTGTAATGATTTTCCCTTCCATTCACATACATCTTAAAACTACTGACACTGTATTCGGAATCAATCAAACCTCTTAGTGAGGAATAGCCAGGATCTGTTTTTTTAATTACTATTTCATTTCTACCGGGATTTTTTATTTTAATAATATCAAGTTTGTTTAGCTCGTCCCTTAAAACTAGAGGCTTTTGAGGTAGGATGTCCTTCCAATTAGTTCCATCGGAATTTATAAATTCGAATGAAACCCTATGACCAAAGCGATCTTCAATATATACAGGAAAAAGTATCCTTTCACCTGGTTTTAAGAATTGTGGTCTAAAGAACATCTTGAAGACCATTTTCGAGCCGTCTTTCGAATATCGTTCTATGAAGTCTCCATTTCTATAAACTTCTACACCTTTTTCCTGACCAGCCGCAGGGACAGCAACTTTTCTAGTTTGAGAATCCCAGTCGCTTTCCCAGTGGTATACCTCTCTACCTCCAGGTAAATCTAGCATAATGTAGGTGAAGTCTCCATTGTCATAATTAGCATAATAGCCTTGGAGCCATTGTGATCCATATCGTCCAAAGGGTAAATTTAAATTCCAGTGGTTTGTGTTGCCATCGTAGAAGATGATGGGATTGAATGTCGGTAAACCAGGGATTTCTTCAACTTTGATATCCTGCCTTGACAAAACCAAGGGATTAACAGTACCAAAACTACTAAAGGGGACATACTTTTTTGTTGAATCAAAATTTAGGTAATCTTGCCAGCAAAAAGCATTTCCCGATAACAAAAGGAAAAACAGTAGCAAAAATAACTGCCACTTCTTAAAAAATTGTTTCATAAAACATTCCCCTAAAAGAGATTAATAAAGTTGCACAATAGCGTAATAAAATAGCAAAATAATAATTAGAGTCAACCTTGCGTTGTCATTAAAGAAAATAAATGAGATAATTGAAACAATGTTTGTAACATTACGATATTAGTAGAGTTAAGGTGGGTTTATCTCTTGCTATGCATGAACCATTTTAGGAATTGTTAAGATGATTATGAAAAATTGAAATTGACGTTTGTTTCATAAAGTATTTAACTGTTAAGGGTTAAAACACAAAAATTAATACAATGTTTGGTTTGAATGTTTTTTTGATATAAATATTATATAAACAAATAAATGTTTGGCTGTTATTTATTAAACATAAAAATGATTGGAGAAGGCGTCTGTTTAGCTACTTTTATTTTAAATATAAAAAAAGAAAAATAGTTATTGTATTGCAGTTTCTGTAAATTCGTTTTCAATATTTTTGAGGGATAGGAAAGAAGTTGAAAAAACGGGTCAAATTAGTCATCTTAAGTTCACACACAAAAAGGAGACTAAAATGACCCGAAAAGATCTTAGCACAATTAATTACGCGGTACAAGAGATTTTAGAGAACGGTTTAGACGGACTAGAAAACGCCTTTTCTCTTTTGCTCAATGAAGTGATGAGAATCGAAAGATCCAAAACATTAAATACTGAACTTTACGAAAGAAGTGGGGACCGTAAAGGTTATGCTAACGGTTTTAAGAGCAAAAAGTTGAAGAGCAGAGTTGGTACACTGAATCTTCAGATTCCACAGGTAATAGGAGATGTATCATTCTATCCCTCTTCATTAGAAAAAGGAATAAGAAGTGAAAGAGCATTGAAGCTTGCAATCGCTGAAATGTATATCCAGGGAGTTTCGACAAGGAAAGTCTCAGAAGTTTTCGAAAAAATGTGCGGCCTTGAAGTCAGCAGCTCAGATGTAAGCAGAGCAACAGGGCTACTTGATGTTGAGCTTAAACAATGGCGAAACCGTCCTCTAGGTAAAACAAGGTTTCTTCAGCTGGATGCCAGGTATGAGAAAGTTAGAATGGCCGGTTCTGTTGTTAGTGTTGCGGTACTGATTGCAGTTGGAGTCAATGAGGAAGGAAAGCGCTCTGTTCTCGGTGTAAGTGCAAAGTTGAGCGAAGCTGAAGTTCATTGGAGAGAATTCCTTATTTCATTGAAGAAGCGTGGTTTGCATGGCGTTGAATATGTCGTAAGTGATGATCATGAGGGATTGAAAAAAGCACTCACAACTACCTTAGGTTCAGCGTCGTGGAATAGATGCCACGTCCATATGCAACGGAATGCTGTGTCTTATGTCCCCAAAGTGGCAATGAAGAGTGAAGTTGCAAATGATATAGGTGCCGTACTCACCGCGCCGGACCTTGAAACAGCAAAGTATCTGCTCCAAAAACATTTGAAAAAGTACGAGAAAACGGCAACAAAGCTGGCTGTATGGATGGAAGACAATGTTCCGGAAGGTTTCGCTGTCTTCAAGCTGGAGAAAAAATTCAGAAAAAAGCTGCGCTCAACCAATATGCTCGAGCGTCTGAACAGAGAGATAAAAAGAAGAACCTCACTTCGGTTAGTAAGTGCGGTTCTCATGGAAAAAAGTGAAGAATTGGAAAGCGGTAGACGATATATTAGTTCGGATGATTAATTGACATTATGAGAATTTACAGAAAGAAAGTTACTTTATCATTAGTTAAGCTTCTTACAAACTACATTGTCTATTGTAAGGTGCTCAGGTGCTGTTGTATGATCAATATAGAAAACAAGTTCGAAAACATCAGGAACACCGTTTACTATTGAGAAACTACCACTGATTGATGTCCAGTCAGCACTGTCAATATTAAGCTTTGTGAAAACCGGACCGGCTACATAACCTACAGGCTCAAGTTTGTTATGGAAGTACTGGAGAGAAATGATACCTTTACCCTTAATATCAAGTTTACACTGGTATTCACCTACTCCTATTGAGGAAGGTTTAGTTGAGATCGCGGATTTCATGTTGAACTGAGACATTCTTACATTAAGCGCTTTTCCTCCATTTCCGTCATCAACAATGGAGCTGAATTCTTTGATTTTAGCATAAGTTTTTTCTCCGCCCCAGTGCTCAGGAAGGTCATCAATAACATTTCCATTGAAGTCACCATTCAGGACAATGTTATCACCAGACGGAGTGCCACAACGGTGATCTGTGCAAGCTTTTCCACCTTCACAATCAGCACTTGACTCGCAGAATCCATCCTTAAGCTTGCAAACAGGATCAGAACCGGATTCATCGCACCACTGGTACTCATCGTTACATCTAGGATAACACTTCTTAACAGTGTCCCATAGGTAATTGTTGCTGAGCTCAAAACACTTACCTCCCTGGACTGTTTTAGACTTATATGTTTCCGTATTGATAGTTGTTTCTACAAGTCTGAGTCCCGATGAAAGAGCACCTTCTGATTCATAAGTCATGTTGCCATACTTATCTTTAATAAAACCATGTACCTGCAGGGAACCCTTCTGCTGAAAGTATATTTTTTTAGAATCTTGAATGAGTTTTCCGCTTGTTCCGGTTATGTCATCGAATGCAAGTACACAATGAAGACATGATCCATAGTTGTCATTTGGGTTAATGTAAAGAGGTATGTCGATATCAAGCGCCTGATCTGAAAGGTTGGAGAGAGAAACAGTAAGCTTCTCTGGTTTATCTTCTCCGGGATTGAGAATGGGAGCTTCATAAGTTATGGGACCGTCTTCAACTTTACGGAATGAGAATTCACCCAGCTCGATCTTTTCGCAGTTGTAAGCTTCGCACTGTCCGTCAACAGAACATCCGTAATCAAGACCGCATGTGCCGCATTTACCGCCACAACCGTCGTCTCCGCATACTCTTCCTTCGGGAGCACAAACGGGGAGACAGTCGCCGAAAGTGTTCCAGCCGCCATCCTTTATGCGGATGCAGCGGGGGTTGGCCTTGGGTATTATCTTACCCTTGTCGTCGAATGTGAACTCGGAAAGAACGATGTCGTGGAATTTACCTGAGGATTCTCCGGTGATAGCGCCGGTAGGCTGTTTGAAGAGGTTTGTGATCTCAAGAGATCCGGAAGCCTGCATAAAAATTGCACCGGCCTTACCTGTGGAAGGATCGATATCCTCCATAACTCTTACCAATTGCTTTGCATCTCCGAGGTTGGCGTTGTCGCCGCTGCCGAGATCGTATATCTTGGCATCCTGAGGACCGCTGAAAAGCATCTGTACTACCTGATTGGCAGTTTTTCCGGTGTTAGGGGTGTATTTTGCGTTGTAGATCCAGAAAGGCTGAGCAGCGTCGTCGCCTTCGGTGATGTTCATTGAACTAAACTTCTCAACGGTGATGGCGATACACTTGTCTTCCGGCCCCTGATCCTGATCCTGATCGTCCTCATCTACCTTAGTGATAACGTCGGCATCGACAACCTTGTCGTTATCGGATTCCTTTGTGGAATCTCCGCTGTCGCCGCAAGCAACAACAAAAATAACGAGAAAGAGCGAAAGAATAGAAAAAATAGATTTTTTCATTCAAAATTCTCCATTTGCTACTTTACATATAAAAATTATCAAAAAACAGTGGGAGTCTCTTAAAATCATATTCCTATTATAACACAAAATGGAGCGACTATCGCCGCTCCATTTTGAAAAAAGGGAAAATTTCATTTACCTTGTTCCGGGAGTAGCCTCGGTTTTAACATCAGAAGCTGTAATGATTTCCCATTCGCTTGCATCCCAAGAGGTATTGCCTGATTTGATCGCAATTTTTCTTTTGGCTATTTTTCCCTCGTAATTCCAGTCGGCACCTGTTCCGTCGATACCTGCAACACCGAAGATGTCGACAATTTCTCCAGCTGCATTTTCGAGTATAACGGCTTTGTTGTCTTCAAGAGCCTGAACAGTGTCGCCATGACCAGCAGTAGTAAAACCGTAAACTTCTTTAAACATATCTACGGCAAAAGGACCGGAAAGAACTCTTTTCGAAAAAACAATTGTTGCGCCTGCTGCAATTTTTGCCGCAGGCAGATTCTGTGTGTCATCAAGCTCATCAATAGAATCAGATGTCTTAAGTTTATATCCTGTAAGATCGATTTCAGAATCTGTTGGATTATAAATTTCAATAAAGCTTGCATCCTTAATTCCCGCCTTTGCCTTGACAACCTCTGAGATTATGGGGGTTCCAGCAGGTGCAGGTGTGTTTCCAGAATTAACAGTGTGGGAACCGATGAACTCGGAGTTGTCTATACCTTTGTCTGTCCATTCATTTTCATCATATGTTGTGTTGCCTTCAGCGATATCGGCATTACGTACGAGAGTAACATCACCATAGATTTTTGAGCCCGGATTAGGTATTCCAATTACGTCGATTATGTCTTCGCCTTTGAAAAGGGCTACAGAATCATCACCATTCCAGGGAATTCCGCCATTTGTAAGATCTGCATGATCCAAGAATCCCTGAGCTGCCTGTGCATGTGCAACCACGAAAACATCCTTTGCAGCTATTTTGTTGTCTGCAGTAAATGTAATGAGCTTGTTGTAAACAGTTCCGGTGTTGGTAGTTGCTCTTATAGAGAAACCTTCGAGTGAAAATTCGGAGTCGTTGGGATTGTAAATCTCGAGAACCTTGTTGTAGCTGCTACCTTCAACATACTCAGAGATGAAAGGATCTTTGAGCTCAACGACAACCTTTTCAACACAGTTGAGAGCGTCATTAGCGTCGTTTTCAAATCCCTCTTCGCAAGTACAAGCAGCAGCTTCGTTAACAACAGCACATGTTCCGTGACCGCCGCAAGTTACGTCAGCACATGGATCAACAGCCTTCTCAACACATTTGAGAGCGTCGTCTGCAGGGTTTTCGAAGCCTTCAACACAAGTACACTTTCCAGTGCTGTTTTCTACAGTACATGTTCCGTGTCCGTCGCATGTCTGATCTTTACATGGTGATTCGGACATTACGATGTCTTCGGCATTACGAGGCATGATCTGCCATGTGCTGCCTTTCTTTTTAATGATACCGGTTATTGAAGAGATAGTGTCTCCAACAAAAGGTTTCGGCATGATGTATGCTGTCATTGAAACCTGAAGCGCATCGTCCAATTCAATTGAACCGTAATTTTTACCATTGTGTTCGTCTGTATTAACAACCGATACATTTTTTATAGTTACCAGCATGTCTTTCAGTTTTTCATTCTGACAGTCGGTAGTTGTTGTTTCAACAGGGGTTACAGTCGCTTTTCCAGGCAGAATCATGATGCTTGTTACATTCATCTGTAGAGGTCCACCGTAGTTGCTTTGGTATTTACCGGTAATTCTTACTTTGCTACCAGTTTCTTCTGCAGTGAAGGCTGTTTTTTTGCTGTCATAAAGGTACACTCCGCTGAAGTCTCCTCCATCAGAATCCATTACGTAGGCAGCGTTTTTGCTGTTTCCAAGACGATCTGTTGTGAGAACAGCTTCGCAAATTGTTACCGTTTCTCCAATTGTATAGCCGTTTTCCTGTTTAATGTCTTTAATTGTTTTTCCATCACATGGAGGCACCGCGATACAATTAAGAAAAGAATCGTCGTCTGGATTAGTGTTGCATATTGGCTTCTCTGCGTCAGTACACTGAGTGTTGTCGTTGCATTCAGGTCCTATGTGTGTGATATCGAAAGAGTCAATCATTGCAGTAAGGCTTCTGCTGGTACCGGAAACAAGGGTAAGTGTCATAACATTTCCATCTTTCCATGCATCGTTGAGTTCGTCATTAATGAATATTGAGTATTTCTGCCATACCTGATTGCTGTATGTACCGTAAAGCACGTAATCGGAGTACCCTGGAATCTCTTTGTCAAGAAAGTTGAAAACTCTGGTGTCTTTATTCAGTTTGTAGTTGCGTACAATAGTTGTTGCAGGCTCTGCTTCGAAACGATCAGCTGTAGCTTTTGGACCGACAGTGATCTTTGCAAGCATCTTTCCGTAACCTTTCATCATGAAAGTGATCTTCTTAGGTGCCTTAGCACCACATTCTACCTCAGGAGATACAAGAAGAGGTTCATTATGGTCATAGTCTCCTGCTCCTAAGCCGAGTACAAAATCATTCGAATCTTTTTCTTTTTCAACCTTCGAGGGCATTGTCTTTGAACCTATAGTCCAGCCTGTCGGTACATCAATTTCCATATCTTCCATTACAGGTTCGCCGTTATCATCCAATACAAGACCGTTGTCATCGTATTTCGGAACGGATATTGTAGCTTTTTCCCAAACTTCGAAATCACTGTTCGCGAATTTGTAATCTTCAATACAGATGAGAGCGTCTGCAGGATCGTTTGTGAAGTCAGTGTCACATGCACACTTTGCAGCATTGTCTACAACAGAGCATGTTCCATGGCCGCCACAGTCAACATCTTTGCAAGGATCTGCAATACAATTGAGAGCGTTGTCCTTGTCGAGAATGAATCCGGCCTCGCATGTACATTCAGCTGCGTCGTTCTCGACAGAACATGTTCCGTTACCGCCGCATGTAACGTCCTTACAAGGATCTACAACTACGACAACATCATCGTCTGTTTCTTCTTCTGAATCTTCGTCTACAACTGGCTCTTCGTCCTTGTCTTCGTCGACAACCGGCTTGTCATCGTCCTTGTCTTCGTCGACGACCGGTTTGTCATCCTTGTCCTCGTCGACGACCGGTTTTTTGTCTTCGTCGTTTGAGGGAGTTTCGTCACCGTCGATATCGACAATAACATCTGTGTCTGTGTTCTCGCTTTTGGAGCTGTCATCTCCGCAGGCAAGAATGGAGAACATTGCAAGAATTGCAATTAGTAAGTTAAAATACTTCATCGTTTCCTCCACGATAGTTAATAGACTGACGCTCGTGGATACTACCTTTGAGGTTGAACTATTTCGACTAGACTAAAAATCTCGAACAGTTAGAAATATTGTAAAAGTATGTATAAAAGTATCGTACTGGCAACAAACTGAAAACACTAATGAAAAAATTGAGCCATCTTTTCAGGTCGGACCTTTAAAAAATGCTTTTCTGTAGGGTACTGAATTCAAAAAAAACCTCTAAATAGACACAAAGCTGTTGTTTACGAGGTGGCCCGCCGGATAGATCGTTTGTTAAATGTATGTGAAATTAAAAAATTTTAAAATTTAAAGTTAAAATATTGCGAATTGGATGAATAACCTATAGAAATTGAGAAAGAAGATGTTGAGTTTGATTTCAATTTTTGTTTATAGGAGGTGGATATGGTTGTCGATGCAATGAAGAAAAGATTCAGCGTACGTAAATTCAGTGAAAGAGAGGTAGAGGAGGTAAAGCTTCTCGAGATTCTCGAAGCAGCAAGGATTGCTCCAAGTGCAAAAAATCTTCAGAGCTGGAAATTTGTGGTAATCAGAGATCCGGAGAAGAGAAAGGCGCTGACAGATGTGTGTAAAGGACAGACGTTTGTATCTGAAGCACCCCTGACAATAGCAGTATGCTGCGGAAATCTCGAATACCGTATGACATGCGGCCAGTATCCTCACTCGATCGACGGTGCTATAGCCGGAGAACACATAGCACTTCAAGCTGCTGAACTGGGATTGGGATCATGTTGGATCGGCGCTTTTCATCAGGACAAGGCGAAAGAGTTGATTTCCCTTCCCGATGACTGGCAGATTATTGCTTTGTTCCCAATCGGTTATCCTGATGAAGAGCATAAAATAAGACCAAGGAAATCTCTTGAAGAGATTGTATCCTACGATACTTTTTAAAGAAAATCGCTTATAGGTACATTGAGGAGAGGGTTTTGGAAACCTCCAAAAACTTTTTCCCATTCCAATCAGTGCCTGATTCCTTTATAAAAGAAATATTCCGAGTAATACAGCCGTTAAAATCCACTGAAAACAAATATCAGAGCCGTGGCGGCCGCTGAATTTAAGAAAATAAAAATATCGGTAAAAAAATAACGTTTCCAGAAACATGGATATTTTACTGTAACGCAATCTGGATGCAATTTCTATAAATTTATCTATATATAGTGATCATTCTGGCGGTCAATTCAGTTGATATATTTATTTTAAGGAAATTTTGGAATCAAGAAAGTAATGCTGGATTTGTATATCTGCGATTCAGTTTCTTGAATATTTTGCTATTGAGTGTATTTTTTGCATTCTACGTTATCGATTGTTATTTGATTTTCCCCTTCTGTGGCGAAAATGTAGAAGACATATTCGAAAACATCATCGACGCCGAATTCAATTTGATAGTATCCGCTCTTTTTTATCCAAGTGCTGCTGTCAATTTTCTGCGTATTTACTATCGGACCGGTCAGGTGACCGTAGGGCTCGAGGCCGTTATGGAAGTAGGAGAAACCGACCTCTCCTTTCCCCTTTACTGAGTATGAACAGTGGTAGATACCTTTTTCCATTGTGAAGGGTTTGGACGAGAGGATAGTCTGCATGTTGTAGTGGTTCTCCGCGCGTTTAAGGCGAACCGCATGGCCGCCGCTTTCTCCTGGAACAACCTCGAGAGACTCATTTATTTTTGGAGATGTTTTTACTCCTCCCCAGAATTTCGGAAGGAAGTTCTCGATACCTCCCTCAAAGTCACCATTCCTCACAAGGTTATCTCCCGAGGGTGAGCCGCATATGTTGTCTGTACAGGCTGTTCCAGGTTTACAATCCGATTCTTTGTTACAGAACCCTTCCTTGGGTACACAGACGGCATTCAGTCCGTCGGATTCATCACATTGTTCGAATTCTCTGCATCGAGGGGAGCATTTTGAAATGGTGTTCCAGAATTCATTATTCTTGAATTCAATACAGCTGCCGCCCTGAACAGGTTGGGAAATTCCTGTCACTGGATCTATTGTCGATTCGACAAGACGAGTCCCGGCGTTGATCTGTCCTCTGGATTCCTGGCTCATGCTGCCGAATTTGGTGGGCAGCATCTGCGATACTACCAGCGATCCCGACTGCTGGAAGTAGATTTTATCAGCTGAAGGAAAGAGCTGGCCGGGTACCTCTTCCGATCCCTCGAATGCAAGGAGGCACTGGGTGCAGTTGACGTAGTTCTGATTTGTTGGTGTATCAAGGGGGAATGTTGTGGGAAGCATCTTGAGTGAAATGTAGCTGAGCTCCATAATAAGCTTGTCTGGAACACCATTTCCGCCGCTAAGGATTTCTGATTCGTATCTGATGCCCCTTTTGAGGTCTCTTACTTTTATTTCATCAAGATCAATTTCTGAACATGAGAATGGAACGCACTCTCCTTCTATGTTGCATGTTTTGTCATTTGAACAATTTCCGCAGCTTTTTCCGCAACCGTCGTCACCGCATACTCTTCCGTCCGCATGGCAGTTGGGTTCGCATCCGTGAAAGGTGTTCCATGAAGCTTTTTTTATAACAAGGCATCGACCGTTTGCTTTGGGAATAAATTTTCCGGAGTCGTTTTTTTCCAGCTCGTCGAGTCGTACGTTTTCAATGTAACCCTTCGATTCATCTGTCATTCTTCCGTTGGCACCTTTTCTCATATTCTCTATTTGAAGTTTTCCGGAACTCTGGAAAAACATACCTGCAGGCAGGCCGCTCGGGCCGACATCTTCCAAAATCTGGACACACTGAGTGCAGTCGGGAAGGGTGGAGTTGTTTCCTTCTCCAAGTATAAATGATTTGATGTCCTGGCTGCCGAAAAAGGATATCCTGAAAAAATCAGGTCTGTTGGATACTTTTCCGGTTTGAGGGGAAATATCTGCCTCATATGCCCAGAAGTCGGATAAATCCTGCTCTCCTTCCAGTAGATTGATCGAGCGGATTTCGCCGATTTTGATTTCAGTACATTTGCTCTCGGGATCGGGATCAACTTCTTCTTCCTCTTTCGGTGGAACATCTGAATCATTGTTTACGGTATTTTCACTGTCGTCGTGACTTTCTGAGCCTGATGCGTTATTTGAATCTGTTTTATTTTCAGATCCTGAGGCGTTTTCATCACTTGGGTCTGTATCTGAACTATCTTCAGAATCGGAAATATTACTGTCTGATGAATTATTAGATTTCTTCGTTGTATCATCTCCGCAGGAAACTGCGATGATAATCGTGGCGAAAAGGATGGATAGGACTCTGGAACATCTTTTCATCTTTGACCTCCTTAAGTGGGATTCAGAGTTAAAAAACGTGTGGAAAAAGTGAGCGATTTCCCGGGGAAACAAAGTCAGTGATGAAAAATAGAGTTTGAAGGAAAATTCAGAATCAATTTACAGAAGGAGAATTGGAAATCGCTCGGAAATTAATGGAGAAAATCCGGATTACTCCTGGATTTTCAGATCATCGGCATCTCTCGGATAGAGGACGTATACGCCTTCTCTCTGATTGTCGATGATTCCGGTAATTGATTCGAAAGTCATGTCTACTATGAGATCATCTCTTGACCACATAAAGAAATATGGGGTTACCTTAAGGGTCGTATCCATAAGCATATAGTCGTTCATGTTGGGTTCTTTTTCCCATGTTTTAGTCCCAGGAATAACTTCGCTGATTTCGGTAAGTTTGCTGTTTTCAATCCTTACCAGTCTTCCCTCGTATTTCTCATTCTGAACTGATGCAGGAGTTACTATAACCGGTTCGGGTGTTTTGTTTGCGAACGGAAGTTTTTCATAGGTAACATCCTTTATCCAGGATCTGGTTCCCATTTCAGAGTATGTTCCGGAGATTCTTATATAGTCACCTATTGAAACTTCGTGGAACATTGCAAGATTGAGAAGTCTGATTCCGCTGTTGTCCCCACCGTCCGGATCGGCAACGAAAAGGTTCTTCTTGTCTTTAAACATGTGGGATGTAACATGTGCCTTACATACTGTTACAAGATCTCCATCCTTGACACCGTCGTGATTCCTGATCTGTTTGATTGTCTTTCCTGTGCACTCTGGAAGAGGTAGACATGTTCGGAATGTTTCGCTATTTTCGTTAATATCGCAGAACGGTTTCGCTTCGTCTTCACAGTCGGCGTTTGTGTAGCATTCCGGGCCTTCGCCTACAAGCTCAATATCGTCAATGTGAAATTCGGTTGTCCTGTTTTTACCCGCCGTTATGGAAAGTTTAGCTTTGTTGCCCGCCTTCCATACATCCTTGATTTCGTCGCCGAGCCTGATAAGGAATCTTTTCCAGATCGGAGTCTCTCCAATGTATGTATCGAACTGGTTGAAATCTCCTGACGGTGGGGTTAGGGTGTATTCGAAAACGTCGGATACCTCATCTTTTTGGTAGTAGAAGGATGCTGTTCCCACTTCCAGTTTGAAGAATATCTTTCCGTCCCCTCTCATCATCAGGGAGATTGCTTCAGGAATATCCTCACTGCAATCCATTGACGGTGATTTGAGAATTTCTTCAGTGTAAGTAGATGTTGATACATAGCCGAGAAAAATGGATGCGCCACTTTTGTATCCGTCAGCTTTAAGAGCAGATGTGTAGTCTCCTGTCTTCCAGCCTTTTGCAATATCTATTTTTTCAGGTTCATTAGTTCCAAGATGAACTATTTTATTCGTTCCCTGTTCTGGTTCCCACTCTTCGAAATCGGCATTTGCGAAGCCGGTGAGTGTGGGAAGAGGCTCGAAATCGGGCTGCTCAACCGGATCTGAATCGTCAACTTCCGAGTCAGTCTCAGGATCTGTATCAATCTGTGGATCTGTATCTTTCTCAGGGTCTGTGTCGACCTGCGGATCGGAATCTTTCTCAGGGTCTGTGTCGATCTGAGTATCTGTATCGGTATCCTTTTCACCGTCAGTAACTGAAGAATCGTTATCCGCTGTTATGTCGGTGTCATTAAGTGCCGGTTCGTTGTCTGTTTTACCATTGGAACTTCCGTCTCCACAGGAAACGATAAATGCGACTGCTGCAACAGCAATCAGGTAACGTGGTAACTTCATTGATTCCTCCTTAAAATGGTACAATGTTACCGGCGCATGTTACTTATGGTGTGTTAATCTTCGTCCGACCTAAAAATAATAGGCCAATTTATCCCGTACTCTAAAATTTGGAAGAGTTCAATGACTTGAAATAACAAGAGAAAAACAAATGGTGCTTTATTATTTATTTTTTGCATAAATTGCTCATGGTGCAGTGTAGTTCCATGCCGATCGGACCATAAAAACTCCTTTTTTTGACAGACTACGTGGCATGGTTTTTAGGCTTTTTTATTAGAGTGTAGATTATTTTGACTCGGGAAATAAGAAAGAGGCCGAATTTGAGCGACCTCTTTTATTGGATTGTTTGTTTAATGAAGCATCATTTTCTACTGTACCGGCTCGTAGAAATATGTTTTTGCAGAGACGGTTTCTCCGTTACGGTTCTGTTTGACTGAGTTCTTTATCAGCTTTTCGTTGTTTGATTCGATGTAGGTATTTAGATAGGTGTGCAGGAGAGTTTTGTTTCCGGCACGGTCGAAAGTGTACTCCTTGAGAAGCTGATCGTTCTCGTCATACTCGAAAGTCTGATGTGTGTAGTAGACTTTTGTTTCATCTTCAACATCCCACTTGTTTGATCCGTCTGTTGTGTCCATGAAAATAAGAACAGGCTGACCCTTCATGTTGAGTTCTGCCTTTGCGACAACCTTTCCTTCGATACGTTTCTCGAATCGGGTAGCTTTCAGCTCAGTCTGGAATTTTGTGAAAGTGTACTCTTCGGCACTCCACTCCTTCCCAGTCATATCGACCTTCGTGTAGTCGACCATCTGCTTGTTTTCATCATATTTCCATGTCTCTTTTATGTAGTTGCATGGAGACGCTTTTTCCTCTGATGTTCCTTCCTCGTTTGATTTTTTACATTCGGGGGTGTTCTCATAGTTATCATTGATTTTGCTGGGGTTGTTGCAGTTCTTGAATTCGCATACGTGGCTTACGGGCTGTCCTTCACCGTTGATTTCGATTTTCTCGAGAACTTTTTCAACTTCCTTGTCACCTGAAAGGAATTTTACCTTTTTCTCCATTGAAGTGATGTTCCACATTTTATTGTAGGGGACTTCGAGCTTGTCAGAATCGTAGCTGTAAGTTTCGATGGCGTATGTGGCATCATAGGTTTTCCATGTTTTTGTTGTTTCGTCATAGAGTTCGGGAGTGACAGCACAGTTTTTGTAATTTTTCACACTTCGGAATATTGTTTTTACCGGTATCGTTCCAAATGGTGCCACAACATTAACAATTGCGAAAACCTCTTCCTCCACGAGTGCCGGGTCCTTGTCACCGTTTGCAACCTTTACACTGTGTGTGATGCGGTTGTCTGTCGAAACCCATGAATCCACTCTTTTTTCAAACAGTTCACCGTTGGCGAGAGCGTACGATTTCAATTTTAATTCAACAGGGAATATTGCGGAATCCTCAGAACAGCCGCCGTTTTGACAGATAAGACTTTTCATAGTTCCGTCGTCATGTTTTGTGTACTGCTCAAGGATACTGACTCCATCGGCTGCAAAGTGGGTAGCGTTCTTTGTGGGGTTGGTTCCCTTCATGATGTTGTAGAGTGCCATATCTTCCTTATCAAGAATTGTCAGTTTGTTCTCCAGAAGTTCTCGCTCGACAATTTTCTTTCCTTCCTCCATGGTCAGCTCACGGAATATCGTAAGCATTCCCTCGTCGTCGTACTCGGCTTCGTATCGCTCGTTGAGCTCAGAATAGACCCACTTGGTGGACCAACCCACTTTCTTTTTAACAAGACCTTCGAAAAATTTGAGTTCCAGTTTTTTTAGAGAGCTGCCTTCGAAAGTTTTTCTGAATCCGTAGCGATAAATGGGAGAGGGGGTTGCGGTTGAAAGATCTATGCACTCGGTAGCAGGATCGATTATTCCATTGTTGTCTTTATCTTCGCATTTGTCTGCAGGACACTCGTCTACCTGGTATACTCCGTCCCCGGATTCAACACATGTGTTTTCAGGACCTTCGGTACATACGGTAGGTTTTTTTACGCACCCACACTCATCCTCTTCGTAAGCTCCGCTCCAGTCGAGATCTTGACAGGTGTCGTCGCACTCATCTACCACGTACTTTCCATCATCAATCTTAAATGTACAGTGATCTTTTCGTGCTCCAGGTTTACATTCGTATTCGTCTAAAATACATCCGCACTCCATGTCTCCTATTTTTCCATCCTTGTTGAGATCGGAACATGGTGGAGTAAAGATACTTTCACACTCTTCCGGTCTGAAGTAGTCATCCGGTTTGTCTTCACAGCTGACAAAGTTGCTTTTGTCATGAAGATCCGTTTTTTTCACCTCCGTCCAGCCGTCGTCGTATTTGTATTCGAAGATTTGACGCTGGTTGAATTTGCTCAGTGTGTCTGCCAGAGAGAAGTTGTTGGTGTAGATTGTCTCTTTCAGTTTTCCCTTGTTGTCTTCGTCGGTATAGAATGAGTGAGCAAAAGTTTCCGTGTAGATTTTTTCATTTTCGGAGTTGAATCCGTTTTTGGCGGTAAGTCTTCCCTCTTCGTCGTATGTCCACTCCTCAAGAGTAACTCGACCATTATTCAGGACTGAATCGATATGAGGACATTTCTCCGTCAACTTCTCTGTTCTCCAGGGTCTGCCTGAGGGAATTGGACAGTAGTTTCTGCTAGTGAGGGTGCGGTAGAGTTTTATCTTGCCGTTCTTGTAACCTCTTTCCTCCACTGTTACCACCTGATCGTCAACCTCGGATGTAAAGAGGAAACGACTTTCGTTGCCGTTTTCGTCGTAATCCCATTTTTTTATGAAGTTGTCCAGCTTTTTATCTCCTGTCTGGTGGCAGGGAATATCCACGGAGTCGACTCCCAGAGGGTTTTCGCACTTTTCAACGAGAATTCTTCCCGAAGCGTCGTAGGTTTTGCTGACTTTGATCCGAACTTCGCCGGAGATGTTCCTGTCGACCAGTTCGGTTACTTTTCCTTTTGAATCGTATGCTGTTCTCGAGTCGATGAATTTTACGGTGGGGGTCTCACCGCTCATATCCACATAGTTTTCGTAATAGGATGTTTGCCTTCCTTCCTTGTTGTATGTCTCGATGAGAAGCGGGTTTCCGTACATATCCGTGATTGTGGTTTTATCGGTGGTATTGGTCATTACAAGTGCAGCACCGCTGTTTGCAAAAGCGCGACCGCCTTTTTCATGGAATTCCTGGAGGTCGATGAAGTATGTTTTTGATTTCTCAACCATACCGTTTTCGTCGGCAAACTGATCCTTTGAGTAGAAAATTTCACCCTCTCCCGTTCGCTTAACCTCTCGGTAATGTTTTCCGTTGTCGAGAAGCTCCTGCTCATTCCAGCTCGTGATCTTGAGATCACCTGTTGAAATATTTTCGGCTGTAACCTCAAGAAAAAGATCCGCGTATGTCGAATCGTTGAATTCGGTTGTTACTTCAACCGGGATATATTCTGATTCCACTTTTATTTCGATCTGTTTTACGATGTTTCCCTTGCTGTCAAACTCCTGCTGCTGTAGAGGAATCCATTCTCCTCCGGACCAATTGTGCCTGAGAAGTTTTTTCAGAGTTTTGGGAACAATGTACTCGCCGACTATCTGGTATTTAACCTCTTCTATCATTACCGGGGCGCCGAAACGGTCCTTCATGACAATCCTGGATGGAATAAGCTGACCGTCCATGTTTTTGTTGTAAATGCAGCCGCCTTCGGATTTCCATTCACTGTCGATGCACTCCTTTCTCTGAATTCCCTTGTAGTCCACACCGCAGGCAAGCTCTTTCACGTCGCCGTTCTGGCATGTGGTCGCTTCGCAGCTCCCGTTCTGTGTCCACTTGCCGTCGCTGCACACCACCTGCTGCTCTCGATCGGAAAGGTTTCCGCACTCAACGGTTCTCTTTTCGCCCTCTTCACAAATCTTATCCGCAACGGCGCATTCGGTTTCGTCTACCCAGGTGTTTTCACGGCAAACCTGAGCCTTGGTCATTTTTCCGTCTTCACACTTGACTGTTCGGAACTCATTTTCATCGCAAACCTTGTTCAGTGAACACTCGCCGCCCTCTTTCCATGTTCCCTTTTCACAGGACATCTTCTGGATTCCTTTGTCTTCTTCACCGCATGCGATGAGCTTGACTTCACCGTCGGAACATTTGGAATGAAAGCACTCACCGTCCCTTTTCCAAACCCCCTCTTCACACTGATAGTTCTGGAAACCTCCGGTTTCGTCCGCACAGATTGTCAACTTTCGATCACCGGTTTCGCATGGTACGGAATTTTCGGTACCTACCTTGCCGGGAGTGTCATCATGCTTGCTACTTTCGGAGCCGTCACCACAGCTCGAAAGAATAAACAGTGCTGCAGAAAGCAGTAGAAAATGTCGTTTCATAAATTCCCCTCCGATATAAAGGTAAACAATATCCAGCTGTTGCTCTTTTTCATGGAACGAGAGCATCCTGGATTACTCTTTTATCTGTCTGTTAAAAAATCTTCCCACCCAAAAAAGATTTTTGAAAAAGCAAAGGAACATAGATAAGGCTATTAATAAAAAAATAATAGTCAAATAATATCTTGTAAGCAAAAATTGATATATCGGACTAGCAGTAAAAAATAAATATTGAAATATAAACATATAGCGGAGTTTAATAAAATAATGCAATTGAAGAATGTTTTTTGACGGTACGCCTTCCATCCGGATGAATTATAAGAATTTCCGGTATCGGAAAAAGAAAGAAAAATATTCGGATTACGTTGTTTTCTTCATATGAAAGGAGCCGGTCTGAACCGGCCCCAAAGAAGAGATTGCCGATTTTATAATATAGAAGTTTTACATTGCAGGTTCGTAGAAGAAGGTCTTTGCAGAGACTGTTTCACCTTCGGCATCCTTCTTGATGGAGTTGCTGATCATCTTCTTATTGTTCACTCCATCGATATATTTGTTGTCGTAGGTGTGTGTAAGAATCTTCTTACCCATACGGTCAATAGCGAACTCTTTGAGAAGCTGATCGTTTTCATCGTACTCGAATGCCTGGTGGTTGTAGTAGAGCTTTGTTTCTTCATTCTCATCCCACAGGTTGGAACCATCTGTCGTATCAACGAAGATCAGGGTAGGCTGTCCCTTTGAGTTGTATTCGGCCTTTGCTACAACCTTTCCTTCGATGCGTTTCTCAGAATATGTCACCGTGACTTCGTCATCGATCTTGGTGTAGGTGTACTTTTCACCTTCCCACTCCTTTCCGGACATATCCACTTTTTTGTAGTCTACCATCTCTTTGTTTGAATCGTACGCCCATGTCTGCTTGATGTAGTTACATGGAGACTCCTTCTCTTCCGATTTTTCATCTTTGATGGAGTTGATGCATTCGATTGTGTTCTCGGCATCCTCATCTTCGGCACTTGGGTTGTTGCAGGATTTGAACTCGCAGAGGTAGCTTTCGGATTGACCGTCGGCATTGGCCTCAAGCTTTTCAAGAACCTTTTCAACCTCTTTGTCTCCGTCCATGTATTTAACACGTTTTTCAATTGAGGTGATGGTCCAGAGTTCATCCATTGTTACTTCAAGTTTGTCGGAGTCGTAGGTGTATGTCTCAATTGAGTATGTGGTGTTGAATGTTTTCCACTCTTTTGCGGCATCATCATAGATTTTTGGTGTTGTACCGCAGTTCTTGTAGTTTTTCATCTTTTTGTAGGTAACCGGGATAGGAAATTTTCCGAACGGAGTAATTACCGATAGTGTGGCGAAAACTTCCTCTTCGACAACCTTGAGATCCTCATCTACGTTTGCTACCTTTACTGTTTTTGTTGTTCGGTTATTCGCTGTCGTCCAGGAGTCTTCTCTCTTCTCATAGATGTTTCCGTCGGAGAGCGCATAGGATCTGAGACCGGTTTCAGCTGCGAAAAGTGCTTTTTCGGGTGTACATCCACCGTTGAGGCATTTGCGGCTCTTAATGCTTCCGTCATCGTTCTTTGAGTACTCTTCCATGACAGTTGTGCCGTCTGCAGCATAACGGATTGCACTCTTTGTGAAGTTGCTACCACGGAAATAGTATCCCATATAATCCTTATCGAGAATTGTCAGGTCGTTTTCCAGAAGCTCACGTTCGATGATCTTTTTACCGTCTTCCATCGTGAGTTCACGGAACTTGGTTATCATTCCTTGGGCGTTATATTCGGCTTCATAGCGCTCATTTATATTCACATAACTGTATTTTCCGGCTGGAGTTCTTACAACTCCCGCTAAATACTTGAGTTCCATCTTTTTAAGAAGATCGTTATCCATGGTCTTATTGAAAGCGTAGTGGAAAATCGGTGACGCAGGTGCGTTGACTATGTCGCTGCATTCGGTTGCCGGGTCTATGAGTCCGTCGCTGTTTTTGTCTGCGCACTTGTCGGCAGGACACTCTGAAACCTGGAATACACCGTCGCCTTCTGTCTCCTCAGGAGTGGCCGGTTTGTCTGTACATTGAACAGGTCTGTTAATACCGTAATGGATTGCTTTTGTGATGTCTGTCCAGCCGTTGTCGTACTTATACTCGGAAATTAGACGCTGATTAACTATCTGCGCAGTGTCGGCCATGTCGAAGTTGTTTATGTATACGGTCTTTTCGAGCTTGTCCTTGTCTGCTCCGTCGACGTAGAGGGTGTGTATGAACTCCTCGGTGTAGAGTTCAACCTTCTCTTCGTTGAATCCTTTCTTGGAAACGAGTCTTCCAGTCGCATCGTATGTCCACTCTTCGAGGTTGACGTTTCCGTTGCTGTCAACAGCCTCTCTGGGTGTGCACTTTTCAGTTAATTCAATGACTTCCCATGGCATTTTTGAAGGTGTCGGGCAGTAATTTCTTCCAGCGGCCGTGTAGTAGAGCTTGATCTTTCCGTTTTCGCGGGCTCTCTCCTCGATCCTTTCAACCTTATCGTCATCTTCGGATGTGAAGAGAAAGCGACGTTCCTTACCGTTGTCGTCGTATTCCCAGCTCTTTGCGTAGTTGTCGATGGTTTTTTCACCTGCCTGAAGGCACGGGATTTTTACCGCATCGGCGCCGAGGGGATTTTCACACTTTTCACTGACGATTCTTGCAGAAGCGTCGTAGGTTTTAGTAATCTTGGAGAGAATTTCTCCTGCAATGTTTTTCTGGACAACTTCGGTGATTTTTCCTTCGGAATCGTATGTCGTTTTTGAGTCGGTGAATTTTACAACAGGTTCATCTCCGTTCAGATCAACATAGTTTTCATAGTAGGATGTAGATCTTCCTTGTGAATCGAATGTTTCCAGCATAAGAGGGTTGCCGTAGATGTCTCTTACCGAAACCTCTTCGGGTGATTCCAGTTTTACCAGCTTGGCTCCGCTGTTTGCAAAAGAGAATCCCTTTTTCGCCTTGTCGTCAGTCTCCTCCAGGGAGAGAAGGTCGATAAATGTAGTTTTTTGTGCGTAAGCCTTACCCTCGTCATTGAAAAGCAGCTCAAGTGAGAAGTAGATCTCGCTGTCTCCGGTTCTCTTGACAATTTTAAACGGGTCACCGTTTTCAAGAAATTCAGCTTCAATCCAGCTGTCTATCTTTATATTGCCCGTAGTGATGTTCTCAGCAGTAACCTCAAGCTGGAGGTCTTTGTAGGCTTCGGAGTTGAAAGCAGTTGAAATATCTACAGGAAGAGATTCCGAAGCAAGTTTGATCTGTGTCTGTTTACTTACGTTGCCCTTCTCGTCGAACTCCTGGTGTAAAACAGGGATCCATTCTCCGCCGGACCACTCGTGCTTGAGGAGTTTCTGAATACTTTTAGGAAGAATGTGCTGACCAACGATCTGGTATCTTACCTTCTGGACCAATACCGGACTGCCGAGGTTGTCCTTGAGAACAATCTTTACGGGAAGTAACTGGCCTTCCATGTTGGTGTTGTATGAACATGCTCCGTCGGATTTCCACTCGCCTGCAACACACTCTTTTCTCTGGGTTCCCTTGAACTCAACACCGCATGCGAGTTCCTTTACGTCGCCGCTCTGACATGTTACAGCCTCGCATCTTCCTTCGGGAGACCACTTGCCCTCTTTGCAGACCATCTCCTGTTCACGGTCGGAACGGTTTCCACATTCGGCAGTTATCTTTTCCCCCTCTTCACAAACTTTATCGGGAAGGGCGCACTCTGTTTCATCCTCCCATGTATTCTCTCTACATACCTGGGATTTTATGCTTTTTCCATCCGCACATTTCACTGTTCGGAATTCGTTGTCATCACAAACCCTTTCAGTTGAGCAATCACCGTCAGCCAGCCATTCGTTCTCCTTGCAGCTCATTTTTTGAATACCATTGTCGCCTTCACCGCAGGAGACAAGCTTAACTTCACCATCACTACAGTTGGGGGCGAAGCATTCACCGTCCTTTTTCCATTCGCCTTTTTCACAGATGTTCTTCTGGAATCCTTTTTCTTCTCCTTCGCAGAACGTCAACTTGCGATCTCCGTCGCTGCAGGGTTCGCCTGTGTTAAAACACTCACCGTTTTTGGTCCAGTTTCCACTGCTGTTGCACTTCATTTTCTGAAGTGAATTTGCATCGCTTTCACATACAACTATTTTTTCGCCACCGGGAATACAAGTGCCGGCTACAGCATCTTTTTTGCTGGAATCTTCGCTGCAGTTCGTAAGGATAAACAGTGCTGCGGAAAGCAGCAGAAAGCTCCTCTTCATAAATGACCTCCTAAAATTTTTAGACAGTTTCGACAGCATATGGATGTGGGATGTGGAATACTGCTGAAACTCTAGTTAAAAAATTACAAGCTTTTAAAAAATAAATAAAATTAATCCAAACGAATATAATAGTAATAATAAAAACAAAATAGTCAAATAAGAAAATAAAAAACAAGAAAACATTAAAGCTAATTTGTCATTGAAATATAGTAGGTAAGCTATCTTTAAATGTCAAAAAAGTAAAATTCTGATAGTTAGAATTTGATGAAGTAAACGGCGAAGTTTAACGTTCTTCTTGTTTTTTTAACTAATTGCCCTTGCGATAGAGGATCGAGGATTGGATGGGGCGAATTTTTATTTAACCCTGTTGACGGTCACTACGCTGAAAAGGATGAGAAGAGAGCCGGCAATAGTTAACGGTGGGGGAGTTTCACCGAAAACAATCCATGAGAAAAGGGTCGCGAAAAAGGGAACCAGGTAGAGAAAGAAAGAGGCCCTGCTCACGGGGATGTATTTTAGAGCCGTGGACCAGGTGAGATAGCCTACAGCTGTTGGAATTACTCCAAGGGAGATTGCCGCAAGTGTCGGTCCGATCGGAGCGAAAGATATTTTTTCGAGTGAGGACGGGGCAAAGGGAAGTAAGGTCAGAAAGGCGCAAATGGATGAATAGACCATGATCTCAAGAGGGGTGTAGCGTTTCAGAATTCCTTTTTGAAAAACTGAGTAAGATGCAAGGAGCAGCGCAGCCCCGAGAACAAACAGGGTGTTCGGATTGAAAATAGATATGCCACCCTTTGAAAAGGAGATCAGCCCGACACCGAATAGACTCGTCAAAAGTGCAAGCATCGTCTTACGGGAAATTTTTTCTCCCCTGAAAAGATGGGCCATGACAACTATCCAGAGAGGTGAGGAGGAGACAATGAAACTGGCGGTTCCTGGTGAAACCTGTTTCTGGCCAAGGGCAAGGAAGATGTTGTAGAGTGCGTGTCCTGAAATGCCCAGAAAGAAGAGTGTGGGGATATCCTTGGCACTCGGAATTTTCACCCTTTTCAACAGACCGAGAGGAATGAATATGGAAGCTGCAGTGAGGAATCGGATAAAAGTGACCTGAAAAGGGGTGTAGAAACCGATGGCGAACTTTATTGCGATAAATGCCGATGCCCATGTGATAACCGTCACAATTGCGGCTGCTGAGCCTATTTTGAAATCGGAATCCTTCATGGGACCAATCCTATTGTTTTCCGATAAAGAGTCAAAGCAAAACTGTGTGAAATATTCGATAGGGTGGATATTCATCCGAAAAAGTTTAGCTGGCAAAGAATCATTTTTTGATGGAAAAGAGAAGTTTCCAAATTCAGAACCGGTTCTGACTCTAGCGAAAAAATAACATGGATATCCTTTCTTTTGTAGAAGTTCCGGAAACAATACTATCCTTGTTTGTTTTACCTGCCGGTTGGAATAATTATCGAATTTCTATTTTTTCAGAAGAAAAAATTGTGCTGATACTTCTTGGGAGATGATTTCGACCTGTTTTTTTAGCAGAATATTTTTTTGAGATGCAGTTGGGAAAGATATCCGATGGTCAATAGGGGATGACGGCGCCCTCTGCAGATACCGGAGAGAGAAGTTGTGTTCTATTGACATTCGACTTTGTTGTTCACCGTATTCTCAAGGCAGCAAGAGAAGGGAATTCTTGCCGGAGCAATACATCCTCCTTCTGCTGTAACGTCCACAACTCCTTTCATCACATTATTCTCAACCTGATCAAAGTAGCTGATCGTGACGTTGAAAAGAGTATTGTTGTTGACAATATTTCTGTTGTTGACGACGTCCTTTAAATAGGTGCTCTCTCTGTCATTTACGATTTCCGTATATTTAAGATCCAGCATTGATTCGACTCCTTCGTAAAGGAGGTTCTCTTTGGGGTTTAAGGGCAGGGTGAGAGTGATCCGCTGAGGGCTATCCTGATTTTCGCCATTCTCGACAAATTCTATTGTGACACTCTCATTCCCATAGGAGCAGAGAAGAGTTTCTGCATTTAACTTGAACTGGCCGATTCCTGATATTGTACCGAAGAGTTTTACAGGCGGAGCTATCTCTTCTTTGCCGCAGTATGCCCCGCTACGACCCGGTATGCATTCGCACTGCCTGGATTCTTCATTACAGGATCCGTAAAAGAGTGTGATTTTACTTTCCGCTTTGGGTTCACACTCCCTTGCGATACCGCACTCCTCGTTTGTTAAGCACTCCCCATCCCCCACACATTCAAGTCCCCTGGCGTGGTAGCCGTAATCGCAGTCACAGGCAGGTTCGTTATTCTTTCTGTAGCAGCTACCATGTCCGGAACATTCAATAAGAGCGCAGTTCCATTCTTCGTCGCAATCGTAGCAGGGATCGTGTTTTCCACAGGCTCTCCCTGTTCTGCCGGGGTTGCAGATGCATCTGTTGTTGCTGCATATTCCGTGTGATCTTGTGTTGTTGCTTGTGTCTTGCCATGTGGAGCAATCGTTGTCATTCTGACACTCAACGGTTTCTTTGCACTCCAGGCCTTCGGTATAGAAACCTTCTTCACATTCGCAGAATGCTTCTCCGTCCCTTACGACACATTTCCCATTGCCCGAGCATGATATTTCATGACAGGGTGTGTTCCTCACACATGCCATTCCTTCGGCATGGTAGCCGGGGTAACATTTGCAGACCGCTATCTCGTTTTCTACAATGCAGTCACCTTGATAGTTGCAGAATTGATCCAGACAGGGATCTTCTTTGCACTGGTTGTTGATGCAGATGTAGGAGTTCTCACAGTCTTCTTTTTTGTTGCAGTATCCCTCTTTCGGTTTACATACTCCTTCATTGCATGTTTCGTGCTCCTTGCATTCTATCTTTTCACATGGATCGATCTCGATTTCGACACACTCTGTGCCGTTGGCGATAAATCCTTCTTCGCAATCGCATTCAATCCTGTTTTCGCGCTCAACACATTTTCCATGATTCGAACAGGTAATATTTTTACACGGATCCGGTTTCTCAACGCACTCCAGTCCTCTGGGAACGTAACCTTCAAAACATTCGCATTCGGCCTGTTCAAGTGCGTTGGTTTTGCAAAGCCCGTGGTTGGAACAGGTTACGCCGTCACATGGGCTTTTCTTTTCTTCTATGCAATCTGTTCCCTGGGCTTTGTATCCTTCAATACAGTTACATGAAGGTATGTCGTTTTTGATAAAACATTTCCCCTTGTCTGAACAGGTGACGCCGGAACATGGATTTGAATTTCCACCTTTAATGCAGGCAAGTCCCTCCGAATAGTATCCTACAGGACATTGGCAGACGGGATCGCCGGAATTGATTATACAGGTTCCCTTTCCTGAACAGGTTACTCCAAGGCATGGATTTGAAGAGTCGTTTGGGATGCATGCCAATTCTGTCGGGTGAAAACCGGGTTTGCACTTGCACTCGGGTTGGTTGTTTTCATTGACAAAGCAGCTGCCTGTATAGGAGCAGTGGATGTCTGTACAGGGGGACGGGTCTGTATCGGTGGATGCAGATACTCCCTTGTCTCCATCGTCACCGCCGCATGCGGTCATCAAAGCTATGGAAAGCGTCAATAGTGTAAAAATAAAACGTTTCATAGAGAACCTCTCGCGGAACAGGATTATGTTACTCTACATATTTATGCTATTTGCAGTGAAATTTCAAGAAAAAAGGGAAAGATTTTGTGCAGAGAGGTTTTCAATTCGTTTACATTTTTGACAGCTTTTCGGGTTTGACAAGGAGCGATGTTTTCTACCCCGGTGTTTTCTATACTTCTCTACAGCTTTTTTCTATCATTGCGACACCCTTTTTTCCGTCCATAACGATGGATATGGGGGCGGGAAGTTCGACATGAATGAAGTACTCGGTCTTGTTCGCAGGTTCAATGGATTTAAGCCACTCCCAGTCCACAAAGGATTCGGAAGAGTGGAAGGGGATGGTAAAGTATCCTATGTTCATAGATGTAATGTTATGAAAGAAGTGGCTTCCTAAAGATGCGTCGATCTGGTAATCCTTCAGTCCAACCTCAACCATAACCTGGGCATTTGAAATCTGGAGAAACCCCACCGGAATTCCGAGCCAGCGGTCTCTTGTTCCCCATCTTCCAGGTCCGATAAGAACATATTTTCTTTTCTTTTCCTTCATCATCGCATTGAGATTTTCTATTTCGGCGGACATCTCCATGGTTTTAGACTTATCGAATTTTTCCGGATCGACGAAAATGATGTCCCTTACCTCTTCATTTCTTCCGTTCCCCATTGCACGGTCTGTGTAGAGGAGAAGTTTTTCCTTCTCTACAGCCTCGGTATCGATTAAACACTCCTCGGCATTCTGCAGCAGAGGTTTGAGCTGGAGTATGTAGAAGGCGGCCTTTCCGTTTCTGTCGGGTGTGAGGTCGACCGCGAATTCGATCTCCACAGGGGTTCCGAGACTCTTCTCTCCCACATCGAGAATTCTCTCGATAACGGCTGAAACCGGATAGCTGTTGTACTTGATTATATTGGCAAAGTTTATTATCCGGACTCCCTTTTGGGAAATTCCAGGTTGAATTCTGTTGTTCTGCAGATCCATTGTCGAAGCAATATGGTGAAGTCTTCCATGCTTTTCTGCGGCGGCTATGTCCATCTTTGTATAGCAGGCCGACTCTCCCTCCATCAGGTTGGGTTGGCTCTTTTCGAGATCAATTGCGTAGAAGTATCTCTGTGAGCTTTTCAGTTGATGCTCGGGAGCGACGATGTCGAGTTTGGGATATTTCGGGCAGAATCTGAAAGCCTGTTCCCCGTCCACAACGTAGGTTCCGAGCCCCACACCAAGTACAGCGATTCCCTCCTCCGGTTTTAAGTATGAGACAGGGTAGTAGTTGTGAGATTGTGCTATACCGCTCATGTGGGGATAGAGGGTGTTTTCGGAGATTTCTCCTACAACCTCCTGGAGAATTATAGCCATTCTCTCTTCCTCTATCTTGTAGTTTACCGCTTCGAAGTAAACCCTCGCCTTCTTTGAAAATACGGAGGCGAAGATAAGCTTTATGGCGTCGGAGAGACTTTTAAGCCTCACTTCCGGATCTGGATGGCTGTTTGGAAGGAGGAATGTGTCGTAAATTCCGGCGAATGGCTGGAGAAGCATATCCTCGAAAAGTCCCGAGGATCGTACGGCTATGGGCTTTTTTACCAGCCAGAGGAATGAACGCAGTCTCTCCATCAGCTTTTCACTCAGATTGCAGTTGAGAAAGAGCTCCTTTATCTTCTCGTAGTCTTCCTCCATGTAGATAATGTCCTGGAACTCGTTTCCCTCCATAAACTGTTCAAACTCGTCGGTACCTATAATGGCCGTCACCGGGATCTTTACCTTGATGTTTTCGAGATCTGCAGTGAAGTCGACGTGCTCTATCAGGTTGTTCGTAAATGCGATTCCCCTTGCCTTACCGCCGAGCGAACCGTTTGAAAGCCTCAGGATGTGACTGGCTTTACGAATTATGTTCTTATCGAAGTTGACGATCTTTCCCCGGGTTTTCAGGTGATGAAGCTTCTCGAGGATGGTTATTATGTACTCTCTCATGAGGTGAGGTGAGGAGAAATCACTCACCCTTGTAGGCCTGAGAATTCTCGCGAACTGTATTTCCCCGCGCGCCATGAGCCATGCGGAGAAGTGGTTTCTCGTTCCGTGATAGACGAGACTCTCGTCGGGAATATTCCGGAGCATCACCTCGAACTCGTCCATATTCTGGGCTGTTGCTATCTTTCTTCCCACGGCGTTGCGGAAAACGAACTGGCCGAAACCGAGGTTGTCGAGAATAAAGTTACGAAGATCCATCGAAAGGCTGTCGGAATTCTTGTTGAGGAAGCTGGAGCCCATGTTGTACGCCTTCTCCTGATTCTCAAGGTCGGAACTTTGAAGAAGGGTCGGAAGATCGGGACACTTGTCCTTTACGTAGTCGATGAATTTAAGTCCCGCCTCGGGATCGACCTTCCCCTCGCGGCAGTACTTCACATCACTTATTACGCAAAGGAGGTAGTCTCTGTACTCTTCAAAAATTTCCACCGCCTCCTCGTATGTTGATACGAGAAGAACCTTTGGTCGGGCCCTCATCCGGAGTATCTTGTTTTTTTCGTCGTAACTCTCTTCGGAAATAAGTCTCTGGGTCTGCTTCATTATCTCTGTGTAGAGAACCGGAAGGTAGCGGGAGTAGTATCGGATACTGTCCTCCACGAGCAGGATCACCCTGACCATTCCGATTTCCGTATCCTTCCTTACGTTGCACTTGTCCTCGACGTACTTGGTCATGGCAAGAAAAATCTTGGAGTAGCCGTTCCAGACGAAAATCTTGTCGATGTTGGCTATCTCCGAACATTCGCTCTGGAAAAAGGAGATGTTTGAGTTGTTGTTGAGAAGAAGAATCACCGGAATGTCCGGATCCACTTTCCTTATCTCGTTGCTCAGTGCGATCTGTGCCTTCGCGTCGATCCCCGCCATCAGGATTACCATGTCGAAGTGCCGGTTGGAAAGCTTGCGCAGCGCCTTTTCCGGCGTGGAAACGCTTGTGATCCGGGGGGCCGAAGAGAGATTCAGCTGGTAGTATTCGCCGAATATCTGCTCGCTGAGCTGTCCCTCCTGTTCAAGGATGAAAGCGTCATACAGCGTCGAAACGAGCAGAATCTCCCTCGCTTTCGTCTGCATGAGATCGTGGAATATGTCCTTGTCTGACTTGTACTTGTCGAAAATTTCAGAAAGTTCCTGAAACTGCATGCTCACCCCCCGGGATATTTTCTTCTGTCTATGATTCCGATGAAAAGGTTACCACACCGAGTTTACGTGCGGTCCCATCAAGAAAATCATTTTTTATGCTTCTTGCTGAGAGTCTCGACCTCTTTATCCATGAGCATCTTCACTATCGGGAAAACCTCATGCTGGCCGTAGACAGTCTGTTCTCCGGTCTCCATGTCTCTATAAAGCATCTTTTTCTCCTTCACCTCCTCTTCTCCGAAGATGAAAACGTGTCTGACGCCCAGTTTGTTGGCCTTCTTGAGCGCGTTTTTCATCTTTCTCGGAACGTAATCCGCCATGAATCTGACGGGGTGGTGGGAGATGTGCTTTGAAAAGTGGACAAGATCTTCTACACCGCCTTCGAAAAGGGTGAATCCCATCACAAGACTATCCTCAGTTCGAAGCCCCTCGGGAATGAGATCGAAAAGTCTCTCAAGCCCGAAAGCCACGCCTGTGGCGGGAGTCGGCTTGCCGCCCATATCCTCGACCAGGTTGTTGTAACGACCGCCGCCGCCGATGGAATTCTGGCTTCCACCCGTATCTGCAACAATCTCAAATGCGGTTTTTGTGTAGTAATCGAGGCCTCTTACGATGAAAGGATCCACCTTGTACTCGACGTGAAATGTGTCGAGAGCCTTCTTGAGACGTTCGAAATCCGTGGCACACTCCTCGCAGAGGTGATCGGTCATCATTGGAATCACATCGTACTTTCCGCGGGGATCGTCCTTCTTGCAGTCGAGCAGCCTGAGAGGATTTGTCTCGATACGTCTCTGACAGTCCCCGCAAAGCTCATCCTTCTTGTCTCCGAAGAACTCAAGAAGAGCCTCCTTGTATTTCGGACGACACTTGGAGCATCCGATGCTGTTGATGTGGAATTCTGCGTGCACCTTGAGACGCTCGATGATCTTCGACGTCGCAAAGATAACCTCCGCATCCATTTCCGGAGTCGGATCGCCGAAAACCTCCAGTCCCAGCTGGTAGAACTGACGGTAGCGGCCCTTCTGGGGTCTCTCGTAACGGAAGTTGGGTCCGATGTAGAAAACCTTGAGGGGAAGCGGTCTGTCGAGCTCCATCTTGCGCTCGATGAATGCCCTCACCACACCGGCGGTTCCCTCGGGACGAAGTGCGAGTTTGCGACCCTTCTTGTCCTCGAAATCGTACATCTCCTTCTGCACAACATCGGTAGTATCGCCGACTCCACGTTTGAAAAGGGCGAGCTCCTCAACGATGGGAGTCCTGATCTCCTCGTAGTTGAAGTGGCGGAGAATCATCTTGATTTCATCTTCCATCCAGCTCCACTTTCTTCCTGTGGCGCCGTAAATATCGTTCATTCCCTTTACAGCCTTGTACATGATCTCCTCCTAAACTATCTGGATTGATATCTTATTTTAACTGAAACTCTTACTTGTTTTTTTATTTTCTCTACTTTTCGGAACTTTGAATCGTACCGAATTCAAATCTATTCATTTTCATATCTCAGTATGATGCCGTTTCCTCTGCCGTGAGCGGTCTCATGACGAACATCCTTCCCTTTGCCGTGGCAAGCTTTTCGCCTTCGAGAACAATTTCCGCCTCAGCCTCCATCAATTTGGATTTTTTGGATGTTACCCTGGCTCTCAGGGTGATCTCCTTTTCAACAGGAACCGGTTTCCGGAATCGAACAGTCAGTTCACCGGTGACGACGAAGAATCCCGAGGCCCCGCAGGCGTAGACCATCGATTCGTCCAGCATTGTGGAGATGATCCCGCCGTGAACGGTATCCTGCCAGCCGTTGAACTTTTTCGCAACGACGTAATCGGTCTCTGCCGTTCCCTTTTCAAGATCGACGGAAAAGGAGAGCTGCAGTCCGTGCTCGTTCAGGTCTCCGCAGGCAAAACAGTGGCCGTCATCGACGATATCCATCACGCCTCCTCAAAGATGCTTTTCAGTTTCTCTTCAATCTGAGGGTATATCCCGTCAATACCCACTTCGCCGTCAAGGATAATAGTCCTGACGGAATTTTTGTAAAGATCTATCGTCTTTGAATAGTTTTCACTAACCTTTTCAAGGATTTCCCTTTTTTCAAAGAGCTCCCTCTCCTCATTTCTCGTATTTATTCTGGATAGGGCCGTATCCGTACTTATATCAATGAATATGAGAAGATCGGGCATTACGGCATAGCGGTTTATCTCCCGCACCCAGCTTTCGGGAAGATGGAGGGACTGGTAGGCGATGGAGGAGAATATGTAGCGGTCGCTGATGACGACTTCCCCTGCTTCGCTTTTCGGAAGAATTTCGGTTTCCAGATGATTCAACCTGTCCATTGCGAAAGCGAGGGCCAGTTTTTTTGTCAGGAAAGGTGAGTCTTTTTCATCCTGCTTCAAAAAAGTTCTGATCAGCTTCCCCGAAGGAGCCTCTGTCGGTTCCATGGTGGTGTGGACACTCTTTCCGATCTTTTTCAGGTATTTTTCAAGTTCCCTGATTGTTGTGGATTTTCCGGATCCGTCGATTCCTTCAATCACTATGAACATACTAATCCTCTATTTTGAAAATTCTGAGATTGTCGAAGGAGAGATCGCTCTTCCAGTTTGCGAGACTCAAGTGTTTGAATCCTTCGGACGTTTTAAGCGGCTTTTTGTCCAGATATGCTAAAAAGAGTTTGTTGTCCACATACCAGTAGATTCTTCCTTCGATCTTTACAACCTTAACCTTGTAGAGTCTTTCGGATTCCCATGATGCGGAGCGATTTTCCACACGCCCTCTTTCGTGCTCGTGAAGTTTGGAGATGACGGAGATTTTTCCCTTCCATCCGCCCATTATGAATGTGTAACCATCGCCGTGATCGTGAATCTTTCCGTCTCCGAAGAGGTTGAACTTCGCATCCACATAATCGGTGCGGCTCAGAATATCCATCTCAACCACGCAGTTGTCCGGAAGATCGAATCCCGAGAGAACCATATTCCGGTTGAGCGCATTTGTAGTACGGGCCTCACCGCCTGCTACCTTCCAGTCGCCTCCCTGGGTGGTCCATAGCTTCGGATCGAGCTTGTCGAATTTTTCTTCGAAAACAAGAGAGATACGTTTGTTTTCAAGAATCTTTTCCATCCCCACATCCTGCTGCTTCCATATGAGCCCGGATTTAACCTTTTCGCCTGCCGAGAAAAACTTGGGAGAATCCGGTTTTTCACCGCATGAAAAGAGGGTCAGCAACGCAATAAATGAAACAGTAACGGATTTTAACTTCATAAAGCACCTCCTAAATTCAGCTAATTCTAGCAGAGAGTAAACATATGTAAAGAATAAATGGAACAGCCGCAACCACGATGAAAATTCAATGACAACCACCGTAGAGCCGCAGCATGTTACTTTTAATTCCGACCGTGGTTGATTCCCCTTTTCCTCTCTTATTTTAAGAGAGGGTTAGGGAGAATTGTTTAGATTGATCAATTTTATTCAATCAAAATCAGGTACTAAAATCATTATAAGACAAATATTGGCCCAAATTTATCAGTCAAATCAGCATGGAATGAATAAGGATATATTGTGCGAAGCCACAATATCATCCGATATTGAACTAGCCCGGAGCGGGTTTACACTATATTAATTAGGAAATATATTCTGGATAGAGGTGTCGAAGCCCGACAGTTTCACGTCAGCTTTTAGAAAAATGAAGTATCATACTTCGCAAAAGTGATACGATTTTCTACTTAATTGCATCATCTTTTCCCGACTTAGCTATCAAGTCTGTTGTTTTATGATCTTTTTATCCATTTTTTCTCCATAAGACACAGTTATACATTCTTCTTTTATTAAAATGATTTCCAATTTTTCAAAACGTCATATTCGATCTGCTCAAGGCCCGGCACGGATGCTGATAAAAACGCCTGATTCCTGTGGGATGATTGCCTTGAGAACCATTTCCTTTTTGCATGATTTGCATTTGCAGGTCGGCCGTTTTACTTTTTCTTCCGATCCGGTTATTACGACATTGAGCATGAGTTGAAGTAAGTTCAATTTTTTCTTGGAGTTGCCGTGAAGAAAACCATAATCTCTGCACCTTCTGAATCCCTTGGGTAGCACATGTTTCAACACAAGGTAGAGAAAGGTTTCGCCGGAAAGAGTACGCGTTTCCTCTTTTTTCGATCCCGAATCGGTATAGCGGAATGTTACTTCTCCATTCTCATCCTTAAGAATCCTTTTTTCGGATATGACGCCTCTGTAAAGGTAGCGCGAAAGATACTCTAGGCCAGACTGTCCTGTTCCTGTATTCTTTACATCGGTAACCCAATCTTTTTTATAAAGATCGACGGGGATTTCCATCTCTTTTTCTTTCATTAATGCAATCAGTTTGCCTCTGAAAAGCAAAGAAAGAACCTTTGCAGGCATGAGATACTTTCCCTTTTTCTCTTTCCATGCTCTGCCGTTTTCGCAGATGGCTCCTGACGGCACGATGTAGTGGATGTGCGGATGGTAATTGAGTCGCCTGCTGTTGCTGTGGAAAACACCGGTAAAACCGATCTCTCCGCCCAGATGTTTCTTGTTCGCTGCCAGCTGCTTCATCGCCTCGGCGGAAGCCTTGAACATCATGTCGTAGAATTGGCGGCCGTGCCTCATCGCGATTACATGCAGTTCCTTCGGAATTGTAAACGTGACCATGAAGTATTTCACAGGCAACAGTTTCGCCTTCTGTTTCTCCAACCATTCCGTGGTCAGATGGTTCTGGCAACGGGGACAGCTTCTGTGACCACACGACTGGTAAACCTGCCGCTCGGCTCCGCACGCAGGACAGCTGTAATGCAGCTCGCCGGAGGCCGCGGTGCGGCACTCCTGTATTCTGCGCATCGCCGTAAAACACTCCGGACGCAGTATTTCGCCAAACGTTTCCAATGTCTTCGCGCCGTGATTTTCAAATACGTTGGCGAGTGCAATCATTTTGTAATTTCCGAATAAACAGCTGAAATTATCTGTTCGATAACGTTATCCGCGTTTTGACCGGCTTCTTTTGTGATCTGCAGGTAGTTGAGTGTGGTTATTACACTTGAATGTCCCATGTTCGCCTTTATCTGAGGGATGGTAAGACCTGCCTCAAGAAGGTGAGTCGCATAGCAGTGCCTGAGGGAATGAGTGGTGATCTTTTTTTAATTCCGACTTCCTCGACAGCCTTCCTGATTGCCGATTGAACAGAATATGGTGTCATATGGCGATCGGTATTTCTTATCCGTTTCGGGTCACCCATCAGAAGAGGAAATACAAGGTTCCGGTTTCTATGGGTTTTCCAATAGTCACGAAGGATTTCGAGAGTCGGTTCAGGCAGCGGAACATAGCGATCCTTGTTTCTCTTGCTGCAGCGGATGTGAACGAACATACGGTCGCTGTCGATATCTCCACATCTTAGATTCAGCGCTTCTGAAATTCGAAGCCCCATGCTGTATATTGTAAAAAACAGGGCTCTGTAGCATGGTTTTCGGAACGATTTTAAAAGTTCCGTTGTCTCACGAAGACTGAGAACATCAGGGAGAGTTCTAAAATTCTGAGGCTTTACGATTTTGTCCCAATCAAGCGGTTTTTCAATGACGAATTTCCAGAAAAACTTAACGGCACATAGTTCTGTGTTGACCTTTCCCCATGAAAAATTATCGATCATTTGACCAAAGTAACGCTTCATGTCGTTTCTTTTAAGGTCGATAATCGAATAGTCGAAAAATTCCGCGAACCTGCGTACCGCTCTGCTGTAGGCGGCAATAGTAGTTTCTACCTTACCCTGTAACTTGAGATTTTCCTGGTAAAGTGAATAAAGATGCTCGAATTCTTGTGCGTTTGATTTCTGCATGATATAACTCCATTTCTTGTAATGGTGGTGTTCCCCGTGAACACCACTCTTTTTCCATAAAGTTATATCTATTCTTGAATTTGTTTCAGAAAACTGCCGCGGAGCGGCTTAGTTCAATCAAATATTTCAACCTTCCCGGATGATGATTTAGCGGAATTAAAAATATCGTCCTGGAAATGACGCCCAATTAGCAAAAATTAAAAATATTGAGATCGATTTGGCGGTCAATTTCAAAAATATGCAAATAATTTAATGATTCCGGTGGCTGAATCTACCGGAATATTTGTTTCGAGATTCCATTGATAACGAATTCACGATTTTTATATTTAGTAAAACTACCTGACAATCCTTGTGGGGACTCAGCACGCTACGTCGCACTTTGCTTAAGTTGATTTGGAATGCAAGAGAAATCAAATGAGTAGAATATTTTTTCTTTTTATGGTTGACGCTGTCAACTAAAATCCTTATTCTTGTTTCTGATCTCTGCCGGTGGAAGATCACTACGTAAAGGAGGAGTCATGTCTGTAAAGCTTGATGAAGTATCAAAGGCATTAGTCGATATAGCCTGGAAGTTCGGTACGAAGGGGCTTGATGGTGAGTGTTGCGGGAAGCTTACGATGGTGGAGTACCTGGCGCTTGACAAGGTGAGGATGACCGTCGACTGTTCCGTACAGAGTGTTGGACAGAGACTGGGATTCACAAAGAGCGGAGCTACGAGAATAGTGAACCGACTTGAAAAGAGGGGGTATCTCAAGAAACTATCTTCGGCCAGGGACGGACGTGTCTGCTGCGTCATATTGACACCGGAGGGTGAATCAATTCTTAAATCGGCGCAAGGGGAGTACATGAAGAAGGTCGAGAAGGTGGTTTCCGGCATGCCCGAAGAGTATTCCAGTAAGCTTGCGGAAACTTTGCAGGCAATCTCCCGGGCTCTCGAGTGAGAGACGGAGGGAAATTTTTTACCTATAAGGTTGACGCTGTCAACTATATGAGAGAGGAGGCTATATGAATTCGCTGACAAAAACTGTTGAGTATTTTCTGTTTATTACAGCTGAGTTAACTGTTCTGTTTCTTGGGATAAGCACCATTGTGGCACTGGCCTTAATGTACGTGCCCGAAGAAAAAATCAGAGGCTGGCTTTCCAGAAGAGGGCTTTTAGGCAACTTTCTCGCGGCCGTTATTGGATCTCTGACACCGTTCTGTGCCTGCTCTACAATCCCCTTGACTCTCGGACTTCTAAACGCGGGAGCACCTTTCGGGCCCATCATGTCTTTCGTGATCTCTTCTCCGCTGCTCAATCCGATCATTCTGAGCATGGTTTTCACGCTCATGGGATGGAAAGCCTGTCTTCTCTATTTCGGTGTGACATTTTCAGGCGCCATAGTTTTCGGAGTAGTTCTCGAGAAGATGGGCGGAGCAAAACACGTTCGAAAAGTAACAATGAAGAAGAAAAATTCCTGTTGCGATCAGAAGAAGAGTGTACCTGAAACTTTTTCAGCAAAAATCAAGGTGGCGTTTAAATCGGCAGTCGGGGATTTTCGCGCAGTTTTCATCTATCTTATCATCGGAGTGGGTATCGGAGCGGGTATATACGGTTACATGCCGCAGGAGTTTGTTGCTGAGATTGCAGGTCCCGGCAATCCCTTCGCCATTCCCGTTGCCGCGATAGTCGGTATTCCCCTTTACATCAGGGCTGAAACCGCAATTCCGATAGGGCTTGCACTGGCCTCAAAGGGAATGAGCATGGGAGCCGTCATAGCCCTGATCATCGGTGGTGCCGGAATGGCGATTCCTGAGATGAGTATGCTCTCCAGCATTTTCAAAAAGAGGCTGGTAGCATCGATTGTCGCAATCATATTCTCAACAGCGGTTATAGGTGGATATGTTTTCAACATGATTATGTGACAGAAATTTGGAATAAACTTAAGAATCGATTGGATCAGATCAGAGGCACATGTCTTGATTAAGAGATCTTATAAAAAGTATGCAAAATATAATGAGGAGAAAAAAATGACAGAGAAAAAGAAAAACTTTATTTCAAGGTTATTTAAGGGAAGTTGCAGTTGCGGAGGACTTGAACTGGAAGAGTTGGAGGCCGTAGAGGAAAAGGATTCCCCATTGGAAGAGAACGAAAAAGAGAAAGCTAAAAATGAAACGAAGGAAAATAATGGGAAAGATAAGAAATCATGTAACTGTTCCTGCTGTGGCTAGAGTGAACTGCGGTTGTTGATGGGAGATTTGATGAATCCAAATGACTGGCTTGATTCAGTGTGGTGAAGCTTCATAATCTAGAGAGTTTCTTTAGAAAATATAAAATGCTTGATAAAAACGACCTCCTGGCTAACTTATATCAATGGTGCATGAGACTGGGTAATGGAAAGGAGGTCGTTCGAAGAAATGAAGAATTTTCAAAAAGCAGTTCTACTCTTAAGTATTTTTCTTTTTATCTCCTGTCCCAAAAAGGAGAACCGTGTTCCAGAAACTGCATCCAAGGTGAAAAAAGAAAAAATGGAAGTAATCGATCTTGAAACTACGAAAAGACTTGTTGGGAAAGGAGCTGTTCTAATCGACAACAGACCTCTTTCAAAATTTGAAAAGGGTCATCTGGAAGGGGCGATCAACTTGCCGTTCTTCGCGGAGGATCATCCTACTAATGAAATGACCCGTGAAAATCTTGAAAAGGCGATAGCGGGCAAAAAGACCGTTGTTTTCTACTGCACAGGTCGGATGAGAGCGCACAACGCCCTAAAGCAGGCAAAAGAGTGGGGCATAAAAGCGGAAATGTACTGGTACAAAAACGGATTCCAGGAGTGGAGTAGAACAGAAAACGTGGTCAGGTAACTATGGATTGGGGGTCAGGACTTAATTTTAAATACTTTTGCGACAAAAGTATTTAAAATTAAGTCCTGACCCCCAATCATAAAAAAAAGCCTCCCCGAAGGGAGGCGGAAAATGGTGGCTACTCGAATTATCCCTTGTAAGCGATAGTTTCGATCTCAACCTGTACTCCGAGAGGAAGGTTGGCTACCTGGAAAGCTGCTCTTGCGGGGAAATCTCCCTCAAAGTATGTTGCGTAAACTTCGTTGACTGCTTTGAAGTCTGCAATGTTGGCAAGAAGAACTGTCATCTTAACAACGTTGTTGAATCCGAGACCTGCTTCTGTGAGGATCGCTTCGATGTTTGCGAAAACCTGCTTTGCCTGCTCTGCAGCTGTCTGGCCTACAACTGTCATTGTTTCAGGGTTAAGGGGAATCTGTCCGGAGATGTAGAGTGTGTCTCCTGCCATAACTGCCTGTGAGTATGGTCCTACAGCCTTGGGTGCCTTTTCTGTTGCGATGATCTTTTTCATAATTGCCTCCTAAATATAAAAAGTGTAATGAAATGTAGAAAGAGCTGATGCTTTCATAATACTTTTTTCTTTTTGAGTCAAATTATTTGGTCGCTTTCGGACCTTTCCGGTGTCTATACATTTAATGTAATGGGTTCCGCTGGTTCTACGGATGGTGATTGGTGGACAGGAGTGGACTCTCGGTGGAGTGAGTGGACGACAAATATTTGTGTTTTATTCATTTCCTGACTTCGCGGACGGTTTTATGCGCATTCCATATATTGGAGTCGGTAAATTTTGATTCTTTTTTTTAGGAAAATGTTTCTGTTTAATTGGATAGGTTGCGGGTGGAATAATGAGTGAAACCGTGCTGTTATTGTTTTTTGGTTTTCTGGGGTTAATCGAAAAATTGACAAGTTGAAATTTTAAATTATAATATTTTCGACTTTTTTGTTCTTACGTTCAAAAAGTTTAAAAGTCTTTCTGATAAGGAGTTTTTATGAAAAGAACGTTTCTGATGTTACTTGTTTTAACCACAACATTTCTAAGTGCGGAAGAGCTTGACCTCTCTTCCTTTATCGATCTTGCAGTTCAGGAAAGTGAATCCGTAAAGGCGGCTAATGAAGGTGTAGAGGCTGCCGATGCTGATGAAACTTCTGTATTTGTCTCATTTTTTCCAACAATGAGTGTTTCGGCGAACTATATGAGGCTGTGGTATGTGCCGGAAATGGAGCAGTTCAGTTTGCCCCTCGGTAATTTTGCGGCTCCCGCCCAGCATGTCATCAATGGTGTTGCAGATAATAATCCGAATGCAACACAGGAACAGATAATGAAGGCTGCAGCAGAGAAGATGACAATACCTTTTCCGGGAGGACCTGACTATCAGAGAACCGTTGACATCACTGTTGCTCAGCCGCTTACTCCGCTTTGGAGCGTCTACAACGGATACGAGGTAAAAAAGCTGGTAAAAGATATTCAGAAAATCCAGAAAAAGCTCACCAAGGATCAGGTTGCCCTACAGGTTACCGAGTACTACTACAACTATCTAATGCTCACCGAACTGGAGAAACTTCTTGGTGAAACAAAGGAACAGCTCGATCGTTATGAAATTCATGCAAAGAATTTTGTGGATGCAGGCATGAGCGATAAGCGCGCCCTTCTCAAGATCAGTATCGAGCAGGCACGTCTCAAGAAGGAGATGAAAAAGACTCTCGGTGCCAAGAGGGTTGTAAAGAAGGCTATCGCACTTCTCATAAACAGGGAAGATGATTCATTCGCAATAAAGGAGACCGATGTAACCTTTACTCCTATGAAAAGGGAGGGTAGTGAACTTCTCACTCTCCAGAAACAGTATCGACATGAGCTGAAAATGCTCAAAAAGAGCGACCAGGTTGCAGAAAATCTAGAGGATCTCAGTATTCAGCCTCTTATTCCGACGGTGGCCCTGGCTGGAGGTTATAAGAGAAACTTCGATGCAAATGCGATGGCTCCGGAAGGAACTCTGTTCCTCGGACTCAATGCCAGCTGGGATGTGGGTCTCGACTGGATAAAGAACTACAAGGGAGTTCAGAAGGCCAAGCACGAAAGGGCAAAGACACTCTACGAAAATGCTCTCAAGCGCAAGCAGATGAGACTTCAGGTTGAGCAGCTTGCAACAGATATCGATGTCAAGCAGTCCGAGATAGAGATTGCCCGCAGTGAAGTTGCCGAGGCAAAGGAGAATCTCAGGATAGAGGAGAACAAGTATAAACAGCATATGACAACCGAAACCGACCTTCTCGATGCAACACTTTCGCTGAAAAGGGCTCAGACATCCAGCCTTTCTGCGAGATACAGCTACGTAATCGCTCTCGAGAGCCTTGCGAAGACAATAGGTGTGCCGGTAGAGAAGCTTTTATAAGGAGGAAAAGATGTGCGCAAGAAAAAAAGGTGAAGAGAAGAAACTGCACATTCTCAGGAACTTCATAGAACTTGTGACCGATCTCGGCATCAACAGGGTTACTCTTACCGATGTCGCGAAGCGTAGCGGAATCACCAAATCGGGACTCTACTACTACTTCGACTCCAAGGAGCATCTCATGCTCGAGACGGTGAACATGATGTCGGACAACGTTGAAAAGATTATCAATATCGAGGTCGAGTCGATAGATGACCCTCGGGAAAAACTCAGGAAATTCATTGAGCTGGATATCTGTTCCGTCATGGAGGATACATACGCCCAAGGTCTCATCAGTCGCTCCAGCGCGGATATGATGGGTGATATCCAGAGATACATTTTCAATTCGCCGCTTCTGGTGAAGAAGATGATCCAGCTTCACGAGGATGCCGAGCAGTACACCGTATCCATACTCCGGGAAATTTTCGGGGATGAGATGGAGGACGAGATGCTCACCATGGTGGGCAGGGCCATTCACCACCTGAAAGACGGTTACTTTAACATGATCATGAAACTCAGCAAGATGAGGGAGAGTCTTCCGGATCTCGAATATCCGGATGTCAAGCGCACTGCGCCGCTTGTAGCCAGTATTATCGTCGATGGAATAAACGGATTTAAAAAGGGGGAGAAATAATGAAAAGAAGAGCGCTGCTTATAGGTCTGCTTGCACTCTTTTTTGCAGCTTCATGCTCCAGCATGAGCGCACAGGAGGAGAAGAAAGCCGAACCGATGAAGGAAATCGTAAAAGAGGTGAAGCTTGTGAAACCGCTGAAAAACAGCAGTTCGATGGTGCTTCGCGAGGGAGTCACCCTCTCTCCATACGAGAAGGGATCTGTCGCTGCAGAGGTTAACGGCCGTCTTGTGAAGTGGTACGTCGAGGAGAATCAGTATGTGAAGAAGGGTGCTCCTGTTGCGCTTCTCGACTCTACCGATATGAAACTTCAGCTGGAGCAGGCGAAGGCCAATCTCGGTGCGCTTAAGGCCCAGTTTGCAGCTGCAGAGAAGGATTACCTCCGTCTCAAGGAGCTTTTCGAGAAAGAGAGTGTGACAAGGCAGCAGCTCGACAGCGCCCAGGGAGGTTACGACGCCCTCAAGAGCCAGATCGAGGCTACGGAAAACGGAATAGCCCTTCTCAAGAGAATGGTCAACAAGGCGACTGTAAGGGCACCTTTTTCCGGTGTCATCACAAAGAAGAAACTTCCCCTCGGATTTTTCGTAATAGCCGGAAACCCTGCTACAAGCGAGCTTGCAGGAATTGAGAAGACCGACAGATTGAAGGTCAGTATGAATATTTCCGAAAAGTACTACGGTGAAATAGAGAAGGGAACCGATGTGGAGTTCTTTGTTCCTTCCCTCAACAAAAAGGTTGCTGCGAAGGTTCATTCCAAGGGGAAAAGTGTCAACAACATGAAGCAGTTCAACGTAATCGTCGAGGTGGACAACGGAAAACACGAAATTCCCGCCGGACTTTTCGCTTTCGCCACCATCAAGACAAGCCCGAGAAGCCGTGTGATCGTACCTCCGATGGCTGTAAAGAATCTTGGAAACAGTCTTGGTGAAGTTTACACGGTAAACGGCGGAAAGGTAATTGCAAAGCAGGTTTACCTCGGATTCCCCTTTGAAAACGGAATGGAAATCAAAGGCGACGTTCCGGAATTCGTAGTAAAGGATGTCTCCTCCGTCAGAGTCGGAGAGATGGTCGAGACAACAGTTAACTGACGGAGGTTCATAGATGTTTCTTTCCAGACTTTCACTCAGGAATCCCGTTCTGATTACGATGCTTACGCTCGCACTCATTCTTTTCGGATTCATCTCCATGAAAACACTGGGTGTCGACATGTTCCCCAATGTGGACATTCCGATTGTGACCGTGACAACAATCTATCCCGGAGCCGACGCTTCCACTATCGAGGAGGATGTTCTCAAGGAGATCGAGAGCGGTGTCGGTACTCTTAACGGAATCAAGCACATGGACGGAACCGCCCTCGACAACGTCGGCGTAATGGTCATCACATTTGAAGACGGTTTCGACGTCGACAAGGCTGCCCAGGATGTGAGGGACAAGGTTGCCTCCGTTAGAAGCAACATGCCGGATGATATTGAAGATCCGGTAACGGAAAAGATCGACCTGGACGCGCTTCCGGTTCTTTCAATCCTTCTCAAGGCTCCGGCGGGTGAAAACCTCAGTGAGGTAACGGATATTGCCAAAAGAAGGGTGAAGGACAGACTTCAGACCATTTCGGGTGTCGGATCTGTCGAGATGTACGGTGGTCGTGAAAGGGAAATCAAGATCCTCATGGATCCTTTGAAGATCGAACAGTACGGAATTCCGCCGATAACCTTTCTTCAGCTTATAGGAAGTTCTTCTATAAAGATTCCCGCGGGAACGATCTACATGAACAACAGCGACGAGGAGATAACCGTTCAGGGTGACGGTGAAGCCAGAACCGTCGATGCATACAGGAATCTTCCTCTCATGTCGATGAAGGGAAGTACTGTAAAGGTTAAGGATATCGCCAGGGTTGAAGACGGCCTCGAGGAAGAGGAGAGTGCGGCCATGATGGACCTCACTCCCGCGGTTGCAATGAAGCTCATCAAGCAGTCAGGTGTGAACGTTGTTCAGCTCGCACACAGTCTGAAGGCGGAAATCGCTGAAATCAACAGCACCCTCCCCAAAGGCTACAGTCTCACAGTCGTAACCGACAACACCCCTTTTACCGAGCAGGCTGTTTCCAGCTCCATCAGCGACGTTTTCCTTGGAGCTCTTCTCGCCATGCTCATTATTTTCGCTTTCCTCATGAACAAGAGGGCCGCATTCATCATTGCCGTCTCGCTTCCGACATCGATTATCGGAACGTTCCTTTTCGTAAAGGCGATGGGATTTACACTCAACTTCATGACGACTCTGGCACTCTCCCTTTCGGTCGGAATTCTTACAGATGACGCCATCGTTGTCATTGAGGCCATTTTCCGGTACATCGAGAAGGGAAGAGGTAAGGTCGAAGCGTGTATCGAGGCGACAAAAGAGGTCGGTCTGGCGGTTATTACGGCTGAGCTGGCGCTTATCGCGGTTTTCGGTCCCACCGTTTACATGGAGGGAACGGTCGGACAGTTCTTCCGTGAGTTCGGTCTCACCGTTGTTGCGGCCATTCTTATTTCCATGACCGTATCTTTTACTGTAACTCCTCTTCTTTCTTCAAAGATTTTGAAGTCTGAGCCCAAGAATTTCATTTTCTACCGAATTATGGATAAGTTCCTGGGGATGCTTGAGAGAGGGTATGCCGCTGCCGTTTCATGGGTACTTCGCCACAAGGTATTCACCTTCATGGTGGCCATTGGAATCTTCGCTGGCGGAATTGCACTTGTTTCACACCTCAAGACAACATTTGTCGACGACACGGACAAGGGTGAGTTCGAAATCGCCCTCGAGCTGGACGGAGAGAGCTCAATACAGCGCAGTAAGGAGGTTTCAGCCGAAATGGTTGATAAGATGAAGTCCTACCCATGGCGCCAGTTCTTCTTCACAACCATCGGTGGTGGAAACACAAAGGAGAAAAACATCATCCGTATGAGGGTCTCCATGGTCAAAAAGGCCGAACGTGATCTCTCCCAGGAAGATGCTATGCAGATTGTCAGAAAGGATCTTGGGTACATGAAGAAAAAGTACAATGCCAAGATCTCCGTTGCGGAAGTTAACGAGTTCGGTGGAAATGCCGCACCTGTTCAGCTGAACATCATAGGCAACGACAGGGACTCCATCCGTTCCAACGCCAGAAAGGTTGTGGCATTCATGGAGCAGGACGGGGGTTTCGCAGATATCATCTCCTCCGACAAGGGAAGTAAGAAAGAGGTTAAAGTGCAGTTCAACCACCATAAGATGAGCGAACTGGGAGTTAATCCGGCCGAGACCGCCGCCACACTCAGGTACCTTATTTCCGGTAAAAAGGTGGGCGATATCGATTACAAGAACGGCGAGAGATACGAAGTTAAGGCCTACATCGACAGAAGTTTCAGGAATCTCGATTACCTGAAGAACATTTCTCTGAACAGTGCAAGCGGAAAGACAGTAAAACTCTCCGATGTTGCGGACATAAGCTACAACCAGAACGAAATCAAGATCACAAGAAGGGACAGAAGCAAGAACATCACCATCTCTTCATCACTGATGCAGGGAGCCGACCTCGGATCGCAGGTCAAGAAGGTTCAGGAGTTTGCAAAAGTCAACTTCTCAGACGATGTCGAACTCCAGATGGCGGGTGATGCGGAGCGTATGAAAGACAGTTTCACGAGCCTCATGCAGGTTCTTCTCATCGCCGTCTTCCTGATCTACATCGTCCTGGCATCCCAGTTCAACTCGTTCATTCACCCGTTTACAATCATGAGTTCGCTTCCCTTTGCGATGACAGGAGCCTTTCTGACACTCTATCTTACCGATCTCTCGCTCGGAATCATGAGTTTCATCGGAATCATCATGCTGATGGGAATTGTTACCAAGAACTCCATTCTGCTCATCGACTACGCCCTTCAGCAGATCCATGAAGGCGTTGAAGTAACCGAAGCTCTAATCGCCAGTGCAAAGACAAGACTTCGTCCCATTCTAATGACCGCAGGCGGAACAATCCTCGGAATGGTCCCCATCATCATCTCCACCGCAGAAGGATCTGAAATCAAGCACCCAATGGGATGGGCCGTTTTCGGAGGACTGCTCTTCTCCACACTGGTAACACTCTTTATAGTTCCTGTTATCTTCGCCGTATTCGACAAGTTCTCCAGACGTTCGAAAGTAACAGTCTAAACATCCAAAACTCTCATCTCCACAGACAATAGACGCATAAGCCTCCGGAGGCCCGGATTCCGGGCCTCCTGTTCGGGGTAAGGACTTAATTTTAAATACTTTTCTTACTTTTGTACTTGAATTCGTAGGTTATTTTGTGAGTCATTCTTTGATCGCTGGTTTTTTGATTTTATTGTCCAGTTTGAAATCATAAGCTTGTTAAGTGCTTTTAAGCATTGATGAAAGTCGTCATGGTTGAAGGTTTTTTTTTCCTTCTTCCGGTGCAAAAGTATTTTAAATTAAGTCCTGACTCCGGATGAGAGTGCGATTTCGGCGAGATTTTGATCGATTTCTTCGGGGTAAAGGTCCTGCGGGAGGTTGCTCAGGACTACGATACAGAGATCGTCTTCCACATAGTGACTGTAGGATGAAGCGAATCCATAAATATCTCCGTTATGTCCGATAACTTTACGGTTGAATTTTTCCGATATGATGGATCCGCATCCGTAGCCGCAATCACAGCCTGTCAGCAGTGGTGTCGGTGTGAACATTGTTTCAAGGTTTTCCCGGTTCAAGATCTCTCCTGAATGAAGGGATCGATCCCAAAGAAGAAGATCGTCTACAGTAGAGTAGAGTGCTCCTGAAGAATAAGGGATTCCCATATCAAGATATTTTGCATTCATAATAATTTCGTCATTGATCTGATAACCGCTTGCACGGTCAGGGAGCAGCTTTTCACTTCTGTCGTAGCCGGAGTTCAGCATGTTCAGCGGTTTGAAAATGTTATCTTCCAGGAAGTGATCATAGGATTGCCCCGACACCTTTTCAATAACAGCTCCCAACAACGCATATCCCGAATTGCTGTACTGGAAATTGGAATTCGGTTGAAAATCCAAAGGTTTGTCTTTGAATAAAGAAATAACCTTTTCTAAAGGAGAATTCACTCTTCCGGTTGTGTCCCAGTCGATATAACTCGTATAGTCGGGTATTCCTGCAGTGTGGTTCAGGAGCTGATGAATGGTAACATCGTCCCATTCGGGATTTATGTACGAAAGATGTTTGGAGATTTTTTCGGAGAGTTTCAGCATATTTCTATTCGACAGAATGAAAATCGCTGCGGCTGTAAATTGTTTTGTAATTGAACCGATCCGAAATTTTGTGTCACGTGTGTTGGGAATTTGATGTTCAAAATTGGCGAATCCGTATCCCTGACGAACAAGAACGTCTCCCTTTTCAGCCACGAGGATTGTACCATTGAATTTTTTTAGATTCTCAAGTTCCTGCATATATTCATGGATTTTAGCAGCGATGTAGGGATTCTTTCCTGTCATAATTTCCTCCATTTAGAAGTGGTGAACGGATAGTTTAATTGCAAATTCCGTAAATTTTATTGTTGCAAAGTAATGTGTCAATTAAAAAGAATTTTGAAAAGTTCGGTTATCGTAGTCATTTGTGATTTCGTAACGAGTGATGACTTTTTGGACGCAATCATTTGTTTCACGAGAAAAATATTATGGAAAATTCAGCCGTCGATACTTACTGAAAACAGATCTTGAGGAGTTTTGAATCGTTAAAACTGCCGGAGAAAAAATATCGAGGACCATTGAATCGTTAAAATCGACAGAAAAAAATTTCCGGGAGTTCAGAATTATTAAAGTCTTCAGTAAACAAATATTCACATCATCTTAGTCGTTGACTCGATAAGAGTAATTTCAATTTCCCTTGGACAGCTGCTGATTTTAGCGAAAAAACAGTTTTCAACTCTTTGAAACCCTAGTAGTTCCAATTCCAGTGAGCCAACCCCCCTTGACAATTCCCTATTTCGTCAGTATAAATTTGTTGTCTATGGATTTATAGTTGGAGACATCCTACCAGAGCTGTTCACTATATGTGAGCTAAGTTGGGACTGAAGAAAAGATCTGAAATAATCAAAAATACCCTTTAAAAAGTAATTTTATTGTTTATAGGGGTTTTGTGCGTTTTAAGAATCTTTCTCTGCAGTTTGATGTTTTGAAACATACTCTCCGGTCTGAAATTTCTTAACAATCATGCCTCTATAGTCAAACGGAGGCAAAAATGCTGCTGCAAAAAAAAGAAAAGGAATCACTTAATTCTCTGTTCAAATCTCTCAGACTTATGAATTGTGACGGTGAATCTGGGAAAGATAAGTCCGCTAAAATCGAACAGATTTTATCCTACCTTGAGATTATTCATTCACAGGTGAGAGGATATTCAAAAAAGAGAAATCTGGTTTTTGTCGACAGTTGCGCGGGCAAGAGTTATCTCAGTTTTCTTGTTTACTACTACTACACCAAAGTTGAGGGAAGGCCGCTTACCATTCACTGTGTCGATACGAACGAAGAGCTGATGAAAAACGGGAAAAAACTTGCTGAAGAGTTGGGTTTTTCCGGATTGTATTTTCACACAGGCGATATTCTGGATTTTAAACTGAATGATAAGGTTGAGATCGTTTACTCTTTACACGCCTGTGATACGGCAACCGATAAAACCCTCTATCTGGGGATAGCGCACGATGCGGCGACAATTCTCTCGGTTTCGTGTTGCCAACATTCCATCAAGAGCGGTTTTCGAAATTCACGTTATCGAGGAATCACAAAGCACAGTGTGTTCAAGGAGCGGATGATGTACATGATCGGGGACTCCCTGCGCGCCTTGCTGCTTGAAGCAGAGGGCTACAGGACCGATATCATTCAATTCACATCCTCCAGGAATACCGACAAGAACATTATGATCAGAGGGCGCAGAATGGGATCAAACAAATCAATCCCGTCAAGAGAGGAGTATGAAAAGATCAAGAGTGAATTTCATGTATCTCCTGAACTTGAAAAATATATCAGGGCTTCCGTTGAATTTACTCCATCCGAGTGAAAAGCCGGATGTGAAGTCCTGAAATCTTCTTACTGGGAATATTTCAACGACACTTTTTAAGTGCATCAAGTTTTATGGTAATTTTTATTCATGTTCACGGTAGTCAAAGTTTATTTGATTTTATCGCGGGTTGTAAAAATGAATCAAAATTACCCATAAAGAACCGACTTTAATCTTTCCGTTGATCTATAATTCACTGAAAAAATATATGATAAACTTTTCTTGTCATCTTCAGGAGTGAGAAATGTGATTGTTTCAATTATTGTGGAGAATCGGGGTTTTTATAAATTTTTATTGACAGTTAGATTATTTGGAATAGGATTCTTTTTTGATTAAGCTCGAAATTCCGTTTTTTCGAACTTCAGTATTTTTAATCATTTATTAATCAATTATTCGATGGAGAGAAAAATGAGCAACACAATTAAATCAATCATTAATTCAAATGCAGCAGTCGTACTATCAGGTTCTTTTACAAGTGATAACAAGATGATCGGTGATGTGGTCAGTACCATGACCAAAGGGGCAACTGTTTTCATGGTTGCGTCTTTCAGAGGTGGTGTCGGGAAACATCCCATGGGCACGGCCAGATCACGAACGTAATACCGTAAACGATTCCGTTGGATGCGGCGGCGGCGGTTGAAAATCTCTATGTTTCGTAAAAATTGACCAGAAAACAGGTCGGTTTCTATCCGGGACTACGATTTTTCAACAGGCGCAACTTAATCGGCAGAATCACCTTCACCTTTACGGTGTGGATTACATTTTCTTAGTGGCAGAGAAAAAGGTTGTCGGACTATTTTTTTCGGTGGTGACAGTTTCAACTCCGAAGGAAAATGATTTCTTAAACCTTTTTAATTCCCCGAATCGACGGTACTTTCTGTCATTTGGATTGCAGGGTTTTTAATTCGCCGGCAATTCATTTGATGGAAAATTGATAACTCGAAGAGGTGGGAATTCGGACCGTTTTAAGATGGTCGTTTTTTCTCTACCACAGTTTTCAGAAGTTATGCAGGAGTAGTAAATGAGTAAAAATATCAAATTATTGATGAAATTTATGAAAGGGGCGAGGTTGCAATATTCCGGGGCTGTAGCGGCCCAGGGAACTGCTGTTTTCTTTTCCCTCTCAATTCCTTTCGCCATCAGGTACACAATCGATACCGTGATCGGTGGAAAAGAGTCGGAAATGCCGGAATTCCTGGACGGATACGCGATTTCCTCGGGTGCCGTAAAGAGTGCTGCACTCTGCGCGGCCGTTATTGTCCTTCTTAGTTTCGCCAGGGGGCTGTTCCTTTTTTACAAGGGAAAGTGGGCGGCGGTCGCCAGCGAATCGACGGCAAAGCGAATGAAGGAGAGGCTTTACGATCACATTCAGAAACTTCCTTTCAACTACCACGTCAAGGCGGAAACGGGAGATCTTGTTCAGCGGTGCACAAGTGATGTGGAGACGATTCGCCAGTTCATGAGTGTGCAGCTGGTCGAGATAGGAAGGGCTGTTTTCATGGTGGCGCTTTCGCTCACCGTCATGTTTTCGGTAAACGTGAAACTTGCTCTCGCCTCGGTTTCCCTTCTGCCGGTTATTTTCCTTTACGCGCTTTTCTTTTTCAGGAGAGTCCAGACCGTTTTCAGGAAATCCGATGAGGCGGAGGGAAGGCTCTCGACGGTTCTTCAGGAAAATGTGACGGGTGTGAGAGTGGTCCGAGCTTTCGCAAGGAGCGATTTCGAAAGCGATCGATTTGAAGAGAGCAACATCGAGTTTCGTAACCAGAGCCACAGGTTGATGAAGCTTCTGGCCTGGTACTGGTCGGTTTCCGATTTTCTATGCATGGTGCAGACTGTTTTTGTCCTGATGTTCGGTGTTTACCTTGCCGTGGGCGGACAAATTACTCTTGGAACTTTGGTTCTCTTCACCTCCTACGAGGCGATGCTGCTTTGGCCGATCAGACAGATGGGAAGGATTCTTTCGGATATGGGAAAGGCGCTGGTTGCGGCTCACCGAATATCTGAAATCCTTGATGAGAAGACGGAAACGACAGGAGATGGAAAATGTCCAGAGATCGAAGGTGCTCTCGAGTTTAAAAATGTCTCCTTCGGATACCGGGAGGGTGAAAAGGTTCTCGACAAACTTTCTTTCGAGGTCAAAAAGGGTGAAACGGTGGCTATTCTTGGCCCTACGGGATCGGGAAAAAGCAGTCTCATGCACCTTCTTCCCAGGCTTTACGATTACGACGATGGAAGCATCACCGTCGACGGTGTGGAGCTTCGAAATATAGATAGAAAGTGGATACGAAAGAATGTAGGGATTGTTCTTCAAGAGCCTTTTCTCTACTCCAGAAACATTGCGGAAAATCTTTCGATCGGAAAGTGCGATGTTGAGGAGACGGAGATTTTCGAGGCTGCAAGAACCGCATCGCTTCACGATGTTGTCAGTGAGTTTGAAAAGGGGTACGAAACCATGGTCGGAGAGCAGGGCGTGACTCTTTCAGGAGGTCAGCGTCAGAGGCTGGCGATAGCCAGAACTCTCCTTCTGGAAACGCCGATCCTCATTTTCGACGACTCGCTGAGCGCGGTGGATACGGAAACTGATGCCGCGATAAGAAGGGCCCTCAAAAAGAGATCGTCCGAAGCAACGACATTTATAGTTTCCCACCGGATAACGACCCTTATGGAGGCCGACAGGATACTGGTTCTGGAAGGCGGCCGAATTGTTGAGGAGGGGAAACACCATGAACTTGTTGCCCGAAAGGGACTCTACCGCAGAGTTTGGGAAACCCAGTGCGGTAGCGATAATCTTGAAATGGTGGCGATATAGGAGTTTGAAATGACGGAAAATAAACGAAAATTCAGTTGGAAGATATGGAAGAGTATGATTTTGCAGGCGAAATCGTATTGGAAAGCTTTTTGCCTGCTTGCTGGGTACATGGTGATACTTGCGGGCGCGGATACGGTGTTTCCACTTATGAGCAGATATGCGATAGACAATTTTGTTGTAAAGGGCACTACTGAAGGAATGGGCACTTTCGGCCTCGTTTATCTTGCGATTGTTCTTGTGCAGGTGGCCGTGGTCTGGTTCTTCATCGAGCTTGCAGGAAAGATAAATACCCACTTCGGGTACGATCTGAGAAAGCGCGCATTCGACAAGCTTCAGGAGCTGTCGCTCAGTTACTACGACAGGACATCCACAGGGTGGATCATGTCCCGCCTGACTTCGGATGTTAAGAAAATCGGGGATATTCTTGCCTGGGGAACAGTCGACCTGGTGTGGGGCGTTTTCATGATGGCGGCAATCGCAGTTGTGATGCTGGTGCTCAACTGGAAACTGGCGCTGGTTGCGCTCTCGGTTGTGCCGCTTCTCTTTCTCATCAGCATCTTTTTCCAGAGAAGGATCCTGGCAAGCTACCGGACGGTAAGGAAGGTGAATTCGAAGATAACCGCCGCTTTCAACGAGGGAATAATGGGCGCAAAGACCACCAAGACTCTTGTGCGTGAAGGCGAAAATCTCAGGGAATTCGAGGTGATGACTGGGGAGATGTACGGCTCTTCCGTTCGGGCGTCGGTTTTCTCCGCGCTCTATTTGCCGAGTGTTCTTTTCCTCGGAAGTGTGGGAACGGCACTTGCCCTCTGGCACGGAGGAGATTCGGTAGCTCTGGGCGGAGTGACATACGGAACACTTGTGGCTTTCATTTCATACACCGTGCAGTTTTTCGAACCGGTGCTTCACCTGGCGAGAATTGTTGCCGAGATCCAGAACGGAACTGCGGCGGCCGAGCGAGTTATCTCCCTCATCGATGAGGAACCGGAAATAAACGAAGATGCCTCTCAGGGAGATTACACGGGAATTCGGGGTGATATCGAATTCAAAAATGTAACTTTCGCCTACAAGGACGGTGAAAAGGTGCTTGATAACTTCTCACTTAAAGTAAAAAGAGGTGAGAAAATCGCCCTTGTCGGTGAGACGGGAAGCGGAAAGAGCACCATCGTCAACCTTGCTCTCCGCTTTTACGAACCCTGCGATGGAGAGGTTAGGATCGACGGAATCGATTACAGAAAAAGGCCTCTTGCCTGGATTCATGCCGATCTGGGTTATGTGCTCCAGTCTCCTCACCTTTTCAGCGGAACAGTGATGGAGAATATCCGTTACGGAAGGCTGGATGCGACGGATGAGGAGGTGATTGAAGCGGCAAAGCTGGTTGATGCCCACGAATTTATCCAGGGATTCGAAAACGGGTACCAGACGGAAGTGGGCGAGGGTGGAAACCGTCTTTCGACGGGACAGAAGCAGCTTGTAAGTTTTGCAAGGGCTCTTCTTGCCGATCCCGCCATATTCGTACTCGATGAGGCAACATCCTCTGTCGATACGGAGACGGAGGCCAAGATAGAAAGGGCCGTCGGGACGATTCTGGAAGGTAGAACCAGCTTCATAATCGCCCACAGACTCTCGACAGTTAAAAGTGCCGACAGGATTCTTGTCCTTCGGCAGGGAATTGTTGAGGAGGAGGGAAGCCACGATGTGCTTCTCGAGAAAGGAGGATACTATGCAAAACTCTACCGCAACCAGTTTGTGGAGAGGATTTCAGCCTAGGAGGTATTATGAAGGATAAACATATAAATATAGAAAAAGAAAAGATCTTAAAACACTTTCTTGATGATGACGGGAGGGTGAAAATCTGGCCGGCAAAAAGAAAGAGACGGCTTCTTGTACTCAATTATTTATCGGAAAAGTTCGACTCCGGTGTCGAATATACGGAGAAGGAGGTGAATCTCATACTTGGGGATCATCACACATTCAACGATCATGTACTTCTCAGGAGGGAACTTTTCGACAACGGTTTTCTCGGAAGAGAACTGAACGGATCGAAATACTGGAGGCGAAATGAAGAAGGGAACGAATAAGCTGTACAGCAGAAAAAAGCCTTCCCATCCCGATACGGCTCACACGAAGGCGAAGAGTTTCTTTAAGAAGAAGGGACGGAAAAGTGTCAGGAATTATTTAAAAAAAGAATTGAAGACATATGGAGAATAGGAGGTTGCAATGAGTTATTTCAAAGTGGTTGAAGGAAAACGAGTTTTTATATCTCCCATGAGAATCGAGGACACCCTGCAGTACTCAGAATGGATGAACGATTTTGAAGTCAGAAAGTATGTTCGACCGGGATTCATTACTCTGGCTGGTGAAAGAAAATGGATTGAAGACGTTGTGATCTCAAACGAGCCGCAATTTGCCATAGTCCTTAAGGATAAAGAGAAACTTATCGGAAATGCGGGTCTCCACGCTGTGGATATGATAAATCGCAGCGCCGAATTCGGAATCTTCATCGGTGACAAGTCGGAGTGGAACAAGGGGTACGGCACCGAGGCGACAGCTCTTGTTCTTGATTACGCCTTCAACATGCTCAATCTCAACAACGTCATGCTCAAGGTGTACGGTTTCAACGACAGGGCGAAAAGAAGCTACGAAAAGGCCGGTTTCAAAGTAATAGGATCACGGCGCGAAGCCAAGATCCTCGGCGGCAAGAAGTATGACGAGATATTTATGGATATTCTCGCAGAGGAGTTTACCTCTCCCTTTATTGAAAAGATGATGACGGAGGAGTAGATGAGTTTCGAAGTGAAAATGTTGATGAAAAAGGATATTGAGAGCTGGTCGAACATCATTAAGCACGCCTACCCCTCTTTTCCCGGAGAGAGACTCAAGGATTACCTTGATGAAAAGATGGAAAAGCGGGAAGAGGGATACTTCTACGGAGTTTTCGAAGGCGAAAAGCTTCTCGGCGGAATGAGGATCTACGATATTCTTCTCACCGCAAGAAAGAAGGAGATTCCTGCAGACGGACTCGGTTTTGTTGCTGTAGATTTCCTTAATAAAAAAAAGCATGTAGCGAAAGAGCTGGTCTCCTTCTATCTCAATAGGGCAAAGGAGTCCGGCCGTAACATGGCTATGCTCTATCCCTTCCGGGTGGATTTTTACAAGAATATGGGATTCGGATACGGAGCGAAACTCTACCAGTTCAGGGTCGATCCCTCGGCATTTCCAAAGGGACCTTCAAAGGAAGACCTTTGCTATCTCGCTGAGGAGGAGAGCGATCTTCTGGTGGAGTGTCATAACCGGGCTGCAAGAGGTGTAAACGGGATGACGAAGGTACTCAATTGTGCCGAGAAGACTCTTTTCAAAAAGGGCAGGGTCATAGCCTACAGAAAAGAGGGTAAGGTCGAGGGCTACATCGCCTACAAATTCCAACCTGTGAAAGAGGGTTACGGCTACCACAACGATCTGGTTGTCATCAGTATGATTTACGAAAACAGGGAGGCTTTTTCCGAGCTCTGTACTTTCCTGAATTCACAGAAGGATCAGATAAACAGGATAATCATGGATACCCACGATCCTTCGATTCAGTTCGTTCTTTCCGATCCGACAAACGGAAGTTACGATTACTTCAACGCGTACCAGCTTGAAACATGCGTGGAGGCAGTCGGCGTGATGTTCCGCATCGTGAACGTGAAGGGAATTCTGGATGATTTCTCAGATGAAATGTTCGGCGATGTGGATATGGATCTGAAACTGACGATTGAGGACAGTTTCATGACTGAAAACACAGGCAGTTACCACCTTTCATGCAGAGGCGGAAAGATCCGGATCCTGGAAAATGAAAAGTTCGATGCGGAAATATCCATGGGAATCGCCGAATTTTCATCACTTTTCATGGGTGCCGTTGATTTTTCAACGCTTTACAAATTGAATCTTGCCGAAATTTCCCATCCTGAAGCTGTGGAGAAAGTTACAAAGCTGTTCAAGACGGAAAAACCGGTTTGCGAAACACATTTTTGATGAGTTTTGGAATTTTCAGGGCGTTTATGAATCGGAGAAACGATTTCATGTGATTTTTTACGAATGAAATTTATTAAAAGGAGCAAATATAATGATTGAAGGAAAAAAGATAAATCTCAGGACATTTTCAGAAGCGGATATTGAGAAAAATTTTGAACTTTCCTCCATTTATTCGGAGCTTGGAGAATTCTGGCCGATAGATTTACCTGTTAAAGGCGAATGGATGAAAAGATATCGTGAAGACGGCTGGTGGACTGACAGCAAGGGCATTATGGCTATTGTGGACAAGGAGGATAACCTTGTCGGTCACATCGGTTTTTTCAGGGGACTTTTCTATCAGGAAGGGTATGAAATCGGTTACAGAATCTTCAGAAAATCCGACAGGGGAAAGGGCTATATGAGTGAAGCTCTCAAAATTTTCTCCGCATACCTTTTCGAACTTAAGCCCATTCAACGTCTGCAGGTTAACCTCCTTGAGGGAAACATAGGCAGCAGGCGGGTTGCGGAGAAGTGTGGATTCGTTTTTGAGGGCAAAATGAGGGAGGCCGTCTTCCATCGGGGAAAATTTTACGATCTCGAACTTCTTTCTATGCTTCGAAGGGACAGTAAGTCTCTAGATTCTGTTCTAGAAAGTTTGAAGAAATAGAATTGTCAACGATGGAATTACGGAAGCTCTCCTGAACTTTTTCTATAATGGAAAATTCGTCGAGGATAATTGTTTTCAATGGAAGCGTAATTGGTCTTGACGGAATTATGGAGGCCTATAATGAGTTATAATATAAAAGAATTTGATATCAAATCTTCGGAGAAGAAGGATTGGGAAAAACTTGCGGAACTTCTTAACATAGTTTTCGGTGAGTGTTTTCCAGAGTGGGAAGATAAGGATGCGGACTATTTCAGCAAAGAGATAAAGAGTTTGTCTCCGATTTTTAATCCCAAAATGCTTACGGTGAGTCTGGATGATTCCATCATCGGTCTTGCGAAGGGGTTCTTTTGGAAAACCAGTGACGACTATAAAAATGTTGTCAGTCTGGAAATTCATGTGCACCCGGAACACAGACGAAAAGGTTTGGGAAAGAGACTGTTGAAAACTATGTTGAAAACCGCAATCGAGCAGAAAAAACAGTTTCTAAATATGGATACCTATTCAACTGTCGCTGCCGGAACTCGATTCATGAATTCTATCGGAGCGAAAAAAGGTATTGAAAATCACTTCAACCGTCTGGATTTGGAAAAAAGTGACGGTAAGATGCTGCGAAATTGGATTGAAACGGGAAAAAAGCTGTCCGATCGGTTTGAGATCGGTTACTGGATAAATTCCCATCCGGAAGAATATATAGAAGAGTTCGTGGATCTTTGGAACGTCATGAATACGGCTCCGACGGGAGATTTGGAGTGTGCCGGTGTCTCAATGAACTCGAATGAACAGAGAGATATCGATACATTCCTGAGAGAGACAGGACAGACTCTTTACACATGTTGGATTCGTGATAAATCCAACGGGAAACTTACCGGATTTACGGAGTTGCAGATCAAACCTGACGATCCGAAGGTTGCGTACCAGTGGTGTACGGGAGTTCGCCCTGCGTACAGGGGAAAAGGGTTCGGAAAGTGGTTGAAAGCTGATATTCTTCTAAAAATCAAGAAAGAACATCCTACAATCCGGACAATCCAGACAAAAAACGCGGACTCCAACGGGCCGATGATGAAAATAAACAACGATCTTGGTTTCTACCCCTATGTTGCCAACACAACATGGCAGATCGGAGTTTCGGAACTTAAAAGTTATTTTAAGGAAAAGTGGTTTTCACAGTGCCTGTTGAAATGTTTTTAGTGGGGTAGCTCTGCTGTGCATGCAAAACTTTGAGAGGATCTGGATATTTTAATAACCCTCCCTTTTCTCCCCTGACAATGAGGGGATGGATTTAAAGCTCCTCCCCTTATTGTAAGGGGAGGTAGGGAGGGGTTATTTTTTGATGTTGGATCCTCACAGAGCAAAATAAGCGGCAGCCAATTTCGGAAAGTAATAACCCGCTAAGAACTCTTCGTTTGATAATTCGGAGGGAAAAATGATGGAAAATGAGATGAAAATGTTACGAAAGGTAGAGAATAACTACCTTTCCCAATTTGCGAGCATTGAAAATTTCGATAAATACTCTTATATAAGTGATCTCGCCATTCCAGACATGTATTTCCACAATTTCTTTTTCATTGAAAAGGGAATGAAGGGAATGGAGAACTTTATAAAAAGAAGACTGAGGACGGCAATTGAAGGCGGGTATGGTCACATCCTTTTTATCCTTGCCGACCGTATAGTTCTCGAAGAAGAATTGAAAGATTTTCTTCTTGAGAGAAAATGTAAGATCGACGGAAATCTTTTTATGAAAGCACGTACCGAAATATTCAAAAAATTTAGGGAGAACAGGGATTGTGTTGTCAAGAGAGCAGTTGATTCAAAGACGATTGAAGATTCTCTGGAAGTCGAATATCTGGAAACCCGTAAGTGGGGAGAGGATTTCGCAAAAAGAAAAATCGAAAGATTCGGGAAAGTCTATTCATCGGACGGTGTCTGCCCTTACGTCTGCTATTTCGATGGAAAGCCGGTGGGTGTTTGTGAATTTTTCAGGGACGGTAGCTACGTAAAATTTGAGAGCCTCAGCATTCTCAAAGAGTATAGAGAGCGAGGCTTCGCGACACAGATGTTCCGAAAAATGATGGAGGACGCATTTGACATGGGAGTAGAAAATGTCTACCTCATAGCGGAAGAATCGGACATGCCGAAGGAAATGTACAGAAAGATGGGATTTGAAATTGTCGGAACTGAAAAAACCGTTCTCTGGTTGAAAGAGGATGGATAGATTTCTGAAGCGTGCAAACAGTAAACTTTTCGGTTTCAATACCGTCAGGTCAAAATTTTGAAAGAAGGATGCCTAATTAAGTCGAAGAGTTATTTGCAATCAAGATTGTTTCGGCTGTTGGCTGTGTGGAGTCAAGAGATGGGAAAGGCGAGAAAAAATTCATTAAAAAGTCACGATGATATACAATAGGTTTAAATTTGAGTGGTTTAAGTTTTTTTATGGCTGTGAGGAATGAAAATTATTCAATTGAACTTTTAATATTTGGAGGATTTGGGAATGACGCTATTTTTTGAATTGTTTGAAAATATTCCGAGACAGGGACCCGGATCTAAAAAGACTACCGAGAGGGCATTCAATTTCTTGAAAGAGTATCTGCCGGAAAATCCGGAGATTCTAGATATCGGCTGCGGCTGCGGGATGCAGACGAAGGAACTCGTCTCTTTAACAAAGGGAAATATTGTTGCATTCGATAATCACAGTCCTTTTCTTGAAAAGATCGATCGCTGGGCAAAGGAGAACAATCTGTCAGATCGTTTGAGAACGGTAAACGGAGATATGAAAAAGCTAGACTTTCCAGAGAATTATTTTGATCTTATCTGGTCGGAAGGTGCCGTTTACATTATGGGATTTGATGAGGGTCTCAAGTCATGGGGACGTTACCTCAAGCAAGGCGGTGTCATGGCTGTTTCCCACATCTCATGGATTAAGGAAAATCCTCCCACGGAAATTGAGAAGTATTGGCAAAAGGAGTATCCGGAAATTGCTGATGACAAAGCCTACAGAAAGACAATTGAAAAAAACGGATATGAACTTCTCGGAAGTTTTGTTCTTCCCAAAAGTGATTGGATGGAAAATCTCTACGGCCCGCTCGGGAAAAAGGTTGAAGAGTTCAGAATTACCTATAAAGACCGAGAGGGTGCAGCTGAGCTTTTCGATGCAATAGATGGTGAGATTGAAATGTACGAGAAATACGGTGATTGGTACGGATACATTTTTTATATTATGAGGAAAATATGATAGAGGGAAAGAATATTGTCCTTAGAAAACCTGTAGAGGAAGACCTTGAGATAATTTACGATATTACTAGAAATTACAGACAAATCGGAGAGTTTATTTCTCCTTCTTTTCCCTCCCTTTCCAATATGAAAAGAAATTTTCAGGAGAGAGGCTACTGGGAGGACTTCGATGGCAATTCTTTTCTTATCACTAACAGGGAAGATGTTCTCCTTGGAGAAATCGGTTATTTCAAGGGCTTGCCTTATACGGAAGGATACGAAATCGGTTACCAGATCTTCAATTCCGAAGACCGAGGGAAGGGCTATATGACCGAGGCGCTAAAAATTATGACAGCCTATCTTTTCGAACTGGAACCGATCCCGAGAATTCAAATTAATATCGATAGTAAAAACAAGGCTAGCTGCCGGGTTGCCGAAAAATGCGGATACATTCACGAAGGCACAATGAGAAAAGCTCTCTACTGTCGCGGCGAGTATCACGATCTCAAACTTTTCTCAATGCTTCGGGAAGAAAGTCCAAGTCTTAAAATAATTCTTGAGACGTAGGATTTTTAGGTGGGCAATGCTCCATTCCAACCTCTTGATTAAACCGATTCCAATTTCACAAAACATTCACATGTTTGAGATGTTTTGTGAATTTGAAGAACTTATCAATAAAAACACAAGGAAATATTAAAATGGAAATAAAAATACGCCTGGAAAACACAAATGATTTTAAAGCTGTAGAAAACATTACAAGAGAGGCTTTTTGGGACCTTTATAAACCCGGATGTGATGAACACTTGCTTGTTCATAACCTCAGGAAAACAGATGCATTTATCGGAGAATTAGATTTTGTTGCATGTGATGATGAAAAAATTGTTGGTAGTATAGTTTATTCAAAGGCAAAAGTAGTTAATGAAAATAGTGAAGAGTTTGAAGTTTTATGCATGGGACCTCTTTCTGTGACACCTTCTTATCAAGGCATGGGAATTGGAAGCTTGCTTATGGAACATTCCATAAATGTTGCAAAAACACTTGGCTACAATGCAATCGTAATTTTTGGTTACGCAAACTACTATCATAGTTTTGGTTTTGAAAATGCAGGAAAATATGCCATTCAAACATCATGGGGAGTAAATTTTGAAGATTTCATGGCTTTGGAGTTGTATGAAAATTCACTTAAAGGGATTTCAGGTAAGTTTTATGAAGATCCTGTTTTTAAAGTTGATAATGATGAATTGGCTGATTTCGATAAGCAATTTCCATTTAAGGAAAAGCATTATCCTGTAGAAAACTACAGTAGAATTATTGATTTAACGAATATTTAAAGAGTATGATTTTTTACTTTGAGATAGTCAAAACTACTGCATCACTGGTGAAGCTTTCTTTTTATAGTTTTTAGGTACACTGAAAAGAGATTGTTTTAATTTTTCTTTGGAAACAGAGATGACTGTTTGAACCGAATCTTTTCTTCCGTTTTCAAAAGTTATTGTTTCTACAGGAATTCCGAATTTTTCCATCTCCTGCAGTTCGCTGGATGCTTCAGGCATGAACTGTTTCATTCCTTCTTGCAAGGGTTTTAAATCATTTGTGGAAATGCCAAGTTTTCCAGGGGCTACAGTACAGATCTCCTCTGTTTTGACGCCGTCTTCCATTACGGCATACCTTGTACAGAGATACTTTGAGACTTTTTTAGTCCCCAGTTTTTTAAATGATGTTTTGGATGGTTTTCCTATTTCCATGGAAGGCGCACCCTGTGCCTTCTGCATGGCTTCGAACCTCTTTCTAGTTTCGGGATCCATGTTTTTCATATGCTCTGCCATTGAGGCCTGATGAGCAGCCATGGATTTTTCAGCCATTGCTCGCGATTTTTTCAGATCCTCTTTTGTAACGACCATGTAGCTTTTGCTGGAGTGGTCGATGGAAATCATCTCACCCTTTCCCATTAGAAGAATAGTCTCTTCGTTAAACTCACCCCTGGAAACAGTCTTGATTCTTTTTCCCTCAATATATGTTGTTGTTACAGAAGATGATCCGTCACTTTCAACAACCTTCTCCTTGATGACAACTCCTGCGAAAAGAGAGGCAAAAGTTGTGAATGCGATGGAAAAACATAAAAATCTTTTCATAAAAACCTCCAAATTTACAAACCTGAATGATAGTAGCATATGAGAACATTAAGGTAAAATAAAATGTATATTAAGTTTCATAGTGAGTTTGTAGTTGAATATGGTGTGGGGAATTTTGCAGCTAGTTGGGAGAAAGAGTTCGACATTAATATCCGGTGCACTATTTCTTCCAAATATCTTCTTTCCTTCTTTTTATAAATGAGTAATTTGTTATCGATGAGTTAAATGATTGGAGCAGCGGATGATTGAAATAGCTCTTAACGATATTTCCAAAAGTTTTGTTACAAACATGGTTTTGAAAAGTGTTACCTTCGATGTAAAGACGGGAGAGAAGGTTGCGCTGATCGGACGAAACGGTTGCGGAAAAACAACGGTTTTTAAAATAATTTCGGGAAAGGAAAGCTATGACGGTGGAACTTTTTCCAAAAGAAAGGATGTAAGAATTTCATTTCTTGATCAGATCCCGGATTTTGAAAAGGATTTTTCCGTTGATGATGTCCTGAAGACAGCCTTTTCCGGTCTTCTTGAGAAAAAAAGCCGTATCGAGGAGCTTGAGAGAAATCTGGAATCCCTCTCGGAAAGAGATCTCGAAACCTACGGTTCCCTGCAGCAACAGTTTGAAGACGGTGGAGGATATCTGATGGATCACTCGATAGAGATGATCTGCGAGGGACTTAAGATCTCCGATAAGATGCGTTCAACCGACTTCAATACCATCAGTGGAGGTGAAAAGACCACTGTGATGCTCGCCAAGATGCTGCTTGAGAAACCTGATCTTCTGCTCCTTGATGAGCCCACAAACCATCTTGACGTAGCCTCTGTGGAGTGGCTTGAAAAATATCTTAAAAATTACAGCGGTGCCGTACTTCTCATCTCCCACGATCGCTTTTTTCTCGATCGCGTTGCGGAGAGGATTGTAGAGATAGAGTTCGGTTCGACTTCATCCTACAAGGGAAACTACTCTTACTATAAGGAGGAGAAGGAGCGCCGCTATCTTGAGGAGTTCAAGCACTATCAGGATCAGCAGAAAAAGATCAAGGCGATGAAAGCCGCAATTCAAAAATATAAGGACTGGTCGATCGGCGGAGATCTCGATCATTTTGTGAGAAAGGCGAAGAGTCTCCAGAATCTCCTGGATCGGATTGAAGTTCTCGATAAGCCGGATACGGATCGAAAAAGCATTTCAGTTGCCTTCGACGACTCAAAAAGATCAGGAAAAGATGTTCTGAGAGTCGACGGACTTTCAAAAAGTTTCGGAGACAGAAATCTATTCAGTGATCTTGATCTTTTTATCACCTATCGGGAAAGAATCGCACTCGTAGGAAGAAACGGTACGGGAAAATCGACTCTCATCAAGATCATAATGAATGAAATCGATCCGGATAGGGGAACTGTTAAACTTGGCTCAAACGTAAAGATCGCCTACCTTCCGCAGGATATTGAATTTGAAAATGAACAGCTTTCCATACTCGATACCTTTCTTGAAATTTATCCCATGGACAACATAGATGCGAGAAACAGACTCGCCCGTTTTCTCTTTTCCGGAGATACGGTTTTCCGTGAGGTCAAAAAGCTTTCTGGAGGCGAGAAAGTAAGGCTGAAGCTTGCTTTGCTGGCGGAAGAGCAGATCAACTTGCTTATTCTCGATGAGCCCACAAACCATCTCGATATAGATTCCCGTGAAGTTCTCGAGGAACTTTTTACCGAATTCGGTGGAACAATTCTATTTATCAGCCACGACCGTTACTTTCTTAACCGAATTGCGACCAGGGTTGTGGAGATTGAGGATAGAAAACTGAAAAGCTACGGAGGAAACTACGATTACTATCTCGAAATGAAATCGAGAGAAGTTGTTGAGGAGTCTTCAGGCCGGCCTGAAGAGAAGGTTTCAGCTCAGGAGCTCGATCATCTTCGCATGAAAGAGAAGCGAAGAAGAAAGGCGAGAATAAAGAAACTGGAGGAAGAAATCGAGCGTATCCAGAATCAAATTTCCGAAAAGGAGCAAGAACTTCTCAACATCGGATCAGACTTTGAGAAGGCAGAAGCGGTTATCGGCACAAAAACCGCACTTGAAAACGAAATGGAGACCCTTTTTGAGGAACTTCTGCTGATTTCCGAGTAGTGATTGGCTAATCTGATGCGGGATAAGGTTTTTTCGTTGAAATTATATAAGAAAAGGAGAATGCCATGAGGATATTTGTGGATGGTGACGCCTGTCCTAATGCAATAAAGGAGATACTTTACAGGGCCGCCTTCAAGCGGGTAATCGAGCTTTATGTTGTTGCAAATACCTATCAGACTGTTCCGAAAGGTGAAATTTTCAGGATGATTGTCGTATCCGAGGGCCCGGATATGGCGGACGACAAGATTGTGGAAATGGTGGAGCCGGACGATCTCGTTGTAACCGCGGATATTCCTCTTGCAGACAGAGTCGTTACAAAAGGAGCTTTCGCAATTAATCCCAGAGGCGATTTTTATACCGAAGAGAATATAAAACAGCGACTCTCCATGCGCAATTTCATGGATGAACTCCGAAGTTCCGGAATTGAAACCGGCGGACCATCCTCCTTCAATGCCAAAGATAAACAGGCTTTCGCCAACAGCCTCGACAGATTTATATCCAAACAAACTACAAACAAATAGAAGTATCAGCGTTTTATGCGAATTTCGCTGTTTGTTTTCTTCCCTGAAATGTAATAATGATGGTGAATTTCTCCAAATTCATAAAAAACAAAGCAAATACCGTTCAAATAGTATCAAAAGCAACATTGCTGCCTTGATTTTATTTATTGTGTTTCAATCAATTGGAAAATTTTAACGATTAAAAATACTGAAGTTATTGTTGTTGTCCAACATTTTTAAATATTTATGATGTCAATTATATAATCCATGTTTAATTGAAGAACTTGATGGTTTTCTTGCTCTATTTGTTTATATTAATTAGAATTCATTTAAAAAATCAGAAACGAGGTTTGCAAAATGGCTCTAATCGGCAAGAAACGAAGTGTAATCGAATTTTTAAGGAAGGTCGACGAACAGACTGTCAAGAACCGGGACCAGCTTTTCAAACAGGCTGAGGAGTTGGTTGTTCTTTTCAACAAGGTGCTCAAGGGGTACAAACTCTATCCGGTCAACAATCCGATTTTCAAGCAGTTTGCCGACGATTTTCATAACAAGTTGCAGCTAGTACACTCGGAGATTCCCGTTATCCCTTTCCGCATGGATCGGAACAACTTTATTTTTATGAAACAACCGATCGAATGCGAAGAATCGGTAGAGGTCGCTTACCTTCTCTTTAACGACGGAATCCGTGAGCTCTTTTTCGAGAAGGGAATTTCAAGGGATGAAATTCTGGACCTGTTTAAAATTCTCGCCAAGGTAACGGTTTATGCCAGTGAAGATTACGATATAGCTACCCTGATCTGGAATGAAAACTTCAGCCATATCGGATATGTAACAGAGGAGGAGCTGATTCCGTCGGAGCCTTTCGAGGATGATGATTTCGACCAGGTTTTCGATCTTGATGCAATAAAAACAGCTATTGCCATGAAACCGGAGGAGGTTAAGGCTGAGAGTGAAATAGAGTTTCCGGAAAAACAGGATTTCCGGCTTTCCCGTAAGTATCGAGATTCCTTTCTTCAGCGTGTCGGCATCTACAACGAAGAAAAGATTGTTCGTCATTTTCTTATGGAACTTGCCCAGAAACTTTTTAGTACGGCAGATTATGAGGTTAAGAGGGATCTCTTCAACACAGCTTCCGTTCTCTGGGAAAAACTTGTTCTCTTCGGAGCGGTAAAGGAGGGTGTTTACTTTTTAAAGGCCCTTGTAAAGATCGCCGATCGAATGGAGAAGCTGAAGGATCCGTTCCTTCCGATTGTGAAAAACGGGTTGGCCCGTCTCGACAACATTGAATTCCTTTCGGATGTGTTCAGGGGAGCTGACGAGATGGACCCAGAAAATATACCCCATTTCGGTGAACTGCTGGCGATGTTCAATCAAAACCTTCTTGAGGAGACGGTTTTACGAATTACCGATCTGTCTAACAGGGATGTTCGTATAAAATCGCTGGAAAAAATCGCACTTTCTCTTAACTCATTGGAACCTGTTAAAATTCTTGTTAAGAATCCCAACTGGATGATTGTTCGTAACGGGTTGACGATACTTAAAAAGAGCAGTGATCCAGCAAGAATTGCCATTATCAGATCCGTAATCAACAGCGAATTCAAACAGATAAGAGAAGAGGCTCTTTCTATTTTCTTTGATGTGGCCACCGAGGAGGCGCTTCCGGTTCTTGAAAAATCGGTTTTCAGTCCCGAGGAAGGCATTCGTGTCATGTCTGTTAAAAAATTGATAGAGTCGGATAATGCGAAGGTTAAAAATATTTTAAACCGTGTCTTCCATGAACGTCATCTTTCCTCTCTTACAGCTGAAGAGATTGCCCACTATTTCGATCTCGTTATCGATAAAAAAAGGCGGAATCTCTACGACCTTATTGCAGTTCTGATGAATGTCAAAAATCCGACCATTGCCCAACTCGCCCGGAAAAAGCTATCGAAAATCGCTGATTTCAGTGAAATCTCCCGTCAGATTGCCAGAGTGATCGATTCTCCCGCTTTCTTGACTATGGATAAAAGGGCACGCGGTAGCTTCTTAACAATGGTCACTCCTGTCACATATGAAGATACTTTGCCTGCTCTCGAACGTGTTTTTTCACTTAAGGGAACACTTTTCGCTCGTGACACCTACCGGGAATTGAAGGAATCGGTCATATCCCATGTTTCAGCCAACCGTACAATGCGGCCCGTAAAGCAGTGGCTTCAGAAGGGCTTGAATTCCGGCAACAAGGAAACCGTAAAAATAATTAAAGAAAACGGAGGAATATAGTATGTCGAACAATCGTGTAAAACGTGATTCCGCCCGTTCATTTGTGGAAAATCTTGATGAAACAACCCTGGAGTATGGATATGCTTTTGCAGCGGCCTTTTTTGCACTGTGGAAATCCTTGAAAATGCATGGCGAAAAGAATGAAAGTGTACAGACGAACTTGGATGCCATGTTTGATGTAATGAAAAAGTTTTTTTCCACATTTCCCGCTATCTCCTTCGGATTCAACGGCATCGACATTGTTATCAACGAACAGCGTCTTAAGAGCAAGCGATCGGGTGAAAACTATCTTGATCTGCTAAGACAGCTTTTCATGGCGGTTCACATTGGTGAAATTGTAATTCCTTCAGATATAAATCGTTCAGATCTTGTTTTATTCTGCAACATTACAAGACAGGTTACCCTTGGCGCCATGGGTGATGAAAATACATTCAAACGTATTAACGATGAGCTGCAGAGGCACGGATCAAAGATCTCAGCGTCTATCTACACTCCAATTGAGGACGAAATGCCTCCAGTGATAGATCCACCACAGATGGCTCGTCAGGTCTACAGGAATTTGATAAATGAATTTATGGACTTTCAAAACAAAGCTGATAACGGACAGCCTCTTCCCGTGAAAAAGGGTATCAGAATTATTCAGAATCTGATAGATCTTCTTGATGACATTACCGAGACAAGCCAGTGGAATCATCTTCTTACGCTTGCTTCGCTCAACAGCTACCGGGGCAACTACATCCCAACACACGCGGCGAATGTCACGGTTCTCACCCTTGCCGTGGCAACGACAATGAAAGTCCCCAGACAACAGCTTCTTACCATGGGGCTGGCCGCATATCTACATGATATTGCTCTTGACGATTTCCGTCTCAAAGATCATGAAGATAAACATTGCGTTCAGGGCTTTTCATGTCTCAGCCGTTTGAATTCGTTGAATTATTCAATGATGGAGGCTGCGGTAACAGCAGGGGCCCATCACAGGAAATATGATTTTGTCGGCACACCCGTTCTTTCTGATGAGCGACATATTCCCACACCATATTCTGAAATTGTAAATGTCTGTGACTATTACGATATCGTCACAAGATGGTGGCCGGGTAGAGCCGGAAAGCCCATGTCCCGCCCCGCAGCGTTAGAGAAAATTCTTTCCGCATCCCAGCAGAAGGATTTCTCATTTGCGGCGGCAAACGCATTGATTTCGACTCTTGGAATGTATCCCCACGGAACGGTCTGTAAAGTTTTGAAACAGCCGTATTATGCTTGTGTTGTCGGAGGATTCCGGTCGAACTACGAGCCGGCCCGCGTTGTCCTTCTCAATGATTCTTTAGAATTCGCGGGCACACAAGATCTCTATCCGGCACAGCTCAAACCGCTTCCGATGGAGCAGCATTTCCGGTTGCCCCCCTCGACATTGAATGCGGTCTTCAGAGATTTTCAGATTAACAGCTCTCCGGATTAAACTTCGCCTTTCAGCCCCTGATCATCTGGTGGTTTGAAGGATTTCTCAACATATGTTTTAAATGCAGGCGACACGTAGCAATTTTAGGAATTGTTGATTGATTTTGAATTGATTGATAAAACAATGGGATGTGAAAAACGATACATAATGAGTGGCATGGCAGCAGTTTATAAAAAGGGAGAAACGAATGAACAGAGCGGTGAAAAGAATTTTTATCAGTGACATCCATATGGGTGATCAGAGAAGTGTAAATCCCGGTGGTGGGTTGTACCCATATTGCTGGCTTCAGCAGGAACACGCTCGGAAGTTAGCCGGATTTCTGAATGATGTGGCCCTCGGGAAGGGGGATTTCGAGGGAGTGAGTGAGCTTGTGATTCTCGGGGATCTTTTTGACGATTGGGTTTGTCCCGCCCAGCTGGATCCCGTTCCTTCCGTGAAGAATCCGTCGGAGCAGTTTTTCAAGATAGCCGATGCTGACCAGAATAAGGAAATTATCCAAAATCTAAGAAAAATTGCGTCAAAAGAGGGAATGAAACTCACCTATGTTCCCGGAAATCACGATATGTTGATAACCGACGGGGTGTTGGAGCAGATTGTTCCCGGTATTCAATTCATGGGTGTGTCACCAGGTGAAGGTGTCTATCTGAGTGGAGACGGAATAGCTGCCGAACACGGTAGTAACTACTGCCTTTTTAATGCTCCCGATCCCCACAGCAATCCAGATCACACCCTTCCTCTCGGCTTTTTCATAACAAGGGTAGTTGCCTATCACAGTTCGGTAACAGGTAAAGATAGTTACAATTCCTTGAAGATAGTCGAGGATGCAATACGGAATCTTCTGCACCAAGACGATTTTGCAAAAGCCGTGTTCAATGCAATCGTAAAAGAGTGCGGGCTCGAAGCGAGATCACTGATAAAAATGAACGGAATCGACAGTTATATCAACTCTGTTACGGTTTCCGATGTTGATAGATGGTTCGGCAATATATACGACGAATGGAACAAAAGGAAGGGAAATGTTCCTAAAGAGGAGGCTGTGGTGGGAGATATCGACGAGCTTTATCCCGCAGCCGTTTCTCAGTATTTCATGAAAAAGCGAAAACCCGACATTGTAATATTCGGTCACACTCATCAGGCCCGAATTCACGGACTGCTTTTGGAAGATGAGCTGGAAAAGGGTATGGATAAAAATCTTGAACTGATTCCTTCGGGTCACATTTATGCCAATACCGGTACGTGGATAGACAGTAAGATAAGTACATTTGTGGAAACGGAACTTTCGGATAACAATCGTTATCATGTCAGGCTCAAGAAGTACGGAGCGGACGGAAAAATAAGTTTGATAGGTGAACGTTTTAAGGATATGTAATCCCATTTGCTGAAATTTTTTATAATCTTTTCTTTATCAATTAACTGAAATAATTAAAAAAATAGGTCGAGTGAAAGATCAATAACCGCATCTGGAATCGTATTCACATTTTATGCTGCCGGTGTTGCAGCGGTAAAAAATTCCGCAGCTTTTGATTCTTGTCAGTTCGCTTTCGGAGGTGGCTCCATCACATGTGGCGGAAGCTCCGCTGCAGTACCTTTTTCGACAGTTTGCGCCGATGTATCCGTTGCAGTAGTTTCCTGCATAGTAGTCTGATTTGTAGCACCTTTCTGTTCCGCAGCTGACCTGTTTGTCGCAGACTGTTGTTTCGGGCTTGAAATGGCACCCGTCGCAGCATGGACCGGTTGTACATTCACAGATTTCGTTGCAGTTTCCGCTTTCATCCTTTTCGTATCCTTCGTCGCACTCCGTGCAATCCGATCCTGTATATCCTTCTTCGCAGATGCAGACAGCCCGATTTTCCTGAAGTTGACAGCTGCTGTGGTCTGGGCATGTTCGATCTTCACACCTTACCGGAACACACTCTCCGTTTTCGCACAACCTGCTCAGGCAATCCCTCTCATCCGTACAATTTTTCAACGCTTCACACCTTTTGCATGGGCCCCCGCAGTCAATATCCGTTTCATTTCCGTCCAAAACGTTGTTTGAGCAGTGTTCCGGAAATATCTCAGGGAAAACTTTCATCACAAAAGCATCTTTGTCTCCGGAACTCTGGTTTTCTCCATCTCCGTCAAGATCTCCCGCAGTAAAACCGGCGAGATAGAGAACGCCGTCTTTATCAATGGCCATCGCATTGGGCACATCGTCCTGGGATGTTCCGAAAAGTTTTTCATTGCCGACTTCGCCTGTCGAACTATCCACTTCGGCGAGAAAGATGTCTTTTCCTCCGTAATTGAGAATGCCTCCGAAGTTGTCTGTGGTGTAACCGGTGATAAATATTTTTCCAGACTCTGATATTGCAATGTCTTTAATTTTGGTATCTTTCTCATTGTTTATTATCTTTCGCCAGATCAAAGACCCCTCTGTGGAGTATTTCACCAGAAGAATGTCGTTGTTGCTTGTAAACTTTGCTTCCTGGTAACCCGCTCCGAAGATGTTTCCAGATCCGTCAAGTACGACGGCGGAAAGTGCCTCCTGAAAGTTGTGATGTATCCAGGCATCTCTCCATCTCTCCTCCCCGGAAGAATTAAGGCTCTGGATCATGTAGCTGCTGTACCAGAAATCCCCCGGGCTGCTGTCGTGGGAGAAAATGAATCCTCCTGAGTATAGGTTGCATTCGGCATCCGAAACGATATCGAGATTTTTATCGTTGAAGTAGTCGCCCCATTTGTCTTTCCACAGATGATTTCCTTCCGAGTCCCTTCCGTAGAGTACAACATTGGCATTCTGTATACGGTCCTGATTGACCTCGTCGTACCAGCCGTACTCTTCCCCCGCTATGTAGATGTTTCCATCGCAGCTGATCAGCGAATGAGCTTCGTCACTGTACTTTGTTCCCCAGCTCTTTTCCCACTCCTTGGAACCGTCGGAATTGAAGGATGCAAGGTAGACATCGTAGTAGTACTGACTATTTTTTAAGGCACCGGCTGCAATAATTTTCGAATCGGAGTAAATTGAGATTGAATTGAATCGATCCTCAGAATTGTTCTCGGAAATATTTATAAAGTTAGGAGACAGATCGGGCTTGAGGGATGCGACAATGTAGTGCTGTTTTCCATCTACTCCCTGTTCCCCGATTTTTCCGGATGTTTCACCGGAGAGGAAGATTGCACCCGATTGTGAAACGGCGATGTCGGTGAATGAATCCGCTTTTGTCGATCCTATCTGGGTGATTTCGAGGGATCCTCCGCTTTTGCATGCTGATTTATCCCATCCCGAACAGTCGGGAAGACATGTTGCAACACCGTAAAGGTAGGCTTCTCCAAGGTTTGAGCATGATGTTTGAGCTCCCTTCTCACAAATTTCACTATCGTCTTCAATTCCGTTGCCACAGAGATCGCAACTATGGGTATCTTTACAAAACCCTGAGAGACAGGAGGTTTCAGCACCCCATCGAAAGCATCCATTGATATCTTTTCCGCATGTTTTAATTTTTCCCTCGAAACAACTGCTCTGATTTTCGCTGCATTCGTTGTTACATTTTCCGCAGATTTTTTCATCCACGCAGAAACCGTCATCGCAATCGGATTCTTCTCCCCAACTGAGACATCCGTTCGGATCGGCGAGACAGGTTCTTATTTTTCCCTCACTGCAGGAAGTTTCTCCTGCAACCGGACAGCTGTTCTGGCATTCACCACAGGTTTTTTCATCTGCGCAGAATCCTTCCGTACAGTTGGAAAATTCACTCCATGAAAGACATCCGTCGGCATCCTTTACACAGGAGCGAATTTTTCCTTCGGAGCACTCCGTTTTATCTTCAATGTCGCAGGAGTTATTACATACAAAATCCTCATCACCATCAGTATTTGAATCGACCTCTTCATTATCTGAAATAATCGAATCAACATCGGTCTCCTCATCTGTAAAAAGATCGGACTCTTCTGATTCATCATCATTACAAATAGAATCATCCTTTTCACTGTTTTTATCTGAATTTTCATCATTTGGTAAATCACTGGATTCATCTCTTTCATCATCAGCTGTTGAATCGTCCTTCTCTTTCTTTTCCTCTTCGGATTCATGGGAACCGATATCTTCCTCAAGCTTTTCCAACATATCTGAGTCAGCCATGTTTCCTGTTTCCTCTTTTCCTGTCTTTCCTCCGTCGGAGCAGGAGAAAATGAGGAAGGAAATAAATAGAAGAATAGTCCTGAATAAGATTTTCATCGTTACCTCCTTTTTGTATTTTTTTGCGACAACTGAATAGTATCTGAATCATGTTTGATAGTAAATAAAATAGAATTAGTTGTTGAAAATTAAGCAAATAAATTGATTTTTATAAATAAGAAGAAAAATATGACAATGCGGTAAATCAAAGAAATTGTTTAAAAAATCTAGATTACAAAATGTCAATATGTTATTCTGTTGTTGTGTGTATGTAATCAATAAGTATAAAATGGTGAGTCATATGAAAAAACTATTTATTCTGTTGTTCCTTTTTGTTTTGAGTTGTTCCAATAATATTAACAATCAGTCCCATTCCTCAAACGAAGAGGGATTGTTATCCGACAATGAAGTGAGTGACAGCTCTTCGGATGAAGAAGACCCGAAATCCGAAGATAGTTCCGAATCGGACAAGCAGGATAGTTCCGAATCGGAAAAGAAGGATAGTTCCGACGACGAAGTCGATTCTGAACCCATCACTATGGGAGCCCACTTCGCCGAGGTGGGCCGGGTAGATTACACATTGAACGGATCGAAAATGAAGAGCGGTGCAGTGAGGCTTTACTACACTTTTCAACCTGCCGATAAATCACCTGAAACAGCTCCCTTATTTGTGTTTTTCAACGGAGGACCCGGTTACTCCACAACAATGCTTTTCACATTCAACACATCAAAAATGACGGCGGATCCGGATTTTGCCGGTGGAGAGGGTGTTGTTGAAAATCCATACAGCTTCACAAAGATTGGAAATATTATCCATGTGGACCAAAGGATGACCGGTTTTTCCTATGGATTCGGCGATTGGGAATGTACCTCAAACTCATTCAATCATTTCCACGATGCTGCAGATTTCATAAGGGTGATTCTTGATGTTTTCAAGAGGTTTCCGAAACTTGCCAAAAATCCAGTCTATCTTGTCGGTGAAAGTTATGGCGGAGTTAGAGCGACAATAATGATGAATATGCTTCTTTTTTACCAAAATTATCTGGATGGAACAGAAATTTACCGGGATCCCGATCTGTTCAACTCTCTGGAATCTCACTTCAGGAAAATTTTTCCCGATATCAATGGAGATATCGGACCCGAAATTGTTGCAAAGCAATTTGCAGGACAGGTTTTGATACAGCCTCTCATCGCCGGTGATGTGCAGCGAAGCTCCAGCGGAAAAATGTTGAATGAAGCCGGAAGTCCACTTTTTGGACTTGGCGAGGAGACAGGTACTCCTTTCGAGGCTGTTACCGATGGAGATGAAATGCAGTCTCATGCTCTCGGATATGTTCGTGATGTTGGACGGGATTTTTATGCAATCCATAAAAAATACGGATACATGGACAGAATGGGTGCCGTCGGTGTGAAAGTGGTTTCACACTACGAAACACTAAAAAAAATGCTTGGGATTAATCCCGAAACTATCGATTTCCTCAAGGCTGAATACCGACCCGACGGGTACAAGTGTGAAGGGCCGGATGAGCAGAATGAGAGTGGCGATCTCGATTCCCATCTTGGCAGATTGAATATACTTGATCGATACTACATTCAGGAAGCTGTTGAAATTGTTAATCAAGGATTCGGGGGGTGGTCATCTCCTGAAGAGTGGAAGGTTGATGAATGTGGTAATTACTTTCTTGAGAACGTCCGTTTCGCAAAAACACTGGTAACAAATGCAGCAAAGGATGTTCTTATCTATTCACCGTCAATTCCCGATTCTTTGAAATTTTTTTCTGAAATCGTAGACGATGTTGAGGTCACTACCGATCAATTCACCGTAATCTACAAAGACGGAGAAGAAGTCACCGTCACATTCCCTAAATATCCAGAGAGCGGTCACTGTGTTCCCATGTTCGAACCCGAAAAGTTTCTGAATGATGTAGCCGAGTGGATAGAGCAATAGTTGATTGCATCGGGAGGTAATTTGTTTTCATTAGTGGAATTTTAATTAAAAAATGGAGGACAGCATGAAAAAATTACTTTTTCTTCTCCTGTTTTTTCTTTTAGTCGGATGTTCAAATAATCTAAAAAAAGCCCATTTAGCCTCAAATGATGCCGATATCAATCCAGATAGTGGGTCAATTAATTCTCCGGGGAATGCTGAAGATGATTTCGTAAATGACCAGGATAGCTTCCATAAAAATGAAGAAGATTTAAAAGATGAATCTGAAGAAAACGATTTATCAACAGATGGAAGCTCCGACAGTGATTTTCAACCGGAACCCATAGCATTCGGTGCCCATTTCGCAGAGATTGACAGGGTGAAGTACACACTTGACGGTGTAGATCGACATAGTGCAGCCGCACGAATGTTTTACACTTTTCAGCCCGCAGATAAATCACCGGAAACTGCACCTCTATTTGTATTCTTTAACGGCGGACCCGGGAGTCCTACAACGCTGCTATTCACCTTCAACACGTCTAAGATGACAGCCGATCCCGATTTTACCGGTGGAGAGGGTGTTGTTGATAATCCATACAGCTTTACAAAACTTGGAAATATCATTCATGTTGATGAAAGACAGACGGGATTCTCTTATGAGTTGGGTGAAGGTGGCTGCTCAGTAGATTCGATTAACACCTTTTTTGATGCAGCTGATTTTGTGAGGGTAATTCTAGATGTTTTTAGGAGGTTTCCGATTCTTGCAAAAAATCCGGTTTACATTGTCGGAGAAAGCTATGGTGGAAAAAGAGCAAATATAATGCTTAATATGATTCTTTTTTATGAGGAATATTTAAAAGGATCAAAAATCTTCAAGGATCCTGAACTTTTCAGTGCTTTGGATTCTCATTTCAGGCAAATTTTTCCAGACGAGAATGGGAAAATCGGACCGGAAGTCGTTTCGAAACAATTCACCGGACAAGTGCTTATTCAACCTTCTGTTACAAGAATACAAGAAGAGATTGCTGGAGAAATGTTAAATTCACCGGGGAGTCCGCTCTATGATCTCGCGGAAGAGATGGGAACGGTTTTTGAGCCTGCGCCTGAAGGTGTGAACAAAGCCCGATATGCAACAGAATTCGTTCAAAAAAATTCCAGGGATTGGTATGCATATCATAAACCTCTTGGCTATATGGATCAGATGGGAGGAGTCGGAGCAAAACGACTCACTACCTATCAAACACTTAAGAAAATGTTAGGTAGTGATCCTCTTAAAATAATGCTGTTTTCGGCAGATCAGCGAATAGGAGGTTATAGATGCGAAGGTTCTTCCCAGAACAACAAAAGCGGAGATCTTGAAAATTATTTTGGGCAACTTAATGTTTTTGACAGGTATTATTTAAGTTCTACAATTTATATAATACCTACTTTTGGACTCTGGTCTAAATCAACCGATTGGGATCCCGACGATGCAGGAAAATACTTCCTTCGCAATATTCGCTATATAAAAACATTTGTTACAAATGCATCAAAAGACATTGTGGTCTATTCCCCGGCAATTCCTGAAACTCTCAAGACATTCACAGAATTCGTAGACGATATCGAACTGGGTCCAGATCAATTCAATGTAATCTACAAAGACGGGGAAAAAGTAACCGTTACATTTCCGGTGTATCCGGAGAGCGGTCACTGCGTGCCGATGTTCGAACCCGAAAAGTTTTTGAATGATGTAGCCGAGTGGATTGAGAAATAGTTGATTGCATCGTGAGGTAATTTGTTTTCATTAGTGGAATTTTATTAAAAAAAATGGAGGATTACATGAAAAAATTACTTTTTCTTCTCCTGTTTTTTCTTTTACTCGGATGCTCGAATGAGTCACAAAAAGAAACTCTAGCTTTCAATGATGCCGATATCAATCCAGATAATGGGTCAATTGATTCTTCGGAGAATGCTGAAGATGATTTCGTAAATGACCAGGATAGTTCCCATAAAAATGAAGAAGATTTAAAAGATAAATATGAAGAAAACGATTTATCAACAGATGAAAGTTCCGACAGTGATTTTCAACCTGAGCCCATAGCATTCGGTGCCCATTTCGCAGAGATTGACAGGGTGAAGTACACGCTTGATGGGATAACGGTGGAAAGCGGAAAGGCCAGGATTTTTTATACATTTCAGCCTGCCGATAAAAATCCTGAAGAGGCTCCGATTTTTGTGTTTTTCAACGGAGGACCGGGACTCCCAGCTACAACTCTTTTTACATTCAACACCTCAAGGATGACGGTTGATCCGAATTTCACCGGTGATGAAGATGTTATTAGGAATCCTTACAGTTTCACAAAGATTGCGAATATTATTCATGTGGATGCAAGGGAAACCGGCTTTTCATACGGTGTCGGGGAAGAGGAGTGTTCGCAGAATTCTTTCAACTTGTTTATTGATGCCGCCGATTTTATTCGCGTTATCCTGGACACGTTTTCCAGATTTCCGGAGCTGAAAGATAATCCTGTGTATCTTACAGGTGAAAGTTACGGCGGAAAACGTGCAACAATGATGCTTAACATGATTCTTTTCTACCGGAAATACCTTGAAGGAAGCGAACGATATATCGACCCGGATCTTTTCCGAGCTTTGGATAATCATTTTAATGAGATTTTTCCTGACTCAAAAGGGAATATCGGACCGGATGTTGTCGCTGAACAATTCGCCGGACAGGTTCTTATTCAACCTTTGATTCAACAAGGACAGGTATATTTTGCAGATGAAATACTTCAATATCCGGATAGTCCTCTTTTTGAACTTGGAGAAGAGGTTGGGATTCCTTATGATCCGGATGGAAAAAATCGAACTCCACTTGAATTTGTATTGAGTGTAGGTAGAGATATCTATGCATTTCATAAGCCAAAAGGATATGTGGCAGACATGTCATCAATCGGAGTAGAGAAGATCACAAAGGTTAAAACGATAGAAAAGCTTCTTGCGACAAATCCTGTAAATGTTAAACTGATGAAAGCGAAAGACAGAAGTGAAGGGTATCGTTGTTATCAAATTTCCAATCCTCAAAATGAAGATTTATCGACAATTTTTGGGGAACTTAAAGATAATGATGCCTACTACAGACCATTTTTCAGCTTGGATTTGAATTCTGCTGCTCAGGACTATATTAGTAGTTGGGACTACTATACAGGTGAAGAATATTTTCTGCAGAACATCCGTCATGTAAAAACTCTTATAACCAATGCTGCAAAAGACATTGTAATCTACTCTCCGGCTATTCCAGAGTTTCTAAAGGAATATTCGAAAGTCGTAAAAGATATTGAAGTTGACTCCGATCAATTCAATGTAATCTACAAAGACGGGGAAAAAGTAACCGTTACATTTCCGGTGTATCCGGAGAGCGGTCACTGCGTGCCGATGTTCGAACCCGAAAAGTTCTTGAATGATGTAGCCGAATGGCTTGAGAAATAGACTTTTAGAATCTTAAACTTTTCAACCTTTCCACTCTTTAACTTCCAAACAATCTTACTCATCAACTCTGAAGCTGTCGCTCCACTCCGGAACACCTTTAGAGGAATCTGCCCCGAGTATTTCTCCCCGCCATTTTTCATCTGTCAAACGGTCTTTCATCTGGTGAGGGAATTCGCGGTAGCTGAATACGGGACCGATGGAGGCGCCGAGCGTTCCGTCGTTCATCCTTCTTACGACGATGATGTAGTCCACATTTCCCGTCCCTGCTTCCAGAACTTTCTCTATATCCGGAGCTGTGTGTACGTCGGCGATGAGACGGACGTCGAAGGGATCGTTCTCTTTTTCATATTCGAGGGTGTTAACCTCTTCACACTCGCTATATTCGCATTTGCCTTTCTCTGTAACCGCCTTTGCAAGTTCCTTTATCAAGCTGTTGAAAAACACGCCTATATCTTTAATGTAATCAACATCCGCTTCCGTAAGTTCAACTCCTGTCAGTTCCTTTTCCGTAATTGAATAGAGTCGGTCCATTAAACTTTTTCCGTTTTCCAATGCTTTGATCATCTTTTCATCTGCGAGTTCCAGATTCTTCAATCCCTTTATCATCATTTCCGTAAGGTTTGAGACTCTCTTATAGAATTCCGGGATAGGTTCCACATATCCATAGTATTTGGGGTCCTGAGGAGCACTTGTCTCTATGCCGTAGGCTTCGGTGTAGCTCTGTTTTACGTAGAGGATTGTGTCGTGCCGCAGTTCGGACCAGGATGCGAGGGCGCTGTTCAGCGTGAAATCCTTCCATGCGTCTGTCTGCATGTAGGTCGGCCAACCTTCCCCGTAATCTTTTATCAGAGGATGGAGCATGTAGAGCCATCCCCAGTACGTGTTTTGCGAGTAATCACGTTTTGTGTACTCGGAAAACTCCTTTTTAACAGTTTTGTGAGTTTTTTCCAGTAATACGTACTTGTAATCTCTCTCTTTCTGGATTTTCTCTGCAGCTCTGCTTCCCATTGCTGTCATCACATCCAGCCCAGAGGGAAGTTGACGGCAGAAATCGTAAAAACCAAGTGTATTTGCGGCCCTGCATGAGCAGTACATTTCAACGTTTCCGAATTCCAGCGGATCTTTTTCCGATACGCCCACACAGCTTCCCACCTCTTCGGGTACCGCTATTTTTTCCGCTTCAACCATAATCTCGTCCCGCTTTTCATGGTCAGCCCAGATACCTGCATTGTCGCCGACGACATTTCCGAGAACGTATGAATCGGGAGCGAAACGCTGGCCCATCAGTCTCATTCCCTTCATCTCTTCACGTGTTTCAAGAAGAGCGTTCTTGAACCCGCCCAGAATTCCGGGATCCCTCAGTTCGTTTATCTTTTCAACAAACTTTTCAACATTTGTGCTGTCTGTAAGGGAAGTTATCTTTCCTGTTTCGCCGAAAATAGATCTGAAGGCGGAATCGTATTCATCGGGAAGGAGATCGTCCGAATTACCGGCAAAGAACGAGGTTACACGGTAAATTCTGTCCCACACATCGAGAGCCTTTCTTCCGTCTTCAAGTTCCGCGGCCTTGAGAGTGTTTACAAGCATCAGGGCGGAAACTGTGGGACGATCGTTTTTCATCAAGAAAGTCATCCGCCCCATGTACATCATCGCCTTGAAGAATTTTTTCAGCTCTTCCGTCTGGGTGTAGTGACCTCTGGGAACGTATTGAGTGAAATCTTCACAGTAGCACTCTTCGTCACTCTTGAGATTCTTCCACTCTTCCGCCTGGGGAAATCCGGCACACATATTCACTTCACCATATTTTGAAATGAGAGGACAGTTGGTCGAGAAGATCGAACTCGGAAGGATTTTTTCATGTTTTTCCATCATCGCCAGTTCGTTTTCAACCTTTTCCTTTACTCCGGAATCGATTTTCATATCCGGATCAAGAATCTTTGCAATCACCGAAAGGTAACCGAGCTGCAGCTCTATCGCCTGCTGCATCTTCTCATCTTCAAAACTGACCTTGTACCGTTTTGTGTAGTCGAGCATCGATTTTGTCATTGCCTGAAGATCAGGAATAAAAAACCTGACCTCGATGAATTTCAGGATCTGTTCAAAATAGATGTGGTAGAGGTGCATCACGGAATCCGCCGTAACGTAGGTGGGGATGACATTCTCTTCGTTTAAAGGATCGTCGCTCTTGAACGATTCGTAAACCTGTGAAAATCTGGTTTCATCTGATGGAATCACCACGAAGCCGTTGGTAAGAAGCTTCTCCTTCGCCGCTTCGGAGAGATTGATTTCCGCCTTTTCAATGATATCCCGCTGAAGATTTGTAACTGCTTCAAGATTGGCGATGGGAAGTTGATATGTGGTGATATTCGGTTTGAATGTCTGGGTTTCGGCCATGTCGACACCGAGTCCCGAGACCGATCTTGTCATCACTTTTCCCGAGCTGTACTGATCTTCAACAGGTTTGTCCGATTGATTTTTGTCCCCGTTGTCTCCACAGGAGAACGCGGTAAAAACAGTAGAAATTATAATAAGAAGATAAATGCTGAATTTCATTGCTACCCTCCCAATAGGTTGTTATGCCGGAAGTTGAGTGTCTCTAAACATATTTTCTTATTAAATTATAACAGCAAAATTAGAATAAATTGTTAAGACCCCCAATCTAAAGCAGTATGAATCTTCATAAAGAAAATCCTCAGAAAGTTTTCAAAAAGGAAAACTATTCTTGACGCGACATCTTCAAAATGTAGGATATTGCATCCTAAAGGTCTAAACCTTTTTGGGAATTTGTTGATTGAGACTCAAACAGAAGCAGGCAGGAGTAGAAAATGAGAGAAATTTTGAAAAGGAATCTCTACCTCGTCAAGGAACATGCCGGAATATTCAAGGCAGCCAACAACTACGACATTCACGATCCGGAAACAGGTGCGATCTTAATGGAGTGCCGGGAGGATGGTCTCGGTATTTTTACAAAGATCTTCAGGTTCACAAAGTACAAGAGAATGACACCGTTCGATATCACTGTCAAGACACCTGAAGGGCGTCAGATAGTCCGGATCAAGAGAGGAATCTCACTCTTTCTCTCAAAGGTCGAGGTTCTTGATGAAAACGATCAGGTGATAGGCGGTTTCAAGCAGAAACTTTTCTCTATCGGTGGTGCTTTCAAGGTTCTCGATGCATCGGGCACACCAGTTTGCGAGCTGAAGGGAAAATGGACAGGATGGGATTTCAAATTCATGGCAGACGGGCAGGAACTCGCCCATGTCTCGAAGAAGTGGGCCGGAATCGGAAAAGAGTTCTTCACAAGTGCTGACAACTACGCTCTCCAGATTTCAGAGACGGTTCCTTCCGATGACGCCTCAAGACAGCTGATTCTTGCTGCAGTCATGTGCATCGACATGGTTCTCAAGGAGTAGTGAACCGGAAGAGCAAATCATATCGGTTATCCTCACTTTTCTTCTTCAAAAAAGTTGAAATAGCTTTCGTTGTATAAAAAACATTCCGGAAAAGAGCCTTTGTGTATCAATTAAGTGTGCCGGTGTTGGCATTTCTTTGCGTGATCTGATATTATTTTTAATGCTGATATCTATGAATCCTGTTTAGTTGAAAACTTTGAAATTGAATTTCCAGACGGTTATTTCTTCAATTATCAAACGGTCTTTCCCTCTGTGTTTTAATCATTTTTTCAGTGGAGGGTAAAATGCACAACTACCATGATGTCGGTTTTATCTGGATATCTCTGCCGCTATCCTTTCTTCTGCTTTTGTTTTCACTGGTTCTTAAGCAGAAGAAAAAACTGCCGATTCCCGGAATCGACAGGCTGTTATTCCTGTTGTGCGTTTTTCAAATCATCCTCGGAATAGGCATAACGGAGATAGACAACTACTTTTTCAGAGAGGAGATTCGCAATATCGAACCGTTTAGAATCAAATCTGTAACCATAATCAAAGGGCAGAAGAGAATTGAGATGAAAAATGACAGGCATATTGAAAAGTTGATTTCCATTGTCCAGTCGGTCAGGAGGATTCCATCCCACCACAGTCGTCCTACGACTCCTTTGAAACTGGTTTTTTCCTATGGATCCGATCTTTACAGCTATTCTTTGCACAGAGATTCGAAAAACAGGGAGGAGTATTGGGTTTTTGCGGACAGGCTCAAGGAATCCGGGCGAAGGAATGTAGAGATCGGTCGATTTGTATCACGGGAATTGGAGACGTTGATTGAGAAAGCCTGCTTGCAGTCCGGAGAGTAGCCTTTTCATGTTAAAATGAAGTTGTATGGGTTAATTTTGAATTGAAATATTATGGAAAATCCATCTGTCTCTCAAAATGACAATCCATCCAGATTGACAAAAATCGGGATAATTCTGATCGGTGCCCTCATCGCTCTGTTTTTCATACTGCTTTCTCTCTATCAGGCCGATCAGTTTATAAAAAAGGTTGAGCAGGAAAGATTAAACAATCTTGGTCGGATGGTCAGCATTGCAAAAAAGACCATTGAACCGATACTTGTTTCTTCTCGAGCAGGGAATTTAAACGAAGAGGAGACCATTGAAAAGGTTCGAAACACTGTTCGTCGAATGACCTATACTGACAATATCGGCACCAACTATATTTTCATGACAACTAACAGGGGGGTGATGCTTGTCCAGCCGTTTGAACCCGAGAAAGAGATGACGGACCAATGGAATTTGAAGGACAGCACTGGAAAGTATATCGTCAGGGAGCTTGTGGATATCTCCAGGAAACAAAAAGAGGGAGGTTATTTGTCTTATTTTTACCATCCTCCCGGTTCCTCGATTCCTGAGGAAAAGATATCCTTTGTCGTTCAAATTCCCGAGTTGAACTCTTTTATCGGCACCGGAATGTACATGGGCGATATAAGGAGATTGCAGAAAAGCTACTATCTCCGTGTTGCCACATTGAACATTGCTCTTTTGGGGCTGCTTACCTTGTTGATTCTATTTTCTATTGGGGAAATAAAGAGCAGGAATGAAATTTTACTTGAGGAGGTGAAACTGCGCAGATCTGCCGAAAAGGAGTTGATTAGACACAGAGATCACCTTGAGGAGTTGGTACAGGAACAGACAAAGAAAATAAAAGAGGATGAGGTGAAGTATTTTAAACTTTTCGAAAATGCCAATGATGCTATTTTTATTGTGAGAGGTATTCACTTTATAGATTGCAATCAAAAAACACTGGAGATGTTCGGTTGTGAAGAGCAGGAAATCGTCGGACGAACTCCGATTGATTTTTCACCGGATCTTCAGCCGGATGGTAGAAATTCGGAAGAAAAGGCACAGGAGAAAATCAAGTTGACTATTGAAGAGGCTCCGCAGTTTTTCGAATGGAAGCACAGACGTTCGGACGGTAGTTTGTTTGATGCGGAAATTTCCTTGAACGGTATAGAGGTCGGCGGAGAAAAACTGGTACAGGCAATTGTCAGGGACATTACATGCAGAAAAAATGCGGAAGAAGAACGTGAAAATTTGATATCACAGCTTCAGGAGGTTCTGGACAACATTAAGACTCTTCGAGGATTGGTGCCGATCTGTTCTAACTGCAAGAAAATCAGGAATGATGAGGGGTATTGGAGTCAGATGGAAAAATATATAGAAAATCACTCGGAAGCTCTTTTCAGCCACAGCCTCTGTCCAGAATGCGAAGAAAAACTTTACGGTGATCAGGAGTGGTTCAAGAAAAGGAAAAAGGATCAGTCATAATAGGAAGTCTCTGATGAAGGTAAAAGTCTGAATTGCCATATCTTCATCTGAAAATTCTATTTCAGCAGTTTCGCTAAAATTTCGGCAAAAAATGTCTATTTATTTTTTTCCATGTATATGATGTCATCTGGGACTGGTAATGTGGAATTCTGATTATCAAGCTTTTGATTGATATACACAACTTGTCAAACAGTGGGAGTAAATATGGATTTTGAATCATTCTTTTCGAAACAGGCTAGAAAACCGGCGGGAATGTTCGGCCGATTCTACATGTCAAGAGTATTTGAGAAAGGAAATAGAGAGTTAAATGAAATGGTAAAAGGTAACCTGTTCGTCGGAAAGAACGATCGGGTTCTGGAGATAGGTTTCGGGACCGGAATGGTTATAAAATCGATCGCTGACAATCTGGACAAAGGCGTGATCGAAGGTGTGGATTTTTCAAAATCAATGGCTGGAATTGCCCGCAGGAAAAACAGGAAACATATCCGAAACGGGAAAGTTAAAATTCTTTTGGGGGATTTTGATGAACTGGAATTTGAAGAGAACAGCTTTGATAAAATATTTTCTGTCAACACCATCTACTTCTGGAAAAATCCTGAGGCAACTATCAGGAAAATTTTCAAATTATTAAAGCCTGGCGGTAAAATCGTTCTCGGATTTCATGAGAAGAGCGAAATGGAAAAAATGCCGCTCGACAGCGATGTTTTCATGCACTATACAACGCGGGATATGAGAAGACTGCTGTCGCTAGACGGTTCAATGGATAGTGTCGATATTATTTCAAAAGAAGGAGCAAAGAAAATTTGTTACTGCGCTGTGGGTACAAAATATATGTAAAGAGTAGTTGTCCCCGGCAGGAGAACATTTCACGAGGCAGCTGAAGAGAAAATATGGGAATATTTATTTCACTGATTGTAATAACCGGTTTTGTTTCGGTTTTCTGCTTTATTGCCAGACGGGCGATGGCTTTCAGGAAACTTCTTGATCTGAAAGGTTTTAAACCACACGAAAAACATCCCGAACATCTTGACAGTATCTGTGAGGATTTATTCGATTGCCGGATAAGTTCCGGTTTTTATTACAGGGCAGGTGAAGATTCTGAATGGGGTAAAGACTCATGGGTTGTGGATGTTGATTCCGGAGGCGGAGATGATCCTTCCCAACAGGTTCTTTTTACGGAAAAAATCTCTCCGAAAAGTTCCAGTGAACTCCCTGAATTTGTTATGGCGCTAACGGAAGGGATAACATCTGTTAAATGTCTGAGAATTCTTGAACCGGAATTTTTAAATACAGGCTTACGTCTGCTTCCAGACTCATTTCAACCTTTTCTCAGGAAGCGGAAAGGATTGGTGGTCTATTCAAATAACGAGTTCGATCTGAAATCTGTAGTTACAGAAAAAGTAATATCTGCTCTTCGGAGTGGAGGTTACGGAGGTGCTGCATTTTATGAAGAGCGGATTGTTGTCTGGACCTATGCCGAAGCAAATCCCGAGAAACTTTTTGCTGTTGCCAATGAATTAAAAGAACAAATGATCAGGAACCGAAAAATTATGCGCTGATATTTAAGCAAAATAATCACATGTTTGGAATTAATAGAATCGTGAAAAAAATAAAAAAGCTGGCGGGAGATCAAATAAGTGAGTAAAAAGTATTTCAGCATCGGATTGATGACTGATAGCTGTAAATAAGATAATTGAGTTGTTGACAATTTATCAATTAGTCAAATGATGAATGTTTCAACACAACTCTTGTTCCTATAGACGAGAAGGAGAAAACCATGAGTGACCAGAAATCAATAGACCCTTTACACGGAATGACTCTCGAAGCAATTGTAAAAGCGCTCGTGGATCATTACGGCTGGGAAGAACTGGGCAATAAAATAAACATCCGCTGTTTTCAGCAAGATCCCTCAATAAAATCCAGCCTCAAATTTCTTCGAAAAACCCCCTGGGCCAGAACAAAAGTGGAAAATCTCTACCGCTACATAAAAAGGTGGGACAAAAAACCCATAGATCGCACAACCGAATCGTAAACCCCTGGATATGTATGCAGTAGGATAGGCAAAGCGAAGCGTGCCCATCAAAAGGAAAGCTTTTTCCAACAACATTTCAATTTTACAGTAGAAATTATTTAAAGATCTCCTTCTATAGTATCTGATCCATACTCTAACCCTCATTTTTGCGCCAAAAATTTTGTAGTGAATAGGAGAGTTTTTTATAGCTGAACTCTTGGCCTTGGTTGATGTAATATTAATGGAGGGTAAGGATGTTGGTATCTTTTAACAACATCAATGGGGACGGTGTATCGATTAACAATATTGATCGAGAAAAGCACAAATTGGAAATCTTGTCCTTATGAATTTACCTGGAAAATAAAATTGGGTTAAACAATTTCCGAACCTTTTTTGATTGAAATTTCTACTCTTTTCTATTCAGCGCTGTAAAATATATTCGTTTTAGATTTCCAACATTTAAATGTTCTTAAAAAAGAGGACAAAATGAAAAAGACAGTTATCTACAGTTCGAAAACCGGTTTTACAAAAAAATATGCGGAGTGGATAGCACAAGAGCTTTCTGCGGATCTTTTTGAAGCTTCCGAATTTTCAGCGGAAAAATTCTCCGATTACGATGCGGTCGTCTACGGCGGAGGATTGTACGCCGTGGGAATCAGCGGAATTAATTTGATTAAAAAGAATCTCGATAAGCTCAAAGGTAAAAAGGTGGCTGTTTTTGCGACAGGTGCATCCCCTGGAAGAGACGAAATTGTCAGGGAGGTTGTCAGCAGAAATTTCAACGAGGAGCAACTTCAACAGCTATGTTTTTTCTACTTCAGGGGCGGTTTTGATTTCAGCAGACTCTCATTTCTCTACAAAATAGTCATGACGGTAATGAAGTGGCACCTGAAGATGAAAAAAAACAGAACGCCGGATGAAAACGGAATGCTTGCCGCCTACGAAAAACCGGTGGATTTTACTAGAAAGGACGGAATAGTTGATCTGATTTCGTATATTAATTCAGATGGATGATTTCTCAGAATTCAATTATTTCCGAAAAATTGGAAGATGAGGCGAGCATGAATGGCATGAAAGTTATCGTAAATGACAGGATGCAGCAGAACTATGTTTACTATCGTACTGAACCGGAAGGGGAAAACTTTCATCCCGATTTCAAACCGGAGCGCACACCGAAAGAGATGCTGGAACTGGGTGTTTTCGGAGGAAAATATATGACCGACTGCAGAAACGAGTTTCCTGAGGAATGGTTCTCAAATGCAAAACTGTGCAGCGGGAAACACGATCCGGAATTGAACTGTTTCGGAGTTAACGCATCACAACCTCTTTCCGTATGGAGGGAGAAAGGCTGGATCTATCATGAGGACCCAAGAGGCTGGTTCCAGTGGTACTGCAGGTACTACATGGGGCGAAGATGCCCTGATGATATTAGGCAGATAAACAGGTGGAAGGCAATGAAAAGGCATCTTGCCCAAATTCGTAAAAACTGTGCCGAAGGCGATCTCAATTGCCGAAAAAAGCAGAGGCAGGCTCTTCTTCATTGGGCCTACGACACCACTCAATAGAGTTTTCAGGTTACACTTCCGGGTATCGTAAATCGTTTTAAAGCTCACTCTTTTTGACTGATGTAATTGATTTTTTGAGATGAAAATTGACAGTAGCTGAATTATAAACTATTTTTAGGTTGAATGAGTGTTCAATCAAAAAGCATGTGTGAGGTAGTTATGCCGAGAAACAGTGAACAAAACAGGAAAATAAAGGATGAACGAAGAGAACAGATTCTTTCAACCGGATTAAGACTTTTCGCAACGAAGGGACTTATGGCCACGAAGATTGTTGATATTTCAAGGGAATGTGCAATTTCGCAAGGACTTGTTTATCACTATTTTAAGTCGAAAGAAGAGATATTTATCGAACTGATCAAGGAGGGTTTTGAAAAACTGAACTTCGCATGCCGTGAACTGGAGAAACTTCCGGTAAAACCTGTAGAGAAAATTCGCACGGCGATAACCGGACTTCTTGAGAATATTGAGAGTGACGAAGATGCAGCAAGAATGCATCTTTTGATTGCGCAGGCTACAGTTTCCGAGGCCATCCCTGAGTCGGCAAAGGATACTATCCGGAAGAACAACGGTGTCCCTTATGACATAATCAAAAAAATTATTGTGGAAGGCCAGCGAGAGGGGAGCATAAAGAGATATCCTCCGGAGGATCTTGCCACGTTATTCTGGACTACAATAAAAGGTCTTGCAATTCACAGGGCTGTTCATTGGAACGCATTCAAAGCTCCGGACACGGAAATTATCATGAATATGTTTGTTGAATAGAAAATGAGGATCAAAAAATGGCAAGCATCAGGAGTCGAATTTTTCTTTTCTTATTAAGGAACAGGAATTTGTTAAAGTTCAGGTTGGGCAGGAAGCCGGAAATCGATTGGGACACCTCAATCCCCGAATTACGTGAAAAAACAGAGAAAGCAGGGAAAATGTTCGGAAAATTACCTAAAGATATCGATGTTTCATCGGCAGAGACGGCAAAGGTCAACGGCGAATGGATTTCGAGAAATGATTCACCGGAAGAGAAGGTGATTCTGTACTTTCACGGAGGAGGATATGTGATAGGTTCCGCGGAGGGGCATCGTGTTCATGTGGCAAAGGTTGTGGCCGGCAGCGGAGTAAAGGCGCTGGTTTTTGATTACAGGCTTGCGCCTGAAAATCCGTTTCCTGCTGCTCTTGAGGATTCGATCTATGTCTATAAAAGGTTATTGGACAAGGGAATTACACCGTCAAATATTGTCTTCATGGGAGATTCGGCAGGAGGGGGTTTATTTTTGGCGACACTTCTTGCCCTGAAGGATAAAAAGATGGAGCTTCCTTCGGCAGCAGTTGCTCTTTCTCCATGGACGGACCTCAAGTGCACCGGTGAATCACTCAAGACAAATGCAGAGGTCGACACGCTTTCATGGGCGGAATCATGGACAGTGTTCAGCCACTACTACGCAAGGGATGAGGAGAGGACAAATCCCCACATGTCTCCACTTTACGGTGACCTCAAAGGGTTTCCCCCTCTTCTGATTTTTGCTGGGAATGATGAAACCTTAAGAGACGATTCGACAAGGTTTGCAAAAAAGGCCGAAGAGGCCGGAGTGGAGGTTAAGATAACCGTTGGCGAGAAGATGTTTCATTGTTACCCCATCTGTTCCCCGATTTTCCCTGAGGCAAAAGAGGCGATGGATGAAATCTGCGTATTTATAAGAAAAAGTGTAGGCTTGGAATAATTGATGTTTGATTGAAACAGATACAAAAAATCAACTACGAAAAATGGGGAATAGGTGAAAAATGAATTGTTTTCGTCTCTTTCGCGGCTTTCTTCTACTCCTTCCCAGGTTCGTGGCTGCCGATGCTTGGTGGATTTTTGTAGCAGTTTCCTCCTATGTCACCTAGAAGTCCTTCCCAATATGTTCCTGCTGCGAAGGCCGGGCTGCTTTCACCGATTTTCCATCCGTCTGTGAATCCCGGATCCTTTGCAATTATGGGATTTGTTTCCGTTACGGGAATGTTTGGCGTTGATGATGAGGGGTTATCGTGGGCATACCAGAGGTTTGAGGTGAATGTGAATGTTTTTTCAGAAACGTTAGGACCGATGTTTACATACGTGGATAGATCGCTGCGGTCGAAGTAGATGAGGTTGTTCATAACCAGGTTGTCGCGGCACGGTTCGAACTCGTACCCTTGTTTTGAGGTGGTTTCCTGAAGAATGCGTAGAATCCAGTTTGTAGGATTGATTATTGTGTTGTTTACCGCGGCGCACTCCACACATCCCACAAAGGCGAGGGACGCTTCTCCTCCTTCGATGATGTTGGAGACAACTCTTACGTTCCTCGCTTCCGCATTAGGTTTGGAGGTGGAAAGGGGTGGTCTGAAGTACTGAAAACTGGTGGAGCCTCCCATGTTCACAGCCCGGGCCCCGGCATTGATAAGTCTGTTCCACCGAATTTCAAGATCCTCTGTTCCTCCCTTGCACTGGATTGCGTTGGCCGAAAGGTCGTGGAGATGATTTCGGGCGATTAATCCGTGGTGACAGCCCACATGATCGATGGCGCTGCCCGATCCGCCGCCGCCGCATGTGTGCATTTCGCTGTCCAGTACGAAGTAGTCGTTTACACCGGAAAGCTTGAGACAGTCCTGGTTTCCGCCGTTTCCGATGTCGTGTATGTAGAGATTTTTAAAGATCACGTGGTGTGTGGCCTCAGGATTATCCGTTTCTCCTCCGTCATCGCAGTTGATTCCGTTGGATGCGGATCCACGAACCTCCAGATCGTGGACGATCAGATAACTCACGTTGGATAAATGTATACCTTCGCCGCTTCCCTCTACGACAGGCTTGTCCTCTCCGGAGGCACCTCCGAACCAGATCGGAGCGGATGGGGTACCTCGAAGATTCGAGATGTAGTTTCCGCCGTTGTAGGAACCCTCATGAATGAGGATTGCCGTTCCCGGACCGGCCTTTGATGCCGCATGTGAAATTGTTGCATAGGGCTTTTGAGAACTCCCATCACCGGAAGCATCGTTCCCCTCTTTGCTTACATGAATTTCGGTTGTCGGTGAAAGTCTGTCGGCAAAGGTGGGTATTTCATTGCATCCAGGATTCACGGGATTGTCACTATCCGCCGGCTTGTCCGTATCGGGTTCTTCTGCAGAACCGGAATCATTCATTTCGGAACTATCCGGTTTTTCCGAGCTATCGTCGTCAGCTGGAGTGTTACTTTCATCTCCCGTATAAGCATCGGAGTCATCTTTCTGAGAAATGTCGTTTTGTGAAGTATCATTCTTTTCATTTTTAGAGATATCGTTATCCTGATTTTCAACATTGAAGATATCGTCATCTTTGGATGATTTTGAGTCGTCGCTGCATGATGATGCAAATAAAAAAATTAGCAGTAAAATTAAAAGTGTTGATGACAATTTTCGATTCATGATTGATTTCTCCATAAATAATTCGTTGATGATATAAAAATACAGTATACACTATTGTTTCAAGACTATGAAATAATTGTATAAATTACACTAAATCAGCCGGTGGAGGCCGATAAAAATTATTGAAACCACGAAACTTTTAAAGTGCTGGAAAATTAATTCATTTTCATGCAGTCTGGTGTTGTTCTGACATCAGAAAACTTAATCCATGAAAAACACGAAAAGAGACGAAAGGGAGGTGAATATGTTGACGGGAATTATTCCTCTGAATTGTTCAAAATTATTGAAGCGAACCCCAAAACTGTTGATGAGATAAAAACAGAATTATTTCCGTGTCCTTCGTGGTTGAATTTCATTAAATTCTGCCTGATTACCATTTCATGGTTGTGAGATGTTGATTTTTGGATACAATATAAAAGCAATACATTCTTTGGGAGGGAGTATGAAGAAGAAATTAAGTGTTATTACACTATTATTGCTGTTCCTTGTTTCTTGTGATGTTTCAAGAAATGCTACAGAAAAGGATGTGACGGATTCAAGCAATTCCTCGGGCGTAGATCTGGATCTTCCGCCGGTAGATCAGGATTTCGACAGTTCCACAGATGAAGATACAAACAAGCCGGATACTGATGATGACTCCTCTGTTGAGCCTGATGACAACTCTTCCGATGGTGACCCGTCAAATGATGAAGAGGTTCCAACAGATGAAGAAACCTCTTCGGACAATGACTCTACAGATGGGGAAGAGAGTGATCTTGACAACGATACGGTGGAGCCTGCGGATGAAGATGAAAGCGTTGATGACTCGGATCCTGTTGACCCGACAGACGAAACTATTTTCGACGACGTGGCTCATCTCAGCAATATCGATCTGTTGAAGGCTCTCTACAACAAAATCAAAGATCACAACGATCTCGGATACGATAGCGCAAGAACCCGTATGTTCAGTGAAATAGATGTACACGACGGCTTTGTGGAGTGTTACTACACAGGAAGAAAGATAAAAGATCCCGGTGGAATTCCAAGTGCGACCTCACCGGAATATATGAATACCGAGCACAGCTGGCCAAAGTCACAGCTCACTGGAGATGCAACAAGCGATATTCACCACCTTTTTCCGACAGATGCCAGATCCAACAGCAACAGGGGATCATACGATTTCGGAGAACCTGTTTCCGACTTTATCGACATGAGCTGCAGCTGGAGCTGTGACGCATGGGGCATTTCAAATTGCATCTGTTCAACTGATCCCGGTTTCTCCAGAAGAGGCAGGGATTCAAGCGGCGATCTTGTTTTTGAAGTTCGACCTGAAAGAAGAGGCGACATAGCCAGAGCCCACTTCTACATGGTTGCCCGCTACAGATTTGATCCATATGTCGAAGCGGATGACAACAATCACAACGATGCCGGAAGCATTGACGATATTGAAGAGGCGTTCCTTCGAAAATGGCACAAGGAGGATCCGGTTGACGAAATAGAAAAACGCCGGAACGATCTCATCGAGAAGTATCAGGGAAATAGGAATCCCTTTGTCGATCGCCCCGATTTTGTTGATAAGGTGAGTGATTTCTAAATATATTTCTTCAGACGCAAGTCTACATTCAGGAAAATTATTTCTAATCTGTTGTTTTCTAGTTATATTGGGATAATATTTGTTTATTGTTGCCTTAATTGCATTAGTGTATCGTTAGGGAAAATAGGGGGAGTAATTCAATGAAAATAAAATTCGGTGATCTAGAAAATGCAGTTATGTTTGCAAGCTGTGGTGATTGGTGTCAGACCGGCGCAATGGTGAATCGGGAGAGTGGGGAAATTTATTATTTTAGTGACGAAGAGGGCATGCGTGATCCGCTTCCCGAAGATGCTTACACCGATAAATATATTTCACTTCCTTCTGAAAGAGATCTGGGAATCGGTAGAGAGCAGATTTTCAGTTTTTCAAAAGAGAATGCCAAGGTCGATTTTGAGAAGGTCAGGAATATGTTCAATAGAAGAGGCGCCTTCGGTAATTTCAAGGATTACGTTTTTGACCTGGGTGTAATAGATGAGTGGTATGAGTATGAGAATAATGAGAAAAAACGCCTGATTCTCGAGTGGTGCGAAGAAAATGGAATAGCGATTGAGGAATAATTTACAGATAAATTAAACTCTACCTTGGTCGATTCTGAAAGGAATATCGAGAGATTTCATTTTTTCCAAAAACATTTCCCTTTCTTCTTCCTTTATATTTTCAAAATCGAAATTCATTTCCTTCTCGGGCTCTTTTGTATGGAGGTAGAAGTTGTTGCTCAATAACTCGAAACGATCAATGTCGCAGAAGTAGTATTTCCCTTCATAATTTCCGCTGTGAAGAATAATTGCTGAATCCGAAAGTGTTATAAAGGGCGTATCGGATTTTTTGAATTTTCGGGAAAATGAAGCAACTATCAGAAATATAGCAAAGGAGGAAATTTGGTAGAATCGAATATCTTTGAATAGGTCCAAACTACCTGATTCTACAGAAGCTCCTGTAGCTAATAGAGTAAAGAAGGCTAACAGTACGCACCCGACCCAAAACATAACCTTGTTCTTGAATGTTATTTTTTTATTGAGGTAATAAGTTTTCTCCAACGTTTTCTCCTGATTATCCTCTCTTGATCTTATTCTACCGGAATTAAACTCTTCAATTACCTCACGAAATCGCCCCTGATCCTCCTTCCTGATTTCTTTGAGATTAAGTTTTTTCGTTTTTTGGGGAGAGTTTAGATGTAAAGCAATCTGGTTTCCATCTATTTCAATTCGGTCGATATCATAGGTTCTGTATTTGCCGTTCCTAAATAAAGTTTCAATAATTACAAACTCATCCGTAATTGAAAAGACCGGACTGTTTTTTTTACTCAACTTTCTTCTAATCGGAGTGGCAAGAATCATGAGAACTCCAAAAAGTGGCCAGTATAGCTTAGCAATAGTAAAAATAGGATGATACTCTGGTAGAAAACGATGAATTTTAATTTTCCAGAAGAATTTTATATTTTCATAATTTCTTGTGACAAAGTTGAAAACTATAAATAACAGAAAAGCAATGCCAATAAAAAGACGAACTTGTTCCGACGGTAGGAATTTGCGACTTCTGTAAAAAATGCCGGAGTTGGGATTCATGAAGCAAGCCTCATTCAGAAATTAAAAAAAAAGAAAAATTGCGAAGTGTATTTTCAATCTATTGATTTATTAAAATCCTTTTATCTTATGTCAATTTAGCATACATTTTGAGAAGAGTGTAGAAAAAAATGACATGTGAAAATTTAAATTATTTGAGTCTGCCATCGAATATTTATGATTTAAACAAATGAAGATAATTCTTTCGACTGATGTTTACAGGTTAACTTGTTTCGTGGTTGAATTTTATACCGAGATTCTTTATCTGTTCTGTAAAGGCATTTCGCTCATCTTTTTTTATATTTGCGAAGTCGTAGAAAATTGGTTTCTCCCTTTCTTTAATAAATATCTGGAGAGTGATCTCGACAAGTTCCATTCGTTCTATTTCGGCAAAAGGGATTTCAATTTTCGTATTAATATCATCGACAAGTATGGATTCTTTTCCAATTGTTACAGCCGCCTTGTTTTTTAATTTGGTTTTCCGCTGAATAATTCCAACCGATGTCTTGTAAAAAAGAAAAACCATCAGGACCGTAGGAACAATTTTGTAACCTCCTGTGACGGTAGCGGAGATGAAGAAGATCAGGGAGATGGCGGTAGCTATAATCATCCAGATGTTTTTCATTGAAAGATCCGTGTTAAAGTAGAAAATTGTTTCTTTTGACTCCATGGAATCCTCCTTTAATTATTCGAAAACTGATTTGATATTTTATAAAGTTTATCAAATGTAAAGTTTTTGTCAACTATTACTCATTAAAATGTTTGGTCTATCTCAATAAAACTGACAAGATAGCCAAGGTTTTCTATGAAAACTATTATCTCGGGCAAATCCTATTGGATAACAGTGATCGTTGGTTGTTGGAAGAACGGCTCTTTCTATTGTGTTCTGTGGATGAAATGTCTTCTAAGGGTCTGATAATACTGTTTTTCTGTGCCTGTTTTCATAGGGATAATAGATTTTTATCTTTGGAGTGGATATTGAAAAATTTGATATACCAAGGTTAAGTTTTTGAAAATATTAATTAAAAATCAACTCACATGTTGCCGTCAATCTTAAGATGTAATATCGCTTTTTCTATAATATTAATTTCACTTGACTTTCATATTAAATCTTAATAATAATAGGGTTGTTTTGTGTTTTGCTATTGTATATTTAAAACATAAAACAAGAAAGTTGTGTTGGTTAATTATTTATTAATGGGGGGTTATGAGAAAGCGTATGGTTAGAACCACTTTGCTTTTTACTCTTTTGGGGATCTTATTTCAGACAAATCTGATTGCTGTCAACAAGAGTACTCAGCAAAAGTACATGGGGCGTGCTGAAAAGAAAACTCAGCGTGCAGTCAAGAACTATGTGAACGAGAAAAATCGGGATGAAAAGAAAACTCAGCGTACAATTGCTAGTTATGCCAAGTACATAGAACGTGCTGAAAAAAAATTTAAAAAAGCTGAGAATGCAAAAAATGCTGCATCTGCCTTCAGAAAATGTTCAAAAGATGTCGAAGCACTTAACAAGCGTTACGACAAGTTCTCAGATGAAATCAAGGAGAATTCCGAGATTAAGAAACTCCGGGAGAGACATCTCGTAATGCAGAAAAAGCTTTCCGATATGGAATCCCTGGCAACAGTGGAAAAGATCGTCACGCCATACAAAAGAAAGCTTGAAAAAATGGAGGCGAAATTCGGCAAAACGGAAAACGACAACGCCCACAGCTCGTTTTTGGAACAGTTGGCTATTCTTGGTAGGATTTATGACAACATTTCGGAAGAAAACAGGACCATTCCGGAGATAGTCGCTCTTAAAAAACGTCATGACGAACTGATACAGAAGCAGAAAGATATGGCCTCAGGTCATAAGAAGAGAATCGAAGATGATAAAGCTAAATCAAGGCTTGCAAGTGAATACAAAAAGAAGGCTCAATCACTTCCCTTTAATCTGCTGGTTGCGGGAAAGAACAACAAAGCGTTAAGACCCATGGATATCGAAAGGCTTGATAAAAGAATGGCCGATTTCAAGATATTTGCTGATGAATGCGAAGGAAAATATGCTGAGCCTGCCGCAACAAGTATGAGTTTCGGTGACGGCTATAAGGCGAATGAGGTAGCTGAGCTTGCCAAAAACAGGGTGCAGTACAGAAACCAGCTTTCTTTTGCAACTTACAAGGCTTTCCTTGATGACAAAATTAAAAGAACTGAAAATACAATAGAGGAATTCAGGAAGAATAAATTTCTCTCTCCGACAGTTCTTGATCGTTTTCTCTATAAATATGATGAATACTGCAATGTCATCATCAAAACAGTGACAGAGGCGTACAAATCGGTTGGAAAGGATGCTCCTGAAGAGTCATTTAAAAAGCTGAGAAATATGAAAGCCACTTTCAAAAAGGTTCTGAAACAGGTAGTTGCCGGGCAAAAATGGAGTGACTCAAAATATGGAAAAGTTTCAGTTCCGTTCAAAAATCGTTCTGGAAAAGTTGCAGGCAAAATGGGAATGCAGCTCAGGAATGTCGGACTTTACGGAGATTCATGGTATATCGAAAAAAATGATTACGGTATTCCTCTTAAAAAGTACGCAGGCGGATTTATCCTTCTGAAAAATAAGAAGGAATCCTTCTGTCGTAAATACAGTGTAAAATTTATAAGAGTTTACGATGGAAACAAGTATGAACCTGCTTCTGCAGTAAGTATTGTTCCGACAGTCGGCCCTGTTCAGTGTAAGTAAGGGTTTCATAAAAACCGATTCAGGAATTAGGGTTAGGGCGAATCGGAAGCTCATGTAACTCTCTTTTCTATCGATATCGTTCGGCATCTTGTAAAATTTCCAGTCATCAATAGAATATTTAATCACAGAATGATGAAATGTAGTTCCTGGATCTGCATCTCCGCATGTTTTTTACAATAGTAGGATAACAATGAAATACTACACAAGATTCAACACATCTCTCTGCAAAATTATCCTGGTGGGAAATGAAGAGGGAATTTCCAATCTTCATCTCAATACAGGTGAATGCAAAAGGGTTTTCGAAATTTCTGAAGATTGGGTTCGCAACGACTCTTTTTTTAAAAATGCCGTGGAACAGGTCATGGAATACTGTGAAGGAAAACGAAAAGAGTTTAACCTTCTTCTAAATCCTGAAGGAACCGATTTCCAGAAGCGAGTGTGGAAGGCCCTTAGCCGGATTCCCTACGGAGAAGTGAGAAGCTACAAGGATATAGCAGTTGAGATTGGAAATGAAAAGGCGTGCCGCGCAGTAGGCATGGCAAATTCAAAAAATCCCATTCCTCTGATCGTTCCATGCCATCGAGTCGTCGGTGCAAACGGCAAACTGGTTGGATTTGCTCTCGGATTGGAGGTTAAGAAGAAATTGCTTGATCTGGAGGGGATTTCCTAAGCTATTTTCAATAGATATATGCAGATGAACAAAGACTTGAATTATCACGGTTGTGTGTATCTGGTGTTGTTTTTATATGTTAGTTCAAGCCCCAGTTGGTTTTTTCAATCTTAAAATTTTCGCTGAGTTCCTTCACCTTTTCAAGGAAGAGTTCCTGATCCTCATTTATAATCTCTTCAGCGGAAAAGGAAACCTGCTTTTCAGGATTGATCAGGAAAAATGTAATAATATCATTGAACATTTCTATACTGGCTATATCATTCTTTAGGTATTTCCCCTTATGAAAGCCATTGTGAATAATGAAATATTCTTCCGAGAAAGTAAAAACAGGCGTGTTGTTTTCTGTAAATTTTCTTTTTATAAGTTTGTAGGTATCTTTTATGAAGAAAATAAAAAGGACTATGTATGAATGCCAAGAATCATATGCTATTCTTAAGAATAAAAAAAGAGAAATGCCAATTAAAAAGAATAGTACGTTAAAGAGAGACCATCTTTCGGATTGTGAGAAGTTATTGTTGTGGTAAAAAATTGTTTCGGTAGAACTCACTGCTGTATTCCTCCATGTAAGAAGTTATAGTTTCAAGAATATCTGAATCATTTAAAGATATCACTTGTCATTTCCAGTGATTTTTCAAATTTAAAATTCGTACTCAGTTTTTTTATTTCAGCCATAAAGAGTTCTCGGTCCTCTTTTACGATTTCTTGAGGGTTAAAGGAAACCTTTTTTTCCGGATTGACCATGAAGAATTTTACCGAATCGTTAGATGCTTCTATCTTTTCAATATCTCTTTTCAAGTATTTTCCTTTATCTGAATCTTCATGAATGATGAAATATTCATCTGAAACTGTAAAAGTCGGTTTGTTGTTACGTGAGAATTTCCTTTTAACTACAATGGAAATAAGAAATGAAACACCAAAGATACGGTAGATTATGTCTTTCCAATTAGATTCGATATCTGTCAAATTTATATATGTCAGTATAGTAAAGATTATCAAGACTGGAATGCTTGCCCAGAGCAAAACTTTTTCTGAGGTTGAAAAGTTATTGTTGTGATAGAAAATTGTTTCTTTCGATTTCATGACACTATTCCTTTAATGTAACGGTTGCGTAATTGTTGAGGTTCAATGTTGGCATGTGATAATGTTGTCATTTGATAAAATTAAAGTTTGGAGACTTTTTCTGCAAAAGTATTTGCCTGAACAAGACTCTGGTCAATATGTAGATCGACATTGAATTGTTTTAAAATATTAATGAATTCGTCTCTTTCTTCTTCTTTGATATGTTCAAAATCGAAGTAGATTTTATCTTCGACATCCTTTAGAAAAATATCAAGGTTGTTGCTGACGAGTTCGATGCGGTGAATTTTTCGGATGTAGTATCTACCTTTGTACTTTCCTCTGTGAATTTCCAGATAACCACAGCCTATTGTGAAAACCGGCTTATCTTTTTTCACAAGAAATCGCTTCAGCAATACAAAAGCCGGAAAAATAAGGCCGAGTAAACGCCATACAACGGGAGGTAAATCCAATTCATCCGTTGAATAACCAAGACTCATGAAAAGAAAGAGGTATAGAAATAAGATTAAAAGAAATGCGAAAAGATATCTTAAAAATTTTCCGTATTCATTAATTGTTGCTTCGGGATTCGGATAAAAAATTCTGATTTCCGGAACCATTATAATTTACCTATGGTCGAAAAACGGTTTGTAAAAATAAAAAATCTGAAATTTTAAATCGTTTTTCCAAACGAAATATTGCGATACACGATAGTAATATATTAAATACAAAGTAGTTGTCAAAATAATGTTTTTTTCATTGATTTTAAAAATAGCTGGAATGTCTTTTCCAGATCTGTGTGGTTGAGTAGGGTTAGATAGTATTGTTAAAATGTTATGGAGCGGGCGTCTTCCAGTGACTGTTTGATCAGTCTGTCGCAATCCTTCTCGGATAGAGCTGTTTTCTTTTTACACAGATCGATGGCCCGATCGGCTCCGAGATCTTCAAAGTATGAATCGATTACGGAAACAATACTCAAAGGAATCTGGACAGACTCGCTTGTGTGGTGTCCGTTTATTGAAGTTGTGAGATAGTCGGGGAGATTCCACTGTTTTGCCATGACCGCGCCGACAATCTGGTGGTCGACGGAAAGGTGTTTTCTCTCAGGATTAATTATTGAATCTTCGGGGTTTGCTGAAAATTCGTCGACGACGGTTTTGTATTTCTTATCCTGTGCTTTGAGAATAAAAAGAACTCCAATATCCTGTAGAAGTCCGGCTGTAAAGCACTGTTCGCTGCATGGAAGTGAAAGCTCCTCGGCCAGTTTTCTTGCCGTAACCGCTCTCGCAATTGCCGTGGACCAGTAACTCTCGAAGTTAAACCATGAGGACAAAATGTCCGAAAGGGAATTTTTTACGCTGTGTGAGAGAACTATTGCCTCAATCCTTGCCTTGCCCAAAAGGGCGGTCGCCTGCTTGAGATCTTCAACCCGGTGGCGAAGCCCGAAGGCAGCTGAATTTACAAGCTTGAAAAGAGAAACGACAAGGGCAGGATCATATTGAATTTCTTTTGCAATTTCTTTTGATGAGATTTCGGGTTTTCTTAAAAGGGAGAGAATGCTCATTGATTTCGACGGGAGCATCGGAAGATTGTTTTCCTTGAACATGGATTTTAATCGCAGAATAAGAATCTTTTTATCGATAGCTCTGAAAAGTCCCAAATCAACCTCCTTTAATCTGCACGCCGGGCGATTTTATCGGTGAGAATCGCTAGAAATCCACCAAGCATTGCATAACCCAGGATAACCTGGATTATCGTTACGATCTGGGCTGTTACGGATATGGGGACGGCATCTCCGTAACCCAGCGTCGTCATTGTCACAATACTGAAATAGAAAGGGGAGAGAACAGTTTCATGCGGCCCGAAATCAATGTCCACTCTTGTGTAAATCAAGGCGAAAATAAATGTCTGGATCAATATAAAGAGGAACCATCGGAGGACGCTTCTCCCGCAGTCGCTGGTAATGAACCAGATATAGTACCAGACTTTGTTGAAACCGGAAGATGTTTGAAATTCGTAGATGTAGTTCTGATCCATGATAAAACGTCTGAGAAGGTAGGCTCCCGAGAAGTTTACATCGCGGATATCCGCTCCGATCCAGCTGGCGCTGTCGAAATTGGAAAGCCTGTCGATTTTGCTGTGATTGAGCAGCGTGTTGTTGAAAATTGAATGAGAGACATTGCTCATGTGCAGGTTCGCCCCCGTCATATTCGCCCCCGTAAAGTCGGTATGAATCAGGTCGGCCTCGAGAATTCTTGCATCTTCAAGATTACTCATTCTGAAATCAGCGTTTGTGAGATCGGCCTTCGTCAGCGTGGAGTCCCGCAGGTCGGAGTGGAAAACAACGGCGTTTTTGAAATTGGCTAGCCCGAAACCGGTTCGTACCATTTTTGATTCCGTCAAATTTGAACCTGAAAAATCGGCCTCGGCTGCGTTTGCATCGGATAGATCCGCTCCCGAGAGATTCGTTCTTGAAAAATCGGCATGGAAGAGATTCAAGCCGGAAAGATCAATGGATGATAGATCCATTCCGGAGAAATTTTTCGCTTCGAAAGGTTTTTCCGACAGAAGGGATTCGAATTCCCATTTTGAGATTTTACCGGATTTGTATTGCTCAATATACTTTCTCAAAAAATCCTCTTTCATATGGAATCAATCTATAAAATTACAAGTAAATGTTAAAAAAATCAATTAATTCAAGTGAAATGCTTGATTGACAGGTCTATTGATTCACTAACGCCATCTGTAGAGACGTAACATGTTGCGTCTCAATCAGAACCGACTGGGTTGAACTGTTCAAATGGCAGTATAGAACTATTATTCGAAACAAAACAGCCGTCAACTGCCCTGAAAAAAATATCGAACTAAGACGCTCTGCGGCAGTGTTCCGAATTCGCCTCTAAATTGATCTAGACCGGTGGGACCTATCACAATCTACAATCATTTTTCCCCGCATCTTTTCTTCTTGAAATCCTTCCCCCTGATTCTCAGGTGAAGCGGAGGATGAGGAATTTTTAGATGCTGATGCGCAAGGGCCTTTAAATCTGTAGGGATTCGGGTACCTGTAAAAACATTTTCCAACCCCAATCAGCCCTTGAATTGATCAGAAAACAAATATTCGAACCAATTCAGCCGTTAAAATTACACGAAAAAAGATATCATTGCCATTCCAGCCACCATAATCTTGAAATTAAGAATATGGGAGGCAAGATAGCTTCTGTCCGGAGGAGATTATTTTTTTTTAGATCAATCCAGCGGCTATTTCCATCAGGATACAAATAATTACATCGTTCCAGCTGCTGAATCGGCAAGAATATTTTTTATGAGAAGGGATTGGGGACGGAATTACGGTTTTTATGTTTGTGAGAATTGTCAGACAGAAGTGGGAGAGAATAATTCAACCATATACGTGGTTCCCGGAAGCCGGATAATTTGGGCGGAATATCACAGTAACTTTTCTATGTGACGGAAATCTACTTTTTGCGTTTTGCCAGATACTCCACTGCCCAGCTGTTCAGTTCAGAGAAAACAGGGCCCAGGTTCTGTCCTACTTCTGTGAGGGAGTACTCAACTACAGGTGGAACTTCAGGATAAATGGTTCTGGTAACCAGTCCGTTTTTTTCAAGAGCTCTCAGCTGCTGGGCAAGCATCTTATGTGTAACTCCCGGCATCAGCTTTTCAAGTTCACCGAACCGCTTTGTCCCTTCATTTGAAAGATGCCATATTATAAGTGGAATCCATTTTCCAGAAAGAATTTCAAAAGCCACTTCCACTTCGCAGTCGTAACTGTCGCAACTTACTTTATGTCTTCTCTCTTCCGGCATAACCCCTCCGACGATTTGTCGTTTTCATTATACTTCATTTTTTTTTCTGGCAAGTTAAAGGTAAAGATTTATTACCTAATCAGCTTTGATACCCTGTCTTGTTAAATTGAAATTTTCTTAAAATCTGTCTGTCGGTTATACTGTTTCATAGAGAAAAAAAAGATAGAAGATAATATAATTTCTTGATATGTTTACATCAATGGATTTCATAATGTCTGCGGAAAGTTGTTTTGAATAAAGTTAAGTAGTTTTCGACAGACTATGTTGCTCTTTATTCTTTTTTTTTGACGGAAGATAAAAAGGACGCTGTCGAAGGAGTGCGGTTTTTCCATTTCCTCTGTCAATCCTCTCTTTTTTAGTAAAGGTAATTGATATAGTTGTTGATATTTTAGAAGATTTGATTAATTCAAGAAATTAAAAAATTAAGCTGTTTTTGAGCTTTGTTAGAGTCATGTTCTGTTCTTCCTGGGAAAAAGAAAAAATTTCAAAAAAATTTATCATTCACAAACGGGATTAATATTGAATTAGAAATTGTGAATCAATTCACTGCTGACTGTTTTTCCTCTGTAAACAACTGTGACGGGATAACTGTTTTGAGACTAGTGAGTTTTAAAAGGCCAGGTGTTGTGAGAGTCTGGAAAAGATAATGAATAAAGGTTGTTATGATGGTTGATTGCTGAGGTGACAACTGTTCTTTACTCTGATTTTTGGGAGTTGTAAACCGGCAGCAACACTTCTAATGCAAGTTAGGGAGATTCTTGGGGTTTGTGCAATATCCGGTTACTGTTTAGATACCTGGATACCAAAATCATACTATGTAACGAAACGGTGCCTTCTTGACGACCGTTTCAAAAGAGAGTATCCAGTTCATGTCGTGCGACGATGTTTTTCGGCCTCGATCCACGGGGGTGGAAAAAGAGAGCCGAAAAACAACGGAAGAAAAGTTAACCTGTTAAAAGAAGGGGAAAAACATGGCAAGATTTACAATTCCGAGAGACGTTTACCTGGGAGCTGGAATAATTGAGGAACTCAAGAACCTTGAGGGCAAAAAGGCCGTTATCGTTATCGGCGGCGGTTCCGTTAAAAGAAACGGCACTCTTGCAAGGGTTGAAGGTTTTCTTAAAGAAGCAGGAATGGAAACTGTACTGATCGAAGATGTTGAAGCTGATCCCTCTGTCGAAACCGTAATGAAAGGCGTTGAGGTTATGTCCGAGTTCCAGCCTGACTGGATAGTGGGTCTCGGCGGCGGTTCACCGATCGATGCAGCCAAGGCTATGTGGATTTTCTACGAATATCCTGAATTCAGCTTTGAAGAAGCTGCCAAACCGTTCAACCTGCCTCAGCTCAGGACAAAGGCTAAGTTTGCAGCCATCCCGACAACAAGCGGAACCGGTACTGAGGTTACTGCTTTCTCGGTTATCTGTGACAACAAAACAGGCGTTAAGTATCCGATAGCAGACTACAACATCATTCCGGATGTTGCCTATGTCGATACCGACCTTGTTCAGACACTTCCTCAGAAACTTGTTGCACACACAGGTATGGATGCGCTCACTCACTCTCTTGAGGCGTATGTTTCAACTGTGGCCAACGATGTTACCGATTGTCTTGCCATGAAATCCATCGAAATGATCAGGGATCACATAGTGGATTCTTTCAACGGTGAACAGGTGGCAAGGGAAAAAATGCACATTTCACAGTGCCTTGCCGGAATGTCATTCACAAATGCACTTCTCGGAATCACACACAGCATGGCTCACAAGACAGGAAAGATATTCGGAGTTCCTCACGGATGTGCAAACGCCATCTACCTTCCGACCGTAATCAGGTTCAACGCTGAATGTGCCGGTGAGAAGTATGCCGACGTAGCGAAAAGATTGGGACTTAAGGGCGAGAGCACCGAAGAGCTGGTCGACTCACTCATCGAGTTCGTTGAAGGTCTCAACAAGGCTCTCAACATTCCGGCTACTCTCAAGGAGTACGGTGTGACCGAGGAGAAGTTCCTTGCGAACCTCGACAGCATCTCAGCGAACGCTGTTGCCGATCCCTGCACAGGTACAAATCCCAGGGAAATAAATCCTGAGCAGATGAAGGAACTGTTCAAGACAATTTTCTACGGCAAATAATGAGATGGGGAATCGGGTCGAAAGGCCCGGTTCCCGATACGCCGTCGAGTTGGATAATCCGCTGAATATTTATAAATTTAAAAAGAAATATTGCAAAGCGGAAGAGGCTACTGTATAGAGTCTGACGGACAGGGGTGGCTGGACAGAGGATTCTCTCTGTTTCCAAAAAATTTTATTGATTACTTTTTGTAAAGTAAGGTCGAAAAGATGTTCAGTAAGTTCTACGTTGTCAGAAACAAGAAGGAAAAAACTCCTTCCTGATATCTTATCCTGAAAATTAAAGATAGAAGAAGAAAAGATGACTGTTAAAACTACTTCTATCAATATTTTGGATTTAATTTACAAAAATTAATCCGACTCTCTGGGAGAAAAAACCTTTTGTTGGAGGGGTAAAAGTTATGTACGAAATTTTAAAAAAGAAGAAACTCGCACCGGAAATATTCGAATTGGTCATTAAAGCTCCCTTCATAGCTTCCCACAGGAAGCCGGGGCAGTTTGTTATCGTAAGAATTATGGAAGACGGGGAAAGAATTCCCCTGACCATTGCGGACGCTGACGAAAAAGAGGGATCAATAACACTGGTAATCCAGGCCGTCGGAAAAACAACCCGCATGTTAAGCAGTATGGAAGTCGGCGAATTTATAAAGGATGTTGCCGGCCCTCTCGGAAAACCGACCGAAATTGAAAAATGCGGAACAGCACTCTGTATCGCCGGCGGAATCGGAATAGCACCTCTCTTTCCCATCATCAAGGGACTCAAGGCTGCAGGCAACAGGGTTATCGTCATAATCGGTGCCAGAACCAAGGAACTGATTGTGATGGAAGATAAGGTGAATGAAGTTGCGGATCGCCTCGTTATCACCACAGACGACGGTTCCTACGGAATGAAAGGACTTGTTACCGACGCTGCCGAGCAGATCATATCTGAGGAGCAGATCGATAAGAGCGTAATAATCGGACCTCCGATAATGATGAAGTTCAGTGTGGGTGTTACAAAGAAACACGGAATTCCTTCAATCGTCAGCCTCAACCCCATCATGGTGGACGGAACAGGCATGTGCGGCGGCTGCAGGGTAACCGTAGGCGGTGAGACAAAGTTCGCCTGTGTGGACGGCCCTGAATTCGAGGGTGACCTTGTAGATTTCGACGAGCTTTTAAAAAGACTCTCCATGTACAAGAAGGATGAAAGGCAGCTTTCAGAGAAAAAAGAATCTGATCACAAATGCAGAATCGGTTTGAGCGGGGGAAAGTAAGATGGAAGTTTTGACGAAAAAGGATAGATTGCAGATACCTCAGCAGAAAATGAAGGAGCAGGATCCTAAGGAAAGAATCCGCAACGTAAAAGAAGTTCCCTTCGGATACGATGAGGAAAGTGCAAAAGCAGAGGCTGCGAGATGTCTCCAGTGCGGCCCGAATGCTCCATGTACAAAAGGTTGTCCTGTTAACATCAACATTTCCGAGGTGATGAAGGCGACTGCCGAAGGAGATTTCCGTAAGGCGATTAGCATAGTGAAGGAGAACAACCTTCTTCCCGGAATCTGCGGCAGAGTTTGTCCCCAGGAAGAGCAGTGCCAGAAAAACTGTACTGTCGGTAAGGTCCACAAAGATCCCTGCAAGAGCGTATCGATCGGAAACGTTGAAAGATTCCTTGCCGACTGGGAGAGGAACAACACCTCCTCAGACGAGGCGAAACCCTCAGAATCAACGGGTTTCAAGGTAAGCGTTGTCGGTAGCGGCCCGGCAGGACTTACAGTTGCCGGTGAACTTGCAAGAAAGGGACACGAAGTTCATGTATTCGAAGCTCTCCACGGACCGGGAGGAGTACTTGCCTATGGAATTCCCGAGTTCAGACTTCCCAAGGAGATCGTAAAGCGTGAAGTGGAGAACCTCCAGAAGATGGGCGTTGAGTTCCACTACAACTTCGTAATCGGACGTACCATCACAATGGATGAGATGCGTAAAGATTTCGATGCGATTTTTGTCGGTACCGGTGCCGGTCTTCCCAGATTCATGAAAATTCCGGGCGAGAATCTCCTCGGCGTTTACTCAGCCAACGAGTACCTGACCAGATGCAACCTGATGAAGGCCTACCGCTTTCCTGAGAACGATACACCGATCCTCAAAGCCAAGAAGGTTGCCGTAGTCGGCGGCGGAAACGTGGCGATGGATTCTGCAAGAACAGCACTGAGACTCGGAGCCGAAAAGGTGATGATGATCTACAGAAGAGGCAAGGACGAGATGCCTGCCCGTGGGGAGGAGATCCATCATGCAGGTGAAGAAGGCGTTGAATTTCACACGCTCGAAAATCCCGTTCGCATCGTCGGCGACGAAAACGGCTGGGTAAAGGGTGTTGAAGTTATCAAAATGGAGCTTGGTGAGCCCGACGCATCCGGTAGAAGAAGACCCAGTGCCGTTGAAGGATCCGAGTACATCAAGGAAGCCGACGCAGTTATCATCGCAATCGGCAACAGTCCTAACCCTCTCATTCCCCAGAGCTGTCCAGAACTGGAAACAGAAAAGTGGGGCGGAATCATCACCGAGGAAGAGAGCATGAAAACATCAGTAAAAGGTATCTTTGCCGGCGGAGACATCGTTCTCGGAGCCGCCACGGTTATCAAGGCGATGGAGCACGGAAAGAAGGCTGCGGCATCGATTCACGAATACCTTTGCGGGAAGTGATGAACGCCTTCAGCGTCGGTTAATCTGTATGGGCGGAGGTTCTCTCCGCCCTTTTTGAATTCGAAATAGAGAGACGTCGCAACGTTTGCTGTGATAAATGAACCGGACATTTACAGATGACTTTATCAACAGTTTCATAAATTATAATTGAGTGGAGAACGACTCGATGGGATTTGAGTAGGCGTTGGGATCTATTCGGGTTTTCTTTTTCTTGCAACAACAAGTGCCTGACGAGCGCCGAAGCCGAGTTTGTAGAGAAGGGTGTCGAGAAACTTGACCATTGGGTAGGGGATAAGAGAGAGCGTTAGTAACCTCAAAAAATTGACAACTTTTCCAAATGCCGGCCAATTTTTTCTGCTTGGGATAGTCAGGATTTTCCAGATGTGGCCGTTTATAAACATACTCGGCTCCACGTGGAGAATTGTAAAACCGGAAGAGGCAATTTTTGTAGTGATTGACTGCAGCGAGTAGTTCCTGATATGAAATGGGATGTAGTCCGGTTCTTCGATGGGAACGTAAACTGCAAGTATGCCCTCTTCGCAAATACTTTTTCTAAGCTCTTCAATTGTTTTTTCATCATCAAGTACATGTTCAAGTGTGTGTGAAGTCATTGCAATATCAAAATTTCCTTTTGGGATGTCTTCCGGAATATCTTCTCTTACAACTTTAAAATCCGCTTTTGCAAATGATTTGAATTCGGGTTATTCGAAAGATAATCTATGGCAGAGGCTGAAACATCAGCTCCGGTAATATGGCAGTTTGCAGGAAATGTTTTCAGCATGTCTCCCGTGGCGCAACCGAAATCAAGAACTTTTACCTGATCCGTTTTTATATTTAATTTGTTGAAAACCTCATGAATTCTTTTGCATCTGTATCTAACATCAAATCTGAAAAACCATCTGAGTTTAATGAACTTGGAATAAAAATCGTCATATCGTTTCTTTTGAGCAGTCATGGCGAACCTCTTTGGTTGTTGAAAACATGAAAAAAGTTAAACACTTGAGGATCAGCAAATGTCGTGCCGTTAACGAAATATGCTCTTTTTGAAGGAGTTAACTAACTGAATGGATTGGTGTTGTTTGGTTTTCCTTGAAGGTTGGAGTAGGCTTGAAGGAAATTAAGGTTGCGTAAATTAAAAAAAGGTAATGTAAAAAACATTTACAAACAATTTAATGAAGCGATTATTTATAATTTTGAATAAGAAGGTACTTTTCAACTTCTTGAATTTCAATCTGCCACAGCTTCCAGCTCCATGAATCTATAAAACCCATCTCTTTGTTTATGTTGAGCATCGATCGGTTGGTTGTGGATATTGAGGTCTTTATGGCGTTCCTGCCGGTATTTTCGCTCAAAGCCCTCTCAATCATAAAGGCTTTGAGCATCCTGCCGATGCCTTTTCTCCTGAAATCTTTCAGCACACATGTATAGAGCTGGTATATGTGATCGGCGTTCTTCGGCCCGGCGATGGATGTGAACCCGACGATCCTGTTACTCTCTTTCTCCCTCAGCCAGTAGGTCCACTTGAAGTCGTTTCTCTCCATCAGCATTCTTTCTTCCGCCATCAGCTTTTCTCGATTGTAGGAGGACTGAATGTCGTTCAGTTTGTCGACCGGCAGGTTTTTATAGAAATCCTGAATGGCTTGAAGATATTGGGCTAAATCTTCTTCCTTAATCATTCCCTCCCTGAATTCCAGTTTGAATTTTTGGGTGAGATTTTCGAATACTCCGATCCAATCAGAAATAAGATCCCTGTCGATGTTTTTGAGATCCAACGACATGTGCCGGTTTATCCTGCAAACCTCGGCCCCGATCTCTTCATGAAAATCTTCAAGATAGGGAACATATGAAGTGGAGATTGTCCGAAGAGACGACTTGCCCAATGCTTTTGTCTTTTCGGCAACGATTTCGAGGGAGGATTTTAGAAGGTCCCGGTTTCTGAATTTTTCCAGGAGTTGAATGCGAAAGTTGACGGCACCGGTACTGTTTTCACCTTTTTCCTTAACCAGATCTATAAGTCCTGCAATATCTTTGCCGCAGAGAATCTGCCACAGAAAAACATCTCTGTTTTTCTCGGTTATCTGCCAGCTCTTTTTGAGATGCTCGCCGCTTTTTTTTGAAATATCGGAAAGTCCGGGCATAGCCTCCATGTTGATTCGGTTCTGTACTTCGGCAACTTTTTCCCACTCGGAAAGGGTAAACGAACCGATGGGAACAGGGATAAATTCAACTCTACTTTTTTCCACTTTCAATCCTTATGCAAATATTGTTTGCATTATGGTTTTTATTTGATGAAGATCTTTTTGAACTTCGCTCATATATTATTTGCCAGACGCATTTATAAATTAATAAATTGATACTTGAGATCAAGATAAAATATTGAAAAATAGAAATACAGGAGATGTCCGCTTAAAAAGATTGATGCCGGCAACTCGCTTGTAATGTGGTTTTTCATGAATAGTTGACTTCTTACTTAGAGACGTAACACTCTAAGTTTCAAACATGTGAAGATAAAAATAATTGATTTGATGAGTTTTATCAATAAGATCCCCTTGGTTTGCAATAGGAGGAATCAATGAAAAAATTTATCTTAATGAGCGTTTGCATGACTACGCTTCTTTTTATCGGATGCTCGTCTGACTCTTCATCAAAAAGCGATGAGGACACTCAAAAGAATATTTTAAAAAATGATGACAGCGCCAATTCAACTGATGACGACGGTTCGGAAAGTGGTAAAGATTCAGGAGATGGTGAGGGCGGAACATCATCTGAAAACGATCAACAAAAAGATGATGACGTCATTGGGTTCGATGATGATTCTCAAGATAGTGTTGACGATGAAATTGTTGATGAAGATAAAGAAACTCCTGACACCTCAATTGACGACGATCCGAATAGTCACAATGAAAGTGATATGGATCTAACAGACGATGAAGAAGATCTCCACGACGATGGAACTGCTGAAAAGGATGAAGATTTTTTGATTTCCGACAGTGAAAACGACAATGATCCCGAAGTCGATGATGAGCTGCCGGCAGACTCTGACAATTACAACCCTGTTGAAGATTCGGATCCGATTGTTGATCAGGATCAGAATGAATCTGAAACGATCACGATTTCCAGTTTCAATGTAGAAAATCTTTACGATGCACAGTGTGACAACGGATTGGACGAATTCGGCAACTGTCGGGACGGTTACCTGGTCGATCAGGCGACATTTGACTCGAGGATATCCGAAATTGCCGCTTCCCTTGAGAAAATAGGTGCCGATATCCAGATTCTTGTTGAAATGGAGGATGAAACAGGGGCCGAGGCTCTGAAAAACCGGCTTCCCGATATGTTCGACGACTATCATGTGGCAAATAAGAGTTTGCAGTATACGGACGTCGGAATTGTTACGAGAGGAAAGATTACGGTGATAAAAAATCATTCGGGTTCGCCAATACAGTCTCCCGACGGTTCAACTCACTATTTCGCAAGGGAATTTCCGGAGATACATGTGAAAATTGATGGTAGACACGTTATTGTTTTTCCTGCCCACTTCAAATCCAAGGCAAACGACAATCCATCCTGGCGCCTGGCGGAGGCGATTGCTGCACAGAAAATTGTCAAGGAAACTGCAACAGCCTATCCCGACGCAGTTGTAGTAATGGGAGGCGACATCAACGATCTTCCGGGATCCGATCCGGTAAATGCGTTGGAAACTCCCGAAGGTGAGGAACCCGTTCTTACAAGAGTTCTAAAGGATATTGCTGTTCCCCATGAACAGTGTACTCACAACTACGGATGCTGGGATGAAGAGGTGGTTTGTACGGCCATAGACCATCTTTTCTTCAGTGAAATATCAGCCGGAAAGTACGTTTCCGGAAGCGGAAAAGTTGTAAAGGACGGAGCATGTACCTACTATCCCGACGACTGTTCGCAAGCGCCATACTGTCTCGGTCATTCCGATCATGCCGCAGTAAAGGCATCATTTTCCTTCACAGCCCCGACAGCCGCAAAAATATCTGATATAAAGAAGAAAACTATCCCCGCAGGAGAGAAAGTCACTGTTCGTGGAGTTGTCACTGCAATTAAGCCGGACGGTTTCTATCTCCAGATGTCCGATGCGGAATCAGTCGACAGTGAAGATAAAAAATATTCCGGAATCTACGTTTATCACGACACGGCAACTATGGATATTGGTTACGGCAACAGGTTTGAAGTTACCGGAACAATAAAAAATTTCTACGATCTCCTTGAAATTGCAGAGGTGGTCGAAGCCAAAAAATTGAGAGAAAACGATTTTATTCCTGCTCCGTTTGAACTCTCCGCCGCAGAAGCCGGAACAGCACCATATCAGGGGACGCTCGTCACTGTAAAAAGAGTTGAGGTTGTGGAAATTATGAACCAGCACGGCGAATTCAAAGTTCAGGAGGGGTTAATTGTGGATGATTTTTTTCACCATATGGATCCTCCTCCCGCAGTAGGCGAAAAATATGACATAACCGGCATTGTTCACTACGGCTACGGAACACACAGACTCTGTCCCAGATCATATTCCGACATCAAAAAGCTCTACTGACAACATAGATGACAGTTCTTTAATATCATCTCACTAAAACATTTCCATTATTTTGTATTCACAATGGAAAATGATAGATTTCTGCCTAGTTTCTCGAAAAAAATAATCGCACCTGTCCGGCGCCATATAAGCCCAAAAAAGATTCAGGAGTTAATCCGGAAGATGATTGTGTTATGAAAAAGTCCTTCTCATTGAATCATTTGAGTTGAAGAAGAGTTATAGGCAATGCGAGATAGTTGGAAAGGTTTTTAGTCGGCAATACAAACCATCATTTCGTTTTTCACGAGATTCTGGGCGTACTCTGCCTCTGCAAGCATTTCCGGATTTGATCGCTTCACGATCTTGAGAAATCTTTCATCGGTAACGAGTCTACGAACATCTTCCGGTGAAAGTTCCATATCGAAAGCCACCTGTTTATCCTTCATACAGGTTATGTCTACATGCATTGTTGTGTAGATACCGAGGGTGCAGATCTGGATCAGCGATGCAGTAAACCACTTTTCCTTTGTAATGGATCCCATGCCGCTAGGACATTTTTCCTTTATCATGGATTTTGAATATTTAGGGTTTTGAATAACTCCAAGCCACAGGTTGACATCTTCGTCAACAACCTTGACTTCCTGATAATCGTTTTTCATAACCTTGATAAGGTTAACTCCGACATACTCTGTGTGACTTGAGCATGCTGCAAAAAAGATGGAAAAAAGAGTCAGGAAAAATAAAGTTTTTTTCATTTCATTACCTCCAAAATATTTGTGGTTACATTGCGGTAGTATTTTATATATATGAAATTGTAATTCAAGATAATTTTTATTAAAATTAAAAATAATCAATTACTTAGAAAGAAAAAGTCAATCATGTTTTAACAACATGTCTCAAGAATAATCTGAGCCGTTGAAAAGTTTTTTCTGCTTAGACAGTGTCGATTCCAATGATAAAAAAGATATTCCAGCTTCACCAGTTGTAGATCTCATTCCAAAAGAAATATAAAGGCTACTTTAACATCTGAATTCACCTGGATATTAAGAAAAAACAATTTTCTGGGATTGTAGCGGTGGAAACGCAGTACGCTTTGTCTGGAAGAATTAGAATATCAATTCTGTTTTTTCTTACTCTTTGCCCATAAACGATTTGTAGATTACATTTTCACCTTTATCCTCCGGTGACGTAATCAATTTTTTAATGGGGACAATTATGGACCCGCCTGCGGGAAGCTCTGCACTTTCACCAAAAAGATTGAAGTAAATAGGCATGAGATTTGAGAAAGCTTCTTCACCATTAAATCCGTATGCTCCTTCAGGCTCATTGAGAACAGTGGCGATTCTGAAGTTTGTGATAAATTCACCAAGGGTCATATCTTCATCGATATATGTTTGAATTATGTGTTCAATTGCTGCATGATCGTTTTCCGCATGTTCGATGATTTCACGGTAGATAGCTTCATCCTGACCGGCCTGGATTCTCAGATACTGAAGGAAAAGGTAGGAGAGTCCGTAGTTCGGAAGTGTCTGTCCGTTGTATCCCCATTCAAACAGGGAGTGGCCGTTAGCGATGCTTTTTGAGGAGTTGTATGCATCGATTCTGCCCTCCTGAGCACCTTCGTACATGTGTTGAGCAGCCATCGAGAGAGCCTCATTGATCCATGTCGGGGGTATATCCGCCAAAGCACCGTTTTCAACCTTATCAGCCTGTTCGATGAGAATATTTCTGTTTACAAAAACAAGGTGCTGGAACTCATGAACGATCGTGCTGAGGGAACTCGCAGTTTCGAGAGGGGCGGTCTTGTTTTTATGCATCGAAGGGATCGTGTCCACATAGAGAATCTCCTGGTGGTTTGATTTTCCAGGATATTTGAAAAGATCAAGTGTCTTGAAATATCCCTTTATGCTGGTTCCGTTGCCCATGTTTTCAATATCGTGAAGAAGTATCGTCACCTTTCCGTTTTGATCGACATCGGACGGCGTATAAAAGTTTTCCGTTACAAGCGGATAAATGGCGGAATCGAACTCTTTTCCGATTTTTTCCGCCTCTGCCCTATCTATCTCTTCGGTATCTTCAACCCAAACTTCACATTTTGTTCCCGCATACTGGAGTGTCGCCTCCATCAGTTTGTCGGTTTCAACCCCTGTTATGAACTCCTTTTTCTGGCCCACTTCAGCTCTTTTAATTCCGGCTTTTTCGCGTCTTTTGGCTACGCCGGCACTCGAAAAGTTGTCCGGAAGTCTTAAAAGGTGTTCGGGAGCGTCAATATAAACTTCATTTTCATCAGCTGAAGGAGAAACCGTGAGATAATCTGGATTTTGATCAAGATAGCTGTAAGGCAGAAAATCGAGTGTTCCTGTGGATTCTTTTAATTGGAGATCTGTTGAACTGTTGGTTATTACTACAAAATCACCGACGAAAACTTCTCCTTCATCGTCAGGGGAAGTGGAAGCCGATTTCTCAACACATCCGGGATTTTCGATGTCCTGATTGAAGTAGTAGGAATCTTTGCAGACACAGAAAAATTCCTGTGAGTTGACGGCATGGCATCCGTATGCGTTTTTACCGCAATCCCTACCGAAGCAGGGAGAGGTTTCTTCAACTGCACAGCTGCTGCTGCATCCGTCGCCGTCTTCCTGATTTCCGTCATCGCATGTTTCCGTATCCTCGATTTTTCCGTTTCCGCATGAGGGGATAAGTTTGCAGGATTCGTCGCAACTGTTTTCGAAACCTGCCTCTTTGAAATCACACTCTTCACCGAACTCCCTTACTCCGTTTCCGCATATGGCATTAACCGTACACCCTTTGTACTGCTCCGTTTTTCCATCTATTTTGAGTCCCTTGGATGTAAGCTCGTCAAGAGCTGAGAAATCTGCGATGCAGTTTTCTTCAACCCAGACAGTTGTGAGCTCGACCATTTTTGAAAGGGGAGAAATATCCGTAATCTGGTTGTGTTTGAGTGAAATCTTTTGCAATTTCAAAAGATCCTTGATCGGCATGAGATCGTATATGTTGAGTTTACGAACATAGAGCTCTTCCAGATTTTCAAGAGATGCAAGATTATCCAGTTTATTGAAACTGTTTTCGCTGAGGTAAAGCTTTTTGAGGTTTGTAAGTGCGGAAATCGGGGAAATATCCTCTATTTTGCAATTCTTTGCAGAAAGGTATGTCAGCTTGGTCAAATCGGAAACAGCAGAAATGTCAGAAACGGGATTGCTGTACATGTAGAGTTTTTCAAGAAGAGAAAGAGATGAGAGAACAGATATATCGGAGATTTTATTCTCACTTATTGATAGAATTGTTATGTTTGTAAGATTTTTCAATGGAGAAATATCGGAAAGCTCATTGTTCTTCAAATACAATTCCCCAAGATTTTTCATGGCGGAAAGTTGGGAAATATCGGTGAGGCTGTTTTCGTTGAGATATAGAACTTTGAGGTTCTCTAAAGAAGCAACTGTAGTAAAATCTTTGAATTTTGTATCACTGAGGCGAAGAGTTGTAACTGATTGAATATTTTTAAGGTCAGTGATTTCAAGAAGGTTGTTTCCTGACAAATCCAGTTCTTTGAGTTTATCCAGTTTTGTAAGCTCTTTAAACGCCTTAAAGTTGTTGTAGCTGAGATCAAGAACTTCAAGATCTGTAAGCTGTTCGATTCCTTCTAATGAGGAAATATCTTTGCTGGAACAGTCAAGCTCCTTCAATTCCGGAATTTCGTGCTCAAGAATGGTGTCATCCTCTTTTTTAAGATGCTCCGCAATGCAATTTTTCAGGTTTTTATCTGTGAAAATCAGACCGTTAGCCTCATCGATATCCGTATGCTCCGAAGAACTATCATTTTCCGCATCATCTTGATCTTCGGCATCATTATCTTTTTCAGAAATATTGTCATCCGTTATTGTCGAATGTATGTCCTTGTCCGATAATTCGGAGTCGGATTTTCCATTACTGTCCGTAGAACAGGCAGTAAACAGGGCGATAATAAGAAAAAAAGAAAATGAAATTAATTTCATATGTGATCTCCAGTTGGTTAATAGCTCAGTAATTATATGTGAAAGTTTCGGGAATTCAATTGTAATAATATTTACATAACTCTTGTGAATAATACGTTCCGGAAAATCTGTGAAATTTTAAAAAGAAAAATATTGGATGATGAAAATAAACTTAACTAGTTTGGAATAACTGCTCCACTCCAACTCAGAAAGCTATTTACAGACGTTGGAGCAGGTTTCTTTACAACTCCTAAAATAGTCGATATTAAATGTGTCACATGGGATATTTTCACCACACTCCAGACAATCCGAGGCTCTACCTTCGCTGAATGTTCCACTGCCGCAACTGGGGTTTGTATTTTTTTCAATTATATCTGCGGATTTCTTGCATGCCTCGAGAGATGTGTAATCCAGGCTGCTCTCGTCGCTTAAAGCCTGACGTTTCTCCACGTCTACACACTCAACCATTCTCCTGCACTCCAAATCCAGAGTGTCCCCGAAAAAATCCTTTTCATCGTAATCGTCACTGCAAGAAGATAGAATTGAAAAAATACAAAGAATACAAAGAATTGATAAACACATGACTTTTTTCATTTGTTTCCTCCTATATGTTGTTTGATTGGAAGCTAAGTAAATACTATCAAATTGAAAAAATATCAATTTTTAACGGATATTTTACGATGAACGGGTTCTGCCTTATTTGAGCAGATCTGGATTCGGGAGTTGTATTTTAATAGACTGAATTTCCATTCGCAGGGCCAAATTTTCAAAACAATAATCGAAAAAAGATAGATCCATTAAATATTTAAAGAAATTACTAGCATTATAATGTTTTAATAATTAATGTTAGTGTTTGTTGAACTATTTTGTTGTTTTGTTAATTTTGTAAAATTCATATTAATATTGAGGTTTTGGAATGAAGTTATTTTTACCGGCACTTATTTTGTTGTCCCTGTTTTCTCTTTCCTGTGGGGGAAATGAATCTGAAAAAAATAGTGAGAATGGCGTGATTGATGAAAATCTCGCATACGCCGGTGAGAAATGTGATGAAGAGCGAAAGTGCGTAAAAGGCGCAAGCTGCATCAACGGCGTCTGCAAGTACGACATTACTTCGACCGACTCGGAAAAGAGTGGAGATAAGGAAAAGAAGGATAAGGAATCAAATAATCCCGAATCGGAAAGTTCCGATACCGATAAAACAGATCCTGCCGATACATCATCCGATGATCTTAATCATCCGGATTCCGATATGGATCAAGAGACTGGCGATGCAGATACGGATGTTGAGGCATCGGATAGTGACGGCATGGGACCGAGTGAGACAAACCACAGACCTACCGCAGATGCCGGTCCGGACAAGTCCATAATCAACAACATCACAGTAACAATAGACGGCAGCGGCAGCAGAGATGACGACGGCGACAAGCTGTCATACAGCTGGAAACTCAAGGCACCGGAAGGAAGCATGGCAGAACTGAGCTGTAAATATTGTGCGAAGCCCTCTCTGCTTTCCGATATTCCAGGTGAGTATGAACTCTCGCTGATCGTCAGCGACGGACAGGAGAAGAGCGAACCGGATACGGTACAGATCACTGTGGTTAAGTACCATCCCATTGATTTTCATATAGTAGAAGCTGAGTACAACAATAAAAATAATTCTCTGGTCATGATCTCTTCCGATAAGAAAAAGAGCCTTATCGTTTTCTACCCAGAAACAGGAAAAAGCGAATCCATTGCATTCCCACTTACTCCGACTACCTTTGCAATTCATCCCGACGGGAAGAGGGCTATTGTTGGCCACAATGCATATATTTCAATTGTGAATCTGGAAGGGACAGATGGAAAACCGGAAAAACTGGGAGAGAGTTTCCCTGTCGGTTTCAATGTCCGCAGCATAATTCCGACAGAATCGAACACTGTTTTTGTTGTTCCATCATATAATTCCAATGGAAATGTTCTGCTTAGATCCGTAGATATCCAGGAGAGGAGAGAGAACAACGGCAGTGATATAGCAATGCCGATAACGAAAAACAATGCAGTTTTAAAGAAACAGCCCGGTCAGCCATTTGTATATCTCGTGAACAACGATGATTCGGTAAGCATATTGAGCATAAAAGAGAAAACTCTTGGAGATTCTGAGACCTTCAGCTTCAGCCAGATGTATACCGTCAGAGAGGATCTCTGGTTTTCGGAAGAGGGCAACAGAATTTTCACAAAATCCTCCGGGATATTCTCAACCCCCACAAGCGAGGAAGGGACTGTCGGATACAGGGGAAGCTTCGAAAAGGTAGGGCGAATAAAACAGATGACACACTCAACCAAGTGTAAAAAGGCAGTCATCATTTCAGAGGAAAATGATAAGGCCATTAAAACATTCAGTGAACCATTCTACTCATTCCTTTCCGAAATCACTATGCCGAGTCTGTTTTTCAACAATCGTGAAATAGTTAATTCTGCGGATTTCCTCTTTTTCAAAAATACCGGGGAAAAAGTCTATATCATTTTAAATGCCGAAGATGATTCAAGTAACGTGAATAATTACGGCGTAGCAGAACTACCTTTAAAGTGACCCTGTAACATTTGCATTAACAAGAAATAATTTCAATTTTTATCCCGAAAACCACTGCAATATTCTGAGTGGTCGTAGAAACTCCATATATCCTGATTCCTGTAGAAAATAAGCAAAGTTATTAGAATTGTGGGAAATTGGATACTTAAATTTCATTCAGACGGAAAAGTTATTATCAACTTCGAAAATCTATTTACAGATATTGGAGCAGCTGTCATTGCAGCTACGGAAGTAGTCTATGTTTAAAATATCACATGGAACATTTTCAGCACACTCCAGGCAATCGTCCGCTACACTTTTTTTAAAATTGCTGCAATTAAGCTTTGTAGTTTTTACAAGATCATCTGCAGATTTCAGGCATTCATCCAGAGATCTATAATTCAACCCACCATCTTTGCTCAGAGCCTCACGTTTTTCCTCATCAACACACTCAAGAATCCTTCTGCACTCCACATCCAGAGAATCTGCAAAAAAATCCTTCTCATCGTAATTTCCACTGGCTGAAGAATTGGAGGTGAGATTTTTTTCATCGGAATCATCACCACAGGAATAGATGAGTGAAAAAATACAAATAATCAGAAAATAGATAAACTTTTTCATTTGTTTCCTCCTTCGTGTTGTTTGATTTGCAGCAAAATTAATACTGCCGAAAGCAAAAAATATCAAATTTTAAGACTAAATATTTGCCCTTCGCTAAATTGAACAGAATTTAAAATAAACCGAACTCTCGAATTGATGTTTAATGTGGAAAAACTACTTTGTGGTACCCCAGAGCGAAAATTGACTTTAAAAATTTAGAGGAGTAGGGTGGGGATGAAATGTGAAGAACGGAAATTTTTCAGGAGAGCGGTATGGGAAAGGGAATGATTTTTTCATCAGTAACTGAAACAGCGGAGGCAATCAGAAGGAAGTCTGTTTCCTCAAGAGAGGTTATTGAACTTTATATTGATCGCATCGATAAGGTAAATCCAAAATTGAATTCAGTAGTGCAGATAGATAGAGAAAATGCGATTCGACAGGCCGTTTCAGCCGACAGGGATCTGGCTCTTGGGAGAGTTCACGGTCCTCTTCACGGTATTCCGATGACCATAAAAGATTCCTTTGATACAAAAGATATGATCTCATCGGGAGGCACACTGGGAAGAAAAAGCTTTGTCCCGGCGAAAGATGCAACAGTTGTTTCAAGATTGCGTGATGCGGGAGCAATTCTGCTGGGTAAAACAAACACCTCGGAATTTACTCTCACCTATGAGACAGATAATCTGGTGTATGGCCGGACAAACAATCCCTACGATTTTTCAAGAACACCCGGAGGAAGCAGTGGTGGAGCGGCCGCTACTGTTGCCGCAGGCGGATCACCGTTCGATATAGGAAGCGATTACGGCGGGAGTCTACGCTATCCTGCACACTGCTGCGGAGTTGCGACAATAAAACCGACATCGGGCAGAGTTCCGAGAACAGGTCACATTCTACCTTTCGGCGGTATGCTGGACAGTTTCCAGCAGGTGGGGCCGATCGCCCGTAATGTTTGCGACCTTCAGCTGCTGCTTTCCATAATTTCCGGTCCCGACGGCTGTGATCCATCCATTGTGCCGATGCCGCTGAAAGACTATCGAAATGCTGATATCGGGAGTTTACGCGTATCATTCCATACCGATAACGGAATATTGCCGGCCTCAGATGAAACCTCCGACATCGTTCGCAAAGCTGCGGCAATTCTGGACGAAGCGGGGTTGAAAGTGAAGGAAGACAAACCTTCAGGAATCGAAGAGACCTACGAAATCGCCATGGGACTGTTCGCGGCGGATGGAGGGGCCTCAATAGAAAGACTTCTCAAAGAATCGAATACAAAAGAACACACCATTCCGTGGCTCGGACTGGGGCAGGCAACGGATGCAAAATCTCTTGATGCTCTGATTATGAGGTGGTACAGGTTCAGGAGCACAATGCTTTCATACATGAAAAACTGCGATGTAATACTCTGTCCGGTAAATGCCTCACCGGCACAGCCTCATGGATCCCTCGGACAGGATCTTCGTGCATTCAGCTACACACTCACCTATAACCTCACCGGATGGCCGGCGGCGGTTATTCCCGCTGGAAAATCCTCTGAAGGTCTGCCGATCGGACTGCAGATCATAGGGAACCCCTGGCAGGAAGAGAGAGTTCTTGCAGTAGCCTCATTTTTGGAAAAGGAGCTGGAAGCTATTCCTTTACCGGACTCTTTTTAGTAAACCGGAATAGCTTTTGAAACGATGGCAACTCGTCACAAAGAGGCGCCTGGAAATATGTAAAGGAAAATCTCAGCAGAGAAAAAGCCGGTGAACGCCTTGAAACAACTGCTTTTATAACAATCATGTCACCCGGGCTGGTTTTTTCTTCAAGTTCGCACCGTCCATAACGTCCACCTTGTCCATAAAGTCCATTTATTTCGGAAGAATCGGCGCAGCGAAATTCTGTAAAAAGCAATCTGCTGCTGAATCGAGCATGAAAAATGTATATCTGCCGTTTTGACCCCATTGGGCGTTTGAGATGTGATTTTATTCAATTAGCCGCCCCTTATCGTTCCATTGGCCATACATCTTGTTGATTTTCGTGTTCTGGAGAAACTTGAGTAGCCTTTTTTGAAACAATTCAGGGTGGTTTTTTACATTTTGAATGTTATCTATTCTAATTCTTTTGTATAGTTCGGGAAAGGCCATGTAATTTTTGTAGGTGGTCTCGTCAAAATTCAGTTTTTCTAAAATTATTTTATCTATTACAAATGAATCTATATTCATATCTGGAAGAACCTTCCTTCCTGAATCAGTCATTAATCCAAGTTTTTCAAGACGTCGTACTCTCTCTTTATTTAATTCAGTCCACGAACTTTTTTTTGCTCTGGGCGATAATCTCTGCGCAAGTTGATTTTCAGAAATTTTCTTTTTTACTCCATCAATCCAACCGAAACAGAGAGCCTCTTCAACAGCGTCAAGATAAAGTATTGTGTCGGATTTTGGAGACATACTGACTATTATCCAACAACATTTCTCTGTTTTATGATTAACCTGCAGCCATTTTCTTAAATCTTTTCTGGTTTTTACTTTAAGTAAATCTTTAATATCCATGGTTTTATTTACTATATATAATTTGAGTCATTTCAATAAGGAAGAGTTTTTTTATTTCATCCCTTCCCAAAATAGCAAAAGAAGAACAAAATATCATTTTATAGTTATCAATAATATTATCAAGCTGTTTTTCAGAGTCTTTGATGTTAAATTTATTTTTAATATTTGCTGGCCAATAACTTAAAAAATTTATCGGACTTTATAGTGGCAATGATTGGGGGTTCCTTCGCAATGTAACTGAGCCCGGAGTGAATTATCGGAGCAATTATTATGGTTCTGGAAAGGACGATGATTGATGGTCTCAACATTTAATGTGCAACAAAAGCAAAAAAGTTCCGCCCTTCCCAAGTTCTCTATTTTTTTTGGGATTGTGGGCCTCTAATAGGGTTTGAGAAAGTTGTTTTATAAAAGTTTTTGTGTATATTGATGAGCTATTTTTAGAGGAGTGGATTTTATGAAGCCAAAAGAGTTGATTATTCAATGGGTAGATGCATTTAACAAAGGTGATGCAGATTTAATTGCTGACTTTTATGCAGATAATGCTGTAAATCACCAAGTTGCAACCGAGCCGATAGAAGGTAAAGAATCAATTAGATCGGCCATGTAAAATGTCTATCGTCGAGTAGAGCAACCATCTGAATTTAATGACGATATTGTCATGGCTTCCCAGCTCACCTTTTCAGATGCTTGCCCCCTCACAGAACCGTGCTTGCGGGTTTCCCGAACACGGCCCTTCGTTGCTGCTCACTTCAACCTACAAACAAGTAAATCGAAGATATAAGTTCCAATTTCGTTGCCATTGCATAATCCAAATCGGTGTTCGGATAAATGATGTTTCCTCAAAACTTTATACAGCAACGTCCACCCCTTCCCCACGTACACGGCTTTCCCGCGCTCAGAGTACTATGAGCGGATCCGACTTTCTGACAGACATCTCCGCATCCTCACCTTCTCCGCTTGTTTGCGGATATCTCATTGAGAATCTGTCAGGATCTCCCAAGTTCCGACACACTCCATTCGATACCATGTCATCGTTTCGAACCGGGAGGTGCAATTATGAGCTCACCAAACCGCCCATAATTGTTCTGTCTTCCAGCGCGGCAACACTGTCGACAATCCTGAAGCGTCGTTTTTGAGGCTACTACAACGTTCACGCTTACGCATTACGACCTGGTATCTCCTTCCAATGAGCTTCGTCTGCTTTGTTATCGCCACAGACGTCATTTTCAGTAACAGGCTGGTGGTTAGCCTTTACCTGTGCAGGATTTTAACCTGCTGGAGTGCGCCAGCTTCGCTTGGCGCACTGCCGCCCCGAACCCATTGGAGTTCTTATATTGTTTGAAAAATGAGAATGATTTAACTGTAGAGAGTGGGTTGCGAATGTTGACTATTTCCTTCTCTGATGTAGTATTAATGGCGCTGTTGAAAAAGTTATCGCTCGTTACGAAATCGGTTTTGTCGGCATAAAATTGTTTTGAATTCAACACAATAATCAGTGTTATTGCTGGAAAATTAAAAACAATTTTCTTCTTGATCCTATAATTTCGCATTCGAACAAGACTTAATTGGCAGTGTTAATAATGGTGTGGGTTTTCTAACTTTGGGAGGGGGTTCATAGCGGTGGGAATGAACGAATTTTCTACAATTATCAACTCTTTCGGTGCAATGTTCGGGCTGTTTCTTTCTACCGCCTTTTTTTTTAGGCGTGAGGGAGGTTTTACCGACAGAATACTTGGTGCGTCCATTTTTTCTCTTTCCCTTATAATGTCTGTAAATTATTTACATTATAAGGGTTTTGCCGTGCCGCATTTTTTTATTAGAGGGCCTGTTACCTACGTGTATTGGCCTCTTTTCTACTTTTACATTTCACTGATGATTCTTAAAATAGAGAAACTAAAGAGAGTACAACTTCTTCACTTCATCCCTTCTGTACTTGTTCTGATTTTCAAAATTGTTTTCTGGTTTTTGAAAGAACAGCTTACTAAGGCTGAAGTAAATACGGTTATGGAACTGGAATCTGTAGTGAGGCTTTTTTACGGTTGGATTTACTGTGTTTTGATGATTCGCGGATTGATGTGCTACAGAAAAAAGATCGAGGAATATTTTTCGGATATTGAAAAGATAAACCTGCGTTGGCTCGCAGTGCTTGTAACCGTATACACCGTAATATGGTCATCAGGAACCATATACATCACCCTAGAGTTCTTTGGATTTTCAATGCCTGAGATTTTTAGTTTTGCGATTTTGCTTCTCGACACCAGTATGGTTTTATGGATCTGCATTGTGGGTTATTTTGCTGTAGCCAATCCCGATCTTTTTAAAGAAATACACACAATGTCGGCGGCAATACAGAATCCTGAAGAGCGGAAACAAAACGCAGGTGTGCTTGACCCTCGAACCATGGAGGAGCATGGTAACAAGCTTAAACAGTTTATGGAATCTGAAAAACCCTACCTGAACAGAGATCTTACTCTTTCAATGCTTGCCGACGGAGTTGGAATTCAACCGCACATACTTTCAAAGGTGATAAACAACTATTTCAATCAGAATTTCTTTAGTTTTATAAACTCACACCGAGTTGACGAGGTCAAGGTTCTTCTTGCGGATCCGAAAAGTTCAGATAAAAACGTTCTTTTTATTGCTTACGATTGCGGTTTTAAATCTAAATCCGGATTCAATGCATCCTTTAAGAAAATCACTGGACAGACTCCTTCACAGTTCAGAAAGAGCGTCGTTTCTAGTCCTTAAACTCGACAATTTCCTGTTTTATGTATCAATACTTTTTTAGGGTGCGAAAAAATCAACAGCAATAACATGCCGTTGTCAGTGCTGAGTTTTAAGTTGGCACGTGCTGAAACAAAAAAAGGCATTTTTTTTTAAAGAGGACGATATTGCAATATCAATTTTTTAAAATGTCGCCGGTCGGAATGGTATTTTTGTTAACTGAGTTGAAGGAGAGATTTTGATGAAGAGAATTATCTTTTTGCTTTTGTTTACGGGGTCGGCGTTGTTTTCCGTATCGTGTGGCGATGATGGAAAAAGTGACGATTCTTTCCAGGATTCGGATGTGATTGATACCGATGTTGACACTGATCCGGGGCAAGACAAAGATCAGGCGGCGGATATCGACCCGCTGGAAGATGTCGACCAAGCTGTTGATACCGATAATGATGTTAACACTGATAATGATATGGAGTCGGCTCTCTCCGATGTTGCCGATCTGGTATCACTGAAGATTTCAGATGTCACACTTTCCGAAGTTTTCAGCAAAGAAAAAACAACCTATGCGGGCATAGCGGAACACACTGTTGAAACAGTAATAGTGACGGTTAAGCCGGTTGATGAGCATTCCTCTGTGAAACTTAACGGTGTGGTTCTTGAAGGCGATACACCATCCGATCCGGTGAGCCTGGGCTTGGCCGGCGGCGATCCGGTTGTCATATCGATTGTCGTTACAGCTGAAGACGGCGTGACGGAGAAAACCTACAAGGTTTCGGTTTTGAGAAAGGGTGCTCCGGATCCATGTGCGGGAATTGACTGCGGCGGTCATGGAACATGTGAAAATATTTCAGGAAACGCGCAGTGTAACTGCGACGCCGGATACAATTACGATGGTGAAGACAAGACAAAATGCCTTACGGATTGCATCGTCATCACCCTCGGTGAGATAAACTCAAAAGGCGGATCATCATACAGTGCGACCTACACACCATCCACGGGCGCTGCCGAGAAATCAGACAAATTCACTATGTTTTTTGATGGTGAGCAGGCTCTTGAGACGGAGTTTGACCTTACCGTTACAGATCTTGCAAACCAGATTGCGGCAACTCCCCAGATAGTCCGTGTTTTCGAAGACGGTTCGGCCAAGCAGTATTATCAGCAAAGTGGAAAGATTACTCTGCATGAGGCTGTCCACGAGAATGGTGAAATGACGGGAAATTCCAGAGGGGAGCTCAACGATGTGGTTCTCGCTGAAATGGGTTTTGACAGTGATTTCAATTCTGTGTTTGTGGCAGATGGAGCGTGTCTTATCGTTGAACATGCGGAATGGGATACAATGCCCAAGACCTGTGAAAAGGTATCGGAATCGACAGATTGTACCCAGGGCTTTTCTCCCGCGTGTCATGAAACAGACAAGCTCTGCGTCGAGTGTACGGCCGACAGTTACTGCGGCGGCACTTTAAAATCCGCGTGCAATGTTGAGGAAAGTGTGTGTGTCGAGTGCAATGTGGAAACAGAGAAAGCTAACTGCGGTGATCCGGCAAAATCCGTCTGTGGTGAAAACCATGAGTGCGTCGAGTGTGTCGACGATGATCAGTGCGGCGGAGATAAGCCCAGATGTAAAAAAGCATCGAACATTTGTGCCGCGTGCACCCCTGAAACACAGGCTGTAGACTGTACGGAAGCAGGGAAGACAATTTGCCATCCATTATCCAACACATGCGAAGAGTGTGGAACGAACAGTGATTGTAAAGATTCCGCAAAACCCATGTGTCACTTCTTGAGTAAAACGTGTGTTGCAGGAAGTGTTCCGCCGCCGCCGCCACCTCCCGCGATTAGATAAATATTGAAATGAATGATTTTGTTGATGAAGTCGCGCTCAAGTGAGAACTTTTTCAACGAAATCATAAATGAAGACTGTTTTATAGATGTTTCGAAAAGGGAGATTTTATGTGTAGATACCTTTATTTCTTTGCCGCCGCTCTGATGATACTCGCCTGCTCAGGAGAAGGAGAGAGTGACGATCGGCATGATATCGATTCGGGTGTGACAGACAACAACAGTTCAGTCGACTTCGACAACACCGAAACAGATAAAGAAAGTTCGGATAAGGAGAGCTCAGATAACGATGGCGTGGAAGTTCGTCCTGTAAAGGCTGTCGACAACTGCAGCGGCGATATCGAATTTATCGATAGATTGGGAAAGTACACTTTCGATACATCCGTAGAGGGTTTTTCCAACAGCTACGCCGCTCTCTGTTCCAATTATATCAACGGAAGAGATGCGGTATACGGATTGAAGATTGAAAAGCCTTCTCGTGTAGTCGTGGAGATTACAGAGGCTCCGAATGATGATTCGACGCTCTTCATTGGAACCGAGTGCGGCAAGGCCGACACGGGATGCAACGAAGATATGGATGAGTCAACCCAATTGAGTCACCTTGTGCTTGATCTCGCTCCCGGGGATTACTACCTTGTTTTTGATTCCGTCGATAAAAAGGAGAATGAGGAGAGCAGAGGTGTTTTTAAATTCACCGTCGAGATATCGGATGATCCCTGTTCTCCAAATCCCTGCAAAGAAGCTGGTAAATCAACTTGCGAGAATAACAAGGGAAATGCTAGGTGTGTGTGTGATGCAGGATTTCATGAAGAGGTTGGGAAGTGCGTGGTGACCGAGTGTGCGGAAATCGATCTAAATGATTTTTCTGCCTTACAGAATAACGGTGTCGGTTATGATTACACCTCCTTCTTTGCCACAAATATCGGGGTTGCCGATAAAAAAGATGTCATGATGACGCGCTTTATAGGTGAACAGAAAGAAGGTGTGTATAAACTTGGAGAGGGTGATAACAAGAATTCGTTTTCATGCCGTCAGTGTGTCATTGCGTTGGAAGATATGGACAAGGATGCACCAGCTGCAAAAACATTTTTTGCAGTCACCGGAACTGTTGATGTGGAAAATGCAGAGTTTTCGGACGAGGGCTTCATGACAGGTGTTTCAAAGGGATCTCTAAAGGGTGTGAAGATGCTGGAGACTACCAAAAACAACACTGGAAGCTGGGATACCCTCTATAAAAAGGGCGGTTCATGCCTCAAGATAAAGGACACTTCATGGGATACCTACTGTTACCCGAGTTGCGAAACAGAGGACGGTACTCCGAAAATGTGCGGATCGGACGGATGCGGAGGAATCTGCGGTAAGCCTGATGCCTGCGGAGGCGTTGATGAGCAGTGCAGTGAGGATGGTACTCGGTGTGAGGCTTATTCATGCAAGCAGATAACTCCTGAAAGGATCTGGTTCAAAGATATCCAAATGCCCTACTATACAATCCCATTCAGGCCTCTTCTCGGGGATCCGACAGTTGAAGACAACTTCGTGATGACTCTTACCCCCGCGACCGCTGTAGGTGTCCATAACCTTTCAGAGGGAAAGAACAAGCTGCTTTCGGAGTGTGAGGAATGTCTTGTTCTCATGGAAGATTTCCAGACAACACCGATCGGTATCAATTATACGAAATTCTTTTTTCAACAGAAGGGTTTTCTCCACGTTGATGAGATAAAGCCGAATGCCGATAACAATCTCAAGGGGCAATCAAAGGGACGTCTTGAGGATGTCAGACTTGTGCAGGTGGTTGTAAATCATGAAAACAACAGTTATACGCAGGTTCAGGGCGGAGAGTGTGTTGAGATTAAAGATAGCTCTTGGGATACCTTCTGCACGCCGAGCTGTAAAACGGCCGACGGTAAAACAAAGATATGTGGAAGCGACGGTTGCGGAGGAGTCTGCGGAAGCTGTGAAAAGAGCGAGTGGTGCAGCACGGACCAGCTTAGCTGCGAAGAGAGGGTTTGCACAAAAATCACGGACGTGAATTTTACAAGAAAATCCGGTTCCGCATCATATCACAAATATGAGGGAACCTTCTCTCCATCGATTGGGGATGTTGCAATTCCCGATTTGATAAAAATGACTTTCTCATGGAAAGATGGAACCTCATCACTTAAGAAAGGGACTTTTGATCTTGGAAGCAGTGAGAATTCTATAAACAGGAAGGCCCCTTATATTGTTACGATTCTGGAGGATTTCCCCCCTGCACCCTTTGCTAAGGAGTTTGCCCAGGAGTCTGGAACGATGATAGTGACTGATATGGTTCCGGGAGACGATCCCACAATCGATCCACCCAAGGGTTCTAAGGGTCGCCTTGAGAATGTGATACTTGTGGAAGTGACCGGTTTCGCTATGGAAAAGGTTGAACGTGGAGAATGTTATGAAATTGATTCAGCCACCTGGGATCTAATGCCTTAGGAGGCATTGCGGCATGAAAAAAGAGATGTGTATTTACTATTTACTTTTTCTTGTTTCAGCTGTCGTAGCGGTTGTAATCGAATTTCTGTTTTAGCATATACCATCCCTGGGACATCTATGATTCCGTCTTAAAAGTCAGTACTTGTCACCATATCGGAACGAGTGGCATAAAATCGTCTAATTCATTACAACAGCTACGCCTATTACACCAAATTAAAAACAATTTTCACACGACTGTCCGTTTACAATAAACAGCACGAGTTCGCCCGCAGAGACCTAGCACGCTTCGTCTCAAACAAATCACTGGAATGCCATAAAGAAAAATATCCGCAGAGAAAAAGCCTGTGCAGGCCTTGAAGCAACTGCTTTTATAACAAGCATGTCGTCCCATCTGGTATCAATTCAAACTCGCACCGCCATAACGTCCACCTTGTCCTTAAAGTCCATTTATTCCGGAAGATGCGGCGCAGCGAAACTGTCATAAAAAGTCAATCCTCTGCTAAATTGAGCATGAAAAATGTATATTTGCCGTTTTGACCCCATTGGGCGTTTGAGATGTGATTTTATTCAATTAGCCGCCCCTTATCGTTCCATTGGCCATACATCTTGTTGATTTTCGTGTTCTGTAGAAACTTGAGTAGCCTTTTTTGAAACAATTCATGGTGGTTTTTTACATTTTGAATGTTATCTATTCTAATTCTTTTGTATATTTCGGGAAAGGCCATGTAATTTTTGTAGGTGGTCTCGTCAAAATTCAGTTTTTCTAAAATTATTTTATCTATTACAAATGAATCTATATTCATATCTGGAAGAACCTTCCTTCCGGATTCAGTCATTAATCCAAGTTTTTCAAGACGTCGTACTCTCTCTTTATTTAATTCAGTCCACGAACTTTTTTTTGCTCTGGGCGATAATCTCTGCGCAAGTTGATTTTCAGAAATTTTCTTTTTCACTCCATCAATCCAACCGAAACAGAGAGCCTCTTCAACAGCGTCAAGATAAAGTATTGTGTCGGATTTTGGAGACATACTGACTATTATCCAACAACATTTCTCTGTTTTATGATTAACCTGCAGCCATTTTCTTAAATCTTTTCTGGTTTTTACTTTAAGTAAATCTTTAATATCCATGGTTTTATTTACTATATATAATTTGAGTCATTTCAATAAGGAAGAGTTTTTTTATTTCATCCCTTCCCAAAATAGCAAAAGAAGAACAAAATATCATTTTATAGTTATCAATAATATTATCAAGCTGTTTTTCAGAGTCTTTGGTGTTAAATTTGTTTTTAATATTTGCTGGCCAATAACTTAAAAAATTTATCGGACTTTATAGTGGCAATGATTGGGGGTTCCTGCGCAATGTAACTGAGCCCGGAGTGAGTTATCGGAGCAATTATTATGGTTCTGAAAAGGACGATGATTGATGGTCGTAACATTTAATGTGCAACAAAAGTACAAAAGTTCCGCCCTTCCCAAGTTCTCTATTTTTTTGGGATTGTGTGCCTCTAATAGGGTTTGAGAAAGTTGTTTTATAAAAGTTTTTGTGTATATTGATGAGCTATTTTTAGAGGAGTGGATTTTATGAAGCCGAAAGAGTTGATTATTCAATGGGTAGATGCATTTAACAAAGGTGATGCAGATTTAACTGCTGACTTTTATGCAGACAATGCTGTAAATCACCAAGTTGCAAACGAGCCGATAGAAGGTAAAGAATCAATTAAATAAATGTTCTCGAATGAATTTTCACAGGCAGATATGACCTGCATAGTTGAAAACATCTTTGAAGATGGTGATTGGGGCATACTTGAATGGAAAGACCCTCTGGGGCTTAGAGGATGTGGCTTTTTTCATATTCAAAATAACAAAATTGTTTTTCAAAGAGGTTATTGGGATAAACTCTCATTTTTGAGAATGCATAATTTATCAATCCCTAAAAAATGATGTAAGAAATTAATTAAAGTCGATGATGGTGCCTAACTCATGATGCCCACGAAAAAATATCCAATCGCATAAAGAAAAAGATCTTACGTTCCCTTTTTTTAAAAGAATCTTTTGCCTGAGAGGCTTCTGTTTTTTGTTACGTTATTGATTCTTAGGTCTAAATTCGCAGAAGTTCGGATAACCGTCAAGTCCACTGTGAGGGGAGTCGACGGTGCCTTTGGGATGATCCTTGAAAAACTTTATCATGTGGCTGATATCTGAGATTGTGTGGCCCATGCCGTGATTGCAGATTATGACATCGTGCCCAAGCTCGTTGAGATAGTCGGCATCATTTATTGCCATTTCATAGAAATTTATGTCAGTGGGACCTGCTCCATAGATATCTTCAGCTTGTGATCCGTGCATGAGAACCTGTACATATCTGTTTCCATGTGACACAGCCGGCCACTGCAGGAAGTTTGCGGTCATGCTGTCCATGGCTGCAATGTTGTCCGGATTGGAAAAGTAGGCTCCGGAGTTTGTAAAGATAGATGCAAGAACCTCCCCTCGGATAACTCCGAGCGCATTTGAATTTATCGCTCCTGCGGAAAATCCCGTAGTATGAATGTGATTCTCGTCGACTCCCCAGCGCTCCTCAATACAAGCCAGAACTCCGTCGAAAAGTTCCACCTCTGCACTCCCGTCTTTAATATTTAATATATCCCAATCAATTCCTTTCATTGTCTGCATTACAAATTCATCGTCATTTTCCGGTGTAACAAGTATGAACGGCATCGTCTGGTTGTTTACCGATCCACTGAGTAGACCGGACATGTTCGATGCGGTATCACCCACACCGTGCCAATTGAATATTACGGGCCAGATCTCTTCTGACTGGACATTATCCGGAAGGTTGAGAATGAAAGCCCGTTTTCTGCCTTTAACAACAAAATTTTGGTTCATTCCTTCTTTGATCTGGAGACACTGGTTTTTATTAACGCATAAGTCGCTGTCACACACATGGTTTTCATCACATGTATTGTCACTGTAACAGCTGTTGCCATGAGACCCGGAATCTTGAGATTCACATATGTTATTTATGCATTTCAATCCGGATTCACAGGTATTGTTTTGATAGCAACTGTTTTTGTATGTTCCTGTCAAATTATCTTCACAAATGTTGTTAACACATTTTAATCCCTCATTACATGTTCCATTCTGATAACATTCACTGTTTAACGTTCCGGCGACATTATCTTCGGGATTGTGACATACGTTGTTTTTGCAGACAAGTCCTTCGTTACAGGTTTTATTCGGATAACAGTCACCGCCATAGCTTCCTGTTGTCGGAGTAGCTGTGTCGATATCGTTCTGTACAAGATCGTTATCCAAAAGGTCATTGTCATCATTATCTACGGCAACAAAATTATCAACATCCCCTTCTCCGGTATTCGAATCTTCATCAGAAGAATAGTCGCTGTCATTTTTTTCGGAATTATCCGTATCGTCTCCTCCAGAAGAATTGTGATCTGGTCCATCCTCCTTTTCCCTATCGATACACTGGGCTTCACCTTCAAATACTGCACATATTTTGTCAACAACAACACAATCGTCCCATAGTTTCCAATTGCTGCCTACACACTTTTCTACATTCTCGTTGTTGCAACGGGTGTCGTTCTCATTACAATCTTCAGTCTGATTATTGTTCTCGTCATTTTTTGCCGGATCATCCTTCGTAACATCACCTTCGTCTACCGTTTCTGATGCCGTATCCGCATCAGTTTTTGACTTCAGCCCGGCACTGTACTTTGTGTCGTCTTCACTGCATGCGAATAAAAAAAAGATGACCATGAAAATAAGCGATGAATAGCGTAACATTTTAAAACTCCTTAGATAATTCGCGATATATGTATTCTATTGTCCGGTATATAGAGGTCAAGTTTCTATTGCGCCGAGAAAAAAATATCTTGTTGAATTCAACGACTGACTTGCCCGAAATATTTGAATAATACCCAATACAGCCGCTGAAAAACCGAAAATATTTAAAATCCGTGGTGCCGGATGATCCAACCGCAGAGACGTAGCACGCTACGTCTCAAAGAGACCGTAATAATCACGGGAAGAAAAATATTGTTGGAGAAAAAATGGTTGAATTTACTGAAATAATTGTTTTTATAACAATCATATCACACCTTAGGACATTTCCTTCAAGCTCACACCGTCCACAAAGTCCACTTTTCCGGTACCTGCCGAGCAGAGAAATCACTAAATCGGCCATGTAAAATGTCTATCTGCCGCCTCGACCTCTATGCGCTATTTTATAATGTCATTTATGAATTTGATCTCATGAAAAAATGCAGGATGGGTGTGATTGTTTTGTCGATTACTTATTACAAATAGCTGTTCAATCGACTTGATAATGTTAATTTGAAATTGTTTTAAAGATGCTGTTGTAAATAAAGTTTAGTTTTTATTTGATTTACTAAGGTAATGCTATTAAAATACTGTTGTTGAAATTTTTATTTAATGTTTAATATTAGGAGGTTCGAATGTTGAAAAAATTAATGTCATGTAGTTATATTTTATTGCTTATCTTGTGTTTTGGATGTGATCCTGAATCAAGTGGTAGTGAATATGCCTACGTTGTTAAGGATGACGGCAGCGGTAAAGACCAGGGTAATGGAGACACTGATGAAAAGACAGATGATCAGAATAGTGAAGAAAATGATGATTCAGGAGACAATACTAGTGCCAAGGAAAAAGTAACGATCTCAGTTACGTCATCAAAATTCTTTGATAACCATCCGCGCGAGGCGGAATACAATGAAATGTTTTTGGTTGTTCAGGTAAAAATAAAGAATGAGTTAGATAAAAAAATTCCAATAGGATTTGAAAATTTCACTGTAACAACAGCAGATGGTCTTACATTGATTCCTTCTTCAAGTACAACAAATTTGAGAGATTATTGCAATCCATCATATTCTTTAGAGAAAGGATATGAAAAAGAATGTTATCTGTCATTCTCTGTCCCACTTGAAAACAAAAGAGTTTCCATTAAGAAGATAACTTATGCCAATGTAGGTTTAGATGTTGAAACTGAAAGTGAGCTGAATCTTAGTTCCGGTTACTTAAAATTAAAGTGGATAATAGAAAGGAAATATAAAAAAGATAACAATGAATACCTGCTCATGACTGATGATATTGACTTTTATGATATCGATAAAAATAGATTTGAAAATAGTTTGATGTCTAGCCTCTTTGGTACACTTTCAAATCGTAGGGATGTTGGTGAATTTTTAGTTGATTGTATTGGCGGACACGAGATATGTCTATATCACAGTAGTAAATTTGGAGTAAATGGGGTTAACCCTAAAAACTACAGTGAAAGTTCAGAGAAAGATAAGGAAATTTTTTGTACAATTTGCAATAACGGAGAATTTAAAACGATTTTTGATTACTAAACTCAAAAAAAATCTCCCTATTCGCGCCATAGATTCCATTTTATTTTAATGTCATTGATTGTGGATTACTGAACATTCTCCGGATAGCTGATCCAGTCGCTCCAGCTCCCCATGTAGATTTTTGATTTCAGACCGAGCTCTTCGAGGACAGCCCAGTTCCAGCAGGCTGTGACACCGCTTCCACACTGCAGAACAACTTCTTTCTCTGTTTGAGCTATGACTCTGTATATGAGTTTCAGATCTTCAATCGGAAGCAGGATTCCGTCGTCAGAGAAGTTATCCATCCAAAAGCGGTTCACTGCTCCAGGGATGTGGCCGGCAATAGGATCAACCGGCTCGTTTTCACCTCGGTATCTTTCCGGAGAACGACAGTCAATAAGAAGCATCGAATCTCGGTGGTCTCTGATCCTTGGCATATGGACGATAAGCCCCTCAGCTGGAGAAGAGGTGATGTTTCCACTCTGCGGCTGTACCTCTTCACTTTCGAGCGGATAGAACAGGTTTTTCCAGCGGTCAATACCACCGTCAAGCAGCATTCCACCGTCGACGCCAATCAATTGCAGCATGAAGATAAACCTGGCTGCGAACATACCGTGGGCAACAACTGTTGAAGAACTTGAAATACCCTGCGATTCAAGAAACTCCTTAAAACGCTCCATATCAGGCAGAGGGTGTCTTCCGCCATGCTCAGAGATAACTCCGGTCAAGTCCCTTTCCGCGTCAATAAAAACAGATCCTGGAATGTGTCCCTCTTTGTAGGAGCGTCTTCCAAACTTATGGTCTGAAAGGTCTGCACGACAGTCCGCAACCACCCAACCTTGAGTATTTAAATTGTTTTTCAGCTCTTCAGCAGATACAAATCTTCTCATACGAATCCTCTTCAGTTATGTTCAAAAAACTCTAGTTCCGTCTCCATCCGCTGTCAATTTTATAGTCCCAAGAGAAAGTAGGGGATTTTTCTGGCGCAAAAAAATATTCATCCACAAAAAGTTGACAATGAGACGACAGAAATTGCAGGGGGGCGATCCGGTATTTTTATATTTTTTAGGCTTGGCACTTTTGATAGTTGAATATTTGTCAATGAAATCAAGGTGGTTTCGATGTTTGATTCTGAAGTTTGGGTTTCGTTTATGTGACCGTGATAACTATTTATTTTTCCTTAGTGTTCTCCCTTGAAGGTGCACCTGAAAATGAACCAAATTAACAGCAATAAAAATATAAAAATGCCGCCTCTACCTTAATGAGTGACAAAAAGTACAAAAGTGCCGACCCGTCCCCGTTGGGCTCTTGGTGAAAACCTTGAAATAATTGTTTTTATAACAATCATGTCACATCTTCGGGCATTTCCTTCAAGCTCACACCGTCCACAAAGTCCACTTTTCCGGTACCTGCCGAGCAGAGAAATCACTAACTCGGCCATGAAAATGTATATCTGCCGCCTCGACCCCATTGGTTCTAATTGTTTTTATAACAATCATGTCACACCTTAGGGCATTTCCTTCAAGCTCACATCGTCCACAAAGTCCACTTTTCCGGTACCTGCCGAGAAGCGAAATAACTAAATCGGCCATGTAAAATGTCTATCTGCCGCCTCGACCACCTATGGGTTCTATGGGTTTGATTTAGTAATTAAATAATGCGCGATTATATAAATCTAGTAAAAAATTGATTCTTTGCTAAAACTACTCTATTGTTGGGAATATTTAAGTGTGCATATCAAATAAATATGGAGGATTTGATGAAAATTGTTTTTGTTTTTATTTTTTTATTTTCGATCAGCTTTTTTTCATGCAGTGATGGTGAAGGAGATGGTTTTGGGCCTTGTTCTGGTGTTACTTGTTCTGGGCACGGAACATGCTTTTCTGAGGAAGACGGTTACGCATCATGCAATTGCGACGAAGGTTATGTTTCAAAGGGATTCAGTTGTATTCAGGATTCTAGATGCTCCGGTGTTACATGTTCAGGCCATGGAAAATGCTACATCAATGAAAAAAATGAGACCGCATGCAAATGTGATGAAGGCTATATGGACATAGGCTACGATTGTATAAAAGATTGTGATCATGAGTGTGATCGTATAGATGATAAAGAATGTTCAGGTGACAGTGTCTTCGTATGCGGAGATTATGATAATGATGGCTGCAGAGAATTTAGAATTGAAAAGGAATGCGATGAAGGCTGCCATAATGGTCATTGCATAGAATGCCATTCCAGGTTTGACTGTCCGGATAGAATAAAACAATATTGCCGTGATAAAATGTGTGAAACGGATACTATTTGGGCAGACGTAGATGTCGTCTTTGATAAACAATTTGAAAAGAGTTTTTTAGGTTCAGGTTATGATGCACACTTTAATGGAAAGAGTGGATTAATAAGACTGCAATATGGATACAATGTTTTAATGTTTACTGTTTTAACAGATACTCCAAAAGGTGTGGTTAATCTTGTTGAGTCAGAGTATCCGTCAATAAATATCAGCCTTTCTAACAGTGATTTTCCTGCAAGAGTAGAAGGAATGTATAGCTCTGTTGGAGGCACCATAAATTTCACATTAGTGGACATAAGACACGGTGGCGCTGTTGCTGGTGAGATAGATGCTGTTCTTAAAGGTGGGAGCAATGTAGACAACCCGATCGAAGCTTTTATGAAAGGTGCTTTTTATGCCAAGTTTCCAGAATAAGATTTGGATAAAAAATAATATCCTCTGGTAATGGAGTTGAAAATAATTGGGAATCGCTAAAATCTTCATTCCAGGACCAAAAATACAAAAGTGCCGACCCGCCCCCGTTGTGTTAGAAGGTGCACCTGAAAATGCACGAAATTAACAGCAATAAAAATGTAAAAATGCCGGCTTGACCCCGTTGCCGTTTCTTCAAGCTCACACCGTCCACAAAGTCCACTTTTCCGGTACCTGCCGAGCAGAGAAATCACTAACTCGGCCATGTAAAATGTCTATCTGCCGCCTCGACCCCATTGTATTTTGCCTTATTGAACGAGAGATGCCACAGGAGGAAAGATTAAGGATTTTAAACAAGACAGCAATCCATCAGATGAAATTGCTTATTGAAGATAATGGGATTAAAAGAATTGAGAAATAAAAGAAGATAAATATGCCGACACCTATGAAAAACCAGAGATATTTACAATAAGTTGTCGCAAATCGCTCAACCGTAGAGACGTAGCATGCTACGTCTCAAAAAACTACATGGAAAAGCACCCAGAAAAATATTCACAAAAAAACAGCAACCTGAACCCTCAAAATAACTTTTCCGGCAGAGTTCCATCAGTTCAAGGCAGGATATTTTCCTGATTTGAGACCCGCAACCACCTCCAATCACCACCGTCCACGTTGTCCACAAAGTCCATAAGAATTAAAAAAACCGCACAACCCTAACACAAATTTGGTTTCTTTAATTGACATTGATAAATCAAAAGAGTAATCTGCTGAGTGGAATTTGTGTGATAATTTGTAGAAAACCAGTTAGGTGTGATTGCATCATTAAAAAGGGGCGTAATTTGGGAGTTTTTTCAGGATTGCTCGGTAATGCTGGAGTTGTTGGAGCAAAATATTTTAATGGAAAGTACAAAAGTGCCGGCCTGTCCCCGTTTGAGGTTTCTTCATAATTTACAAAAAATCGGTTTGGTGCGATTACATCATTAAAAATGATCGTAATTTGGGAGTTTTTTCAGGATTGCTCGGTAATGCTGGAGTTGTTGGAGCAAAATATTTTAATGAAAAGTACAAAAGTGCCGACCTGTCCCCGTTTGAGGTTTCCAGGACCAAAAATACAAAAGTGCCGACCCGCCCCCGTTGTGTTAGAAGGTGCACCTGAAAATGCACGAAATTAACAGCAATAAAAATGTAAAAATGCCGGCTTGACCCCGTTGCCGTTTCTTAAAATGTCTATCTGCCGCCTCGACCCCATTGGGAACTCAGGATTGCTCGGTAATGCTGGAGTTGTTGGAGCAAAATATTTTAATGAAAAGTACAAAAGTGCCGACCTGTCCCCGTTTGAGGTTTCGTCCACAAAGTCCACTTTTCCGGTACCTGCCGAGCAGAGAAATCACTAAATCGGCCATGTAAAATGTCTATCTGCCGCCTCGACCCCATTGTATTTTGTATTTTGTATTTTGTGTATTTCAAGGAATTAAAAAAATCGCACAACCCTAACACAAATTTGGTTTCTTTAATTGACATTGATAAATCAAAAGAGTAATCTGCTAGGTAGAATTTGTGTAATAATTTGTAAAAAATCGGTTTGGTGCGATTACATTATTAAAAAGGGGTGTAAATTGGGAGTTTTTTCAGGATTGCTCGGTAATGCTGGAGTTGTTGGAGCAAAATATTTTAATGAAAAGTACAAAAGTGCCGACCCGTCCCCGTTCGAGGTTCCAAAAGTGCCGACCCGTCCCCGTTCGAGGTTCGTCCCCATTGGGTTCCATTACAAAAGTGCCGCCCCGTCCACGTTGTGTTCCATTATAGATCATTATATAAGTGAGGTTTAAAATGCAATTACATGCCTACACCAGGACGATCTCAGATCTTTTTTCTGTAAAGAAAAAATATGTTGTCCCTCGTTTTCAAAGAGAGTATTCATGGACAAAAGAGCAGGTAAGGGAACTTTGGGATGATATAGTAACAAATATCAGAATTGAAAAAACTGAAGTATCCCATGAAGAATATTTTATAGGTGCACTAGTGCTTGTCGGAGATGATAAATCAAGTATACTTCAAATAGTTGATGGTCAACAACGTTTAACAACGATTACGATCCTACTCTCAGTTTTGTGTCACAGGTTCCTTGAAATTGGGAAAAAAAATTTGGCAGATTCTATATATGATAACTTTATAGCAGGAAAAGATGATGATGGGATTTACTATTTCAAACTTGAAAATGAAACACCAAAGCCTTTCTTTCAACGGACAATCCAACACAAAAAAAAAGAACATTTAAAGGCAGAATCTTTAGAAGAAAAAATTTTGTTAAATTCTTACAATGATCTATATAACCTAACTTCAAGAGATAATTTACAAAAACACTTTAAAATTGAAGATAGCGTTTGTGATGATATTTATGTTGTTTTGCTAAAAGCTTTGAGAGAACAACTTGTAAAATACCTTAAGGTAATTTTTATTACAGTTGCTGAAGAAGAAGAAGCTTACACTATTTTCGAAACATTGAATGCAAGAGGTATGAACCTTAGCTTTGTTGACTTGATAAAAAACAGGCTGTTTAAAGAGCTTAATAGTACACATCCAGATGATTGCGCAAAAACGACATGGAAGAAAATTAGAAGCACAATTTCATCGAGAGATGGTATCGGTAGTTTAGAAACTTTTGTACGCCATTGGTGGATATCCAAACATTCATACGTAAGTACTGACAACATGTATAAAGCTTTCAGGAAAAGATGGATGCAAAATAAAATTGTACCTATTAACTTTATAAATGAACTTCATGACGATGCCAAAATATATGTAAGAGTTTCTGCTCCTCTAATAGAAGATTTTAAACAACATGAAGAAAAACCAATAATAAAAGCACTAACTGCTTTTAAAGTTTTTGGATTAACACAGCAAAGACCATTTTTACTCAGTCTTTTCAAGGCGAAAGAAAAAGGGATTGTCAAATTCTCTGATCAGAAAGATATTCTAATTTTCCTCGAGAAGTTTCACTTTATGTTTAATGCTGTCTGTTCTCTGCGTCCTTCAGGTGTAGAAGCAAGTTATTCTAGAGCAGCTAGGGAGTTGCAAGCTTCAAAAAACAATGTAGAAGCGAAAAAGGTTTTGAAAATACTAAAAGATAGGCTTCAAGAGCGCATACCGGATTCAACAACTTTCTATAATAAATTTTCAAATTTAAAATATTACAAAGGATATAATAAGGACAAGAAACTTATACAGTACATATTCAGCAATATTGAAAGGCATAAGATTAGCACAAATGAGCTACATCCAGACAATATATCGCTTGAGCACATACTATCACAATCAAAAGGAAACAAAGAATATGTTGGAATGATCGGCAACCTTCTACCTCTAGGACAGACACTAAATGGATTAGCCGGCAACAAGGATGTAAGAATTAAGATAGATACATATAAAAAGTCCAACCTATCTCTGCCTAAAGAATTTGCAGATGAATTCAATGGGCGATGGAATAAAACCGATATAAACAAAAGGACAAAGGAATTATCTGATTATTGTTACGAAGAAGTCTGGTGTATCACATGATATTAAAGAATAATTCCTTTAGGCTGATTGCCTTAATTAGCGAAGATAAAGGCATTTTTTAATAAATAATACCCAATCTCACTCGCCAACCCTAAACCGCACCCTTTTCCGATTATCATCCTTATCCAAAATTTCAAGTACATGCTCTCCCGGCATTAGATCCACTGATATTTGGTGGCGTTTTTGGGTTTTGCCGAGGTATTTGGTGTCCATGTACCAGAAGATGGTTTCTTTTGGGTTGCGGTGGGCGGCTTTCAGGACGAGTTTCTGCTTTTTTGCATGAAAATCGGTGGGGATTCGCACGATTGTTTTCATTTGGGGGTAGATTATTCGGAGGGGATTGATGCTGCGGGTGGCTTTGCAGCCGGGTTTGAAGGGTGGGAGCTCTTTTATGGGGACTCCGTTTTCTATCATGTGCTGGGTGATTTCGGGCGGGTAGGAGAGAAAACTGATGGCTTTATGGTTGTTTTCTTCCCAGCAGCTTGCGTTCACCTGCTGTTTTTGGTCGTTCGTAACGTGGATTGTGGTGTGGAAGGGGCACAGGCGAAGCGGTTTTGCGTTTTTGGGCGCTTCGGCTTCTGTTCTTTCCCTGCAGTGGATGCTTGGCTGAAACCCTGTTTCCGGGCAGGTTTCAATGGTGATAAGGTCTTCTTCGGGTTTTTCAAACCATCTGTTTTCGGGCTTTTTGGGAAGCGCGTTCAGGATATCGAACATTATGGGGCCTGCGGAGATTGCTCCGCCGAGGTCGCTGCTCCCGCGTCCGTCGAAGTTTCCGGCCCACACTGCTATTGTCCACTCCGGTGTCACTCCTGCTGCCCAGGCATCTTTCTGGCCGTAGCTTGTCCCGGTTTTCCAGGCTATGGGCCACTGGTTGTTGTAGCGGTTCCAGCTGTTCTCTATTCCGGGGCGGTTGAGCTTCTTCAACATCTCCAATGTGAGCCGGCTTGCGCCGCGGCTGATCAGCGTTTTACCTACTTTGTCATTAGGTTTAAGCACGGTGAGTGGTGAAAAGTTGCCCATTGTTCCGAGTGCCCGGTACATTGCTGCAACTTCCGTCAATTTTGCTTCGGCACCGCCGAGGATAAGTGGTAATCCGTACTCTTCGGCGGTTCGAAAGAGTGTTGTCATTCCGGCCTGCTTGAGGAAACTGTAGAAATTTTCGATGCCGTACAGGTTCAAAAGCCTTACGGCGGGTACGTTCAGCGAGCGGATGAGCGAATCTTCGGCGGTTACGATTCCGTGATATCTGTTGTCGGCGTTCTTGGGCATGAATGTGCCGTAGTAGGTTTCGACGTCCCGCAGCTGTGTGGATGGAATTATTAGTCCTTCGTCCATGCTGAGTGCGTAGAGAAAGGGTTTCAGGATGGAGCCGGATGATCTTGGGGCGTCTGCTCCGTCCACCATACCTTTTTTAGCCTTGTCGAAGTAGTTCTGCGAGCCGATGTATGCGGTGGTTTCTCCTGTTTTCGTATCTGCCACTATGACTGAGATGTTGTCTATTCCTCTGGCCTGTAGATGTTTCGAGTGGCGGAGGACAATATCCTCCAGCTGTTTCTGTATGGTTTTGTCGATTGTGGTTTTTATGAGGTTGGTTTTCTCTGTTTTTTTCACTTTTTCGGCAAGATGGAACGCTGCGCCGGAGAATCTGTAGACGGTATCGGGCACTTTTTCAAGAAGTGCCAGTTGGTAGGATGCTTTATCCATCATTCCGGCTTCCCACATTCTTTTGAGGAGCCTGTTCCTTTTTGCCGAGAGCTTTCTGGTGTTCTTTCCGGGATGCAGTACTGTCGGCTGGTTGGGAAGTACTGCAAGAAGCGAGGCTTCGGCCCATGTCAGTTTTTCCGGGCTCTTTCGGAAGTAGCGGTAGGATGCGGTGTGATAGCCGAAGTTGTTTCCGCCGTAGGGCGCAAAGTTGAGGTATAGCTTGAAAATTTCATCTTTTGTGTAGTTCATTTCGATCTTGATGGCCTGGAGCGCTTCGTAGATCTTGTTTGTTACGGTTCTCGGCTTCTCCTTCATTATTCTTGCGAGCTGCATTGTTATGGTGCTGGCTCCGCTTTTTACCCTGCCCGCCGAGATGTTCTGCTTTACGGCGCGCATGATGGAGACGGGATCGATTCCGAAGTGGCTGTAGAATCTTTTATCCTCAAAGAGCATTACGGCTTTTTTGAGTTTTTCGGGAATGGGTGCGGAGAACTGGAGGGGCAGAAGGTACTGCTCCTCAAAGTTTGTGAAAACACGCAGTATTTCACCGTTTTTATCCACAACCACCTTGCTTTCCCGTTGGGCCAGCTTTTCAACTTCTATGGGGATCATGTGGTAGAGAAGAACGAGAAGGGCGGCGGCGGAGATTATTTTTTCCGCCGTCTTTACAAATTTGTTGCGTTCGAGGAATTTTCGTAACATTTGAGGCTACTTGACTTTAACGCTGAATCCCTTGCGGGTGGCTTTGAACCTGTTGTCGTACATCGCCTCGAAAAGTACGGGAGGAACGGTGAAGCTTCCCTTTGTCACGACGTTGATTTTTACGAGGAATTCCAGATCTTTTGCGTACCTGTTCTGGTCGAAAAACCAGATTATTCTGTCGTCACGGATGTCGGTGTACTCCTCTCTGTTGAGATTCATGTTCTTTGTCCAGGGCGGCATCTCCTCGCCGGAAAGTCTTGTGTTTTCAATCTCCCAGCCTGCGGGAAGCATCTGCTGGAGGGCGAGCTCCTCTATTTTTCTTTTTACTTTTCTTTTGGCCTTGAGGTGAATCCAGAAGGATTTTCCCTGCTTCAGTTCGGCTGGATCGATTCTGTAGCCGTCCTCGTCGAGGTATTTCACATCCACAGCGAGGTTTTTGCTGCTGTCGCCCATTTCGGAAATCAGGGGAATTCCGCTCCATTCAAGCACTATGTGCGCCTCCTTTACTCCGGAACCGGAATCGATTTCTACCGTAAAATCCTTTCCGAAATCCTTTTCTATCGGCATGGAGTATTTGAGCCCGGTTGTGGAGAAGGGAACCTCTTTTCCGTCGGGTCGTACTATCTTTCCGCTGAGTGTCGCTGTGTCGTTCTCGCTCAAATTATTCAAGTATTTACCGATGGAGAGCAGCATGTAGCCTGTTGTCTGGGTTGAGTACCAATCCTCTTCCGAAAGGTGGAGTGAGATGTGCTCGTAAAGCTTCTCAACCACGCTGTCGCGGCCGTTCAAAAGTGCCATATCCATGATGATCGCCTTGTCGCGCAGCGTTGATCCGTAGGTTCCGGCAAATTCGCTGTACTCATTCACCTTTGTTCCCGCCGTGCGGAGAATTTCATCCGCCACTGAGGCCTGTCCGGCAAGTTTGTACGCTCCGGCGAGAAGCCACTTTTCCGTATCGTTCATCTGCTCCAGTTCGCCTTCCTTCAGCTGGTTCATGGCGCCGAAGTTGTGGTTTCCGGAGAGTGCGAGGAGGAATACTCTGTACACTCTTGTCATCCTCGAGTCCCTTTTGGCGGAGAGCTGCGATTCCTGAAAAGCTTTCCAGCCGGAGAGGAGGGATTCGTCCACTTCGTAGCCGAGTCTTTTTGCCTCGATGAGGAAGTGTCCCGCGTAGTTTGTTCCCCATCTGCTCGGTGTTGTTCCGCCGGGCCAGTAGGAGAAACCGCCGGATGATGTGCGGAACTTTTTAAGTCTCCTGAGGGCGCTGTTTATGTTGCGGTCGATCTTTCTTCTCGCCTTTTCGTTCACTCCCGAAAACTCCTTGAGGTAGAGCTGGGGAAATACGGCCGATGTTGTCTGTTCGATGCAGCCGTAGGGGTAGTGGATGAGGAAATCCAGCCTGTGTCTTATGTTGAGTTTGGGCTTTTTCATTACGCTGAGGATAGCGCGGTTTGTACCCTTGAGCCCTTTGCCGGGAACTGTGATTTTACTCTTTTCGCCCGGTTTTATTTTAGCTGTTTGGGTACTGTTTTCCCTCGGGGAGCTGGGTCTCACGTCGATTTCAACGGTGCTGGAGATGGTGATTTCGCCAGATTTCGCCTCTACGATTATCTTGGCAATTCCGGCTGCGGGCAGCGCCTTGAGATCGAACTCAAGCTCCCTTTCCCCTTCCTTTTGGAAAGTTACGCTTCTTTGTGAAGTTGTTCCCATTTCGATGGGACCTTCGGTTTTAACCGTAACTTCAACATCCTTTATCTTGTCCGACATTGCGAATACGGAAACGGGGAAGGTTATGCTGTCGGTGGGGGCGAGAAATCTCGGGAGGTAGGGCTGAACCATGAGATCCTTCTTTACCTTCACGCTCTTTTCCGCGGCACCGTACTTTGCGCCTTTTGCGCTCACCGCCATTATGCGGACCGCGCCGATGTATTCCGGCATGGTGAATTTCACCTTCGCCTTTCCGTTTTCGGTTTCAACTATTCCGGAGAACATTGATACTGGTTTGAATCTGTTGGCTTTTCTGGACATCTGCTGACTTTTTTTGTAGCTGTCCATATCACCGCCCACGACAAATCTCGAGAAAACATCGCCGCTTCCCGGATTGATTATCTTGTCGTAGAGATCGAATGTTGTTACGCCCAGCCTCTCCTTGCTGTAGAAACTGTTCCAGGGATCGGGTGTGGCGAAGTTTGTGAGAGCCAGAAGACCCTCGTCCACCACAGCAACCGTGAGCTGGGTGTCGGTTCCGTCCAGAGTTTCAACCTCAACCTCGAACTCCTTTCCGGGTTCCAGATGTTCCGTCGTTTTTATGCTGAGACGCTCCTCCGAGCCGGGTCTTTTCACCTTAACCGGAATGATTCCGTACATTCTTATGGGCCTGTTGTTGGAGCTCTTTCCGTGTTTCTGGAAAACGCTGACGGAAACGTATGCGTTGGGCACCATTTTGTCGGTTATTTCAAAAGTTACCGTTGTCGTATCCTCTTCCGCTGCAGGTTTTATCCACTCCTCCTTGAGGATTTCGCCAAGTTTTTCCACGGTTAAGAGAATTGTTCCCTCCTTGGGTGTGGGGAATGTTATTTTGGCTTCGTCGCCGGGAAGATAGGATGTCTTATCGGCGGAAAGAGAGAGAATCGCCGCATCCTTAGGCGATGCGCCTGCGCTTCCCCAGTAGCCGGAGTAGATGAAAGTCGAACTTGTGTGTCCCTCCGTTCCGTCCTGGACTTCCACAAGGTAGTAGCCGCTTTCTCCCGGAGTGAAAACGATGGGGTTTCCGCTGGCGGCGGAGATGAAGGATCCCTCCTTGACGAGTTCTGTCGAGTTTTTGTTCTTGAATTTGAGTTTGTACTGGGAGAGAGAATCACTTTCCCACCACCAGTAACTGTTGTTTCTGTAAATTCGGTATTTTAAATCTTTTCCGGCAATTGCCTTTCCGTCACGGGCAACCGCCACGGTTTTAAGTTCGAGCTTTTTTCCAACCTCGGCCGTGTCGTATCTCAGCTCCGGTTTCCTGATTCCCACATAGGTTTCGTAGGGATCGACAGGGATCGAGATGGTGTTGATAACCGGTCTTCCTCCCTTTTCAAAAACCGAGCTCCTGATTTTTGAAGTGAGGGCCGATGGAACGTTTTTAAGGGCGGGAAGTTTCCACTCCACAGTTGCCTTTCCATCACTATCCAGTTCGCCGTCCAGAATCGTCTCGGTAACGGCCTTGAATGAGGATGCCTCGTTGGTGAAGCTGTATTTCTTGAAGTTCTTGAAACTCTTTTCCGTGTGGAGGAGTTTCGCCGTAACCTTCACCTTGTGTGAGGCTGCGGGCGCTCCGACAAGGTAGTTGGATGCCAGTTTGAGGGAAAGTTTGTCTTCAGCCTGTGTAAGAATCTCCTTATCCGCCTCGGCCGTAACCTTGAGCTTGTAGGGAACAACAGTTTCCACCTTAACAGTGTGGTGGAAAACCGAGCTGCCTATCTTGAAGTTCGCCTGCCAGTTTCCTGTCTGGTCCTCCGGTTTTGTGGAGCAGGCGAATGTGTAGAATCCGTCCTCGGAATCCGATTTTGTCTCGGTGTGCATCAGCTGGCCGTTTGGATTGTAGAGCTTGAGAGTCACCGGATGACCGCTGGGGAATGAATCGTTCTTGTCCCTTGCGATAAGTGAAATGTTGAAGCTGTCTCCGGGTCTGTAGACACCTCTTTCTGTGTAGATGAATGTTTTTATTCCGGATTCCGAAGGTGAAACTCCGCCGGTTTCGAACGATGAAAGCTCCCATCTCATTTCCGAAGGCTTGATTATGCTTCTCTGTCCGTCGTGCTCCGCCTCGACAAGGAAAAGTTTTCCCTTTTTAACAGGAGCGACAAGCTTTCCCTCGGCGTCGGTGTTGCCGCTGAAAACAACCTGGTTCTGGTAATCCTTGATGCGAACGAGGAGGTTCGGCATCGGCTCAGCCGTGGTGACGTTTGTGGCGTAAACTCTGCAGCCGCTGTCCGTAATCTTTGCGGTGAGACCTATATCGCTGATGATGAGCGGCTTGAATATCTTACCGTGCTTGCTGATGTATCCGTAACTGTTCGGATTGTTGTAGTAGTCGTCTCCGTAGTAGCTGCCGTGTTCGCTGGAGAGGTTGTAGAGCATATCCTCCCTTTCGAAGCTGAGCTTGATTATGAAAAGACCGGTGCTGTCCTTTGCAAGAAGTTTGGAAAGATCGATCTCGTGCTGGAGCCATTCGTTTTTGTTGTTGCCGATCTTGAGCGTTTTGGATACTACGTCGACTCCGACGCGGTTGAGCCCGTAGAAACTGTCACTTCTTGTTTTTGAGCTATCCAATTTCTGATCCTGTAGAAAGTAGAGAATGTTGTTCTCATAAACCTTGGTTATTTTGAGATCCACCTCTTTCACATTGACGCTCTTGAAGCGGAGAGTGCTTCTGTCGGTAGAGGGGAGGAAAACACCGTCGCTGGAAAAGCTTATCTCCGGAAGCATATCCTCGAATTTAACATTGAGAGTCTGCTTTTTTTCGATTTTTGTTCCCAGTGCAGCCTTGAGACCCTTGAGAATCAGGAGTGTGTACTCGTTTCCGTTCTGGAAATCACCGTAGATAAAGAGATATTTATCTTTTTTCCTGAATTTAAGGTTTTTTACAACCTTTCCCGCATCCTTCGTTTTCGCAACGATGAGACCGTCGACAGGTTGTGATGGATGGATTTTTTCCGAAAATGCCAGTTTGACGAACAGTTTTCCCGCTGACCCCAGAGTCGTACTACTGAGAACCTCGAATTTTTTCAGCTCCGGAATCTCGATCTTTTTAGTAATTGTGGAGGCAAGTTCAAGCTTCTCTTTCTCTATAACGACGTGGATTTCGCTGCTTTTTTGGCCGCGTTTTATCTTTTCACTCCAGAAGCTGAAAGTGTTTAATTCGACATCGCTTTTGTTCCATTTCGCTTCCAGCTTTTCAATGAACTTACCATTGGAATCGTACCTGATGAGGGAAACGGATTTTTGAACATCCTCAAGTTTTACCGCTTCGTTGAAAGTGATTTTTCCGTCCAGGTAGAGAATGTCGGGGTTGTTCTTTTTGAGAAGTTTCAGTTCACCGTCCAGCTTTTTTACCTCAGTTCCCGCAACGTGAAAGGTCATCTCCACCGGTTTGAGCTTTTTATACTTCTCCTCCGTCAGAATCTTTTTGATAAAGAACTTGCCCGAGTAGTTCTGATTCTTTTTAAGAGGGGAGGAGGGAGTGAACTCCAGAGTCTGGCTGTTCGTAAATTTGGAACTTCCCTCGATCTCTGGAGTAAAGGAGAAAAGTTTCTTGTTGATTACAAGATTAAATTTGCTCTCGTCCACAACCGGATTGGCGAAGCGAATCTTTATCGGATCCTCTTTTTTTATGGTTCCGCCCGTAATCTCCGATATCAGTTTTGCCACATTTTCAGAGTAAGCAATTTCAGTTTTCTTCTGTTTAACTTCATCTTGACATGCTGCTGTTAGCATTAGAGAAATTAAAAAAAACACTTTCAAGCAATTTAACAATAATTTCATGGCAGGACTCCTCCTCACAATAATATTGAGAGAACAATACTTCACCCGGCTGATATTGCAAGAAATAGGACCATAGATTGACCACAGATGAACGCCAGAGGAGCCACAGATTAAGATGATGAAGAGGGAGAAGGCGGACCACAGATTACGCAGATTAAGATGATGAAGATGATTAATAAGAGTAAGAATTTTAGTAACAGAGAGCATAGATATGAATTGCGTATCCGGTAGGAAATCGATAGGCAGCACAGTATGTAATTAAGGTAATCTGATTAATCAGTAAAATCAGCCGGCGGATGTTTCAAGAAATAGAACCGGTGATAAACCAGAGAGGGACCACAGATTACGCAGATTAAGATGATGAAGATGATTAATAAGAGGAAGAATTTTAGTAACAGAGAGCATAGATATGAATTGCGTATCCGGTAGGAAATCGATAGGCAGCACGGTATGTAATCAAGGTAATCTGATTAATCAGTAAAATCAGCCGGCTGATGTTTCAAGAAATAGAACCGGGGATAAACCAGAGAGGGAGCACAGATTACGCAGATTAAGATGATGAAGATGATTAATAAGAGTAAGAATTTTAGTAACAGAGAGCATAGATATGAATTGCGTATCCGGTAGGAAATCGATAGGCAGCACGGTATGTAATCAAGGTAATCTGATTAATCAGTAAAATCAGTGGTCGTTTATGTTGTATTTCTTTTCTTCCCGAGTACTATGTCGGGGTTTATTAGTGATCTTTTTTATGGGGAGGAGAATGAAAAAGATTTATTCCTTAATGTTTTTAGTGTGTTTTCTTTTCTGCGCGTGCGGAGAGGATAGCTCGAAAAGTGCAAATGATTCAGATTCCGCAGTTGACGGTGATGTTGTAGTTTCCGACTCCGACGAAGTTGCAGAAAAAACTGATGACAAAACAGACAGTGAAGTTTCTGATGAGAACAACGGTGAAAAATCCGACGAGGCAACAGGTGAAGTCGAGGACAAGTCAAACGACAAAACCGATAACGAAATTTCAGATGAGAACGGCACTGTAGTTGATGCTGATTCGGAAGAGACTGACGAAGAGGTAACCGATTCCGATATTCCTGAACTGGAGCCGGAACTCATTATTTCCGAGTATGTAGACGGTATTAACAAGAATAAGGGACTTGAGTTTTATAACTCGACCGATGCCGAAATCGATTTGTCCGAATACAAAGTTTGTCTTGTTGCAAACGACGATACCGATTGCAGTGCGGATAGAACCTATGAAATGAGTGGAAAACTTGCGGCACACGGAATTTTTACAATTTGTGATGCCCATTCAAACATTCCAGAGAACAAGTGTAGTTACCGTTACCCGGCAAAAGATACCGCTACAGGAAAAGAGCTGCCCGCCGTAACTTGGTTTAACGGTGACGACAGAATTAAACTTGTTAAAAACGGAGTTGTCGTAGATGCATTCGGAAAGTTCTCAGAGCGGCCTGCAAAGGTGCTTGGAGAAGACGGCGTTAATATGGTTAAACCATGGGAAGGTGTTGATCTTAGAAGAAAGGCAATGAAACCCTATCTCGGAGTCGAAAACTTCGCCTGGAACGATCACTACACAAAACATGACAAGGAAGACTACTCCAACTTTGGACTGCCGACAGAAGGATGGCCTGTTGGGGAAGACTCCGGAAATGGCAACAGCGGATCCGACGATGTTATTGAAGGTTCCGTACCCGGCGAGATTTTCAATGGCGATTTCGAAATCTGGGAAGAGGAAAAACCGAAAGGCTGGATCACAAAATATGGATCTCAAGCCAATAACGATGCTGAAGGTGGACAGTATGCACTCAGACTCGCCTATGGTGGAGACCTTGAGGGTGCCCAGAATATTTTAAAAAGCGGAAGAGTAGACTGTGGCAGCAAGGTTCCTACAGCCATTACCTTCAAAATGCACTCTTTCGAAAGTGGTGCCGAAGTCATGGTCGAAATTGAAGGAACAGAGCTATTCTATACACACTCTGACGATGAAAATTATCTATTCACTTACGATTCATCCGCTACTCTTGATTCCATATACGCATTTTCGCCATACTCTGTCGATTATGTACTTCACACAGTTAAACTTGGGGAGGAAATCAAGGAACTCTGGAAGGCCGGAAACTCCTTTGCGCTGAATTTCTACTCCTACTACACCGGAGCTGATATAGATTCTATCAAACTTGTCTACTAATTCATTCTAAATAATTTTTAAAGTCTTCTTCCAAATTCTCAATCTACCTGATTTTACATGCATCTTCATAAATACTTGCGCATAATGCCCTGAAAGAGAGCCTGTGGTTTTAATTTGGTAATATTTTCTAATGATTCAAGGTTTTGATAATTCCAGGTAAAAAATGGTGGCTAGTGATTTGCTAGATATTTTTCGCAAATTTATCAAAATGTTACAGGTATTTTGAGTATGAAAAGAGAATTTTTTTTCATGTTTTTTCTGCTGAATCTAACTCTTTTTGTTTTGTAGCATTTATTCATCTATGATTATTGGGATGGATCGTTGAATATCTATTGAAAAATTGTCCTGTCGTCAGAAACTCCAGGCAGCTCCGAGTGTTAGATCGATTACATCTCCGGGCTGAAGGTCAAATATAGTCCAGGATCTGTATCCCCTTATTTTGAAAAATCCGGCAAGTGAATCCGTAAAGTTGTAGGATGGAATGACTGATATGAAAACGGCGATTCCTCCTGCATTTTTGCTATCCTGATATCCACTGACTACGCGATCGTTCTTGAGATGGAGCAAGGCTCCTCCGAGACCGAATCTGAAGGCGGCTGAAAATCCATGCGTGAAGGGAATAGTTCCCTGAAAAAATAACTCAACGACATTGATTGTGTTTGTGCCGGGAAGATCCTCCTCTTCTACCTCGGCATCGGAAATGACGTAAACGTTGTAGTCGATGCCGGTCGAAAAGTAGGAATTGAAGAGATATTCGGCTGAGATATTAAACCCGAGAAAAGAGTTTGTCTCTACGGTGTATTCGTGTCCGTCACTCGCTGGAAGAGGGTAACTACCGGAAGGTAAAATTGAATATCCTCCGGAAATCCGGAAATCGTGATCATGCGCAAACGTGTTTTTAGCGGGGAAAATGATAAAAAACAGTGTTAGAGCGATGAGAAAGTTTTTCATTTGAAGAAATCCTTACAAAATGTTATTAACGTTGAATCAAAATACAAGTTAAATTAAAAGAGTTTGAAAGTCAAATAGTCTTATTGTTTGTTGTGATTGTTTATAAAGATGTTGGCTTTTTGTTGCTTTGAAAAATTGGCAGCTTCCCGAGCTACAGTATTATCCCTTCGATTCCCTCAAGCGATCCTGCTGCCGCCGATTTCTTTTCCCAACTTGCCGACATGTCGTTGATTTTGATAACTTTTTCGGGGCAGTTGGCGACGCAGGCCATGCAGGCGATGCAGACTCCCTCCTTGGCTTCCATCGTTTCCACATCGAATGCTCCGGTAGGGCAGTTTCCCACGCATTTTTTGCACATGCCGCAGCTTTCTATGATTCTTTTCGGGAGTTTGGTGACGGCCTTGAATCTGGATGTTGCGATAGTCTGCAGTTCGTCTTCCGTGAATTCGTATTTTTCGGGATCAGCCATCAGTTCCTCATTTTTCCCAGAGAAACAGTCCAGAATTTTATCGCAGAACTTTTCCGCAAGTTCGAAATCCCGCTTGTCCGGTCTGTTTTCCAGCGCCCTCCAGCCCGCGAGGTTGAAAGAGTGGGCAGCGGGAAACTGGGCCGATGAAACAACACGGAAATTGCTCCTCTCAAGAATCTTTTTTGTGTTGTAGTGAATCGGCGCTGCTCGGAATCCGCCGTAAGTGAAGAACATTGCGCACTTCTTTCCTTTCCCCTCAAGTGAACCTAGCCAGTCACAGAAAACTCGTGGAGCTATGGATGAATAGACAGGAGCGCCGAAAATAGCGGCATCGTAACCGGAGATGTCGACGGATTTTCTCGTTGATTTTGAAGTAACATCAATAAAATCAACGATGCAGCCTAGATCGAACATCTTATTTTTTATAACTTCGGCAATATTTCGAGTTGTGCCGGTTGCCGAAAAAAAAGAGAGAAGAATGTGCATTTTTGAACTCCCAGGAAAAGTAGATTAAAAATTCCTGAAGCATACTACCATATGAATTTTGTGAATCCAGAAATCATTTCAACCATGCTAAAAATCCTTATAAATTGCAAAAGAGTTCCGCAGATTAGCTGAGATCAAAAATATTCACTTTCCAGTCGTATTCTGTAATAGGTAACCCTCTGTCTTCACCGGTTAAGAATAGTGCTGAATATATTCCGGCAGAGATTCCTGTATTAAATCTATCTGAAAAATGAGTCTAGAGTATAACTTGGTGAGTATTCAGAAAATCTGTCGGTTTCCCATTGAATTATCCGTGTTTTATTTATTCCAAATCTGACTCCTGCAGACATTTGTTTTTCACTGCATATTCCGTTGGAACAAAAAAGAATAAATGTGATAAAAATTATGAGAGTAGATATATGTCTTGATAGGATTTGTGACTTTTGATATTGCTCATGGAGACTCTTTTTTATTGTTTGATTTATGATGTTTGTAATAGTTTTTTCGCTATTCTGTTAGAAATTTTCCCCGATACCAACACTTATTGATAATGTGAGGTTTTTTGCGTTTTTGGGATAGTATCTTAATGTGCTTTCTGAATCATACACATCTCTAATTCCCAGGGACGTTTTGAATGAGATGAGAAAAAAAGTCTTATTGTAGTTACCTGAATAAAATCTTAATGCGGTCTCCGCAGTCAAACCGTAGTCTATATTGTTGAATCTGCCTCCGTGACTGAACATAGTTTGATCATTGTCTACAATGTCGTCTACTTCTGCCTTGTACAAAAGCGCAATGTAGATACCTCCTGAAAATATTGCTTCAAAACTATCTGCAAATCTATTTGAGTATCCTATAGTTGCCGGGATTTCCAAATATTTGACTTTCCTTTCCAGTTTCTCTTTTGTGTCGGGGAGAAAACTGTAGGTGTAGTGTGTTGCAATGTAGTCTTCTCCCTTTCCGGAGTAAGAGATGCCGGTTTCGAAAATAAGAGTGGGGGAGAAATATCTGTTGTAAAAGAGGGTTACAACCGGATCTGTGCGAAATTCAGAGCTCCTGGCTCTTGAAAATTCCACTATTCTGGAAAAGTTCAAACCACCCTTGAGTCCGAATGAGTTGACTTCCTCTTTTCCATAGGCTGTTGAAAACAGTGTCGAAAGGATAAGGAATAGTAAAATCAGTCTACTAAAATGAAGCTTGGATATGTCTTTAGAAAAATTAAACATCAAAATTCCCCTGGAGAAATGTGAAATAGAAAGAAGCCCGCCCCCTTTTCGGCAGTTACAAATACATGAATTTTTATTTTCTGTCAATATTGTCTACATATTCACCCTGATCTCTTTTCAAAATTAGGATGAATCAATGTGATCTTGGTAATCGGTTTGATCTGAGGCAAATCATCGGTTTGACTTTAGAATAATTCTAATGTATAGTTCTCAATGTTTGGTGTAATATTGCATATTTTTAACTGATTATTAAAAGGAGGGCTTCATGGGAAAAGGTGACAAAAGATCCAGAAGAGGAAAAATTTGGAATGGTTCTTTCGGTAAGAAAAGACCTGCCGGAGGTCCCAAGGTAAAGAAAACCGAAAAGAAAGAGGGTGAGAAGTAGTTTCTTTTACTACACTCATTTTTCATGGCGGCAGGTTTAAACCTGCCGTTTTTGTTTTTTTGCCTGTTATTCAACTTTACGGTACAGCTTGTCTCGATTGTGATTTATTCATGGAATTCAAGTAGTTGCGAAAAATAATTTTTTCTTCTAAATATTAATATTTAAAATGTAAAAATTTTTGGTAAAATTAACAAAGCTATCTAATAGTAGATTTTCTACATTCTACATTACCTGAAGGGGGAGAATAATGGTTCGTCGTGTTTCGGTTGTTCCCTGGGATAAAAACTGGGAACAGATGTTTCTGGATGAGTTGGCACAGTTAAAAAAGATTCTTTCCGGTTTAAGCCAGGAGATACATCACTTCGGCTCCACGTCGGTTAAGGGGATGGCTGCCAAGCCGATCGTTGATATCATGGTTGTTGTTGCCGATGCAAATGCAGTCGAGGAGGCGGCCTCCCGCCTCAGCGAATCCTCGTATATTGATATGGGTAACATCTGTTCCGGCTGGCGTTTCGTGATCAAAGGAAACGAAGAGGAGAGAACCTGCCATATCCACATATTCAAGCATGGTGATCGCAAGATTCTGGATCACCTTCTCGTACGTGATTTTCTACGCAGCAACGAAAGAATAGCGGGAGCCTACTCACAGCTTAAACTGGATCTTGCAAAGAGTTTTCCGAACGACATCGATTCATACATCGCAGGGAAAAGCTCATTCATGGCCGATCTCGAAGATAAAGCAAGGGGCTGGGCCGGCATCTGCGGGTAGTTCCAAGATCTTTTTCCACAGATGAACACAGATACATAAAGACTGGGAGCTATCAGTCATTGTTAAACAATACTGCTTTATTGCATAATCTTAACTTGTGTTACTGGAGCATGCATCAGTGAAAAAATAATCTTCATCTGTGTCCATCTGTGTGTATCTGTGGACGAAAAGAATTGATTCTGGAATTATTGATCTTTTCTATTCGGCAGCTCTGTAGCTTTCAACCCATTCGGGAAGACCCTTGGAGTGTTTGTCTTTCAGGATTTCTCCGCGCCACTTTTCGTCTGTAAGACGATCGTTCATGGGATGGGCGAATTCACGGTAGCTGAATACCGGACCAATTGAAGCTCCAAGTGATCCGTCATTCATTCTTCTCACGACTATCATGAGATCGATGTTTCCGGTTCCCACTTCCAGAACTTTCATGATATCCGGGGCTGTGTGGACATCGGCGATTAGTCTGACATCAAAAGGATCGTTTATGTCACTATATTCGATAGATGTCTCCTCGATGCAGTCAACTCCCTCGCATTCGCCTGTTGTCACTGAGACCACCTCTGCAAGGTTTTCTATCAGGCGATTGAAGGTTGATCCAATATCTTTGATGTATTCCAGGTCATAGTAACTGAGATCGGTTCCGGTTAGTTCCTTTTCGGTTATTTCGTAGAGCTGGTTCATAACAGATTTTGCCGAGGAGAGAGAGTCAATTATACTTTCATCAGCGATTTCCAGTTTTTCAAGACCGGTTATCATCATCTCTGTAATGTTGGCCACCCTCTGGTAGAACTCGGGAAGCGGTTCGACATAACCGTAAAATTTAGATTCCATAGCAAGCATATCCCCATCATCTCCGCCGTAGGCTTCCGTGTAGCTCTGTTTTACATAGAGAATTGTGTCATGCCTCAACTCCGACCATGATGAAAGCGCGCTGTTTAATGTGAGATTCCTCCATGCGTCTGTCTGCATATATACAGGCCAACCTGTACCGTAATCCTTTATAAGAGGCTGCAGCATGTAGAGCCATCCCCAGTACGCGCTCTGAGAGTAATCCTTGATTGTATACTCGGAAAACTCCTTTTTAACTCTCTTGTGAGTTTTTTCGAGGAATACGTACTTGTAATCTCTCTCTTTCTGAATCTTTTCTGCCGTATTGCTCCCCATTGCCGTCATAATATCCAAACCGGATGGAAGTTGGCGACAGAATTCGGATAAATCAAGTATATTTGCGGCTCTGCAGGCGCAGTACATCTCAAGGTTTCCGAAATCCATCGGATCCTTCTTCGAAACACCTTTACATGTTCCCGAAGCTGCCGGAACCGCTATTTTTTCTGCTTCAGCCAGGATTTCGTTTCTCTTCTCATGAGCAGCCCAGATTCCAGCATTGTCGCCCACAACCGTACCGAGAACGTAGCTGTCGGGAGCGAATCTCTGGCCCATAAAACGCAATCCCTTGGTTTCATTTCTGGTTTCAAGAAGCGCATTCTTGAATCCTCCGAGAATCCCGGGATCCCTCAGTTCATCAATCTTGTTGGCAAGTTTCAGGATATTTGCCGGGTCGGCAAGATTCGTGATTTTCCCCTTTTCTCCAAAGAGGGATGTGAATGCCTTATCGTATTCATCCGGAAGAAGGTCATCGGAATTTCCTGCAAAAAAGGATGAAACTCTGTAAATTCTGTTCCAAACGTCGATTGCCTTTCTTCCGTCTTTGAGTTCGGCTGATTTCAGCGTATTTACAAGCATGAGTGCCGCAGAAGTGGGACGATCTTTTTTCATCAAAAATGTCATTCTGCCCATGTAGATCATCGCCTTGAAAAACTTTTTGAGATCCTCAGTCTGAGTGTAGTGACCTCTCGGAACGTACTGGGTGAAATCCTCACAGTAGCACTCCTCGTCCCTTTTAAGATTTTTCCACTCCTCAGCCTCCGGGATTCCCTCACACATTTCACTTGCATCGTATTTTTTCAGGAGCGGACAGTTTTTCGTAAATACGGCACTTGGAAATATGGCCTCGTGTTTTTCCATCATCTCAAGTTCCTTTTCCACAACCTCTTTGATTTCGGGTTCCGGTGTGAAAGAGGGATCCAGGATTTTTCCGATAGTGGAAAGATAGGTGAGCTGAAGTTTGATGGAATCCTGCATCTTCTTATCTTCAAAACTGATGGCATATCGCTTGGTGTGATGAATCATCGATTTTGTCATTGACTCGAGATCCGGAATGAAATACTTGATCTCGATGAATTTCAGAATCTGCTCAAAGTAGATGTGGTAGAGATGCATGACTGAGTCGGCTGTAACGTAGGTCGGGATTACATCTTCACCATCGGAACCGGTTTCAACTTCAAAGCTTTTGTAGACATCGGTGAAGCGCTTTTGATCTGAAGGAACAACCACAAAACCGTTTGAAAGCAGCTTTGTTTTCGCATTTTCAGAGAGATTGATTCCCGCCTTATCCAGAACATCGCGCTGGAGGTTGAGTATTTCATCCAAATTTGCGATTGGAAGAGTGTATGTTTCCATTTTCGGCTTGAACGGTGTTGTCTCCTTCATCTCAATGCCGAGGCCGGGAACAGACCTTGTATCGATTTTTCTTGAATCGTACGCATCACCGATCGGTGTTTTCGGGTTATCCTCCTTCTGGCCGGGATCAGTATCCGCAACTAAACCGGAATCGTTTTCCGGTTTTTCGCTGTTTCCCTCTTCACCGCAAGAAACGAGAAAGAGGAAGATTAGAAAAACTGGCAAAAAATGTTTTAATTTCATTTTATTCCTCATAGGAAATTACAAAGTTCAAATCTTTGGTAGTAAAAAACAATAGAATTTATTAAAAAATAAAACATTTTTTTAGAAAAAGATAAAATTGTAGATACTTAGTAAATAGTGTGCGAAAAATATTTGGAATGTTATTTTTTCTATGAAGCTATTCCGTTAAAAGTAACTCATAAATTTCCCTTCACAGACTTAAGGATGGAATCAATTAACTTCCCATGTCTTCTTTTGCAAAGATGGGGAAAAAGTCATTTGTCTTTAAGAACCTATCTCTATTGAATACTATTAATCCGTGTTAACCAAGCGTGTATCTGTGGACGATAAATCTAAGTTTCCTATCTAAGTGGCGATGTTTTTTCGCAGATGTCGTTCCCTCATAAAAAGAAAAAGTGGAAAACCAACGGAAAATCCCACAAGTATGGTCACGATAATCGGAATCCAGTATTTTCTTAGTTTGATTCTCTCCCCTTCGGTGAAGGTGAAGAATACAAAGACGAGCGCCGAAAGTGTAAGGTCCATGGCGACGAATGCCGATGCCCGGTTATCGAAAACCCGGCTGATGAAAAGGTTCATGTCCATGCCGTTTTCAAAAACAAAGGGAATGAACTGGCTGTAGGGAAGCACGATTCCAAGAAGAATGAAAAGAAGGTAAAGGTTCTGAAGCTTCATTATTCTCTCCGATAATTTTCTGTGAATATCAAATTCTATTGTAGAGATACAGAGTGCAGAGTCTCAAGTATTTTATTGAATTAAAATGTGTATCGTGCATGGCGAATTACATCTACCTTTCGCCTCATTTTTAATTGAAGGTATGATTACTGCTTTGAATATTGTTGAAAATAATGTTGATTTCTTATCGAGTGCCGGGACAATGCTATACTAAAGAGAGAAAATTATTCTTGTGGTACGGGAATACGGTAAAAAGGAGCGGTTTTATGGAAAAAAGGATCCTTCTCGTTGATGACGATGCGAGTTTCAGGGAGGTTATGCGGTTTAATCTTGAGGATGAAGGGTTTACCGTTTTTTCGGCTGAGAACGGTGAGGAGGGTCTTCTCAAATTCCAGCAGCTTGGAATAGATCTGATCGTCACCGATCTCAAGATGCCCAGGATGGACGGTCTGGAATTTATGAAACGGGTAAAGGAGGGGCGTCCCGAAGTTCTCTTTATCGTCATTACAGCATTCGGTGATGTGGAGAGTGCCGTAGGCTCCATGAAGGCGGGAGCTTTTGATTTTATTCCCAAACCCTGCGATCGGGATCACTTCAAGCATGTTGTGAAAAAGGCTTGGGATCACATTTCCCTTAAGAGTGAGGTGCGGCGGTTGAATCGCTCCATCCAGGGGTTCGACAAGGAACTACTTTTTGTTTCAAAGGAGATGAGGAGGGTGGATGAACTCATCCAAAGGGTCTGTAAAAGCGATGCGACAGTTCTTGTGAGCGGTGAGAGCGGCACGGGAAAGGAGCTTGTGGCCAGGGAAATTCACAAGAGAGGGAAAAGGAGCGATGGTCCGTTTGTAGTCATAAACTGCGCGGCAATTCCGAGGGAACTTATGGAGAGTGAACTTTTCGGTCATCGGAAAGGTGCGTTTACCGGGGCGGTTTCGGAAAGGAAGGGTAAGTTTGAAATGGCCGACGGAGGTACTCTGTTTCTGGACGAAATCGGTGAGCTTCCCATCGAACTTCAGCCGAGACTCCTCCGTGCGCTTCAGGAAAAGAGTATCGATCCTGTCGGCGGCGGAGATCCGGTTCCCGTGGATGTCCGGGTTATTGCGGCGACCAACCGAGATCTTCCCGAGGATGTCAGGGAGGGAAACTTTAGGGAGGATCTTTATTTCCGGATAAATGTTTTTCCCATAAAAATTCCACCTCTTCGGGAGAGACGTGAGGACATTCTCCATCTTGCCGAATTTTTTTTAAGGAAGTACGGTTTGGGTAAAGGTTACAGATTGTCCGAAGGTGCTGAAAAACAGTTTGTCAAGTACGAATGGAAGGGAAATGTGAGGGAGCTGGAAAATATCTGCCAGCGGCTGGTTCTCCTTTCAGACGGCGATGAGATTTCAGAAAACCTTGTTGCCGAATCGGGTCTGGAGAGGTCATGTTCAATTCTCGATCCCAAGAGAATGATTCTGCCTCCGGATGGTCTGGATCTTGTGGATTTTGAAAAGAGAATTATTGAGGAGGCTCTTCGAATGAACGATTTCAACCGTACGAAAACAGCATCCTACCTTTGCATTCCCCGCCACGTTCTCCTATACAGAATTGAAAAATATGAAATAGAAGGGAGATAGATATGGATGACAGGAGGATTTTTTCTCTGAGAAACATTTTTCTCGTATGGTTTCCCGTTGTTCTTTTCACGTTTCTTCACTACACCACGGCCTACTACCACCACTGGCTTCACGATATCCTTCGAAGACTCTACTACCTTCCCATTGTCTTTGCAGCATTTTCGTCGGGAAAGCGTGGTTCTCTCTCGGTTTCAGCGACAGTTTCCATAGTATATTTTCCCCACGCATTCATGTCTATCGTCAACAGGGATCCCGCAGGAAGCATCGACAAGGCACTTGAAATAGTGCTCTACAACGTCGTGGCGTTGATTACCGGATTTCTTGCTGACAGACTTCGGAGAGAGAGTGAAAAATACAGGTCGACTGCAGAAAATCTTGAAGAGAAGCTGGACGAGATCAAAAATCTGGAGGAGGAACTTGTCCGCAGCGAAAAGCTCAAGGCTCTCGGGGAGATGACTGCGGGAATCGCCCACGAGATCAAAAATCCCCTGGCTTCCATAAAGGGAGCCGCGGAGATTGTGGGAGATGAAATTTCAACGGATTCACCTAAGAGGAAACTAGTCGATATCCAGAAAAGAGAGATCGACAGGCTGCAGAATCTTCTTGAACGATTCCTCACTTTCGCAAGGCCGAAACCGTTGGAGATGGAAAAATTGGATCTGAAAGATGTTGTTTCCTCCGCCATTGATATTTTCAGGACGGAAGATCATGCTGTCTCGGTGGATTTTCGCCACGATGGAAGCTATCCCGTGATGGGAAACAGAGAATCCCTCATGCAGATCGTGTTCAATCTCCTCCGAAATTCAGAGGAGGCAACCGATGGAGAGGGGTGTATCTGTATTGAGCTTGAGAAATCCATCTTCCGGCGCAGGGAATCTGTTCTTTTTTCAGTAACCGACAGCGGCAGGGGAATTGAGCCGGAAGAGCTTGAAAAGGTTTTCAATCCCTTCTTTTCAAAAAAGGAAGAGGGAACAGGTCTCGGGCTTTCAATTGTCTCGAGAATAGTGGAGCAGCACAACGCTCATATTGAAGTTGAAAGTAAAGTCGGTAAAGGCACCCGCTTCAGCATCTACTTTCCTGAGTCTTCCCCCAAATTTGTGGGTAAAAAGTGATTAATTTGTCATAAAATGATCATCTTAGGTTCTAAAAAGAGCGCAAAAACTATTGCGGATTTAATTCTCCCCAATCCGGGAGGGATGTAAGTATTGTAGGAAACAGACCAGACAAAATTTCCGACACCCATCCTGGGTAAAGTCGGAAAAATGCAACCGAACCCAATTTTAAAAGCTGTTTGGAGGTCGAAATCCCTAATGAATTTAGAATTTTGTTGAGTGAAAATCTAAAGGCGACCCACAAATTCTGGAGCGGAGGCATTTTCCGAAAGTGTAGAATATTCTCCAATTCTGTAGAAAACTCTCTTTTTCGCTCTATCTTTTTCGCGATATCATTAACAGTTGTCAAAAACTATAAGATCAATAAATTCAAGTGGATATCTCTTTGTCGCTAATAACGGCACCCCATTTGCTGTAAAATAAAGTAAGAGAATCTGTGCGGAGAGTGTAATGAGGCGATTTTTTATAGTTTTTCTTTTCACCATCGGTCTGCTTTACGCCGCCGACGATCCCTTATCTCTTGCGGATGAGGCGGTTCGGAACAATCCTGAAATGGAGATGTTGGCCCGGCGGGTCAAATCAATCCAATCTGAGATCGATGGATCTTCTGTCTGGAAAGATCCCATGTTGATGTTGGAGTACTCCTCCATGCCTATTGAGAAGCCTTATCCCGGAAATCACGCGATGAGCGGAATTCAGGTAAAACTTCAACAGACATTTCCATTTCCCGGGAAAAACGATTCGAGGGAGGCTGTTTCAATACATAAAGAGAGGGTTGTGCTGGCCGAAATCGAGGAGTGGAAAAATATCCTCCGTTCAAAGGTTCGCGAGGCCTATTGGAGGCTGGCTGCTTCACGAATTTTTAAAGATCTCCTGAATAGACAGTTGGACCGTCTTAACGAACTGAAAGCCGCCGTTCGAGCAGGGGTTGAGAGCGGCCGAAATTCATCCTACTCCCTTATACGAATTGAAACGATGACGGAGAAGCTCCGGGAGGAGCTATACGGATTCGAATCAGAGGATAGAATTCTTACAGCGCAGATAAACAGTGCCAGAGGTGTGGAAATTGAAAGGGTGATTGAAACGCCTTCTGAAATTCCGAAGAATTCCGAAATTGCTGAAAGGAAATCCCTTCTCAAAACAGCGTTGGAGCGGCGACCTCTTATTAAAGTGTGGCGGGAAAAGGCGGAGCTTGAAAGAGCTGCTGCGGAAAAAATCGAAAATGAGGGGCTTCCCGATATTACGGCTTGGGCGGGTTACCGTTTCAGGAAGGAATCGGGAATGGATGAAGGGGTCGATTTTATAACTTTGGGTATCAGCATACCGATTCCATTCGATTACACCGGAGGTGTGAATTCAAGGAAATCCGCACGGAAATACAGCGCTCTGGCTGCCGAAGGCCGAGTGAAATCCATTTCGAACGATATCGGTTTTTCCCTTGAAAAGGCCCTGGCTACCTTGGAAAGATTCATGAAAAGAATAGAGAAATATAGGAATGTTATCATTCCCGGCGCTGAAAGAGAACTGAAAAGTGCTATCGCGCTCTATGTTTCAGGCGGAGCCGGTTTCGAACCGCTCTATCAGAGCCAGATCAATCTCATAATGCTGGAAAGGCAGCTCGTTATGGCGGAACTCAAGATAAAAATAGAGAGAATAAAAATAGATATGATTACAGGGGGAATTGAAAAATGAAAGCTTTTCTGACGGGATTTACACTGTTGCTGCTGTTTTTTTCTCCCGTGTTTTTCCATCTCCACGGAGAGGAAAATGGGCACGATCATAAAAACGAGCAGTCGAATCTCTACACATGCCCGATGCATCCGCAGATTGTACAGGAGGGGCCCGGAAGCTGTCCCATATGCGGGATGGATCTCGTTCCGGCCGAAAAAAAGACAAAAAAGGCGGGCTCCAAGGATGCGATAGTTATTGATCCGGCTGTTGTGCAGAACATGGGGGTGAGGATTGACGCTGTAAAGAAGGGTAAACTTTTCAAAAACATCCGCACATACGGACGTGTTGAAACCGCGGATAACAGGGTCAGTGTGGTTAACCTCCGCTTCGGAGGGTGGGTGGAGAAAATTCATGCGGATCGGATCGGGCAGCGGGTTTCGATGGGGCAGAAGCTGCTCGATATATATTCCCCCGAGATTTTTGCGGCGAAGAAGGAGTACCTGATGGCTCTGAAAAGTTACGGCTCCGACCATGGAATAACTTCCGCTTCTCGTGAGAAGTTGATTCTTCTCGGGATCGGTTCGAAAGAGATCTCGGAAATAGGGGATACAGAGAAAATCGATCCGATATTTACTGTCCGTTCTCCGTCATCCGGGGTCATTTACAGAAAAAGTGTTGTGGCGGGTTCACGAATTATGGCTGGAAAGGATCTTTATGAAATTCACGATCTCAGCCGTTTATGGGTCAAGGCGGAGGTTTACGATTTCGATGCCGGATGGTTGAAAAAGGGGATGCCGGTGAAGATAGATTTTACCGTTCCCGGAGTTGAAACTGTGGGAGGGGTTGTTTCCTACATCTATCCCCACCTTAATCTCAAATCCAGAACAGTCACTGTGAGAATCGAAATTTCATCCTCGAAAGGGATGGTGAAACCGGGAATGATAGCGACGTTGAACCTGGTTGCAGAACGGGTTGAAACTCATGTTCTTGTTCCAAGCGAGGCTGTTCTGTACACGGGTGAGAAGACGGTTGTTTTTGTGGCTGAAGGCATTGGGAAGTATGCGGCAAGAGAGATTGATACGGGGTTTGTGGGAGACAACGGTTTTACGGAGGTTAAATCCGGACTTGAGGAAGGGGAAAATGTTGTCGTTTCCGGTCAGTTTCTTCTCGACAGTGAGAGTCAGCTGCGAGAGGCGATCGAAAAATTCCGACATAAAAAGCTGCATGGGCATTGAGTCGAAGAAACGAGAAATGAGGTAACGCAATGATCCGTTGGATTATAGAAAAGTGCATTGAAAACAGGCTTATGGTGCTGATAACGGTTTTTATTCTCACGGCTGTCGGAATCTACGAAACATACAGGACGCCGGTGGATGCAATTCCCGATCTTTCGGATGTTCAGGTAATTGTCTACACACCCTACCAGGGACAGGCTCCACAGGTTGTGGAAGATCAGGTGACCTATCCGCTCACTACGGCGATGCTCTCCGTTCCTTACGCGAAGAATGTCCGAGGATTTTCATTTTTCGGATACTCCCTCGTCTATGTAATATTTGAAGACGGCACGGATATCTACTGGGCTCGCAGCCGGGTTATGGAATCTCTCAACTTTGTTTCCGGAAGACTTCCCGAAGGTGTTTCCCCGCGGCTGGGACCGGATGCAAGCGGAGTAGGCTGGGCCTTCATCTATACATTGAAATCGGATAGGCACGATCTTTCAGAGCTTCGATCGATCCAGGATTTTTATCTCAGGTACGAACTGATGAGCGTGACGGGTGTTTCCGAAGTGGCAGGAGCGGGAGGATTCGTAAGGCAGTATCAGATAGAGGTCGATCCCGATCTTATGCGGGCGTACGGCGTTACGCTGAATGATGTCAATAGTGCCGTTAAGAGATCAAATATGGATGTGGGTGGCCGCCTGCTCGAGCAGGCGGAGACCGAATTCATGATCCGCAGCAGGGGCTATGTCCGGTCGATAAAAGATCTTGAGACAATTCCCCTGAAGGTCGATCCTGAAACCCATGTGCCGGTTCTTCTTTCACAGGTAGCAAAGATTCATATGGGACCGGAAATTCGGCGGGGAGTAATCGAACTGAACGGCGAAGGTGAAGCTGTGAGCGGAATTGTGGTGGTGCGCTACGGAGAAAATGCACTTGAAGTAATCCGAAGAGTGAAGGAAAGGCTTGAGGAGATTAAGCCGGGACTTCCTGAAGGTGTCGAAATCGTAACAAGCTACGACAGATCTTCACTCATCGAAAGGGCCATAGATACCCTTAAGAGCACACTTTTGAAGGAGCTTCTTGTTGTCGCCTTTATCTGCATTATTTTTCTACTTCACATCAGGAGTGCATTTGTAACCGTCTTCACGGTGCCCGTAGGCGTGATTTTAAGCTTCATTGTGATGAATTTATTGAATATTAATGCAAATATCATGAGTCTTTCAGGTATTGCGATCGCTATCGGCGTCATGGTGGATGCATCCATAGTAATGGTCGAAAACCTTCATAAAATAAAGGAGAAACATGAGCATCTATCTCACTTGAAAATGGTGAAAATGGCTGCGGTTGAAGTGGGCCCGGCCCTATTCTTTTCACTTCTCGTGGTGACGGTCAGTTTTCTTCCCGTTTTTACTCTTCAGCAGCAGGAGGGAAGGCTCTTTTCCCCGCTTGCATACACCAAAACATTTGCAATGGCGATAAGTTCGATTCTCGCAATCACTATCGTTCCCGTACTGATGTATTACCTCGTTAAGGGAAAGACCGTGAGCGAGAAGAAAAACCCCATGAGCAGGATCGTAATATTCTTTTACCGGCCGATTATCCGTTTCGTCCTTCATTTTCCGAAGCTTACGATTCTCTTTGCACTTCTTCTGTTTCTGGCCACATGGTATCCTTTCATGAGAATAGGCAGCGAGTTCATGCCTCCCCTCAACGAGGGGGACATTCTCTACATGCCGACGACTCCTCCCGGAATCAGCATCACAAAGGCGAAGGAGCTTCTCCAGCAGACGGACAAGATTATCAAAAGTCATCCCCAGGTCGCCAATGTATTGGGAAAGGCCGGCAGGGCCGATACGGCGACGGATCCGGCTCCCCTCAGCATGCTTGAAACCCACATCATTCTCAAACCGCAGGAGGAGTGGCCGGAGGGAAAGACGATCGAGAATGTTATCCGTGAACTGGATGAAATGGTTCAGTTTCCCGGCCTAACCAACTCATGGACAATGCCGATAAAGACAAGGATCGATATGCTTGCAACAGGAATAAAAACTCCTGTCGGAATAAAACTTCTGGGAGACGATCTGAAGGAACTGTCGGAAATAGGTGAAAAGATAGAGGCGCTTGTTGGTGAGATGGAAGGTGTCAGTTCCGTCTTTTCAGAACGTGTCGTAGGCGGCAACTACATCGAAATCGAAGTGAATAGAGATCATGCAGCCCGTTACGGACTTAAAATCGGAGATGTTCAGGATGTGATAAAAACAGCTCTGGGAGGTATGAACATCTCTTTCACTATCGAAGGTTTGGAGCGCTATCCGGTCAATGTTCGTTATCCGAGAGATTTCAGGAACAGTATCGAGAAGTTGAAGCGTCTCGCTGTTCAAACTCCGATGAAGCATACTGTTCCGCTTGCCGATATTGCAGATATCAGGATCATAAAAGGTCCGCCGGCAATAAAAAGTGAAAACGCCAGAAGAACCGCATGGATCTATGTCGATCTCAAGACAGACGACATCGGAGGTTTTGTTGAAAGAGCGAAAAACCTTGTCGGGAAGGAGGTTTCCCTGCCTGCAGGAGTTTCTCTTGTCTGGTCCGGCCAGTACGAATATATGGAAAGAGCCTCAAAGAGGCTGAAGATAGTGGTTCCTCTGACGATTGCCCTTATTTTCATGCTGCTTTTCATGCACTTTCGGTCGGTTACCGAATCGATGATCGTCATGCTCACGCTCCCTTTCGCCATGATCGGCGGAGTGTGGATTATGTATCTTCTCGGCTACAACCTCTCGGTTGCCGTAATCGTCGGATTCATAGCCCTTGCCGGATTGGCTGCGGAAACCGGTGTGATTATGCTGGTATATCTTGACGAGAGTTACCATAGACAGAGGAAGGATCACAAAATCAGGTCCATCAAGGACCTCCAGAAGGCGGTGTCCGAAGGAGCTGTTCTAAGAGTCAGACCCAAACTGATGACTGTCGCAACTGATCTTTTCGCCATAGTTCCCATAATGTTTGTCGACACGACAGGATCGAGGGTGATGAAGAGAATTGCAGCTCCAATGGTCGGCGGTGTCTTCAGCTCCATGATTCTGACACTTGTGATTATTCCTGCTATCTACCTGCTCTGGAAGAAATTCTGCGACAGGAAGCTTTTGGAAGGGCATGATCATAAAAAGGAGCACAAAGAGTTCAGGGAGGATAAAAAATGATCTATTCTTTTTTAACGGAATATGAATTATCAACGGTTTGATTGAAGGAGATTGAAATGAAGAAAGTACTTGCTATGCTGTCGGTTCTACTGTTCTTTTCCTTTCTTTTCGGAGGTGCGGAAAAGTTTGACAACCAGATGAAACCGCTTTTGGAGAGTTATCTTAATATCTATGAGATCCTCACCCAGGATAAAACCGAAGGAATTTCGGCGGAAGCGAAAAAGCTTATCCAACTTTCAAAAAAGGTTGATCCCGGGTCGGTTACAGGGGAACACAAGGCGCACTACAAGCATGTGCCGATGAATATTTCAAAAAGCGCAGGGATGATTTTGAAGGCCAAGAATATCCAGGAGATACGAGAAGCATTCAAAAAGCTTTCCCAACCTTTCTCCATGTGGGTCTCCATGTCCAAACCGAAGGGAATGAGCGTTGTCTACTGCGGCATGGCAAAGGGAAGCTGGATACAGAAGAAAGGAAAAATCCAGAATCCCTACGACAGGAGAATGCCGAGATGCGGCACGATTGTCGGCGGGGAGAAGTAGATGAGGTCCTCCCCCTTATCATAAGGGGAGGAAATAGGCGGGGCTATTCCCCGATACAGATCCACACGATCCCTGAAAATTGCAGGTATCGGGAGGTCTTTAAAAACATTTTCCCTCTCCAATCAACTCTTGAATTGATTATGAAACAAATATTATGGTTAATCCATCGGTTAAAATTATCATGAAACAAATATCGCCGCCGTTCCGGCAGCTGAAATCAGGAAAATAAAAATATCACGCCCGAAAAAACGGCTGTCCGTAGCATATTAATTTTTTAGAGATCAATCCAGCCGCTATTTCAATCAGGATGCAAATAATTTCATCTTTCCGGCGGCTGGATTGGTCATTATTTTTTATTTGAGGTCAAATTGAAACCGGAGGCGGAATTATTTCATTTAAGAAAATTGTGTGGCAAAAATGGTCTCGCCGCTATTCCTTTTCATGAACGAAGATCTTTTGAGACCGCACTCATGAAAGGAATAAGGATATATTGTGCGAAGCTACAATATCATCCGATATTGCACAAGCCCGGAGCGGGTTTAAACTATATCGGTAGGAAATATATTCTGAAAAGCAATCTGATGGAGATCAAATCACCTTTCATTTCATTATATCCTTTATCTACATTTAAGCTGTTTTGATGAACGTATAGGTGTATGTCGAAATAGCATTATTGAACTAAGCCGCTCCGCGGCAGTTTTCTGAAACAAATTCAAGAATAGATATAACTTTATGGAAAAAGAGTGGTGTTCACGGGGAACACCACCATTACAAGAAATGGAGTTATATCATGCAGAAATCAAACGCACAAGAATTCGAGCATCTTTATTCACTTTACCAGGAAAATCTCAAGTTACAGGGTAAGGTAGAAACTACTATTGCCGCCTACAGCAGAGCGGTACGCAGGTTCGCGGAATTTTTCGACTATTCGATTATCGACCTTAAAAGGAACGACATGAAGCGTTACTTCGGTCAAATGATCGATAATTTTTCATGGGGAAAGGTTAACACCGAATTATGTGCCGTTAAGTTTTTCTGGAAATTCGTCATTGAAAAACCGCTTGATTGGGACAAAATCGTAAAGCCTCAGAATTTCAGGACTCTCCCTGATGTTCTCAGTCTTCGTGAGACAACGGAGCTTTTAAAATCGTTCCGAAAACCATGTTACAGAGCCCTCTTTTTTACAATATACAGCATGGGGCTTCGAATTTCAGAAGCGCTGAATCTGAAATGTGGAGATATCGACAGCGACCGTATGTTCGTTCACATCCGCTGCAGCAAGAGAAACAAGGATCGCTATGTTCCGCTGCCTGAACCGACTCTCGAAATCCTTCGTGACTATTGGAAAACCCATAGAAACCGGAACCTTCTATTTCCTCTTCTGATGGGTGACCCGAAACGGATAAGAAATACCGATCGCCATATGACACCATATTCTGTTCAATCGGCAATCAGGAAGGCTGTCGAGGAAGTCGGAATTAAAAAAAGATCACCACTCATTCCCTCAGGCACTGCTATGCGACTCACCTTCTTGAGGCAGGTCTTACCATCCCTCAGATAAAGGCGAACATGGGACATTCAAGTGTAATAACCACACTCAACTACCTGCAGATCACAAAAGAAGCCGGTCAAAACGCGGATAACGTTATCGAACAGATAATTTCAGCTGTTTATTCGGAAATTACAAAATGATTGCACTCGCCAACGTATTTGAAAATCACGGCGCGAAGACATTGGAAACGTTTGGCGAAATACTGCGTCCGGAGTGTTTTACGGCGATGCGCAGAATACAGGAGTGCCGCACCGCGGCCTCCGGCGAGCTGCATTACAGCTGTCCTGCGTGCGGAGCCGAGCGGCAGGTTTACCAGTCGTGTGGTCACAGAAGCTGTCCCCGTTGCCAGAACCATCTGACCACGGAATGGTTGGAGAAACAGAAGGCGAAACTGTTGCCTGTGAAATACTTCATGGTCACGTTTACAATTCCGACGGAACTGCATGTAATCGCGATGAGGCACGGCCGCCAATTCTACGACATGATGTTCAAGGCTTCCGCCGAGGCGATGAAGCAGCTGGCAGCGAACAAGAAACATCTGGGCGGAGAGATCGGTTTTACCGGTGTTTTCCACAGCAACAGCAGGCGACTCAATTACCATCCGCACATCCACTACATCGTGCCGTCAGGAGCCATCTGCGAAAACGGCAGAGCATGGAAAGAGAAAAAGGGAAAGTATCTCATGCCTGCAAAGGTTCTTTCTTTGCTTTTCAGAGGCAAACTGATTGCATTAATGAAAGAAAAAGAGATGGAAATCCCCGTCGATCTTTATAAAAAAGATTGGGTTATCGATGTAAAGAATACAGGAACAGGACAGCCTGGCCTAGAGTATCTTTCGCGCTACCTTTACAGAGGCGTCATATCCGAAAAAAGGATTCTTAAGGATGAGAATGGAGAAGTAACATTCCGCTATACCGATTCGGGATCGAAAAAAGAGGAAACGCGTACTCTTTCCGGCGAAACCTTTCTCTACCTTGTGTTGAAACATGTGCTACCCAAGGGATTCAGAAGGTGCAGAGATTATGGTTTTCTTCACGGCAACTCCAAGAAAAAAATTGAACTTACTTCAACTCATGCTCAATGTCGTAATAACCGGATCGGAAGAAAAAGTAAAACGGCCGACCTGCAAATGCAAATCATGCAAAAAGGAAATGGTTCTCAAGGCAATCATCCCACAGGAATCAGGCGTTTTTATCAGCATCCGTGCCGGGCCTTGAGCAGATCGAATATGACGTTTTGAAAAATTGGAAATCATTTTAATAAAAGAAGAATGTATAACTGTGTCTTATGGAGAAAAAATGGATAAAAAGATCATAAAACAAGAGACTTGATAGTTTAGTCGGGAAAAGATGATGCAATTAAGTAGAAAATCGTATCACTTTTGCGAAGTATGATACTTCATTTTTCTAAAAGCTGACGTGAAACTGTCGGGCTTCGACACCTCTATCCAGAATATATTTCCTAATTAATATAGTGTAAACCCGCTCCGGGCTAGTTCAATATCGGATGATATTGTGGCTTCGCACAATATATCCTTATTCATTTCAACAGTTTCAAATAGCTGGACCTTTTTGATTGCGGTGCGTTGGCGATTGCTACAATAGCTGCACCACTCCGGGGCTAGTCTGAAACAAAGGAGTTTATCTCTTGTTTCCCGGAGCTCCGGAGAGAAACTATTGCAGCCGCGAATAAGACCTCAACCTTTCCCCGAATTTATGGGAGCCCGGTAGGGATGAGACTATTCCAGATTGTGACAGGTTCCATTGGTCTGGATCAATTTACATGGAAATTCAGAAAAGTGCCGCGGAGCGGTTTGGGTGAATAAATTTAAGAATTTTCGGGTTTTTTAATCCAGGTGAGCCTCTGAACGTCTCCGAATTTCTTCGGTATCGGAACCGTCTTTAGACCTGATTTCGATCGTGTTTTTCCCCTTTTTCTCAATGCTGATTCCTTTAAGGTAGAGCGGACAATTGGGCATTTCCTTGAAACCATGGACAGCGCCATACCTGTTGTGACACTTTGAATGTGCATAGACACCGTTTACATCAACTTTCTCCTTCAGGATTAGACGGGCTCCCCCTTCAACCTCCTCTACCGCCTTAACGGTTCCGATAAGAGGACACATGTGCCTTACCTCCGGGTGAATTGTCTTGCACTCCTCCTCCTCGAATTTTTTCAAAGTTTCAGCTGCTTCTTTGTGGTGAGAGGCGTGTTCATGGTGCTTTGTCGCAATGTGTCTGTGGTACTCGGTAGGATTGTAGTAATCGCTCTCTGTCGAGTAGGCCCTATAGTTGAAAGCCGGATCTCCCCATAGATAATCTTGTGGGAAAGTTGCGGTGGGATCGTACATGCTTTCATGATGTTCAGCTTCTTTTTTCTCTTTCTCCGCTGCTTCCATATGTTCTTTATGACTCATATCTTCCGGCTTTGATCCAGGTGCTCTGGATGTTTTACATCCGGTGAAGCTCAGTGAAATAAAGCTAAAGAGAAAAATTAGTGACAAAATTTTCCTGATCATAATAGCCTCCAATTTGAATGTTATTATAGTTTGTTTCGGAAAGAGCAAGTTGCCAACTACATCTATTTTAAATGTAATGCATATTGACACGATATGTCAACCGTTGTCGGGGCTGGATGTGTCATTTGCAAATTTATTTCTCAATTTTTTTTAGCTATCGTTACTTTAAGCTGCATGTTTGGCTGATGTTTGTTTGAATATCGAATGATTTAATTTTAAAAAATTGAATTTGACATAAAGTAAATTATATTGTAACGAAAACCTTTTTGCTGTCGATTGCAGCAACTGTATGGAAGATGACTGGTTTAAAAAAATATGGAGGTAATTCATTGAACAAACTTGTACTAATGTCAATTGCTGTTTTCTCTTTCTCTCTGTTTGCACAGGAAGAGGCAATCGATCCGCCGGAGAATGTGATCAACCCTTCGGAGTTCTCCAAGATAGAAGGCGTAATGGTTAATTTTGAGGCTGGAAAGCACGATGGAATCGATTTCTCTGCGTATTACAATCCGCTTCTTAAGGGGATTACCGAAGCCGGAGTATATACATATATTCTAGAGAATGAAAAAGATGTTCCGAACATAAAGGAAACGATTCTTAGCCTGGGCGACATAAACATGAATCTTGTTCGTTTTATTGAACTTCCATTTGCCCCTGATTCAATATGGGTTAGAGATTACGCTCCGTGGTTCGTATATGAAAACGGAAAGAGAGCTGCAATAAACAACAGATATTTTGGCAAAAGCCCTGATGATGATGCGGTTTCCGCTGCCGTAGCAGAGAGGTCCGGTGACACTCTTTACAACACTGGCCTTACCACCGAAGGCGGAAATTTCATGACCGACGGAAAGGGGAACTGCTGGATTCCGGAAAATGTTTTTAGAGTAAACGGGAAAAGTAGTAGTCATCCTGAGGGTATGGATCGCAATGAAATTTGGTGGATTTACACCGAATATGTCGGCTGCAAAAATATTATAGTTCTTAATTCAACGCCGGCATTGGGCGGACACCACATGGACATGTTTGTCAAGATTCTCAATAACGATACAATTCTTGTAGCCGAATCATCCGCCGATCTGGGAGCAACAGAAGATGAGGTGGAGTCGCTTGACAACATCGCCGAATACCTGGGGGCGGTTCCCATGGATGAGGTTGACGATCAGGGTAATCCGAAAAGGTGGAAAATCGTTAGAATCCCCTTGGCGATAAGCGACGGCAAAAATCAGGATGGAGGCGAATTGCGTACATTTCATGCACACACAAACTGCCTGATTGTGAACAACCACGTCATATTACCTGTTTTCGGAAAGGGGACCGATGAGTCAGCTTTTGCAGTTTTCAGGAATGTGCTACCTGAATTCCAAATAATTAAGCTCCACTCTGAGGAAATCATGAGTCAGGGCGGTGGAGTTCACTGTACTACTACGGGGATTCCGGTCAAAAATTACTCAAAATGCGGAGACGGAGTCGTTAACGAAGGAGAGGAGTGTGAATTCAATAATATGCTCGGTAAGAATTGCTTTACTCAGGGATTAAATGCGGGTGAACTTAGATGTGATGAAAATTGCAGGCTTGATGAGAGTGACTGCGATGTTCCTGTGTGCGGAGATAAAAGGGTGTCTCGAAATGAGGTGTGTGATGGTAACAGCGTCAATTGCTCGGAAATTGAAGGAAAGGAGTATGTTGGAGGAACTGCATATTGTAAAGCGGATTGCAGCGGTTTCGATGAATCTTCATGTGACTCGAAGGAGGGGAATGCTGAAGATGATGAAGCAGTAGATTTGGATAACGATGTGGTGAAAAACTCCGACGATAAGGATAAATATTCCGGAACATTCGTTGGAGAGGGGAGTGGTAGCGGTTGTTCGCTGCTTATTTTCTAAAATGTTTCAGTCGGAACAATTTTTATTTCTTAACGTTTGAACTGCTTGAGTAAACTTGTTAACTATTTGGTATTAAAAAGCATTGTGCTTGACTGAAATAGTTAGGATCCGCATTTGTACTCAAAGAATCGAAGAGTCGGTTTCGGCTTTCAGGTTGACACTCCCTCCAGTTTTCAATTAGTCTGAATGGACATCACACAAACATTGGAGGATAAAATGAAAAAACTTTTTCTCGTCATCACAGTTGTTACTTTTTCTGCCCTCTTTCTCTACGCCGACAGTCACGGTAAGAAGGGACGCGGAATGATGGGAGGACACCACGGAATGATGGGAGGACAACAAATGATGGGAGGACAACAAATGATGGGCGGCATGCCTATGGGCGGAGGAATGTGCGGCATGCATGGCATGGGAATGATGGGACAGAAAATGAAATTTGCTATGTTCCACGAAGGAAGGCTTGCAATGGCGGGTGTCGATGAAGATACAAGATGGAAGATAAGAAAGAGGATATTCGAGGCAAAAAAGGAGCTGATGGATATCCGATTTTCCATAAAGGAGCAGAAGATGATGCTGTGGCGGGAGTATGGATCGGACAAAATTTCAACCGATAAGACATCCAAGATTATCAAGAAAGTTGCGGAGCTCAAGAAACAGAAAGCACTTCTCATAATGAACACCAAGGACAAGGTGATGCGGATGTTAACGAAGGAGCAGAGAAAAAATCTTAAAAGTTACAAGTACGGAATGCACCATGGATGGATGGGAGGATCATCGGAGTAGTCGGAGAAGTTAATGAATACGGAAAAAAAATACGACGTAATATCCAGCCTCTACGATTCCCTTGAAATTCCCTTTGAAAAATTTGTCAGAAAATATCGTCGTAAACTTATTTCAAAGGCTTCCGGACATGTCCTGGAGGTCGGCATAGGCACGGGGAAAAATCTGCCCTACTATCCGGTAAATATGAATGTCACAGGAATCGATTTCAGCGCCGGAATGCTGGAAAAGGCGGAAAAAAGGAAAAGAAGCCTCCGGATGGAACATGTTTCGCTCTACAAAATGGATGTGGAAGCGTTGCCTTTTGCGGAAAACAGCTTCGACAGTGTTGTCTCGACCTTTGTTTTCTGCACGGTTCCATATCCTGAAAAGGGACTTATGGAAATCTATAGAGTACTGAAGCCGGGCGGGCGTGCACTTTTTCTTGAACATATGAAAAGCGGCAGCAGAACCATCAACGTTTTTCTTAACGCGATGAATCTGTTCTCCAGCCCCCTTACCGGTACATCAATGATCCGGGAAACGGAGAAGAGTATAGTCCGAGCCGGATTCAGGATAGAGGAAGAGGAAAATATAATTTTCGATGTGTTGAAAATCATGGAGGCTGTGAAGAAATGAAAATACCGGGTATTCTGGAGTCAACTATCGGTCACAGTGAAGGGGGCGGAATTATGGAGTTTTTTACTCTTCACAACACGATCATTACTCTCGGAATCGTCACCTACATTTTTATGGCTATTACGGTTATTTCCGGATTCAAGAGAGTGAAACTCAAGTATCATCGTATTCTGGCAATAATTTCAATTGCATTGGCAACCGCCCACGGAGGGCTCGTAATAGTTTTTTATTAGGGAGAAAACTATGAAAAGAGTAGTCCATTTCGAAATCGCTACAGATAATCCCGAGAGAACCGAAAAGTTCTATACCGATATTTTCGGATGGAAGTTCACCAAGTGGGAAGGTCCCGGCAACTACTGGATGATCAATACAGGTCCCTCCAACGTACCGGGAATCGACGGTGGAATGGGACTCAAGTCCGACAACACAAACGCCTGCAATACGATACAGGTGGATGACGTGGATCATTACCTGATGATGATCAGGGAGTCGGGTGGACAGGCGCTCACCGAGAAAATGACGATTCCTGAAGTGGGATACCTGGCCTATTTCAAGGATCCCGATGGAAATGTTTTCGGAATAATGACCGACGATCCGACTGCGGGAAAATAGTAGAAATCAATCCGGTTCTTCAAATTCATCAAATAATTTTTACTTGATTTGTAAAATAACTTTACCAAAATCAATTCAAGTTCCTTGGGATTTAAAAAAAAGAGTTTTCAATATTTTATACGGAATACTGATTTGCAACCAGGGATAATGATTCCTAGTATATTTATGGGTCAAAAATACTTTATCTTTTATAAAAAGGAGATGTTATGGGACAGTTTGATATTCACACCCTTATCGCACCGATTGGTTTTCTCACATACTTGTTTTTGATTGCTACAGTTTTATCCGGTAAAAAGAGAATGAAGCTTAAATATCACAGGATGCTTGCGATTTCCACGATTATCCTCGCAACAACACATTGGGGATTGATAATGACAGCCTAGCTTATGTTTTTTAACATCTCTTCAATTTCTCCAGAATCTTAGGGTTAAATGTTAGTATGTTGGAGACAGAACTAGGAACACTTCCTGAATGAGATCCTAAAGACTAGCCACAAATTCAGAAGCTTAAGAAACAACATAAAAGGCATTCTGGTCGGCAATCGGGCCTAAAAACATTTTTTGGATCCGATTTAGCCACAATCGCCTGAAAAAAACTTTTTCACCTAACGAAAAATAAGTGGAAACGTGACTGTGATAATTTTTCTGTCTAAAAAAGGAGTTGGGGAGATAAGGAAACTTTTTTTTCAGGAGAAATGAAGTGTTGGTTTCCTAATATTAAAAACTTTCCATTGATTTGATAAGAAAATTGGAATCGATGTTATGTTGACATTGCCTTTCGCTTTCCTTATCATGTCCATCCGCTTTTTTTCGATGGATTTTATGATTTCGTTAAAAAAGTATCGTTCATTTTCAAATTTCCCGACTGATCGTCAATCGTTTTGAATTTTCTGCAATGCTGTGTGTTGTCCTTAATTGAAAACAATTTTCAATCGAGTCTCCGGATTTTCGTTCGAAAAGAACTTAATCAACAAAATAATTAATCTGACTGTGAGGTGGAATGAAACTGCTGCGTAGTAAAACAAACAGAATTTTCAAGCTGAGAATCGACAAACCCAAAAATCTTAAAAACGATATTCTTTCGGGAGTTACCGTTGCGCTCGCGCTTGTACCGGAGGCTATCGCATTCTCCTTTGTCGCAAATGTGGATCCTAAAATAGGTCTCTACGCGGCTTTCATGATGGGGCTCATCACCGCCCTTATCGGCGGACGTCCGGGGATGATTTCCGGAGCGACAGGCGCCATTGCCGTCATCTTTGCTCCGCTTGTCATCGAGCAGACAAAGATCGGCGGGATGGAGAGCGCTCTCGGTTACCTTTTTGCCGCAGTTTCGCTCATGGGTGTGATCCAGATTTTGTTCGGGCTCCTCAAGCTCGGAAAGTTCATCCGACTGGTTCCCCATCCTGTCATGATGGGGTTTGTAAACGGTCTTGCGATTGTCATTTTCAAGGCTCAGTTCAGCCAGTTCTATGTCGGAGTGGGTGAAAATGCCAAGTTGATAGTGGGAACTCCGCTTTTTATTATGTGTGGACTTATTACACTGACAATGATGATCAGTCACTTCCTGCCGAGATGGTTCAAGGCGCTTCCCGCTACACTAATCGCGATTATCAGTGTGACGGGAGTTTCCATTGTGCTCAGAAAATACGGGTTTGAGATCAGGACGGTCATGGATTTTGTCCGGGATATCAACCCCTCCAGCACAACAATTGCCGCCTCACTTCCCTCATTCAGTCTTCCGGAAGTTCCATTCTCCATGGAGACTGTTAAAACAGTTTTTCCATACTCCATTCTCGGTGCGGCTGTCGGACTTATCGAGTCGCTTATGACTTTGACGCTTGTTGACGAGGTGACAGGAACCCGTGGACAGGGTAACCGTGAGAGCATCGGTCAGGGCGTAGCCAACTTCATCAACGGTCTTTTCGGCGGTATGGGCGGATGTGCGATGATCGGCCAGAGCATGATCAACATCCGTGCCGGAGGACGCGGCAGGCTCTCTGGAATTACGGCGGCTCTTGCTCTTCTCTGCTTTGTTCTCTGGGGAGCTCCGCTGATAGAACAGATTCCTCTTGCTGCGCTTGTGGGAGTTATGTTCATGGTTGTGATCGCAACTTTTGAGTGGTCCAGTTTCCGTGTTATCAGGGAAATACCCAAATCCGACGCGTTTGTTCTGGTTGCCGTTTCCATAACAACCGTAGTTGCCGATCTTGCAGTTGCCGTTATCGCCGGAATTATTCTTTCTGCCCTTGTTTTCGCATGGAATCAGGGAAAGAAAATCTACAGTGAATCTAGGACCGACGAGCACGGAACCAAAATCTATAGGCTCACCGGAGCGCTTTTTTTCGGTTCGGCGCCTACATTCAAGGAGCTTTTCGATTTTGAAGGTGATCCTGAGCATATTGTTATCGATTTCAGAAAAGCGCGAGTTTACGATCATTCCGGATTGGAAGCTATCGATAACATTGCAAAAAGATACCAGCAGGTTGATAAGAAACTCCATCTCTACAACCTCAGCAGGGAGTGTACCGCACTTCTCGCAAAAGCAGAAAACGTTGTCGAGGTGACCATAATCGACGATCTCGACTGGCACCTCGCCGAGGACAGGCTGGCCTGACAATCCAATTTCAAATTTTTTCTCCGAACCATGATGCAGGGCGGCCATAGAGCCGCCTTTTTTTTCCACAGATACGCAGAGATTGACACAGATGAAGAAATGCGGATCAGGGATTGTGGAATCAACAGGATATGCCGTTTCATAGTAATTTTTTAAAACGGCAATATTTTCAAATTGATTCGTTATGGAAAGAGGGGCGTCCTCGAGGCTCGCCTACTTTTAACCGGAAAGCAACTTTGAAATGTTTCAAGTTCAATGAGATATGCTTGGAGGAGATAACCCGATCATTGGGCCGGAAACACCTTATCAGGAGCTTATTAGCAATTATTATTAAAGATTAGCTGGAATGCGGGGTGAAAAATAGATTTTTTATCCGGATATGGGGATCGAAAGGATCACTGATTTGATTTTTTCATGTTGAAGGTTTCATCAATCACATATTCGGGTCTGTTTTTAACCTCGTCGAAAATTATGCTCAGATATTCACCGACGATTCCAAGGGTTAGCAGCTGAACTCCACCGAAAAATATGATGATAATCAATGTCGACGCCCAACCGTCCAGAGGTCGTGTGTATTTGCTGATAATAACATAAAGAACGAGAAAAAGGGAAAATGCCAGGCAGATAAAGCCGAGATTTGTGGCCAGTTTCAACGGTCTTTTTGAGAATGAAAAGGTGATATGCAGTGCAAGATTAAGCAATTTTTTATAGTTGTATTTACTGGTTCCCGCCAGCCGCGGTTTTCTTTCATAAAGAAAAGGAACCTGCTTGAATCCGACCCATGTGAGTAGTCCCCTCACATATTTGTTTTTCTCGTTAAGTTTCTTGAATTCATCTGTTACCTTTTTGTTGACCAGCCGGAAGTCTCCCGTGTCAACGGGAAATTTTACTTCGGAAAGATAGTTGAAGAGACGGTAGAAAAGTTTGGATGTCAATTTCTTTGTGAACGTCTCCCCATCCCTCGATTTTCTGACTCCGTAAACAACATCGCATTTCTCTTTTTCATAGAGTTCGACCATTTCCGGAAAAAGTTCTGGAGGATCCTGCAAGTCTGCATCCAGAATAAATGATATGTCCCCGGATACATGGTTTAATCCCGCCGCTGTTGCTGCTTCATGACCGAAATTTCTGGAAAAACTGATGATTTTTACATGATTGTCAGTTTCTGATATTTCCTTTAATATGCTCAGTGTTCCGTCGACACTGCCGTCATTTACAAATATCATTTCGTAAGTATCGCAGTGGTTGGCTTCCATTACAGCTGTAATGCGTCTCCATGTTTCCCTGATGCCCTCCTCTTCGTTAAAGCAGGGTATGATCACCGAAATATTGTGGTTTTTCATTTGCCTTTCTCCTCACCAGTTGTTACCTTCACAACGTCTTTTCTGCAAACCGGAGCAATAGCGTCAATTGCAGCGCCTTCTCTTCCTGAAATTCCGGCAATTGAAAAATCATTCGGACAGATAAAACGGAAATTTTTACCGGCATCTGTACCTGCACTTTCAGATGTTCTTGTTACCCCTTGGCTGTTTTTGCATATGAGGGCTATTTTGTTGACAATTCGACCTGCTTTTCCTGTAAACCCGACGGCTTTTTCTCCTTCATTGCAAGAGAGTGTTTTCCATTTGCCCTGGTATTTTATGTTTCCCTTTGCCGGTCCTTTCGTCTCTTCTTTACCTGCAGCTGAGGCGCAGAAAGGGATGAGGTAGTTGATGTTGCGTTTATGTTTTACTTTGATGGAAGAGACCGGGTTTTCATCAGGACAGATCCATGAGAAACGACCTCCGCCTTTTCCCCCCGCAGGATTAAAGAAGTAGAGGTTTTCGTTTTCAGGAAACATCTTTTTTGTTATTTCAGGTAGCTTTGCGTTGTCTTTAACCCACTTTATGGGCGGATGATTGGGATTAACCAGCCATTTCCAGAGCAACGAATGGGGAAGATTTATTGATTTAAAAGCTACAGGTTCCTTAAACTTCCTACTCAGAACAACAGCGACAAATCTCCTGTTCCAAACATACAACGGGTGTTGCCTGGATATTATTTCGAGGTCTTGTTTCCCAGCCAGTGAAATACGTTTTGTGTCGATAATCAAGACTGTATCCTTTCCTTTTCTTTTCAAGGTTTCGGCGCTGGAAATGTTGCGGATTGAACGATGGGGGGTGTCGAGGTAAAAATTAAACTCAATTCTTCTATTTACAATGGAGCTGTGAACCAGAAAGTAGGATTTTTCTCTGGGGAACAGTTTGTGGAGCTCTCTGGCCCACATAATCTCTTCATACTGGTCGTAGTAATTCTTTCCAACGTAGGCTGCGTGACCGGAATTAAATCCCCATAACAGTTGCCTCCAGGCAAAATTCCATTGAATGATGAGGAGAATTGAAATGACTGCGGCGAAAACAGTAAGGGCGATTTTTCGGATCTTGCCGTTTTTAAGCAGTTTCTCCATCGTGTCCCAGGTGGTTCCGATTAATGTGGCACCGCCTATCGCAACGGCGACACCACCGTAATAGATCCAGTAGCAGTGAATTTTTCCGGCATTTTTGAAAAGTGTTGAGTGCACAATTTGGGTTAGGAAGAATATAATCGCAATGAAATCGATATAGCCCGCTTTTCCCCGAAGGGTCTTTACCGTGAAGTAGATCAACCAGGTTGCCAGAAGTGTGAAAGGAATCGCTCCCCATATGTCGAAAACACGTAGATTGTGTTTCAGATAGTTGGTTACAGGTGCTGATCTGTGGAAAAAGGCACCGATGATATCGTCTGCCCCGCCCCATGAAAAGTAGAAAAAACCGAACAGCAACGCGGCATTCAGAAGGACGACAGCTGAGAATACAGCGATCCAGGTGTACTCTTTTCTCCAGGAAAAAAGGTTTTTTCTATATTTGATTACCGTCACAAAAAAGATGTGAAGTGCAAGAAACAGAGCGATGTAGTAACCGGGCCAATCGAACTGGGTCGCCATCGTAACGTTGATCATCGTGTAGATAAAATGCTTCTTTGACTTATCCTTAATCCACAGAATGTAGCTGTAGACAAGCAGAAGACACCAGAATATTCCTCCCTGTTCATGATCTATCATATTCGCAAAAATCAGATTGATCGGAAGCAGTGCATAGATGAACATCGAAATGACTGCACGCTTCCTGTCGCTAAGGTCCTTTACGATTTTGTAAAGAAGAGGGAGTGTCAAAAAACTGTATGTTGCCGGCACGATTCTTCCGGCCCACTCCGAAAATCCGAATATAGCGTGAGTAATGATTATATGAAAATGTATCATAATGGGGTGGTGAAGGTATAGAGTGTGCGGGTGTGGAGGCGTTAGTCCCATATGCATGCGCGCCTGACCCCAGACCCAGAATCTAAGAGTGTTTCTCGCCGCCTGGGAGTATGCTGCACTGTTGAATCCGTTGTGGCCCCACTGCCAGTAGTTGGCTATTGCAAAATAGCAGCCTACCAAAAACCATGCTGAAATGGCAACTACAGATGTGAAAAACAGGGCTTTTTTTAACTTTTCCGATAGTGGAGTAGGCGAGTTCATTTTGTCACCGACAAACAGTTGTTTAACAAATGAATTATTGATAATTGATTGTTAATGTCAATTTTTTTAAAACAATTCTACGAATACCAATAGGGTTCTCATCGTGATGTGGATAGATACGAAACAAAGTTTGATCTGCATTGATCCTTTGAGTTGTGAGTGCGCCTTAATTGTCTAGTGATCCTGAAGTTATAAGAAATTTTAATCTTCAAATTATGTTTCTTTGAAAGACCGGTCCATCTTCCTTGAACTGATTTTTAGAGTTTAGTTACAATGACAACTTCCGGATAGTATACATTGCAGTTTGATTATGGATAATTGTGCCCCCCCTATCGTGATCTGTTTGATGGCAAATGTTAATTTGTTGTTGAAATTTCGAATAAATCGGTATTATATTTCACAAATAGGTCTACATCGGGACCACTTTATGCGCAGCTGCTTTTCTTGACAATAATGCATGGGGTCATATATTCTCTTGTTCGAATGAATTGTTTTTTAAGTTTTCAAATTTTGTGAAAGGTTTTTGTTAATGGATTTCATTTATACCGTCTTTATTTTTCCTCTCGAAACTATAATGAAGCTTGTTCTTGAGGGTGTTCTCTCTTTTACAGGTAATCCTACAGCTTCGCTTTTCGGCGTTAGTGTTGTGGTTACTCTCGGTTCACTTCCCCTCTACCACATGGCCGAAAAGTGGCAGGAGCGGGAGCGGGCCGTTCAGCAGAAACTGAAACCGAAAGTTGATGAGTTTAAGAGCGTTTTTAAAGGCTCGACCCTGAACGCATATCTGAGCACACTTTACCTTCAGAATCGCTACCACCCCATTTTCGCCGTAAGGACCTCATTCGGGCTTCTGATTCAAATTCCTTTCTTCTTTGCAGCCTATCACCTTCTTTCAAACTACTCAGCCTTCAACGGTGTTCAAACATGGCTGTTCAGTGACCTGGGGAAACCCGACGGCATGCTGAAGCTGGGAGGAGTTGCAATCAATATAATGCCCTTTGTGATGACTGGTATAAACCTTGCTTCGGCATCAGTCTATGGGAAAAAAATAACTTTCAAGGAGAAGGGGCAGCTCTATGGAATGGCACTTCTCTTCCTTGTACTTCTCTATAACTCTCCGAGTGCCCTTCTTTTCTACTGGACATGTAACAACCTCTTGAGTCTTGTGAAAAACACAGTCTATGCGGTTCTCTATCCCAACGGAGAGCTTACGGCGGAAGTTGTATCGAAAAAGAAACGAACAGCTCTCCCGCAAGAGGGGGAAAAACAGCTTTTTATACTTGCCCTTCTGTGCACATCAATTCTTGTTTTTGTAGCCCTGCCCATGACTGTACTCTCGTCAGGTATTGCCGGCGAATTTGAGGAGAACCTATCTTACTATCTTTCGCATATGATCATGTGCGGTTTTGTTTTCTCCATAACGATGGGAACTATATACAACTTCGTTGCTCCGAGATGGAAAAAGGTCCTTCTCTGTATTATTTCCCTTGTTTCGATCTACGCCGTGATAAACGCCTTTATTTTTCCCGCGAATTACGGAGATATGAGTCAATTCTTCTTTAATGATAAAATTGTCGTCTCGTGGATATCAATTGTCTCGAATGCACTTCTGTTGACCTCAGTTTCGGTTGCACTCTCTTATCTGTTTCTTAAAAAGAAAACGAAGCTTCTTGTCTCTTTCTTTTCGATCTGTTTGATATCCTTAACTTTTCTTGTTGTCAAAGAGTCTTACACATTTATGGACAAGAGAAAAGGCTACAATGCAGCAACCGCTTCCAGGCTTGATAAGGCATTCACATTTTCAAAAAATAAGAAGAATGTTGTGGTGCTTATGCTTGACAGGTTTATTGGGGGATATGTTCCGCAGATATTGAAATTTCTTCCTGAAATTAAAGATGAGTTTGATGGATTTACGTGGTATTCCGAATCGTTGTCCACAGGAAGCTGCACTATTTCCGGGGTGCCTTCGATAATGGGAGGCTGGGATTACCACCCGAGGGAAATTCATACAACCAGAAAAGATGTTCCTCTTATGGAAAAACTGAATGAGTCAACTAGGATAATGCCCTACAATTTTTCAAAAGCCGGTTTCGATGTCTCAATATACTCAGGCCTTTCTAGGTGGTTGAAAAAATCGGATAAGAGATATCTCGAAAATGTAAAGCATGAGGATCTTTCCAGCAAGTACCATGCCCTTTGGCTTAAGGATCGAAACAAGAAGCTGGGCATAGACAGAACAAGGGAAAAGCTGGCTATGTTCGGACTTTTCAGGGTAGCTCCTCCGTTTTTAAGAAAAAAAATCTATGACAAGGGGAAATGGAATCTTATCAGGGCCGAAAAACCTGTTGCCATAAAAAACAGGAACAAATTCGTCTCTTTCAGTGAGAATAGCAGTTACAGAATAAAAACCACAATAAAGAACTGGAGCATTCTGGACTATCTGCCTGAGTTGTCGAAAAGTTCTGATTCCGTCAAGGGTCAGTTTTACTACATGTCTAGTGATTTGACCCACGAACCATACATAATTGATTCAAACTTCAACATCAACATGTCCGGAAGGATCGACTATCCCAGGAGTATGTACAACAAGTTCGGTAGAAGCCTCTATTCGCTGAAGCACCTCTATACGGATGCTGCCGCTCTGAAGCTCTTATCCGAATGGTTCAAGTGGATGAAGGCTGCGGGTGTATACGATAATACAAGAATTATTCTTGTGTCCGATCACGGCAGCAACATCTACAATCCCATGTTCAAGGGAAAACAAATTCCCGGGTCCAGGGGAAAGCTTCCTGCCGCAGCATTTCACAATATGGTTATGTTCAAGGATTTCAAATCTCACGGACAATTGGAGGAGAGTAAATCGTTTATGGTTACATGTGATGTTCCCTCGCTCGCCATGGAGGGAGTCGTAGAAGGTGTGAATCCTTACACAGGAAATTCGATAAAAAAGGTTGAAGAGAAATTTCCATTCTATTTTTACGATACCCAGTGGAGAAATGACAAACAGAAAAAGTATGAATACAGAGTCAAGGAGTCTTTCAAAGTTGATAAGGGCACTATTTTCAACCTGAAAAACTGGAGGACGGTAGATGAGAAGTAGATTAGCTCCTGTTCTTTTTGTAGTTTTTGTATTACCTCTGCCGCTTTTCGGTTACCTTGATCCGGGATCTGGTAGTATGCTTTTTTCCGCAATGGTCGGTATTGTTGCCACACTCTTTTTTGTTGCTAAGGGACTCTTTTTCAAACTGGCAAGCGTTCCGGGATACATCTCAGGAAGGAAGTCTGTCAAACAGGGGACTCGCAACATCGTTTTCTACTCAGAGGGAGGTCAATACTGGAATGTATTCAAGCCCATCATCCAAGAGCTGAACAGAAGGGGTGTTGAGTGTAGTTATCTCACAAGCAAAGAGAACGACCCGGGGCTTTGTTCCGGACTCGAAAATGTTGAGGCCCGTTATATCGGTGACGGAAATAAAGCGTTTTTTATGCTAAATACAATTGAAGCAGATCTTTGTGTAATGACCATTCCCGGACTCGATGTCCTCCAGATAAAAAGAAGCAAGGGCGTGAAAAAATACTGTCACATTACCCACTCAGCAGGCGGCTGCAGCGGATACTCAACCTTCGGCCTCGACTACTACGACATTGTACTTACAGGTGGAGAGGCTGATAAGAGGGTTGTTGAGGAGCTTGAAAAAGTACGAAATATTCGTGAAAAAAAGGTGGAAGTAATAGGTTGCACCTATCTCGATGTTTTGAGAGAGCAGCTGGCTGAGATTGAGAAAAGTGATTCCGAAGCCAGCAACGGCAGGAAAACGGTACTTGTCTCTCCCACATGGGGGCAGCACTCTCTTCTCAATAAATTCGGTGAGAGAATCCTCACAGAAATGACTGCGGAAGATAAGGTCAATATCATAATCAGACCCCATCCCCAGAGTTTTATTTCCGATAGTGAAATGATCGATCGACTGATGAAGAAGTTTCCTGAAAGTGAAACACTCAAGTGGGACAGGGAACCCAACGGGCTGAAATCGATGGCTCAGGCAGATCTGATGATAAGCGACTTTTCAGGCATCATATTCGATTTTCTTTTCCTCTTCGAAAAGCCGGTCATCACTTTCAAGGGACAGTACGACAAGAGAGGGAAGGATTCCATGGATCTTTCCTACGAACCGTGGAACATTTCCGTTCTGGACAAGATCGGCGAGACCTTGAAAGAGGACGAGATAGATCTGCTGCCGGAAAAGATTACCAAGTTTATAGACAACAGTCATTCATTTCTCAACGCATTGAAAGATCTCAGAAGTGACATGGATAAATACCCTGGAGAGTCCGGTATACGGGGAGCCGATCTGTTATTAAATTTTTTGAAAAATATTAAAGAAGGTAAGAATTAATAATGAATATTTCAATAATCGGTGCTGGTAATTTGGGACATGCGATTGCCGTTGCCTCTTCGCACTTTTTTGGAAAAACAAGCATTCTTACATCAAGTGTGGAGTCATCAAATCGGGAAATTGTTGCATATCTGCCTGAAGAGAAAAAAATTGTTGGCAGAGATGTGGTTTTTTCCGGAAATCCCGAGGAGGTTATTTCTTCGGCAGATGTTGTTTTACTTACCGTTCCATCAAATATTATTTCCTCTAAACTCAGTGTGATTAAACCATATTTGAAAAAAAATGCGATAGTGGGAAGCGTGGTTGCTTCAGGTGGCTTTTTTTGGATGGCCAAAAAAATTCTTGGTGAAAATGCCAGACTCTTTGCCTTTCAGAGGGTACCCTTCATATGTAGAATTGGACGGTCAGGTTCATATGTGAACATCACTGGGCTAAAAAAAGAGCTGTTCATGACCCACCTTGGCTTCGGAATGGAAAAAGATGGACTGTTTTCCCTCATAAAAAAATTCGAGAAATCATTTCTGACGAAAATATTCTTACTTGATTCTTATCTTGAATCTACAATTTCAAATTCAAATCCGATTCTTCATACATCCAGGCTCTTCTCTCTGCTTTCAATGGATACTCTTTCAAATCCGCTTTTTTTCTACGGGGATTGGGACCTTCAATCTTCTGAAATGCTTCTGGGCTGTGATTCTGAAATAGGGGAAATTCTGAGTAGACTTCCCGTACCGTTTCCCCATTTTAAATCACTTAAGGAGCATTATGAAGTTGCCGATGCCGAGGAGATGACGGAAAAACTCTCTTCAATCAAAGCTTTTCAATCAATTACATTCCCTCTGATTGAAAAGGGTCCAAAGGTTTCGGTTCCGGATCCTGACAACAGATACTTCAGGGAAGATCTTCCATACGGGCTTCTTATTCTTAAAGCAATAGCTCAAATTACCAATGTAAGAACTCCGAATTTTGATAAAATAATTTTTAAGCTTCAGGAATTTATTGAAAAAAACTATTTGAGCTCTGACGGAACGTTGAGTGGTTCGGATATAGGTCATTCAGGAATTCCTCAAAATTTTGGTGTAACCACCCTTGAGAAACTTGTCAATTTATAAGATATACAGGTAAAAATTATGCAGGCACTAATCCTTGCCGCCGGAATGGGGCGCAGACTCGGTCATGTTACGGAAGATAAGACAAAAGGAATGGTTGAGGTTAACGGGAAAACTCTTCTGGAGCGTTCCCTGGATATTCTAACATCATTTGACGAAATATCGAGAATAATCATTGTGGTCGGTTACGCCAAGGATGGAGTTATTGATGCTATCGGCGATAGTTACAGCGGGAAGGAGGTAATCTATGTCGAAAACAAGGATTACTACAAAACCAACAACATTTATTCACTTTATCTTGCCGAAAACATTTTCAAAGAGGATGATACGATCCTTCTTGAAAGTGATCTGATATTCGAACGTTCGCTTATAGAACAGCTTATCAGCGATAAGACGAACAAGGATCTGGTTCTTGTGGCTCCATGGGAAAACTGGATGGATGGAACCGTTGTTACTCTTTCTGATGACAGGGGCATAACCCAATTTATCGGCAAGGAGAATTTCGACTACGGTAAGACGGAAAGTTACTATAAGACTGTAAATATCTATAAATTTTCAAAAGATTTCATTTCCCGTATCTATATTCCATTCATGGAGGCCTACACAACGGCTTTCGGTCTGAACGAGTACTATGAGAATATTCTTGGGGTTCTCACTTTTATAAATAAGACAAGTCTGAAGGCTTCTGTTCTTGAAAAGGGTGAGAAGTGGTATGAGATCGACGATATCAATGATCTGGATATTGCAGAGACCCTCTTTTCCGGTGAAAGCTCGAAATATCTTCACCGATACGGCGGATTCTGGAGGTTTTCACAGCTGAGAGATTTCTGTTATCTGGTCAACCCCTATTTTCCTACACAGAAAATGGTTGATGAGTTTAAGATGAGTTTTAAAGATCTGCTTTCCGAGTATCCCTCTACGGCAAGGATTCAGTGTAAGCTGGCTGCCAATATGTTTAACTGCGATATTGAGAACATTATCGTAGGAAACGGAGCTTCGGAGCTTATCAACGCCCTTTTGTCTGTCCTTGAGTATGAACGGGTGGGAATTCCTCTTCCTACTTTTCATGAGTATATTGCACGATTGGACCCTGATAAAACGCACTTTTTTCAACCGGAAAATGACAACTTTTCCTACAATGCAGATGATCTCATTAACTTTTCGGAAAATGTAGATACGCTGATTGTTATTAACCCGGATAATCCGACAGGAAACCTTATTCCTAAAGATGATCTCCTGAAACTTCTCGATCATCTGAAAGAGAATAAAAAACAGATGGTTATTGATGAAAGTTTTGTTGATTTTGCAGATTCAGAAAGGGATCACTCTCTGATTTACGATGATATTCTGCAAAAGTATCCGAATCTTATAGTTATTAAGAGTGTCGGCAAAAGTTACGGCGTGCCGGGATGTCGACTGGGAGTAATGGCTACTGCCGATCACGACATAAGGGATCTGGTTCTTAAGACTCTTCCGATATGGAACATCAGTTCATTTGGTGAATTTTTTCTTCAGATATTCCACCGTTACAGAAAAGATTACGAATCTTCCATCGTAAATATTGTTAAGCAGAGGGAGATACTATTCGATTCTCTTTCCAATTTTGATTATTTAAGACCTGTACCATCTTCGGCAAACTATATTCTTTGTGAGGTGTTGGAACCTGTAAAATGCTCGAAATTGACGCAGAGTGCAATAGATTGGGGTTTTCTCATAAAGGACTGCTCCGACAAGCTCGGTTTTGATTCTCGCCAGTTCATCAGGGTTACAGTTCGGGATGAAAAGGACAACGCTGATTTTGTTGAGTTTCTTAAAACTTTCAAGAAATAGGTTCATATAAAGAACGATTTCGATTTTTGCACGGTTGAGGGCTGACCGCAAATTCCATTATTTCCATTTTCTTAATCACTTCAAAAGTTCTGATTAACCTTTGTATTTTGAAAATCATATAAGGATTCATATAATCAACTGATCATAATTTTTGGGAGAGAGAACAAATGGATAAATTAAAGGGGAATTTCACCAGTGCACTTATCACAATTGATAATCTTGAGCCTGCATGCAGAGATCAGATAAAGCTGTTTCTTGAGCATCCCGCATTTACAAATCCCGTTGCGATAATGCCGGATGCCCACGCAGGGAAGGGCGCCGTAATAGGTTTCACCATGCGAATGGGGGAAAAGCTTGTTCCCAATGTGGTAGGGGTTGATATCGGCTGCGGAATGCTCTCCTTCAATGTTGGCAACCTCTTTAAGGATGTGGATTTTGAAAAGTTCGACAGGAAGTTGAGACAACAGATTCCGACGGGAGTTCACATTCACGACAAGCCGGTGTTTGATTTCAGACACGATTTTCCTTTTGAAAAGGTGACCCAGCGCTTTCTCTCCTTCTCAAATAAGTTCAAAAAGCATTTTGCAGTTAATCCCGGAAAACCGCACTGCGACATGGAGTGGGTTGAGAGCAGGGCGAAAGAGATCGATATCGATCCGAAAAGATTCTACAACTCCATCGGGACTCTTGGCGGAGGAAACCACTTCATCGAAGTGGGCAGGGACGAATCAGGAGACTACTGGGTGACGATTCACTCCGGAAGCAGGAATCTTGGGAAACAGGTGTGCAACTTCCATCAAAGAAATGCCCGAAGGAATATAAAGAAGATGGGCCTTTCGGAAAATATCAGGGATCTTGAATATCTTGAGGGAGTTGACGCTGCCCGTTACCTCTTTGACATGATTTTCGCCCAGACATACGCCGAAGTGAATAGAAAACAGATGAAGAAGAGCGTGTTGGAAGTTCTGGAAATCGACGAGGATTCTGTAAAGGAGACCATTGAAACCGTTCACAACTTCATCGATTTCGACGATTGGATAATAAGAAAGGGTGCTATTCGATCCTACCAGGGAGAGAAGATGATAATTCCCTTCAACATGCGTGACGGAATTCTTCTGTGCGAAGGAAAAAGCAACAGGGAATGGAACTATTCTGCCCCTCACGGCGCCGGCCGCGTCATGTCCCGACACCAGGCCCAGCGGGAGCTTTCCCTGAAGGATTTCGAAGAGAGCATGAAATCCATATTCTCCTCAAGTGTCTGCAGGGGAACCCTCGACGAAGCGCCGTCGGCCTATAAAGACGCAGGGATGATTGAAGAGGCGATAGAACCGACCGCAAAGATTTTGAATCGAATAAAACCGGTTTACAACATGAAAGACCGCTCCGACATGACATGGCGGGATCTCACAGAAGAGAAGCGCGCCGAAAAGAAGAAGAAAAGAAAAAAGCAGAGGTCCGACTCCAAAAAGGAGCTGAAAAACGCCCTCGATAAGTACTACAAGTAGGGCTGATCCCGAATCCTATCGGGGAGGGTTATGCGATTTCTATTTTCCTGGATTTTTTCTCAACGCTTTTCGGGATGTTGAGTAGGAGGAGTCCGTTCTTGAATTCGGCTGTTATGTTTTCACCATCCACCGAGTCTGGAAGTGTGAAGGATCTTGAGAATGAGCCCCTGAATGTTTCCCTAAGGTGGAAGTTTCTTTCCTCCTCCTCCTTCTCTTCGTTTCGGGTTCCGCTGATCGAGAGAACGTTGTTCTCCAGTTCGATCTTGATGTTCTCCCTGTCGATTCCCGGAAGCTCTCCGCTTAGAAGGAATACGTTTTCCGTCTCCTCGATATCGACTTTCGGCCACTTGGAATCTGTACATCGTTCAACTCCCTTTTCAAAGAAGTCGGTCATAAAGTTGTCGAAGAAGCTGTCCATTGTTCTTCTGCCTCTCATAAGTCCGAAAGGTCTCTCGTAACGAATCATGCTCATGATGTGCCTCCAAATATAAAAAGTAATAAAACCAACTGGTAAAGATCGTCTACACTTTACTGAATATACAACCCCGGAAGGGATTCAACCCCCATTGGAAAAATTATTCCAAATTTTTCTGGGGCTGAATCCTCTCCGGAGTTGAGAACGCTACGTTTGAGACCACATTCTCGCAAGGCTTGCTTGCAAGCTGTTCACAAGCCTGCCTTGGCAGGCGTTCACAAGGCTCGCGGAGCGACGCCGTTCACAAGCGAAGCGTTCTCAAAGAACACAACTTGACAATATGGGAAAATGGCAATATAGTAAAAATGTCAGATGGAGGTAAATATGAAATCTAAGTGTTACTACAAAAAGGTTATGAAAATTCACAGGGCGCTGGCAAACGAGGCCAGGCTCATGATTGTCGACAGGCTCAACGAGGGCGAATGTTCAGTAAGCCAACTTACCGAGGTGGTGGAGCTTGATCAGTCGACGGTCAGCAAGCATCTTTCGGTGCTTCTCGCCGCGGGGATTGTGGACAACAGGCGTGAGGCCAATGTTGTTTTTTACAGACTTCTTACACCGTGCATCATCGACATGTTCGCCTGTGCATGCAAGGTTACGGAGGGTGAATAATGGAATGGAGAAGTGAACTCAAACCCCTTGGGATTATTCTTGCCGCCTTTCTCTTCGCTTTCTTTCTGCCGGTCGGTATTCCCCGGTTCGACAATTCGATTCTGGAGGCTTTCCACCTTGTAAAGTGGTACGCACGTGAACACGTTGTTCTCTGCCTTGTCCCTGCCTTTTTCATCGCCGGTGCAATTTCCGTTTTCGTATCCCAGGGTGCCGTGATGAAGTACCTCGGAGCCGGTGCGAAAAAGGTGATAGCCTACATGGTTGCCGCTGTTTCAGGTACCGTTCTTGCGGTCTGCAGTTGCACGATTCTTCCGCTTTTCGCCGGAATTTATAAAAGAGGTGCCGGTCTGGGTCCCGCAACAGCATTTCTCTACAGCGGTCCGGCCATCAACGTTCTTGCAATCATTCTCACCGCCAGAATCCTCGGAGTTGAGATAGGAATTGCAAGAGCTGTCGGAGCAATTCTTTTCAGTGTCTTAATCGGCCTCTGCATGGAATTCATCTTCAGGAACGACAAGAGTAAAGTTCCTCAGATGGTACTTCTCGAAAACGGCGAGGAGAAACCTCTATGGATGCGAATTTCCTACTTCGCCCTCATGGTGTTAATCCTCGTTTTCGCAAACTGGGGAAAACCTCAGGCAACAGAGGGTCTCTGGTACGCCATCTACTCATCAAAATGGATCGTCACATCCGTTTTCGCCCTTCTCTTCGCTCTACTTCTAGTCTTCGGCTACGGATACAACCGTGTGAAGATGATTCTTGTAGGAATTGCCACGGCAGCCGGTGCGATTCTTCTTCCCGGCCAGCCGATGATCCCCTTCTCTATAGGGTTTGTGGGACTTACCTGGGTTGCCTCCGCAAGCGGAGAGGAGAGCAGCGAGTGGATTTCATCGTCATGGGGATACGCCAAGCAGATTCTTCCCCTTCTTTTCGGCGGCGTAATAATCGCAGGTTTGCTTCTTGGTAGAGTAGGGCATGAGGGGATGATTCCCTCAGGATGGATTGCCGCACTAGTAGGCGGAAATTCGGTTTTTGCCAACTTCTTCGCATCAATCGTCGGGGCCTTCATGTATTTTGCAACCCTTACGGAAGTACCCATTCTGCAGGGGCTGATCGACAATGGAATGGGAAAGGGCCCCGCGCTCGCTCTTCTTCTTTCCGGGCCTGCGCTTTCCCTTCCCAACATGCTTGTTATCAGGAGTGTCATGGGAACAAAGAAGACGGTGGTGTTCGTTATGCTTGTTGTTGTCATGGCTACAGTAAGCGGCATCGTTTTCGGTGCGCTTTTTTAATGATGTGATGAAATGAATTGAATAAATGATGATGTTGTTAATTGGTAATGACAGGTTGAAAGATTAATTAATTCAAGCAGATATTTATTTCTTTCTGCTGTTGAAGAGTAAACTTAAGGAGGAAAAGATGAAAAAAATCCAAATTTTCGGAACAGGATGTCCAAAGTGCAACAAACTTTACGAAGTGGCCGAAAAGGCTGCAAAGGAATTGGAAATCGAGTACACAATGGAGAAGGTTTCCGATATCAACGAAATCGTAAACGCGGGAATCATGTCGACACCTGCAATGGCCGTAGATGGTGAAATCAAGGTTGCCGGTAAGGTTCCCTCTTCAGATGCCATGAAGGAAATGCTCTCCTAGGGAGGAATTATGAAAAAGGTCACAACAATTCTCCTCTTCCTCTTCATCGCCGCAAGCATACTTTTCCTTGTCATCAAGGAGCTTTCTGCGGAAAAGAGTGAGGTGGCAAAAGCTCCGGTAGAGTCCGGTTCCTACACCAACGTCTACTACTTTCACACAACCAACCGCTGTATCTCATGCAAGAAGATAGAATCCTACACAAAGGAGGCCGTTCTCGGCGGCTTCGGGCAGCAGATCGCTTCCGGCGAACTATACTTCAAGGAGATCAATGTTCAGGAGCCGGGAAACATGCACTTTGTGGATGAGTTCAAGCTTCACACGAAGTCCGTCGTCTTTCAGGAGGTGAAGGATGGAGTGGAGGGACGGTGGAAGAACCTGGACAAGGTTTGGAAACTTCTCGGAGACAAAAAACAGTTCCAGGATTACGTAACAACGGAATTGAAGACATTTATGGGAGAGAAGAAATGATCAGCGGATTTCTCATAGCTCTATTCAGCGCCTTCTGGCTCGGGGTGCTCACATCTGTGAGCCCCTGTCCGCTGGCGACCAATATTGCGGCTGTTTCCTACATCTCCCGAAAAGGAGAAAGGGGAAACGCCATTCTCTCCTCGTTCGGATATACTTTAGGGCGAATGCTCGCCTACATTTCCATAAGCGGAATCATCAGTTTCAGCCTGTTGTCAATTCCCACAATTTCGGTATTCCTACAGTTTCACATGCCGAAAGTAATCGGTCCGCTCCTAATCGTCACCGGAATGTTTCTTCTCGAAATGATCTCCCTTCCCTTTACTGAAATTGGAATCTCGAAAGATAACAGCAAAATGGAAAAAAGCGGTGGGCTCCTTATCGGATTTCTCTTCGCTCTTTCGTTCTGTCCTGTTTCTGCGGCCCTCTTTTTCGGCAGTCTCATTCCTCTTGCCGTAGAGAACGAATCCGTCATTCTGATGCCGCTTTTCTACGGAGTAGGAACGGCAATTCCTGTTGTCTTTTTTGCGGTTCTTTTAACCAGGGGGGGAAATTATCTGGCCAATGCATTCAACAAAATTACGATGTTTGAAAAATGGTTCCGGAGAGTTACAGGCGTAATCATCATCTGTGTCGGAATCTGGTACACCCTGAAATTTATTTTTGAGGTTATCTAAGGGAGAGATCTTTAAGACGCCTTTCTATTTTTTCTGACCCAATCTCTCAAGCAGAGTGAGATATCCTGGAGCTTCCGTCGGCATGAGGAATGGAAATTGGTTGAAGTAGTCTCTTACCGATTCGTAGACAGGTTCTTCCTTGATCATGTTGATTAATGCGGTAAATAAAAATTCATGAATAAGTCCGTTTGCGTAGTTGCATGAAAGGTAGGGGCTTTTTACCCAGATAGCCTCGAGTAAGTTATCGTCCTTACCTAAAAGAGCCTGCAGATTTTCTGAATGATCGCAGACGGCATTGAGCCACTCTCCGGGCCACCGTTCAAATATCTTTTCAGAGTGGGGTTTGATCGATACCACAACTCCGCTTATTTCAACAGGTTCATAGGCTGTAAGAAGTATATGAACCCCTTTTTTGGCGGTTTTTTCAAGAACGGGCTTGATCTTTTTCAGAGGTCCGGGAAATGCATCCACGATAACGGTTTTCTCGGCATTTTCAAGCATGCGCTCGAACCGTTCGTAAAGCTGATCTGTGGAGGTAAGTCTCAGGATCTGGTCGTCATAGTTTTTTTTCCCGAGCGTACTCAGCTCCTTGGTCATCTGCTCGGATTTGTTTTTAAAGTTTTTCTCCATGGCTCCAGCGAACTCTTCGGGAGGAACCGCTGAAAACTTTTTCGGTTTTGCAAATTCGTCAATTACGACAGCTCCTTTCTTTATCAGCGTATCCAGAGTGTTGTATATGTTGGGAGCCGCTTTTCCTATGATTTTTGCAATTCTGTAGCCTGTACTGGATGAGTGAAGAATCAGAGTCAGGTACACCTCCGCTTCCATTCTGTTTAGTCCCATGTCGATAAGAGCATTAACCTGTTGTTCAGTGTACATACAACCTCCTTGAAAGGTTTCATAAAATGACGCGCAAAGAATCGATTTTTCCGTCGGCGGTTAGGTATGGATGAAACAGGACCTAATGCCGGAAAGCGGAAAAGATGCTTCTAGAAAAAAATCTTTTGCGGCCTGCTACTATTCTTGCGGTTTTTTTCCAAAAGTAAACAATTTTTCATTTGGTAACCTGATCGCAATCTTGAAATTTGTCGACAAAATTTGAGGTGATAAAAGTTCCATTCTGTTTTTTTACAAGATTAATATGTAATAAAATCAAATGATTGAATGTTTTGATCTGAAAAAGTTGAAAATTATTATTATAATTTAAATAATAATGATGTCTGAGAAATTTTTGGTATGGAGGTGTGTATGAAAAAGTTTTTATTGCTGATGTTGGCGATTATTTCGATTGCAGCATGTTCCGACGGTTCTGAAAAAAGTTCGGGATCCGGGGAGAGTAATGAATTGGCCGACATTGACAATGATGTTGTAGAGACAAGTGATGTCGATGGCGAAGAGGGGGGCTCTGGATCCGATGAAAAGGAAAAGATCAAGATCGAATGGAAAGAGTGCAAACTGGACGAACTCTACAATCAGGGTGTCAACGGTTTGTGTGCCGATATTGAAGTTCCCGCCGATTGGAACGATCCCGACGGTTCAAAAATTACAGTCAGAGTAAAGAGAACCGGTCGCGAAAATGCCGAACGTCAGCTTTTCATGCTTCAGGGCGGTCCCGGGGGATCCTCCACACTTTACTTCGGAAGCGGGGAGGTTGGCGCGATCGGTCGGCTTGATGAGAAAGTTGAATTCATAATGATGGATCAGCGTGGTTGCGGTTACTCGACTTTTCTCAAGTGTCCGCAATTGGAGGACGGCAGGTTGGAGCCCAATGAGGTAGCCGGCTGTATCACCCATCTTGAAGAGAATGGAATCGATGTGAGGAATTTTTCAACAAATCAGGCAGCTGCAGACCTGCAGAGAGTGATGGAACTTATGGCCGACGATGGCGTTAAGCAGTACGTATACGGAGTTTCATATGGAACGTATCTTGCGCTTCGTCACGCACATCTCTATCCCGAAGCGGCAGACGGATACATAATGATCGGGCTGGTCCCGCCGGAAGGAATGCCGATAGATCGTTACGACACGAGAATGGAGGATATGGCTGCCACATTAATGCAGCGTTGTGAGGATGATGAGTTCTGTAAATCAAAATTCGGTGAGGGTAATGTGCCGGAAAAGATTAGGGAAATATCATCGAAATTCAGGGCGAAAGAGATCTGCAAGGGTATGCTGGACGGAACGGCTCTGGCAGGCTACCCAAGCTACTTCCCATTTGTTACGCACGAGGTAGTAACAAGAGTTCCCGATCTTTTCCCTGCGCTCTTCTACAGAATCCAACGCTGCGAGGAGAGGGACATCGCGGTTGTACGCAACCTGCTTAATGCCTTTTACGGAGCAAGAGGAATGAGAAACTCCGAAAATCCGAGGAGTCTCTACATGAACCAGATTGTGGCCAACACAATAAAGATTTCCGAGCTTGTGGGAAACGATCCGATGACAATACAGGAGGCAATGGACCAATTCAACACATCAACTGTTAATGCCATGCATGACTACTCCCTGCTCTCCGTTGCTTCCGACTGGCCCAGGTATGAGGATCCCCTGAAAAACGAGTGGCCCGAAATAGATGCACCGATTCTCATGATGAACGGAACAATGGATTTCCAGACACCCTTTGATTATGCGGTGAAGTATGAATCACAGTACCCGGAAGGCTACTTTGTAGAGCTTCCGGACGGAGGACATGGACTGATGACCATCCGCATGAAGGAAGGTTCGGTTTCCTGCGATACAAAAATTTTCGCCGATTTCCTTAAAAATCCTGATCAAAAACCCGACACTTCATGTCTTGAAGAAGTTCAGCCCCTCAACTTCGAACGCCAGGACAGATACACCCAGCACTACTTCGGTGTAAAGGACATCTGGGAAGACTGATCGGAGTTCTGTCACTAATAGGACCTGTATGTCCCCCTTCAGAGATGGTATAATTAACCTAAACCGTCTCTGAAAGGAGTTTTCCATGAAAAAATTATCAATTTTTTTACTATTTTTGACTTTCACATCCTTTTCTACTGGACAAACGGTTTCTCTTCCCGATTTTTCCAAAGAGGATGGGTTTTTCAAAATCCTTGAAAATCGAAGGAGCACCAGAGATTTTTCTTCACAAAAGCTTCCTTTAAACCTAATCAGTGAGATGCTTTGGGCGGCTTTCGGGGTTAACAGGCCCGATGGGAAAAGAACAGCTCCCTCGGCTGTTAATGCTCAGGAGATCGACATATATGTCGCCATGGAGAGCGGACTGTATCTTTACGATCCCAAAAATCATCGACTCAACCTTGTTAAGAAAAAAGATGTCCGGAAATACACAGGCCGACAGAAAATAACAGAAATCGCACCGGTGAACCTCATCTACGTTGCCGATTTTTCAAAAATGGGCGGCAAAGAGTCGACAAAAAGGATCGATTCTGCGGCAGACACCGGCTTTATAAGCCAGAACGTCTATCTCTACTGTTCCTACAGAAACCTTTCAACAGTTGTAATCGGATGGCTGGATCGTGAAAAACTGAAAAGAGAAATGGGTCTTTCCTCAAACCGGCATGTAACCTACACCCAACCGGTGGGTTACGGAAAGAAATAAGTAACTATTTAAGTGGCAAATGAATCGTTAAAAATAACATCTGCAAATTCCTGCTTATTATCACCTTGCTTTGTTTTAGCTCAAATTCATTAAAAATAGTTATCTAAAGGTTAGAGGAGAGGTGGTTGTATTGGTTTTTTAAACAATAATTCTTATTCGAAATTTCAACTTCATCGTAGTCAAGTATCTTTTGCGCTAATGATCGTGGTGTAAAGTCAAATAAAATCAAGCGGAATTAATCCTTAATCCCTTCTTTTTGCTATTGTCGTAAAAGGTGAGAAAGAAGTTGCTAAGGCTAGTCCGATTAATATAATTGAAACGCTGGTCTTTGGGGCCGGGGGGCATGGAAGAGGGTTTGAAGCTGTTTGTCACGATCATGTCAAATTTGATTTCGAGTGACTGTTGACCGTTACATACCATTCATTCAGCACTTGTTTAACAACAACGTAAGGGTTTGACTGCCTCTTTTCGACCCCAAGAATCATACAGTTCCCTGAAATAGTCTGAAAATGTTTTAAAACCGATTCAATCGCCTATGGGAGGTGGGAATGAAAGGGAAATTGTCAATAAAATTAAAGGTTATTGCGGCTTCTGCCCTCACGTTTTTGGTTATAGCTTCTGCCTTGATCTGGTACTCCGGCAGTCAGATCTGGAATTGGGCGATGAACTCCAGTATCAACAAGATGAAGCATGAATCCACTGAGTATGCATCAAGGGTTGAAGAGGAACTGGAGAGGGTCCGCAGCAGCGTAAAACTTCTTGCAGACAGTTTCAAGGGTTACTCCGAACTTGAGGAGTCCCACAGAAGAATTTTTTATGTCAATCTGCTTAAATCTGCTTTTGAAAATAATGAAGAGTGGCTCTCCCTCTGGCTGATGATGGAACCCAACGCAATAGATTCCCGAGATTCCGAAATGGCAAGGCCGGACAGCCTGCAGGAGACAAACTCAGGACGCTTTTCTCCTCTGTTTTACAGAGAAAAGGGGCAAATTTTTCCACAGTCCAGTGATGATGAAAACTATGAAGAGGAGTATTTTCAGATTCCCTTTAAGACAGGTAAAGAGTATCTTGCAGAGCCATACGAGGATTACTATTCCGATGACAAGACCGCAACACAGTTCATGACATCAATTGCTTTGCCGATTGTTGTCGAAGGAAAGAAGCTTGGAGTAATCGGCATCGACACAGGCCTGAATTTCTACCAGGAGATGGTTGATACGGCAAATATGATGAACGGGAAAGCTTCGATTTCCATTGTGGGAGGAGGAACAGTAATCGCTGCCAGCGGAAAGCCCGAGCTGAGGACCGTTTCGGCAAAAAAAATCTATCGGAATGAAGATGTTTTCAAGGAAAAGCTTGTTGTCGATATTAAGGGCGGAGATATCAGGGTTGTCACTCCGATCAGGGTCGGTAAGAGCGATTCCAGATGGCACCTCGTTGTTTCAGCACCAGATTCGGTAGTCTTTGCCAAAGCCGAGAGTCAGCTCTGGTTTGAAATTGCTATAGGAACAGTCATTACATTCCTCTCGATTATCATTCTTTATTTAGTGACATCACACCTTCTCAAACCTCTCTACGCATTCATACAACATACCAGGGAACTCGCCGAAGGGGAGGGAGGGCTCTCCGTCAGGCTTGATGATCATAGGAGTGACGAGCTGGGGGTTCTCGCAGAACACTTCAACGTATTTCTGCAGAAAGTTGAATATCTCGTAACTTCCATAGTAAGTGATTCCACAGCACTTCACTCATCATCTGTTGAGATATCGGGCGGCAGTCGTCAATTGAATGATTCTACACTTCAGACAGCCGAATCTCTCAAGCTTACATCGGCAGCGATAGCCGATCTCAAATCGGCCATAGAAAAAAACAGCACAATGAGTGCCGATTCCGCCCGCACACTTAAGGAGACAACCCTGTTGTCTGACAAGGTAGAGCAGGCACTCCAAGAGGTTACGAAATCCATAGAGGAACTCAAATTTTCAGGGGAAAAGGTTGTTGAAATTGTTCATGTTGTCAATGAAATTGCATTCAGAACCAACCTTCTTGCACTCAATGCCGCCGTTGAGGCTGCAAGGGCCGGAGAGCACGGGAAAGGGTTCGCCGTCGTCGCAGATGAGGTTAGACAGCTTGCCCTTAGAAGCTCGACATCCGCAACGGAAATCCGTGATCTCGTGAAGAATAATGAAGAGGGAATTCGATCGGTTGAGAGCGCCATGGAATCTAGTTCACAAATTCTTTCAAAACTTACCTCGGTAATAGGTAATTCTACCCGGAACATTCAATCAATCAGTGACGGCAGTGCAAGTGAGCTTACCAACATCAACACAATCAACGATTCGATGAGAGGGATAGAAACCGCATCTGAGAAAAACACGGCGCTTGTTGAAGAGCTGGCATCCTCTTCCGAGCAGATGTCCAATCTTGCAATCAGACTGCAGCGGGCGCTCTCCAAGTTCAGGGTAAATTGATTTTCTGTACAAATTTCCTCGGCTGAACATCACAGTTGCCAACTTTTTCTAAAGATTTACAGTACCGAATTTTTCAATAACCATCCTAAACAAATATATCTGTCCAAATAGCCTCTGGATATATGAAGATCTTGATAAGATTTAGAAAAAATCCACTGATTTCGGGATGAATAAAGTATTTTTCTCTTGCCAATCGTTCCCGAAAGCACGATGTTTTCATTTTGGATAGTTGAGTGAATGGAGAGGCTTTGATATTTGTTTTCGTATGATATTTCCGGCTGAATTGAGCAGAATATTTTTTTGTGAAATGAATTTAGTGACTGGTTGCTTAGAATATTTTCTATCTTCCTTAAAGACTTCGAATACGAGGATGGAAATTTTTATAATCCGTTTTGAGAAGAAACACTGCCTTAGATGAAGCTTGTTTTGAATCAATGGCTAGTCAAAGATGTTGAAAATACCTGTGGGTAAAAATATGTGGTTAATGTTGAGGAAATATATTATCCTTACTGAAATTGAGATTGTTAAAAATATAAGCTGTCCTTGACAAATAAAATAAAAAAGTCTAATTTTTACAACTGGATTAGTATGGTGGAAATCCTGTTTGGATAAACATGTGTAGCATTTTGTTTTTGAGCGAATGATAAATTCGGAAGAAAGCAGCAATTTTTAAGGAAAAAGGAGGATGTATGAAGAAATCCGCTTTCATCTTAATGTTTTTTTTCATCTTTTTAATCGGTTGCGGAGGCGAGAGCTCTAAAAAGCCGAGAGAACTTCTTGAAAATGATTTGGATATCCACCAGAAATCCGAATCAGGGAAAGACAGTGATTCTGGAAATCAGACAGGAACGGAGAAGGATGATTCCGATGAACTGTCCGGAAATGAAGCGAAAGATGATGATTTTGAAGGCGGATCCGATTTTGATGTAATCGATGATTCCAGTACTGCCCAGCATGAAGACATCGACACTCCGACGGATGAAGATGTGCCCGAATCGACAGACAGCGATTTTGGAAAAGTGGATGGAGATGACAATTATCCGGATTCTGAAGAGGATGTCGATTACGATTCCGGTGAATATTCGGACAGTGATTCTGAAAAGAGCGATGATCCAAGTGATGAGGATCAGGATTCTTCAGTTGATCCCTGTAAAAATAATCCATGTAAAGAGAACGAAACCTGTACAAGTTCAGGGGATTCCTACAACTGTACATGTGAAGCTCCATTCGCTTCCGTAGGTGAAAAATGTACACTCTGCGGAAATGGAGCTGCCGATTCCGGTGAAATTTGCGATGCTGGAGAGAAGAAAAGCTGCAGCGAATTTGGAGGAAAGAACTATGGGACGAAAGGGGAGGCAGTCTGTTCTTCATCCTGCGACGGTTGGAATGATAGGGAAACCTGTGCCTGTGCCGAAGGATTCGAAAAGATAAACGGTATCTGTGTCGATGTGGATGAGTGTACCAAAAATCCCTGTGCAGAGAACGAAACCTGTACCAACAGTGCCGGATCCTATTCATGCTCCTGTGATTCACCATATGTCGTGAAGGAGGGGAAATGTACACTCTGTGGAAACGGTTCGAAGGAGGCCGGTGAAGTTTGTGATTCCGGAAGTGAGCAGAGCTGTTCCGATTTCACCGGAAAGAATTATGCAGTCGGCAAAAATGCATTGTGCAACAGTGATTGCGGCGGTTGGAATGATAAGGTTGTTTGCGACTGTTTTGAGGGATTTGAAAAAGTGGACGGAAGCTGCCTCAAGATAGAACTCTGCGGTAACGGAAAAATTGATGACGGTGAGACATGTGATAAGGGGACAACCCGGAAATGCGGCGAGTTACCCGGAAAAAATTATAAGGATGGCGGAATTGCTGTCTGCCTTGATTCCTGCACAGGCTGGGATGAGGGTCAGTGCGGATGTCCCGACGGATTCAAGAAGGAAAACGGTGACTGCATCGATATCGACGAATGCGACAGCAATCCCTGCGGAACGAATGAAACTTGTACGAATAGTGAAGGTTCCTACATCTGCTCCTGCGTTGATGGATTCAAGAAAGAGAATGGTACTTGTATCGACATCAATGAATGTACCGAAAATCCATGTGGAGAAAATGAAACATGTACCAACAGTGCCGGTTCTTTCTCCTGTTCATGTGATTCACCTTACGTAGTGAAAGACAGTAAATGCACTCTTTGTGGGAATGGAGTTGTCGATGCCGCCTACGGTGAAACATGTGATGCCGGAATGACTAAGAGTTGTGGTGATTTCGAAGGGAAAAACTACGATCCTGCGGACATATCTACATGCAACAGCGATTGCAAGAACTGGAATGCTTCTGAGGTGTGTAAGTGTTTGAAAGGATTCGTAAATGACGGCGGAAAATGTGTTGATGTAAACGAGTGTGAAAATAGTCCGTGTAAGGATAACGAAACCTGCAGCAACACTCCTGGATCCTTCGAATGCCGGTGTGATTCTCCTTTCATTCAAGTTGATGGAAACTGCACAAAATGTGGTAACGGAGAAGTTGATGAAGGTGAAACCTGTGATTCAGGATCTTCAAAGAACTGTGCCGATTTCGAAGAGATGAACTATGAATCGGCTGGAAGCGCAACCTGTAACAACATCTGTGCGGGCTGGGATGACGATGTCGTCTGCAATTGCCGGGAAGGATACGAGAAGGTAAACGGTCGTTGTGTGGACATCAACGAGTGTGAAAACAATCCCTGTGGGAAAAATGAAGCTTGTACGAACAGCGAAGGTTCCTACTCCTGTTCCTGCGATACCGGTTATATCGAAAAGGATGGAAAGTGTACACATTGCGGAAACGGTGTTGCAGATCCCGATGAAGTATGCGAGGCGGGATTCAGGAAAAACTGCGCCGATTTCGGCGGCAAGAACTATGCGGATTCTGCAGAAGCCTTCTGTTCATCCTCCTGCGACGGATGGAATGATAAAGAGGTCTGCCCATGCGCCGCAGGATTTGAGAAAGATGCCGATGGAATCTGTCAGGATAAAAACGAATGTGCAGAAAATCCGTGTGAGGAAAATGAAACATGTAGGAACAATCACGGATCCTATGAATGCAGTTGCGATTCCCCGTTTGTTGAAAAATATGGTAAGTGTACCCTCTGCGGTAATTTTACTGTTGATGCCGGAGAGATCTGCGATACTACTCTCCCGAAATTATGCTCGGAAATCGACATCAAGTACGAATCCGGGGATGCCTACTGTACGAGCAGTTGCGGCGGATGGCTTCTTGACGAATGTGTTTTAAGACTCGATGCTCCCGAAGGTCTTTCAGTTTCCAAAGGAACATCGAATTATCATGTTGACTTGAGCTGGCATACAGTCGACAGTGCGGAAAAATACTATGTTTACAGAAATCTCGATCAAAATTCGGCTTTTACCAAAATCGCTGAGGTAACCACTGCCTCATACAAGGATACTTCTGCCGAAATCGGTGTAGCCTATTTCTACCATGTTAAGAGTTTCAGGAGTCCAGCTTCAACTTCCATGCCTTCAGAAACGGTGATGGGATACCGCTACGGGAATGTTCCCACAACGGAAGATGTCTCTGCGAGTGACGGAACATTCAGCGACAAAGTTGTTGTGACATGGAAAGATGTGACGATAGCTTCAAGTTACAAGATCCATCGTTCCAGGATGGAGGATGATGGTTACGAGATCATTGGAGAGATGACGGAAAATAGATTCGAGGATACAACGGCGGAGAAAGGTAAACACTATTTCTATAGAGTGCAGGCTTTTTCGAGTCTTATGAACAACGCCGGATCATGGAATACAACTCCCGAAAAGGGATTCCTGAAGCTTGAGGCTCCTTCTAACCTAGCTGCGACCAACGATTTAAAGAATCTTATTCGACTGACGTGGAATTCTGTCGAAGGAGCTGACAGTTACAATCTTTTTTACGGAAAGAGTGAAAGCGGACCATTCTCATCAGTTGTCGGGATAGTTGGAAACACCTACGATTTCAAAATGGAGGAGAGAGGAGATCTCTATTTCCATGTTGTTGCCGTTTCCTCCGAAATCGGTTACAGCGAAAGAAGTGAGATCGTTAAAGGTGCAGCCAGGATTGAGATTTATCGTCAATTCCAGAAGGCCGATGTCGACGGAGCGGAACTTTTCGCTCATGGCGAGGATGGTTATCTGTATGTCTATAAAAATTATTATGGAAGTAAGGCAATTTATAAACTCTCCAACACAACCGGTAGCTATATTACCAGTTTCGGATCCGACGATACCGGTGACTGCAATATTTCCAATGCCGGTGGGATGCTAACTGATAAAACGGGTTCATTCCTCTATCTCACGGACAGTTCAAACAACAGGATTCTTCGTTACGACACATCGACCGGTGATTGCATCAATGCTGTGGAATCTTTCGGCGAAGGGGATTCACTGAACACACCAAAAGGACTCGCCAGAGGAAGTGACGGCAGAATTTTTGTTGCCGATAAGGGAAATTCAAGAATAGTTTCCTTTACCGTTGATAGTGATAGCAACCTCATTTACAGCAGGAGCTTCGGCACTGTAGGCAGCGGAGAGGGGCAGTTTTCCGAGCCCGAGGGAATTGCAGCTGATTTAAACGGTAATCTATATATCGCAGATACCGGAAACTACAGGGTTCTTAAGTATAGTGAAGCGGGAACTCTTATAAAAACTGTTGTTGAAAGTTTTACTGACGGCATGGGTAGTCCTTATAAAATTTCCGCTGATATGAACGGCGGAATCTACGTCGTCGATCGCTATCATGTCAGAAAGTTCGATTCCGAAGGAAATGTGATGCTCAAACTTGAAAAGAGAGGTGATGCGATGGCTACCGATCCGTCAGGATGGCATCTTTTTCTCTACGAAGATGACAACGGTCATGTGAATTACATGAGAAGGGAGACTTCCGATCCCTTTCCGATAGAGGCTCCTGCGGATTTTTCTGCAACTAACGGTACCTACACCGACTATGTCAAGCTTGATTGGAATATGATTGATGGTGATACCGAATACCTTGTTTTTGTTAACAATAACGATACAGCTCACTACTGGGGAAAAGAGCTTTCTTTTCAGCACAACTCAAAGGCAAGAAATCGTTACGCTGTAAGAGCATATAACCAGTATAAAGGTTACAGCGACTATACCGCCTGGGCTGTCGGTAGATCAACTTACGGGTATAATCGAACTACATTCCAGTGGGGATCGTCCCAGCGTGAGTATTCGAACGATATCGCTTCCGATAGCAGCGGAAATCTTTATGTCGTCGGAAAAACAGAAGGGTCAATTGATTTTCAGAAGCATTTCGGTGAAGAGGATATTTTTGTTACAAGGCTTAACCAGTCCGGGAAGAGACTGTGGACGCTCCAGTGGGGAACAACTTCATACGATTCCGCTGCCTCGGTTGCTACGGACAGATCTGGAAATATCTACGTAACGGGATATTCCAGAGGTGATCTCGACGGGAATACGAACAAAGGGGATAAGGACATCTTTCTTACGAAGATTCTTCCGGATGGAACAAAGGCCTGGACAAAAATGTGGGGAACCGCCTATCTGGATGAAGGAAAATCGGTTGCTATCGACAAGGATGGGAACATTTACGTAGCCGGAGATACGAAATACTCGCTTGACGGTCAGAGCAACAGCGATGGAGATAGTGACATCTTTGTATCAAAATTCAATTCCGAAGGGGAAAAGCAGTGGACGAAACTCTACGGTTTCGGTGAAAACGACTATCTCGGGAAAATGCATGTCGGATCGGATGGAAACATCTACTTTGCCGCAACTGTCAGCAAGGCGTCTGGAGATCAGGATGCATGGGTTTTCAAGATTGGAAAGGATGGAGTAAAAATCTGGCAGACTTTTCTTTCCGCTGAAGATGGAACATACTTTTCCAAAGATAAGGGTTCGGAGATAGTTACCGATCCGGATGGCAACATTTATGTCAGCGGCTCCACAAATAAATCTTTCGCAAATATTCCCTACTACAATGGATATGATGTTTTTGTTGCAAAGTTTAACAGTGCCGGTGAGATGAAGTGGATAAAGCAGTTCGGTTCGGATTCAGATGACTATTCAAACGGAATGGCTTTTAACGGGAAGGGTAATCTCGCAGTTGTTGGTTCATTTGAGGGCACTCTCCGCTACAAAGACAGCAATACCTATTCGGGAATGGGGCAACGCGACATCTTCACTGTGGAGTTTGATCCATTTGGTAATTTTATCGGTGCGGAAAAGATCGGTACAAAGTATACCGATGAAGCCGGTGGGATGGTTTCAGGCTCCAACGGATACCTCTATGTTGCAGGATCGACAACTTATTCCATGGACGGGAATATCGAACTGGGAAGAGGCGACTGTTTTCTATCTGCTCTGCCGGGGTTATATAGTAAGCCTATGACCGAATAATTCTGTGATCAAATCTTCATGACTATAATTTTCATGCTGTTCTTTTTCTAATATTAACTATGCTTCAAATCAATTGCATAAACGATGTCGAACGGATCCAATCTCGGATTTTTAATTGACGTTTCATAAACCAAGCCTGTCGCACCGTCTTTATTTTATTTGTTGAAAAATAAACAATAAATCGTAGATTGAATAAGGTTTGCATTTATCAGATCGATTTCAGATATTGTATTTTAAAGTGCTTTTTTAATTGTTGATGATGTTTTTAAACTTGCCGAATATATTGCGATAATAGGCTGTCATGCCGTTTTTGTTGATAGCGGATTTGAAACATTGGGTTAATAGTGTTAAATTAACACAAAATGAATGATAAAAAAAGTGAAAAAATTTTGACTAGGAAAAAATAAAAGCTATTCTATGTTCCGTTGGCCAACTTACAGTTTTTTTATTTTAATCTTTTTTTATTTGGAGGTTTACAGATGAAAAGGGTCATTTTCATTTTTGTGTTGTTACTGACAACTGCCATGATGGCATCAACCGCTATTTCAGGGCTCAAAATTGCTGACAGTGAAGAATGTAGAACTACAGGCGAATGTGAATTTCATTTTCAGATTGTTGATGAAAACGGTGCATGGGATTGGAATACGATTACAGAGAAGGCCTATGAAATGACGGCTCAGGGCGAGTTCAAATACAAGATTTCCATTGAAACTGGAGATGACAGTTTCAACAACTCCTTAATCATGTGCATCTTCTCAGGTGTATGCAGTGTTGAAGAAAATTACATATCCTTTGTAAACAACTATGCGGAAGGTGGCTGGTACAACGTGAATGTTGGAATCGAGAACAGCGACACAGGTCATTTCGGTGTGGCAAATCTTCATCACAGCCTGCTTCTTCACCGTCCACTCTGTCTTTTCAAGGGAAGTAAGAGTGAGGGTTGGTACTGGGAAGATACGGTGGCTGAGGACAGACAGGCTGCAAAAATCCAGTATGCAGTATGCAGTGAGTCAACTGAGCCGGAGTGTGAAAATTTCGGTTGGAGATCAGAAGGATGGTATGCCGATCAATGGACAGGAGGTGAGACTGATACGGGGCGTCGTATAGCATGGGATTTCTGTCATAGAACGGTTGGATTCGCTCTTGAGGGCGAGAGTTGCGGCCCAGGAGTTGCAAAATGTTATGGCGATAATCTTATTTGCGAAGAAAATGTCTGCGTGAAAGATGAACCAGTCTGTTTGATCTATGAAACCGTGAAGGGATCGGAAAATACTGTCTATGCGGTAAATTTTAAGAATCGTTCCGAAGCGATAGAGAGATTGAACAATGTTGTAGACGAGAACAATCACCCAATCTACCTCAATGAGCAGATACACAACGAACCCTGCGGAACATGGGCGGAAAACAATCCTGTGCTTATCGAACTCTATGCACCCGTATGTGGATCTTCCGACGGCGAAAAATCAAGGGTTTTCCACATTGTCCATGCTTTGCGCCGCAACATCGCTGAAACAGCCGGAAACTTCGGTGAAAACAGAGGCGCTTATGTTAAAGGTGAATGCGGCGAAAGATACTGTGTTTCCTTTGAAAAGAGCGGAAGTTACACGGCTGCTAATGTTAAATCGAAAGATGCTGCCGAAGAGCTCCTAGCTTCATCCGGTGAAGTGGAAAACGGTGCTGTTCTTGAAGGAACATGCCGTGATCAGGGAACAATGTGTCCTCTCCATTACATGCCGGTTTGCGGAGAATTTAATGGAAAAACAGAGACACATTCCAATCTCTGCGGTTTCAAGGTTGCGGTGAGAACAGAAGCCGGAATGGAAGGAAACGTAACTGGAAAATGGCAAAGCGGAGCCTGCACCGAAAAATGTTACAACAACATTTACTATGGCGATTTGGGACAGTGTGCCGCGATGAGATTTGTCTGTCCCGACAATGGCGAAGCTTTCTGGGATGACAAGGGCTGCGGCTGCAAATTTGAGGTTGAGTGTGGTGAAAAATGTTACCAGAAAGTGCATTACGGAAATCGAAGTCAGTGCGCTGCCATGACATATACATGTCCTGAAGGATCGCGATCGTTCTGGGACGACGAAGGTTGCGGTTGTGAGTTCGAAGTCGATTGCTGATATAAATATCTTAAAATTATTAAAAAAATTTCAACAATCTAGTTTTATCTGAATGGATTCTCTGTAGTTTTCTTTTCTTTCTTTTTTGTTAAAAAAACCATTAAAGAAATCAAATAAATAAAGTTTCTCAAAATCATCAAATAAAAAACGTGTTGTTATGATGATGTCTCTTTGGTAAGCTGCTTTTTCAAGCTGAATACACAATAAATTATTTGATTTTGGAGTGACGAATGAAAATCAACAAATCGAGGAGAGTTGAACTCTCGGGGGATATTAAAAAGAGGGATCCTCCAGAAACTGTTCGTGATCGATAGAGTGTGGAGAATTCCACTTCATTAATTACAAATTTTTTTAATTTGAGAGGTCGCAATGGAAAAGATGATGGAAAACAAAATGGAAATGATGATGAAGGACATGATGGAAAAAATGATGGATAACAAGATGCAGATGACGATGAAGGACATGATGGACATGATGATGGACAAGAAGATGCAGATGATGATGAAGGATATGATGGACATGATGATGGATCGAAAGATGGAGATGATGATGAAGGATATGATGGAAAGGATGATGGATGAGAAGATGAAGATGATGATGAAAGATATGATGGATAAAATGATGAAGAAAGATATGAAGATGATGATGAACAACATGAATGAAAAGATGATGGATAACAAGATGGAAATGATGATGAAGAACATGATGATGGACGACAAGATGATGAAGAACATGATGGACAAGATGATGAGCAACATGATGGAAATGATGATGGATAAGATGATGCATCATATGATGGAAATGATGATGAAGAAGATGATGGAAAGCAAGATGAAAGATATGATGCAGGGTATGATGGACAATAAGATGGAGAACAATATGGAGGCTTGATGGTAGAGTTTAAAATAGCAAATAAAATCGTTACCATATGGCGGCCTTTGTGCCGCCTTTATTTTGGTTTAAGTAAATGGCTTGTTCGATTTGGCGGGTGTTGTAGCATGTTGGATAGAATTGCAGTTCGAAAAACAATAAAGAGTATAAACTATGTTATAACGGAATGTTATAAAAATAAATAAATATAAAATGAGTCGAATATTGCTATAAGTTATGTTATGTATAAAATGTTATGGCCGGTGTGCACGGGTGAAAGCTATACTTAGAATTAGAAAAAATTTAGGAGGTCTTATGTCTGTTGAAGTGGGAAGAGGGGTTCTTCTACTCTGTCTGTTTGTAGGATTTTTTAATCTTTATGCGGAAGAGCCGGAGTGTACAGGTCTATCTGTTGAAATGAAAGACGGATTGAGTGTCAACGATGACTCAAGCTACAAAGGGTTCTTCAGCCAAAAAATTGGCGAAATGGAAGGTGATTTCCTGCGTGTGGATTTTTTCACCGCTGACGGTGATTACAAAACTTCTATAGAAAAGGGTGTTTACAATCTAGGGGAAGGCGGAAATAAAGACTTTGCCACTTGCACTGAGTGTGTAACTATTTATGACATTGAAGGCTCATCCAATGTCTTTTTCCAGTCTGCAGGCACCCTTAATGTTGAAGATGTTCTTCCGGGTACAATAAGGGCAAAGGGAACTCTTAATGCGACGCTCAGGGAGATGATTGTTAAAGGAGAATGGGATATGGAGGTTAAACCGGGAGGAAAGTGTTACGAAATCGAAGCACTGGCTTTTGATAACTCCTGCGTCCCTCAGTGTGACGGAAAGATTTGCGGTGACAACGGTTGCGGGGGAACCTGCGGCAGCTGCGATGCTGATTTGAAATGCAGTGCAGACCAGACAAAATGTGAGGCATACGGCTGCACAGGGATGTCCCTCGGAGAATTTACCGTTCCCGATTCAGATGAATCTCAGGATTATGTTGCAACACTGAAAACTTCCTTCGGAAATGAAGGGGAAGATGAAATTCTTCTTCAGCTTTTCAATTCCAAACGGGCTACCTACGAGCTGGATTCAGATGTGAACTCAAACTATGCATCTTGTGATCAGTGCCTTCTACTCTATTCCGACAAGAAGGAGGATGGAAAGTTTACAAAGACATTTTTTCAGCAGAAGGGATCTGTCATCGTCAGTGACGGTCTACCTTCCCTAGGCGAATCAAAAGGGTCTATTGTCGACGCGAGACTCGTTGAGGTGACAATAGATAGTGATTGGAATTCAACTCCCGTTGTGGGTGGTGAATGTGTTGAGATTCAGTCAGCTTCATGGGATACAATGCCAAAACAGTGTGTTCCCCAGTGCGAAGGAAAAGTTTGCGGCGAGGATGGATGCGGCGGCACCTGCGGCACCTGCTCTACAGATAAGCAGTGCAATGTCGCCGGAACGGCATGTGAACCGTTCAGCTGTACAGGAATTTCCCTTGACGGAATCGAATCTGTAAATGATCCGGAATTTCCTACTGATTATGAATCCGATCTTTCATCAAACATAGGAAAGGCCGGGAAAGATAAGTTTCTTCTCCAGCTCATGAGTCCGAACAAAGGTATTTTCATGCTCGACTCAAAAGAAAAGAATGATAACTATAAAACATGTGATCAGTGCTTGACTCTGTATATGGATATCGACGAAGAGAAAATGAAATCTGAAAATAGTGAAGACTACACACAGTATGCAGAAAAAGTTTTTTTCCAGCAATCCGGAAAGATTGAAGTTACCGAAGGCGTAGCCCAGGGTAAAGGAATGTCTGGTAAGTCCAAAGGTGCGATCATCGATGCCAGGCTGGTTGAAGTTGAAATGGTAGCTTGGATATCAAGACCTGTTCAGGGTGGCGACTGCCTCGAAATTCAGACAGCTTCATGGAATACCATAGATGAAGAAAACGTTGATTCAGATCCGGATGTCGATGATTCCGATATCGATGTTGCGTCTGGGGATGATTCCGTCGATGCAGATAATGAAAAAGGCGACGGAGAAGACGACGGAAAAGACGACGGAAAAGACGACGGAAAAGATTCTTCCGATGATAAACCGGAAGAGAAAGACGGTGGTTCTAACGATAAGGAAGGTGTCACCGATGGTGGAGAGATAAGTGACAGCGACACCTCAGACAGTAAAAAATCATCTAGTTCCGGTTGCAGTTCAATATTTATCTAAGAAATTTCAGTTGCTATAATTCACTAAAAATATCAAATTGATAAAAACCTTTTGATTTTAGTTTGCATTTACTATGGCTATTCCTGCGAAAACGGACAGCATTCCTGAAATATCCGGACACTTTTCAACATTCTTGTTTTTTCCGGACACCATTCCTGTTTATTCCGGACAGTTTTCAACATTTATGTTTTAAACTATCCTTTTTCGCCCTCAGAATCAAAACTTTTTCTACCGGTTTCTCTCATACTCGGTCCCTCCATTTTTATTTTGTGTGAACAGTGAACAAGTCTGTCCAGAATCGCGTCGGCGAGTGTGGCTTCGCCGATGATGTCATACCAGCTGGAGATAGGGTGTTGTGATGTTACAACTGTCGACTTTCTCCCGTGCCTGTCCTCCATAATTTCCATAAGCATCAATCTTTCCTGGGCCTTGAGCGTTTTTACTCCAAAATCATCAAGTATGAGTATGTCGGCCTTCGCTATTTTGTTTATTTCCTTTATGTATGAACCGTCTGCCTGGTATTGCCGTAATTGATCAAAAAGCTTTATCATGTTGTAATAACTAGTTCTATACCCTTTTGCACATGCTTGATTACCGATTGCCGAGACGAGAAAGCTTTTCCCGATTCCGGTCGGTCCGGTTATGATGACATTCTCCGCACGATCGATAAATTGACAGGTCGCAAGCCGCATTAGAAGGTTTTTGTCCAGCTTTCTCCTGACGTTATAGGAAATTTCCTCAAATCCGGCACAGTAGCGGAATTTTGCCCGTTTGACGAGGTTTTTCACTTTTCGATTCTGACGATCCTCCCATTCAGATTCAACCAGAAAAGCAACGAGTTCGTCCGGCGTATAGTCGATATTGTGCCCGGCTTCCATTGTCGAACTAAGTGCCCTGGCCATTCCATGGAACTTCATCTCATTGAGTTTGTTAAGAGTTTCCTGTGCGTTCATTTTTCACCTCCGTAGTAGTTTTTGCCTCTTGTCGTGGGATTGAAGGGAAGCTCCTTCTGCTCGACTTCCTCGGGTACTTTATGCCTGTTGTTTTCAAGAAAGTTCTTTATAAATTTGTAAGTTACAGCATTTCTTTTGATGGCGCTTTTACAAGCCTTTTCAACTGCTTCATTGCCGTATTTATCTCCCATCCCCAGGATACCGTAAAGCGATTTGTAGGCCTGTTCCGGATGGTCTCTGTCCGCAAACACATTTCTCGTAAAAATGTGTGTTGCAGGACCGATATTTCTTGCCCATTGCAAAAGTTTTTCCTTGCTCTGATCCACCATGAAGCGGTGGTTTGAAGGCATGTGGTCTTTTTCAGTCACATACTTGTTATCGCTACTGTTTTTCAAATGCATTGCGATCCGTTTGTTGCCGTAATAGATCTCTACTGTACGGCTGTCGTGAACAATTTTCACCCTCTCGCTTCTGAATTTGAAAGGTACGCTGTAGTATCTGTCGTCGCCCTTCAAATAGACGTGGTAGTTGTTCTGAACAGTTCTTATCTCGACCTCTTTCATTTCGTATCTTATTGTCGGAAGGGGCCGTAATTCCTGGGATTCAACATCTTTAAACTGGTCCATCCGGCTCACTTTCCGACCCTGAAAACAGGTCTTGTTATGAACATCCAGATGTTTTCTTATCTCGCCGTTAAGATCCGATAGAGAATGAAAAACTTGATTCCTCAGCGGAGCGTAGACTCGCTGATATGTGAGGTTTACAGCACTCTCCACAAGAGCCTTGTCCTTGGGTTTCTTCGGCCTGGCAGGAAGGATCGTGGTACCATAATGGCGGGCGAAATCGCTAAATGTTTCATTCAAAAGTGGTTCGCGCTTGTCTGCTTTCGTCACCGCTGATTTCAAACAATCCGGAACAATTGCTCTGGGCGTTCCTCCGAAAAAATGGAGCGCATTTTCGCAGCACCTTATGAAAGTTTCCTTTTTCTGATCGATTGCAGCTTCAACGTAAGTCATCTGGCTGCAAGGCAGAATCGCAACAAAAACCTCCAGTTCGGTGACTTCGCCATTGTTTTTCAAGTGCGCCTTCAGCTTGTCTCCGGCGAAATCGACATACATCTTATCACCGGCCTTGTGCACGAGATGCATACTGATCTTATCTTTTTTACTCCACATTTTATAGTGATAACAGAATCTTGAATAACTGTAACCTTCGGGTTCAGCGTCAAGATATTCGTTGTATAAAAGCTTAAGAGTAACTCCCCGACGTTTTATCTCTCTGTCGATATATTCAAAGAACTCAGAAAGATTTTCGTATGTTTCACAACATTTTTTCTTTTCCACATGAAGAATTTCAAGATAGGCCGAATCACTCATCTTTTCAAACTCTTCCACAGGAACTCCTGTCCGCTTGAAATCGGCAATGATCTCTGAAACGGTGCTCTTCCCAACACCAACCTTTTCAGCAATTGAGCGATAGCTCATCCCGACAACCGAATGTAGCCTGATAATTTCCCTCGTTTTTTCCATGACAATTTTCTTCCTGGGCATTAAATTTCTCCGAATTTTTATTAAAAACAGAGAAGAAGAATAACACCTCTAACTGTTAATCAAAAATAATGTTGAAAACTGTCCGGTTTCGACAGGAATGGTGTCCGGTTTCATCGAGAATGCTGTCCGGATTCGTCAGGATTGGTGTCCGCTTTCAGCAGGAATGCTGTCCGGATTCAACAGGATTTGCCATTTACTATCCTGTTTTTTGAGAATTTGCATTCTATGAAAAAGATTATGGTTGTCTGACATCCTGAAGTTTTGCTACAAAACATTGCTCTGAAAAAGGTGATGGAACCAAGTGTTAACTTTCATGTATTCAGATTTCTGACGATGTATGAATTTATTCATCGATTTCAAGAATACTACTCGCACTCTCCTTTTTTCCAAGTGCCTTCGGCGCTGCCCTCAAGTTCTGCAGCTGTTCTTACGGCTACTTTGAATTTGCATGTGTTTTTATAGGTTCTTCGGTTGCCGTTGATCGATCCGCAAACAGGCGTGTAGGTGTGGTGACACTTTCTCAGCTGATTCCTGCAGGTTCCGGGAAGAATCGCTTCGTTGTTGAAAAGCGGAGAATTGTTTTCGTCATGATTCATTTCCAGATCGCTAATGGCGTCAGAATAGTTTGTATGGTTTGATGCCTTGTACCTTTTTGATGATCCCTCCTCGAGTTCATAGACAAGGCACAGTCGATTTTTTGCAATGCATGTTCCTGCTGAACATTCGAGATTTTCACCATGGCATGAGGCGATACCTTCTTCGCACTCCTCTCCTTCTAAAGACAGGTTAAGGGTTTTGTGGCATTGTTGATCTGAGATTATTTGACTGTGGGAGATGGAATCATCAGTTGTGTACCATCCTTCGTAACTGCTTCCGATATTTCGGCATTGGGGTTCCAGCGAATTTCCGCATTTTGCCGTCTTGATAAAAGCGTGTTGGCTGTTGAAAATGAACTGGTCTTCCCAGTACCAGCCCTCACGGTTTGTACCTTCGTAAAGGCAGATGGGACGGTGAATGAGGGTACTGTGTCTGATGAAGGCATCGCTTTTTTTACCTGAATCACTCTCCCTCAAAATAATTCTGACCAGATGCGTTCCAGGATTTTCATAAATTTTTGAGAAGTAGAAACCCCTGTGGTCAATTCTACAGGGACCGGAGTGCATACACTCTAGAAGGGATCCGGTGAAGAGAGAATCTTCTGTCTCTATTGTAATGTTGTAAGGACATGATCCCTTTTTCTCCTTTTGTTCTGATATGCCTGAAATATTCGAACAGTTCCAGGATCCGTTTTCATCAACTATTGTAAAATTGAATGAACACCTGCCGGTTGTTCTGCACTGTGCTGGATTACTTAAGTGAAGATGTTTCACTGAAGGGAAAAAGAAGGATCCGAAAAGTAAGTATGGTGTGAGAATTGTTGAAAGTATAAAAAAAATGTTTCTCACCATAAATTTTCCTGAAAAATAATTTATCAAAAAATCATATCAACATGAAAATAAATTAAAAGATTTGTGCTTGTTTGTCAAATTATTTTACAGTAATAATGTATAAAAATAGATGGATTGATAAATGTATTGATTTGTGAATTTTATTTAATTTAATATAATGTTAAGTTCTTGATAAAATAGAAGTTAGTTTGAGTTTGATTTTTTATGCTTGAAGTGAAAAGAATACAGTTAGGTTTTAATGAATACTCTTCTGCTGATTCGGATGGTGTTGAGTTTCTATGTTGGAAAAAAGATATGCTGTTTTTTTTGTTTTTCTAACTCTTGAATGAATAAGGATATATTGTGCGAAGCCACAATATCATCCGATATTGAACTAGCCCGGAGCGGGTTTACACTATATTAATTAGGAAATATATTCTGGATAGAGGTGTCGAAGCCCGACAGTTTCACGTCAGCTTTTAGAAAAATGAAGTATCATACTTCGCAAAAGTGATACGATTTTCTACTTAATTGCATCATCTTTTCCCGACTAAACTATCAAGTCTCTTGTTTTATGATCTTTTTATCCATTTTTTCTCCATAAGACACAGTTATACATTCTTCTTTTATTAAAATGATTTCCAATTTTTCAAAACGTCATATTCGATCTGCTCAAGGCCCGGCACGGATGCTGATAAAAACGCCTGATTCCTGTGGGATGATTGCCTTGAGAACCATTTCCTTTTTGCATGATTTGCATTTGCAGGTCGGCCGTTTTACTTTTTCTTCCGATCCGGTTATTACGACATTGAGCATGAGTTGAAGTAAGTTCAATTTTTTCTTGGAGTTGCCGTGAAGAAAACCATAATCTCTGCACCTTCTGAATCCCTTGGGTAGCACATGTTTCAACACAAGGTAGAGAAAGGTTTCGCCGGAAAGAGTACGCGTTTCCTCTTTTTTCGATCCCGAATCGGTATAGCGGAATGTTACTTCTCCATTCTCATCCTTAAGAATCCTTTTTTCGGATATGACGCCTCTGTAAAGGTAGCGCGAAAGATACTCTAGGCCAGGCTGTCCTGTTCCTGTATTCTTTACATCGATAACCCAATCTTTTTTATAAAGATCGACGGGGATTTCCATCTCTTTTTCTTTCATTAATGCAATCAGTTTGCCTCTGAAAAGCAAAGAAAGAACCTTTGCAGGCATGAGATACTTTCCCTTTTTCTCTTTCCATGCTCTGCCGTTTTCGCAGATGGCTCCTGACGGCACGATGTAGTGGATGTGCGGATGGTAATTGAGTCGCCTGCTGTTGCTGTGGAAAACACCGGTAAAACCGATCTCTCCGCCCAGATGTTTCTTGTTCGCTGCCAGCTGCTTCATCGCCTCGGCGGAAGCCTTGAACATCATGTCGTAGAATTGGCGGCCGTGCCTCATCGCGATTACATGCAGTTCCGTCGGAATTGTAAACGTGACCATGAAGTATTTCACAGGCAACAGTTTCGCCTTCTGTTTCTCCAACCATTCCGTGGTCAGATGGTTCTGGCAACGGGGACAGCTTCTGTGACCACACGACTGGTAAACCTGCCGTTCGGCTCCGCATTCCGGACAACTGTAAAGCAGCTCGCCGGAGGCCGCGGTGCGACACTCCTTTATTCTGCGCATCGCCGTAAAACACTCCGGACGCAGTATTTCGCCAAACGTTTCCAATGTCTTCGCGCCGTGATTTTCAAATACGTTGGCGAGTGCAATCATTTTGTAATTTCCGAATAAACAGCTGAAATTATCTGTTCGATAACGTTATCCGCGTTTTGACCGGCTTCTTTTGTGATCTGCAGGTAGTTGAGTGTGGTTATTACACTTGAATGTCCCATGTTCGCCTTTATCTGAGGGATGGTAAGACCTGCCTCAAGAAGGTGAGTCGCATAGCAGTGCCTGAGGGAATGAGTGGTGATCTTTTTTTAATTCCGACTTCCTCGACAGCCTTCCTGATTGCCGATTGAACAGAATATGGTGTCATATGGCGATCGGTATTTCTTATCCGTTTCGGGTCACCCATCAGAAGAGGAAATAGAAGGTTCCGGTTTCTATGGGTTTTCCAATAGTCACGAAGGATTTCGAGAGTCGGTTCAGGCAGCGGAACATAGCGATCCTTGTTTCTCTTGCTGCAGCGGATGTGAACGAACATACGGTCGCTGTCGATATCTCCACATTTCAGATTCAGCGCTTCTGAAATTCGAAGCCCCATGCTGTATATTGTAAAAAAGAGGGCTCTGTAACATGGTTTTCGGAACGATTTTAAAAGCTCCGTTGTCTCACGAAGACTGAGAACATCAGGGAGAGTCCTGAAATTCTGAGGCTTTACGATTTTGTCCCAATCAAGCGGTTTTTCAATGACGAATTTCCAGAAAAACTTAACGGCACATAGTTCTGTGTTGACCTTTCCCCATGAAAAATTATCGATCATTTGACCAAAGTAACGCTTCATGTCGTTTCTTTTAAGGTCGATAATCGAATAGTCGAAAAATTCCGCGAACCTGCGTACCGCTCTGCTGTAGGCGGCAATAGTAGTTTCTACCTTACCCTGTAACTTGAGATTTTCCTGGTAAAGTGAATAAAGATGCTCGAATTCTTGTGCGTTTGATTTCTGCATGATATAACTCCATTTCTTGTAATGGTGGTGTTCCCCGTGAACACCACTCTTTTTCCATAAAGTTATATCTATTCTTGAATTTGTTTCAGAAAACTGCCGCGGAGCGGCTTAGTTCAATAGAGTTTTGCGTTACTTGGAAAGTTGAATGCGGTATCAATTTTCGATTTTGAAATTTACTATTTTAATTGCTTTTGTAGAAAACGGCACTGGTAAATAAGCAGTTGTAATGAATTTTTCTGTAGATCATTATAAAATCATGGGAGTTGGGACGATCGGAGATTTCCCGTTTCAGATTTTCTAGCCGACAAAAACTGTTGATATCCAAGGAAGGTAGGTGATGAGTATGACGGAAATGAGGAGAACGATGAAGAATGGAATTACATCCCTGTAGATTTCTGTCAGATTCTGGTTGAAGCGGTAGGATGCAAGAAAAAGGTTCAATCCGACGGGCGGGGTGAGGTAGCCCAGCTCCATGTTGGCAAGAAAAATGATACCGAGATGAATCGGGTGGATTCCGAAAAGATCGCCAAGAGGCATTATTAGAGGCACTGCAACCATTATGGCTGAGAAAATATCCATCAGACATCCCAGAATGAGAAGGGCGATGTTGAGTAGGATGAGGAAAACGACTTTTGAACCGATATTTTTTGAAACCCACTCGGAGAGCTGCATGGGAACCTCGGCATCGACGATATAGTAGCTGAGTCCTTTTGAAACGGCCAGAATTATCAGCACCCCTCCGATTATGGGAATTGAATGGCGGAAGGCTCGGAACATGCCTCGTAAGTCTATATCTTTTTTCAACAGAGTCAGAAGCATGCAGTAGAGAACCGCTACGGCTCCTGTTTCAACGATTGTGGTCAGTCCACCAAAAAAACCTGCAAGCATCACAACAGGAAGCATGAGTTCCCACAACGCTCCTTTCAAAGCCTTGAGAGCATTTTTTCCATTGAAGGGAATTCTTTCGCCCTTCGCCTTTACATGAATTCTTATCGTATACAGTGCAAGCACGGAAACCATTACCACTCCGGGAAGAATTCCGGCCACAAACATCTTTTTAATGCTTATCTGAGCCACAACTCCGTAGAGAATTATGGGAAGGCTGGGGGGGAAAAGGAGACCGATCGAACCTGAAGCGGTGAGAAGGCCCGTCGAAAATCTTTCCGGATAGTCCCTTTTCAGGATTGAAAAAAGCAGTCCCCCAAGGGCAAGAATCGTGACTCCCGATGCTCCGGTGAAAGTTGTGAAAAAGGCGCATACGAGTATTGCCGCCACTCCGATTCCGCCGGGAAACCAGCCGAAGAGAGCCTTGAACAGGTTAACAAGTCTTTCCGAAGATTTTCCCTCGGAAAGAATGAATCCTGCAAGGGTGAAAAGAGGTATGGCAGGAAGTGTGTTGGATGTGAGAAGAGCGTAGGCTTCGTTGGGTATTGTTTCTGCGGCACCTTCGGAAAGTGCAAAAAAGAGTGATGCGAATCCGCCCAGTACAATGAAGATCGGAGTTCCCAGAAAGGCTCCAGCTACGAGGATTAACACTATTGGAACTGTGAAGATAGGGAGGATCTGGAGAGCTTCTGTAAGGGGAAAAGCGGTTTCGAAAAGGGTTTGAAAGAGATTTTCCAGCGAATTTACCGAGTATAGTGTGGATGCGACTACTGCGATTGCAGGAGCTATCCTGAATTTTCCTTCTGCATGGAACATAAATCTTACTGCAAAAACTAAAAATCCTGCGGGAATTACCGCAGCTATGATTCTTGCCGGAATAATTCCTACGATTGTGGAACTGTCGAATGCCAGGAACACCATGGAGAGTGAACTCCAGAATAGATATGTGGAAACCCATGCGGAAACCGTGGAGGTGAACGCGACGGAGGCTCTCTTTAGCGTTCCGCTCATGGCGTCGACACCGATCGAGAGGGAAAGATGCCTGTTCTCCCTCGATGTAATCATTCCTCCCACAAACGTCACGAGAAGCACGAGGTGGGAAAGATAGTCGCTGGATCCGGGAAGACCGGTCGACATTACCTTTCTGGCGAATACTTCTATGAGAGGAAAGAGCGTAAGGAGGAAAAGGAGAAGAGCCGCAGTTCCGTTTTCGATTTTATGGAGAATTTTCACTTTGATCCCTTTCTGAACTGTTCGATAAGCAACTTAATACGGTCGAAGAGCTCCCTTGAGAAGCGTTTGCCTACGTAGGCGTCGTAGCCTTTGGAAACGGTGTTTTCCCACGCTTTTCTACCGTCGTCTGAAACTTTGTGTACGACAAGTCCGTGCTTTTTCATAGTGCTCATCGCCTTCATGTCGAGAGTTCTGGTTTCCTTGTGAAGTCGTTCGGAGACTCGCTTCACAACGGCTTTCATCTCGGCATGATATTTTTCCGGGATTTTTTTCCAGACTCTCTTGCTGATGACGATGCCGCCGATGAGCGGAGCGATGTTGAGGTCGCACATGTTGTTGGCGATTCCGAACCACTGGAACGATGCCGCAACAAGCGGGGGGGTGTAGAATGCTTCAACCATTCCGCTCTGGAGCCCTGTCATCATGTCGTTGACGGAAAGGGGGACTGCGTTGAAACCGATTGTTCTCAGCGCCTGAATCATCTCGGCATCGTTTTTGGATGAAGCCAGCTTCAACTTCTTCAGATCATCCGGAAAAACAACTTTGGATTTGGCGAAAAAACGGATCCATCCCGCCTTCGACCATGCGAGTACGACAAATCCCTTATCCTCCATTCCCTTCTCGAATTCGGGAGCCATCTTTGTGAGGATGAAATCGACCTCCGAATCGTTCCGAAGAAGCATCGGCATGCTGAGCGACATGATGTCGGGGTTGACCAGGCTCATACCTACGCCTGTGAAGACGGCGGCCCCGATCTGACCGATTTTCATCTTCCTGAGCATATCCGATTCGCTGCCTACGATGCCGCCGGGATAGATTTTGAGTTTAACCTTTCCTCCGGATATTTTTTTCCATTCGGACGCCATTTCCTTAAGGGCGATATCCCAGGGTGATCCGCTGGGAGCGATACTCCCTACCTTTACGGTGAGAGCAGAGAGCGTCCCGCTGCAAAGAAGAGTGAAAAGTATTAGTAAAACAGCTTTTTTCACATCGATTCTCCTTCGTTATATTCAATAAATAGATCTTCCTTATGTTCGATCAGCCACCTTGCCTTTCGCTGGCTTATGGTGTTCTGGAGACGGTTTTCCAGTATTTTATCGGGATCGATCGCAAGGGCTTTGTTGAGAAGCTCCTCAAACTCCCTGCCGTTTTGATTTTTTACGCAGACCGTAGATGCAAGCGAAATGTATGGAGAGGCCTTTTCTCCTTTTGAGATGGATAGGGCCGCCTTGAAGTGGTCTCTTGCCTTTTTCTCGCTTCCGCCCATGCTGGCGGGAATACTGCCGTAGTATGAGATGAAAAGTTCGTGTGCTGCGCCTCCCATGAACATCGGATCGAGTTCCAGAACTCTTTCCAGGAATCTGACGGCGGTGCCGGTTCCCATTGACAGTTCCATGTCCAACGGGGATGTTGCAAAGGCTCCTAGAAGACCGGCGGCACTCCAGTAGAGGTAGGGTACATCATCCTTTTCCAGAAGAGCCAACGCCTTTTCGATCTTTCCCTCTTTCATAAGTTCGGCAAAACGGGGGCGTTTAAGCTCAATTCCCTTGATTACGTAGTTCCTGCCGCGAAGGTACAGTTTTTTAGCCCTCTTTTTAAGTCTCTGCTGTTCCCTGAAACGACTGTCATCCATAAGTTCAGCCTCTCCATGAATAAAGAGGTTCGAATAGATTATAAAGCTGCTTCCTGTTGAAAGGTGAAGGTCGTAGCGATCCTTCCTCTGGTCCAGCATCGATTCGTACATCTTGAGGATGAAGGGAAATGCGTCAGCAAGCAGTTCGGGATCGTTTTCGCCCATGAAAACTGTGCTCTCTCCAGAAGCCGTCATGGCATCGGCGGCCATGTCGACGGCGATTCTTTTCACAGAACATGATGTAATCAAAAACAGAAAAATAGGGATAGCTAAAAATCTCATAGTTTTCAGACCTCAATCTACTTTTTACCGCGCGATTCTAATACAGAGACCATGGAAAAGTCAATTATTCATTAATGGTTTAGTCAATAAAAAGTTGGATAATATTAAATTTATCTAAAAAATTTTGTTGTCTTCCACAGACGATAGGCGTCCGAGCATCTGTTGTTTTGTCGATATGGACAATAGATTCGAAAATGTACTAGAACTCTTCAAATTCGGCATCGTCGAAAAAGAGATCCTCAGGTTTCTTTTCTGCAGTTTTGTTTACCTGAGCTGTTGGTTTGTGCGCGGGTTTTGACTTGAGTTTAACTCTCTCCGGTTTGGTCGATCTGATCGATTGCACAGCTTTTGTTCTGTTGAAATTTCCGTTTTCTTCAACTTCAAATTGATCCACATCTGAGTCCAGTTTATCCGAAAGACCGGAAAGCTGCTCCGATAGTGAGGCCAGTTCCTCCACAAGGGATGCATTCCTCTGCGTCACCTCGTCCATCTGGGTGACAGCAGAGTTTATCTGCTCGATTCCTGCTGCCTGCTCGGTGCTCCTCTGCTCCATCTGTTCAACTTCGACACTGGCGGCGTGGATCCGCTCTGTAACCTTGAGGAGAGTCTCAGTGGTCTTTTTCCCGAAATCAACGGCTTTGAAGATGTTGGTATCGTTGTCCTGAATCAGGTTTTTTATCTCCGATGCGGCATCGGAAGAACGTGTTGCAAGAGTTCTTACTTCGTGAGCCACTACAGCGAATCCTTTACCCTCTTCTCCTGCACGGGCTGCCTCAACCGCGGCATTGAGGGATAGAAGATTTGTCTGGAAAGCAATGTCGTTGACAACATCCACAATTTCGCGGATTTTATCCCCGGATGCCTTTACATTGTCCATAACTTTTTCCATGTCGTGGAGCATCTGGGAACCGGCGCTGGCATCGTTTGCCGTTCTTGTTACCATTTTAGCTATATCGTGAGAGTTTTCGGCACTCTCTTTAATCGATGATGTTATCTGCTCGATCGAAGCGGCCGTCTCTTCAAGAGAACTCGCAATCTCCTGAGTCGATGAGGCGAGCTGGTTGTTTCCCGATGAGAGTTCGTTTGCGGAGTTGTGAACGTTTGCCGACGATGCTTTTATTGAGTTGACCAGTTCCTCGATCTTATTGAGGAAGTTGTTGAAGTGGTCGGAGAGTTTGCCGAACTCGTCAACACTGTTTACTTTCATCCTGTGAGTCAGATTAATCTTTCCGTTTCCTAAAATATCTTCAAAGCGATCTGCGAAATGGTTGATAGGTTTTCCGACAAGCTTTCTTACAAGCATAATTACTGTGATTACGAGTAACAGCAGATTGATGATTCCGATAAAGAGAACTTCCTTTGTAACTCTGTCGGCTGAGGCGAAAAGCTCATGTTCGTATGCCGTCATGAATATTGACCAGTCCATAATCTCGTTTGTAATGTAAACGCCTAATTTATAGCTGCTGTCCGCCTCCCAGAAGTAGCGTGTATAACCGTTTTTCCTTGTTCGAACTTCCTTGACTCTGGGGTTGGAGGACATGTCTTTCAGCATGTCGATATTTTTCGGATGGTACAGATATCGGCTGGCCGAGTCTATCATGACGGCGTAGCCTGATTCTCCGATTTTCATTTTTTTCAGGAACATGTCGGTAAACTTCTCAAGGTATATGGAAGTTACAACCATGCCCGTAATTCGGGTTCCCTCACGGATAAGGTGGGAGATGCAGAAAACCGGTTTTTTTGAAGCTGGTGATATGTAGGGCAGCTTCTCTATGAACCTGTCTTCACCGGTCTTGAGAATTGAGGCGAATCCGAAATTCTTGAGATCCATACCGATTACTTCCGGATTGGGGCTTGCAACAACAACTCCCTCCCTGTTTGAAACAAAGATGTTTTCGTATTCGTTGTAGGTCCTGAGATAGGAGGCCAGCAGTTTGTTCGCCTCTTCATTTTTCCCGTCCCTGATTGCCGATCTGAATGTGTCTATGTCGGAAAGGGCATCAACCAGATCTACTCTCTCGTCTATCCAGTTGTTCAGGGCTTCATTGACACCCGTGGCGATGTGCTGCGCATCATCTTTAACCATTGACCGCACATTCTTCCTGAATGAAGAAATTGTTCGATAGCTCATGAAGGCCAGTAGAACAACACTGACCGTGCAGATGGAGAGTAGCAGCTTTCCTGCAACTCCCAGATTCTTGATTTTCATTGTTTTCCCTCCCAACAGAATAAAGAACCAAATTGAGGAATATTACACCAGTAGTAAATATATGCAAATTAATGGTAGGTTTAAATTCTACAACTTAGACAAATATTAAACGCAATGAGTAATTGTAAAAGATGCAGATGGGAATGTTTTTTAAAAATTTGAAATTTTGAAAATGGTTTCTTTGGAAAAATCTTCCCTCTGTTATTTCAGGTGATTGAAAAATTCTGAAGCAGATATTTTAGATCATGGTTGTTGGTGGTGGTAAAAAAATGTATAAAAAAGATTTTCAATATTTGTTTGAAAAAGTCAGTGTTTTCCAAGTGTTTTACTTTTGATTTATTTAAAACGGTGTTTAGCCCAGCCATCTTCTTGAAAATATTGTAAAAGTTGGTTTTCGGTGTATAATTGCATCGCAGTTTTTTATACATGAGGAAGGAATGCTTAAGGAAAATCTGGTAAGAAAATTGGAAGGTTCTATAAGAAAACAGTGGGCAAATCCATCCCTCGGTGATTACCGGGGAAAAGCATACAGCTACGGTGAGGTCGGAGGAAGGATCCTCCGGATGCACCACCTCTTTTCAGCACTTGGGATAGAGAAGGGTGACAAGGTTTCCGTTCTGGGAAGAAATTGCGCCAACTGGGCAGTAACCTATCTTGCAACCGTAAGTTACGGCGCCGTAATCGTTCCCATTCTTCCGGATTTCAAGCCGAGTGAAGTGCATCACATAGTAAACCACAGCGATTCGAGACTGCTTTTCGTCGCGGACAACATTTTTGACAATATTGACGAGGAGAAGATGACCGGACTCAAGGCGATTTTCTCTTTGGGCAGTATGGAGCTGCTGTTCTCTGCCGGCAATGAGACTGACTCACTCGTAGGTAACTCAAAGACAGGCTATGTCGAGAGTTACGGACATATTGAGGCCGAGAATTTCACACTTCCGGAAGTTGAAAACAGTGAACTCGCGGCAATTGTATACACTTCGGGAACAACAGGCTTCTCCAAGGGGGCAATGCTTTCCCACAATGCACTCATTGCGAATATCGAATACTACATTGAGAATCTACCGATAAACGAAGGCGATACGGTTCTCTCCTTTCTTCCGCTGGCTCACGCGTTCGGTTGCGCATTCGAATTTCTTTCTCCCTTTGTGAAAGGATGTCACATAACGTTTTTAGGAAAGACACCGACACCGAAGGTCGTTGTCAGGGCATTTAACGAAGTAAAGCCGAGGGTTGTTCTTTCTGTCCCGCTTATCATAGAAAAGATATACAGAAATCAGATAAAACCTTTTCTCGAAAAGAGAAGAGGGAGGCTGTTGATGAGAGTTCCCCTCATAAATACCCTGGTGCGAAGAAAGATCCGGGAGAAACTGGTGGGAGCATTCGGAGGAAACATTATTGAGGTCGTAATAGGTGGAGCCGCCCTCAACAGGGATGTTGAAAAGTTTTTCAGGAAAATAGGATTTCCCTTTTCTCTCGGATACGGTATGACCGAGTGCGGACCGCTTATCAGTTATGCAAATCATAAGAAACAGCGACTACAATCCGTAGGTGAGCCCATCGATTTTCTCGAGCTGAAAATAGGTGAGCCCGATCCTGAAACCGGAGTGGGAGAGATCCTTGTAAAAGGTGAGAATGTGATGGAAGGCTACTACAAGGATGCTAAGGCTACATCGGAAGTGCTCATTGACGGTTGGCTGAGAACAGGAGATATAGGAAGGCTGGACAAAAACGGCTACCTTTACCTTACCGGAAGATCTAAAAATATGATACTCGGGTCGAGCGGTCAGAATATTTTCCCCGAAGAGATTGAATCTGTGCTCAATAACCTGCCTTATGTTGTTGAATCAATTGTTCTTCCCCATGAAAAGAAGTTGGTGGCACTGGTTCATCCCGATTTCGATCTGGCCGATCAGGACGGTATTACAAAGGAAAATCTCGAAGCGATCATGGAGGAGAACAGAGAGGAGTTGAATAAACGTATTCCCTCCTACAGCAGCGTCTCGGCAATAAAAATTTATCCCGAAGAGTTTGAAAAAACACCGACAAAAAAGATCAAGAGGATGCTCTACACCGTTCTTTCCTGAGTTGGTGGAGGACAGGACCTATAACCATTAGTCCCGTGAGTCGTATGGGTTCCGCATCCTAAAAGCGTTATGGCCTCAGTACTTTTACACTGGAACTTTTAAAGGTGGCATAAAGCACGCTCCCAGGTTTTATACCCATCTGTCCGAGGGAGCTGAAACTTATCCTTGAGCGTAGTTCGACTCCAGCATCAATAATGACTTCGACGTGATACAGGTTTTTCAGAATGTCTTTGACTGTTCCTTCAATGCAGTTCCTTGCGGAACTTTCAAGGGGTGCCGTAGACAGTATGATCTCTTCTCCCTTAATCAGCACGTTGCAGCTTTCTATGTCCGGGGTTTCCACATTGAAACTGATATTCTCTCCGGTAAAAATTCTGTTTCTGATTGAGCCGTGAAAAAGATTCCTGTGTCCGACGAACCTGGCGACGAAGCTGTTCGATGGATTCTTGAATATTCCGGTTGGAGTGTCTATCTGCTCGATTTTTCCTCCATTCAACACGATGATACGATCCGCGAGTGCGAGGGCTTCTTCAAAATCGTGTGTCACATGAAGGAAGGTTGTGCCGGTTTCTCTGTGAATCTCTCTGAAGAACGCCTGTACATCTCTTCTTTTCTCGATGTCTAGGGCGGCAGTGGGTTCGTCGATAAGATAGATCTCCGGTTTAATAGCCATTGCTCTCGCTATGGCGACACGCTGTTTTTCTCCGCCGGAAAGTGTGGCGACGTCTCGATTCAGTAATTTATCAATTCCCAGAATTTCTGAAATATTCGAGACAACTTCAGCCTGTTTTGTTCTAGATTCACCTCTCATTCTCAGTCCGTAGCATATGTTTTTCATTACATTCATATGCGGAAAAAGCATGTAGTCTTGGTAAATGTATCCGACTTGTTTATTTTCCATTCCTGTGATTAGTCCATGGTCGGGATATAAGAGACCTGCAATAAGTTCAAGAACAACAGTTTTGCCTGCTCCGCTTGGACCCAGAATTACAAGATACTCTCCCCTCTCGATTTTGAAGGAAATCCCTTTAAGAGAAAAGGTTTCATAACTTTTGAAAACATCTTTGAGTTCAATCATGACGACCTCCCTCAATTCCCCGAAGAATAATGAAAACAGTCAGGCACACAAGTATCAGGATCACCGCAACAGGACGGGCATAGCGGAGACCGAAAGCCTCGTAGCGGTCGTAGATAAGTACCGGTGCGATCATCGGATGGTATGCTAGAACAACCACGGCACCGAATTCTGAAATGCCTCTTGCCCACATCATGATTGCTCCGGAGAGGATGGAACGTCGGAGAAGCGGGACCGTGACAGTGAGAAAAGCCTGGATAGGTGAAGCTCCCAGTGTGATCGCCGCCTTTTCATATCTCGGATCCACAAGTTTCACGCCGCTTTTCACACTGTTGATGAGAAAGGGGACGGAAACAAAGAACATTGCGATGCTTATTGCCACCTCAGATCCCATGATTGAAATTCCTGAAACCCTGCCGAACATTGAGTTTCGACCCCATACAGAAAGCAGCGCAATGCCGGCAGCCGTGTGTGGAACGATAACAGGAAGATCGATTATTCCCTCTACAACTCTTTTAAAGGGAAATTTGTAGCGTCCGAGAATCCATGCCAGCGGCGTTCCGAAAAAGAGTGCGATGAGCGTTGCCCAGAGTGAAGCCCTGAGAGTAAGCAGGATCGAGGCGGTTACTTCGGAATCTCTGAAACCTTCAAAGAATTTTGAAGCCTCCGTGGAGAGAACGAGGTTCACAAGTGGATAGAGAATGAAAAATATTATGAGAAGACCGAATAGTGTGAAGATCTTCCTCATTTTGTAATTGATTTTACAAAAGGTTTAAGAATGTTGGGAAGCTTTTCATGTTGGAGCGATTCAGCCGGATTAATCACCGGATGACCGTTTTTTTCCATAATCTTTCGGCCTTTCGTTCCAAGTATGAAGCGTACGAATTTTTCACCATACCTTTTATTTTTAGCGTTTTTCGGAACGGTAATACCGTAAACCATCGGTGCTCCGTATTTCACAATCTTATCCCCCGGTTTTTTTCCGACAAGTTCAACTGATGCATTATTCTTGTAGAAATCACGGTGGGATGAGTTGCCGAGATTTATTTCCGCAGGCAGTTCCATGAAGGGGTAGTGGTGTTGAGCTGCGACAGATTTGTATATGAAAATGTAGTCGAGTTCACCTGCGTCCAGCATTGCTATGAGATCAGTCTCCTTGGCTCTGATATTTTTCTTCGGCATCGAATCACGAAGCTTTTTGTACAGATCCTTTCTGTCGTAAAATTTTTCGGCAAGCTGCCACACCAGCAGGGTTCTGTATCCGCAGGGGTCCTTTTCCGGTTCGCTGTGGCCGTACTCCACACCTTCGCTCATCAGAATATCAGGCCAGTTCGTAGAGTTTATCATACCCTTCTTCTTAGACTTCTCGGTGTACATGATTACCATTTCATTAGTTACGAAATTGATACTGTAGTCGGCATAATCAGGCATCAGAAGAGTCCTTATAACGCTTTCATCGGCGCTTCCCATAACATCAGCTCTTCGTTTCTGGTCGGTTATCTTTCTGGCGCAGGCTCTTGATCCCCCAGCCTCCAGAAGAACGATGGTGTTAGGAAACTCTTTTTCGAATTCAGCCTTCATAGATTTAAAGGGTTTTGAAAGGGAGCCGGCGTGAAAGACTGTGATCTCAATCGGCTGAGAACTTTTCTTGCAGCCGACAAATAGAAGAAGAGCAACGATAACAAGTATTTTTTTCATATTTTCCTCCAAAATCGATTTCCTTATTATGATTAAAAAGGTTAACTCAGCTTGATAATGAAGGCAAGAAGTCGCTGAATTTCAGATGCTTATGACTGGAATTTTGAGTGTTTTTCGAGAGATGTCCTTAAAATGATGACAGTTTCTTGAGAATAAGTTTTCTTGTCAGGCAGAGAGCAGCTGAATACTGTTTTCATTTCTGCAAGCGCTTCTCTTTATGTACCTTTCACACTGACGGCAGACATCGTAACCGAGCATGATACCGAGGATGAAATCCTCTTCGTCGCTGAACTGGTACAGCTCTTTGTCCCCAATTCTTTTCACTACCTCGACACAACGTTTGTCGCCGAAGAAAATGTTTATCTTTTTGTCTCCGACAGATCTTATGATAAAGTCGATTCCTGATCGTTTCAGGAGGCAATTTACCTCTTCTTCCTCGGATTTGGCACATGTGTGAAGAATAAGATTGCGAATTCCTTTTTTGTATTCATAGATGTGGTGTTTCAATACTTCCATCGGTTCCTCCGAAAATTGCTTCAGCACTATGGTAATCAAGAACGGGTGTGAGTCAACTAAAAAAGTTAGGATGTGCAAATAAAATAGTGCTATTGTTTCGCTCCTGTTGGGTTAACATCACGATAAGACACGATAAAATAATTGAATCATGCTGATTGGTTGCATGGATGTTTAACCATTTTTATATTGATGCACATTTGGGGAAAAATCGGTTTTCGGGTGAAAATTTAGAATAGACGATCCGGTAGAAAGTTGTGATTCAACTCTGTATTTTTTTCACCAGGTGATAGGCTGAAAGCAGCTTGTCCAGAATCGAATCAGGGAGCAGGCTTCTTAAACGATATCGATAATATTTACTTCGGCTTAAAAGAGTCGAGTGAAGAACTCTACCTCTTCGAACAACATCCTCGCTTGTAAAGTGATCGGTCTCTATCACAATTCCGTCTCTTGTGGAGAATCTTTCGATTTTTTCTGGCGCAGAGTAGCTGTCCTCCTTGATCCACCCTTCATTTACCGTTCTTTCAAAAAGTTTTGTCCCCGGGTAGGGTTGCGCGATGAAAAATACAAACTCTATGCTTGGGGCCATTTTTTTCATTTTTTTGTAGTAGGAAAGGGCATTTTGAAAACGTTCCTCTGTCTCTCCAGGGTATCCGTAAATAGCAAATGCGGAGCAGGAAATGTCGTGCTTGTGAATAAGTTGAGCAACGTCCAGAGCCTTTGAAAGATTCAGTTTCTTGTTCATGCTCTTGAGAACGTTTTCGTCTCCGTTTTCAAGAGCGATATTTATTTGCAGACAGTTCGATTCCTTGAATTTTTTAATAAGCGACTCATCCAGAGTGTCCAGACGTAGCCCGTTGGGGGCAGTCCAAGCCAGTTTCTTTCCTCTTTCGTTTATTCTCTTGACTCCTTCCAGAATTTTCAATGCCCTTTCCGGTCTCAACGTAAAATTGTCGTCTTCAAATTCCAGGCAGTTGATGTCGTACTCCTCAACGAGCAACTCAATTTCGCTGATGACATCTTCGGGAGATCGGGGACGCCACCTGTAGCCGCACACCGGATGGACTGAGCAGAATTCGCAATCAAAGGGGCAACCTCTCGATGTTATGATGCTTGCTGTTCGCCACCCCCTGGAATTTCTTTGTGATCTTGTTGTGTATTTCTCAAATGGAATGAGATCCCTAGCAGGATAAGGCATCCCTTCAAGAGACTTGAGATGAAAATTTTCTGTGTCCCTTATGGAAGAGGGATCTTGCGGATCTATAACCCCTGCAGGGAGATGACCTTTCCTGTTGCTGTCAAGATGTTGCAGAAGGTTCTGCATAGGAACTTCACCTTCCCCCACAACTATAAAATCTGCCTCAGATGTTGTCGCGAGTTCTCTTTGGGTACTCGGATAGACGCCTCCCATAACTACAGGTCGTTCGGGATACGAAATTTTTATATCGTGGATCAGAGTGTGAACGAGCGATGCAAGGTGAGAGAATGGAGCGGAAACGCCGACAATGTTAGTGTGCTCCGGAATTCTTGAAATGATTTGCTCATTGGTTAACCCGACCTTCAGAAGACCGTTATCCAGGTATGTGTGTTGATTTTCACCCTCTTTAAGGGCATCGATTATCGTGACCTCGTTACCTTTTGATCTCAGGTATGATCCGATGTAGAGAATCCCGAGACAGTGTGAAAAGACGACGTCACTTTTTTTGAAAAATGTGAACGGGGGATTGATTAAGGTGATGTGCATTGGTTTGTACCTCCGAGGAAAATCATCAGCTAATAAAATTATAAAAGATAAAACGAAATGTATCAAGAAAAGTGTTTGAGTGACTTCTTTTCTTCGATTGACTAATGAGCCTCAACAACGTAGACTCTGTCTCCTGATCGGAGACCGAGTTTTTCTTTTACGGATTCTTGATATATGGATAGTTCAAGCAGATTATCGCTGTTGATGATCCCAACGGGCTTCTTTGTTCCCGGGACGGAGTAGCAGGATGAGAAGTGAAAAATTATTCCGTTGCAGGAGATCTTAATCTCACGAAATTTTATTAAAGATGACGAGTGAATGTTTGTCGCAGCGTTTCCGAAACGATCGAATAGTACTATTGACCCTTCAACTGAGTTTGGTTTAATGACGGGTTCATTATTTTTCAGTATGATAATTTCTTTCATGGGGTCTCCGAGGATTTCGGGAGAGATGCCGCTTGCTATCATCGCCCCGGCGGGGGCGAACAGATGAAGTCCGTCAAAAGTTTTATGGGATCTCCACCAATTGGTTTCCTTTAAAAGACGGAAAATTTTTTCTGCCCCGAATTTTTTGACAATTCCGGTAAATATTCCATTGTCCGGACCAACAAACCACTGACAGTTGCTTCGGATAATCACTGGATTTCTATCGGATCCGACACCGGGATCTACAACAGCTATGTGGACTGTTTCCGGAGGAAAAGCAGGGGCCGATCGTACGATGCACCATGATGCCGCTAGAATGCTCTGCGGTTCGATGTCGTGAGAAATGTCGATCAAGGTTGCTCCCGGAAGAAGGGATAGAATTCTACCCTTCATCGCACCCGCATATCCATCTTGTGTACCGAAATCTGTCGTCAATGTTATTAATGGATTCATGTTTTTTTCCTTAAAAGCTGTTATGCTTAAATTTTACAGCAATGTTTTCATAATCTACAGTCCAAAAGCGCAAAGTGAACCTATCAGCCGTCAGCTACATCCTGTAAAATGTGTTATTCAACAACATGATGGAGGAGTCGGGAATGGCTTTGAATATTGGAAGACCTGGAAATCTCATAGAGATGATGCGGTTACGTGCCGAGTTGGAGCCGGAACGAAATGCTTTTACTTTTTTATCCTATGAAGATGGAAAAGAGCGTGAATTTAGCATGAGCTATCAACATGTTGACCGGGAGGCAAAACGTGTGGCTCAGTATCTTGTTGAGCGTGGTCTAAAAAATGGAGATCGAGTAGTTATACTATCCACACAGACGCCGGACAACATCTACTCCATATTCGGTTCAATTTACGCAGGAGCAATTTTTATGATAGTTCCTCCTCCTGTGGACGCAAACAAGAGACTCAGGTTTAAATCCGTACTCGAATCTTCAGAGGCTCGGTTCATTCTGACAACTGAAGAGATTGTAAAAAAACTGGAGAATGGTATTTTCCCTCATTATATTCCTGCTTCATTTTCACGCTGGATTATGAGATTTGTTAAAGATCTCGAGATGGTGCCCGTTGATAAGTGTCCTGGTGCTCAGGAATTTTGGAATTCACCGGAAATCGACGGAAATTCGGTTGCATATCTTCAATACTCTTCTGGATCGATTGCTACTCCGAAAGGTGTTGTGGTTCGTCATAGAAACGTTTTAAGCAACTTGATGAGTACGGCTGAAGCCTTGCCTGAAATTGCTGGTGAAAACAGTGTGAGTTGGGTTCCATTTTTCCATAATATGGGACTCATCGGAAACGTCTTTCTCAGTGCATTCATGGGATACCGAAGTGTAGTAATGTCACCGATCGATTTTATGGAAAAACCGGTTCGATGGTTTGAGGCACTTTCAAAATATCAGGCCGTTATAACAAGTGCTCCGAATTCCGCCTATAGAATGTGTGCCAATTCAATTAAAGAAGGGGAGCTTGGTGGAATTGATCTTTCTAATCTTAGATATGCAGTAAACGGAGCTGAACCGATAGCAGCCTCGACTCTCAGAGCTTTCGAGGAGAAATTCCGGAAAACCGGGTTTGCATACGATTCATTTACGCCCGGGTACGGACTTGCGGAGGCAGCATGTGTCGTATCCGTAGCAAGAAATCCCGAGATAAGACGTGTCGATCCTGTGCGACTGGAGGAAAACCTGTTGGAAGATTTTTCTCAAGAAATGACAGGGGGAAAGGAACTTGTCTCAGTAGGTTCATTGATTCCCGGTTTTGAGGGGGTAGTTGTTGATCCTGAAACAGGAAATCCATGCGAAGAGAATAGAATCGGTGAAATTTGGCTCAAGGGGGACAGCGTTGCCGATTCCTATTGGAAACAGGCGCAGGAGACAGAAAAAACATTTTCAGGAAGACTGGAAGATGGAAGATCAGGATTTCTACGAACCGGAGATCTTGGGATAATAAAAGATGGAATGCTCTTCATCACAGGACGGTTAAAAGAGCTGATAATCATAAACGGCCACAATTTCTATCCTCACGATATTGAAACAACTCTTAAAGAATCGATTCCGGAGTTGATGGAGTGTACGATTGCCTGTTTTTCAGTTTTCCGGAACGGAAGGGAGGGAGTAGTTGCCGTTGTTGAAGGGGATCTGGAATGGGATCTTAGCGATCTTCAAACGAAAATTGAGTCGGGATTTAGTGCGGAATATCGTTTGAAACCGTGGGAAACAATTTTCGTAAGGAGGGGAACACTCCCCAGAACAGACAACCTTAAAATCAGGTTGTTGGAAGTTAAATCGATTTATGAGAATGGAGAACTGCAGTCGGTCGATCTTTCGCAGGCCGGTAAATCGGAGGCTGTTATTTCGGAAGATGTCATCCTTTTCCAAATTTCGCAGATAGTTTCAAAAACCCTTGGTGTAGAAAGGGTTTCAGGGAAGGATGACTTTTTCCTGCTCGGTGGAGATTCACTCTATCTACCTCAACTTGTTGAGAAGGTCAGGGAAAAGTACGGTGTTGAAGTTCCGATTTCTCTGTTTCTTAAAAACCCTACAGTTCGTAACCTATCTCAAATAGTTGGAAATTTGACGAAAGGTATTGTTCTTCATGACGAAGGAATTGATCTAGAAAAAGAGTGTGAGCTGGATGATTCTATTCGACCGAAAGGATATTTAAAAACAAAAGAAGAGAAGAGTATACTTCTTACGGGAGCTACTGGTTTTCTCGGAGCCTATCTTCTTCATGATTTGCTGGAAACCCGCCCGGAAGCAAGGATCTGCTGTCTTGTACGATCCGGCGAATACCCTGTTGAAAGAATACGGGAGAATATGAGCTACTACAAACTATGGCAAAGTAAGTTCGGAGCAAGGATTGAAGCGGTTTCCGGAGATTTTTCCCGTCCAGGACTGGGGCTTTCGAAAGATATGTACGATCGTCTTTCTGCCGAGATGGATACTGTTTATCACTGCGGTGCCGAGGTGAATTTTATTCAGCCCTACGGCATTTTGAAAAATCCCAACGTTAATGGAATAATTGAAATCATAAAATTTGCAGTTTGTACAAAGTTGAAGCGAATAAACTACATCTCGACTCTCGGACTTTTCGACATTCCCTCTTTCTTCGGGAAAAAAGCGATGGAATGCGAACTGCCGGAAAGATGGAGCGAGTATGGGGTTGGATATCTTCAGTCCAAGTGGGTGGCTGAAAAAATAGTGAAGATCGCCAGGGAGAGAGGTATTCCCGTTACGGTTTTCAGACCGGCAGAGATTTCCGGATCATCTGACAGTGGAATATGGAAAGTGAAGGATATGGTAATCCGTTTCATTCTTACATCTCTCAGGATGGGAATGATTCCCGATCTTCCCGGGAAAATAGCTTTAACTCCAGTCGACTACGTCTCACGATCGGTAGTTGAGCTCTCCCGGAGAAACGACAGCATAGGAAAAACATTCCACATCGTGAACAAAAACATTCTGACACTCGGCGAAATTGCAGATCTTCTGGAATCTCATGGATTGTCTTTGAAGAAAGTGACAATCCAGCGTTGGACTGAAACTTTTTTGTCATCAAAGGAAAACCTTCCTCTCAAACCACTACAGTCGTTTTTTACCCAAAATGAAACTCTTATCGATCTCTATTCCGGAAATCAGCCCGATTACAGTGTCAGGAATACGGTGCAGTTGCTTAACGGATCCGGGATTTTTTGTCCGCCTGTTGACAGACGACTGCTTTTTTCCTACTTGGAGCATTTTGTAGAAATGGGGTATGTGGAGGGAAAATGAGCTGTCTATTTTCAATCGACGAGGTTTTGAATCTGACAATATCCCAGATAAAGAGGAGTTATGAGAATCATGTAAACTCAACCTTTTCCCACATGTTGGAGATGCTTGGGTTCGACAGAAAGTTCGTCCGGGCGGAGGGTGTACGGGTCTTTGATGATACGGGGCGTGAATATCTTGATTTTCTCGGGGCATACGGAGCTCTGAACGTCGGACATAACAACAGCGAGATAGCAGATGATATAAGAAAGGTGATCGGATATCCCAACTTCCTTCAGACCTCGATTTCACCTTTTTACAGTGCATTGGCACACAACCTCTCATGTATAACACCCGGTGAGTTGAGCAGGGTTTTTCTCTGTAACAGCGGAACGGAATCGGTTGAGGGTGCTCTGAAGCTTGCGAGGATTGTTACGGGAAAGAAAAGGATCGTATATACAACCGGAGGATTTCACGGAAAAACGATGGGGGCTCTTTCTGTCACGGGGAGAAATAAGTACAGAGAACCTTTCGAACCTCTTGTTCCGGACTGCGTGGAGGTGCCTTTCGGTGACGCGGAGGTTACAGGAGCTATTTTAAATCAGGGAAATATCTCCGCGTTTATTGTAGAACCTGTTCAGGGAGAAGGGAGAATCAGAGTTCCTCCGGAAGGATACCTGAAAAAAATTCGCGAGATGTGCACAAAAAAGGAGTTCTCCTGATAGTGGATGAGGTGCAGACCGGTTTCGGCAGGACTGGGACAATGTTTGCCTGTGAACATGAAGATGTTGTGCCCGATATCCTCTGCTTTGCCAAGTCGCTCAGCGGAGGATTCATCCCGATCGGCGGATACATTACTTCGGATGAAATCTGGAGAAGTGCGTACGGTAAGGTGGAAAACAACCTGCTGCATACCTCAACATTCGGAGGAAACGCTCTTGCCTGTGCCGCCGGAATAAGCACCATCAACTATATTGTTTCCAACAGTCTTGGGGAGAGAGCGAGAGAGAATGGCTCTTACTTTCTCTCTGAACTCAGGAAAATTGAAAAAAGACACAATGTTATTAAGGAGGTGAGGGGCAAGGGACTGCTCATAGGACTGGAATTATTGCCGCCTGAAGGAATTATTGGAAAACAGGCATTTATAAGGGAGCATTTTGCAGCCTTTTTTGCAGGTAAATTGCTGGAGGATCATTCCATAATCACGGCCTACACTCTGAACAATCCCTCTGTTCTCAGACTGGAACCGCCACTTATCGTTGAAAAAGGAGAGATCGACAGGGTTGTGCAGGCCATTGATGAAGTGTGTAAAAAACAGAGTGAGATCATGAACTTGTCACTGAAAAAGGGCGTGGACCTTTTTAAATCGATTATCAGGAAGGAGATTTAGCTACCGGTCACATTAATTCTCAGTAGAGTATGAAGATTCTTTCGGTTCTGAAAAACCCCCTGATTTTAAGCTCGGTTACCGCTCTGACCTGTTTTTACCGCAGCGCCGATCATGTGAGCAATTCTTAGAGGTTCCGGCACATTGCCGGTATCTGTCAATCTTTTGAGAAGTTCTGCAGCCACCTCGGGGTCTTCACCGATGACCTGGAAAAAGAAGGGGGCGATGTTGTGAATCACTCCCGCATCTTCAATTGAATTCCACTTTTCATCTGGATTTTTTAGATTGGAAATTGCGGATCGCATCTTTTCAATATCGGGATATTTTCGCATGACCGAAACGCAGGTGACTCCGGTTTTCTTAAACAACTCTCTCATGTTGATCACATTGAAACCGCCCATGGTAACTCCGTCGAGAAGAATGACATTGATCTGCCTGTAGAACTTGCTGGAAAGAATCGTATCCGCAAGAACATTCGTAGCGTTGAAACCGTCGCGATCGATCTCGCCCCAGAGCATGCCTTCGAACCGTGTATCGCTGCACACGACACCGCAGAAATTAACAGTCCGATCCGATCTTAAAAAAGGAGCATCATCAAAACCGAGGACTCTGATAGACCGCCCCGACTCAAGAAGTTTAGCCAAAGATTTCAAAAAGAACCTCCGAAAAAAGTCCACCACCGTCCAAGACTATGCACTACATCCACCCGATCTATCTGCAAAAAAGAATGATAACCCCAACAATAGCAGAAATCTGGAAAATTGAAATAAGCGTTCCCGCCAGAAGCGCCTTCGGGCCCTGCTTGAGAAGCGCCGAGAATTTTATCCTCATTCCGATTCCAGCCATTGCGATGAGAAGCAGCGCCTTTCCTGTTCCGATGATGCCCTTTGATGCAACTTCGGGAAGAAATCCCGAGCTTGCAATGAGCGCCGAAATAAAAAATCCGATAATGAAGAGCGGGATTTTCGGCAGTCTGCCTTTGCCGTCCCCCTTTTTGAAAATCGAAGTGTAGATCATGACAACCGGTCCCAGCATCAGCACTCTTCCCATTTTTATGAGAACAGCTACTGCGCCTATCGAAGCTCCCATCGCGTAACCTGCGGCGACAACCTGGCCTACCGCCTGGAGAGATGCTCCTATAAGCATTCCGGACGATTTCTCATCCAGACCAAGAGTTGTTGCAAGAAGAGGCAGCAGGAATATTCCGATTGTGCCGAGAAGATTGACAACCCCGACGCTGATACCTGTCTCCTCTTTTTCCGCACCGATAACAGGTGCCGAGGCGGCGATTGCGGAGGAGCCGCACACTGCGTTGCCTGTTCCCAGAAGCAGTGAAAATCGGGTGGTGAATCCGAAAAGCTTTCCTATGAAAAGTGAAGATAGGATGGCAGCTGAAATCGCCGTCAGGATAACAGCAAGAGCCGGAAGGCCTAAATTGGCGATATGTTTCAGGTTCAGCTCCATGCCGAGAAGTGCTATCGCGAAAGGAAGTATCTTTTTTTCGGCGAAAGCGGCTCCTTTGGAAAAAAGATCCTTTCCGTTCAGGATGTTCCCGAACCCAATTCCGATAACGATTGCAAGCGTGACCGAACCGATTCCACCGGCGTAAGGTCCGGTAAATTTAGAAATTAAGGCAATTGCAACTGCGACTGCAAGTCCCGGGAACAGTGTTTTCATCTCCATTTTTCCTCCCACAAGGTCCGGCGCCAGTATAGTTGCCGCATTTCGAAAGTAAAGAGGGGAATAATTTCTTAAATCGCCGGGTGCTGCTATAATTGTGTCCGGGCATGTCTCGACGGCCCGTGGTATGGGTTTTGCATTACAACGACCGGATCATAATTTTGGAGGAAAAAATGGTTCTGATGATGGTTCCTGAAGACGATTTTGTGGAAGAGCTCGACGTCGAGGGTGGTAAAAAGGGCGGAAACAAACTTCTTATCATTATTCTTCTCTTAAATACGATACTTATCTCTGTTGCTATCGGCTATTTCATATTCTTTTACGAGAAGAAGGAGGCTGCTGCGGAGGCTGAAAAGAAGGAGGCCGCAAAGAAGGAGGAGAAGGTCGACGAAAAGGGAACCGATATCGGTACGGGTCCGATAGTCGAGCTGGAGCCGTTTGTAGTCAATCTTGATGATGTCAGTGTTGCAAAATACCTGAAAGTTACAGTTGCCATCGAAATCGACAAGCCTGAAGCGGAGGCTGAACTGATGGAGAAGAAACTTGTCGCAAGGGACCAGATTCTTGTCTTTCTCAGCAGCCTGAAGGTGGGAGACACCGTCGGTATAGAAGGTAAGGCCAGCATAAAGGAGGGGATTATCAATCGCCTCAACAACATTCTCGTCAAGGGGAATGTAAAAAATATCTATTTTAAAGACTTTGTTGTTCAGTAGTTGAGGGAATATGGTTGATCAGATTCTTTCACAGGATGAGGTAAACGCGCTACTAAACGCTGTTACCGAGGGTGAGATAGAGACAGAAACGGATCAGGAGTATGGAGACAGTGATGTCATTCCGTACGATCTAACCAGTCAGGACAGGATTATCCGTGGGCGTATGCCTACCCTCGACATCATAAACGATCGTTTCGCGAGAAACTTTCGAATTACGCTTTCCAACCAGCTGAGACGAATTGTGGACATAAACATGGAGTCCACCTCCATTACCAAATTCGGTGAATTTTTGAATTCACTCCCCATCCCTTCATGTCTCAATCTCATCAAGTTCAATCCGCTCCACGGTGTGGGGTTGATGATTTTCGAGGCTAAACTTCTCTACAGTCTTGCCAACCTCTTTTTCGGAGGCAGTGAGCTTGGAAAGGTGAAGGTTGAAGGTCGTGAGTTTTCTCCCATCGAACTTCAGCTGGTGAAGAGACTCATTATTCTCATGATATCAGATCTTGGGAACGCCTGGAAACCGGTCTATCCGGTTGATATTCAGTATCTTCGTACGGAGATCAATCCACAGTTTGTTGCTGTTGTTCCGCCGAGCGATGTAATCATCGCAGTTACTTTCGAGGTTGAGCTGGAAAAGACAAGAGGAAAAATCTTTCTCATGATTCCATACTCCACAATCGAACCCATCAGGGACAGACTCAACTCATCTATTCACAGCGAACAGCTGGAGGTGGACAAGAGCTGGCAGAAAAGGATCATAAACAACGTTTCCGGTGCAACGGTTAATTCCAAGGTTATGCTCGGAACTACGGAGATTTCTCTTCGTGAACTTATGGAACTGAAGGTTGGAGACGTGATAGAGCTTGATAACGACGTCTCGGAGGAGCTCAGCCTGTTCGTTCAGGGTATTCCGAAATGTAAGGGGTATCCGGTAATCAGCCACAACAAGTATGCGCTTCAGGTTAATAAATTCTTTTCCCGTGAGCACCTTTTCATAAAAAAGGACGATCAGCGGGGAACAGTCGATAACGGTTAGTAAGGGAGGATCGGATGTCCGACGAAAAAAAAGATCAGGCCATGAGTGAAGAGGAAATGGCGAAAATGTGGGAGCAGATGACCCAGGACGGCGGCGAAGCTCCCGGAATTGAAGAGGAAGATGCGGGGATGGGCATGCCCTCACAGCCGGCAATGGGTGCCCACACCGATACGCTCGGCCTCGGCGATTCCCTCAGAACACAGAACAAGACAACCACGGAGAATCCGAATATTGATTTCCTTCTCGATATTCCGCTTTCCATTTCCGCGGAGCTTGGAAGAACGAAGATGATAATCTACGAGCTTCTCCAGCTTTCCCAGGGGTCGGTAATCGAGCTCAACAAGCTCGCCGGAGAACCTCTGGACGTACGAGTTAACGAAAAACTCATTGCAAGAGGTGAGGCGGTTGTCGTGAACGAAAAGTTCGGAATCCGTATCACCGATATAGTCAATCCTCAGGAGAGGCTTGAAAATCTTAAGGGAGAGTAGTGATGAAAGCGTTTACCCTTCTTTTTACAATTCTTGTTTTTGCCGTTCTTAATGCGGGGAGTGTGGATCTTTTCAAGGTGCAGGAGGGGGAATCAACCAACCGGCTCTTTTTCCACGCCTCATCGGATCCCGAAATAATCCGCAGCGGGAGAAATCTCTCCGTACTCTTTCGGGGAGAGGACTTCGTCAGAGAGAAGGAGGTTTCCCTTGCAACCGCAAAAAATCCCATCAGGCGGCTTAACACGAAGAACTATAAGGAGAAGGGAGGCGCAGCCAATATCATCCACAGAGGATCTTTCACCGTAAGGGTTAACAGAATCAGCCCGGATGTTGTGAGGGTTGATGTTGTCTCCGGAAATTTTCCTGCAGCTGTTGCTGCAAAAAAACAGGAGAAACAGGCGGCTGAGACTGTCGCTGAAAAGCCGGTCCCTGCAGATCAGGAGGCTGTTCCGGAACTTCCGAAAGATGTGAAAAAGCCCCTTGCCGTAGCAAAAAGGGGCGATGATGTGGAGATGTTTACTTTCGACGACGAGAAAAAGGATGATAAGAAAAAGTCCGCCGCCGCATCACTTTCAGATGTGGGGGATGATAGTTTCAACGGATCCTACCTTGCCGTAATCTCCCTGATGCTTTTCAGTGTGGCCCTCCTCCTCTTTCTCAAGAGGAAAAAGGGCGGATCCGGCGGAATTCTGGGTAAATCCGGAGTGATGAATGTTGTTGAAACTCTTCCGATGGGGTTCAAGGAGAAGCTTGTTCTTCTCGACGTAGCAGGAAGCTACCTGCTGCTTTTCGTAAAGGACAAGGAGATGAAGGAACTTGCCGTATTCAAGGGCGAAGAGGCGCTGAAGATAAGGGAATCGCTTTTAAGTAGAAAGAAGAATATGAAAACCGAGTCCTTCCTTACAGATCCGGAAAAGGATTCCTCCGGAAATCCGTTCCGGGACAAGCTTGAATCTCTTATAAAAAATGAGAGCGAGTCAAGGGAAAAGGGGGCAGGTATGGCTGTCGAAGACAAGGTATTCCAGACGATAAACCAGCTCAAGGGGCTCAAACTCAGATGAGAAAAGTTCTAATTGCCGCACTAATTCTTTGCCCGCTGCTGCTTTTCGCACAGAACGGGACCGTCATACCCAACGTGAACGTCTCCCTCAACGGTGGTGACGATCCGCATGCCGTTGTCAGTTCCATAAAGATCGTCGTACTTTTGACACTTCTTGCCATTGCTCCGACGATAATTTTGACGATGACCAGTTTTACCAGAATTCTCATCGTCTTCTCCCTGCTTCGTCAGGCGATGGGAACCCAGCAGACACCAAGTACACAGATTCTCATAACCCTCTCACTCTTCATGAGTTTTTTCATCATGTATCCGGTTTTCAACGAGGTCAGTGACCAGGCCGTAAAACCTTACCTTGCGAACCAGATGGGGCAGGAGCAGTTTTTCGAGAGTGCCGCTGCTCCGTTCAAGAAATTCATGCTCAAACATGTGAGAAAGAAGGATCTCGGACTGTTTGTAAAGATGTCGGAAAATAAAAAGCCGAGAAATGTGGATGAAATAAGTTTCTTCACCGTAGTTCCGAGTTTCATCATTTCCGAGCTCAAGACCGCATTCCAGATGGGATTTCTCATCTACCTTCCCTTTTTCGTTCTGGACATAATCGTCGCATCCATCCTCATGGCCCTGGGTATGATGATGCTGCCGCCCGTCATCATCTCCCTTCCCATCAAGCTGATGGTTTTCGTTCTGGTTGACGGCTGGCACCTCATTGTCGATTCACTTTTACGGAGTTTCAACGGATAGTCATGACAATTGAATTTGTTCTCGAAATCGTCAGAGCTGGAATTATAACCGCGGGGCTTGTTGCAGGTCCGCCACTTCTAGCTGCTCTTGTTATCGGTGTCCTGGTCAGTCTCTTCCAGGCAGTAACCCAGATCAACGAGGCCACCCTGACTTTTATTCCGAAGATTATCGTCGTAGGCACCATGGTGCTTCTTCTCTCTCCATGGATGATAGGAAAAGCGGAGTGGTTCATGACCTATATCTTTACAAACCTTCCGGTCTTCGTCCGTTAGAATGGATTTCACAACATGGACAGCGGGAAGTGCAGTTCACTTCCTCTTTATCGTTTTCCGCTGTTTTGCCGTCCTCTATCCCTTGCCATACATGGAGGCTGTGAATGTGAACAACAGGATGAAGGCGGGGCTTTCATTCTTTCTTGCGATTTTCCTCTATCCCTTCGCTCCGGCGATAAATCACGCCGCTGCAGATTCTCTTTCATTTATCGTGATGGGGGTGACGACCGAACTTCTCATCGGAGTATCCCTCACATTTATCGTTAAGGTTTTCTTCGGTGCTGTTCAGTACGGCGGCAATGCGGCCGGAATGCAGATGGGGCTCGGAATGGCTCAGGGCTTCGATCCAACGGCCAAAACCAGTCTTTCCCTCTTCGCCGGACTCATGAGCAGGATCACGGTAATGCTCATGCTGGTGCTCAATCTGGACCACTTTTTCATAAAGGCACTCCATTTCAGTCTTAAAGCGGTTCCCGTTGGAGGATTTTCACCTGAAAAATCGATCTTTTACTGGCTTACAGCCCTTGGAACTACCATTCCGGCGACAGCCTTCCAGATTGTTGTTCCCATCGTAACTGTCATTTTTTTAATTCAGACAGCCTTTGGACTTGTTTCAAAATCAGTGCCCCAAATCAACATATTTTTTATAAGTTCCATAGTAACAATCTTTTTAGGATTGGGTGTTTTTGCCCTTTCAATGCCCTATCTCTTTACATTCGTTGAAGAAAATTTTGCAAGAATGAACGACCAAATCCTTCACTTTCTAAGATCACTAAACGTATAAATTTGAAAAAAACAAAACAAAAAGAAGACGAAATGTAGTAAAATAAACCCTAAATACCCGATATTTATCGCCTTTTCGGAAGCCTTCGCTTGACATAAGTAGCTGTTTGTGCTATTATTTTGGTGCTTTGCCATCTTTCAATGGAGGGTTCTTTAATGAATAGTTTCAAACTTGGTGATCTTACTGTCTATCCCAACCACGGGGTTGGCAAGATTAATGCTATCGAAGAGAGGGAACTTGGTTCCATGTCCGTCAAATGTTACGTCGTGGACATGGTGACAAGTGGATCGAAAGTTTTCGTTCCTGTTTCTTCAGCACTCAGGATGGGGCTCCGCAACATCTCCTCAAAGGACGAGGTTGACGGGATCTACGGTCTTTTTAAACATAAATCTCCCGAACTCCTCAAGATGAACTGGAACAAGAGGTACCGTTGTCTTCAGGAAAAGATGAAAACCGGACTTGTAAACGATGTAGCCCTTGTTATATCTGATCTCCTGTTCCTTAAAAAGAGCAAGGGGCTCAGCTATGGTGAGGATAAACTGCTTAACGAGGCAGAGGAGATACTTACAACGGAGCTTTCAATAGTCGAGAAGGTCTCGAAGTCCGACATCAAAGACAAAATTTATTCTATCGCCCAGAGCAAGTAATCTTCTAAATTCGCAATTAAAAATTTCTTGAATTTCAATTGCCATTATGTTAAAACCATCTTGCGTTTGTTTAATTCGGAGGAAATAATGGCACCAAAGGTCACACTGAGAGCATACTCGTTTCTTGACTCTCTGCAGCCGCAATTAGCTAGTTTCGTTGGGAAAACCGCGCTCGGATTCCTTCCGCTTCCCGGTATGGCGTCCCTTTTCATAGAGATTGCACCAGGTCTTGCAGTAAACAAATTGATGGACCGGGCACTCAAAGCCACAAGCGCCATTCCGGCGGTTATGGTTGTTGAAAGGGCCTTCGGACTTCTCGAGGTTCACCATCCCGACCAGGGCGAGGTAATCCAGGCTGGAGCCGCAGTTCTCGAGCATCTGGGAATCACCCTTAACGACAGGTACAAACCGAGAGTCGTGTCCCAGGAGATTATCCGCAACATAGAGCCCTACCAGGCACAGATCATCAACAAGGGCAGCAAGGGAAGCATGATACTTCCCGGCGAGAGTCTCTTTATGATGGAGACGGAGCCCGCAGCATATGTAACACTTGCAGCCAACGAAGCTGAAAAGGCAGCGAACGTCAAACTTGTAAACGTCCGCCCATTCGGAGCTTTCGGAAGGCTCTACATGTCGGGATCGGAGTCGGAGATCGACAGCGCCGCAGGTGCAGCGATAGCCGCGATAGAATCTATCCAGGGAATTGAATTCAAGAAAAAGTAAACAATAATATTGGAGGCACAAAATGGCATACGTAACAGAAGCTCTCGGAATGATAGAGACAAAATCCTTCACCGCTATGGTTGAAGCCAGCGACGCAATGGTTAAAGCAGCAAAAGTTGAACTCGTTGGATATGAAAAGACAGGCGGCGGATTTGTTACATCCATCGTAAGAGGAGATGTCGCAGCTGTAAAGGCTGCTGTGGACGCAGGTGCAAGAGCAGCTGAGAGAGTGGGCGAAATGGTAGCCGTACACGTAATCCCGAGACCACACGTCAACGTGGATGCGGTACTTCCCCTCGGCCGCACAGAGGTTGCAAAGGAAGGTTAATTCCGTTCCGAATTTCTTATTCTGCCCCGGCCTTCGGCCGGGTTTTTTTTGTCTTGAGTTGAATCCTGCAGAAAATAGTGGATGATTCCGATTTCCCGATTCTATTGCAGAGATGATCAATTATCATTTGATTAATGTATAGTGTTGTTATATGATAAAATGAAAAATTTAAGATTGCTGCGATTTTATTTCGACACAATCATCTGAAATTGATGAAGAATTTGTTTTATGACAGGAGTTCGGATCACTGTTGTCTGATGAATCTTTTTTGCATGCTGTCGATGGTTTCCAGCCAGAGTTCCCTGAACTCCTTCGGACTGACCGCTTCGGCATCTGCACCGAACTGGAGAATTTTCCCGATAATTTCGGTGTAGCTGCCAACGGGAACATCCATCTCCATACCTTTTCCTCCGTCAATTGAAACATCCCTTCTTTGCTGATCGGGATGCCAGATCTGATTTTTTACAATGTGGTAAACCGGAGGATAGAAGCAGATCGTAACTGTTTCCGTTTTTTCGGTTTTAAAGATGCCGAAACCGTTGTTTACGAAATTTTCGATTTCGGATGCTTGAAGATTGTTACTGAAATTTTCCGGAAGCATATCGTAATCCCTGATTCTGGAAATGAGGAAAGTTTTCATTCTGTCCGACTCCCGGCAGAAAGCGATGAGGTACCATTTTCCCGAATAGTTCATGAGGTGAAGAGGTTCCAGCTTCCGTCTTTTCCTGTTTCCCGCACCATCGGTGTAGTTGATATGGAGGACGTGTCGCTCGAGCATGGAGGTGAGAACGCCCTTCAGGACGGTGTTGTCGATAGGTTCCAGCTCAGCGTGATGGTAGGAGACACGGCCTTTGAGAGATATGTAGTCGGTTGAAATTCGATCGGAAATAGTTTCCATAAGTTCAGCAGTAACCATCGGAATGTAGCTAAGGCTTTTTGCCATTCCTGAGATGAAAACATAGAAAAGGAGCATTCTTTCATCGGCGAAATCGAGAAGATTGTAGGACTTTGAATAGTTGTAGAAACGAAGTTTCTGATCGTAGACGAGTGGAGCGCCCATTCTTTCACGCATGTATTGAATATCGCGTTTCGCTGTTCTGGGATCTATTTCGAATTTTTCAGATATTTCCCGGACATTTACATTTCCCTTTCGTTTGATCGAACTGTGAATGAAGTAAATTCTTTCCGTTTGACTCAAAACAACCTCCTTACGGCACCGGATGAAAAAATGTACAGAAACAAGTTGCGAAAGTCCATGAAAACCCCAAGAAAATGAAGAGTCGAGCCACGAAAAACAGGTCAACGGATGAAAAGTGGGAGCCAGAGGGACTAATGGGATCGAAAATTATTTTCAAGGTGCCCGTTACTTGTCTTTTGACAATGCAGAAAAGATTTTGAACAGCGAAAGAGCAGTAGAACCTAAAAAACACTTTTAATCCTTTCAGGACGAATTTGATGGTGGACGCTAAAAATTATCCTGCCTCGGGAGAATCAATACCGAACGATTTTATCCTCCTGTTCGCTTTTTTCTTTTTGCTGTTGAAAACAAGTGTTGTATTGTGATATTCGATCATTACCCCTCTTCGGTATTGATTCTTATGTAAAAGAAATGGATTGATTTGGATTATTTACAGTTCGTTCCGCTATTGTTTGTTTGCGGGTGACGATAGTGCCGGATAGAATATTTTTTTTCTACCTTTGAGAAATTTAGTCTCTTTTTGAGTCTTTAGAGGGGATAACTCCTCTTTCGGCGGCAACTTACCTGTGCTTTCATAACGTCTCAACCACAAATCCACTTTCCATGAAAATCGGTGGGAGCTGTTGAATCTCCACATCATTGCGTGGATTCTTTCGAGATCATCGTTGTAGATAAGTGAAAGAAAAAGCAGATATTCCGCCCAGTCACATCGCTGCAGGGAGAGACTCTGCAGAAAAAGATCTCCAGCCTCTGCAAACCGTTCCTTTTGGGTGGCTTCAATCGCTGTTGAGATCAATTTTGAAAATCTTTTCTTTCGAACTGTTGCCCTAAGCGCCTCACCGAACTCATATCCGAGCAGGGCGGAAAGAAAAATGATCAAAAAAAAGAGTAGTTCTTTCATTGTGTTTCTCCATCACAGCAGGTTTCTTACCAAAACTCACAAACATACTATCAATATGGGTGGGACATATGATGTCCCACGCTGTGGAAAGGTTGTAAGCTGCCGAAAAAACATATGAAAAGATGTTTTTAAAGCGGTTTTTCCATTCGACTCCCCGTTCTTTGTATGAGTTAGGGCAGGATATTGAAGATTTGTATTCACCGCCGGTTCAACTTATTTTAGATCTTGTCGTTGCTGCCAAGCATCCGATTAATCACCGTGCCAGGGGATCCCGTAGTGAATTTTCCTTGTGATAGAAATTTCATTCGAGAGAATTCGTTAAAAAGTTCAAATGTTTAAAATTTTGATTGCATGAAATGGTGGTGTGGAGTAATGTGCATGACGCAATTTCATTAAATGATAAAGTCTGTAGTTAAAAAATCATCTTTAATATAACTAGATTTATTGATTTTTTTGTTTTTATCTATATCCTGTATCAGGATTTAAATGGGGTTTTTATGGCTATTTACCTGTTTTCGGGAAATCGAACGGAATTACTTTCAAAACGACTTTCGTTTCTACTTTCTTCCAATCCTCTTCCGTCCCCGTTCGACAGGGAGATAATAGTAACCCAGACAAAGGGTATGGAGCGCTGGATTTCTCTAGAGATGGCTAGCCACTCCACGGTATTTGCAAATTTTCAGTCCATTACTCCCGATGCCCTGTTGACTAGAATTCTCGCTCCTGCCCTCGGCATTAAAAAGGAGACCGGTCCCTTCGCCGCCGGAAATCTGAAGTGGGGTGTGATGAAGGCTCTGGGATCCGAAATGCTCTCTCTTCAGGAATTCAAAAAGGTGAGGCGATATGTCGGTGATGATGAGCTGAAGCTGTTCCAGCTGTCTTCGGCGCTTTCGGATCTTTTCGATCAGTATGTGGTTTACCGTCCGGAGATGATTGAAAAGTGGCAGAAGGGTGAACTTCAATACTCATCTCCGGATGAAAAGTGGCAGATGCTGCTCTTCAGGAAGTTGGAGGAGTTTTATGCCGATTCGGGACTCCACAAACATGAATTTAAGAAGAGGTTGATAGATCGGCTGGGTTCTCTTACACAGAAGGAGGCCGATGCCCTTCCAGCAAGGATCTCATTTTTCGGAATTTCCGTTCTTCCGCTCTTCTACTTCGATATTCTTTCTCTTCTCGAGCCGTGGATGGATATTCTCATATTTCTTCTCAATCCATGCTCTACATACTGGGGAGACATCAGTTCCGAGAAGGAGGCAGGCAGAAAAAAGGCGAGGGGAGAGGATTATATAGAGATCGGCAACACACTTCTTGCTAATCTCGGTTCCCTGGGGCGGGATTTTTTCACATCGGTGCATGATCTTCCTATCAGTCACGAGGAGCCGCTTTTCCAGGATCCTGCTGAATATTCCGTTTCTCTTCTTGCTACTCTACAGTCTGATATGATGCATCTCGATATGGGCATGAATCCTCAGCCAGACAATTCGGTCACTCTTGCTTCATGTCACAGTCCCCTTCGTGAGGTTGAGGTGCTTTACGATCACATGCTTGAACTTCTACGTTCTGATACTTCGTTGCAGCCCGCCGATTTTATAGTTATGACACCCGATATCGAGCAGTACACGCCATATATAGACGCGGTTTTCGCCAACAGGAACGAGGGGATTCCCTACACAGTTGCCGACAGGACTTTTGGAAGGGAGAGCAGGATTGCTGAGGTGTTTCTCTCCATTCTTGAACTTACGCAGCGTTTCGAGGCTCCTCGAGTTCTGGAGATTTGTGAAAACAGCATTGTTTTTAAGAAATTCGGTCTCGAACATGAAAATTTTGAAAAGATAAGGCACTGGATCAGGGAGAGTGGAATACGGTGGGGAATGGACGGGGAATCAAAGGCTGCTCTGGGGCTTCCTGCAGGAAACCAGAATACCTGGAAAAGCGGAGTCGCAAGAATGTTGGCGGGGTATGCCATGCCCTGCGCAAATGAAAGTTTCTACAGGGGAATTCTTCCGTTTGAGGCTGCTGAAGGCCGTGAGGCGGGAGTTCTCGGCTCTTTTCTGGAGATGGTATCCGTTCTTATGGAGCATGTTTCCGAATTTGCCGATCCTAGGGATATCGACGGCTGGACGGAACTGTTCGAAAATATTGTTGAGACGATGTTTAACATCGATTCCGACTCGGAAAGGGATATTCTCTATCTTAGACGAAGTATCTCTACGATGCGGGAACAGGGAATCGAGAGTGGTTACGATCTCAAGATCCCATTCGAAGTTGTCCGGAGTCACATGAAGGAGTACGTCTCCAGGGAGAGTGTCGGGCGAGGATTCATCTCGGGCGGTGTTACATTCTGTTCGATGAAGCCCATGAGATCCATCCCCTTCGCCCACGTTTTTCTTCTCGGAATGAACGACGACGCCTTTCCCAGAAAGGTAACGGCCTACAATTTCGATCTGATGTCGAAGCATCCCAAAAAGGGGGACAGGAACATACGTGAACAGGATCGTTATCTTTTCCTCGAGACAATTCTGTCGGCGCGAAAGGGACTTTACATAAGCTGGATAGGACGCAGCGTGAAAAGCAACGAGCCTCTATTCCCTTCTACTGTAGTGTCCGAGTTTGTCGATACGCTCAGGGATGACTATGGCATGGAGTTTGAAATCGAGGAGCATCCGCTACAAGCCTTCAGCATGCGTTATTTCACAGAGGGTAGTCCGCTGTTTTCGTATTCGAAAGACGACAGCGAATTTGCGGCCAATCTTCTCAGTCAGAGAAAGGAGATAGTTGAAGTTCCTATGGCTTTGCCGGAAGAGGAGGCTGAAAGAATCTCTGTAACGGTAAACGACCTTATTCGTTTTTTCAGAAATCCGGCCCGTTTCATCTACAACAGGAGACTTGGAATCTACCCACAGGAGGAGGAGCCTAAGATTGAGGAGCACGAACACTTCTATTTCGATCCTCTGGAGTTCTACAAGATCAAGTCTGACATACTTGAGTGTGTTCTCCGGGATGGAAAGGTTTCAATGCTGATGAAGAGGCTTCGAGCAGAGGGCAGGCTTCCGCACGGTCATGTCGGAAAAACACTTTTCAAGGGAGTGGTGGAGGATATTCGGGAGTATGCCGAGAGTCTTTACGGAAGAATCGGCGGTTTGGAGCCGGGGGTTTTCGAGGTTGATATAAAGATGCAGATTGGAGATCACACTGTCAATCTCGGAGGAAGGTTCGGAGGAATATACAACTCACAGCTTTTCCGTTACCGTCCTGTAAGAATTGCAAAAGCCAAGGATATGGTGGATCTCTGGATAGGACATATTCTTCTGTCCATGGATCGTCGGAGCGAGAGTACATTCATGGCCGAGAAGAAGTCGGTAGTACTTCCTCCGGTGAGGGATCCCGAAGACAGATTACGAGAACTCGTTGAAATCTTTATTGAAGGTAGTAGGAGACCTCTTCTTTTCGCTCCGGAATTTTCGAGCAGCTATGCAAGGAATTTCAACAGGAGTCATGATGCGGAGACAGCGTTTCACGGTGCACTCTCAAGCTGGGAATGGGGAAGTGAAAAGGATGATCCCGTATTAAAGGATGTTTTTGAAAAATCAGGAATTTTTGAAGGAAAGGAGGAAGCAGTGGAGCAGTTTCACAAAAATGCAACGTTATTTTTCGGGGACCTTGTCAATATGTGGAGTGCATGGTGATGATTCCACGTTTTTCACGATATCCGCTCCCTTCGCGGAGGCGTCTCTTCTCTTCAGCCACTCCTCCACCGCCATGCGCGTTATTTCGGCGATCTCCTTCTCGTACTCGGCTTTTGATTTCACCATTGAGAACCTCTCACTACCGCGATAAAGCGATATTAGCGAAAATTTTAAACTGTTCTGACCCGACACCGGAATCAAGGGTAACAAAAATTTGTAGTATTATCAAATTATTCAGGAAATTGACAATAAAATTGTTCAAACCAGCACGCATTTTGAATGATGGGATAGAGATATCCGACGACTACCTGCGATCGGAGGAGAGTTCTCCTGATACCGATCTGCAGCTGAATGGAAAGATCACGCCATTTTCCGAAAAGCCATACAGATACGAAGCGGCAGACCGGATCAGTTCATCCGATTCATTCTCCGGGGAGAGAGATGAATAATTTTGATGTGGTGAATGTTGATCTCAGGGGAAAGAACCTTATAGAGGCAAGTGCAGGGACAGGTAAGACCTACAGCATCGCGCTTCTTTTTCTGAGATTTGTCCTTTCCGGAATTGAACTTTCAGAAATTCTTGCTGTTACCTTCACAAAGGCTGCTACTTCGGAATTGAAGGATCGTGTTCGCCGCTTCCTTAAAGATGGAGCTTACCACCTGAAGGGGCGGGAAATTGAAAATCGTGAAATCGTCAGAATTATAGACGACTATTCCGAAAGTGAAAGAGATGATCTCTGGAGCCGGCTTGAGAGGGCTCTCAAGGAGTTTGATGAGGCGGCAATCTTTACAATTCACGGATTCTGCCAGAGGATTGTCCGGGAGAACGCATTCGAAAGCGGGGCGTTTTTCGATACTGAACTTGTGGGCGACCAGAGGGAGCTTGTTGAGGAGGTTGTCAACGACTTCTGGAGAAGTTATCTTTACGACGCGCCGGAGGATTTTCTGGAATATGCCCTTCTGCAGGAGAAACTTTCAACCGATTCCCTTCTCTCCCTGCTCGGAAACCGTTTTACCAATCCTGCTCTTCGGATAGAACCCGAATGCGGAAGAGAGCTGTTGAGCTGGGAGCGTGTGCAGACAGATCTTTTCGAGATAAAGGACGAGAACGGTAACGGATACGACGATCTTCTCATTCTGAAACGCCGGCTTTTCGGTGAGGTTGCCGAGCGTCTTGATGTCATAAAGCGGGAGAGGGGGGCTGTCACCTTCGATGATCTTCTCCTCATCGTTCTCGAGGCTCTTACGGGAAAGGGGAAACGGGAGCTCAAGAAGGCGTTGAGGGAAAGATACAAAGCCGTTCTTATCGACGAGTTCCAGGATACGGATCCTGTTCAGTACAAGATATTCTCCCAGCTTTTCGACGACGGAAAGACGTCACTCTTTTTCATCGGGGATCCCAAACAGGCAATCTACTCATTCCGCAACGCCGACATCTTCGCCTACATCAAGGCGACCGGGGCCGGTTCCATCGAAAATGAAAAACGGTTCACAATGGGAGTCAACTACCGCAGTGAAAAATCGATGGTCGAGGCGGTTAATCGACTATTTTCAGAAAGGGAACTACCGTTCCTACTGCCTGAAATCGAGTTCAATCCTGTAGATTCCGGATCGTCCGCCAAACCTCTTCTGGAGATGGGGATAAAAAAAGGTGCCCTCCAGCTCTGTTATCTCCGGGCCGAGGATAAGCCGAAACGATACCTTTCCAGGGCAAGAAACTATTATAAGGCTCCGCCGATCCTCAAGGGCGGAGATTCAAAGCAGCTGATGACCCGCTTCATGGTCGCTGAAATCCAGAGATTGATTGATCGTAAAAACGGTGTGGCAATCGGCGAAAGAGCCGTGAAACCCGGTGACATTGCGGTCCTGACAAGGACCAACTACGAGGCGACACTAGTAAAGGGAATGCTGGAACGAAATGGAATTCCCGCCGTCCAGAGCAACGCAGGAAGTGTCTTCCACACACGTGAGGCGAAGGAGATGCTCCGTTTCGTACAGGCCGTAGTCAAGGGTGATTCAGGACTTCTCAAAAACGCACTTCTTACCGATATGTTCGGAGTACCGCTTCCCGAAATCGACAGGATGACCAGGGAGGACGGAACACTCGAGGTTTGGATAGAAAAATTCAGGGAATACAAGGAGATTTGGCAGAAGAGAGGATTCCTCTCCATGGCTCTTGTCATGATCCGGGATAACGGAGTAAAGGGAAGACTCTTTGCCTTCGACGACGGCGAGAGACGCATAACCAACCTTCTGCATCTTTCCGAACTTCTGCACCGCGAGGAGTCCTCCAGAAAGCTCAATATGTACGAGACGCTCACTTTTCTTTCCGAATCGACGGAGGAGAAGAGTGTCTCCAGCGAGGAGTTCGAGCTTAGGCTGGAGTCGGACGAGCGGGCCGTCAGGATTCTTACCATGCATAAAAGCAAGGGTCTTGAATTTCCGATAGTTTTCTGCCCTTTTCTCTGGTACAGCTCCGCAGCCGACAAGAAGAGGAGCGATTCGCTTTTCTACCACAATTCCGATCACGATCCCGTACTCCATTTCGGTTGGGACGAAGGTATTGCGCATCTTTGCCTTCGTGAGAATCTGGCGGAAAATCTGAGACTGCTCTACGTAGCCGCGACACGATCCAGAAATCGGTGCTACCTCATGTGGGGAAGAATCGCAGAGGCCGGAAGTTCCGCTCTCGCCTACCTTCTTCACGGAATAACATCGGAAGAGGAGTTCAAACCTATGGACGAAAATCGGATTCTTTCCGATCTTGCGCGTCTGGAAGGGGAGAATATCGATCTCCGATACATCGACGGAGAACTACCCGGAAGGTTTGTTCCCGAAAGGGATGAACAGCTTTTCAGACCGGCAAGACTTTTCGACAGGGAGCTGGATCGCTCTTTTTCCATAACAAGTTTTTCATCCCTGGCTTTAAGAAGGGGTGAGCCGGACGAGGAACCGGACAGGGACGAGAATCTTCCGGAAGAGCAGGAGGTTCAAATTATCGAAAAAGAACCTGAAGGTATCTTCGCGTTTCCCAAGGGTGCCGGTCCCGGAACTGCGCTCCATGAGATTTTCGAAGAGATAGATTTTACGCAGGATTCTTTTTCCGACGAGGTTTCAGCCGTGCTCGAAAAGTACGGATACGGCGACGGGGGATGGGAGGAAACCGTAGAGGACATGGTGAAAAAGGTGCTCTCCAGCGATCTCGGAGATGGACTCACGCTCGATTCCATTACTCTTTCCGAAAGGATAAGCGAGCTTGAATTCTTTTTCAAGCTGCAGGATATCGACGCTCCCGGACTCATGGAGATATTGGGGCGCTACAATGTTAAAGTGGATTTCAACGAAGTGCGCGGATTTCTTCACGGATTTATCGATCTTACCTTCCGATGGAATGGCAGGTTCTACATCGTCGACTGGAAATCCAACTACCTCGGTCCCGAAGTGAGCTGCTACGGCGGTGAGGCTCTTCGTGAGTCCATGGAGCATCACAACTACATGCTCCAGTACCTCATCTACACCGTTGCTCTCCATCTCTATCTCAAAAACCGGATTCCGGATTACGATTACGACAGCCACTTCGGAGGTGTGAAGTACCTTTTCCTTCGCGGCGTGGACGGTGAAAACGGAATTTACAGCGACAGGCCCGAAAGGGAACTTGTGGAAGAGCTTACCCAATATCTTACGGGGTGCGAACGTGGGAATTCTTGAAACTCTAAAGGGAACTGAACTTTTCAGTCATATCGATATTCATTTCGCCCGGTTTATGGCTCTCCTTTCCGGTGGCAGCGAACCTCTGATGCTTGTATCTGCCCTTACCAGCAGGCAGATTTCCCACGGACACATCTGTTTCGACCCCGATGAGTTTTCGGGAAGTTCCGAAGAGGAGGCGCTGAAGGAGGCGGGAATTGTGCTTCCTCCGAAAGATCAGCTGACTGCTCTATTTGAGAATATCGGTGAAGTCGGAAAACCGGGCGAGTATAAGCCGTTGATTTTCGATGGAAAAAGATTCTATCTCTACAGATACTGGTTCTACGAGGATAGGCTCTATAGAAGAACTCTGGAAATGGCCGAAAGGAAAATGGAACCGTGGGATGGGATTAAAGATTCTCTTCTGAGACTTTTCGGACCGTCAGCGGGAGAAGAGGTAGATTATCAGAGACTTGCGGCTTTTACAGCTCTAACCTCCGAATTCAGCGTCATCTCCGGCGGTCCCGGAACGGGAAAAACCACGACGGTTTCAAAGATACTTGCACTTCTTTTCGAAAAGGATGCGTCTCTCAGGGTGGCACTGGCCGCTCCCACCGGAAAGGCTGCGGCACGTATGAACGATTCCATTGCATCGGCCCGAAACCGAATGAAAGAGGAGGTTTCCGATGAGGTGTTGGAACTTCTTGCGTCCGTTGAAGGCAAGACAATCCATAGACTTCTCGGGTACAGGAAAAACTCACCCTACTTCCGCCACAACAATGAAAATCCTCTTGAAGCCGACATCGTAATCGTGGATGAGGCATCAATGATTGATCTTGCGCTTTTTTCAAAACTTGTGGATGCCCTACCTTCCAACGCCCGACTCATTCTTCTTGGCGACAAGGATCAGCTGGCTTCCGTTGAGGCCGGATCGGTTCTCGGAGATATCTGTTCCGGTTCTGTGAACAGGTTTTCAGAAGATTTTGTGAAAAAGTATCTTGATTGTACAGGGGAAAAAGTTACCGTTTCCTCATTACCTGGAACCCTGGCCGATGCGGTTGTGGAGCTCAAAAAGAGTTACAGATTCGGAAAGAAACCTGGAATAGGAGCTCTGGCCGGAGCTGTGAACCGGGGAGAATCGATCGAGATTATTGATGAGGTTTTCGGAAAGTTCGATAGATCCTCCGGAATAAATTTCTGTCCCCTTCCTCCGGCAACCCGCTTTAAAAGCAGCTTCGGACAAAGGATTCGCGACGGATTCAAAAGCTATATCGAAGCGGAAACTCCTGGAGAGGCGCTTGAGAAACTCAACTGTTTCAGGCTGCTTGCTGCGGTAAGGGAGCACGATTACGGAGTCCGTTTTCTCAACCGGATAACCGAGGAGCTGTTGGAGTCTGAAAAACTTATAGAAAGGGACGGCGAGTGGTACGAAAATCGTCCTGTCATGATATTGGAAAACGATTACAACCTGGGGCTGTTCAACGGGGATGTTGGAATCGTAAGGAGCGACGAAAACGGCAACAGAAGAGTCTACTTCCCTGTTCCAGAAGGAATTGAACCGAAACCGTTTATCCCGACACTCCTTCCGCGCCACGAAACCGTCTACGCAATGACGGTGCATAAAAGCCAGGGGTCTGAGTTCGAAAACGTTCTTTTCTTTTTGCCGCCTAGAGAAATTCCTGTTCTTACAAGAGAACTTCTCTATACTGGGATAACGAGGGCGAAGGAGTTTGTCGAACTTATAGCCGTCAAGGATGTTATGGATAAGGCTGTCAGGTCGAGGGTTGAGCGTTCCAGCGGCCTTCGAGACAGGTTGGGAGGATAGAAATGGAAAAAAAGAGAGAACGGAAAACCAAAAAAATAGAGGTGCTCTGCACAGAAACACAATTTGAAAAAATCTCGAAGAAAGCCAGGAATTTTGCCATGAGCAACTCCGAGTACGGTCTTTTTACAATGCTCAACTCAAAGATTGAAGTGTCGATCGGTGCCGATCCCGTCATAGAAAAACTCCGTTCCGCCGTTGAAATGATGGATTCCGGAACAATCACAAAAGAAGAGTTCGAAATCCTTAAAGAGCGAATTATTCGCAAATAAGAAAATTCTTTTCACATCTGTCCACAGATCCCTATAGGATTTTTATAGGAACCAGCGAAGTTCCCAAGGATTTTTCCAGCTAAATTCTGTAACTCTTCGATATTCTCAAAATGACACTGTTCTTGAGTGGTCAGGTGTCGGTTCTTTGTCTCTAACTTCAAGAAAAAATTGACAAAATTGTGATAATTGTTAGTCTGGCTGCGCAAGTTTATAACAGGAGAAAAATCATGAAAAAGGCAGCGATTATTTTTTCAATCTTTTTTTTATTTTTTATCGGATGTTCGGAAAGCAGCAGCAGTAAAAAATCCGATGACGATTCTGTCATTCCTGATGCCGATGTTGTCTCCGACAATGCTGTTAACGATGAGGGCAAATTGCCGGTAAAGAACGACAGTGATGTTGAAGTGACCGATGAGATTGAAGACAACGGGAAACCTGTAGAACAAGACGACGAAACAGTCGACGAACCTTCCGAAATACCGGATCAGGACATCGATGGTACAATAACTGACGAAGATGAAACGGTAGAGAATGATTCGGAAGGAGTTGATGAAGATTCTGATGATGATGAAATGGGCGATGAAGAGCAAAATGATACAGATATAACTCCTCTTAAAAAGATTCTCTATTATAATTTCAATAACGGAGACACGACGGATCAGAGCGGAAATGGTAATAATGGTATTAAATCCAATGTAACTTTTGCTCAGGATCGCTTTGGAGCGGCGAACAAATCCATTCGTTTCAACGGTGAAAACACGAAAGTGAGCGTTGAAAAATCAAAGTTTCCAATAGATATGAAAAGTACGACTTTTTCAGCCTGGGTTAAGGTGGATGATGTTGTCTGTCAATCTAGCAATATCTGTAACGGCTATATTTTAATAAACGGTAATGACTATCACGCCGATTCATTCGGAATCGGCATACATAAGCCTTTGCAAACCGACGATATTTCTAAAGCATCGGTTTTTGCGATGGCATATAAGACGGGGAGTGTGAAATCGGCGCAGACAGAGGAAGGTCTTTTTACAGACAAGGCCTGGCATCACATTGTAGGAGTAATGGAAGGGATGACAGCGAAAATCTATGTTGACGGTGTGGAGAAGGCTGCCAAGGAAGTTGTCACGGTTCCGCTTGAGAACAGCGATTTACCCGTATGGATCGGGGCTCAGATGCGTCAGGGGTATTACTATTTTTTCAAAGGTGACATGGATGATGTATCGGTATTTAACAGGGCTATGAATTCTGATGAAGTAAAAGCTCTTTACGATGCGGAAAAGGATTTCCGATAAAATTCTGTTGTTTTGAAAAAATCTAATCCAACTCCCGGAAAAAATCAGGTCTGTGGAAATCGGGACGATCCGAATCGATCGGAAAGGTAGATAAATAGTGGCGTTTGGGAAGATTGTCCCCGCATTTGTAAAAATTTCCCTTCATCTGTATTTCTGAAAAAGAATCGAACCTGTGATGAAAAAAAACCTCCTTGGGAATTAGGATTTCCAGAGCCCAGTTGGTTTTTTCACTTCTCAATTGAAAAGGATTGTTTCCGAGGGAGGGTCTTACATCAATTGCTGAAAGAATATCGGAAGGAATGAAAGAGCGATTATTACGGCAGGTTCCGAATTCTCCAAGAACTGCTCCTGTTGCATTAAATTCAAGGTTGTAGTAACCGGTTTCATCGAAAGCGACGAAGAACTCGACGCAGCTGTCTCGGTAAACCGGGGAGTTGAACCCGGTTTCAACTGCAACCGTTTCCGGCTCTTCGACAAAATATCGGAGGAGTAGATTATTCTCTCTTCTTTCAAAGAAAACCGAAGCTGAAAGGTTTGATGAAAAATCAGGCCAGTTGGCCTTTGAAATTTCGTATATCATTGGAACACTCCCGCATTTCTTCTCAGATCAATAACGCCTTTGCATATGTCCGAACAACTATGAACCCCATTAACGGTGGTTCAGCATTCAAGGTAGCGTAAATTTCAAGGATTCCAAGTTTTTACTTGTTTATTCATTGTTCAAAAATGGAAAGAGAAAACTTTTTGTGCTGTAATTGGGTTTTCAACATTTTCCTTGCTATTGTTCATTTTTTTTCTATAAAAATTATTCATTTTGATGTCTAAGTGGTGATTGATGGTTTGTTGGAATGCTTGTTAGGTAATAATATCAATTGGTTGACGGCTTCTGTGTGAGTTTGTTTTCAATGTGTTAAAAGGAATTGTGAAATTTTGATGATGTTGAAAAAATGTTGAAAAGTAACTAAAGTCAATGTTTGATTGAAAAAAAACAAATTAGATAGATATGGTTTTTCTAATTTAATGCTGATATTGTTATTTGATTTTTCATTGAAATAGGTACAATTGCGTGCGGATTTTTCATGAAGTAGGGGGTATGAGAATCCTTGTTTTAATCAAAACACCATTTTTACCTGTTTAGGAAAATGTGGAAAAAGCGGCCTTATTTGTTTGTAATTATTGAAAAGACTGAATGATTGAAAATTGATAATGTGTAGTTGTTTCAATTTTCATTTTAAAGAGTATAATTATCATCCAGTTCATTTAAGGGGAGGGAGTATGAAACTCTTATTGATTTTTCTAATGGTTTTTTCCATTGCCGGTTGTTTTCCAAAAAATAGCACAGATTCAGAAAAGATTGAAAATGATAGGGATACCGTTCTATCCGATTCAGACCAGTCCGAGCCAGATGAAGATTCTGACCAAGATGAGAAAGAAGAGTCGGATACCGAAAAAACAAATGACGGTGATGACGGAGATGTTTCTCCCGACCAGGATGCTGAAGAGGCAGACGAGGATGAAGAGACAGACGGTGATGATGAGCCTCAGGTTGAAAAGAGGATTTACATCGCAAGTTACAACGTCGAAAACCTATACGACACCGAGTGCGACAGATACGAAGACGGTCGTTGCAGGGACGGAGAAGTTTTCACTGATTATCAGTTCAAGCAAAAAATATCCAGTATCGCTTCGGCCATCAGAAAAATCGACGCGGACATAATGATTCTGACTGAAATAGAGGATGAAACATCCCTCCAGGTACTTCTGGATGAGCTAAAACCGAAATTCAACGCATTCCACATCAAGGATTACTCCTACTACACCGATGTTGCCGTAATGACAAGGGGAACAATCGACAAAGTTGTCTATCACGGCGGTTACATCTCGGACGGAAAGAGTTGGTCCAGGGAGTTTCCCGAAGTCCACATAACGATCGACGGAAGAAAAGCGATAGTTTTTGCCGCTCACTATAAATCCAAAAGCAACGACGATCCAGAGAGGAGACTTCTTGAAGCCCAGGAGTCATACAAGATCCTTGAAAGAGTTTCAAAAAACAACCCCAATGCCCTTATTGTAATGGGAGGCGATCTCAACGACGAACCGGGATCGGATCCTTTGGATGCACTTGAAACTCCAAATGATCCAACACCGCTTCTCTACCGCGTCCTGAACGATCTTCCATCTTACGAACAGTGCACCCACAACTACGGCGGTTGTAGTAAAATCGATCACATCTTAGTCTCCAACAATGCAGGCGGAAGTTACGTTAAGAACAGCGTAGAAATAGTCAAGGACGGAGGCTGCGGAAGAGGTGAATACTGTCTCGGTGACAGTGACCACGCATCCGTTAAGGCCCAGTTCATACTTCCCTGAATTTTCGAGAAATAACAAATTTATTTTTCTATTGTAGGGGCCGGCCTCCGTGTCGAACCTTTTAATAATCACCTTCATTTCCTTCATTTCCTTGATGGTCGCTTGAAAAAAGATTATCGGATTTGAGGAACATATCTTTTATGAAAAAAGGATTTTCGGTTTCTAAAGAGTGATTGTTATTCCCGAAAAAGCAATATCTGAGTTAAGTCAGGTTCTGGCCCGGTATAAAACAGAATATTCTTTGCAGATCAATAGGCATCCTGCGCTGAAAACTTTTTTTAAGATAGAATCAGCCGTTGGAATATGGCAAATGTTAATATTGAAATCAGCGGATGAATCATTCTGTTGGTAATGAAAATAATTTCAGTTGGATTATGCCTGAAGAAGGAAAAAATAGGAAATCTTCATTCAATCGGAATATTAATTTACTGAAATATTTACACCGTTCATCTTTGCAATCTCGACGGCTGTTTTACCGAAATATTCTGAATCCTTGTTCTCAACTTTGTATGTGAGATCGGTTCCTTTTTTTATGAGAAGGGTGATGATTTTCACATTGGGTTTCTTTTTCTTAACGGCAACCATCAAAGGTGTAAGACCTTTGCCATTGGTGCTGTTGGGATCTGCTCCGAGTTCAATTAATTTTTCAATGCTTGGGAGGCTGTCCCACGAAACCGAAACCAAAAGAGCGGTTTTGTTGTATTTATTCTTGAGATCTATTTTTGCACCAAGTTTAAATAGCTTTTCAAGTGCTTCAGATTCTTCGTATTTTGCAGCATAAAAAAGAGCTGATTCCTCATCTTCATCAACAGAATTAACATCAAACCCTTTTGCGACAAGTTTATCAATGGTTTCGAGAAGACCGTGTTTCGCTGCGAACATAAGAGGATTTTCATCATCATCGTACTTTCTCTTTGAATCGAGATAATCTATGCAGTTTGGAAGGCTTGCCTTGCATTTGTATGTTTCACTGCAGAAATATTCTTTGGATTTTACTATTTTATTTTCAAAAAGATCGGCTTCATCGCAGGTTAATCCTACGGTATTTGTCTCTTTATTTTTCATAAATAAAACCACTTTATCTACATCTGCGTTTTTCTCTAAAAGCATTTTTGTTATATCAATTCTGTTGAAGCGTATCGAGTAGTTGAGACTAGAGTCATTGTCTTTTGCATACACATTTACTTTTGCACCATTATCGAGAAGTATTTTCACAGTTGTCTTAAGTTTGTTTTCATATGTAGGCAGCATTGTAATTGCCTGTTTTGTTTTAAAAACTTCCTGACTATTGGTGTAGTATTCTATGACATGTAGTTTTTTGTCACTTTTTTTATCGAGATCCGCAACTTCCATAGAAAATTTATATGGAGTCGGGGAGTTGTTATCATCGCTTCTCTTACTGACTTCAAGTGCCCAAATAAAAAGCATTTGATACTTTGTATACATAAGTACATTGTATCCTTCTTTGTCAACAGCGTTCACATCAGCTCCGTTTTCGAGAAGATAGCGGATCATATCAAGCTTACCTTCCTTTACGGCCAACATGAGTGGAGTCCTTCCCAATTTATCCTTTTTATTGACGTTTCCGCCTTCAGAAAGAAAGGATTTGAATCCTGAAATATCGCCGCTGCCGGCTTTGTCGTGAATTGTGGCGCATGAAGCCAGAAAAAAGATTGTAATTACAAGAAATAAAACGTTTTTCATCAAAACCTCCTAAAATGTTCGATGAACTATACGGGTATTGAAGATATAAGTCAATACATTCAATTGATCGTTGTAATTTTTGACTCAGCATTGGATTACTGTTACTATTCAGGAAAAATTGTCAGGGAGATCTATATGTACGGTTTGAAAAGATATGGAACAACGGCGCTTGTTACGGGGGCTTCAACGGGAATCGGAAGGGAATTCGCAAGGGTGCTGGCTGAAGAGGGCCTTCATCTTATTGTCGTTGCGAGGCGGGAGCTGCTTTTGAATGACCTGAAGGATGAGCTGGAAGAAAAATACGCTGTCCCTGTTCATGTGGTTGCCATGGATCTTACTGAAGCGGGTGCTACTGAACGACTTTTCAGGGAGGTAAGGTCCCTTGGCATCGATGTGGATATTCTGGTGAACAATGCCGGATTCGGTCTTCACCACGAATTCGTAAAAGGCGATCGTGAGAAGGAGCGGGTTATGGTGGATCTTAACTGCCAGGTTCCGGTGACTCTCACCCATCTGTTTCTTCCTGGCATGATTGAAAAGGGAAGGGGAGCGATAGTCAATCTCTCCAGCCTTGTCGGAATAATGCCTATCCCTAATATGGCGACCTATTCTGCTACAAAGGCCTTTATCAGATACCTGACGAACAGTCTCTATGGTGAGTTGAAAGGAACAGGAGTGGATATTATTGCCGTGCTGCCAGGTGATACCGATACGGAATTCAGGAAGGTCTCGGGGCTTAATAACAAGTTTCCTACTCCCGCAAGGACTGCAGAAGATGTTGTAAAGACAACTTTCTCAAATATCGGTAGAAAGCCATCGGTTGTTGATGGAAAGATCAATAAATTAAGCGTGTTGATCTCTGCAATTACACCACTGAAAATTCTCCTGAAAATAAATGCTCATCTCTGGACCACTGATTAAGCTGATTAGCTTGATTACCTCGATTTTTATGTCGTACAGGAGTCATAGTACCTATATGACCCATATTTCAAGCATCCTTATTCTCCTGTAACTGCCTTCAGGTAGTGCTGCAGTGTGATGTCCGGGTTGTGATATCTGTTTGTTTTTTCTGTTGATCTGCCGAATTCTATTGCCTTTTCGGGGCACCAGTGAAAACATGCAAAACACTGTTCGCATTTTCCAAGCCATTTTGGTGTTCCGTTTTCAATTTTGATGTTATCAACGGGACACAACTTTTCACAGATTCCGCAGGATGTACATTTTTCTGTTGTTCTGAACTTTTTATCGGTTTTGTGAAGGTTTGCGGTGAAGGTTTTATGCATGATGCTGCTGAGGAATTTCTTAATGAACGGAATTTTTGTCCGGCTTTTTTCGCCTTGTGCTATTTTTTCGCAGATCTTAATCAATTTCTCACTGCTTTTTGAAATAATGGTGCCTGCCCTTTCGTCATCAGGCGGATTTTTCATAGGAAAGTAGTTGTCAGGCATGTGGATTTCAAAGTATCCGTCGGGTTCTTTTCCAAGAAGTTTTGAAAAACCGGTAACTGTTCCCCCTGGTCCGCCGCCGTGGGTAAGTGCTGTGAAGATATATTCCGCTTCCGGAGCCCCTACTCTTTCAATGAACCTTTCAACTATTGCAGGAGGTCCCCATGCATATACAGGGAAAACAAACCCGATTTTGTCGGCTTTTTCATAGTTTTCGATTTTATCGGAAATGTGAATTAGTTTTCCATCGCACCTTTCTGCAATTTTTTCAGCAAATTTCAAAGAGTTGCCTGTGCCGCTGAACCAGTAAATTACCGTACTCATTGTATCCTCCTGATCTTTTCAGTTCCGTTGATAACATCAACTTTTGATACTAGATCACCTTTTAAAAAATTTATCAATGATTTTGTTGATTAATTTTGATAGCAAGAAGTGGAGGGTTTTTAAAAAAGTTAGAGATGATGTTTTTAATGAAAGGTTCTACTCGGAATAGCTTCTGATGAGTCTTCCGATTTTGTCAAATTCGTAGATGTTTTCTGAGCAGAGGTTTCCGTGCTCGTTCTGACGAAGTAAAAACCCGGTTGAAAGCTTGACTTCGGATTTCTTTAAAATGTTGTAGACGGTGTTACCTTCGGCCGCGATCGCCATTTCTCCACTTTCTCTTTCCAGATCCTTTTTGAGAAGTGATGCGGATCCGCATGTTTTCCATCCTTTTTCATAAAAGGCCTCAATACAGGAAAGATTCTTTTCGCTGTCTTTCAAGAGGTTTGAAATTTCGGTACTCACAAGAAAAATTGTGCTTTCTGTCATGTTGACCTCCTATTTTTTATCTTTTTGCTTAGCGAGACAGTCTATCATTTTTGTAAAAAAATTACAATAAATTTGATAGAATTAATGGAAGTTCGTTAGTTTTAGGGGATCGGTTGTTTTTTTTAAGATATATGAAAACGTTTAAGAAATTAGTCGATTCTTGACTTTAGAAAATTTATGTGTATTTTTCTGGTTTGGGGATGGAGTCCCCCGTACAACCGCCCTAGCCTGGCTGATGACTCCTGCCATGAAAAGGCTTACTTTTTGTGATAGGAGGAGTGCTGAAGTATGGCTATCTCAATTGCACAGATGGTTTTAATCGGATTGGTTCTTGATTTTCTTTTTCGAAAAATGAAGTTACCGGGTCTTATAGGACTTCTTCTGCTGGGAGTTTTCATGGGACCGCACTTTCTCAACATGATGGATCCCGCGATGCGGAGTGTGGCGGCTGACTGGCGGGTTGTCGCCCTTGTGGTAATTCTTCTCCGTGCGGGTTTCGAGATGAGCCGGGAGGCGCTCTCAAAGGTCGGTGCACGGGCTCTTCTGATGTCGTTCATTCCCTGTGTCTGTGAAGTTGGAGCGGTTACGATTGTCGCGCCGCATCTTCTCGGACTGAGTTACCTTGAATCCGCAATTCTGGGATCGGTTCTCGGTGCTGTTTCTCCGGCTGTTGTCGTTCCACTTATGGTGAAGTTCATTGAAGAGGGCCGGGGGGAAGATAAGGGGGTGCCGACACTGGTGCTTGCAGGATCATCCTGTGATGACGCCGTGGCAATTGTTCTCTGCTCTTCCTTTGTAGGCATGTATGTCGGTGAATCGGTTAATATGGCATGGAAGGTGGCATCCGTTCCTGTTTCCGTTCTGACAGGTATTTTAATCGGTTTGGGACTTGGAGTTTTTTTCTACAAACTTTTCGATAAGTTCAATCCCAGGGTGACAAAGAGGATTCTTGTTCTTCTCAGTGTGTCGATTCTTCTACTTCATTTTCAGCATACCTTTGAAAATGTTTTTCCCTTCGCCGCGCTTCTTTCAGTCATGGCGATCGGTTTCATAATTCTAGAAAAGAGAGAACATGCAGCACACGAAATATCTGCAAAGCTTGGAAAGGTATGGGTATTTGCCCAGATCCTTCTTTTCACCATTGTGGGAACGCAGGTCAATGTTCCCGTAGCTTTCAATGCAGGGGTTACCGGAGCTGCAGTCATAGGAATCGGTCTTTTAGGAAGGAGCATCGGTGTTCAGATTTGTCTTTTGAAAAGTGTATTTAACTTCAGAGAAAGACTCTTCATAGGTCTTTCGTATCTCCCGAAAGCCACAGTCCAGGCTGCAATCGGAGCTACTCCGCTGATGGCAATGGAGGTAGCCGGAATGAGTACGGCTCCCGGTGAACTGATACTCGCAGTCGCCGTTCTCAGCATCCTCATCACCGCTCCGACCGGCGCGATACTTATCGCCTGGGGCGGTGAAAAACTTCTGAGAGTTTCCGCAGAAGCGGATGATCCCGCACTTCAGGCTGTGCTAGAAAGCAACGATTAACCCCAAGTCTAATTCTGACCCCAATCATCTTTAAATAGTGATAAAATGTTTATAGAGGAATTCACAAGGCAAAGATTGTATGGAGAGTGCGGCATGGAAGATAAAAATTCTATCGAGAATCTTCAGAAAAGGCTTGAAGAGCTGGAAAAAAGGGTGGGACATACAAGGGAAATTGAGGAAAAACTCAATGAGAGAGAGGAGAGTTTCGATTCCCTTATCCATAACATTCCGGGGATTGTCTATCGCTGTGAATGCGAAAAGGATTGGAAGATGTCTTTTATCAGCGATTCTATAGAGGAATTTACCGGATACCCCGCCTCGGATTTTATTGATGAAAAGGTGAGAAAGTTCTCAAGCATTATTTATCCCGATGACAGGGCGATGGTGGAAGAGATAATTTTTCATGCTGTCGAAAAGAGGGAATCTTACACTGTGGAATATCGAATTGTCGATAAAAATGGTCGAATACACTGGGTTTATGAGAGGGGGCGTGGTATTTTCAAGAACGGAGGCAAGGCTCAGTGGCTTGATGGAGCTATCTTTGATATCACCGATAAGAAAAATAGTGAAGAGGAAAAGGATCAGCTTCTTCATGAATTGAAGGAGGCCCTTGACAAGATAAATACTCTCAGTGGAATGCTTCCCATATGTGCTAAATGCAGCAAGGTTCGTGACGAAAAAGGCAGCTGGAGTGATATAGAACATTTTGTCGAAGAACACTCGCTTGCACATTTCAGCCACAGTTTGTGTCCCGACTGTGTGGAAAAACTTTACGGAAAGAAAGAGTGGTTCAAGAAAAGAATGTCAGAAAAGGATGAGCATAAGGATGAGTAGTAAAAGGATTTCTCAGAATTAATAGAGAAATGGAAATGATATCTTAATTCCTCGGCTGGAATTTGCATTGAAAACAAGTTTCCTTCAATTTATTAACAGGTTATCAGTTGAAGAAAACCAATATAAATTTTTATGATGATAGAGAGTGCAGTAGAGATGATGAATCGAAAATTTCGGAGAGCTGTGTTCGAAGTGCCTGGGCTTTTTCCTTTGTCGAAACATACTCGTCTTTGAGATTTTCCATTTTTACTAGAGCTTTTTCGTATTCTTCACGGATTGTCATCATTCCCTTATCTACAACTCTTTCGTAATCGGCTCGAAGTGCCGCAACACTATTGTCCATGGATTCTGCATACTCATCTCTGAGAATTCGAAGTTTCTCTAGAGCTTTTTCATACTCTTCACGTATCGATCCTGTAGCTTGTCTCGCCGTAGCCAGATACTCTTCCTTCAGCGAAGAGACAAGTTGCTTCACTGTCACGATTTCTGAAATTTTCGGAGCGTTGGATCCGGCAAACGCAAAACCTTTGTCCAGAATCCCCTTTCTTGCGTTATCGAGCGCCATGGAAATGCAGTAGTGGGCATTTTTTGCGTCGCAACTCTGGAGACAGCGCCACGGGCATTTGAAAAGTTTCTTGACTCCCTTGTCGATATCCTCAAGAAAACTGTTTTTAATGGCCCTTCCGGGAAGTCCGACGGGACTCTTTATCAATGTTATATCTTCCTCCCTGCAGCTGACGTAGGCCTCTTTGAAACGGTGATCGGCATCACACTCCTCGGTAGCGACAAAACGGGTTCCCATCTGAACTCCCTTTGCTCCCATTTTCAAGAATGTGTAGATATCCTCTCCGTTGAAAACGCCTCCTGCTGCAATAACAGGAAGAGATCTGTCAAATTTTTCCTCAAAAACTTTCAGTGCGGAGATAACTTCCGGCACAATCTTCTCGAGCGAGTAATCGGGATCGTTTATCTGTTCAACCTTGAATCCGAGATGACCCCCAGCTTTCGGGCCCTCGACAATTACTCCGTCAGGAATATCTTTGTACTTTTTTTGCCATGATTTGAAGATGAGGTTTGCGGCACGTGCGGAACTTACAATCGGAAGAACTTTTATGTTTGCCTTTCTCAATTCCTCCACAGGAATTCCCTTTATCGGAAGTCCAGCGCCGAGAATTACAATATCGACCTTCTCTTCGATTGAAACCGAGAGAAAATCGTTGAAATCATCTGTTGCAACCATAATGTTAACGCCGACAGGACCGAAAGTGGCGGTTCTGGCCTTTCGAATCTCTTTTCTCAGCGCTCGAAGATTTGCCTCCTTTCCGTTTTTTTCGTAATCCGGCTCCAGCATTCCGATGGCGTTTGCCGCGATGACACCGAGGCAACCCTCATTTGAAGATGCGGATGCAAGCCCGGAAAGCGAAATACCGACACCCATGCCGCCCTGAATGATGGGAACCTCAACCGTGAGGTTTCCGATTTTTAGCCTGGGAATCTTTGTAAAGATCATGACAACCTCCTGAAAAACAGATTATCGTCCCGCAGGTTCAAAAAGAACTTGAACGGAAAACAATTGGCAAAAAACCTGCAAAAATAATAACATAGTAAAGATGTCGGCAGCCTTTGCCGATCCCTCTTTCCCGGAAGCATACTCTAATCGTTTTCTAAATTCAAATTTTTAAATATCTGAGGCTGGAAATCTAAAGTGAAACAATATGGCAGCGTTGGTCGACCGGGGGTTCATGCTAGGAGTGATGGTGGCTATAATCCCAATAATTACAGGAGATCTATGGCCTAAAGGCCCCATATTTTATAGGACTTGTACGTCCTATCCCTCCCAGTTTCCGCCGAGTGTCCTGTGAAGTTCCACTCTGGAGAAAATGAGGAACTTTTTTGCATCAAGCAGCTGGTTTTCTGCTTTCAGCAGATTTGTGTCTGCCTGTAGCAGCATTTCAAACGGTATTATGCCGTTTCTGTATCTCTCTTCTGTCTCTTTTCGGCTTTTTCGGGAGTTTTTAATGTTTTCCTCCGCAAGTCCGTACTGTTCTTCCGCCGTTTTCAGTTTTATCAGCGCGTCCTCAACTTCTCTAAATGCTTCAAGTACCGTCTTTTTGTAGTTAAGAACTGCACTTTCATAGATCTCCTTTCTCTGGTCTATCGCCGCCAGCTTCGATCCTCCTGCAAAGATTGTCTGGCTCGCGTCGATGTTGATTGCCGAGGTGAGATGGTCCTTTGTGAAGAGTTTCTCGATGTTCGACAGGTTCAGATATCCGAGGGTGCCGGTCAGGGAAATCGAGGGGAAGAGATCCGCTCTTGCCGCGCCTATCATGTAGCGGGCCGACTCCATTTTCTTTTCCGACGCTACGATATCGCTCCTGTTTTTAAGGAGATCAGAAGGAATTCCGGCGGGGACCCTTTTCAACTCCTGTAGAATTTCACCGGCCTCATCATCCATGATAATATCTTTCGGATATTCACCTATTATTACGGCAAGTTGATGATTCTTAAGGGCTGTTTCCTGTTTCTGCGCTTCCAGCCGGGACTTCAGTCCGTTCAGCTGAATTGAGAATGTGTCCACATTAACCGCCGATCCAATTCCGTTTTCGTATCGCTGCTTTTTGAGCTCAAGCTGATTTTGAATAAGGTTGATATTTCTTTCGGTAATTTCAGCCGATTTTTTCAGCGCCATGATGTCGTAGTAGATCGTCGCGGTTGTTGCGATTATCCGCAGATAGACGGTTCTCAGATCCGCTTTTGATGCCAGAAGTTCATTCAATGATGACTCTTCAATGCTTTTCCATTTTCCCCACACGTCGATTTCGAATCTCAATCCCGCGCGAAGAGTGTAGGCATTCGACGTTTTCGGTTTTGTGGTCTGGCTCATCGTAGCCGGATCGAAAGAGGGAACCGGTGCCCTGCTTCTTCCGTATCCCGCTCCGGCGTTAACTGTCGGATAGCGATTTCCACGGCTTATGTCGAACTGGCTCTCCAGTTGCCTAACCCTGCTCATGGCAAGGAGAACATCCAGGTTTTTATCAACTGCAAGATCGATAAGTCTGTTCAAAGTTTCGTCGTTGAAACTTTTCCACCATTTCGCTTCGGAAACCTGCTTCTTCTCTACCTTTGCCGACATGTTTTCAAATCTGCCGGGGATCTTGTAACTGTGCTTGACTTCCTTTTTTCCCGGAGCCATGCTGCAGGATATGAGGAAAATGGAGACAGCAGCCGTGATTATCCTCTTCATATTTTACCTCCGTTCTTCAAATCCTCGATCATGAGAATACCTGAGGGAATGAGCACAAGGGTTATTGCCGTCGCGAAAACAACACCGAATCCGAGACTTATCGCCATGGGAATCAGAATTTTTGCCTGGATGGAACGTTCGAAAATCATCGGCAGAAGCCCTAAAAATGTTGTCACTGAGGTGAGCATGATGGGACGGAATCTTAGCCTTGAGGCCTGCAGGACAGCGTTGAAGAAAGTTTCACCCTTTTCCCTGTGGAGCTGGTTGGCAAGATCCACAAGAACCAGCGAGTCGTTGACAACAACTCCTGAGAGCGCCACAATTCCCATGAGACTCATCATTGTGAGAGGCCACCCCAGCATCATATGTGCTAGGGTGGCTCCAACTATGCCGAAGGGAATTGCCGACATGATTACAAGAGGCTGGCTGTAGGATTTGAAAGGAATGGCGAGAAGCATGTAGATGACAAAGAGAATGACCATGAAGCCGGTTCCCAGACTTTTCAGTCCTTTTTTCCGCTCCTTGGCTTTTCCCTGCTCTCGGTAGGTTAGATGTCTGTACTTCGTCTTGAGATCCTTATCGATCAAGCTTTTCAGTGCCCTGTTCACGTCATCTCCGCTGGTAACCGTTTCATCAACCTTTGCCATAACCTGGATCACCCGAAGTCTGTTCGATCTCGTTATTGTGGCATATCCCCTTCCGAGTTCTACATTTGCGACTACGCTGAAGGGGATTTCTCCGCCGGCCGGAGTTCTTATCATCATATTTTCAATATCGGAGAGCTTCCTTCTCTCCTTTTCAAGATAGCGAACCATTACCTTTACTTCGTCGCGCCCCCGTTGGATTCGTAAACTCTCATCTCCGTAGAATCCCTGGCGAACCTGTCTTGCAAGATCAGCTTCGGTCAGCCCGAGAGTTCTAGCTTCATCCTTGAGCCTTATTTTGAGTTCCATTTTTCCGTCGATCGCATCGTCCCGGATGTCGTAAACTCCGTCGAAGGTGGCCAATTTCTTCTTAACTTCTCCTATGGCAGCCTCAAGTATCTCAGGATCGGGATCGGAAAATTCCAGTTGCACCGCATTTCCGGCGGTGATCATTGTTCCCTTGTACTCGAGTGAGTCAGCTCCCGGGATTTCACCTACAAGTTCACGCCATCTCTCGATCATTTTCATCGTGGAAACATTCCTCTCTTCCGATGAGAGAAGTTCGATGGTGATTTCGGCCTTTGATGAATCCGTTCGGACAGCTCCACCTCCCATTGGGCCGAACCTAAGGGAGGGCTGCTGACCGATGATGGCGTAGCGATGGAGGAAGAGACGGTCTTTGTATTCGGGAAACTTCTCCTCGAATTCAACTTTCACTTTTTCAGACTGTCGCTCTATGTGTTCGATTATCTTCCTTGTTTTATCGACAGGCGTTCCCGTAGGCATCTTGAGGAGCACTGTCATCGTATCGCCTTCGACATCGGGCATGAAGTTGAACTTTATTACTCCTCCGGAGACCATTCCTCCTACAATAAGGAGCATGGCGATTCCGGTAGCTATTACGATGTAACGGTTTTTGAGACTTCGTTCCAGGAATGGTTCGAATTTGTTTTCCACAAAGTTTTTCAATCGGTTGTCGAACCACCCGCTTACCTTAGCAGAGAAGCGGGTAACGGGATTTTTCGCCTTTTCACCGATGAGGGAAAGGTGGGCCGGAAGAATGAATATCGATTCCAGAAGAGAGAATGAGAGAACCCCGATAATGATTATGGGGAGCTGCACGATAATCTTTCCCATGAAACCTTCGACTCGCAGAAGCGGCAAGAAGGCGGCTACCGTTGTCAGGACAGCAAAGATTACGGGAACAAAAACACCCTTGACGCCACGTCTGGATGCGGCCAGGGGTTTCAGCCCGCTCTCCCTTTCGGAAAAGATGTTTTCACCGACGACGATCGCATCGTCAACTACAATACCCAGGACGAGAATAAAGGCGAAAAGGGAGAAAAGGTTTATGGAGTAACCGTAGAGGTTCATTATGAGAAATCCGCCCATGAAACTGATCACGATTCCCGAGGAGACCCAGAGGGCCAGCCCGATTTCGAGAAAGAGCGTGAGTGAGATGACGACGAGGATAAATCCCAAAACGGCGTTTCTCACGAGGAGATCTATTCTGGATCTGAGAATCTTGGTCATATCGTGCCACGGGATTATGCTGACACCCTCGGGTAGCTCCTCCTTCACCTTTTCGATGTAGCCGTAAACCTTTTCCGCAACGTCGATGGCACCCTCGTTTCCGACCCGGAAGACGTTGATGAGGGCGGCCGGTTTTCCGTCGAAGTAGGTGAAGAGATCCGTATCCTCGAATCCGTCTATTACTGTTGCTACGTCCTCGACTCTCACAGTGTGACCGTTAAAATCGGACAAGAGCACGATCTTCTCATAATCAGCCTTCACCTTCCCCAGAGCCTTGGTGCGGACAAGGATTTCACCTCCTTCGCTTTTTATCGTTCCGCCCGGAAGATCGAGACTTTCTCTTGTGACAGCCCTGGATATGAGATCGAAAGTGATGCCGTACTCTTTCAGCTTTTCCTCGCTTACCTCTATGGAAATCTCAAAATTTTTTACACCGGTAAGGTCTACAAGGGAGATGCCGTTCATGGAAGTGAGATCGTTTTTCATCCTGTCAGCCAGTGATTTCAGAGTCCTCGAATCAACTTGTCCGTAGATTCCCAGCTGGATTACCGAGTGTCTCGAAACGGAGTCGAAGACAACCGGTTTTTCCGCGTTGTCGGGAAAGGAGGTTATACGGTCCACTTCCCGCCTTATTCTATCGCGAACTTCGCTTACATCCTCACCGAACTTCACTTCTGCATTGACAGTTCCCATTCCCTCGTTGGCATTGGAGGTGAGGTTGTCTATACCGTCCACTCCGGCAATCGCCTCCTCGATTTTTATTACGATAGCCTCCTCGACCTCTTCCGGCGATGCGCCGCGATACTCGACCTGTACCGTTACGAAATCGGTTTCGACTTCCGGAAAAATCTCCTGATTCAGGTTGAGAAGGGAAAACGCTCCGAGAACGATAACGAGAGCCATTGCGAGATTTGCCGCAACATGGTTTTCGGCCATCCATTCGATAGCACCCCTCATTTTTTCCTCCCCACTTTCAGCTCCATACCTTCAACCGCAACTTCGAGAGGTGAGATGATTACCTTATCTCCCTTGATTATGCCGTCGATGATAGCCTTTCCATCCTGAAGACGAAGGAGTTTTATGGAATTGACAGAAAGTCTTTTTTCCTTCATGAGATATATTTTTCCGTCTCTGAGTGCATGGCGCGGAATAACAAACGAATTCTCCAGTTTTCCTCCGGGAACTTCCACAGAGGCGAACATGCCGCTTCGGACGGTCGATTCTTTGTCTTCGACTTCAATCACAACCCTGCCCATCCTGCTTCTCTTATCAAGTTCGGCCTCGTCCGTGCGGACAGTCCCCGTTAGTGCCACCTTCTTTCCGGCCGAGACGAAATTCACCTTTGCGGTGAGCGTTCCCTTTTCTACCTTCTCAAAATCAACCCACTTGAGATCGTCGCCGGTAAGCGGAATGGAAACCTCATATTTTTTGTTTCCCTGGATTGAAGAGAGAACTGTTCCTGGAGCCACCACCTGGCCCCGGGAAACGTTCCTCTGAACCACCCTTCCGCCGAAAGGGGCGCGGATGACGGTTTTATCCAGGCGCAGCTTGGCGCTTTCCAGCTTGGCTTCGGCAGCCTTGAGCGCCGCCTGCTGTAGTTCCAGCTGGGGCTTCCTGAGCGTCAGTTCGCCTGGAACCGCATCGGGATTTTCCTTGCTGTATCTTTCCCACTCGCTTTTTGCGACCTCGGACTCCATCTGTTCCCTGCTCAGCTGAACCTGCTGTCTTTTCACCTCCGCTTCCGCGCTTTTTACGGCAAGCTCGTACTCTCTGGGATCGATTCGGAAAAGAGTTTCACCCTTTTTGAATGTTCCGCCGTTTCTCATGTTTTTTGAAAGGTAGACGATTTTACCTGAAACCTCGGGTTGAAGATTGACTCTGTCGACAGGATAGAGAGTTCCCGTACCTGTTATTACAACGTCATGATCGGAGGGAACAGCCTCAAGAATTTCAACAACCGGGATTTCCTTCTTTACCGGAGCCTGCGGGGGGGCCGGTCTCATCTTTCTCAGTATAACGAATACAGCAATACCGAAAACAACAATGAGAATCGGGATAAATCTCTTTTTACGCATCTTTTTCTCCTTTCAACCTCATGTGGTGTCGCTTGGCATTTTCAAGCATTCTGTTCAACATCTTTTTTGTTGTTTCTATCTCCTCCTCGCTGAAACCGTCAGTGAGTACACTGTTCCACTCCTCCAGGGAGCCGATGACACAACCGACAAGACCTTCTCCCTTTGCTGTCGGATACAGTTTGTAGGCACGAAGGTCGTCCTCACTTTTTACCCTTTCGACCAGACCCAGATCAATCACTTTTCTAACCGATCTTGCCGTCGTAGCCTTGTCCTGGACCATAAGCTCGGATATGAGCTGCTGGTTTATTCCACGGTGAAAGTAAGACATCAATAGTGTGGGAAAGGAGCCTACAGAAAGACCCATCGGACCAAGTTTTCGGTCGATATGAGCGGCGCTGTGTCTGAAAATTGAGGAAATGTAGTAGGTTACGTAATCGATTACCGGTACTTTCATATTTTTCTCCATATATGACTCCGTTGAATAAGTCATTGCTCGTTACAAAATCGGTATGATCGGCATAAAATCGCTTTAAATTCATCGCAATACCAATGGGTATTACTCAAAATTAAAAACAATTTTCTGCTCGACCCTCCGATTTCTCTCTTTAGCGCGACTTTTTCAACTCCGCTGTACATGGTTGCGTGTGCAACTATTATAGGTGATAAGGTTGTGATTGCAACTAAATTTTGCCTAAATTTGTTGAATAGTTTATTCTTTCACCTATACTTGGCATCGTTTGGTAACGAATTTTGATTAAAAAAGGGTCTGTTTGGTCCGATTTTCAGTGATAGGATCGAATATTGAGCAAGAGGGGGTGGTTATGACCGAAAGAGATGTTCTCGGAGAGGTTGTCGAAGAGTTGTGCAGAGAAGAGTCGTACAGACTTGTTGTTCATTTCGACAGAAATTTTACTCCGATGCCTTCGACGGAGGCGCTTTCCGAGATTATGGATCTTCTTCGCGCAGTCATTTTTCCCGGCTACTTTCTGGATTCCGATGTAACGAAGAAGAACATTACCTACCATACGGGAGCGAAGCTTGACCGAGCGTTTACGATGCTTGTGGAGGAGATAAAAAAGGGGCTCTGTTACTCCTGTGCCTTCGAAGAGGAAAAAGAGTGCAGCGAATGCGGACGACAGGCCAGGGATATAGCGCTTGCATTCATTGAAAGAATTCCCGAAATACGAAGAATGCTTTCACTGGATGTGGTCGCGGCATTCGAGGGTGATCCGGCAGCAAAAAGCCATGGAGAAACCATATTCTGTTATCCCAGCATAAGAATGATGACCTGCTTCCGAATCGCCCACGAGCTAAATACACTCCAGGTTCCCCTCATTCCGAGAATGATTACGGAGATGGGTCACTCGGAGACAGGCATCGACATTCATCCTCAGGCTACGATAGGCGAGAAGTTTTTCATGGATCACGGAACAGGAATCGTAATCGGCGGAACCTGTATTATCGGAAACAATGTCAAGGTGTACCAGAACGTTACCCTGGGTGCACTCAGCTTTCCTCTTGATGAGGATGGAAATCCCATCAAGGGAATTCCACGCCATCCCATTGTCGAGGACAATGTGGTAATATATTCCGGCGCCACCGTTCTGGGCAGGATCACAATAGGAAAGAACTCCATGATCGGCGGTAATGTCTGGCTCACAAGAAGTGTTCCCGAAGGCTCAAAGGTGCTTCGAGGAAGGGAGGGAGATGTATGATTGCTGGAAAGATAACAGAACTTGTCGGCAAAACCCCGATGATCAGGCTTGAAAGTTTTTCAAAAAATATTTCGGCGAAGCTGGAGTTTTTCAATCCCTGCTCCTGTGTTAAGGAGCGTATCGCCCTCGGAATGGTAATTGATGCCGAAGATCGTGGCATTCTAAAAAAGGGAATGACGATAGTGGAACCCACCAGCGGGAATACCGGCATCGGTCTGGCCATGGTAGCAGCTGCGAGAGGGTACAAAATTATTCTCACAATGCCCGAGACCATGAGTGTGGAAAGGCGCAAACTGTTGAGTCATCTCGGAGCTGAAATTGTCCTGACTCCCGGCGAAAAAGGAATGAACGGTGCAGTTGAAAAGTGCAGGGAGCTGGTGAATTCCTCTTCCGATTTTTTAACGATGGACCAGTTCGGAAACATGGCCAATCCCGAAACTCACTACAGGACAACGGGACCTGAAATATGGAAGGATAGTGATGGGAAAATCGATATTTTCGTTGCGGGAGTGGGCACAGGGGGAACAATCACAGGCGTGGGTAAGTATCTAAAGGAAAAGAATCCGAAAATCAAGATAGTTGCGGTTGAACCAGCCGAATCCCCGGTGCTTTCAGGCGGTGATCCAGGCCCCCACAGAATTCAGGGAATAGGTGCCGGTTTTGTTCCGTCTATCCTCAATCAGGATATCATAGATCAGGTTGTAACGGTCACTTCCGATGAGGCGATCAATTTCACCAGGGAGCTACCTATCATGGAGGGCGTCGCAGCCGGAATCTCCTCAGGTGCAAACCTCGGGGCTGCTCTGAAAATTTCCAAGATGGAAGAAAACCGAGGAAAAGAGATAGTCACGCTATTTCCCGACACCCTTGAAAGGTACCTTTCGGTACTTTAGATCTTCTTCCAGACCTGTAAAAATTTTTTTTCAATCCAGATCAGCAGCTGATTTTATCATAAAAAAATCGAGACCGTCTTAGCCTTCAGAATGCTTCGAAAACAAAGATCCAGGCAGTTCCGGATGTTGAAATCATTTGAAAATAGATAACGAGTTGATTTTAGTCTTTGAAATCCCGAAAAACAAATATCGAGGTGGTAGCATCGGCTAAAATCGTCAGAAAAAAAATATGTAGTTAATTTCACTCGCTGATTCTTACAAAATTAAAATAATTTGAAGGAAATGAAGGATCTTGAGGATGTTTGAAATTAACGACGGGGTCAATTGCGAAATGTAAGAATCACATGAGAATAGAAATTAGATAGAAATTAGATTTCTTCCCACTATTCTATTATTTGTATTTCAAAAACTGATTCGAAACAATTCGGTTTGCTTTTTTGGGAGAAAGACTGACTGTTTTGATTATCTTAGCTTTGTTTCAAAAAGAGAGGCTGCATGTACGTGTGGATACGTCGCTGCGGACTCTTGAGGGTGCATTGTTTTGACAGGTTTTGATCGAGTTAAAGACTCTTGAATGAAGAGTAGAAATACTGCATGGTCCGGTTGTGTTAACAATGATCTTTGATATTGATTTGAGATAACAGGGGATGTCTGGTTTTTTGTGGCGAGTTGGAACAGAAGATTCTTCAGCGGAGATAGATGTTTGAATGAGTTTTGCAACACATGCGTCGAATAGTTAAATGCTTCATGCGAAATAAAAATCGACATGTCGAACAGCGGTAAAAAATAATTGACTAAAAAAAATCGATAAGATAGATTTGAATGATCGACTTTTGATTAACTATCGGTTTGGACTCATATATTTTTATTAACCCGTAAAGGGAGGTGGGGATGAAAAAAAGCATTTTACCTGCATTGTCAGCGATGTTTCTCGCGCTGTTTTTGTTTATCGGATGTGATGACAACAGCAAGACAAAATCAAATGGATTGGGGGAGCAGAGCGACACAGATCTGGATCTTGGGGATGATGAGGATCAGAGCGGAACATTGCCTGGTAAAGATGGTGATAAACCACAAAACGATGATGAATCTGGGAGTGATGATGATCTGAAGAATGACGATGGAAATGATCAGAAACCGGATGACGATATCGGCGGTTCCACTTCAGATAAGTGTACCCCGATTACCGTGACCGGCATTTTTCCTTCGGGAGGCTGGACAAAAATTAACGGCGGCGACTGGCCCAAAGAAGAGGGAAACTGGGGATCAAAGGCGGTTCAGGTTTATCGCTTCGAGTTTACGCCGGCGCTGGGAACGGATACTCCCGATTATCTCTACCTCGAGTTTTACGGAGAGTATGACACATCGAACACTTCTCTCTCGTTCGACATAGAGGGCAAAAATTCAAAGTATGCAACATGTGAAGAGTGTGTTCTTCTTTTTGAAGATACGAATGAGGGCCTTGTTGAGCATATCTACATGGCACGTTCCGGAAAAATTATTCTGGAAAATGGTGCCAAACTTGGGAAGGGAGAGTCTAAAGGTCGTCTTGAAAATGTTGTTCTTGTCGACTCGAAAGATTCAAGCGACGATGCCAAATGTTTTAAGGTCAACTACTCATGGAATAACGTCTGCGAACCTGATTGCGAAGGGAAGGTATGCGGTGACGACGGTTGCGGCGGCGTTTGCGGAACATGTGAAGACGGTAAAGTTTGTTCCGAGGACCAATCGGCATGCGAGGAGATAATCTGTAAGAAGGTTGAAGTTGAAGGAATTAAACCGGAAAAGCTCGATCAATATGGCGGTTTCGCATACTCGGGAAAGGTTAAGGGAACTGTGGGAACGGACCTTCCGGACTCTTTGGGACTCTACTTCTACGGAGACTACTCAACGCTTCCGGCTGTTTACGATCTTTCGGACAGTGAACATTCCGCCTTCAAGACATGTAAAGAGTGTGTCTACCTGTACATGGATGTTAAAGAAACGGATAGCGCTACGACAATCTCAAAAATGTTCTTTCAGGATTCCGGAACCATGAAGGTTGAAGAAGCTGTTGTGGACAATATGAATGGAATGACCTCAAAGTCAAGGGGATCGGTTTCTCTTCTCAGACTTGTCGAAGTTGATGAGGACAGTAAGCCGATTGCCGGGGGTGAGTGTGTCGAGATAGAAAAATTTTCATGGGATACCACTGCGGTTCAGTTGGCGGACCAGTGCCAGACAGATTCCGACTGTCCAGAGAGCGGTATGCCCGACAGAGAGTACAAGTGCTTGACGACACAGGTTCCTAAGGTTTGCAGGCTTGTAAAAAAGGAGGCTCCGGTTGAGAGTGCTCTTGTCATAAGTGAGTATATTCATGCAACCGCCATGAAATCACGAGCAATTGAGATAATGAATGTTGGTACGGAAAATGTGGATTTATCTCTTTTCAAGCTGGTTCATCATAACAACGGTACGGAAAAGAAGTATGAACTGATCCTGAGTGATTGCGGTGATAAAAATGAACTTCTGCCGAATGGACTTATGGTTATTTCCAATGCTTCCGATGCACCTGAAGAGATCCGTAGCGTATCGAGCTGTGTAAAGGCAACATTAACAATGTTCGGCGGTGATGATACAGTGGGTCTCTTTAAGAAAGTGGGTGACGATTGGAAAAAAGTAGATTCCGTAGGCAAATTTGGGGAGAAACCCGCTGGTGATGGCTGGGATGTTGCAGGTGTAACCAATGCAACTAAACTGCATACCCTTCTCCGTAAAGACAGCGTCAAAATCGCCGAATCAAAATGGGATGTTTCCGCAGGAACAGATACAGAAAGTTCTCAGTGGATCGTTATTCCGGCATTCAGCGAAACAGGTGAGAATCCATACCTCGGAAATATCGGAAAACCGACATCGGACTACACTCCGTCAAATAATCCTTGTAAGGATGTAACCTGCGGCGGTCACGGAACCTGCAAGGTTGAAAACAACGTGGCAGCGTGTGACTGTGACGCGCCTTATCATTCCAACGGTCTTGACTGCGTAGAGCCTGCATGTGTAGCAACATGCGGCGGATTGGATGCCGTTTCGACATGTTCTGATATTGCGGGGACATGTAACTGCAAGGACGGTTATGAAAATGACGGCGATATGTTCAGCCCATGTGTAAAAAAGGCGGATTGCAGTGCCTGCGGAACTACAGAGGCTGTAAAAAGCTGTCAGGAGTCATCTTTTTCTCCGACAGGAATATTATGCACATGCAATGAAGGGTACAAGAATGAGACCGGAGGAGACGAATCACCTTGTGTAAAAGACAACAACGCTCCTGATTGCAGTGCCTGTGGAGCGGAAGAGGCTGTAAAGGAATGTTCAGAATGGTTTGGTTCCCTTGTATGCCAATGTAACGATGGCTACAAGAACGAGACCGGAGACAACGACTCTCCCTGTGTTCTTGACTGCAGCAAATGTGGTGCAACAGAGGCTGTGAAGGAGTGTTTCTTATCTTTCGGTGCCCTAATTTGCAGTTGTAACGACGGTTTTGAAAATGAAACCGAAAACAACGACAGTATGTGCATACCTTCGGATCCATGCAAAGATGTAACCTGTGGAGGTCACGGAACCTGCAAGGTTGAAAACAACGCGGCAGTGTGTGACTGTGACGCTCCCTACCATTCCGAAGGTCTCAACTGCATCGAGCCGGCATGTGTAGCAACATGCGGCGGATCTGATGCCGTATCGGCATGCTCGGATATTGCGGGAACATGTAACTGCAAGGACGGTTATGAAAATGACGGCGATATGTTCAGCCCATGTGTAAAAAAGGCGGATTGCAGTGCCTGCGGAACTACAGAGGCTGTAAAAAGCTGTCAGGAGTCATCTTTTTCTCCGACAGGGATCTTCTGCACATGTAATGAAGGTTACAAGAATGAGTCGGGAGGGGATGAGTCTCCGTGTGTACCCGTAAAGTAAATTCCTGAAATCTGATTGTTTCACGGCTCCCTCTTAAATATTTAAGAATGTCGATACTGTCTGTTTTTTGAAGTCTTCAAAGAATCGATTTACCCAATTATCTGTCATTTGAGAAAATGACCGGTTCTAAAACTCCTCGAAGTCACCCATATCGGGTTCCTCATCCTTCGGTGCGAATGAAGGTGCCGGTTCCTTTTTAACTGGAGTTTTCGGTGCCGGAGGTGTTCTGCGTTCGGATGTTTTCATCGATCCGAAGGAGGATTCTCGGACTCGGAACTGTTCAACTTCAGCCATGAGTGCTTCGGCAACTCTCTTGAGCTCCTCGGCGGAAGATGCCAGCTGTTCCACGAGAGCCGCATTTCGCTGTGTCACCTCGTCCATCTGCGTTACAGCCATATTTATCTGTTGAATTCCGCTTGCCTGTTCCCTGCTTTTCTGCTCAATTTCGGCTACCGACCCGCTGGCGTTCTGTATGTTGTCGACAACCTTCATTAGAACGTCGATGGTTCTGTGGGAGAGATTGTTCGCATCACGGATATTCGTTTCATTCCGTTCGACAAGTTCCCTTATCTCAGATGATGCTTCGGCACTTCTTGCAGCAAGACTTCTGACTTCTCCGGCCACAACGGCAAACCCTTTTCCCTCCTCTCCTGCTCTTGCAGCCTCGACGGCAGCGTTGAGAGCCAGAAGGTTTGTCTGGAACGCTATGTCGTTGACGACGGTTACGATTTCCTGGATTCTCTCTCCCGAAGTTTTTACTGTCTCCATCGCTTTTGACATTTCCCCCAGCATTCCGGATCCGTTTTCCGCATTTTTCGCTGTGTTTGATACTGATGAGGCTGTGGCTGCTGAAGTTTCCGCGGAGTCTGTAATGGAACTTGTAATCTGTTCAACGCTGGCAGCAGTCTCTTCAAGCGACGATGCCATCTGTTGAGTGGAACTGGAAAGGTCGTTGTTACCGCTGGAAACTTCGCCTGAGGAGTTAAGAACCTTTTCGGCTGAATCACGGATGGAAATGATGAGGTTTTCTATCTTTTCAATGAATATGTTGAAATACTCCGCAAGATCCATCAGTTCGTCCGAACCCTGAAATTGAACTCGGACGGTGAGGTCACCTTCGCCTTCGGCAATATCTCGAAATATATCCGTTATTTTATTGATTCTTCCGGAAATCGTGTTGGCGAGAAAAATTCCCAGAAGAAGAAAGATTATTGTAAGAACTATGGCGACAGTAGTCACCATCCCGATAAGTTTTCGAACTTCGGCAAAAACTTCATCTTCTTCAATAAATCCTACATATTTCATTCCCGATTCGGTTGTTCTCAGGTAGGCCAGAAACTTTTTCCCGTCCATTGTGATGTCGAAACTTCCGTCTTTTCTGCCTGCAATGGATCGAAGCTCTTTGTCATCCACCTCTCCGATTTTCTTGAAAACAAACTGCTTGTGTCTCGGGTCGGCAACAATCATACCTGTTTTGGAAATGAGCATCACGTAGCCTGTTTCTCCAAGCTTTATGTTGTCGATCATTTCTGTTATTGCGATGAGATTTACAGAAAAACCTACGGCACCGAGGAATGTTCCGTCAGTTCCTTTGACAGCCCTTGTGACCGAGATTATCGGTTGTCCTGTCGCGGAGCGAAACGGTTCCGTCATGTGAACACTTTCATGCTCTGCTGCAGATAATTTATACCACCCTCTCACTCTCGGATCGTAGGCTACAGGCATCTTCGCGACCACCGAGCTGACGAAGCCGCCGTGAATCGTACCCACATAAACTTTTCCGATGTTGGGATTGTTGTCGTGGATAAGTTTGAAAAGTTTTGCCATTTCCGACTCTTTGCCCTCCTTCGCGAAGGAGTCGATGGCTATTTTTTCTGTGGAGGCTGTATAGTTGGCTAGGGTTTCATCAACCTCCTTGAGTAGAGAGTGGTTGCTCAGGGTTTTGACCAGGTTCCCGATTTCGGTGAAAAAAGTTGAGACAGAATGGTTTATGTGGGTTAGCTGTTCCCCTGTGGATTCCTCGAAAGAGTGGCGTGAGTAATCGGAAACCACCGATCTGAGGATCAGTGATATGACGGTGATCGGTACAATTACGGTAAACATGAAGGCGATGGCAAGTTTCTTCTTAATCGTCCACTTCATTGTTTCCTCCAATGAAATAATTATGAAAATGTGAGTACTGATAATGTTATTAAATGTTATAGATAACTGTCAATTGAACATATTTGAGCGAATGTTTTCTGGAGTTTATGAAAGAGCTGATTTTGTTTTCCGGGATTTGGGAATCAGAATCTGTTGTTGTTGGGATTTTGCAGAAAAAACAATCTGTTGTTCAAAATTCCTCAAAATCGCCCATATCGGGTTCTTCTTCCTCTGCTGTGGATTTCGGTGCCGGTTCCTTTTTGACGGGAGCTTTGGGAGCAGGAGGAGTTCTGCGCTCGGGTTTTCTCATCGATCCGTATGAGGATTCCCTGACCCTGAACTGTCCCACTTCTCCCATCAGTGCTTCGGCAACGCTTTTAAGTTCCTCTGCGGACGATGCAAGCTCCTCTACAAGTGCCGCGTTTCGCTGAGTAACCTCGTCCATCTGTGTTACTGCCATGTTTATCTGCTGAATTCCGCTTGCCTGTTCTCTGCTCTTCTGTTCAATTTCGGAAACTGATCCGCTGGCGTTTCTGATACTGTCAACAACCTTCATGAGAACATCGATTGTTCTGTGGGAAAGGTTGTTCGCTTCCCGGATATTTGTTTCGTTCTGTTCGACAAGTTCCCTTATCTCTGATGACGCATCTGCGCTTCTTGCCGCGAGACTTCTCACTTCTCCGGCCACAACGGCAAATCCTTTTCCCTCCTCTCCGGCTCTTGCAGCCTCTACGGCGGCGTTGAGGGCGAGAAGGTTTGTCTGGAACGCTATGTCGTTGACGACGGTTACGATTTCCTGGATTCTCTCTCCCGAAGTTTTTACAGTTTCCATAGCCTTGGACATTTCGCCCAACATTCCCGATCCGTTTTCCGCATTCTTTGCTGTATTTGCTACAGATTTGGCGGTTGATGCGGAAGTTTCCGAGGAGTCGGTAATGGAGCTTGTAATCTCCTCAACGCTGGCCGCGGTCTCTTCAAGAGAAGATGCCATCTGTTGAGTGGAGCTGGAAAGATCGTTGTTGCCGCTGGAAACCTCTCCCGATGAATTGAGCACTTTTTCAGCTGAATTTCTGATCGAAATGATGAGATTCTCTATCTTTTCAATGAATATGTTGAAATACTCCGCAAGATCCATCAGTTCGTCCGAACCCTGGAAGTTCACCCGGACCGTAAGATCACCTTCCCCTTCCGCAATGTCTTGAAATATGTCTTTGATTTTATTGATTCTACCGGCAATTGTGTTTGCAAGGAAGATGCCGAGGAGAATGAATACAATTGAAAGAACGATGGCGACGGTCGTAACGATTCCGATGAGCTTGTTAACTCCGGCGAGAACTTCGGCCTCTTCAATGAATCCTGCATATTTTGTACCGTCATCTGCAGTGTATAGGTAACCGTCGTACTTTTTTCCGTCCATCGTCAAATCGAAACTGCCGTCCTTTCTGCCCGCAAGGCTTTTCAACCCTTTGTCGCTCACCTCGCTCAGCTTTTTAAAAATAAAATCGCGATGTTTGGGGTCGGCGACGATAACACCGTTCTTGGAAATAAGCATAGTGTGACCGGTTTTTCCCAGCTTTATGTTGTTGATCATGTCGGTTATGGCCGCAAGGTTGACCGCCACCGCAATAGCGCCGATGAATTGACCTTCGAGACTTTTTATACCCCTGGTGATTGTGATGACGGCATCTCCTGTTGTCGACATGTAAGGCGCTGTCATCAGTACATTTTCCTGATCGGCAACGGCGAGCTTGTACCATGGACGAACACGGGGATCGAAACCGGCGGGAAGCGTATCTTCGATGGAACTGACGAAGCCGCCGATAGTGGTGCCCATGAAGACCTCTCCGATGTTGGGGTTGTTGAAGTGGTATAGCCTGAAAAGTTTCGCCATTTCTGCTTCTTTTCCGCCTCTGGCGATGTGATCGATATAGGAGGACTCGGTTGTCCCCGTGTAGTCCGCCAGAGTGTTGTCAAGCTGCTTCAGCAACGGGTGTTCGCTTATTGTCTTTGTAAGATTTCCCACTTCGGTTAGAAATGAGGAAACATTACGGCCGATATGTACCAGCTGTTCCCTTGTCGATTCCTCGAACGCATCATGGGAGTAGTCGGTAACAACCGACCTGAGGATAAGCGAGATAACGGTAATGGGAACAAGAACCGTAAAAAGGAATGCAATCCCCAGCTTCTTTTTAATCGTCCACTTCATGGTTTTCCCCCTCTAAATTGTAGAAAATGATACCGGATCAATTCTACGCTATTTCTTGGCGAAGTACCAACTGTTGCCGATCAGGCGATTAAATAAAAACAGGCTGAAATATGAATTTGCTTTTAGAAATTTTGCGATAAGAGGGAGAAAATTTTGTGATAGTGTCTTTAAAACTCTTCGAAATCACCCATGTCCGGTTCCGGTTCTCCGGGAGAAAAAGTAGGGACCTGTTCGTTAACATATGTTGATTTTGATATCGGTACAGCAAAGGTTTGAGCAACCTTTTTTGTTGCAGGCATAAATGATTTTTCGCTGACCCTGAACTGGTCGACCTCTCCCATAAGTCCCTGGGCCACGGTTTTAAGCTCCTCGGCTGCTGAGGCCAGCTCCTCAACAAGTGCTGCATTTCGCTGAGTTACCTCGTCCATCTGAAGAACCGCACTGTTTATCTGCTTGATTCCGCTTGCCTGCTCACGGCTTTTTTGCTCGATTTCACCCACTGAACCGCTTGCGCTGCTTATGCTCTGAACAACCTTCATCAGCACTTCGACAGTTCTATGCGAGAGGTTGTTTGCACTTGAAATGTTGGATTCGTTCTGTTCGACAAGATCTCTTATCTCCGATGCGGCCTCGGCGCTTCTTGCAGCTAGACTCCTCACTTCACCCGCCACAACGGCGAATCCCTTTCCCTCCTCTCCGGCCCTTGCAGCCTCGACGGCAGCGTTGAGAGCAAGAAGGTTTGTCTGGAAAGCGATGTCGTTGACGACAGTAACGATCTCCTGGATTCTTTCACCTGATGTTTTCAGCTCGTCCATAGCTTCGGACATCTCCCTTAGCATTCTCGAACCGTTTTCTGCGCTTTTCGCGGTGAGGGAAACGGAAGCTGCAGTTTCTGCAGATGTTTCAGCTGAATCCGTTATAGAACTTGTTATCTCCTCAACACTTGCGGCGGTCTCCTCCAGGGACGATGCCATCTCCTGAGTAGAGCCGGAAAGCTGGGCGTTGCCGCCAGCAACCTCTGATGATGATGAGAGAACCATTTCGGCTGAATTGCGGATCGAAACAATCAGGTTTTCTATCTTTTCAATAAATTCGTTGAAATAGGTGGCGAGATCCATAAGTTCGTCCGAACCCTGAAAATCCACCCTTACTGTGAGATCCCCCTCTCCCTGTGCGATGTCCTTGAAAATATCTGAGATTTTTCCGATGCGGCCCGAGATGGAATTTGCCAGAAAAATTCCAATGACAACAAAAAGCAATCCGAGAACGACGGCAACAATCGAAATCAGCCAAAGAACGTGGTTGACTCCTGCCATGACCTCGCTTTTTTCCATGAATCCCACATATTTCGTACCGTGAGTTGTGGTGTGGTGTGTGGCAAGGTAATTTTTCCCATCGATTCTAAGATCGAAGGTACCATCCTTCAATGAAGCGATTTTTCGAATGGTTTTATCCTCCACCTCTCCAATATTCTTGAATACGAACTCCTTGTGTTTGGGATCTGCGATGATTGTTCCGTCCCGGTCGATGAGCATTGCATGGCCGGTTTCTCCGAGCTTAATGTTGTTGATCATTTCGGTCATGGAAGTGAGATTGACCGCGATGGCGACAGCCCCAATCATTTTTTCGTCCTTTCCCTTGATGGCACGGGTCACTGTGATGACCGCTTCTCCCGTTGTGGACCTGAAAGGTGCCGTCATGTGCGTTCTGTCCGGATCCGCCTTGCAGAGTTTGTACCACGGTCTGACTCGGGGATCAAACCCGGCCGGAAGTTCCGCTTCGATAGAACTTATGTATCCGCCGTTTTCCATCCCGAGGAACGCCTCGGAAAGATTGGGGTTGTTATGATGAAAGAGTCTGAGAAGTTTGGTTGTGTCTGCCTCGATTCCTCCTTTTGCCATGTGATCTATGTACATACTTTTGGTTGTTCCCGTGTAGCTCGTAATTGTCTCGTCAAGCTCATTGAGAAGATGGTGATTGGCCAGAGTCTTTGTCTGGTTTTTGATCTCGGAAAAAAACATTGTGAAGATTGATCCGATGTGGGTAAGCTGCTCTTCCGATGAGGTTTCGAAAGATTCCCTCGAGTAGTCGCTTATCACAGATCTCAGAATAAGTGAAATTGCAATGATCGGTACAACAGCCGTAAGCATAAAGGCAAGTACCAGTTTCTTTTTAATTGTCCATTTCATAAATTCCTTTCCCCCTGAAGAGTATCAAAAATGATAGTAATTTTATTATATTTTATGTTGGGTTGTCAATATTGTCTTGCAATTTACAATTATATGATTTTTAGTTTTACAAAAAAACTATATTGTAGAAAAATAATAATTAGTAATAATTTTAAGATAATAAGTTGAAAATATTTTTATATTGATCCTAATTTAAGGATAGTGATTTGAAACAAAGTTTCTTAAAATATTTCAAATAGTATTAAATTAAGTATTCTGATTTTCTAAGCCGTAAGGCATTGAAATTTTAGATAATATCGCTCTAATGATTACTTTGCTGATTGATTGTGGAATGTTGGATAAGTAAATGGTATTTAACGATATTGATTTTTGTTGTGATGTTCGTTTATTTTCCCGGGAGCACGGAACAGCTGCCGCCGTTTTTCTTGCAGTAACACTCCATATCGCGATGGGCAACCACATCCGGAGTCAACGCGAACCACACAAGATCGCTGCCCTCGTAACTTGCCTGACCCTGATTACACTTATACATCATCGCATCAGGATTGGGTACCGTGCAGAAACTCTCCTGAGTACTGAACCTGTAGAGGCAAGTTCTGATATCACCGAGCCCCTGATCCTTGTACATTTCACTGTAGAGCATCGTATCTCCGTCAACCTTGCGGATTACAAGACCGCCCGGTTCGATATCCGCGCCGGTAAAGTGGCCGACAGGAAAATCCTTGTAGACGATTTTGCCGTTGGGGAAAATCTTTGCCTCGACAACACCGGAAGTTTCCCCGAAAATCGAGTAGACGACACGGGTTTCATCGGATTTATCGATTCTCGGATAGCGAGTCTTTTCATCCTTCCTGTTCACCTTTATACAATCATCGATCGATGAAGGTGTATTTTCAAGATCACAGTAATAGGTACTCTTCTGAGAATCCTCCCTGTGAAGAACAAGCTTTCCGTTAACGATTCCCGGACGGTACTCTTCACCGGAATTTTTCAGTTCACGCCATTTCCACTCTCCCACCTTTGCGTAGAAAAGGGCAGGTTTCTCGATATCATCCCTGAACATTGTTGCGTAACGATCACGAAGTTTGACACGAACGCTGAAATCTCTGCTGCCTACATCCCCGGCTTTCATAACCGAAGCCGGTTCGTTTAAAGCAACCGAAAATCCCTTTTCCGGGCTGTAGTGTACAAGGTAGACACTCTTCTCAGCGGTCTCATTAAACGATTTTTCGTAAGATCCGTCCGAATCCGCCACAATCCTGTTTGTATCAACGACAAGGCCGAGAGCGGAACCGTCGTAAAATGATCCCAGCGAGTTGTAGGTCGGCATGACGGCAGTGTACTCCTTCGACTTCAAGTCATACTGGAAAAGCTTGTGTGCTACAGGGTACCTCTTCAAGCTGCCGCTGAAAACCGGATGCATGTCGAACCCTGTTTTTCCGTTTTCTACACTCACATTCATTGGAACGGGGAGGGCGTTCTTGTACCCCTCGGGAAGAATACTCTCATCGCAATCTCCGAGATTGGACATGGCATTGAAGTTATCCTTTTGCGGAGAAAGGTTATCCATCTTGCACGGGTATTTCTCGCACTCCAGATCAGGAAAGTTCTTTTTAAAAGATTCACTGTTCTCCTTCCAGAGATTCCTTATGCACTGGGGATCGTCATCCGCTATTGTGTCGCAGCGCCTGCAGAAGTGTATCTTGCCGTCGGTTCTCTCGTAGGGAAATTTGGCATCCTTGAGATCGGGACACTCCTCGGCACCTCCGTAGGGATCGGCATCGGATTTCTCTTCGGGACTCTCCGAAGAAGCGTTGTCCCCATCTACAGCGGATGGTTCATCCTGATCAACATCGGTCAAAATTGGATCCGAGTCGGATTTTTCCGATGAACCGCTATCGGAACAGCCAGCAAAAAGTGAAAGGAAAATTACCCCCAGAATTAATGATTTCTTCATTCCCACCTCCAGAAATAATGTAAAAAATGGTAAACCCACGTCAAAATAGCATCGAATTTGATGTTGCGCAAGTTAATTGTGGTTTATAAATTAAAGATTTTAGTGGCTTCTAAGTTTAAACAATGCTAATTTAATTGTAGTAAAGTGTTAAATATTTTAAAAGATTTTCGCGCTGTTTGAAGGGGCTTTCCTAGATGTCGCAGATCTCATCGATATCGTCCATATGAAATTGTGGAACATCTCCCCAGATGGAGAGTTTTCCCGATATGCATCCGTAATTTCTTTTTTGTTTAATGTACCGTGAGTGGATTAACTGCATCTTGTCCAGGTTTGAAAGATCGTCGACATCCGGCATCCAGATGTTGAAAGGGCGCAGATGAGAACCCGTCTTAAGAAAAGCGCCCGAACCGCTCCTCGTAAGACCGAATTCACCCTGAAGATCAATAAAAAGCGCCGCCTCTTCCCTCTTTTTCGCAAGAGCGACAATCTTCTCATAATCACTTTTAACCGAAAGAATATCCCTCTCCATACAAGCAAGGCGAAAACGATCGACAATGGAAGCACGCACATACCACCACGGAATCAATTGATCGTAGTCACGCTTTTTCCCGCCCGCATTAGTGTTTTCGTCCCAGATCATCAGTCTGCTCTTCTGGGAAACCCTCTCCGCATCGAGAAGTTCCTTATCGTAAATTCTCGATCTGCCGTACTTGAGGAAGTAGGGGGAAAAACCGCGGGCCACAGTCTCCAGATTGTAGTTGAGTCCATCCTTCCACACGTAGCAGAGAAGACGACCGAAACTTCCTCTCCGGCGTGAAAGACAAACATCGACAGGCTCATCCGTATCGAACTCGACATTAATCCTGGAGAAAGAACCGTCTCTCTCGGAAAAGAACTCCCTGGCGAATTCCTTGGCAGCGACACCCGCATTGGTTTTCGGCTTAGACCCGCCGTCGCGGCTCTCCTCCGTATCCAGGCAGAGAAGACGAAGAGTCTCCTCGCAGCCGAAAATATCGACAACGATCGTATCTCCGTCGATAACCCTGAGTACTTGAACATTCCGGATTTCCGTTCCCATAGTAAACTCCATTAAATTATTGGTGATTATGCCGGAATTATAACTCAAGGAGAAAACAAAATGAAGAAAATGATAAAATTTTTAAAATTTAAAGTATTGAAAAAGATATTGTGAATTAAAAAGAAAGAGCGGCCCGGAATTCCGGGCCGGAGAAGAGGAGAGATTACATGGAGTGGGTACCGAGGTTTGAGAAGTCGTCGATACCTTTCACGATCCACTCAGAATCTTCTGCAGATGTACCTGATGATTCAGCCCAGCTAGAATTGGGTTTATTTACGCTAGATTTTCTTATAAGAGTATGATCAGTTGCACCATTTGCAGTGCCACCAACGGAGAAATTATCTCCTTTTCTTGTACTATTCCCAAATACGTCAATCGCCTGATTTCCTTCAAATAGCTTGATGTTATCATCACCTCCAAAGCCAGCTACGTTATTGAGGTAGTCAGCTTTTGCTTTCAACTCTGTAGATGCACTGGTGTTTGCTATGACGATTGTCTTATTGTTTTCTAGTTTACCACCCGCTACGCAATTGGATAAATCTAAAGTCATGTTCGGACTGGTAGCTCCGTTTGCATAAAGTTTTAATGAATAATTAGAGAGATCCACTTCTGCGCCAGTACCATTAAAAATTTCAATTGCCTTGTTATTCCCTGAACCTTCAACATATTCACTTATAAAAAGGTTGTCTGCCATCACAATTGTCGGTTCTGTAACAGTCATTACTCCCATGCTGTCCATCCCGTCTTTAGAACCCATATCACCTAAAATGCCAGTATCGCAGTATGTCCATGTGTTTCCGCCATCTGCGCTGAAACGATAGGCAAATGCGTAGGTATTGGTTTCGCCTTCAACAAAAGCCGGTGCTGTTATCTTGCCTTTGTACTGATCGAAAACGTCTGTGCCGTCTGCTGATGCGGGTACGTCAGCAGCAGCCGAGAACCAGGTCCATACACTCGGATCAACCGAAGGATCGGCAGCAGCAATTCCGTATCCTACCTCTGCTTTGATATAGGGGCTGGAAACTGTTTCGTTGACAGTAATATCTGTAATTCCTGGCACTTTGACAAGAGCTGTTACCACATTAGACGGTCTTCCGCCTTCCGCACTCATTTGTTCAGGGTCGATAACTCCGCACCACTCAATTGTGAAGGATTTGAGAGTCATATCTGCTTCAATACGTGGGTTGATGGTGTAGCTTGAGTTGTTTTCCATTACTATTCCCTGAATTGAGGAGTACATAGTACCAGTTTCAGGCTGTTTATATGTGTAGATGCCGTCGTCAACTTTGAGATCGTTTTCAATTGTGAAATCATTACTCGTACCCGTGGATATAACAGAGACATTCTCAACTTTTACTAGAGAACTTTCAAAAGCCTCAAGGCCTGCTGCAAGGTCAGCGGTTGTTACAACGTTTACGGGAACTTCTACGCTTTCATCAACTACTTCGTATGAGATAGTTTTAAGCTGTGACTGTCCGTTATACTCATCTGGAGTACCTGTAACAATAAGCTTGTTTCCTTTCTTCAGAGCACCGAGGTCTCTAGTGCTGTTGTAAACTCCAATTGCGTTGTTTTCTCCGCCTGCAGCACCTGAAAGGAATACTTTTTTGTTATCATAGAATGCATCTGTTGTTACAACTGCGTCACATACAAGGTATCTGCCGCTCTTTACAGTGTTGTTTGTTATGTCTGCTTTTACTTCAGCAATTGTGTGGCCTGCATCACAGATGTTACATTTTTCACCGGAGATTGTTCCCTTGATGAAGTTGTCATCGCAGACACAAACAGCCTCTGAAGCACTGTTTACTCCACATGTTCCGAAAGTACCGCAGTCATGAGCTGCACAGAGTGTGTCACAACCTTCGTCTGCTGCTGAGTTTCCGCAGTTTTCAAGAACATTGTTTCCACAGATTTCGGTAGCTCCATCGTAAATAGCAGCATTATTGTCGTTGCAGTCAGTTGCGTTTTCAACATATCCTGCTGATTTTACACAAACTGTCTCCGTTGTGTTTGGATCTCCCTGACCGTCCTTATCATTATCGAAGTAATATGTCTTGGCATCCTTTATTTCAGCGCTTGCATCGTCACAGTCGTCTGCGTTTTCAACATATGTTTTTGAAGGATCTTCAGTTGGCGCTTCACATGCAACTGTTGCTGCTCCCGCACCGAAACCGTCTTTGTCTCCATCAAGATAGAAGGACTTTGTGAGGTTTTCATCTATCTGACCGTCACAGTTGCTGTCTATTCCGTCGCACTTGGTTTCCGTTGCTTCGAAACCTGCAATTTCGCCGTCCAGAGGCTGTCTCCATGCACCGTTTTCACAAACAGCCATGGAATCTTTGCAGACACCGGCCTGGTTTTCGGCAAGTTTCGGTGTAACTGATTCGTCAACTGCATCATCGCAGTCGTTGTCGAGTCCGTCGCAAAGAGTTTCAGTTGCTTCGAACTTATCTATCTCTTCAGGTTTCGGCTCTCTCAATACACCGCCTTCGCAAACCTTTAAAGACCCGGCACAAACACCTTTCTGGTTTGTTGCAAGCTCATCTGCAATGTCGTCAACACTATCGTTACAGTCATTGTCCTTTCCGTCGCAGATTTCATCTGTCGGATTCACACCGCCTACACATTCGCCCCAGTGACCTGTTGTGTCACAAGTTTTCTTTCCGAATTCGCAGACTCCGACATCTGTTCCACAGTCTGCCTGCTCATCTATGTAGCAGTCGCAACCTTCGTTTGCTCCACCGCTGCAATTCTCATCTTCGCCGGCCTGATCGCAAACTTCCGGTGCATCCGGATTGATGTTGATGTTTCCGTCGTTGCAGTCGTCGTTGCTTGCAACATAACCATCGGGAGGGGAACAAGCTTCCTTACTGTTTTCTGCAGTTGGAGCTGCTGCTGTTCCGTGCTTGTCACCGTCGGCATCCCTGTAGAAACGTGTTTTTACACCTTCGTCAATCTGGCCGTTACAGTTGTTGTCCTTTTCGTCGCAAGTTTCTTGAACCGGTTTGACTTCACCGACGCACTCGCCCCATGTTCCATCTATCTTACATGTCCGTTCTCCTGCTACGCACTCACCTTCGTCCGTTCCACATTTTTCAGTTGCACCTTTAATACAACCGCATTCAAGATCCTTCTTGCCGTCGCAGTCGTTGTCGAGTCCGTCGCATCTGGTTTCGGTTGTCTCGTAATCATCAATTCCTGAGAAGTCATCGACCCATCCGGCTGTACCCATACATTTCTTTTTTGCGCCCGAACATACACCCTGCTGTTTGGATGCATCGGGAATAGTCAATACGTTATCCAGCGTTCCGTCACAGTTGTTGTCCTTTCCGTTGCAATCTTCTACTGCATCGGGATGGATGGTTGCGTCGCCGTCATTACAGTCACCTGCAGTGAGAACGTGCTTTTCAGTGGGAGCCTTGCAGTTTTTAACAGCATTTCCGGCACCATAAGTGTCTCCGTCCTCGTCGAGATAGTAGTCATTTGTCGCGATACCTTCGTCAATATCACCGTTACAGTTGTTGTCTAGCCCGTCACATGTTTCTGCTGTAGGCTTGACTTCACCTACACATTCGCCCCAAGTTCCGTCTATCTTACATGTTCTTGTTCCGGCAACACACGTTCCCTGATCAGTTCCGCATTTTTCAGTTGCACCTTTTATACAACCGCATCCAACATCCTTCTGTCCGTCACAGTCGTTGTCGAGCCCGTCGCATTTTGTTTCTGTTGCTTCATACTCAGCGATTCCTGAGAAGTCGTCTTTCCATCCATTTACACCGTCGCATATCTGTTTTGCGCCTGAGCATACGCCCTTCTGGTTTGTTGCGGCTGGAATTGTAAGACCGTTGTCAATATCACCGTCACAGTTGTTGTCGAGTCCGTCACAAACTTCGTCTGTCGGTTCTATACTGCCAATACATGCGCCCCATTTTCCCTCGGCTGTACATGTCTGCGTTCCGAACTCACATACACCTTTGTCTGTTGTACCGCACTTTTGTGTCTCTTCCGGGATACAGTCGCAGCCTTCGTCAATGCCTCCTACACAGTTGTTATCAACATTGTCGCAGAGTTCCTGAGCATTGGGGTTTATTGATGCTTCATCGTCATTACAGTCTGTCGAATCTGTAACAAAGTTTTCAGGCTGAGTACAGGCAAGCTTGGAAACGGAAGCGTTACCGAATGTGTCGCCGTCCTTGTCCTCATAATATTCGGTTTTAAGATTTTCATCCTCAAGACCGTCGCAGTCATTGTCCTTGAGGTCACAGGATGTCTCCTCAAGCTGGTAGTCGGCTCCGATTACAGTTGCGTAATCCGGTTCCTTCCATCCGTTTGCACCGTCGCAAACCTTAACCAAGTCTGAACATACACCAACGTGTTTTGCAGCTTGGGGTATGAATTCGGCAGCTATGTTATCTACGTTTCCGTCGCAGTCGTTGTCGAGCCCGTCGCACTCTTTTTCAACGTCCTGATATCCGGTTATAGTGTGGAAGTCGGGATCTGCCCATGTACCGCTTACACAGATCTTCTTACTGTCTGCACATACACCCTGAGTCTTGGATGCGGCTTCGCCGAAGAGATCCTTGTCGACGTTTCCGTCACAGTCGTTATCGAGGTTGTCACAGCTATGCTCAACTTCTTCATAATCTTGGATTCCGGAGTAATCCTCTTTCCATCCGGCTTCACCTTTACAAACCAGCTTGGAATTCTGGCAGACTCCAAGCTGCTTGGGTGCAGGCTCACCTGTGAGACCTTCGTCGATTTGGCCGTTACAGTCGTTGTCGAGTCCGTCGCAGGTTTCATCTGTGGGCTTAACTTCGCCTACACACTCGCTCCATGTTCCGTCGATTCTGCATGTCTGTGTTCCGGCTACGCATGCTCCTTCGTCTGTTCCGCATGGCTGAGTGTCGCCTTCTTTGCACGCACAATTTTTGTCTTTCTCTCCGTCACAGTCATTGTCGAGACCGTCGCACTTACTTTCTGTTGCTTCGTACTCAACGATTCCGGAGAAGTCGTCCTTCCATCCGTTTGCACCGTCACACTTCTGTTTTGCTCCGGCACAGACACCTTTCTGATTATCTGCATCTGGAATTGTGAGTCCGTTGTCGACGTTTCCGTCACAGTCGTTGTCGAGACCGTCACATGTTTTTTCTGTTGTTTCATAGTCATCAACAACAGAGAAGTCGTCCGCCCATCCTTCTGCACCTTTGCAAGTCTTCTTTTTACCTGCACAGACACCTTTCTCCTTGCTTAAAGCAGGAGCATCGAGATCCTTGTCGATATCACCGTCGCAGTCGTTATCCTTGCCGTCGCAACGTGTTTCCGTAACTTCGTAATCCGTTCCAAGTTCGGCGGCAACAGGCTCCCTGAGCTGTCCGTTTTCACAAACTTTCACGGAGTCCTTACACACACCTTGCTGATTCACAGCGAGTATGGGAGTAAGGTTGTTGTCAGGTGTTCCGTCACAGTCGTTGTCCTTGCCGTCACATGTTTCGTCAACGGGATTCACGGCGCCTTCGCAATCGCCCCATGTTCCGTCGGCCTTACATGTCTGTGTTCCGAATTTACATTCACCTTTGTCGGTAGTACCGCACTGCTGAGTGTCACCGGTCTTGCAGTCACAACCTTCGTCGACTGTTCCATCGCAGTTGTTGTCCTTGCCGTCACAGGCGGCTTCATCTGCCTCGTAACCATCGATTGAAGAAAAGTCATCTTTCCAGCCGTTTGCTCCGTCGCAAACCTTTACGCTGTTCTCGCAGACACCAGCCTGTTTTGAAGATGCCGGCGCTGTAAGTCCGTTATCTATGTTGCCGTCGCAATCGTTGTCCTTTCCGTCGCACTTGGATTCGGTCTCCTCGTAGCCGTCGATGGCAGAGAAGTCGTCCTTCCATCCTTCTGCTCCCTTACACACCTGCTTTGCGCCCTTGCAGACACCTTCCTGTGTTGTTGAATCGGGTGCCGTAAGTCCGTCATCTGTCTTTCCGTTACAGTCGTTGTCCTTGCCGTCGCATGTTTCTTCTGCAGGACCTTTTCCGCCTTCGCAATCGCCCCACTTACCATCGTCGGAACAAGTCTGCTTTCCGAAGGAACACTCGCCTTCGTCGGAACCGCAGTTTTTGGTTTCGCCTGGAGTACATTCGCAACCTTCGTCAACTGTTCCGTCACAGTCGTTGTCCAATCCGTCGCAGGATTTCTCTTCGCTTTCGAAACCGTCTATCTTTGAGTAGGTAGGCTCTACCCATTTACCGTTCACACAAACCTGTTTCAGGCCTTCACATACTCCGACTGTTGTGAATGCATTGGGCGCTTCTCCCTCGCATTCACCATTTGTGTCGGGTTTTTCCTGTTCGCTGTCTGTTACATCGATTGTTGAATCCGGTTTTTCAGCATTGCCATTTTCAGATTTCCCGCCGTCTTCACCACAGGAAATTGTAAACAATGTAGCTGTCAGTGCCACCAGAAACAGCACCGAAAAATTCTTCATTAACTCCTCCTAAAAAAAATTTCACTAAACGCGTAAAATAGGTGTGATCCCAAATGCGGCATAGATTATAGCTATTTGGCATGCAATTGTTAAAAAAAATAGTAAAAAATATTTAACAAAACTGTAATTACAAACATTCGGTATTAAAACATTTGTTATATGGTGTTACAATAGTAATGTTTTGTTGTTGTTTGCTGTTGAGTGTTTAAATAATCAGTTTAAATAGTGGTTTGTGGATATTTGTGGCTTGTTGGGTTCCTGTTGTGTCAAAATTGTAGATAGTTAAACAGTTTCACTCTGATTATTTTTCAATTTTGTTTTGAATTGTGAAAAACAATTGTGTTTGTACTATGTTGTGTAAATGATTTCTTGATCTGATATTGCTGTATTCTGTTTGTTGGAAAAAATATCAAAAAGTATTAAAATTAATTGTTGGGAAAGTGTAACATGTTTATGTTTAACCTGAAGTGCAATAATTGAAAGTTTATGTGAAAATTACTGTTTGTTGATATTGCAACAATATTTGCATGCTTATATAGCGTTGTTGTATGGATTTGGAGCAAAGGTTTATTTGTACCTTTTTAGTGTTGAAGTTGTCTTTTTAATTGAACAGGTTAGAATAGACCTGTTTTGTCTGATCAGAAAGATGGAAATGACAGTGAAAATGGCTTTTAAAACGCTGGAAGATTACCGAATCGTTGAAAAAAATGTTGACGGCTTTATAAGATTCAGACTGGGTGAATTCAGCCTCACCATCTTCAACGACGGATCCCACAGATACCCCACAAGTGACCTTTTTGTAAACATCAGTGCTAATGATATAAAAAAAGCCAAGGTGGAGTGGGGTATAGGAAAAAGTGAAACAAAAATTGATTTTATGCCCCTTCTGATCGATACCGGAAGAAGCCGGATACTGCTGGATTCCGGATTCGGGGAGGGGAAAGTTCAGCAAGCGGGATTCTTCATTTCCCGCCTTAAAGAATCTGGATACTATCCGGAGTCGATTGACACAGTCATCATATCCCACTGTCACGAAGATCACTGCGGAGGCAATATCCTGTCGGACGGAACAATCGCATTCCCCAATGCACGTTTCATCATGATGAAAAGCGAACTGGATCATGTTTTCGATCCCGATTTCCTGGACGATCCGGATTGCAAGTACTTTCGTGAGATACAGTATCCAGTCATAAAAGATAGGTTGCAGCTTCTCGAAAATTCGGAAGAAATAGAACCAGGTGTAAAAGTGATCCATTCCCCCGGCCACACTCCAGGATTGCTCACCCTTCTTCTTGAATCAGAAGATGAGAAATTATTCTGCGCCACCGACGTGATCCTCAATCCCTATAACATTCAGAATCCCGACTCCACAATGAGCTTCGACGTCTCACCCGAACAAGCCGTAAAAACAAGAAAGGAGCTGATCCGAACAGTTCTGAATGAGGATACATATCTTCTGGCCTACCATTTTCGATTTTGATGAAATATTTTCCTGTCAAAGATATCTTTGAAGCAAACTTTACTCCAATGTAAATTCTATTCTCATTTAATTTACAACATCTTCCAGATTCGCCGGCTGTTGTAACTTTTTCCTAAATTGTGAAAGTGTTAAAAAACAAAATCATTCTCCATATTCATCTTATTACGAATTTTACCTTTTTCTAATCCCAAGTTGAACGATGGGGCTGTGATTGTTCGATATATTTGGAAAAATCGTACGGATACTATATGATTGATGTTTGCTACATACCAAATAGAAAGAAGGAGTTGTTATGAAAGAGTTGTCATTGTTTCTAGCTCTACTGTTTTTTATTTCATGTTCATCGGAAGAATCGAAATCATCGTCTAAAACTGATCATTATGAGAAAATAGATGCCTCAACTACGGATGATGATTCGTACGGAGACGGTAAAACTTTTTCTGATGAAGATGAAAAGAAAGATTCGGATGGCGACATGACCTCTGGAAACGACGCAAATTCTTATTCTGATGACAGTGAAGAAGACATCCCCGAAACATCGGATGGGAATAAAGTTGATGATTCCGGCGATTCGATTTCAGACATTGATTCATATGTTCCTGATGACGGGGGAGAAGTCGATACGGACGTAGACTCGGCACCACCCCATTCCGATATCGACAATCCGGACAATAAGGACATGATAGCTCCGGCAGCAATTTCCGATCTTTCAATAACTTCCTGTGACGAAAATTCATGCAGGCTCACATGGAGTGCAACCGGAGATGACGGTTCTGAAGGTACTGCTTCTGCCTATGAAATTCGTTATTCAACATCTAATATTTCAAATGAAACCGATTTTAACGGAGCGGTAGAAGTCTTTGGCGAACCGAATCCTGAAGTTGCAGGCAGTCGGCAAACCACTACGGTAACAGGGCTTGAGGCAGAAACGAAATACTACTTTTCAATAAAGGCGGCGGACGAAGTACCCAATTTAAGCGCTATGAGCAATATCGCCAGCGATACTACATCTGCAGTCCCTACCGTATGTAACCAGACATACTCAAACGAGGATGGATCCGGCTTGGCGGGTGTGGGAGACACGGAGGATCGGAACACTTATAGAGGCATCTATTGGACTGGACCTACCAAAACAGTGTGCGCAGTGGAATTTGAATTGAGGATCAAGGGAAATATCTCGGCAATCAACTACGACGTTACAGTGTGGGAGGTTGATGTTCAAAACGATCTCTATATGTCAAAGCTGCTTGCAAAGTCGGAAACGGTCAGCGGCGCGGATATTGTAAACGGATGGAACAGGTTTGTTTTTCCGACGGAAGTTTTACTGACAACGGGTAAAACAGTTGTTGTTATATCCAGAGTCGATGCAGGAACAAGAGACGGCGACAACAATATCCGGGTTTTGAACGGTTACGATCAGAAAGACGAAGAGAGTAATCAATGGAACATCCACTACAGTTCAGATAAGCGGATGGCCGGACGTCGTCCCGGTGATGAGGATCAGCCGGAATACTTCACCTGCAATATCAGGTTGTTCGGGCGAGATACAAATGTTGAATCAAATACCGAGTATCCCAACATGCCCGAGGATATCGAGGCGACGGCAACGGCGCATGATACCATTCATATCACCTGGCATGAACGCGGACAGGGCGGAGTTGAAGTTGATCACTACAATGTATACGAATACAGTTTCGACAGCTCAGGCTACACTGCAACACTCATCGGGAGCAGTAAAACCACATCATTCGACCATACCGGACTTGCACCCAATTCTACACACTACTATGTTGTAAGGGCTGTAAGCACCGACGGCGTCGAGGGGTATCACTCCCTGAAAAACGGCGACAAATGGATGGCTACTACAGACTAAAATAGGTGTATCTGTGGAAAAAAGGCATTTCTCTTTTCTTCCCATATGTGTTCATCTGTGTGAATCTGTGGAAAAAAAAGTATTTATCTTTTCATCACTGTTCATCCTTGGAAGATAAAAGCAGTCCCTTTTTTAGTGCTTCACCGATCAGCTGTGGATTTGCGGTTAGCGGCAGCGAAAAACTTTTATCTTCCATCGGTTGATAACCGCCTTTTCTTAAAATCTTTTCTGTGGGTAGAAATTGATACTCTTTTCTGCTTTTTTCAACGAAACAGAGCCGGGAATTCCTTGAAAATTCCTTTTCGGTTTTACATCCGGTTCCTTCAAGATGAGTTTTCGGGTCGTAGGATGATTTTCCAAAGAATTTATTGTTATCAAGAGCCTCGAGAACAGCATTCCCTATTTGGGAGGGATTCTCCTCCAAACCCACTTTGAAAAAGGGTTTTACCTCAATCGTTATTCCGTCTTCTGTTCTCAAATTGCTATGGATATATATTTTTTCATCTTTCAAATATGCACTTGCAACTGAATTCAACCGAATTGCTCCCATGCGGAAAAAAAATCGGGAGAAAAACGTTCTTCCTGCAGCCTGAAAATGAATCCATTTAAGGGAGTAGAACAATCTGAAGAAGCCGAAAATAATTATAACTGCAAGAAATGTCAGTGTGTACGGAGATGAAAAGTAATTGATCATAGTTTAATTAACCCCTGGGTGGGAAAATAATATTGAATGAATATAAGCCCTTCCATTAAAGTGAATAATTGTCTGAAAGTCAAATCAGCAGCTGATTTTTCCTGAATGAAAATATTCAGGAGATGGAAAATCCAAATTATACAGAATTGAATTTTTTAGAATGGCTCGGAACCTTGATAGTGACGCTCTATCTTCTTTCTGCCGGTTTTCTTACCTGGCTCGTACCTCTGCACACCTGGGATTTGTAGCAGCTGTCGTTGAAAGGAATGATTTCTGTGTCCTCGGGAAGATTTGAATTGCGGATGTTGAGGTTTTTGTTGCAGCAGAAGTAGGTGGAGCTCTCCAGAGCGCTTCTTTTGTTACCGGAGTAGCTGTTGAGTGTTGAGTTGATGATATTCACATCGTTTGTGTAGACTGTGGAGATGACCTGTGTCGGGCTGGTGAGTATTGAGTTGTTTATTATAAGCCAGTTTGCGTTGTTGATGATAATTCCGTTCTGAATCTGGGGTTTTCCTTCGATAATGTGAGTAATGGAGCTGTTGTCGATGAAAACGTCAGTACTTATCATGTTGAACGAATTGGAGTTGACTGCGGAAATGTCGAGTCCTTCAAGAGTTACGGTGTTGCTGAAGATGAAAGCTGGAGATTGATGATTGATTCTCATTTCGGGTTTTACTCTGTCTCCCTCTTCAATTCTTGAAAAATCCGGATGAAGTCCTATGAATCTTATAGGTGCCATGGAGCCCACAACTGTGAAAGTATCGTCAAAAGTTGCCACCACAGGTACTTCAACACCTTGGTCGAAGTTGTTCATGAGACAGACATAGAGGTCGTCGAATCCGGAATAATTTTTTATCGACCCTTCAACCTCACTCATGTTCGTGTCCTCATCGATCAGAATGTCACACGCTCTTCTGAAGTCCACTTTTGATCTGGAATCCCTGATCATGTCGCGGGCTGTTTCAGCTGAAAGAGTGCCGAAAAGAATTAAAATGGAGATGAAAGTAGCGATACGTTTCATTTTTTGCGTTCCTCCGAAATCGTGATAATAATACTAAAAATGTGACCGAATGCTTTATATAATAACGTGATAAATCGGCATGTCAAAACAAAAATTGAAAAAATATTAACCGGAGATAATATTTATTATTGATTTGTAAATATCGGTTGTCAGGTGATGTTTAAAAAAATGAGTTATTTGAAGATCAAAGATGTCTTTGTTGTTTCGTTGATTTTGGCTGTTAACCTCTATTCGGGGGATCTTTTCTCTTTTGTCCCCGTTACTTTAAGGCAGTACAGCGGGAACGTCTATTCGGGAGATGATGGTCTTCCGCAAAATACAGTTCAGTCAATTGTTCAGTGTAAAGACGGGTACATGTGGTTCGGAACCCAGGAGGGATTGTCCCGTTTTAACGGTAGGAGTTTTGAGAATTACAATAGATGGAATTTATCCGAACTTAAAGACAATTCAGTTACAGCACTATACTGCGACGGCGGCAATAGTTTGTGGGTAGGAACATATATGGCAGGGATTGTTGTTAAGAGGGGGGGATTTGTAACGAAAATAGACGGTAAAAATGGAATTCCCAATGAAAAAATTACCAAAATTATCGAAGATGATAAAGGTGTTCTATGGGTCTCCACTTCAAGAAAGGGTCTTTTTTACAGCTATGACCGAGAGAACTTTGAAAAGTTCAATATCGGTCGGGCAGATGGAGCAGAGGACATTTCTGATTTCATCTTTCTGAAAGATGGTTCTCTTGTTTTGGGGTTTGCCAGGGAAGGGCTTTCCATTTTCAGGAAGGGGAAGGTTTACCATTACACAAAAAAGAACGGTCTGCTGAGTAACCATGTAAACTCAATCGCCGCGGATAAGGATGGCAACTTATGGATCGGCACGAACGGCGGTGTAAACCTTCTTTCAAAAGGTAAAACAACCTCTTTTTCAACGGAAAACAGCAATCTTTTGAGCAATATCGTTACCCGAATTTTAGTGACGAAAAACAATGAAGTGGTAGTTGGTACGGACATCGGTGTCTGCCTTTTCAAATCAGGCGGATTTCATTCATACACAGAAAATGACGGGCTGGGAGGAACAACCGTAAAGTCAATTTATGAAGACAGAGAGGGCAACCTATGGATAGGTACTTTCAGCGGTGGAGTCACCCGGCTGAGCAGGGAAAAATTTTCAGTTTTCGGTGTCAGGGACGGTCTTTCGGCAAACGATATCCTGGCCGTATTGCAGGCCGGTAACGGGGATGTCTGGCTCGGAACCTGGAATGGAGGACTTAACAGGATTTCTCCCGGTGGTGTTGTCGAAATATTCGACAAGAACAGAGGATTAACTGACGATACGGTTCCTGCTCTCCTGGAGGATAGGAGAGGAAATATCTGGGTGGGAACACAGAACGGAGGTGTGAATGTGCTCGATCCCGAGAACGGGAACATCGTTTACTATTCAACGGATAACGGACTTCCGGACAATGTTGTTCAGGTTATTTTCGAAGACAGCCGGGGACGTGTCTGGATAGGTACGAACAGGGGAGTCGTTTTCCACTGGAACGGGCAGTTCAAAAAGCTGTCGAAAGAAGAAGGGCTGACATCTCTTTCCATTCTCTCACTGTACGAGGACAGGAGAGGCCGGATCTGGATCGGAACTTCCGGCGGCGGCATAAATATCTATGAAAACGGAAAGATTGAAAGTCACAAGATATACAGAAGTGAGGGCGTTAACGAAATTCTTGCGATTTTCGAAGGTGTGGACGGTATTGTCTGGATAGGAACCAGCGACGGTCTTTACTTCATATCAAAAGGCGAAAGCCACTACATATCGAGACAGGACGGTTTGCCTAACGACAGAATTTTTTCAGTGGCTGAGGATAACCAGGGGTATCTCTGGATGAGCAGTAACGGCGGAATATTCAAGGTGCGGAAGCAGCAACTTCTTGATTTTGCTGATGGAAAAATCGGCAGGATTTCTTCCACACTTTTTTCCAAATCGGACGGACTCAAGTCGAGGGAGTGTTATGGTGCGGTAAATCCGCCGGTTTTCAAGCTGAATGAGGGATCTTTCATGTTTCCCACCACAGAGGGGGTTGCCGTTGCGGACCCCGATTTTTCATCAGGAGGGTACCCTTTTCCCGTGCATATCGATTCCATGAAGGCAGATAAGGGAATTGTAGATATTAAAGGAAGGGTGGAGCTGAGTGAATCCGTTGAAAATATTGAGATAGGGTATCATGCACTACGCTACAGATCTTCAGAGAAGCTCTCTTATCAATATCAGATGGAAGGACTGGACAGCTCCTGGGTAATGGCAGGAAACAGGACTGTTGCCTACTACACCAATCTTCCTCCGGGAAGCTATCGCTTCAAGGTGAGGGTTGAAGACGGAAGAGGAGGCTACAGGGAGGCTGAGCCGCTATCATTCACAAAAAAGGCGCACATCATCGAAACCGGCTGGTTTCGTCTCTTGCTGGTATTCATCTTTCTGTCCGCAATCTATTTCTATTTTCGTGTAAGAATTCGGTCGGTAAAGGAGAGAAACAGGACGCTGGAGAAGATAGTCAGTGAAAACCAGTTGTTGAATTTGAACCTTAAGAGGGAGATGGAGGAAAAGGCGCTGTTGCAGAGACAGCTTTATCAGAAGATAAAGCTGGAGGCTATCGGTAATCTTGCCAACGGAATTGCTCACGATTTCAACAATATCCTCACTTCGATTTGTGGATTTGTTGAGTATGAGATTGAGGAGAGGAGAGATAAAAAGGAGCCCTTGTTTGTGCTTGAACATATCGAGAAGGCCTCCCTGAGGGCAAAAAAACTGGTACAGCAGATTCTCGATTTCAGCAGGCAGGATAAAGCGGTCCCGAAGGATGAGGTGGCCGATATTGTAGAATCCATCAATGAGACCCTGCAGCTGATGAAGTCTACTGTTCCTGAAAGTGTTGAATTGGAGCTGGATCTGAATGTGGGTGAGCGAGCGAGAATTAACTGTGACGCAACAAAACTTCATCAGATTTTGATGAACCTGATGCTCAACAGTCTTTACTCCATGAGGGAAAGAGGTGGAATGCTTACAATATCTCTTCACAGGGTGAGCAGGAAAGAACTTGACCGCAACATTTCCCTCCGTTTTGAGCAATACTACCGGATAAGTGTGAAGGATACGGGATGCGGGATGGACGAAGAGACGATTGAACAGATATTCGATCCCTACTTCACCACCAAACCCCAGGGAGAGGGCAACGGAATGGGGCTGGCTGTCTGCTACGGAATTGTCAAGAAGTGCAGGGGGTTCATAGATGTAGTTTCCACACCCGGCGCGGGCTCGGAGTTCAAGGTGTATTTCCCTTCAGAGCAGTCGATTGCGGAGGCGGTTGACAACTCGATTGATGGCTACGTTGCTCAGGGAGGAAACGAGAGGATTCTCGTTTTGGATAACGAACCCTTTGTGACGACGCTGCTCTATATGCGGCTTTCAAAACTTGGATACAGGGTCACCACGTTTACCGACCCTTCGGAGGCTCTTTCCGAGTTCGAAAGGGATCCCGACAGGTTCGATGTGGTTATAACCGATCTTGCAATGCCTGAAATCTCAGGAGTGGAATTCGCCGGACAGGTGATCCGAACCAGCCCGGGGAAAAAGGTGATAGTGATTTCCGGAGTTGTCGAAAGTCAAAAAGAGAAGATGCTGAAAAATATGGGAGTCTGTGCGGTGGTCAGCAAGCCTCTTTCAATTGTTGAGGTTAACAACGCAATAAGAAGCTGATTGATAATCTGGCAATCATGATCTCAATAGACTTGAAAGTCCTTTGATTCCGGCACATAAGCAGCGGATTTTGATTTTCATGAAGTGATGTTTAAAAATAGAAACGAATTTTGGCTTAATCCCCAGGATTCTTTTTCGTTTGTCCCGTTCAGGCAGAATCATAAAACAAAAAGAGAGGAGTTTTCAGGCAGAAAAATCGATTCTGACAATGTTTGAAAAAGAAAAGAGTATAATTTATTTAAATGATTTTAATGTGAAATGAAATGAATTGTAAAAGATCTGGTGGAAATTTTGCGTAAAAATATTGTTTTTGTCCGATCAACAATAAAAGTTAATTTTAATTTCAGAGTTGCGGCGGCTTCAGAAATATCTTGCCCGATCCCTGATCCGCAAATGTTATTGCCGAGTTTCCGCCGGCAACTCCGATAGTCCGTACCTCAATTATTTGCAGAATCCTTCGTAGTCGATGTTCACACCGTGGTAGTAGGCGATGAATTCGTTAACGTAGGATCGGTTGTCGCATCCGCATACAGGATGATAAAGTGTGGGAAGTTCGACAGGTCTCTTCTCGCAAACACCCGATTTTGCACCGCATCCGTTGAGTTTGCAGAATTCATTGTCGGCACACTGGGAGTTCTCCCAGCATCTTTTTTCACATTCGCCTTCATTGTAGTAACCGTTTGCCCAGCCTTCTGTTCCGGCAGCGGAACGTACGGCAACTGAGAAACCGCATGTGTTGGAGTGGGTTTTCCTCGGTGAAACACCCTTGGCTGTTTCGATCTCTCCGCATACGGGATCGTAGAAGAACGGACACGGAGGAAGATTCTCGGAACATGCGTTTCCTGCGATATTGACGTTGTGCAGTGCTACGGGAATGGAATGAAGATGTCTCTTAGCCTCTTCTTCGGATGAGAAGTTGATGGCGTGGTAGCTGTTGTCCTCTTCCTGGTATGTGAGACAGTATTTCTCTCCGTCGTAAATGTCGAAGAATACCTGATACTCATCGAGTGTTTTAACGCCGTACTGTTCAGCGACTTCTGCATTGGTGTTCTTTATGAAGAAGTAGCCCTTCTGGGGTCTTTCTGTGAGAAAGTAAAACCTGTCCATTTTGTAGCTGCATCCTATCATTCCTTCAGGGCAGTCAGGGTTCGGAACTTCCCTGTGGTTAATGAAAGTCATTGTGGAGTTGTTGTACTGCATCGTATCGAGATCCCAATTGTAACCGAAAGGACCTACCATTCCTCTTTTGAGGGTGATGACAACGGGGTGCTGCTTCTTTACTCTGAATGATTTGTTGTGGCTGTCCAGATCCAGTTTTAGTCCAACAGTTTCGTGGCAGAAATCATAGGATATGAGTCCGTCATGACCATGGTCGTAGCCGCTCCATCCTTCGGAATACCATCCTTCAGATCTTGTGTAGTAGTGTCTGCATTCTGGAGGAGTTGCTTCGGCGCACTGAGCCCATGTTATTCTCTCTCCGGTGTCGGCCCAGTACCATCCTTCGGATTTTGATCCGATATATTTACAAACGGGACGGTGATCCTTGACTCCCGGTTCGACATCCATATCTGCAGTTGCAAAAAGGTTGATGGAAAACATCAACATAAGAAGGGAATAAATTTTTTTCATCTGTATCTCCTAAAAAATCAAAAAAAAAATCGCTGCAGCTGCTTGATCAGATTAATCACTGTAGAAGAGAAGTACATCTTATCCCTGTCTTAGGTTTGTCTGAAAAATATCTGAATGAAAGTGATTGAAAATATTGGCAAAATTAATTTCATTACCTGAAAATAATCTTTGCATGAGGTGAAGAATTGATCGCCTTGAGTTTGATGCCCTGAAATGGAGATGGAAATCTAATGAAAATATCAGATCTTTTTTGGAAGTTATCTTATTCGAATTCTGTAGCCGAAACCCGGGGCCGTTTCGATCATTTTTCCGGAATCGCCGAGGGCTTTTCTTATGCAGTAGATGTAGTTGTCCACGGCCCTTTGGGAAATTGCGTACTCTCCTCCCTTGATACCGGAGATTATCTCTTCCCGGGAAAGTGCCTTGTTCGGAGACTGTGCGAGGAAGTGAAGAATTTCAAACTCTGCTGCTCTCAGCTTGACAAACCTGTTTTTAACGTACACCTCCTTCATATCGTAGTCGATCTCAATAGGACCTAGGAGAATTTTTGATGAATTCTGATGAATTTTAACTCTCCTGGTAACGGAAGCGATCCTGGCGAGCAGTATCTTCGGCTTGAAAGGTTTGGTTATGTAGTCGTCGGCATAGGTGGAAAGTCCTTCGGACACCTCATCCTCCGATCCGAGCTGAGACAGCATTATGATCGGAATGCAGGAAGTACTCTGATCCTCCTTGAGTTTTTCACAGATTTCATAGCCGTTCTTTCCGGGAAGAACGATATCGAGAAGAATTAGATCGGGTTTGAATTCATGGATAATCTCAAGCGCCTGTTCACCGCTTTCGGCGGCAACAACCTCATGATGCTCATTTGAAAGGATGAAAGTAGTAAGTTCCCGTAAACTCTCATCATCATCTACAAGCAATATTTTCAAAAGTGCACTCCTTAAAAATATGCGTTAAAAGAAGCCGGTTTCAAAAAATATATAATATTTTAGATATGAAATATCAACTAATTGCTAATAATTTTTTTAGGAAAAGTAGTTTTGTTTAAGGTTATTTGATACTGAACGGTTTCTTTGGAGGTTCTTTTGTGAGATTGTTAGGATATGTTTTGAGATGACCATGATTTCTTTCGGTACCTTTTAGACCGCAGATTTGTCGGATTACCATGATGACCATGATTTCTTTCGGTACCTTTTAGACCGCAGATTCAACAGATTACCGTGATTGACCTTGATTTCGATTGGTGCTTTTTATTGAAATAGCTGTAAAATATGCACAGAGCTTTCGGTTTTTTGTCTTAGTAATCATGGTAATCAAATAATCTGTGTAATCAGTGGTCTCAGCGGTTAGGGACGAGGCAGCGATCCATGATTTGAAGGTTGTCGAAGCTGTGGTAGTTGGTTTTTCCGCCTGTTGTACCGGAGAAGCCGATATAACCTCCGCGAAAGTTGAATCCTTCTATCTCCTGATTGATTACGGTTTTTCCATCCATAGTTATTGTGACAAGGGGACCTTTTGTTTTGAGTGTTATCTCGTGCCACAACATGTCTTCAAGATCCGACAGTCCCTGTTCACTGTCGGGTAATGCCTTGAAAAGCTTATGATCACCGGGATCTCCGTTGAGTGTAACGGCAATGTGGTTGTCAGGTGTGGGATCTGTCGGTTCCTTGTAGGTTCCGGCACTGTTGTTGTGTGTATCGAATTCGATGTGGAAGGATTCGATAATCATGGGATTTTGTCCCTCTTCAACGCATACTCCGGTGACTCCGTAACCGAGGCAGCCGCCGTTCAGGGCTGAGTTGACGTAGTTTTTCACTTGATCCGCCGTCTCTACATTCAAAATGTTGATGGCGAAACCGTCAGCTCCCTTGTTACCGCTGTCGGGAACGTCGCTCCCTGTCCTTATTGTAAATGAGAGGGAGATGTCACCGGGATACACTTTTTGTGCAGTGTTGTAGATGGATCCCTGCTTGGCCTGAGCGTTTCCGGTCATCTCCAGCCATCCTCCGGGATCCAGTGTTGCATCACCGAAAATTTCCCATCCGTCCATGAGATTCGGGCCGTCGAACGATTCCGGATTCCTGTATTTGCATATTCCTATCTGGATGGTTTTGGTGGTTTTCATATTGTCCGGAGCAGTGAGAGTGAAGGTTAGCTGGTGATACCCTGCTGCCAGCGAGTTGATGCTTTTGTTGAAAGTTCCGTCGTTCTGCGGCGTTCCCTCAAAAAGTTCTCCACCAACATCGGAGGAAACCTTGATTTTCAGCTGGTCTGCGGGGTGTTCGCTGTCCGAGACATGTAATGTAAAGGAAACATCTTTCCCGTTTTCGGTAACGTCGTTTTGTGTCGGAGAAATCACATTGAGAACCATCAGACGCTCCTGATCCGTATCGTTAGGGTATTCGGAATCATTCGAATCGTCTTTTAACTCTTCGTCAACCTGATGAGTGGGATCATTGTCGGAAGGATCTTCATCCATAATCGGTTTATCGTTTTCATTTCCATCCTCTTTTCCAGATCCTGACGAATCTCCCTCTTTCTTGCCATTATCCGAATCAGGCGCCGGATAGTTGTTGTTTTCACCATCCTGTTTCGACTGAATCTCTGAGCCGTTTCCTCCGCCACTCTCATTGCTGACGCATCCGAAAAACAACAAAAAAGAGAGAAGTGTAACAATCAATCGCATGAAAACCTCCGTATTTATTTGAAATGATTGAGTGTATTGTAGGATAAATATTGGCGAATGTGAAATAAATTGACTTAATAGCCGCTGTTTGGGGTGTCGTGTTAATTAAATATCGCTAGCGAGCTTTAGGTATATTGTATTGCAAATGCCTATTTTGGAGGTGTGAGTAAAAATAATATTAACAAAGTTAGCTGATGTAAATTAAAAAATTGATTTAAGCTATTTAAAAATATATCAATAGAATGCATATTTAATTATTCATGGGAGGGTAGAATGATTAAAAGAATTTCGATTGCAGCAATTTTAACGGCTTTGACATTCGTCATTGTTTCATGTGGAGAAGAAGGAAGCGGGAAGAAGGATTCTTCCATTATTGTCAAGAGCGAGGCTCCTGCCGACAAGTGCGAAGAGGGCGGAGTTGAGATTAATGTCGGTATCGACAGCAACGCAGACGGTAAACTCGACAAGGATGAGATTGCCGCAACCGACTACATCTGCAACGGTCAGGACGGAACAGATGGAAAAAATGGCGTCGATGGTAAGGATGGTGCAAAAGGTGACAAGGGGGATGCCGGTGATGATGGTCAGCATGGAAAGAACGGTATCGATGGTCAGGACGGTGCTAAAGGAGAGCAGGGTGACCCAGGATCAGATGGAAAAAATGTTCTTCTGAAAACTTCTGACGAACCTGCAGGTTCCAACTGTGTCGTCGGCGGTAAAAAGGTTGAAACCGGTATTGATGACAACGGCAACGGCCAGCTTGATCCGGAAGAGGTTGATGAAACCACCTACATCTGCGACGGAGAAAATGGTCAGGACGGTCAGGATGGTGCTGTCGGAAACGACGGAAAGAATGCCCTCGCAAAGGTTACCGAAGAGCCTGCTGGAACTGCCAACTGCAACGGCAAGGGCGGTCAGAAAATTGAAACCGGAATTGATACGTCAGGCGAAGGCAAGCTCGATGACGGTGAAGTTACAGATACCACCTACGTCTGCAACGGTGAAAAAGGTGATACAGGTGCTGCAGGAGATAACGGTAAGAACGCACTTGTAAAAATTACGGAAGAAGCGACAGGAACAGCCAACTGCAGCGGCAAGGGCGGTCAGAAAATCGAAACCGGCATCGATATCTCAGGCGAAGGAGACCTTGATGACGTTGAAGTTACAGATACAACTTACGTCTGTAACGGTGGTAAAGGCGCAACCGGTGATACTGGTCAGGATGGAAAGAATGGTCTTAACAGTGTCACAAATATTACCGATGAACCGAATGGTACAGAAAACTGTAACGGGAATGGTGGAAAGAAGATCGAAACCGGAGTTGATGATAACAATAACGGAAAACTTGATGAGGGCGAGGCCGACAGCACCAGTTATATTTGTAATGCCGAGATCACCGATCATGAAATTTACAGGGGCAGTGTTACTCTCAGAGATGCCGCCGACATTGAAAAACTTAAAAATTACAAGATGATTGATGGATCGCTTATCATTCATACGGAATCGCTTTCCGCTCTGACTCTGGATAATCTGCTTGTCGTTAGTGATACTCTTCAGGTTATCGGCAATACTGCTCTCACAGAGATCACTTTCTCTGAGCTGCGTTCTGTCGGTGGCAACGGATTGATGATCACTGAGAATACAGCTCTTAAAACAGTCTCCTTTCCTAAACTTGAGATTGTAACGGGTTCGGCTTCAATGGGAGGACAGGAAGTCAAGTCCATTATTCATAGATCAAGAGGGAACATATCTTCAAATGGAGCCATAAATATATCAAGAAATCTGGCTTTAACTACTATTGATATGCCGGAGCTTACATCTGTTCTAGGAGGGGCTTCCCTGGAAATAAGTGGAAATGATGAGCTCATAAATATTTCCATGCCCAAACTCAAGGAGATTTACAACGGTACAATTTATGAAAACAGTAAACTGGAAAACCTTGACGGTTTTGCCGGGCTGGAAAAGCTGTACGGTAGAATTTCTATCACGAGAAACAATGCACTTAAATCTGTTCAAGCTATTTCCAATATCAGTGGCGGCAATTGTTATCTTCGAATAAATAATAACGTATCTCTTCCTGAATGTGACGTGCGCCTGTTGGAGTACAGACTTGTAATAGAAAAACAAATCTCTGCCAGAGTTGCTACATTTGATAACGATGAGACGGGTGTCTGTGAAGTACCAGGATTCTGTTTCGGTTATTTTGAACTGAATGGAACAAAATCTGATATTCCTGAGGGGTGTGACAAGGTTGTAGGAGGAATAAATATCTCCGATGAAGCTTTGATTGATACTCCGAGAGTGAAAGCTTTGAGTGTGATATTCGGAGTTCTCACTGTCGATAGTAGCGGCCTTACATCACTCAGTATGCCCAATCTTACAGTGGTTAAGTCAGTTCGAGTGGCCAACAACAGTTCCCTCACATCGTTGGAATTCCCTCTTCTCGAGAATGTTGAGGACTCTGTCACCATGGAAAACAACTCCGTTTTGAGTTCTGTTAAAATGGATAAGTTGGCAGTATGCGGGCAAAATTTCACGAATGCAAATAACGCGGAGCTTGCAGAGTTGATTATTCCTCTCTTAAAAGAAGTTTCTTATTTTAATAGTAGCAACAATGCGAAATTGATGAAAATATCAGCTCCCGAACTCCTGAAGGTAGATAATATCAGAATTTACGGTAACCCACTTCTGAAAACAATGGAAACGACAAAACTTGAAACGATCTATACTGTCGAGGTGGTTTTAAATGCAGCGCTGGAGAATCTTAACGGAATTTCAGGACTTAGATTTGTCAAGAGTGACATTAATATTAACAGCAACGCTTCTTTGACATCCATTGAAGGGCTTCACCACATTACCAAGGTTGGTGACGGTCGGTATCCACAAATCAATGTAATGAATAACTCAAAACTGCCTAAAGCGGCGGCCGAAGCTTTTATCGAATACATAAAGTCAACCGGCTGGTCAGGTTCCAGTGATGTCTCAGGAAATCTTGAATAGTCACGGTGAATAATCAGAATTTACCCACCTATAGAAAAAGGTTTACATAGATAAAATCCATGGAAATTAGGAAGTAACAGTCAGGTTTTTATAATCTTTAATCCCAATCTATAATCGTAGGCAGATTAATCACATTAACTTCATCGTTGGTTTCAGGAATGTTTATGATTATTGTTTTTGTTTTAAAGGGAATATTATCAGATTCTTTGAACTGGAAATAAATCTTTTGGGCCGGATCCGTAGGGAAGAATTCGATTCCTGCATCAAGATAGTACAGCCGGCCGTATTCAGTATCTTGGAGAATAGTTTCAGTGGATTTTACTTTGAAACCTCTTGGGAATTCTTCATTGGAAATATCTTCTACCTCCCAGCCTTCAATATCGCTTATCTCGCTTAGAGCATCACTGGAAGAAGATGATATTGTGAAGGAAATTTCGGTGTTCCTGAAGTAGGTACTTATAGAAAACACTCCAGGATCAAGGTTAATTGTATCTTCACTTGCCTCCGTTATTATTTTCAGGAGGTTAGGGCCGTGCTTGCCACTATCGTGAAGATCGAAAAACGGATCATCGGGATTTTCATCCATGTATCCATCGTCACAGTAACCTGTTGCGTTGAGAATTTTACTTTCTACAGGTTCGGTTTCACCGTTTTCAAAATATTCAACTAGAATTTTCGAGCACATTATCTGCAGGCCAAGATCAAGTTCTCCATATTCTGCTGTAGAAAAAGTTCTTGAAACTTCATCGCTGGAATCGATTTTCCATCCTGTTTCTTCGGTTGGATTGTTGGCGATTCCTGCCGGAATAGAGCCTTCTTTCATTTCGCATTTTGCCTGGATTTTGACTGAAAGCTTCATTCCCTCGGGAACGACAGCCTTCAACGAGATATTTTCACCGCATTTTCCTTTGGTAAAGTCGGGGTTAAGAATGTTTTTTCCATAATTTCCTGTTTCCGGGTACTCAATTTTTAAATTTGAGGCGACATCAGAATTGTCGATAAAGTTCTTAACGAATTTTTCAAAATCAGGGATAGAAATACTCATCCCCAGCTGCTCATATCTGGTTTCGATGTTTTTCCTGACAGAGCTGAGATCGATTCTGACAATATCATTTATGAGAGCTAGTTTGATGCTGGAGGAATTTAAAACGCCGTCTTTTCGAATATCTGTAACGATATTTGCTAGAAGCTCACTCAATTCTCCTGTCGATCTGTATCCCTGTAAGATGACGGATATTGCTAGAAGTATTGCGTTTTCATCACCGCTTTTTGTGATATTAAGGTTTGTGAAGTCTGTTGTGTTGTTGCTGTCGATCTTGAAAATTGCAAGAACTTCCTTTGCCGCCTGAGTTTTAGCTTCCGAAAAAGAGTTTCCCTCTCCAATTAGAAATTGCATTCTGACTCTCTCGAGATGGGAAAGAATATTCACATTAACTGTATCTCGATCGCTGAGATCGGAAAGAGCATAGAGTGTAAGCTGGGAAAGGGATTTTTCGCCCTTTACCTCATTGAAATAGAAACCGTCGGCCTTTAGTTCCGCAAAATGTGAAGCAAGTTCAATGTTTTTGACTTCAAAAAGACCTGAATTATCCATTATCTGAGCGTTGAAAGTTCTTCCGGTCGGGCCGAATTCATTATCCAATTCCGCAACAGAAATTGTGGTGCCGTTGATGAAAGGCCCTTTCTGTACTACACCGGAAACTAGATCCTTTTTTATTTTGACGGAATCATTCGAGTCGTTACAGGTGATGCAATGAGCTGTAATTAAAAGAATAAATAAAATATTGAAAAGTTTTTTCATTAAAATTCTCCCTGAAAAAGTAATGTTTTTTGCAGGCGAAGCTATTGTTGATGCAATGCAATATGTAAAATATACAAAAGTTAGATAAAGTCAAATAAAGTATCGTTATGAATGATTGATTGATGACTTTGTTTTAAGTTTACTGGAAAGCTCTGCAAGAAACGACAGAGCTAGATTGATATTGCATCATTTCAACTGCAATCACTCTTTCTCTCTAAACTTTTCGACACCATTTTTTACAAAATTCGGAGGCATACTCAATATTTGGGCAATTTCTTCCGGATCTTTTCCCTCCTTCCACAATCTGTAGGATAGAAATTCCAGTGATTCTCCCACTTCAATTATGTTTTTGTCGGGATCGTAGAAACGAACTACCTTCTGCCTCCAGGGTTGTTCCCGTGCTTCGTGAACAAATTCAACATCCAAATTTTTTAACTTTTCTACAAAGTTGTCAACGTCATCGTGTTCAAAGTAAAGTTCAAAATTGTTGCTGTTGTTTAAAATGACCTTGTTATCGATCAGATCGGAGAAGTGAGATTTAAGATGGATTGCAAAATCTCCTTCAAAGCAGACATTTTCACCGTAATCGTACTTAACCTTCTGTCCTAAAACCTTCTCGTAAAATTCTCTTGATCTTTCAATGTTTTCAACCGTTATGAGCGAACATTTGAACTTCATTTTTTACTCCAGGGAAAATTGTTACATGGAATTGATATAATTTATTCATCTTTTTTGCAAGATAAGTATAAATTTCATATTGAATATTTAAAAAGTTTTCCCTTCGGAGGATCAAGTGGAAAAGAGAAGAGGACTCAGCAGTGCAGTGGTGGATGAGCAGAAATCCGAATATATTTCAAGAATAAATCGTGTTCTGGATTACATAGACAACAATATGGAAAAAAAGCTGACTCTTGAGAAGTTGGGCGCTGTGGCGAATTTTTCCCCCTACCATTTTCACCGCATTTTCGCAGCAATGGTAGGTGAAACCCTTAACAAGTTCATCCTTAGGGTCAGGATCGAGAGGGCGGCGACCAAACTATTCTCAAATCCCAGAAAGAGCATCACGGAGATAGCCTTTGACTGTGGCTTTTCCAGTTCCAGCGTCTTTTCACGGGCGTTCAAGGAGTACTATGGAGTTAGTGCAAGTGAATGCAGGAACGGTAGAAATGAATACAAAAGCAAGATCTGCAAAATGGAAAGCAACAGTAGTCAAACGCTTCGCAAGAAATGGAAAGAATCCGATGTAAAGGTTTCCTATAATGGGGCTGTCGATGGAAACCAGTTATGGAGGATAACTATGAAAAACGAGATGAACGTTAATGTTGAGATTCAGGACTTGAAACCGATGACAGTGGCCTATGTCAGGCATATGGGACCATACAAAGGTGATTCAGGTCTTTTTGCGGAGCTTTTCGGAAAGCTTTACAGATGGGCCGGTCCGAGAGGACTGCTGAACTTTCCGGAAACCCTTGTGATGTCGATCTATCACGACGATCCTAACCTTACCGAGCAGGATAAACTTCGGCTCAGCGTATGTATTACCGTTCCTGAAGAGACCGAAGTTGAAGGAGAAATCGGGAAAATGGAAATACCAGCAGGAAAATGGGCTCTCGCCAGATTCGAACTTGGCGAAAAGGATTACGAAGCCGCATGGCAGGCTGTGATGGGTGAGTGGCTGCCCTCCAGCGGATACCAGCCGGATGATCGCCCTTGCATGGAAATCTACCGAAACAATCCCGAAGAGCATCCCGAACACAAATGCGTCGTGGATATCTGTATCCCCGTTGTACCGATGTAGAAAAAATCACAGCAGGTTCGCCATGAAAGGGGTGACGAATTTGGGATAAAATATACCCTTCCGTAGAGACGCAGCATGCTGCGTCTCATCCTGTTACAAGTTGACATTTAAAATCAGAAATGGGCGAACACGGAGGTAGTTCGAAGAAATAATTATAGCGGTGTGTGTAAACGCACCGTTAGATAAACGCCACCCCCTTCTTCTTAAAATCCTCCCCTTGTTGCAAGGGGAGGATATAGGAGGAGTTAATTCCCGATACAGATCAGCGCTGACCTTGAAGCCGATGGGAAATTTGAGATCTGAAAAAACTTTTTACAACCAAAATCAGCGACAGAATTCACCATGATAAAAATATACCGCCCAATTCAGCCGATAAAGTCAAGTCAAAACCAATATACTGATTGTCATGGCCGCTGAATTCGCGAAATTAAAAATATCAAGACCGAATTAACGGCTGGCTGGAGCCTACTGTTATTTTTCAGACAGATCCAGTGGCTTTTTTCGTCAAGATACAAACAATTCGGTCATTCCAGCCGCTGAATCGGCCAGAATATTTTTTTTGAGGTGGGATTGGAAACGGAATCGGGATTTTTACATTTGAGAAAAGTTCAGTTCCTTATTTTAAGGACAGGGGAGGGTGAGTCATTGGGATTAAATAGAATTCACCCGGATGTTTCTGTTTGTTTTGTTACTGTATCGGAATAACTCCCCTCATTCCCCTCTTTTAAAAAGAGGGGAGGTGATATGTGTTTTAGTGATTAACTTAATAGTTATGTGCCTGGAGGAGTTTTGGAATCGGAAGAGGGCCCACACGGGGACACGCTACGGTATAGTTGTTAAAAACCGCATAAAACAAAGGGCCTGGGGGTTCCCCCGTCCATTCCGTGTTTGAGGTTTCATCGCATGCTACGAAGGAGCTCATCACTGAATTAATTCTCTACCAGTTCTCTTCCGACTACTCCCCAGGATGTGATTCCGGTGAGGATGTTCGCGGCGGCTGCGCCGATGAATATTCCTGTGATTCCGAAAAGATGGGAAAGGACGATCGCCAGTGGGATGTAGAGTACCACCATTCTCATTGTCGTGAGGGAGAGGGATTTGAACGGTTTCTGGATTCCGTTGAGTACGGAGGTGGAGAGCATTATTATTCCCTGAAATCCGTAGCTTATTGAGACGATCACAAGGTAGGTGGCGGCGATTTCTATTACCGCTTCGTTGCTGTTGAAAAGTTTAGCAACGGGTGATGCTGCAAAATAGAAAAAGAGGGCAAGGAGCAGGCTCCAGAGAAGTGAGAAGATTGATCCGCATTTGATTCCCTCTTTAATGCGTGAAACCTTGCCGGCACCGTGGTTCTGGCCCGTGAACGGTGTGATTACGGAGGCGAGCGCCATTATTATTCCGAGTGCGAATGTCTCTATTCTAGATGCCACTCCGAATGCGGCCACGGCCTCTTTTCCGTATCCGGCAACCATTCTTGTTATTACGGCCAGGGAAAGGGGAACTACGAGGTTGGAAAAGGCTGCCGGAATTCCTATGGAGAGTATTCTTTTCCATGAGTTCAGCAGTTTTGTAAGCGGTGGAATCGCGAATGTCACCATCTTTTCCCTTTTTATTAGGATGAACAGGCTGAGGGTGAGGGTGGTCATCCTGGCGATTACCGTCGCAACGGCTCCTCCGGCAATTCCGAACCCGGGTATGGGGCCCAATCCGAATATGAGTACGGGATCAAGGATGAGATTGACGAAAACCGCAGTCAGCATGATTATTCCCGGCGTTTTTGTATCTCCGGTAGCCCTGATCGCATTGTTGCCCACCATGGGGATTACGACGAAGGGCGCTCCGGCGTACCAGATTTTCATGTAGGTGGAGATGTGGGGAAGCAGCTCCTTCTGTGCTCCCATGAGAGAAAATAGCGGTTCGATGGTCCCTATTCCAAGTAACGATATGAAAAAGACGATTGCGACGGATAGAAGAAGGCTGTCGGTCGTGAGTCTTTTTACTCTGGCTGTGTCCCGGTCACCTATAGCGCTTGAGATGAGTGCCGATGCCCCTATTCCCAGTCCTCCCGCAATACTTCCTATCACGATGACAACGGGGAATGTGAAACTTACGGCGGCAAGTTCCTCGGTTCCCAGCATTCCGATGAATATTGTGTCCACCAGATTGAAAAGTATCATTCCTCCGATTCCTGCAAGCATGGGAATTGTCAGTTTCAGGAGTGTGGAGGGTACGTTTCCTGTCGTGAGTGAAGGTTTTCTACTTTTCATCAACTTCTCCGGAACTGTTCACGGCGTTGGCGATGAGTTTTTCCATAAGTGTCTGTGTCATTTCTATCTCTTTTTCCGAAAAACCTTCGGTAAGCTTTTCCATCCATCCGATCAGTATTTTTTTTATCTCCGGAACGATCTCTTCTCCCTTTTCCGTCAGGCTGAGCCGAAATGTCCTGGCGTCAGTAGGGCAGGATTCCTTTTTTACCAGACCTCGATCAAGCAGTTTCTGTATGGCCCTTGTGGTGTTAGCCCTGTCGATATGGAGATCTCTGGACAGTTCGTGGGGTGTTGCCGTACCCATTCGTGCTATTGCGATGAGAAAGTGGGGTGTCCCTCTTCCCAGATTGTAAACCGCAAGCTTCGGTTCGAAGTAGGCGTGTGCCCGACGATGAAGAATGGCAATCATTTTGCCGATTGATTTAGATTCAATTTTCATTTTTCCTCCTTGTTGTTGCGCTCGCAACAAATTTCAGATCTCAGTATACTCAAAAATGTTGCGAGCGCAACAATGAAGTCGGCCCCGGTCGACATGTCCTATAAGACATATACGACTGATAATAAAATTCTTTTAAAAAATAATATAATTGAGTATAGTTATAACAAATAAGAATATAAATCATTACCTATTTAGATTATTTTAAATGGATGTATCATTAAAAATATATGAGCGCAAGTCAGAACTTGAAGAACTCATGTTCCAGTACGCTTCCCTGAACGGCGCAAGTTACGCGGTTTTCATTGAGGGTGAACCGGGCGTCGGGAGTACCGCACTTGCTGAGCATTTTCTTCGAAAAATCAGTGATCGCGGACCTGCGGTGATTCGCTGCATGGCCTGTGGAATGATGACGGCGATACCCTATATCGCATTCTCCAGAGGAATCTCCCGTTTTTTCAAACTGGTGATGAAAGGTGCAAAGGGTACGGAGGATAGATTCTCCAATATTCGAACCCTCCAGCTTATAAATCCCATCGCGGAAATGGTTCCCGAGGTCAAGACTCTGGGAGGAAAATTTCATTTTATTCCGGCTGACGTAGACACGGAAATGAGGGAGCCTGTTGAAAACGGCTTTGCCCACCTGATCTCGCTCCTCAGGAAAGAGTCGGTGCCGCTTGTAATTTTTATAGATGATGCCCACCTGCTCGACAGAGCATCAATCGATCTTCTTCTCTCCCTTCTTGATAGAGATCTGCTTTCCAATACTCTTTTTCTCTGCACCGTGGAAAAAGGTGAAGCAAGTGAAATTTTCAGTTTCTTCAAAGAGTATACCAGGAAAAAAATTGTGCTCGAGCCTCTTTCCGAAGATGGTGTCATGGAGTTGATTACCGATAGAATCAAAGGCGATGAAAAAGAGACCCTCGTTCTACACTCTTTCTTCAGAGAAGTAACTTTTTCCAGACCCTACGACTGCACAGAGCTCTACTGTCAACTTTGGGAGAAGGGGTACATTTGTGACGTTGGAAACGGCAGTTCCAGATGGGATATGGATGCGATCAGGACTGATCGTGATCTTTTCTGTAACGAGTCGGGTGTTGTCAGGGAGTGTATCTATATGGAAAGGGATAAACAGGAGCTTCTGGAACTCTTTTCATGTGCCGGAGACCACATACCCGGAGATTTGGCTGCGAAGCTTGCCGGAATTAGTCGAAAATCTCTCGGCATACAGTTGCGCTGGGCTGAACAGGCCCGTTTTTTAAGAATCTCAGCAGACGGTGTTCATTTTTTCCATCCGTTGGTTAGAAAAAGGATATATCAGGATATGGATGATGAGCGGCGCTGGGAACGTCACTTTACGATTGCCTCTATCCTCAACAGGGAGGAGGATGTGATGATGAAAGCCTTCCACTTGAACCGATCCAGCCATCTCTTGGACTCTGTTGAAAAGAAGATCCAGGCTGCAGTCACAAACATAAGGGCTGCCCGGTTCGCCAGAAGAAAAAATGGAATTCATGAGGCGGTTTCATTTCTCAGGGAAGCTGCCGGTTATTTCAAGGAGATGCCCGAATCCGCAGCACCCGAGCTCTACCTCGAAATGCAGATAGAAAAAGCGGAATGTTCAATGATGGGAGGGGATGAGGGTGAAGCGGGAACGTTGATTGAATCGGTTCTTGATAATCTGGAGGGACGAGAACGAAGGATGGCTTTTGCATCAAGGATGACTTCTCTCTATGAAATGCGGGATAACCCGGAAAAGGCGGTGGAACTCGGGAAGCGTATACTCGATGAAAGTACCACTCCTATTCCCGATTCCTTGGTTAAACTGAAAATCTTTTTTAACTTCATTCCCCTGGCCTTCAAAATGTGGGGAAAACGAAAGGAAAAGCTGCTTTTCAGGGAACCCGTAAAAAAGGAATCAGTGAAGGCTGAGATCGAACTGTTGAATGCCCTGTTCGTGCCACTCCTTCGGCAGGAGTGTATGAAGGAGGCTTTATGGGTTACCATACAAATTCTCCGCAGAATATTCCGATACGGACCTGCAATGGACTGTGCAAAAACTTTTTTCGCTTTCGGAACATTCGCCGCCATGTACTTAAGAAAACATTCAATAGTCAAACATTACGCAGAATTCGGCATAGCCGTTTCCGAAAAACTAGACAGCAGGATTATCTACAACAGGACAGAACTCTATCTCACGCTTTTTATTTTACCGGGAGAAATGGGAGTTTCGGATGTTGAGAAAAAGTTTCTTGAGATAGCTGACAACGCTTCGTTTCTCGGAGACTGGATCTGTGAATCCGTTGCCCTTCAGAGACACCTCGAATGTTCCTTCATCGGTGGAACACATCTGCCGGAAATTGCCTCCAGACACAGAAAATACTCCGACCGCATCAAACGTTCCTCCACAACATCGGTACGAAAACAGCTGTCTCTACAGGAAAGAGTCCTCTCTGTTCTAATCGGTACTACACAGGACGCTGTGGAAGAGGCCTGTGAATCGGAATTGTGCGGAGCTGGACGGATCTACAGCCTGATGTCTGGTGTAAAGGTCAATGTAATCATGGGCTGGCACAAAAAAGCCTTTGAAAACATTACTACGCTGAATGGGACTGCGGGAATTGTCGAGCCGACACTTCAGTACGGAGAGTTTCTCTATTTCGGATCGATAGCCTTGTGCCGGATGGCCAGGGGAATGGGGTTGAGAGACAGAGTCATGTGGCTTAGGAAGGTGAAAAAATGGTCTGTTCTGCTGGAGAAAATGGCCGAGGCCCTTCCGGACAGTTTCCACCACAAGAGGGTTCTCGTCCAGGCTGAACTTGAGGCGCTTAAAGGTAGAACCGAAAAAGCCGTACGCCTGGCTGCCGAATCAGCCGTCGAGGCTGAAAAGTACGGCTTTCTGCAAAACTCCGCAGTAGCCTGGGAATCGGCCGGAAGCTACTATTTCTCAAAGGGAATGAAAGAGGCGGCCAGCGGTTACTATCGAAAGGCGCTTTTTCACTACTCATCATGGGGAGCCTGGGGAAAAGTTCGTAAGCTTCAGCTTGAGATAGCCGCAATTGTTCCTCCGCCTGCTCGGACAGTGGCAAATTACAACCTGGACAGTTTTTTTCCAATTGTTAAATCGGTAGAAAAATCGGATCTTTTCATGAATATGCTGACGGTAATAATGAAAACAACAGGAGTAGACAGTGCCATCGTAGTGGATGAAAGAGAGGAAATCGACGCTCTCTACGGTATGACAAAAAACGATGGCCAGATCTCCTTCTTCCAAGGGCGTGAAGCCGGCTATCTGCTTGAATGTGTGAAGTGGAAATCAGGGAGAATTAATCCCGTCTGTTTTCTGCCGGGAAACCCTTCAAACCTGTACGTCCGGATCGGTGGAGAGGAGAGCTCTCTGACCCTTCTGGCTGTGGAGTACAAAAGTGAAACCCTTTTACATGAGGATCATAGGCACACGGTAACCTCTGCAGCAAACCTGGCCGGAATCATGCTGAATCGATTTCGGAATGAAAAGAAAAGGAAGAGACGCGCCCTGTAGCGCCAGATCTCTCGTCTGTTTCTTCTGATCCATTCAACTTCTGTCTAGGGAACCGCTCAGGTGGTTCCTGTTTCTTATTGAAACAATTAAAATCTCTTTAGTGTTAAAGTAAAGAATAATTCATTCATTATACTGTAATAAACGACTGATAAACGACTGGAAAGTGTCGTTTCGAAAAAAGATTTTCGTACCTGTTCAGGGGTGCAGTTGAATCCATTTTCAGAAACGGTTTTGAGAGTGTAAATGAGCCTTTCAGTGTGTATAGTTAGATTTATTAAAATTGTCGTTAGATAGGGTCGTGGCGGCGTAAGTTCTCCTTTTGATTTTAACTTTAGCTAGAGTGTTTCTATGTGGTTTGAGATTGGAAGGTGCCGGTAAAACATGGAATAAAAGTATCACACTAAACATGGAATTTGTATTAGGCTGCTGGTGAAAAGTGAAGGATCTGCTGCTGATCAGACCCCGTTTTCGGTCGTTTGTGAGGGCAAAACTTGACATCATTAGAAAACGGATTAGAATGACCCTGCTATTTTGATTTTCACAGTGGGGGTGGTTATGAAAAAAATGTTTTCAATTTTGTCAATCTGCGCCTTTCTTTCGGTTGTCTCCTGCAGCGACGACAACTCGGAAAAGAAGGCTCCGGTTGACTCCGATCAGACAGTAACCGATACCGAAAACGGCCAGACCGGAGACGATGAGGTTTCCGACAGCGACACCGGAAAAGAGGACGAAGTAACCGACGAGAAGAACGACGAAGCTTCCGGGGTAACGGATGACGACTCCTCCGAAGACGGTGATGATGACAAAATTGTAGTTGAGAAGAGATTCACCGTTGGTGATATCGCCAACTCCTCATCCGGAACTGTGTCCACCTACGACGGCAAGGTAACACTCGATGACGGAACCGAAGGAAGCATCAAGATCAGGTTTTCCGGGTCTGCAGCTCTTGAAGTTGAGTATCTGGAACTGCCTGACGATCTCGGACGTGGAAGCATAGAGGTTAAAGTTGCAGCATCAACATACACTGCTGCCGAAGGAACCATACACGTTCAGAGCGGAAACGTTCTCATGGGCAAGGCGCTTTTCAGTGTAAAAAATCTCAAACTTACTTCGGATAAGGGAGATGTGCTTGTTGCCGATGCAGAGTTTACCGTAGACTCCACAGAAACCGGTGATGTGACTCCTGGTTCGTGTAAAGCCTTAACTTACAATCCTGAAGACACAGCAAAGAACGATCAGGGCTATTTTCCCCAGTACCAGAATTTTCAAATGAAGGATGCCGATGGTTCAAGATACATTCTTTCCGTAGAATTTCACGGCGAAAAAGCAGATTATCTTGAAGGCACGAGCTTTGAGCTTGGAAAGGGAGCCAACTCCAGAGAAAATTGTAATTCCGGTGGTATCTGTTTTGAAATATGGACAGATAAGGACAATAACTACAACGATGACAACGGCTTGGATGAAGACCGCTTCCTGCCTGTTCAGGGTAAACTTACCATCGAAGAGGGCGGAGTTTTCACAGGAGCCTGTCGTGTAAAGATTGAGAACCTGAAAACCGTGAGGTACGTTCTCAACGACAGCTACCAGTGGGAACCCGTAGAGGACGACTGTATATCCATGGACAATCTTTCTTGGGATACCTTGTCAAATCAGTAGGCATTTGATATCGGGACGGCAGGGGTGGTAGTCCCGAATATTTTCACTTGAATTCAGGAGGGGAATGATGAAAAGAGCTGTTATTCCAGCTGTATTTGCTATCTTGAGTCTTGTTGTCTCCTGCAGCGACGACAGCACAGAAAAGAAAGTATCTGTTGATTCCGATCAGGCAGTTACCGATATCGAAAACAATCAAACAGATGACGACGAGGTTGCGGATGCAGATTCTGTGGATGGAGGAGACACCGCCGATATAGTAGATGACGAAATTTCCGACGACACCGATCTCGATCTTAATGACAAATCTCCTGAAACAGCAGATGAGGATGTGCCTCTGTTGGAAAGGAAATTCACAGCCGGAAAAATTGATAACACATCCACAGGTACAACAGCTGATTACGACGGCAGCATAACCTTTGAAGACGGATCTGAAGGCCAAATAAGGATAACTTTCGGTGAAGGTCTCGGGACAGCCACGATGATAGATCTCGGTCCATCTGAAAGCCGCGTAACTGTGGAAGTAAAATCCGGAGCCGAGGTTTTTAAAGCAACCGAAGGTTATGTAATGATCAAAGGCGGAAACGTCTTGCTCGGTAACGCCACTTTTGCAGTCAGGAATCTTAAACTTGCATCGAAGGATGGAGACATCGTTGTTTCCAGTGCCGACATCGAGGTCGATACTACCGATAGCGGCACGGTAATCCCGGGTCAGTGCAGGGCCTTTTCATACGACGCGAAGGATACGAGAAAGAATGAGAACGGATACTATCCCACATATGTGAACTACTTCATGAAAGATGTGGATGGCACATGGCTCATACTTATGGCTGAGTTTCACGGAGATAAAGGCAACTACACCGTAGGGCAGACCTATGAGCTTGGAAAAGGTGCGCATTCATATGAAAACTGCGGCACTGAAGGAATCTGTTTCTACATCTGGACCGATAAGGACGGTGAAGACAATGCCGACGGGGGAATTGATGAGGACAAGTTCTTTCCCCTTCAGGGAAAACTCACAATTACCGGTGGAGATATCTTCAACGGAAATTCTGACGTGAAAGTTGAAGATCTGAAACTTGTCAGATACGTGCTGAACGACCAGTACAAATGGGTGCCGGTGGATGGCGACTGTATAGAGACCGATCTACTCACTTGGGAAAGAGCGGTTAAATAGAAAAGTTGATCATGGGACGGCAGGGGTGGCTGTTCCGAATGTTTTTGATTTTAATTCAGGAGGGGAAAGATGAAAAGAGCTATTATTCCAGCAATCTTTGCTATTTTGGGCCTCGTTGTTTCATGCGGAGACGACAGCACCAACACAGCTACGAATTCAGGCAAAAAGGTTGTAACAGACAGTGATGCTGTCCAGGAGAATGATTCAGATAAAAGTGATGACAACGATCCCTTGACAGATATTGAAGAGGGAGACGATGCCGATGCCGATGTTGTTACAGATGACGATTCAGGTGATGAAAAGCCTGAGGTTGTCGATGGAATGGCAATTATTCCGGCAGGCTCCTTCAAGATGGGATGTGTGGAGGGTGACGAGATATGCAACGATCCCGATGCCCTCGGTTTTGTGAAGAGTGAGAATCCTCAGCACGAAGTACAGATGGACTCCTTTTTGATCGGTAGCACCGAGGTTACAGTTGCCGAATACCGTAAGTGTGTAGAAGCAGGAGCATGTGCAAATTCAGAAAAGTCCCATTTTTACAGAACACCTGCCGACGATGCAATGTTCGCTTTCTGTAACTTCGATTCAAGCCGGGAAGAGAATCACCCCATGAACTGCGTAAGTTTCGCCGGAGCAAAAGCCTACTGCGAATGGAAGGATATGAGACTTCCTACAGAAGCCGAATGGGAATACGTAGCACGTGCAGGCGTTAACGACAAAATTTACGTAACAGGAAACGATAAACCCACATGCGAAGATGTAATCATGGATGACGGCAAAGGCGATAATGTAGGATGTCTTATGGGCAGCACATGGCCGGTAGCCTCAAAGGAACCGAACAAGTTCGGCGTATATGACATGTCGGGAAACGTGTGGGAATGGGTCGGTGACTACTATGCAGAAGATTACTACTCAAAATCACCTGCCGAAAATCCGAAGGGACCGGAGACCGGAACCAAGAGAATCATAAGAGGCGGTTCATGGATGGATCCTTTCTTTGCCTTGAGAATCTCAATGAGACGTCCGATGGATCCTAACGATGAAAGACACACCAATCCTTACCATGGATTCCGCTGCGCAGCAGATATACAAAAGTAATCGTATCTTGATTCCTCACTCAGAAAGGGAGCCTTCGGGCTCCCTTTTTGTTTAAACGGTCTTTCTAACAGATCCGCAAGCCATTGGAAATGGAAGTAACCGGAGAGCTGCAAAAGCTTTTACCAACTTCTATCAGCGCCTGAATCCATCACTAAAAAAATATCCCGCCCATTACAGTTACTGAAATCTCCCGAAAACAAATATCTCAGCAATCCCAGCTTCTGAATTTATCAAGTTAAAAAATATCGATATCGAAATAGCGGCTAACAGAATAAGAAAATTTTGTTTATGAGCGAATTGGCGCATGATTTCATCAGGATATAAATAATATGATCATTCCGGCGTCTGAATTGGCGATGATATTTTTTTGTAGTCAAATTGGGAATGGAAATGGGATTTTCAATTTGTAAAAATAGTGCGACAGAAATGGTGAAGAATTGTGTCACTGACGGGGTTCATGGAAATGGGTAGTGGTGGGTTTTTACTTTATATAATCGTTCCACCTGGGGTTCGGATAATGGCATTTCGGCGATTTAAATTGTCTACGGAATCGTGGAATATTCGGAATGTAAAAAGGGCACATACGGAGGCACGCTTTTCCCGCTAAAGCCTGCCTAAGAGCAGATGTTCCGAAGGCCGGGAAGAGAGCCATTCTACATAGCGTGTAAACGCGCCGGCATGGCATAGAACCCCACATCCCGGAACCCGGACCGGGTGATACCACCAGATGTTTGTTCATATTGTGGGGACCAGTATCGAATTGAGAGGGCCGTCTTTTGGGGACGGCCCGAAAGAAAGTTCTACTTTGTGTAGCTCTGTCCCGAAGAATTTGTAGGATCGTAACCCGAACTCTTCTCTTCGAAGTCAACCGAGTTGTCGTTTGTGTCGGTGTCTGACTTTCTTCTAACAGTATACCCGTCTAAGCTGGCCATATTTGATAACTGGCTCGTGACGACAAAAACAGATCCCTCTTTGCATACATTCATAGGAACTGTCGGAGTCTCTTTCTGATATCCGAGCATGTCGAGAATGTCTGTGTTGTTAACTGTCGGACACGCATTATTCCCTATGAGTGCGGAATCTTTTTTGAGAATGAACACAGTACTTCCGTTGGGGTCAAGTTTTGTATCTGCGCTCTTGTCGGGGGTTAGGTTGTAGTTTCCTTCAAAACCGCTCTCGGCAAGAAGGTAGTAGCCACCGGCAGGAATTATTACATCCGAAAGATCGAATTTCTTATCAATAGAGCTTTGTTCAAAACCTCCTCTGACGGCGACAACGTAGTTACTCATATCCGCGGCTTCGGTACCAGCATTGTGAATTTCAATGAAGCAGTTATTTTCTGAGTCATTCATTCCATTCAGGTTCCATAGATCGTCCTGGTCTATAAAAGCTTCAAAATTGAATACCGGTGAAACCTCACTGATCACTACATTTGGAGCCTCCTCGACAGGATTGTTCGGATCGACAACGCATGCATCATTTTCCAGTTTGTAACCGTTTTTACATGTCCATGCACAATCTGCCGCAGTTTCCCAGCCGCCTGCTGTTGTGTAGTTGATTGTTACCTTTGTAACTGTGCTTTCTGCGTTCTCAGGAGCGTTGTTTGTACAGTCGACCTGTTTCTGGTTGATGCATCCGTCCTTTACGTCATTGAGATCGTAATCCGTGTTGCAAGTCCACTGACAGCTGTCTGCAGCCGGTTCGTAGGCGCCGGATGTACTGTTCCATGTCTGTGTGATCTTTCCTTCGTCATTGAGTGTAGCGTTAGCCGGTGCAGCATTTGTACAGTCGACGGTTTTTTGATCGGCAGCGCATGCACCGTTTTCGAAATGCTCACCGGCGCTACATGTGATCGATTCGCCCGTGAGTGTTACTGTGTATGTTCCCTCGTCGCTGTCGCTGTTGGCGATGGTGAGTGTTGCTGTGTGTGTTGCGTCCGTTTGCGGCTTGAAAAGAACTGTGAAAGAGAGCTCCTTTCCGGGTTCAACGCTGCCTGGTGTTGCTGTAAGTTCGAAGTTCGTTGTGTCGTCTACCTCGATGGAAGTCACATTGAGCGCACCGAGTCCGCTGTTCTTGATCTTGAATGTCGCAGTATCTCCCTCTGTGCCGGTAGCTGTCTTTGCAAAAGTGAAGGTCGAACCGGATGCATAGGATGTTCCGTCTGCAGCCAGATCAACTTCAGGAGTGTAGGAGAGAGTGTCGCCGGTTGAGTTCACGGGAGCGAAACCGGATTCTATTTTCTCGAAATCCTTCGAGTTGTCGCCGCTGTCGTTGTTGTCGATTCTGCGGAGTGCGTACGGATTGTAGATGTCATCCAAGTGGAAGCGTGCAGTTTCGGGACAGCTGTCGCTGCTGTCGTCCGGAGTGTCGTTTGAGTAGGCTATAGCGTCAACAATTGAATCGTCTGAACTTGCCGGACAGCTCTTACTGCCGTTTGTGGAATCGCCGCTTCTCAGGAAGATATTGCCCTGATCGCTGGGGATTCCTAGAGAGGTGACTGTAATATCCGGTGTAACTCCGAATTCGCTCGCAAAATCCTTTTCAGCAACAAGAAGATATCCTTTCGACGCTATAGTTTTACCTGTGAGATCGGCAACCTGCCTGATCGGTTCAGACCAGTATTCCCAGTAATTGTCTGGGTTTGCCATTCCTTCTTCCTTTGTGGCAATTGAGTAACCGTCAAGGTTGATCTCATCGTTGGTGGGATTGTAGATTTTTATGTACTTTACGCTTGCGTACCCACCTTTGATATTGAATTTCGGGGAAAATTCGGAGATTACCAGACCTGGTTCCTTAATACACTGATCTCCCTCCTTGATCATTCCCTGGTTGCAGTTCCATGCGCAGTCTGTCGCTGTTGCCCAACCTCCGGCAGTTGTGAAATTGATAGTGACTTTTGCATCGACGCTTGTTGCGTTTTCCGGAGCGTTGTCTATACAATCGACCTGTTTATGATTGATACAACCACTGTTCGAATCGTTGAGGTCGTAATCCAGATTACAGAGCCATTCACAACTGTCTGACGAAGGTTCGTATGCAGCCTTTTCGCTGTTCCATGTCTGGGCAATTTTTCCTTCATTCTTAAGCGTTGCGTTGGTCGGCGGAGTATTTGTACAGTCGGTGATCCTCTCATTTGCTGCACATGCTCCGTTTTCGAAGTGCTCGTCGGCAGCACATGAGATAGATTCACCCGTCAGAGTCACTGTGTAGCTTCCCTCGTCGCTGTCGCTGTTCGCTATTGTGAGGGTTGCCGTATGGGTTCCGTCAGTCTGAGGCTTGAAAAGAACTGTGAAAGCGAGTTCTTTTCCGGGTTCGACAGACCCCGGGGTTGCTGTTACTTCGAAGTTTGTCGTATCGCTAAGTTCAATTGAAGTAACTTCAAGATTGACAAGTCCTTTGTTCTTTATCTTGAATGTCGCTTCTGAATCTTCACTTCCCGTAAGAGTCTTGTTGAAGGTGAAGGTTGAAGCATTTTCGTAAGTTGTATCGGAAACGTTGAGTTCAATTTCAGGCTTGTTGGAGAGAGAATCTCCTGAAGAGTTGGTCGGATCGAATCCATCTCTGATCAGGATGAAATCCTTTGAGTTGTCGCCTGTGTCCTTGTTATTGACCCTGCGAAGTGCGAACGATTCGACAATATCATCAACTTTGACATAGGAACCTTCGGGACAAACGTCGGTGTCGTCAACAGGTGTATCGAAAGCGTATCCAAGTGAGTCGACGATTGAAGAATCGTCGGCGGACGGACACACCTTACTACCGTTGGTTGAGTCTCCGTTTCTAAGAAATATGGTTCCCATTGTGGTGTAAACTTTAAAAGAATCCACGACGAGATCCGGAGTTACTCCGTAAACGGATTCGAAATCCTTTTCAGCGATAAGAAAATAACCTTTTGAACTAATTTTTTTACCATCAAGTTTGGCAATTTCCTCAATTTTATTTATTACATAGCCGTAGTCACCCCAGTCTTGTCCCTGTTCCTTCGTCGCTATGGAGTAACCGTCCAGGGAAATCTCGTTTGCTGTCTGATTGTACAGTTTCAGGTATTTTGTATATCCCTGGTTGTTGGTCAAATTGAACTTGCCGGAAAATTCCGAAATTACGATATGCGGCTCTGTGAGGCACTGGTCGCCATCCTGTGTGGCTCCCTGATTACATGCCCACTCGCAGTCAGCCGGAGTTGTCCAACCAGCTGCAGTCGTGTAGTTGACTGTCACCTTCTCGACTGTGCTTGTGGCGTTTTCGGGAGCGTTGTCCGCACAATCAACCACCTTGGTGTTTATGCAGCCGGTTTTCAACTCGTTAAAGTCATAATCGGTATTACAGCTCCAATCACATGTGTCGGTGGCCGGTCCGTATGATTTTGTATCGTCGTTCCATGTCTGGTCGATCTTTCCGTTGTTGTTCAAAGATGCATTTGCCGGAGCCTGGTTTGTACAGTCGGCAACCCTGTTGTCGGAAACACATACGCCTTCCTCCATGTGCTCACCGTTTGCACATGTGGACGCTTCACCTTTCAGTATCACTGTGTAGCTTGCTTCATCGCTGTCGTTGTTTGTGATGGTCAGAGTTGCTGTGTGATTACCGTCTGTCGTCGGTTTGAAGACTATGCTGACTGTGATCTCTTTTCCTGGTTCGATGCCCTCAGCTGTTGCAGTGAGTGCAAAGTTTACCTTGTCGTCGATGTCGATGCCGGATATGTCGAGTTTGGAAAGACCAGTGTTCTTGACTTTAAATATAACAGGGTCTCCTTCCGTTCCGGTCTCGACTTTTGTCATTGTGAAGACCGAGCCGCTGGCGTAGGATAATTCACCGTTTACAACATCGATTTCAGTTGCGTATGAAAGAACAGCTCCTGCGGCGTTCGACGGATCGAATCCCTCGGTAATCTGCTCGAAATCAACTGAGTTATCGTCGGTGTCGGCATTGTTCTTCCTTCTGAGTGCGTAGGGTTCCGAGGTGTCGGTGAGAACAACCTCTGTTCCTTCGGCACAGGTGTCGTTATCGTCGACCGGTGTATGATCAGTGTAGGATACGAGATCGATTACGGATGTGTCGGAGTTGTCGGGACATTTCCACTCTCCGATCAGTGTTTCTCCTCCGAGCAGGTATATGTTTCCAAGGCTGCTGCCGATGTGGATCGAAGGGACGACTAGGTCCGGTTTTACTCCGTACTCACTCTCGAAATCTGTTTCTGCTATGAGAAGATAACTCTTGCCTGCCATTTTTATGCCGGAAAGATCGGCAATCTTTCTGATTTTCTCTGGAAAGTATTCTCCCGTATGCCAGTTTTCAATACCTTCAGGTTTTACGGCGAGAAAGAATCCGTTCATATTGATTTCTGTTTCACCAGCATTGTAAAGCTTTACATACTTAACGCTTTTGTGATCTCCACGCAGATTGAACTTGGGTGAGAATTCGGAAATTACAATTGTCGGTCTGGCGATACATTCGGAGCCGTTGCTTACCGATCCGTCGTTACACACCCATTCGCATTCGGGAACATCTTCCCAGCCGCCCTCTGTCGTGTAGTGGATGACAACTTCCTTTTTCACGCTGGATGCGTTTGCCGGTGCATTGTCGACACAGTCAACCTTCTTAAAGTTTATGCAGCCGTCTTTTGTTTCATTGAGATCGTAGTCGGTGTTGCACTCCCACTCGCAGCTGTCTGCAGCCGGTTCGTATGATTTTGTCTGGGAATTCCATGTCTGGTCGATTTTACCGTTGTCTTTCAGGCTCGCTTTATTCGGGGCGCTGTTTGTGCAGTCGACAGTTCTTTGGTTGGCTACACACTTTCCGCTCTCGTCATGCTCATCCTCTGCGCAGTTTGGGTTATCCGTATCAGGTTTTTCCGAATCTGAGTCGCCTGAAAATACTACAAGAACCTTGTCAGGATCACTGTCGAGCTGACCATCGTTTACGGTGAGTTCTATGCCGTAGACTCCGGCCGTGTCTGTCGTAAAGCTGGGTTTTACGTTTTTGATGTCGCTCAGAGCGTACTTGGCTCCCTCCGGACCCGATACCACCTCCCATCGATAGGTAATCTCGTCCTTGTCCGGATCGTAGCTTTGAGAACCGTCAAGTTTCGCTGCCGCACCGAGCTGAACAGTGATGTCTTCTCCTGCCTTGGCAACAGGACTCAAATTGTTCTTTTTGCTGCTGTTGTCGTCATCGCCGCATCCTGTTATGGACACCAGTGACGCAATCAGAGCGAGAGTACATAGTCTTTTCATAAACCCTCCCATGTTATAAGAAATGTAAAATCCCCCAAACTGCCGTTAAAATAGAATTTTTGATACAAACGGCGACTCCATTCTATATTAATCCCGATTTTTCTCAACTTTTTTCATCTATAAATTTGCCTTTTGAAGAAAAGTGTGTACCATGTTCGGCCCCCTTTTGAGTGTCGCATCATGCAAGAGTTGTATAAAATGTTGAAATGCTCTGTTGAATGATGAAAAACTCTTTATTCTCAGGTTAATCATAAAAATACAACGATTTTCAATCACGGAGCCGTTTGTTGAAGACCGGTAATTCTAATCTATAGAATCAATAGTTGTAATTATAAAAATGAGATTATTCGCCAGTAAAATTGGTGTTCCCGTGATGGAAAAATTTTCAGAATGTTACCCGCTCAGTAAAAATTCTGTACAACCCACCACCCTTCCCGATCTGTTTTATGGAATCCCTATGAAACTTTTCGATAATGTTGATTAGTCATGTTGGTGTGGTGACCGTGTTTTGAGAAATCTTCTCCGGGAACCTCATTGAACATCATCTTTAGACACCTGTTCGACATCTCTTGCGCAGGACCGGTTCAGCCCGAACATTCGTTTTGGGTTGTTTTCTCGCAATCACTGAAAGCTCCGCACGAGGCAATGACAAAAAGGGGAAAAATAAAACATAAAAGTTTTTTCATAACGGCTCCATTTGACTTTCATGAAGATATGTAACATATTTTTGAAGTGAACTCAAAGAACGACGAGTTTTTAACAGAACCGGGAGCATAGTATGAACGAAACCGCAGGCATAAAAACGGGAAGTGAAAATTCGAAAGTGGTATTTCCCGATTACCGGAACTCCATTGTCAATCTTTCAAATTCCATCATGGATTCATTCGGAGTCGATCCGCTGCATACTGTTTTGAAGCAGCTCCCGAAATCTACAATTTCTGCAAAGAATGTTGTCCTGCTTGTTCTGGACGGACTGGGAATGGAGCTTTTGAATTCACTGGAGCCCGGGATCGTTCCGTTTCTCAAAGAGTCTGTCGTAGGAAATCTCTCATCCGTCTATCCTTCCACCACAACCGCAGCCCTCACATCACTTCTCACCGGAATGACTCCCATTGAACATGGGGCTTTAGGATGGAGCCTCTTTTTCAAGGAGTTCAGGAGGTTTGTCGATTTCCTTCCTCTCGCCGACAGCGATTCCCACGAGTTTCTCGATTCCCGGCGCTATCCGCTTCATGAAATGATGGGGTTCAAAACAATTTTTGAAAGAATAGGGGAGAGAGATATTTCGGTTGAGCAGTTTTTTCTTGTCGAGAGCTGGATATCCAAATCCAGCTTCACACGAGAAACCACAAAATCCGCCTCGGTTCTTCCATACGAAACGCCGGAAGAGATGTTCGATCTCCTTGGAGATTTGCTTGAACGTCCGGGTAACGGGAGAAGATTCGCATTCTGCTACTCCACAAAACCCGACAGCTACGAGCACAGACTCGGAACCCGTTCTGAGCAGGTGAAAAATTTTCTTGAGAGGTTTGATCGTCTTCTGGGTGATTTCTGCGCAAGATTCAGCGGAAGCGATACGACCCTGATTCTCACCTCTGACCACGGTCTTGTGGACATGGAGCGTTATGATAACGTTTATGAAAATCGAAGCCTTTTCGAATCGCTCGTTCTCCCGACCCAGCCCGAACCGAGGTTTGTTAACTTTTTTGTGAAAAACCACAAAAGAGAACAATTTTTCAGGCAGTTCCGATTACTGGACGGAGAGTTTATGCTTTTCGATAGAAGCAACTTTCTTGAAAAAGGCTTTCTTGGAAGCGGAACAGCCCATCCGAGGGTGGATGACTTTATCGGGGATTTTGTGGCGATTGCACGAAAAAACGTGGGAATTGTGACTGAAAGTCCGGCTGCAAACCGGAAATTTCCTATGGGAATGCACGGCGGGCTCACGAGGGAGGAGATGTTGGTCCCCCTCGTGGCCAGGGTGCTTTGAATCTTAGCGGGTTCTGCGCTTCATGGCCTTTCTTCTTCTTTTCTCGGCCTCTTCCTTCTTAAGCTTCTTCATGAGACTGGGCGGAGTGAAGTGACGTCTCTTTTTGAACTCACGGTAAACTCCTTCAAGTGACATCTTCTTCTTGAGTATGCGGATAGCTCTCTCCACATCGTCTCTTACAGAAACCTCTATCGGTCCGATTACCTTAGCTTTTTTTCCTTTTCCGTACTGCATTTGGTCGATTCCCTCCTCACGAAATTATGTTAATAAAACAGAAAACTCAGCGTAACCGACGGACCGGGGTGTTTTACAGCTCCAGTTTCCGGCGGTTTGAAAAATCGTAAACTTGGCGATTTTTCCTTGACGCAGCGGTAGCTACCGCTGACAAGTCCCTCTACTTTTAATGTTTTTTTTAAAGATTTCAAGTATAGAGTTGTTTTACTAATAAACAGAGATTTATGTGGCAAGGATAGATGAAAAAACGGAGCTGATACAATTGTATCGCTATTTGATCAGCGAAAACAAACTGTTATCAATAGGGTTGACAGGATTTTACATCGTTTTCATACATGATGTCGATAGTTGGTTTGGGGCAAAATGTTTAATAAAGAATGTCGCTGGCCTGTTGAGTGGTGACCAGAAAAACAAGTGAATGCGATATGTTGTGATGTCTTTTGTTTTTATTTCAAATATTTTGTCGGATTTACTGTTTTTTTGGGGGGAGGTGTAACATTTTCAAAGTGAAAAAGCAGTTGAAAGACCGTTATCTTGACCTGTCGCAGGGTGAGAGTGAACATTGCTGCAAAAGGTCTCGGAGGGAATGTAGTTTTCGTAGCTGCGGCAAACCATGGAGGCGAATTCGATACCTTTTGTGATGACACGTCTCCACTGATCCGAAGAGAGTGTGGAAATGTCGTTTGAGAATCTTTTCATATCGAGAAGAGAGGCGGCCATACCTGCATTGAAACTGTCTCCGGCTCCGATGGTGCTTACCGTTTCAATTGAGGGAACTGGATAGTGTTCTGTTAAATTCCCTGTGAAAAGTGATACTCCGTTTGCTCCCGAGGTGTATACAAGGGGAGTCTTTATTCTGTCGAAAGTTTCTGAAGCACTCCGTGTGTTGAACATCAGGGCGAAATCCTCACAGGAGCCCTTTACGAGATGACTTATTCTGAAGTTCTCTTCGATAAGAGGTAAAATCTCATCCAGTTCCTCAAGATGTGCCTTTCTGAAGTTGGGATCATAAATGAGAAAAGCGCCGCATTCGCGTGCATGGATAAGAAGGTTCTTAAGTTGCTCCCTGATCTCGTGGGTTGTGGAGAAAAACGATCCGAAAAGAACGATATCACCTCTTCTGAAGTCGGGAAGACAGCACTCGAACCTCCTTTTAGGGTAGATCCGGTAGAAGGTATAGTCAGCGTTGTTGTTGTTGTCGAGAAAAGCCATTGCAAGATGTGTTCTGCCGTCTGAGTAGCGGTATGAGCAGGCGTGATTCACCTTGTTTGCGTTGAGAAACGTTTCAATAACATTTCCGATTGCGTCGGTGCCGAATTCCGAAATAAAGTTTACATCGGCTCCCCATCTTCCAAGTGAAACTGCGGCGTTAAGCATACTGCCGCCCGGCTTTGATGCCACGATCGAACCGTCCCGGAAAATAATGTCGTAGACGGTTTCGCCTATCGTGTATACCTTTTTCATCCCTACCTCCGTCTCCTATCAGGTTCTAGATGGTAAAAAGAAAGAAAAAATATGTCAATTTTCAGCCGTAAAAAGACGAAAAGGAGAGAAAATTGATTTATGATAAGTTTTTCTGAAGCTTTTCGCTGTTATGAAATTTTTTTCGTATTTTTCGTTGATTGTTCTTTTCTTTTTTGGTTTAGAGAGGTTTTATGGGGATGCAGATGTCACACTCGAAATCGGACGGATCTTTTCCTTCCTGAAGGCCTCTGTATATTTCGAATGCCGGCCCTTCTCCGGGTGCGAATCCGCTGTCCGGAAGCCATGCTGCATACAGTTCTTCCCAGGTTTTTCCAATATCCATTACCGATCCTTTGAATTTGTAGACTGCGTATTTACCCCCCTTTATTTCGGTGGTGTTTACGCTGTTTCCCGTTTCATAATCCTCATCAATGACTACGCATGCGTCGTAACGGCACTTTTCAGCAGGTACGATGTGGGGATCGTCGTGGGAAATTCCAAGCATTACGCTGGATTCTTTCCATAGATCACGTCCCAGCATCCAGTTGCCCAGTTTTTTCCATGTTTCCTGGATTCCGCCGGGACCGTAGGGGCCGATGTGTCTCATGTAGGCTACTCTGTAATCGGGAAGTGTCTTGATTTCTACTTTCATTTCTTTCCATCTCCTTCTGGAAGGTTCGTCAAATACACCCACACTATAAGGACGAATGGAGAGAAAATCTTTCCAATTTTTGCTTTCGTTTTTACAAATCTTGCTGATTTTTTTCCACCCGCCACTCCTGTATTCCGAGGGAGTCACGGCAAAGTACTCTCTGAAGGATCTCGAGAAGGCGGCGGATGAAGAAAATCCGGACATGAGGGCAATTTCAGAAAGAGAACAGTCGTCGTTGTAGACAAGAAGGCATGCGGACTTGGCGCACCTGACCCTGTTTACAAAACTGTTGATTGTTTCACCTGTAATCGCCTTGAAAATCCTGTGGAAGTGGTAGGGCGAAAAGGATGCGGCTTCTGAAATTTCCTGAAGATTGAGAGGATTCGTAAGATTTTCCGCGATATAGTCGATAGCGCGGTTGATTCGAAGTTCGTATTCTTTTCTGGTACTTTTTTTCACATGACACCTCCGCCGTTTTTCCAGAATTTTACAAAACGGCGGAGATTTGTCGAATAAATTGTGGTTCAAGAAGTTGAGAGATATGTGGTTATCAGACTCTTAAACTTTTAGACTCTTCCGCTCTTCCACTCTTCACCTGATCAGTAGACAACATCCGGGCCGCAGCCTGTCTTGATGTCCCTGTTTTTCTCGGGGTCGAGTTCGCACTCGGACCAATTGCTCCATACGCCGTTAGCGCACACTCTTCGTTGGAATCCTGCGTTGTTGATACCGCATACCTTCTCTTCAACTTCTCCATTTGCACAGGAGTCAGATTCCTGACATTCGGACCAATCCGACCAGTTTCCTTCGATACAGATTCTGTTCATTTTCCCTGAGTTGTTGAGTCCGCAGCTTGCATCTTCAACAGCTGCGTCCTTACATACGTCGGGATCGTTACACTCGCCCCAGTCGCCCCACTGGCCATCAGCGCAGGTCTTTGTCTTTACTCCTCTTCCGTTGAGTCCGCAGACCCCGTCGAATGTGGATCCGTTTTTACATACGTCGGGATCGTCACATATCGGCTCTGTCCACTGCCCGCTTACGCACAATTTTACTTCGCTGCCTGTTCCGTTGAGTCCGCAGCTTTCTCCTGTATCTTTCTCTCCGTCTTTACAGACATCGGGATCGTCGCATGTCGACCAGTTTCCCCAGGTTCCATTGTCGCAGGTTCTCGATTGGGTTCCGTTTCCGTTGAATCCACAGCTCTGAGTTGATGATTCACCGTTTTTACATTCATCGGAATCAATACAGCTTCCGCTGTCGTTCCACCTTCCGTCTATGCAGGTCTGCTCCATCTCACCGCTGTTGTTGAGTCCGCAGGATACTGTTCTTGTGTCACCATTCGTACACTCGTCGGAATCGTTACAGCCGGACCAGATGCCCCAGATACCGTTTGCACAGGTTCTTATCATCTGTCCGTTTCCGTTGAATCCACAGGGTGCGGTCTCCGTCGAGTTGTTAACACAGATGTCGGGATCCTTACAGTCGCCGATAATATCCCAGTGACCATTGTTGCACATCAGCTTAGCTTCTCCGTTGCTGTTGAGTCCGCATGGGCCTATCTTCTTATCGCCGTTAACACACTCGTCAGGATCAACACATTGTCCGAATCCGGGCCATTTTCCTTCCGTACAGGTCTGTTCCATGTATCCGTTGTTATTTTTTCCGCAATTCAGTTTTTGTCCATCGCCGTTTTTGCATTCATCCGGATCGCTACACTCGCTCCATGGATCCCAATTTCCGTCTCGGCAGAAGCGGGTTATAGTTCCGTTTCCGTTGATTCCGCAGGAGCCCTGTTCGATCGATCCGCTCCGGCAGACATCGGGATCGATACATGCCGAAACCTCAATCCATGAGCCGAATTCGCAGATCTCTCTCTTTACTCCGTTTCCGTTGATTCCGCAGGTGGTTTCTTTCTCGTCACCGTTTCTGCATATGTCGCTGTCGACACATTCGGACCAATCAGTCCATTGTCCCAATGAGCAGCTTCTTGTTTCGCTTCCGGCTCCGTTGATTCCGCAGGCTCTATCCTCTGTTGCTCCGTCGGTGCAGATGTCTGGATCGGCGCATGTGGACCATGTGGACCACTGTCCAGCCGTACAGTTTCTTGTGGACGTTCCACGGTTATTGATTCCGCAGTTTTTATCCTCTGTTGATCCGTCGGTACAGACGTCGGGATCGGCACAGGATGACCATTCTGTCCACTTTCCAGTTGTACAGGTTCTTGTCGATTCTCCTCTGTTGTTGATTCCACAATCGTTTTTCTCGACTGTTCCGTCAATACAGATGTCGGAGTCTTCACAGGTTGACCATGCCGACCACTGTCCTGCTTCACAGCTTCTCTGCTCTTTTCCGCGGTTGTTGATTCCGCAGGCTTTATCCTCTGCTGATCCGTCTGTACAGATGTCGGGGTCTTCACAGGTGGACCAGTCGGACCATTTTCCAGTTGCGCAGCTTCTTTCTGTTGTTCCTCTGTTGTTGAGTCCGCAGCTCTCGCTTTCAGAGGCTCCGTCTTTACATTCGTCGGGGTCGACGCATGCGCTCCAATCTGTCCACTGTCCTGTCTGGCAGTTTCTTGTGGATTCTCCGCGGTTGTTGATTCCGCAGACGTTCTTTTCGACTGTTCCGTCGGTACAGATGTCGGTGTCGACACAGCTTGACCATGCGGACCACTGCCCTGATGTACAGTTTCTCTGTTCTTTTCCGCGGTTGTTGATTCCGCAGGCTTTATCCTCTGTCGCTCCGTCTGTACAGATGTCGGGATCCTGGCAGGTAGACCATTCGGACCACTTTCCGGAGGCACAGTTTCTGGAGTGTGTTCCTCTGTTGTTGAGTCCGCAGCTCTCGCTTCCTGTTGCTCCGTCTTTACATTCGTCGGGGTCGACGCATGCGCTCCAATCTGTCCACTGTCCTGTCTGGCAGTTTCTTGTGGATTCTCCTCTGTTGTTGATTCCGCAGACGTTCTTTTCGACTGTTCCGTCGGTACAGATGTCGGGATCGACACAGGTGGTCCATTCAGCCCACTGTCCTGTTTTACAAACTCTATCCGATGTTCCGCGGTTATTAATTCCGCAGTTTCTATTTTCTTTTGCCCCGTCGATACAGATGTCGGAGTCGACGCATGCGGTCCAGTCCGACCATTTTCCGGCTTCGCATTTTCTGGAGTGTGTTCCTCTTGCATTCAATCCGCAGGATTCGCTTGATCCCGTGCCGTCTTTACATTCGTCAGGATCTTCGCAGATACCCGTATCCTTCCACTGTCCGTTCTGACAGAGATTTACGGTATCTCCTCGACCGTTGATTCCGCAGTTGTCGATTGTGTATTTTGTTGCTCCGTCCGGACAGATGTCTGGATCGATACAATTGCCGTAGTTGCCCCATTTTCCGTCGAGACATGTGCGTTCCTGGCTTCCTCTGTTGTTGAATCCGCACTCTCTTGAGTCTTTTGCGTCGTCAAGACATTCGTCGGGGTCGTTACATGCTCTCCATTCGGGCCACATACCTGCAGTACATGTTTTGGATTTTATTCCTCTCATGTTTATTCCGCACGATTCTTCCCTCATAGTTCCGTCAACACATACATCGGGGTCGACGCATGTTGACCATGTGGACCACTGTCCTGATTGACAGTTCCTCTTGGCCTTTCCGCGGTCGTTGATTCCGCAGGTTTTTTCCTCTGTCGTTCCGTCGGTGCAGATATCGGGATCTTCACATGTTGACCAAGGTGACCATTTTCCTGAAGTACAGGTTCTTTTTTCTACTCCGCGGTTGTTGATTCCGCAGCTTTTTTCTTCTGTGCTTCCGTTTCGGCATTCATCGGGGTCTTTGCATATTCCGGTATCTTTCCAGCTTCCTTCGACACACTCTTCAACAACGCTTCCGCTGCCGTTGATCCCACATGCTGATGAGGTTTCACGGCGGTCGGCGTCTCTGCAGACATCGGGATCGTCACAGTTTGTCCAGGCGGTCCACTGGCCGCTTTCGCAGGTTCGATCCGATTTTCCGCGCTCGTTGATTCCGCAGCTTTTGCTCTCCTTAGTGCCGTTTACGCAGATGTCTGGATCGTTACATGACCAATCGCCCCACTGTCCGAGAATACATGTTCTCTCCATTGCCCCGGCGTTGTTGATTCCGCAGGGATCTGAGGTCTCTTTAGTACCGTTTTTACAAACGTCGGGATCGATACACGGTGAGTACTGCGACCACATTCCGCGGAAACAGATTCTGTAGTGAACTCCGTTTCCGTTGAGTCCGCAGGCGGTCTCCTGACGGTCCCTGTGCTCGCAAACTTCTTCGGGACAGGGGATTTCCTTCTCGTCGTCGAAACACTGGCAGATCTCCTTTTCCAGATCTTCGAAAACCGATTTTACGCCGTGCTCGTCGTCGAAAAGGGAGATGTTTCCTCGTACGTCCAGGTGTTCACCTGTCGTGAAATTCTCATTATCGCCGTGGCACACCAGGTAGTCTCCGCCGATGGAAAAAGCCACATGACACATTTTCATCAGCTTCATCTTCTTCGTATTCATTATCGCCTGGGAGAGAACAACTCCGGTGTAGTCCTTTGCTGGAAGAAGGATTTCGTCGCTCTCCTTAAGTCCGAGAAGATCCTCAATATCCAGAAAACTGTGACTTACATTGATGAGGCCCACCTTGTAGTCCTCGACTCCGTAGGTCATAACGCCGACTATGTTGTCGAGAGGGTAGTACTCGGCACGTTTTGCAAGGCTCGAGTAGTCTCTCTCTCCGTCCTGGATTACGGCCTTGAAGTTTCCCTCTCCGCCGGTGTATGTCATTTCGTACTCGTTTATTACTCCTTTGAAGTCGAATATGAAGTGGGAGTCGTATTTCGGTTTATCGAACCCGTACGGTGTGTAGCATACGCCGGTGGCATCGGCGAAAATAACCCGTACTTCGGTATCCCCCGAGATATTCGGAATCTCGACAGTGTATCTCGATCCTTCGGATTTTCCGTTCACAAGAATGTCTTTGACGTAGTAGCCTTCGTCGGGTCTTATCTCCAGAGTGAGCGATTCTCCTTCGCGGACGGTGACTTTGCCGGAAGGTGCGACGGATCCCATTCCCTCACTGAATATGTTGACATCGTAAGTTATGTAGTCGAATATGGCGGTAACCGATTTGTCCTCGTTCATTGTCAAACTGCATGTTACGCTGCCTGTGCATGCTCCCTCCCATCCGACGAAAAAACTACCGGCATCGGGAACTGCCGTAAGCTCAATGCTCTCATTTTCATCGAAGGATTCCATGCAGTTATCTGAGCAGCTGATTCGATCGCCTGAAACAACTTTGCCGTTTCCCGTTACAGAAACAGAAAGCTTCGGCTGTATTTTTGTATTTGTAAAAGCCTTGATACAGATGTTCCATCCCGGGTTGGAGGAGTGAAGATCCTGCCAGCTGGAGCCGAGACGGGAAATGTAGCTCTGCCCTGCTGCTGATCCGGCTGCAGATGAGTATCCAGGGTAGGGCATCTCGACGGAAACAGGGTAGTAGTATCCGGATGATGTGATCTTTATAACAACCGAGAAAACCTCTCCCTGATCAAGCGCTACAGAGTCGATGAGATCAATCGTGTGATAGCCTGAAAAAGGAATGGTTCCTTTGACAGTGGATGCGGGACCGGACGAGCTTAGAGGAGGATTAGTCGGATTTTTATGAATCTGTACTTCGTATGTGCTGTTGTGGGCGGGTGTGTAGAAGGATACGCTTGTGAGGAACTCCTTTCCTCGGGATGTAAAAACGTTGGCCATCCAGGCAGTGTCGCTTCCGTAACCGATATTGGAGACCCAGCCCAGCGGATCGTAGTCGTATCGGTTGACGTTGTGATCGGTAACGTCTGTCTCGTTGAAAAGGGTGTTCCGCTTTCCGATAAACTTATCGTAGTAGCTTATGTAGAAGTAACCGCTCTCTCCCCACCAGCTGCCCCAGCTGTTCCTGATGATCCATGCTCCGTTTCCGGAGGGAGCCTGGGAGAAGTTGTTGCGATCGTAGTTATCGTCCCAGCCAACGATCACAACTGCGTGGTTGGTTGAACTGGAGGCTCCTGTGTAGTTGTATGAATAAGTGGCGGGGGTGTAGTAGGCATCTTCCCATCGCATGCTGGTGTAGACTGCACGGTGTTTGAGAAGAAGCTCCTTTATCTCGTTTCTGCTGAAAAAAATAGCCTCCTTCAGGTCGCGTTGAACCGCAAGACCGGCAGGGCTGCTGGATGTGATGTAGGGATCGTCGCCTTCAAGAACGGGACCGTCCCCTCTGGAGAGGTATGCGATAGACATATTCTGGTTTCCACCCTCGCATCTTGGGAAATCGAATCCGTGCCGGTTATTGAGGTTGTTCTCGGAAAAATCGAAAAATCCCTCGTCGAAGATAGTCGACTCCATTGATCCGTATGTGGCGAATGTCCAGCATGAACCGCATCTTCCCTGAGCTTTGACCGGAGTTAAAAGCTCCTGCTCCCTCAGATCGTACCTGGTGGGAATCGGTGCCCTGAAACGCCGTATCATTGGAGATGTTTTTTCAAGATGACGAAGATCAACCGTTGGGGGAACAAACCCGAGGGACTGTTTCTGGGTAGAACGGAAACGAAGATCTTCCTTCGATTTCAGATAGGAGTCGTACTCCGCACTGACCGGTGCAACTTTTAGAGCTCCGCTTGTCTTGATATTGACGGGAACCTGGGCGAACGCCGCCAATGAAAAGAAGATAAAAAAGGTAAACGTACCTAATCTTGTCAAATAATGCATCCCTACCACCCTCCATAAATATTTTTTGTTTCATCAAAAAGAACGAATTGATCGGGCATCGGACCGGTTGTCACATTATTTAAGTAAAACAACATCCGGGATCCGAAAACCTCCGTGCGGGTCGGAAAAAAAACCGCCCTGCCGCAGAAAGTGAAACAAGCTTTCCGGGCCTGCACCTTCCACGCCGCTGAAAAACAGAGACGCAGAAATATCAATAAATATTCTATCACAATAAAAGGTTTCTGACAATCCCCATCTGTTTCCAGTTTTTTGTGTTGCTGTAAGGTGACGTATTTACTTTTCTTTCAGTTGCGGTGTCTTTCGGGTGAGATTGTTGTTTGTTTACATTAGTTTGCTTTTCTGCTATACTGCAGGCCGTTTATTTTTTTCTTTTTTTTCGGTGACTATATGCAAGAAATAAAGACTTTTTCAGATTTGGGCCTTTCCGAAGAGACACTCGCAATACTGGACAACAAGGGATTCGTGGAACCAAGTCCTATCCAGGCAAAGGTTATCCCCGCTCTTCTTTCGGAAAATTGTGACATTATAGGACAGGCTCAGACAGGTACAGGTAAAACCGCTGCTTTCGGTATTCCGATTCTCGAGAACCTTGTTCCAAACGGTAACGTCCAGGCGGTTGTACTTACACCAACAAGAGAACTCGCGATCCAGGTTTGCGACGAAATGAGATCTCTCCGCGGTGACAGACGGGCGGGAATCGTCTCCGTTTACGGCGGAACACCCTTTTCACCACAGCTCAAGATGCTTCAGAAGGGTGCGGACATCGTTGTCGGAACTCCGGGTCGTATTCTCGACCATCTGAGAAGGGGTAGCCTCGACATCTCCGCTGTCAGCCATTTTATTCTCGACGAGGCGGATGAGATGCTCAATATGGGATTCATCGAAGATATCGAGGAGATCCTCAGTTTCGTCGGAAGCGAAAGGCGCATGCTTCTCTTCTCGGCCACAATGCCTCCTCGAATTCTCGGACTTGCAAAGCGCTACATGGGTGAGTATCGCCACATCGCGGTAAAGAGCAAGGAGCTTACAGCCGACCTTGTCGATCAGTCCTACATGCTCGTAAGAGGTCAGGACCGGTTTGAGGCGCTCTGCAGAATTATCGACAGCTCTGAAGAGTTTTACGGAATCGTATTCTGTCGTACAAGATTTGAGGTAAAGGAGCTTGCAAATCAGCTCATAAAGAGACACTACAGGGCCGAAGGACTCCACGGTGAAATGAGCCAGAACGAACGAGAACGAGTTCTCAAAATGTTCAAGGCAGGAAGACTTGACGCCATTGTCGCGACGGATGTCGCAGCCAGGGGTATCGACGTCAACAACCTTACACACGTCGTCAACTACGGACTTCCCCAGAACAGTGAAACCTACGTTCACCGTATCGGAAGAACGGGTAGAGCAGGAAAAACAGGTGTCGCCGTATCCATCGTCGAAACATTCGAAAGACGAATGATGGAGATGGTTAGTCGCCACGCCCGCTGCGATATCAAACGAATCGAAGTTCCCTCGGTTGAGGAGATAAAGAAGGGAAGACTCTCACTCTTCGAGAACAGACTGAAAGACCTTATCGAAGAGGAAAAGCACGATGCCTACCTTGCAATGGCCTACGAGCTTGTTGAAACTCACGGCGGAGTGAATGCGGTTGCAGCTCTTCTCAAAGCCGGATTTCACAACGAACTTCTCGGAAGACGTTACGGAGAGGTTCAGAAGGTTGAGGAGAGAAGGGAGCGCAGAAAGTCCTTCCCGAAAAAAGAGGGTGGCCGCAACAAGGTGAAACTCTTCATCGCAAGAGGAAAGAAGGACGGGTTCACAAGCAGCAAACTTGCCGGATTCATTGAGCAGAAATCGGGAGTAAGGAACATAGAGTCGAAATTCGTAGACGTTATGGAATCCTTCTCATTCGCCTTTGTTCACCCCAAGGATGCGGATACGATTCTCAAATCGATGGGAAAAATCGTTAAAAAGGCTCACGACCGCAACTCAGGAGAGACAAGTGGAGGCGATCGCAGACAGGGTGACCGCAGACACGGCGAAAAAAGATTCGGCGACCGCAAAGGCGGCCGTAAAAACAGGGATCAGAAGCGATAACGCGAAATGTAATCACGCCGGTCCCGCTTTTCTGAAGAGTGTTCCTCTTCGACCCTTATCTCATTTCCCTCGATAAAAGTCATATTCAACTCCGAAATTGCAGCTTCGGCCTCGTCCGAAGAGGACATCCTCACAAAACCTATACCCCTTTCGTCAAGAACGTAAACCTCTTCGACAGTCCCGTATTCGGAGAATATTTCCCTTAGCCCTTCCGGAGTAGTACATTTCGATATGTTTCCGATAAAGAGTGTGCGTCCCATAACAGTCTCCATCTGTGACTTATACAAAAGCGTCATCCATAGCCATATTTAAATTATAGCTCTGTTTTTGGGTTTAAACCAGCTCGGGAATGTTTGGTTCTTTACGTGATAATAGTACAGGACGGAATCAATCGTCGTCGAAAAAAATAATAAACCGGAAACAGGCGTTGTTTTCATCATAAAAAAAATATCGAAGTGACTTCAGCGGCTGAAAAGATCTGAAAACTTTTAACGAAGAAGATTCAGCAGTTCGATTGCACAGCATATTTTTATGACGGCGCTGATGGCGGCGGGAAAGAGAAAAATATTTTTCCGGGTGGGGAATGTGAGGCTGAATGGGATAGGAACATTTTATTAAAGGAATTGGAGTCGCTGCTCTGAGGTGGAGAGGGTGAATAGACGCATTAGTGATTCCTCCTTTTAGAACTGGCAACACGATAGAGCCGCTCAGAAAATCCTCCATGTGTTTCACAATTATTTGCCAGATATTCGACCTGACGGTCGAGGAGGGAACAAGCTGCTGCCAGCAAGACCAGGGCCGCATTAGGGGAAAGCTCATGGTGGACTCTGCTGGACAGATTGGACGGACACTGGTTTTTCTCACTACGTCCACCATGTCCACAATTTTTTCTCACTTCAACAATCCAGGCGGCAACCTCATCTGCAGTTTTCACCGACGATCGATTAGAGCCTGTCTTAGCGGGTTTTCCCTGTCCCACATTACCAATCCTTGCTGCCTCAGAAAATCGGACATGTGTAAATCCCCCTCTTTTATTAAAATGCCGTAATCATTTGATACAGCAATAGCGTATTCTGTGCTAGTTTGGCAGGTAAGAACTTGAAGTTTTAATGAAATGAGATAAGAGGGTGTCAGGTTTCAGCAGAATCTACTTCTTTTCGCTCTTTTTCTTTTCCGCGTCGATCTCCTTGAGAAGAACTTCTACGGCTTTTTCGAGCTGAGAGTCCTTTCCGGCTGTCACCTCTTTCGGCTGGTTTTCAACTACGTAGTCGGGTACGAGCTGCTTGTTCTCGAGGTAGTCGCCGGCGTTGTCCATGATTCCGATCTGAGGAATTCCGAAGAAGAGTCTCTTGTCGACAAGTCCCTTCCACCATACGGCTGTGGCCGTCCCGGGAACCGGCATACCGACGATTTTACCCAGTTTCAGTTCCCGATATGTATAGGGGAACATGTGGGCGTCGCTGTAGTTGCTTTCACCGACGAGAAGGATTGTCTTTCCTGTCCACTGGTCTCCGGGATCGCCTCCGAAGTTTCTCTGCCCTCTGTGGTTGTAGCGGCTGTATTTCTTTCCGCCGAATAGTACGGCTAGTTCGTTGTGGAGCCATCCGCCGCCGTTGAATCTGGTGTCGATTACGATTCCGTCCTTGTCGCTGAATCGGCCGAGAACGTCTCCGTAAACCTTCAGGAAGCTGCCCGGATCCATTCCGCGGACGTGGACGTAGCCGAGTCTTCCGTTTGAGAGTTTTTCGGTCTCTTCACGGTTTCTCTTGACCCAGCGGTGGTAGAGAAGGTTGTATTCGGCTCTGTAGCTTGTGGGCTTGATTCTCTCTTCCTTCTCCTTTCCGAGTAAGGAGTTCCTGAATGATACGAGGGTGTAGCGTCCAACTTTCCTGTTGAGAAGGGAGTGGATGTTTGTGTTTTTCTCAATCTTTACGCCGTCGATCTTTGTGATTACGGTGCCTTCATTGATCTTGGATTTTGCCTTTTTCACCGGTGAATTGTCGAGAATTTCAAGAACTTTCATACCCTCACCCTTGTAGTCAGGATCGAAGATAATTCCGAGAGCTCCTGTGGAATCTCCGTAGGGTTTGTGCTCGATGAAGCCGGCTCCGGTGTGGGATGCGTTGAGTTCCCCGAGAAGTTCGGAAAGCATTTCGGCAAAGTCGTGACCGTTATTGATGTGTGGCAGAAAGCGGGCGTAGCTCTTTTTCATCTCTTTCCAATTCACGTTGTGGAGATCCTTCTTGTAGAACTTGTCCCTCATGGTCTGCCATACTGAGTTGAACATGTAGTCACGTTCGGAGTCCGGATCAACTGTGAATTCAGCGTTTATTGCAACGGGTTTCTGTTTTCCGGTAACAGTAGAAATCTGTGTGACTCTTCCGCCGGAATGGAAGTAGAGGTTCAATCCCTTCCTGTCTATCCTGAAATCGGTGAATGAAGGTGCGAACCAGAACATTTTGAAACTTTTCGGAACGGATGTGAGAACTCTGTACTTTCTATCTCTCAGTTCGATAACGCCTATGTCGAACTTCTTTTCAAGGTTTCGGACTGTGTAGAGTTTTTCTCCGTCGGGTGAAAAACGTCTCATTGTGAAACCGCCGTGCTCCGGATTGAGCAATACGAGTCTCTCCTCAAGTCCTTCCTTTTCAAATACTGTCTCCATATTCTGCTTTTCAGCAGGTTTTTTACCTTTAAGCTTCTTCTGCTCCTCCTTTTTCTTCTCCTTGAGAAGGAGGAACTCCTCCTTTGTCAGGCGGAATGTGTCGTAGGCATCCTGGTTGAGGAAGAGACCGTAGAGGTCGCTGCCGCCGTTACGGCGAGATCCGAATATCACCATGTTTCCGTCCGGTGAAAATTCCGGAAGGTTATCTTCGAAGGCGCTGTTTGTAAGGTTGATCACCTCTCCCGTTCCGTCGGTTTTCACAAGACCCACCTCACGGCTCCAGCGGTCTCTGTCGTTGAAGTTGACAAGCATCCAGCGACCGTCGGGAGACCAGCTGTACCACTGATCCCAGTCTGTGTAACTGAGGCTTTTTTCAGCTGGAAGAACAGTTACTGCACGCTCTCTTTTGGGATCGTAGACGACGACTTCTGTCCTGTTCCTGAGGAAAGCCACCCTTGTTCCATCAGGTGAGTATGTTGGGTAGAATGTGTTGTCCTCTGTTTCGAAAACCGGTCTCTCGTCGATGAGCGTCGCCATGAAGAAGTAACGCTCCTCTTCTCGAGCCATAGAAGCCTCGTAGATACTCCACGATCCCTTTCTTTCGGAAGCGTAGATGAGCTTTTTTCCGTCGGGGCTGAAGGATACGCTTTTCTCCTCTTCCGGAGTGTAGGTGACACGCTTTGTGAGCCCGCTGTCTGCGGAACTTACGTAAACTTCACCGTGTACTATGAACGCCATCTGTTTTCCGTCCGGAGATATATCCATGTAGTCGATATCGGATCTGTAGACTGTAGCCCTTTTGCCTGCCGGTTTTTCCGATGGAATGAAAATCTCAAGCTTTTTCGGTTCCTTTCCTTCAACAACGGTATAGATCTCACCGTCATAACTGTAGGTGAGCATTCCGTTTTCCGCGATTGTGAGAAAGCGTGCCGGATGGGTTTTGTGGAAAGTGATCTGCTTATTATCCTTCGGATCCGCAACACTCGTTTTCCAGACGTTGAATGTACCGGATTTTTCGCTCAGGTAGAAGATCGATTTTTCGTCGTAAGAGAAAACCGGATTTCTGTCCTCTCCTTCGAAATCGGTGAGTTTTGTGTAGCTGTCACCCTTTCTGTCGTATATCCAGATGTCGCGGGTGATGGAGGATTTGTGGTGCTTACGCCACTTGTCCTCGTATCCCTTCTTGTCGTTGTAGAGAAGTCTGCTGCCGTCCTTAGATATCTGAACGTTCATGGCGGGAATTCCGAGAAGCTGCTCGGGATTTTTTCCCTCAAGTGAAGCGCTGTAGAGTTCGGGCATCGAGGTTTTTGGAAAAATTCTGCTTTTCGCGGGATCCATACGGGCGGAAACGAAAAGAACCTCTTTTCCGTCAGGAGTGAATGTGAAGGGCATGTCTCCGGCTGAGTGGAATGTGATCCTCTTGGATTCACCTCCGGCTGAAGGCATTGTGTAGATATCGAAGTTTCCGCTGCGGTCGGATGCGAAGGCGATGCTTTTTCCATCTTTCGACCATACCGGCATGTACTCGTACGACTCTGTTGAAGTGAGGGCCCTCGCGGCTCCACCTTTTGAATTTACAATAAAGATATCGCCGCCGTAGCTGAAAGCGATGTTTTTGCCGTCGGGAGAGACAGCGGGATATCTGAGCCACAGCGCCTTTTCGGCATGCCCTTCCGGAACGTCCAGATCCGCCGCCATCTTCACGTATTCACGTTCGATAGTCAGCTTCGCAGCCTTCTTCTCTTCTCCGCAGGAGACCAGAAGAGCTGCGATAAAAAATGAAATCAATAGTTTTTTCATGTAAAACCCCTCAAAAATTCAATGATCAGTGGAATAATCTTTACTCAAGAAAGGGAATATTATCAAGAAATTGGCAAAAAATTATTGAAAAATATCAAACACTGCTGGAAAAATTTGAGTCGATATTGATTGAGTTCGAATTCTCTGTCGAATCGCTCCACAGAGATGTTTGAGTGCCGTGTTTCTGTAAACAATTTATTTTCCAAAGAAAGAAAGATGATTAGGAAGAATTAAAGGACTATTAGAAATGCGAAAATCGAATACCTGCTGAATTAGTGAATTGTACAGTGATGCAATCGCTGTTAAAATGATGAACAGTCCCAATTTTAGCAGTGATAGTCTATTCTCCGGAGGTATTGATGTTTCCCGGAAAAACCAAAAATCTCTTTTCTCCTACAGTTTACATAGTAATTTTTATGGGGATGATGCTTTCCCTACTCACATTTTCCATTCACAGGTATCTGGTTTTTGAGAAAATCAGGCACTTCTTCGAAGATGAGACAGGGGAAAGAATCCGGAATGTTAACTCATCCGTGAGCAACTGGGTTAGCTCCATGGACAGGCTTGAAAAATGGATTGAGCAAGATGGGGGGGCCAATCAAAAGGTTTTTGAAGAGAAGGTCAGGGAACTCTTCAATGAGAATGAGGGTACCGGATATGTTGCTTTTGTTGAAAAAACGGAAGATTTTACCCGCACTATCAACCATTTGAAAAGAAATGAGCGGTTTTTTAATCATAAGAATAGAAAATTCAGGATAATTCATATTGTCGATATCGACAAAAACTTGACTGAAATATCCGATAGTTCTCTGGCAACTGCTATGAATGGTTTCGGGACGGAAAAGATTTCAACTCTTTCGGCAGGTCTGCTCGGTTCCTACATACATTTAAATGTCCCAATTTTTTTTAAAAACAGAAGGCAAAACCGGGAGAGTGATAGATATCTGCTGGCATCCGTAAGTTTCAACAGGATGGCGGAACGACCCTTACGCAGTTTGGGAAAAAAGGATATCTCTATTTTTCTGCAGGCGGCAAGCTCAAAGAGTGAACCGGTTCAGCGGAACAGGAGTTGGAAAAAGAGGGCTTATGAAATAATGATCTCGGGACTTGGAAGTTTTCCCGAACTGAAAAAAAGCGATGAATTTCAGCTTCCGGGTTTGAATATCGAGTTTGTTTCAATTGCCGGAAAAAACTACATCTCCATAAAAGAGCGGTTAATCCCCTGGATTGTCTTGTTGATAGGGCTTGTTTTTACAGCCTTCATTGCCGGTTCACTTGTTTTGAGCAGATACGAATCGAGAAAATACGAAAACAGGATAAGGGAAAGTACGGAGGAGCTTAGAGTCAGCAAGGATCGACTCGACTTTGCCGTAAAGGGTGCGAAGCTTGGTCTCTGGGACTGGCAGATGGATTCCGGGAATGTCTATTTTAACGAAACCTGGGCTGAAATGATCGGCTACAGATCCAGGCAACTGGAACCACATATTGTGACCTGGGAGAAACTTATTCACCCTGATGACTCCAAGAGGGTGATGGAGGGATTGACCAACCATCTCTTTGGAAAAAGTAAGGAGTATCGTTCCGAACACAGGATGTTGACTGCCGGTGGAAAGTGGAAGTGGGTACTGAATATCGGAATGGTCTACGACTGGGATGAAGATGGTAATCCTGCTAAATCGGCAGGGATTCAACTCGATATTGATGAGAGAAAACATACGGAGGAGGCTCTGAAGAGGCAGTCTCTTGTGATTGAACAGATGTCCGACGGCCTCATAATTACAAATCTGGACGGGGAGATAATTGACTGGAATCCCGGATCGGAGCATATGTTCGGTTATAAGAGGTATGAGGTGCTGGGAAAAACCCCGGGAATTTTGCACAGGGAGGAGGAGCGGGAGAGGCTCACTCCGGAAATAATCAGATCCATAGAGAAAAACGGATCCTGGAACGGAGAAATACACTACATACGAAAGGACGGACTGGAAGGTATTTCTGAGACAAAGGTGATGCCTCTTTTGGGTAATGGCGGGAAATGCATAGCAACCATAGGTGTTAATCGGGATATTGCGGAAAGGAAGAAGGTCGAGAAGGCCCTGGTCCTGAGTGAGAAAAGGTATAGAAACCTCTTTATGAATGCGGGAGTTGGAATATTCAGAACTTCTATAAACGGTGCGGTAATAATTGCTGGAAACCACAAGTTGTCTGAAATAGTCGGGATTTCACTGGATGAACTTCTTCAGACTTCTGCCAACGAGTGGTGGGCTGTTCCTGAGATGAGATCTTTTTTTGTCAAGAGGCTGAAAGATGAGGGAGAGGTGACAGATTTTGAGGCCGAGTTTCTGGCGGTAGATCAAACTACAAGATGGTGTCTGCTTAATGCAAAGCTTTATCGCGATGAGAATGTAATTGAAGGGACCATTCTCGACATAACGGAACGAAGGGAAATGGAAAGGAAAATCAGGCACATGGCGAATCACGATGCCCTTACGGGGCTTCCCAACAGAGCACTGTTTATGGACAGGCTCGGTGTGGCCCTGAGAAGTGCGAAAAGACGAATGGAGATGATTGCCGTCATGTTTATCGATCTGGATGGATTTAAAAAGGTTAACGATACCCTTGGCCATAATAGAGGCGATGAACTTTTGAAGAGTGTTTCTGAAAAATTACTGGGGTGTGTGAGATCCGCCGATACGGTAGGACGTTTCGGTGGAGATGAATTCGTAGTTCTACTCACCGAAGTAAACGGACTCGGGAAGGTTTCAAATATTGCGGAAAGAATGATCGAAAGTATCTCGGAAGAGCTTTTTCATGAGACAGGCAGTTGCAAAATCGGTAGCAGTATAGGAGTTTCCTTCTTCCCGGATGATGGTTTGGAGGGAGACAAACTTCTTGCAGCGGCAGACAGAAGAATGTACAGTGTCAAAAAATCCGGAAAAAACGGATACTCCTTTGAAGACAAGTGAAGCCCTCGGCGAGAACAATCTTCGATCATTCAACTTCCGGATTTTTCGCATCTTTTTCTCTTTAACTATTTTCCCTTGAAATAGCTGTCCAGCCACTCGCGGCACTGATCGAAACGTTCCTCCTTGAGAGCTGCTAGAGTCTCTTCATCCCCATGCTTTTCGATGATTCCAACCTGCTTGGGAGAGAGCGGATGATTTCCCTCGTATTCCATTTTCTGGAAGAGGAATTCGATTCTACCCGATCTCTTGCTGAAGGAGAGTTTCGCCTTGAAGGGGGACCCTGAACGTGATTTCATGTCGAATACTTTCCGTGTCGTTCCCTTCTCCAGGATATCTTTCATATCTTCCGTATTTATCTCTGCATCCGATGTGTTTTTCCATACCTTCAGATCGCAAGAAACACAACGGAAAAGCCTTTCTTCTTCCACAACATCGCTATGGCATTTGGGACAGCGTCCGATCGGAGCGGAGTTTCGAAGAACATTGGGACAGTCGTTCATGGATGAAAAAACGTCGTTCAGGAAAGTTGATGTCTCATTCAGAATTTCGCGAAGTGTTTTTGCATTTTCGTTTTTTATGAATCGGGAAAGATCGAACTCCAGGGCTGCCGAGAAATCCGGAATCGTCAGCTTTTCAGGCAGTATTTCATAAAGCGAAAGCCCAAGTTCTGTGGGGATGTACTCTCCCTTTTCCTTCTTAATGTAGCCGCGTTTCACGAGAAGGGGAGCGAAACTTGCTCGGGTTGCAGCGGTTCCTATACCGTTCGCCTCCTTGAGAGCCTTTTTCAGTTTCTTGTCCTGAATAAGAAGGTGAGCCTTTTCCATCAGAGAGAGAAGAGGTGTGTCCTTGTATATTTTCGGAGCCGTGGTCTTTTCCTTCTTCTCCTCGATGTTACCGGAAACCACGTCCCCCTTTTTGTAGCCGACGGAGATAACCTCCTCCTCCTTTTTCCCCTTAATGTAGGAGAGGTAACCGGGATCCGTATAGTTCTTGAATTTCGAGAGAAAGAGGTACTCCTCAATTTTTCCTTCGATATCTGTTTTTTCCCCTTTCGCCGGAGGAAGAAGAGCCGCAACGAGTCTTTTTACGATTAGATCGAAAATCTTCTGTTCTCCGTCAGGCAGATTTGGAACGGTCGATTTGTCATAGGAGAGAACTGGAATAATGGCGTAGTGACCTTCGAGCTTTCCGATGTATCTCTTATCGAGCTCCAGCTCAGGGTTGTGTTCCTTTACCGCCATAACGAGATCTTTGTACTGATCGAACTTGAAAACAAGATTCATGGAGTTTTTCAGTTCCTTCGCCTCCTGGGGGGAGAGAACGTTGCAGTCGGTTCTAGGGTAGGATATCAGTTCGTGTTTTTCATACAGATTTTGTGCGAGTTTCAGTGTGTCGTCGGGTGAAATGCCGTAACGTGACGATGCATCCTTCTGAAGCGTTTTAAGATCGTAAAGGGGAGGAGCGTATTCCGTGAAACTTTTTCTCTTGACGCTGGTGATGGTGAGATCTTTCCCTTCCAGCGATTTTCTGATCTCTTCCGGATTGTCCTTCTGGAAAAACCTTTTAATTTTTTTCTCTTCATCAACAAGGTTGAATGATACGCCGTCGTTTGAGAGAAAAGTGTAGACCCAGTAGTCTTCCGGCTTGAAGTTTTTGTTCTCAAGATAACGCTTAACAATTTCGGCTAGTAGCCATGTCTGTACCCGACCTATGGAGATGGGCTTTCCCGGTTTCCCGTACTTGACGCTATAGAGAATTGTGAGCTGAATTCCGACCAGCCAGTCGACAATTTCCCTGGAGAGTGCAGCTCGGTAGTAACCCTCGAACTCCTTAAAATCTTTTCTCTCCCCATATGCCTTCTGAATTTCCTTTTTTGTTTCGGAGTGAAGCCAGATTCTGGAGATCTTCTCCGCCTTTACAATTCCTTCCCGTTTAGCGATCTCGAGGATGTTTCTCTGGATAAGCTCTCCTTCACGATCGGGGTCGCATCCGAGAATTATTTCGTCCGCATTTTTCAGAAGACGGGCGATATTTGAATAGACTTCCTTGTTTACAATCTGATGATGAAAGGATCTCGGGATGAAAGGAAGGTGAGGGAGAAGATCTTTCCAGTAGATTTTTTCTTTCTGAATATGTTTTTTTAGATACGTTTCAAGATCCTGCAGCGATTCGATATGACCGACAGAATTTATGACACGCAGCTCTTTTTCACTCTTCAGGGCCTCTTCCATCTTTTTTCTCATTGAGGCCTTCTCGACAATCATAACCTTCACAGCACACTCCCTTAAGATTCGCTATCATTATAGAAATGTGAGGCGAGGAGTCAAAAAAGGGATCAGTTAAGATCAAATGCGGGTCGAAAAGGGCGTCGTATTTGAGAATTCGTATTACTTTTTGAAGAGAACCGATTAAATGGGACTCTCCCTATCTGATGAGGTAAAATGGTCGTGGGTCCGTCGGGTGATTGTCATTTGGAAAATAGCGGTGAGACAAAAACGGCAACTGTCCTTAAAGGTTATAAAAATGAATATCCCTTTCGTACACGAAAAGAATCCTCTGCCGGGTAAGCGTCGTGATATTAAATAGATGGCGACATACCCCGCTTCTCTTCTTTGCGGGTTGGTCTTCTGCTGTCTATCAGACAATGCTTCTCCGGGAACTGATGGTTGAGGTTAACGGAAATGAACTTGTGTTTTCTGTTTTCCTCTCAATCTGGCTGATGGGGACAGCTTTCGGATCCCTCTCATTTGGCTTTTTAAAGAGATTTGTAGAAAAGAAGCTGTATACACTCTTCATACTCTATCTTCTTCTGGCTCCGATCCAGTTCCTTCTAGTCGGGCCTGTTTCTAGAAGTTTGTCCCTTGTCTCCGGGTCGACACTCAGTATTCCGGTACTTTTTTTTATTGCTTTACTCATTCTGATCCCTGCATCTTTTACTGGAGGGATACTGTTTCCTCTAAGATGCAGTGTGGAGACCCCTCACCGCGTATACTTACTCGAATCGATAGGGATGTTTGCTGGTGCTCTGTTCATCTACATTTTTCTGCCGTTCCTGAGTAACTTTTCCCTTCTTCTTCTGACAGGATTTCTTGCTTTTTTTGTAATGGCTTCTGTCTGTTTACTCACATCCTTCCACGATAAGAAAGAAAAGGCATACTGTGATGCTGAAGGTCAAAGTGAAAGTAGAAATATTGTTGGTTACATGTTTCAACATCTTTACACGCAGCCGATTCGAAGGATAGGATCCTGTTCTAAGTTTTTAATTCCTGCAGTTGTTCTACTATTTCTCCTATTTCTCTCTAAAGAGATCTTTCTCGCTCAGTACGGGAAAAGATACCTGCCGGCGAACCTTGTCGAAACCATGGATACCCCATACGGACGTTTTGATGTTACCGATCATTCTGGCAACAGAAGCTACTTTTGGAATGGCCTCAATTTCGGAGGCAGTTCAAAAATTGAAAATTCGGAGGAAATTGTCAAATTTGTGCTTCTTCAGCATGAAAAACCGGAAAATCTTCTCTTTATGGGAGGACTTCTTTCCGGCTACGGAGAACTTTTTCTCAAGGATCAACGTGTGGACCATCTTTACTATCTTGGAGCGGATAGATCGATTACGGATGAAAGTGGTCTTGAAAACGGAATCAGCATGATAAGAATGGACGCCGTGTCTTTTTTGAGAAAGAGCGAAGAAAAGTTCGATCTCATATTTTTTGACCTTCCCGATCCTTCATCACTTCAGTTGAATCGTTTTTATACAATCGAATTTTTCAAAAAGGTCCATTCCAGATTGAAATCCGGCGGTGTCTTTGTAATTACTTTGAGAGGTTTTGAAACGGCATCATCATCGGGGAACCTACTTGCTAAGACGGTTTGGCATACGTTTGAATCGGTTTTTTATGATGCTGTCTTTATAGCTTCCAGAAAACTACTGTTTGTAGGATCAAAAGATGGGAATATTTCGAACAGCGAATCTGTTTTGAAAGATCGGGCTGAACGGTTCGGGTTGATGTCGGAAAATTTTAACGATGTGCTTATCGAGAGCCGGACAAATTCCTTTCGCTTCAATGAATTTAAAAAAAGAGTGTACGGTTCTACCGTGATGAACAGAAGTTTAAAGCCGGAGGCTTACCTCGGCTCGCTTGCTTTTTGGTTCGAAAAGGTCGGAGTTGATTTTGGAAGTAAAATAAGAATCTTGAGAAAATTTAAGGTGTTGGTTGAGCTTGGGATAGTAACGACCATGTTTCTTCTTGTCATTCTAGTCGGAGGCAAGGGGATGGTCGGAATCAATTTTCCCGTTTTTTCGGTTAGCCTGACAGCGTTGGTAATGGAAATTGTTCTGATCTATCTTTTTCAGATTCACTACGGTTTTGTATATCAGATGATTGCCGCCTTTACGCTATCGTTCATGCTCGGACTTGCGGCAGGATTTCAGATAGGTGGTAAATGGCAAATGTCTCAAGCCCTATTCATCACCCTTCTTGCGGTGTGGGTAGGGTTGATAAATTTCAGTGCGGAAAACTGTCTGCCTTCTTTTTTCTACTTCATTTTTAACTTTTTGATAGCTGTTTTCGAAGGTGTTGTTCTTGCACTGATGCTGAAAGAGGGTAAAAATCAGGTCACCTTCTATGCGATGGATAGTATGGGTGCGATGTTCGGGGGAGTGCTGATTGGAGCGTTCTTTCTCCCGATTTTTCATATCAAGCAGACCATGCAGCTTATCATTATTATTCTGTTGGTTAATTTGGTTCTAAATCAATTCCTGAAAAAGAGAGGTTGATTTACTTGAGTTTAAAAAAATGGAAAGGTCTATCTTCCCATTAGCAGGTCGAGAGCCTTGAGTTTGTCGGCTTCAAGAGGTTCCTGATTTCCGATGAGTTTGGTTATGAGTGTTGTTTTTGCGGCCGCTTCCATAAGCTCAAGCTTGTTGAATGCGTTGATGAGGCTATTTCCAACAGCAAGAACACCGTGGTTTTCCATGAGGACGGCGTCGCTTTTGAGTGTTGTTTCCGAAACAACTTCGGCAAGCTCCGGTGATCCCATTATTTCGTAGGGTGCAAATTCCGGTTTTCCGACCAGTGCCCATGTTTCACCGGCAAGCTCTGTCATTATCGGAGATGTTTTGGAAACAGCGAAACTGGATGCTGTAACGGGATGTGCGTGAACAACAGCCCTAACATCCGGTCTCTTTTTATATATTGCCAGATGCATTCCGGTTTCCATGCTGAGCGGAAGTTCTGGTGTAAGATTTTCACCTTCAAGAGTTACGATACCGATCTGATCTTCCTGAAGTCTTCCCTTGTCGATCTGGGATGGTGTGATGACAACCTTGTCGCCGACTCTCATGCTTATGTTGCCGCCGGATGTTGTAGTAAGTCCCTGTGTGTAGAGTCTTCTCATAAAGTATGCAACTTCTTCTCGCTCTTTTCTAAAAGTCATTTTTTCCTCCGAAAAACAGTAAATTCTGCGACATTATATGACTTTTATCTTTTTTGGCAAAGTAAACCGAAATTGTTGTATTGAAAATATTTCTTCGGGATGAAGCGATGATTTTTCTCACTTTTAAAATCGTATCATAAAGTCATCCTTCGAATGTGTTTCCATATTAAAAAATATGGGATGTTGATTTGTGAATAGCTCAATTTCACAAGCGTAAGAAGCGATTATAGTGAATAATTATCAACATTGCAATAGTGAAGCAGTTTCATAAGTAAAACAATTGTTTATACCGGCTCTTTTTCTCCAGTTTTGGTTTGTCGACATTTTTTAAACAATTTTGAAAAAGGTAATGAATTCAGTGCGCTATGGTTCGGGTTGGATGTTGTAAAAGTCTAACATGTTTAATTTGTTGGTTGTTTTGAAAAGCACATGTTTTTGTGCTTTGAGTTATTCTTTTTTGTTTCAATGACTTCGGTATTACCCGTCCGCACTTCTCCACAAAAATGTTGAAAATGTTGGAAACCGTTCCCGTTCGATCTGTTGGATCGACATTCCTCAACAGCGAAGATTTCCAAATCCTGATCGATTTTATAGTCATTAAGAAAAACCTATCGAGGCGAGTAAAAATATTTCATTAAAATTGTAAAGTAATACTATATGAGTTATAAAAAGATCACTCGGGGGTGAGGCAATGTCTACACAAAAGGTATTATCGGTTGGCGAGATTCTTTTCGATTGCTATCAGCAGTCGGGCATTCGAAAGCTCGGTGGAGCTCCCTTCAACTTTGCCTATCATCTCAATAAAATCGGATTCAGAACCGATTTCGTAAGCCGTGTGGGACAAGATCCCATGGGCTCGGAAATTGTGAATTATTTGAGATATAGATCTTTTCCTTCAGATTACATACAAATCGACGGGGAACACGAAACAGGCAATGTTCTTGTAACTCTTGATAGGAATAAAATTCCGGATTTCAAGATAGTTGAAAATGTGGCTTACGACTTTATCGAGTATCCCGAAGGACTTCAAAAAGAGTATGATCTGATTTACTATGGCTCCCTGAGTCAAAGACATGTGATTTCGAGAAAAACCGTTAAATTGATTGTCCGAAATTTTAAGAGTGCGAAAAAGTTTTGTGATCTCAATCTCAGGCAGAATTTTTACAGTAGGGAGCTGATAACGTGGTGCCTGGAAAACAGTGACATACTGAAGATAAATGAAGATGAACTTGCCGTAATAGCATCCTTGTTATCTTTTTCTGGTTATCCTGAAAAGATTGTGACGGAAGTAGCGGCGAAATTCCGGATAGAGGTGATTTCACTGACTCTTGGTGAAAAGGGAAGTCTCCTTTACAGAAATGGCTCTTTTGAGAAGATTGACCTGGTTAAGGGAAATGTTGTTGATTCTGTCGGAGCCGGTGATTCTTATGCAAGCATGGTTTGTGCCGGCATTCTTCTTGGCTGGGAAAGAAAAAAAATTCTGGAAATTGCTTCGAATATGGCTCTCAGAATCTGCGGCATGGAGGGAGCTGTTCCGGATAATGACGATTTTTATGAGATGTTGGGAATAAAAAATGGAGGGAACTCCGTATGAAGAAGTTAACCGTTCTTTTAATTAATGTTCACGGGCTATTCAGGGGTAACACCCTTGAGCTTGGTAGAAATGCCGATACCGGTGGGCAGACAAAGTATGTGCTTGAATATGCCAGGGAGCTTGGTGGCGTTGAGTCAATCGGAAACGTATTCGTTTTTACGAGGAAAATCGTGGACAGGCGTTTCTCCGAAGACTATTCGCGCGATCTTGAGAAGGTAAGCGAAAATGTGAACATTATCCGAGTCGGTTGCGGTGGTAACAGGTATATCAGAAAGGAGAAGCTTTGGCCCCACCTTGATGAATTTGTCAGTAACTGCATAAAATTCCTTAAAGCCAACGGCATTCAGCCGGATATTATCCACAGTCACTATGCAGATGCAGGGTATGTGGCTATGGAACTATCGAAACTGCTCAATATTCCCTTTATTCACACCGGTCACTCTCTTGGAATTCCAAAAAAGATGAAACTTCTGGATGCCGGAATGGATGAGGGAAAGATCGACAGCGAATACAGTATGGAGAGGAGAATTGAAGTAGAAAATAGGATTCTAGAGAAGGCAACCTTCATCGTAACCTCTACAAACCAGGAGATTGAGGAGCAGTATTCGCTCTATGAGAATTATGAAAAAGGAAGTTTTAGAGTAACTCCTCCAGGAGTCGATCTGGAAAAGTTTTTTCCCTACTACTACATTGACCAGCCTTCCCTCGTTGACGAGGAAGAGAGGGAAAAGTGCCTTCAGGCGAGGATTCGAATAAGACAGGAGCTTGATCGATTTCTCGTAAATCCCGAAAAGCCCCTTATCCTGGCTATCTGCAGACCGGAAACACGTAAAAATATTGAGGGACTAATTACTGCCTACGGAAACGATCCTGAACTTCAGTCGATAGCAAATCTAGCCATAGTTGCTGGAATTCGGAAAGACATTACAGAGAAGGAAAAGGCCGAGAGAAGTATTCTCACCGATATGTTGCTCCTCATGGATAAATTTAATTTATACGGCAAGTTGGCGATTCCCAAGAAGCACGAAATCGATTACGAAGTTCCCGAATACTACCGCTACACCGCTTCCCTCCGCGGAGTTTTTGTTAACCCGGCATTTATAGAACCCTTCGGACTTACTCTTCTGGAAGCCGCCTCATCGGGACTACCTATTGTGGCTACGGACAACGGTGGACCGAAAGACATTGTAAAAAATTGTGGAAACGGGCTTCTGGTGGACGTAAAAAAGAGTGAGAATATAGCATCAACTGTCAAGAAAATTTTGGTCGAGCCTGAAGAGTGGCAGGAATTTTCAAATAACGGAATAATAAATACGAAAAAGCACTACAGCTGGAAAGCTCACTGTACAACTTTCATAGAATACCTTGAAGAACAGGGGCTTCTGAATCTGGAGAAGAAGAGCTCAAAGCAGAGCATCAATAAAACAATGGCGGGATTCAGGAAATTCCTCATTACCGACATAGACAACACACTGCTTGGAAACAGGAACTATCTTGACCAGTTGGGTCAGATTCTTAAAAACAACAGGCAGCATCTTGGGTTCGGTGTGGCAACAGGGCGAAATATAGAATCCGCACTGGAGGTGCTGCAGGATAACAGAGTGCCCCTTCCGAGAGTTCTCATTACTTCAGTCGGTACTGAAATTTACTACTGCCTGAAGGATCAACTTGTCTACGATAAGGGATATGAAGCTCATATTAACGACAAGTGGGAGCCTTTCCTCATTCGATCCCTCCTTGAACCGCTGCCTTTCCTGGAAATTCAGCTTGATCTTCGAAAGTACAAAATCAGTTTCTACATCGACGAGTACAGCGAGGAGAAAATCCGGGAAATTCATGAAGTACTGAGAAAACAAAAATGTCGCTACAACCTGATTGTTGCCGAACAGAAGATGATCGACATACTCCCGTATCGGGCCTCGAAATCCAATGCAATAAAGTATTTCGCCTACAAGTGGGATGTATATGAGGACGACATAATGGTATGCGGTGATTCCGGTAACGACTATGAGATGCTCCGGGATTTCAGGAATAGCGTGGTTGTCGCCAATCATCAAAAGGAACTGGAAGGGCATAAAGATCTCTTCTATTCCAACTATCCCAACGCCGGGGCAATAATCGAAGGTATTGAAAAATATAATTTTTTGGAAGGTGTGCTATGAACGAACTGCCTATAGAGATTGGAAGGCTCGAAAGGGGACTTTTAATGGATTTTTTAAATTATTTGAAAGAGCGGGAGAGCTGTTATCTTCTCTGGAATGAGATTCAGAACAGCTTCGTAGTTTACTGCTACGAGGTGAGGGCTGAACCGGTTAAATGTGAGGAAACAACAACATACCGATTTCTTCGAAAGATCCAGGAGCTCATCATAAGAGAGGACTCGTTCGTTGTGGTTTATCGCTACAAACTTGCAGTTAACTACGTATACGATATCGACAAGGAACTGAACTTTTCACAGATATCGATCTCCGAATATCTGAGGATTCGGGATTTAATAATCACGGGAAAGCATCCGGACAGGAATCTTTTAAATATTGATTTCCTACCTTTTTACGATTATTCGCCGTCGATCAAGGATCCTAAAGATATCGGTCAGGGTGTGGCTTTTCTCAACAAGGTTCTTTCAAATAAGATTTTTCAGGATCCTGAAAACTGGAACAGCAAGCTTTTCAAGTTCATCAGCATCCACAAAATGGATGACCAGCAGCTTCTGATCGATAAGGAAAAAATTAGGACATTGGATACGCTGAAGGCTCAGCTGGACTACATGATCGAGCACATTGGAGCTTATGAAAACAAAAAGAATCAGGACCCGATTTACAAGGAGATGAAAGAGCTCGGCTTTACCCGGGGGTGGGGAGACAATATCGGAAAAATTAAGGAGACGATGCAGCTGCTTCTTGATCTTTTCAACAATCCTGATCCGCAGCATCTTGCCGATTTTATTTCCCGAATTCCGATGATATCCAAAATAGCCATCATTTCACCCCACGGATGGTTCGGCCAGAAAAACGTTCTCGGAAAGCCCGATACAGGTGGACAGGTTGTCTACATCCTTGATCAGGTCAGGTATCTTGAAAAGTTTCTCAAGGAGAGCCTTTCAGGTACCGGGCTGAAAATTGAACCGAAAATCGTTGTCTTGACCCGCTTGATTCCCGATCATCAGGAGACAACCTGCCATCTTGCCCGGGAGAAAATTGAGGATACCGACAACTGCTGGATAGTGAGAGTTCCCTTCAGGGATAAAGAGGGTGCTGAAATTCCACACTGGATTTCACGTTTTCACATTTGGCCCCATCTTGAAGGATTTGCTGAAGAGTCGAAAGAGGTGTTGGAAAATGAGTTCAACGGTCGTCCCGATCTCATAATCGGGAACTATTCTGACGGAAACATGGTAGCAACAATGCTTTCCAACGCATTCGGAGTTACCCAGTGCAACATTGCCCACGCACTTGAGAAGTCGAAATATATTTTTTCCGATCTCTACTGGCAGGAGAAGGAGAAGGATTACAATTTCTCACTCCAGTTCACAGCAGACCTCATCTCCATGAACATGGCATCCTTCATCATCACGAGTACTTCTCAGGAAATAACAGGGACGCAGGATGCGAGGGGACAGTATGAAACCTATCAGTTCTTTTCCATGCCGGATCTCTATCACGTGAGAGGCGGGGTGAATCTTTTTCATCCCAAATTCAATGTGATACCGCCCGGCGTGCCGGAAGATGTGTACTTTCCCTATTCTGAGGAAAAAAGGAGAGACAGTGAAGTACGGGATAGAGTTTCCCATTGGATTTTCGAATCGGATGAGGAGTTTATCTATGGAAAACTGGACGATCCCCAAAAGGTGCCGATCTATTCAATGGCGCGCCTGGACAAAATCAAGAATCTCACGGGACTTGTCGAGAGCTACGCAACAAATGAGGAGCTCAGGAATATGGCTAATCTCATAGTGGTCGGAGGAACACTCAAGGCCGAATGGGCCCAGGACGAAGAGGAGCGTTCGGAGGTGCATCGGATGTACGAACTTTTTGAAAAGTACAATCTGCATGGGTCTGTCCGGTGGATTGCGAGAACTTTCAAACGTGAGGAGAGCGGTGAAATATACAGAGTAATGGCCGACAGGCGGGGAGTTTTTGTACAGCCGGCCCTTTTTGAGGCGTTCGGTCTTACGGTAATCGAGGCCATGGCATCGGGACTGCCTACCTTCGCGACAAGATTCGGTGGACCGTCCGAGACCATTCGTGACGGAGAGGACGGATTTTTGATAAATCCGACGCTATACGACGAACTTTCCAGCATGCTTCTGGTCTTTTTCATAAAATCAGAAGAGGATCCCGCATACTGGGATGAAATTTCACGTAACGGAATAAGGAGAGTTCACGATTCATTCAACTGGACTCTCTACGCGCAGCGACTTGTGAGAAAGGCGAAACTTCACGGTTTCTGGAAATACAGCGTATCGATTCAGGCCAAGGAAAAACTGAAACTCTATTGCGATTTGATCTATGACGATTTCATCAGAAAACGGCTTCCTGAATAGAAATGATTTTGCCGTCGTTTATGAAATTCATTACAAATTCAGATTGATATCTGAAATGAAATCCCACAGCCATACCACAGAGGAACTTTTTAGAAAGCCCCCCTCTTTTTTAAAGAGGGGCTGGGGGAGTTATTGTAATCGAGTTGAAAAAAACAAAAAAAATATGGTTTGATGATGTTTTTTTTGAATAACTCCCCCTGTCCCCCTCTTAAAATAAGAGGGGAGATAAAAATAAGCTACCACTTTGTGATAAATATTATGGGATGCTATGAAAAAATCATTAGAGAGGAAGTGAAGGCCATGAGAAAAATAATTTTTATCCTGATCTTTATAATCGCTGCATTTATCATTCTAAATCTTTCCTACAAAATTGATGAATCCGGTGAAAAAACAGTTGTTATCGCTGCAGGAGCAGTGGGAAGCGAGTTTGAACTGACGAAAAGGAACTGTGAAGAGTGGACGAAAACGAGCGGTTACAAGGTGAGAATGTTCCAGAGTCCCAACCTGACCAACGACAGACTCGCACTTTTTCAGCAGATATTTTCAGCAAAAAGTGATGAGATCGATGTAGTGCAGATTGATGTTGTATGGCCCATGCTTTTGAAAAAACACTTTGTGGATCTCAGGAAATTCATTCCAAAAAAGGAGGTTCGGAAGCACTTTGAGTCGATAATAAGAAACGCTTCCGATGGTAAAGGAAGGCTTCTGGCAATGCCCTTTTATTCAGATGTGGGATTGATCTACTACCGAAAAGATCTGCTTGAAAAACATGGAGTTAAACCACCATCGACCTGGAATGAAATGAAAGAGGCTGCAATAAAAGTTCTTGAAGCTGAAAAAAAGGGAAATCCATCCCTTACAGGATTTGTTTTCCAGGGAAAAGCTTATGAAGGTCTTACATGTAATGCTCTTGAATGGATACGCAGTTTCGGCGGCGGAAAGATCATTGATGAAATTTCTGGCCGAGTAAATCTCAACAACCCCGAAGCGGTGAAGGCTCTTGAAACAGCCGCATCATTCATCGGAACAATCTCGCCTCAGGGTGTTCTTAATTACGCCGAAGAGGATGCCCGTGGTGTTTTTCAGAGCGGCAATGCCATTTTCATGAGAAACTGGCCATACGCCTGGGCACTCATGAACCATGAAGATTCGCCGGTTAAAGGAAAAGTCGGAATAATGACCATTCCGTCTGGAAAAGAAGGTTTAAAAGGATCGGGAACTCTCGGAGGCTGGAATCTGGCGGTTTCAAAATATTCAAAAAATAAAAAAGCCGCCGCCGATCTCGTCCGTTATCTCACAAGCTCTGAGATTCAATTAAAAAGGGCGATTATGGGCGGTTACAATCCGACAATTAATGAACTTTATGAGAATCGAGAACTCCTTGAAAAATTGCCCTTTTTTAAGGATCTGAATGAGGCTTATAAAAATGCCGTGACCAGACCTTCTGCAAAATCAGGAAGATACTACAACCGAATATCAAACATTTTCTGGAATGCCGTCCACAGTGTGCTTTCAAAAGATTCCAAGGCAGAGGATGCGTTGGAAAGCGCACAGAAAGATATTGAAAGAGTTCTCAGAAAGGTGGAGTGACATTTTGATGCGAAGGGGCGGAACGCTTCAGAAAACAAGGCTTCGCTGGGCAAGACTATTTATTCTTCCGTCCATTCTACTGCTTGTGCTGGTCGCGGCATTTCCTTTAACGGCTACTCTTTTTTACAGTTTGACTGATACAAACCTGAGTGATCTTAAAACCTACTCAATCATTGGGTTTGACAACTATCAATATCTTTTTTCGGATCGCCGTTTTCAAAATGCTGTCATGACAACCGTAACATTTACCCTCATTTCCGTATTCTTGGAAATTGGTTTGGGAACAGCAGTCGCGTTGCTGCTGAACCGCTCATTTCGAGGCAGAGGTTTTTTAAGGGCATCAATACTTGTTCCCTGGGCAATTCCCACTGTCGTATCCTCCAGGATCTGGGCATGGCTCTACCACGACCGATTCGGATTTATTAACGGCATTTTGCAGAATTTCGGAATAATCGAAAACCCCATCGCATTTATGGGGGATCCGCAACTTCTTCTTCCGGCAATAATCGCCGTCGACGTCTGGAAAACAACACCGTTCGCCGCACTTCTCATACTTGCCGGACTCTCGACAATCCCGAAGGAACTCTACGATGCCGCCGCAGTCGACGGAGCATCACCCATGAGAAGATTCATCACGATCACGCTTCCTCAACTCAAACCGGCATTTCTCATCACCATCACATTCAGAACCCTCGATGCCATGAGGGTTTTCGACGTCATCTACATCATGCAGGGCAGTAACGAAAAAACTGCATCGATTTCAATTTACGCCCGGGAGCAGATGGTGGATTTTCAGGAAGTGGGGACAGGATCGGCCGCCTCGATCATAATGTTTTTGATTATCTCAATATTTACAATCGGATACATGTTTCTGCTTCAAAGGGAGAGAAAGGATGGGTATTAAACGTGAAAAGTTGAAATACAATCTGGTAGCCCTCTTTTTTTCCATTTTCGTCGTTGTTTTTGCACTTTTTCCCTTCTACTATGCAGTTTTGACCAGTTTTAAAAGCGGACAGGAGCTTTTTGAAGTGACTCTTTTGATAAAAGGAATCGATTTCGGGAATTACAGGGAACTCTTTGAAGCTCAGAATTTTGCGAGAATTATAATCAACTCATTCGCAGTTGCCTTTCTTACAGTATTCATCAGCACATCCGCGGGACTTTTTGCAGCATATGCGCTGGGGCGGATTTCTTTCCGTGGGAAAAAAGTGCTTCTATACTCCGTTCTTGCAATCTCAATGTTTCCTCAAATAGCTGTTCTTTCCGGTCTTTACACTCTTCTTCAGACGTTGGGACTTTTCAACAATGTGGCGGGGCTTTCGTTCTCATACATGATCTTCACATTACCCTTCACAATCTGGGTGTTGACCTCCTTTGTACAGAAAATCCCGGCCGAACTTGATGAATCGGCACAGATCGACGGGGCAACGCCCTTTCAAATCGTGATGGAAATTTATACACCGCTACTCGCACCATCAATCGTCACAACAGCCATGCTCTCATTTATCGCCGCGTGGAATGAATTTCTGTTTGCCCTGACATTCACAGTAAATGAAAAGGCAAGAACAGTGCCTGTTGCAATAAGCCTCATAAGCGGATCAAGTCAGTATGAATTGCCCTTCGGAGTAATAATGGCCGCAAGCGTTGTCGTCACAGTCCCGCTTGTAGTGATGGTTCTTCTTTTCCAGAAAAGAATCGTCTCCGGATTAACCGCCGGAGCCTTGAAATAGGATTTGTTAACTCCTTTAAATCCTTTAAAATACCAGTCTGCCATGGGCATGAATGACATGAGGAAACATTAAATCTTTCGTTTTTTTCTCATCAATTTAACAGGAATAGCTATATGGAGGGTCTAATTCCCCGTAGCTTGCTGCGGGGTTCTTGATTTAATTGATTATATTGGGTAATAAACAGACAGTTTTTGTGATGTTTTTTCCAGGACTATATCAGGTTTCCTGTTTCAGGATCGAAGAAATGGCATTTTTCATAATCTATTGAAAATCCGGTGGTTGTTCCCGGCTGCGGAACGTCCCGGGCGAATATTCTTGCGAGAAATACGGTGTCGTCCTCTTTTTCGGGTTCCAGATAGAGAACAACTTCCGGTCCCATCGGTTCGACGGCTGTTATTTTTCCGTTTCCCGTTATCTCTTTTCCATTTGTGAGTGATACGTGTTCGGGTCTGAATCCGACTACGATTTTCTTTTTTTCATATGAACTCATGACACTTTTAAATCTTTCCGGAATTAAAAATGAGAAGAAAGGGGATGAAAATTCCAACTCACCTTTTTTCAAATCGACAGAACCTTCGACAAAATTCATCGATGGGGATCCGATAAATCCGGCCACGAAAATATTTGCCGGATGATCGTACAGATTTTGCGGTGTGTCTACCTGCTGAAGTTTTCCGTTGTTCATTACCGCGATTCTGTCTCCCATTGTCATCGCTTCGGTCTGGTCGTGGGTGACGTAAACCATGGTTGTGCCTAACTTTCGATGCAGTTTGGTTATCTCCGATCTCATTTTAACCCGGAGTCTTGCATCGAGGTTTGAGAGCGGTTCGTCGAAGAGAAAAACTTCCGGTTCTCTCACTATTGCACGTCCCAGCGCTACACGCTGTCGCTCCCCCCCGGAGAGTGCCCTCGGTTTTCTCCCCAGCATTTTTGAAAGACCCAGGATTTCGGAAACTTCATCTACTCTTGTTTTTATCTCCTCTTTCGAAGTTCTTCTCAATTTGAGTCCGTAGCTGAGATTTTCAAAAACCGTCATGTGCGGATAGAGAGCGTAATTTTGGAAAACCATTGCAATGTTTCTGTCTCTCGGGAGAATGTCGTTGACCTTTTTTTCTCCTATGAAAATTGAACCGGATGAAATCTCCTCAAGCCCGGCAATCATTCGGAGCGTAGTGGATTTTCCGCAGCCGGAGGGACCGACTATTACAATAAATTCTCCATCCTTTATGGAAATTGAGAGGTTGTCTACAGCGCAATTGTCAGGACGATAATTTTTTGTTACGTTCTTCAGGTCAACATTAGCCATAGCTTCTCTTTAAGATTATTGCTCCGATTAAATCTATTTTTTTTAACCGTGACAAGTCAAGAAAATTCAGGAACTTGACATTTCAGTCATCTGTTTTCTTTCATCGTGATTTTCGGGTGCAAAAAAACTATAAAGAATCGAATATTTTTACTGGATGCAAAAATAATACAACTTACGGAATCACAGGGAAAAACAATCAACATCTTTTCAACATTTTGAAAATGTAGCAAAGTTTTATCAACTTTCAACAGAAAAAAGCCAATAAAGTTATCTAACGCTATGATAATATTGGTGAAAATGCAGTGCACATAAATCGGTGCATTTGCTAACATGCTTTTTTTGCAATGAGTTTCGGTCAAATTTATCTCTTTTCTAAACAAAAATGTTGAAAATCGCTTTTCTAAAGTGGCGAGAGATTTCTTCATGGAAATGGGTGATGAAAAATATATCGGAGTTGCATTTATTGTGACCATAATTCCATGGGATTCATCTTTAAAAAACATCTTATCCAATGATAACCGACACCGACATTACTTTTGATACCGTGACAAATTTGAGATGTTGGAATTTTTCGAAACTGTACTTCCAACAATTTCAAAAACAGATGAAAACGATGGATCTTTGGCGATTTGGGGTCGTAACGGTTATAATTTGAGGTGTTGGTGACAAAGGTGTAGGTCTTAGAAATATTGGAGATAACAGAAGTAAATAAATCCGGGAAAACTTTTTCTGTATCTGATTTTTTCGGGACCTTCAATAGCAAAATTTAAAAATTATGATGGATAGTCAACATGTCTGCGGCGAGGGGAAAGAAACACGGAAAAATGAGAAAGGCGATAGCTGTCGAAGCGGCCAGAATAATGTATCTGGAGAAAAGTGAGTACCTTCCGGCCAAAAATGAGGCTGCGGCGCGACTTGGTGTGGATCCTTCGGCTTCTCCCGCCATTCTTCCATCAAATCGTGAAATACATGAAGAGCTGCTCAGAGTCGCAAAGGAGATGGAAGGCGATGATTTTGGAAAACATCTTGAAGAGATGAGGTTTTTCGGACTCAGGATAATGAAAATTCTCGAAGAATTTTCTCCGCAGATAATAGGAAGTACCCTCACCGGTTACATCCACAGGGGATCCGATATCGATATACACATTTTCAGTGACAGTGAAGAGGCAGTTTTTACAAGACTTGAGGAGAGCAATCTCTTTTTTGAAGTTGAGAAAAAAAAGATTTTCAAGGATGGTGAATCGAAAATTTTCACACATATTCATGTGGAAGGGCCGTACGAAGTCGAACTTTCACTTTATGAAAAGTCTCTGGAGCATTTTCCATTTAAAAGTTCAATAACTGGAAATGTAATGGAGAAGGCGACATTGAAACAGTTTGAAAAACTTGTAATATCAGAGTATTCGAAAGAGGATTTTGAAGAATATTCTTCAAAATCGGAAAGAGAGGGAAACAGATACAGAATTTTGAAATATCTTCTGGTGCCTCTTGCGGAAATAGGCGGCGAGCCGTACCATCCTGAGGAAAATCTTCTGAGCCATTCGCTCCAGGTTTTTCAATTGGCGGTAGAAAACGGTTATGGAGAAGATATTGAATTTCTACTCGCCGCTCTTCTTCACGATATAGGAAAAGTAAAAGGTTCGAAAAATCACGCTGAAACCGGTGCAATGATGGTGACCGATCTTGTCTCCGAAAGAACGGAGTTCCTGATAGCCCACCACATGGATCTTTTTGAAAAGGAAAAGGGAGAGTTCGGGAAAAAACGTTTTCAAAAAATTGAAAAAAGCGGCTGTCTGGGGGATCTTCTAGCTCTCAGAAATTTCGACGACATGGGTCGAAGGTACGAAGGATTTCACCCGACGGTTGAAGAAGCTCTGGAGTATCTGCGTGCTGTTGAACTTAGAAAAAATCAAAGAACATAGCCCCTGTCTATTAAAAAAAAACAGCTCCCCGTAAAGGGAGCTGTTGTTGCGGTTCCTTCGAGGAAACGGTATGCCGATTTAGAAGAGATCCTCCTCGCTCTCTTCTACTTTTTTCTCTTTCTTTTCTGCCTTCTGTGCCTTTTTTTGCTTTTTTGCCTTTTTCTTTGTTAGTTTTTTTTCTTTTCTGGCTTTCTTCTTCTTCTTCAACTTCTTTTTCTTTTCGCTTTTCTTTTCGATCTGCTCAAGGGATGATCCATTGTTGCCTTCCGAAGTTGTTTTTGCGAAAGTTGTTGAAAAAATGGCGAAAGAGAAGAGAATCGCCAGAATCATCGCAAATGTCCTTACCGTGAGATGTCTCATACAAAACCTCCGTTAATTACAGTTTCCATCTCGTTTCTAAAAACACATACAGTGGAATAATTTTAGCAAATTGCAAATCTTAAAAAGCAATATTTGTGCCTGTTTTTGGCTACGGCTTAAGTGTTTGAAATCATTATGTAAATACTTTTCAGAGATGGTGCCGGTTTTTGTGAAAAGAACTAAAATATCTCAATTGGCTGCTTCTAAAAATAGTAATTTAAAACTAAGTTGTTGAAATGAAAAATTTAATTAGCCAGAACCACAAATTCTTATATTCAAAGGCACTTATAAAAAAAGAACTGCTGGTTCTTCATGACTTTGTTTAACGGCTAATGATTTCGGGAAAATATCGGCTCTTTAATTAGTGGAGGGCCAAAGGATCAATATTTCAAGAATCGCCGTTTGCTGGATCATTCAACAGTCCCATGAAAAGGATGGCGCCGTTTCTGTCGTCCCGGATCAGGAAGATGAACGGTCGGTTGCCGCGGAATGACGGCGGCACTGATTCGTCCACAACCTCCACGGCTGTTGCGGCTGCAGCTTCGGTTCCCTCCTCGTTCACTTCGATTACGGATTGATGGATTACTCTTGAAATTTTCGGATTGGCCTTTTCCATATCGGCAAGGTTGTGGAATCCTCCGGCTTCGAACGCCTCGGTCATTCCAAGTGACCGGAGCGTCTCTTTGAGATCCAGCTTCCATTCTATTTTGAAACGGGGAAGGTGAACTCCTTCCATAACTGTTTTGGAAAATGATGCAAGGATCTGTTCAAGTTTTTGAGGGGAGAGCGCCTCAAGGAAAATATCGATTCCGTTTTTGGTTTCCTGTTGAGGGGCAAATGCATAGAAAGAGATTTTTTCCCTTCCGTATGGAAGCCTTATTCCAACCACGTCGGTTCCCACCCAGCCCACATATTCTGCGGTTTCCTCGAATTTCATCATCTGTACTTTCTTTTTGGACTGATCAGCAAGAGTAAAATCCGTTTCGTAGGTTTCCGCGGGATCGAACTGTGCTGTCCAGCTCGCCTTGAAGTAGATTACGTTTATAAGGTACATGATCAGATCCGGTGGAAATTGGTCTATGAGATCCTTTATCTTTCCACCGGTTTCGTTTTCGACCCAGCTGTTTATAGATTCGGGAGTGTCAGCCTCGAAAACCCCGGTCAGGAACCACTTCTCAAGGGTGTCGATATATGTTTTCAGCACTGCGTCTTCATAGGCCGGAGCTATCCAGACCGAGTTTGCCGTGTGAAGTACCAGATCCATATCGACGAAATCCATGCTCAGCAGAAGGTTGAGATAGTCACCGTTTAACTTCTCAAGTGTGAATTGGTCGTAACCGAGAACCGCCTGCATCTGTGTCAGATTGCTTCCCGAGGCTCCGTTGAGTGCCATCGAGAGTGCGGTGGAGATTGAAAAGGGAGAAATGAACAGGTTTTCGGAGTTGTCGGCAAGTTTCTTGAAGAGGGACAGGGCGAAAGCGTTGTTGCTGGTTATCAGGGAACCGGTTACTGCATCTGCGCTTTCATCCGCCTTTTTGTACCTTGCCGCCCATACGGGATCAAGAACATCCTCGTCAGTTGTTACATCCTGATCGGGAATTTGATCCATGTCGGATTTCACATCGCTGCTAGACGAGTCGTCGCAACCGAAAAGCAGAAGAATGAAAAAAATCGAAAAGACAGTCTGTTTCATGGTTTCCTCCAGTTCTGTTGTGGATATTCAACCATGATAATCCAATTTTATTCCCCGCTCCAGAAAAGCCTCGACAATATAGGTGTCAGAATTTCAAATTAGCGCAACTCTTCAGAGATCTGTATTCTTTTCAGGTTTGACCTTTTTCCGGCTTTCGCTATAATTCAGCGAAAAAGAGGCAGGAGTAATTCATGGATGCATACTTTTCTATACATTATAAAAAACTGACCGGATTCGAGAAAGAGGTTCTTCACGCCTTCGCCGTGGCATACGAGACTGTTCCCAAAACAAAGATGTTCCAGATCATGAGAGCAGCCAATGTGATGACCGACGACAGGGTCAAGGTTCGTCAGCTGCATGTGGACAACGCCATTTCAACGTTGAAGAAATTTAAACTTCTGGAAACTCAAAGCAATTTCAGAATCAATCCCAGATTTTCGGAAGTTGCCATGGTTATGGCCGTCAAGAGTCCAAACTACCTGAACATCGTTGATGTCGTACGGGATATCTACAAGCATTCTTCCGGTTACTGGAGCTATGTTTTCAGACGTCAGATCAGGGAACTTCGTTTCGCTTTTTACGCGAAGGACGGAAGAAAGTATGCCTCGATACTCGACGGTTTTATGTCGGAGGACAGGGATAGGCCCGAGTTTGTTGAACTTTTTGATAAAATCGAGGCCGCTATGGATGATCCTCTGTGGTTGGCCGACTACCCTGCCGCTATCAAAAACTTTTTTCTCGTCAAAAAGGGATGGGACAGCTTCCTCTTCGGATTTGATTCGGAGAACCTGCCTGGGATGATGAATAAAGATATAAGGAACGGTGACGTCGCCGATATTTATACTCTTCTTCTCTTTTCTAAGGGCGCACACGAGCAGCTTAAAAAGGTTCTCGCTCGATTAAGTTCCACCTATGTCGGTCTAAGAACCGAGGCGATGCTGCTTTTTATTTCAGGCGAAATGGAGGCAAGCTACAAAAAATTCGACGAGGCGCTCAAGGCATTTAGGAGCGAAACCGGTAAAAAAAGTGCTTTTCCAAATGATTTTTCAGCCCTTTTCTATTGTGCTCTTCTTGCCATGTTCGATAGTTCCTCCGACAGGAAAAGGCTTAAGAATATCGCGGAAAAAGGGTCGAACAATAGTGAGAACTTCAATATGGTGTTCCAGGCTTTCCGGGCCGTTCTCTCCGCCAAGGGAGGGGATCTTGAAGGTGCTGAAGATATTTTGACCGGGATCGAAAATGGTCACTACGGTCCGCTCACGATTCCCGCTTTTATTTTTATTTCCATGATTACTCTCTGGTTTTTTCCGGAAAAGGTGAAGAGATATTCAAAGGAGTACAAGAAGCTGCTCAATAAGTGTAGTAAGGCCGGACTGAGCTGGATGGAGATGGAGTACTCGGTTCTCCTGGAGTTCGCCGAAAAGGGTGAAAGCGTAGAAAATGTCGAGGAAAAATTCGGCATGAAGAGTCTCGCCTCCATGCTCAAACCGAAGGCGGCTTGGGAGCTTACTCTCAGCGCCATCCAGGATTACGTGTCAGGAATGAGTAAGGAGGATGTGGACAAGCAGCTCATGTGGATTGTGAACACCTTCTCCTGCCGGATCGATGTGAAGGAGCAGCGAAGGAACAAGAGTGGAAATTGGACATCCGGAAGGGCTGTTGCCCTCAAGAGGCTCCTGCACAACGAGGTTGACAGCATCCGGGATGTGGACAGGCCTGTGATTTCCGCCATTCGTGAGATTTCCGGTTACTATGAGAACGGGTACGAGATCGATTATCAGCAGGCTCTTGTCGCCCTGTGCGGTCACCCCAACGTTCGTCACTCCGTCAATCCCGACACGCCCATAGAACTTCTGAGGGACACTGTGGCTCTCAAAGTGGAGAAGAAAAAAGGCAAGGTGAAACTTGGATTCAATGTCGATTTCAACGAATATCAGGAGGCTCACATAGTGGAGGAGACTCCGAACCGCTATAGGGTTTATGAAATTTCCGAATCCCTCAGGAAAATCTCGGGAATTATGGGCGGAACCAAACTTGAACTTCCGGAAAAGGCCGAGGCCACGGTATCCGAACTTGTCGGACAGCTCGCGAGCAAGATGACTGTCCACTCCTCGATCGAGGGTGCGTCGACCGTTCCGAGCGTGGATGCCGACGGCACCATCAGGCTGCACCTGAAACCGGTGGGTGATGCCTTCGCAGTCAATATGGTTGTTCAGCCTCTCGGTGAAGAGGGACCATCCTTCGCTCCGGGCGAGGGTGGTGCCGAAGTTATCGCAAAGGTGGGCGAGACTTCGCTTTCTACAAAGAGAAATTTGAAAAAAGAAATTAAATCGGGATCTTCCGTTATCGAAAGAAGCAATGTGCTTTCCGATCTGAATACAGGGGACTACAGCTGGATGCTCCAGGATGCCGAGCCTACCCTTGAACTTCTGGGCGAGCTCAGGCAGATGAAGGATGTGGTGTTGTTCTGGCCCAAGGGTAAAAAGATGTCGGTTGTGGGAGCCTGCACCGCCAAGGATCTCTCACTTTCTGTCCGGAAGGGCGGTAACTTTCTCAGCGTCAGCGGAAGGCTCAACGCAAGGAACGATCTCGTTCTCGAGATGGACAAACTTCTCGAGAGCATCGAAAATTCCAAAGGTCGCTTCATCCGTATCGGGGAGAACGAATTCATAAGTCTCGAGAAGGATCTCATCCAGAAACTCAAGGCGCTCCGGAAGATGGGCAAGCAGGAGGAGAATGAAATTACGCTTCATCCTCTGGCCTTTCCGACGGTAAACGGTCTTGCCGAGGGTGCAGGCGAAGTTGAAGGGGACGGTGAGTGGAAAAAGTTCTCGAAGAATATCGAAAAGGCATTTGCCGGAAAGCCGCGTGTTCCGTCGAAGTTCAACGCCATACTGAGGGAATACCAGAAGGATGGGTACCTCTGGATGACCAGACTGGCGGCGATCGATGCCGGAGCCTGTCTCGCCGACGACATGGGTCTCGGTAAAACCGTCCAGGCGCTCGCTCTTCTCACCAAGAGGAAGGATGAAGGTCCCTCCCTTGTACTCGCGCCCACCTCGGTCACCATCAACTGGCTGAGGGAGACAGAAAAATTCGCACCCGAGCTCAAACCGGTCATTTTCGGAAACGGCGACAGAAAAGAGCAGCTGGAAGATCTTAAAGCGGGTGATCTTCTTATCGCAAGCTACGGACTTCTCATAAACGAAATCGAAGCGCTCAAGGAGATCAAATGGTCCACCGTCGTAATGGACGAAGCCCAGGCGGTGAAGAACTCCGAATCCAAGAGGGCCAAATGCGCGGGCAAACTCAACGCGAAATTCAAGCTGGCAACAACCGGAACCCCTATTGAGAACAACCTTTCCGAACTCTGGAGCCTCTTCAACATAATCAACCCGGGACTTTTGGGAAAGAAGGAGGCGTTCCGCCGGAGCTTCATGCTGCCAATCGAGAGGGACGGCGACGCGGACATCAGGGACGCCCTCAAGAGGATGGTCCAGCCCTTCATTCTTAGAAGAAGAAAGGACGACGTTCTCACCGAACTTCCGCCCAAAACAGAGATAAATATCGCCGTGAAAATGAGCGCCGAGGAGGCATCTTTCTACGAAGCCATAAGAATCCGCGCACTCGAAAAACTGGAGCAGCAGGAAGGTCCCGGCCACATCGAAATTCTTGCCCAGCTGATGAAGATGAGAAGGGCAAGCTGCAACCCCAGGCTGGTCGATGCAAACAGCAAACTGGAAAGCGCCAAGCTGGAGCAGTTCGAGAAACTGACCGACGAACTTCTGGAAAACAACCACAAGACCCTCGTCTTCAGCCAGTTCGTGGATCACCTCAAAATACTCGAGGAGAGCCTCAGCGAAAGGGGAATCCGCTACCACTACCTGGACGGATCCGTACCCGCCAAGGAGAGACAGAAGAGAATCGACGCCTTCCAGAGCGGCGACGGCGACGTATTCCTCATAAGCCTCAAAGCCGGAGGAACCGGACTCAACCTCACAGAAGCCGATTACGTAATCCACATGGACCCGTGGTGGAACCCCGCCGCCGAAGACCAGGCATCGGACAGAGCCCACCGAATGGGACAGAAAAAACCGGTAACCGTCTACAGAATCGTCTCCGCCGGAACCATCGAGGAGAAAATCATCGACCTTCATAAAAAGAAGAAGGACCTCGCCGATTCACTCCTCGAAGGAACCGAGACCAGCGCAAAACTTTCGGCCCAGGATCTTCTCGCGCTCATGGGGAATTGATGAACGGCACGCTTCGCGGCCTTGAGAACGCTTCGCTTGTGAACGGCACGCTTCGCGAGCCTTGTGAACGCTGCGCTTGTGAACGCCTGCTCTTCGGCAGGCTTTGGCGGAAACCCCCGCATCTTAACCCACCGATTTCATAAGCACATCGTAGGGGGCGTGCCTCCGTGGTGCGCCCTTCCCGAAAAAGGAATAAAATCGAGTATGTCTACCGCCCAGCCCCCTTTTTTCTCCTTTATCTGCCACCCCGACTCCGTTGCCGTTCGTTGTCCGCTCATATACTTCATTGACAATGTTGAATTATGAAATAACATGATTCGATAACCAACAACCGCGTGAGGCGATTATTATGTCTGACAAAAAGAAAGTCTTAATTTATCCTTACAAGGAACAAATTGAATTGCATGAAGCTTTGGCAAGATACCATCGCTTCAAGAAAGGTAGGGATAAAATGGGGAAGGAGATCTCTCCGGAGATTGGAAATGATTTGTTAAACGTGGTGTTCGATGCTTTGACCTCTGCTGTAAGCGGGATCGTTTTAACTGACTTGGGTGGAAATATTACATTTGCCAACAACTCTTTCTATGACACCTTCGAATACTCACCGGATGATATTATCGGTACCAATGTCAAAGAGTTGTTTTCAACAGTAGAGGTTAGAGATTTTTCAGATGTAATTATGATTTTAGACTTATCTAAAAATAAGAGAGAAGAATTTGTTGTAAAAAAAAGAGACGGTACAAATATATACGTGGAAGTTTCTGCTTCCAATATTTCATCCGCATCAGGTCTGATTGTCGGAAGAATGACTTCTTTTATAGATATTACACAAAGGAAAATGATAGAGTTGAACAACGATATTGTGGTTCAAAAATTGAAGTTGGCACTGGAAAAAATCAAGACGCTGGAAGGAATAATTCCAATCTGTGCGCACTGTAAAAAAATTAGAGATGATAAAGGAGAGTGGCAGCAATTGGAGAGTTACATTGAAGAGCATTCAAAAGCAGAATTTTCCCACACTATCTGCCCGGAATGTATCGCGAAATATTATCCGAATATCAGTGATGATTCATCTGAGTAGCAAACCATTCGTGCTTTGAAACCGGCACGACTCCCTAATTTTGACAATCCCGACCACTTTCATAAATTCGGTGCATTCCCACGGCAACCTGCCGTGTTCGCCCTGAATTCAGAACGGCATGCTTCGCAAGCCTTGTGAACGCTTCGCTTGTGAACGGCACGCTTCGCGGCCTTGTGAACGCCTGCTCTTCGGCAGGCTTGAGAGGGGAAACCCGCATCTTAACCCACCGATTTCATATGCACATCGTAGGGGCGTGCCGGCGTGTGCGCCCTTCCCGAAACAGGCATCAAATCGGGCAAAATGTATATCTGTATATCTGCCGACCTGTCCCCCGTGCGCCAAGCGAAGCTGGCGCACTCCAGTAGGTTAAAGTCCTACACAGGTAAAGGTTGACCACCAGCCTGTTACTGAAAATGACATCTGTGGAGGTGACGAAGCAGGTGAAGCTCGTTGGAAGGAGATATTAGGCCGCAACTGATGTGAAGGCTTACAAGCCCCGAAATGGGCATTGTGGATAGGCAGACGGTATGGGGGTACTGGAATGCAGCACGGTGATGAACGATATGGTGAGCTCATCATCGCTTTCCCGGGGTAGGAGGCCGTGGCATGATATCGAACGGAGTGTGTCGGAACTTGGGAGATCTTACGGAATCCTGCTGATGCAGGTACCTGATGACAAGCCGAAAAGTGTGAGGATTCGGGAATGTTCCGTAAGAAGTCGGATAATCTCATAGTACTCTGAGCGCGGGAAAGCCGTGTACACTGAAAGCGGATAAATCAAGTTGCCTGTGGCAAGTAGATCCGCTGTAAGGCCGGAAGCTTCAGCTGAAGGCGGGGAAGGGGATTACGTCGTTGTGTAGAGATGAGGAGAAACATTATCTGTAGGCACAGATCTACGGGAGGTAAAATGGAAACAAAACTGAATTTCCTATCGAAAAAGGCAAGGGATGAGAAACGCCTGAAGTTCGGCAATCTGATGCATTATGTCAGTGAAGAATCACTTCGAAGGCTCTTCTATCAAATGGATAGATACAAGGCTGTGGGAGTTGATGGAGTCACGTGGCATATGTATGAGGAAAATCTTGATCGGAATCTTAAAGATTTGATTATGCGAATGAAACGAATGGGGTATAGACCTCAGGACGTCAGACGTGTAAACATTCAAAAAGATGACGGAAGATTACGTCCTCTGGGTATTCCCACCATCGAAGACAAGCTTGTGCAAATGGCATTTGCAGAGGTGCTCAACGCACTCTGGGAGCCGCTTTTCAAGAACTTTTCATACGGATTCAGACCCGGAAGAAACTGTCATAAGGCACTGGCTTGTATCGACAGAACCATCACTTTTTCACTTGTAAGCTTTGTTATCGATGCCGACATTAAAGGATTCTTCGATAACGTTGATCACAAATGGATGATGAGATGTCTTGATGAGCGCATAGATGACACGAAATTCAAGAGGTATCTGATCCGATTCATGAAATGTGGAATCGTTGAAAACGGCGTGAGGCACAAGTCGGTAAGAGGCACACCTCAAGGTGGCGTTATTTCACCGATTCTTGCAAACATTTTCCTGCACTATGTGCTGGACAAATGGTTTGTGAGTGTTGTCCGAAAAGAGAGCAGAGGAGAGGTTGTGATGGTGAGGTATTGCGACGATTTCCTGATATGCTGTCAGTACAAGGGGGATGCCGAAAGTACCCTTAGAAAACTTGAGAAACGACTTGAAAAGTTCGGTTTGGAGCTTTCTACGGAGAAAACGCGTCTACTTGAATTCGGCAGGTTCGCAGCTTGGAACGCGAAACGCAAAGGGAGAAAACCTGAAACTTTTGACTTTCTAGGATTTACGCATTACTGCGATAAAACCAAGAAAGGTCATTTCAAAGTAGGGAGGAAGACCCAGAAAAAGCGCTATGCGAAGGCAGTGAAGAAAATTGGGAAGTGGTTGAAAACACGCAGAAACAGCATGAAACTGAAGGATATCTGGAGAATGGTTTCCCTGATGGTTCTTGGGCACTATCGATATTACGGTGTAACAGGGAATGTGAATAAAATCAGTTCCTTCGGACACTGTGTCGAAAGATTGCTTATTAAGTGGCTTAATAAAAGAAGCCAGAAAAAGAGCTTCACATGGGAAGATTTCGAGAAGTATTTGAAATTGCACCCACTGCCAAGACCAAGAAGGTACCACGATCTAATCAATCTAGCCTATTAACGTGAGCAGCGATGAAGAGCCGTGTGCGGGAAAACCGCACGCACGGTTCTGTGAGGGGGCGAGCATCTGAATAGGTGAGCTGGGAAGCCATGATAATATCGTCGTTGAATGCAGGTGCTTGCTCTACTCGACGTGCGTTCCCTCGCCGCGCATCGGGTCTTTTTTTCGGTTATGTGAGGGGGCGAGCATCTGAAAAGGTGAGCTGGGAAGCCATGATAATATCGTCGTTGAATACAGATGCTTGCTCTACTCGACTTTTTTCCAGCACGTCTTTAAAATTTCAAAATTTATAAATTTGTGGTATGTTGAATTCGTCAAATAGATCTGTAAAAAATACATTGAAAAACTGTTAAATGGCAAAAGCCAAACCAATGAGACAATTAATTTGTTACCAGCAATTCTGCAAAGCATTAACTCAGGTGTCAATTGATTGCTTACTCATTTACAGAGCAAAAAAACAGGGAGAATAATATGCGTGTCAAGAGAGTAAAGCTCCAAAATTTCAGGGCAGCCAAAAACCTTCCAATAGATCTACATCCACAAATTAATTTAATAGTTGGAATAAATGGTGCAGGAAAATCAACATTGCTTCAGGCAATGTCATTTTCTTTCATTGCACTGGTTAGGAAAATTCATAATTCAAAAAGTACAAGAGAAATTATACCAGTTTCTGATGTCAGCAAAGGAGAAGATCAATGTAACATTAGAATCGATGTGACATACAAAAAGAAGAATTACTCATGGAATATTGAAAGAACTCGTCCTGGTAGGAACTCTTCGAAAAAAGAGAGTAACAATAAATTAACAGAACTATCAGATGAGATAAAGCGTTTTTACAAAGAAAGCGAATCTCTGCCAATGATAGCTTATTATCCTGTAGGCCGTGTAGTTGAGAAAAGTGTAGTCCCATTTTTCAGGCAAACCGGAGATGTTGAAAACCTTGATGTATATGCCAATGCTTTAGAAGGAAAGCCAAATTTCCATAATTTTTTTAAATGGTTCAAGGAGCAAGAAGACTTTGTGAATCAAAGAGGAATGTCTCGTACATTATGGATAAAAAGGCATGCACCTCAGCTGCGAAGAAAATTTGAACAACTATTTTTTAAGATTGAGAAGTTGGCCCAGTCAAAAGAGATAGAGCGTTTATTAAAAAGAGGGCGTTTGTTTAAAGATTTTGAGTTTTTTATGGATGAGCCACGCTTTCTTTTCCGAGAGATAATTGATGCTATTGAATTTTCTGATCTAAAAGGTTTTGGATCCTCGAATATCTACGAAGTGTTTGATGAACTTGACTACATGCTACACAAAATGGGTTCGCTATACAGAGAAAAAGATTTCCTAACTCCACATTCTCGTGATCGTTTGTTAGAAATACTTAAGAGAACTATTGATATTGTTTCGAGAAATAGAGTTGAAATTGAGGCCGGTGACCATATGTTTGATTTAATATGGTCAATGTTTTCGCTTTCATTTGAGCTTGGTTTGTGGTGGCTTAGTGATGAAGGTCATTCTAATCTTTCAAGAGAACTTGATAGTGTTGCATGGCCGACTCGTCAACAATCACTGTTCGGAGATGATATTGACAAATTTAAAGATAAAATTCTGGGTACTGTCTACCGAATAATTGAGAATGATATGCGTAAACATAAAACAGCAAAAATTAACTTTGGCAGAGATCTAGAGTTTGTTTCTTATGCTATTGAGAAATTTATTCCTGAGTATAAAAATATCAGGATAGATCGAAATGAAAGGGGTTCTGCTCAAATGTTGGTGGACAAAGATGGTAAAGAATTTGATATTGGTCAACTTTCAGACGGTGAAAAGAATCTTATAGCACTAATTGGAGATATTGCGCGCAGGCTGACTATAGCAAATCCACAATCAGATAAACCTCTTGAAGAATCCGGGATTGTTTTGATTGATGAACTTGATTTACACTTGCATCCCAAATGGCAACGTATTGTTGCTGAAAGAATTACAAAGGTTTTTCCCAAGTGCCAATTTATTGTTTCATCTCACTCTCCTCAAGTAATAAGTCACATTAAAGCAGAGTCTATTATTGCTTTGAAAAATGAAGGCGGTGAAATTAATGTGAATACTGTTAATGATTCATATGGGAAAAATTCAGACAGAATTCTTGAGGACATTATGGACGAAACAGCTAGACCAAAAAAGGTTAAAAAAGAACTTCATCAAATTTTTAAGCTGATCGAAGATGGAGAAATTGATAATGCCAGAGAAGAGATCTTGAGACTTCGTGAAAAAATTGGTGAAGATGGTGAACTTATCAAGGCAGAAGTGTTGATAAAAAGAAAGGAAATAATAGGGAAATGAGATATATAAAAAAATCAACTGAACCATCTGGGTTTACGTATTGGAAGAATAAGCCAAGCAGAATTACGAAAGGATATAAACACCTTCGTGGAAAAGTCAAAAAGGAAGTATATAAATCACTTATTGATGAACAAGGAGGTATTTGTGCTTACTGTGAAAGGTCGCTGCTGGAAAGCCACTCAGAAGAATACCACATTGATCATTTAAATCCTCAGTCGAATAATGCGGGAGATGACTTGGAGTATTCAAACTTTTTATGCTCTTGTTTGAGAGACACAGCCGAAGGTGATCCTCTTCATTGTGGCAAACTAAAAGATAGTGCATTATTACCAGTACATCCGCTACAGCAAGATTGTCAATCAAAATTTAAATTTACCGCAGATGGGGGGATTGACGGCCTCGATAGCAATGCAAAAAAAACTATTGAAATACTAGGGCTCGATATAGAAAAACTTAGAAATATGAGGGGGAAAGCTTTGGAACCTTTTCTTGAGCCTGACATTGCTGATGATTTTATTGATTTTGTTAAAGGCTATATATCCATTACTCCAGATGGTAAATACAATCCTTTTGTATCTGCTGTTGAGTATATATTTAGCAGTTAACTAACATAGTCTTTAATTATGGTTGCCTTTTCCATAAATATTCTCGGTCCTTAGAATTTATAGCCACCTTTATCTTCTTAAAAAACGACCTCAATTCAAAAGAAAGACCCGATGAGGGTCTGGCCGGCATTTTTACAGTTTTTGGGCATGGCACTGTTTAGAAATGGATAATTGTCAGTAAAATCAAGATGATTTATGTTCTATATTAAGACTCTTTTTGATGTTTTATAACTAAATCCTTGGCCCGGAGCGATGGAGATAAACTTTTTCTGTTTGCTATGTGGTCGTAACAACAATTGATCTTATGTTAAAGATTTTCCCTCTGGGTGTAACTGAAAGTGGAAAGATTAAGAGAAAGAAAAGTGTAAAAATGCCGCCCTACACTAATTTGGGTTTTCAAGTTTTCCCGATTGGGAAAATAGTGGGTTAAATGGAAAATGAAAATAATATTTATGAGAAATGGCGTAAATGGTGTAGAACATGTCGTTTGATTCCTGTTGTTTGACGGAAATACGGATTTATTGGAGAGAATATGCTTACGTTAAAGAATATTACTAAAAGGTACACCGGTGACACGATTTTCAACGATATTACGATCCCTCTTTCAAAGAAGAGGACGGCTCTTGCGGGCAAGAACGGCACTGGAAAGTCAACGCTGATGAAGATCATGGCGGGGATTGAACAGGCTGATTCCGGGGAGATCGTGACGAAGAAGAACTGTAGGATCGAGTATCTGCCGCAGCAGGCGGTGTACGACTTTCCCGGGACGGTGTTTGAAGAGGTGAAGAAGGCGGAGTTTGACGACCGGGTGATCGAGCTTCTTCAGATGGAGGCGGATCTGCTTGAACAGCTTGAGACCAGTGAGAGTACGCAGCTCATTGAGAAACTGATGGATGTTCAGGAGGAGCTCAACGAGAGAGAGGTGACGGGGAACAAAAAGAACTCTGTTGAAAACATCCTTCTCAATCTGGGGTTTTCGAAGGATATGTGGGATAGAAAGGTGTCGACGCTCAGCGGCGGTTGGCAGATGCGTATTGCACTTGCCCGGGTTCTCTACCGCGAACCGGACATCATACTCCTCGATGAGCCGACAAACTACCTCGATGTTTCAACGATAGACTTCCTTGCCGAGTGGATTCTCGCCTTTTCCGGTCAGATCCTTCTGGTGTCTCACGATCGTGACTTTCTCAACAGGCTGAGTGAGGAGACCTGGGAGGTGTTCCAGGGCAAGATTACGATTTATCGCGGCAACTACGACTTCTTTGAAAGGGAGAAGGCTGTTCGTCTCGTATCGCTGGAGAAGCTTCGGGAGAAGCAGCTTGCAGAGATCGACTCCCTTCAGAAGTTTGTCAGCAAGAACAAGTACAACGCTGCAACTGCAACACTTGCGCAGTCGAAACAGAAGATGCTCGACAGGGTGAAAGCGGAGCTTGTGGTGCTGCCGCCGCGACCCAGTGTCGTCAACTTCAGGTTTCCCGCTCCAAAGCGCGGAGGAGAGATCGTTGCAGAGTTTTCAGATCTTTCACACAGCTTCGGTGATCTTGAGGTTTTAAGGGACTACAAGAGAATCATCTCAAGGAAAGAGCGGGTAGCTTTTGTGGGAAGGAACGGTTTTGGAAAGTCCACACTGATGAATATTCTCGGTGGTGACCTTGAGCCGACTGATGGCGTGGTGAACATCGGCTCTGAAACAGTGATCTCCTACTTCCGGCAGCACGAGATATCAAAACTTCCCGGTGAGATGACCGTTCTCAGCTTTGTTGAGTCTGTGACGCCGTTTGATCTCCAGAGCACAGTGAAGACCATGCTCGGCTCGTTTCTCTTTTTTGAAGACGACTGGTGTAAGCCGATACGGGTTTTGAGCGGCGGTGAAAAGGTGCGCCTCGCATTCATAAAGATCATGATGAATCCCGGCAACCTGCTGCTACTCGATGAGCCGACAACGCACCTCGACATCGACTCCAAGGAGATCCTGCTCAGAGCGCTGAAGAATATCGAGGCGACCATCGTATTCGTCTCCCACGACTCCCACTTTATCAATGAACTGGCGACTTCAGTCGTCTACTTCCGAGGGAGAGGTGACATAATCAACTACCCGGGAACCTACAAAGAGTATCTGGACTACTACGGACACGACATCATCGCCATGGAAAAGGAAGAGGAAAAGGAAGAGGATAAGAAGGTTGTTGAAAAGGTCTCCTCAAAGGGTAAGAACGACTATAAGCAGCAGAAAAAGATTCGCAACAAGCTGAATAAACTGAAAAAAGAGTGCGAGGAACTTGAGTCGGCCATCGATAAGGCAGAGGCCGAAAAGTCACAGCAGACGAAGAATAGCTCCCTTCCTGCACTCATGAAGGAGTGGGAGTCAAAGAAGCTGGAGCTGGAGACGCTCCTCGAGGAGGCTGGGGAGTAGAGCATGGGGCGATTGGGAAAATTGGGAAAATACCGCCCCGATGAGGGGCTGTCCGGCATTTTTAAAGTTTTGCGGCCCGGCACTGTTCAGAATTGAATAATTATCAGTAAAATCAGGATGATTTAAGTTCTGTATTAAGACTATTTTTGATGTTGCCTAACTAAATACTTGGTTGGAAGCGATTGAGATAAACTTTTCCTGTTCGCTATGTGATCGTAATAACAATTGATCTTCTGGTAAAGATTGTCTCTCCGGGTGTAGTGACAAGCGGAAAGATTAAGTGTAAAAATGCCGCCCTGACACTAATTGGGGCTCTCTATAAAATTGTAATCAAGCTGCTTTATATCGGATCTAAAAGTCTCTTTTATTTTTTCAAGAAAGTCTTTTTCTGGTTCGCTGGGACTCTTTGAACTGCCACTCAGCATTGCTATATGGGTAAAATTTACAGTAATATTTTCACATTCATCATCTTTGATCTCAAATATGTAATAATGGTACGGGTCTCCCATAAAACTTACTTTTTCACCAGTAATACTATTGGAGAAATCTTTTGTAAGGCCATGTTTAATAGCTATTGATTCGATTATCGAAAATAGTTTTATGTTTGCATTATCACTTGATTTTAATGACACATTTACATGATTTTTGTAGCTTGTGAAACATCCGGTCATGAATACTATTAAAAAGATTTGTATCAGTATGTAGTTCTTCATCTATTATGTTATCCGGAAAAATTATTAGTTAGTTTCTTTATATCTCATTTGGAATTGTGCAGATCAAAAGCTTCTTGCCTGTCACGTCCAATACAAAACCATTTCGCTAAAATGCATTGTAATATTTAAAGTGCTGTTTTCAAGATAAAAAAATTATATGAATTGATATCATCTATAATCAAGTTGCCGAAGGTGGTTTGCAGCCCTCATGCGCCAAGCAAAGCCGGCGTACTCCAGCATTTTTTATGACTCCATATAGGAATTTAAGAGGAATTTAAAATTTGTGGGAGGCAATGCGATGAGTGAATTTTACCTATTCCCTGACTAAATAAGTTTTCTCGAGATATTCTTTTTCTACTAATGCATTCTAAGCCGCCTCTGCTCTTTTTGAGTTTGTATTTTTTATAAAAGTTCGTATAGTGGTACGCTATTCTATATTCTTTTATAAATTAGGAGATACATAGTGAAAAAAGAGAATCTTGTCGGTTTGATATCTGGAATTTCGGTGTTTTTTACACCTGTTTTTGTTTTAGGTTTTTTGGGAACCGGCGACAAGTCTGATATTTTAAGTTTTCCAGTGAATGGAATAGGTGCGATAGCTTTTGTTTATGGATGGGGATTCGGTTTTTCCGATGAGATAGCAATAGCCTTGGCTATAGTAACATTTTTCATACCTGCGGTAGTAGCCTTTTTTGTCGGTAGAAAAGTGGCCTCCGGAACTTTTCAGAAATAAATGATGGGTCTTCTTCAGAATTTGTTGGTGAAATGCTCGACTTAAGTTTAAAAAATACTCAAGAAGCTAGTTTTCCAATTCTTCCCAATCCCGAAGTTTACACAATAAGGCATACAATTACGTCGTGGCTGCAATTATTATACGATTACGGCCAGATCTTCGTTTCATTTTAAATCTTTACGGCTGTACGCAAGAGCTCCGGAGGAGTGGAATTATTATAGTCTACAGCACCCCCCTTTCCTCTTCCCGAAAGCCCCGTCAGGCGGCGACATAAATAAAAGTATGTCGTACCTACGGCACTCCCTGAAGATAGGTTGGGCGGTTTGTTTTACTATAATAATTCCGCACCTACGGCGCTGAATCTTGGAACAACTACTATTTAAACGAACTCTGAGATCCGTCAATTTCGAATGTTTTGGGTTCCAGGGTAATGATGATTTTGAGACATTCAAAGTGACTTCCTATTCTGGGAAAAGATTTTTAATAAAAATCGACCACAGTCTAACAAACTATCCAGCGTAAAGGATTCCTTTTTAATTTCAATAAGTAGGCAACAAGACAACCAAATTGGAACCCACAAATTCTGGAGAGGAGGCTAAATGATTTGCTATTTCATTTTTTAATATATTTTCTGAACAGTAATAATCTTTCCCTTTACATCCTACAGTTGACATCCATCGATCCTTAATTATTATGTTTCCGGATTTTGAAAGGAGATTTTGTTGGAAATTCTCAATTATACAAAAAAAGAACTTGAAACGTTATTAGTTGAACACGGATATAAGAAGTTTCGTGCCCGCCAGATTTTTCAGTGGATTTATGACAAGCTTGTTTTTGACTTTGATGAGATGACCAACATCTCCAAGAAGGAACGGGAGGAGATGAAGGAGATTTTCACCATTACTCCTTTTGCCCAGCCGGAAATTCACTCTTCTTCCGACGGAACGGAAAAGTTCCAGTTCGATCTTGAGGACGGTTCCAGTGTCGAGGCTGTAATTATTCCTGAAAAGGATAGGAATACGCTCTGCATCTCGACTCAGATCGGGTGCGCTCTTAAGTGCAGTTTCTGCAGGACCGGTCATCTCGGTTTCAGCAGGGATCTCACAGTAAGGGAGATAGTCGGACAGGTTCTTCATGCCAAGGCCCATCTTGAAAAGAGGGATTCACGCGTGACAAATATCGTCTACATGGGAATGGGCGAGCCGCTGCTCAACATGGAAAACACGGTAAAGTCGATCGATATTCTCAAGGACGATCTCGGATTCAATCTTTCCAACCGGAGGATAACCGTCTCAACATCGGGAGTTACCGACAGAATTGTCGAACTTGGTGATAGAACGGGCGCCAACTTCGCACTTTCTCTTCACGCAACTGAGCAGGAGACCAGGGCGAAGATTATGCCGATCGCCAGAAAGTTCCCTCTTGATGAACTTGTCGATGCCGTGGCGAAATATCCGATGCATCACAGAAAAAGGGTGCTTCTCGAGTACGTAATGCTCAAGGGAGTGAACGATACGAAAGCCGATGCAAAGAGACTTGTCAAAATAGCGGGAAGACTCAACGCAAAGGTCAACCTTATTCCCTTCAACTGTTTCGACGGCTGCATATACGAATCCACGGGGATGGATGAAATTCTCTCATTTCAGAAAGTTCTCACCGATAGAAACATCACCGCATTCATCAGAAAATCCAGAGGCGACGACAGCCTCGCTGCCTGCGGCCAGCTCGGCCATGTTAAAAAGTAGGAACGCTGAACTGATTCTGAAATTCTAAATAAATCCAAGTTGTTGTAGAGACGTAGCATGCTACGTCTCTACGGGATAATCGTAAATTAGAAAGGGAATTGAATGTTCTTGTAGAGACGTAGCATGCTACGTCTCTACGGAAGGATTTCAGTTTCACGTAAAATCTTGATGTAATGAAATCGTTATCAAGACTTCAAAATATGAAGAGTTCCGGATGTTGCCATGACACAATTCCGAAAATCTGTATTTATTCTTATAAATTGAAAACATGTTTAATTTGTGTTATTCGTATTTTGCTTTTTCGATGGTTTTGAAGCTAAAAGAGGTGTTATGATTTCTCTCAGTGGATATTTTAATCAGCTTTTCGAATATCTGATCTTAAAAAATCTTTTCACCGTAATTCTGGTAATTCTCCCAATAATCTACTTTTTCATTGTCAAAATGCTTGCCGCACTGTCCGAAAAGGATTTGAAATGCAATAACCTTCCCCAGATAAAAGACGAGGATGAAAAAATAGTATCTGAAATGAGTCCGGGAATGATGCGATATATCCTTAAAGGAAAATACGATTCCCGTTGTTTTACAGCTGATCTAATTCAACTGTATGAAATGGGGAAGCTAGATTTTAACTATAATCCGGAGTACGGCGGATTATCACCATATTTTAATGATGAAAATGATCTTCCTTCAAATAATATAATCGCAGAAAAGTATACATACATAAACAGCGGTGCATCAACTAATGAGTGGTTGAATTACAAATCTTTATTTTTTTTCAGGTTGATCCATTCTTATTTCAAAGAATTGAAGAGGTACACTTCCTATTGGGTAGTTAGACTACCAGGTTTCAATAGAGGTTTTCTGATAGCTGCCTTATCAATTATTGCATGTCTGTTCTCTTTTATTTATTTGGAGTTGCCTGAGGTAGTTGAACGTAGCGATGATCTTTCGAAATTGTGTATGATTGTTCTGATGCCGTTTTTATTTATCTTCTTTTTTTCCACTTATAATTTATCGAAGTTCTTTGTCGGTAGTACTTCTAACCTGATAAAAGGTCGGTTTTCTCGCAAATTATTGGCAACGGATTTGATACTTTATTCTGTTTCGACTTATATTCTTTGCTGGGCTACATCCTTTAATGTTTATATACATTTTTCTTCCATTGCCTTCTGTGTTGTTTACTTCAAACTCCAAAATAATCGGTTGATTTTGAAAAATAGAGGAAAAATGATAAGGGATCTGATTGCAGATAGATATGAATTTGAGAAGATCGATGATGTTGCCAGTGAAGCTCTGACTGGTTACACGGCAAGGCGTGTGGCTTTTGACCAGATTCAAACTCTGCTTGATCTGCCCGATGATTTAAAATCAAAAATATCTCTTTTAGACAGTAGTGATTTGAAGGACACTTTTGAGTTTTTAGGATTTGAAAGTACTCCGGAAGCTATTGTCGATGCAATTGATGACTGGGTTACCTCGCAGCGGAACATCAATATACTTCATTATATAAGAGATTATCTGATCAGAAGAGCCTCCAGGTATAGATTATTGGACTGATTTTGTTTTGCCGAATTTTCGCATTAAATTTTTCTCAATTCCAAATTGAGTTTCACGTGTTGTAGAGACGTTGCATGCAACGTCTCTACGGAAGTATTTCAGTTTCATGGAAAATATTGATGTAATGAAATAATTATCAATGATTCAAAGCAGGACGGGTTCCGAATTTGCATAATCCAAAACCTCAATATCATGCGACCGTTTCTATTAAATTGAAAACATATTCGATTTGTGATATTTCTATTTGGTAATTTGATATATTTAGAGTTAAAAGAGGTGTTATGGATTCTTTGATCGATTCCTTGAACAGCATTTTTGAGTTTATCTTTTTGAGAAACTTTTATACGGTTCTCCTCGTTCTGTTTCCTTTTCTCTACTATTACGCTGTGAAATTCTTTCTGGGTTTAATGAGGACTGATCCCGAGTCTGCGGCTCTTCCTAAGCTTGATCCGGAAGATGAAAAGATGCTGCCGGAAATGAGTCCAGGTATGTTACGATACATATTGAAAGGCAGATATGATCCCCTCTGTTTTGTGGCTGATCTGATTCAATTGTACGAGGCCGGACTGGTTAAATTCCATTTCAGATCCGCCGCAAACGGTTTTGTTCCATATTTTCCCGAATCTGGAAATTTTCTTTCAGGAAATATACTTGAGGAAGTTTTCTGTGTAAAGAACCTTGAATCATACTCTACTAAACCCAACCAATACAATACCTTCTTCTTTTACAGATTAGTAAGCTCTTTTACTAAACTGTTGAAGAAGAAATCGGGTGATTACGTGTTGAGTACCGCTCCGCTCAGCAAGATATTTGTTTTACTGGGACTTTTATTTATATCTTTAAAATATTTTTCTGTTTTCTTTGATTCAACGATGGGCGATGAATTACTTTTTGATGCTGTACACTCAGGTGACGGGATAGAATTTTTGATGTTTAGCTTTTTTCTTGCGGCTTTACAATTACTCTTCTTTATCTTCAGCTACAATCTTTCAAAACTGATTATCTGTAATTCCTCGGTTAAAAGACGATATCGCTTAAAGCAGAGACCTTTCTGGAATAGAGTGATTCTTTTCTTCGGTACCGGACTTTTCATGTGGCTGCTCTCCGGATTCAATGTTGTTTTTCATTTTACAGCCCCCATTTTCTTTGCCGTTCTATTTAAACTTGAGAGTGAACTTTGTTTCAGGACCGACAGGGGAAAAGCTCTTTCCCGTTTGATATTGTCAAAATATGAAGACGAAGAGTGCGACACTGAGGACAAATCCAAAATATCGGAATATGTTGCCAGAAGGGTAGCTCTGGACCAGATGGATAAATTGAACACTCTTCCCGGAGAGGTGAAAAAGGATCTGGAGCTGTTTACCAACCGTAAACTTTTCGGGATGGTTAAAAAACTGGGGTACGACAAAACTCCTGTCGGAGTCGTGAATGCCCTTGAAAATTGGGCGGATGTTTACAGCAGAATACGTTTGTCCTAGCAGGTTTCAAATCCGAATGTAGATACGTTGCCTGCATAGTACCCAAGGTGTAATGGCTGATTGGGCAGTAAATTTAAGGTGTTGTAGAGACGTAGCATGCTACGTCTCTACGGGAAACTATCGAAATTTTATATGGACAGTCACTGTTAAATGAATCAATTATCACGATTTCATTACCTGACTGACAACTGCGGCGAGTTTTCGAACGGTGTAAGGTTTCTGGATGAACTGTTTTACTCCTCTTGCGAGGATCTCTTCGATCTCCCTGTCTCTTCTGAATCCGGATCCCAGGATAACTTTCACATCCTCCTTCAATACCTTGATTTTCAGGTACGCTTCCCGCCCGGACATGCGTGGCATCACTAGATCCATAAGGATGAGATCAATTTCGGTCCTGTATTTTTCAAAGATTTCAACACCCTCAACTCCGTCCTGTGCAACGATGACACGGTAGCCCAGTTCTTCAAGAATTGCCTTGGCTGTTTCGCGGATAATCTCCTCGTCGTCGACAACAAGGATGAGACCCTCGCCCATTTCCGGAGGTGCTACCTCCTCTTTCAGTTCTCTCTCAGGAGAACCCTCTAGAATCGGAAGATATATGTGGAAGCTTGTTCCCCTGCCCACTTCCGAATAAAAATCGATGAAACCGTCATGACTGGTGATGATTGTGTAGACCATGCTGAGCCCCAGACCGGTTCCTTTCCCCTTTTTCTTTGTGGTAAAAAAAGGATCGAAAATTTTCTGCTTGATTTTCCGGTCTATTCCCACGCCCGTATCCTTTATGCTCAGGTTCCAGTAGGGTTTCTCAGAGGCGCTGGGGTGAATCGATATGAAGTGAGGATCGGCAAACAGCGATTCCAGTGATATGGAAAGAATTCCGCCGACCTTATCTTCGGGGCCGCGCATGGTTGTCATGGCGTGTGAGGCATTTACGCAGATGTTCAGGATTGCCTGCTCCAGCTGACCCGGATCACCGTTGACAAAAGCCGGAATTGAAGGATCCGGAAGTTCGAGCTTGATCGATTTGTGAAAACTGTTCCTGCATATTCCCATTACCGCTGAAATGATATCGTGAAGGTTAATTGCCCTGAAAGGGGTTTTTTCCTTTCGTGAAAGACTTAGAAGCTGCTGAACCATCTCCTTGGCCCGCTCTCCTGAACGTTCCATTGTTGAAAGGTACTTTTCCATCTCTTCTCGGGCAATTTCAACTCCCTGTGAGTTTCGGAACTTTATGAGGGAGAGTGTACCGTTGATTCCGGCGAGCACATTGTTGAAATCGTGAGCTATCCCGCCGGCAAGTGTTCCCACCGTGTCCATTTTCTGCATCTGTCGGAGTTCATCTTCCTTCTTCTCTACATCCGTCATATCGTCCATCCGGAGTACAACGCCTTTCGATTCTTCGGTTCGTATGGGATAGAGAGTTACGTCTCGGAACTGGTCACCCTTTTTTCCGAATTTTTCTCTGTGAAGTATCCGCGGCGTTCCGGATTCAAGTACTGAGGAAATTGTTTCGCGGTAAGGATAAAAAATCGAACTCAGTTCATAGAGTTCCTTTCCCAGAGCCTCGCTTTCGTCCACCCCGGTAATCTCCTCGACAGCTCTGTTCCAGTGTGTCACTGTTCCCTTTGCATCAACACCGACAAGAACGGAGGGCATGGAGTCGAAAATTGCATTAAGGTAGTCCCTTGTCTCGGTAAGTTCGCCGGTCTGTTTTGCCACCCGTCTTCTGAGCATCCGGTTCCAGCTTAGAATTGAGACGAAGAGAAGCAGCAGTGCAACAGCCAGCATCACAAGCGGAAACAGCAACGGTTTCAGTGAAATGTCGTACCTCTTCTGCGCCTTGACCCAGAAGGAATTAATGGCCTCTTTTTCTCCAGGTGAAAGGTTGTTCAGAATTTCGTCTATTGCTTTTATCAGCCAGCTGTACTCCTTTCTCGAGAATATGTGGAGCGTGTATTTTTCATCGATTTTCGAAGCCAGCTTGAGCATGGGGAGCCCCTCCTTTTCGATAAGCTGGAGGGCTATGGGAATTTCGATGATTGAAGCGTCGGCATGGAGAAATGAGAGGCTCTGGAGGCTTTGCAGCCTGGATTCAGCCGGGGTGAAGATTTCTCCGTATCGACCTGTTAAAGCGGGCAGTAGAGGATGTTTGTGGTATATGAGTATTCTTTTTCCTTTCAGTTGTTCCAATGTATACGAACGGCTTTTCTCCCTCATTACGATTCCGCTTTGAACTGTAAAGTAGGGGAGACTCTTGATAAAATCGTTTGAATCCAAGGAGTTCTCCGGCAGTGAAAGAGCCAGATCAATTTCTCGCAGTTGAAGTGCCTTTTTTAACTCTTTCGGTGAAGAGTAAAAAAGAACCTTAGTCCTGCGCCTCGTTTTCTCTGCTATAACTCTGAGATATCCGCTTGAGATACCGATGTGGTTTCCCTCGCTGTCCATTCCGTCGACAGGAAGAAAGGAGCGAAGTGCACCAACGGTGATCGGCGGTTTTTCAACTTCGGAAGAGATGTCTCCCGTCGTTTTTTCCTCTTCATGTATCCTGTCTACAAGAGAGTGGAGAAGAAGGATTGAGGCAACGAAAAAGATTAGAATACCGGCAGGATAGACCAGCGGGATTCTGTACCTGCGCGTAACTAATATTAAAAGCAGTGTAAAAGGGAGAAGAAGTGTAAATATAAACCATCCGGCAATCGGGATTTCCTCCTCCGGATAGGCAAATTTTATCCACTTTCTTCGAATTTGTTCCCTCTCTTCAATCGAAATAAGATCAAGTCCTTTTTGAAGTATTGAATTGAGAATTGGGAGATCCTTGCGTGAGCCTATAGATATGGAGTATGTGTAATCGGTAGAACCGGCAACTGTAAGGTTGCTGTATCGCTCCTTTTCGATGTAGTAGGAGGCGGTAGCGAGATTCACAGCCATCGCCTCTATTTTGCCGCGTGCAACCAGCCCCAGCCCGGTGGCTACATCGGAAACGGGAACGATATTCAGATGAGAGTAGTTGTTTATCAGGTGGTGGTGTATACCGTACCCGGCTGTGACAGCAAGTGATCTCTTTCCGATATTATCCAGGGAAATCTTTTCGCCTGTTATTTTGCGGGTTATTATCACCACCTTGACGACGTTGAAGGGGGTGGTGAAGGTGAGGAACTTTTCCCTTTGAGGCGATCGCGACACTCCCGGAAGTATTTCAGCCTCACCCGTTTTTACCATATCCTGAAGCTCTTCCCATGTCTGGGCCCTGATTATCCTGTAGGAAAATTTGAGCTTTTTTGCGATGAGGTTGATCGTGTCGGCCGTTATTCCCTGAAATTTTCCTTCTTCATCGATATATTCGTAAGGCGGCCATGCTGGATCGGGTGCCACCCTGATTTTTCCCGAGTTTTCGTTGAGCCACCTCCTCTCTTCGATGGTCAGATGATCAGGAATCTCTTTCTCACAGGAGAACAGAAAAATTGCGGTGGTGATTGTGAGAAGAATCAGCTTCAGAAGGTTTCTTACGATCATGATCTTTTTGTCCCGGCATACAAAGTGTATACTTATATTGTAAACAACATGTATTGTATAGACAAACTGTTTCTCAGGTCTCTGAAAGGGAGAACTCTGATGTATCTTGCGCTGGTTACATTTGAGGCAATAATACACGAATCCTCTTCACTCAAGGTGAAGCGTATGGCGGTGAGAGGGCTCTGTGACCGATTCTTTGCAAAATTCAGAGTCCCCGTTAGAGAGGTTGCCTTTCAGGATAAGTGGAATAGGGCCGGTCTGGCATTTGCCATTGTGGTTGGGGAGAGGAAAAATCTGGAAAAAACTATTTCCGGGATGGAGAGTTTCCTGTTCGAATACAACGATGTTGAAGTGATGAATGTTGTTAAGAGTATAGAAAAGAGGGGTTTCGAGGATATTCCGAGTCGTTTCGGTGGTTTTAACGGTCATGAGCATTAACATTTTCGTTATATTTCTTTTACAACGTCGTTGTAGCGATAGACGCCTTATTCGGTAAAATCGTACAAAATGGAGCGATGCCTGCCTCAAATTTGCCAAAGACCTGATGCGGTGCTATTCTATGACGATTTTTTTAGGAGGGTTGTATGAAAAGTGTAGTGGAAAGAGTTGCTGAATCTCTCGATCTTACGTTGTGGAAGGTGGAGGCTGTCGTATCACTTTCTGAAGAGGGATGCACCGTTCCCTTTATTGCAAGGTACAGAAAGGAGAAAACCGGAAACCTCGACGAGGTTCAGATAAGTTCCGTCCTCGATGAAATAAAGTCACTTGAGGAACTGGAGAAAAGAAGAAGTTATGTTCTTGACTTTCTAAGGAGCGAGGAAAAGCTCGAAAGTTCTCTTGAAAAGAGGATTTTGGAGGCTTCGACCCTTGAGCAGATTGAGGATCTCTATCTTCCCTTCAAGCCAAGAAGAAAAACAAAGGCCGACCGGGCAGTTGAGCTGGGACTTGGACCTCTCGCTGATTCAATTGTTAAACGAAATCTTTTAAGGGAGGCTGCAGTTCGTGAGGCTGCCGGATATAAGTCTACAGACCTTCCAACAGCCGAAGATGCCTTGGAAGGGGCTCTTGATATTGTTGTCCAGGCTATTTCCGACAATGCGGATGTCCGTTCATACGTTCGAGAACGGTTGTCAAAGGGAAATGTCGAAAGCGGCGTGAAACGGGGAAAGAAGGAGGAGGGGGAAACATACCGTGATTACTTTGAGTACAGCGAAAGGGTGGAGAGAGTAAAGCCCCACCGCGTGATGGCTGTTCTTCGGGGTGAAAAGGAAGGAATTCTCAACCTCAAGGTCGAACCCTTTCCTGAGGCGGATCGTGTGGCCGAGAGAATTATGTATCTTCATTTTAACCGCCCGGGAGAGCTTTTCAGATGGTGTGCCGCGGAATCCTTTTCCCGACATCTTCACCAGACGATCGGCAGGGAGGTGCTTCGGGAGCTGGGACGAACGGCTGAAGAGAACAGCGTTGAGATTTTCCGTAAAAACCTTGAGAAAATTCTGCTTGCCGCCCCATTCGGAGAGAAACCCGTGATCGGAATCGATCCAGGGATCAGGACGGGCTGCAAGGCCGTTGTTCTCGACAGGGGAGGAAAACTTCTTGAGAACAGAACTCTCTTTCTCAACCGAAAAGAAAGCGATGCGGACATACTTCTTTCCTGGGCTGAAAAGTACGGAGTAAAGGGTGTTGCCGTAGGCGACGGTACATTCGGTCGTGAGGCCGAAAGGATAATCCGTAAAAGATTTGAGGGGGGTGACGTCGTCGTTACTCTTGTCGATGAGGACGGGGCGAGCATTTACTCAGCAAGTGAAACCGCCCGGGAAGAGTTTCCGGATCTCGATCTAACCGTCAGAGGTTCTATTTCCATCGGTCGAAGATTTCAGGATCCCATGGCTGAACTTGTAAAGATAGAACCTAAATCGCTGGGCGTGGGACAGTATCAGCACGACATAACTCCCAAACTTCTTCAGGAGAAACTTTCCAATACGGTGGAGTGGGCGGTTAACCGTGTGGGAATCAATATCAATACTGCGAGTTACCACCTTCTATCTTATATCTCAGGTCTCGACAGGAAAAAGGCGAAGGCGATTGTGGAAAGAAGAAGTTCGGATGGACCCTTCAAGTCGAGAGATGAACTGAAAAAGGTGAAGGGGATCGGTGCGAAGGCGTTTCAGCAGTGTGCCGGTTTTCTCATGGTAAAGGATGGTGAAAACATTCTGGATTCAACAGGGGTTCATCCCGAATCTTACGATTGGGTAAGGAAGATAGCCGATTTTACAGGATGTTCTGTTGAGAAAATCGTAAGGGATCCGAAATGTCTCAATCGACGGAAGATAGAGGTTGATATGAATGTTCCCGAGCTGAATTCCATTCTAGAGGAGCTGGAAAGACGGGGTCTGGATATTCGTGAGGAGTTTAAAACAGTCTCTTTCAGGGAGGATATCGAGACGATGGAGGATCTTACCGAAGAGATGGTCCTCAACGGTGTTGTCGACAACGTCGTAGCGTTCGGAGCCTTTGTGGACATCGGAATCAAGGAGAAGGGACTTGTGCACGTATCCGAGATATCGGATACTTTTGTTGACGATCCCAACTCTGTTTTGCATGTGGGACAGAAAGTTCGGGTTAAGGTCATCGGGCTGGATTCGGGAAGAAGAAGGATTTCTCTCTCGATTAAAAAGGCTGATTGATGATTATAAAAATATTATTGCTTGCTATGGAACACCATTCTGATCATACTTTTGTTTGAAATTCACAGTAAATTGAGAACAATTTTTTGTGCGATCCTCTCATTTCTCACAGGATTGGAACTTGGACAGTAAAGTTGAAGATTGTGGTATTAAAATTTAAATCTTTAATAGTAAGATTTTTAAAATTATGTTATAAACTATTGTTGGTGTGATTAAAAGAGGTTGGTTTTGGCCAGGAAATTATGCAAATCAAGACACGATAAAATGATAGCCGGCTGTCTCGCCGGAATCGCCGAATATTTCGGCTGGGATCCCACTGTTGTCAGAATAGTGTTTGTAATATTTACGATTTTCGGAGCCCTTCTGGCAGGAGTTGTCATTTACCTTGTACTCTATCTCCTGATGCCGGAGTGATGGAATGGGAATTCGCATAGTAGAACAGCTTCGAGAACGACTTTCCCTCATACACCAGGGAAGACTGTTCGACGATGAAGATATCCAGGGCTTTCGCAAGAAGCTTTTTCATTTTACCATTATCTGTCTGCTGTGCGTAGGTACCCTTCTCTATGTTCCCGCAATGATTTTCGGTGTGAGAAACGGAATGTGGACTATCGTAATGATCGATACCCTTGTCTATCTATCCGGTCTTGCAGTATTTTTCCTAAGAAGGTTCTCATTTCACGCAAGTGTATCTGCCGGGCTGCTCATGTTCTATGTCATGAGCCTCGCCCTGCTCCTCGGAGGGCAGTCTCTTTCTGTCGGAATTATCTGGCTTTTCTCCTTCCCGATCTTTTCAGGGGTACTTCTCGGCATGAGATACGCCTTCCTCAGTCTCGGAGTGAATATTGTCACGGCTCTGGTTCTGGGCTGGCTGATCGGAAGCGGTTCGTTCGTGATAGATTCCGGCGTCAACTATTCCGATGTGAGATGGGTTTCCCTGTTTTTTCACTTCGTGCTGCTTAACGGAGTGGTGACCTTAATGCTCTCTCAGCTTATCAAGGGGTTGAGGAAGTCCTTTCAGAAAGAGCGCAGCGCAACGTGGAAACTGGAAGAGGAGAGGCAGAAGCTGCTGAAGATGAACGAGAGGTTGAAAAAGGAGGTCAGCGAGAGGATGAGGGCTGAGGAGGCGCTTTTCGAAAGCGAGGAGAAGGCAAGCTTCTACGCATCCCACGATCCGCTAACATCCCTGAGCAACCGCAGTCGTTTCATGGAGCGCATGGAGGAGGAGAGACAAAAGTGCGATTCTCTGCACACCTCCCTTTCCCTCATAATATTCCGTATAGACCGATTCAAGGAGATTAACGACATCTACGGACGTGATGTCGGAGACATGCTCCTGAAAGAGGTCAGCCACGATCTCCAGACGGTTTTTCCTGGAACCGTGGAGATCGGAAGATTCGGAGGAAATCGGTTCTGCATTCTTATACCCTCAAGTGACAGACTTGTCGGGGACGAGTCTGTCAAAATGCTCTTCGGAATATTTTCCCACAGTTTCATGCTTGGAGGGAACGATATAAAGACTAGCTGTTCCGCCGGGATAGCCCAGTATCCGGACGACGGTGAAACTGGCGAGATACTTGTCAACAATGCCGAGACCGCAATGCGTATGGCAAGAAACCAGGGCGGAGCTATCTGGCACAACTTCGATCTTCGAATGAACGTTGAAATGATCTCCAGAATCAGGATGGAAAAGGAGATGATGGAGGGAATAGTCAACGACGAATTCTTTCCCTACTACCAGCCCAAGGTGGACAACGGCGGTAAGATTGTCGGAATGGAGGCTCTTATCCGCTGGAAGAGCCCGAACAGGAAGGGACTCATCCAGCCGGGACGTTTTATTCCCCTTGCTGAAGAGAACGGCATGATCTGTGAAATCGGCAATATTGTTCTTCGAAAATCGTGCATACAGATGAAAATATGGCACGAGATGGGAATCGAGGGAATTCGTGTTTCCGTTAATCTCAGTCCGCAGGAGCTTAAGCAGCCCGATCTTATCGGCAATATAATGGAGATACTGGACAGCACTCGCCTTGATCCGGGCCTTCTGGAGCTGGAGATAACCGAAAGCGGTATCATGGAAAACGAAAGAGAGAGCGTCAGAAAGCTCAATGAAATAAAATCCATCGGAATATCAATATCCGTAGATGATTTTGGAACGGGTTACTCATCTCTTGCCAAGATAAAGGACTATCCCATAGATGTTCTTAAGGTTGATAAGAGTTTTGTGGACAACCTGCCGGACGATCCCAAGTCCGCTACAATTGCTAAAACAATAATCGATCTCGGTCATTCTCTCGGATTCAAAGTCGTTGCAGAAGGAGTTGAGGATGAAAGACAGCTGGAGTATCTCAAGGAGAGAGGATGCGATATCTACCAGGGATATTACTTCAGCAAGCCTGTTTCCGCAGAAGATTTCGAGCAGATGGTTCGAGACAGGGTTCAACTTCCGTAATAAAGCTATGGTCGAACGGCAATTTTTCAGCTGGTATGATCTAATTCTGTAAGTCGGAAAAGACGAAAGTTTCAACTATGTCGTAATCTATCGGTCGATAAAAATATCCGACTCATGATGTCTAACCTTTTTGAAATCATAGATGAATTTGAAGTGCGGCTTCTGTACAAAACCTGACACCAATTTTATGTTTTAATCTAGATCTCGATTTTCACAGGTTTCACGTTCCAGATCTCTTCGCTGTACTGGCGAATGGTTCTGTCGCTGGAGAATTTTCCGCTTCGGGCTGTATTGAGAATCGATTTTCTGGTCCACTCAGCCTGGTTACGGTACAGTGCGTTAACCTTTTCCTGGGCTTCGATATAGGATTCGTAATCTGCCAGGTGGCAGTAGTTGTCGCCGTAGAGCAGGAGCGAGTTGTATATGGGTTGGAATATCTCCGGTTCGTCCGGGGCAAAGTAACTGCTTCCGATCATGTCGATCACTTTGGCAAGTTCGCTGTTTTTCCTGTAGTAGTCCATGGGATTGTATCCGTTAAGCTTCAATTCCCTTACTTCGTTGGCTTTTAATCCGAAGATGAAGATATTCTCCTCTCCCACTTCTTCCATCATCTCCACATTTGCTCCGTCAAGTGTACCTATTGTGAGAGCTCCGTTGAGCATGAACTTCATGTTTCCTGTTCCGCTCGCCTCGTAACCGGCCGTACTTATCTGCTCCGACAGGTCGCTTGCCGGGATTATCTTCTCCGCCATTGAGACGCAGTAGTTGCTCAGGAACACAACCTTGAGCTTATCCTTCACATCCGGATCGTTGTTAACGGTTTTCGCTACCGAATTAATCAGTTTAATTACAAGTTTGGCCATGAAATATCCCGGCGCGGCCTTGCCTCCGAAGATGACGGTTCTGGGAACGAAATCCATCTGGGGATGCTTCTTTATCCTGTTGTAGAGAGTTATCACGTGCAGGACGTTGAGAAGCTGCCTCTTGTACTCATGCATTCTTTTTATGTGTACGTCGAACATCGATTCCGGGTTGACGGTTATTCCCGTGTAGTCCTTTATGAATCTCGCCAGATGCTTTTTGGAGAGCCACTTGGATTCCTGCCATAGTTCGTGGAAGTTGGGATCGTCCACAGCCTCTTCAAGTTTTCTCAGCTGGTCCAGATCCGTAACCCAGCCGTCGCCGATTCTTTCACTGATTATGTTGGCGAGAAAAGGATTGGATTTCTTGAGCCATCGCCTCGGAGTGATTCCGTTGGTCTTGTTGTTGAATTTTTCGGGCGTGAGCTTGTAGAAGTTTGAAAATATGCGTTCCTTGAGTATCTCCGTGTGAAGGGCGGAAACTCCGTTTACCGAGTGGCTTCCGGCAATCGCAAGGTTGGCCATCTTGATGGTTTTCGGTGCTCCTTCGGCGATAATTGAAATATGTCGAACTTTGTGAAGATCAAAGTTATAGAAATCCCTCACCTCATTTAGGTTCCTTCTGTTGATTTCGTAAATTATCTGCAGGTGTCTGGGAAGAAGCTTTTCAAATATCTCCACACTCCATGTTTCAAGAGCTTCCGGAAGTACCGTATGGTTTGTGTATGCGAAGGTGGCCTTGGTTATTTCCCACGCATCGTGCCACTCCATCTCCTCTTCGTCCATGAAGAATCTCATCAGTTCGGGAATCGCAAGTGTCGGATGTGTATCGTTGAGCTGTATTGCAACCTTGTCTGCGAATTTGGAAAAGTCGCTGTGGCGTCTTCTGTAGTTTTTTATGATGTCCTGAAGGGTTGCACTTACGAAAAAATACTGCTGCTTGAGTCTTAGGAGTTTGCCCAGATATACGTTGTCGTTGGGGTAGAGAACCTTCGATATGTTTTCTGAGTTGTTCTTATCCTGAACCGCCGCCATGTAATCCCCTTTGTTGAAGTATGTGAAGTCGAATTCGTTTGTTGTCGTTGCCTGCCACAGCCTCAGATTGTTCACCGTGTTGTTCATGTATCCCGGTATCGGGATATCGAATGCCACAGCAAGAACATCCTCAGTATCTGCCCAGCGGAAATGGTGTCTTCCGTCCCTTGTTTCACTGACAACCCTTCCGCCGAACTTTACTGTGTATACCAGTTCCCTTCTCATAATTTCCCATGGACAGCCGAACTTGAGCCATCTGTCGGGGAGTTCTATCTGGTAGCCGTCCTTGAGAGACTGGTTGAAAATTCCGAATTCGTAGCGAATTCCGTATCCCGTTGCGGGAATTCCCATGGTTGCCATTGAGTCAAGGAAGCAGGCTGCAAGCCTTCCCAGACCTCCGTTCCCGAGCCCCATATCCGGTTCCTCGTCCCTTATGTCCTCCAGGTTGTACCCGATTGAACTGAGAATGTCGCTGCATTCACGGTAGTAGCCCATGTTTATAAGAGTGTTGCCCAGAAGTCGGCCCATTAGAAACTCCATGGAGAGGTAGTAGACCTGTTTTGCATCTCTTTTTCTGTACTCCTCCTGTGTTCGAAGCCATTTTCTTATGAGACGGTGACGAATTGCCATGGAGAGACCGATGTAGGTATCCTGTCCCGTGACCGTTGTCTTGTCCTTTACAAGAAAGTATTCCATTGCCTCTGCAAAATCCTGCTCCAGAGATTCAAGCCTGACCGATGTACCGTCGGTAAAAAATATGGACTCTTCTTTCTTCGTCATCTTCTCCTCCAGCTCCTGTGAATGTTTTCTCAATTATATTGCGTCTATTGAGATATTCAAATAATAGGCTGTGCCGATCGAAATAAAAAGATGGTTATCATCAAATAATCCGGAAGTTCTGAATCCAACTTACAGGGACGAACCGTTCCGCGGCAGGAATATGAGACTTTTGAAATTTGAAATTCCCTTGAAGAAAATATCGGAATATCTGCAGCGGATGAAGCATCTGAGAAAGAGTATTCGAATTGACACTACCGATGGATTCGCAAGAACCACAAATTTCGGACAGACACTTGCTTTCAAGTTTCCGGATAACAGATACCGAGATGATCACACTCGTCTGACCGATCTTTTAAACAGCTGTTGGAACGATAGCGCTGTTACATTGATTGAAAAAACAGATAGGCGGACAATTGTTGCCGATCAAAGAATTCGAAGACATATTTATTGCTGAAAATTCCGGCCCTTATCGAACTTGTCTGTTTTTTTAAATTTAATAACTGTCGGTTCTTTGGGGTCAGAATGCAGATTGAAATTCAGGAGTATCTTGTCTCAGTGAAACTCTGTTTTACGGTGTGGGAACCGACTTCAGGATTCCCTTCAGGTCGTCGTCGTCGAAACGGAGCCCTGCTCCGAAATAGTAGTCCCTTTCTTCGGACCAGAGAAGATCGTCCACGCCTCCGGTTAAGTAAAGCCAGTTGAACGGTTCGAATGAACTCCAGCGCAGGGGATGGATATTCGTGTAGATTCTCATGTAGGGATTTTCATCACGGGCCATGTCGAACATCTCAGTACCCACTTCAACCGCTTCAATCGGTGTTACGTCAACTCCGAATCCTGCGGTGTTCTGGATGATTCCTCCTCGGATGCTTACAGGTCCCCAGGTTCGTCCGATCAGTGCGTTCAGCTTGATTTCGCTTTTGTATTTCTCTTCACGCTCTGTGATCTCCTCGGATGTTTTTGATCCGTCGGGATTCGTAGTTACCACTGTTTTGGTCGAATCTGTTATGTCTATTTCACCCTTCGGATCGTCTACGACTCCGATTGTGTAGAATTTACCTTCTCTTGGAGATAGTATCACGTTGGCCTGTGTCCTGAACTTATCGTGTTTTACAAGATAGGATGAGTTGAAGTCCACCTTCACCTTGAGTCCGAGAGTCGAATCGGCATAATCGGAAGTTTTAGTCATGATGTTTGAGAGGTTGTCGTAGAGCTTTTCATCGTTCAGAAGTTTTCCTATGTTTCCTTCTCCACGTTTGATTTTGGCAGTTATCTCCTTGACGTTGTCAAGAGTATCTCCCGATGCAGCAATCTGCTTTGAAAGGATCTGCAGGGAATCCCTGACAGCCTGCAGGGATTCCTTTATGGTTTCGTCGTTATCGCCGATCATGGAGTTTATCTTTTCTGTCAGGATAACGGTGTTTTGTAAAAGCTTGGAAAATCGCTCCATTTCGGCCTCGGAACGTCTGTCAACCTTCTCTGTAATTCTGGATATGTGGAAGAGTGTTTTTCTTAGAAACCTGAGGTTCTGCTCTACCATCAGAGCACTGGATTCGCTGGTTTTTGTCATTGCGTCGATGAACTTGCTAATCTTTCCCTCCACTCCTTGCTTGCCGAGAAAGGTGTTGAGGTACTTGATGATGAGATTTGCGTTTTCCGTTGTGTTCTTTAGATTTTCCATTGCCGTATCGAGGGCGGTTTTGCTAATGACATTGCCTATGGTATCTCCGTCCTTGAGGGGATTTGACTTATCTGTTCCGGGACTGACGTAGATGATACTTGTTCCCAGAACCGACTCCATCTTTTTTATCAGCGTGGAATCTCTGTAGACCTTGACCTTCTCTGAAATGTCGATGGCAACCTTGGCCATATTGTTGTCAAGACTTATCTCCGTAAGTTTTCCGACGTTAACTCCGGCAACAAGAACATTTGAATCGGGAAGAAGGCCTGATGCGTCTTCGAGGTAGGCGTAGAGCCTGTACGTTTTTCCCTGATCGAACTTGTCTGCGGTTTTCATCATGTAGAGGACAATCAGAACCATCGTTATGGAGAAAAAGAGCCCTATTTTAACGAATCTGTTCATATCAATCTCCTAAAGACTCCTTTTGAATGTGTTTTCAATGAATTGGTTGAGGACAGGGTGGGCCGACTTTTCAGCCTCGGTGGGGGTTCCGAAAAATTCGATGTTTCCCTCGTATAAAAAAGCGATCCTGTCGGCTATGCGGAACGTGGCTGCAATGTCGTGGCTGATTACGATACAGGTGAGTCCCAGCTCCCTGTTTATCTTCAGGGTAAGGTTGTCGATGCTTTCGGCGAGGATGGGGTCCAGTCCGGTTGTCGGTTCGTCGAAAAGTATCACCTTCGGTTCGACAGCGAGAGCTCTCGCGAGTCCGACGCGTTTTCTCATTCCTCCGGAAAGTTCGGAAGGCAGTTTCCTTTCAATTCCGGGAAGTTCAATAAGTTCCAGAAGGTTGCTCACCTTGCGAGACATCTCGGGTCCCCTTTTCATTCCGAGAAGTTCAACCATGGGAAAGGCGATGTTTTCCTCGACGTTCATGGAGTCGAACAGGGCTGCATCCTGGAAAAGGTAGCCGAAACTTCTCCTCATATCGAGCCACTCCATTTCCGAGGCACCCACCATCTCCTTGCCTTCGTAGATGATGCTGCCCTTTTCGGGGGAAAGTATCCCTATTATGTTTTTGAGGAGAACCGACTTTCCGGTGCCGCTCTTTCCGATGATTACCGATATCTTTCCACGTTCGAAGGTGAGATTCACACCGTCAAGAATTTTCTGATCTCCGAAACTTTTATGGAGATTTTTTACTTCAAGAATTATATCTGTCATCTGAAAAGTGTCTTTATCATTATGTCGGCCATTATGTAATCGGCAATGAGAATTGAAACGGACGATGTTACAACCGCTGTCGTAGTCGCCTCTCCGACGCCCTTTGCTCCGTTTTTCGTATAGTAGCCGCAGTAGCAGCAGATCGAACTCACGATGAATCCCATGACCGCCGACTTTATAAGTCCCGAATAGATGTCGACGGGGTCAACCAGCCAGTACATCCGGTCAAAAAATCCCGCAGAATCCACTCCCAGAAACTTGACTGCGACGATATACGTGCCGAAAACACCCACAAGGTTGGATATCGCGGTGAGAACCGGAAAAACCAGAATCGATGCAAAAACCCTGGGCACTACAAGGTAGTGGATAGGGTTTACCGCCATCGTTTCCATGGCGTCGATCTGTTCCGTAACCCTCATGGTTCCGAGTTCCGCAGCCATCGCAGATCCGTTTTTGGCGATGAGCATGAGGGTGGTCATAATGGGAGCAAGCTCCCTGCCGAGAGTCATGGCGACAGTCGCTCCTACCAGGATTTCGGCCCTGAATATCCGCATGATTTGGGTGATTTGAAGTGCGAAAATCATTCCCACGGCCATTGAGGTCAGTGTTATTATGGGGACGGAGTTTACACCGATTTTCTCTACATAGCTGAAAAGAAGGCGAATTCTTCGTGGACTCTTGAGGCTCCATCGAAAGATGGAGGCCAGAAAGATGTAGTATCTCCCGAGTTTTTCAAATGAGTTGTTTAAATAAATTCCGACTTTTTCGAAAAGATTTACAAAAAACATAAATATCTTTGCAAGGATAGTAAAAAACAGTTATAGACGGTTAAAACTTATTACAAAACCCTGTTTTAGTCAAGTAAAAGGGTTTGAACGGTTCCTGATTTTAGCCTGAAAGTTTCGGTAACTTAGTGAAAACAATATTTCTCATTCGAAAAAGGAAATTTGAAAGAATCTTCAATCGAGATCCTGCGCCGGCTTGTTGATGTAACGGTGCTGATTCCGATTTGGTTCTTGTCCTGCTCGGTGTTTCCTTTTGGGTGGCTCTTCTGTTCTCTGATGTTTCAGGCTCTTGCCGGATTGATTTCAGGATCATTCTCCACATTTTCCGGTCTCAATTACCTGTTTTACTCCCGTTGCCAGATCCTCAAGGGTGTAGGGCTTCTGAATGAAGCAGTTGACTCCCATACGGAGTGACTCCTCAACCCTGCTGTCCAGACGGAATCCGGATGCAATTATTACCCTTATATCCGGATTGATGTTTTTAAGTACGGCGTATGTCTCCTTTCCCGACATTCCCGGCATAGCCATATCCAGAAGAACAAGATCTATCTCTCTTCTGAACTCTCTGTACATTTTTATGCCGCTTTTTCCGTCATGTGCGGTGTGAACAATGTAGCCGCACTCTTTAAGAATTTCTCCCGCAGTCTGCCTCATTACCTCCTCATCGTCGATAACTAGAACTGTACCGCTTCCCCTTATGTCGACCGCCTCGCTTTTTCTCTTTTCGCTGATGGAGACGTTTTCAAGCACAGGAAGATAGATGTGAAAACTGGAGCCTTTGCCCACCTCTGAATAGACGTTTATGTGTCCATGGTGCTGTCTTATCGTGGAGTAGACCATGGAGAGTCCGAGTCCCGTGCCCGCCCCTTTCTTTTTCGTTGAAAAGAAAGGATCGAAGATACGGCTCTTCACCTCCGGAGTCATGCCGACTCCGGTATCCTTGACCCTGATAAGATAGTAGCTCTCCGCAGTCGCCTCCGGATAGATGTGGGTAAAAGCCAGGTCCGCAGGGATTTTTTCCACGGAAATCGAAAGCCTGCCTCCGATCTCCTCTCCCTGTTTACGCATTATCGTCATTGCGTGGGCTCCGTTTATTGCGAGATTGAGTACCACCTGCTCGATCCTTGATTCGTCTCCGTTGATGACTGCAGGTTCGGAGTACGGCGTAAATTCGAGCTCAATGGATTTGTCGAAGCTGTTGCTGCACACCTCCTTCAGGTGAAGAATGAGGCGGTTGAGGTTGAAAGGTTCACGCTTTATAGCTTGTTTTCGGGATATGGATATGAGACGGGCAACCATGTCGGCAGCCCGTTCCGCAGAACTTTCCATGGTTTGAATGTAGCTTTCCAGATTCTTTACCGAAACCTCCCCCTTTTCCCTTACGTGGTATTTGAGCAGGGAAAGTGTCCCGGTAATTCCTCCCAGCATGTTGTTGAAATCGTGTGCCAGACCTCCGGCCAGATTTCCGACAGTTTCCATCTTTTGGGCCTGCCTCAACCTCTCTTCCGTTTTCAGTTCGTTCGTAACATTTCGGATGATCGTTACGCTTCCTACGCCCTTTCCATCCTTGTCCAGTATGGAGGATACCCTTACGGCAACCTGGATTTCGTCGCCCCTTTTTGATTTGAAAACGTAGGCAGGCACGCCCTCTGCGGTCGGTTCCGGTGAAAAGGGAACAGTGAAAGGCAGCTCTCTTTCTCCATCGAAAACTTTGAAAAGCTGTTCAATATTTTTCCCTTCTGCTTCATGAACTCTCCATCCCGTCAGTTTCTCGGCGCCACTGTTCATTACCGTTATAAGGTTTCGGGAATCGGCCGCGATAACGGCATCGGCGATGCTTTGGAGGGTAACCATAAGTCTCTCTCTCTCATTGGAGAGAAGGGTGCCCTTGTTCCTCAACTCGTCGACCATGTTGGATATTCGATCGGTCATCTGGCCGAAGGTTCTGTAGAGTGAGTTGATTTCCTCATAGGAGCCGGACTCCTCATAGAGGTTCTTTCCCGATTTCCTTGGATTCCATGCCGAAATTGTTCCAGCCAGATCCTGCATCGGTTTAATAAGGTAACGACGCTGGAGACGGATCTTTACCAGCAGAAGAACGATTATGGCTAGAATGAAGAGGAATGCATAGGTCCCTATGGAGATTATCAGGGTGTAGACGACGGGAAAAGGAGTCAGGATGACAATATCGTTTTTTAGAATTTCACTCTTTTTCCGAAAGAGAAAGTAGGTGTCGTCGAAGTTCTTGATTGTCTGCATACGGCGGTTTTCAACGATCTGGAAACTGAGCGGATGAAGTGTGCTCTTGATAATGAAACCGTCACCCGTAATTATGAGTATTCCGATTCCGGCACGACGGGCAATTCCCTCCAGAACGGTTCCGATGTAATCCAGGCCGATCCTCCCCACCAGCCAGCCGCCTTTTTCCGGAGAGGTTATGAATATGCTGAGCTCATCGGTGAGGGGCGAGTGGTAAAGGGGAGAGTAGCGGGTGACGATCACTCTGCTCCGGTGGAGAAATTTCCCAATATCCGAATTGGTCAGGTCGAATCCTGAAAAAAGCCGTTTCTGGGAACGCAGATAGACATCTTCAACAACAAAATCTGGGTTGACCCTGTAGATGTCGTTGAATCCTGCCATGAGCGGCAGCACCTTTTCTCTCTCTTCGCTCTCTGCAAACAGCTGAAAAAGCGATCTCTTTTCATCCAGGAAAACGGTGAAAAGGTTGTCTACGGTGTCCAGATGGATCTTCTGTTTTTTCAGATAGTCTTTCATGATGTCGTTCCACAGGAGCAGAAATAGGACAACTACGAAAATGAGCGCCAGTCCGAGAGTAGCATACTCGAGCCGGGAGAAGAATGTTCGTAGCGACGGTTTCATTTACCGAACTCCTCCCTTACATCCGATATGAAAAAGAGCGGACTGGTACTGTCTCCGAACCTGTCGAGACGTGTTTTTTCGAATCTCGTATCGAAATTTCCCTTATCGATAATATACCTTTTGATCTCATCAGGAGTATGATTTCCCGCTGCTATCGCTTCAAGGTAGATCTCCATGGCCATGTAGACCTTCATCGCGTTGTTGAACGGGTAGTCTCCGAATCTGGAAAGATATTCGTTCATGAAATTCCGGACGACGATGCTCTTTTTCCTTGGAGGAAAGTGGGACCCCATAAGGGCGTTTTCAATGGATTTCCCGGCTGCCGAAACCAGGGTGGGGGAGCCGACCCAGGGATTGAGGAAAATTTTGGCCTCCGGATTGATACCGCTCACAAGCTGGAGAATGAGACCGACTGTGAAAATTTCGAAATCCATCAGCAGGTATGCATTGTCGTATGCCTGTTCCATAACTTTTTTCCGAAGAAGGTCTGTATCGATATCCTTCAGATGAATGTCGATTACCCTGAGGTCCTTTTTGGAAAAGCTGCGGAAATGTATGATTGCCCTGTCTGTATAGGCCGCATTGTCCAGGTCTCTTATGATCAGAAGTTTCGGTCCCTTGAATTCATTGATTTTCTCGGCGATGCTTTTCTGTTCCACCTCGACGTTCTGGATGTTCCTTAGAATGTAGTCGTCCATGCCGGAGATTTTATCGGTAGTTGATGCAGTGACAAAGGTCAGGATTTTGTTGTCGTTGACAAAATCACGGATTGCCATGGTGTTGCTGGAGTTGGACATGGATACGAGCAAGTTGATTCCTTTGTTTTTCAGGGTTTTAACGGCCTCAAGAGAGAGTGCCGGTTCCCAGTCGTTGTCGATGGGGAAAATTTCGACGTTGCTAAGCCCGCTTTTCTCAACGGCCATCCTGGCTGCGTTGACGGCACTTGCTCCCGTGCGAGATCCCTCTTTTAGCCTTGACATTACGGCAATAACAACTTTTCTGGAGGATACGATGTTGAAGTAGATGTAGCTGCCTGAAACGATCAGTATGAGGGCAGCGAGTAAGCGTATGATTCCCTTTTTCATGACAAACCTCCTTTTGAGCAAGATCATACCATATTATAACAGATCTTCTTGGGTACTGGAGCAAATGTTGAAAGTATGGAATAGGCAAGCCTGACAATTTACGTTGTCGAGAAGGAGTTGAGTGTTACACTTCAGGAAAGCGGATAAGAAATTAGGGAATGCAACATGACTTTGAATTGTCGGTGATTTCCTCGATGATTTGATTTGAGTCGGGCAAAATCAACAGGAGCGTTACACCACTCTATTTACATTTTCCGTCTGCCGTGTAGAATGTGGCGAACAATTCCTGGAGTCGGCGTGGAGCAGTGCATAAAAATATCGGTTAGATCAATTGTTGAAACAGTCTGGCGCCAAGGAGATCTCGATTCCGGCAGTGTTGGCGGTGGAAGAAGAGCCGTTGCAGGTATACGTACACACCAGAAAATACAGAGGCTTAGAGGTGACAACTACAAGCCTGAGGTTTCCGTGTCCAGAGAGATCGAATGGAGCGGCGGAACCGTTACAATTTCCGGAAGAATCGATGGAGTTGAGAAGATAGGAAATTCAACCGTTCTGGAGGAGATAAAAACCACAGCAGGCGATTTGGATAGATACTCCGAGCGTGAGGGTTATCTACATCTGGCGCAGCTGAAAATTTACGCATTTATCTATGCCATCGATAACGGAGTTGACGAGGTTAATCTCAGACTTACATACGTTCATCAGGAGACACTTCAGCAGAGAAACAGGGAGGAGCTATGGACCTTTTCAGATCTGGAAGATTTTTTTAATGAGACTGTGGAGAGATTCGTAGCCGGACTGGAAAGCCTTGGTGCCTGGATCGGCAAAAGAAATCAGGCGATTGAATTGTTTGATTTTCCCTTTTCATCGATGCGGCCGGGTCAGAGGAACATGATGAAGGTTGTCTACCGCACCGTGAGAGACGACGGAACTGCGATGATCGAGGCCCCCACGGGAATCGGAAAAACAATGGCAGCCCTTTTTCCCGCGATCAAGGCGATGAAGAGGGAGACGATTCTATTCTTTCTCACAGCGAGGAGAACAGGAATACGGGCTGCCGAATCAGCCCTCGAGATAATGCGATCGTCAGGTCTCGCTCTCCGTTCACTAACCATAACTGCCAAGGAGAGGTGCTGCCCCGATCCTGCCGTATCCTGTGATCCCGCCGAGTGTCCCTACGCAAGAGGCTACTACGATAGGATAGAGGATGCGATTGCGGCGGGAATAGAGAAGGAGTCCCTGACCCGTGAGGTGATCGATTCGGTCGCTCGGGAGTTTACCGTATGTCCCTTTGAACTCTCTCTGGATCTTTCCCTTCTGTGTGACGTCGTTGTGTGCGACTACAACTACGCCTTCGACCCCTCGGTGAAACTCAAACGATTTTTCTCGGAAGAGCCCTCTTCAATGAGAAAAGGCTACACACTGCTCGCAGATGAGAGTCACAACCTTCCTTCAAGAGCCAGGGAGATGTACTCGGCCTCACTTCTTCTCTCCAATTTCGCACAATTTTCGGGAAACAGCCGTGGAATGCCCTCACTGATGAAGGTTGCAGGCTGGTTCGATGCCAAACGATTTTTCATGGGTATGGGAGACGGCGAGACTGTAGAGGAGATACCGCCGGAGGATCTTGTATTTCTTCTCCGTGAGCTTGCCTCTGAAATGGAATCACTTCTTCAGGATGGCGACGAGCGTGCTGAAAAACTGTCGGAACTCTATCCGGAAGTCTCTTTCTTCATAAAAATTTCGGAACTGTGGAACGACGGCTATCGACTGATCATGAGAAGCGAAGGTGATGACATGGAGGTGCGTCTCTACTGTCTCGATCCATCCTCACACATCGCTTCCATCCTTAAAATTACGGCAAGCTCCCTTTTTTTCTCGGCTACACTAAGGCCCGCCTCCTACTTCAAATCACTTCTCGGACTTGATGAGGAGTCACCCTTTCTTACGTTGCCGTCACCTTTCCCGAGAGAAAACCTGCTTGTGACTCACGCTTCACTTCCGACAACCTATAAAATGAGGGAATCGACGACAGGAAAGGTAACCGCGTCAATAGGTACAATATTGACTGAGAGACCGGGACGTTACCTGATCTTCTTTCCATCTTACGCATATCTCTCCATGATCCATAGCACATTCATAGAGGAGTTTCCCGAGTTCCCCACAATGGTTCAGCGATTCGATATGGAGGATACGGACAGGGATAGGTTTCTCGAAAGTTTTCTCTCTCAGAAGGAGCCTACCCTTGCCGGTTTTGCCGTAACAGGAGGTGTTTTCGCCGAGGGTGTGGATCTGAAGGGCGAAGCCCTCAACGGTGCAGTTGTTGTGGGTGTGGGGCTGCCGGGAATCTCCACTGAGAACCAGCTGATAAGGGATCACTACGAAAAAAGGGAGAAGGACGGGTTCGCCTACGCCTACATCTACCCCGGAATGAACAAAGTACTCCAGGCTGCCGGCCGGGTGATAAGAAGTGAAACCGACCGCGGAATAATCCATCTGATCGACAGCAGATTCGGATTTCTGCCCTACAGGGAGCTGCTACCCGATGATTGGAGTATCACAAGAGTGCGTGATGAAATCGGAGTTGGAGCCGCAATCCGAAAGTGGGAAAGTAGATGAATACAAGTCCTATAGGTCCTATGGGTCAAATAGGACCCGATATCATGAAAAAAAATTGGTAATTGGAAAAAGGCCCTGTTGTTTTTTTTGAATTTGCGGTCTATTTTCTATAATTAAGTGTTAAAATATATTATATGATTTTATCTCTGCCGAAAATCGGCAGCTTGGAAAGGGGTGAAATATCATTTTTTATGCGATGCTGAAGTTGAATTGGGTGGACAGAGATTGATTACTGTGATTCGATGCTGTTTTTAATTGCAGTAAATGTTTCAAAAAGCGGCAAGTTGACTGAAGGTCTTCAGTTTTTTTCTTTACGGTAGCAACTGATTTCAGTAATGTTTCGGAGGAAAAAAGTACAGATTTGTATACGCTGCCGGGTGTTCTCTAATCTCTATTGAAATATTGGAACGATAAAATAGCGGCGGTTGTTTAGGTCGGATTCCTCTTGAAAAAAGGGGTTCGCATGGACACTGCAGCATTTCCCGTATGATGAATGACTGATACTTTAAATTCCGGAGTTGGAAAAAATAGGCTTGAAAAGGAGGCGAGATGAAAAAGTTGGTGCTTTTCAGCATTCTAATGCTGCTGCTGTTTGTATCATGCGGTTCGGACTCTGGTTCGAACAACTCAGAGGATGGAAAACTTCAGACAGATGACGATCTCTATTCTGATCAGGATCAGATTGACGATGAAGCGGATGAGGATCAGACTGGTGATGAAACCGATAAGGATCCGAAAAAGGAATATCCTTTTCCGATAAAGGATCGGGATGTTAAGTGGGAATCGTGTGCTTTCGGTGCCGGTAAAGGCGACGGAGAGTGCACCACCGCCGATTTCCCCCTTTTCTGGGGATCCGACAGCTCGGAGACAATAGGCGTCTTTGCCAAACGTCGAAAAGCAAAAGGCGATGCAGACGCCCAGATCTGGTTCGTAGACGGCGGACCTGGAAGTGCTGGAACAATGCACATGCCCTACTTTATGGATCGTGCCCAGAAACGCTATCCCAATGCGGATGTCTACACAATTGATCACCGTGGAACAGGCAACTCCGAATTTCTCAGCTGCAGCAAAGGAGATAGCGGAAGCGATGACTGTATCGAAGAACTCAAGCAGACCAAGGGCGAGAGACTTGACGGGTTCACAACAACAATGAGCGCGACGGACCTTGCGGCCCTTATTGAAGCGACCCGCGAAGAGGGAAAAAGGGTTTTTGTCTGGGGAGGCTCCTACGGAACCTATCTGGTTCAGCGCTACCTGCAGCTTTTTCCGAATCAGGCCGACGGTGTGATTCTCGAAGGTATAGCTCCTCCCGACGGTACCTTCATAACATTTGATGAATATGCTGAGAAAGCTGGAAAAAGACTTCTTGCAATGTGCAGCGATGATGAATTCTGTTCATCCAAGCTGACAAAAGATCCGGTTGCCTTTACCGAAAACATGAAAAAGAAACTTGGTCAGGGAGTCTGTAAGGAACATTTCGGAAACCAGCTCAGCCCGGAACTACTGATGGGTGTTGCAATAAGGCTCATGTACAGTACCCAGACAAATGTATTGATTCCGTCCATCTTCTATAGAGTGAGCAGATGTAACAGAGAAGATGCCGAAGCTATCGGAAATATGTTCGACAAACTTTTCGGATACGGATACAGGTATCGTGCAAGTAACAAGTCGATGAGTGATGTTCTCTACAACCATATTGTATTCTCCGAGATGTGGAACACAGATAGTGTTGACATGGACAACCTTTTCGACTACCAGGTAAAGATGTCGAATGAACTGCTTTTCAACACCGGTCTTTCCATACTTACTCGCCACAACACCTACGAAAAGTGGCCCCGCTACAACGATGAGAAGTATGACGACAAGTGGGCAGAAACATCCGTGCCCATGTTGATGCTTGCAGGTGGTGTTGATCCTGCGACGACACTGGATCAGGCCCTGGCGCTCAAGGATCACTTCACGGCAGATCATCAGTACTTTCTTGCGTTCCCCCCTGCGGCACACAATGTTGTGGACGGAACTCCGATGGCTGACGGTAGAGACTGCGCCAGCGATATCATGTTCTCCTTCGTAAAGAATGAGAATTCAGATCTGGATCTTTCATGCATGGAGAAGGTTCTCCCTCTGGATTTCAGGCAGGACGGCAATTTTGCCCAGATGATCTACGGAACAAACGATCTTTATGAAAACGACGGAGCACTCAGCGTTAAACGATCACTTCCCGGAATCGAAGATCCCGAACTGGAGAGAGTTCTTGAAAAGGTAGGCAGAGAGCTTGTTAAGCAGTTTCCCGAGTTCAGTGGGCTGAAAATTAAATCTTCTCCAGAGAAAAAGTAATGTTCCCCCTTCTTTTCTGATCACAATTGATATCATCGACTCTTCAGTTAAATAAATTCACTTAATCTACTGCCTATGGCAGTAGTCCCATAAAAAGCTTATCGCGTTTTTAGGGGGGATGCTGCAAATAATTACTTTGGATGTCAAAGTATGTCATTGTTTTAATTCACTTCAATACTGATTTCGCAAGATTAAATCCATTACACACCTTATGTGAGGCGGATGGAAGCAGGTCCGTGTATTTATTTTTGCAGGGTTTATGCATTAAACTCCGGGAAAAGTGATACGACTGTAGAGCTTATGTTAAAAATATTAAGAATGGTTTGAAATAGTAGAGAGTCTTTTAAAAAGAAAACCGATTGAAAATTTATTTCATCAAAAGAATTTGCCGAATAAAAAATCGAGAATTGTCTGACAAATGTCAAATGGTATGAAACTGTCAAAGAAAGATCTCTACAAGAGATCTCTCCCCGGTTGTTTTTGAGGGGAAGTGATTTCAGTGTTGGGTATTGTGAAAATTGTATAATTAAATGAAAATCGTTGATTCAACATTTTTCTATCCGAAAGTCATTGCTTAAATTTCGGCTTCTTTCGCTCAAATCAAGATGGTAAAAGGGAATCGTAGCTATAAAAATAATCTTTCGATCTCTGTTTATTATTGTATTCTGGTGTGATACAAAAGTTCTCTCCTTAAGAAAAATAATACGATAGTGCTTTACATCACATAAAAATGAGGAGTGAGTTTTCAGGATAAGTTCAACTAATGAGTATGGAGCATCTGAACATATGTCCGTATAGAAATGAAAGGTGATTAATAGACAAACATATTTATTAATGAAGAATTATTCGATTGAGATAATAAAGAGAAAATGTGTGATGGATAAATTGACCGCATATTGATATTCGTTACGGTCTTAAATAGGGTACTGTGAAAGTGTGAAATAAAAATAAATGTTGAGATTAATCGGAAATAATTAAAAATATAGGGAAATTTTTTTTGACCGGGAAGAAAAAATAAAATAAGATGTGTGTACCGATCAACATTTTCTTTGGAGGTTACAATGAATTTTAACGGTAATTTCAAAACCATTCAAGATTTTCACACTTTTACTACAAACGCTCTTAAACCTCACTACGAATCCATGCCGCAGTGGTTTAAGGTTCAGGTTGACACCATTCATGAACGTTACGATGAGTTAAAGACGATTCACTATGAACATGAGAGAAACAAAACAGATAAGAAGGGCGCTAAAAAGAATATGGAAGAGTGGAGCTGTGCAGCGGATGCCCTCATCAGGAAAATTTACTACACATTAAAAGGTGATGGAAACAGGGAAGTTCTCAATGCATATTTTGAGAAGACATCTCCTTCCAAAATTAAAAAACTCTCGGAAAGAATCGGATGTGTAAACAGACTTATCGAAATCAGCCAGCATGAAAAAAGAGATGAGCTGGAAGAATTCATGGACAGACTTCGTGATATTCAGCTGAATGCCGGTGAACTGATGAGCATGAAATCGAAGACAAAGATGATAAAGAAGGCGTCTACAAAAACTGCGAAGGGATCAAGAGACAGCTGGTTCATGCAGTACAAGAAGTTGAAGGCCTCAATGAAAGCTTTTTTCTATGATACGGAAATTGATTACAGAGAATTTTTCCTTGAAGCTCATCCTACAAAAAGACAGCAGATTTCACCTGCTCAGGATAAGAATGAGAAGAAGAAAAACGAAACTCCCGAAATTCCTGTGAAAAAAGAGATGGAGGCACCTGTAGAAAATCCAATGGATAATATGGAGCAGGATACACAGGTTACTCCTCAGGCTTAACTTTCATAATGGAAAACCCTTCTTAAACTTTTCTGCTAAAAGATCCGATTGAACTCCAAAAACATTCAAAAGATTTCGATTGAATCTGCAATAGTTTCTTTTTCTGATCTGAAAGCTTGTCTTGAGAGATGAATCTTCATCTAAGACGACTCTGAAAAAAGCAACAATTGTTGAATAATAAATCATAAAAACATAGATAAAACAGTGTGATAGGATAATATTTTGACTTCCGTGCCATAATCTTTTAATTTTACATTTTATTTTAACTCTTTGAGTTGCGGAGATATTTATGGTCGGTGCAATTTTGGCGGGTATTCTTTTTCTGTATGTTTTTCATTTTGCTGTTTTCTACATTCTCTTGAAGAAATATCTGAAAAAATCTCTTGGAAGCGAACTGGATAGTGAGATGAAAAAAGCCGTTTCCGATTCACTCAACAGGCTAGTCGAGTTGCACGAGAGGAAAACAGCTGAATTGTGGGCGGAGATAGAGGAACTGAAAAGCGGTTTTGCAAAGCCTTTTTCTTTATCCGATAAAGAAAAAGCCGCGAAATCAATTCTCTCGGATAGAACTTCAGTTGAATCTACAGCGCCGGAAATAATCACAGAAGATGTTGCATTGACTCATGACAACTCTTCGGGAAAAGAAATTGAAATCAGTTCCGAACATGACCGATTGTCGGATAATAGAAATGTAGAGGTGGCAACTTCGCTTCTTTCAAAAACTTCCGAAGAAGGAGAAGATGATGCTTCTTATAACTCTTCGGTTTCTCTGAAAGATGATCTTTCAGCTGAAGTTCAGACTACGGGAAAAACGGACAGGCCGATGACGGATTCAAATATGGAAGGAAAAAATGTGTCGGTTCCGGTCTACAATGCTGATGCGGTTTTATCCTATGCAGCCGCTAAAAAGAATAACAAGGATAGTGTCAGGACATTAAAAACGCTCGGTAAAGGAAAAGACGGCGTCATATCAATTCTCTCATCGATCTCGGATCTTTTTTCCTACGCTTTGAATGTCTACAACCACTACCGGGATGAGAACAGACTACCAATATTTTTTATGACTGTATTCGGAGTTGTTGCTGTAATCGTGGGATTCGGTTTCGGGTTGAAATATTCGTTTGATCATTTTATCACACCGCCATTTCGAATCATGCTCGGTTTTGTCTTTTCAGGAGCGATACTTTTTGCAGGTGACAGGGTTTTCAGGAAGGGGAGGCAGTTCGAAGATTACGGAAGCGCTCTTCTCGGTCTGGGAACAGTATTGAATTATCTTCTTGTCTATTTTTTAACATCCTACTACAAGTTGGTGAATCCCACGGCCGGTTTTCTCGCCGTTGTTTCGGTCACCGCTTTTTCATTCATCATCGCACTCAGATATGAAACCAGGGTGGTTTCAGTTATAACGCTTCTCGGTGGTGTTTTCGCACCGTTTTTTCTTGAAAGCGGAAGCTCACCGGTTTTTTACCTCTTCTATCTTTTTGCCGTGGTTGCAGCATCTATTTTGCTCTCGGTAAAAATTTCCTGGCCGGTGCTGAAACATATTTCTTTTCTTGTCGCGGTTGCGATTCTTGAATTCGTACTTTTTTCATCCGGCAACGGGACAGAACTGCTGGGTGAATCAGTTGTCATTCACATGTTCGGATATCTCTTCTTCTATTTCACACTATTTTCCGGAAGAAGCCTCAAGGAGCAGTTGACATCTCTCGATATCTCAATCGCTGCAGGAAACCTTGCACTTCTTCTCATAAACATCTACGAAGTGCTAGGCAACAGTTCACTGCTGTGCGGTTCGCTTTATCTGGCCAACGGACTGATTTTCGCAGGTGCATCATACTTACCCATAAAAACGGAAAAGAAAAAGATGGGATCCCTCTTCCTTTTTCTCAGTTCCGTATTTATTGCATGTTCGGTAATTGCGATTGTAGGAAGGGATTATGATGGTGCAGTACTCGCAGTTGAATCTATTGCACTCATATTTCTCGGATTTCTCTTTAATCTTCCTTTCACAAGAAGGGAAGGTTACCTGCTTTTTCTTTTATCGACAGCGAGAATGCTCTCGACAGCCCCGGATATTTTAGTTCATTGGAATGAAACGCTTTTCAGCGCCGGATATTTTAATATCATCTTCTTTACGATTCTTCTTGCAGTTTCAAGAAAGATTATGAAGAGAAATGGGGAAGTTCAGGAGGAGTACGAAAAAAGAATTGTGGCGGTTTCAGCGGAAATTCTGCCGATTACAATCCTGATAATCCATCATACGGCGGTTGCATATTATTTTTACGATCTTTTTTCCGTTCTTTCAGTTGTTCCTATGGCTGCGGCACTCCATTTCGGGTGTCGGAGAAATTTGAAATATCTTCCGATCCTGGCATTCGGGCACATTCTCTTTCTTTTTGCTGAAGTTGTGCATTCGATCAACGTTGTCTCTTCGTTCCACTATTCGGATCAGATACTTTATGGAAAAATTGCAATAGCCGAAATCCTGATAATTTTCTGGTTGACTCAACTTTTTTTCGAAAAGCTTTTTCCTGAAAGCATATATTCAAAAATTGCGGTCAGGATGAGGGATGTCTTCTACATAATTTTACCATTGACTCTCCTTTCGCCAATTAAAAAATTCGCTCCTGAATATCTTCCGACAGGACTTTGGGGATCATTTTTTATCACCTTTATTCTCTACGATCTACTCAGGAAAAAATATCTAGAAGTGGAAATTTGGATTGTTGGTTTCTTTGCCGCAATCGTAGGCTGTCTGGACTTCGGGTTCAATTGGAAACTTCACTTCCCTTCATTTTTCGGTTCATTCGCCGGAGTCTTACTGCTTCTTGCATTGTTTATCTTCAAGAAGGGGTATGAAAGGAAAACTTTCAGAAATTCGGAGTATAAAAAGCTTTTCACGGCATTTTTTTACTACGGAGCCCTCTTCCTACTGCTTCTTCTGGAAAAAATATCCGGAGAGTGGAGTATTGCGTTTGCTGGAACTTTTTTCTATCTTCTAGCCCTAGTTTATTTCAGGAGGAAAATTTTTGCGATTCGAAGTACCTGCCACATATGTTACGGAATTGTAAAAATCGGAATGATTCCGATCTTCTTCGGGATTCTTTTCGAAAAGTCCGGAATTGGTACGATTATGTATCTTTTCCTTACGCTTCTATTCATCACTCCTCTTTTCATAGATACGGCCGTCTATAAGAAAATTAAAGGCGTAAAGAGCTCAATTCTGCAGACCATCCATCGATTCGACATGCATCTTTTCCACATATTCGTAGCAGGAAGTTACCTTCTCATTATCAACTATCTAACCGGATCGATAACAGGTCCCTACACATCCGTAGCCTTAATGTCGCACGGAGTGGGAATGATTTACCAGGCGATGAATAAAAAATACGGGTATATGAACAAATTCGCTGCGGTAACTTTTCTGATCCTTCTTGGAAAACTCTATCTCAAGGATCTCCGGACATTTTCACTCATCGAAAAGGTTCTCTCCTTTACCGTAATCGGGCTGGCACTTCTGACCGCCGCCTACGTTTTCCAGAAATTGAAAGCCAGGTCGACAGGAAAGTGATGAATTCACTATTTCTTAATACGGATGTGTGTTGCAATGGTTCGATTTGATTAATGAATTAAACAGACGTGGCACAGTCTCCGCCCATCCAGGAACCCCGGAAATCACTACGATTCCCATAACAATTCAAATGCCGATACAGATCCGCACGAACCCTGAAAATTGCAGGTTTTCAGAGACCTGCAAAAACTGGCCCCACACCAAATCAGCTACGGAATTGCCCATAAAACAAATATCCCGACCTATCCAGTCGCAAAAACGCCTCGAAAAAAAATAATCTGAACATCCCAGCCGCTGAATTCATGAAATTAAAAATATCGAGACCGAAATGGCGGCTGATTGAATCAGGGTGTTTTGTTTTAGATCGAAATGGTGTCTAATTTCATTGTTATACAAATAATTTGATCATTCCAGCCCCTAAATTGGCTGAGATATTTTTTTTGAAGTCGGATTGGAAACGGAATCGGGATTTTAGTATTTGTATTTATTCATTTATTGATTGTAATAATTCCCCCAGCCCCTCTTAAAATAAGAGGTGGGGGGCAGATTGTGCTGTTTTACTTAAAAATCATGTGTTTTCCTAATTTTTTGAATCTAAAGAGGACACACGGAGGCACGCTCTTTCCCGCTAAAGCATGCAGAAGAGCAGGCGTTCTCAAGGCCGCGAAGCGCGCCGTTCATCTCCCTTAGGCAGTTGAATTCCCAGCTCATCTGCGCAAACCTGGAGTTTTTCCAGAGCTTCCACGATCTGTTCTCTTTTGTGTTCGCTGGTTACGCAGAATCGGAGTCTCGCTTCGCCGCGGGGAACGGCCGGATAGACAGCGGGAACGATGAAGACGCCGCGCTCTTTCAACTCCTTGCAGAGAATGTAAGCACTGTCGTCGTCGCCCACAAGTATCGGAATTATTGCGGTTTCCATTGCGAGACATGTGTTGAAATCGTGTTTTTTCGCTTCAGCGATGAAAGTTTTGATATTTTGATGCAGTCTGTCGGCTATCGTCCTGTCTTTTTTCAAAACCCTTATGCCTGCAAGGGCTGCCGCCGCGTTGGCCGGTGTTATTCCGACGCTGAAAATAAATCCGGGCAGCGAGTAGCGAAGGTATTCGATAAGAGCCTTCTTTCCGGCAAGGTATCCGCCGCAGCTTCCAAGTCCTTTGGAGAGGGTACCCATTCTTACATCGACATCCTCTTCGGAAAGATTGAAGTGTTCGTCGACTCCCTTTGCGCTTTTTCCGATTACTCCGGCGGAGTGTGCTTCATCCACCATCAGCATTGCTCCGAACTCCTTTTTGAGTTTGACGAATTCGGGAACCGGGGCTATGTCTCCATCCATGCTGTAGACACCCTCGACGATGATGAGCACTTTTTCGTAATATTTTCTTTTCGACTCGAGTATTTTTCTCAAAGCTTTGAAATCGTTATGGGGAAAGGGCCTGGAGTCGCTTCTGGAAAGTCTCACTCCCTGGACTATGGAGTCGTGTGAGAGGGCGTCGTAGAGGATGAGATCCTTTTTACCGCAGAAGTTTCCGACGAATGTCGTATTGGTCGCGTTTCCGGAAACGAGGACGATTGCATCTTCTGTTCCTTTCCATTCAGCCAGTTCCTGCTCAAGTGTGCGGTAGAGGGATTTTTCTCCTGTGAGAATTCTGCTGCCGCTGGCTGAGCTTCCGTACCTGTCTATGGCTTCCTTTGCCGCCTTTACGGTTTCGGGATGTCCGGAAAGTCCCAGATAGTTGTATGAGGCGAAGTTGAGAAGCTCCTTTCCTTCCACAAAAGATGTGTCCCTTACCGTGGAATCGTGACAGATGTAGAAAGGGTTGTAGTCCATCGATGCACTTTTGAGAGTGAATGCCCTGTACTCCTCGCTGTCGACGAAACTTTTAACAGGCTTTCTTTCTATTTTTCCAGCAGGAAAAAACTTCTCCTTTTTGAGTGAAGTAATCTTTGTCGCAAACTGTCCGGGAGTGCGGCAGGAGAGAAGGGTGACGTCGTCGATTTCCACAGAAAAACGATCCTCCAGTTCACTCTTGAGCTGCATTGCGCTCAGACTGTCGCCGCCGAGATCCGTAATGAAATCATCGTCTTCTCGCACGGACACCAGGTTCTTGTTCAGTACTTCAGCGAAAACGATACGGACACTTTCCAGAAACTCATGACGATGTTCCTGGTTCTTATGCTCCTCCGGTGAAGATTCGGCGTCAACGGTTTTCAGAAGGTTAAGCGGCCAGCGTCCGTTTTCTATCTCCCTTTTCAGCTTCTGTCTTTTGACCTTCATACTTCCCGTCTTGGGAAGAGACTCTTCGCTGAGATAGACGAAGCGAGGCTGTTTGTGATCGGGAAGTGTTCTTTTAGTTTCGGCGATTTCCGTCGAGACTTTGGAGATGGAGGATCTATCCACCTTCACGACAAGTACCGGATCCTCGTAGCCGGTGCTGTTCTCTATTCCCAGAACGCACAGTTCATCGATTCCCTGGATTGTTGAAAAGAATGATTCAACTTCATCCGGATAGATGTTCTCTCCCGATGCGGGAATTATCGTCTCCTTGTTTCTTCCGAGGAAATAGATGCATCCGTCCTTATCGGTTTTTACGATATCTCCGGTATGGAAGTAGCCTTCGCTGTCTAGATCCGGCTCCACTTCGACTCCGCCTTGAAGCCTTGATGTGTGTATGAAACTGCTTTTAAGCTGCAGTTCTCCCCAATCCTTTCTCTCATTTTTTGTGTTGGGATCGATAAGTCTGAATTCCGAGAAGGGGAGCCCCATGCTGCAGTTCAGTTTCTTTTCGAAATCCGTGCCGTAGTCGATGGCGGAAATAACCGTTTCCGTGCTGCCGAGGCCGGTATACATGGGAAACCCCATGGAGAGCAGTTTCTTCATGGTTGCCGGTGCCATGTAAGCTCCGGCTGTCTGCGTCGCGATGAGATTTGTACCGAGAATTTTCCTATGAAGAGATGAGAACAGTCTGCGGTAGACAAAACGTTGGCCTCGAACCGGTGCTATACGCTGTATGATGAGTCCCAATTTGCACATGGCTTCGAAAACGGTTCTTTGAAGAGGGGATCTCTTCTCGACCTCTCCGTAAATCTTCGATAACAGGTTCGTGAAAAGAAGGGGCACGCAGGGAAGGTGGGTTATACGGTGAATCCGGCACGCCTCAAGTATGTTTTTCGGATTCTTGTCTTTCGGATAGACAACTGTTTTTCCGGTGAGTGCGACGCAGCCGTAGAAAAGATAGAATCCGTAAATGTGGAATGCCGGGAGAAATGCCAGATACTTGACCTCTTGGTCGGGCATGACCAGCGGACTGTTTTCACAGGTATCCTTGGTTGCGTAGAGGTTGCTTACAAACGCCTCCTCCCGATATACGTAAATTCTCGGTTCGGCGGTGGTTCCTGATGTACAGAAGGCCAGTTTGTTCGCCCAGACAGGGGTGAAGTTTTCAGCCGGTTTTTTAAGTTCTTTCTCGAAATCCGCTTTTCCGATCTGCATCACACCTTCGGCAAAGGGATGTTTCTCCTCGGTGATGATCGCAACGGCTCCGCTTTCCGACAGGAGTTTACGTATGTTTTCCAGCGGTGCTCTGAAATCAAGCATGACAGGATTGTATCCGGACATTACGAGACCCCAGAAAAAGTAGGGCCACTGTGGTGAGTTGTCCAGATGTATGGCCACAAATGCGCCTCTGTTTAACCCTGATAGTCGATCTGCCAGAGAGGCCGCATATCTTTCGCTTTCGATTTTGTATTTTCCGTAGGAAATTTTCCTGACGGTATCGCCTTCCAGATATTCGGATGCTATTAGATCCGGCTCCTCGGTCGCTATGTCGAAAAGGGACTTGAAAGAAAAGTTATCCTTAAGTTTCAGGACCCTCTTTGTTGTATCTTTCATATTTGAATATCCTTTTTTCAGAACTGAGATGGAACTGAAAACATGATTGTGTCGAAAATGAAACGAAAATCTTGAAAAAATTTATTTTTCCCTAATTTTTCCCAATTCCACACTACACCCATGGATCCAAAAGGTCAAGAAATTCATGTTGGTTGAAACATATGTCGTGCGGTTCAAATGACTGAATAGACTGTTCTTGACAAAAGAAATGTTTTGCTTTTTGTTAGAAAGGTGGATTCAATTCTGTGGGGGAGCAGTTAGTTCCATTTAAAAAATCTCAACTCATTGATCGATGCTGTAGTTTTGAACTTTTTTCAGAAAGCACGGTTCGAAAAGGTTGGTTCTATGTCATAGCCGTCCCTGCGTCCTATTTTTGTATAAATTATAAGGCAATATTCGGCCGTGTCAGTCTCGAATCAATAAAGAACTGTCTCCGTCGCTATGCCTTTCCATAAACGAAGACCTTTTCGGACCGGGCTCAGTTCTTTAATCAGACGCTGAGTTCACCTTCGGCTCTCAGCTTTCCTGCCTTTTCAAGAAAGAGGTGGATGTCGTCGGCTGTCACGGTGACGTTATCCTTGTTTTCAGCAGATTGAAGTTCCTGCTGAAGTGGTGAAATTGTATCCCTGATAACCTGTTCCAGTTCTTCGGGAATTACCTCCGTGATGTGGAATGAGAGGTAGTCGACTATCTCTTCAAGCATGCCGATATGGAGGGCTGCCTGCGGTGAAACTATATGTGCAGTCACGTTTTTCAGGAACGGTAGGATATTTCCTGCTAGGACAAGGGTGTCTGATAGTTTGGCCGTGTCCTTTGCCTGCATGGAAATCAGAATCTGATTGAGAACCATAACTGCTATGGTGAGATCTCTAGCTCTCGTGTTGTCAAGTTGGGTTTCGGCCGAGGTCGGTAGAAAAATAGAGGCGATTTCAGAAAGGATGTGCCTGCAGTTGAGTTGATCTTTTTCCGGCCATTTTTCAACCTCGTCCTTCAGTTCCATAATCTTCTGCGCAATCAGGGAAAAGGAGACTATCTCACGGAGTTCCACAACCATCTGTTCGATGGAGTTGTGGTGGGCAGCGTCTTCGGAACGCTCTTCCTTGAGTACTGCATCGAACTTTTGAATAAGTGTTTTTCTAACCTTAATCCGATCCTCTCCCAGCAGTATCGGTTTTATCTCCTCATACCATGCAAGGTAGTCCATCAACTTTACCAGGGCGGGGCTGAATCTTGCCGACAGATAGCGTGCAACCAGTGTGGTGTAGTGTCCCCGAAGGAGTAGAAGAGGATCAATTGTACGGTGATCCATTGGGTAGAGAACCTGCATGTGTTCCACTGAGCTTATGAACAGGTAGCTGGGGATGAAGTGGGGAAGCCTTTTGTCTATCAGGTTGATGGTGTGGGTAACAATGTGATGAAAGGCCTTCATCTCTTCCCTTACGTAGGCGAACTCTTCCTTCGGAATCTTGCTGTAGATCTTTCGGATCTGGGAGTTATACTTTTCGAAAATCGGACGAAGTATGTGCTGGATATTCTTCTCAGCTCTCTCCTTAGGAGCCTTAAGAAGCGACTCAGTGAGGTGGATGGCGTAGTCCAGAAGCACCCAGAACCTGGGATGAATGTTGAGCGTGGCCGATATTTCCTCCTTCTGCCGCCAGATGTAGGGCAGAAGCTTTTCCCTGTCGAAATTGTTCAGTTCCCCGATCTTCCCCAACGCTTCATAGTACTTTTTCAAAGCCCTTTCTCCTCGGCAGGATGGTTAAGTCCGAATTTGTTGAATGCCCTCTTGGTCGCCACTCTGCCCTTCATTGTGCGGGCGATAAAACCTGTTTTGATGAGGTAAGGTTCGTACACCTCCTCGATTGTCCTTCTCTCGTCGCTCACGGCTGCCGCTATGGAGTCGATTCCCACGGGACCGCCTCCGAACATTTCGATTATCGTTTTCAGGATGGTGAGGTCCATGTGATCCAGACCGTCTTCGTCGATCTCCATTCTGTCGAGAGCGTACCTTGCTATTTTGAGATCGATGCTCCCGTCTCCCTTGACTTCGGCGAAATCACGAACGCGTCGAAGTATCCGATTCGCAATACGAGGGGTACCTCGACTCCTTCTTGCGATTTCATAGGAACCTTCGTCCGATATTGGAACTCCGAGAATTTCGGAGGATCTGGTTACGATCGCCTGGAGCTCGTCCACACTGTAGTACTCCATGCGGAATGTTATCTGGAACCTGTCGCGAAGAGGGGATGAAAGAGATCCTGTTTTCGTAGTCGCACCTACCAGCGTGAAGGGTTGAAGCGGAAGTCTCATGCTCCTCGCGTGGGCACCTTCTCCAAGAACGATGTCGAAGTAGAAATCCTCCATTGCGCTGTAGAGACTCTCTTCCACGGAGGCGTTGAGCCTGTGGATCTCATCGATGAAGAAGATGTCGTTCTCGCCGAGGTTTGTGAGAAGACCAGCCAGGTCCCCCTTTTTTTCAAGAGCCGGACCACTTGTGACGTGAATGTTGACATCAAGCTCGTTGGCCACAATGGATGAGAGCGTTGTCTTTCCCAGTCCCGGAGGGCCCGCGAGAAGAATGTGGTCAAGGGGGCGATTCTTTCTCTTTGCCGCCTCAAGATAGATCTGGATGTTGTCCACAACCTTGCGCTGTCCTACGTAGTCGTCCAGAGTCTGGGGACGGAGCCTGGTCTCTATTCCTGTATCCGTTTCGAATGCCTGCTGTTCTACAATTCTCTCGTCACTCATTTTACTTCTCGTTAATGATCTTAAGGGCCGATCTTACAATCTCTTCCGGTCGCATTCCTTCCTTCATATCGATCTTTCCTATGGCTCGCCTGATCTGGGATTTTGTGTAGCCCAGAGCCAGAAGACCCGATTCGGCTTCCTGGATGTGGTGAGCCGTAATCGAATCCACGTTTACTGACGGAGCGGAGACATCGAAACCTATTGATTCCACCTTGTCCTTTAGTTCGATTATTATCTTTTCCGCCGTCTTCTTGCCGATTCCGGGAATATTCTTAAAGAATGTCGGATCGTTGGATACGATAGCTCCGACTATCTCTCCGGCTGATGCGGCTGAAAGAGTCGCGAGCGCCAGGCGTGGACCCACTTTGTTCACATCTATGAGAAGAAGGAAAAGTTCCATATCCCTTTCAGTTGAAAAACCGAAAAGGTTGAATGCGTCTTCCCTGATCTGGGGATGTATGAAAAAAGAGCACTCTTCCCCTACAAGGGCGCCGCCGAGTGAGGGACCGGTCAGGTAGACTCTGTAGCCTACGCCGCCCGATGTGAGAATAACTGCAGAGCGGTCGTTTTTAGATAAAACTTTTCCTTTGATATATCCGATCATTTTTTACACCGAAAATGCATGGGTTATTGCTATGGCGAGTGCATCTGAAGCGTCTTCCTGAGCGAGTTCAGGGAGTTTGAGAAGCATTTTAACCATATGCTGAATCTGGACCTTATCTGCACGTCCGCTGCCGGCTACACTCTTCTTGACCCTGGTCGGGGTGTACTCAAAGAGCGGACAGTTTGAGAGAACTGCAGCCGACATTACCGCTCCCCTTATGTGGCCCAGTTTGAGAGCCGACTGTGCGTTCTTTGCTATAAAGATATCTTCAAGGGCGATACAGTCCGGCTTGTATTGCTTTATCAGTTCGTAAAGACCTTCGAAGATGAATGCTACACGGTCCTTGAAATCCATTCCCCTCGGCGGGGCGACAAGGCCGTTTTCTATGTGAGTGAGCATCTGCCCGGAACAGCGAATAAAACCGAATCCCGTTTTAATGCTGCCCGGGTCTATGCCCATTATGATTATTGGGGACCTTGGAGCCAAAGAGTTAGCTCTCTGTGATGCTTGAGAAGTCGATGTCGTAATTTGCGAAGACGTCCTGTGTGTCGTCACAGTCGTCGAGAGCTTCCATCATTCTGAGAACCTGCTCTGCAACCTTTCCTTCGACCTTCACGAGGTTCTGGGGAACGCGGGCAAGCTTGCTCTCTTCAATCTGAATTCCAGCCTTCTCGATAGCCTCGTTAACAACGTAGAGATCTGTCATGTCCGTGAGAACTTCCCATACCGGATCGCTGTCGACAACATCTTCAGCACCGGCCTCCAGAGCGATATCCATAAGCTGTTCTTCGGTTGCGTTTTCCTTCTTGATGATGATCTGTCCCTTGCGATCGAACATCCAGCCCACACATCCGTTTTCTCCCAGGTTTCCGCCTGATTTGGAGAAAATTCTTCTGATCTCGGCAACTGTACGGTTTCTGTTGTCGGTTGTAGCCTCAACGATAACAGCAACTCCACCGGGTCCGTATCCTTCGTATACGATCTCCTCGTAGTTAACACCTTCAAGTTCACCTGTACCCTTTTTGATGGCACGGGTTACGTTGTCCATAGGCATGTTGGCCGCCTTTGCAGCCTGAACGGCGGTACGAAGACGGGGGTTGCCGTCGACATCTCCGCCACCCGCCTTAGCAGCGATGGTGATTTCCTTGATAAGTTTGGTGAATATTTTACCTCTTTTTGCATCTGCAGCACCCTTTTTGTGCTTAATCGTGCTCCATTTATTATGTCCTGACATAAAAATCCTCCATATTAAGTGTTAATATCAAAAAAACTCAGGGTTAATTATCATACAAAGCTAGTCAATTCAAGTTTTTTATACATAATCAGGCGTAAGTGAAAAAATTGACTAAACGATTTTTATACTATATCAATAACCAGAATCAACAGTTTTCAGAGGTTTTTATGGAGAGAAGAAAGATACTCTTTGCAGCCTCCGAGATGTCCCCTTTTGCAAAGACAGGCGGGCTCGCCGATGTGATCGGATCACTTCCCCCCGAACTGAGTGACAGATACGAGATTTCGGTAGTTCTTCCGCTATACAGCACCATCGACCGCAAGGGTTACGGAATAAGACGAAACGGAGAGAGTTTCATGGTGCCTGTTTCAAAAAGGGAGGAGATGGCGGATGTCTGGACAACGGAAGCCGCAGATGGCAGGGTCAGGGTCTACTTCATATGGAATCACTTTTTCGAAAGAGACGGGCTATATGGAAACGCGGGCGGTGATTTTCCTGACAACTCGGAACGTTTCGTCTTTTTCTCTCGAGCCGTTCTCGAACTGGCTCGAAGAGAGATCAATCCAGATATTATTCATTGCAACGACTGGCAGACGGCTCTTGTCCCCCTCTACCTCAAAGAGGTTTACCATCCGGAAGGGGATCTAATGAATGTGAAAACGGTCTTGACCATCCACAATCTCGGTTACCAGGGACGATTCTGGTCCTACGATCTTCACATTCTCAACCTCGGCTGGGAGATATTTACTCCCGAGAAACTGGAGTTCTACAACGACCTGAACTTCCTGAAAGGTGGTATTGTCTACGCCGACAGGCTGACGACCGTAAGCAGACGTTACGCCGAGGAGATCAAAACAGAGGAATTCGGTCACGGGCTTGAAGGCGTACTTCTTCACCACGCTGATAAGCTGACGGGGATTGTCAACGGAGTCGATACCTCCATATGGAATCCCGAAACCGATACGATGCTCCCTTTCAACTATTCAAAGAACGATCTGTCGGGAAAGAAGATGAATCGTCTGGCTCTTCTCGAACACGCCGGTCTCGATGAAAAATCGATTCCGATTTTCGGCATTGTCTCGAGGTTAAGCGCTCAGAAGGGGTTTGACATTCTACCCGATGCACTCAGGCCCTTTCTTGAAAAAGGGGAGATAAACCTCGTTCTTCTTGGAAACGGTGAAAAAAGGTTCATGAGAATGATGAGGGAGCTTGAACAGGAATTTCCGGATAACGTCAGCCTGTTTATCCGTTTTGACGAGGAGATGGCCCATCTTATCGAGGCCGGAGCTGACTTTTTTCTCATGCCGTCCCACTACGAGCCCTGCGGTTTGAATCAGATGTACAGCATGCTCTACGGAACACTTCCCATTGTTAGAAAGACTGGCGGACTTGACGATACAGTTGTGGATCAAAGTGAAGATGGTTCTGCCCCGACCGGTTTTAAATTCGAAGATTACACGAGTGATGCTCTCTCGGAGAAAATTACCCAGGCCGTCGACCTTTTCCATTCGGAAGGGGAGCTCTACGGACGGATGGTAAAAAACGCGATGGACCAGGATTTCAGCTGGCATCACGCATCCATCTCCTATTCAAAACTCTATGATCATCTTATCAAGGAAAGTTTATGAAAAAAATCGTTCTGGTAATTCTCTTTATTTTCACAGTTTCACCCATTTTTGCTTCCCGAGGTCGGAATGTTACGGAAAAGGTCGGTTCGGGCACTGTGGATTGGACAGACGGCATTCTTCGAACCACAGGCAGCGCAGCCCCATCCCTCGGTCATCGTAATGTACAGGTTGGCCGTCTCGACGCGAGAAAAAGGGCCATGATCAATGCACGCCGAAAAATGAGTGAGCTGATAAGGTCACTTAGAATAAGCGGTAAAAAGAGAGTGTCGGACATTTTTCACAGTTCGGCAGAATTGGATGAAAAGGTATCGGCTGTTCTGGAGAAGATGAATTTACGAAACACGAAGTACTACAGCGACGGCAGTGTGGATCTTTCTGTGGAGATTTCCATTTCCGAAGTTGCCGAAGTCGTCGATCAGGAGCGTGAGAATTTACCTGTAAAAAGGGAAGTGTCGAATCAAGAAGATACCGTTGTGTTTGATGCCCGGGGACGATCGATAAAGCCCGCCCTTTTTCCATCGATATTATCCGAAGCCGGCAGTTCGATCTTCGATCAGTCACTCTCCTCGGGGAACAACAACGTGACTTTTAGTAGAGCCTGCTACGTCCGGGGTGTCGGTCAGGTTAAGCGAGTACTCGAGGGCAACTCCTTTCGACTGGTCAAAGTAAAGTCAACCGGGGATGGAAGTGCTCTGGTAGTTTCCGATGAGGAAGCTGAGAAGGTAAGGAAAGATATTAAGGAGAGCTCTCTCCGGACGGGTGGAATCGTAATTCTTTTCTGAGGGGAGGCCATGAGGGGAACATTTTCCCTTTTTCTACTTCTACTCTTTTTTAATACGGAACTGAAGGCAGTCAAGGTGACCTCCGAAGGTTTCGCTTCATTTCCCTCGAAAAACGATCTTAGAAAAGCCGAACTGGATGCTTCTGAAAGGGCTTTGATCAGATATCTGGGTAATCGTCTGTCGCCGATTTTTCTGATCCGCTCCTATGGAGATGTCCGTAGCACATTTCTGGAAAATGTTGAAAAGTATGTTGAAATTGAAAAAGTAGTTGATAAAAAAGTTGAATCAGGCATTCTGATAGCGAAACTGTTCGTTAATATCCGAGATGATCTTGTGGAAAGCAGCATCAGCAGGCTTTTTTTCGGAGAGAAAATGAGAGGCGGCCGGAGCGCATTCGTAATGATCTCGGAAAGAGATGGGAACGGAATGTGGCGGTGTATGACAACCGGAAGTTCCGATTCATCTGTATCCAAGGACGAGATTTTACGGGAGTTGAAGATTCAGGGGTATGAAGCGATACCCTATCCTGATGGAATCGACAATCCAGCTCTTTCCGAATGCCCCGCCCTGTTTCTATCCGGAGATGAATTTTCTCTGCCGTTATCTTCCCCGGAAATTGTGTTTTCCGGAAAATCGTGGATAAGTGAGGGCGCACACCTTTTTCCCGTCGGAAAATTTTCCATGCGGGCGACACTTGTTCTTGAAGTGCTTGACCTGAACAGTTCGAAAGCTGCCGTCGTAACCGGAAGAGGTTCGTTTCTTGGAGACGATCCGGTGTCGGCCGGTCGAGAGGCGATGAAAAAGGCGACGCGAAGAGCGATTGAATCCGTTTTTTTTGAACTGCATGGAAAGGGAGATGAAATTCCGGAAGACATGGTCTATGTAGAATTTTTCGGGAAGGGTGGAAAATCGTCACAGTTCAGATTCGAAAAGTTCCTGAGACAGTCTGCCGGGACGGACAGAGTTCTCCATCTTGCAGAAAGCGGGAAGTGGGCGCTCTACATCGTATCCTCCCCCGGAGGCGAAGGGACACTCGGCAGCCATCTGAAAAGAGGGGGATACAGGGTCTGTCAAAAGCAGAAACGGACAGTGGTGACAGAACAACACAGCAAAGGAGACTAGGATTGGTTACATCGAAATTCAGGCACTTTCTTCTTGAGCGGAAGGGATGGATCCCGCTTCTTTTTCTTACCATTTTTTTTCTGACAATCATCTTTATGCCGACAATAACAACCATCATATTTTTGAGTTTTTTCTTTTCCTACGCCATAAGTCCTCTTGTGGATATGTTGAATAAAAGAGTGCGGTTGCCCAGATGGCTTTCGACGACGCTGATTATGAGCGTACTTTTTTTCCTGATCCTTCTTCTTACCATTGTCGTTCTCCCTGTGGTCTTCAAGGAGGTGACTGTACTTCTTAGAACTCTTCCGGAAATTTTCGGATCCTTCATAGAGTGGCTCCGGGAGACAGCCGGAAATCTCGGTGTGGATCTTGGCAGGGAAACCAAGCTTTCAAAGCAGCTGATGCTGGACAGGATCTCGGATTCCGACGGAGTCATGAAGTCCATCACCAACGTCTTCTCGATACTCTTTCAGCAGACCTTTTCAATTCTCGGTTTCTTCGTGAACCTCATCATATTCACAGTCATAAGTTTCTTCACATGCCTCAAGCTGCCGTCTATATACGAAAATACAATATCGCTCTTTCCAAAGGAACATCGGGAATCCATGCTCATGTGGCTGAACCGTTTCGACAGGGTATTGAGCGGTTTTATCCGAGGGCAGTTGACGGTGGGTTTTGTCCTCGGCTCACTTTACGCTCTGGGACTCACTCTCACCGGACTTGAGAACGGTGGAAGTTTCGGTGCTATGATAGGGCTTTTCTGCATCGTTCCCTACGTGGGGCTCTTTTCCGGGTTTACAATTGTTATGCTCATGGCGCTCAGCAAGGGCGGAGTGCTTCTGCTTCTGAAGGTCGTTTCGGTTTTTGTGATCATTCAGATATTCGACACTATCTTCATCACCCCGAACATCATGGGACGGAAGGTTGGAATCAGTCCGGTTCTAGTAATAATCGCCCTCTTCGCAGGTGCTGAGCTTGGAGGGTTCCTCGGAATTCTCGTTGCCGTACCCACATTTGCAATTCTCAAGCTCATCTCGGAGGACATGGTGACCCGCTACAGGGATAGCGACTTTTTCAACGGCGACGGAGCCGAATGATGATCCCTTAAAACCTTGACTATTTTCCACTCAAACGTAAAATAATGCGGTTCGATTTTTTTAGGAGGAACCGTAATGGTACATATCAAGAAAATTTACCGGGAATCGGAAAAGTTTATTGGATCTGAGATAGAGGTTTCAGGATGGGTCAGAACCGTGAGGGCCTCGAAAAATTTCGGATTCATAGAGATAAATGACGGATCTTTTTTCAAGACTCTTCAGATCGTGTTCGAGGACGGCCTCGAGAACTTCAAGGATCTATGCAAGCTCTCAATCGGATCTTCTTTGGTTGTTAAAGGTGATCTGGTGGAAAGTATGGGTAAGGGACAGTCCTTCGAGATCAAGGCGAAGGATGTGAAGATTGTGCAGAAGGCCGATCTCGACTATCCGCTTCAGAAGAAACGTCACACATTCGAATATCTCAGAACAATTGCACACCTAAGACCAAGAACCAACGCGTTCAGTGCGGTTTTCAGGGTGAGAAGCATTCTTGCTCACGCAATTCACACATTTTTTCAGGAGAGGGGATTTGTCTACGTCCACACTCCAATAATCACAACATCCGACTGTGAGGGTGCCGGACAGATGTTCCGAGTTTCCACAATGGATTTTGATAACATTCCGAAAAACGACGAGGGAAAAATCGACTACTCAAAGGACTTTTTCGGGAAGGAGACGGGACTTACTGTTAGCGGTCAGCTCGCAGTTGAGAACTACTGCATGGCGTTCCGCGAAGTCTACACCTTCGGACCCACTTTCCGTGCGGAGAACTCCAACACACAGCGTCACGCCAGCGAGTTCTGGATGATCGAGCCCGAGATAGCATTTGCCGATCTCAAGGACGACATGGAGCTTGCCGAGGATATGGTGAAGTTCATCATCAACTACACACGCGAGCACGCACCAGAGGAGATGGAGTTCTTCAACAGTTTCGTAGCTAAGGGACTATTCGACAGACTGGACAACGTAGTCAACTCCGATTTCGCCCGTATCACATACACGGAGGCTGTTGAGCTTCTCCAGAAATCCGGCAAGAAGTTCCAGTACCCTGTTGAGTGGGGAAGCGATCTTCAGACTGAGCACGAAAGATACATCACCGAGGAAGTCTACAGGAAGCCTGTTTTTGTCACCGACTATCCGAAGGACATCAAGGCATTCTATATGAAGTTGAATGACGACGGCAAAACGGTTGCGGCAATGGACCTTCTGGTTCCCGGTGTCGGTGAGATAATCGGCGGAAGCCAGAGAGAGGACGAGCTCGATAAGCTGGAGGCTAGACTCGAAGAGATGAAACTCGAGAAGGAGGCATACCAGTGGTATCTTGATCTCAGGCGTTTCGGCGGAGCTCCTCATGCGGGATTCGGACTCGGATTCGAGCGTATGATCATGTACCTTACAGGCATGGAAAACATCCGCGACGTCATTCCTTTTCCCCGAACACCGAAAACAGCGGAATTCTAGGAAAAAGGCGGGCCTTGAGCCCGCCTTTTTTAATGGGCCTCATGGGACCTGCGCGGCCCGTATGACTTATAACCGATCATCTCCCGAACAAAGATTTTCGCTTTACTGAATCTCGGTCTTTTCAACAACTCCTCGAGAGCCTTTTCCGGAAGCGGTGCCGCCGCATGGATCGATTCAACCCTTGAAATTCCGCATCTGGCCATATCCCTCTCAATGCCGCTGACCAGTTTTCTAAGCCTTTTTCTGACAAGTTTCCCCGGAAATATGTAGCGGCGTTCTTCAACGATTCTTCCCCTTCCCGACCCTTCGTTGACACAGTAGGCTTTTCCCGGAAATGAGTATATTCTTCTGACCCCTCTATTTTGTCCGACGGGAAGAAAGTGAAGGAGAGAGAGAGTTAAAAAAAGGCATAGAGAGAGGTATCGCCATCTTCCTTCTGTAAAACGAATCAGCAGGAATGAGAGAAAGAAAACCACAGTGGAAATCGGGGCCAGTTCGACTGTCGGAATGAGAATTGGTGTGGATGTTTTTGAAATCGTTGAAAGATTGACTTCCAGAATACGGCAAAGGCCGTCTCCGCATGAAATCAGGAAATGGGCAAGAAACGGGGCCAACTCCCAGATGAATTGGAGCAGTATAGTGATCGGTACGATAAGCGAGACCAGCGGGATCGCAATGAGGTTTGCAATGGGAGCCATTGGTGAGATGAATCCGGAAAGTGAGACGGTAACGGGTAGAAGAACGGTATTTATTACAAGCGTCAGGGAAACTATCTGGACCATCATTATGGAGGGCATCGTTCTTATGAGGGAAATTACGGTGAAAATTGCCAGAGCACTCATGATGAAGCTGGGACTTGTGAAAGATCCTGGAATGGTGAGTGCCGTCAAGATCAGTGAAATCGAAAGTGCAAAGTAGCTGTGAATGGTTCTTCCGAACGATCCTGCTACATCAAGGATCAGTATGAAGAGGGCCGCTCTGAGGGTTGGAACAGCCCAGCCTGTCAGCTGAAGGTAGTTGATCAGCAGTAATGATTTTATTATGAGGAAAATAAGTTGAAGCAGAAATGGCGAAAAGGAGGTTAACGGTAAAATTAATCTAAAGAGCAGGTGAAGAAAAAGAAAAAGCATTCCAATGTGAAAAGCCGATATCGCAACCAGATGAAGTGTGCCGGTTTTTAGGAAGATGCCTTTCTCCCTTTCGGAGAAGCTTCTCTTTCCGGTTGAAAGGGCAAGAAGAAGGTTTGACCCGCCGTGTCTCTTGACAAATCCAATAAGTCTATGCCTTCTGTCTTTCTTTTCAACCGGGTTTACAACAGACAACTTCTCCCGAGGTTTTTTCCACTCATTCCGATATTTTTCCTTCGTCATGAAGTACTGTTTTTCTTCAAATTGCGAATCTCTCACGGCTGTCAGGAATCCGAGGCTTATGAAAAGGAGGGAAAGCGGAGTCGACAGAGCTCTCTCTCTTGTCAATCCGCGGATTAGAACGATAAGTGAAAGAATGAAAATCGGAGCCTTGATCGTGTAGCCGACAATGAAAAAAACAGGATAGAAATATCTGTAACGATTCATCTCATTCCCGATATTTATTTGCGTTCGAAATTCTACTTTTTCCTTTGGAATCAGTAAAGGATACCGAAAAATTTTGACTAAATCTCCTTCTTGTATAGGCTTTTAGCGCACTTGAGACCGGAGGAGCAGGGTGAAGAAGATAGTTCTGATGATTTTCGGACTTTTTATTTTTGTTGCAGCATTTGTAAGAAGTTTTTCGGACTTCTCTGTTACCGACATCTGTATTGTCTACACAACGGATATTCGTGGAAGAATTGAGTTGTTGCCCAGACTTTCAGCAACACTGAAGAAGATAAGAAGTGAGTGCGGCGAAAATGTTCTACTCATAAACAATGGCGGATCCTTCGACGGAAAGTCCATGGAGATGTTTCATCTCAAGGGAAGCGGTGTGCCCGATCCCGTTGCCTACTTCCTGAAAGAAGAGGGCTACGACTTTACGAATGTTCCCATATCCGATTTTCGATACGGAAGGCAGTTCCTACAAAGACATATGGAGGATTCGAAAACAGTTCCCGTTACAATGAACCTCTCCGGTTTTTCCAGTGAATCAAAAAAAAGTATCGACGGAATAGATATAGCCGTGGTCGGACTTGTTCCTCCCGTCGGCGTAGAGGAGCTTCCAAGGTCCTTCCTGGAAGGTGTTGAAGTGAAAAATCCCATGAGGAGTGCTTCGAAAGTACTCGCCCGGTTGGAGGAAAATGCCGACTTTACCGTTGTTGCGGCCTATTCGGAAGAGGGTGACGACTATTTTGAGTATCACACTGATCAGCCGGACTTCGTCGGTTACCTCTACCAGAATTTTCCAGGACTCAAGTTGATTCTGGAGGGACGCACCGGTTCCCCTTCAGGTAAGAGGGTGAACGACAACACAGTGATTCTTCATGCGGGAACCGATCTCTCGAAGGTCGGAGTAGCGAAGCTGAAGGTGATAAAAAAGAGTGGCGGTAAAACTTTTCTCTCGGATATGAAATGGAAGCTTTATTCAGTAGAGTCCAAACCGGATGAGAAGATGTCAAAGGCGATGAAACCTTATGTGGATCTGATTAACAGAATTGAGAAGGGAAAATCGGGAGTTTTGACATTCGGCATTACAGAAGAGACTCCGGATAGGGAGACTCCACTGGAAAGAGCCTTGCACTACAATCTGCACTCCCAGGCGAAGAGGCATGGAGAGGCCGTTGACTTTTCCCTTCTTCAGTACGACTGTCAGCCTGTTCCTGCTGAGGAGGGAAGTGAATTGACGTTCGAGATGATAGATAAAATCTATCCGTTTTTTGATTTCCCAAATGTTGTGACCATAAAGGCTGAAAAACTGCTTTCGATTCTTAATGACGGTGCCAAGAATAGTGCGCGTATCTCGCTTTTCCCCTTGAGGTATGACATTTCCGAAAAAAGCGGAGTGGTTCTGAGGGAGCGATTCAGGAAGGGGAGAACGTATAGAGTCGTCATGCCCGGGCGTCTTTTAAGAAAATTGAAGGAGGAACAGCATCTGAACATACCTGCTGAGGCAGTTCTGCCTGTTTCTATCAGGGAAACCCTTTTCAAGGATTTTCCCGAAGTTGAAAAAAGTTTCAGACCAAAATTCAGAGTGAGGTGATAATGGGGATGTTCGGTAAGGAATCCAAGAGATTCCTTAATATGCACAAGAGACTTGAAACAGCCATTGTGGATTACGATATGATTGATGATGGAGATCATGTGATCGTAGGGCTTTCCGGCGGTAAAGACTCTAATATTCTTCTTAGACTGATGGCCAGAAAAAAAATAATGACTACGAACGACTTCAAGCTTTCTGCAGCCTTCGTTCGGCAGGGATTCGAGATGGATGATGAGAAGGCTGAATTTCTGGAAGCGTTCTGCCGGGATCTTGGTGTGCCCTTTTACGTTGTGGATGCACCTGTCAGGAAGCTGTTCGAGGAGCGAAAGGAGAAACCCTGCTACATCTGTTCCAGAGTCAGGAGAATGGCCATTTTCTCCCATGCCGAATCCATCGGGGCGACGAAAATAGCGTTCGGGCATCATAAGGACGATTTTATTGAAACTTTCATGATGAATATCTACTTCAGCCATGAAATCGCCACAATGAAACCCTTTAACCCTTTTTTCAAGGGAAAGTTCTTCGTCATCAGGCCCATGCTCTATGTCGATGAGAAGATGATTAAGGAGGAGAGCGAAGGCATGCCGGTTTTCAGATCGGGCTGTCCCTATGAAGTTGAAACAGAGCGAACATATGTTAAGAATATGCTGAACGATCTCTACAGGAAAAGTAAGAAGATAAAACCCAATATTTTCAGGGCAATGTTTTCACCTAAAGTTGAATATCTTCTCAAGGAGCCTTCGAGTAAGAGTGCGCTAAAGTAGTTTGAGATGTTAGTGAAAAAAATTTGACCAATATTTAAAAAATACTAACATATAAGAAAATAAAGCGATCTGCCTTGACAGCTGTACGGGGCCGCCGTATAGTTTCTTGCAATTTTTGATACTTGATTAAGGAGTTTGTTAATGGAAATTTGGGCGTGGATAACTAAGAATTTTATGAATGGGGAACTGTTCTTCTATATCATTCCTGTTTTTCTTTTTATTCTACTCATCGTTGTGATTTTTTTACCAGAAGAAGAAATCGAAGAGAAAAAGGAAGAGAAGAAGCCGGAAGAGGAGAAAAAGGCTCTTGAGCGTGATCTTAAGGTTACCGTTGATCTCAATGCCCCCCATATTGAAAAAGAGGAACTGAGGGCAGAGGTAAGGGAGACGGTGGTACCGTCTATTGAGGAGCCCAAAGAGCCGGTCAAACCATCTGTCGAAGAGGAAGTTCAGGCGGCGGTTTCAAGAATTCTGGAAAAAACTGAAAAACCTGTTGAACTGCCGGAAACTGAGGAGGTTTCCCAAGAGCGTGAAGCGGTGGAGATTCCGGAAAAGTTGGAAGTTCCGGTAGAGGAAGAAACTACTGAGCCTGTAAAAATTTCCGAGCCGGTTGAAGTTGCCGAGGCTCCGCAAGTTGAAGAGGTTCCCGGGGTTGAAGAGAAAGCTCAGCCTGTGGAAGTTTCAGAAACCGAAATGGTATCCGTAACCGAAAAAGTAGCCGAACCGGTAGAAATATCAGAACCGGTTGAGACAATGGTTTCGGAGGACGTTTCCGAAACAGCGGAGATCTCCGAACCTGTTGCAGCTCCTGAAGCGGAAGAGGTTGTCGAAGCAAGAAAAGCTCCGGAGGCTGTTGAAGTTCCTGCAGTCGCTCCTGAAGTTCAGGAAATCGAAGAGGCTGTTCCTGAAGTTGCCGAAGAGATAATTCCCGAGGTTAAGGAAAAACCTGCCACATCCTACAGCGACGGACTTGCCAAGACACGCGGAGGATTTATCTCCAAGCTTAAAAATCTTTTCAAGTCATCAGCAGTGGACGACGATCTTATCGAAGAGATGGAGGAGATTCTCTATACAGCCGATATCGGTGTGAATACCGTTACTCACTTCCTGACAGAGATCGAAAAGAACAGAAAAAACTTTTCATCAGGTGAAGATGTAAGAGACTTTCTTAAAAAGATGATTTACGACATCGTAAAACCGGTTGAAAAAAAGCTCGATCCCGGTATGAAGGAACCTTCGGTTCTTCTGATGGTCGGTGTGAACGGTGCAGGTAAGACCACCACGATCGGAAAACTTACTAAAAAATTCAAGGACGGCGGAAGGGATGTGATTCTAGCCGCCGGTGATACATTCAGGGCCGCAGCCGTCGAGCAGCTTATGGTCTGGGGTCAGAGAACAGATACCGAAGTAATTCGCGACAAAGAGGGAGCGGATCCCGCAAGTGTAGCTTTCAATGCGGTCAATTCAGCAGTTTCCAGGGGGAAGGATACTGTAATCATAGATACTGCCGGACGACTCCAGAACAGGGTGAACCTGATGGAGGAGCTCAAGAAGGTGGGCAGGGTTATCGGAAAGGCAAAAGAGGGGGCACCTCACGAGGTAATTCTTGTCGTTGACGCAAATAACGGCCAGAACGCTCTTTCTCAGGCTCGTCAGTTCAACGAGGCTGTCGGTCTTACCGGAATCGTAATCACCAAGCTTGACGGTACGGCAAAAGGGGGTGTTGTAATCGGAATCGCCAGGGAATTGGGACTTCCCATCTACTACGTAGGAATCGGCGAGGCCGTAGGGGATCTGAGAGAATTTAACGCAGATCAATTTGTAGAGGCCCTTTTTGAATCAAATGAAAATTGAATTAACAACAAATTCCTTCACTGAACTTTCCGACCGATTCCTTCAGGGAGTCGGTTTCTCCGAGATGGTACTCACCTTCCAGCACATCGATGATCCCGACGGTATTACATCCGGTCAGGAGGTGGAGCTGTGGGTAACCATCTCGGAGATCAAGAAGACCATAAATCTTTCCGGTAAAGTACGATGGAAAAGATCGAAAGACATAAAGACACCTTTTCGAGTGATGCCCGCAGGAGTCGGAATCGTTCTAGATGAAAAGAGTGTGGAAATTCTAAAGAAAACCGAATCCATGAGCAACGGCCTAAGCGACATCGACGAACCGATGCTGGCAGGCAACTATATCAAGATCCGAAAGGACATAGCCGCAAAGTATCGGTCGAAGAAGAGGGAACCCGAAAAGGTCGGCAGCGAAAAGCGTGCCCAGCCGAGGATGACCATGTCCCTTTCCGTCGAGATTTTCCTCAACAACGAGGTCAAGCGCTGGAAGACGAGGGACCTGAGTCTTGACGGAATGCTTGTTGTGACCTCGGAGGAAATTCCCCTTCAGACAGAGATAATTGTGGTTTTCAATGACGATGCCACCGGCAGACAGTTTTTTATACGCGGAGAGATTGTGAGAACGGTCAGGGACGGCAAGGGTGAACTCGCCGCGGGAATACGTTTTCTTTACGATTCCCAGGATCAGCGAAGGGATTTGATGAAGTTTATGGTGAGAAGATCGTGATATATCTGGTTAGAAAAGAACTCCAATTTGAAAATCAAAACATAATCCTGAAAGACAACGATTTCAGATACATCGTAAAAGTACGCAGAATAAGGCGTGACGAACCTGTTTTCATATTCTCGAAGGATGAGGTTCACAAAACATTCATCGATATTGTGGACAAGCGAAGCGTATCGATGAGAATCAAAGAGAGCGCAAAGATAGAGGAGCCTTCGAGACGGCTCTATCTTGTTCTTGCGATGGCCGATATGCCCGCAGTTGAACTTGCCTTGAAAAACGGCATAGAGGCGGGAGTAAACGACATCTTCATCTTCGACGCCGAGAGAAGCAACACACGAAGCGATAAAGTGGAGCACAGAAGGGAGAGGATCGAACAGATTCTTGAATCCGCAGCCTCCCAGAGCCGCCGGCGATATCTTCCTTCATTTAGGGTCGGCAAGATGTCCGATCTGATGGAAAAGGAGGGACTGCACATAGTTTTTCACCCCTACGGATCACAAGAAGGCCTTGACACAGTCGAAAACCGATCTGGCGACGTCTATGTATGGATCGGCCCCGAAGGCGGGTTTTCGGACATTGAAGTGGAAAAGTTCAAGGAAAAATCATTCACATTCGTACCGCTGACCACACCAATTCTTCGGATGGAAAACGCAGTGACCCTTGCCTGCGGAAAAGTGAGGGAAAAAATGGGATACAACAGCGAACTGTTTCAATCTGAGCAGGATCAGAAAAAAGGTTGAATCAACCGTGCCGGTCTGTGCACGTCCGTGAACTGTCAGTGATTTGTCCGTGTTGGTCCGTGACCATTATAAAGCTGACAGAATGCTCTCCATCCATGCAATCTCCTTGGTTTTGTCGCGTTTCCTGGCGCCGATAAGGAAAATTTCGGCCTTTTCGAGAAGCTTGTCTTTCACAGCGTCTTTCTTTTCACCTTCCGGCAGGCTGCCCGATTCCAGCAGGTTGTAAAGCGATATGATCCTGAATTTATCAAGTACGGGCATGGCTGAAAGCTGGTCTTCGTGACCGCCGTATTTAACGACAAGATCCTCTTTGAGGTAACCGAACTTCTCGTTGAGTGCCATCCGGAGCCAGAGATCGTAATCTTCGCATGCCGGCAGATTTTCGTCGAATCCTCCGTAGTCGCGAAACAGTTCCTTTTTCATCATTACGGCGGAAGGAGTTACAAGACAGAGCGAGAGACTCGGGAGGAAAATGTCCCCTTCGAATTTTTGATGTCTTTTCCCCTTGTTCAATCTTTTACCGTTGCGAATCCATATCTCGTCCGCCTGGCTTACTGAAAAGTTGTTTGCGAGCATATATTTGATGTGTTTTTCAAGCTTTTCCGGTTTCCATTCGTCGTCGGAATCGAGAAACGCCACGTACTCGCCTGCAGCTTCCCTGGCTCCGGCGTTTCGTGCTGCCGAAACACCACGATTCGGTTGATGGAGGTATCTCAAATGGGGAGCATATGAGTTGAGGGTTTTTCCGGTGTTGTCGGTTGATCCGTCATCTACAACGATCAGTTCGAAGTTCCTGTAGGTCTGTGAAAGAACCGATTCAACAGCTCTTTTGACTGTTTCTGCCCTGTTGTATGTTGGAATGATTACGGATATGGAGGGGGTGTCGTTAACGTGCATCGATAAGCCTCACCATATTGGATTTGAGCCTCGGACTGTCGGTGACGAACAGATAGTTTTCCCTGCCACGTTCCCAGAAAAGCATGTCGTGGCCGTCCTTTCTGTACTGGCGTACCCTGCAATCGGTCTCCTTGAGGCAGGATTCGGCCGTAAAAAGCTTCTTGAGTGTCTTGTTGTCACGACTGAGGAGAAGGGTGCCGGTTTCATCCTTGTCCTCAATTTTTATGGAAGCCACCGGAACTGCTCCCAGATGGGAGAATCTTCCCTTTACTCTTTCGTGATTGTTGATGTATTTTTGGATTTTCGGCTCGATCTCAAGTTCCGCCTTCACAAGTTTTTCTATATTCTCCTTTCCGCACATATCGCAGGGAAGCTGGGTTTTGTGAATGTTCAGGATCTCCTTCGTCATCAGCGATTTATCGCTCTCGATGGAGGTGAGGCTGAAGACAAAAAAGAAAACGGTTGCGGAGAGGGCTGCCGTGGCTGTGGCGGAGATGAAAGATGTGCTTTTTACGAAAGATTTGATCTTTTCAAGAGCTGTTTCAATAAATGTATTTCCGCTTTCATCTATGAGTCTTTCGATTCCCTTTCTTTCAAACATCGAAAGTTCGATTCCTGCCGCCGTTTCGGCAATGGCCTCCTTAAGGGATATCGTTGAATTGTAGAACTGCCTGCAGCTTTCGCACTCCTTGAGATGGTTGGAAATTTCGGCACTCTCCTCGTATGGAAGTTCTCCGTCGATGAACTGCTCGATAAAAAGGGGGTTCATATCACATTTGATGTCAGCCATTTCTCACCCTCCTCTCTTTTCCGATATTAAGCTCTCGCGCCTCATTCACAAGCTCCTTACGGAGAAAATCACGTCCTCGGTGAAGTCGGGACATTACGGTTCCGACCGCAATACCCAGTTTCTCCGCCGTCTCATCGTACTTCAGGCCTTCAACCTCGATAAGGTAGCACACATCCCTGAATTCGTCGGGCATGGAGCTGAAAGCCTTGACTATCCTGTTGCGCAAGATAGGGTCGGATATTTTTTCAGTCGTAGCTCTCGAGTCTTCAAAAACGTGTGAAATCACGTTGTCCGTCTCAAAAGCCGATTCGTTGATCTCCGCATTCAGGCTCACCTTTTTGGACCGGTTGATGTGGTTGTTCTTGAGTACCCTGAATATCCAAGCCTTGAATGAATCCTGTTCCCTGTAGGGTGTTTTCTTTTTCAGGATATTGAGGATGGTGTCCTGCATCAGGTCCATCGCCTTTTCGCGGTTCCCGGTAATGAAATACGAGTAACCGAACATGGTGTCCATGTTCTCCTTCAGGAGTTTTTTCATCGTTTCCTTTTCCATAAAGCGTTCATCCACAGAGATTAACATGACAACGACAATTTTTATTCCCGGAGATTATACGCAGGGAAGATAAAAAGACAATTCCGCTGTTTTTTCCACAGATGGACACATATGTGAAATGTTCATAGCTGTTCGACAGGCTCGCCCTTTTGACAAAGTTTGATTTCAGCTGATAAAACCCATGTCTTATGAAAATATTCATCTGTGTCACTCTGCGGATGAAGAAGACTTTATTTGATTTGGTATGATTTACCCGGAAATAATGATGTTTTCGGATGATTTTCTGTTGGTGACTTCGGCTCTCTTAATTCATTGAATCGAGAACACCTTTTGCCCGGATGTAGTATTCGTTGCTCGGAAGAAGTGCTTTTATGAGACTTTCGAGTTTCTTTTTCGCAAGTTTCTTGTTGCTGTCGCGAATTCCGTAGGCTTCCCAGTAGATGGATTTTGCCTGGGTTTTAATTGATTCCATACCGTCGAGAGCTGTAGAGTTTTCTCTGTCGATAAAAAGGGCGTTAGTAAAATGCTGACGGGCCGATACGATATCCTTCTTTTCCAGATCTTTGAGTCCGAGTTTTGCGAGAACGGTTGCCTTTCTGCTTTCAATTTGCCTGGTTACCGCAGTTCTCTCCACCTCTCTTTTTTTGACTGTTTTGAACTCCGTTTTAAATTTCGACTTTATCAGAGCTATCTCTTCTTCCTGTATCTCCTTTACCGCCGTTTCGTATCCTTTCTTTATGCCGTCAGTCTTTTCCTTTGCACTCTCCTTATCCTCTTTGCCGAGAATCTTAGCTTTTTCCTTCATCTCCTTTATGGCTATTTCTCTTTTCTCAGCCTCCTCTTTCATCTTACCCTTTTTCATTTCCCAATTATCCTTCTCCTTGGAGAGAAGATTCTTGCGTTTTTCTTTTCTTCTGTCCTTTTCAGCAATCAGTTTTTCACGCTCATCTTCCAGTTTCTTCTTCATCTTTTCGCGATTTTTCTTCTGGGCGAGCTCCTCTTTGTCATATCTTTCTTCTATACCAAGCTTGGTCTCCTTGAATTTATTTTTCGCCGCGCTCATATCGGCTTTCCACTTCTTTTCAAATGCTGCCGAAGACTTTTCGTTTTTAACAAGGATGGAATCCTTCCTGTTTCCCCATCCCGTAGTTATTTTCTCAATTGTCTTGGCTATGACTTCAATTTTCTTCTCAATCTGTTCCTTCTCTTTCTTGTCCTTAGACAACTTTTTCATGAAGGCGACTTCTCTTGCCTTTTTCTCATTTTCCCATTTCTGGTACTGTTTTTCCCTTTCTTTTTTTCTATCTTCAAGTTTTTTATCTCTCGCCTTCTGGGCGTTGAGCTGCATCTTGTCGATGTTTTTTCTAAACCTGTCTCTCTCCTTAAGAAAGCGTTTGAACTTTTTCTGGGCAGCCTCTTTCTCCTTTGTCTTTTTTGCCCTGAATTTCTTGTTCTCATTCTGCAGTCTTGTGTTTTCAGTCACGAGTTCCATATCGAGTTTGTCCATTTCGGCAAAATGCTTTTCGCTCATTTTCGAGATGCTTGTCTGGATTATGGTTTCACGATTCTTCTCCATTTTCGCAATCTCTTTTGAAACTTTCGTAAGTTCCTTCTTGTTGTTTCGAAGCTCTTTTCCATGCTCCTTTTTCGCATTTTTTATCGCCTTTGCAAGCTCACGGTTACGGCTCTTACCGAATTTTTTGGATTCGGATTTTGCCTTTGCAAGTTCTTTCTTGAGCTTTTTACTCTCGCTATTTCTATCGTTGGCAATCTTCTGAAGTTCCTTCTTTACCTCCTTCTCTTTTCCGGCCTTGAGGAGTTCCTCTTCCTTTTTAGCCTTGAGAGATTCTGTCTCGGCATCGAACTTTGAAATGGATTCCTCAAGATCGGTAACCTTTTTGGACAGCTCTTCCTCCTTTTTGAGAAGATCGGCTTCGGTTTTGGATTGAACCGCAGCAATCTCTTCGTCATATTTGGCGATTTTTCCTTCCAGATCACTTTTTTTCTTGTTGAGCTCGGCAAGACTGTTTTCGTAATCTTTGGTGGCAGCCGCCGTTGCGTCCTCCTTTTTCTTTGCGAATTCCGCCTCGCCCTTCTGGCGTTTTTCCTCAATTGTCTGCTGGATCTTAGCCATAACGTCAGTCTGTTTCATGAGGAATTCTTCGATTTCCTTATCGAATTTCGCCAGTTTTTCCTGCTCTTCCTTCTCCTTCTTGTCGTACTCGGCCAGTTTTACATTCAGCTTATCAAACTCCTCCTGATACTCCTTCTCAACAACTGAATTGAATTTCCTGTCCTCATCCTCGTTTTTCATTTTTATCGCTTCTTTTTCGGAAGCTATCGTTCTCTCTTTTTTGTCGAACTCTTCCTGTTTTGCCTGAACCTTCTGATCAGATTCACCGATTTTTTTGGTGAGAGCCTCCTTCTTCTTGTTCAGATCGTTGATGCTTTTCTCAACTTTTGCAGTCTCTTTTGTAAGAAAATCCTTCTGCTTACTGTAGAAGTCGTTTCTATTCTTGGTGAGTATCTTTTTGGTCTTTTCATACTCTTTGCTGTTCGACTCGAGTTCTTTTTCCTTCTGCTCCTCACGTTTCTTTGTTGAAACCTTGATAACTCCCTTTTCCTTCTGCTCGATCATCGTAATCTTGCTTTCGAGGGCTACTATCTGCTGTTCTATCTTGGAGTCTTCGTTTTCCCATTGGAGCTTCATTTCCTTGATGCGGTTTTTGAGAGCCTGGTACTCCTCCTTTTCCTTTTTCTTCAGATCCTTGTGTTTTTCAGAGGCATCCTTTATTCTCTTTTCCCTGTCGGCGATCCTGCTGTTAATCCACTTCTGGATTTTCGCAAGATTCTTCTTTCTAGTTTCTTCAGCTTTTTCCAGTTTTTTGGAGAACTTTTTGTGAACACGACCGACAACTTTCTCGTCCTTGGGGGTAGGCTGAAGATAGAGAACTCTCTCTATGCGCTCAGTTCCAAAGGAGCTGTACTTTTTCTTCGCGATTTTTCTGATAAGCGAATCTTCTTTTTCTGCCTTTTCTATTGCACTCAGGGCACTTGTAAACTCTCCCTTTGAAGCGCTTTTTTCAGCTGTGCTCAGGGCCGAGTACAGTTTTTTGATAGAGTTCAACAGCTTCTTGCCTGTGACATCTCTCTTTGCAGCCTTCTTAAACTTTTCGGCGGCCGCCTTGATTTCTCCCTGTTTGTAGAGGCTGATTCCTTCGGTTATGAGTTCCTTGGGAGAAATTCTTCTTCTGCGGGGTTCATCTTCATAACCGGACTCCTCCTCCTCTTCCTCTTCGCCGTACTCATCTCTTTCCGAACGTCTGCTGACTTTTTTGAGCAGCTTTTTTATGGCTACGACCATCTCTTCGGCAACTTCATCTTCAAAACTGTCCTCTTCACCGGAGATTTTGGTCTGGGCGATCTTTTTTCCTTTTCTATCCATCAGGATAAGCTTTACATACGCTGCATTATCCGAAGATAGTTTGAGGGTCGAGACTACGAAAAAGTCCGCTCTGGTTTTCTTTCCGATCTTGGTAAGGCATTTTATGCTGCTTTTACATTTTTTGGCCTTTTGGGAATACTTTTTTGGACATTTCCTGGCTTTGGCTTTCTTTATCGATTGAAGCTGTTTCGCCAGTTCCCTGTCTACACTATCCGCGAATTTTTTCTCCGATCTCTTCTTCGCGCCTACCGGCAGTACCACCAGCTTCTCCCGGGCCGCCAGAGAGAGCGAGAAAAGAAGGACCAGAAATAGAGCAAAAAATTTCTGTTTCATTGTTCTAAACCTCTTTATAGTTGTCCGAATATTTATGCAAAATCACAGTAGCATAACAATTTTAAATTTGTTCTGTCAAATTTTTATAAAAATTAATAAATAAAATGATATTCTTGTTCATGTTTAAAGATGTTTGCGATTAACTTTTTGACATCGGATACTCATGAATTTATATTGAAGTATAAAGCAAAAATTTTGTTGCTGCGGAAAATAGCGGATATCGGGGAAACATGCGGAACGATCCGGCCCATTCGGAAGTAGAAAAACATTTTAATTTTGTAAAAAGTCGTCTCGACAACCTCTTGACAAAAACAATGTCGAGAGAACTTCTCATCGCATCCCTCAAATTCAACCATCTCATGAAAACCGTTCTGAAAAACGAGTATGTCAACAACGATTTCGCGATGGATTGCCTTCATGATTACAGAACACTTTCCAAAATCATAGGAAAAGTGACAGGTGAGATGGAAATCGTAGAACTTCTTGTCGAACTGGAAAACCGAATACTTCGAAATCTGCAGACATTTACCGAGGAGAAAAGAGAGCTCCCCAGATTTCAGATTTCCCTGACGGGAACTCTGAAGGTCGGTTCGGAAAGAGGTGAGGTGCTGATGAACGACATATCCCTCTCGGGAATTCAATTCTTTTCCACAAAGGATCCCCATCACGGAGAAAAGTGTGTTCTTGAGTCGAGGGATAACCATCTCTACAGAGAAGTGAGGAGTGTCCGAAGGGAAATCATGAAGTTCGAAGGCGATCCAATATTTACGGTCGGAGCCAAATTTACCGACCCCCTGACGTGGGATGAGTTGAAGAGCCTCATTATCATGAGCGATTAACAAGGTGGTGTTTCGCCGTTCAACCACATGGATACACATGAGATTTTCTGTTCTGGAGAGCTGGGTTGATTGAGTCCTGAATATTTTTTCAAAAAATATTTTTACATTCACCTTTTAACTGTTGTCTTATTTTTCAGACGGACCTGAGGAGAGATGATGTTCCGAAACTACGACGTCGAGTTTGAAAAGCTTTTCTGGGAAAAACGGTTTTATGTGGAGGCAATAGCCCGCCGCTATGTGTCAGATTCGGCAGTTGACGATCTGACCCAGAAGATTTTCCTTAAAATCTACCTCAAGATGGGGAAGATTCTTAAGGCTGAAAATCAGAAGGGCTACATAGCTAAAATTGCCGCAAACGAAGCCATAAATTTTCTCAGGACCAGAAAGGAGGATATCTCAATACCCCGGGAGTTTGAGGATCTTCTATTTTCAACCGGCGAAGATGCTGAGAGGAGTTATCTTCACAACGAAATGGCGGAGGAGTTTGTGAAAATCGCAGGCTCCATGGCTGAAAAGCGGAGAAACGTTCTGCTTCTGCGCGTAATGGAGGAGATGAGTTTCAGGGAAATATCCGATTCCCTGACGATTTCGGAAGAATCCGCCAGAAACATCTTTTCCGTGGGAATCCGTGAAGTCAGAAAACGCCTGAAGAAGAGGCTGGGAGGAAGAAATGGATGAAAAACAGAAGTGGGAGCGGATGCTTCACGATGTGATGATCGATGGGAAAAGGATCAAAAGAAGAAGAAGCACACTCATCGGAACCGTTGCGGTAGTCTTTTTTCTCACCGTTTCAGTTGCCGTTTCACCTCTTTTCAGAAGCGGCAAAGAGGGCGGGATCGACTATCCGATGGAGGCCGAAATGGTGATTCTTCTGGATGACGCGATCTACGATTCTGACCTCGGCATCATCGAACTCAGTGAAAACAACAGTATTTAAGATGATTTTGTTGATTAAGTCGCGCTCAAGTGAGAAATCGGAGGATCATGAAGAAAATTGTTTATAATTTTGAGTAACAGCGGTTGGTGTTGCGATGAATTTAAAACGATTTTATGCCGATCTCACCAATTTCGTAACGAGGGATGACTTGTTCAACAGAATCAAAAATGGAGGAGATTATGAAAAAGTTACTTATGGTTCTCATGCTGATACTCATGGCTGCACCGCTTTTTGCACGTCACGGACACGGTGGAGGCATGTGGATGACAGACGAAGCCCTTGAAAAGTCGGGAGTTTCAGCCGAAGTTCGGGCGGAAGTCAGAAAAGAGATAGGGGTTATGAAAGTTAAGCTTGTCAAACTCCACAACGAGATTCAGGAACTCCGTGTTACAATCCGCGAGGAGTTCAAAAAAGAGAATCCGAGCAGGGATGTGATCGGCAAGGCAGTTGAAAAAATTGCAGATTTAAAGAGAGAACAGGCTCTTGCAGTGGGAAAATCAAAAGCTGAAATCATGTTCAAGCTTACCCCAGAACAGCGTGAAAAGGTTACGAAGCATCTCCGTGAGCGGAGAAGGGAGTTCAAGAAAAGATTCCACGAAGGAAGAAAAGGTCGAAAAGGAAAGGGACACAAGCGCGGTGCTCCTGCAATGGAAGAGAGGGGAGGTGAGTGGTTCTGAACCACCTCCCCGGTTTCCGAAGAATTTTTTTCCGATTCCAAAAGATTTTCCGAGATAGATTCTATTCAAAATTCCCAAAACAAAACCTGATTCACGAGAGTTTTTTCCCTTTGAGATAATCAGGAGATTAAAAAAGAGCAAGATCGTACAAGAAATGATCTTTTAGGATCCCTATCATAACTCTGTTCGAACCGCCGAGCGGTTCTTTTGAAAAGAATACTGAAAGGAGTCGACGATGTGGAACATTGATGAATTTGAAAAAAAGGGAAAAATATTCGTTAGCGGTAATTTGGAGAAAGTGGAATCCCTGGAGTGGAATTACCACGGCGCTTTCAAGGGTGTTGCGCTCAAACATCTCGTCATGGGCGATCAGACGGAAGGAAAGTTAAGCTGTCATCTAGTGAGAATAGAGGCCGGTTGCGAAATAGGAGATCACATTCATGAAAGCAACTGGGAACTCCACGAAGTTGTCGGAGGCACGGGTACATGTTTCTTAGGGGATAAAAAGGTTGAATATGAAGCAGGAATTTCCGCCGTCATCCCCGAGGGAAAACCTCACAGAGTCGTCGCAGGAGATGAAGATCTCTACATACTCGCCAAATTTGTCCCGGCGCTTGTGTAGATTAGTTCCCTACCTTTTAAAAAGGGATGATTAGGGTGAGTTGTTGAGATCAAATAGCCTTTTAACAACCTGTTATTATCTATTTTCTTTTGTATCTCTTGAAAAAGACTTAATTAATCAATATTACAGCATAATCCAATTTCCCAAAAGTTATGAGATAGTTGTGGTTTGGGATTAGGAAATCAGGAATTTCGGTCTTACTTCAGCTCACTCTTGAAAAAAGGCACTTAAGGTATGCGCCTTCCGGGAATTTGACGGGGTGGTCAACCGCATGCTCAGATCTTTCGATCTCCTTCAAATTGTATCCTTCGGATGAGGCGGTTTTGAAAATCATTGAGAAAAATTGATCCGCCTTCACGCGTGAAGAACAGGAGGCCATTACGAACGTTCCTTTTGGCGCAAGAAGTCTCAGTGCCAGCTTCACAAGTTTGGAGTAGGCATTGATCGCCGCCTTAACCTCGCTCTCCTTCTTTGCGAAACTGGGAGGATCGACAACTACCACGCCGTATCTTTTACCCGACTCAGCAAGCTCCTCCATCACCTTGAACGCGTCCCCCGCGATGTAGTGGTGGTCGACAACCGAAATATCGGGATCGGAGCCGTTGAGCTCGAAGTTGCGGACAGAGCCCTCGATTGCCGGTTTTGAAATGTCCACACTGGTAACCGAATTTGCCTGACCAGCAGCAGCGTAGAGTGAAAAACCGCCCGTGTAGGAGAAGACGTTGAGCACATCCTTTCCCTTTGAAATCCTTCGAACCCGCTCCCTGTTGTCCCGCTGGTCTAGAAAGAAGCCGGTTTTCTGGCCGTTGACAGGATCCGATTCGAGAAAAATACCGTTTTCCCGAAAGACAACGGTCTCCTCAAGTTTCGGACCGAAAAGCGAATCCCCGTTTTCAAGGCCGCACAGAAGATCCGGATGTTCGCTGGTAAGCCTGTTCATCCTGAAGACGATTCGCTCAGGATCCATGAGTTCAACAAGAGAGTCTACGACATTTTTTAGATGGGGAATCCAGCAAGCAGAGTAGATCTTGACAACGAGAGTATCGCAGTAACGATCGACCACAAGCCCCGGAAGACCGTCGCTTTCACCGTAGACAAGCCTGTAGCCGTCCGTTTCCGTAGCAGGAAGATGATCCCTGATCTCCTTAGCCGTTCTGATTTTTTCAAAGAAGAAATCCCTGTCGACCTTTACAGGATTTCCCCGGTGAAGCACACGAACACGGATAGGGGAGTGGGGATCGTAAATTCCCACAGCGAGAAACTTTCTCTTCTCATCAAACACGACAGCGATATCACCTGATTTTCCAGGATGACTCTCCCTCGTGATCGAACTCTCGAAAAGCCAGGGATGCCCTTTTTTAATATTTCTAATCGAAGGTTTTGAAATTTTGATAGCGATAGTTTTTTCCGAAGGAGTCGGAAGATTGTGGAGATCAAACAATGCATATACCCTTATGAAATTGCCGAAAAAGTAGTTGGTGAAAACGAAAAGGAAAAACATCCCGAAAAGTTTCCGACCAATCAGAGGAGTTTAATCATTTAAAAAACAATTTCAAATTTTAGAAAAAAAGGTAATAAAACAGGCTAGATAAAATCTCGAGAAAGATCTTCTAAAAAGAGTATACGTTCGTGTCCGTCAGTGTTTCTCCGTGTCAGTCCGTGCCACTTCCTGAAAACCCCCAGGCAAAAATTTACAGCCTCAAAAGAACCGACTATTATTGCAAAAGCAACAGTAGGATTTGGAAAACAGCGGAGGAAATCATGGAAAAAAACCAGAAGCTCAACGTAATCTGCGACCTTGTCGTAGTCAGCTACGATTACGGTCCAAGCCTCTCATCATTTGTGGCCAGGGTGGAGAAGGTAATTAAAGCAGACACAAAAGTCAAAAACATGCTGACACCGATGGGAACAATACTGGAGGGCGAGTGGTCGGATGTCATGAACCTGATCAACACCATCTTCATGAAATTCGCACCCGAAAGCGAAAGACTCGGCTTGACATTGAAAGTTGATTTTAGAAAAGGTAAAGACAACAGAATGGAAGGCAAAGTAAAATCGGTGGAAAACAAAATGTAGTTCAGAGCTCTGCCGACAATATTTTCGAACCCTTCAATCTACGCACCCTCTTAAAAGGAATAAAAATCCAGCAGCAAAGTGCAATTAATGGAACCCGAAAGAGTTTTTCAGCCCACCTGGGTCCATATTTTGGCACGCTATTTTTTTAAATGGTAAAATCCTGTTTCCGTTTCCAATCTGTCCACAAAAAAAATATCTTGGTCAATTAAGCGGCTGGAATTACCAAATTATCTTTTTTTTGATGAATTCAGAAGCTGATTTCGACTGGATAAAGTTTTTTAAGATAATATTAAAATTTTCAAAATGCGGGCAAATCAAACCTGCGGAGTGCTGTTTCAGTATTGTAGCACGGTACCAGCACATGTTTTTCAACCCCGGATTGCATCGTTTAATGTTGATGTCAGTATCGGGAAATAACCCCTCCTAAAAATTAGGGGAGGAGTTTTAAGAAGAAGGAGGCTGGTTATCTAACAGTGAGATTAAACACACCGCTACAAGCATTACGCTCTCACCGGGTTCGTTCGGTGTTGACGAAATTTAAATGATTTCAGATGGCATCACCAGCTTGCTTTTGATGTTGCAATGATTCGGTCAAAAAAGAGTTCTCCCTTTTCGTGTTTTTCATGGTTATTCTTTCTCCCCGTTCGCGTTTGTTCGCGTGGTTCGTGGCTGATTTTTTCCTATTTCGTGGTTGTTCGGGATTTCAGCTGGGTGAGGACGTGGTTTATTCTTGCGAGGACGCTCTTGTCGCTTACGCCTCTTTCTTTCATTCCCAAAAGAGCTTCCTCCATGTTTTCGGTTTCATTGGGATACTTTGCCATGAGGTGAATTACGTCAAGATATGAATTTTCACGGATAGTGCCGTCGACAACGTTTTTCTTCAGGTCGGTAATCCTTTCGCTGTCCAGGTTGTAGCTGTAAAGAACCGAAATGCTCTTTCTCTGAACGACGGATGCCCTGTCCTTAACAAGGTCGAAAAGAATTTCCTCTGTTTCGCCAGTCTGTACTCTCCGGAGAGCGTTTGCCACAGATGCACGAATTCTGGGGTTTTTTGACCCGACAAACTGCACAACCTCATCAGTATTCTCTTCCATTCCCATGTTTCCGATTCCGTCAAGAAGGTATTCCCTCTCTCCGTCCGTCCTCGCCGATTTCAGATCTTCCACTATGTGAGTTCTCATTTTCTCGGCCTCTGACCTGTCACCGTTTCTGTAAAGCCTTGAGGCGACGGCACCGGCTGTCAGCGACGCCGTTGTACGCATCTCGCCCGAACTTCTTGTCTGCATATAGAAATTCTTCACATAATCGACAGTCTCCCGATCCGGGTTCTTGATGTGTGAAATGTTCTGGAAATAGAGGCTGTACATCGGATCCGCCTTTGTCGAAGGCAGATCGAGAATTTTTCGAATCGCCGCCTGCGCCTGCGGATGACCGGCCGAAACAAGAATTCCAAGAACAAACATTTTGGGCTTGTATGTGATTTTTTTCTTCTGGAAAATTTTTACAAAATCCTCACTTCTCTCAGGATGAAGCTTTAAAAATCCCGAAGCCTTCCACCAGAAACCCGATTTGTCGTGCATATCGCCGATCTGGGCAAGATCGTCAAAAGCCTCCGCGATATCGGGAGCAGAAATACCCATCGCCCTCTTTTCAAGAAGCTCCCTCTCTTTTTTTTCGCTCACATCGATTTTCCCGGGGGTAGCGTCGCTCATTTTTTTATAATCCGGAAGTTCGAAATTATAATCGTTTTGAAATTTTGAAAAGGAGACCATCTCGAAAAGAAAAGATGTATTCAAATTAAAAAACTCCACGCCCGTCGTATCCCTGACGACACTTTTTTCAAATCCTTCGATCTTCTCCGGATAACCATCTAAAGAAAAATCCATTTTCATGCTGGAATCCACATCCTGTGAAAAATGAGAAAGAGATCCGTTAACGGCGGACAGTGTTGAATATTTCTCTTTTTTCTTAAGAACACGGGCAGAAGAAAACCCCATACCCTTTCTCTCATAAAGAGAGTCGTAGCGGCCGTATTGATTTACCTCCCGTTTTTTCCAACTGCCGTTTTCCCCGAAAATCATCTGAAGCTCACCCGCCAACAGCATAATCGTGTTTTTGAAAATATCCCTCTCCTGCTTTCTGAAAAAAACCTTCTTTATCTTTCCGCTCTCATGAATTTTTAAAACGGCGACCCTGTTTTTGAACTCGAACTCCGATTGACCGGAGGAGTTGATAATATTGTTTCCGTTGAAAAAGACATTGCACTCCTGGATATCTCTAGTAACCAGATGAAGAAAAAAGTAGCCATTCTCCTTTTTAAAAGGAATAAAATCCACCAGGAACGTGCAGTTCATTGAGCCAGAAAGAGTTTTTCCACCCTCAAGCTGGGGAATATGAGTTTTGTTTTCACTTTTATATGCAAGTTTGTAACTGTACCTCTTGCCTGTTTCAAAATCGTATTTCAGCGACCGGAATTTCTTATTGAAAAAGAAAAAAGCGGCCAGAGCGAGAACTATCGATAAAACAGAAAGCACTATTGCCTTTTTTTTCCATTCTTTTCTGATAAATGATGTGAATTTCGACATTTAATACCTCTAAATTGTTGAAAATTTCTATTCTTCGCTGCACTTGGCTGAATTTTGCTCAGTTGTTCCAAATTTTTCAAGATTGTCTTTTATACTATCCAGCGGTGAAAAGTCAGTTATGCAGTTTCCTCTCAAATCCAGCGATTTCAATTTGGAAAGATTGGATAACGGTGTAATATCTTTTATAAGGTTATTTTTTAAACTTAGGCTTTCAAGAGAAATGCAATTTTCAATACCTTCGAGGGATTCTATTTTTCCATTATCGGCTAAAATTTTTATAAGTTTTGAGCAATTTGAAAGTCCTCTAAGGGTACGAATATTATTTCCAGAAATGTTTAAGTAGCGCAGTTTTAGCAACGATTCCAGCTCGTCTATTGTTTCAAGTTCACAATCACTTGCACCTAGATATGCAAGATTAGGGAGTGATTCTATATTTCTCAACGACTTTAAAGGGTTGCGGCTAATGAAAAGCCTAAAAAGATTGGTTTCAGAAGGCAATGTCTCCAAACTTTCCAAATCATTGCCTACAATGTATAGATTTCTTAAGGATTCCATCCCTTTTATCGGAGACAGATCTTTAACATGTCCGCTACTTAAATTCATAAAATCTACATGTGTAAAGTACTCCAAACCACTCAGGTTCCTTATATTTCCGCCAGATTCCTTACAATCGATCCAGCTGATATTTTTAGCGGTATAGCGTGTGAAATCTCGGGGTGGGAGGCATTTTTTGAGGTTTTCATCCTTTATCGTTACCGGTTCGTCGAGATCGTAGTCGCCGCAGCGGGTATAATCCTGGTAAGAGAGAGTCGTATTGTCTATTAAACCTCCAAGATTGTCCTTTATGCAGTTGTTATGGAGTTGTACTATGCAATCTTCGCTTTCCAGACACAACCTTACAGGGCTCGCGTCTTTTATTAGGTTAAATCTAAGGTCAACATCATTAAGTTTCAGGCCCTTCAACGGTCCAATCGATTCAATCCTGTTTCCTGATAAATATATATATTCAAGCTCGTTAAGCTCTTCCAGAGGGGAAATATCAGAAATTTTGTCACCGGGAATATTTATACTCTTCAGCCAGTGCAATCTTTCTATTCCTTCAAGACTCTCTATTATTCCGTCCTTTTTACTGTTCAAACAAGGAAGTTCTTCCATAGCTTCTTCGTAAAAGGGGTGGCTTATGTCAAGAGGGATTCTCCCTTGAGGGCCTTGAACCATAATCATCCTTCTTAATATGCAATTTTTCAGCGCTTCATCCTTTATGTACTTATCCAGTTCGCTCTTTTCTTCCTTTGAATTTCCGTTTCCACAGGAAAGTATGGAGATTAATAAGATGAAAATTGTTGCGATGAATCTTGGGATTTGCATTTACTCTCCGCTGCACTCGGGGTTTATGGTTCCGTGGTAGAAATTTTTGATATCGTCTTCGATTTCCGACAAATCTGAAACATCTGTTGTGCAGTTGTTTTGAATGAAAAGCTCTTTTAGATTTATGAGTCCCGAAAGGGGCTCGAACGATTCAATAAGGTTTGTGTTGAGTATAAGTTTTTCTAATTTGATTTTGTTTCTAAATGGCTCCACGTCCTTTATCTTGTTTTCATCTGCATATAATATATTCAGATTCAGCATTCCGGAAAGTGGGGAAATATCTTCAATCAGGTTATTACTCAAATAGAGTGAAGAAATCCTTTTTGCACCGCTAAGGGCATTGATTGATTCCAGTCCGCATTGCTCGGCCCGAAGGTAGCTGAGATTTTGAAGTTTTTCCAGACCGTCCAGGTTTTTAAGAGGATTACCAGAAATTGTTAGCCAATATATTCTTTTAAGTTCAGAAAGCGGTGAAAGGTCGGTGATGTTATTTGCAGGTAAATTTACATAAAGCATTTGCTTCATACCGGCGAGCGGAGATAAATCTGATATCTCCGAACATGAGATGCTTATCCTGCTTACGCCCGTAAAATGCTCAAGGCCCAAAAGGTCAGCAACGTCACCATCGACCTCCCCGCAATCGATTTGGGTTATATTTTTAGCGGTATAGCGTGTGAAATCACGGTCGAGGAGGCATTTTCTGAGGTTTTCATCCTTTATCGTTACCGGCTCGTCGAGGTCGTAGTCGCCGCAGCGGGTGTAATCCTGATATGAGAGAGTCGTATTGTCTATTAAACCTCCAAGGTTGTCCTTTATGCAGTTGTGCTGTATATAAACAGTACAATCTTCGCTTTCCAGGCACCATTTTACAGGGCTGGGGTCTTTTATTCTGTTAAACATCAGATCAATACGTTTAAGGCTTGTCATATTCATTAGAGGTTCTAGAGATACTACTCTGTTGAATTCCAGATAAATACCTTCTAGTTCATGAAGATCTTTCAGAGGCGTAAGGTCTTTTATCCTACTGTAATGCATATTTATTTCTTTCAACCAATAAAGCCGACCTATACCTTCCAGACTTTCAATATAGCCATCTGTTTTTACCCCGCAGTAAAGCTCCTTAATAGCCTCTTTATAAAAAGGGTGGCTTATATCCAAAGGTATGTCGTAATTATGATTTAGTGCTTCAAACATTTCCCTTAAAATACAATTCTTCAGGGCTTTATCTTTTATGTACTTATCCAGTTCGCTCTTTTCTTCCTTTTCATTTCCGCTTCCGCAGGAAAGAATGGATGTTATTAAAATGAAAATTGTTGCGAGAAGTTTTGTGGTTTTCATTTATTCGTTATTGCACTCCGGGTTTATGGTGCCGTGGTAGAGAGTTTCTATTTCGTCTTTTATTTCGGATAATGGTGATATGTCTGTTGTGCAGTTGTTGTCTATGTATAGTTGTTCCAAATTAATTAATCCCGAAAGTGGCTCAAAATCATCAATTAGATTGCTGCTCAATAAAAGTTTTTTTAACCTTATTTTGTCTCTCAATGGCTCCAAATCTTTTATTTTATTTTCATATATTTTAAATATTTGCATATTTGAAGCCTCTGAAAGAGGAGTGATATCTTCTATTAGATTGCTACTCAAATAGAGTGATGAAAGGCTCTTGATTCCGCTCAAAGCATCTATCGATTCCAGTCCACAGCGCTCGGCCCAGAAATATTTAAGGTGTCTCATTTTTTCCAGGCCTTCAAGCGTTTTCAGAGGATTGCCGGAGAGATTTAGCCAATATATCCCCGTAAGTTCCGAAAGCGGAGAGAGCTTGGTAATGTTGTTTCCTCTAAGATTTATGTAGCTCAGCTGTTTCAGACCTGATAGAGGAGACATATCGGATATTTCCGATCCTTCAATTATCAATTGTCCCATTCCAGTAAAATGTTCGAGCCCAGAAAGATCTTTTACGTGTCCGGAAACTCCTTCACAATCAAGCTTGGTGATATTTTTAGCGGTATAGCGTGTGAAATCTCGGGGTGGGAGGCATTTTCTGAGGTTTTCATCCTTTATCGTTACCGGCTCGTCGAGGTCGTAGTCGCCGCAGCGGGTGTAATCCTGGTATGATATATTTATATTATCCACCAATCCTCCAAGATTGTCCTTTATGCAGTTGTTATGGAGTTGTACTATGCAATCTTCGCTTTCCAGACACAAGCTTACAGGGCTCGCGTCTTTTATTCTGTTAAATCTAAGGTCAACATCATTAAGTTTCAGGCCCTTCAACGGTTCAATCGATTCAATCCTATTTCTTGATAAATAGAGGTATTCCAGCTGATGCATATTTTTAAGTGGTGAAATGTCCGAAAATTTGTTTCCGGGTATATTTATTTTTTTCAGCCAGTACAGCCTATCGATTCCTTCCAAACTCTCTATAACACCATCTTCTGAAATACTGCAGTAAAGTTCTTTTAAAGCTTTTTTATAAAAAGGGTGGCTGATATCAAAAGGTATATCGTAATTGTGATTTATTGCTCTAAACATTGACCTTGAAATGCAATTCTTCAGGGCTTCATCCTTTATGTACTTATCCAGTTCGCTCTTTTCTTCCTTTGAATTTCCATTTCCACAGGAAAGAATGGTTGTTATTAAAATGAAAATTGTTGCGAGAAGTTTTGTGGTTTGCATTTATTCGTTATTGCACTCCGGGTTTATGGTGCCGTGGTAGAGAGTTTCTATTTCGTCTTTTATTTCGGATAATGGTGATATGTCTGTTGTGCAGTTGTTGTCTATGTATAGTTGTTCCAAATTAATTAATCCCGAAAGTGGCTCAAAATCATCAATTAGATTGCTGCTCAATAAAAGTTTTTTTAACCTTATTTTGTCTCTCAATGGCTCCAAATCTTTTATTTTATTTTCATATATTTTAAATATTTGCATATTTGAAGCCTCTGAAAGAGGGCTGATATCTTCTATTAGATTGTTACTCAAATAGAGTGATGAAAGGCTCTTTATTCCGCTCAAAGCATCTATCGATTCCAGCTCGCTGTATTCAGCCCAAAAGTATTTAAGATGTCTCAGGTTTTCCAGTCCGTCAAGGTTTTTAAGCGGATTAACAGAAAGGTCCAGCCAATATATCCCTGTAAGTTCCGAAAGCGGGGAAAGATCACTTATATTACCTATTCTAATTTTTAAATAAATCAGCTGTTTCAGACCTGATAGAGGAGACAGATCGGATATTTCCGATCCTTCAATTATCAATTGTCCCATTCCAGTAAAATGTTCGAGCCCATAGAGGTCCTTTATGCGTCCGAGAATTCCTTCACAATCGATCTGAGTGATATTTTTAGCGGTATAGCGTGTGAAATCACGGTCGAGGAGGCATTTTCTGAGGTTTTCATCCTTTATCGTTACCGGCTCGTCGAGGTCGTAGTCGCCGCAGCGGGTGTAATCCTGGTATGCGAGAGTCGTATTGTCTATTAAACCTCCAAGATTGTCCTTTATGCAGTTGTGCTGTATATAAACAGTACAATCTTCGCTTTCCAGGCACCATTTTACAGGGCTGGGGTCTTTTATTCTGTTAAATCCAACACTAATATTTTTTAGGTTGGTGAGGTTCATAAGTGGTTTAATCGATTCAATCCTGTTTTCACCCAGATGAATCCTTTCAAGCTTATGAAGATTTTCTAAAGGAGACAAATCACTTATTTTGTTGTCCTGCATATTTATTACTTTAATCCAGTATAACCTGCTAATTCCTTCCAAGCTTTCTATAACGCCGTCTTCACTTACACTGCAAAATATTGTTGTCATAGATTTTTCGTAAAAAGGGTGGCTTATATCCAAAGGTATGTCGTAATTATGATTTAGTGCTTCAAACATTTCCCTTAAAATGCAATTCTTCAGTGCTTCATCCTTTATGTACTTATCCAGTTCGCTTTTTTCTTCATTTCCACTTCCACAGGAAAGAATGGAGATTGCTAATATGATAATTGTTGCGAGAAGTTTTGTGATTTTCATTTGATATATTTCCCTTGATTTATTGTTACAGCAATTACTTTTTGCCATATATGGAAAGGATTTTCAATATTTCTATTCGATTACTTTTAGAGCTTCACCGAGAGAAAAGAGGTTTATGTCCAGTGTCGGTATGGGAAGGACGTTTCCGAAATCCTTTTCGTAAAGCGGTGGAAGATCCAGGAGTGTTTCCTCCCAGCGTTCACCGAATCCCATAACGGATGCCTCTGCAAACAGGCCGAATTCTGCATCGAGCACTGTCAATTTCGGGCTGAGGGAAACCCTAAAGTTGAAGTTGGCTGTAATATCGCCACTCTCATATTTCGGTTTGAGAATTGCCGAAGCCACAAACGGCATGTCGAAGCGGAAGAAAACAACATGTCCGAACGCTCCCGCCTTTAATTTAAGAAAACTTGTATCCAGCCCTACAGCGAGTGTCACATAACCTTCAGATCCGAGATATGGAGAAATCCATACCGAAGATTTCATTCCGAAACCGAAAGGAAGTTTGTAGCTGTAATCCGTTGTCAGCTCAACTCCGGCACGGAGGCTGACACCGTAATTAATGGCAACCGGAACAATAACGATAACCGTCTGGTAGTCGCCGTCAAAACCGCCGTCGAGAAGCAGATAGTCTTTTACACCTTTTTTGGTTGTACCGGAGTTACCTTTCAGCGCTTTTGCCTGTTCCTCTGCATCTTTTTTAAGTATATATGCGCTGTCTTTAAGCATGTTTTGCATTGTTCCGTTAAAATCACTATTCGTTTCTTTGCTGAGCTCGTTGTATGCACTGTTTACGGCACTCATCGCATTATTCATAGCATTTTTAACATCATCGCCGACCAATTTACCTACAGCGTCTGTCAACCTGTCTTTCGCTTCCTGCTTTACTTTTTCCATTGCCGCTTTTCCAACATCCTCAAAAGATGTTTGAATTTCGGTTGCGTAAAACTTATCATAAGGTTTGAGGGGAACAATTTTATTCACTTCTCCATTCTCGTTCTTTTCTTTGCTTCTTTCTACAAAGCTTTTACGCGCTTTTTCATTAACACCTTCTAAATTCACATACGAATTGGTGGTTTCATTTATTACAGTGCTGGTTGTGAGATACATCGATGCTTCGAAAAGTGTTTCCCGATATCCGAAAAATCTAATTCCGGAATACATGCTGCCGATAAATTCCGCATTGGGAAGTTCCATAAGTTTTGAGAAAAGTATTTCCTCAGCTCTTTTCATTAGAGCCGATGTTATTATTTCGGGGAATTCTTTTCCAATATTAATGAAACTGTCGAAAAGTTTGCATTTGTCAGAGATGTTGTTTGCATTGTCTGCAATTGCTGCAATACAATTATCGGACATCTCTTCAAACGGAAGATTTGGAGTATCGAATACCGGAATCTCGGGAATCTTTAAATTAACTTCTCCTTCTAATTCAGGTTTTTTAAGATTAACTTCTTCTAAAATACAACCATAAATATCTTTGTAAATATCTTTAAGTAGATCTTCTGTATCTTTCCCAAAAAGCTCAGCGATGGCATCTACTGCGTAGGCCTTTTTTGCGGCCCTGGCAAAAGTATCTTTTAATATTGTTGCACTGAAAGATATTTTGTCACCAACACCGGTCATAGCATTTTTTATTGAGTTTTTCATCTCCTCAATATCCAAAGGATGAATATTCAGGCCTTCATTTTTTAAAGCTGCAATAGTGGACGGAAGTTCAAATTCTGGCAATGGCTTTAAGGGAGGCAATTCCAATGCACTCACGTTTGAAACATCAAGGAGTTGGGAAACAGCATCGGTAAGAGCTGTTTTAATCATTGAAACAGTGAGTATCGGCAGGTGGATAAACTGTTTTTGATCATCATCATTAGTTTCACCCTGATCGCTGTTTTCACTCTCATTAGCTTTCGGATCGAATGTTTGCCAATCTTCGCACTTGTTTATTACTTTTTTCCATTCATCGTTATCGGGAAATATAAAATATGATGACAAATCCCCATAGTTAATGTTTTGAGCAAATTCCGGGATATCAGTAATTGTTGTGAGATCAATCATTGTTATGCTGTCAAAAGATAGCTTTTCAGGGTGTAGTTTATTAGCTATGTTTTCGATCATGCTTTCAAACCTTTTCGCCTCAGTTACAAAAAAAGCATCATTGGTAAAGATATCAATTATTTTGTTCACGCTTTCTGTGACATGACTCCATGCGTTTGGTTTGTTTTTTATAAAGTTTTCAATTTCTGCTCTACTGTGAGGTGTATTGAGTGCCAGCAACTCTATGTAAACCTGTTTCGCAAGGCTCCTTTTAATTTCATTGACAGCTTTATCTTTAAGGAATGATGTAACAGCTGAAGGATTAAAAAACTCTCCGGAGCGTATTTTGTTAAGAATTTTATCAATTTCATCAAGACTGTTTTCATAGCTTTTCAGGTATTGAGTTATTTTTTGCACATCATTGTTGAATGAGTTTTCTATTTTCGTTTTGAAATTATCCCCTGCATTCATTATTGAAATTCCTCGTTCCCTGAGGCCTGCGATTAAAACCTCTTCAGCAAGGGCATATAGGAAATCTTCCGGTTTTATATCGGGAATTGCAGATTGCAGTGAGCTTGAGAGAGATGTGGTATCAAATCCTTTTACCATCGATATCATCTGTTCAACCGCGCTCATAAGCTGTTTAACACCTTTTGAGTTGTTTTGAGGCTCAAGGACACATTGTGCGGCAGACTCCATTCTTCTTCGAAGCTCCCTATAGACATCGGCTCCGGCATTTACCAGATCTTCATCAGGCAGATCTCCGATTGAGAAACTATTTCCAGAAGCCAGGCCTTTGTACACACCTATTTCGTCCGGCAGTTCGTCACGCGCCTTCTCAATTGCCGTAAGAATGGCCTCTGTCATTATGTGTTTTAGAAGCTCACCTGTATCCTGAAGGTCTTTTATCGGGTTGAATCTGCCCCAATCGAGCGAAAGATTCCTTAGAGCAAATCCGGCAATGTAGGAGAATTCGATTCCGGCTTTCGGATGGCCGAGAAGTGAAAAATCAGAGAAGAACTTGCCGATATAGCCCTTGTCTTTACTGCTTTCGCCATTTTCATCACCATTTTCCGAGGTGGATTTTAGCCCGGGTGAAGCGGCGTTGACAACCTTTTTAAGCATTATTGCCTGCTCGCGGCTGATTTTCTGCTTGAGTCCCTTTGAGATATGCTTGATCCTTCTCCGTACCTCCTGACGTTCCGTATTCCAGACATCATTAAGCATGAAAAGTAGTTCCATGTCCTGCCAATCGGAAGTGTAGTCGTAAGCCGTTTCTCCGGATACGTGTGTTAACTGCCTTAACCCGGCCTTTGCGACAAGATCTGCCAGGGCCGCCGCTCTGTCTTTATCAAAAGTTGTATCTTGTGGGAATTTGTAACCGCAGGCTTGCTCTTGCATTTCCGGGTTGAGAAGGCCATAGTGGTGTTGTGTGAAGCCATCGATAATTGTTTTACCGTCAGCAAAATTCTCATTGTATTTGGCAATTATTGTCTTGTCGTATGGTTTACCCTCATACATTGAGATAACGGCTTCAAGAAACTTGTTGTCAAGTTGGCGTATACCCCATTCAAATGCCTCTCTTAAAGGCCCTCCGTTTGCGAGCCTAGTTATGACTTCCCCACACTCGCCGTTATTTCCGTCAAGATCTTCACATCCGGAAAATGTTTTGGCAAGGTTTTTGAAAATACCGACTTCGTGGATTTCACCGATGAAAAATAAATCTGGCCGCCCACCCTTAATGCCATTGTGTTTACTGTTGGTACCTAAACGCCAACCCTCTTTGTACTCACTGCCCGCGGCTCTACAGAAAACATGGGGATTCCTGTCAGCGGCATCTATTTTATTATCTTGATCATCTTCGTATGGCTTATCTAGAAATTCACCTTCATCGATCTCGTTGTTGCCATTATTGTCCTGGTACTCCGTCACAATTATGCCACCAAATTCACAAGTAACACTCACTTGGTCTTCATATGTGTAATTAAAATCGTCTATACCTTTCTGCTCTACTTTAATTTTATGATTCTCTACATTTTCTACTGTTATAACAGGCAATTCTCCATGAGACGAGTTACACTCTTCTCCAAAATTACTACCGTGATAAACACAAAACAAATCATTATTTTCAACTTTCATAGCTTGTAGAAACTTATTATCAGATGAACCCTTTCCTTGAGAATGAATAGCATTAATTACAGTACTTCCAACAAAACTAAACGACCCTGCTCCATCTTTTCGAAATAGAGTGACCTTGCTGCTAAGATCCTCTTCACCCTCTTTTTTAAATGTCTTAACATCTAAGAGTAAGTGTTGAATATTATTTGAAAAAGCTGCGCTTCCTTCAAAATCATGGCGTTTATCTTTAATTGAAACAAAGAAATTTTTATCTTCAATCCCGAAAAGGAAATCATCATGATAACCATCTTCATTTGCAATGATTAAACGTTCGCTATCGTCATTCCATCCTGTTTTCAATTTTACATATATTGTAAAATCGTCCGGATACTCACCATGTTTATTTAGATGTACGTAGTTTGCACCGTAATTGTAGAGATTAATACCAACCAATTTACATTTAGTATTACCAGTGTATTTGAAAAAACTATCTTTTTTAGAATCGTCTATTCTTTCATAATCAAAGACTGTATAATAATGAGTTTTCTTCCTATTTACTTTAAAAAAGAGGAACTTATCATAATCTCTTTCTATTCCTGTGTACTCAATCATTTTCATGTTATTATCAAACACATCATCTAAACTACTCAACATATTGTAAGCATATTGGAGTTCCGGCTTGTTTTCCGGATAATAAGGTGACCAATATCCCACCACATTGTATTTGCCGTAGTTGTACATGCTGTTGTGAAAATGATTTCCAATGTTAAATTCACCCTCTTCAACAACTTCCTGCTTAATAAAGTTTTTTATATCCCCATACAAATACTTTATTTCCTTATCTGGATCTATCCTATCCTTATCTCCAAGCAAACACATTACATTAGGCCAGTTTGCCTTAAAAGTGTTCATCTCCCTGAAACTTGCCACGGTATCTTTTTCAGGATCGTTCGATTCTTTGAACATTTTCGGGTCATTTGATGTGAACTCTTCGCATATTCTTAGATCTTCCTGCATTTCGGCTGATGGAATAAGTGTACGCATATCCTCAATAAAGTCTGCCGGATCCCAATCACAGAATTTATTCGGAGATGATGTTGAGAAACAGTCTATTTTTATATCCTTTTCTTCTGCAGGTATTTCCTGATACTGCCCGTTAATATTCATCTGCATTATATATTTCGGACTTTTGTCGTTCACATTGTTAATTGTTTCTTCAATTTCCTCATCAATCTGTTCAAGAACTTTTTCAATAAGAAGCTCCGTATCCGGTTGGGGGAATAGGTTCCGTGGATCAGATAAAATAGATTGAAATCCTGGGTTCAGGTAACCTGATTTTCCAAAATGATGTGGCCCCCACAATGATTTTCCTTCATCCGTTTCCATGAATCGGGCCTGGGTAAGATCATCTTCCATTTTCTGTAGAGCAAGTTTTTGAGCTCTCTCTTTTGCTCTCTGTATGATTTCTTCTTTTGTTATTTCATTTCCATTTTCATCCACATTCGTACTGAGCATCTCATACAGGTCGTCAAAACCGGCTTTTTTTATGTAGTAAGGTTCATCATCATCAGGAATTTTAACAGGAGCGTATTCCGGAAGCTTTTTGACTATCTCAAAAGCGGTTTCCGGGATTTGGCGCACTCCGTAATAAGATTCGGCATCATACCGGCTGAATTTGCTTTTAAATGCCTGTTCTCTTTTTTTATTCCATAGATGTTCTACAGCCGCACGATTTAAAAGTAGTGCTTTTATTCTATTTTTCATTCCCTGAGCATACATGAGGCCCTTCTTGACCTGTTCCCTCGAGAGGTTTCCGTCTATCTCAGACATTTTGCTGTAAAACTCAAAAGTTGCTTTTGTTGCATTGGATCCGCACTCGATTTCTCCGATTTCTGAGTTGTAGAGACATGAATAATCGGATGCCTGGGATGGATCGATACCATCAGGAAGCTGAATTCCACCTTCTCCTGCAAATAGACCTCCCATCATATGAGGTAATTTTTCATCTTGATCTTCAGGTGAAGTTTTCATTGAGGAGACTATTTCGAAGAAAATGTTCCTGGATTTTCTGTTGTCCTCGATCCTTATAGGATTTTCTGTAGTATCGTTAGTCAGAGCATAGTTTTTGACCCTAACATTTTCAGGGAAAAGTTTGTGGTTGAACAACCCTCCACCTCTCCGCCTTTCGGAAACATCTGCATAGCTGTTTGTGTCAAGAATGCTGTATCCCACTCTTGGATGATTATTTATTACAACGTGAACATCTAGAGTTCCTGCGAAACTCTTTAATGTAAAAAATTCATCGTCCTGAAAATGGAAAACAATATTTACCAGGTCAAAAGGCTGATCTTCGTAAAGTGCCGCGTAGTCCATAAATCTGCTGTATTCGAAATACTTCTGGTAAACAAACTGCTCGCAGCTTTCTATCTTTGTTCCCGGAACCGCGTCCAACCTCGTTACTTCAGTTCCTCCCAATTTAAGAAACTTCAGCAAATCGGTCTTGGAAGCAAATTGATAGTCGGTATTTGACGGCTTTTCAGCAGGGTGGGGCACATAAACGTTGTCATCCGATGAAGAGTAGAACGCGTTTTCAACACCTGCGTAAATGGATTTTAATTCATCACCAAGATTGTTACCTAAAGGCTCATTAAAAGGTGTTATTTCGTCAAGATATCTATATTTATCTCTTTCTTCATCAATAGAGTCATCTTCCCTAAGAACAGACTTTTTAGTTTGATTAATGAGATTCTTCAGTGTTGCATATGCATTTCTTTTTGATGAGCCTATTGATGATGAGGCGTTAATTGTACTTTCTTCAATAGCCTGAGATGGAATTTTAACAACCGGTCTGAATGTTCCCGTCAGCGGATCATAAGCTTTCTTCTGTCGCCTGTATTTTTTTTCTTTATTTTCCAAACGTGCTTTTATTCGTCCCTCTGGAAGTTCTTCAATACTTGAAATTGCATCATTGAGGAAGTGGGTGCAGATTTTGTCAAAAAGGAATTTTCCGCAGTTTTTGTTTGGCAAAAGCTTTGTCACGCCCTCTTCCACTTTCGATATATAGTTTTTCCCTTTGATTGCACCGAGGTTTAAAACAGTTTCGCTTGTACATAACTCTGCTATTGTTTCATGCATATCTTCATTGAAAGGATCTTTTAATTCATTCAGAAGGTCTGATATATCGTAGTCTGAACATTTATCAACCAACTCGGCCTCATCTTCCTCTGAGCTGCCGTATGGCTCGGTAACAGGCAATTCCGGATCATCAACAATACAACCCATGGAGCTGTCCGTGTAGTATGCGTGGTAGCCTGTATTGCATATGCAGAAATATGTTCCGTCAGGCTTCGTACCTATTCCATGGCAGTTGTTTGATTTAGTACATCCACTCCGGTTCCATTTGCAGCCTTCGCAAGTGGCTGTACCGACAGTGAATCGATCAAGTTCAGAACAGTCAATTGTCTCAACCTCTCCCTGGCCATCTGCATTTCCATTATCGCACTCTTCTCCAGGTTCGACTGTTCCGTTTCCACATGTTGCGGCAGTTTCACAAACAGTTTGATCCCATTTACAGTCAACACAATTAATTTCCTTGGATTTATAGTTTGCATCGATATCGGTACAGTTTTTTGTTTCCCCGATTTCACAATCTTCCGAGTCTTCAATAATTCCGTTGCCGCAGACAGGCTCTGCAGGTTTTTCGCATGATGTTGTGTCCCAGGATCTGCAATTCTCGTTACATGTCGCCGCGCCGGAGACAAAAGAACTGTTGATCAATTTGCACGAGATCGTATTTCCATCGCATATTTCACCGGCATCGCTCTCCACAACTCCGTTTCCGCACACCTCTGAAGCAGATTTACAACTTGAAATATCCCATCCCTTACATGTGTCGTTGCAGTAGGCGTAACCGGAAGTATACTTTTCACTGTCAAGTACACTACATTCAACACGATTCGAATCGCAGATCTCTTCAAGAGATTCCTCAATAATTCTGTTTCCGCAACTCGGTTCCACCGCCGTACAGCCGCTGACATTCCATGACAAGCAGTCTTCAGCGCATGTTGCCGTTCCCGACTCATAGAGTCCGCCCAATTCCGAGCAGGCTTTTTCAGTACCGTCACAGATCTCGTTGCTGTCAAGATCACCGTTTCCGCAAGTTTCAGGCTTTTTTTGGCTTACCCTGAATGATCTGGAGATTGATCTTGCCGAATCCGGGGTCCCGATCGCTATCTGCTCACCTGTGTAGTATCCTACGGATGTCGAGTCAAGAGGTAACATATAGATAAGGCTGCTGTTTTCATCCAGAGTACCCAACGAAGTTCCATCGTGTAATATTTCTCCATCCTTTTTAAGGAAGAGGAACACTTCTTCACCTATCCTTGATGCATCCGCATTGACATAAATGTTGTAGCTATCTCCCACTTTGTAATTGGGGAATAGCTGGTCATGGGTTACATTGAAATCTATGCATCCGGAGGATTCCCAATTTTTACAGTCGGATCCGCATGGAGCAAAGTTTTCGCTGTTCGTATATCCCAGTTCGCCGCAGCGAATCGATGTATCTTTTTCGCAATTCTCGCCGTCTTCAATCTCACCGTTACCGCACACCGCTGCTTTTTCACATTTGCTGGTGTCCCACCTGCAAAGTGAGTCGCAGCTGATATTTCCAGTAAGTTCATCCGAAATCGTGCTGCAATCTTTTGTTTCATCAGCAGTACATTCATGATATGGCTTGCTTGCCGGGTCACACATTGTCAGAGAGCACCTAGCTTCACTGTTAAGAAGGTTAGCCGGATTAAAAATTACATATTTTTCATGTATCAGGTCAACATCAGCCCCTGTAAAACAGTTTTCAGATATATTAAGAACTGAAATATTGAATGGAGGAAGCGAAGTGTCTCCCAAAACTCCAGGATCTGCTATGTAGTTTTTGCTGATATCGAGCGATCTTATGTGCGGCAACTGTTTGAGAAATGATGTTTTGCCGATTTTGTTATCGAATATTTTCAGGTCAAATATCTTGCTTTCAAAACCTTCATTTAGAATCAGGTCATTATCATCCACACCACAACCTGAAATATCCAAAACTTCGAGATTTCTTTTTAAAAGGATGTTCTTGACGGTTTTATTTCCACCGATATCCGTATTTACGGAAAGATTAACTCTCTTGAGTTTATTGAGTGTTGAAATATAGCCCAGTGAGTTGAGGTTACAGGAAGATGCATCCAACACCTCCAGATTGTCAAGTGAAGATATGGCCTTTAAATTTTTTATGGGGTTTTTAGAAATGTTGAGATATTTTAGTTTTTGTACATTATTCAGCGAAGAGAGATCGCCTTCTTCATATCCGTTGTTGCTTATATCGAGGAACCGAAGAGACGGCATGTTCTGTATTCCGTAAATATTAAATTTTGAATTGTCGGTCGCTTTAAGAGAGCTCAATTTCGGGAAAACCGTCTTTGAACTATCGGGATGAAGTTCAATTAAGTTGGTTTTTGAAATATCAAGGTATTCAAGATTCGTCAGGGGATATAGAAATTTCATTCCGCTGGTATTTTCAAAAGTATTTTCACTTAAATTCAGATCCTTCATACTCAAAAGTTTGGAGATCCTTCGAAGTGAAACTTTTACCTTTGCAGCAGCATAGTTGAATTCCAGTGTTGTCAGATTGGTAAGTCTGCTCAGGGATTTGTTTATTTCGCTTACCACATGGGTGTTTTCCGAATCGGCAATATCCGAATTTCCATAATATATTATCCTGTTTGCATTAAAGTTTTTTAAGTTTTCCGTAAGAGTAAGTTTTTCCAGAGGTGAGATCTTCTCATAACCGAAAACTATTTTAAAGCTTGCACTCGTCTTTCCCGGAATTTTTTGGCAGCCGAATGAAGATTCCCGGACCATATATGCTCTGCCCCTGGCGTTATCGGACGATCTGTCGCAAAGAACCCTGTAAAGATTGCCGCTTTCATCTTTTGAAAAGCTGGAACCGTAAAGATCAAAAGGTGCGATCGTATTGTCCACAACAATTTCGAGTGCACCGTCACCTCCACAATAGGCGGCTTTCGGGTGGTTAACAGCCATGCCCTCAATGTAATATTTTATCGATACATGTTCGGATATATCGTAGTTTTCCGCATCGTTTTCGTAATAGGCACAGAATCCTGCAACCTCTCTATCGCCCGTATTAAAAACATTCATGGCTTTACGGTAGCCTGCTGTAAGTTCGACACCATTCAGCTTTTCACAATAGTTGAAAAGAGCACCTTTAGATAAGTTTTCAGGTTGAGTCCTGTAGGCACCTAGAGTATTGAGAACTTCAACTACCGGGAAAACAACCTTATCATCCACCTTCTTTGCACAAATAATTTCTGTCTCTTTAACCTTTTGCTCTTTCACAGGATCGTAGTGTTCCATTTTGAGAAGAATGCCGCCTATCTCCGTCCCGCATCCGATTTCAATTTTTTCAAGATCCAGTGCATCGGCACTTTCATCATCGCTCCTTACTACTTCTGTTTTAAGATCACCTTCAGTTTTGCTGCACATCACTTTTCTGTAAACGGCACCGTCGTAGCCATTAGTTCCAATTCTTGTAAAAGGAACGTAGTCGAGAAGCTGATTCTCCGGAGATTTAAAAGATTTAAGTTTTTTAAGATGTTCGATTCCACGAACCGATTTTAGTGCCCCGATCGGGTATTGGGGGTTAGATGAATTTGAAATTTCACACTTGAGTTCTTCAATATTTTCAACGTCATCTGTTCTCAAGTACCACCGATGGTCATTAACACCGGGAGTAGGAATTTCCTTGTGGGATGAACCGGCAATGTCACCGGAAAGTTTATTTATTTTATCCCATCCGATTTTTTCTATAAGACACAGTTTAAAATTTATGTCGGCAACATCTATTGCATCGTACGGAACACATTCCGTCAAGACAGGTGATAGAGCTGTGGATTTTCTTGTCCCCTTCATACAAGGACAATTTTCAATTTTTTCCCAGCAACCGTCCACATTACCGGCATCACATTCATCTTTGCTCGACACCGTTATTTCTTTGTCATTTTCTGTGTACCAGCCGAGTGAACTTATGTCAGCGGATTCACCTTTCCTGCAACGGTACTCCATATCCTGATTCTTTACGTTGTAGAAATAGGTGACTTCGCTCTTGTAGTCATTGCCCTCGAAATGGCATTTCATGTCTTCCTTGGTATTTATACAGCTGTTCCCCAACCTGAACCAGCTCTCATCTTCACAGGTTTCCGCCTTTTTACAATCCCATTCGCATTCGAAATCGTCCGAAGGCTCCCATGACTCCGTTTCGGTATTCCAGGTCTGTTTGAACATGCCGTTCTCGTTGGCTCCTTTGTATTCGCCTTGACTTGGTATGTCACCGCACTTTTTATCCCTGGTGTTTGAGATACATTCGTCATTTTCGTTGTGGAAGTCTTTATCACATTTCCATTCGCATTCGCCCGGTCCTGGTTGGTCCCAACTGTTTTCAGTCCATTCTTGTTCGAACTTTTCTTCTTTTTCACCGGATGCCCACACGGCGTTTTCAACACCGTGCGGCGGACAAGGTTCCATCCGGAGGTTTTTCACACAATGATCTTTTTCACCTATTTTTTCTATGTGTTGCTCAGATCCACAATGCCAGAGACAGTTTTGAACACCGGGGGAATCAGCTCCTGGAATCCATTCCCTATTTTCTTCATCCCATTGGGCTTTGACATATCCGTTCGGATTAAAATCATGCCATGAAGCACCTACTGCTTTCTCATCGTAGTTTTTGCATTTGAAATATTTTGTGTTGCTTAGACAGCGGAATTCACCTTTGCCATATGCGTTGTACTCCATATGGAAGTCGGCTTCACATTTTCTAATACCTGTCGCAAGAGCAGAAACTTCATAGTCATCAAGTTTCACGTTTAAAATCTTTATTTCGTCCATGCTGCCCGTGAAAAAGCCATACTTGCTCATGTCTTCACTGCTGGCTGCCCCAAGGACAAGAACAGCCGGGTTAATCGTGTCTATAGGTTTTGCTATTGATTCAGCTTTCATACCATTTACATATATATTTATCTCAGAAGATGTGTAGGTTAATGATATGTTGAACCAGTTATTGCGACTCTCATCATCATTTCCGTACTGGAGTTTGTAATTTTCTAAATTTATTCTAGTCGGAAGAACGAAGTTGTTGTCGAAAAGAAATTTTAATTCGCGACCGTTTGTTGTATTTTCCCACCAGATGCGTAATCCAACCTGTTTTGTGGCTGGAATAAAGCTGTCAACGAGCGTGCAAGCCACAAGGCAGTTTTCCAGTTTTGCCCATAAAGATAATGTGAACGATGAATTAAAAAGGAATGTTCCAGAAACTCCTGATGTGTTGATTGTGTTTGTATCAGACTGAGTCATATTAAAATATTGGCTGGAAGATCCACCTCCTCCAAGATCATAAGGATTAACCCAAACTAAGTTGTTTCGTAATCCATTGAAATTTAAAACATTGCTGTTTGTCACACGTAATATTTCCGGTTCACTTTCATCCATCAATATTTGTGGTACGTCTGCAGTTGCTGACTTATAGAAGGCACCGTTATTGTTGCTTCCACTGGCATCAAAAATTGTACAGAAGTTATCGTTGCAGACAGGGCTTATCTTATCATTTACTACGCTCCCAAATGGGTAGTAGAGGATTTTTGAAGTTTCATCCGGGCTTTCATCTTCAACGCAAATGTAATCAACTTCATGGTAACCGGGATTACAGTCGCATATGCCCGTCTCCGCTATGCAGGTACCGCCAGGTGCGCATTTGGGCGTGAAGTAAATATAGTAGAGATAAAACGTCTCTCCGTTAAAGGTGATTGGTATCCTTTCTACAGCCAGTAAATTGCACATGAAAAGAGAAATGAAATTATTAATTTCGCTGCCTCTGTACTCCAATCTTCTCTGGGTATCCTTTTCTATTCCGAGGAAGAGGTACTCCAGCCCGGTGAACTGGGTCAGAAGTTCAAAATCCCCAATCGGGTTGTTTGATATGTCGAGGCTTTTCAGGTTCGGCAGCCTGAGCAATGGTTTTATTGATTTGATTTCATTGCCGGAAATATTCAGGGATGTGAGGTTGGGGAGGAACTGGATTCCTTCGAGGGATGTTATTCCTTTTCCGCTCAAATCCAGTGTCTGAACGACTGAGGGATCAAAGTTTTCAAGATATATCGGTTCTTCCCTGATGTAGGATACTTTCAGCTCGTAAGTAGGAGTGCCTTCCCAGCTTTCTACTGAAACATAGATCTGTCCAGGGCCTGAAAGTGTACACTTGTTTGTTGCCGCACCGCCGTATCTCGCTATCATGCAGTCGTAATCTTCGCTTCTTGCCGGAGCTCCCTTCTTGAGATACAACCCGGCGAATCCGTTTGTTGAGTTGATTACGGCCTCAAGCTCTCCCGAACCCGGATCGTATGGTCCGTAATCGTGCCAGCGGTTCATTGAAATCGAACTGTTTTTGACAACTTCAACTTCGTTAAGGGTCGTGTCATATTCGCGAATCTTCAATAAATATTCGGAATTTGCCGAGGCTCCTCGGACAGAAACATACATTGTTCCGGGATTGTCTGATGTGCAGATTTCATCACCTTCGGAGAGGTACGGTCTGCAGTCCCAGTTGTATGTGTCGGGAGCCGACCCCTGTCTCACATAGAGATCGGGATCGCCGCTCTTTGTTTCGAGCGTTACTTCAAATCGAGTTTTTGTTGTGTCGAAGGGACCGTAGTGACGCCACTCTCCCTGCTGGAGAATGCCTTTATCAGTTGTAGCGCCCACTGTTCCGGCAACTTCGCCGAGCGCCTCCCTGAGAGCCTTGTCCTTGAACGGTGAAGTCTCGAGAACAACTCTGTGATCAACGGTTTGCCTTACATAACTGAAAGACCAAATTTCAGATACGGCGGCTATAACTTTATAGTCTCCTGTTTGAGTATATTCATGGTGGAAAAGCATTCCGCCGTGGAAAAGCTCGCACACATTGTCTGAAATGCAGTCGTTTATGTTGGCGTTGTATACAATTCCGTCGCCCCAATCTATGGCAACCGCGTATTTGAATGAGTCGGATTCGGTGTAGTTATCGGGATCGAATGGAAGTCCGTTTACCTCGGCGGTTCCTGTGAACGAACAGTTTCCGGTCCGGGAACACACCTCGGGATCGTTAATGCTGAAATTTGTTACATTAACTTCTTCCCAACATCCGGTAAAAACGAACAATGAAACAAATAAGAGAAAAATCCCCGTTAACCTCATTCTGATCTCCAATAATTTTTGATTTTTGCAACTATGTAGTAAAAGCTATATATCTAATAATAAAATATGTCAAATAAAAGTATTTGCTTTCATCTGTCCATTAGCTAAAAGTGAAATGGATGAATTTAAAGAGAATGTATGAAAGTGTAAAAAATCAAAATAGCTTGTTAAATTAGATCTATAGGTGTGTTTGGGATAAGTGTGAAACATTTTCTCCTTCGGGGTATATGTAAAAGCAATGTATCAGGTTTGAGTTTATTTGGGTCTGAAATTTTTTATTTATTTCTATCCAAAAACGGAACTGAAAGGATAAAGAACAAGAAAAATCACTTATGATTCCAGAATCACTTAGAAAAAATTAACCTGGCCAATTCAGTCACTGATACGATCAAATTATTCGTATCTTGATGGAAGTTGCCGTCGGATCGGTCTGAAAAAAAATAATCAGCTGAAGACAGTCGTTATTGTGGTCTAGATATTTGTAATTTCGTGGATTCAGCGGCTGGAACGGGCTCGATATTTTTTTTTCTGAGGATTTCAGGAGCTGATTTGGGGTGGGGGAGATTTTTACAGGTCTCTAAATGCCTGTCTGTTGAAATGTTGGTGCGGATCTGCGTTGGGAAATAATCTCTCCTTTATCCTCCCCTTACAATAAGGGGAGGAGGCCGAGATAAGAATTTGGAGGTGTCTATCTAACTGTGCGTTTAAACGCACCGCTACAATCCTTTCACCCGTACCGGGTTCGGTTGTCGGAGTAACCGATATTTAAATTGATTTTAGTGGTGAGACAGGAAGATTTTCAGCGTTTCCCCGTTCGCGTTTGTTCGCGTGGTTCGTGGCTGATATTTCCCTGCTTTCGTGGTACTTCGTGGTTTGGATAGGGTCGACACGCCGGCCGCCCCCTGCGAGTGGTTTCAGGTTATTGAATTTCATCCGCTCCCATGTCGAATCCGTTTCCAGAGGGACGCTTTTCTTTTTCATAATCCCACATTTTGTCGGTAACTCCGGGACGGTAGTTGGGGTGGTTGGGTATAGAGAGGGGATTTATGCCTTTGTCTTTTGCAGGTGATGAATTGGAGATGCCGAAATTTTCCCTTATTTTTGCCAGCTGTTCAAAGGTCGGATTGGAAATGTCCGGAACGGCGGGGGCTTCGAGTTGCGGATCTGTGTCGTAAATTCCGTGTGTTTCTGAATTGTATGGGGTGCCGGTTTTTGCAATGTTCTGATGGTAGAGGTTGTAATCCAGATACCATGTTGCCGGAAGATCGCCTCTTATCCAGAAAAAGTAGGGATCGCTCTTCGCCGGGTGGTTGTCGCTGAATATGTTGTTGAAAATGTAGGTGGGACCGACCTGGTGGCTGTTGCTGCGGATCATTATGAGTGATCTGAGTTTTGGATCGCTGTTTTTGTAGAAAGTGTTGTTGTAGACCCAGCTGTTTTCTGCGTTCATAACCGCGAATGCACCGTCACCTCTGCAGCCCGAAAAGATGTTGTTCCGAACTATCGCATGGGTCACTACGGCCGCAGTGGAATCCGGAATTCCAGGCTCGCCTGTCCCGATTCCCACGGCCGCGTTTCCCCATCCGTTTCCGGCTGACGGCCCGAACACGTTGTTTTCGTAGATTATTTTCTCTGCGTTGATCTTGCTGTAAATGAGCCAGTCTCCCTTTCCGTCTCTGTGGAAAAGCCAGCAGCCTCTCACGACCACATCGCTTACAGGCGGCTCCTCACCTGCAACTCCGTTTGATCCGAAAATGTCGATAACTTCCTGATAGTATTCACCGTTCATGTTTCTTTTTGCCGGATTCCATGCGATTACATTTTCGATCAACAGCCTCTTAACTTTTCCTGAAACCTTTATTACGTCCATGTCGAAGGGTGCGTCGTGAGCGATCAGGTTTCTTAGGGTGACGTCTGTCGCATCAAGTACACGGATCAGGCCGTCGCTGGCGTTACCCTGGTTCCAGTTTCCGTACACCTCAAATCCATCGATGCCGCTGTTTTCGATCTTTGAAAGACGAACAGCGCTGTTGTTGCCGGAATAGATCTTTGCCTTTCCGATTCCGTCTGCTGAAATGAGCCACATGTCGCTCTTGAGCGTGGTCCATCCCTCATTGTAAGTTCCCTCATGAACGCAGACGGCTCCGTCCGTTCCGACTCTTTTGATGCCCTGTTTGATGGTCAGGCAGGGAGCGTTTTCATCGCCGCATTCCGCACTGTCCGAACCGGTTTTTGCAACATGAACGGCACCATCCTCTGCGCAGCGATCCTTTTCCGGTTCAGGATCACCCGGTTCTTCATCCGCATCGGAAACCGGCTGCTCCTGGTCGACCGGCTCATCATCCGGTTTGCCGGGATCTTCAGGATCGTCATCATTTTGAGATGTATCGTCTTTGTGATGGGGATTTTCATCATCGGCAGGATCATTTTTATTGTCGTTCTCAGGTTCATTTCCGTTTGACTTGTCCGGTTTTTCCGAATCGTTTGTAGCGGAATCCGTAATTTCATCACTTTTGTTTTCTGTACCTTCGTCGTTTAAAATAGTTTGGTCGTCTTCATTAACGTTCGCTTTTCCCGTGTCATCACCGCAGGCGATGAACAGGAAAAAGACCATGAAAAAGAATAAGTTTCGATAATTCATGCGGTTTTCCTCTCTTTTGGTTGTGAGAACAACTGTACCAGTTATGAAACAAATATGGAAATAAATGATTTCGTTGGAAAAGATGATGTTCGTTGCGAATTTGTCCTGCAGCCTGTCAAAATCATCAATTTATATTCAGAAATAGCCTCAAAAAATATATCTTGACCGATTCAGTCGTTGGAACGATCAAATTATTTGCTGCAACAATGTAATCCCTTCGGGATAGGTCGCGGTTATCTGAAAATCCTGAGGTCTTCGATCATGGGGTTGTTTCTTGCTATAGGTAGGTTGACACACACACCGCTGCAATACTTCCACCCGTTCCGGGTTCGGTTGTCGGGGGAACCGATATTTAAATTGAGTTTAGTGATGAGACAGGAAGGTTTTCCCTTCTTCCTCGTTCGCGTTTGTTCGCGTGGTTCGTGGCTGATCTTTCACTGTTTTCCTGTTGTTCGTGGTTTGGTTTTGATGAATTCGCCCGGGGTAATCCCTACGTGACGTTTGAAGAATCTGCTGAAATGACTCTGGTCTGTGAATCCTGTTTTGAGGGCTGTGGCTGCTATGGTTTCTCCGCTTGATAGAAGTGAAAGAGCCTTTTTTATCCGCTCCTGAAGAAGGTATGTGTGTGGCGGTATTCCCTCTTCCTTCCTGAAAATTCTGGAAAGGTGAAATCCGCTGATCCGGGTTAACTGGGTAAGTTCATCCAAAGCAATGTTTTTACCGAGGTTGTCGGAAACGTGGTTTCGAATGGAGGCGACGGCGTGGTGGGATTCTTTCCCGGATGTTCTTTTGGAGTTTTCAATCCAATGATTCTCCAGAAGGTGAATGACAACACTGTTGAACCACTCTATCCGCTGCTGCTCTTCACTGTTCTCCTCGAAAGGAAATGAGGTGAGAAGGTTGAACAGTTCCCTGTCGACAATTGCACCCGTTTCAAAATCCACAACCTCTTGTTGACCGATCCTGCTCAAGGAGAAAAGTGAAAGGATGATCTGTTCCGGAATGGATAGAACAACGTAGTCGTGTGGTTGATTTTCGGGTGTGCTGCAGGCATGAGCGGTTTTCGGAGGAATAAGGAAACACTCTCCGGCGGAAATTGTTACCGTTTCATTGTCCATCATTATGTTTCTTGTGCCCTTGACAATTCCACCGATAGTGAAGGATCTGTGGGTGTGAACCGTAAAATTCTGGGAAACATGAGTTCCTTTTACAACTCGAACATTTTTTAGATCAGGTATGGAAAAGAATTTTACGCTGACCTTTTCTTCAGATCTTTTCATCGGAAAAGAGTTGTCCCGTTGAAGTTTTTCAGATCTTCGATTTTTGCCTTGCAGCAGTCGAGAGTATTTTCAGGAATTGAATCGAGGTGGAAAAATCCCCAGTCGGAAATTTCCGATTTCTGCATTACGATTACATCTTCATCAAATTCACCGGTCATCAGAAAGAGAAAGATAAGTTGCTGAATTTTATCGCCGTTAGGGTAGGCGATGTTCCATTTCGGTGAGCTCATGACGGAAATCAGCTTCTCAGGCCTGAGTTCCACTCCCAGTTCTTCACGGATTTCTCGCGTCGCCGTCTGTTCAACGGATTCTCCCAGCTCCTGAAAACCGCCGGGAATCTGCCACATGTCGAAATCCCCGTGACGAACAAGGAGAATCTTCTCCTCCCTGACAACAGCGCAGGCGACCCCCGAGAGAATTATCCGGTCACTTCCGACGGCATTTCGAATTTTTTTCCAGTATTCCATAAAATTCACCGATTTTTTAAGGATCCGTCTGATTGGGAATAGGGTGCGGGTCCGTGTTGGCGTTTGGTCGGAACGCCCGGTATTTTTTTGTGACCCACCGGATTACTATTTCTTCACCTTGATTCCGTATTTCTCAAGCATCTTGTAGAGCGCAACGCGGGATATTTCCGCTTTCCTGGCCGCTCTCTGAATGTTGGAGTTGGTCGATCCCAGAAGCTCGGAAAGATACTTCATGTTGAAATCGGAAAGAATACGCTCCTTCGCCTCTTTGTAGGGAAGAAGCAGTCCCGATCCGCTCTGTGGAACCGGCGGAATGCCTTCTGTGGTTTCTCTGATTTCCCTTGGAAGGTCGGTCACGGTTACGACGTCTGTGTCACACATTATGACTGCCTGTTGGATAAAGTTTCGAAGCTGCCTCACGTTTCCGGGATAGTCGTAGTTCATGAGCATTTTCATAACTTCCTTGTCCACTTCTTTTACGGAGGTGTTGAACTTTCTGTTGGCCTCGTTTATGAAGTTATCCACAAGCAGCGGTACGTCGTCCCTGTACTCTCGCAGCGGCGGAATCCACATCGGTACAACGTGAAGTCGGTAGTACATATCTATTCGGAACATTCCCTGCTTGATCATCTCCTCGAGGTTCCTGCTTGTGGCGGCGATAACACGCACGTCGACCTTATGCGGCGGCTTGTTGCTTCCGACGGGACGAATCTCTCCGCTCTGGAGGGTTCTCAGCAGCTTGACCTGGAGAAGGGGAGGAAGATCACCGATTTCGTCCAGGAAGATCGTTCCTCCGTCGGCTTTTTCGAATTCACCCTGCTTGTTGTAAGTCGCTCCGGTGAAGGCACCCTTTACGTGACCGAACATCTCACTTTCAAGAAGTTCGGAGGGGATCGCGGCACAGTTGATGGTGATCAGCGGTTTGTCGCGACGGGGACTGTTGAAGTGGATGGCGTGGGCCATAAGCTCCTTACCCGTACCGCTCTCTCCCCTGAGAATAACGGTGGCGTCGGTTCTTGAAGCCTTCTCCATTCTCTTTTCAACCTCTTTCCACTTTCCGGAACGTCCGAAGATCATGATTCCGTGACCTCTGCTGGACGTTTCCTTGTAGAGCTGGGCTCGACGGATGAACATGGTAGCTGTCTTGGCAAGTGTCGATATCTTCTTCAGATCCTTGTCCTTGAAGCGGTTTCTTCTCGGCGATTCAAGGAGAATTACACCGATTGCCCTGTCCTGATAGCTTATGGGAACCGCAAGAGACGACTTTACTCCATGGAACATTGGAAGGTAGTTGTCGTCCATGTCGGCGTCGTTGCATATGTAGGGTTTGTTCGTGTGGAGTACGGTCGAGACAATACTTGTTTCGTTATCCGTTATGGTGTCGGGAATGGGCGCAAGAGCGTTGCCCTTGAGGGCCCTGGGTTCGATTTCGATCTCACCGGTGGCTTCGTTGAAAAGCACGATGGAACCTATCTTCGTATCTGTTTTACTGAGTGCAAGGGTGAGAAGGTTCTCAAGAAGTTTGTTCAGCTCTATCCGGCTGAGCGCCTCCTCTTCCGCGTGCTGGGCATCCCTGATTTCCCACAGTATGGTGGATTCCTTTCCCACCTTCTCGATCTTGTATGTCTTTATGAGGAGGGACCAGAGCTGGGGTATGATCGACTCGGTGATGGAACGGAATATTTCGTAGCTCTCCTGATTGATGAATTCTATGAGAAAAATCCCTACGATACCTTCTTCTATCTGCCGTTTTTCAAAAAATATGTAGTTGGAATTTTCTTCGATACTGTCGATTTTTCCTTCCAGATCCTCGACTTTGCCGCAAAATGACGACGCCTCGAAATCAAGAATGGAGGAAAAACACTTTTTGAGTTCCTCCTTTTCGGGGTTGTATGAAAAAATGTTGAATTCCTCGTCGTATTGATCCCATGAGGCTATTGAAAATTTGTACTCCGGGACGATTATCCTCAGATCCCGGTTGAATGTATCAAAAAGATCGACAATTTTGTCGGTTTTGATTAGTCCTCCTAGTAATTCTATTATGTTAAGGTGCATCCTAAGGATGTCTGTTTCAATAATCGGCGGCATTTGAACTCCCGGAACATGTAAACCAAAGTTGACACCATACTATTGTTCTTTTTTACATTTGTCAACACCCTTCTTCATGTGTTGTATAAAATCTTGAAATAAATGAAAAACCAGATAGTATAATCCCGTGAATTTGACTCAATTTGAGGAGGATTATAATGATACTGAGAAAATTCGATAACGACATTTCAAAGGTTGACTTTCTTGATCTACTGATGGTTGACATCAACGGAAGCGTAAGACACGTTTCCATCCCCAAGGGATATATTTCTGAAAAAGTAATTAAGGAGGGAATCGGATTCGATGCCTCCAACTTCGGTTTCGCAAAGGTTACCGATTCCGACATGGTCGCCATTCCGGACATGACCAGCGCATTCATCGAGGAGAAGGACGGATTCGTTATTCTTCACGTACTCTGCGACGTCATGACTACCGCCGGCGATGTTTATGACCAGTACCCGCGCAGCATAGCAAAGAACACCCTCAAGCTTCTCAAGGATGAGGGAATCGCCGAAGATGCTAAGATGCTCGTAGAGCTTGAGTTCCACGCATACGAGAACGTACGCTACTCGACAGACTACGATCACAGCTACTACATGGTTGAGAGCGACGAGGGAATCGGCATCGAAGATACCGACTACCCCCGTTTCGGACTTCAGAAGGGATACCACCGTCAGCATCCTGAGGATCGCTACGAGGAGCTCAGAAACAGATCCGTACACGCTATGGAACAGCTCGGAATTCCCGTTAAGTACCACCACCACGAGGTAAGTGCGGCACAGCTTGAGATCGAGCTCAACTTCATCAGCCTCGTTAAGGCATGCGATGCGGTAAGCCTTGCAAAGTGGATAATCAGAACTGTAGCCGAAGAGCTCGGACTCTACGTTACATTCATGCCGAAACCGATGTACAAGCTTGCCGGAAACGGAATGCACGTTCACCAGTTTCTCGAAAAGGACGGAAAGACGATCTTCACGGGCGACGAGCTCTACGGACTCAGCAAAGAAGGTCTTGCATACACGGCAGGAATCCTTCAGCACAGCCTTACAGGAAGTCTTCTCGCCTTCACGAACCCCAGCACAAACTCTTTCAAGAGACTTGTACCGGGATACGAGGCTCCCATCAGCGCAACATTCGCAAAGGGATCGAGACACGCTGCTGTCAGAATTCCGGGATACCTCAAGAAGAGCGAAGTTCGCATCGAGTTCAGAACAGGTGACGCTACGGCAAACATCTACTACATGCTCAGCGCCATGGTTCTCGCCGGTGTGGACGGAATAAAGAAGAACGAAGATCCGGTCGCACTCGGTTTCAACAACACCGATTTCGATGCGGAGAAGGAGTTCCCGCTCAACCTCAACCTTGTTCTCGACGGACTTGAGAATGATAATGACTATCTGAAGCCCGTTTTCCCCGAAGCTCTCATCAAGTGCTGGGTAAAGAACAAGAGGGAGGAGGCAAGCTACGTTTACGCAGCGCCTACACCTCAGGAGTACGAACTCTATTTCTAAGAAGGAGTTGCCATGAGAAGTCCTTTACGGATCAAACTTCTCGCATTCAAGGGGGCTGAACGCCCCCTTTTTGTTTGCGCTGAAGAGAAACTTGAAAAAATTGCGGAAGGTGTCGCACTTTCCTATGTGGACGATTCTCCGGATGTCCTCTACTTTCTTTCCGGAGGAAGCGAGAGGGCGGCCGTAGAATCGGTTGGAAACAGCAGCTACGTACTTCTTCTCGCAGGAGAGGAGGCCAACGCATGGGCCTCGGCTACCGAGGTGAAATCCTGGTTGGATATGCGCGGGATCGAAAACGATCTGGTGAAATTCGAAGAGTCGAAGAAAGTCCTTGTCGATCTCGCTGCCGCGGTCGACGCTAAAACAAAGCTCGAAGGGCAGAAGATCGGTCTTGTCGGACAGGTTTCCGACTGGCTTGTAAACTCTTCCATAGAACCGGCGGTGATTCGCGATAGGCTGAAAATCAACTTCAGTCAAATTCTCTGGGACGACATTGCTCCCTACACCGAATTTCCCGTATCGGAACAGTTCCTCGATCATTTCAAGGAAGGCGGTCATTCGGGTAAGGATCTTGAGGATGCGTCGAAAGTCTACTCGCTCCTTGAGGATACCATCCGAAAAGAGGGATTCGATGCCGTTACCGTTGAGTGTTTCTCTCTCGTGAAAAAGCACGGAGTTACCGGATGTCTCGCACTTTCGCTTCTCGGCGACAGGGGAATTCCCGCAGCCTGCGAAGGTGACATGACGGCCGTTGTCGGAATGATGGTAGGACGTGAACTTTCCGGTACGATTCCGTGGATGGCGAATACGACAGCCATCGACGGAGAGAGAATTTTCTTTTCCCACTGCACGACGCCTCTTTCGATAATGAACAGGTTCTCCATAACCACACACTTCGAAACAGGTATCGGAACTGCGATAAAAGGCGATTTCAAGGGAGACTGCGTAACGGTCCTAAGATTCGACAGCACACTCAGCCGCTACTTTGCGGCGGAAGGCCGAATCACCGCAAGACCCGATGAAAAGAACGCCTGCAGGACACAGATAATCGTGGAGCTTGGTAGAGAGGATGCACAGAGACTGAAGAATTCACCTCTCGGCAACCACCACCTCATAATTCCAGGAAACTTCAAAAACAGGATCGATCTCTTCTGTCTTCTCACGGAGATAGAGGCCACAGATTTCGCCTGATTGACCAGATTACCACGATTATTTTTCTGCAAATAAACACAGCTTGGAATTTCTTTCCACAGATTCATACAGATGGGGGTTCCTCTGGAGCTCATCCCTCAGGACTTGCCTTAAAGTTTGACTTGTTCACAGGCCAGTTCCCTCACTTGAGCGTGACTTCATCAAAGGCATAGATCGTTTTTTTAACGTTACTTTGAAATCTTCTCCAGCATCTTGCCGAGGAGATCGGCGACGTTGTCTGTCTGGGGCATTGTGGATGCCTTGGCGGTCTGTTTTGATATTCCCGCTTCGTTGAGAAATATGGATGGCTTCGTAATCTCGGTCTTCCCCATCTTTCTTACGCTCTGGGGAACGGAGATATAGAGGTTTCTCTTGGCTCTTGTGATAGCCACGTAGCAGAGCCTTCTCTCCTCTTCGATATTTCCTTCGTCGATCGCCATCTGGTTGGGGAACCCGCCCATGTAGAACCCGATGATGAAAACGGTGTCGAACTCCAGTCCCTTGGCGCTGTGGGCTGTGATGACGCTGACGCTGTTCTCCTTCGCCTCTTCGTCGGTTGTCGGGATGAGGGACATTGAGTTGATGAAATCGGCATAAAACTCGAGATGATTGTCGATTCCTCGCTCTTTCTTGTGGCTGGAAACGGCGTTGACGAACTCGTCGATGTTCTCCTTTTTTATCTTTGCGATGGTGTCGTTTTTAGCGGTTCTGAGGTTATCCGCGAGAATTCCTGTTCTATCCACGAGAATTTTTGCCATCTCCACGGGATCTTCGGTAAGGAGTTTATCCCTCATTCCTTTACACAGTTTTCGGAAATTCATAAGCGCTTCGATCTGTGACGGTTTGAAATTTGTATACTTTTCAACTGTTTCCAGAACGTCGAAGGGAGATGTTTTCTCGGTTTTTGCAATTTCGAGAAGCTTTTCCTGTGTCGTTACTCCGATTCCGCGGGTGGGGTAGTTGATTATCCGGCGGAGACTGATTTCGTCGTTGGGATTCACGAGAATCCTCAGGTATGCGACGAGATCCTTGATCTCCTTGTTTTCAAAGAACTTCTGGCCGCCCACTATGGTGTATGGAATGTGGTTCCTGCCCAGTTCGATTTCGAAAGGTCTTGTCTGGTAGTTGGCCCTCACGAGAATCGCCATGTCTCCGTAGGATTTTCCCTGCATGTGCATTTCGGAAATTGTCTTGGCTACTGCTGCGGCCTCCTCCGTCTCGTCGAGATGAGTCGTGAGCTTGATTCCTTCGCCGGGTTCGGCCCTGTTTTCGGTGAAAACCTTTTTCTCGGCCCTTGTGGAGTTGAAGTTTATGAGTCTCGACGCTGCGTTCACGACGGCGTCGACTGAACGGTAGTTCTGCTCCAGCTTCACAACCGTGCAGTTTTCAAAATCCTTATGGAAGTTGAGAATGTTTTCAACCTTCGCGCCTCGCCATGAGTAGATGCTCTGGTCGTCGTCGCCGACGGCGCAGATGTTCCGGTGAACGGATGCGAGGTTTCTCACCATTTCGTACTGAACCTGGTTGGTGTCCTGATACTCGTCGACCATTATGTATTTATAGGCCGAAGCGTATTTCTGCCTTATTGATTCATCGTTTTTGAAAAGCTCGGTTGTCTTGAGAATAAGATCGTCGAAATCCATCGCACCGGCGGCTCTCAGAGCGTCGTTGTAGTTGGGATAAACTCTTTTGGCGATGGACATCCTGATATTTGCTAGTGATGCCTTGAGACCGTTCTTTTCCGGATTGTTCTTCATGCTGCCCACCATCGAGAGCATTCCGCGGGGAGAGAATCTTTCCGTCGAAATATTCATCTCCTCCATCACCTTTTTAAGGAGCTCCGTCTGTTCGTACGGCGTGAAGAGGACGAAGTTTTTCGGGTACCCTATGGTCTTGTGTTCCCTTTTGAGAATCTGGAGTCCGAGACTGTGGAATGTGGAAATCGTCAACCTCTTCACGATGGAAGGATCGCCGATGAGGGATGCCACACGCTCCTTCATCTCCTTTGCAGCCTTGTTTGTGAAGGTAACGGCGAGAATATGTTCGGGAGGAACGTTCTTCTCCCGGATGAGATAGGCGATACGGTATGTGATTACTCGTGTTTTTCCACTTCCCGCTCCAGCGAAAACCAGCAGGGCGCCTTCCGTCGTTGTTACCGCTTTTTTCTGTACGTCACTGAGCATCCACCCTTTCATTTATCAAATTCCTCCATATCCATGAACTCATCCAGAAGGTTTGAAAAATCGTTTCCGCTCTCCTTTCCCGCAGAACAGTTGTTCCCTTTGAAGCGGGATGCCAGTTTCTTCGTATCGATCCTTTTCTGAGGTTCCCTGTCCACAGGTGGAGGCGCGAATTTACCGGCCATTTCGTTATCGAACTCTTCCAGCAGGGTGGAAAAATCCTTCTCCTCACGTTTTGCGGATTTTCGGGAAGAGATTCCTTCGCTTCTTTCGAAAAGCTCCCTGAATGTGGGTTCCTCTTTTTTCTTTTTCTCGAATATCAATCCCTGCTCGAGGAGCATCATCTCGAGGCGGGACTCCAGTTTTTCTGCCGTCCTGTAATCGACCTGTGATACGTCGTGGTGGGCAGCCCGGTTCCCGAGCTGAAGAATATTGAAGGCTATGTCGTAGATGCTGCGGTCGATCACCCTGTTTTCAAGGAGAAGATTGAGTATCTGTTTCGGCATCATTCCGGTTGCCGAAACACCCTCCATATCACATATGTGCTGCAGTGTTTTCTCAAGTTTTATACGCAGTTCCAGCAGGAATCCTCTGATTTCGGTACGGTTCATCTATCCTCCGGTTTCATGTCGGCCCTATGATACCACGAAGATAAAAATATACAAGAGTGGGGATGGGTGAAAGATTAACGTTGAGTTAAAGTGAAACGAAATGAATACATATTTACACAACGTCTCTCTTCTGATATAATTTTGTTTGGGTGTTTATGGAGGGTAATGGTATGAAATTACTTAAAGAATTCGGTTGTGCTTTTCTTTTCCTTTCCACGCTTTTCATTTTCTCCTGCACCGGAGGGAATGAGGATTACGATGTTTCCATGGTTGAGGGGTGGGTTGAAAATCGTTCAAATATTGGTGATTTCGATATTTTCATCTATCAGCCTGCGGATTGGGAGAATAAGAACGAGGAGGAGCTGAAAAACGGATTTTCAGGAGCGATCACCTCCGCGGAAATCTACCAGAACAATTTTTACCGGCTTTCATATCTTGCCGAGGGGAAATATCTCATCGTAATAGTCACCTACGATGATGAAGGGAACGCCACGCTTGTCAAGACAATCGAAAACGTTGAAGTTCCTATGAACATGACAATTCCTCTAAATCTTGAAATTCCGCCGGCGTCGTCAGAGTGAAATGGAGGGGAAAATGGGAAAAAGCGCAGCTCTTCTTCTGCTGGTCTCCTTTGCCGGGTGGACCTATCTTCTTTACAGTTTCTTTCCGGAATCCGCATCCAGGGCGAATGCGTTTCCCCTCTGCAACGAAGACCGTGACAACGACGGAAAGTTAACCGGAAAGGATTGCAAGACTGTTCCGGGGTACCTCCTGGATTGCGACGACAACAATCGCTATCTCTGGAAATTTACCCGAAACGGATTGTGCAGGGGTAAATGTCTTGACACAGACGGTGACGGTTTTTACAGGGATTGCGATGTTTTTCCTCGGGGAGAGGAGGATGATTGCGATCTCGACCCGCTGAACTGGAAGGAGGGGCACTGCCGTTATGTCGGTCATACCCTTGAAGAAGATCCAGGGTCGACATGCGTAGATCTTGATGGAGACGGGTTTTATGGATTGTGCGACAGCTACTCCAAGGATGTACGGGGACCCGACTGCAGTGACGAGCCCTCTTCATCTTTCTCAATCGACAACTGGAAAAGCTGCAAAAGCTGCAAGGACAGTGATTCCGACGGATACTTCTCGGGTTGCGACAGGTACTCCGGCGAATCCGGACTGGAGTGGGACAGCGATGATGGTGAAACATTCGAAAAGCCGTACGATCTACTCATAGTGGTCAATCGTGAATTGGAGGAGATAGTCGGTGTGAGCCTGTCAACATACGTTTCTGACATAAGGAAGGAGGGGATTACAGCCCGCACTCTTCTATGGGAAGAAGGTTCGGCGGAAGAGCTCAGAAGAATTGTACTTTTCCAGAAAAAACGATCCAAAATCAAGGGACTGTTCTTTATCGGTGATATTCCTTCCGCCTGGTTCGAAATGGAAACCTCCGGTAAGACGGGATATGTTAGGGAGGAGTTTCCGACAGATCTCTATTTTGCGGATCCCGATTCGACATGGGAGGATTTTGACGGCAACGGAATATACGACGATCACTCTGCCCTTGAGGCCGAACTCTACATTTCAAGACTCGTAGGACAGCCTTTTGATATCCGTGACTATCTTAACAAGGCTCACAGGTACCGTGTCTACGGCAGATCGCTTCCCCAGACTGCACTCCTTTTCAAGGATGACGACTGGAAGAATATATACAAAGGCTACAGCTGGGGTCTCGGGTCGATCTACCGGGATCTGACAATATATGATGATCCGAAAGATTCGACATATTCAAATTATATGAAGATGATGAAAGGTGAGGGGGTGGAATACCTCTACATGTGGCTGCATGCATCTCCCGGATATCTTGAATTCGACCGGAAAAAGAAAGGAAAGAAAGTACTGACGGCGGACGAGATCAAACGTTCGGGTCTCAAGGGATCATTTTTCAATCTTTTCAGCTGCTCGGCCGCCCGTTTTACACAGAAAAGTGTGGGTGAGGCATTTCTGCACACCACTCACGGACTTGCCGTGGTCGGATCGACCAAAGTAGGTGGGATGTACTGCCCGTTCTCTTTTCATGAGGCTCTTTCGGAGCACGTATCCTGGGCGGAAGCCTTGAGGCTGTGGTATAACCGGTTCGGATACATGAACGACTCATGGCATCTGGGCGTGGTCAGTCTCGGTGATCCGCTGCTCAAACTGAAAAGACGGGATCCTGTTGTCTCAACCGATTCCGGCGGCGGCGACTCCTGTCTCAACCATAAGCTCGTCATAGAGAACGAAGACGCCAACCTGGGCTCCTTCGAGCAGTACAGAAAAGAGTATCCCCACTTTTTCAGGTAGTTCATCTGTCGGATATTCACTCATAAAACAATGCAATCTCTGAATCTAGCTTGAAGAGGCCTTTATCTTTTCTGAAAAGAGTCGGAAAATTGTTCATATGACAATTTTAATATTCTAAAAGGGGAGTTTAATGCCCTGGAGGTGGGGCTGGAAGTTTTATCCTATCTATTGATACTTTGAATAAGATTGCCGTAACTGTTGAGGAATCGAAATTTTTTAATCGACCGAAACTCTCCGGATGTAGGGCGAAATGGCAGTTACAACTTCGTAGTTGATTGTGCCGATAAGGGCGGCAAGATCTTCTGCCCGGATTATCTCATCACCCTGATTTCCGATCAGTACAACCTCGTCCTCAAGTTCGGCATCGGGAATATCCGTTACATCCACTACCGTAAGATTCATGGCGATTCTTCCACGGACCGGAGCCCTCCTGCCTTTTATCAGAACGTAACCCTGGTTACTGAGCTTTCTATTGTATCCGTCGGAGTAACCTATGGGAAGAATTGCAATTTTAGAATCCCTTGTCGTCCGGTATGTGCAGCCGTATCCGATTGAGGAGCCCTGGGGAACTTCTTTAATCTGGGAAATTCGAGTTTTCCAGGAAAGAACCGGATTGAGTATGTGGTGGGGACCGTGTCCGTTCTCAATAAGGTAGCTGAGATATGTCTCCTTGGAGGGCCAGAGGCCGTACTGTGCTATTCCCAGTCGAACCATGTTGAGATGGGTTTTTTTGAAGAGAATCGTTGCTGCGGAACTTGCGAAATGTTTCCTGAAATCAAAGAATCCGTACTCTTCGATGGTTTTCACATGATCGAGGTAGCGATCCAGCTGTCTTTTTGCATAGTCGTGGTTTGTCGTGTCTTCGATATTGGCGAAGTGGCTGTAGACGCCTTCGAGACGAACGTTGCTGAGATCCCTGAGTGTCTTGAGAAATTTTTTCATTTCCTCACTGTCGAGTCCCTGCCGGTTTGTCCCCGTTTCCACTTTCAGGTGAACGCCTGAGCTTTTTCCTCGTGCAGCGGCCTTCCGGTTGAGTTCTTCGATGCTCTCAATGTTGTAGGCCACAATCGAAAGGTTGTGTTCCACAACACTGTCCAGACGCCCGAGAGGAACCGGTCCGATCAGAAGGATTTTTTCATTAAATTCCCTGTTCCTGAGTCTGATAGCCTCGTCAAGAGAGTGTACACAGAATTGGGAAACACCGTTTTCTCTTGCGTACTGTGCAATTTCAGTGATTCCGTGGCCGTAGGCGTTGGCTTTGATGACAACCGAAAGTTCTGTTTCTTTGCCGATAATATTTTTGAAAAGTGAAATGTTTTTCTTATACGCTGATCTGGAAATTTCTATCCATGTGTTAAGATCTTTTACATCTACCATAAAGACCTCCTCTGTTCGCTGCAGGATAGCAAAAATATTGAAAATTGGCAAATAGTTTTGAACTTTTTGATTGCTCCGATTCCATTGACGATGATGATTTGTTGGACAGAATCACTACTGCTGAGTGGAATTTTGCGGTTCCTGTTTAGGGAAGATCCGTTGCCTGATGCGGTACGGAGTTGTTTTTTGTGAGAATACTCATTTTTTCGGCCAGAAGTGCCATGGAGTAGGGTTTTTGAATAAAATCTTTTATCCCCATCTTCATTATTTCATCTATTCTGGAGTCCTCCTTGAATCCTGAGGTCAGGATTACCTTTGTTTCCGGATCTATTTTTTTCATCTCTATAAAAGCCTCTTTCCCCGACATTTTCGGCATGGCCATGTCGAGAAGTGTTACGGATATCCTGTCGTGTTGCTGCTCGAATATCTGAACGGCTTCTTTTCCGTCTTTGGCGAGAATTACCGTGTATCCGCACTCCTGCAGGATCGCCTTTGCCGTCTGTCTCATGAGTTCTTCATCATCCACCACAAGAACCGTACCTTCCCCCATAGGAAGGACCTCCTCCTCAGCTTCGATAACCTCAACCTGTTCCTCCACCTCAAGAGCCGGAAGGAAAAGGTTCATTGTGGTGCCGATTCCGATCTGGGAGTTTACGGTTATGAACCCCTTGTGCTGCTTTGTAATGCTGTAAACCATGGCCAGTCCCAGTCCTGTGCCTTTCTTCTTTCCCTTGGTTGTGAAAAAGGGGTCGAATATTTTTGATATGTTCTCGGAAGCGATACCGATACCGCTGTCTTTTACTTTTACCAGCCAGTAGTTGCCGGGCTGGGCCTCAGGATGAACGGAGCAGAACCTTTTCGTAGCTTTTACCGGTTCAACGGATATGACCAGTTCTCCCCCCTGCTGCTCTTCCGCTGCCTTCATGTTTGTCATGGCGTGTGATGCGTTTACGCAGAGATTCAGGAGGATCTGTTCAACCTGTGTCGGATCTGCTTCAACAATCGCGGGCTCATTGTGGTACAAAGGTTTTATGGCAATCGATTTATCGAAGGTGTTACTGCAGATTTTTACGGTGTGCTTGATCGAAAGGTTGAGGTCCACAGGAGACAGGGCAAGTTCGTGTCTGCGGGACAGTGTCAAGAGCTGCTGAACCATATCGCTCGCCCTGAGGGCGGCATTTTCTATGACCTTGATGTGACGTTTGATGGTTTCCATATCCGGATCGGAGTTGCTTTCGAAGAGGAAGTTTATCAGGGAGACTGTCCCTGTGATGCCGCCGAGCAGGTTGTTGAAATCGTGAGCAAGTCCTCCTGCCAGATTGCCCACGGTCTCCATTTTTTGGGCCTGGAGCAGCTGCTCTTCGGCCTGCTTCAGCTCCTCTCTTGTGCGCCACTCGCGAAGAACACGCTCACTTTTTACCGGGATTTCATTGAATGTTTTTTCTGATTTCACAACATAGTCCAGAACACCTGCCCTCATGGCCTTGACTGTCCTCTTTTCGCTTCCGAAGGCGGTGATTATGATGATTGGAAAGCGTTCGGCCAGATTACGTTTTATGATGTAGTCTATTCCGTCACCGTCCGGCAGGTTGAGATCGCAGATTATCAGCGATGGATTTTCGTTTTCGAGAAATTTTTCAGATGATTTTATCGATTTGACCGTGGATACGGTGAAAAAGCCATGATCTTCGAAAGATTTTTCGATGAGAAATGCGTGATCCTCGTTGTCCTCAATAAGTAGTACTGTGGCCTTTCCGTTGCTCATCCAAAAAACCGTACGTTAATAGTTGATAGGAATAGTCTAACAGACCCGAAAGTCACGGACAACCGGTTTGTAAAACTCTACTTGAAATAGTTGTCGATAATTTTACGGTACGTTCCGTCCCGCTTCATTTTTTTCAGAATCCTGTCGAATTGAACCCTTATCTTGCGCATACTGCTCTTTTTTGAAAAGGCGATATATGTCGGAATTGACTGGATAATTGGTTTCAGTTCCCTGATTTTCCCCGTCGCCTTCATTTTTTTGACCATGTCTGTAGTCGAAAAGGAGTCTCCCACCATGATGTCAAAACGGTTTCCGAGAAGTTTGTTGATGTTTGCCTTAAGGTCTATGGCGCTGTTGTCTACGGAGATAATCCCCCCTTTCATGGCATTGTCGAAAACTTTACCGTAACTGAAACCTCTTACGGCACCGATTTTATACTTCTTGAGTTTCGAAAGATCTCCGTCGAAAGAGATGGAAGAATCTTTGAGGACAAAAAGTGCCGCACTTTCCTCAATCAGAGGAGTTGAGATGAATTCCGCAAACTTTTTCCTTTCGGCTGTTTCGATGATTGTGAAGATAGCATCGATTTTTCCTTCCTTCACACTCTGTAGAGCCCTGTTCCAGGGAAGATATACGAATTTGACGTCTGTTTTCATCCTTTTCAGAACCTCGCGAATTACTCTTACAGCAACCCCTTCGGCCTGACCTTTCTCCATGAATTCATATGGCGGGTAATCGATGTAGGCAATTTCGATCTGTCTGGCCGATAAGATCCCCGACGATAAGATCATGAGAAAAAGGAAAACTGTTGATATCCACTTCATTGTAATACCTCCTGTATTTTAAATTACAGTTTAATCATATCATTAAATTAACATGTAGACAATCTTGATGTGGCTGTATATTGGGGTTTAAACTGTTTTGTTGGTGTTGAAATATGAATCAAGATGTTCTCAATATTGACTTTTAAAAAACGAGGCATTACGCTTTATATATCCCGTTCGTAAATTTGGTGTAGGAGGAGAAAATGAAGAAGTTATGGTCAGTTCTTCTGCTGATGGCGATGCTGTTTACTGGAGTTGTATTCGCCGGAGAGAGGGAGGAGCTACCCTCATGGGTAAAAAGATTCAAGTTGAGTGCGGATGCGAGGCTCCGCTATCACTACGACAGAAAAGAGGGTGAAAAGGAGGAACACCGTGATCGATGGAGAATTCGTCTGAGGGTCGGAGGTCAGTTCGAAGTTGCCGACTGGGTGTGGATAAAGGCCAGGATTTTTACAGATTACTTTACATTCGGCGATACGGAAAACACATCCGACGATAAAATCCCAGTTGGTTTCGACAGGTACTATGTTCACCTTAAGCCCTATGAATTTCTGGAGATAATGGCAGGAGGTTTTGAGGGTCCCTTTGCAACCTCAACTCTGGTGTACGACGCATGGTATACGCTGCAGGGATTCATGGAGCATTTCAAGTATAAGGTAGGCGCCTGGAGATTCGGCCTTATGGCGGGTCAGACAATGATGAACGAGCCTTTCTGGGTAGAAGGCGACTACCTGGACGCAGCAAGAGCAAAGAACAACGGTTATCTCTTTGTAAATAAGGCATATATCTCGTACGAGATGCCGTCTATGACCATTATGCCAAGTGTAACTCATTGGAATTACACGGCGATGGAGGCTCCGGAAGATGAGGGTGCCGATGTCCAGGACTACAAAATGATCAATCCGGCACTTGTGTTGAAGCTTCTTTTTATCGAATCCTTGCCGATCTCCCTTTATACCGACTTCGTTGTAAATACCGAGGCCGATGAAGATGATTTCGGATTTCAGCTCGGAGCAACACTCGGAGGGTTGAATAAAGCGGGCGATTTTGCTCTCGGAGGTTCATACAAGAGGGTTGAGGCTAACGCTACTTATGGAGCAAAGGCTGACAGCGACAACGGATTTCCGGTGAACGGCAGCACCGTACACGGTTTTGTAAGTTATGCATTCACCGAGTGGTGGAATGCTGACGTGCTCTTCTGGTATACCGAGCAGATAGAAGGAGACGATAACTACACGAACCTTAAGATACAGACTACATTCAGCTATTGAGGGATATCATTTTTTACTTGAGGTGCCCGGCTATGAAAGGATTGAGGCTAAAGACAAAAACTCTGATTGTACTGTTTACCGTGGTATTTCTGGCAGCAGTCGTATCCATCTGGTACCAGGGGTACTACATTAAAACCAACTTCGAGAAACAGCAGGACAGCTCTGTTGAAAATGTCGGGACATTCATCATGCCCACGGTAGAGACGGCGATGTGGAACTTTCAGAAAGAGCTCGTGGAGTCTACTGTTCGAAATTCGGTAGTGATCAATAAACTCAATGAGATAGTTATTCTTGATGAGAAGGGCGCGGTTCACTACTCCGTATCCCAAAAAGATGGAAAACTGATAAATGAGAACAAACCTCAGAGAAAGGGAATACTTAAAAAGGTTGACGTGATCCATACTGAAAATGAGGAGAGGAAAAAAATCGGAACAATCGAAATCTACTACGACTATCTTTCAATCGAGGCTGTCGTCTCCAGATTTCTCAGAAATCAGATCATAAACTGGGCTATTCTTTTTCTCGCTCTGGTTGTTGTCCTCTATCTGGTTCTTGACAGGTTTGTCACCAGTCCCATCAAAAATTTAAACGATGCACTTGTTGATATTTCCGAAGGAGAGGGTGATCTTACTAGAAGAATCGAGATCGAAAATCGGGACGAAATAGGCGGCCTTGCAGACAATTTCAATAAATTTATCAGCAATATCGAGGAGCTCGTCCAGAAAATCAAGGCGATTGCGGAGCAGGTTCTCCGTTCTGCCAGGGATGTCTCTGCAGGAAACAACCAGCTTTCAAGATCCACCCAGGAGATGGCCAGTTCTCTGGAAGAGACGGCTGCGAGTGTGGAAGAAATTACATCCTCCATCGGCGATACGGCGGCCGCATCCAAGGATACAGCTGAAAAAATCAGGAAAACGGCCGACGGAGCCCAGCAGGGGTCTGATATGCTGCTCAAGATGGCTGATGCAATGAGGGATCTGAAGGATTCGGGGGACAGGATTCAGGAGATCGTCGATGTCGTTAACGACATCGCCTTCCAGACCAATCTTCTCGCTCTTAATGCCGCCGTTGAAGCAGCGAGAGCCGGAGAGGAGGGGAAGGGATTTTCCGTCGTTGCTTCCGAAGTCAGAAACCTTGCGGGAAGAAGTGCTGAAGCCGCGTCACAGATAAAGGGGCTTGTCAGGAACAATGAACTAAGTATAAAAAACGCAACTGAACTTTCCGGAAAAACGACTGAAAATCTGGTCGAGGTTGCAAAGAGCATTCAGGATGCCAGCTACGCTGTAACTGATATAGAGCAGCGTTCCAGGGAGCAGTCTAAAGGAATCGAGCAGATTAACGCCGCTGTCATGCAGATGGATGAGGTTACCCAGAGAAATGCCGCTCTTGTTGAGCAGCTTGCAAGTTCAGCTGAAAACATGTCGAGAGTGTCAACTGATCTTACGGACAGAACTTCGAGCTTCAGGGTCGGTACGGAGAGTTCCGGGTTCGTTAATGAAAGTGAAACACCTTTCGATACGGCCGACAAGTTTGAGGAGTTCTGAAAAACCCGGTCCGATCTATCGCATATCCTTACAATTACCTTGATTTTTTATCCTGTAAATGTATCTTTATGAAGATTTAACGATTCTGCAGGAGTGTACCATGCTCAAAATTTATAATACGCTTACAGACAAGAAAGAGGTGTTTGAACCGATAAGGGAAGGTAAAGTAGGTCTTTACGCTTGCGGAATGACCGTTTATGACAAGCCTCATATCGGTCACGCCAGAAAAGAGGTCGCGGTAGATCTCATAGTCAACTACCTGAGATACCTTGAGTACGAAGTGACCTATGTCAGAAACTTTACGGATATCGACGATAAGATTATCGCAAGAGCGAATGAAAGAAAAATAGGCTGCAGCGAACTCGCCGAAGAAAATATTGATGCATTTTACCGTGCCGTCGACTCGCTCGGCCTGGCCCGCCCCAATGTAGAACCTAAGGCTACGGAGCACATCGGCGACATCGTGGAGACGATAGAACGTCTTATTGAAAACGGTTACGCCTACGAAGCAGGCGGTTCAGTCTATTTCGATGTGAGGAGTTTCGAAGGCTACGGAAAGCTCAGCAGGAGAAAGATAGACGACATGGTTTCCGGAACACGTTTTGATCCGGATCCCGAGAAGCGTTTTCCTCTCGACTTCGTTCTCTGGAAGAAGGCGAAACCGGAAGAGCCCAAGTGGGAAAGTCCATGGGGCGAGGGCCGACCCGGCTGGCATATCGAATGCAGCGTAATGAGTACAAAGTACCTCGGAGAGACATTCGATCTTCACGGCGGTGGAAGGGATCTCATCTTCCCGCACCATGAGAACGAGATAGCCCAGGCAGAGGGTGCAACAGGAAAGCCGTTCGTACGTTACTGGATCCACAACGGATTCCTTACCGTAGAAGGTGAGAAGATGAGTAAGTCGCTCAAGAATTTCATCACAGTGGACGAGGCTCTCGATCGCTACCATCCTGAAGTTCTCCGCTACTTCATGCTTTCAACGCACTACCGCACACCGATCGACTTCTCCATGCATAACCTCTCGGAAACCGAACGCCACCTCAACTACTTCTATGAGACAATTCAGGGGCTTGAGAATATGGCGGCTGAAGGCGAAGGTGTTAAGACAGAAAAGGCCGCTCAGTTCCTCGAAGGATTCAAAGAGGCTATGGATGACGATTTCAACAGTGCCAGAGTTGTCGCCGAACTTTTCTCACTCTTCAAGTTCCTCAACGATTCGATGGCCAAGAAGAAGACAAGACCGAAACCTGAGGAGGCCCGCGGATATCTTGATGTTATAAGGGAAGTGGGTACGGTTCTCGGATGTCTTGTAGCTGCTCCGGCGACAATTCTTGAGGAAATCAGGGAAGTTCAGCTCAAACGACATAATGTGAATCGCGAAGATATCGAAGCGCTGATCGAAAAGAGGAACTCCTTCAGGAAGGATAAGGACTACGCCTCTGCCGACGGTGTTCGTGATGAACTTCTTGAGATGAACGTTCTCATAAAAGACACTCCCGAAGGAACACTCTGGAGTTTCAAATAATTCGAGGATGACGGTTCGGAAAGAATCGTCAGTTTTTCCTGGAACTTCTTTCCTGCCGCCGGATTCTTTCGTACCGAGAGGTTCGGCGGTTTTTTCTTTCAGTTATTCTTTTAACAGGAATAGCTATCTGGAGGGTCTAATTCCCCGAAGCTTGCTTCGTTTTTTATAATGGAGCAATTTTTGAACCGTAGCTGGTTCAAAGAGCGACTTTTCCGTGGCATACCCGGTAGCTTGCTGCGGGGTTCTTGATTCATCTATCCATATCCGTATATGTCAGAAGAGCGAGTCAATCGAGCGAAAACAGGTATCCGAGATAACTGCTAGACCTGTTTTAGAAGTTGAGCGGTCTTTTATTTCCCAACAGTGAGCCGGTTGATTTTTTGATCTCTATCCTGCACCTTTTTCTTCCTGTCGTTTTTTTCCCCAAGATGCCGGTCGATCATGTTAACTATTTTTATTTTATGGGTTTTTGCAGAATATCCGATTACATACCTTTTTCCTATGACGAAAAGCGGAACTCCGATTCTGGGTATTTTCAGATCCTTGACTGTTTTCTTGTAGTGCTTCATATTTCTCTTGCTTCCGCTCACTTCCAGAAACCGGAATGTGACGGAGGGATACTTTGCTTTCAGCTCCTTTATGAAGGGGATTGCATGTTTGCAATGGGGACAGCTGTGGGAATGGAAAAAAAGAAATTCGTTGCCGAGAAGCGTTGAAAAGAGAACGAGGGAAAGGAGAAAAACTATTTTTTTCATAACAACCTCACTTTAGACTTTTTCCACAAAATTTACAGTAACCTGCATCATCGTCATGACCGGGTTTTCCACACTGCGCACACTTTCTTTGTGCAAGAGATTCTTTTGCTTTTGCCATTTCCACAGTTACGATCCCTGTGGGAACGGCAATAATTCCGTAACCTACGATCATTAGAATTGAAGAGACTGTCTGGCCGAGAATTGTTTTCGGTGCGATGTCTCCGTAGCCGACTGTAGTCAATGTCACAATTGCCCAGTAGATGCTTCTCGGAATACTGGTAAAACCGTTGTCGGCACCTTCGATAAGGTACATGAATGTGCCGGTAATGATTACGATAGTCAATACGGCTACGAGAAAAACTGTGATTTTGTATCGACTTGCCGTGAGAGCTTTTGTCAGCACCTTTGCTTCACCGGTGTATCTGGCAAGTTTGAGAATTCTGAACACCCTGAGAAGTCTCAAGGTTCTTATCACCACCATATACTGAATACCGAAGAAAAAGAGCCCCAGGTAGGATGGAATTATCGCGAGAAAATCGATTATTCCCAGAAAGCTGAAAATGTATCGGGAAGCTTTTCTGGCGGAAATGATTCGAAGCGCATACTCGAAAGTGAATAGAATGGAAAACCACCATTCGATGCTTTTCAGCAGGTGACCGTATTCACTTTCGATACTTCCGACGCTTTCCAGCACTACTGTTATGACACTGAAAAGTATCGCCCAGAGAAGAGCGATATCGAAAGCCTGACCTGCGAAGGTGTCGGACTCGAATATAATTTCGTAGAGTCTCTCCCTCCATGCGGCTCTCATACTTTTTTCAGCTGGGGAGATTTCCATGATCACCTCTATCCGTTTTCGGATACTATACTCGTCAGGATTTGTTTGTTCAAATAAAATTGGAAAGTTACGACCGGTTTTCTCCTTCCCGACATAATCGGTTTCTTTTGATTGCTGAAATTTTGCATGAAAAAAATTGCCTAAAACGGGATCAATTTGTATTTTTAATCCTGGGTTGAAAATCCGTACATATTGATTTTAAAGATTGTTTTTACCGGAGGGTAGCATGAAAGTTTTTAGAAAGGAAAATTTGGGCTCTCTTTTAATTTTGCTTTTTCTTTTCCTGTTCGTTTTTTTGCCGGAACCTCTTTGTGCTTCCAACCCTTTTGAAAAAATAGTGGGAAAATTCGACAGTGTAGGGACAACAGTGTTGAGTGTGGCAAAGATACTCTGCCTAATAGGAATCGTCGTCGGCGGTGTAAAGAAGGTGCTGGGTCACGCCGATTCCTGGTCCTGGCTTTCGAAAGCGGCGCTTGGAACATTTATCGTCTATTCGTCGGACATCATCGTCAAGTGGCTCGGTGAATAATGAGAGTGTGGAAGGTTCTTGGTAAAAAAAATGGTAATCTGGACAGACAGACGCAGGGACTTCTGGCTCTTACCGTACTTCCCGTACTGATTTTTACGGAAAACATACTCTACTGTTGCGGTGTCCTTCTACTCGAAATCTCCTTTTCATACATTGTGAAAAAGAATTTCGACGGAAGGGATGACTGGCTTCTGATTCTTTATCGCCTTCTTTTCAGGCAGAGGGGAAGTTTCAACATGGTCGACAGGGACAGGGGAGGCAGGTAAAGGTGAATGGTGATCAAAAGAGTATTTTTGACGAGATCAGATATCAGGCTGTTGAGGATGATGCCGTTTTAAATACTCTTTTCCAGCGCTATCTGATTTATGAAATTAAGGGTCTCGACTGTTATTTCAAGGACGCCGATATTTCGAGAATCTATCCGCTGATAAATCGGGAACTTGGAAATGAGAACACTTTGGAATTTTTCGTTCTTTCCAGATTGAGAGAGAGAAATCTGGTGAGCGGTTCGAATGAAAACTACATGAGAAAGCAGAGAATCAGATATCTTGATAAGGATTTGAAGGTTCGGGAGGTCAGAAAATATCTTTCCGTCTCAAAGGATCCCTTCGGTAAGAAAGATCCGACGGATCCGATTTCTCCTGAAATTTGGGAAAATCTCTTTCAGGTGCTTGAGTTGGAATATCGAAGGCTTGGGACAGGAGAAATAAAGCGGTTTTTATACGAAATAATCAGTGTCGACGACCGGTTCAACATTGCACCTGGAATGAGTGTTCGTGAGGAGCTCCTTCAAAACCAGATCGCCTACTATCCGGAATATATGAAGATAGGAAACATCTATCTCAAGGTGATGACTTTGAAGCATCTGCCTGAGGAGACCGCCGCCTTCGAAATCGACGGGATAATCGATTTTTTCATGTTTGATTTCCTATTTCTCTCCTCCTTCACATTGCTCGATCAGAAAAAAGAGCGAATGAAGCTTACCATTTCCAGGAATACCGCACGCTCGGCGAAATTCAAGAGTGAAAACGTGGACCACAATGCGGAACAGACCTATGAAGAGGCTGAGAATCTGAAGGGACTAATTCAGAAGGAAGGACACGGCATTGTGGCTTCCACCCAGAAGATGATTCTCTGGAACGAGGATCCGTCGAAACTGAAAAGGGATGCAGATTTCGTAAAGAACAGCTTCAAGAAGCACGGCTACTTCTTCTTCGAGGAGGAGCTTTTCCATGACAGGGAGTTCTTCCGCTCCCTTCCGGGAACAACTGTTTTTTCCAGCAGGGGAAACAAGGTTCTTGTTCCCAATGCCATGGAGCTTTTTCCTCTTTCCAGAATCAATCAGGGTGACACCGGAGGTGAATTTCCGCTCTTTTTGAGAACGACTACCGGTAGTCTCTACAGTTTCGATGCCGGATTCTCAGGCAGGAACAACTGGAACTCCCAGGTGTACGGTGCTTCGGGATCCGGAAAATCCGTGGCGATGAATATGCTGATCGCCCACTCCATGTTCCCGCGGATAAAAAACGAGGGCGGCAAGATATTCATCATCGATTTTGCAGGTGCCGAGAACAGTTCCTATCGGAAAATGGTAAATCTATTCAACGGAAAATTTCTTCCCATCGAAGCGGGCGGCAAAAATACACTCAATCCCTTTCCACCGAAAAGGGATATGATGAAAAACGGTGAAGCGGATGTTTCCCTTCTCACCTATCTCGGAATTGTTGTCGATATGGTGATCGGCAACGAGGGCAACACTCCTCAATCGAATATTCGCAGGGGAATTGTTTCCGACGGATTGAAAATAGTTTATGAAAATTATGAAAATCCTTCGCTTCCCGATCTTGTTCCGGCAATTGAAGAGGTTAAAACCGAAGATGATGAAATAAAACGTGAGATTGTAAAACTCCTCAAGATCTTCATCAAACGACCCGAAAACAGGTTGATCTCCTCCCGGGATGGACTTTCCTTTGACGAAGATCCCTTTGTGGTTGTCGATCTTCACGGAGTTAACGAGCTGACGGAAACCATGCGACAGCTTATCACCTTCATCGTCATCCATGAGGCGAAAAGGACGGCGTTCGGATGTTCCGGATTCAAGTTCCTGATTCTCGACGAGTGCGCACAGCTAATAAAGCAGGATGCAATGGTCAGCATGGTCGAGGAGATGTTTTCAACGGCCAGAAAGTACAGAACATCCATTTGGACAGTTACCCAGAATTTTCTCAGTTTCAAGGAGGCTTCCCTTGCAAGCAAGATCTCAATCAACAGTACGACGACGATTTTTCTTTCTCACGCTTCCGATCAGGAGGCGAAACGTCTCGTGAGTCGTGATTTCGGTTTTTCCGAAAGGGAACGGGACGCTTTCGAATCTCTTAAAACTGTGAAGGGTAAGTACTCTCTGGCTCTTGTGAAAACATCGTCATCTGACGAAAAATGTTCCGCCGTGGTTCGGATCGAACTGAGTCCATTTGACTACTGGATAACCACATCCGACCGAAGTGACAATGAAAAATTGGAGGCTGTCATGAAACGCGAAGGTGTGGACATAGTCAAGGCGTGCCTGATGCTTTCCAGGGGGGATGTATGAACTTTTTTCCTGAAAATTTTGTCGACATTATTTCGGGAGCCAAGCATTCCATGGTCCCGGGGATATCAGTTGAACAGCTGTATGCAAGGGAAGATGTTCAGCTGATAATTTCGGCCGGTTCATACTTCATAATCACCATATTTCTTTTTGTACTTGCATGGATGGCCTGGAAGCAGCTTCGAGGAGGAACTGCGGATTGGATCGGAACGGTGGCCAAATTTGCAGTGGTGATGTTCGTCTACACAAACGGTGTCGAACTTGTTGCCGAATTCACAAACAGAGTGGTTGTGAGATCGCTGATAGACGAAGTCGAGGCGGCCGAATTTTCCAATGCAGTCAAGAATCTGGATCTCGCTGTGATGACTCTCTCGCTTGATGGGAAGGAATCATCAGAGAGCGAAAAATTTCTTCAGGAGGATTACTATATCTTCATAACCACATTTTTGCTGAAGGGGATGATTACTCTGGCGGTATCGCTGAAGATACTGCTTATCGATCTTTTCTGGCCCGTTCTTTTTCAACTGGTTCTCATCGGGTTTGTATTTGCCGTACCTGTTTCCGCACTTCCGGGAGGATCGGGAGCATTGAAAAATTTCGCAATGACCGTTGTCGAGGTGGCAATGTGGCCGTTTTTTTACAATCTGGCTCTCTCCCTTTCGCGGGAGGGATTCGTAGAAGGGGTCGATTCTTTCGTGAGAATCGTAATGGAGAGCGAAAATGTTGCCGCTGCTAACGAGGCCGTTCTTTCAAAATACGCACGGATTCTGGCCGACATTCCTCTTTTGTCTACGGTGATTGCCTACCTGCTGTTTTTCATTCTTCTCGGAGTCCTCACTCCGTTCCTATCCAGAGTTGTAGTTCGGAGCGATTCAATCGGATCCGCTGTGTCGATTCTTTCCAAAAATATCGGAAACAGGCTTCTATCCGCAGCTCCGGTTGTAGGTCCCTCTCTGGGAGGAGCATTCTACTCGATCGGAAAAGTTATGGGAGGAGGTGCAACTCACAACGGTTCACCATACGGCAATCAGGTCGGCTCGATGAATTTGAGTGTGGATAAATCAAAAGTTCCCAAGTCACTCACAAAAACGGTAAACGTTGTTGGAGAGCTTCATTCTACGGAAGGAAAAGATAAAAGTTTTGATAAGAGAGGAGGTTGAAAATTTCTATGAGTAGGGAAAAATCAAAGGCAACCGGTTTTTTTGAAACGTTGACCAGACGGGATGTGAGGCTGCTCCGGAAAAGGAACTTCATTCTCATGATCTCAAAGGACTTGGTTTTTTTTCTTATCATTCTTTTCCTCATCATCTGGAACGCGCTGGCCAGTTTGAGACCTGTCCCGGTAATCGTGACCAACAGTGAAACTGGTCAGGTTCGCATAGTAAAAGATACACTGCCGGCCGAATCCGTTTCAGACATTTCGGTAAAGGCATTCATGGATGACTTTATAAATTTCTACTCCACCCAGGATCCCGATGCTGCAATTAACCTGTCGAAAGCATATAAGATGATGACTCCCACACTTGCTGAGATTCTGGACAGCGAAAGAGTCGACGCCGGAAAAGCGGAAAAATATGCCGGAAAGAATATAAAAAGCGATTTTTATTCGGATCGGATATCCATTTCCGGAGATCGAAAGGTGGGCGGAGAACTAACCATACTCGGTACAGGCACAATGTTTTTCAGACCGCAGGTGGGATTTAACGGAGACTACGGAAATTTTCGAAAAGTGGCACTCTTCTTCCAGGCAAAGGTTAAAGTTTTTCAACAGGTGGTGAGAATTCCCTATGGAATGCTTATCGATTACTACAAGATTGATTATTTTGAGGATGAAGAGCTTCTCAAAGCTTTTCTTTTGAAGGCAAAAGTGAATTTTGAAGGTAAAGGGGAGGATAAAAGTGGTAAACGATCCCTTTGATTTATTTGAGGAAGATGAAGTCGATGATGGTTCTGATTCAGAAAAAGCTGTTTTGTCAAATTCTGAACCGGCGGAAAAGGATTACACCGGGAAGAAAAAATTTATCATACGACTCTCAGGAACTCTTTTTGCCCTTTTTCTTCTGGTTATCGTAATAGCAGATCTTTCATTCGATAGAAAAAAGAAAAAAAGCGTTGATAAAAACGACAGGCTGAACTCCCTGGAAGAAATTCTTAAAAAGAAAAAGGATTACTCTGCGTCATATATAAGAAATCGTGACCCGCGAAAAAAAAATGTGGAGGATCCGAAGTCGGAATCGGGTAAAACGCATATAGAGAATCGTATCGGTGTGAAAAAATCATCTTTCATGGGGAAAAATGCGCTGGAAGACAAGAGGATAATTGAAAAGTACAAGGCTATAGATCCCCTTGCCGCTGCAGACCTTCCGTCGCCGGGAAACCCCACTTTCGGATATTCATCTCCTGTAAATCCATCTGTTAGAGATATGGTTCGGCCATCAAGGCCCGGAGGTACAGGGAAGCGGGGCGGAGTAGTGGTTCTTGGAAAAAAAGAAGATTTATCTAAAGAAATATCACTTAAACGAAATCAGAGTATAAACGTAAGACTGAAATTCTCCATACGTTCTACTGCTGGAAACAGTGTCATAGCAGTTGCAACATCGGATAAGGGGGAAATCAGAAAGGGTACAATATTTTACGGACATGCCTCATTTTCCAACAAGAGAACCTATGTAACCTTTTCAAAAGCCAGATCCGAAAACCGTGAATTTATACTCAAAGGGTTAGCCGTCAGTGGTCGAGATCCAGGAATACCATCCCATGTTTCTGAAATCGAGGGAAATGCAACGAAGTCACTGAAAAGCGGGATTATCGGAGCAGCCGGAAAAGTTGCCGACAAGGTTCTTTCAAACGCCACAGGAGGAGTTGCGGGAGGTGTAATCACCGAACCCGTTGCCGATTTGAGAGGTCAGGAAGAGGCGACAAAGAAAACCGTCGAATACCGGGTGCCCGCAGGAACTACGTTTTATGTCTACATAGAGTAGCCGGAGGATCAATCTCTCTTGGCTAAAATCAAATTGATAAAACAAAATGATATCACTGCTTAAAATAACAAATACATTTTATGAATTGCAATCTCCGCTGCTCAATCTGTCGTTAAAATATTTCCTTGTTATGTTAGTATTTAATTGACTTCAAAGTAATTTTCTGTGAGATAGTTAAAGGTACTCAACATTCAAATGGAGAGCAGCCATGAAAAAACATCTATGTATCATTTTTTTATTGTTTTTATGTTCATGCAGTTCCGATGGAAGTGACCCTTCCTCGTCCGGTGCGGATCTGAATCAAAACAATTCCGGCAATGAAAACGGATCCGACAGTCAGGATAATTCCGAAAATCAGGAAAATCCCGACGGTCAGGAAAGTCCAGATATTCCACAAGGTTCAGAAAGTCCAGACAATTCAGACAATTCAGACAATTCAGACAATTCAGACAAACTTCCCTCCATGTGTCTCATGAAATGCAACGCAAAGGAGGATTGTGTTGTAGGTGAAAGTCCGATCTCCGATGAGAATAACTACAACTGTATCGATGGTTTCTGTAAATACCTTGGCTGTGTAAATGATGAGGAGTGTGAAAATACCTACAATTCAAGCGGATACAAATGTAATAAGAACAGTGGCGAGCTTGTTCCGCAGTGTGTGACAACATGTTCTTCGAGTAGTGACTGTGCAAGCGATATGCCTGCTTATGATGCGGATAACTACCGATGCAATGGTGATGGGCTCTGTGAATATACAGGTTGCAATACTCACCAGGAGTGTGAAGATACATTCAAGAATTCAGGTGATTACGGATGTTTTGAAAATGAAGAGTTGCCCACGAAACACTGCGCCCAAAAATGTGATACTGCTGATGACTGCAGAGGGAACGGAGCTGCCTATACATCCGATCACTACAAATGCGTAGATAACCACTGTATTTACCTCGGTTGTAAATCGGATAGCGAATGTGAGGAGAGTATGGGAGCGAACTACGGATGCTATGATAGGTAAACTTGTAAGGGAACAGGAGGAGAATATGTATAGATTGAAAGGAAAGACAGTTTTTATAACAGGAGCCACAGCGGGAATCGGCAGAGCTACGGCGGAAGTTTTCGCAAGGGAAGGAGCGAAACTGGTACTTACTGCACGAAGAGAAAATATTCTTAAAGAGGTTGCTGAAGATCTTTCAGAAAAATATAAAGTCCCTATTCACATTGCTGTTATGGATGTCTCAAAAAGAGAAGATGTTGAGCACGTATTCAATTCTCTTCCGGCTGATTTCAAGGAAATCGACGTACTCATAAACAATGCCGGAATGGCAAGAGAGCTCAACAAACTTTACGAGGATAACATCGACGGATGGGAAGAGATGATCGATACAAACATCAAGGGACTTCTCTACGTTTCAAGAGCGATCATTCCCGGCATGGTGGAAAGAGACCGAGGACACGTAATCAACCTCGGTTCGACGGCAGGACACGATCCCTATTCCGGAGGATCTGTTTACTGTGGAACTAAACACGCCGAGAAAGGAATAACGAGGGCTCTCAGGATGGATCTTCTCAAGTCCAACGTCCGCGTGACAAGCATCGATCCAGGACTTGTGGAAACAGATTTCAGCAAGATCCGTTTTTACGGCGACGAGGAGAGGGCAAGTAAAGTTTATCAGGGCTACACGCCGCTCACTCCGGAGGATGTGGCGGAATCGATTCTTTTTGCAGCATCCAGACCTTCTCACATGACAGTGGCGGAAATGATTCTTCTTCCGACCGATCAGGCATCTTCAACAATGGTCAACAAGTCTCTTTGACTTTGACGGCCGTCTCCATATAATTCCCGGGAAAAGAACTACTGTTTCTAGAAAATTTTAAGTTATTGAAATTTGATTTTTAGATCTTGGAAACAATAATGAATTCAGATAGTTGAATTTAAGGTGTTCTATTCTCTATCGATTTTGGGGAATGATGACTTTTTCAACAGAATTTTATTACTGAGGGAAAAAATATGAAAACGCTTGCAAAAAGAGTTCAGTCGATGGAAACCACAATCTTCACCGTCGTCGGGGAGATGGCAGACAAATACGGAGCTCTCAAGTTGAGCCAGGGTGCTCCCGATTTCGATGCGCCGAAGTGGGTGATAGATAAGATAAAGGAAGGATTTGACCAGGGAATCAATCAGTACGCTCCCCTTAACGGCTTGGAAAAAATGAGAAAAGCTGTTAGCCGTCTCTACAAAAGGCGCTACGACATGGATTTTCCATCCTCCGATGTAACGGTGACAACCGGTGCGACGGAAGCGATTTTCAACGTGATGATGGGAGTTCTCGATCCAGGAGATGAAGTAATCCTTTTTGAACCGTTCTACGATTGCTACATAGAAGGTGCGAAGATGGCTGAAGCTGTGATAAAGCCGGTTACGCTCTCCCTTCCCGATTTTTCATTCGACATGAAAGATCTTGAAGAGGCCGTCAGCTCCAAAACCAGGATGATCGTAATCAACAACCCCCACAATCCCACTGGAAAAGTGTACAGCCGAGAAGAGCTAGAGATAATTGCCGATATCGCCGAAAAACATGATCTTGTAGTAGTTTCCGATGAAGTTTATGAATTTATCCAGTTCGACGGAAGGACGCACATTCCCTTTGCATCGTTACCAGGAATGTACAACCGCACGGTTACAATCTCCTCCACCGGAAAAAGCCTCAGCGCCACCGGCTGGAAAATCGGTTACACCATAGCTCCCGAGGATCTTTCTCTTGCCGTCAGACGCATGCACCAGTGGACGACATTTTCCGTGAACGGTGCCGTTCAGTTCGGATTGGCGGACGTCCTGGATACGATGGATGAATATCTTGAAGAATTTGCAGCGGAGATGGAAAAGAGGAGAGCTTTTCTTCTTGAAGCTGTCAGGGAATGTGGCTTTGAAACCTACGGAGGGGAAGGCGGATACTTCTTTCTCGCATCCTCCGAAGAAGTTAAGAATGAGGGTGATCGCGCCTGGGTCGAAAGATTGATAAAAGAAGGCGTCATCGCACTTATCCCTGTTTCCGGCTTTTATCTTAAAGATCTCGAAGAAGGACGCACTCTTGTCCGGTTCAACTTCGCAAAATCCTGGAAAGTACTTGAGGAGGCGGTAAGCCGTCTGAAAGGGAAATATCTTGCCGGATAGATATTGTGTAACCGCACCGGTTTTTTAAGTTCCTCCCCTTATCGTAAGGGGAGGCTGAGGAGGGGTTATTTCCCGATACATATCTGCAAGATCCTGAAAACGGCAGGTAATCAGAGACCTGTAAAAACTTTTCCCACACGAAATCATCTTCTGAAGGCACCATAAAACAAATATCCCGCCCAATCCAGCCGTCAAAATCCCGGGAAAACAAATATCATTACCATTCCAGCCGCTGAATTCGCGAAATTAAAAATATCGAGACCAAATTAACGGCTGTCGGGAGCAGATTATTTGTTATGAGTCAATCCGGCAGTTATTTTCATCAGTATACAAAAAAATTGATGATTTCAGTCGCTAAATTGATTGAATTATTCTTTTTGACGTCGCATTGGTAAAGGAAGTGGAATTTGTGTATTTGTAAAAAAAGTGTGGAAAGAATCTAAGAAAAGTGGTCGTTGATGTAGTTGGAGAAATGTGAAAGCAGATTCTGATCAATTCCCGATCCTTCTTCAGATATAATCGTTTTTATGGCCTCTTTGGGCGAACGTTGTCCCACAGACGATCTTTTGTAGGTGAGACGTTCGTATACATCAATAATTGCAACGGCTCTTTCGTGAATTTTCATATTTCTTTTTCCTTTGGGAAAACCGGAACCGTCAAGTCTCTCGTGGTGATTCAATATCATCTCTTCAATTAACTGATCTTGAATTCCCAAGACTTCATTCAAAAATCTGACTCCGTAGATAGGATGACGATTCATCTCCTCACGTTCCATAGGAGAGAGAATGTCCCCTTTTTTCAGAATACGCTGATCAACTTTCGCCTTCCCGATATCGTGAAGGAACGCTCCTACAGTCAGTCTTTTCAAAAGCTTGGGGTCCTTTACACCTATTCTCGGGAAGAATATGGCGGCATGAATTGCACAGTGGAGCATGTGGTTGAATGTGTGCATGCTTTTTTCGGAAATGCGTATGATTTCCCCTAGAGGAATTCTGCTGGAGAAAATAAAACTCATTGCTCCCGCGATGAATCTGTTGAGGCGTGCGGAATTAAGAGATGCCGATCTGGAAAAAAGCTCCCGCCCGATGGAATATGAAACTTCGTAGACAAGTGCTATTTTCTTATCGACAGGCAGATAATCGTTTTTCAGAATCGTGCTGAGACGGTTTTCAAGATAGAAGTTGTAGTTGGAGCGATCTTCCCTTCTTATGAAAAAGTAAGATTGGCGCTTAGCGTAATCCTTTGAAAGATTATCACGAGTTACCTGGAAACTGGCTTTTACGAAAAGGTAGTAGCGTCCGTTCTCCAGTGTGTAGATATCAAAGCCCGGAACTTCGCCTTCCATGATGGTTTCAACGGGAATTGATATGTATTCGCTTTGTTCATTCATAAGACCTCCTCTAACCAGCCCTACTATATACCAATAAATCAGGAAATCAATATGAGATGGCAAGGGAATTTAACGGTTTTAAATTTTTGTTAGGATCCTTTTGTTTTGTCGCTTATCGGAAGAAGGTGGTACGATTTCTTTGAGTTTGTAAGCCGGAATGTGGGTTACTTGGCGCTTTTGGCTCTGAATTCGCAGAAGTCGGGATATCCTTCAAGGGCGGTATGAGGAGAGTCGACAGTGCCTTTCGGATGGTCCTTGAAGAACTGGATTATGTGGGAAATATTTGAAACTGTGTGACCTTGGCCGTGGTTACAGATTATTACATCGTGTCCCAAATCATTAAGATAGTCTGCATCATTTGTTGCCATTTCATAGAAGTTTATATTTATGGGACCCGCACCATACTGATCCTTGTCTTCCGCTCCGTGCATAAGTACCTGGACATAATTGTTGCCGTGTGTCATCTCTGGCCACTGCAGGAAGTTTGCAGCCATACTTCCCATGGCTTCAACGTTGTCAGGATTGGAGAAGTACGCTCCGGAGTTTGCAAAGATAGATGCAAGAACTTCACCACGGAGAACGCCAAGGGCATTCGAATTTATCGATCCTGCGGAAAATCCGGTGGTGTGGATATGATTTTCATCGGCTCCCCAGCGCTCCTCAATACAAGCGAGAACCGCATCGAAAAGTTCAGCCTCCACACTTCCGTCTTTGAGGTTGAGAATATCCCAATCGATTCCCTTCATTGTCTGCATGCCGAACTCATCGTCGTTTTCTGGTGTAACAAGGATAAAGGGCATCGTCTGGTTGTTTACGGAACCGCTGAGCAGACCGGACATATTTGAGGCGCTGTCGCCGACACCGTGCCAGTTGAATATTACGGGCCAGGAGTCTTTTGATTCGACGTCGTTCGGAAGGTTGAGAATGAAGGAGCGTTTTCTGCCGTTGACATCAAAATTCTCGTTCATTCCCTCTTTGAGAGTGTCGCAGCCAACTGCAGGGGTCGAATCCTTCTTTTCACAAACATTTTCATCAAAGCCCTTGCAGGTCTCAAGGCAGTCTGCCAAAGTGCCCGATTTGTAGGAGCTGTTGATTTCGGCGCAGTCTCTGCTGGCCGAAGCGGAGTCTGTAGGATCACAAACTTCACCGCTATCCAGTTTGCTGTTGCCGCATGTCGATGGAGCATCTCCGTTGCCGGTGTCTCCTCCTCCGTTGTTTTCGTCACCGGTTTCCGATCCGCTGGAGCCTCCATCATCACTTGTTTCATTATCATCCTTTGAGGACGATTCCTGGTCTGTCGTTGTCTCTGAAGATCCGATCTTTTTGGAATTTGCATCGTTTTCACATGCCGTGAAAATAAAAAAAGCGCAAACTAGGATAATCAAAGGGTTCTTCATTTCTACCTCCTTAGATAAATTTAATGCAACGGGAAAGTTTATTGAACTTTGGTTATATTGTCAAAATTATTGAAAAAATATTCGTAATAGTCAGTTATACTAGTGGTTGTTAAAATGTTTCAAACAGAAATATTCACCACATCATGGTGATGTGAAATTGATTTTACCGGGTGTAACTTTTAATTAAGTTAACCTTCTCCCGATTTTATCTGCAACATAATTGAAAGATTTAACGTTGCCGGACGGTTGTGGTTGCAGCTGAAACAAAAGGTATTCGGTAAAGCCGGTTTGGAAGGGGGGCGAGCGGTTTGCAATTCAGCCTTCATCTGTTTTGCCGGTTTTAAAACAATTCTCTTTTTCAACTTTTTTGCTATAATGAGCCTGCAAAAACTGTTCGGGAGGAATTGAAATGCTCTATGAAATGAATCATCCGCTCATATCGCACAAGATGGCGTATCTGAGGGATAAAAAAACGGATAAAAAACTTTTCAGGGAGATCATCGGTGAAATATCCGTTCTCCTTATGTACGAGGCATCCAGGAATCTTCCTGTGGTCGAGGTCGAAGTGGAAACACCTCTCGTAAAGACCGCCTGCAATGTTCTACCGGATAATGCTGTGGCGATTATTCCCGTTCTTCGGGCCGGGCTGGGCATGGTTGATTCTCTTCAGAATCTCGTTCCCATTGCGAAGGTCGGTCACATCGGACTCTATCGTGACGAGGAGAGTCTTGAGCCGGTCGAGTACTACAAGAAGCTTCCGAAAGACATCGCTCAGAGACACACCTTCATTGTCGATCCCATGCTTGCAACCGGCGGATCACTCAGTGCCGCAATCGAGGTCATCAAGAAGGACAATCCGGTATCCGTAAAGGTTCTTGCCATCCTTGCCGCTCCGGAAGGAATCGACAGAGTTCGCAAAGATCATCCCGATGTTGATATCTATGTTGCCGCAATCGATGAAAAGTTGAATGAAAACGGCTATATTCTCCCAGGGTTGGGCGATGCCGGGGACAGACTTTTCGGAACGCTCTAAAAATTTTCATCAAAATCATATTCTGTGTCGATTTTCCAATTTTATTATCAACATTTAAGAACTGTCCCGAGTTTTACACGTTGGTTACAAAAGGGTTGGGTATCTTGGAAATCGGAATGTCAAGATTTTTTGTGACTGTCTTTGACGATTTTTTTGAAATCCTCACTATCCCTGAGCCATGAAAAGACCTTGTCTGCTCTGGCCAGCTGGGCTATCGGAGGCGATAGATCGATAGCCCTGGTGAGTGCATGAAGAACTTTTCTGCTGTTTCTATTCTTATCCATTGCATATGCCCTTGAAAGCTGGTACCAGGCCTGGAGATGACCGGGAGAGACCTTAAGCAACTTTTCATATGTTTCGATTGCAAGAGATAGGGTGGTGGAAGCCTCTGAACTGAGAGAGTTTATCTTTTTCTGTGTCTCCTTGAGAATGTCGTCATAGTTCTTTTTCATCGTAACATCCAGCATGGTGACAGCATGGAACTGGAAGTGATCCGAAGCGTCTTCCTCACTCTTTTTTTTCACCCGTTTTACGGCGCTTTCCAGCTCTTTTGTTATTGAAGAGAGGGTGAAACCTCTGTTCAGCCAGGCTTCGGTATGATCGGGTTTCTTTCTGATCACTGTGTCAAGTATCTTGAGAGCCTCCCTGTGCCGTTTCAACTTACCGAGCGTAACCCCTTTCCTGAAAAGCGATTCCACGTGGTCGGGCTTAAGATGGAGTGCCTGTTCGTAATTTTCAAGAGCCTCCCTGTAGCGTCCCATCTTGTCTAGAATTCGTCCCTTGTTGAACCAGGTTTCCAGGTGTTCAGGATTGAGTTTTATCGCCTCCTCATAGGCTTTTAGAGCCTTTATCTCGGCGTCGAACTGATCTCCGTATTTCGCCTGCATGGAGAGTGCCTGAGCCATGTCGTACCATGTCTCCTCACTATGCGGGTTGTTTCTTAATGCCTTTTCGTAAGAGTCCAGCGCTTCAGCGTACTTTTCCAGTTTTCTTAAAATTCTACCCCTGTAGTGCCAGGCTGTAGATAGATTGCTGTTGATCTTCAGGGCCCTGTCGAATGCATCGAGAGCACCCGGGTAATCCTCCTTTCCGGAAAGCAGGCATCCTTTCCGAAACCACGCATCAACATGGTTCTCATTAAGCTTTATTGTCTTCTCGTATCCCTCGAGGGCATCATCTCTTCTTCCAATATTTTCAAGAGTCCATGCGAAGTTGTACCAGCTTTCGACATGATTCGGTTTGAGGGTCAGAGCCTCCTTGAAAGCCTTGACAGCCTCAACGTCGGCCCTTTTGTCTTCATTGTATTTGTGCCGGAGTGAAAGTGCCACAGCCTTTTCAAACCAGGCCTCAACAAAATCAGGTTTGAGATCAAGTGCCTGCTGATATGAATCCAGGGCTTCCCTGAAGTTTCCTGTTTCTCTTTGAAGTTTACCTCTGAGCTGCCAGGCGTCTGCATAGTTTCTGTTTTGTTCGATTGCCTTTTCAATTGAGCGAAGGGCGTGCTTCGGGTTTTTCAGTTTTTCAAGTGCGAGAGCTTTCCAGAAATATCCTTCGTAAAATGTTGAGTCAAGCTCTATAACCTTTTCGAATGACCTGAGGGCATCCTCGTTTCGATCAAGTGTGTAGAGAACCCGTCCCCGGTTGAACCACGCATGGATCTGATCAGGATTGAGTTTTATGGCGGTGTCGTATGCTTCAATCGCTTTTATTGAAGTTTCTTCTCCTCCTCCGTATTTCGCCTGCATGGAGAGTGCGTGGGCTTTGTTGTACCATACATTTTCAAGATCTGGATTGATTCGGATCGCCTCCTCGAAGGCGGAAAGAGCTTCGTCATACCGTTTCAGCTTTCTGAGAACCAGTGCCTTCAGGTGCCATGATTCGGCGTAGTCTATTCGCAGGGCGATCGCCTCCTCATAGCTGGCCAGAGCCTTCAGATAGTCTCCCTTGATGAAGTGTATGTTTCCCATGTTGTATGGTGTTACGGCGTGACTCATCTCCTCTTCCCTCTCCCTTTTCCTGGTCTCCTCGAAGAGTTTAAGCGCCCTCTTGAACTCTTTTTTCTTGAATGCCGATAGAGCCTCTTCCCTGATTTCCCATCTTCCGTTCTGCATTCGTTTAATTGTCTGTTCAAGCTTCGCATTCCGTTTGTCCAGTTCCCAGATTAATTCGTCGGGACTTTTTGCATCCTCTTCGTCCGCTATGAAGGCAAAAAGTTCCGCATCTGTTTTTGATTCATCATCTGTTGTTGTGGGGTCTCCGACGGGAGAGATTAGAAAGTGATAACCGGAAATTCTTCTCGAAAGAAAAAATCCGGCAATACTGACGACATTTATGACGAATCCGCTTGTGATGGCAGGCAGAGAAAACCCGAACAGTACAAAGGACAAAAGATAGCCGCCGATGGCAATGATAATGAAAAATATTCCTGGAAAGCGGCCTGTCTCCATACTCCAATCTCCTCGAAAGTGCTATTCAAGAAACCAGGCGTCGGATATCACAGTGTGCATAGAGCGCTCCAGAAGATCCCTGTCTTCATTTGAAAGTTTAATGAATTTCAAACCGAGACCTGAAAACTGACCCTCGTTTGTAGATGAGACGATAAGTGCTCTGGCTGTTATTGATCTGTTTTCGCCCGGCAGGTCGAACTCCAGCGTCAGTATGTTACCTACATCGTGAACGACAGGGGAGAGCAGATGCATGCCGCTTGTGGATATGTTGTCGGACGGGAAATTGTGCTGACTTCCCTTCTCGACATCCCTAATCCATATTTTTATCGGAACCCGTTTTTTCTCACGGCGATTTTCCCCTGTTCTCGGGTCGGGGGCGTAGTCAACTTCCCTCGACTCCTCGATAAACCATGCGTCAATTATGAGGTTTTCTATTGCGTACCTGATTTTTTCTCGATCTTTTTCCGAAATGTCGCAGAAGGAGGTGTGCATTCCGTGGTATCCATCTCTGATATCGAGAGCCAGGATCCTTGTTTTACATTCTATTTCTGCCTCGGAATGGGGAATCGTAAACCTGATGTCAAGTTGTTCCCCCTTCCTGTAGGGTGAGGGAGAGAGAAAGTATAGACCGCTGGCGCTGATATTTGCCGAGATGTTGTAGTAACACTCTTCTCCGTTGATTGTTTTTATGATGATTTTTGATGCCACCCTCTCTTCCCTTCTCTTGTCTTTCATGGGAACTCTCCCTCAATGTTGTTTTGATTAATTATAAAAGAGATGGTGAGGGATGTCTATCCCGGGAGCCTACCTGTTTTTCGGGAAAAGAATTTTGTACATGAAGTCGGGATCCCCCTCCTCCCTAATTGCGTCGGCGGATCCATACCTCAATTTCATTGTTTCCGGACATCTTCCGTACTCCATCAAATGGAGCGTCTTACGGAATGAATCCTCCCTGGGATCGCCGAAATCGTGTTCAATATCGTCGTAGGCAACGCAGTTCGGCTCAAAGCCGTCATAGTACTCCCCCTCGCCGACGGCATTAATCATTCTGAAGGTGATGGGGATGAGAGTTTTATCACAAAAATCCATGGAGTACATTCCCACCGGTTTTCCATAGGTTTTCCCTCCGATGAGGTAAACAGGAATGAAGGGCTTGAGACCGTTTATCACAGCTTCGCTGGCGGAGGCGCTGCCTCCGGATGTTATGAAGAATACCCGCTTGATTCCGATAGAGTTGGAAGGGTTTGAAAAGTCATAGGATTGATCCTCTTCGCTCCTCTTGTTGTTGTGGATCAGACGAACAAATACTTTTCCGTCTGTTCTCTTTCCTCCTATAAGACCGGCAAGATGTTTTGCGACCCTCAGGAGTCCTCCGGGATTGTACCTGAGGTCAACCACAAGCTCGTCAATCCCCTCTTTTTTGAATTTTGAGAACGCCCAGTCAAGCTCCTGGTTGCTATTGTTTATGAATTTCTTGAAATGAATGTAACCGACTCTCATGTCGTGATGGGGTATGATATCTGAATATACGACGGATCCGGTGCTGACATCCTCTTTCGGAATGGTTGCATCAAATGTTGTGCCGTCCTCTTTTTCCATTGTAAACACAACGTCAACCGATCCCTCCTCCTCACGGTGGATGCTATTCCACAGATCCTCGCGGTCGATATCCTGAACAGACTTGTTGTTGATCCGTACTATTTTCTGTCCGCGTCTCATTCCCTGGTCGTGGGCAGGTGTTTCCGGGTAAACAAGATAAACCCTTGCTTCGAGCAGAATTTTATTGTCATCCTTGTCCTTGGCATAGCCTCCGTCTTCATCCTTCTTGTAGAATTTCCTGTAGCTGAAACCGAAACCGTATGTCTTTCCGGTGTAGTAGTCGCTGTGAGCCTTCTTTGTCACAAGGTAGCTGAAGTGATCCTTCTCTTTGTATTTGATATGGTTCAGAAATGTTTTGGGATCATCGAAACTGTTGAAATCGAGAGATTTCTCTTCCGGCAGATGACCGTACCAGAAGTAGTACTCCTCCATAAGTTTGTATACAAGATAGTTTTGGCCGTATGTATCACACTCGATACCTTCGGATTCCAGAATAGATTGAACTGTCGAGTCAACGGTCTGGAAATGAACATCATTCTGACAGCCGACAAACAGCGGGAGCAACAGGGGAACGAGCCTTAGAAACCTCTTCATATTTTGACACCTCCTGGAATTTAATCGATATCATACTCACTTTATTCTAGGTTCTACGACAGGTGAATGCAAAAATTATCGACAAAATTGTTTGCGCTTTCCGTTTATAAATGTATCTTTGGCGAGGATTCTTGTTGTTTTGAGATATAGGATTTTTGAATTAAAAGATGCAATTCTTGAAATTCAAAAAACTCCAACTATAATAGAGAACTCAAATTGGAGGTGTAAATGTCATATTCACTGAGGATAGCCATAGATGGACCTGCCGGAGCCGGTAAGAGCACCGTCAGCAGACTTGTAGCAGAGAGGCTCAGCCTGTCATATGTCGATACGGGAGCCATGTATCGCTGCGTAGCTCTTCTTTTTCTCGAAAGCGGAATCGATTTCGGTGATCATGCGGCTGTGAAAAATCTGCTCAACTCCATGGATCTCTCGTTTTCAATCGAGAAAGGGATCAACAGGCTCTATCTTTCAGGAAGGGATGTGACCGAAGATATCCGCAAGGAGAGTGTGAGCATGACGGCCAGCAAGGTTTCGGCCATTCCCGAAGTGCGTAACGAACTCTTCAATCTGCAGCGTGATTTTGCCTCTAGGGGTGGGGTCGTCATGGAAGGACGCGATATCGGTACGGTTATTATGCCCGATGCCGATCTAAAGATTTTTCTTACTGCGAGCGCAGAACAGCGTGCGAAACGGAGACTCAAGGATCTTGAAGCCAGAGGCGAAAAGAAGAGTCTGGATGAACTGGCGGCCGAAATTCTCCAGAGGGATGAACAGGATCGAAATAGAGAAGTAGCACCACTCGTGCAGGCGGGGGATGCTGTTGTTGTGGATAACTCACAAATAAATCTTCAGGAAACCGCCGATCTTATTGCAGACCTTGCACTCAAGAGAGTGTAGCCATGAAAACCGTTATCGTCGCCAAATATGCCGGAGTCTGTTTCGGAGTAAAGCGGGCGCTCGATCTTCTTGAAAATGCAGTGCTGGAAGGGCAGAGACGAAACATCAAAGTCAACATGCTGGGACCTCTGATTCACAACCCCAGAGTTATCGAAGAGTACTCCGTGAAGGGTGTTGAAGTGATCGGTTGCTGTGAAGTGAGGGATCATAGCATAGTCGTCGTAAGATCCCACGGAATAACGTCTGATGAGGAAAAGTTTCTTGTCCGTAGGGACGGAGTTGAAATTGTCGACACAACCTGCCCTTTTGTGAAGAAAATTCACAGGCTTGTGGCAGAGAAATCAAGTGAAGGTTTTGGCATAGTCATACTCGGTGACAGTGAACACTCAGAGGTGAAGGGAATTATTTCGAGGATCTGCGGACCCTACATTGTCGTATCCCCATTTTTTACAGATGATGATACCGAAACGCTTTCCCATTTTATGGAAGATAACGAAAAGGTTTTTGCCGTGGCACAGACAACATCTCAGCCGGCAAATTTCAAGATGCTCGTTGAAAAGATCCGGTCGATGGAAAGTTCCTCCGAGTTTGATTTTCGCGATACGGTTTGTGATGCCACCTATCAGCGTCAGCAGGCTGCAAGAGATTTGGCATCAAAGGTTGATTCCATGGTTGTTATCGGAGGCAGAAACAGCTCCAACACCAGCAAACTGTTCAGTGTCGTAACCGCAGTCAATGAAAACTCCTTCTGGATCGAATCTGTTGACGATATTACTGCTGAGATAAAAGATTCCATGGTAGAATCCGGCACAATAGGAATTACAGCAGGAGCCTCAACCCCGGACAGTCAGATCGAAGAATTAAAAAACTATCTGGAAGGATTATAATGCTTTTAGACCTGTCGAATCCCATGCATCCCGATAATCTTATGGAGCTTTCGTCTCCGATAGCAAAAGACTTATATGTAAGGGGAACTCTACAGGTTAGCGATAAGCGATCCGTGGCGATTGTAGGCACTCGCAGACCTACTGTTTACGGGATAGAGACGGCGCGTCGTATTACTGAGGCTGCAGTTTCCTCAGGCTACACTGTGGTGAGCGGTCTTGCAAGAGGTATCGATACCGAAGCACACAGAACGGCCTTAAGATCAGGAGGCCGTACCATTGCCGTTCTTGGGAACGGAATTGAGCGGATTTATCCCGAGGAGAACCACTGGCTGGCAGATGAGATTTCTCAGAACGGAGCAGTTATAAGCGAGTTCGATCCCGGTGTTCCACCCCGCAAACAGAATTTTCCTATCCGCAACAGAACGGTTGTTCAACTTTCAGAATCGGTAGTGGTGATTGAGGCTCCCGAGAAGAGTGGTAGTCTCATCACTGCCGGAATAGCACTCAGCCTGGGAAAAAAGGTGTATGTTGTTCCCGGAAGAATAGGGGATGACAGCTGTCTCGGTAATCTGGAACTCCTTAAGACTATGAGGGATAATCCCAATCTTCAGCTCATAACATCCTTCGATGAGCCCTTCCTGTCCGGAGGGTGCATCGACTATGAAAAAGGTGTGGACCTGGATCTTAATGGAGAAGAAAGAAAGGTGTACGACATCTTGAATCATAATAGAGAAGGATTGATTTTCGATCAAATTGTGGTAAAAAGCGGCTTCGGAGCAGAAGAGCTTCCTTCGGTTCTTCTCAATCTTGTATTGCGGGATGTGGTAGAGGAAAAACCGGGTAAAATTTTTAAGTTACTATAAATTGACATATAGGGGACCATAATGAAGCTACTAATCGTTGAGTCACCGACAAAGGCAAAAACACTTACAAAATACCTCAAGGGATTTAAGGTGATTGCCTCAAACGGACACATTATCGATCTTCCTCCCAGTGAAATCGGAGTCGACCTGGAAAACCAGTTCGAACCCAAATACGTCACCATAAAGGGAAAGGAGAAAGTTGTTGAGCAGCTCAAAAAAGAGGCTGCTAAAGCCGAAGAGATCTATATCGGGGCCGACCCCGATAGGGAGGGGGAAGCGATAGCCTACCACGTGGCTTCTCTTTTCGAAAAGGAGTCGAGGCGAGTTCTCTTTCATGAAATAACAAAGAACGGAGTAATCAAGGCTATTGAGAACTTCACCCAGCTTGACGAGTCTCTCTACCACGCCCAGCAGGCCAGAAGAATTCTCGACAGGATAGTTGGATACAAACTCAGCCCCTTTCTCTGGAGATCTGTAAAGAAGGGACTCAGCGCCGGTAGAGTTCAGAGTGTAGCGCTCAAACTTATTGTCGAGAGGGAGAGAGCCATAAGGGCTTTCGTTCCGGAAGAGTACTGGAACATTCAGGCACGGTTCAAATCCCATGACGGTATCGAACTCGACGCTTCTCTTGAAAAGGTTGACGGCAAGAAGGCGAAAATAGGGAATGGAAAAGAGGCCGACGAGTTGGAGAAGCTGATTCTCTCCTCCGGAGTTCTCTCGGTGATTAATGTTGAAAAGAAGAAGAAAAAGGAAAAGCCGCTTCCCCCGTTCAACACATCCAACCTCCAGCAGGAAGCTTCGAGAAATCATCACTACACAACAGAAAAGATAATGATGATCGCACAGTCGCTCTATGAAGGTAAGGACATAGGAGACGAGGGAACTACAGGTCTCATCACCTACATGAGAACCGACTCCTTCAGGATTTCCGACGAAGCGAACGATGCGCTTCGTTCCTTTTTGGAGACAACATACGGCGGCGACTATCTCCACTCGTCTGTAAGACGCTACGCCAACAAGAAGGGGAAAACCCAGGATGCTCACGAGGCGATACGTCCTACAAGGGTCGATCTGACTCCGGACAAGGTTAAACCGTTCCTTACAAAAGACGAGTACAACATCTACAATCTCATCTGGAAACGGTTCGTAGCCACACAGATGAGCGACGCCATAATCGATCAGACATCCATCTCCATCGGAGACGATGCAGGAAGAGTGCTTTTCAAGAAGAGCGGATCGGTACTCTCCTTCGACGGATACAGAAAAGTGTACAAGCGTTCCTCAAAGGACGAACTCCTTCCCGATATAAAGGAAGGCACAAAGATGTCCACTGAAAAGGTTGAAAAGTCACAGCACTTCACCAAACCTCCTGCAAGGTTCTCCGAAGGTAGCCTCGTAAAGGAACTTGAGGAGAAGGGCGTCGGAAGACCTTCCACCTACGCATCGATCATTAAGCAGATTGTCGCCAGAAAATACGTCGAAAGATTGAAAGAGCCGAGAGGCGCACTTGGATCCACAGAGCTCGGAGAGATCGTAAGCGACACACTCCAGCGCTTCTTCGACAACATCATCAATGTGGATTTCACGGCCGGAATGGAAGAGTCACTCGACAGAATTGAAGAGGGTAACGAAGGCTGGGTATCCGTTCTTGATAAGTTCTACGGTGAATTTTCAGAGCGACTTGAAAGAAGCCTCGTGGAGCTCAAGGAAGTGGGAAAACTCAGGGTCTACGCCGAGGAGCCCTGCCCCAAGTGCAAGAGCAAACTTGTACTTCGCTGGTCGAAGAAATCCAACGTTCCGTTCCTTTCCTGCGAAGCATACCCCGACTGCGATTTCACATCCGACTACGAAAGAAAGGGAAATGAAATCCACATGAAGGAGAGTGCGAGGGAAGAGCCCGAACTTCTTGATGAAAAATGCGAAAAATGCGGATCTCCGATGGTAATGAAGGAAGGACGTTACGGTAAATTCAAAGCCTGCAGCGGATACCCCAAGTGCAAGAACATCGTTTCCATCGAAGAGGTCATAGGACCGTGCCCCAAATGCGACGAAGGCAAAGTCGTGAAGAAGAGAAGCAAGAGAGGCAAGGTTTTCTACGGCTGCAACCGCTATCCCGAATGCGATTTCGTAAGTTGGTACCAGCCCGTCGAAGGCGCTGTCTGCTCCAAATGCGGAGGCAAATACATCATCGAAAAGAAAAAGGGAATGGAATGTCAGCTTTGCGGAGAACCCGTAGAAGCTACAGAATAACGATATTGTTTTCCCTGCATATTTCAACCATCTCATCAGGCCAGATACTGGCCTGAATTTCCCCGATATGAGCCTTTCTTAAAAAAAACATACAAAGTCTGGATTGACCTATCCCGCCGCCTATAGACTGAGGAAACTCTTCATTCATGAGTCTCTTATGAAAGTAGAGATTCTTCCTCTCCTCAAGATCCCTTATCTTCAGTTGAGTGACAAGAGCGTGGCGGTCTACCCTGATTCCCATGGAAGATATCTCGTAAGCTTTTTTCAGAACAGGGTTCCAGACGATTATGTCGCCGTTCAGGCCCCGGTAACCCCCATCGGAAGGAGTTGTCCAGTCATCGTAATCCGGAGCTCTGCCGTCATGAGGTTTTCCGTCGGAAAGATCCGCTCCGATGCCCATTATGAAAACGGCACCTTTCTCCTTTGCTATCTCATCCTCACGCTGCTGGGGAGTGAGCGCCGGATAGCGCCGAAGAAGATCCTCTGCATGGATGAAAGTGATCTCCTCCGGAAGAACAGGTGTTATGGAAGGGTAGTGTTCGTAAATGTAGAATTCAGTTCTTTTCATTACCGAATAGATCTGCGTTACGATCTTCTTTAAAAAATCGATATTCCTTTCACCCTCCCGCATAACAACTTCCCAATCCCACTGATCAACGTAGAGAGAGTGAAGGTTGTCCAGATATTCATCCGGCCGAATTGCATTCATGTCCGTATAGAGACCGTAACCACGAACAATGTCCAGATCGGCAAGCATCATTCTCTTCCATTTGGCAAGAGACTGGACGATTTCCAGATCGATTCCCATGCCGGTCGCCTTGAAACTTACCGGTTTTTCCTTTCCGTTCAAATCGTCGTTTATACCCATGCCGCTTTTCACATAAAGCGGAGCCGTGACGCGTCGAAGCCTAAGTTCCGTCGACAGGTTGAGCTGGAAAAAGTCCTTAACCTGTTTGATTGCCTTCTCCGTCATTTTTACATCAAGAGCGGATTCGTAACCTTTCGGCAGCACTAAAGTTTTAAGCATCGTTACCTCCGAAAAATATTGTTGTCGATTATTAGAAGTCGATACATTGAATCGTGTGAAAAGTTCATGATAGAGCATCCGGTAACGGATATCAACAGCCCCTTCTTGACAAGGTTTGGTGCTCTACATATACTCACGTGAACTTTGAATTGAGGAAAATATGAAAGTTACCATTCTAGGAGCAGGCCTTGCCGGAACCGAAGCGGCCCTGCAGCTGGCATCCCGCGGAGCGGATGTCACACTTGTTGAAACAAAACCGAAACCGCTTAACGATCAGGTTTATCATCTTGAAAACGCCGCGGAACTTGTGTGCAGCAACTCCCTGAAATCGGAGGCGCCTTCAACTGCCAGCTACCTTCTGAAAGCGGAAATGAGAGAGATCGGATCGGTGCTTCTTGACGAAGCCGAAACCGTAAAAGTTCCCGCAGGCGCAAGCCTTGCCGTGGACAGGAATCTTTTTGCAGAAAAAATCGAGAACCTTCTCAATGAAAATGAGAAAATAGAATACATAAAAGGTGTATGCGTAGAGAACATCGAATCTCTTAAAAAAGAGTATCCTGCCGATTTCTACATCGTTGCAACAGGTCCGCTTACCGGCGAAGATTTCATGAAATCCATATCCGAAAGTCACGGCTACTTCTACGACGCCATAGCGCCGCTCGTAAGTCTGGAGAGCCTGAATCTCGACAAGATGTTCTTCGGATCACGTTACGGAAAAGGCGATCCCGATTTCCTCAACATTCCGATGAACAAAGATCAGTACTACAACTTCGTAGACGAACTTCTGGGAGCCGAAAAACTTCCGTTCAACGACATGGAGAAGCCCAAATTCTTCGAAAGATGCATGCCTATAGAAGAACTCGCCAGAAGAGGCCGTGAAACGCTAGCATTCGGCCCTTTTCGTCCCGTAGGCTTCGAATATGAAGGAAGACGACCATACGCACTTTTACAGCTCAGAGCCGAAAATAAGGAGCGAACAGCCTTTAACCTCGTCGGATGCCAGAGCCGTATGAGGCAATCCGAGCAGAAAAGAGTATTTTCGATGCTTCCCGGAATGGAAAACGCAGAGTTCCTCAGATACGGATCGGTCCACAGGAACAGCTTCATCGACGCGCCCCATCTTCTCAGCGAAGACTTCACCCTCAAAGGCCACCCGGACACATACATCGCCGGACAGCTCAGCGGAGTGGAAGGATACGTCGAATCGATCTTTTCAGGACTGTTCACAGCACTCCTCATCCGTAGCCGCGAGAAGCGGGCTGCGCTCGAAATCCCCGGACAGAACACAATGATGGGTGGAATTCTTCATAAGCTCAAGGAAGAAACATCCAACTTCCAGCCCGTCAACGCCAACTTTGCCCTTCTCTCCATCCCTACACGACTCAAAAAGCGTGAGAAGAAAGCATTCTACGTTGAGAAAGGAATTGAAAATATCAAAGAATATCTTCAAAAGAACGGTGAACTCCTGAAATAGGATCGATTACACAGGTGGTGAGCGCCTCGCTCCTGTGAGAAGAACAATCCGGCCCAGATAATGAAATTCAGTTTTATACTCACCGAGAATCAGGACATCATAACATCCTTAGAAAAGTAGCAGGATATGGGCTCTTGTGTGCTCTCTGCAGTGAAATTTAACCCACTTCGGGTATCAAAAAATATCATCATCGATTTAGTTGCTGGAATGAAGAAATTATTTCTTATGTGATGAAAATAACCGTCTGACTGACATTAAAAAAATTAATCGGCTCCTGTAAGCCTTTATTTTGGACTCAATACCTATAATTTCTTAAATTCAGCGGTTGGAAAAGCCAGGACTATTTGTTTCGACTTGATTTTAATAGCTGAATTGTGCCGCTTTTCTGGTTGAGAAGAGTTTTTGCAAATTTCTGAGTATCAAAAATATCAACAGTTCATATAGATCGACAGATAACTAATTTTCGGTTCCCATTACAATAGGGGTCGGAGTTCTGGTATGAGAAGAAAAAACTCTTCCACTACCAAAAAAGGCCGCCCGAAGGCGGCCTGAAGAATTTGAAAGTTACTTCAATTACTTCTTGAAGCGTTTCTCAACTTCTTTGTAGAGTGACTTGATTCCGGACTCGATTGTTCCGTAAGCTTCCTCTATCTTTGCTTTGATTTCACGTACAACGTCGTTGTTGATTGTTGCCTGTGCGGCAGCAAGACGTGCAATCGGTACACGGTAAGGTGAGCAGCTTACGTAGTTGAGGCCGACTCTGTGGAAGAAGTCGATTGAGCTTGGATCTCCACCGTGCTCTCCACAAACTCCGAGCTTGATGTTCGGACGAGTCTTTCTTCCCTTCTTGGCTGCGATCTCAACGAGCTGTCCAACACCGTCTTCGTCGATTGTTGCGAACGGATCTCTGCTGAGGATTCCCTTCTCGCGGTAGATGCGGATGAAGTTTCCGGCATCGTCACGGCTGAATCCGAAGGTCATCTGTGTAAGGTCGTTTGTTCCGAATGAGAAGAATTCCGCTTCTTCAGCAACTTCGTCAGCTGTGAGAGCTCCTCTCGGTACCTCGATCATGGTTCCTACCATGTACTCGATCTTGATGCCCTTCTCTTCGAATACCTTCTCGGCTGTTTCGATGATGATATCCTTCTGGATCTTGAGCTCTTCTCTCTTTCCTACGAGGGGAACCATAACTTCGGGGAATACCTTGATTCCTTCCTTTGTAAGGTCGCATGCAGCTTCGAATACGGCTCTTGCCTGCATCTCTGTGATCTCAGGGTATGTATTTCCGAGACGGCAACCACGGTGTCCGAGCATCGGGTTGAACTCGCTGAGGTCTTCAACCTTAGCCTTAACCTTCTCGAGTGTGAGTCCCATTTCGTCAGCCATGATCTGCTGGTGCTCTTCCTCGTGTGGAAGGAACTCGTGCAGCGGAGGATCAAGAAGACGTACTGTTACCGGAAGTCCTTCCATAACCTTGAAGATTCCGTAGAAGTCGTCTCTCTGGTGCTTGATAAGCTTCTCGAGAGCCTTTCTTCTTCCGGCTACGTCGTCTGCGAGGATCATTTCGCGAACTGCAAGAATTCTCTCGCCTTCGAAGAACATGTGCTCTGTACGGCAGAGTCCGATACCTTCCGCTCCGAAGTCACGTGCAACTTTGCTGTCCTTCGGTGTATCTGCATTTGTACGGATCTTGAGGATTCTTCTTTCGTCAGCCCACTCCATGAGTGTTCCGATCTCTCCTTCGAACTTTGGCTCTTTTGAAGGAATCTGTCCGGCGAAAACTTCACCTGTAGATCCGTCGATTGAGAGCCAGTCGCCTTCCTTGATTACCTTGTCGCCGATCTTAACCAGCTTGTTGCGGTAATCGATTTCGAGTGTTCCGCAACCGGATACGCAGCATTTACCCATTCCACGGGCAACAACAGCAGCGTGGCTTGTCATTCCGCCGCGAGCTGTAAGGATACCTGCAGCAGCTTCCATTCCGCCTATATCTTCAGGGCTTGTCTCGATTCTTACGAGTAGAACTTTCTTGTCGACACACTGACGCTCTGCATCTTCCGCGTTGAATACAACCTGACCGGAAGCTGCACCGGGGCTTGCGGGAAGTCCCTTTGCGAGCATTTCGTGTTTGGACTTCTCTTCCTTTATGAACTGTGGGTGAAGAAGCTGGTCAAGTGCTTCAGGCTCCACTCGGAGGATAGCCTCGTCTTTGGAGATGAGTCCTTCTTTAACCATCTCAACGGCGATACGAACCGCAGCAGCAGCTGTTCTCTTACCGTTACGGGTCTGGAGCATGTAGAGTTTTCTGTTTTCTACTGTGAACTCGATATCCTGCATATCTCTGTAGTGATTTTCAAGGTTGTGGTAGATCTCAACGAGTTCTTCGTAGATCTCAGGCATGTACTCTTCGAGTGAAGGATAGTTTTCCTTTCTGTCTTCTTCTGTTACGCCGTTCTCTGAAGCCCACTTTCTTGATCCTGAAAGTGTAACCTGCTGAGGAGTACGGGTTCCGGCAACAACGTCCTCACCCTGTGCGTTGATGAGGTACTCACCGTAGAAAACCTTCTCACCTGTAGCAGGGTTTCTTGTGAAAGCAACACCTGTCGCACAGTTTTCACCCATGTTACCGAAAACCATAGCCTGTACGTTAACAGCTGTTCCCCACTCCGCAGGGATGTGGTTCATCGCTCTGTAACGTATGGCACGGTCGTTCATCCATGATCCGAAAACTGCGTCGATGGATCCCCAGAGCTGAGCGTGAGGATCTGTCGGGAACTCTCCCTTATCCTGCTTTTTGATAGCTTCCTTGTAACGCTTTACAAGTTCCTTGAGATCATCGGATGTAAGATCGAGGTCGAGTGTGACGTTCTTCTCTTTCTTGAGGTTGTCGATTTCGTGCTCGAAAACTTCACCGTCCACACCCATAACAACGTTTCCGTACATCTGGATGAAACGACGGTAGCTGTCCCATGCGAAACGCTCGTCACCGTTCTCGATAAGACCCTGAAGTGTCTCTTCGTTGAGTCCGAGGTTGAGAACCGTGTCCATCATACCGGGCATACTTACGCGGGATCCGCTACGTACGGAAAGAAGAAGAGGATTCTCCTTGTCTCCGAACTTCTTGCCCATAGAATCTTCGATCTTCTTGATGTTTTCTTCTACCTGCGCTTTGAGCTCTGCAGGATAGTTTCTGTCGTTCTTATAGTAAACCGTACACATATCTGTAGCGATAGTGAAACCGGCCGGCACCGGAATGCCGAGGTTGCTCATTTCGGCAAGGTTTGCGCCCTTACCTCCAAGAGTGTTCTTCATGGTTGCGTCACCGTCAGAACCCTCTGGTCCAAAGAAGTAAACGTACTTTTTCGTCATGGTGTTTCCTCCTGTGTTATATGTTCAGGTAGCTGATATCCCCAATTTTATTTTTAACAAGTTCGACAACTCTTTTTATGAGAAGAAGACGATTATTCATTATCTTCTCATCCTTGTCCATTACCAGGACGTTGTCGAAGAATGTATCGAGAACCGGTTTAATTTTAACGATTTCTCTTGCAGCCTCAAGGTTGTCGTTAACTTTAATAAGGCTGTTTTCGACAGTTGATACGCAGTCGAAAAGTTTGTTTTCATCCTCCTCTTTAAAAAGTGCTATGTCAACATCTCCTTCGATATTACCGCTCTTTTTGAGAATGTTGGATGAACGTTTGAGAAGCTGCGCCATATCAAGGATATCCTTTTCATCCTTGAGTATGTTGATTGCCTCTGCTCTTCTCTTGACATCGAATGGATGAAGATACTCAGCCTCCACAGCCGCCTGGATGACGGGTGTGTCAAACTGGAGAACTGCGTTGTAGCGCTGCTTCATGAATTCGAGAATTTCCTTGAGATCCGCCTTGAGTCCGGAGTTGTGGCTGCTCACGAGTTCGCATGCGAAGCCGAGCACCTCTTCAAGGTTGAAGGATGTTTCATCCGCATTTGCAAGGGCTATGAGAGTGATGGCGTTTCTTCTGATGGCGAACTTGTCTTTCGAACCTGTAGGTTTCATACCGGCCATGAATCCGCCCGCGATTGTATCCACCCTGTCCGCCATCGCAACAACCCTTCCCAGAACCGAAGTGGGGAGCTCATCGCCCATCGCTTTGGGATAGTAGTGTTCTTCCATCACAGCCGCGATCTCTTCGTCAAGTCCGGCGTTATTCGCATAGTATCTTCCCATAATTCCCTGAAGATCGGGAAATTCGAAAACAACTCCTGTGAGAAGATCGTTCTTTATGAGCATCGAGGTGCTCTTTACCCTTTCAACTTCCTTTTCATCGAGGTTGAAGTAGCGGGTCGCTATGAATTCTGCAATTCTCGAGATCCTGCTCACCTTATCGAAGTAGGATCCGAGGTCCTTCTGGAAAAGGACGCCCCTCAGGGTTTCCGTGAAATCCTGAAACTTCTTTGAAAGATCGTCGTCATAGTAGAATGCCGCGTCGGCAAGACGGGCTGCTACAACCTTTTCGTTACCCTTGACAACAACTTCATCCTTTTCAGGAATGTTGTTGAGGATGGATACGAACTTGGGAAGAAGCCTGTTCTCGTTCTTTTCGTAGATGGTGAAGTATCTCTGATCGCTCTTGAGTACCTTTGTGATCAGTTCCGGCGGAAGCTTCATGAACTCATCCGGAATGGTTCCGACGATCGCATGGGGATACTCGACGATGTTTGCAACCTCCTTAAGAAGGTATGGATCGATTTCCTCCCTGCCGTCGAGGTTCTGAATTGTCTTTTCGACCTCATCTTCGATAATCTTCACTCTTTCGTCGAAATCGACGATCACGCGGCACTCGGTCATCTTTTCAACATAGTTTTGGGTGGTTACAGAAACAGCTTCCGGTGAGAGGAATCTGTGGCCGAAACTTGTCGATGAGAAGGAAATTCCGTGGAAATTGTGAGATACCGCCTCACCGCCTACGAGCATGGTGATCCATCTGAGCGGTCTTGCGAAGTGAAGATCGCAATCTCCCCAGCGCATCGACTTCTTGAACGGAATCGTGGTGAGCGTGCTGGAGAGGGTTTCAAGAAGAATATCCTTGATTTCACGTCCCTTCTCCTCTTTCCATCCGGTGAGTACATCTCCCTTTATCCCGGACTCGATCTCGTAAGTCGAAAGAGAGTTCTTCTTCATGAACGCCTCTCCCGCCTTTGTGAGTGATCCGTCGGGGCCTATAGCTATGCGGGCAGGCGGTCCCTGAACCTTCTCCTTAAGATCCGGTTGAACTTCGGGAATTCCGTCTGCAAGAAATGCTATGCGGCTGTTTGTAAAGTAGAGCGTTGATTTTCCCGCAGGAATCCGCTCCTCCCTCATAGTATCCAGAAATCTCTTCTCGATATATTCTGCGGCAGGTCTGATAAACGAGGGCGGAAACTCCTCGAACCCAATCTCAAGCAAAAGATCAGCCATTAAAACCTCCGATAAATGCTGTAATCAAGGTTGTTACAGGGCTATCCAAAACCGTGCAATTCATGACGCCTCAAAAAAGGCCTTTTATTATACAATAAATTGATTGTGTTGCAATTTTATTCGGTAGAAATTAAAAGTGTGTGATTTTTGTAAGTTCTTTGTTTGTTCTTTTGAAATTTTACTCATTATGATTCGAAAGTATAAAAGCAAAGAATTTTTTATACCTGAATAGTGTTTTGTTTTAGAATTTATGAAATCAATAATTGAAGACAAATCTTCGAAAGATAGAATGAGTGTCTCTACTTCTCTTTAAAATCCTTCATATATGTCTGGGCGATGTTGCAGGCAAGAGTACGTATTCTTGCTATGTAGCGCTGTCTTTCCGTTACGGAGATAGCCTTTCTTGCGTCGAGAATATTGAATGCGTGAGATGCCTTGATGCAGAATTCGTAGGCAGGTCTGGCGAGTTGCTTTTCAGTCAGATCCCGGCAGATTGCCTCATATCGGTCGAAGAACTTGAAGAAATCTTCCACCGGAGCTTCGTTGAAGTTGAAGTGTGAATTCTGAACCTCGTCCATGTGGTGAATATCGCCATATGTTACAGTGTCGTTCCACTTGAGGTCGTAGACGTTGTCCACGTCCTGGATATGCATAGCGATTCTCTCAAGTCCGTATGTGAGTTCAACAGGTACGGGCTTGAGATCGAGTCCGCCTATCTGCTGGAAGTATGTGAACTGGCTTATCTCCATTCCGTCGAGCCAAACTTCCCATCCCAGTCCCCAGGCTCCGAGAGTGGGGCTTTCCCAGTCGTCTTCGACGAAACGGATGTCGTGGGCCGCCGGATCAATTCCTATTGACTTGAGACTGTCGAGGTAGAGTTCCTGACTGTTTTCAGGGCTCGGTTTGACAAGGACCTGCATCTGGTAGAAACGCTGCATGCGGTTGGGGCTTTCGCCGTACCTTCCGTCTGTGGGCCTCCTGGAAGGCTGAACATAGACGGAGCTGATGTTTCTTGGATCGAGGGCGTAGAAAAATGTTGCAGGATGAAATGTTCCCGCTCCCATCTCGATATCGTAAGGTTGTGCCATAACACACCCTTTATCAGCCCAGTATTTCTGAAGTTTAAAAATCATATCTTGGAATGTAAGTCCTTTCATGGTCACCCTCAAAAAAAAATTGGCCTGACATATTATCACATTTTGCATTCAAGTCAAAAATATGGGCTTTTAAAATTCCCGGTGAAATTGATCTTTGCGTTCTCATCCATTCAAAAAGTTAAACTTTTTATGATAAGCTTTCTGAATAAACATTCTCTTTTGTGGTGTTGTCTGATGTGGAATTCGTCTGTGCGCCATATGGGAGGACAATATACGAATGATATTTATTGTATGAAATCATTGGTGAAAAAATTGAAAAATCAATAGGTTTTGTTATTATGTCGCATTGTTGTCCAAAGCTTTGTTTTGAGAGGTTGTGTTGAAAATAAAAACGTTTAACTTGGTGTTGTGTATAATTTTTATTCTGATGGTTACTCATCTTCATGGATTTTCCATAAGGTACCTTAAGAACTATACTACTTCCGAGGGGTTGTCTCAGAGTCAGGTGACAGCTATAACAGAAGACCAAAGGGGATTCGTCTGGATCGGAACTATGGCCGGAGGCGTTAACCGTCTGGACGGCGTCGGTATCAGAAATAGGGAATTTAATAAACATCTCAAAGATTCCAGAGTCTACGACATGCTCTTTTATGACGACAGGGTTTGGGTGGCGACCGGAACTGGCGTTTACACAATAGATTCCGAAGGTATAGTTGCTGAGCAGACCGGTGAGATGTTCCGTTCGATCCAGCTTCAGAAGAGTGGAAAGGAGGTTTATGTACTCCGTAATAAGATCGGAGGAAACTGTGTGGCTGCACTTAAGGAGGGCGGGGTTCGAGAGACTCCCAGTGTTCTTCCAGAAGGGGCTTCTCCGCAGACATTCGGTGTAAGAGAGGACGGAACCACCTGGATAGGTACTTCAAACATGGGGCTTTTCGTTTTTAAGCAGGGAAAGGGGAAAAAGGTTGATGTCCTCAAGAATACTTCCATAACATCCATTTCACCCTACAAGAACGGGGTGGTGGTTGCGACAGAGAGTAACGGTGTCTTTTTCGTAGATGCCGATGGAAAAACCTCTCCCTTGCTTGATATGAAAGGTAGCAAGACGACGGTGGTCTATGTGGATCGCGAGGGAGCAGTCTATGTCGGTACGGAAAAGAACGGCTTCTTCATCCGTTACGCTAACGGTCAACAGGAACACTACAGTACCGATACGGGAATTCCTTCAGCCTCGGTTCAATCCTTATTCCAGGACAGCATGGGCAACATATGGGTGGGATTCAGCGGAAAAGGTGTTGTAGTTCTGCCTCCGATTGTTTTCGTTAACTTCACCGAAAAGGACAAACTCGGAGTACCTTTCACAGTAATCGAGCCTGAAAAGGGAAAAGTTCTCCTCGGTGGAATCGACGGATTTTCTTTGTATGATAAAAAGGCAAATAAGTTCAGTAACCTATTCTCTTCCTGTGATGATTCGTCGAATATCTGTTCGCTGAAGGGAGTTTATACTACGACTCTTTTCGGGGGTCGACTGCTCATCGGGACAAAGGAGGGACTCTTCAGGGCCGAAAGAAAGCTCCCTTACTCGATGAAGAGTGTACCTCTTCCCGATTCAAATGAAAACGGTTCAAGGATGGTTTACGGCTTTGCCGATTACAAGGACGATCTTCTTTTAAACACAAGGAGCGGGGTCTACATTTACGACGGAAAAGAGGTGAAAAGATTCCGGCTGCTCGATAATTTGAATATGGGTTCAAGACGATTCATCGATGTCGAGGTGGATACCAAAGGCAATATCTACCTCCTGACAATGGATAACGAGATCATCTTTGTAAATTCCAAGAAGGGTTCGGTTGAGAAATTTAATGGCGAAATTGAGAAGCTGGGGCGTCTCATTACAAAGGTTTCAGCCGACGATTTCGGTTCCGTCTGGTTCGGATCTAAAGAGTACGTCTTGAGGTACGATACCAATACAGGCAAGGTCGTCAGAATCAAGAATCCAGATGATCGGATATTCGAGTTCATCTACTTTATTTATTCGACGTCGGAGAAGAGAACCTGGATCGGTACGAATCGTGGAATTTACCTCGTTGAAGATGACCGGATACTCTACAACTACAACAGAAACGACGGCCTGGCAAAAGAGGAGGCCAATACAAATGCTGTAATGATGGACAGCGATGGAGATCTATGGTTCGGTTTGGATAACACCGCAGCTTGGATGCGGAGAGGTTTTGAGGCAAAAAGGAAATCGGTTCCTCCGAAAATTTTCGTTCAGGATGTGAAGATCTATGACGAGCCTATAACGGTGGATCAATCGAAACTTATTCTCAATTACGATCAGAACTACATAACATTCAGCTTTATTTCGCCTTCTCCGTCAGGAACGGGAAATGTAAGCTACCTCTACATGTTGAAGGGATTGGAACACAAGTGGTCAAAGTCGAAAAACAATGAGCTTAGATATACCAATGTGCCCCCCGGAGAGTATGAGTTCATGGTAAAGGCTGTTAATCGATTCGGCGTTGAAAGTGGATACGAGGCTTCTCTTCCCGTCTATATTCGGCCTCCGTTTTGGGCAACTAAATGGTTCAGGACTTCTCTCGTCGGGTTTGTCATGCTTCTTGTGCTCTATTTCTTCCACCGAGCTGGGCAGAAGCGGGTGGAGCTGGAACGAAAGGTTTCTGAACGAACTGAGCAGTTGAGGCGCGAAATTGAGAAGAGCCACCAACATCTGCGACGTATTGAAGATCTTAAATCGAAATTCGAGAGACTCTCTACCGTCGATGAACTTACGGGACTTTACAATAGGCGATTCTTTTTTGAGCGCATGGAGGCCGAGGTGGCAAGACTGGATAGATTCGGTGGGCTGCTTGGAATTCTCATTCTGGATGTCGACAAGTTCAAGGATACAAACGACACATACGGTCACCTCATGGGAGACAGGGTTCTCAAGATGCTTGCTGATATTCTCCGCCAGAACCGAAGGAAGAATGATGTGGTTGCCCGATACGGCGGGGAGGAGTTTGTGATGGCCTGTCAGATAAAGGATCGTGAAGACCTCAGACTCATAGGTGAGCGAGTGAGGGATGCTGTTGAGACCTTTGAATTCAAGCTTTCGGACGAGCTTGTGATAAGCAAGACTGTAAGCATCGGCGGAGCGATTTTCGATAGCGACGGTAAGGATATCCAGACGGTTTTGAGTTTGGCCGACAAGATGCTCTACACTGCAAAGGAACATGGAAGAAATCGCCTTGACATATTTGATAAGGCCTGAAATGTCTCTTTGGTTAAGGATCCGATTCACTGAAGCTTGCTCTGTTTTCTTAATAGAGCAATTTTGAACTATTTCAAATTCAAAGATCGATCTTTCCGCGGTGTTCTTGATTTTGGCCTTCCAGTTCTTCGTGGATTCGTTTTGTGATGACCAACAAACATGAGTATGTCGGAAAATTCATCAAGCATCAGAGAATACCGTGTCCGGTGAAGGGTATTTTGGTTTTCTCCTTAGTGGTTATTCAAAGCTCAAATATTTCAAACTGAATCCCTGAATTGTCACTTGAGATAGATTTGAGTGATGGTGTGTAAGTATTTGTTTAACTTGGTGAAAGTTGACATTTGGGTTTTTGCTGTATAAACTTCGATCTACTTTACAAAAAAGTTTGTTTAAATGGAGGTGACCGTGAGAAGCTTAAACATGGTTTTTCTTGCCGTTTTCTTGTTTGGTATCTTAAACATTTCATGTGAAGATAAGAAAAAGAACGGTGTCGGTCTGATTTTGGAAAAAGAGGATCATGAATTTAAAGGCGATTCCCGATCTGATGAAGATGAGGCTGAAATTGATGACCCAAATAAGGGAAGTGATCTGGAGAATAAAAACGACCAGAGCCCCGGAAGTACAGACCTAGATGATGATTTTGGAAGCCAGGATGACCAGGACATAGGAAGTACTGGTTCAGATGATGATCCGGGGAATCAGGACGATCAGGATTCAGTGAATACAGGTTCGGATGATGGTGATGATTCGGGAGGTCAGAATGATTCGGATCCGGGAAATGGAGAGCCTGTAGATTATGATGTGGATTCTGTTGATCCTCTATGCGGGAACGGCACTAAAGAGATGTATGAATTATGCGACGGAGGCACGCTAAGTTGTAAAAATATTAGTGATGCCTATGCAGCCGGTGTGGCAGAATGTTTTGACGATTGCGGCGGTTGGAATACAAGCACATGCGAAAGAGAACCTTCCTGTGCTGAATTACCCTACGGTAAGGGACGTGTGGATGTGAAACTGAACTATATCCGCTCCGCTTCGCCTTCGGCAGGAGATTCTAATGGAGTTGTATCGGATACAGCCTTCAACGGTGTTCTTGGAAAGGGTACAGTTGTTCTTCCTTACTATTCCCAAGGAAGTTACTACGGTTTTGTGAGGTCTGAAAATGAAGTGAAACGTCTTGAAATAGTTGATTCTTCAGTGAAAGATGAACAGCTTGGGAAGTACGAAACCGTCATGTTGTTCAATCCTGCAGTTGTAAAGAAAGGATCTGTTGATGTTCTGTATAGCGGTGAGAAATCTGTGAAAATTTTGGTTTTCGAAATGGATGGTGGAGAGAAAAAGTGTGTTCAGGGCATAGGAGCAGGAACTTTGGATATTGTTGAGGCTGAAAATATTGTTGCGGGAGGAGGTCCTCTCTATATGGAAGGTTCTCTCAATTTCTACCATCCTTCAAATACTCCCGAAGGGGATGTCTCCGGAATAGTCGGATATCGTGTCTGTTCTCCTGTATGTGCTGTTGATGATAAATGTGGAAACGGCGAAGTCGATGAAGGGGAGGTTTGCGAAAAAGGGTTAACTGTTCCCTGTTCATCTATTGATGAGTCCTATGCCAGCGGTGTGGCTGTATGCAAGCAAGATTGCTCCGGTTACGATGTGAGTAGCTGCAAAAGCGGAGGTACGAACCCCAATTTTTTTAATGTAACCAAATGCATACAGGCGGGTGAACGGTGTTCTTCGAAAAATCGTTGCTGTAGTGGTCAGCCCTGTTTCTACGGGTACTGCTACTGACAATATTTAACAGGAATAGCTATGTGGAGGGTCTAATTCCCCGAAGCTCTGCTTCGTTCTTTGTGTCGTAGAAATTTTGAACTTTTTCAAGTTCAAAGAGCGACCTATCCTCGAGATGCCTCTTAGCTCTGCTGTAAGATTTTTTCAGGATGAATCAAATCAGGTAATCAGAACAATTTGAACAGGAGTTTTCTGTCGCAGATGAAAGATGTTTTTTGTCCGCAGTATAAAAGGATTGTTTGTTGAAGTTATTTGTTTTTAAAAAGATTTATAATGTATACAAAAAAGCAGCGGAATATTTGGTGTTTTTTTGCTTTCAATTTAATAGATTCAAGAGTTTGTCTTGAAAATCAGATGTGTTTGTAATAACAGAAGAATTGGTTTGTCTGTGTGTTTTGGAATAGATACAATGAGTTTAAATATGGTTTTTAGTGTAATCAGTTGAATAAAATTGATTTATATTATCATTGTGCTATATTGAAACGGGTTTTTCTCACAGGAGGTTTTAAATGGTATCGGATGTTATAGATTACAAAATTATCGGAAATGAGATGCAGGCGGTCGAGATAGAACTGGATCCTTCGGAAACAGTTATAGCCGAAGCCGGAGCAATGCTCTATATGGAAGAGGGCATTGAGATGCAGACAAAGATGGACGGCGGTATATTCGGAGGGTTGAAGAGGCTGGTAACCGGAGAGTCTTTTTTCATAACGAACTTTACACACAAGGGAAGTTCGGGAAAGAGTCATGTCGCTTTCGCATCACCATTTCCAGGAAATATTGTTCCGATAGATCTTAGTTCCATTGGAGGTGAGTTTCTCTGCCAGAAGGATGCTTTTCTCTGCGCAGCAAAGGGAACCGATGTAGGTGTAGCCTTTACAAAAAAACTTTCGGCCGGTTTTTTCGGCGGCGAAGGATTCATACTTCAGAGACTCAAAGGCGACGGAATGGCATTTGTTCATTCCGGCGGTTCAGTGATGGAGAGAGAGCTCGCACCGGGCGAGCGTTTCCGAATCGATACCGGATGCCTCGTAGGATTTACGGCAGGTGTCGACTACTCCATAAAATTTGTGGGTGGATTTAAAAACGCGCTTTTCGGAGGAGAGGGACTTTTTCTTGCCAACCTAACCGGCCCGGGAAAGGTTTGGATCCAGACACTGCCCTTTTCAAGGCTTGCAGATCGCATGTTTTCTGCAAGTTCGAGAATGGGATCGGGAAACAGCGGAGAAAAACGAAGCGGATTATTGGGAACCATAACTGATATGTTTGACGATTAGGAGGAATTGATGAAAGTGAACCGTTCCATATTCAGACAGTATGACGTCAGGGGAATTGTAGATAAGGATCTTACAGAAGATTTTGCATATAACCTCGCGAGAGGAATTTCAGCTTTTTATAAAATGAAGAATCCGAAACTCAAGAGGGTTTCAATCGGTCACGACGCAAGAAAGAGCAGCCCCGTTTTCGCGAGGGGGCTTATCCGGGGATTTAATGAAAGTGGAATAGATACGGTCTTTCTCGGTATGGTTCCGACAGGCCTTCTCTACTTCTCCCTTTTCAATCTTGATGTTCAGGGCGGAATTATGATAACCGGAAGTCACAATCCGCCGGAATACAACGGATTTAAGATCAACCTGGGTGATCTTCCTGTCTTCGGTGATGATATTCAGAAAATTGCGGATCTTATGGAAGCCGACGATTTCATATCGGCGAAAACGCAAGGTGAGAATGAGACACACGACATAGTGCCCGATTTCGAAAGATATATTCTTGAAAACATCAAGATAGAGAGACCCGAGAGGCTTAACATAGTGGTCGATTCCGGAAACGGTGTCGGAGGGTTTGTTGCCGTTCCATTGATGAAGAAGATGGGAATCAACGTTACTTCTCTCTTTGAGGAACCGGACGGAAACTTCCCCAATCACCATCCTGATCCCACTGTTGTCGAGTACATCCAGGACATGATCGAAGCCGTTAAAAACGACGATAAGATTCAGCTCGGAATCGGATTCGACGGGGATGCAGACCGTATAGGACTTATCGACCACAACGGAAAAATAATCTGGGGCGACAAAATTCTTGCAATCTATGCCCGTTCGATACTCGAGAACAATCCGGGAGCAACCATTATCGGAGAGGTGAAGTGTTCGAAAACTCTTTACGACGATATCGAAAAGCACGGTGGAAGGGCGATTATGTGGAAAGCGGGACACTCCCTCATCAAGGCGAAGATGAAAGAGGAGGGTGCCCTTCTCGGCGGAGAAATGAGCGGCCACATCTTTTTCAAGGAACGCTTTTTCGGATACGATTGCGCCATATATTCGGCATTCAGACTGCTTGAAATAATTTCCAAAATGGATGAAATCGACGTCAACCTTCTTCTCGAAGGTATTCCCGATACCTTTTCAACACCCGAAATCAGGGTGGAGGTCGACGATGAGAAAAAGTTCGGTATAGTTGACAATGTCGTTTCCTACTTCAAGGAAAACGATTACAACGTCAACGATGTCGACGGAGCGAGAATAACGTTCGAAGACGGATGGGGACTTCTGAGACCCAGTAACACACAGAATGTTATCGTTCTTAGATTCGAAGCGGAGAGTGAAGCGGCTCTTTCAAGAATTCAGGCACTCATCGAAGGTAAGTTGAAGGATTTCATGTCGTGACGAAATATTATTCTTTTCCATATATGAGGAGGGATCGATATGACTCGGAACATGGTTATGATTCTTGCAGGGGGAGAGGGTAAGCGCCTCTTCCCCCTCACTCGCGAACGGGCCAAGCCGTCAGTGCCTTTCGGCGGTATCTACCGGATTATAGATTTTGTGCTCAGCAACTTTGTGAATTCCGGTTTCATGCAGATCAAGGTGTTGACACAATTTAAATCCAACGCCCTCAACCAGCATCTGTCGAGACATTGGCAGATGTCACAGCAGTTCAACCAGTATGTGGAAAGCGTACCGGCCCAGATGAGAACCGGAACGAACTGGTATCTGGGAAGTGCAGATGCAATCTATCAGAATCTCAACCTCATCAACGATGAAACTCCGGAAAACGTATTCGTGTTCAGTGGTGATCATATCTACAAGATGGATGTCGGTCAGATGTATCGATATCATCTTGCCAATCGTGCCGATATGACCATAGCCGCAGTTCCGATACCGATTGAGGAGGCGAGCTCCTTTGGAGTCATTGAGGTGGATAAGGATTGCCGCATGATCGGTTTTGAGGAGAAGCCTAAGAATCCTAAACCGATGCCTGGTAATCCCGATTACGCCCTCGTAAGCATGGGGAACTATCTTTTCAAGTCAGGTGTTCTTGCCAGGGCTGTATCCGCCGATGCTGAGAATGAGAAAAGTGCCCATGATTTCGGAAAGGACATAATTCCCGCCCTCTATCCGGAAAAGAGAGTTTTTGTTTACGATTTCCTGAGAAACAAGATTCCTGTCGACGGAACTGCCGAGTATGAAAAACCCTACTGGAGGGATGTGGGTACGGTCTACAGTTACTGGCAGGCCCATATGGATATGATATCTGTTTCTCCGGCCCTCAACATGTACAACAACAACTGGCCCATTTACGGCTTTCCTAAAGTCAATATGCATCCTGCAAAGTTCGTTTTCGCTGATGAAAAGAACCAGCGTGTGGGAATTGCGACCGACTCCATAGTGTCACAGGGCTGTATCATCAGCGGAGGAAGGATCGATCGTACGATTCTTTCCCCTGGAGTTCGAATTAACAGTTATTCACATATTGAAAATTCCATTCTCTTTGATAATGTAAAGGTCGGACGTTACTCCACCCTCAGAAATGTGATTGTGGACAAGAATGTAGTTATTCCTCCCGACACGGAAATAGGATTCGATCTTGAAAAGGACAAAAAGAGGGGATTTACCGTTACCGAAGAGGGTATAGTAGTTGTACCCAAGGGGTATATATTCGAATAGAGGAGGGACCTATGGACAGGAAGGTCACGATCCTTTTTCTCTGGCACATGCACCAACCCTACTACAAGGACACGATTGAAAATTACTACGTAATGCCATGGGTGAGACTACATGCTACCAAAGGCTATTACGATATTCCGCTCGTGATGGAGAAGTACGGAATCAGAGGAACGATAAATATGGTGCCGAGTCTTCTGGAACAGATTGAAGACTACGTTAATAATGAAGCCACAGACAGATGGATGGAACTTACTCAGAAAGATCCTGATGAGATGAACGATGAGGAGAAGGGATTCGTTCTTGAAAATTTCTTCATGCTCAACTGGGAGAGACTGGTTCACACATCGCACAGGTACGGGGAGCTTCTTTCTAAGAGGGAGGATTACAGGAAAAGGTTCTCTTTCATTGAGATGGGAAGCATGTTTTCCAGGAATGAGATTCTCGATCTTCAGGTTCTTTTCAACCTGAAATGGTTCGGTTTCATGGCGCGAGAACACTATCCATTTCTACGTCTTCTTGAAGAGAAGGATCGTTTTTTCACTACCGAGGATAAGCGGGAGCTTCTAAGAATCCAGAAGGGAGTTCTCAAGGACATTATTCCTCTCTACAGAAGGCTGATGTCGGAGGAGAAGCTTGAGGTGAGTTTCACCCCCTTCTATCATCCCATATTCCCACTTGTGTACGATACCGATATCTCCAAAAGATCGGCGCCTTCTGCACCGATGCCTCAGCGATTTTTCTACCCCAGGGATGCGAGATGGCATCTGGAGGAGGGAAAACGTTACTCAGAGAGAATATGGGGAAGGAAACTTTCCGGAATGTGGCCAGCCGAAGGTTCTGTTTCACCGGAAATTGTGCCGGTTGCATCCGAAAACGGAGTGAAGTGGATGGCTACTGATGACGGTATACTTTTCAGATCCATCAACAACTTCGACAAGTCGAGGATTCTCTACAAACCATATCGAGTCCGTAGTGAAAATAGTGAAGTAGTCACTTTCTTCAGGGACAAGTATCTTTCCGATCTCATAGGTTTTTCATTTTCACGAATGGATACGGGTAAGGCTGTGGATATTTTCATGAGGTACGTTGAATCCGTAGCGTCCCATTTTTCGGAAGATCGCTTCGAGAAGGTGCTTCCGGTAATACTTGACGGTGAAAATGCCTGGGAGAGTTATCCTGGGAACGGGAAAGATTTTCTATCCTCCCTTTTTCAGAGAATCACAGCGGCCACAACGGTCACATCAAATACATTTTCCGGATATCTCGAGGGAGAGGATCTTGATACTTTTCCGATGCTTAACCGTCTTTACAGCGGATCCTGGATAAACAGCGATTACCGCATATGGATAGGCGGGATGCAGGAGAATACGGCATGGAACTACCTCAAGAAGGTCAGGGACTTCTGGGAGGATTACAGAATTAAGAATCCTTCCATGGATGAGGAGAATGTGAGGGAAGTGCTCTACTCGCTTTACCGCGCTGAGGGATCGGACTGGTTCTGGTGGTACGGAGAGACCTTTTCTACGGAAAATGACTATCTGTTCGATCGCCTTTTCAGACGTCATCTTCGAAAAGTCTACAAGATTCTTTCAATTGAATCCCCCTCATTTCTCGATGTTCCCATAAGTGGAATGAAAAAGGTGGAGATATTTCGGGAGCCCTCGGCCTTCATTTCACCACAAATCGACGGTATGGAGGAGTGTTTCTACAGCTGGTGTGGTTCGGGAGAGTACGACAATTCGATCCGACCCGGCGGCTCCATGTACGACAGCAATAGAATCGTCGATAAGTTTTACTACGGTTTTGACAAGGAGAACCTATATTTTAAGCTCACATTTTCCCAGCCTGTGGGACAGCTGGAGGATAAAAGATGTTCTGTAAAGTTTTTTATTGCCAACGGAAGGGAGGCAGACTTTGTTTTGCCTCTCAGAAGATTTGAAAAATCGGGTTTCGGAGTTGTGCTTGGAAGAGGAAGCGAAAAGTTTGCGGAAGCCATTGATGTGGGCAGAGCAGCCTTTTCCGATGTCCTTGAGAGCTCGGTTCCATTCAAGTCCTGTAACCTGATTCCCGGCAGCACTGTCTCGCTGCACCTGAAGGTGTTCGCATCCGATGGCGCCGAAATAGAACGTATTCCCGATATGGGAATGATAGATATAACGGTTCCGGACCGTAATTTTCTACTGCAGATGTGGGATGTTTAGGAGGGTAGGATGAAGAAGATCTATTTCGCCATTCACAGCCATCAGCCTGTCGGCAACTTCGAGCATGTTTTTGAAGAGGCTTTTCAGAAAAGTTACAAACCATTCGTTGAATCGCTCAAGGGAAGGAATATTTCACTGAGTCTTCACATTTCAGGACCTCTTTTCGATTTTATCGAAAGTCATCACCCCGATTTCATTGACCTTATCGGGAGAATGGTCGAGCAGGGGCGGATAGAGATGCTTTCCGGCGGTTACTACGAACCGATTCTCGCCACAATCCCATTTGAAGATGCCATCGGGCAGCTGGACATGATGAACGGCTACCTGAAAAAACGGTTTGGGGTTTCTCCAAAGGGCTTCTGGCTTACAGAACGGATATGGGATGACGCGGTGATAGACATAGCCTCCGCGGCCGGTCTCTCCTACACAATGGTGGATGATTCACACATTTTCTATGCGGGAAAGAGCGAGGCGGATCGTTATCATCCCTGGATTGCGGAACGTCACGGAAAGAAACTGACCATATTTCCTGTGGATAAAACCCTTCGCTACAGCATTCCATTCCACGAACCTGCGGATATCGATCGTTACATTCGCGAGTCGATCGAAAATCACGGTACATCGAGCTTTTTTTACGGTGACGACGGAGAGAAGTTCGGAGTTTGGCCGGGCACCTACAAATGGGTTTTTGAGGAGGGGTGGCTAGGGAGATTTCTGGATTGGGTGGAGTCTTCCGATATTGTTAAACTCGCTCCGATAAGTGACGCATTCGAATCCCTTCCCCCCAAGGGACGGATCTACCTGCCTCCCGCATCCTACGAGGAGATGATGGAGTGGGCTCTTCCCACAAATCTTCAGGAACGTTTTACGGATCTTAAAAAAGAGCTGAGAGATAAGGGAGACTGGGAGAGATTTTCACTTTTCATGAAGGGCGGGATATGGAATACCTTTCTTTCCAAGTATCCTGAATCAAACAGGATGCTCAAGAGGTCGCTTATTCTTTCAAAAAGAGTTCGATCTGCGGCTGAAGAGGCGGGACGGCTTCGGAAAAAGAGTCTTAGACGGGCCGTCAACAAGGCTAGAAGGCATCTTTATATGAGTCAGTGCAACTGCGGATACTGGCACGGGCTGTTTGGGGGTGTATATCTGAACTACCTGCGTGATGCCGTCTATCGAAATATCATTGATGGCGAAAACTATCTTGACAGGGAGCAGAGTTCCTTCCGGGCTGAAAAGTCGGACTACCTTGCGGACGGTTCCCTTCAGACACTTTTTCAGAACGGCGACATGTCCATCGGTTTCGACGGATGTGGAAGAATTTTCTGGATGGAAAACCGCCGTAAGGCTTTCTCTCTTTCCAACGTTTTTTCAAGAAGAAGAGAGGTCTTTCACAGGGATTTGGGAAAGAAGGTGGTGAAGGGTGAAACCGTCAGCATCCACGATATCTCCGGCGCCAAAGAGGAGGGCCTTGAAGGACTCGTCATATACGACCAATACGAAAAGCTTTTTCTGCTTGAACATTTTTCAGAATCTCCTTTTACTCTTGACGCTTTCAAAAATTCCAACATCGAAGAGATCGACGATCTCTGGTCCCGGCCTATTCATCTGAAGACGCCCCAGGCAAGAAGGCGCGACGACTTTGAGAACTATATTCAGCTCAGAGGAACACTCCGGTCGAAGATCGGAATAAAGTATACAAAAAAGGTGACACTCTATCGGATGGAACCATACTTTGAGATTGAGTACACCTTTAAGAATGAAACGATGGGTGATGTCAACTTTTATTTCGGTGTTGAAAATAACCTCACTCTGCTGACGAACCGTGATCCTCTGAGGTACATGACATCTGAACACAAAAAACTGGATCTCATCGAGCCGGGTGAATACGAGAACGTATGCGAGTACACGATTCACAACAACTGGGATCGCTTCAAGATGGTGACAAGCTATTCTGACTTCGGAAAAATGTTTGTTTTTCCTGTGGAAACAATTTCAAATTCCGAAGGAGGCATAGAGCGAACCTATCAGGGAACTTCGGTTCTGAATGCATTCGAAATAAGACTTGAACCGGAAAAGTCGGTCAAGATAGTTAGAAAACTAATTCTTAACAACGGGTAGGAATGCCATGAAAAAGGGATCTGTAAGAAGGGATCCGGTTTCCAAGAACTGGGTGATATTTGCTCCTGAAAAGGTAGGAACGATTCTTGAAAAATCAAAGGAACAGGATGTTGAAACTTCCGCGGACAGCTGTCCGTTCTGCCCCGGAAACGAATACGCCACAGGCACGGAACTTTTCCGTTACAACCACATCGCTCCCTCAAATTTCGACTGGTCGCTCAGGGCTTTTCCGGCAAGAAATCCTGTTATGAAAATCGAAGAGGAGCTTAAATTCATGGGGGACGGAGTTTACGATTTCATGGGAAGATTCGGTGCCCATGAGGTGATAGTCGAGACTCCCCGCCACGATATCCACATCGATGAGTTGACGGAAAAGGAGATTGAGGACATTTTCTGGGCCTTTCACGACAGAATCGTAGATCTAAAGCGGGATACCAGGTTCAAGTATATCATGGTGTACAAGAATAGAGGAAAGAAATCGGGCGGAAAGATGGATCACCACTACAGTGAACTGGCGGCATTTCCTTTTATTCCGCCGAGTGTCGAGGCAAAGATTCGGAATGCATCGACATACTATGGATTCAAACAGCGATGTGTTTTCTGTGATATAGTCAACCAGGAGCTTTCCCAGCGTTCCAGAATTGTAGACGAGAACCATGAGTTCGTTGCATTCTGCCCCTATGCCAGCGTAGCTCCCTTCGAAATCAAGATAATGCCGAAGGGGCACCGGCCCTATTTCGAAGATTCAAGCAAACACTCCTTCATTTCTCTTGCGAGAATTTTCCGTGATACCATGTACCGGATCCGGAGGGCCCTCGATTCCCCCGCATACAACATCGTGCTTCACAGCACACCGCTCCAGCCTCCTGAAGAGTATGAGGACATAAATAATTACTTTCACTGGCATCTTGAAATTCGACCTTATCTCACAACCCACTCCGCTTTGAGTATGGGCGGATCGGTCTACGTCAACCCGACCTTTCCCGAGGACGCTGCCGCATTTCTCAGGAAAAAATTCATCTGACATATCAATCTTTCTAATATCTTAAACGGTTTCCTGCATTAGGAAAGATAACTGTTCCATTTCATCCGTTGTTAATTTGAAAAGAAAACAATTTTATTTTAAGATTCAGGGAATTAAAGGTTTGTTAAAACAGAAATTGCCAAGAATGTTTCAATTGCTATAATTAAAATCGTTCCGGTTATCACAGCTGGGAAAAAGAGGGGGTGTTTATTTTTGAAAACAATAGAGAAATAGAGACGCTGCGGGAGTTTGTAAAAGAGTGCAGAGGGGTTCTCGATGAAATAGAGCTCACCATACTTGACTGTGAGCTCGGTGTTCTTGACAGAGATGAGAAACCTGTTCCGGATTTGTCGTTTCTGATGCGCCGTGTCAGGGAAGTCATAGAAAATACCAAACTTGTAGGAGATGATCCACTTCTTCCCCAAAAGATGGCAGAGCAGGTCAGCAAACGTACAAGCACTCTTGAAATTGCCAACCGGAAACTCAAGAGGGAGATCTCCATCAGAAGAGAGATTACAAAGAAACTTCTGGAAAGTGAGATGAGATTTCGCATTCTATCCAACATGGCCGATGTCGGCATAGTTCTTCATGACAGAGGTACTGTTGTCGAGTGCAACTCCCGCTTCTGTGAGATGGTCGAAGCGACGGCGGAAGAGATTATTGGAGTCAACATTTGCAGTGCCATTCCGGAGACTTGTAGGGATCAGGTGGAAAATGTTCTGGATAAGAATATTGAGAAGCCTTACGACATTGAAATTTTAAGTAAAACCGGGAGGGAGATTCCTGTTCAGGTTACAGGCAAAAATCAGTCTTTTAACGGAAAGTCACTTCGTTTAGCCACAATAACCGATCTTACCCAGCGCAAGGAGATGGAGCGCAAGGAGCTTGAAAGGGAGCGCTTGATTGAGGCTCAGTCGAAATTTGCGGCAATGGGGGAGATGATCGGGGCCATTGCACATCAGTGGAGACAGCCTCTCTCTACTGTATCCGCTATTCTTCAGAATATTGTTGACGCCAACAAGTTCGGAGAGTTGTCCGGTTCATACCTCGAAGAGTGCGAATTCGAAGCCAGAAAGCAGGTTGAATTCATGTCTAAAACCATCGATGACTTCAGAGGATTCTTCAAAAGCTCAGATGAGAGGGAACTATTTGATGTCAACAGGGCAGTTAAGGATGCAATCTCCCTTCTTGTGGCACAGTTCAAGAACCATTTTATCACGGTCTCCTTCAATCCGTGTCTTTTGAAACCGTGCATCATTGAGGGATTTCAAAATCAGTTCAAGCAGGCTCTGATAAATATCCTGAATAACGCCAAAGATGCCATTCTCGATAGAAGAGAGAAGAGGGATACGCAATCGGCATACGGTCTTATAGAAATTTTTACTCATCAGACCGCCAACGGTGTCACAATCACGATTCAGGATGACGGAGGCGGTGTGAAAGAGGGAGATCTTGAGAGAATATTCGATCCCTACTTTACAACCAAAGGTGAAGGTTCCGGAACTGGTCTGGGTCTCTACATGAGTAAAACAATAGTTGAAAAGCATATGAACGGCCGGCTTCGAGCAATAAACTATACATGCAGATCGAGTGGTCTGAGGGGTGCACGCTTTATCATTGAATTTGTAAGGAGAAGGGATGGATCTTAAGCGGCTCTACAGAGGGCGAACAATTCTCGTCGTAGAGGACGAATCCGAACTGAGAAAGCAGATTTCGACATTTTTATCAAGACGGGGCGCTGATGTAAGGTCTGCATCAAACGGCTTGGAAGGATTAGAGTATTTCAGGCAATTAAAGCCGGATATTGTAGTGACTGATATAAGGATGCCTCACATGGATGGGCTTGAGATGGCTTCCTCCATAAAAGAGCTTTCGAGGGATATTCCGATTGTAGTTGTAACCGCATTTAGTGACAAGGAGTATCTGCTAAAGGCAATTGAGGTCGGAGTCGATGGCTACGTGAGAAAACCGGTCGATTTTGAAGAGCTTGTCTCAACGTTAAACAGGCTCATGCATCATATTGGCGACAAGATGCCCGGATCGGGTGAGGAAGATCTTCCCTCCACACTCGGCAATTCGGGAATTGCCCGACTTAGTGATGAGATGAAGGCAGTTGCTGAATCTGAACTTTCAATTCTCATTGAAGGGGAAACAGGGGTAGGAAAGAGCTATCTTGCAAAGGTTATCCATAAAAACTCAGCGAGAAGGAGTGGCACATTTATTTCTCTTAACATGGGCGCCATCCCCGAGAATCTTATGGAGAGCGAACTTTTCGGTCATGTGAAAGGTGCGTTTACAGGTGCTTCAGCCGAACGGCGGGGATTCTTCCGTAGTGCCGAAGGTGGAACACTTTTTCTTGATGATATTCAAAATGCTCCTATTTCACTCCAGGTTAAGTTACTGAAAGCGCTTGAGGAGAGGGAGATCTTTCCCGTAGGAAGCTCTTCACCTGTTTCCGTTGATGTCAGGGTGATAGCTGCTGCAAACGAACCCTTGAAAAGTTCAATAGCCGAGGGAAAATTTCGACGGGATCTCTACTACAGAGTCGGTGAATACAGTGTGAATCTTGAACCTCTCCGCAATAGACCCTCCGATATCAAATACTTCTCTGAGCTTTTTCTATATGAGGCGGCTTCGGAAATGAAAAAAGATATTCGATCAATTTCAAAAGAAGCTCTTTTGCTGTTTCTTTACCATGAATGGAAAGGTAATTTGAGGGAACTTAAAAATGTTATCAGAAGGGGAGTTCTATTCTCATCAACACGAGAACTTTCGAAAGAAGATTTATGCAGAGCTCTCTCAACAACTGTTCCAGAAGAAGAGTTTAATTCCTTCGATCTTGAGACTATGGAACGGAGAATGATTGAAAAGGCTCTCACATATGCCGATGGAAAAAAGACGGAAGCCGCAAAACTTCTAGGTGTTAATTACAAAACTCTGATAAGCAAACTCAAAAAGTATAGTCTCTAAAACACACTCGGAAATTCCGAAAAATACAATTTTCTCCACAAAAACAATCTGAAAAATACCATCTTTTTACGGGAAACAGGCTGTTGATTCCAGCTTATGAGATTATCTGCAGACAAAAAATATGGGTATAAGGGAACTTAACGAGGCTTAGCTCAACATTGATAATTAATACAATTTTCAGTGAATCTATGGTGAAAATTCATACAAACGTGCTCGAAAGAGTGCTGTGAAAATTTTCGAAAAATTATTTAAAACTCGACAGAAAAGGATGTTGAAACAGATCTGGCATCCTCTTTGCTCCATCAATTGTGGTAACTATGTTTTTTTTGCGGAGGAAAAGATGGATATGTCCTGCAAAGAGATGGTGACGGAGTTTGTCACAGACTCTCTGGAACTTGTTGAAGAGGCTGAAAACAAGATTCTTACATTCCGAAAGGGGGGCGAAAGAGACACCATAAACGCGCTTTTCAGGACAGCACATTCAATCAAGGGTACGGCTGATTTTCTGGGTATGAAAAATGTGAAAAGTGCTGCGCATGCAATGGAATCGCTACTGGAAAATGTGAGAAAGGGGCATGTCGTCGTTACACCTGAAATCAAGGATCTTTCGTTTACTTCAATAGATTTTCTAAAAAAATCCCTGCGAATTATCGAGTGTGAAGGAGATGACAGGGCTGTTGGAAAAGAGGCGGCCCAACTAGAGGCAATTCTTTCGAACGTACCCGTTTCACAGGCAGAAAACATCTGCATGGAAATCATGCTTCTCAATTTTGAAAAGGAACTTCATAAATGGGAAAAGAGCGGCTCCTCAAACGAGTTGGAGGCAATGGACAAAGAGATGTCTCTGTTTGAGAGACGGGCAGAAAAACTTGGGCTGAAGGATATGTTGAGGCTTTCAGACAGTATACGAAAGGTTCTCGGGAGAATGGGGTCATGAGTAATTCGAGATCGGAAATAGTGCAGGTTGTGCAGGGTGTCGTCGATGCCATGAAAGAGGGACTTGAAAGCTATAAAAATTGCGGGAAGGGAGATGTTCCCGGTGTTGAGCTCTACATTGATCTTCTTGATGAAGTGGCTCCGATTGAGAAGGGAAAGATGGGAGAAATACTGCTTAGAGAAGGGAAAACCAATGAGAAAACCTTGAATGGTGCACTAACGGAACAGCAAAGCCCCCTGGGAAAAGTGCCTGTTGATATGGGCGAAGCGGAAGAAAAAGATGTCGAGAAAATAATTTCCGGACAGAAAAAGAGCGGCCCCAGGGATATCCGGGTGTCTGTGGAGAAACTTGATGCTCTTACAAATCTAGTCAGTGAACTTGTTGTGGTCAACAACATGTTAAGCCACAGTCCCGATCTTGAGGGATTTGAACTTCCCCTATTTTCAAAGGCTGCGAAACAGATGAATAAGATCGTTCGGGAGCTTCGAGAGCTTTCGATGGAGGTGCGGATGGTTCCGGTAAAGAATCTGTTTCGAAGAATGCATAGACTTGTTTACGATGTCGCCTCCAAATCCATGAAGGAGGTTGAACTCGTCATTCAGGGTGAAGAGACCGAGATGGATAAAACCGTGATCGAGGCGATTCACGATCCCCTGCTGCACCTGATTCGAAATGCAATAGATCACGGACTCGAAACGGCAGAAGAGAGAACGGCTGCGGGGAAGAATCCGGTCGGTGTCGTCACTCTGAAAGCGCTCCATGAGGAGGGCAGGACAAAGGTGATTGTGTCCGACGACGGTGGAGGCCTGGATACCAAAAATATTCTGGAGAAGGCGAGGGAACGGGGGATTGTCGATGAGAGGGAAGTCAAGGATGAGGATATTCCGGCTCTCATATTTCATCCTGGTTTTTCGACAAAGTCGGAAGTCACCGATCTTTCCGGAAGAGGTGTGGGGATGGATGTCGTAAAAAGAAATATCGAAAGTGTAAAAGGATCGATAGCCGTGGAATCGAATCCCGGAAAGGGGACATCCATCACTCTTTCCATCCCGTTGACACTTTCGATTACAGAGGGAATGCTCATTAAGGTTGGCGGAAGAAGTTTCATCGTTCCTCTTCTATCTTCAAGGGAGTTCATAAAACCGAGAAACAACCGTATCGTCGTATCTCCCGAAGGGGGAGAGATGATCCGGATAAGGGATGAAATAATTCCGATTGTCAGGCTGCACGATCTTTTTGAAATTGTAGCGGAAAATAAAAATCTCGAGGATGGAATGCTTGTGATTGTGGAGACATCCCGAAAGCCTCTTGCGCTCTTTGTCGACACAATAGTTGGTCAGATGCAGGCGGTAATTAAGGCTGTTCCGGAACAGATGAGCTCTTTTCCTGCAGTCGCGGGATGTTCTATTCTTGGCAACGGTGTGATCGCCCTCATCTTGGATGTTGAAAAACTGAAGATTTAGTGAACTTAAATCAAATATTGGAGAGATGAAAATGGTGGAAGAAGAGAGAAGTTCCAAGTATCTCACCTTCAGGGTGGGAAGAGAGCACTATGCTATCGGCATCGAATACGTAAGCGAAATCGTCATTAAGACGATGGATATTACCGAGGTTCCCGGCAGCGCAGGCTACTTCAGCGGAGTGATAAACCTCAGGGGAAGAATCATCCCGATTATCGATATGAGAAGACGCTTCGGGCTTTGTGATATCGAATACGACGAGAAGTGCTGCATTATCGTTGTAAATATGAACGATCTGAAGACAGGACTCGTAGTCGAGCGGGTCGCCGAGGTCATAGATATCGACGCCGGCCAGATCACCGATCCTCCCAATATGGGTGCGGAGGAGAAAGGCCGATTTGTCAAGGGAATGGGAAAGGTCGGCAGTGATGTGAAGATAGTTATAGATGTCGACAGACTGCTGGGTGAAGATGAAAAGCTCGGTGTGAAAAGAAGTGCTGTGGAAGGTGATTACTCTGCAAAAATATAGAATTGGAGGGCTGTATGAATTTTCAAGAGTGGACGATAGGCAAAAAACTTGTAGCAGGAATAGGGTTGATCGTACTTTTAAATGTTGCCATGGGCTCTTACGCATTAAAGGGGATAAGAGAACTTTCCAATACCTTTTCAAAGGAAGAAGTTCAGAACGACCTTGTAAATATGGTTCATTCAATGCGTCATCTGGAAAAAAACTTCATCATGCGTGAAGAGGCAAAATATGTCGATGAGATGATGGATCTATCGGAAAGAATCGACCGCAAAATGGAGGCAGGGGAAAGGATCCTCGATTTCGAGGCAGAAAAAGTTCTCATGAATGATATGAAGAAGGAAAAGGGTGTCTATATCGATTCCTTCAGGGATTACGTGACCCTTCATAAAAAACTAGTCGAGTCGAGAAAGGGAATGGTTGCCGCCGCAAGATCAATGGAGCAGGAAGGTGTGGCCCTCCGGAACGATCAGAAAAAGCAGATGGAAAGCAACTTTATGCGACTCAGGGTGGAGAAGTCCGATGATGCAAACCGACTCGTAAAATATGTCGAAGAGCTTCGAATAGCCGAAAAAAACTACATGCTCAGACACGACGAAAGGTATGTCGAGGAGATGAAACACCTTTTCCGGGAAGTTGAAAAGCTGATCGAAATAACCAGGGCTAAAATGAAGAAAGCTCACAATATCGATCAGATGAACGGGATGTTGGCTGCTGTGAAGGAGTACAGGAAACAATTCAATAAAAATCATGATATTAACCTGGAAAAGCAGAAGAAACTTGATCTGATGCTTGTATCTGCAGGGAATTTAATAAAAAAGGCCGAAAATGCCGGAAAGATTTCACGGGAACAGATGGAGTCAGCGGAGAGTGCAACTGTCAACTCGTTAATTTTCATTATTATTGCTGTTCTCTTAATCTCTTTTGTCGTAGCGGTTGTAATTAAGAAGAACATCGGAAAGGGACTGGAAAGAACCGTAGAACATGTTCTTGATATTGTAGAAAATATCAGGATTGGCCGAACAGAAGTGAGAGGCAATCCGTATGAGGTTTCGGTCGATTTTCGAGGCGTTATTGAGGGTACGAACACTCTTATCGATGCCTTTGTAAAGCCTATGAATGTTATGATCGAACAGATTGCTCGAATATCGAATGGTGATATTCCTGAAATAATAAGTGAGGACTACCGGGGAAACTTTGGTGAGATAAAAGAAAGCATCAATGACTGTGTTCTTCTTGTGGAAAATCTAATAAGGGAGACAGGCGGACTTATTGAAAATGTGCAGTCCGGAAAGCTGGACAGCAGGTGCGGTACCGGCGATTTCAAAGGAGAATGGAAAAACCTTACTGCGAATGTTAATAAACTCGTAGAGACATTTGTGGAACATTTGGATTCCGTTCCCGCGCCGATCATGCTTATCGACAAAAATTTCGATATTAACTTTATGAACCGGGCCGGATGCGAGGTTGTCGGTTCATCGAGGACGCAGCTTCTCGGTTCGAAGTGCTACAACCATTTCAAAACATCCGATTGCCAGACATCGAACTGTGCGTGTTCAAGGGCAATGGCAAACGGACAGAAGAATACAAGTGAGACGGATGCCAATCCTTCGGGAATGAAAATCGACATCTCATACACAGGCGCTCCTGTAAAAAACAGTACCGGTGACATTGTCGGTGCCATAGAGATAGTTGTTGACCAGACTGAGATTAAGAAGGCTCAGAGGGTTGCCGATAAGGTGAGCAGGTACCAGTCTGAGGAGGTTGACAAGCTGTCGAAAACTCTAGAAAAGATGTCTGAAGGAGACCTTACGGTTTCCTACACCGCAGCGGATGGAGAGGGGGATACAGAAGATGTTTCCAGAAATTTCGCAATGATTTCAGAAAATCTCAACAACACGGTTGTTTCCATGAACAGTATTCTTCTTCAGGTAAACGGAGCAGTTGAACAGGTTGCTGCAGGAGCATTTCAGGTGAGCGGAGCCAGCCAGTCTCTCTCCGAGGGTGCAACGGAACAGGCAAGTTCACTTGAGGAGATATCATCTTCAATGCAGGAGATAGGATCTCAGATCAGGGTGAATGCGGAGAACGCCGAAAAGTGCGATTCTCTCTCCAAGGAGGCCATGGAGTCAGCGAAAACAGGATCCGAGCAGATGGAAATCCTTCTTGAGGCCATGGATGATATCGACAAGTCCAGCAAGAACATCTCGAAGATCATCAAGGTGATAGATGAGATCGCTTTTCAGACAAACGTTCTTGCACTCAATGCTGCAGTCGAAGCCGCCAGGGCAGGAGAACATGGAAGAGGTTTTGCAGTGGTAGCCGAAGAGGTGAGGGAGCTCGCGCAGAAGAGCGCAAAGGCTGCAAAAGAGACTACCGAGATGATAGACGACTCCATAAAGAAGGCTGAAAACGGATCGAATATCTCTGCTGAGACATCCTCGGTTCTAAAGCAGCTGGTTGAGGCTTCTAAAAGTGTGGGAGCGATCGTAGAGGAGATTTCCATTGCCTCCAATGAGCAGGCTCAGGGTGTTTTGCAGATAAATACAGGTTTGTCCCAAATCGAGCAGGTTACACAGCAGAATACTGCAAATGCCGAAGAGAGTGCTGCTGCCAGCGAGGAGCTTTCGGGGCAGGCTGATGAACTCAGAAAGATGATCAGCAGATTCAAGTTGAGTGAAGGGGGAAGAGACTTCGGAAGAAGTAGCGGAAACTATTCATCGTTGAATGAAAATGAAAGAGATTTCTATGGGGAAACTTCCTTGAGGGGTGAAATATCGCCGGAACAGGTAATAGCTCTTGATGATTCCGATTTTGGCAAGTACTGAAGAGGTTTCATAGTCGATGGTGATTGAAAAAGCTCTTGCATTTTCGGACGGTGAGTTCTGTCTTCTGTCGAAATACATTTATGAAAAGTTCGGAATTAATCTCCCTTTCGAGAAAAAGGGAATGCTCCAGTCCCGTCTCAGCAAGGTAGTGACGGGACTTGGACTCGACAGTTTCGAGACCTACTGCAAAATGGTTTTAAGCGACAACTCGGGCAGGATGGTTTCCGAGCTCATTAATGTTGTCTCCACCAACTACTCTTTTTTCTACCGGGAAAAAAGGCATTTTGATTTTCTCACGAATAGAGCTCTTCCCGAAATGGTAGGGAGTCTGAAAAAGAGGAATTCTAGGGATGTTAGAATATGGAGTGCAGGCTGTTCAACGGGTGAAGAGCCTTACACGATTGCTATTCTTCTAAGAGAGTACTTTGGAAAGGATCACTATCTATGGGATACGGATATCCTGGCAACCGACATCAGCGCAAAAGTTTTACAGCAGGCTCTCAGCGGACACTACCCTCATGATAGAGTTTCCAATCTTCCGGCCACTTACAGGTCCGCCTACTTCAGGAAAAGCTCGGAAGGCTCTTGGGTTATCAGTAAGGAAATAAAAAAGGGGGTTGTTTTCAGAAGATTCAACCTCATGAACAGGGTATTTCCATTTAAGAAAAGATTCCACATGATATTCTGCAGAAACGTGATGATCTACTTCGACAAGGATACAAGAGACGGATTGATAAAACGGTTCTCGGACTTTCTTGTTCCGGGAGGGTATCTCTTTATTGGACATTCGGAGACTGTAGACAGATCTGTTCATAATCTTGATTACGTTATGCCGGCACTCTACAGAAAACCGGGGAAAATGTGATGAGAAAAGCAAGTATCCTGATAATTGACAATTCATTCAGAATGAGAGCCGCCATGAGGCAGGCTCTTTCGAAATATCCGGGAGTTGTTGTGGTGGGAACTGCACCCGATGTCTATTCCGGAAGGGATCTTATCGTGAAGTTGAGGCCGGATCTGGTTACGCTCGATATCGATCTTCCCGGAATGAACGGAATTGAATTCCTCAAAAGGCTCATGCCTCAATATCCCATTCCGGTAATTATCGTCAGTTCCCTCCGGAAAAACGGTTGGGAGAAGATAAGAGCCGCACTGGATGCCGGAGCAGTGGATTTTGTCTCCAAACCTTCAGGAGATTCTCCTGTGGAATTTAATGAATTGGTAGCGAGACTTGCAGGTAAGATAAGGACTGTGATTAACCGGCAACTGAATTCGGCACAGAAGAACAGATCTCATATCCCCGGAAAAATAGCTGCTTGCGGTTCATCGATTAAGCTTGTAGCGATTGGGGCAAGTACCGGTGGTACGGAGGCGATAAAAAGAGTTGTCGCCTCCTTCCCAAGATCGATGCCGGGGGTATTGATTGTGCAGCACATGCCTCCGGGATTTACAAAGATGTTCGCTGAAAAACTGAACAGAATCTGCAGGATGGAGGTTAAAGAAGCCGAACACGGAGATACGATCATGAGGGGACGGATACTTATAGCTCCGGGAGACCGTCATATTACAGTCCTGCGCTGTGGAACAATGCTGAAAGTTCTGTGTAAAGATGGTGAGAAGGTGAACGGACATCGTCCCTCCGTCGATATTATGATGAATTCCGTCGCAAAGAGCGTGGGAAAGAATGCCCTTGGTATTATTCTTACCGGAATGGGAGCCGACGGAGCAGCCGGGATTCTCGAGATGAAAAAACAGGGTGCAAAAACCTTTGCCCAGGATGAGAAGACATCGGTTGTCTACGGCATGCCCAAAGCTGCTGTTGAAAACGGTGCTGCAGACCATGTTCTTCCGCTCGATAGAATTGCCTCAAGAGTGATAAAGGAGGCAGGTGAAGGCTGATGAGTGATCTAATTATTGGTGTAGGCGAAGCGGGGGTTTCCTCGCTTAAAAACGGTAGAATCAAAACCTACGCTCTCGGTTCCTGCGTCGCCGTTGTCATCTACGACAGAGTTGCAAAGGTGGGTGCAATGGCCCATGTTGCCCTTCCTGATTCGGGAATAGACAGGAACAAGGCTTTTCAGAAGCCGGGATATTTCGCTGATACTGCGGTTCCTCTGCTCTTAAGAGAAATGAAGAGGCGAAATCGGCTGATGAACAGGAAACACCTTGAAATTAAGCTTGCCGGAGGGGCATCGGTAATGGATCGAAATCAGTTTTTCAATATCGGTGAAAAGAACATAATCGCCTCCCGAGCTGCTCTAAGGAAGGAAGGACTTTTTCCGTTCATGGAAGATGTGGGAGGTGAGATCAGCAGGACGGTAACGCTCGATATCAACACGGGTACTCTGCTACTTTTCAATCCGCTCAAGGGATCCTGGAAGTTTTAACAGGAATAGCTATCTGAAGAGTCTAATTCCCGGAAACTTGATTCGTTTTTATAATGGAGCAATTTTTGAACCGTAGCAGGTTCAAAGAGCGACCTTTCCGTGGCATACCCAGTAGCTTGCTGCGGGGTTCTTGATTAGGAAAAAGGTTGAATTTCCCGGCGCTCGAGTCGCTTTTATAGGGGAATAAATTAGAACTGTTTGAAGTGCAAAGAGCTACTTTTCGATGAGACGCCCCTTTGGTCGGGGAGTCTTCATTCCGAGGATAGTCGGCAACTGTAGTATTCTGCTGTTTCTTATAATCAGGCTTTCTTGTAATCTATGGAAAATTGATTTCGGTAATTTTCCGATGTGAAAACTTCAGCTTCGGCGGAAATTTGTTGGTCTGTAGACCATATGAAAGAGCCTCCCTTTAGGGAGGCTCTTGAAAAATCCATGATACTGGAGCTATCAGATGTTGTAGCTGAGTGATTTGTACTCTGTGTTGAGTTCTGCAAGTGCCCCGAGAAGAAACGCCATGTTATGTTTCCCGTGTCCTGCAGGAAAGTTGCAGATTACAGGTACATCCGGCCCGAGTCCCATTTTGTTGATTATGAGATTCGGATTTACGTGTGAAACCGGGCTTTTTCCTCTGTACCTTGCAAGTTCGTAGGCTGTCTGCTCGTGTGTGTTCACATTCACGTTTCTGGTACGATCCTTGTAGGAGAACTCTCCGAGAACAAGTCCCTTGATGTTCTTGAATTTACCGGCCATTCTCATCTGGGTAAGCATTCTGTCGACCTTGTAGGGAACTTCGTTTACATCCTCGAGGAAGAGAATGCATCCGTCGAAATCGGGTTCGTAGGGAGTGCCCATTAGTGAAGCGAGTGAAGCGAGGTTTCCACCCTTTACGACTCCGCGTACCTTTCCTTCCTGGACGACACTTATGTGTCTGGAGGAGATGGAGAAGCCTTCCTCTTTCAGCTGAAGCAGGTTTATGAGGTGGCTTTTGGAGTAGCCGTCGATCTTGTTGAGAGTCGTGACATTTGGTGCGTGAACGCAAACCATTCCGCAGCGGTCGACGAGGAACGACTGGAGCACGGTTATGTCGCTGAATCCGATCATGAGCTTTCCGTTCTTTTTCAGATCCTCGATATGTTCTTCGAGATAGGGAAGAAGATGGATGGCTCCGAATCCGCCCCTTACGGCCCATACTGCTTCGTTTTCCTTGTTTGTGAAGGCGTTTATAAGAGCTTCAGCACGGCTTCTTTCGTCGCCTGCAGTATAGAAATATTTGTCGAAAAGCGATTTTTCGTATGCCGGGCTGATCTGGTTCATTCTGAGAAAGTTGAGTCCCGCATTGAAATATCTTTTATCGAATGTGCCGGAGGGTGCGACAACCTCTATCCTGGCTCTCTCGCTTATCGGTTTTAATTCGAAGTAATTTTTAGTCATAAAGGTCTCCCGTTATAAAAACTTTACAATGGGAAGTTTATTAATTTTTCATGCTTTTTCTATTTTTTTTGAGTTTTTCAAAAAAATAGTTTAACTATGGTAGAAATGTTAAAGGGGGAGATATGACTGATTCCGGTTTCAGAGAAAATGAGATAAAAGAGATAAGAAAACTGATAATAAATAACCTCAATACTGTTCACTCTCTCGAAGCTTCCATAAAAGCGATCGATAAAAATATTAAGGAGAAGGAGAGTGACGGAGGAAAGGTTTTTCTTCTTGCCGCACTTCTGGGAGTTGTAATAATTCTAGCTTTCTTCTTCTACTTCAAGGCGGAGGTGAACAGCCGGGCCGAAAGAATCAATCTCATGGCAAAGCATGAAGAGTACATGAAAAAGGAGATTGAATCTCTTAAGGAAAAACTTTTTACGGTTGAAAACAACGACATCAAGGCATACAACCTCTACATCGCCTTCAAGGAAGGTGAGCCTGATCAGGCGATTAAAATGTACAGGAGCTTTGATCTTTCGGCCCTTTCGAGGCTCGAGAGACTTGTCATCGACAGCGAGATGAACCTCATAAGGCAGAAGGCTGCCGTGAAGAAGTTTGAAGAGGGTGACACCCTCTTCAAACGTAAAAGTTACGATGCAGCCGTTGCAAAATTCAATGAGAGTCTCAAGATTTCCTCGACGGGAGAACATGTGCCCACACTTTTTTATAAGACCGCTCTTTCCCAATACCGTATGAAACAGTACGACAAGGCTGCAATAACTTTCGACCGTTTTCTCTTTCTCAATTCCGAGAAGGGTTTCATGAAGGATAAGTCGGAACTTCTTCTGGGCGTCTGCTATGAGAAGATGAAGCAGTACGACCGGGCGATCAACTTCTACAACCGGGTGCTTATCGAAAATCCGCGATCGAACTTCAGACCGACGATCAAGGACAGGATGAAGATTCTCAGAAGAAAACTTTCAAGACAACAGCTGGAAGATCAATCCTGATCTCCGACAGCTTTTTTAAGTTCCTCAACGAATTCATCCATATTTTCCACTCCGTTCTCTTTAAGGAATTCAGCAAGTGATCCCCAGTAGGGTTCTCCGCACTTAAGGCATCTCATTCCCCTCTCAAGAAAAAAACGGTTCGCTTCCGAGTAATCACCAAGCAGATCCTCGACAAACATTTCAAGAGTGATTTTTTCTTTCAAGACAGCCTCCGAAATAGTGAAATTATGACCACTGCAATGGTATTTCACCCGGGTTTTTTATTCAATACCCTACTTCAATTTGTAATAAGTAATGATAGAGAACAGCCGATTTTTCAGGCGGGATTTTCGAATCGATTGAATTTGTATTTAAGTTCGAAGTGTTGAAAGTATGGGTCGCATTACACGACCCATAGTCGTTGATTGAATTTGAGGTTATTTGTGAGTCCGGTCCGAAAAGGTAAGCTTCTATCGCAAAGCCATCCCAACTGCCAATTTTTGTATAAATTATCGATCAATATCAACTAGTATTAATCTTAAATTAATACAAAAATGGTCTCGCCGCTATGTCTTTTCATGGACGAAGACCTTTTGAGACCGCACTCACTTGTTTTTCCAGTCTAAAGCTCCGACAGGACAGGATTCTATACACTTTCCGCAGTCTGAACAGGAACCTGGAATCTCAACACCGAAGGCTGTTCCGATGACCGTTGAGTAGCCCCTGTTCTTGAATCCGAATATGCTGCGATCCATGATATCTTTGCAGATTTTTACGCATGTGCCGCATTTTATGCACTTGTTTGGATCCATTATTATGGATGGGTGGCGTGTGTCGTAGGCATGCAGGAGCTTTTCACCTGTAAATTCGTCTGGTTTTGCGAGGTATGTTTCGCTGTGCTTTTTAAGCGTACACTCCTTTTTCGATGTGCAGGAGCATTCGTAGCACCGCTCTCCTTCGAGAGCAATTTCATCTTCAGAATATGTATGGGAAACTTCCTTGAAAGTGGAAAGGCGTTCCTCCATAGGAATCAGTCGCTGCGGAACCCGATCTCTTTCAACTGGTTCTTTCAAGAAAACCAGTTCATCCGGTCTGAGAGAGTTCCAGTGTCCTCTTGAAACATTGATCCGGTAATCTTCCTCGTAGCAATCATTTTCAAGATATGCCGCGATTCCCAGAGCAGCTCTTCTTCCGCCTGCCAGAGCTTCAACAACTGTGGCAGGTCCGCTTACGCAGTCTCCTGCGCTGAATACGGCACCTTCCATAGAGCAGTTTTTCTCATCGACATCCACATCTCCCCAACGGTTGAGCTTGAGACCCTCGGGTGCTGCGGTTTTCTGGCCTATTGCGGCAATTACGGTGTCCGCTTCGATTTCGAATTCGCTTCCTTCTATCGTAACCGGTCTGCGTCTTCCCGATGCATCGGGTTCGCCAAGCTTCATTTCGATACAGGTGAGTATCTTCTTTTCATCCTCAACTCTCAAGCTGAGAGGTGCCGCGAGGAAATGGAATTCCACACCCTCTTCTTTCGCCTCCTCGATTTCAATCTTTTCGGCAGGCATTTCGGCTTCAGTTCTTCTGTAGAGGCAGATGACTTTACCGCTTCCCAGTCTTACGGATGTGCGGAGACAGTCCATTGCCGTATTTCCTCCGCCGATAACGATGGTTTTTCCAGGGTTTTCCCCGTTCCATCCGTTGAGTGCGATCTTCTGAAGGAAATCTATTCCGCCTACGGCATGTTCCTCGCCTTCGGCCCTCATCGAGCTGGATTTCCATGATCCTACGGCTATGAGAACGGCGTCGTACTTCTTTTTAAGCTCGTCGAGAGAGATATCTTCACCGAGCTTTTTTGATGTGTGGATCTCTATTCCGCCCATTTTGCGAAAGTGGTCGATCTCTTTATCGAGAAGGGTTTTGGGCAGCCTGTATTCGGGAATTCCGTAACGAAGCATGCCGCCGGCTTCGGGCATCATGTCGAAAATGTCGCTGCCGATTCCTTCGATCCTCAGATAGTAGGCTGCGGCAAGTCCAGCGGGACCGGCGCCGATTACGGCAACTTTTTTATTCCCCAGTTCTTTCATCTCCTCCATGTATGTGTCGTAGCAGCGATCGGCAGCCAGTCTTTTGAAGTCGTTGATTGCAACTCCTTCTCCGACCACGTTTCTTCTGCAATCCTTTTCGCAGAAACGGGGACACACTCTTCCGACGGAAATGGGAAGGGGTATGCGCTCCTTTATAAGCTTCAGTCCTTCCTCGTAGTTTCCTTTCTTAATCTCCCGTACATACTCCTCTACCTGTGCGTGGGCCGGGCAGGCTATTGTGCAGGGTGCTTCGCAGTCGCCGCGGTGCTCACTGAGAAGAAGGTTGAGAGCGGTTCTTCGCATCTCGTTGACCTCTTCGGAGTCGCTTGCTATCTCCATCCCGCTTTCAGCCATGGCGGAGCAGCTCGGCAAAAATCTTCCCGTTTTCAGATTCTTAACAATGCAGACAAAGCAGGATGTTGATTTGGAAACCTCCCTGTTATGACAGAGGGTGGGAATTTCGATACCTTTTTCCGTTGCAACTTCGAGAATGGTTCGTCCTTCCGCCGTACTGTATGTTTTGCCGTCAATGGTTATTTTTATCTCATTCATCGGAGCCTCCTCTTTCTACCCTTGCGATTGCATTTACAGGACAGAGTTCGATGCAGCTGTTGCATCTTGTGCATACGGTGTTCTCTACTACGAAATCATCTGATATTGCATCCACGGGACAGTTTTTGATGCATAGTTTGCAGGAGATGCAGGCTTCATTATCGATGTAGACATCGGTAAGGTTGTTGCACTCCAGAGCGGGACACTTTTTTTCATCAACGTGTGCGCGATATTCATCCATGAAGTACTTGAGTGTTGCAAGTACGGGATTAGGAGCGGTCTGACCGAGCCCGCAGAGGGATCCCTTTGTGATTTTCTGTCCGAGATCCTCAAGAAGAGCGATGTCCCCTTCAGTTCCTTCACCCCGGGTAATTCGCTCAAGAGTTTCAAACATTCTCTTTGTACCAATTCTGCAGAAGGTACACTTTCCGCAGCTCTCCCTTTCCGTGAATTCCAGAAAGTAGCGGGCTGTTTCAACCATGCAGCGATTTTTCCCGATCACAATAAGTCCGCCGGATCCCATTATGGCCCCGAGGGAGTTCAGAGAATCGTAATCAACCGGTGTATCGAACAGTTCTTCCGGAATGCAGCCGCCGCTTGGCCCGCCGACCTGGACGGCTTTGACAGAACCCTCTTCCGCTCCGCCGATTCCGTAGACGATATCCCTTATCGAAATACCCATCGGAACTTCCACAAGTCCGGGATATTTAAGATCTCCCGCAAGTGCGAAAAGTTTTGTTCCTTTGCTTTTTTCTGTTCCGACAGAGCCGTAGGCATCGCTTTCCATGTTGATGATAAGAGGAACGTTCCCGAAGGTTTCAACGTTGTTTATGAGACTGGGCCATCCTTTGTAGCCGCTGTCGGTCGGGTAGGGCGGTCTGAAGCGGGGAGTTCCGCGATGTCCTTCGAGGGAGTGGATCATGGCCGTTTCTTCTCCGCAGACGAATGCTCCTGCGCCCTCTTTTATGATTATCGGGATTTTTCTTCCATCCACTATGTTGAGACCCCGCTCCTCAATAGAACGGATTCCTTCGCTGAGATGACGAATGGCCAGTGGATATTCGGCACGGCAATAGATGAAAAGTTTTGTCGCTCCGGTAGCGTATGCCGCAATCAGCATGCCTTCGATAACCTGGTGGGGAACGGATTCCATGAGAGATCGGTCCATGAATGCGCCGGGGTCGCCCTCGTCGGCGTTGCAGATCAGGATCTTTTCTTTCGTCTCCTTGGCGCTTAAAAATTCCCACTTCATTCCTGTTGGGAAGCCACCGCCTCCACGACCTCTGAGCCCAGATCTTTTAACTTCATCAACAACCCAATTTCGACCCTTTTCCTGGGCTTTTCTAAGAGCTTCGTATCCCCCGTGGGTAATGTATTCGTCTATGGAAACGGGATCTATGCGCCCGGCCAGACGTGTCACCCTGAGCTCTTCACGGCTCATCCGATCCTTTGAAAAATTGGCCCTGCCCTCTTCGGAAAGTGAGAGAACGTTGTCGAGGAAATTTTTCTCAGCTTTGGCATTGTGATAGAGAATATGACCCTCATCCGTTTCGATTTCAACGATAGGTTCGGCGTAGCAGTGACCGATACAGCCTACGGGTACAATTTCATGTTCTGCAGCATTTTCCTTCAGGAATGAAAATACCTCATCGGCACCGGCAGCGATACCGCAGCTGCCCATTCCAACTTTTATTCTTCTAATCATAGGAGCGATCCTCCCTTCTGTATCTATTCAGAATAGTTTTCAGTGATTTCCTTTGAAGATTGCCGAAAACTTTGCCGTTTATCGCAATTACCGGCGCGAGGCTGCAGCAGCCGAGGCAGGCCACCGTTTCAAGAGAAAAAAGCCCCATGTCGTCGGTCTGTCCGTTTACTATCCCAAGTTCTTCGGCGATCCATCCCACTATTTTGGATGCCCCCTTTATGTGGCAGGCCGTTCCGTCGCAGACTGAGATGACATACTTTCCGGGTTTTACACGCTTGAACTGGGCGTAGAATGTCACAACCCCTTCGATCTCCACCAGGGGGATTGCCAGATAACTTCCGATTGTCACTATGGCTTCGTCGGAAATATAGCCTTCTTCCTCTTGGACAAGCTGTAAGGCTCGGATAAGACTCGATCTATCCTTCTCAATCCGGCTCTCGAAAAAATTATGGTAATCCATTGGAGCACCTCAAAATACTGTTAAAATCACCAAAAAATGCTGTTAAAGTCAACAACATAATAAGGTTATCGAAGGAAAAAGCAAATTAAGGGATGATTTTGATTATATTAAAGTTAATTGGCATTAACTATAGGTCGGAGAAAATTTAATAATTTGACTTTTGCCCCTTTTACCATATAATTTCTAAAAAAAATTTATTCGGAGGCTCGTCGTTTGTCGATTTCTGATACTACCCGATTAATTAAAGAGCGTGTTAATATTGTCGACGTTGTCTCAAAGTACCTCAAGCTACAGGCCTCTTCAGGCAAGTTCAAGGCATGCTGCCCCTTTCACAGGGAGAAGACCCCTTCCTTTTATGTAAATGAAGACGAACAGTTTTACTATTGCTTCGGGTGCGGTGCCGGTGGTGATCTGATCAATTTCGTTATGAGGATTGAATCTCTGACTTTTACAGAAACGGTTAATAAGCTTTGTGATGATTACGGGATCGAAAATGCAGGTGATTTTTCACCTCAGGTCAGTCACGAGGAGAGTCGTGAAAAAAAGGCTATATTCGCTGTAAACAGAGCTGCGGCTCTATACTTCCATAAGATGCTTAAGATGAATGGGGATGCTGCCAAATACCTCGAATCCAGAGGATTCAACTCTGATACTGTACGACGATTCGCACTGGGTTTTGCGGATAACGAAGGCGGCGTCGTCGAATACCTTAGAGACCAGGGTTTCTCTCTTTCCCTGATTGAAAAGAGCGGTCTTGTACGGTTCGATGGATCAGGACGAGTTCGCCCTTTTTTCTTCAACCGCGTTATCGTGCCGATCGTCAACCGTAGAAAGGAGGTTGTCGGTTTCGGGGGGCGGGTTTTCAACGGAGGAGAACCCAAGTATCTCAACTCCAGAGATTCCGTCATTTTTAATAAGAAGCGTGAACTTTTCGGAATGAACCTTCTCCGGGAGGGATTGAGGGATTACTCCTACATTGTGGTTACAGAAGGTTACTTCGATGTCATGGCGATGCACGGTGCAGGAATTCCGACAGCAGTGGCATCCCTGGGTACTGCTGTTTCGGCAGATCATTTGAAGCTGCTGAAAAACTACCGGAGACCTGTTGTTCTTCTGATGGATGGAGACGCTGCCGGAAGAAGAGCCATGAGGCGAGTAATAGATCTTGAAATTCCCGAGGGAATGGACATCAGGGCGGCATTCATTCCCGAAGAGGGTGAGGATCCGGATTCAATTCTTCAAAGGGAAGGAGGACGGGAGAGACTTGACAGTCTGATTGTGAATGCTCCACCGATATTTCAGCATTATATCGACCAGAATCTCGAGGATTACAACCGAACAGATAACCTTGAGGAGAAGGTCAGGATTGAAAAGGAGGTGAAGGACATACTTTCAAAAGTGTCGAAGGATCGCTATCGCATCTATGCCGAACATGTGCGGAATATGAGCTCCATACCCGTCTATCTCCGCTACTCAAACTCAGCTCAGAAATATGAGCGACCCGTGGAGAGAAGAGTAGTCAACGATGGGCAGAAAGATGGAGATGTGAGGAAGATTTTCCATGAACTCTTCTACATATCCCTCAGGGCTGACTTTCTTATTCCATCTCTATCGGAAATTGAAAATACGGCCGTACGTCTTTACGACAGAGAAAATTTTATAGACTTTTTATTAAAAACCCACGAAGATGGGGATTTACCGGATGATTTATCTGATCGACTCGATCCTGACGGCACTCTCTCTGAGAAGTATGGGGCAATGAGTCCGGATCAGCTTGAAATTAATTTCAGACAAAAGATACTGGAGATACTTTACCTGGATCTTGATTATAAAATACGAAAACTCCAACTTGACGACAGCGAAGAGTGTAGAACGGAATATCGACGACTTATTCAGGAACGTGGAAGACTGAAACGAGAGAAGGCTAGAAAAATTGTGAATTTTTAACACTTATATGAGGTGTCCTTCATGATAAAGAAAGAAATTCCTTTTATGCGAAAGAAGACCAAGTCCAGGAAGGGCGGAGCGAAGAAAGCAAAGGTGGAAATAAAAAGGAAGGAGACCCAGAATGCCCTCTCCAAGGAGATAGAGAAGCTGACCAAGGATGGAACCGAAGTCAATAAAAGTCTTGAAAAAATAGTTGAGGGACTTATCAATCGAGAGGGGCCGGTTTCCTATTCCGACATCGGTGAGATGATTCCGCAGGATGAGGAGTTTTCCGTTGATGATATGGAGGTTCTCTTTTCTCTCCTTGATCAACTCGATATCGATGTGATCTCTGACAGCGAGGCCGAGAGCGAACGACATAAACCTGCGAGAAAAACGGCCGTGCCCGTTGAGAGAGGAAGAAAGGATCCTCTCAGGATGTACATGCTGACGATAGGTGCTGTTCCTCTTCTGAGTAAGGAAGGCGAAGTTGTTATTGCTAAAAAGATCGAGGCTGACGAGAGGGAGATAATTCGAATACTTCTGAGCAACACATTGACATTCAAGGAGATCGTTTCCATTCCAGACAAGGTTAACAACGGGCTGGTTTCAATAAAGGATGTTGTAAAGGAGACGGAAGAGGAACCTGAAGGTGAAGAGGACGATGGCTCTCAGGATGATTCCGTTGATGATTCGGGTGAGGATGAAAAATTTGAATCGGACTATGAAACATACGATAAAACCCAGGTTATGAAGGATGCTCTGGAGAAGAATATTGAAATTATAAAGAATCTGAATCGTGATCGAGGTAAGTCAATCCGAAGCGTTAAGTCGGCTAAACCTGAAACCGTAAGGAAGCACGAGAAGAAAAGCTGGGAGCTTCTGGAGAAGATGGTTGACATTGTCATTGGTGCCGGATTGAACAAGAGCTACCTTGCAGTAGTGGGGGAACGGATAAAATCCTACGAGGAGAAGGCCCGTCAGCTTCAGAACAGCATTAAGTCCATAGAGCAATCGATGAATATGAGCTTTACCGAAATGGGGGAGGTAATAGCAAGTTCCGAGAAGATCGCCCTTATAGACAGTTACCGTTCGGGAATGATTCATGAAAAATACGATCTCATCAATCAGACACGGAGAAGCCTCAAGAAGCTGGAGGCTGAAACAGGTCTCTCCGTTGAAGAGCTCCACAGCCAGTGGCAACTTCTTCGTTCAGCCGAAGAGAATGTGAGAAGAGCAAAAAACAAGCTGATTCAGGCAAATTTGAGGCTGGTTGTGAGTATAGCGAAAAAGTACAACAATCGTGGTCTCGATTTCAAAGACATTATTGCCGAAGGAAATATTGGACTTATCAAGGCTGTCGACAAGTTTGAATACAGCAGAGGATACAAGTTTTCTACATACGCTACATGGTGGATAAGACAGTCGATAACCAGGGCAATTGCAGATCAGGGAAGAACTATTCGAATTCCTGTTCACATGATAGAAATGATGAATAAGATCAATAAGACCATAAAGGAACTTACGAATAAAAACGGATACGATCCCACAATTGCTGACGTTGCCAAGATAATGAATATTCCGGAGGAAAAGATTCGCAAAGTGTGGAGGAGTGCCCGGGAAACAATCTCCCTGGAAACTCCTATCGGAGAAGATGAGGACAGCCAGCTTCAGGATTTTGTAGAGGATCCCAAGACGATCAGTCCGGAGGAGTTTACGGCCAAACAGAATATGGCTGAAATCATACGGGAACTTTTCAGCGGTTTGACTCCGAGGGAGGAGAAGGTCATCCGGATGCGGTTCGGTATCGGCGAGACAGAGGACTATACTCTGGAGGAGATCGGCAAGGAAATGGGTGTTACACGTGAGCGTATCCGTCAGATTGAGGCAAAAGCGGTTATTAAACTTCGAAAAATGCTCAAAACCCAGAAGACGAGTTGGGACGATTTCATCTAGACAAAAAACTTGACTTCAGTACATTTTTCCATATAAACAGATAGGCTTGAGGATTTTAAGCTTTTAAAAGAAGGAGGAAATTTTGGCTCATCACAAATCAGCAAAGAAAAGAATAAAGACTAACGCTAAGAAAAGACTTTACAATCGTTCTATCAAATCCAGGGTTAAGACATATGTGAAGTACTTTATGGAGACTATTGAGAACGCTGAAAAGAGCGAAAACGCTGCAGAGTTCAAGGCTGCTGCTGAAGAAAAACTCAGAACTGTTGTTTCCGAGCTTCAGAAGGCATCTTCAAAGAGTGTTTACCACAAAAACACAACAAGCAATAAGGTTTCCAGGCTTACAAAGGCTTTCAACAAGACTTTCGCCTAAGCATCGGATCGATGAAATATCGGCTAATTCTTGAGAATATAGGGGAGATTTTCACTTCTGCAAGTGAATCTCCCCTTATTTCAGGTGGTGATCTTCTGATCGCCGTTTCTGAGGACGGTCTGATTTCCTTTGTCGGAAAGAGAGATGATTTTCTGACGGAGGAGCCTGGATATCAGAACCTGTTCTCTTCAGTTGTTCACGACGCTGGTGGAAAGGTTGTCTTTCCCGGATTTGTGGACAGTCATACACACATCGTTTTTGGTGGAACTCGCGAAGATGAGTTTGCATTGAAGGCTCGTGGAGCGACCTACGAAGAGATAGCCGCCGCAGGCGGAGGTATCCTCAATTCGGCGCTTAAGACTATTGAAACTCCACTTGAGGTTATATACGAGCAGGCCAGGAAACGTCTGCGACAGGTTGTTGGTTACGGTGTGACGACGGTTGAGATTAAGTCCGGATATGCCCTTGATACGGAAGGCGAGTTGAAGCTTCTCAGGGCAATTGAGATGCTGAAAAGGGATTTTCCCATCGAGATCGTTCCGACATTTCTCGGTGCACATGCCTACCCAGCCGAGTATAAGAAAGATCATGAAGGATACATAAGGAAATTAACGGACGAGATGCTTCCTCTTGTCAAGGAACAGAATCTTGCCGAATTCGTCGATGTTTTCTGCGAGGAGGGTTACTTTTCCCTTAAGGAGACAGAGCGAGTTTTCAAGACCGCTCTCGATATGGGGTTTGATCTGAAGCTTCATGCCGATGAGTTTAACTCTCTTGGCGGGACATCGCTTGCTGCGGAAATGGGAGCTGCATCCGTTGATCACCTTGAGCAGGTAACCGATGAGGCGATTGTCAAACTTCGTGATGCGGGAACTGTTGCTACTGTTCTACCCATCACATCAGTTTTTTCAAGACTGCCTTTCGCCCCTGCAAAGAAGATTCTCGATTTGGGAGCCACACTTTCACTGGCGACCGATTTCAATCCCGGATCCTGCATGTGCGGGTTTCTTCCCCTAGCTGCAAGTCTTGGGGCAACCCAGCTTGGAATATCCCTTGAGGATTCGATTAAGGCAATAACTATCGGCGGAGCCAGAGCCCTTAGAAGGGAGTCACGTAAAGGTAGTGTTGAGGTGGGCAAGGACGCCGATCTGGTGATCATGGAAAGCACTTCTCATATCTACCCGTTCTACCATTTCGCCCATAATCACGTGAAAGATGTTTTTGTCAAGGGTAGAAGGTTAAATCTCTCAAACTCCATGGTTTCTTGACAATTTCCACAATTTTTAGTTTAATCCGCCCGAACATAGGTATGGGTAGTCATATGAGAACGAAAATTTTTATCTTAGCTTTGTTTTTTCTAACATTAATTATTTCTTGTGGAAAGAGGGACTCCGATGTTGATTCACGCTGGCGTGTTTCCGACAAGGTTGATTACAATCCGCAGATCGATAGGAAACAGCTCTTCACTTCTGTTTTGGAGCTGGAAAAGCTTCTCTTTGCGCCTCTTGACTACTTTGAGGAGCATGGCGAGGTTTTCAGTTACAATCAGAATATCTCTTTCCTGACGCAAAAGTTTGATGAAGGTAAGAAGAGATCTCTTTCACTGGAGGAAAAAAGCTCCTATTCAAGAGATAAGTCAGGAAATTTTCTTTTGAGATACAGCAACAACCACCATCAGGGATGGGATATGGTGTGGAAAGACAACTTTCTCTATAGAAAAATGCTTGGCGGAGAGTACACCAAAACTTTCAGTATGGGTGAACACAGTTTTTATAAGGAGTCTCTTTTCAGGATGATTCCGGATCTTCATGCCGCATTTCGCGGACATGCTTCGGTGAAAGAGCATAGTGATACCCTCTACAAGGGAAAAGCCGTTACCGTTGTGACTATGAACTATGACTCGAAAAAGAGGGTTTTGCCGGCTCTCGAAGATAAAAAATATCTCCAGAACAGTTTCGGTGTGAGGGAGATGAAAAACGATGAGTTAATCCGTAGTTTTTCCAAAAGGGACTACTCAGGTGTTGACGGATTTATTAAACTCTATATAACACCTGAGAATATTGTACTAAAAGTTGAGTTTGAGCTTTCGTTCAAAGTTGAAAACGAAAAAGTCGGTTTCAGAGTTGCCGGAGAGAGAGAGCTTTTCAACTCACCGCTGGATCAGATTGAAGTTGCCAGACCGGTGCCGGAGTACCACAGACGAACATTTGATGCAGCAAAGAATATCATGCAGGGAGAAAAAAATGGTAAAAAAGATAGACACTAACGAAAAACTCCAGACTCTCTTTACAGCGATTGAAGAGAAAAAGGGTGTGAATGTAACTGCGTTCGATGTTAAGGAGCATTCGGGATTTACAGATGTAATGGTTTTCGTTACCGGAACTTCGGTTCAGCACAACAAGACTCTTGCAGAATGGATTCAGAGGACTTTGAGAAAAGCCGGATTCGCAAAACCATTAACGGAGGGCAGCGATCGAGCAACATGGATTCTCATTGACGCCGGAGATATCGTCTGCCATGTTATGCTTGAAGAGGTGAGGCACTACTACGACCTTGAATCCGTATGGTCTTCCTCAAAGCGCATTGATATCGTTAAAAAAGATTCTTAATGAAGATACGTATTCTCACAGTTGGAAAAATGAAGGATGACGGCGGTTTTCGATCCATGTCCGATTTCTACCTCAAAAGGTTGAAGCTTTTCGGCCCGGCGGAAGTTGTCGAGCTGAAGGAGAAACGGAGTCTGGAGGATGAGACGAAAGAGCTGCTCAAGCATACTCCGACCGGCAGCTACCTTGTAGCCCTTCGAGAGGACGGCAGACGTCTTGACAGCCTTAAATTTTCGGAAATGCTTCGGAAGAATCGTGACGCGGGTAAAGACATGACGTTTTTTGTCGGGGGAGCCTACGGATTCGGAGACGTTAAAGAAGATATCTCCATCTCCGTAGCTCCGTGGACACTGCCCCATCAGCTTGCGCGGATCATACTTCTGGAACAGCTGTACAGAGGATTTTCAATTCTATCAGGGAGCAAATATCATCATGGATAAAAAAGCAATTCTTATAGTTCTTGACGGATACGGTTACAGGGAAGAGAAAGAGTACAACGCCATTGCTCAGGCAAAAACTGTCAACTTCGATAAGTTGTGGCGCGAAAATCCTCATACACTGTTGCAGGCATCGGCAAATTTTGTTGGGCTGCCAGACGGACAGATGGGCAACTCCGAGGTGGGCCACATGAATCTTGGAGCGGGAAGAATTGTCTACCAGGACTACACAAGAATCAACAAGGCGATAGAAGAGGGGGCTCTTTCATCGAACTCCGTTCTCCTGGAGATGAATGAAAAGCTGAAGAAAACAGGCGGAGCTCTCCACCTTCTCGGACTTGTTTCTCCGGGAGGTGTTCACAGCTCGATGGAGCATCTCTATGCCCTTGTGGATCTTGCTGCAGCATCAGGTGTTGAAAAAATCTACATTCACGCTTTCCTTGACGGTCGTGACACACCTCCGAAGAGTGCCTCGGGCTATCTGGAAGAGCTTGAAAAGAAGATAGCAGGAAAGGCAAAGGTTTCATCAGTCTGCGGACGTTTCTACGCCATGGACAGGGACAACCGATGGGAGCGAGTTCAGACCGCCTACGATGCAATGACATCGGGAGAGGGTCTCCGTGCCGCACACTCCGTTCAGGCAGTAAAGGATGCGTACAAGAGAGACGAAACCGATGAGTTTGTTTCTCCGACCCTGATTGTTGATGAGGGAGATGCTCCGGCAACAATCGAAGAGGGAGATGCAGTGCTTTTCTTCAACTTCAGGTCTGACAGGGCCCGGGAGATGACAAGAGCCCTCGCATTTGAAGATTTCGACGGTTTTGAAAGAAAACGTCATCCGAAACTATCCTATTATGCAACGATGACCGAGTATCATGCCGATTTTAACCTGCCTTCTCTTTTCCCTCCGACAGAACTCGGGAATATCTTCGGAGAGGTTATCTCCCGTTTTGGTCTCAAACAGCTTAGAATCGCTGAGACCGAAAAGTATGCCCACGTAACATTTTTCATGAACGGCGGGCGTGAAGCTGTTTTTGAAAATGAGGATAGGGTTCTTATCCCTTCACCAAAAGTGAAGACCTACGATATGAAGCCGGAGATGAGTGCAAGGGAGGTTACCGATCAGCTTCTTGAGAGAATGGATGATTACGATGTTGTGATGCTGAATTTTGCAAATCCCGACATGGTAGGTCACACCGGTGATTTCGAAGCTGCAGTCAAGGCTGTAGAGACGGTTGACGAGTGTCTCGGACGCATTGTAGAGAAGGTCGAGAAGGATGATTGGATGATGGTGGTAACGGCTGATCACGGCAACGCCGAGCTGATGTACGACGAATCCAAGGGATCGCCTCATACCGCTCACACCACAAATCCTGTTCCGTTTGTCGTTTTCAACGGTCCGAAGGATCTCACCCTTTCGGAAGGAATTCTTGCCGATGTGGCACCCACATTTATAAAACTTATGGGTTACGATGTTCCCGCGGAGATGAGCGGTAGAGTTCTCTTCTAAAATTTCCAGATTTTTTCAGATCACATTCGTCCGAATAAACAAACTTTCAAAAAAACCTGTTTTTAGCTTAAAGTATCCTGTTTCAGCGAAATTAATCTTTTTGATCGTTTTTCATCCTTTCTGATTCTACCGATATGCTGTTTTGATAGAATTGTTAATCTGAAAAGAGCTGAAAGTAAATAACTATCTGAGAAAAAAATCTCTCCAAGTTTGAAGATTTCAATTATTCAAGCGGGAGGTAGATATTTTTGTGCAGGAAAAATTTTCACTTAATGCTGAAAATAAAAATTTTGTTGAAAAAAATTTCAATGGAAAAACTTTTTTACAGCTGGTCAGAAACTTTTTTTTGGGTCTTTGAAAAAAAATCTCTGCTGAAATTGACTGTAATCGTGATCTGAAAATGCGGGGGCAATCTCTTTCATTAGTGAAAACGAAGGTGTGAGAAAAAAGTCAATCTTAGTGTTGCTTTTTGTCTGCGGATTTGTATTATAGACCTCGTTCGATGCGGTGGGCTCTTAGCTCAGTTGGTAGAGCAACTGACTCTTAATCAGTGGGTCGAAGGTTCGAATCCTTCAGGGCCTACCATCTCATCTCTTTTGATTTTCCCGAAAAATTTTGCTAAAGTAACTCACATCAAGTTGATGGAGGGTTGCGATGTTTACCTTGGTTTTTATTCGACACGGCGAGAGTCTCTGGAACCGGCAAAATCGTTTCACAGGCTGGACAGATGTTGATCTTTCTGAAATTGGGGAAAAGGAGGCAAAAGAATCCGGGAAACTTCTTCTTGAAGAGGGGTATGATTTCGATCTGGCTTTCTCTTCACTTCTCAAGCGATCGATAAGAACTCTCAACATAGTTCTCGACACAATGGATCTCCATTGGATTCCTGTTATAAAAAACTGGAGGCTTAACGAACGGCACTACGGTGCACTTCAGGGACTTTACAAGAATGAAACGGCGGAGAAATACGGTGAGGATCAGGTCCTGATATGGCGGAGAAGTTACTCTACGAGACCACCGCTTCTGGATGTGGAAGACGAACGTTTTCCGATAAAAGATCCGAGATATTGCTACATGGCTCCGGATATTGTTCCAAGAGGAGAGTGTCTGAAAGATACAGTAGCACGTGTTCTTCCATTCTGGTACGACTCAATAGTACCCGCTCTGAAATCCGGTAGAAAGATACTCATAGTTGCTCACGGCAACAGCTTGAGGGCGATAGTCAAACATCTCGATAAAATGAGTGATGACGATATCGTCGGATTGAATATCCCCACAGGCATTCCCCTCGTTTATGAACTTGACGAAGAACTCAATCCGTTGAAAAGTTTTTATCTAGGAAACAAAGAAGAAATTGAAAAGAGGATGAAAGCCGTAAAAAGCCAAGGCAAAAAAAGCTGAAAGTTAGGATATAAGTGAAAGTCCGTGAAAGTCAGTAAATAAAACTAATATTTCAAATTGAGAGTAACAATAGTTCCGTTTATGACGTTGTCAGCGATAGGGCAGCGCATCTCGACATCCTTTACGAACTTTTCCTTCTCCTCCTTTGAAAGATCGGCGTCCACATCAATAAAAAGTCTGATCTCAGTGAATCCTGCACGACCCTCTTCTGTTTTTCCGAGAAGGAAATCCTTATCGAGATCACCTTCTACTACAACATTCATGCCCCTGAGAGTTATACGTCTCTGGTTTGCGATTATTCTACCGATCGCACAGATGCATCCCGCGATTGAAGAGAGAAAGTGCTCCAGTGGGTTTGCGCCCAAGTCGGTACCGCCCGGTTTCGGCTGGTCGATTACGAAGTTGTGTGAAGCCTTAATTTCGGTTTTAAATCCTTCGTCGATGATTCCTGTAACGTTTAATGTTGAAATCGGCATTTAATCCCTCCGGTAAAAAAGTTGTTAACAGTAGCAAACTTATCACGTAGGAAATTTTTAGTAAAGAAAAAAGTCGAATGCTTATTGAAGATATTTGATTTGTTTTTGTCTTTTCAGAGGAGTTACTGGAAAGTTGGATTCATTCTGATCTCAATGTCAGATCTATAGCCAGTTTTTTTTCATCTTCGTTGAGAATACCCACCTGGCTTCCGTAGTTTACTCTCAGGACGTTGACGTATTTCTTGAAGCGGTCGAAAAGCTTATCTTCGTTAAGTCCCTCGCATCTTGTTATTGAGCCGCCGGCCATATCCGGATGTCCGCCTCCCCTCCCTATGCCCTTCAACGCTAATAAAATCAGATGGAGGGCGCTTACATCATCGGAAAGGCTCTTGACGGAAACATCAATCTGATCTTCATTTTTTGCGCATGTTACGGTGATGTCTATCTCCTGAAGAGTTATCATGAAGGCCGAAAGTATGGCCAGAAGATTGCGGGAACATCCATTCGGAAAGTAGCAGAATGCAAGACGGTTGTGAAGCCTTATGTGTTTGATGAGGAAATCGAATTCCGGAAGGTCCTGCAGAGAAATATCGTTGGTTACCAAACGGGTGACGAATGAGTTGTCTGCGATTACGTGAAGTTCAGCATATATTTGAATATCCTTCGCCGTAACCGAACGGGTAAGGTGAAGGGTGTCTATGTTGATTCCTATCATCATTGCCGTCGCTACCTGAGAGGGAATCTTTACTCCGAGTTCTTTGAAGTATGTAGCGATAATTGTTGAACAGGATCCGTAATCAGGTCTCACATCCATATAGGGAACCTTTTCAAGCATGGGGGATGAGTGATGGTCGATAACTGCAATCTCTTCACCGATAAGATCCGTAACGTTGCTGTTTCCCTTGCATCCGTCAACGATAATGATCTGATCATTTTCGCTTAAACCGAAGGTGGAGGCGTGAAGAAGGGGAATCGAGAGATGTTCGATCATGTGCATAACCGAATCACGGAGGATTTTTCCCTCGTAGACAAGGTGGGATTCCATATTGTGTGCTTTCAGCAGAACCTGAAGGCTGAAGGCCGAGGCTACGGCATCGTGATCGGGAAAATCGTGTGTTTGTATGAATAGAGGCCTGGAGGGATCGATTGTCTCTAAAAGTTCTTTTGGATCTTTCATTTTGTTTCTCCTAGATGACGGAAGTCGTTTCCGCTGGGTTTCTGAAACACACGGAGGGAAAAGTTCGGAGCGACAGAAATGACGTGGTCGAAAATATCCGACTGGATTCCTTCGTAGCGGGCCCATTCCGTAGTCGAGGTAAAGGCGTAGATCTGAAGAGGAAGGCCTTCAGATGTTGGTGCCAGCTGTCTGACGAGGAGAGTCATGTCGTTTCTTATCCCGGGATGTGCGCGAAGATAGTTGAGCATGTATGCCCTGAATGTGCCCACATTGGTCATTCTCCTTCCGTTGATTTCAATTGAGAGGTCGATGTTTTTCTCCTTGTTTGATTCGGCAATTTCATTCTGTTTTTCTATCATATAATCTTTCAGGAAGTCCACCTTCTTCAAACTCTCTATCTCTTCATCTGATAGGATCCTGATGGTTTCCATATCGATGTACACACTTCGACAGATACGTCTTCCGCCAGATTCCTCCATTCCCCTCCAGTTTGTGAAACTTTCATCAAGAAGTTTGTGCGACGGAATTACTGTAATTGTTTTATCCCAGTTCTGGACTGTAATGTTGTGAAGTGCAATGTCGATTACATTTCCGTCCGCTCCGTACTGGGGCATTACGATCCAGTCCCCTTTTTTAATTGATCTGTTGAAGGAGATCTGAAGACCGGCAACGAATCCGAGAATCGTATCCTTGAAAACAAGCATGAGCACGGCCGTCATAGCGCCGATGCCGCTTAGGAGAATGGTGGGGCTTTTACCCAGGATGGTAGCTGCGATGACAATGGCACCGAGAAAGTATGCCAGGATGGATACGGTCTGGAGAATTCCCTTTATGGGCTTCTCCTTTGAAACTTCGTAACGGGTATAAATTGTATTGAGGCCGTTCAGTAGCGCTCCGAATGTGAGGGTAAGAGTGAGGATGATGCAGGATAGAGAGATTCTGTGGATTGCTGTTTCAAAGGTGGGCACCGTGTAGGCGAATATGTAGAAAATTGTAGCCGGGACGATTTTTACGAGTCTGTCGAAAACCTTCTGTTGAATAAGGATGTCGTCCCACTGATTTTTTGTTTTGTGCGCAAGGTATTTCAATCCCCTCAGAAGAAAACGGTTTGCCAGAGCATAGGAGATCAGAGCCAGAATGATGATTCCGAGTGCGAAGGTGAGGTGTCCAAGAACTGTGTTTGTTTCAAAAAAGATTTTTAAATAATCAAGAAAGTGCATTAAATTCTCCATAAAAGAAAAGATTTTTTTAATTCTATAGCAACTTTAATGAAAAGCAACGATTGATGATTCGCAATTAAATAAAAATCTTCATAATTTTTGACTTAAAGCTCAGATTTGTATAAGGTATTAATGAATTTTTTATACATAGATTAAAAGAAGGAGAGACAGGTGAAGGGTTTTTGTAAATTTTTGACATTTGTTTTACTTGTTTTTTGTACAATCTCTCTTTTTGCTGAGCAGATGGTAGTTATGCCGGTTGCCTCCAAAAAGAAAAGCGATCAGAAGTTTGCAGAGGGCGTCGAAGATAACTTTCTTATGCTTCTTGGCTCGGTAAGCAAGGTTGAGGCGAAATCCTATAAGAAAGGTCTCTCCAGAAAGTTTCGGAAGAAGGCAAAAAAATGCAGGGGAGACTACAGATGTCTTTCAGGTCTGGCGAAAAAGGTTAAAAACGGTAAGTACCTTCTGATCACCTACTATCGCAGCGGAAAGCGGAAGGGGCCGAACATGTCAATCTACCTCTACAGGGACGGCAAGCGCATTTCGAAGGCCAATGTAAGCGGTGTTGACGACATGGACGAGGAAGATATGGCGGCTGAAGTTCTTGCCTCAGTCAACAAACTCACTTCAAAACTTGGGGGTAGTAGAGAAGAGGCTCAGGCAGGTTCAAGAGAGATTGCTTCTTCATCGGATCTTTCTCCCAGAAAGAAGAAGGAAATTCTTAGAAAAGGTTTTAAAAGTTTCAAGAGTGGTATGCTTGATGAAGCAGCCAAGTTTTTCATGGAATCCGGCAGTGACGATCTTGCATCGAATGTAAGGGAACTCAAGGACGCCGTTTCATCGGCCCAGGAAAGCTTGAATGGTAATGATTTTTCCGCAGCTTTCGAGATGTTGAGAAAGGCTGAGGAGTTGGATAGCGAAATAAGGAAAAAAGGGTACAAAAATCTTCAGTATATCAAGACATATGTGAAGATGGAGCGTCTCCGTGACGAGGAACGTAAAGACGAGAAGAAGTTCAGAAGGATCCACAAAACTTTCAGAAAGCAGCTTAAGAAGGTTGCAGAATGGAAAGAGAAGGAGTTTGACAAACTCAACAGGTGGAAAGAGAAGAATCTGAACCAGGTTGAGAACTTGAACGGCAAGTTCGAGGAAAACGAGAGAGAGGCGAAAAGTAAGGAGAAAAGGTCTGAAAAGGAGACCGTGAAAAAACTTGAATCACTCAAGGAGAGGCTCGCAGGTCTCGATTCGGAATACGAAGGAAAGATAAGAGATCTTGAACGAAAGATGGAGAAGATGGATAAGCGTCTCGGCCGCGGTGATGATCCTTCCGAAATCTATGCAAAAAAAATAGATAGAGACAACAGAAAGCTTGAAAAGAAGTATGAGAAACTCCGCAGTGATGTTCAGAAGTCGAAAAGTTCCTTCCGCGAAGAAAATGAAAAGGCCGTACGCAAGATCGAATCCGATATGGAGAAGAGGATATCGGAACTGGAAACGGAGGGGCGTAAGCTGGAAAAAGAGCTTGAGAAGCGACGTTCCGTGATCGACAGAGCCGCTGAAAAATTTGAGAAGAAAGAGGAGTCTTTCCAGCGGGAGTATGAATCTTCAATCTCAAAAAATGAGGAAAATGATGCCAGGGAAATGCGTTCTGCGGAGGAGGCTCACCAGCAGAAAATCGAGAAGTTGAACAGCTCTCTTCAGCAGTACGACAGAAAGGAAGAGGAGATAAACAGGAGACTCGAAGGTTATGATGAAAAGATAGCAAAGTTTGAGGAGAAGGCTGAGAGTAAGATTCAGAAGCTGCAGGAAAAGTCTGAGTCCGAAAGGGAGAAAAGAGATCGTGAATTCGAGGAAAAAAAGGGGCAGGCTCAGGAGAAGGCTGAACGTGAGTATGAAGCTCGGGCGGCAAAGGCTGTGAAGGAGGTTGAAAAGATTGAGAGCGAAATTTCGGCTTTTGAGGAAAAGTACAGGAACTATGAGAAAAAAAGAAAATATAAAACGCTTAAGGCCTCTTTGAGAAAAGCTAGTAAGACACTCCAGGCGATAGAATCCGGTCACGATAAGTTTGTAGAGTCGAGACTCGACAAGATGGTTTCCGACCATGAAAAAGAGTCTAAAACATTTGAAAAGAGCCTGGCTGCAAAGATTTCAAAAATCAGGAATGCACTCGCCCGCAAGGTGGGCGAACTTAAAACATCTGCGAAGGCGGACCGTGTCGCTCTCGTCAAAATTGGAAAATCAAGGAAAAAAGAGTCAAAGCAGATTGCGAAAAAGATGAAGAGGCTTGAGAAAGAGAGGGAGGCCGGGATCAAGTCTATCGAAGGCCGTGCCCGCAAGAGAGAATTGACGGCTCAGGCAAATGCAAAGAGCCGCAGGGCGAAATTTGAAAAGAAGATGGCCTCAGCCAGAAAAGAGCTGGCCAAGATGGAAAAGGTTTTCGAAGGCAATATGAAAAAGATTGAGAAGGATCGAAATTCGGTTTCCGCAAAGATTGAGGAGGCTAAGATTGCCAACGAGAAAAAGGCTGCCGCAATGGAGCTGGCGCTGGAGAAGAAGATGGCCTCCCTGGATGATTCCTATGCAAAAGAGCAGAAGGGTATTCTCCTGAAATATGAAAAGAAGGCAAAAGAGAGACGGACAAAGCTTGTTAGTGGAATGAAAGAGCTCGAGAAGAAGATGAGGGGGCTTATATCCGGTAGAGAAAATGAATCCAAGAAGATCAGAAGCCAGATAGCGGTTCTTGAAAAGAGTCTTGAAGGAATGGAGGACAGTTGGGCGAAGAATGCACAAAATCGTCTCAAGGCTCACGAAAAGATGGTGAAAAAAGCCAGTTTGAAAGAAAAAGCAATGGAAAAGGATTTCAGAAAGAAGAAGGCGGCATTGGAAAAGAGTTACGCCAAGAAGCTTGAAAGCATTGTGAATAAGGAAGTTTCAAAGGTGAAGGATTCTGTAGGCGTTCGGTTTGAGAAGGAACGCAAGAGGTCGGTCGAGCACCTTGTGACAACCAGGAAAATTCACGCCATGATGGCTGAAGCACATGTGAAAAGAGGTCTCGTCAATCTCGAAGAGATGGACTTCAAGAAGGCTAGAAAGGCTTTCTATGAGGCTCGTTATCTCGACAAGGATAACGCTGCCCTTAAAAAAGGTTTTGCCGAGATGAACAGGAAGGCTTCGGAAATCTACAAGAAGGCCTACAGAATGCTTCTTGAGGATCCTGATGGAGCAAGGGATCTGCTTAAAAAACTTACCGAACAACTTCATCCCTCCAGCGAATATTTTGTAAGGGCAAGGGCCCTTCTGGAAGAGCGATGATCTACTCGCTCTAAAACCGTCCGAAAATCCATAATCTTCAGTAAAAGTTTTCGTAAAGCCGGACGTTTGTGGGTGTCAAAAGTACTGTCATCAACACTCCCTCAATGAAATTGCTGTTGTGTTTGAAAATCAGATGCGCCGCTTGTAGCTTTCAGTTTTTCCATGCAGATTTCCCGCTTGTTGAAACAATCAATCATGAAGATGTTGAGAGGCACTGTTAAAGAACGTGACTTCCAATAACTCGATGAGTTGCAGAAGGAAATTTCCGTTTACTTTTTCTGAAAAGAAGATGAATTAATCCCACATTTTCCTGTAAAATTTTGACATTGTATAAATTTTTATATAAGTTAATTTCCAGCGGATTAGTATTACTAAAATAGAGGTTCACATGGAAAACGGGACATTGAAGGATCTTGTTTCAAAAGTTGCAGAAAAGATAAAGGATTCCGGGTACTCAACCAATCTCGGAGGAAGTCTGGACGGACAGATGGGCATCTTTTACAACATGGATGAGGCCGTCGAGGCTGCAAGAAGGGCTTTTATACAGTATCAGGATGTCCCGGTTGAGCGGCGCAAAAACATTGTCGAGGCGATACGTGAATACGGACGTCGAAACGTCGAAGAGCTCTCCAGAATGGCTCATGAGGAGACCGGAATGGGAAGAGTCGAGGACAAGATAAAGAAAAATCTTCTTGTCGTTGAAAAGACTCCGGGGCCGGAATTCCTATCGGCCAAACAGTCATACACAGGCGACCACGGACTCACCCTGATTGAACGAGCTCCCTATGGAGTAATCGGCGCAATAACTCCCACAACAAATCCGACGGCGACGATATTCAACAACAGTATCAGCATGATATCCGCCGGGAATTCGGTTGTATTTAACGTTCATCCGGGTTCCAAGCATGTGAGTAATCATCTGGTCAGCGAACTTAACAAGGTTATAGTCCAGAACGGAGGTCCGCTCAATCTTCTCACGTCGATGGCCGAACCCACAATTCAGTCGGCAAAGGTGATGATGGAGCATAAGAATGTGAATCTCCTTGTCGTAACCGGAGGTCCAGGGGTCGTAGCTGAGGCGATGAGCAAACCGAAAAAGGCTATATGTGCAGGGCCTGGGAATCCTCCGGTAGTTGTCGATGAAACAGCGGATATTCCCAAGGCAGCCAGGGATATAATTGCAGGAGCTACCTTCGACAACAACCTGGTCTGTATCCTTGAAAAGGAGATTATTGCCGTAAGAGCCATCTTTCAGGATCTCAAGCGGGAGCTTCTCGCCACGGGACAGGCCTATGAAGTTAAGGGTTACTATCTTAAAAAGTTGGAGGAACTTGTCTGTCCTGACGGTCGAGTCAACAAGAAGTTTGTTGGAAAGAACGCCGGCTACATCCTTGAGAACATAGGAATAAAGGGTGTGTCCGACGATATGAGGATGGTTTTTGCCGAAGTAAGAGAGGATCACCCTTTTGTTCAGGAAGAGCTTCTGATGCCTGTTCTGGGCCTTGTAAAGGTGGAAAATGTGGATGAAGCGGTGGATATGGCCGTTCGCGTGGAACATGGTTTCAGACACACTGCAATAATGCATTCGAAGAACGTTGCCAACCTGACGAAAATGGGAAGGGCAATGAACTGTTCGATCTTCGTAAAAAATGCACCCAGTACAGCCGGTCTCGGAGTGGAGGGCGAAGGGTACACGACAATGACCATTGCCAGCCCTACCGGTGAAGGCGTAACCACCTGCTTTAACTTTACGAGGGAAAGACGGTGTACTCTCAAGGATTATTTCCGCATTGTGTAGCACCGGAACTTTAACAATTCTGATCCTGTAGCTTATCTCACTACATATTTGTTGAAAAGTAATCCGAAAAAAATAAAATAGGCCGGTATTTTTGGATGGAGGTTTATTTGCAGATCAAGCCAATAAAGAAAAAATTGAAGCTCTATGGTTTCAACAATCTTACCAAGAGTCTGAGCTTCAACATTTACGACATCTGTTATGCCGTAAAGCCAGAGGATCGAAAAGCCTATATCGAGTATATCGATGAGGAGTACAATTCCGATCGACTCACGGACATCCTGGTGAAGGTTTCGGACATTATAGGAGCAAACATTCTCAATATCGCAAAGCAGGACTACCATCCTCAGGGCGCGAGCGTGACCGTTCTCATTTCAGAAGACAAGGTGGTGGATGTGCCCGAAGGGGGCGATGTGGTGTGCCACCTGGACAAGAGTCACCTCACGGTTCACACCTATCCGGAGAGTCATCCCGATAGTGGAATCAGCACATTCAGGGTTGATATAGATGTGAGCACATGCGGACAGATATCCCCTCTCAAGGCGCTGAACTTCCTTATAAGCAGTTTTGAATCGGATATACTCAGTCTTGATTATCGTGTAAGAGGATTCACTAGACAGGTCGATGGGAAGAAGATCTTCATCGATCACAAAATTAATTCGATCCAGAATTTTATAAAGAAGGAGACTATTAGTAAATACAACACTATAGATGTTAATGTCTATCAGGAGAATATATTTCATACAAAGATGATTCTCAAGGAGTTCAACCTGGACAACTACCTTTTTGGTGTTTCCAAGAAGTCATTACAGCAGTGGGAGAAGCATAAAATCAAGCGGAGACTCAAGAAGGAGATGGAGGACATTTTCTACGGAAGAAACGTTCCCCGCTCCGTATAACCGATTTTAAAACCGTCTTCCAATTTCTCAATCTATTTTAGGCTCCCGGGTCATTTCTATTTTGCTGCAGCATGGACCAGCATCAGGATTTTGTGTGAGTTTTACAATAATCAGCATTCGGGTACTTTTACTTTTTCAAGTTTGTTCTGTCTTATCCTTAATTTATTGCTAAGAGCCAACTACCGGTACTTCTAAGAATTCAATCTCTGTTTCTTTAATGTACGATTGTGTCCTTTTTTTCCTGTCACAGGAAAGACATTGTTTGAATGTGTTCAGTTGCAATTTATTGATGGGATGAACGTTGTCTGTTTGCGTATGAGTATAGTGATTGATGTTGAAAATGGTAGTAGATTTATTATGTTGTGGTTAGGTTGAAACTGGTTTGAAGTAGAGATGAGTCTGATTGGTATTCCAAAAATGCTTTTTTCGTCAGTTACATAATATGTCTCAAATTGCATTAAAAATAGAACTTTTTATTGCTTTTTTTGTTGAGTTGTAAATATAATCAAAATTATCATACAACAAATTTGATCAGCGTGGTTGATGCTATGAAAAGGTGGACCGATTTAGTACATTTTTCAGATCTTTTTATTTTTTTCAGTTTGAATCTTTGCTCGCTCCTGGTTTTTTACTTTTTCTACACAATCTCGTTTCCCGTTGTGATTGCGATGTTGATGATTCAGCTCGTTTACCTTGCTCGCCTCAGGTTAAGATGTGTGAAATTAAAAAAAAGAGTTTCTCAATGTGTTGATAGCAATCGTGAAAGGGAATCAGGTGGGAAAGTTTGTTATATGGAAGTTCTGGTTGAAGAGCTTGAGAAACTTTGTAAAAAAGTTACGGTATTGGAAGAGGATATCGGTAGACTAAAAGAACTTTCAAGATCTACTGAAAGGGAGTGTGCAAAAAAGAATCTACAGATTTCAGAATTGAGAGATTTGAAGGAACGGGCGGAGAAAAACTGTGAAGTTACCGGGAGATTTATCTCTGAGATAGGGGGCGATCTTTCAATTTCATTAAATGGAATAGAGGGTATTGCCAGAGTATTTCTGAAGGAGGTCGAGGATGAGGTAGTGTTGCGTTATCTCAACGTGATTTCAGGGTCGGTTGCCCATCTTTTAAGCGTAGTCGATGACATGTCCAATTTTTCAAGGGTAGGCGCCGGAAACGTTGAGTTATGCGAAAAAAGATTCAATATTCAGGAAATGATGATGGGTCTCTGTTCAATATTTAAAACGACAGCGGATTCGAAGGGTATCACAATTGAATGTGAAAAAAGCGAAGACCTTCCCGAATGGGTGGTAGGTGATCCGGGTCGAATAAGGCAGCTCCTTTTCACAGTGATTGAGAAGGCAATATTCCACAGTAAAAAGTCGGTACTCAAGGTCACTGCCGGAGTTGGAGTAAAAAATAGTCGTCAAAAACTATACTTTTCGGTAGAAGGCGGAAACGGCTGCGCCATAGGCGGACTTGAAACAACTCGGGATGAGACAGGCTCCGTAAGGAATTTAGGGCATGTTTTCTCTCTGGCCAAAGGTCTGGTTAAACTAATGGGAGGAGAATTGACATTTGAAGATTGTCCCAACAGTTCATTTAACATCAAATTTAATATTGAATTGAAGTTTGAAATTGATTCCGCTGAACAGAAAAGTTTTTCTGAAGGGAATTCGAACGGATACCGAAAGGTACGGATTCTGGTTGCTGAAGATGACGATGTAAATCGCATGGTGATGAGAAGGCTTCTTCAGAACCGTGGTTACGATACCTTGACTGCCAGTACAGGAGCAGAGGCTATTGAAGTTTGGGATAGTGAGGATGTCGACATGATTCTTATGGATATTCAGATGCCTGAAACAACAGGATACGAAGCAGCCGCCATTATTCGTCAAAGGGAGATTCAGAGAGGAGGAAGGACTCCGATAATTGCTTTGAGTGCTTTTTCCATGGTTGAAGATGTAGAGCGTTCGCTCTCAATCGGAATGGATGGACACCTCTCCAAACCTCTTGATTACGAAAAGATGTTCTCTTTCATTGAGGAAACTCTCGCTCGAACATGAGCTCTGTTGCTGTACGACGAACACTTTTTTACATATGAAATCCAATCGTCAGGAGGTTCGTCCAGCGCTTGAAATAGATGAGGAATTTTGATTTTTGAGAAAATTTCCTGCCGGGAAGATAACGTCAACTGGATCTTTGTTGTTTTAGAAAAAATTTTACTTCTCTATCTGGAATTTTTGTGCAACTGCTTGATTTTTTTTATGACATATGTACATTCTTTTTTTTGCATATTCAAAATAAGTCTTTACAAATTCACCTTTTTTTACTAGACTCTAGTGTCATTGTTTTCTACGAGGAATGAAAAATTGTTTATAAAAGCAAGATCTAAAGATGCGCTCGTCCTTAAAGACGAGACTGTAACCTATACCCAACTTTTGAAACGTATAAACCATCTGGCACTACAGATAAAGGGGTATGGTGCCGAAAAGGTGATCATTTTTTTGGAAAACCGCACTGAGTGGGTTTACGCACTCTACGCTGTCTGGAGAGAGAACGGGATAGTGGTTCCCGTGGACTTTATGGCCACAGCCGATGATCTTGTCTATATCATCGGCGACAGTGGTGCCGAGTTGATCTTATGCTCAAACGAAACGTCGGAGCGGATTGATGAGGCTCTTTCTCAGGTCAAAGGTGAAAAAAAGGTTCTCAACCTGGACAAGGTGGAGTTCGATAAGAATGTAGAAGATAAAACCGCCTTCCCGGGTATGGAAGAAGAAAGGACCGCACTGATAATGTATACGTCCGGAACTACCGGGAATCCCAAGGGTGTAATGCTTTCGTTTCAGAATCTCAACGCCAACATCAAGGCCGTGTCTGAGGATGTACCGATTTTCGCTGAAAAAGAGCGTATACTCGCGCTTCTTCCCTTTCATCACATTCTTCCCCTGCTGGGTACGGTCGTAGCTCCACTGAAGGTAGGAGCCACCATCTATTTTGCCCCATCGATGAATCCGACGGATATTCTAGGTACATTGAAGATTCATAAGATATCCATGATTATCGGAGTTCCCAAACTGTATGAGAAAATTGTGGGCGGCATAAAGCGGAAAATTTACGGATCATTTCTTCTGAAAGGGATTTTCAGACTTCTTCGCCGACTTCGTTCTCTGCCGGTAAGCAGGATTGTTTTCGGAAAAGTTCACAGCGAGCTGGGCGGTGCTCTTAAATTCATGGTGTGCGGTGGAGCAGCTCTGGATAAGGAGATCGCGATGGATTTCAGGGCTTTGGGATTTGAGATCTACAACGGTTACGGAATGACTGAGACAGCTCCTATGATATCCTTCCCGAGACCCGGAAGAATCAAGGATGGATCAGTGGGAGAACCTCTTCTTCCCGGGTCTGTAAAGATAGAAGACGGTGAGATTCTCGTGCGTGGACAGAACGTTATGCAGGGCTATTATGAGAAACCTGAAGAAACGGCGGATGTCCTCAACGACGGTTGGCTGAAAACAGGAGATCTCGGTTATCTCGACGGTGAAGGCTACCTTTTTATTACGGGCAGAAGGAAAGAGGTGATAGTTCTGCCGAGCGGAAAGAATATCGATCCGTCCGAAGTGGAGTTCAAGTTGATGAATACATCTCCGCTTGTTTCTGAGGTTGGAGTCTATATGGAAGACGGAATCCTCAAGGCGATAATCGTTCCCGATCTTGAGAGCGTCAGAGAGCAGGGAATCGTCAACCTGGAGGAGAGCTTCCGTTGGGATGTTGTCGACAGGTACAACCGTGAAAGCTCACCCCATAAAAGGATCAAGCGTTTTGCTCTGGTGAGGCAGGAGTTACCGAGGACACGGCTTGGCAAGCTTCGCCGTTTTATGTTGCCCGGGTTTGCTGACGAAGTTAAAACGCAAAAGAAGTCGACTGAAGTTCCAACATTTGAGGAGTATGAAATTCTGGCAGAATTTCTTGAAAATCAAACTGAACGAAAAGTCACTCCCGATGATCATATCGAGATAGATCTCGGGCTGGATTCGCTCGACAAGGTTTCAATGCAGGCGTTCCTATCTTCTACCTTCGGAGTCGAGACGGGTGAAAACGATCTTCTACAGAACCCTACGGTGGTAAAACTTGCCGAGATGGTAAGGGAGAAAAAGACTAAAGTTGTAAGGGAGGAGATCGACTGGTCTACCATTCTCAGGGAACAACCGGATTCGGATCTTCCGACCCCGACATTTATCCTGACCTTCTTCAAGCACGTCTCAAGAGTTTTTCTCAAATTGATATTCAGGTTGAAGGTTGAGGGGATTGATAATATTCCCGAAGGTCCCTTCATCATTGCTCCGAACCACCAGAGTTCGATTGACGGTCTTTTTGCGATGATATTTCTCAAGGACAGTGTTCTTAGTGATACATACTCCTTTGCAAAGAAGAAGCATTTTAAATCGTGGTGGCGTCTTTTCCTGGCCAGAAGAACAAATATCCTCATAATCGACATAAACCGTGATCTAAAGGGTGTTATCAGGCAGATGGGCGGTGTTCTGAAGTCCGGCAAGAACGTCATCATATTTCCAGAAGGGACAAGGTCCAGAGATGGGAAACTCGGCAAGTTCAAGAAGACATTCGCAATTCTAAGTCGCGAGCTTGATGTTCCTGTTGTTCCCGTCGCCATAAGTGGAGCATTCAGGGCACTTCCGAAGGGAAGTCTTTTCATGAGACCATTTTCAAAAATTCGAGTACGTTTTCTTCCTCCTCTTTTGCCTGATGATAGGGACTACGACCAGATAACGGAAACTGTAAAGGAGAGAATCAAGAACAATATAACACTCTGATTTATTTGTTAAAACAATATTCCTTCATTTCACTGTATCCGCTTACGTTCAGAAAAATCATTTAAACCTTATCTTCAGTGGAACTGAAAGAGTAATTGAAAGTTCTATCTAAGGAAATTTGAGTGTGTTAAAGATTTTTGTGTTGTAGCTGCTCGATTTTATAGCTGAATTCCAGGTTGAAGCAAGCTTTTTGAATTCAGCTGAACCAGTTCTATCTCATTGTTTCCATCTATTCCGGATGATATAATTACTTAATGGAGTTGAACATAAACAGTCGGGAGGAAAACATGCGATTTACAATAAAGAAGAAGCTGATTGTAGCCTTTCTTATTACGATCATTCTTCCGCTCACGTTGATATCCGTAATTGTGGCCAACCGTGTCAGCACCCAGTCAATGGAGAGTTTCATAACCGCAGCGAGGAGCGAGCTGAAACAGTCGGACAACGTCATCACCACCTTTTTTGATATCGGAAAGAGTATGGTAACAATGCTCAGCAGTGCCCAGCCCGTTCTATTGATGGATGAAACACTTACAAGTTACATGCAGGCTACAGAACCGTCTTTTGTGGATGGAATTGCAAAGGGTGGAAACGAGGCTGATATCGTAAGACTTCTAAGAGCGATACATAGAAGCAACCCGAGTTTCACGGAGGTGTTCATCGGTTCGATTTACGGAGGTTTCGCCACCTCGCTTACTTCTGATATGCCGGCCGGCTACGATCCGAGAATTCGGCCGTGGTACAAAAAATCTCTCAACTTCGAAGGAGAGGCTATTCTGTCTGATCCCTACATGTCTACAACCGGAGAGCCTGTAGTGAGTATAACCAGGACCATATCGGCTGCGGGGAGGGGGTTGATCGGTGTTGCGGCTATCGACGCTTCGCTGAAGAGTTTGACCGATTTTATAGGTACAATTAAAATCGGCAAGACGGGATACGTCATCCTTGTCGATTCAAAAGGGACAATCATTGCCAACCCGAGAGATACGAAGATGAATTTCAAGAAGATGACCGATGTCGGGAGCGATGCATTCAGGACTCTGAATAAAATGGCTTCAGGAAGTGCAGAAGTTAAGATGGGAAATACCGAATACCTGACCGAGGTTCACACATCTCCGAAACTGGGAATGAAGCTCATCGGTTTTGTTGAAAAATCCGAAATCATGGAAGAGGTTTACGCAATGATCAACTCCATCGTGATCGTTGCTGTTGTTCTTCTCATAGTCTTCATGATTGTCGCCTTTCTTTTCGCCAGGAACATTTCCGACAGGATCAGCACCGTTTCGGAAATATTCAGGGATATCTCCGAGGGAGAGGGCGATCTTACCGTTCGGATTTCATTTCAGGGAAATGATGAAATAATGGAGCTGTCTGAATACTTCAACAGTTTTGTGGAGAAGATAGAAAACCTGGTCAAGTCGATAAAATCTTCCTCCGACCATGTTCTTCTCTCCTCCCAGGAAGTTGCCGGTGGAAACAACCAGCTATCATCATCCACACAGCAGATGGCCAGTTCACTTGAGGAGACTGCCGCCTCTGTTGAGCAGATCACATCTTCAATAAAGGATACCTCCAGTCTTTCGGGTTCATCGGCCACAATGATAAGAAAAACCTCCCAGCGTGCTCAGGAAGGTGCTGAAAAACTTAACGATATGGCTGGCGCAATGGAGAACGTAAAACTCTCAGGCGAGAAGATCAGGGAGATTGTTGATGTTGTAAACGACATCGCCTTCCAGACAAATCTTCTGGCCCTCAATGCGGCGGTAGAGGCAGCCAGGGCTGGAGAAGAGGGTAAGGGATTTGCCGTAGTTGCCGGTGAGGTGAGGGCGCTTGCCGCAAGAAGTGCCGATGCGGTTTCCGAAATAAGGGAGCTCGTGGGGCAGAATGAGGTCTATATAACTGATGCGAACTCTCTTTCTAAAACCACAACCGAAATGCTCATGTCGCTCATAAAGGACATCCAGGAGGCCAGCACGGCAATGGCCGATATCGAGCAGCGAGCGAAGGAGCAGGCATCCGGAATTGAGCAGATCAACAGTGCCGTTATGCAGATGGATGAGGTAACCCAGAGAAACGCCTCTCTTGTCGAGGAGTTGGCAAGCTCCGCAGAGGATCTCTCAAGTGTTTCGAAGAGTCTCTCCGGCGAAGTCGGCCAGTTCAAGGTCAGTGAAGCAGGACCTGCCTCCATGAGGCGGGAATCTCCCGTCTACAGGCCTCCTTCAAAACCTACACCACCTCCGACTAAGCCTGCTAAGGAACCTGAACCTCCCAAGACAGAGGAGGCCTTCTTTGATGACGACCAGTTCGAAGAGTTCTGAGTTACCTTCTTTATTCCGTTTCTTTTTTCTCACCAAGGAGAAATTCAATCACAGGGGCCTGAAATAGATCAATTTCATTAAGAGAGAATTTGGATGATGTTTTGTCGGATTGAGAATTCTGTCAGATAGATATTTTGCTTTTAATATCTAAAAATCTATTTGATATTTCACTTCTTTAATAACAGGATCTCAATAATCGTATCCGAAGATATCTTTTTGACATTGTTTATTAATTTTGCTATGATTCCACGGTGTTTTAGTTATCTGAAGAGGCCTGTTCAATGTTTAATGTTGTGCTTGTAGAACCTGAAATTCCACAGAATACCGGTAACATAGGGCGTACAGTTCTGGCTGTCGGCGCCAAACTCCATCTTGTAAAACCCATCGGGTTTTCCCTTGACGATCGTTTTCTAAAGCGTGCCGGTCTGGATTACTGGAAAGAGATAGAGTTGACCATTTGGGAAAGTTTCGATGAATTTATGCAGTCTGTTCCGCCCGACAGGATTCACCTCTTTTCAACAAGGGGCGCAAGGAGGTACGACAAGGCTTCCTATTCTCCCGACGACTACCTGCTGTTCGGTCGTGAATCCAGAGGAATCCGACCCGATATACTAAATAAATACGAGGAGCGTACAAGGTATCTGCCTATGCAGAACCTTAAGGTGCGTAGCATGAATCTATCCAGTTCCGCCGCTGTGGTAATCTTCGAGGCTTTGCGGCAGAACAACTTCGGCGGAGGCTTCGGGAACTAATCTATGGAGCGCTTTTTCCGGTTTTTCAACATCAGGGAAGGCGAGAGATCGCGGGCGATACTTCTTTTTGCCTACCAGTTTCTTGTAGTCGCAATTCTCGTTCAGGGGAGAATCATAAGGGACACTCTGTTTCTCAAGCGTTTCGACGTTCGTTTTCTTCCCCTGATGTACATATGTTACGCAATCGTTGTGCCTCTGCTTACATTCATATACACCAAGAAAAGCGGATACTTCAGGCTCGACACTCTTATCAAGGGGGTTCTTTCCCTTTCCGGAATTTCTACATTGGCTCTTATCCTTCTAATAAAAATGGGGTGGGTAATGAGCTATCCGCTACTCTACATTTTTGTGGATATCATGGGAGCCTTCATAATGTTTCAGTTCTGGAGTTTCACGAACGACATGTTCGACTCCAGGGAAGCCAAGAGGGTATTCGGCTTTCTGGGTACCGGAGGCGTTCTTGCAAGTTTCGTCGCAGGTATCGGAATTAAGAAACTTGTCGCCTTTATCAGTATAGAGAATATTCTCTTTATAAATATTCTATTCATGGGAGCCTGCTATCTCATTGTCAGCTCCATGGGGAAAAAATACCGTTCACGCCTTCAGCGGGGACTTCTTGTAAAGTCTGGCGTGAGCGTAAGGAAGAGAAGGCTGGGAAGAGTTTTCTCCTCCCCGTACGTAAAACAGATCGCAATTATAACATCATTCATATTCATCATAGTTACAGTTGTCGATTATCAGTTCAAAATTGCCGCCAAAGACTATTTCAATGAGACTGAACTGGCGGTGTTTTTCGGTGCGATTTATGCAATTTTCGGAGGCGGTCTCTCATTCATATTCCAATCGCTCCTCACCTCCAGGCTTCTGAAAGTGGGAATATTTCTCAGCCTCTCGATTTTGCCGGCCATGATAACCGGGTTTTCGACATTTTTTCTTTTTTATCCAGTCATCTGGCTGATTACATTGGCAAAGGCAAGCGATTCCACTTTCCGCTATACAATAAACGACTCGGCCATGCAGCTGCTCTATATTCCCCTCCATCGATCCGTCAGGAGGGAGGCCAAGGCGGTTGTGGACGGCATCGTAAAGCCGTTTTTCACAGGACTCGCCGGTCTCGGTATCTTCTTTCTCAAATCAAGCGCCTTCAACGGAAGAATTCTCACTCTTGCGGTGGTTCTTCTCGGAATTGCCTGGCTCGCTGCAATATTCGTTATCAGACGGGAGTATCTTTCCGTTCTCATGGAGACCATAAAGAAGAAACGGTTCGGAGGAGACGATCTTGAAATAAAGAAGGATATGGTCGAATCTATTGTGGGAGAGGCCATCAACTCCAGGAATGAGGATGAACTTTTGATGGCTCTTGACATGATCGAGAGGCGGGGTCTTATCCACATGGGAAAGTACTTCGTCCCTATTCTCAACGTTCCCTCCATACGCGTGAAGAAGAGAATTCTTTCAATTCTCAGGAGAATGGAATCGAGAATCTACAGCTACGACATAATGAAACTGACAAGGGACGAGGACAACGAGGTTGTGAGGGAGGCCATACTCACCTACGGTCATACGATGATGGAAAGATCTATAAAGTACATATCTTCCTTCCTCGATCACGATGACCTCAGAGTTCGTTCAGCCGTCGTGGTCGCCCTTATCCGTTATTGCGGAATCAACGGAATTATGGTTGCAGCACCCCATCTCAAAGCCCTTGTCGAATCGGAAAAGACGGAGGAACGCTCAACTGCGGCATACATTCTGGGAGAGATCGGCCAGAAGAATCTTGAACAGCAGCTTTTTGCACTTTTGAACGACGCGGAGGCTCCGATCAGAAGGGAGGCGATAAGGGCCGCAAGGAAAATAGGAAGTTCAGCCTTCATCCCGACACTTTTTTACAAACTTCTAGACAGGGAAACGGGGCTCGATGCCCTCAATTCTTTGGCATCGTATGGAGAAAAGGTGCTCAATCCCGCCTCGGACATTCTTAGAAACAATATCGATACACAGGACCTGAAAATCAAGGTCGTCAGGATGCTGGGATATCTTCATACAAGGGAGTCCGCGGAACTGCTTCTAGAAACTCTCGATTCTAAAAGCGAAGGAATTAGAAATGCGGTTCTCAAGAGTCTTAGGAAGATCGTTTCTGCCAAAAGCGAGCTTACCCTCGATATGGAACTTTTGAAGAAGTACCTGTTCAAGGAGTTTTACCATTTTTTCCAGATGCACTACTTCTACGGAAAAATTTCCAGGAAGCTCGATGTTCCCTACCTTCGGGACGTAATAGAGGAGAAGAAAAACTCCTCTTTTGAGAGACTATTTTCCATTCTCGGTCTCATGTACGGAATAGAGGTGTTCGACACCATCCATTTCTATGTAACACAGGAACATGTTTCAAAGGAGCAGAAGAGCAACGCCATAGAGATTATCGACAACCTTGTCGAGAAGGATATCAGGAAAATTCTGGTTCCCCTGATAGAAACCGAGGATCGTCGTGATATTCTCAAACTGGGTTTCCAGAGTTTCAAGATCGAGGTGATGGGCTTTGAAAAAATACTGGAGTCTTTCCTGATTGACGGCAGTGAGTGGGTGAGGGCGGCCACGCTTCACCTAGTGGCAAGGGCAAATATCATTAATCTTGCCTCACGCATACGAATATTTCTTTACGACCCTTCACCGATTGTTCGAGAAAGCGCTCTATTTGCATCATTCAACATGGGGCTCAAAATTGCGGAAGATGATCTACTTTCACTTAAGGGTGATGAGAGTCCTATTGTTTCGGATTATGCCGGTTTTATAGAAAACAGAATTGCAGAAGAGAGGAAATTCGATGCTGACTACAGTTGAAAAGGTGATGATTCTTAGAAATGTTGAACTTTTTCGCGAAATACCGGGTGAGGTTCTCTCTGATATCGCTTTTTTCGTTGAAGAGGTTCGCTATGAAAAGGGGGACTACGTTGTTACTGAGGGTGATGTGGGTACTGAGTTGTTCATCGTAGTGGAGGGGGCACTCAATGTTGTTGAGGGAAATCAGAATGTCGGTGAACTGACGGAGGGAAGCTGTTTCGGGGAGATGGCAATAATCGACAGTTACCGTGTGGAGGCCTCTGTCGTCGTCGAAAGCTCAGCCAGACTGATCCGAATCTCGAAAAACGATTTTCAGGATATCCTCGTTCAGAGGGAGGAGGTTGCTCTCGGGGTAATAAGGGAGCTTTGCCGGAGAATTCGTACGCTCGAAACAGAACTGAAAAAGCAATTCTGATCCACGGTTCAGCAGCAAGAAGAATCTCGAACTATCTTCGACTTTTCATAAACTAAGACCCTTTCCTGTCTCGCTTCTCTTGAAAAGATGCCGATTACCAATCGGTTTCACTTCTCCACTCCTTCATTCCGCCTTTTAATACGGATACATCGGGAAAACCCGCCTTTTTAAGAATTTTTGCTGCAACCGCAGCCCTCGCTCCCATGTGACACACGGTAACGATAGGGCGATTTCGATAGATCTCCAGAGTATTCAAGTTCGAGCTCAGCTCCTGAAGCGGAATATGGACGATTCCATCTATATAACCTTCTATACCCAGAAGTTCATTAGCCTCTCGGACGTCTATAAGTACCGGTTTGTATTCCGATTTGAGGAGATTCATCAGCTCTTTTTTTTCAATGTGGTCAACATGGATTTCGTTGACACTCACACCCATTGTTCCGGCCACCTCGCATGCAGGGAGGTCCGTGGGAATCCAGACAGATGTTGGATCCAAGGCACATGAGTAGTTGGCGTTAATAACATCTTTCATCCAATCGACCGGTTTCAGAGCCAGAGAGTCGATGTATTCTACAAACTCCTCTCTATCGAAATCTCCCATGTGGGGGTTCTCCTTTTTCTGTCTTCCGAGAGCCGAAGGTTTCCTGCCCCTGTAGTCATGCGCCGGATAGACAATCAGGTTGTCATCCAGAGTTTTAAGTCGCTGCAGACTTTCCCAGTGAAGGGATGGGTTGCCGCCGGGGAGATCGTCCCTACCGGCACCGCCGTCGTCCAGGAAGAGTGTATCTCCGCTGAAAAGCATTTTACGGCAGACAATGCACATTGAATCCATTGTGTGGCCCGGAGTGTGGAGAAATGTGAACTGAAGCCCGCTCAGCCGAACTGTTTCGTTGTCGTTTACCCTTATGTCGACACATTCCGAAGGGGCGTTTGTATGCATCAGATAGTTGCAGCCTGTCAGATCCTTAAGTGCAGCTCCGCCGGAAATATGGTCAGCATGGGTGTGGGTGTCTATGACGTGAGACAGTTCAAGACGCTCCTTCTCAAGAATAGATATGTACTCTCGCACGTGTTCGAGTACCGGGTCGATCATGACAACCGAACCCGAACTTTTTAATCCGAGCATGTAGCTTCTGCAGGCATGTGGATTGAGCTCTCTAAAAATGTAGTCCATACTGACCTCCATTAATTATCCTCGTACCAATTTTACAGCATTTACGGATTGTATTGAATGGGAATATCGAATCGGGTTGAACTGTCTTATCCTGTCATGTAATCTGAAATCAGGCTGTCATGAAAAATCCTGACCTGCGGTTTTCGTTGCCATCGTGAATTGATGTCAAGGGAACCGACCATCGGATAGGCAGGATTCATTGGAATTAAAAGATGGAGGAGAACAATGGAAAAAAATTACAAATGTGAGTTGTGTGGAAAGAGTTTCATGGTGAAAGAGGGGGACGCAATTCCGGAATGCTGCGGACAGAAGATGGTGCCGGAGATCGTCAAGCCCTGTACTCATGTCCAGAATCCTGAAATGGCCCGTAATGATTATGACGATGATCCCTGTGACGATGGAAGAGGAGGTAACATCTAGATTTCAAAAAAATACGAGTAATCGCCTAACTGGTGGATTGTCAGGCCAGAATTTAATCATAACTGTAAAATTCGATAAAGGATACTTCCCTTGAAATCATAAGTTTGAGATATTCAAGAAGATCAGAATTGGAATTGGTTTTCTTTACCAATATCAGACAATATTTTGACAAACAGTCCGATCGGCATACTATGTAACGGAACTTTTTGGGAGTAAAAAATGAAGGTTGCCATAGTACAGAATAATCCTGTTTTCGGTGAGAAACAGGCGAATATCGATGAACTTTTCAAGATGATGGAAGGAACACAGGCCGATCTTTACATCCTGCCGGAGCTGGCCTACACAGGTTACCAGTTTATGCTTCCCTCGGAAGTTGCAGCGGTTGCCGACGAGATAGACAGCCCCACAATCAACCGCTTCCAGCAGAAGGCAAAGGAGCTGGATGCAGCGATAGTTTTCGGATTTGCCGAAAAGTCGGCCGACGGAATGTTCAACTCTTCACTCATGGTTACACCTGAAGGTGGCCGTTTTGTCTACAGAAAAACCCATCTCTACTACAAGGAAAGATACTTTTTCAAAGCCGGCAACACCGGGTTCAACCTCTTCACTTTCCGTGGATTCCGGATCGGTCTCGCAATCTGTTTCGACTGGTATTTTCCGGAAAGTTTCAGGACCCTCGCTCTGAAGGGTGCCGACATCATCGCCCACTCATCAAACCTCGTGATGCCTTACTGTCAGAGAGCCGCATTCACAAGGGCAATTGAGAATCGCTGCTACATTTTCACAGCCAACAGGATCGGAACCGAATCACGTGACCAGGAGGAATCCTTCCACTTCACCGGAGGAAGCGTCGCAGTTTCCCCGATGGGCGAATACCTGATCGAAGCTCCGGAACAGGAGACAGGAGTTTTCGTCACGGAAGTGGAAAGAGATCTGTCCAGAAATAAAAACCTCAACGATCTCAACCATATTTTCAAAGACAGGAAAACCGATTTCTACAATCTCCAGTAAACGATTCCTCATCGTTTTGTCGGAACTCCGGTGAGGGGATGGCAATTTTCCCGCTAAAACCGATTGTTGGGGAAATGAATTATCGCGCTGGGTGTAGAAGCGCCGATCGGAAAACATCCGGCCTTTCTTTTGATTCCTCTCCCAACTGTTGGGGAAGGAAATAGGAGGCGTTGTTCTTTCATACCGATCCGCAACAAAACCTGCAGCTTTCAGAAAGCTGTAAAAACTTTTTAAAGCTAAAATCAGCTCCTGGATCTATTAGAAAACAGATGTCACGTCAAATCCATCCGTTAAAATCACCAGGAAACATACGGCAACGCCGGTCCAGCCCCTGAAATCATGAATTTGAAAATATCGAGAAGGAAAAAACGGCTTACAGAACAAAAACATTCTGTTTCTGACCGAAATGGTGGCTAGCTTTCCAGAATTATTGATTTTTTGACCATCCAAGCCGCAATATCGACCAATATAATTGTTTTGAGATCAGATTGAAAGCTCTACCGTCAGTAAGAGTGTGGATGGATTGGGCGTAATATCTTTTAAACATTATTCCCTTTTCCAATCTTTCGCTGGAAATTTCTTGAATTCGATTTTGATAAAAATATACTCAGCTACGGAATCACGATGGAAAAACTACAATTATGAAGATGTTACTCTCTTTTTTGAAAAAGTTAAGGCCGATTCTATCCCGAATTTATCCCCGTTACGGAAGAAGGATCGAGGAGCTGGTACAAGAGGAGGTCCGGGAAGCGATCCGGGACAGAAGCAGGGGAAGGCAGGCCTTTTCGGTTATTGTCGCCATTGTGATAGGTATTCTGGCCGCATACGGGGCCATTCTTTTTCGATTCACTATAGGTTTGTCCCACCGGATCTTTTTTTCAAACGACGGATATTCGGTTGATCTCCTGCTCTCGCTTTCGCCGCTTAAAAGAGTTCTTCTTCCGACGATCGGCGGTCTTCTGGTCGGTATTATTGTCCACAGATTTGCGCCGGAGGTGAAAGGATCTGGAATTCCTGAGGTAATGGAGGCCGTTGCGAAAAAAGGCGGTTTTATCCGCTTGCGGGTTCTGATTACAAAGGCGGTTGCGGCAGCTCTCACAATAGGATCGGGAGGCTCGGCCGGTCGAGAAGGGCCCATTGTTCATATCGGATCTTCCATAGGCTCGGCGGTCGGTAGATCTCTCGGGCTTGGAGCAAAGCATGTTCGCACGTTTGTAGCATGCGGCGCGGCTGCGGCCATTGCTGCAACTTTCAACGCGCCGATTGCAGGAGCTCTTTTTGCCATAGAGGTAATCCTGAGTGATATGAGTCCTGTCAGCATGTCGGGAATTGTTATCTCATCTGTGATCGCTACGGTGATTTCCCGTCATCATCTCGGGGATTTTCCAGCGTTCAACGTTCCGGGATACGAGTTCGTAAGTCCCCTGGAGCTTGTGTTCTACGCAGCGCTGGGCCTCTTTGCCGCCTTGATCGGCTGGCTCTTCATAACCCTTTTTACCGAGGCCAGTTCAAAATTCGATAAAATAAATATTCATCCCATTCTAAAACCTGCGATAGGCGGATTTCTGGTAGGACTCCTGGCGCTTTTCGTTCCTCACGTATTCGGAGTCGGTTATGAGACCATAAACAGCGCTCTCTGGGGAAAGAGTGCTGCGGGACTTCTGTTGCTGATTATGGTGGCAAAGATTTTTGCAACGGTTTTCACATTGGGAGCGGGCGGTTCCGGTGGAATTTTTGCGCCCTCTCTTGTTATCGGAGCCTGTCTCGGAGCATCGTGGGGATTTCTTGTACATGGTCAATTTCCGACTCTGACAGCCAATCCGGGAGCCTATGCCCTTGTAGGAATGGGTGCAGTTGTTTCGGCTGTAACACATGCACCAATTACGGCTATCCTTATCATTTTTGAATTGACGAACGACTATCAGATTATTCCTCCTCTAATGCTGTCGTGTGTTCTAGCGGTTCTTGTGGCCGGGTGGCTTAAGCGAGAGAGTATCTACACGGCCAAACTTGTAGCGAGAGGCGTTTCCCTATCCTATGAAAAGGATGTGAATCTCCTGAAGACCATCAAAGTGGCCGAGGTTATGGATGACGAGTGCTGCGTGGTTCCTGCCGATACACCTTTTTCAACCGTGCTTAACGCCCTGCTTTCCGGAAAACACTCCTTCGTGACGGTTGTGGATGAGGGCGGTTCCTACATGGGAATTGTGGAGTTGGAGGATCTTCGTACGCTCCTTCCACAGTCCGAAACACTTGCTCCGCTTGTACGGGCGGCTGATCTTACAAATGCGGAGATTCCTTTCGTAATGAGGGAGGATAACCTGGATCTTGTGATGCATCTTTTCGGAAGATACAAACGGGAGGATCTCGCGGTGTGCGACAATTCAAGTTCGAAAAAGGTAGTCGGAATAGTATCGAGAAGTGCTCTTATCGATGCCTACAACAGGCGGATTTTCCAAGAGGATCTCACCGGAGGATTCTGCTCGATTGTCGACAGAGTTTCAAGGGGTGGTACGATTGAGGTGCTTTCTGGCATGCACATGGCTGAAATCGAAATCTCTCCCAAATGGATCGGCAAGGATATCCGCGAGGCCGATCTTCGGAAAACCTACGGTCTGGAAGTAGTACTTGTTCACAGGGAAAGCGGCGGCGGAGTTGAGGGAAGGCCCGGACTGTTTCCATCTCCCGATCTTATTCTTGCTGAGGGAGATTCGCTCCTTGTCCTTGGTGAGATGGATTCGATTCAGAAAGTGAGGGAAATGTAGTCTGTTCAATTGATTTAGCAGTTTTTTCCATTAAAAATTGACCAACAGAGTTATAAAGAGTATTTAAGAGTGAATTTGAACTTGTTATTTCAATTATACTATTTTGAAAATTAAGTTTGGTTATTGAATTGTTTTTTTATAGTTTGTTAAAATGAGTAGGTAAAACGATGCGAAAGTTTTTTGCGTTTCCATTAACAGTACTTTTTCTAAGTTTCTTTTGTCTGAGTTGTGCGACAATATTCAACAGCGGAGATCAGACCATAAAGGTTAAAACCAGTGGAGCTGAGAGTGTGAAGGCTTTGATTTCAACACCCGAAGGACGGTATGAGACGACTTTGCCCACAACTATAAAGGCTTCACCTTCTTCTTTCGTGGAAGTGGACATAAAAATAATTGATGAAAGATACTATCCGGAAAGGGTAGAGGTAAGAAAAACAGTAACAGGTTCCTTTTTCGTTAACTTTCTTTTCTGGCCCGGTTTTTCCATCGATGCACTTACAGGATCAATGTGGAAATATGAAAAGTACATTACAATTCCCCTGAGACCGAAGGAGCCCGTTAAAAATGTTGAACCTGTTGCTGAAAAACCCAAAACCGATACAAAAAAAGATTTAGCGATATAGTTGATTCTTCAGTAAAAACCAATTTTCATCATCTATCACTCTGTTGAATAAATAATCTTTCCCTGCAGAATTGATTTCGACTTTGAATTCCTTTGCACGAGATTGCCAATCAAAATTGGAAACAGTTGTTTTCTAGTTTCTCCGATTTCCACGCTTAGTCGGTAGCGTCAATCTTATTCATCTTTAAAAATGCTAATCGGAAGGATCAATATATAGTTTTTTGTTAAAAAGACAAGATGAGCGATTCATGCAATAAAGTCGGGATTCTGCATATGAATTTAGTGAAAAGAAAAAAATAATAAAAAATATAAAAAATTAATTGACTAAAGATAAATACAGAGTATTGTCGATAATTAAGGCTACCGGTGGTGTAAAGTTTTACAATTATTAATTTTATTGAGAGGTCACAATGAAGAAGATAGTTGTGTTGATGTCACTTTTGATTGCGTCGGTTTGTTTTGCAAATAATGATGCAGAAGAATGTTTTACCAACGATGAATGTGCAGAGGGCTCCTTTTGTCGAAAAGCGGACGGAGAATGTGCTTCTTTTGGTGAGTGTGTGGAAATTTATGAAATTTGTCCCTTCTACTACCAGCCCGTTGTAGGATGCGATGGCAAGACTTACTCGAACAGCTGTTTTGCTCACAGCAACGGTGTCAATGTTTTCATGGAGCTTCCCATGTCAAATCAGACTATCGATGAAGAGGAAAACAACAGCTGCCTTACAAACTACCAGTGTGCCGAAGGCCAGTTCTGTAAAAAAGAAGATGGTCAGTGCGGTTCGTTCGGTGTATGTGAAGATAAGCCGGAAGCATGCCTTATGTATGTTGATCCGGTTATCGGATGTGATGGAAGAACATATTCCAACAGCTGCTTTGCTCATGCAGATGGTGTAAATGTATTCATGGATCAGCCAGTTGCTCAGTAAGTTGATGTTTTTCTGATTCCGGCTAAAAAAGTGAGGCCGGAACGAGATTTCTCCATCAAATTGAAACGCCCGTGCCTAGTGTACGGGCGTTTCTAATTCATAGAGTCAAGTTGAAAGATTTTCAGTTTCAAGCATCATTCTCACTTTTGTTCAACGTGTCAGAAAATAACCGGTTGGACTTTATTTCTGTTCATACTACACTTTTTGTATAACCGTTGATGTGGTGATTAATGAATCAATCTACAGACTACATTCCCGTGCTGATGGATTTCTTCCGGGATAACGATCCCCTGGATTTTGATCTTTTCACCTACGATGGAGGTCGATATTTTCTTTTCCTTGCCGCAAAGGCTCCTTTTTTTAAGGGGAATCTGAGCCCAACATATGTCGGCGAGACGAGATACTTCTATGTCAGGAGAAGTGATCAACCACTTCTGACTGAATACAAGGAGCGTCACCTTGACGATATTCTAAATACAGATGTACTGCCGATAAGAAATCGTGTTGAAGTTATCTACGACGTGTCCAATGCAATTCTTGATAAGATGTTCAGAAACCCAGGTGTTACCGATCTTCCGAGGGTCAGCAAATTCATTGCAGTTGTTGTGGACTTCATAACGGAAAGGGAACCGCCTCTCAAGGAAATAGTGAGATATTACGGGCAAGAATTTTATACGTTTGCCCATTCCCTTCATCTTCTTTTCTATACCGTTTACCTTGTCCGTTTTCTTGGAATCGATAGAACGAATCTCATACGAAGAATAGGTTTCGGTACCTTTCTTCACGATATTGGAAAATCCAGGATAGATCCAAATATTCTTCATAAAAGTACGCCCCTTACAGTTCTTGAATTCGAGGAGATGAAAAAGCATACGATTTACGGTCTTGAAATTTTGAAAAGTGAGATGGGTGTAAGCGATCCTCTTGTGGAATCGATAGTGATGAATCATCACGAAAGAATCGACGGAAGCGGCTATCCCCACCATAAACGTGGACTCGGATTGTATGAACGTACAGTCGGAATGATCGATATGTTCGATGCTCTCACAAGTGAGAGAGGGTACGGACAACATTTTCCTCCCTTCGGAACTTTGGCGTTTCTCTACGAGCATGAAGGGCGAAGGCTTGACAAAAACCTGCTTAAGTGCTTTACTGTCCTGCTCGGAATGAAATGATTCCGTTTAATGATGGGAAATGGCTGGTTTTTCATGGAACTGTTTTAAATTTTTAGCAATATTCTCAGGTGTTACTCAAAATTAAAAACATTTTCTGTCAGACTCTCCTATTTCTCACCTTTGTTCGATTTCAAGATCATAGGGAGGAACCATGATATATCTTTTTCTTGCGGTTCTCTGCAGTGCCGCCATCTCTTTCGTTTTTAAGTATAGTGAAATAACCAGCCGAAATCGTTACGCAGTTACTTCCGTAAATTTTTTTACCGCCTTCGTCGTGAGTCTTTTTATGACCGCAGGAGGCGGTGTGGAGGGTGCCGATCCATCGATAGGCGGGTTCCTGAAAGAGAGTGTTTCCGTTCTCGGCGGCGGCGGTGGATTTTCAGCGGGATCGAGTATGATCTGGGCGATTTTGACCGGTTTGGTGGGCGGAATTTGCTACTTTCTCGGTCTTATTTTCATCCAGAAAAGTATCCGGGAAAACGGTGTCAGCATCACCGGCGCATTCTCAAGACTTGGAATCCTTGTTCCCATGTCCTTCTCCCTGATTTTATGGAGCGAGTTTCCAACTGCTCTGCAGCTTTTCGGAATTGTGCTTGCTCTCACCGCCATTGTCGGGACAAACCTTTCAGTAAGTGAACTGAAATCTTTCAGGGGACTAAGTTCGACGCTGCTTTTCCTTTTTCTCGCCGTGGGTTTCGGAGAGTTCATGAACAAGTTTTTTCAGCGTTATTCTCTCATCGAATATAAATCCCATTTTCTTCTCACGGTTTTTCTCACCGCATTTCTCATCAGCCTTTTCAGTTTTATAAAAAGAAAGGGGAAATGCGGAAAACATGAACTTCTTGTAGGAATTGCGGCTGGAATCCCCAATCTTTTCACCACTTACTTTCTGATTCTCGCCTTCAACCACGTAAAAACAACCGTCGCATTTCCTGTTTACAGTGCAAGCAGCATTGTTGTTACGGCCCTCGGAGGAAGATTCATATTCGGTGAAAGGCTCGATCTTAAAAAGAAATTGATGATCGCTGTCACAGTTCTTGCAGTTGTTCTTATTCAGGTCGGAAAATAATGAAAAATCAAAAAACGGCGGTTCGTTACGGCATCGGCGCTGTAGTCCTATGGTCTACCGTAGCCTCCGCATTTAAGCTTACTCTTAATAGAATTTCTCCGCTGACAATGCTGCTTCTGGCATCCTCTTTTTCCACAGCTGTCCTTTTCCTGATTCTTCTGACAAAGAGAAAAGGGGTTGGGAAAGTTGATGCCAAATCTCTTTTCACGGCTGCAATTTCCGGATTTCTCAATCCATTTCTCTACTATATGGTCCTTTTCAAAGCCTACGCACTTTTACCCGCACAGGAGGCCATGGCACTCAACTACATCTGGCCGGTAACGCTTGTGCTTTTATCTGTTCCACTTTTGGGGCACTCGATAGGTGTAGGACAGCTCCTCTCCATAACGCTCAGTTTTACCGGAGTTCTCGTTATTGCATCGGGAGGAAATCCTTTAGCCTTTTCATTTTCCAATACGTCGGGAGTAATCCTTGCTCTCGCATCATCCGTAATCTGGTCATTCTATTGGATCGTGAACGCGCGGGATTCACGGGATGAGGTGGAAAAGCTCTTTTTTGGATTTCTTTTCGGGACAATATACACTGCCTGTTTTGCTCTTTTTAAAGGGATCGATCTGCCGGATCCCAAGGCGATCATGGGAAGCGTTTACATAGGTCTCTTTGAAATGGGCGTCACGTTCGTACTGTGGCTCAAGGCTTTAAAGTGGGCTGAAAACAGCGCCATGATCGGCAACCTTGTTTTTGTTACACCCTTTGCATCGCTTCTTCTTATAGCCGTTCTTGTTGGCGAAAGCGTAAAAATTTCTACCATAGCGGGTTTGATTTTCATCATTTTCGGAATAGTTCTCCAGAAGGTCTTTTCTGGAAAAAAGGATTCTGCGGAGTCTTAGAATTTCAGGATTTCATGAGCGTAGAGAATAGACCTGTCTTTCTCATGTAGGAATTAACTGGTTTTAATTTTCGATTTCGGGATTCATCTACCTTTTTAATATAATCGACCTAGATTTTCAGAGTCTTATTTTGAAAGTTTTTCAAGTGTACAGCGATTTCCGGGGTTGATTTTGATTTTTTCATCGAAAGGTATTTCAAGGACGTAGCGGGCGGGAAAATCGGAGGTGACCGACTTAAGGCTCCAGGGTGTTCCTTTCTTGACGCTCACGACTCGGAATGAGCTGTCCATGAAGATTATGGAAAGCGGCAAAGGGGTGTTTTTCATCCAGAAAAATCTGCGGGATTCATCTTTGAACAGAAAGATAAGGCCTTCGTCCTTTTTTAAATCGCGGCACCCCATCAACCCTTTAGAAAGTTCAGCCTGGGTTTCTGCAACTCCGGCCCTGAAGCTTCTGTATCCGCCGGTCGTTTCGCAGTGGATGCGAGCTTCGATCTTGTATCCGCAGATCTTTTCAGCCGCCGAAATGTGAATAGGCGTTGAAATCAGAAGGGTCGAAAGGAGAACCGTTCTTAATGTAATTAACTTCGCCGTTTTCATCTTCTACCATTCCTATTTCATAAAAATTCTCAATGGTTTCCGGAGATGTCGCAAGGAGGAAAAACTCCTCTCCGCTTGTGAGTAGAAGTTTTTCTACGGGAACATCTTCCAACTTCGCCATTTTTCTGACTTCCGGATGAACCGGGATTTTGTCGATATCAACACTCAATCCGACTTTGCTGAATCCGGAGATGAGTTTCAACTCGGAAACAAGTGAGTCGCTTATGTCCACTGCTCCGTGAATTTTTCCGGATTTGGGTGCGAGAGGGTAGGGATCTGGTGATAGAAATCTCTTTTTTGATTCTTCGAATCCGTCGTAACCCTGTTTCAATGCTATGAATCCGGTGAGAGACAATCCGGGATGGCTTGCGATGAAGATTCTGTCTCCCGGTTTTGCTCCGCTTCGAAGCCACGGTTCACACTTTTTCTCACCGAACATTGTGACTCCGATGAAAAAAGAGTTCCCGCCCGTAGTGTCTCCTCCCATGAGGGTGATACCGTGTGTTTGGGCGAATTTCTGGATTCCTTCGAGTATTTTGCGTCCGGTTTCGTATCTTTCCGAAGGAATTGCGATGTTGAGAAGGAAGTGGGTCGGTTTTGAGCCCATTGAAATTACATCGCTCGCATTGGCAGCCATGATTCGCCAGCCGACGGTTTCGGGCGGCATGAAGGAGAGATCGAAATGGTGACCTTCCACCATGTGGTCGGTTGTGACAAACAGATTCTTTTCACGCCAGAAGGCGCAGTCGTCTCCTATGAAGGGATTGTCCCGCTCTCCTGCATTTGCAAGAGAGCGGATGATATCCCACTCCTTATTTTCAAGCATTATACTTTCTTTTCCTTTTTCCGGGTTTTCTTGAACAGATCTTTGTAGACTTCGGTGTAATCCTTTACGAAGTTGACGGCGATATCCTTTTTGATCTCTTCGGATATGCTTGCGTAGAGCGAACGGTTCTCTTCGGGAATGAGTACTTTCGTAACTCCGTACCTCTTTGCCGCAAGAAGCTTTTCCTTCAATCCGCCAATGGGAAGAACCCTTCCCGTGAGACTGATCTCTCCCGTCATGGCGATGTCGGAAGATACCGCTCTGTTGAGGAAAAGTGAAAGTAGGGCGGTAGTCATTGTGATTCCCGCGGATGGACCGTCCTTGGGGATTGCGCCGGCTGGAACGTGAATATGGATGTCTATGTTGTCGAGAGTGAAGTTTTCCGGCAGGTTGAACTCCTTCTTGTTGGATTTGATGTAGGAGAGGGCTATTCTTGCGCTCTCTTTCATGACATCTCCAAGTTGTCCTGTAAGAATCAGGTTGCCTTTTCCCTGCATCTGGTTCACTTCTATCTTGAGAGTGCTTCCCCCGTACATTGTCCATGCAAGTCCTGTTACGACACCCACTTTGGATTCTTGATCCAGCTTTGAATCGGAGAAGGGAGGAAGTTTGAGATAGTTCTCGATCACCTTCTGTGTAATCCTTTTTACCATCCTTTTTCCGCTGACCTGAAGAGTGACGGACTTTCTGCAGATGGCCGCAACCTTCTGCTCAAGATTCCTCACACCGGCCTCTCGTGTGTAGCGGCGGATCATGAAAAGAATTGCGTCGTTTGCAAACTTTATCGGATTTTCCTCAAGTCCGTTGTTTTCAAGCTGACGGGGAATGAGGTACCTTTTTGCAATTTCAAGTTTTTCGATATCTGTATAACCCGAGAGTCTGATCACTTCCATACGATCCTTGAGGGGTGCCGGAATTGTCTCTTCCCAGTTTGCCGTTGCGATGAAGAAAACCTTGCTGAGATCATACGGCAGTCCCACGTAGTTGTCCCTGAAGGAGAAGTTCTGCTCGGGATCGAGGACTTCAAGAAGTGCGGAGCTCGGATCGCCCCTGAAATCCTTTCCGACCTTGTCAATTTCGTCGAGCATAAACACGGGGTTTCTCGTTCCCGATGTTTTAATTCCCTCAACAATTTTTCCGGGCATAGCTCCGACGTAGGTACGGCGGTGTCCCCTGATTTCAGCTTCATCGTGAAGTCCGCCGAGGCTGAGCCTGTAGAATTTCCTGCCCAGAGCCCTTGCAATCGATTTTCCAAGGGATGTTTTTCCGACTCCAGGAGGTCCTATGAAACAGAGAATGGGGGTTTTTGAGTTGCCCTTTATCTGGCGGACGGCAAGGAACTCAAGTATACGCTCCTTGATGTCCTCAAGTCCGTAGTGATCGGTCTCAAGAACCTTTCTTGCGTGGTTAATGTCCCTGTTGTCCTCGGTTTCCTCTGTCCATGGAATTTCGAGAATCGTATCCAGATAGGTTTTCAGTACGGTCGCTTCGGATGCTGAGGGATTCATGCTTCTCAGACGCATTAGCTGTTTTTCGCTTTCACCCCTCACGTCTTCCGGAAGATCCTTCTCTCCTATCCTTTTCGCGTACTCCTCGATTTCAGCCATGTGGGGATCTTCTGTTCCCAGCTCTTTCTGAATCTGTCGGAGCTGTTCTCTCAGAAAGTACTCCTTCTGTGCCTGGCCCAGTCTTTCCTTCGCCTTTGTACGGATTCCGTTCTGGATCTCGAGAAGATTCAGTTCCTTTTCCACAAAATCATTTACGATCCCGAGCTTTTCGACGATGTTGTTCTCCTCCAGTACCTGCTGGGAGAGTTCGACAGAATTGCTCAGATGACTAACGACAAGTTCCGCAAGGCGGGATGGATCGGTTATGCCGTTGAGTATTGCGATTATATCAGGTGGAAAATTTCTCTCTCCGAGAGCGGTAAGTTTGTCCAATCCGTCCCGTATGTTTTTCACGAGAGCTTCAGTTTCAACACCTATGTCGGAAACTTCAGGTGTGGGATCGACTTCAATTTTCGCACCGTAGTAGTTTTCCTCATCGTACCGGACGATATCCTCAATGTTCGCCCTTGCCATTCCCTGAATCAGGAGCTTTATCCTTCCGTCGTACAGTTTCTGCATTTTGAGTATTGTCGCGACACAGCCTGTCGGGTAGATGTTTTCAGGTTCGAGTCCCTCTTTTTCAGAATCTTTCTGGGCCGTCACCATGAGGTATCTCTCCTCGGAAACCGCCTTGTTGACACTGGCAATTGAAAAACTTCTGCTTACAAAAACCGGCATGATCATGTATGGGAAAAGAACCGAGTCTTTCAAAGCAAGAAGCGGAATCTCTTTCGGTACACTTATCTCATCAAACTTCTGGAATTCCATTGTCACCTCAACTGTATGATTCTTTTTCCTCTTTTTTCCTCAATCACGGGAATCTCTATCGTCAGAAGACCCCGTTCCAATTTCGCCTGGGCCTGCTGCATGTTGACGGCCTGTCCCAGGTATATGATTTTTTTAAATTTTCCGGCCGACCTTTCAAGAGCTACACATGAGGGGTATCTGCTCTTGATCGTGTTTTTTACACCGGAAATCCGGATGCATTGATTACACCCCTCTATTTCAAGGTTGCTCTCATCTACGCCCGGTATTTCAACCTCGATTCTCATTTTCTTTTCGTGTACGTAGATGTCGTGTGGAAGATCAACCGCGTCGTTGGAATCGGGATTGTAGGGCGCAAGCATTGAATCGACAAGTTTCTGAATATCGAACTTGAAACTTGTGTAAAGCTGAAAAGATTTCATGTTCTCTCTGGAGTTTTTGGCCATTGTTCCTCCCGTTTAATTTCGCACTAAAGAATAGTTTCAGGGTGTGTTGTTGTCAAGAAATTAGGAGCCCCGATTTCCCTTGATACGGGGATGAAACAGTAGTTCAGGTGTGCGTTGTCCGGAAATGAACAGGGAAACTGTCGGAGTAGACTCAAACTGTGAAATTTTGAGGGTTTCTATTTTGAAAAGCGGGAATATTTCATTCAGAATGTGTTTCTGTTTACCGATTGTACTGTTCCAGGAAAAATGATTCTTACGACGGTTCCCTCTCCCACGGTAGAGCTGATTTCAATTTTTCCGCCGTGATTTACGGTAATTTTCCGTACTATAGCCATGCCTAGGCCGGTTCCTCCTGAATCTCTCTTTGTTGTGAAAAAGGGTTCGAAGATCTGTTTCAAATCCTCCTGTTTGATTCCCTTCCCTCTGTCTTCAACTTCAATGCACACTCCCTTCTCACCATGCCTGCGGGTCCTGATCTCGACACCGTCATCTTTTGATGTGAGAGCCTGGCAGCCGTTCTGGACCAGATTGATGACGAGGTGCTCAAGAGACTGGAAGTTTCCGGTGACGGGAGGGATCTCTTCATCAAGATCAACATTCAGGTTTGCCGTCGACTTTCTAATCATGGGGCCGATCAGTTTCAATGCGGACAGCACAACGTTGTTGACGGAGACCTTTGTGGATATCTTTTCCGAAGATGCCCGGGAAAATGATCTCAGTTCCTCCACGATTTCTCCTATTTTGTCGGCCGCTTCTCCGATAATGTCGACAACCTCCATCATCTCGTCTTTTGTTTCGGCATCCAGCTTTTCTGCAAGATTTTCTGCAATCTCCTTCAGGAATCCGTTGTTCAGCAGAATTGCATTGACCGGATTTTTTATCTCGTGTGCGATACTGGAGACCATGGTGCCTATGGCTGCAAGTTTATCTGCCTGCATCAGTCTTCGTCTCTCCTCCACGAGTTTTTCCTCAGTACGTTGGCGTTCGACCATCTCGCTCATCAACCTGAGATTTTGGAGTGCGAGGGAGGAAATTTTGGAGGAGATCACTTCAAGAAGTGAGATGATGTTCTTGAACTGTTCCTGATCGAACGATCGCATACCCATAGCCTCATGAGTCATCTTCTTTTCATCGGCACCTATGGCTCGGGCAATTTTTCTGATCGATTCCTCATCGATCGCGTTGAAGTTTATCTGGCCCACAACCCAGTTGGCAAGATGTTCTCCTTCAACAACAATCGGAGCAGCGGCATCAACAAGCCCGCAGCTGAGGCAGTTCTGGTAGACGACAGATCCCTCTCTTTCAGCCTTTTCGGCGAGAATTTTACCCGATTTCCGGCAGCTTTCGGCTCCCTTTTCAGTATCCCTGATGAATTTGCACAGCCTGCAGAAGTTTGTGGGTTCGGTTATGGGGTTGCCGTTCACATCCGTTATCTGGGAGGCTATGCCGAATGTGCGGGAAAAGGCTTCCTGAATTTCGACGAGTTCTCTCTTTTCTATAAGATCCGTTATGTGCCTGATTTTGTTTTCGGTCATATTTCAAATCCCCAATTGTTCCCACGTCAAACTCGGTTCGTCAGCCCAGATTTACGAAACTCGACGGCTGATTTTGTTCTCCACCGACTCTACTTTTTTTGGCTGAATCTGAAAACGTATGAAAAATTATACGCTCAACGCGGATGTTCCGGTGAATTTCCCATGAGAAAAAGTATTTGAGAAAATCTGCCTCATCCACCTTTCAGAAAACGAACCGAAGAATTAACGTTTTATATCAGAAGCACTGCTTAAATACAAACGGGGGAGATTTTTTGGTGATTTAGACACTGTTCGAGACCGTTATAACTTGCGGGAAAATACCCTTTTTACTATAATTTAGCGAAATATGCAGGGGGGCGTTATGAAAAAGCTGTTTGTATTTTTTTATTTTTTACTTTTTGTCTCTTTTCTGTGTGCAGAGGAGTACTATCCCGATACAGTACTTCACTATGACGATCTTGACGCAACGGCGGACACCCTTCTCGGGCCTGGAATTTCCGTCAAGGGAGCCTGGTTCAGCAACAGCTTCGATATTCCCTTCGAGCCGCCTTGTCAGATTACAAAATTATCCTTTTTTGCCCAGCGTTCAGCGCTTCTCGATTTCACAAGAATCGTCGTTGCCAACCCGGACTACGACGTCGATCTTAACGGAAACGCCCCAGATCTTTCCGCTCCGCTCTATTCGGTAAGCGACTACACCCCTGCAAACGGAATTAATGAAATCGATCTGGGAACCATCCTCCATCTTGAGGGAACGAGACTCATCTCGGCACTTCGTTTTCCTGAATCGAACGATGTAAAGATCGGCGTCGATCTCAATGAACCTTGGGCAAAAAAGAGTTTCATGACCTTTGCAGACTATCTCACACCGCCTACCGGCGCCCCCGAGGGGAACAACCTGATCGTGAGACTTACAGTCCGCCCCATTTTCTACCTCAAGGGAAGCGAAACTCAACCGGAAAAAGCGGACATAGGCAGCTCCATGCAGCAGGCTTTCCGCTTCAAGATCTTCTCCGGACGGGAGTCGGTGACCATCGATACACTCTCATTCGATTATGAGAAGGACGGCACGAGTACCCTTATTCAGAGAGTTCATCTTTTTCTTGACGCAAATGGAAATGATCAGCTCGACGCTTCGGATATAAAAGTTGCAACAACAACCGATATAGATGAGAGTTCCATAAACTTCAGTTCGCTTTCGCTTGCCCTCTCCTCCTTCAGTCTCAAGAAATTTATTCTCGCGACAGATCTATCCTCCACGGCAGAGGACAACAGCTTCTTTCGTGTAACCGTTTCTGCTTCAGAGAAAGTCGGAGCCGTTTCAGGTGTCACGAATGAGAAGATAGAGCCGCTTCTTCACAAGGCCGTAGGCAGCAAAGTTTTTCTTCGCGGTGCATTTGTTCTCGAAAAGAGTCCTGCATCCCCTCCTGCAGGAAGTGTTCTCTACAACGAAAAAGATGTTCCGGTTCTCGCATTCTCCCTGACCTCCCAGGCTCAGCAGGTGGATGTGGAATCAATACCTGTTCTTATTCAGGGAACGGTTGTTCCCCATGTGGATATCGAATCCGTATCGCTCTACGAAGACAATGGAACAAAAGGGATTCTCGACGCTTCGGATGTTCAGGTGGCGTCTCCGGTAGATTTTTCAATAGGATCGCCGCTTTCTTATTTTGAGCCTGGCGATCTTCAGATTGTAGCCGGTGAAAAAAAGGATTTTCTTGTGACCGCATCCCTTACCGGAACTTCAGGTGGAGGGGACGACTTCAGGTTTACAGTCGATCCGTCGCTTGTTTCGGGTCTCACGGCATCCGGTGAAGTTGAGAACGCCGGGGGGGAAAATGCCGTCTCCTCCCTGTTCACCGTCTCGGGCGGACTTCTTGTCCGAAAACTGCCGGCATCTCCGGAATCCGTTCTGGTTTCCAAGGGGGACGAACGTGACATACTTCTTTTTTCCATGGATGCCTCCGGAGAATCGCTTTTTCTTTCTTCCCTTGAGCTGTCCGTATCCGGTGAATACTCCATGGCTGAAAAGCTGATTCTGTTTGAGGATAGAAATCGTAACGCCGCTTTTGATGCGGGAGATATCGTCATTTCGGAAAAAAATTCGGATGAAGAAGTGTATTTCAATGCACTTTCCCATCTTGTTGAGAGCGACAGGGAGGCCTGGTTCGGGATAAGAGGTGTTTTTTCCGACAGTGTGACTGGAGCCTCCTCCATGTCCGTTGTGGTCGAAAGGGTGAAAGCTCTCGGCAGCGGATCATCCGTAGATGTGGAAGGTTCGGGTCTTCCCATCGGATCGGGAACAGTAACGGGAAAGGGACTCATATCCGTTTCTCCGGGTACCGCCACTCCCGAAGGAAAGATACTTCTGCCGCTGATGAACCGGGAACCGCTTTTACAGCTTCGGCTTCTTCCGGTTGACGACCGATTCAGGGCAAAGTCCGTAACATTCTCGGCGGAGGGAAGTGCGGATGATACGACCCTTTTTGATAGGCTGCAGCTCTGGAACGATGCCAACTCAAACGGAATTGCAGACGATGGGGAATTGATGCTTGGGGAGGGAGTTTTCTCCTCCGACGACAGTTCGATCACATTTTCGCTGGATCTTGTTTTTGAAAATCCCATTAACCTTCTTCTCACCGCCGATCTCTCAAGTTCAATAGACAACAAGGGAAGAACATTCACGGTAAAAGTTTCATCAAGCGAATCCATATCCGTAAACTTCGACGTTTCCGGCACACCGGTATCGGTCCAGGGAGCGTTCCCGATCTACAGTCCCCTCTACACAATCGGCGGGGGAGCTGTTGTCTGGAAGGGGGATCAGTCTCCCGAAGAGGTCGATCTTTCCGGAATCGAAGGGTTTGTTTCAGCTCTCCAGTTCTGTCTCAAGGGAGGGCGCGAGGATTTCCACTTCTCAAGTTTCCGCTTCAAGTCACTCACGGGATTTTCACAAGGGGATATAATCCGTGCCGGTATTGCACAGGACGATAACATGGATGGCATCTGGAATCCCGGAGAGCCCAAGTGGGAAATAACTCCCGATGGTGCCGAGTTCGATATTCCCACAGGATTCACCCTGCCTGCCGACACTGCAAGGTGCATGGTCTTCTATCTCGATTACGGTGAACTTACGGCTGGAGCGTCATTTCGTTACTCCCTGATCTCGGCAGATGCAAACGGCGTTGTCAGCGGATCGACAGAAGTTTCGGGCCTCCCCATTCTCGGAGCGGAACACTCGGTCAAAGGATCGTTTTCCTTTGACTACACGGTTCGTTCAGGCTTTTTCACTCCTGGCCAGAGAAAGCTCGTCGTAATGCCCTTCAGCCTCACAAGCGAAGGTGAGAACTTTAATATCAGATCCATTACCGTCAGGGGAACAGGGGCAGGGGAGGATGAACTGGAGATTGAAAAGGTTCACCTTATCGCCGACCTTGATGGAGACGGAGAGTTATCGCCTTCCGATTCCCTTCTTTTCAGCGGGTCTTTCAAGGAGGATGACGGAACCCTCAATCTGGAAACCTCGGGCTTGAAACTGGGGAGAGGAACGGTGAGGAATTTTATGCTTTCCTATGATATTCATCCGGTTGTGAGTGAGGAGAGTACCTTTCGTGTGACCCTGGAATCGATCGATTTCGAAGGCGAAGTTACCGATCCATCCACTCTGCAGGTTTCAAAATCATCAGGACTTTTCAGGAACAATGCAGGAGTGAAGGTATCCGTTCCCGACGGTCCTTCCCTGCTATGGGCAGAGGGCCCCTATCCCGAGGAGATGATTTTTAACTCCATCCAAATAGAAAATCTCGGAAAAAGCGAGGTGAATCTGTCAAAGATCTCGATAGAAACAGATCTGCCGGAAGAGGGTTTCAGCTCCATTACACTTTTTGAGGACAGCGACGGATCGGGAACCCTTACTTCCCAGGACAGGGCCGTGGGGACGATGGAGTCGGATGAGAAATTTATCCTTTTCGATGAGACGTTGAAACAGTCCGAAAAGAGAATCTATTTCGGTGTGATTAAAATCGAAAAGAGTGTGCCGGCATTTTCAGGCGACATAATGATTCAGTCGCTTGAGACGGAAGAATCAGTAGCCGTTGCCGGAGTACCCGTTCTTCTCGGAACGGTCAACTTTTACGGCGACGTAAGCTTTATCAGGGCTGACATGCCCCTATCGGTCGAAGTACCTTTCGACGGTGAAAAGCATTCGATTCTTGAATTTACGGTTCATTCTGAGGTGGATACAGAGCTCTCGAAACTGGACTTCAACTACGACACAATCCCATCCAACATGAAGTTTTTCCTTAAAAACGGCGAGGATGAGGTTCCCGGATCGATCGTAGAAGGAAAGCTCAGCTTTGCTCTCGAGAAATCAATGGCGGTGGGTAGTGATCACAACTACACACTGTTGGCCTCTCTTGATGACGACGATGGATTCATTCCCTTCAGACTTCGTCTGGAATCCGAAGGAGTCGTGCTCTCTCTCGATTCCCTAAAGGCAGGACTTCCCCTTGCAACTCCGCTTGTCACCAAAAAACCCATCTTCTCCTACAAACGGGAGCCCGACTTTTTTGCTGTAAACATCATCAACCGGGTCACCGATTTTCCCGTTGAAGCTCTCCGTTTCAGTGCTGAAAAGAGTGTCGAGGTGACGAAAATAACTCCCGTATTTAAGGGTGATGCGCTCGTCGAGAAGTTGAAGATTGTCAGAGATGTCAATAAGAACGGACTGTTCGATTCATCTGACACCGTCCTCCACGAGGGGAAGGGAGGAACGTTAGTGACTTCATTGACGGTTGAAGATGAGGAAACGGTTCTCTTCCTGGCCGACATTGTCACAAACCCGTCTCCAGGGTCGGGATTTTCCATGGTTCTGGATCGGAGCTCTTTTGCAGTTGACCGTGACGGCTCGGAACTTTCCGTGGAAGGTGGTTCCGTTGAAACTCCCCGCTTTGTTGTTCCGCCGGTTGTCGAATTCAAATCGGTAGGTGGAGGCTCAGAGTTTGTTGAGGGATCTTTTGAAAATCTTCCCATTGTTACTTTCAGCGTAGCTGCATCGGGCGACGCTTTTGCAATGAAATCGATAGAATCGAGGATAAGGGTGAGCGGACTCTGTCCCCTTTCTATTTCCATTTACCGGGAAAGCGATGATCAGCCGGGACCGACAGAGGGTGACACCCTTCTTGATTTTGTGGATGTTTCCGCATCTGACGCACTTTTAGATATGGTGAATGAAAGGATAGAGAAGGATGGCTCGGTTACCTACCACATTACCGCATCGTCGGAGAACTGCTTCGGTTCATTCGGGGTGGAATTGACTGATTCATCACTTGTTGCCGACAACTTTCCAGTTCATCTTGTGGAAGGATTGCCGTTATCATCCGATACCTTTACCGCGATTGCTCAAGCCCCGGCTTTCCCCTTCAAGATGCGCTGGTTCGCCAGGTACTTTCCCGGACGGGAACTGCCGCTGATGGAAATAGAGAGCAGATCATCTAAAAGTGAGAAGATTTCATTGACGTCGTCTCAAAAGATCACGGTCAGGAGCGGTCTCGATCTCGACTCATCCTACACAATTGAGAACAACGAACTCCGAAATGAGACGAAGCAGAGCACAACCCACACCCTGGACATCCTCCCCGGAGAGCGCCTAACCGTCGTTATGACGGCCATGGAGGGAATCTATACCGACCTCTTCGTCAACGGAGTTCCAGCCGGAAGTGTGAAGAGGTATCCCATCTTCATAAGAACGACGGACAGGGAAAGAAAAAATCTTCAAATGAGTGGAGACCTGGAGAAGTTGAAACTTCTCACTTTTGAAAGTGGTTCGGAAACTCTAAACTACACAGCGGGAGAGGTAAAGGAAAACTGTATCCCCAAGGGCGACGGTGTTTTTGTCTGCGCCTTTGAGATTGACGAACACAGGAAAAATCTTCTTTTTTCGAATTCTATTACCGGAGTAGGTGAAGGGGTGGATAAAAATCAGGACACCATCTTCTCCGGGTTGGATTTCGGAGCCGGAGATTCAGCTCTTTCCGTTGCAGGAGCAGATTTCGAAGGAATTGACATAACACTCCAAATAGTGAATTTCGGTAAAAATTCGGTCAGGATTGAAGGTGCGGCAGGGAAATATTCACTATCGAAAGACGGTGAAGTGGTGGGCGAACTTCTTCCCGGAGGCAGTGCCTTGGAGCTTGAAGACGGCCTTTACCGATTGAAAATTGAAAAGAATGGGGGATGGTCGACTCTTCTATGGGAGGGCGGAAGCCACCTCATAGGTCCTGTGCAGGGATCCGAAAACCTCTTTTTTATTCACGGACCGGGTCACTACTCGAAAAATCTTCTTCATCCCGGATATACACTCGTAGCAACGAATGAGGCCGATCTTAAAATATTCTCCGGAGAAGGGGATAGAAGCTCCTTTGTCAGCGAAGGCTACCGTCTTCCTACTGTCCGCGGCAGGAAGGTTCTGCTCGCAGTTCAGCCGGGATCCGAAAAAGATTCCGTTTTTCTTGATGTTCAAATCGACGGCAAGGCCAATTCCATATCCGTTCCTCTGGGGGATGAGACCCCGGTAAGTGTTGTGAATGTAGATCAAAAAACGTTTGCCGTCTCCGGAAAGGGAGCCCTTCAAAAGATGACAATAGCCCTTGATGCGGTTTCAGACCTAAACTCCCTGGGACGTTACGCTGTTCTAAACCTTTTAGGGGATAATGGACTGGAAATGGTATCCTTTTCGCCCGTTTCACCGGAGATGGAATTCAATTTCAAACAGGCCCTGACCGACAACAGAATAGCCCGTTTTAACATTACCTTCACAAAGCCCGGTTCCATTCCCGACGGTGCGTCGGTAGCGTTTTCCGTAAAATCGATTGTCCTCAACGGAGAGAAAATCGATACAGCTCACAGCTGCACATATCGGGTGAATAGCTCTGAAGTCAAGGATATTTCTGAGGAAACAGGAAAAATTGAGTTTTCCCTCACCTCCGGAGACATCCATCCCCTTGCAGTTGATCCCAGCTGCACACTCGTCCGCGATCAGGAGATCTGGACAATGAGCTGTACAGAGGGAGGACTTGCAGGTATTCCGGCGGCCGTTGTTAAGGAGAACGGAAGAGACTACATTGACGGAATCGATCAGCTCTTTTTCACGGCTGGAGAAGAGGCTGAGAAACCGGAAGGAATTTTCGGAGGCGGCTGTTCGTCAATTCTTTTATTTTGATGATCCTTTCAAGAGTTTTCCTCCTGCTTTCTTAAGGGCTGTACAATCCAGCTGTCAGTTTCGATTTTGTTCCGGAAAGCTTTATGAAATGATTGAACCTCTTCTAGGTTTTTGATGTGAAAGGAAATTCTTGAAAGCAGTTCGGTTTTGGAAAACGGCTTTTTTATGTAGTCGTTGGCTCCGGCATTAAAAACTTTGTCCATTTCTTCAGCCCTGCTGCCTGCGGTGAGTATTAAAACCGGCATTTCAAAGTGATTATATATGTTACGGATTTTCAGACACAAGTCATAACCATCCATGTCAGACAGGATTGAATCAAGAATTACAAGATCGGGTTTCTCTTCGTTTTCAATATGGGCCAGCAAGCTCTGACCTTCACTGAACTGTTTTATGATGCATCTTGAACCGAAAAGAAAGTTGTAAATAAGATTGTGACTCCTCTTTTCGGAATCAGCCAGAAGGATAGTCGAATTGGATGGAAGATTGTCTTGCTCTGAATCATTTTCAATTTCGTCCCTGAAATTCAGCAGATGCTGAAGATCACACTTGTCGCTTTCATCTTCTGGTTTTTCATCGCATGCCGGGAGAGTGAATGTGAAAAGAGTTCCCGACCAGGGTTTCGACCTGCAGGTTATTTCGTATCCATGGAGATTGATTGTTTGTGTAGTCTCACCGGATTCGCTGATTTTCCTGGAATCCAATAAAGTTTCTACAGTCGTATCTTGTTCGAACCTGTCGATAATTTGCTTTATGCGATTTTCAAGGATGCCTATAGCTGTATCGCTTATTTTGATTTGTACAGAACTTTCTTTTCTGTTTGCCGAAACTGTTATCGATCCTTCGTCCATGAAGTTTATTGAATTAGAAATTAGATTGTAGAGTATCTGCAGGATGCAATTTTCATCGGTAAGAACGGAGGATACCCTGTCACTTATTTGGACTTCGATATCAATTGCCTTCAGCTTAATAAAAGGCCTTGTGAGAGCGAGAGTAGTGTCTATAACTCTTCTTAAATCAATTGATTCCATGTTTAATGCAACGGTTTTCTGCTTAATTGCAGATATCTGAACCATGTATTTTATCAGGTAGGAAAGTCTCTTTTCCAGATTCAGAATGCTTTTGAGATAGTAGAGCGGGGAGTAACTTTTATTGTCGGAATATACAGTTTTTATGGCTGATTCTGTAAGGCTTATTAATCCGTTGAGCGGTGTTTTAATTTCATGATAGGTTCCTTCCAAAAACTTGTTCTTTATATGATTGAGATTTTCAAGTCTTTCATTTGCCTTTTCTATTTCATCATTTTTTTGTGACAAATCCTTCAGAAGCTTTTCGGATTTTCTAAAGGAGTTTGCAAATCTTTTCGCCATAAAAACAGATTGCATGATCATAAGCGGAATGAGTCCCATCGGGGCGATGAAGAGTCCTCCGGAAATAATTCTAATCGAGAGAAGAATATCGTGAAGGGTAAATGTTGCAAGAGGAACTACACTGACAAGGAAAAATATAGAGGATTCCCTGTTCTCTTTTATTGCTTTAACAGAAATATAGAATGCGTAGAAAATAAGGTATGAAACCATGAGAAACTGCAGGAAGAGCTGATCGACGTGCAGCTGTTTTGGTGAGAATATTCGTAAAGAAATGAAGGTTGCTTCAATAACGACAATGGGATAGATGTATCTTATCGACACGATGGAAGGAAAGAGATGGTATATGTAGAGAAATGCACACAGTGCCGCAGCTGTTGTAGCCGGAACAAAAACCCACTCGCAGAAAAAGTATGATCCTGTGTTGAAAAAACCGCTTTCGCGCCAGACGACAATCGTCAGTGCGAAAAACAGGGCGACGAATGCGAAATAGAGGTACTCTCTGCTGTCTCGCCTGAAAAAGAAGAAGACGAGGTGGTAGAGCGATGTAAAGATAAGCATCACTACCGTTATCAGATTAAACGTCAGTTCCATTTCTCTCATCTTAAGAATGGAGGAGGCACTGCCGAGAGTGAATGAACTGGTTACTCCGGACCATCCGAAACCGTAGTTGGATACGTTTATTATGATTTCTGCCGAATCGCTTTCGATATCGAAAAACGCGATCTTTCTTCCGACCCCGAATCGATGCCGCTCATCGGATGATCCGATCGTTCCGAATTCAGCAAAAATGCGACCGTTGATCCAGAGCGTGTAGGCCGAGTATATGGTAGGGATGCTCATTGCCAGGTGCCTTTTCTCTTCAGACGCTTTTTTGGGAAAGTTAATTAAAAGTCGGTATGTTGCATGCCCCTCGCTGTTCAGGCCGCTCCTTCTCCATATTCCCGGAACAGTGATGTGTTTTCTTTTCTTGAAAAGTGTTCCATCCCTGAAATCAGAAGGGGTCGGTAGTTCGTTCCAGTAAAACTCCCATTCGCCGTCAAGTTTGATTGTATTATCTTCTGAAAAGTCCAAACGGCACAGGTCGATAATACCCCCTTCGGCTCTGAAGTTTCTTAGATCCTTTTCATTTTCACATGAGGTGAAAAACAGTGTTGAGATTATAAAAAGCAAAGATATTTTAAACATACGTAAGCTCATGAATAAACAATCCCGTAAACCATGTCCACTATGTGACTTGAATCTAACAAAAATAGATTGTGTGCCTTACGCCTGTTCAACATAAAATTGACCGTTTTTATTATACAACATTATGGAACTCTTTGTTTGCGTCGATAACCTCTTGCCTGTAGGAATGTTTGATTGCTCTTAAACTGAGTTTACAACATGGAAAAGGAAGTTCAAAATTATTTTTTAAAAAGAGCGTCACCACTTTGAAACGTAACAACATTAAATTCCTCCTCTGGGATACTTGATTCATAAATTGGTAACTCCAGAATGAATATAGAAGGTTCTCTGTTAATGTCGCTTAGTATTGCAAACTTGAACCTGGAAAGGGGGATCAAGGGTGTTGAAAGTTTGAGGTCAAAAGAAAATTTTGAAGGTCCATGTTTGCATACTTGAACCTCTTTTGTTACGAGAGAACCCTTTTTGAACAGATGCATGTTTTACAGTTCTCACTTTTGTGGGCTCTTTGCGTGTAAAACGAGAACTTTTTGCAAATATTGTGAATGACAGTTTCAAGGAGCACCCCTTAATAATTACCATACCGCTGAATAGGGATCCCCCAAGATTGAATGTGTTTTCGGTTCCGAAAATATCAGTAGTATTAAAACTCTACTGATTGTGTGTTTTCTGTATTGTTTGATCTGTTTGAGTTAATCACACATACTTAATTGAGCAACTCTTTTCTCTACCGTAAAAAAAGCTTGATAATTTTTGTCCAATTCTTATACTGCCTAGCGATTTTAGGGTGGGTTTATTCCCAATTTTTACAAAACATTTTCCATTTAGAGGGTAAAAGATGGTTGAAGCGCTTAAACAACAGAGCTTCTTTAAACTGCTCTGGCCATTTATGGTTATTTCGTTCGGCTGTTTTCTTTCGGCACTTGGTTACACACTTTTTGTAACTCCCATGGGCTTTTATGAAGGTGGCGTAATCGGTATCGCATTTCTTGCAAAGTACATCTTCGGACTTCCTATCGGTGCGACACAGCTAATCATCACTATTGTGATATTCATTATCGGTACCAAGATCCTTGGAAAAGGATTCGGGATAAAATCGATTTACGGAGTATTTTTCTTCAGTCTTATTTTCGACGGACTGGAAAAGCTTAAAGGTATCTACTTCCCGGGAGTTATCTCCGACAACATGCTTCTCAACGCCTTCTACGGCGGAATCATGGTCGGATCGGGAATGGCGCTGGTCTTCTATCACGGTTCATCAACAGGAGGCAGCGACGCATTTGCACAGATTATGAGATGGCTCAAGAGGATTCCGGTTGGAAAAACTCTCATTACTGTCGACATCATCGTCCTGCTCTGCTCAACACTTTGGGCATACAAAAAAGATGGTGTACACGGACTGGAAATCATCATGTACACCTTCGTGTTCATCTGGATACAGATTAAATCGTGTGACCTTCTCATAAACGGTCTCAACGCCAGCCAGAGGATTATGGTGACGACGGACCATCCCGAACTTATTAAAAAGGCGATATTCAGTTCCCTCAACAGGGGTGTAACCACATTCAAGGGAACGGGCGGATACACTGGAATAGAGAGAACAACGATTACGACTGTTCTTCCAAAGAAGCAGGTTCCTGAACTCAGGCGAATTGTTGGAGAGACCGATCCCAATGCATTCGTCATTGTCCAGGATGTACAGCAGGTTTACGGACTCGGTTTCGAGCCTCTTCCTGTCGAAGGTGAGACCGTAATGGTTTCCGGTGGAGAGGTTATCAGCAAGTCTGTCAGCAAAAAGAAAAAGAACGCTGACAAAAAGGTTGAGAACAAGACATACGAGAAGAATAAGTTCTAGAATATCTTCTTTTAAGTAGTCTGAATATATTGAGGCGCCGCATCTGCGGCGCCTTTTTGTTTTGTCTCACATTCACTTTTAAAATAAAAGATATGATCATATTATTAAATATCCTTGGAGGGAGGAGTGCTCGTTGTTGACTAAATTCGGCGGCTGATCTTCGTGACATCAGTAATTTCAATCCATAAAGAGAATTCGATCTGAGACGGATTTTTCATTCCAAAATATTCGGCCGTAGATTTAGTTGAGATTTTTTAATGTAGATGATGGAGTGGATCGAATTAGGAACGATGAAAATATTTCAAAGCTGAAAGAGGCATCTCTAAAATATTTTCTTATATCTGCAAGAAAAAAGATAAATGAATCTAAATAGTTTAAACATTCTTCTGAATAGCTGTCTGGGGATAAAAAAAGACAAAAAAAATGGCTCCTCGTGACGGACTTGAACCGCCGACCTAGTGGTTAACAGCCACCCGCTCTACCGACTGAGCTAACGAGGAACCTTGAGAAATCTCCTGTTCAGGAGACGCAGACTGTATACATGATTTGAAATTGAAGGTCAAGAAAAAAAATGTTTTTTTGTTAAATTTCCTCTGATGCTTCCTATCCGTTGAGAAATTAATTCTTTTCTGATTACTAAAGAACAGTATATATGTTTAAGAAATAATAGGGTTTTTGTTGATATTTTTTTATGGTTAAACAAGTTGGGGAAAAGAGGTCCGGATGTTGAGAATTAATTCGATTAAAATGTGAATAAGAAAATATTCTTGATTAGATTATTTTTCGTAAAGGATGGAATCCATGAGGAACGTGAAGTGGGCGATTATCTGTGTGTGGTTGAATTTGTCGGTGAAGTAGTTGTTGGGATCGATCGTAGGATCGAATTTGTTTATCTCCTCTCTGAACCATCTCATGTTGACGCCTGCCGTGAGGTAGTCACCGATGTGAAAGTTGGTCATTGCGTCTATTCCGATATTCTTGTTCTCGTCGTCGATGACGAAGTTGTAGAGAAACGGTTGGGTCATGTAGTTGAAACGAACCATGACATCACTTATCTCGGCAATGTTTGCGTATGCTCCCACATGAAAACCGTAACTTGAGATGTTGTCGTCGGCATACCTTGAGTTTGCATCCTGAAGCATTTTTTCGCCTGTCGAGCTCAGTGTCGGGTTCTCGATGTTTCTTCTTGAGAAGAAGAAGTCTCCAGCCAGACCCGCTCTGATAAGGTCGTTGATTCTGTAGGAGATGTCGGTTCCTAAACCGAGAAGAATGTTTGTCCTGTCTTGTTTGAGAAAATCTTCCCAGTCTGCGGCACCTTCTTTCTGAAGCTCTTGTGCTGTGATTGCCGCCAGACTGTTGTCTCCTGCCTTACTGTTGAACGGATGGTAGGCTGATCCGAAAATAAGGGAGAGTGCTCCCTTGAAGCTTAAATCTCCTTCCTTTGTGTAACGTACATCAAATCCGTGGGCGGGATATTCGAAGTTGTTTTCTCCGTCGAGATGAACCTTGTTGGTTCCGTTGAAAAGTGTGTAGCTTCCTTCGAGACAACCGCCGCCAAGCTGGTACTTTGCAGAGATCTGCCCTCCGAGATCGCTGAATCCGCCGTCGAGATAGATATCTGCCGTGAGGGAGCGGAAGAAGAATGGAAGCTCGTAGTCGTGGTTGGAGTTTTCAATACCGAAAGGAATCCTCATCTTTCCGGCGCGGATTGAAACGATGTCGAAAATGTCGGTGGCGCCGACTGTTGCCTCCTGGATCATGTCGATGTAGTTCACCGGGTAGGCCCGGCTGGCCTTGCTGTTCGGTCCTTCCTCTATCGAGCTGTTGTAGCCGTAGTTCGGTGCGATATCTCTTCTAGTCAGAAGATCGCTCTTGGCGAAGTCGATGAGCACTCTTGCCTCGGTCATAGGTGCGCGGTAGCCGAGGTCGATTATTGCGTTGTCGACGCTGAAGTCGTAGCTGTTGTGAAGTGTTTCGCTTCCGAAAAGAAAGACTCCTGTCGATACTCCGACATAGGATTTGAGGGAAAGTACTGTTTTCTGAGGTGCCTTTTCTTCCATCGGTTCTGCCTGGGGGGCGGAAATCGGTGCTGCTTCGGGTTGAGCGGTCTCAGTGGGCTGCTCAACTGCAGGTGTTTCCGGCTGAACCTGAGGTTCCGGCTGAGCAGGTGTTACAGGCTCAGGTTGAGGTTCAGGTTTTGTTTCGGCAGGCTGGGCGGGTGTCGGCTGAACTTCAGGTTGCTGCTGAGCCGGGGCAGGTGTCTCGGCGGGCGCCGGAGTTTCGGCAGGCTGCTCTTTTTTCTCCTGCGGAGCTGGAGCCGGCTTCAGCTTGTTCTTCTGAAGATATTTCTGATAAAGTTTCTGATAGTCGTTCTCGGTCTCTTTCTTTACGTCGCTTTTTTTCTCTGTTTTCTTTTCTGTTTTCTTTTCGTCTTTTTTCTCCGCCGGCTTCTGCTGGTTTTGAGCAAAGAGAGAAAATGAAAGGATAATTGTAATTAAAATAATGGAATACTTCATTAAATCCTCCTGATATTGTAACAGCATAAAACACGCAATGTGAAAAATCTATAATAATTTTAGAGCAAATTCAAGTTTTTAGATGATTATTGCCGGTTTTTGACCTTCATTACCATAAACTTTCCGAAAAGCAGGACGAAAACCATGATGTAGAGAAGAAAACCCGAGACAAATCCCCACACTTCCGAGCTTGCCCACAGTGCCGCCGCCACGGTGAGAAAAACGTGAAGAAGAAGGAGAAAAAACATTGAGGAGAGACTCTTTCGAATCTCGGGATGGTCGAAGTCCACGGAGAGAGAGGCCCGGTTCATCTGCCTTTTCATCATTCCCTGGATAATCTGGAGAGGTCCCCACAAACTAACGGCCACGACTGCCGCAATCGCCGCCTCAAGAACCGCCGGTTTAAGCTTGAAGAAGAGCGGTGAGTCGGAAATAAGTGAGATTCCTCCGAAAAGTGAAACAAGCCCGATATCGAACAGTATGAACTTGTCGAACCTTTTTTCCCGTACGTAGATGTAGACGCCCTCTCCCGCACTGAAAACAAGGGCCGCCCAGAGACCCGCAACGGTCCCGTAGAGCTCTTCGGCAAGAACGAAAACGAGGATCGGAAGAAGGGATAGGAGAAGCGGTTTGGCGATCTGTCTCATTTGAGCTCCGACCACCTGTCGCCGACGGAGGCGTTAACCCTGAGGCTGACTGAAAAATCGGGAACAATTTTCTCCATCACATTGGTAAAGATCTCCACAAGTTTTTCAACCTGGTTCTCAGCCACTTCGAAAATAAGTTCGTCGTGAACCTGGAGAAGAATTCTGGCATCCATATCTTCGGTTTCAATTTTCCCGTACAGGTTACCTGTCGCCATTTTTATAACGTCGGCTGCGGTTCCCTGAATTCTTGTGTTTACTGCCATTCTTTCGCCGCTTCCGGCGATATTTTTATTCTTGTGTTTTATTTCCGGAATGTAGCGCCGCCTTCCGAAAAGTGTTTCCACATAGCCCATCTTTTTCGCCGATTCCACAGTGGAATCGATGAACTTCCTGACCTCTTTGTAGAAATTGAAGTACTGCTTTATGTACTCCTTGGCGAAAGATAGAGCCACTCCCGTATCCTGTGAGAGTTTGAATGCCTGCATTCCGTAAATAATTCCAAAGTTTACAGCCTTTGCGTGAGATCTCATGGTGTCATCCACAAGTTCCGGAAAAACATGAAAAATCGCGGACGCCGTCTTTCTGTGGATATCCTCACCCTTCAGGAATGCATCGACAAGTTCGGGATCCTTCGAAAGTTCTCCGAGGATCCGGAGTTCGATCTGGCTGTAGTCGATGGAAACAAGCTTGTAACCATCTCTGGCCCTGAAAAGAGACCGGATTCTTCTTCCCTCCTCGGTTCTTACCGGAATGTTCTGGAGATTGGGCTCCCTGCTGGCCAATCTTCCCGTCGCAGCATGGGTGGCTATGAAGGTCGTGTGGAGCCTTTCATCTTCAGTCGTCATCTTTTCGATAGGATCAAGGTAGGTCGAGATCAATTTCGTATATTTTCTGTGCTCTATGATAAGTCCGGGAAGAGGATGAAGATTCATATCCATAAGTTTCTGGAGAACCTCGTGGCCGGTTGATGCGCCGGTCTTCGTTTTCTTGAGAACCGGAAGGCCAAGTTTCTCAAAAAGAATGGGAGCTATCTGTTTGGGGGAGTTTATGTTGAATGTTTCTCCTGCATAGGCGTAGATCTCCTCCTCAAGAGATTTTACCTTTTCTGCAAATTCATCCCTGATATCCAAAAGAAGATCTATGTCGATCCCGATCCCGGCCTGCTCCATTGCCCCTATGGCTTCAAGATTGGGCATCTCGATATCGTGGAGAAGTTTCAGCTTCTTTTCATCAAGTCTTTTGGAAAAGAGGTGATCCTTGATGGTTATAAGAACGGGAAAAACAGTATCTGTCGAGATTTCGCCCTCGTGAATTGCAAGATGTTTCGCCACATCATCCATGGAGTATCCGTGTCTTCCGCTGTCGGTAATGAAGTAGGCGATCTGAAGATCAACAACCGAAACGTTTTTAGGATATGGCGATCGGATAATGGATTTTACGTCGAACCCGTAGAGAACTGAGCCCTCTGGAATATCTTCGATGCCGCACGCTGCATAGTGTGATCCGTCGCTGATGTAGAGATTTTCCTCTTCTTTGTGGATGAAAAAGTCGCCTGATTTAGTGAGGTTTATCTTTCCCTCCTTCATTGAGGACACCTCTCCGAATAGTGAAGAGCCCTCTTCAAGACCGAGATTCTTGAGGATCGTCTTGAAGTTCTGCTCCGTAGCGAAGGGAATGAAAAGCTCCTCGTCCACTCCCTTCCATTCGACAGGTTCGGTGCTGTCAAGTCCGAGCGAATCCTGCAGTGATACAAGTTCGCGGGAGAGGAAAAGCTGGTCCCTGAAATCTTCAAATTTTTCACGCTGCTTTGCCGTGAGAGAGGAGAGGTTGTCGTAGATTCCCTCTATGGATTTAAAACTCTGGAGAAATTTCGAGCCCGTTTTCGGACCGATTCCCGGAAGTCCTGGAACGTTGTCGGAACTGTCGCCCATGATGGCGAGAAGATCCCTCATCATCGAAGGTTGAACACCGAATTTTTCTAAAACAGCCTCGCTGTCGACTACCTTGTCCTTCATGCTGTCGTAGAGAAAAACCTTTTTGTCTACGAGCTGCATCAGGTCCTTGTCGGAGCTGACGATGAAAACTTCCGAATCCTCGTTCATCCTCACCAGTGTCGCAATGATGTCGTCAGCCTCGTAACCGGGCATCTCAATGTAGGGAATCGAGAGCGCCTTGAGCATCGGCATGATGAGAGGAAACTGGCATCGGAGTTCCGGATCGACCTCCTTCCTGTTCGCCTTGTATTCAGGATACATCTCCTTTCTCTTTGTCTTCTCCCTGGAATCGAGGGCGGCAATGACGCGGAATTCGCCGAAACGTTTCACAAGCCTGAGGTACATATTTATGAAACCGTAGATTGCGTTTACCTGTTCGCCGCGACTGTTCGTTAAAGGCGGAACGGCATGATAAGCCCTGAAAATATAAGAGCTTACGTCGAGAATTAGCAGCTTTTTCATCTTAACTCCGAAAACATTTAATCCGGCATAGTTATAGAATATTTAAGGTGTTGGGTCAAAATAAAATGAAGCGAAGACGAAAAACCCTCTTTTTCGGTTTCACCGTTTTCTTAATTTAATCAGATTGAAGAGGTTTGATGACGTTTTTGGCTTCTTTCAGTTAAAACGGTGCGCTGTCTCGTTGATTGAACTGAAATGATTGAGCTGGAGTGGAGGGATTGTTAGAAAAAACGGTTGAAAAGAAATACGGAATGATTTACAAAGATCATTCGGCGGCGTAAAATATTACGACTCGAAACAATTTATGGAGATTGATATGAAAAAATGGTTGTTTCCGCTGATTTTCTGCCTGCTGCTTCTTTTGTTCGCAGGATGTGATGAAGGTAGAACCGAAGAAAATGAGTCCGAATTTGCTTCGGCAGTACCTGAATTTTCACTTGTGGAACTCTCAATTTCCGAATCCGATACGGTTGTCTTTCGTAACGGAACCAGCAGCCTTAGAAAAAACATGGTGTCGCTGATGGATAGAATCAACGGGATAGCCAAAGAGATTCACGATTCAATGACAGTTTTCGTAGCTTCTGATGAGGAGCCCCTGAAGGCAATTTTTGAAGAAAACAGTTGTCGGATCTGGATTGTCGAAGAAGATTCCATTGAATGGAAATTGAGAGTTTGCCGGAAAGACAAGATAAAGAAACGCTACTCGTTTTTGCTTGTCGGTAAAAAAAAGGTTGAAGGAGATATCTACAAACCTGTTGCCGCCGGTTATCAAACAATTCTGCCGGAATATTCCGGAGGCAGACGTGGAACCGGTTTTGTCGGCTACAATCTTAAAAACTACGGAGAGCTGACAAGTTTGCGAGTCGGAGGGAATGTGGGTATCGGTTTCCGGTACGCCGGAAAAGTTCAGCAGTTAACCATGGGACTCAAGGATTTTGAAACAATCTACAGTGAAGAGCCTGTTACCTCACTCTACCGTTACAGACGAGTTATGGGAAAAGGTGGGACTTTCAGATACATCAGGAAGAACGATATCCTCAAGAAAACAGCCGAAGATGTCATAGTCGTCGGAGAGGACGACATTCCGGAAAATATGAGCGTAGCGGCAGGTTGGACCATATCTGGATCAGGAAAGGCTGTATCCTCCATCTGCAGCGGATCTTTGGGAAATGGCAATTGCATCTGGTGGTATCACTGTTGGGAAACCGACGGTACCAGAGCGTTTGATGAACTGGTGGAGGAAAAGGGCGTTACCTTATGGACCGGCTGTCCGGATCTGCAATCGGGTGAACTGGATCCAATGAATTGGGAAGAGGTGCCCCTTCCCGAAACTGAAGAATCATCCACCGGAGCCCCGTCAGTCGATATTCCCGAAAAAGATCCCGAAGAGTAGAAACTTCCTAAATTTTTCAAAATGTTTTTCTTTTTCAATCTAAATGTAATTTTTAATATTCGCTGGGAAAAACCTTAGACTTGTCCACTTCTCGACCTTTCCACCCTTCAACTCTTCCACTTTTTAACTCTCTGAACTTTTCCACTTCAAAAACAAAAACCGCCATGCAGGTTGTGAAAAAACAGAAGCTGTGTAGAATAATCCGGTCATAAACTGTTCATATATTGTGAAATGAAAAAAATTTATTTAAAAAAAGGCAGAGAAAAGCTTCCGTTCAACCACCATCCTTGGGTGTTTTCCGGAGCAGTGCAGAGAAGTGAGAAGAATATTCAGGCCGGAGAGGTTGTCGAGGTTTTGTCCCATGACAATCGATTTATAGCGAAGGCGCACTACAACCCATCGTCGAAGATAGTCGTTCGTCTTCTTGAGTGGGATCGTGACGCGTCCATCGATCTCGATTGGTATCGCTCGAAGATAAAAGATGCGATAGCGCTCAGAGAAGTTGCGATCGATTCAAAAAGTGATGTCTACAGGCTCATCTACAGTGAATCCGATCTTCTTCCAGGGCTCATTGTCGACCGTTTCGGGGAGTTTCTTGTTCTCCAGGCGATGACTCAGGGATTCGACGGTATCAAGAGTCAAATTGCGACCCTTCTGATGGAGGAACTTCCCGGAATAAAAGGCGTCTACGAAAAGAGCACCGGCGACGGAAGAAGAATGGAGGGGCTCGAGGAAAGTACGGGACTTCTTTCGGGAATGGAACCCGAAGGCAGAATCACCGTCCGTGAAAACGGACTCGAATTTCTCATCGATCTAAAGGGGCAGAAAACAGGATTCTACGCGGACCAGAGGGACAATCGCCTCAAAGCTGCACGCTACGCCGAAGGAAAGGAGGTGCTCGATGTGTGCACCTACACCGGAGGATTCTCGCTCTACGCCCTTTCGGCCGGAGCAAAAAATTCGACTCTCTGCGACATTTCAAAAGACGCCCTTGAAGTTGCATCCGAAAATCTCAAAAGGAATGGATTTGAAAATTTCGAAACAAGGGAAGCCGACAGTTTTCAGCTGCTTCGAAATATGAGAAAAGAAGCCGAACTTTACGACATGATCGTTCTCGATCCTCCCAAGCTGGTTCCTTCAAGGCGCCATCTTGAAAAGGGGTCACGTGCCTACAAGGATCTCAACATGAACGCCATGCATCTGTTGAAACCGGGCGGCATTCTCGTAACATTCTCCTGTTCCGGAAATATGCCTCTGGAAAAATTTAGGGAGGCTGTCGCATACGCTGCCAAGGACGCCGGTCGGGAAGTTCAGATTTTGGAGCATCTCCACCAGGGAGCTGATCATCCCATCCGTTCTTCCGTACCGGAAACAGAGTATCTCAAAGGACTTATCCTCAGAGTTCTGTAGTAATCCTTTTATCTCTATTGAAACCGATGTTCAACTGTAGAGACGTGGCATGCTGCGTCTCTGCTGTAGGAAGCAACTTTCTACAATGTAAATCTGTCACACGATTTTCACAAATGCAAAAATTCCGATTCCGATTTCAATTCCACCTCAAAAAAATATCCTGGCCGAATCAGTCGCCGGAACCGCTAAGTTATTTGTATCTTGATGGAAATAGCCGATGACTTGGTCATAGAAAAAATAATCTGCTCCATCCAGCCGTCATTTCCTTCTTTATATTTTTATTATCGCGAATTCATCAGCTGGGACGATCAGCATATTTTTTTTCATGGGATTATGAAGGCTGTTTCGGTCAGGATATTTGTTTCATGATGAATTCAGGCGCTGATTTTGGTTGGAAAAAGTTTTTACAGATCTTTGAATCCCTGCCGTATTTGCGAGTTCGAGCGGACCTGTATCGGGAAATAACCCCTCCTGTATCCTCCCCTCCCAAGAAGGGGAGGAGCTTAAGAATGAAAAGGGTTGGTGTTTACTAAAACAGGTGCGTTTACAAGCATCGCTCCAATCCTTCCACACCTTCGATGTTCCGTTGCCTCACTCCTCTGAATTACAAAGAAAAATAAACAACAGAAAAAGATGCAATAATCGCCGGATATTTTAAAAGATGCCGGAACAACTTGCTTTATTTAGCTAATTCTTTTGGGGAAATAGAATATTGGTGTTTAAAAAAACTTGTAATTGAGTACTTTTCCCGTTAAAAAAGGGTGGGCTTTCAAGCTATTCTGGGCTATTTCATTACAATAAGGAGGAAACTAATGATTGTTGAAGACAGAGGTCGTATCGGCATAATTGCTTGTAATTCAGCTAAGCAGTTTGCTGAGATCATTGTCAATCGTCTTCGTGAAATTCACGCTTCTCAGGGAATTGAGCGCGACGTGCGCTTTATCGATTCCGACGAAGTACAATTCGCAAACGGCGAAATGAAAACCGTCATCAATGAACCGATCAGGGGAGAGGATGTCTACGTTATCCAGCTTATGGACGATCCTCTGAGTGAAAATTCGGTCAACGACAACCTGATGGCGCTTGCTACCGCTGTAAATGCTGCCTTCAACAGTGACGCGGGGTCAATTACCGCCGTAATTCCTCAGTTTCCTAATTCCCGTCAGGAGCGTAGAAAGGGACGTGAGAGTCTCACTGCCAGCATGACCGCAACTTTCCTTGAGAACTGCGGTGCCAACAGGATTCTCACGATAGACATTCACGCCGAGGCTATTGTCGGATTCTTCAGAAAGGCAAGACTCGACAACCTTCACGCCTCAAAGGGATTCATGCGCTACTTCGAGGAGTACGACATTGTAAACGAAAATACAGTTGTCGTTGCACCCGACGTAGGTAGCGCCGAAACAGCACGCTACTACTCCCGCGAGATGAAAATCGACATGGCGATGATCGTAAAGGAGCGTGACTACACAAAACCTTCCACTGTCATTTCTACCCGTCTGGTGGGTGACGTCAAGGACAGGAACATCCTTATTGTGGACGACATGATCGCGACAGGAGGAACTCTCATCGCTGCGTGCAAGACACTCAAGGAGTTTGGTGCGAAGGATATCAACGTCGGAGCCACCTTCCCGTTTTTCAACGGTGAGGCTGTCGCAAAGATCGATCAGGCCTACAAAGAGGGAACCATCAAGAGAGTGATCGGAACCAACGCAGTGTGGAGAGGCGAACAGTTCAAGAAGGATCACCCCTGGTACCGCGAAATCGACATCGCGCGCTACTTTGCCAAGGTAATTTTCCGCATCAACCACATGGAGTCTATATCGGGAATACTTGACTAGGAGGAAACAATGACAGTTATGGAGAAAGTCGGCGGGCACGACGTTCTTATCGAGGCGAACATTCCCTTTCTTAAGCCGTTCAAGAAGGGAAAGGTTCGTGAAGTTTACGAGATGGGTGACTACCTTCTCATAGTTGCTACCGACAGAATTTCGGCATTCGACGTGGTAATGAAGACAGCGATCCCCGGAAAGGGACGCTACCTTACAATGCAGAGCTCGCTCTGGTTCAAATTCCTCGAGGATGAGGGAATCGACACACATCTCATCTCCGATGATCTTGAGGATATTGCCGAGATCACAGGGGAGAAGAGACTCCTTGATCTTCCATGGCTCGAAGGCAGAGTGATGCTCGGAAAGAAGACAGAGGCGCTGCCGATAGAAGCTATCTGCAGATTCAGGGTTTTCGGATCGGCCATCAACGCCCTTCGCGAAGGAACATGGATCTGGGATGCAGTTGAAACCGACGGTGAAATCGCCGAGGGAACTCTCATAAAGAACGGTCCCGTTTTCACTCCCACCGAAAAATCGGAAACCGACGACAAAATCAGCTTCGACCAGATGGCCGAAATGATAAAAGATCGTGAACTTGCAGTTGAGGTGAAGGAGAAAACTCTCGATATCTTCAGAAAGTGCAACGACTACGCCAAATCCGAGTTCGGATTCGAAATCGCGGACGGCAAGGTTGAGTGGGGAATGAAGGATGGAAAGCTTGTTCTCATCGACGAGACATTCACATCCGATTCCGCCCGTTTCATTCCGGATAAGTCCAAAGAGTACTTCAGAAAGTGGCTCAAGGAGAACAACCTCAAGGGCGTTGAAACGGAGATTCCCGAGGAAATCGCTCTCAAGGTTTCCGAGCTCTACAAAAGTCAGTGCGAGGATATGAAGCTGAGCGTGTAGCTTTTTCCGATTCTATCTATTTCAAAGGCGGGCCTTGAGCCCGCCTTTTTGTTTTTTGAACTTTATAAACTGTCATTCAATTTATTGTTTCTATACTTTACTTAATATAATTCTTTTAACGGTCCTGACATCTTTTTTTAGGAGATAGTGAAAGTTTATGAAGAAAATATGTTTATAATTGTAATATGTGTAATTATAATGCCGATGAGATTGATTTTGTTATGGAGTGTTTATGAAAAAGAGTTTGGTTTTTTTGTTTTTTATTGTTGTTCTTCTTTTGTCTGCATGCAGTGATGGTAAAAGTGACGTCAATGTTTCGGACACCGAAACTGTCGATTCTGAAGACAATGTTTTTGTAGAGGCAAGATATGATTTTGCTCCCAAAAAGATGACGATTTATGATCTGGCCGCGGACGGGAAAACCTGGATCGAAGTTCACAGAGAAAATTTCTACTACGATGAAAAGGGAAGGCTTGTTTCGAAAATTAATACCAGTTCCTGGGCAAATGAAAATGAAGATGGTGAAGTCGAAAAAGGTCAATTTATAGAGAAACTGAGCTACAAATACGACGTGAACGATAGATTTTCATCTTATGAATCAAAGAGCACTCATAATGACGAGTTTTACTTGGATACAAAATACATCCTTGAGTATGAAAAGGGTTTGCTTGCCGGTTATAGATATGAATTTAAGAAAGCAGGTGACGAAAAACTCGATGACGGATATGTTTTTGTCAGGCGAGATGAAAAAGACAGATTCCTTTACGCAATTGAGGATCGGCAAGAAGAACATAAAGATGAAGATGACGTTTCCACTTTCTTTTCCTATGATGATGAAAATCGTTCCATTGAATATGTGGAAAAGAGAAGAACAAAAACTACCTACTACTTCGATGAGAAGGATCGTCTTTTAAAATCGGTTTCCGTTGATGATGATGGTGAAGAGGTTAAGGAATTTTTATATACTGAAAATAGTTCGGCGCTGTCAACTGAAACTCTTTTATCCAACAATTTAGCAGTGGAGATGGATGAAAAAAATCATATAACCAAATTTTCTCATGTCGATAAAAATTCCAAAACTGTCATAGAGTATACAACAGATGGCAACTCATCTTTTATTGAGAAGGGACTCCCTCTGTCAACATTTACAAGTGCCATAGGTCAGCCGGTTGATTCAAAGTGGCTTCTTTTTTATCTTGATGGAAGAATACAAAACGACAATATCTAAATTGAACAGGAATAGCTATCTGGATGGTCTAAGTCCCCGAAGCTTGATGCTGGATTCTTGATTTGTTGGTTAAAAAAATGAATTTCTGTACAATTGAAACGTTATAAATTGTTTTGTCGGAGTATTGTTTTGAAAAGGTGTTTCGTTATTTTAGTTTCAGTTTTCATTTTAGTTTCATGCGGTGACGGAAGCGACAGCCAAAAGAAAATATTGGATAACAATGTTGCAGTAGATGATTCAACTCATCCCGACGATGATCCAAACCACCCCAAAGATTCCGATTCTTCATCTGTGCGTTAAAATTTTGCTCCCGAAACAGTTGTATATTACGAATGGCATGAAAATGAAGGTCCGGCCATGGTTGAAGAGTTGAGACAGACTTTTAAATATGATGAAAAGAAAAGATTGAGCTCCCTTATCTCTGAGTCTGTCGAATATGATAATTACCCTGAAGGGAAGGAGAATATAAAAGAGATTGTAGACTACAAATACAACAATGAAGGAAAAGTGTCTGAAAGAACCTGGGAAAAGTACCGAAATGAAAAACTCACCAGGGAGAAAAGGTTCACATACGATTACAAGGATGGCCTTCTGGTCGGGTTTTCAAAATATTACAACGAATATGAAAATGAAAGTGAGGGAACTGAGAAATATGTTATCAAAAGAGACGACAAAGATCGTTACATCGCAATAGTTAGAGAAGGTGATGCTGAAGATGATCATGCGTATCCGGTTTACGGAGGTGAGTTCACTTATGATGACAAAAGCGGCAGTATCTATTGGGGTGATTCCTTCGGGGGGACATACGTTTTTGACGAAAATGACAGGCTGAAATCCAAATTTTCGGAAAATGAGCATAGATCCATGGAAATTGTCTATAAATACGGTGAAAATGGGGATGTTGAGCAAATTTGTTCTCATGAAGACAATGAAGATGAGCAGTGTGCCGGAATAACTGTTTCCCGTACAGAAGGTAAGCAGTTTAGAGATGACCATTGAAGGAGAAAAGGATTACAGGTTGGTTGTGACTTATACTGAAAATGGGGACTCTTCATTTCTGGAGTCAGGCATCGGTTTCGTCTTTTTCTTTGAAGGTCTTATTGACGCACCTGTTAATGAAGGGTGGATCTATTTCTATCTTGATGGAAAGGTGAAGAGTCCGAATCTTTAATTTCTGAATTTCTCGTAAACAAATAATTTTTAGTCCATAGATACACGCAGATGAAGATTTTTAATAAAAATCGAACCCGCTCCAACAGCGTACAGGATTCCTTTTAATTTCGACAGGTAGGCAACAAGACAACCAAATTACAACCCACAAATTTTGGAAAGGATGCATAATTATGTTGCATTAATCAATGTACATTTACTCATCACAGGAAAATTTTCGAAGAAAAACAATATCCTCCGTGTTGATGAAAAATTTATCTGTGTGTATCTGTGTTCATCTGTGGAAAAAGAATTTGTCTTCCCAACTTTTGATTTGAAAGAGGCTTTGGAGTTTTTTCGTTCATGAAAATGAGGGACGGTTTCCCGCCGCTCACATAGTGGAATGAATGGAATCAGGATGATAGCAGACTACGTTCCTTTTAGGTTTTTATTTCTTTCTTATTGCAGAAAACTTTCTGATTCCCAAAAGCGAAAGAATAAAAAGAACTGCCGCGATAAGAATGTTTTTGTTTGTTCCGGAAGCTTCGACGCTTGTAAGAGAACATCCGCCGTCGCTGCTGCTGGAATCTTTTGATGTGATGAAATCGTCATCCGTTGTTTCAGTGTTGTTCTCAGGAGTTTTATCGTCGGAAGTTTCTGTGTCGACCTTCTCGTCATCCTGATTTTCGTTCTCTGAAATTTCATCTTCATCTGAAGTTTCATCATCGTCGTTGGTATTGGAATTCGGATCTTCTGCAAGAGTGATTCTTACAAGAGAGTCCTTTTCAGCGTAGTCGAGACCTTCCGAATCGTCGCTTCCGTCGCTGGCGTTCCATGAGAATGTCACTTCACCGACTTTCTCCGGTGCCGGAGTGAAAGTGAGATCTTTGATATCGGCAATTTCAATCTCATCATCCTTTTCAACGGGATCTGAACCGAGAAGCAGAGTTCCTTCGGTATCCTCAACCGGAATGGAAGTAATCTTGATCTTGGTCATCTTTTCATCATCGGCATCGCTGAATGCTGTAGTAAAATCTTCTGCGGTGAATGTGACAGTTTTACCCTGCATTTCACTAGCTTTTACAACTTCCGAAAGAACTGGTCTGTCCTGCACTTTCTCGACAATGAGAGAGAGCGTAACTTCATCGCTTACAGCTCCGTTTGCTTCATCGGTAACTACAAAACTCACAGTTCTTTCATCAGTTAACGGATTTTCCGAAACATTTTCGAAAGAGATTGCCTTTACAAGTGCTGTAACAGCTTCAAGTGTCGCATCTTCCGATGTGAAATTGATAACAAGGGGTGCAAACTGAGTTTCGTCGTTAATATCGATATTTCCACCGGAAACAGTTCCGATAACATTTCCTTTGTAGGAAACAGTTCTGTCGTCACCTTCAACGGTTACCTTTATGAGTTCTTCATCGTCCTCACCTTTTGTGTCGGTGATGGGAAGAATGTCGTTTGTAGAGAAGTTTTCGGAAATTGTCACAGTAAGATTTCCGCCGTTGAAATGGGGAGAATCCACATCCTCAACAACTGCTTCAGCATCGAGAATAAGTGCTTCAGCGTTCTCAATAAAAGTTATCTTGTCCTTGGAAAGAGTGATAACCGGTTTGTCGGAAACGTTGGATACGATGATTGTGAAATTCTGATCCACATCGACAGTTCCGTCGTTGACGCGAAGTGTTACATTGTGATCGCCGACTTCATCATTTGTCGGAGTTCCGCTGAGGATTCCGGTTGCGGGATCGAAGCTGAGCCATACAGGAAGTACGGGTGCGGAAAGTGTCAATTTATCTGTTGTATCAACATCCGTTGCAGTAAATGTGTAGCTGTATGGAGAATCTTCGTTTATGGCAGTTACAGCAGTTGAAGTAATCTCTGGTTTGTCGTTTACCGCATCTATCTTTACATTGACGGTGATGGAATCCTCTCCGCCGTTTCCATCTTTTACCGTAACGACAAAGCTGTCGTTTCCGTTGTAGTTTTCAGCCGGTTTGTAGGTGATTTCCTTAACCGAACCTTTTCCTTCAGCTGTTGCTGTTCCGTTTGAAGCGTTTGTTGAGATGCTCCAAGTAACCTCATCGCTATCGTCATCTTTTGCATTGAGTGAAAGAGCAAATGCATTCGGAGCCGAATCTTCGGACATGGTTACCGAAACAGTTTCACCTTCCGTGATCACCGGTGTATCGTTGGTGTTCTTAACTTCGATGCTGAAAGCAGGAAGAGAAGCTTTCTCACCGGCAGCGTCTTTAACAGAAATGATGATTCCGGAAGTTGTTCCGACGTGTGAGTTATCCGGAGTTCCGGAAAGTTTACCTGTAGCCTCATCAAAATTCGCCCAGACAGGTTTATTCGTAATCTCGAAAGTTTTTGTATCGACGGCGTCAACATCCGAAGCTGTCGGAGTGAAGCTGTATTCGGAATCTTCATTCACAGAAATAGTTGGGGTTCCGCTGATGACAGGTTTGTCGTTGACGTTCTTGACTTCAATGCTGAAAGCAGGAAGTGAAGCTTTTTCACCTGCAGCATCTTTAACAGTTATTACGATTCCGGAAGTTGTTCCAACGTGTGAGTTGTCGGGAGTTCCGGAAAGTTCACCTGTCTTATCATTGAATGTTGCCCATACAGGTTTGTTTGTAATCTCGAAAGTTTTAGTGTCGCCGGCATCAACATCCTTAGCTGTCGGAGTGAAGCTGTATTCGGTGTCTTCATTCACGGACGTTGCTGGAGCTCCGCTGATTTCAGGTTTGTCGTTCGTATTCTTAACTTCGATACTGAACGGAGGAAGTGAAACCTTCTCTTTTGCAGCGTCGATAAGGGAAATTACAATTCCGGCAGTTGTTCCTACGTGTGAGTTGTCCGGAGTTCCTGAAAGTTCTCCAGTCTTATCATTGAATGTTGCCCAACCGGGTTTATTTGTAATCTCGAAAGCTTTCGTGTCACCGTAATCGACATCTGTAGCAGTCGGAGTGAAGGAGTATTTTGAATCTTCATCAACAGAGATAGCCGGAATACCATTGATTTCAGGCGCATCATTTGTGTTTATTACTTTGATTAAGAAATTCTGATCAATATTTTCTGTTCCGTCGTTAACTCGGAGACTTACAAAGTGGTTTCTAACGTCACTGTTTGTGGGTGTTCCGCTGAGAACACCTGTGGCCGGATCGAATGTCAGCCATTTTGGAAGGATGAGAGCAGACAGTGTAAGTTTGTCTTTGCTATCGACATCAGTTGCTTCAAAAGTGTAGCTGTATGGTGCATCTTCATTTACGGATTCAACAGGTGTAGATGTAATTACAGGAGCATCGTTTGTGTTTACAACAGTGATTGTGAAAACCTGGTCGACATCGACAGTTCCGTCGTTAACCCGGAGTGTTACGTTGTGTGTTCCAACATTTTCGTTTGTAGGAGTTCCGTAGAGAGCTCCAGTCTCCTGATTAAAAGAGAGCCATTTCGGGAGAACCGGTGCGGAAAATGTAAGCTTATCCGAAGTGTCGTCGTCTTTTGCAGTAAAAATGTAGAGATAGCTGCCGTCTTCATTTACTGTAATCTCTTCTTTTGAAGTAATTACAGGTTTGTCGTTGGTGTTCTCGACAGTGATGATGAAAGACTGATCCTTCGCTACCGTACCGTCACCAACACGGATAATTACACTGTGGATACCTACATCGCTGTTTGTAGGAGTTCCGCTGAGAACATGTGTTTCATCATTAAAACTCAGCCAGTCAGGATGAGAGAGCACGGAAAATGTAAGTTTGTCTCCCGCATCGACATCTTTTGCCTCAACTTTGTAGCTGTATTCGGAATCCTCTTTTACCGATTTCAGAGGATCGGACGTGAAGACTGGAAAGTCGTTTGTATTCTCAACTTCGATATTGAAAGCAGGAAGTGAAGCTGTTGCGCCGGCAGCGTCTTTGACGGAAATTACGATTCCTGAAGTTGTTCCCACATGTGAATTGTCAGGAGTTCCGGAAAGTTTTCCTGTAGCCTCATCGAAAGTTGCCCATTCGGGTTTATTTGTGATGGTGAAGGTTTTTGTGTCTCCGGCATCTACATCCGTAACTAACGGAACAAAAGAATATTCAAAATCCTCGGTAGCCGATGTTGAGGGAAATCCGGTTATTTTAGGTGCGTCGTTGAGGTTGTTGACTTTAAGCGAAAGATTGAAAACGGCACTGTCGTCGCTTCCGTCGTTGATTGTAACAGGTACGGAAAGTGTTCCTGTAAAATCCTTAACAGGAGTTATTGTATTTACAACGCGAGTATAGTTGGTACCGCCCTGAACCGAAAGTGTGAAACCATTCGGGTAGCTGTTGTCCACATCGGAGACAATGAGATCCTCAAGTTTGACTGTGTAGGCAATTTCTTCATTTGTTGAAATGGAATTCTGTCCGGTTACTTTCGGTGCATCGTTGAGGTTGTTGACTTTAACTGAAAGATTGAAAACGGCACTGTCGTCGCTTCCGTCGTTGATTGTAACAGGTACGGAAAGTGTTCCTGTAAAATCCTTAACAGGAGTTATTGTATTTCCAACGCGAGTATAGTTACTACCGCCTTGAACCGAAAGTGTGAAACCATTCGGATAGCTGTTGTCCACATCGGAGACAATGAGATCCTCAAGTTTGACTGTGTAGGCAGCTTCCTCATTTGTTGCAGTCGGATTCTGTCCGGTTATTGCCGGAGCATCATTTACAGCAGTTATTTCTACATTTACAGTGATTTCATCCTTTCCTCCTTTTCCGTCGCTGACTTCAACGATGAAAGAATCGGATCCGTTCTGATTTTCATTCGGAACGTAGGAAACAGCCTTCTGAGTACCTGTTCCGGAAACGGAAGCGGTTCCCTTTGACGCCGCGGTTTTTATGCTCCAAGTCAGAGTGTCGGAATTTGCGTCGGTAGCATTCAGTGTGAGGTTGAATGGAGTAGGATCGGAATCTTCTGACATGTTGACAGGAATTGAATCGCCCTCTGCAATTACCGGTGCCTGATTTGTTATCTTCTCTTCAACATGACAAGTTCCGTTCAGTTCCCAGTCTCCGGAAGGAGGATTTGACTGATCCCCGGAAGCGCAGCAGATTGTGTCGGTTTTTTCTACAAAGTCTTCATTACATTCCGGAGAGCTGCCATCACAATAATCCTCATCACACATAGGACAACCTGTGCTCTGCTGATATGTGTGTTTTACACACCATTTGCCGTTCCCATCGAATTTCATATCGCATTTGCCGCTGTAGCTGGTTCCGGAACCGATGTATGTGTCGTTACAGCTGCTCGTGCCTGAAACTACAAATTCCGCTGCGGAAGCAGAACCCCCAAATGCAAGAAGTAGAAAAAAAAGATAAGATTTCTTACCCATAAAAATCCCCTTTGTTAAGTTAAATTTCTTTTGACGATTTTTTCGTCCTGATTTTTAGATGAGTTATAGAGTTTCTTCTACAGCAGAAAAATTTTGGTCATATTCCCCTCCCAGAAGATGATTGTTGTTTAAGATTTTGCGTTGAAAATGGCATTTAATCCCCCAAATAGCCGGAGAAAATATATAGCAACAGCATAAAGTGTCAAGATAAGATTAGGGAAATGTTTATGGTTGCTAGGGATTTGCAAGTTTTGTGTTTGAAACTATTTAAGTTTATGTAGGTTAATCTTTCAGGCTGTTTTAAAAGATTGAAAACAAGTTTTTTGGTGGAAAAGATAAGAGGTTTTTCTATTAAAGGGATTTAACGGATCTACTCTTCTCCAGTAACTATCCTGAATTCCACGCGGCGGTTTTCGCTTCTTCCTTCGCGGGTTTTGTTGTCCGCTATAGGCTGATCCGGTCCGAATCCCTTTGCCGTTAGACGATCTTCTTCAACTCCCTTTTTTATGAGATATGTTCTCACCGATTCGGCCCTTTGCTGGGAGAGTCTCAGGTTGTAAGCTCTTGAACCGGTGCTGTCCGTGTGTCCTTCGATTGAGAGTTTTATCTCTTTATTGGAGACCAGGACCGATGCAACTTCGTCAAGAAGCTCGAAGGATCTTTTGAGGATTCTGGCTTTTCCGACTGCGAAGAAGATTTTCTCCTTTATCTCAATCTTTTCAGCTTTCACCTCGATCTTCTTGAGTACCGGAGCCGTATCTGGACATCCGTCCTCATCCATGAACTTGTTCATGGTTTCCGGTTCCATGGGGCACTTGTCCTTTGCATCGTCGATTCCGTCCTTGTCGTTATCCGGATCGGGACATCCGTCTTCATCTTCGAAGTTGTCTTCGTCTTCGGCAACAAGCGGACACTTGTCGTTCTCGTTGAGTATTCCGTCTTCGTCGTTGTCGTTCTCGGGACATCCGTCGTCGTCCTCAAATTTGTCGTAATCCTCTTTTTCCATCGGGCAGAGATCCTTTTTATTCGCGATTTTGTCTCCGTCCATGTCTTCGTCACACTTGTCGCCGATTCCGTCCTTGTCGAGATCCTTCTGGTCGGTGTTGGCAACATCGGGACAGTTGTCGTCCTTATCGAGAATCGTATCGTTGTCTCTATCCTTGATGATTACGGGCGCAGGTTTTTTCTCCTCAGCCGGAGGACGGTAGCTTATTCCGGCAAAGACGCGGTAGGCAGGCACGTTTGCGCCTTCGGTAAGTCCGAATCCCACACCGGCATCCGTTGAAATACCGAGTTTCTTGATGTGGTAGCGGGCGCCGAAATTTGTATCCATCGGTGTCTTGGCGCTGCTTCCGAACGGATCGTCAACAAGCGTTTTTGTGTTGAGTTCGGCCATGAAATCGAGAAGTTCAGGAACGGCTGAGTAGGAGAGGGCAAGTTTTACTCCCAGCTCGTCGTCGGACTGGAGATCGGCAATTTTTTCCTCCTTCGCAATCCTGTAGGATAGGTTCACGGCTCCCTTGAAACGTCCGTAGGTCGAGCTTACGGCGATGGTGGGTGCGGCCGTGAATGAACTGTAGCCCATGAGCTTGTCCACAAGCTGACCTGTCGGAATTGTAACTTCACCGATAAAGGCGACATCGAGAAGCCCCTTGTCGAGGCTGACGATTTTCACCCTCGGGAAAACGGAGATATCCCCGATTCCGACGTTTTTCATGTCACTGTTGAAGTAGCCTTCACCATCCTGGTAGATGTTCAGGGGAACGTTGATACCGAAATCCAGAAAGCTGGTAATTCCCATGGCGAATGTAAGATCCGCCTCCATTTTGTGCTCTACGATCTCCCGCACGACGGTTTTTGTCCCGCGGTACTCGCTTACCAGCGGATCCCTGCTGTAAATGAGGCTGAGTCCGAAGTTGTAATCAAGCGGTTTAGTCATTCCCGCATCGTGAGTCGTAAGTATGCTTCCGATGAACGGCGAACGAGTAAAGCTCTTTGTGTTGAGCGACGGTTCGTCGTCGCTCGCACAGAGAATTGATGGAATAAGCAACGTCGTTGCAATTAACCAGATAAATTTCCTCATTGTTTCCTCCTTATCGAAAACCTTCCCCAAATAAAAGCAGAAAGAACGGAGAGAACTGCAAAAAGAAGGTTGTTTCCAGCGGATGTCGAAGTTTCGACATCCGTCATGCTGCATCCTCCTCCTCCGTGAATCTTCATATTCTCGTCGTAGGGGTTGTTGTTTTCAAGATCGAAAATGTCCGGCTCGCCGTCGCCGTCGCTGTCCTTCATTTCACCGCTGTATTTATTGCCGATTTCGTCGCCGTCTTTTATTCCGTCACCGTCGCTGTCCGCTTTTTCGGGATCTGAGCCGATTTTTTCCTCGATTTCATCGGGAATGCCGTCACCGTCACTGTCCTTTTCGCAAACATCTCCGATTCCGTCATTATCGTAATCTTCCTGGTTCGGGTTCTTTACGAGAATGCAGTTGTCTGTGCTGTCTTTCACACCGTCGTTGTCTGAATCGTCGTCAAGATGGTCGGGTCTGCCGTCACCGTCGGTGTCTTTAACTTCGTCACCCTTTTCATCCTTGTCTTTTACGCCGTCACCATCGCTGTCCTCGTCAAGTGCGTCGATTTTTCCATCGCCGTCCGAGTCTACAGGGTTGCCATGATCGTCGCCGACCTCGTCACCGTCCTTTATTCCGTCGCCGTCACTGTCGTCGTCTGTCGGATCCGTTCCGATTTCGGTTTCCGTCTTATCATCGATACCATCGCCGTCGCTGTCGGCTTTGTCGGGATCGGTTCCCATCTCCTCTTCCTTTTCATCTGAAATACCGTCGCCGTCGTTGTCTCCGTCGCATGCGTCGCCGATTCCGTTTCCGTCGGTATCCTTCTGATCGGAATTTTTTACAAGAAGACAGTTGTCGTCGCCGTCCTCGACACCGTCGTCGTCGCTGTCCGTATCGAGATGATCGGGTGTTCCGTCCTTGTCCGTATCCTTTCCGGATTCATCTTTGTCGGAAATTCCGTCACCGTCGCTGTCGTCGTCAAGCGCGTCTATTGTTCCGTCGCCGTCGGTGTCCTTCGGATCGTTTTTATCCTCACCGACCTCTTTTTCGTCTGTTATTCCGTCGCCATCCGAATCCATTTTTTCGGGATCGGTTCCGATCTTACTCTCCTCATCGTTGGTCAGACCGTCGCCATCCATGTCGTCGTCGCAGAGGTCACCGATTTTATCGCCGTCGATATCGCTCTGGTCGGGGTTCTTGAGGAGAAGACAGTTGTCATCTCTGTCCTTTACTCCGTCGCCGTCGCTGTCGTCATCGAGAGTGTCGGGTGTTCCGTCACCGTCCGTATCCTTTCCGCTTTCATCCTTGTCGGAGATTCCGTCGCCGTCGCTGTCGTCGTCAAGAGCATCGATAGTTCCATCTCCGTCGGAATCTTTCGGATTATCGTGATCTTCGCCGGTCTCCTTGCTGTCGTCGATTCCGTCGCCGTCTGAGTCTTTTGATTTCGGGTCGGTACCGTTTTTCTTTTCGTCCTCATCGGAAATGCCGTCTCCGTCAGTATCTCCGTCACAGAGATCGCCGGTTCCGTCCTTGTCGATATCCGCCTGGTCGCCGTTTGCAACAATTCGGCAGTTGTCCTTTCCGTCTTCTACGCCGTCGCCGTCGGAATCGTTATCCTGAAAATCCGGTTTTCCGTCGCCGTCGGTATCCTTTGCCCCCTCATCTTCGTCTGAAATCCCATCGTTGTCCGAATCGTCGTCGAAGACGTCGGCAGTTCCGTCACCGTCCGTGTCTACGGGATTTTCGGGATCGTTTCCGATCTCCTTTGCGTCATCGATTCCGTCATGGTCGCTGTCGGAATTTTTCGGGTCGGAACCGGCCTTCTTTTCATCCTCATCGGATACGCCGTCGCCGTCCGTATCGCCTTCGCAGACATTTCCGATACCGTTATCGTCTTCATCCGCCTGATCGGAGTTTGCAACAATTCGGCATTTGTCCTTTGAATCTTCAACACCGTCGTTATCGGAATCGTTATCGAGGTAGTCGGGAGTTCCGTCGTGGTCGCTGTCCCTGTCGCCCTCTTCTTCGTCTGAAATTCCATCGCCGTCGCTGTCGTCGTCAAGCGCGTCGATCTTTCCATCTGCATCGGAATCCTTCGGATTGTCGTGATCATCGCCGACCTCTTTTCCGTCATCGATTCCGTCCTTGTCGGAATCGCGGTTCTCAGGATCGGTTCCCATTGATTTTTCATCTTCGTCTGAAATTCCGTCACCGTCCTTGTCGTTTTCACAGACGTCGCCGGTTCCGTTCTCATCCGCATCTTCCTGACTCTCGTTCTTGACGAGGATGCAGTTGTCCTTTGTGTCCTCAACGCCGTCGTTATCCGAATCGGTATCACGGTAATCCGGGATTCCGTCGCCGTCGGTGTCTCTCGGACCTTCGGTCAACGAATCTTTTCCGGCTTCATCCTTATCTTTTATTCCGTCGTCGTCCGAATCGTCATCAAGTCCGTCGATTGTTCCGTCTCCGTCCGAGTCCCGTGGATTGTCGAGATCGTCGCCGACCTCAACCTTGTCGGTGATTCCGTCATTGTCGCTGTCTTTTGAGTCGGGATCGAGGCCGAAGCTCTTTTCATATCCGTCTGTGAGACCGTCTCCGTCGGTGTCGACAGAGGCGACTGCGATGGTAATCGGACGTGAGATCTTCTTATTTCCGTCTGTAACCGTAAGCGTTAATTGATGGTTTCCTATCTGTTTCCATCCCGGTATACATGTGAAAACACCTGTTTCCGGATCTACGGATGCACCAGCGGGAAGGTTTTCACCGCCGTATGTGAGTCTGTCCCCGTCAACATCTTCCGCGGCTACGGTGAACTCCACTTTCTCATCCTCTTTCACGTTAACTGTTCCGCTTGGAGTCGGGCTGACGAAGTAGGGAGCGTCGTTAACAGCTTCAACTTTTACATTGAGTTTGAACGAATCGCTACTGTCAATTCCGTCCCTCACCCGGACATTTACGGAAAGATCGCCGTTGAAATCCTTTGCTGGAGTGATCGAGGTTCCGCCCACCGTGTAGTTGTCGCCATTCTCTATGATTATTGAGAATCCATCCGGGTAGTTGTTGTCGACATCTTCAACAGTAAGGTCCTCGAAGTCCAGGGTGATAGTTTTGTCCTCTTCAACGGAAATAGCGGACTGACCTTTTATGACCGGCGCATCGTTTATATTGACAACTTCAAGCTGAAAATCGGTTGTAACCTTTTCCCCGGCTTTATCCGAAGCGGTCAACTTGATGGAAATCGTTCCCACATTCTCATTCTTCGGAGTTCCCGAGAAAGTGCCGGTTACTTCATCAAAACCGAGCCACGAGGGAAGAGCAGATCCGTCCGCAAGTGTAGCTGTGTAGGAGAGTTTATCTCCAGCATCTACATCTTTGAATGTGTTTGGGGGAACCGTGAAGCTGAAAAGCTCATCCTCATTTGTTTTCTTGTTCGAAATTCCGTTTTCAACAACAGGCTTGTCGTTAACATTGGATACGACAATGGGAACGGAGTAGATGTTGCTGTCCAGATCTCCGTCGTTCACTCTTGCGGAAACATAGATGGTTCCGCTGAGATCCTTTACCGGAGTCACTGTCGCGCCGTTGTGCACGTATCCGTTTCCGTCCAGAATTTCCAGGGTGAATCCGAGCGGATACGGGTTGTCGTTGTCTGTAACGACCAGGTCGGAAAGCTCGATTTCGAGGGATTTTTCCTCATCGGTGGAAAGTGTGCGGCTTCCTGTGATTTTCGGGGCTTCATTTATCGAAGTTACCTCTATCTTTGCCTCAGCGGAATTGGTGCTGAATGCGTTGTTCCCACCGCGGTTTGTAATATCATGATAAAGAAGCGTCGAACCTTCTGTCTGATCCCATGCTACGAAGGAGAAAGTGGCGGTTTCGCCGTTCACTCCGTCCGGAATGTAGCGAATTCTGGTTGTAGGAAGGAGGAGAAGCGCGGATGTTTCGGAGATGTTGTTGATGTCGATCCAGTACGTTCCCTCGTAGCTGAACTGCCATTTTCCGTTTCCCGTTTTTCCGTAAATCGCGATACCTTCCTTGGAAGCTGTATCGGGATCGCTTATTTTTCCTGCGATTATGGATGAAATGAGATCTCCGCTGTTGTCGATCTCTCTTTCCGTGATGCTTGTAAGGTTGAATTCAGATCCTGTTATGGTCGGCGCGTAGTTTACATCCTTGACCGTGATGAATGCCGTGTCCGTATTGCTGCTGAAAGATGTGGAACCTCCTCTAGAGGAAACATCCGCGGTTTCTCCCGCAGCGCCGGTTGTTTTATCCCATGCGGCAAATGTTATCGTCGGAAGACCGATGTAGTACCTGTTCGGAATGAATCTGATCCGATCTCCGGAAGAGAGAAGCCTTGCTGAATTTTCGGAAACTGTTCCGAAATCGTTCCATGTTGAGCCGTTGTCTGTGGAGTACTGCCACTTTCCGTTCGTGTTGTCCACATCGGTAACTGCAATTGCCTCTGAAACGGGACCGTCGGGATCGGTAATAGATCCATCCGCCACAATTTCCGAGACGTTGTTTCCGTTGCTGTTCACATTGTCTTCGTTGATGGGAGTGAGCCTGTGGCTTGCCGAATCATTGAGAAGGGGAGCACGGTTTGAGTTTGATACAATTATGGCTGCTGCATCGTATTGGCTGCTGAACGCGGTAGCTCCGCCGTTGGCTGAAGCATCCGCATGGCTTCCTCCGGACCCGGCAGTCTTATCCCATGCCCTGAAAAAGAAAGTGCTGTTTCCCGCGAAATCACTCTGCGGAATAAACCTGATCATGCTTTCTGTATCGAGAAGAAGTGCGTTGCTGTCGGATGTGTTTTCAATATTGTGCCACGTTTCACCGTCAACGGAGTACTGCCATCTTCCGTTAGCGTTGTCTACGCCTACTACGGCAATAGCCTCCGCTGCCGGACCGTCAGCATCGGTTATGGAGCCGTTGGCAACGATTTCTGAAACGGTGTTTCCTGAACCGCCTGAGCTGTTTTTCGATATGGGTGAAAGCATGGGATTGAATGTGTCATCGAGAACCGGGGCTCTGTTTGGGGTCGATGCGTCCTTGACGGTGATTGCTGCGCTGTCCGTATCGCTGCTGAACGGTGTTGTTCCTCCTCGTTTTGTAACGTCTACACTGTCTCCCGAATTGCCTGAAGATTTGTCCCATGCCGCAAATTTGAAAGTGCTTTCGCCTGTCCATCCGCCGTTTGGCTGAAATCTTACGAGATCATCTGAATCGAGAAGAATTCCTGCTTTTTCCGAAACGGAACCGAAAGATTTCCAGGTTGATCCTCCGTCAATGGAGTACTGCCATGTTCCGTTGGTATCGTCAACTTCGGTGACGACAATGGATTCCGAGACAGATCCGTCCGGGTCGGTTATGGAGCCGTCTATAACGATATCCTCGACACGGTTTCCGAAATTGTCGGTGTCACCTGCAGTGATCGATGTCAGAACGGGAGCCTTTGAATTGTCCAGCTCAGGAGCGGAGTTGGATGAATCGAGAACATTCAGGTAGAAGCTTCTCTTCGTTACGGATGTTCCGTCACTTACCTCGACTGTGATGTAGGATGTTCCCATCTTATCTGCATTCGGAGTCAATTTGAGGGTTCTGTTTGAACCGCTTCCACCGAGAACCAGGTTTGAGTTCGGAATCAGATCGCCTTTTGAAGAGTAGGCGACAAGAGAGAGCGACTCAGAATCGGTAGCATCGTCGCCGATTGTGAAATCGACGGATGTCGGCTGATTTTTGAATATGTTCTGCTCCCCGATCACGGATACCGTCGGTGGCAGGTTCACACCCTCGTTTTCCTTATGGTAAAACTCGAAGGGATAGAAGGTTTGCTGTAGAAAAGTGTCCTTCTCGAAAAGATTTGCGTAGACGACGTAGGTTCCGGTCGGCGAGTTGAGCGGGTAATTGAAGTTGAATCGTATAACCCGATCCTCCCCTTGGGCCATGGTGAACTCCCTGACCTGTGAGTTGAGGTTGTTTCTTGATGGATCGTTCAGGTTCGTCTCAAGCTTGTAGGTTCCAGCACTGTCGGCGTGAACGTGGATGTCGGAATAGAGAACAACATCGCTGCCGATGATCTCCCAGTTGCTCACCTCCATATTTGTTATGTTGGCCTTGTCGCCGCTGCCGCCGTCGATAAGAAGCTGGGCCCAGTCGATTTTGGAAATCCACCCTCCGTTGTTCACATCTATCTCGTATACGACTGTGTTTTCGCCCTGTTTCACCCAGGATGGATCGAGAATGAATGTGGATGTGTTCCAAATGTCGTTCTGACCGGAAACCTTTCCGAGTTTATGGCCGTTGAAGTAGAGGTAGTTGACTTCGCCATCCTCCTCGTCAACGTCCCAGGAGTAGACTGTAAGTGCCGCACTGTGGGTGGGTAGCTGACCGGTCATGACTATGGGAAATGTTATGTAGCTGTGATTCTGTTTTTCGATATCGAGTTCGCCGCCTTCCGTGACGAAGTAGGTGGCGCTTGCCGAACTTCTCGCCTGAAGAAGCCCCGTGAAAAGTGTAAGAAATAGAAGCAGGAAAATTCCGCTCCGCTTTCGAAATAAAAAGTGGAAAAAGTGTTCAGGCATTAAAATCCTCCTGTTGTATTGTTGAAAAGCAAAGTTTTAAATTAGATGTAATTGAATTGGTGTTGGAAGATGGAGTGTTTGATATTATTGTGCTCATATGCGTTGTGAATTAAGAAATCTGATTCATCTTATCAATACATGAAAAGAAAAAGTGTCGGAATTGTTTTCCGGACGATAGGTATGCAGAAATGTGCTTGTGCTCGACAAAGCAGAAAAAAGATAATTAAACAAATTTGTATTCCCCATTACTCCCAAAAGGAGCAACAATATAAAGGAAATCCATTACGTTTGCAATGGCTGAAAAGTAGTTTTTTGAAAAATATGTGAAATAAGTAGAAAAAAAAGATATTGAAAAGTAAAAAATGTTATCTGATTTGATCCAGCGGGGCAAGGAAAGATAACATTGATTTCCAACCAGCTAATTTCAAATAGAAATTCGGTTTGGTTGTGTCGAACGCCGATTCTTTTTCTCGTTTTCTGTTTAGAGTCGGAGGGCGTTCCGTAGAGACGCAGCGTGCTGAGTTTCTACAATGTTAAATATCCAGCTTCTCTCGTGAGATAAAGCATTCTTATAGACTAACGCACAGGAAAAATAGGTGAAGAAAGATGGTTAATTTTGTTCGAATTGAATTTAACAATATTTGATTTTGCAAAGAATAAAACATATAGTGTTGTTGGATTTGGGGTCAAGGACTTAGTTTTAAATACTTTTCAGGACATACCCGAAAAGTATTTAAAATTAAGTCCCCCCGCCTGTGAAAAAGAGGTGAATATGAAAAAGATAGTAAAGATAGTCGGCCTGATGCTTGTTTTGTCTTTGATTCTGATTTTGTGTGGGCGTTCGAAAAAGTCAGGTAGCTCTCAAAAAGCATCTGCATCACAAAAAATTGACTACGGTTCCTTCTCAAAAGCTCAGGTTGTGGCAGATATAGATTTTATGGTAAAAACATTGGAGTCTGTCCATCCTGATATTTATGCAGAGTACCCTGAAAAGGATTTTAAGAGAGATATTCAAAAAATAAAGGAGCAGATAAAAGAGCCAATCAACCGAAAAAATCTTTTCCTTCTGCTTTCACCTGTCGTTGCAAAACTTGGTGACGGTCACACTTTCGTTGGCTCCTGGTATTTCCTGGATACGATCAAAAGAACAAAAATTCCTCTTTTTCCATTTGATATTGAATTTATCGAAGATCAAATGGTTGTAAAACAGAACTATTCGGAAAGAAAAATCGAAAAGGGGGACGTGATTATTGCCGTAAACAATATTTCGTCAGATAAATTGATTTCCAGAATGGCAAAATATGTTTCCGGTGAGAGAGATTACTACAGGAAAACCATATTAAGCTATAATTTTGCCGCTTTTCTCAACCTTATCATGGGGTGGAAAGAAAATTTCACTCTCAAAATTCAAAGAGGAGATAAAATAATTAATTTCGAAGTAAAAGGTATTCTCTACGATTCCATGAGAAAAAGAAGGGAGCGAGGAAAGAAGATATTCGACTATTATGAAATAAAAAATCTCAACACAGCGGTCATGACATTCAATAATTTTGGTAACTATCAGATAAAATTTGATGACTATTTAAAAGAATGTTTTGCAAAGATAAGAAACAACAAAATCGAAAATCTCATAATCGATCTCAGGAACAACGGCGGCGGGAATTCGAGTCTGGGTGACAACCTGCTGGCAATGATAACAGTAAAACCTTTTATACAGTTTACAAAAGTGGGAATGAAAATCAGCCCGGAAATAAAAAAGAGAGACAATGGTCGACTCACCTTTATTGGAAAAGAAGAAGGGACAATAACTCATTGGAAAATTGATCCGAAGCACCATGAACTGGATAGTGAACTTGAAGATTTGAGATTTAAGGGAAAAGTTTATCTTCTCACAGGAAAGTACACTTTTTCTTCAGCAGCCTCTTTTGCCGCCGCATTTAAAGATTCTCAAATGGGAGAAATTGTCGGCGAGGAAACAGGCGGACTTAGAAAATGCTTTGGAGATGTATACAGATTCAAGCTTCCGGAAACCGGTATAAAAATGGGCGTATCATTTAAGTATTTTGTTTCCGGGAAAAATCCGCAAAAAGGGCGAGGAATAATTCCTCATCACACTGTTTTCCAGAAAAAGGAAGATATCGAAAAAGGGGTAGACACCCAGCTTGAATTCGTAAGGAAATTGATAGAAAAGTCGGTTGAATCTTAGCAAACTACGGAGGTTTTCATGACAGCGATCAAAATCAAGAAACTCGATCTGGAAAAGGCAACGGAGAGTGAGTGGAAAATGATCCATGCTCCCCTCAGGGATACCTACATGGAGATTTTTCCGGATGAGCAGGAGCCGTCCGTGGATAGAGTAAAGGGGTGGCTGTCCGGTGCTCCGGATACTTTCATGAATATCAATATATTTGCGATGAACGAGGATGAATCGGAGGTGTTGGGAAGAATAAATTTGAAATACAGAAATGTACCGGAGGGGATCGAAAATCCCCATCTCTGGATCGATGTTGCAAAAAAGTGCAGAGGGCAGGGTCTTGCAAAAAAACTGCTCAAACCTGTTGTGGAACATGCCCTTGATATAGGTAGCCGAATCCTTGTTACCGAAACCTTTTCCCCAATACCGGCAGGGGAGGCGTTCGCCCTGAAAGCCGGAATGAAATTGGGGAACACCTATACAACCAACAGACTCTACATGAAGGATGTGGACCGTGAACTAATGAAAACCTGGTTAAACAGACTTTCAGAAAGAACCGATGAGTTTGAAATCGGATTCTGGCATCACCCTTTCCCGGAGGAGGAAATCGACCGTTTCGTAACATTGGAAAATGATTTTTTCGCAAGTATTCCCCAGGGAGATATGGATGTGAAGCCCAGGCAGGTGACCGCTGATGAGATTCGTCATCGCGTGGAATCATATAAAAAACACAACATGGAGAGCCCCATTGTCTATGCAAGGCATAAGGAAACCGGAGTATATGCAGGTTTTACCAATGTTATCATCGATCTGAACCGGAAAAGGAATCTCACCCAGCTTGGTACGACAGTACTTGAAAAGTACAGGAATCTCGGGATCGGACGAGCCCTGAAGGCTGAAATGACCCTGAAACTACTTGAAATTTGTCCGGAAGCCGAATTTATAGAAACATCGACAGCAAAAGTAAACGACCCGATGCTAAACCTGAACAGTGAAATGGGCTACAAACACAAAAGAACCGCCAAACAGTGGCAGATTTCAGTTGAAAAATTGAAGGAATACCTGGAAAAGTAAAAGTATTTATTTACAGATCGAGTCGAATTTCCGGTAACATTTATTTAAGCTGGGCGGGTGAGTATTTTTGATTAAGTGAGATTTGGGGGGGAGAGCACAACCCTACCCCTAACGCTGGAGGAGGTGTCATGGAAAACATCAAGATTAAGGAATTTGATTTCGATAAGGCTTCTGAAAGGGAGTGGCAGATCTTTTATTCCATGTTGAAACCTATATATTCGGAGGTGTTTCCGGACGAGAAGGAGGTGTCGATTGATGATTGTAAGGGGTGGTTTTCCGGTCAGCCGGAGGTGTTCAAAAATTACAATGTCGCTGTGATGAATGAGGATGAATCGAAGATGCTGGCAAGGGTAACCATGAATTATCGAAATGAGCCAGGCGGAATTGAGAACCCCTACGTCTGGGTTGATGTTTCCCGGGAGTACAGAAGACGCGGATTTGCCAAGAAACTGCTTAAATCGGTGGTTGAAAAGGCTCTTGAGATAGGTTGTAAGAGCTTAATTTTTAACTCGTTCTCGACAGTGTCTGCCGGTGACGAGTTTGCCCGGAAACTCCAAATGAATCTCGGAAACAGCTACAGTTCAAGCAGGTTGTACATGAAGGATGTGGACCGTGAACTCATGAAAAGCTGGCGTGATAGACTCTATGAAAGAACAGGTGACTTTGAAATCGGATTCTGGCTTCATCCATATCCCGAGGAGGATATCGAGCGTTTTGTAACGATGGAAAACGATTTCTGGGCCAGCTGTCCGACCGGCGATCTGGATGCAAAACCGCCTGTAGTAACCTCTGAGGAGCTCCGGCAGCGCATGGAGGGTTTCCGTAAAAAGAACAAGCAACGTCCAACAGTGTTCGCAAAGCACAAAAAAACCGGTGTGTTTGCGGGATACACCGATGTAATCGCAGATCTAAATAGAAAAAAAGAACTGATGCAGTTCGGCACCGGAGTACTTGAAAAATTCAGGAATCTGGGCATCGGAAGAGCGCTGAAAGGGGAAATGACTCTCAAACTTCTCGAGCTCTATCCAGAGGCCGAGTTTATCGAAACATCGAACGCAAAAATCAACCGCTCGATGCTCAACATAAACCGTGAAATGGGCTACAAACACGCAAGAACAATGAACCAGTGGCAGATTACCGTTGAAAAATTGAAGGAAATTTTGGAAAACCGGTAAAAAATTTTTCGAATTCTTACAAATTGTTCCTAAAAAATGAAAAATTGATTTAATAAACATCAGAATGTAAAGTGTAGATGCTTTTATAAAGTTTAATTAATATGGGGCGTTGCGCTAAAATGTTTTGACGGAGATTAAATTATGACGAAATTATTTCTGTATGGTAATACTACACAAAACTTCAAAGAGGTTTTCAAGCCGTTTGTGGAAGCTTCCGGCGGTAGAAATGCGGAAATAGTGTTTTGTCATGTCGGAGCTCCCGGTTGGGAAAAATATTACGACGGTTTTTTATCGATTTGCAGGGAATTCAATATTGCCAAGGTGGATTCTATTAAACCGGTTGAAAATAGTACCGAACTTTCCGAACAATCGCTTGAACTTGTAAGAAATTCTACAGGTATTTTTATAACCGGTGGATCTCTCGAATCGTACTGGAAAACCTATGTCGACACTCCGGTCAGCGAAATAATCAAGGAGAAATATAGGACGGGAACACCTTACGCCGGAGTTTCAGAAGGTGCGATGATAGCCATGGAAAAGTGGTCCGACTACGAAGAGACTGCAGTATCAGATCTCTACAGTAGCATGGGACTTTTAAAAAATACGATCCTGGTTCCACACTTCACAGAATGCAAATGGTTCGATTGGATGATGAAAGACATGAACAGCATCAAATCCTCCTACGGATTGGGAATAGACGAACCCACATGCGTTGAAGTAACCGATGAAAAACAGCTAAAAGTACACGGCGCCGGAAACCTCTATCTCTTCAAAAGAAAAGCCGATTTTCAATACAGCTTAAAAGTGATGTCATCCGGCGAAACAGAAGTCTTGACCACAACTGTGAATTGAACGGAGCAAAAAATGATCAAATTAAGAAATTACATGTTTTTGGTGATGATTATATTCACAATGTCCACACTTTTTGCCACACAGGAAGCAGGTTATAAAACGCAAGACGGAACACTGGAAGGAGCCCTTTATAAAATTGTTCTTCCCGAAAAGTGGAACGGCAAACTGCTTTTGAAAGCGCACGGCGGCAGGCCGGAAAAGGCACCTCTTTCCGCTGATTTCAAAGTAAAGGGATACGTTAAAACTCTTCTTGAGAAAAACTGGATGGTGGCGGAAACCAGCTACCGGAGAAACGGAATAATAATCAACGATGCTGTTAAGGATTTGAATAATCTTCTGAATCACATTGAGAAGAAGCATGGCAAAACAAAAGCTGTCTACTTGCTCGGTGCATCGATGGGTGGCAAGATAGCTGTCCAGATGGCGGAAGAAAAAAATAACAGGCTCTCGGGAGTTGTTGCAGTGGGCGCCGCACTTTTCTGTAAGGATTGGTGTCAGGATAAAAAGAGCCCGACCTCTTTAACATTCGAGCCAAAAGTTCCTCTTCTCTTCGTAAGCAACGTAAACGAGATAAAAGAGCCGAAAATTTACACCGAAAAAGTAAAAAAGAGCAAACTCAAGCCGGTAGTGTGGACACTTGAAAGAAAAGGACACTGCAAAATCAATCGAAAAGAGGTTGAAAAAGCTGTTTTAGCAGTTGAAAAGTGGGCGGAAAACGGAAAAAAACCTGTTGATACCACTTTAAACATTGAAATTCTCCGAAAAAATGTTGCGACAAGGCATAAAAACGGCAGAGCCTACACAAAAGTTTTTTCCATCCATCCGGTCTACGGCAGTATCGTTGCAGATTTTTCCAGAGCCGACTTTCGAAAGCTCGGGATAGAGCAAAATTCATATTTTTACATCGGATATAAAGACAAGAAGTTCAAAGCATATTTCGGCAGTACCTACGACGACGTCCCGCGAGGAAAATGGATCTCATTCATCACAGCCGAAGATTACCTGATGATAGCAAGAAACTGGGCCAGCGCCGTCGAACTACTCGGCTGCAAAAAAGGCGAAGAACTGTTTATAGAAACGATAAAGAAATAAGGTAATGAAAAAACTTCTCATATGGGATTTCGACAACACAATCGCGTATAGAACTCCGGGTATGTGGCACGCGGCAATGGTTGAAGCTATCGCCGGCGACCAACCAGAACTGAACGGTAAAGTTAATAAGTTAAAACCCTTTTTGATGAGCGGATTCCCTTGGCATGATCCTGAAAAGGAGCATACTGATATTAAAACTCCTGAGCAATGGTGGGAAAATCTCTTTCCCGTTTTTATGGATGCATTCTGCTCCATTGGAATATCTAGAAATAGATCCCAGGAACTCTGCACAGATGTTCGTAATATCTACATAAATCCAAACTATTGGAAACTTTTTGACGATACCGAATTTACTCTCAAAACATTGTCCGAAAGAGGGTGGACCCACGTAATTCTTTCCAACCATGTTCCGGAACTTGAGTCGATTGTCGAAGCACTGGGAATTCGAAAATACTTTGAAAATATTTTCAATTCTGCAATAACCGGATATGAAAAGCCGAATAGAAAAGCATTTGAAATTGTTCTCAGTGAGTATCCTGATTGTGAACGAAGAATAATGATCGGGGATAGTTTGAGAGCCGACATAAAAGGGGCGGAAAGTGTCGGTATCGGTACGGTTTGGGTAAACAGAAATAGGTAGAGGACGATGAAAATAATAGATCTTACACCGGAAAACATTTCCGATTACGGGGTTTGCGGCTACAAGGATGTCAAAAAACATGTGGAACTTAGAAATAAGATTGAATGGTTTAAAAGGTACCATCCGAAAGGGCTGAGGATAAAGATTGTAATTTCTGAAGAGGGTGGTTATCAGGGAATGCTCGAATATATCCCCGGTGAATTTGCACATCGTCCGGTAGATGCCAGAGGGTATATGTTTATCCACTGTGTCTTTGTCGGAATAAAAAAAGAATTTAAATCGAGAGGTTACGCTTCGGCCTTAATTGACGAATGTGAGAAGGAGGCAAAGGAGAAGGGGATGCTCGGTGTTGCCGTTGTGACTCGAAAAGGTTCTTTCATGGTGCACAACACAATCTTCCTCAAGAAAGGTTTTCAGATTGTGGATAGAGCAAAGCCGGACTTTGACCTGCTGGTGAAAAAATTTGATGAAAAATCAGAAAATCCAAAATTTAAACTCGGAGATCCAAAGAAATACGGTGAAGGAATCACGATACTCCGCTCTGTTCAATGCCCCTACACAGAAAAGAATGTGAAAGCTATTTTGCAAACTGCTGAAACAAAGTTCGGTCTCAAAACAAGATTGATAGATGTCAATGATTCGGAATCGGCCCAAAATTCGCCATCTCCGTTCGGGACTTTCTGCATGATCTTGAACGGCGAAATCATAAGCTACCATCCTATCAGCAATGGGAGATTCGAGAATATTATGGGCAAGAGAAAGTGAAAATCATTGTTTGGTGTCAGTCAGAGCATCCCTTGATAATTTGGATATCCGACAGAAAATATTCTGGCCGGTTCAGTCGCAGAAATCATCCACAGAGAATAGTCAAGGATGGATAATCGATTGATTCGATTTCTCTATCCTAAATCGGACCGATTTTGTCGTTGTTTTTCAAAAAATATTGATAATTCATCCGACGGAGGCAATAGAATGACAGAATTATTCTTTTGTTGATCTCATTATGAGTTGCGGCGGAAATATTGGAAAAATGAAATAACTATGTCAACTACTGGCCAATGGAAAATATTTCCGTTTTAAGATATATTGAATTCCCAAAAATAATAGTTAATATTGTCGACAGTATAAATATTCCGGGGAAGGAGAATAGGTAGTGCTGAGAAACAATATTATTCCGTTCGATGCAAAATTAAGAGAGGCAGAAAAAGATAGAGAAGTTAAAAAGACTCTGGCCTATATAAAGGAGCTTCACAAATATTTGACGAAGGGAGAGTTCGACAAGGCGGATGGGGATTTACAAAACTACTTTGCAAAAATGAAGTATCCTGCGAACAGTGCAACTCTTGCTTTTGCAAAATCGGGTGAATACTTGCGTTCGGCCTTTTATTTTCTGGATCATCTTATAGAAGATATCTGGAATGAAAATGGGTGCTTGGATGAGAACACCACGTCTCTGATAGATAAAAATATTTTGCAGAATCCCAATGTCGATGAAGAAGGGGTAGTTGCGGTGCTTAACCTGCTTGATGATCTTCTTCTGAACGTAGATGGTCCAATACCTATAGATGAGGATTTCTTGGAAGATCCCGAATTTTTTGGTTCTAAAAGTCCAGCCGAAATAATCCGATCCAACAATGAATATTTGTTGAAGTTCGAGGTTTTCTTAAAAGAAAAACAGTTAAAAACGGGCACTATTGAAAAACATATGACTGCAATGAATTTTCTTGTCAATGAGCTCCTGAATGAAGATGAGGAAGATCCGGTTGCTCTAGAGGTAACACATCTTTATCTCAATGAGATCTTTTCGGAAGTATTTTTGAGCAACGACCAATGGACCGGAGAGCCTTCGATGAGGCAGATGCTGACAACAATTGGCAAGTTCTACTCATTCCTGAAAGAGAAAAAGTATATCGATAAAGGCCACTGGTCCAGTTGCCGGGAGGAACTCGAAGAGTTCAAGACTAACTGGGAGATCTGAAAAGTTTCCCTGCTTTTCTCCCTCGGAGGTGCCCCGGCTTTCTCCAGAAAATGAATTGTAAATTTTTAGAATTTTTTAACTTGTTAATTTTACTATTGTTTCGAATTGAAGAGCAAGCTTCATTTTTCAAAAGCTCCTACATCCAAGTTTCCGTCATCTTTTCTGGATTTATGATTTAAGGGATGAATGTATTCTTGTGTCGGAGTTAAGTCGTAATCATTGCCTGTGCCGGGATTTACTCCCTGATTTATTCCGTTGGAACCTTTCTGCAGGCGGTAATCGTAGCTGTTTCGATTAACAAATGTTGCATTTTCTTCATTGCTGCTTTGAGTTCCGGTGAAATTGCCGTTAATGATGGTGCTGAAGTTATCGAAAATGTTGTTTACTATCGCTCCGTTTGGAGTTCCACCCACACTTATGGCAATACCGTTATTACGGTCGTTAACTATTGTGTTGTTGATAAAGTAAAGTGTTTGTATGGGGTTGTCTCTTTGCTCACGGCCGTAGGAGATGGCGGTGCTGTTTGACGGAGTTTTGTCCGACTGGTGAAGTTCATTTCCGATGATGTAGGAAAGTCCGCCTTCGGGCAGGTCGATCAGGTAGCTTGAGGGCATATCATTTGAATGTTCGTTAAGATCGAAAATTCGGTTGTAGAGAATATAGTTTTCATCTGCCCTGCTTTTTACGTTGTGTCCTTCGTATGCATCATGAGAGTAGCTGTAAATCATTGTGAATTTGGCTCCTTCGCCGATGTATATGTTGTGGCTGAAACCGCCGTTTGATTTTCCGTGATCGTGAAATTCACATGATTCCAAGGTAATATCTTCAGTACCCTTGTTTCCTGTTAAAATTCCCATTTCATTATCGTGGAAATAGGATTTTCTGACGGTCAGCGAGCCGGTTCCTTCATATCTGATTCCCGCACCGTTTTTGTCGGGGACAGCGGCGTTTGAAAATTCGATATTTTCGACTGTAACATTGTCTCCGCGAATAACCCATATTGCTTTTCCGTTGGAAATAGCTACGCCTTCTGCGTTCATGTGTGCTAAACCGTTTACACCTTTTATCGTAAGATTATTTTGGCTCCAGGTTGTGACAATGCCGGAGTTTTTGTATTCGTCGGCTTCGATTACAACCGTGTCACCGTCTTGAGCGGCTGCACCTGCATCTTTCGGCGTGGGAAATTCATAGAATTTACTCTCGGTATCCATGGATACACAATGAACTGTTGATAAATCGCAATTTACCGGTGGTTCAGGCGTGCCATCGTTATCAGGTATTATCTCTGCGTCACTCTCTGTTTTATCTGAATCATCTGAGCCTGCAGGATTTTCTTCCGGATTTTCGGTATTTTCGTCTTGAGTCGCAGCATCGTCAGATTTTTCTGTGTCGGAAGTTCCGATATTATCGATACTCTCGTCACTGTGGAGATTTTCATTATCGCTGCCTGCGGACTCCTTTTCATCATTTTTATCATTGCATGAAATAATAAAAATCATGGTGAAAACTAAAATACCGGTTAAAAAGAGTTTCATACACGTCCCCTTTGAAGATATGGAATACAAACCAGTTACTATAAGACTGTCTTTTCAAGGAAATTGCAAGGTTATTCTTACGAAATCGTTTAAAACGAAAATAATTCCTGAGAAAATTCAATGGCTGCAGCATAATGAAATATTATCGCAGAAGTTAATGATTTCGTAACGAGCGATAACTTTTTCAACAGAAAATTAATGATCCAACTCAGCATGTCTAATTTGTTATGGATTATACAAAAGCTTCTTTATTATGGAAATAGATAATCACATCGATTCAGCGGCACATTTGGTCTCGATATTTGTTTTCACTTCGATAGAGTGCCTGAGTTAGTCGAGATAACTTTTTTCTATCAAAGGGACTGGAAGAACAACGAGTAAAGGTCTTCCTTCATGTTCTTCACGAACTTCATGGTAGATAAGATTCCCTGTTTGGATTTAAATATGTTTATCTCAATATAAAAAAGATTATGGAATTATGCACTTGCCCATGGTATCTCTTGGCTGTTTGTCCGCTCGAACAAAGATAATGTTGATTCTGAAATTCTAGATTGTAATATTCAAGAGACTAATGCGTTTATAACAGTTAATATAAAGGAGAATGAATAGTGAATATTGCATTTCTTGCATCTCATAACGGTTCGAATATGCAGGCTATTATTGATGCCTGTAAGAGCGGGGATCTTGAATCGAATCCGTGTGTCATAATAAGCAACAATAGAAAATCGGGAGCTCTCGAGAGGGCTGCAAACGAGGATATCCCGGGAGTATGTCTCAACGGGAAAACTCACCCCGATTTTGATGAGCTGGATCGTGCGATCTGTGATGAACTTGTAAAACACAATACGGATATCGTCGTTCTTGCCGGTTACATGAAAAAGATCGGACCCAAGGTTCTCTCCACATTCAAGGGAAAGATTCTCAATATTCATCCCGCTCTTCTTCCTAAATACGGCGGTAGGGGAATGTACGGAATGAATGTCCACAAGGCTGTAGTGGCGGCCGGTGAAGCGGAATCCGGAGTCACAATTCACCTGATCGATGAGAATTACGATACGGGCCCGATTGTTGCGCAGGCAAAGGTTCCGGTTATGGAAGGTGACGATGCCGAAACTCTTGCGGCCAGGGTTCTCAAAAAAGAGCACCGGTTCTTTGTTGAAACTTTGAGAAAAATCGAAAAAGACGGTTTCGTATCTGTTGAATAATCATCGATTCGGAATCAAAGATGGATCCTGAAGTGTAGTTCGGACTTTCCGATTATAACTACTCAGAAAAGTTTGTCCCTGAACATGAAAAAAACGGCTCCCACCATGCACAGTCCGGCCCACAGGTAGTCCGTTTTGAAGGGCTCTTTCATGTAAAGTACTGAAAATGGAATAAAAACGCTTAGAGTGATCACTTCTTGCAGAATTTTCAGCTGACCGACGCTCAAAACCGTGTAGCCGATCCGGTTTGCAGGTACCTGAAGCATGTACTCGAACATTGCGATACCCCAGCTGAGGAGGGCTGCCACGATCCACGGTTTGTTCCCGAGCTCCTTAAGGTGCGCGTACCAAGCGAATGTCATGAAAATATTGCTGCAAATTAAAAGTGATATTGAGGAGACTACTGGTTTCATCCTTCAAACCTCTGTAAATTGAATCCTATAAAACTCGTCGATTTTTCACTTTAGCCCGATAAAAGAGGCAGGAAAAACAGGAAATAACCGGGCAAGAGGATAATCCGAAAAGTTAAAAAATCAAGATTCATTGAACAATAGCTGACTCCAGATCGTTGTAAATGCTGGATAAATAACAGTGGCATTGTTGTTGCTTTTTGTAAATTCGGTTGTAGAAGATTACAGGTGTTATATTGCGATTTTTTTACGGAATTTTTCTTTTTTTATTCATTGTTATTCAACCGCTATATCTTCGGTGCTCCGTTTTAAACTCTCCGTTCCGCCGTTTTGTTCATAGATCATGGCAGGTTAGCGAGGGACTTCCCCAGGACTCCGTAAATGATATTGTTCAAAGTCGCGACGGTTTTATCTGGCTTTCGACCTACAACGGTCTTGTCCGGTTTGACGGGATCGATTTCAAAATTTTCAACAAGTCAAATACTCCACAGCTTACAACCAACTCGATCTACGGTCTCATGGAAGATCAAAACGGTAATCTCTGGATCGGTACCTACGACGGCATTGTCATCTATAGGGATGGAAGTTTTAAACGATTCCAATTTCCTGAAAAACTTCCGAAATATCAGATCAACTGGCTTTTTGAGGGACGCGATGGGGTTGTTTGGATCGCTACTGTGGATTACGGTCTTATCCGATTCAATGATGGGAAATTCAGGCGTTATACAACCGAAGACGGACTTCCCGGAAATACGATAACCCATGTTTTCGAGTCGAAAGACGGAGCTGTATGGATAGGCACATACAAGGGTCTCTCTCGTTTTAAAGGCGGTGTTTTCAGAAATTTTACAAGGCAGGACGGGCTTTCACACAACGCCGTTTTCTGCACCTATCAGGATCAAAAAGGTGTAATTTGGATAGGAACCTACGACGGTCTTAACAGGTATGAAAACGGTGAATTTAAGATCTTTAATGAAAGTGACGGTCTTTCGAGCTCGAGGGTCGGATCGATTTTAGAGGATGAGGAAGGAGTTCTCTGGATAGGTACCAACGGAGGCGGAGTAAACCGGTTAAAAAACGGAAAATTTTCCGCATTTTCCACTGCAGACGGTTTGTCGAGCGATGTCGTCTGGAGTATTGTTCCGGACAGGGAAGGAAATATATGGATCGGAACCCATGGCGGAGGATTGAATTTTCTGAAGAACAGCGCTTTTTCATCCTTCTCTACCGATAACGGAATTGCCGACAATCATATTTCCGCAATTCTTTCGGATAGTTCAGGAACACTTTGGGTCGGCACCTGGAACAAGGGATTAAATGCAATTCGAAATGGAGCAGTTAAGTCATATTCATTTGAAAATGATGCGTTGCCCGGAAGTCGGATCTATTCAATTGGAAAGAGCAGGGACGGTGCTCTCTGGGTGGCCGTTAACGGCGGCATGTTCAAGTATGAAAACGGGAAATTTGACAAGTTCACCGCAGGCGGATGGGAACATCACCAATCGATTATCAATATGGCGGAGGATAGCACCGGTGCTTTCTGGTTTTCGACTCTGCGCCACGGAATTGTTCGATTTAAGGATGAAAAGTACGACTATTTTGATAAAAAACATGGTGTTACGGCGCAGCGGATTTTCCAGATAGCTGAAGGGGCAGGCGGTGAAATCTTCTTCGGAACATATAAAAACGGGCTCATTCGTTATAAAAACGGGATTTTTTCTTCATTCACAACCGAAAACGGTCTGCCTGACAACAGCATTTCAGCCCTTTTCAGCGACAGCAAAAAAGTGATCTGGATAGGTACGGAGAACGGACTCTCTCTCATGAAAGACGGAAAGATTTTTAATTTCCTGGAAAAACATGGCATGAGGGAAATTTCCGTTCAGGCGATAACGGAGGACACTCTCGGAAATCTCTGGTTCAGTACCGTTGAAGGGATTTTCAGGCTAAACCGGGAAGAACTTGTAGAAGTGGCCGAAGGACGAAAAGCTGCCGTTAAAACAGTCTTATACGGCCTGGCGGACGGAATGAAAAGCCTGGAGGGAGTTTCTGGTGCTCCAGGAGCATTCAGGGGCAGTGATGGGAAACTCTATTTCGGCACAATGAAGGGTGTTGCAATTGTCGATCCCGGCAATCTTAAAAAGAATGAGCATCCCCCTGAACTGTTTATAGAGAAGGTAGTGTCTGACGGAACAGAAGCGAAAAATTTGGGAAATATCCAATTGGAGGCAGGTACCGTTAATCTTCAGATCCACTACACGGGTCTCAACTTCACCGCACCGGAAAAAATCACTTTTTCATACAAACTCGAAGGCTTCGACAATGAGTGGGTTGAAGCAGGCTCCAGGAGAGTTGCCTACTACACAAATATTCCTCCGGGCGATTACACCTTCAGAATAAGGGCTAAAAATAGTGACGGAGTCGGGAGTATTGATGATAGGACGCTGAAAATTTACAAAAATCCCTTTCTATATCAGACAAATCTGTTCAAGATTTTTGTTTTACTAACTGTGATGATAATTGTTTTTCTGATTTATAGAAGCCGGATTATGCGACTGAAAAAACGTGAACGAGAACTTGAGGAAATCAATGAAAAACTCACATCTCTGGACAGGCTTAAGGACAGGTTCATTGCCAACACATCCCACGAACTCCGCACACCGCTCAACGGAATAATCGGACTAACAGAGTCGATTATCGACGGAGCTGCCGGATCTATTACGGAAGATACACGTTACAACCTGAACATTGTTAAAAACAGCGGGCAGAGGCTGGCAACACTCATAAACGACATACTCGATTTTGAAAAGATGAAGCAGAATGAGATTGTGCTCAGGCCTGCGGCAGTCGATCTCAGAAAAAGCGTGGAAAGTGTTCTCTCTATCTCCAATGCCTTGAAATCCGGAAAGAATATCGAGCTCCTGAATCTGGTTGATGAAAAAATCTATGTAAAAGCCGACAGCGACAGACTTCAGCAGATTTTCTACAACCTTGTGGGTAACGCCGTAAAGTTTACCGACAGCGGAAAAGTGGAAGTCTTCGCAAAAAGGAGAGGTGAAACTGTAGAAATATCAGTTACAGACACGGGAATCGGAATCCCCAGGGAGAAATTTGATGATATTTTCAAGTCTTTTGAGCAGGTTGACAGTTCAATTGAGCGGGAATACGGCGGGACGGGAATAGGACTTGCCATCACCAGACAGCTTGTGGAGCTGCACGGCGGAACAATCGGTGTCGAGTCGGAGAAAGGGATAGGGAGCCGATTTTTCTTCACAATGACTGCAGCTGAAAGTGATTCCGAACCTGTCAACACATCTGAAAAGGATGTTGGAAACAGAATTTTGCAAATGATGCCGAATGATTCTGCTTCTGAAAAGGATTCCGTTAACAGTGAGACTCAATTCACAATTCTCACAGTAGATGATGAAACGGTAAATCAGCAGGTACTCAGGAGCCATCTTTCACTTAAAAATTACAAGGTAGAGCAGGTTTTTAACGGAAAGGAAGCTCTTGAATATCTTGCAGAAAATGAAAAACCGGATCTTATTCTACTGGACATTATGATGCCCGGAATGTCGGGATACGACGTGCTTAAAAAGATCCGTGAGGAATATCCGCCGGCCGAACTTCCTGTCGTGATGCTGACGGCAAAAAGCGGAGTGGACGATCTTGTGGAGGGATTCAAGGCGGGAGCGAATGACTACATACCCAAGCCTTTTGCAAAGGATGAGCTTATAGCGAGAGTCAGCTCCCACCTTGAAATATCGGAAAAGGTAAAAAGCGACAGGGAAGAGCTGGACGCCGTCATTTCTGAATTGAAAGAATCATCAATCTGTGAAAGAGTCGATCAGGATTTGGCGGAAATTTACGTTGAAAAATTGAAAAAGGTGATGGAGCGGGAGAAAGCGTACCTGGAACCCGGATTGACGGTCGGTCAGTTGGCAGAAAAAACAGGAATCACCGGGCACAACATCTCCTACGTTCTCAACTCATGCCTCGGCATCAATTTTTACACATTCGTAAACAACTACAGAGTGGAGGAAGCAAAACAGCTTCTCCGTGATCCGAATACAAACAAAGAGAACATCCTTTCCATATCAATCATGGCCGGATTCAAATCAAAGGCAACATTCAATACATTTTTCAAAAAGACAACAGGCATGACCCCTTCCGCCTACCGCTCCGCAGATTAAAACTGGGGGAGATTTTTTTCCACAGATGAACACAGATTAAAATGCAATTCTCACCAAAAATCATTCCGTTGAATAAGCTATCTCTTGCTATGAAAGCGCTGTGAGTTAAATAAACGGAATATCTTTGGAAAATGACTTGTAGAGGTTGGCCCCGTGTCAACCCACATCTAGGACATTTAAAAGCATCACGATTTCCGTAACAATTCAAATTTCAGAAATCCCACCGGATAAATTCTTTCACTCTTCAACTTTTCAACCTCCCTCAAATCTTTTTTGTTCAAATGGGCCCATTCGGGCGACAACACCAGAGAATTTGGTTAACTTTCCCTGTGTTTAAAAGGGCTTGTAGAATTTTGAAGAGAGGTGTCCATGAAGTTCAAATTTTTAAAAGTAATGATTTTTGTGCCGGTGATTATCTTTTTTTCTTTAGTTTCCTGCGGAATTTCCGATGGAGGAAATTCGGAAAATCGGGAGGACGGCGGTGCCGGTTCTTCTGTCGATCGGGATTATTCGGACGGTGAGAATAAAACTCAAGGATCCTGCCCTGAGGGATTCGAAAGAGATGGTTTCGGCGAATGCATCGATATCGACGAATGCGAAAAGGGCAGAGAGTCTCTCTGTTCTTTCCAACACGCCAAGTGCGTAAATGAAGAGGGCGGTTTCAGATGCATTTGTCAATCCGGATTTGTTTTGGATTCGTCGACAGGAAGCAGCTGTGTTCCCAGACTCGATTTCGAAGGGCCGGTTTACCGCGGAAACGTAATTCTCATCAGTAACGAATCGACCGATCTCACAGGTCGGGAATTTACAGGCAGACTTGACGGAATAAAACTTTCCCGAAAGTCCCGAGCTATCGCGAAAGAAGAAGGGGAAAGCGGGTGGAGATTGATATCCCCTGTCGTTCATCTCAAAAGCGGAAACAGAAAATTTTTCCGGCCTGTTTCAAGGTCAAAAACCGATTGGAAAGTGGGGGACACGAAGCGGTTTTTTGCTCACGGAGAAGAGGGGGACGAAATTGATGCCGTCCTCAGAAGTAGGAGCAACAAGTGCAACATCTGGGTGGAAAAAAGCGGCCAAAACAGTATAGACATGGAGCTGGCCGATGGACTTGCGGAAGAGTTCGACAACGTCATCTACGGCAAAATCACTGGAAAATTCTTTGAACCTTCCGATATAGACGGTGACGATAGGATAAACATTCTCTTTCTCAAAACCATGTACCCCGGAATCGGAAAAGTGGCCGGATACTTTGATCCCAATCACCTTTACGATGCTGAAGGCTCAAACAAAATGGAGATTATCTTTGTTGATTACGAAGCACATCAAACCTTAGAGCGGTTGAGTCAGGTAATTGCCCATGAATTTACCCATATGGTTCATATTGTTCATGATTTTAAAGTTGAAAACAACGATCACTACGAGGCTTGGATGGGGGAGGGATTCGCCACATCCGGAGAAAAAGAGTACGTCGGTCATGCCAATGAACGAATAAGCTACTACAACAAATCAGTAACGATTCCAAAGGGAAGAGCACTCTTTCGGTTCGATTTTGGCGAAGACATGGCATCCAACTACGTGCTTTCATATCTCTTTTTCCAATATCTCGACATCCAGGCAGGCGTTGAAAATGAGATTTTCAAAGAAATAATAAAGGACACTGATAACACATACGTCGCGGTGGAAAAGGCCGCTCAAAAGCATATCGACGGCGAAATAACAATGTCCGAAATTCTCACAAATTTCAGGATAGCGCTCCTGCTAAAAGAGCCCGAAGGCAAATATGGATACCTTGGAATACCCGAATTCGACAAGTTGAAACCACGTTTCTACACCGGCAACGGATTCGATCTAGGAAGCGGCGGAGCAATCTACCTTGAAACAGGCGGCGAATTCCGCGAACCCGAAAAAAAAGGCGAACATATCCGCTACGTCGGAATCTACACAGGCGAAACAACCGAAGATTGAAATCTATAAAAGGAGAAAATTATGAAAAGAAAGATTGGATTTTTTACAATTTTAGTGACGGTGCTGTTCAGTATTGTTTCATGCAGCAACGATGACAAATCAACCGGTTCTGAAGGAACAGGTTACGATTCGGATTCGGCAGTACGAATTGAAGACGAGGACTCAAAAACGGACGGTGAGACCGAGCAAACCTTCGATTTTTCAAAACCGGTGGCCGAAAATTCCATGATCGTCACTTTTAAAGGATCGATCAATTCACGGGGAGCAGAAAAATCCGAACAGGGAATCGGCAGTTTTGAAATAACGCTGAATAACGAAAAGTTAACACTGGAAGACAAGCCCGTAACCAGATTTACAGAAATTGGGGAAAACGGTTTGGAAGTGCTCGAGATTTCGGCGTTTAATGACTACATAATTCTTGAAAAGACACCCGATATGCAGCAGGCTATCCAGTACCTTGTCGCTGGAGTTGCCATAACTCCCCAAAATCTCAAAAAAATGAAAGTTGAAGGGCGAAAAATCGCTTCGGCTGCAGAGATAGAAAGTGCAAGACTTTACGAAGCTTCCGCATATATAAAAAAGGACGGATCAAGAGTCGTCCGCTTCTGTAACCTGGCAAAAATCGATAAATTAAACAGCAATTCAAAAATGTTGATAGAGAATGACAAAAATCAGACGTTTGACCACGGAGAAGAACTTGAAATAAAAGCAAATATCGCACTTACAGATGATAAAACAGAAATAAAGAAAATTTATCCAAACGCAGTGGATGACGAAGGCAAACTTTGCGAATACCGAATAGGGGAAGATGCCGTAACAAAAGAGGATTTTGAAAAAGCAATATCCGGCAAAGTACAACTCGATTGCGAACTCCCCGAAAATTTTGAAGATCCTTTCTCCGAATCATATCTCACATTTCTCTTCAGCGGCGAAATCAACAGTCCGGATACAGACCAGGGAAAAGAGACTCCGGGAATGGGAGACTATACACTTCTAGTTGACGGAAGGGAGATAAAAATTACCGACATGGGCGGCTACTCCAAAAGAATCTCATCCAAAGAGAAAGAGTATATTGCACTCGTATCCATCGGTGATTACACAAACGCCGGCGGCAACCATGTAAAATTCAACATGCTCGAAATCGACATTCCGCTTGATGATCTGAAAAAAATGAAAGCCGATGGAGAAAACATCTACAAGCCAGGACCATCAGGTTACCCCATAATCACAACAGCCGAGTGGAAACCCGTCGACGGAAAAATGATAGGCAAATATTGTCCCATCGCCGTAGTCCCCGAGGAGACAACCGATTCATCCTACTTCATCTGCCACAAGAAAAACGCTGAATTCGCCGTCGGTGAAACCTACCAGATCGCCGCCAACCTCCGCCTCACCTCCGACCTCGAAAAAATCAAAGAATCATGGAACATAGATGCCCCCTGCTACTGCATCGACACCGAAGGCAATACAGTAGATTGCTCAGTGATGGAATAGTTACCACTCCCCGTAAAGACGTAGCACGCTACGTCTCGAAACCTAAAGGTGTTTTCGTAGAAACTCTATCACCTCTTCCTAAACGGCGACCAAAAAATTATCAGACCACACACGGACTCTGTTTCGATATCAAAATAAACATCCTGCTTGAAACACCCGCCGAACCGCCCTCAAAAAAATATTACCGTCAAATCAACGACTAAAAACCGCAAAATATTATCATAATCCCGAATCCAGCCACCAATACCCGGAAATATTGAGAATCCCTCAAAAACGATGATTTAACCTTAGAGAGTTAGCATCATACGTCTCTAAAAACCGGTCGACAAGCCTTGACAAAAATATTTCCACTATTGAAAAGGATGAAAAAAGGCTAAGGATAAGATCTTGCATGAAAAAGAAAATTAAACTATATTTAACAAAAATTGAAAAACATAACACGAGGAAATTATGAGAAGTATCGTTACTATTCTATTGATGTCTATTTTACTGTCTACCGGTTGCAAAGAAGATTCAACAGAGAAAAACTATTTAAAACTGCCGTGTGAAGCACATATATACGATGTTGAAAATGATGACGCAGGCAATACATATCTATCGGGGATTGTTTCTGGCGATATTCATAACTCAGAGGAGTGTCTTAAGCATAAATCTGAAAGAAGTCACAACGGTTTTATTGCCAAATTAGATTCTAATAAAAATTTCGAATGGGTGAAACAAATAGGCTCTTGGAAAAATTTACATCCTTTTTCTTTAAAAGTGGATAAAGACAGCATCTATCTTGTTGGGAGTGGAGGGGATACCCATTATACCGAAGACTATAGCTTTTTTATTAAATTTGATAAGAGCGGTGAAATTGTTTGGGAAAAGAGAATACCTTTTTCAACAGGGATTCATTCAATAACTGATCTTGATGTTGATTCTAAAGGTAACTTATTTCTTGTTGGATTTGAAAACTTAGGCAGCAGCCGCGTAAAAACAAACACTCTCCATAAATTTAACTCAAAAGGAGAGTTCTTATGGAAAAAAAATTGGGGCAAGCAAAGGGAAATATATTTATTAGACACTTATTTTATACCCTACGCGATACTCAACTCCAGAATTAAAATAAAAATTGACTCCAAAGGTAGTATTTGGATAGCGAGCAACCGATGTTACTACTTTGGGGATAATAAATTGAGCACTATTTCGGATATTACTAAATTTGATGAAAGGGGTAATAAAATATTTGAGAAAGAAATAGAAAGAGACAATATTTTACATCGGGTCGTTTCTATTGATACTGACAATAACAACAATCTTTACATTACAGGTTATAAAAGTGAAATGTTTGAAGGTTTTGTGTCAAAATACGACACTCATGGAAAAAGAATGTGGGAAAAAGACATAAAAAGTTTGTTGTCTGAACTAAATATGGAATTCGAATACAGAGATGGGACAATTAGCTTTTTTAACGATGTTCACTATAGTGTTGAAAAAAAGAGCCTATTTGTTACTGGAGTTTGTTCTGAATTTTTGGAAGATAAAATATCTTTTGTGTTGAGTTTTTCGGATGAGGGTAATCTTTCAAGTTATAAAGAAATGAAAATATCGTCATTGAATGAATACCATACATTCTCATTTGAAAACAGCAATGATGTATACCTTTTTGGCAGTGACTCAAACATATACTATACAAAGATTGATTTAAATGAACAAACAATGGAGTAGCTCGTGAAATTTAAAATATTGTTGCCTATTTTTATCTTTATAATCCTTGATGTTTCTTGTGAAGAACGTCACCAAAATAAAGTTGATATCGAAGTCGTTGGCATTTCTGATGATAGTAATGTGAAAATAAATTATCCTGAGTTGGTTAAAAATATTCAAATAGGTACTCCGCTTTGCGATTATGTTTCCGACATCACTCTTGATAGTGAAGAAAATATAATTATTTCGGGATATACACAAGGCTTTTTTGAAGATCCGGAAAACAGCCGAAATGAGTGTGAACATTTTTGTGATTATGATTCATTTCTCATGAAATTGAACAAGGAAGGTAAAAGAATTTGGGTAAAACAATGGGGTGATGAAAAGATGCAAAAGAGCTTTGGTCACTCGGTTGATGAAAGTGACAACATCTATGTAATCAGTAGTGAATACGAAGAGAGCGAAGAAGAGCAGGAGGATGGATACACGACAAAGAGACGTAAATTTGTAGGAAAAATAATAAAATATGATAAAAGTGGGGCAATTTTATGGAAAAAGGATGTCGATACTGATTCCAAGTCAATGCTTTTGACGGAGATATATTATAAATCAGGTAACTTTTTTATTGCCGGCTCTTTCTTAAAACCTGAAATACCCCAACCTATAGATGGAAGAAAAGTTTACATTGGCAACAATATAATAATCAAATACGACGTCGATGGTAATGAAATATGGAGAAAAATAAATGAGGTCGGCATTTGGAGAGCTGAAATGTCCCATCAGATTGTGACGGATGAGGACGATAATGTTTATGTTGCAGGAACGGATATTGACAGAGGTGGTAATGATGGGTATCACTCAGGCGGTGTTGGTCCAGAATATGATTTCAGTTCAGGATTTATTTACAAATATTCCAAAGATGGCGATTTAATTTGGGAAAAGCGCCACTATGATGAGAAAATCCCGGAATATGGAAGTGCTTTTTTTACTGTTGCAATACAAAATAATGAAATTTCCACTTCAGGATTTAAATTTACGGAATCTTTAGATTATATTGCTATTTTGGTTGAAAACTTTGATCTTGACGGGAACTGTAATTTAAAAAAAAGAATGGAGCTTTACAGAAAAAACGATTTGCTGGGTTTAGGATTTACAGGCAGAAACCTATTAACCTTAAAAGATGGCTCTTTATGCCTGACAGCTCATATTTATAGAAAGGCCCCAGATCAAAATGGAGGACTTGCTTTGATTAGAGTAAACAATGATGGTACATATGATCTTTTAAGTGAGTGGGGGCATAAAAATAGTTCGTCGAAAACAAAAATTATTTCTTCTACATTCTCTGAAAGCAATATTTTTGTAGCTGGGCAGAACCCGGGATCTTTTGATGGAACTGTTTCATATGGCGGGCAGGATATTTTCATAACAATTTTTGAATATTAAGCCCCCGGTTTTGAATGTTCAATTGCCTCATAAGCCTCGCTAGGGGCGCAACAATTGTAGCGGTGTGTGCACAAACGCACCTGTATGAAAGACCTCACCCCTCGCGAACCCTGAAAGGGAGATACGCTTCACGGGAATCATTTGCAAAAAAGAGAATCACAACCGGTAAAATTAAATAAAAAAGATGATTTGCAATATGTTTAAATCATGTATGTGAGAGTGAAAAGCAAAATTAATAATTGAAAATAAGAGAGCTAAAGATAAAATGCTTGCTGCCTTTTTTATAAGTATCTTTTGCAAAAAGGAGAATTTGGTTGAAAAAAATTGTTTTTTATATTGTCTGCTTAACTTTCGTTTTCACTGCATGCGGTGAGGATTCTGAAGAAGTTAAATTCACTGGATGGGAACCGGAAAACGTATCAAAACCAAGAAGTTGTGAGAGTGTGAAATGTTCAGGTCATGGCAAATGTATTATCGGCGGCGGCGGACATCCTTTCTGTTATTGCGATGAAGGGTACTCTCCGTACGGTCTTGAATGTTTCCATAAAAAATATGCCGATCCATGCTATGAAGTCTCATGCTCCGGGAACGGAACATGCGAAATTAATAGGGACGGAGATGCCGAGTGCAGGTGTAATTACGGTTACAAACCGGATGGATTGAAATGCATCAGGGAAGATCCGTGCGAATATAGAACATGTGGTGATCATGGTCAGTGTTATGTACATATGGACGGTTATGCAGATTGCAAATGTGATGAAGGATACGTTTCAGACGGCTTTGAATGCATCGAAAAAAGACAGGAAACCCCTTGTGACTATGTGAAATGTTCCGGTCATGGGAGATGCTATATATCGGTAGACGGTCATGCTCAATGTGCTTGTAATGAAGGTTACAAGGCTGATGGCCTGGAATGCCAACCCGTTCCTGCTGATCCATGCAAAGATGTTGACTGCGGCAAAGGAACATGTGTAACCATTGTTGATGAGGCAAAATGCGAGTGTGATGAAGGTTATTATGCCGCGGGATTTCAGTGTCTCAGCTTACTGGATAAGATTTGTGGAGATAACATACTGGACCGGAGTAGGATAACACTCAATAGCGACAGCGACGTAACAAATCTTAAAAATGTTACCTACGTGAAGGGAGATGTTTACATTCAAAGCAGTGTGCAGGATTTGACATCACTAAGCAGCCTGAAATGTATCGGTGGGGATCTGAAAGTATTTATGACGGAAAATCTATCTACACTGAAAGGGCTCGACAACCTTGTTTACATAGGAAAAAACTTAACAATTGAAGATAATTTAAACTTAAGCGAAACTTCCCAGCTGAATCAATTGGAAACAATCGACAGCAACTTGACAATCAAGAACAACCAAAACATCAGTTCGATTGGTTTGAAAAATCTCCAAAGTGTAGGTGAAGTAGTTATTGAAGAAAATGAAAATCTCCAAAGAATATCTGATTTTTCAAAACTCACTGTGATAAATGGAAAGCTGAAAATGGCAAGTAATCACGCGCTGAGCGATATAAACGGATTTGAGAATATTACAGAAGTTAACGGAGACATGTATATATTGGACAGCGATAGCCTATCCAACCTTCGCGGATTTGGGAAGTTGGAAAAGATCGGTAGCAGTTTATATATTAACGGCAATGAAAGACTTCTTTCACTTTCCGGGCTGAACAATCTCAAGACAATTGAGGGAATGGATCTAAGCATATACAACAATTCGAGCCTCATTTCGCTGCGCACTCTTTATTCAATAGAAACAGCAGGTTTTACTATGCTTTTCATAAAAGGCAACAACTCTCTTCCAAATAGTGAGGCTATGGAATTCCGTGATCACCTCATAGACAAATGTGAATGGGATGGAGATTCAACAATTGAAGGTAACAAAGAAGAGCTCTAATCCAAAAGCATTATAAAAACTTCCACCTTTTTCAGCTGTGGACGGAAAATTCATCGAGATATATCTATCCATACCCGCCTAAATGTGTCGAAATAAATCGGGTAAATCAGGTTTGGTCTACTGATATAACGTAGACAAAACTTGTTCTTCTGTGAGAAAGAAAGGTTGTGACATGTGTACCATGAGAGAAATCTGTGAGGGACTGCTGAAAAGAGAATGTCGTAAGGAATCCAGCTGGTTACTCACTTCGAATTTCCTTTTTATAAATTCTTGTTGCGGAACCGTCCAGCTCATAACCATTCTCAATTCTTTGCCATCCATATTTCTCATAGTAACCGTCGTGATCTGTTGTGAGATAGATGGTGGAGAAACCTGCTCTTAGAGCCTCATCTGCAGCATGAGCCATAAGGACACTTCCGTAACCGGCACCTCTTTCACTGCTTTCAATGTAGAGGCAGGCAAACCACGGATAGAGATCGTGACGACTAATAAAATCGTTGATTATCAAACCATAGCAACCGATAATTTTGCCTGCTTTCAATAGCAGGTAGAACTTGGGCAAAGGTCTGTTCGGCAGGGAGGAGTGAATGATAGCATCCTCATAGAATGAATAGTTTTTCTCTGATCCCCATTTGCCGTGAATATACTTGGTGGCTGCCTCAATTCCGCCATCAAAATCCTTAACATTTACAATCTCGATCATCTTTTCACCAAAAGAAATATTAACAATAGTTTCACAATCACAGGATATTTAAGGTTAAAACTCAAGTCAAGATATTCAAACATCAAAAAAACAAGATGAAAAGCATCTGTTCCTTGTATATCATGGAATTATATCTTTTATCCTATGTGTTTCTATTTCTCTTTTTGAATATTGATAGTTCTTTGGGGGATAGCCGGCAGTGGAGATGTTTGGTATGTCATCTCTAAGAGGTTGTCGATAGGGCGGCGGATGATTTCGCTGAGGATAATTAGGTCACAGCTATAGTTGCACAATATTTTTACATATAACCGTTTTTATGATTATCTTCCTCTTTTCCCTTAAAAACATTTATCACCACATTTCCCTTTTTATGCCCCTCTTCCACGTATCTGAAAGCTTCAGCTGTTTTCTCAAGCGGATAGGTCTTATCTATTACCGAAGTGAGCACACCCCTTGCCATGAGATCAGTAAGGAACTTAAGATCTTCAATTTTTTCAGGAGCTGCACCGACAAGAAGAACCTTTCTGCTGCCGGTAATTCCAGTCCAGATAGACTCCGCAATATCTTCAAACCTGAAGTATGCTGAAAGATAAACTCCGTCCTTTTTTAGTACTTTCCTGCTGTTGCAAACTGATGCTTTTCCTACTGTGTCGTAAATGATGTCATACTTCTCATCACCTTTTGTAAAATCCTCTTTTTTGTAATCAATCACATGATCTGCGCCAAGACTCGTCACCATCTCAACATTTCCTGTGCTGCAAACTGCCGTTACTTCCGCACCGAAATATTTTGCGAGCTGTACTGCATAGGTGCCGAGACAACCGGATGCTCCATTTATAAGCACTTTCTGACCTTTCTTGACCTGCGCCTTGTCTCGCAGGAAAAATAGAGATGTGTGCCCGCCAAAAAAGAGTGATGCAGCCTGCTCAAAAGAGATGTTTTCAGGTTTTTGCACAATCTCACCATTTTCAGGCATTACCAGATATTCAGCATGAGCACCAAACGCCATCCCCGGAGATCCTAGAACTGCATCACCTGCCTTGAATTTTGCTACATCTTTCCCAACAGCTTCAATCGTGCCTGAAAATTCAGTTCCAAGAATATTGAAACGGGGTTTGAAAAGTCCGAAAAAGAGACGTGCCGGAAACTTTGCAATTTTTGGAGCGAACCGCAGACTTCTGACATTACAATCCGCACTCGTTACCGTTGTTGCATGAACTTTAATCAATACCTCATCATCTTTCGGTTCCGGTTTTGCAACATCAGCGTATTCAAGAAGTTCCGGGGCACCGTATCTTTTATGAAGAATAGCTTTCATCCTTTCCTCCCTCATTTTTTTTCAGCTTTTTTATCGGTCGCTTCATCGTAAGAAAAAACATTCTCAAGCGGCACATTGAATGCCAGCGCAATTTTAAATGCCAGCTCAAGAGACGGAGAGTATTTCCCCTTTTCAATTGCCACAATTGTCTGTCTTGTAACGCCGGCGAGATCTGCCAGCTTCTGCTGCGTCATCTCATCGTTTTCGAAACGCAGCCTTCGAATGTTGTTGCTTATCCTACAGTTAGCCATGTCAACCTCCTATAGTTTTGTAAAGTAAAAGCAACAATACAAATTGTAGGCTATGTTTTACACGGTGTCAAATATTTTACACATAGTGTAGTGTGTGTCATACACGTAGAACCTGAGGAACCGGATGAGGAGCGGAGAGGCACTATTTCCTGTAATTATTTTAAAATTCGAAAATATGGAAGATTCCACGAGTTTCCATTGTATTTATGGAAATTACCGAACACAAAATCTTTATTGAATGACTAAAAGTACAAAAGTGCCGACCCGTTTCGGTTGCATGTTAACCAATTTCAGGTACTGCTATTTTGCAGAAAACACTGGATCCGTCTACCTCCGTAATCTCAGCTTTCAAGCCTAAACTTGAGCATAACAGGTCAAACTCCCTCGGAAGCAACAATCCTGATTGAAAACCATCTTTGCAGACGATTTTTCCTGCGCCGGTCTTTGCATAATCAATTTCTCCGACCAGCCCTGCTGAAGCCTGGGATTCAAACCATTTCAGTCGTTCGCTCCAAAACCCGGCGGAATATGTTGAAAATATGAGTTCACCTCCCGGTCGAGTAACTCTGACAGATTGGTGCAAAAGCTCCGCCTGGTCAACGCCGAATGCACTTATACCGTTTTGAATACACACAACTTTATCAAATTCCGACTCCTCAAAAGTCAAATTCAGTGCATCCATTTCCATAAAACCGCATTTTGAGTTTGCCTTATGAAGATGGTCAGCCAACTCAATGTTTGATGCGGCATTATCGATTCCTACAACATACTCTGCAACTTCGGTCATTCGAGCTGTAACACGTCCGTACCCGCAACCTAATTCCAGTACCTTATCCTTTTGTTCCAGTTGACGAAGAACAAATTGTATTTCTGCTTCCAGATACTGTTTTATACGCGGATGTGCTAACTCGTAACATGCTCTCAAACGATCGCTGGATAAATTACCTTTATAATATCCCTTCATCTATTCACCTGCTCCCGCTTTCTTTTTGTTCATTTAACATCGCGCTTGCAATCAGCTGAATTTTTGTTTCTAAAATCAGCTCCACAACCACTGCATTTGTAATGGTACCAATGAATTTTACCTCCACAGATGCTGCATCTCCATTTTTCCTTCTGATACTGAAGAAACTCCTTCAAACCCAGCATGGAAAACAGCACATAATCTTCTTCCAAGTTGTGCCTGTAGTCGAAACGCCAATCACCCGGATGAGAATCAATCAACTTGCCCCGGTAACTCTTACAAGGAAACTCATCACATTCAAAACAAAACTGTTTTGACTTGGTTGAGTAACAACATTTGCGTAATTTACAATTCCACTTACTTTTCCGACACTGTTCACTTTCCGAGGAACAACCATGACAACTTTTTTCATAAGAAGGGCACGCACCACAGTAAACTCCGCAAGGAGCAAGTTCCGATGGTAGATTTTGTTTTTTTGCCGTCAAGTTCTTACTCCGGTTGGATAACATGCTATAAGCTTCGTAACTTCCATTTCGTCCAACTAAACTATCGTACTAACATGCAGTGTAGTATTTAAAATGGAGTTTTCAAGATAAAGCTTGAAGTTGAAATACCCATTGAATCCGATGGGGGAAGGATCAACACTTTTGTTCTTTTGTTGTCGATAAAAGGTTTTGTTGTCTGGATTTATTTTGGGTTCTTGCTGTGTCTTTGAAGAGGATTCTGTCGGGGAAATTTCGAAATTCAAAATATTTCCGGAAGATAAATCTACCGTATATTCAATTTGAAAAAATTCTGCAACACTTTTCAGGACAGCTCAAAAAAGTTCTCTCGGTCAATTCAGCGGATAATTTGGTTGTAAAGCAAATATCCTTCAAGAACTATCTCATGGAATTGTCGGAATATTACCACAGCTATCCTACTAGTTTTTTTAAAGCTATGAATATTCCTTGTGAAATAAAGATAAATGCTTATTTCAGATAAATAATTTTTTGTGGGCTAAATTAATTATCAGAATTTGTGTGAAAAATCCCTGTGGAGTGTTTTTTCTGGCTAATGGTCGGAGGTTTGATTGTTTTGGTGAGTTGAAAAAGAAAATGATTGCATGTGGTTGGCAATTGATTGATCTTAATAACTCTCCCTGACCCTCCCTTTGAAAAAGGGAGGGGACTTGATTTTCCTGAATGCCTCAAAATTATTTACTTTTTTCAATTGATCCGTTATTATTTTTTCAGCGTTACGCAAAAAAAATAATCAGTTTGAGAGGTGGCTACATGAGGAATCCGTTTTTTTACGGAGGTACGGCCTTCGGTGAATCTTTCTGCAACAGATCCGGCGAGTTGCGGGATCTTAAAAATGCGGTGGACAGCTCTCTGAACCTTTTCCTCTTCGGTGAGAGGCGACTCGGTAAAACATCACTTCTCAGAAAGTTGATGGCATCTCTGCCCGATGATGACTACATAAAGGTTTACATCGATCTCTGGGTGTGCAGTACGGAGGATATTTTCATAAGGACGTGCGCGGCCGCCTTCACCCAGGTTCTCGAAAAAACTCCCCAGAAACTTTTGAACAGGGCCAAGGAGCTTTTTTCTTCATTTTCTCCAACGATAACGCTGGATTCCAGCGGAAATCCCACCCTCACATTGAACTCTGCAACTCTTGAGAAAACCGAGCCGTTACTTGAACAGGTGCTTTCGCTGCCCCAGATGATTGCGGATAAATATCCGGAAAAGCAGGTGGTTGTGATTCTCGATGAGTTTCAGCAGATTAAAAATTTCAAGAGTGATCATGCGGAGAGGGTTCTACGGAGCGTGATCCAGAACCACGATTCCGTCGCCTATCTTTTCTGCGGAAGTAAAAAGCATGTGATTCAGCAGATGTTCATGGATAGAAAGAGTCCGCTTTTTCGATCTGCAGGTCACTATCCGATAGAAGTGATCGATCTTTCCCACTGGCGGGAATTCATAAAGTCACATTTTTCAAACACAGGAAAATCGGTTGGTGACGACATGGTGGAAAAGGTGGTCAGCGTAAGCGGCGGTCATCCGTTCTACACCCAGCTTCTCTGCAGCACTCTGTGGGAATTGATGGAGCCCGGAAGAGAGAACGATTCACAAATGCTGGAAGAAGCCATAGATCTTCTTTTAAATCGTGAGCAGTATGCCTACATGACTCTTTGGGAGACCTTGCCGTTGAATGCCCGGCAGATGTTGATTGCAGCCTCCGTTGAAGAGTATCTTGAAAAACCGTATTCCTCCGAAATCATGATGAAATACGGACTTAAAACCCCCTCTGCCGCACAACGGGCACTTGCGAAACTGAAGAATGAGGAGATTGTGGAGATCGACAACAGCGGAAGACACTACGTCGCCGATCGCTTTTTTGCTCTGTGGATAAGGAGACGAATTCCTAGATAAATGTACAGGGAGGAAAATCCAGGCACTTTTCAAAAGCTGAAGCAAAAAACTGGAAATCTACGATCTCAAAGTCGAGGGAGGAGGAAATCGGCCAGGTTTCAGCTTCTGCGAACGATATTTTGAAGGTTTTCCCCGATTACAACACCACAAGATATGTTATCTACACAATTTCCTGTGAAACTTTCCGGTTTTTCAAGTTGAAATAATCGAATTGGACGAGAAAATAGTCAGTATATTTTCATCTTCGGACTCGGAGGAAATGAAAATATTTGCATTTGATATAGGATGACAACCTATACAGGTTTATACGATTTGACAACCGGAAAATTATATCTATATTGGTGATAGATCTATTTTATTAATAGGAGGTTTTTTGCTTTTTAAAACAGATATTGTCATGGAACTGAGTGGAGAAAGAGAGTAACTCCGACAACTGTTTTTGATTCCGTTGAATAAGGCTCGCGCACCACAAAACAGATTCTGATAGGTTTTGCGCGGTACTTGATCAACAATGGCTATATTTTTTTATGATCCTGTCGGATTGCTTCTATTTTTTTACCAGAATTATCAAACTAAAAACTTTAAATGTTCTTTTGTTTTTTTTGGAGATAAGTGTAATGAATATAAAAAATATAGGTTTCAGCGGATTTTTCGAAGCGCATTTCTGCACTTTTAAGGATACTGAATTGTGTCCTGCGCGGGTAGTGAATGAACAGAAGGGACGTTACAGAATTTTATGTGAACAGGGGGAGTTGTCAGCGGAAGTTTCCGGAAAGTTCATTCATGAAGCTTCGGTAAAGGCGGATTTTCCGGCGGTCGGCGACTGGGTTGCAGTGAAGATCGAAGGTGAAATGGCTATCATCCACAACCTTTTGCCCAGAAAGAGCAGCTTTTCAAGAAATGTTGCCTCTTCAAATAAGCGAAACTCCGGTGGTGTGTCCGAGGAGCAGGTTGTTGCCGCAAATATCGATACGGTTTTTATTGTGACCGGGCTGGACGATAACTACAGCTTGAGCAGAATCGAGAGATATATGGTGCTGGCCTGGAACAGCGGCGCAAAACCTGTAATTGTACTCAGCAAGGCGGATCTTTGTGAAAATGTGGATGAAATTGTAGATGAAGTTGAACAGGTTACCTTCGGAGTTCCCGTTCATGCGGTTTCGGCGAAGACGGGCGGTGTCGAGGAACTTAAAGCCTATGCAAAGGCGGGTGAGTCGATTGCACTTCTCGGTTCTTCCGGAGTTGGAAAATCGACAATTGTGAATTGCTTTCTAGGATATGAGCGGCAGAAGGTTTCTCACGTAAGCGATGCGGTTCATAAAGGACGGCATACTACAACATCTAGAGAACTTATCGTACTCGAAGGCGGCGGAATCCTTATCGACACACCCGGAATGCGTGAAATACAGCTCTGGGCTGATGAAGAGGCGGTTTCAAACAGTTTTGAGGATGTGGAGGCACTGGCCGCACAGTGCAGATTCGGCGATTGCAGTCATGACAAAGAGCCGGGCTGTGCTGTTCGGGAAGCTATTGAAGACGGGAGGTTAAGCCACAAACGCTATAAGCAATATCTGAAGATAACCAGGGAGGTTAAATTTCTTGAGGAGCGAAAAACAAAAGGCACCCGCCAGATTGACAAGGAATTTACCCAAAAGGTGATTAACGCCAATAAGAATAAGAAGAAATTCAGATAGAACATCTGCTCTATTTTTACGTTCTGTGAATTCAAAAAATAAAAATTCAAAAAGTTGTTTCGATCGCAATGAGGAGTAAATTAGGTGACGAGTACATCAACTTATCTTCAGGGCAAGTGTGTACGTTCAAAAATTTGAGGTTTTCACGAAAGGAGTTATCGTGGTGAAACTGTTATTTGACTTCTATGCTTTATCTGCTGTTTCTTGTATTATGCTGTTTTCATATGGGATTAGCATGAAGCCGACCCGTATTGTTTATAGTGTTAAAAAATCTTCCGAGTTGAGTTTTTACATTTCCTTTTCTGTTGCGATAGTTTTGATGGTTTACAAGCTTTCCGATATTTCCGATTTGACACAATTCGGTTCGAATCTTGCATTTTCTCTTCTGATCATGCTTTATGGATCGCTTCAGCGAGTTCTTGTCCTCTTGTTCTGCAGGGTTGAATCAGCCTGACCTGCCCATTTCATCAAATAGTAGAATGGATGGGTTTGGGTTTGTTGGAGCCTACTCTCCTCTCCCTGATTCGCTTGATTTGAATCGATATGCAGGCTATTGTGAAAAAGGGAAATTAAGACAGTGGGAGGATGGAACGGAATGAGCTACCTGATAGAAATACAGAATAAAAAGAACTTTATTTATTCACATTTTCGTGGACCAGTAACCAATCAAGGATTAGCTGAGCTTGTGGTTTCTACGGCCAAAAAAGCGGAAGAGTTTGGATTGAATAGCTATTTTGTTGATTTCAGGGATGCGGGAAATAGAGAGGTTGCCTTGGTCGATGACTACAATTTTGCTTACGGAAAGCATATGGGTCCTCAATTAAAGCGGGGTGCCAGATATGCATTGCTGATAAGAAATGACGGCGATATTACGCAGTGGGAATTTGTAGAGACAGTATTTCAAAATGCAGGATTTGTCCTGAAGCTCTTTACTGAAGAGAGCGAGGCTTTCAGCTGGATCGGGAAAGAGCAGTCCTTGCCGAATCGTTACGAAACAAACAGGAATTCAACCGCAAAGGCGGATATTGAAATTTGTTTTAACTAAGTTAGCACTTTTTTCCTGCTTTCTAAATTTTTCAAATCAATCAAGAATATCATGTCAGGTTAGATTATTTCATATCGAAAGAACTGTCTTGAAATCATGAGCTAATGAGTGAATTGATAATTTGATTTGGAGTGTTGAAATTATTATAGTCTGAACAAATAATTTTGATAAAGGAGGTGTGCTTTGGGAGTCTTGAGATCAATATTCGGACCGTCAAGGAAAGAAATCTGGACGCAAATTTCTAAAGAAATCGGGGGAGATTTCAGTGAAGGTGGATTTTTTGGAAAAGATGTTCTCAGATATCAACATGGTGAGTGGGAGATATTTCTTGATATTTATACAACAGGAAGTGGAAGTTCATCCAGCACATATACCAGAATGCGAGCGCCGTTTGTGAACAAGGATAACATGAAATTTAAAGTATACAGGGAAGGATTTTTCAGCCCGATAGGAAAATATTTCGGCATGTAGGATATCGAAATTGGAGATTCTTTTTTTGACGACGAATTTATCATTCAGGGTAACGACGTTGAAAAAATAAAGCTAATGCTTTCTAACCAGAAAATTAAGGAGTTGATTAATAATCAGCCCAGAATTCATTTTGAAATCAAGGATGATGAAGGTTTTTTCGGCAAAAATTTTCCGAAAGGAGTGGATGAACTCTATTTCGAAGCCTACGGCGAAATAAAAGATGTGAATGTTCTGAAATCACTTTTCGAATTGTTTTTAACAGCACTGGATATTCTTGTGGAGATCGATTCAGCTTATGAGACAAATCCTGACCTGTCGTTGCTTTAGCAATCCCGAAGATAAAAAAATACAGCAGAAAGGCTGTTGAGATTGAACTCTGGCAACATTAAAAACTTAGTGACAAAAATTGCTTTCCTGCTACCATAAATCCCAACATGAAGTTACAAAACGGAGGAGAAATTTTGAAAAAGGTTCTTGTTCTCGGTCCGTCCGGCGGCGGAAAATCCACATTCTCCAGAAAACTGGGTGAGCTTTTGTCACTTCCCATCGTTCATCTCGACAGCCACTATTGGCAGGAGAACTGGACGCCTACGGAACGGGAGGTGTGGAGAGAAAAGTGCAGAAAAATGGCGGATGAACCGGAATGGGTGATGGATGGAAACTATCGCAGCTCAATTGATATCCGGCTCCCGAAAGCCGATACAGTAATATTTCTCGATACTCCAACATTGAAATCGTTTTTTAGGGTATTTAAAAGATTGATGGAGTTTCGTGGAAGAGTGAGGCCCGAGCTCAAGAAAGGTTGCCGTGAGAAAATGGATTGGGATTTTTTCAAATGGATTCTCTTTTTCAACAGGAAAAACCGTCCGGAAATCCTGGATCTTTTGAAAAGTGTAGAAAATGATATCGATGTCCACATTCTAAAAACCGAAAAAGAGAGAGACGATTTTTTGGAAATGATGAAAAGCTGATTTCTTGAATTGAAAATGAATTTTCCCCCTTCATGCCCTTCAAGGCCTTCATGGTAAAAGAACTCTTTATAAAAGAAGAAAAGTTTGATCTAGAATTGATTAGGCAATGGTTTTAATAAAATTATTTAAAGCAGCTGTAAATAATTTTTGGGTTGATATGGGAATAGTAATTCGTAGTTATATAATTTGACGTAAAATATCGATTGTGCAATAATGGAATTGAGGAAATATTCTGGAGAATATAATGATTAAAGGATTGATTAAAAAAGCAGTTGTTTTTGTGTTGCTGTTTTCGTCTCTCTCCTGTTTTGCAGGTGAGGAAAAAGGTTCACTTTTATCGGTAGGCTATATTCCATGGGCCTTAGGAAGGTTCGACGCTTTAGGTGAATACAACTCCTACCCTGATTACGGATTTGTCCTGGCGCAGGGTGTGGAAGTGAAATATGATTACATGAGAAAGGCTCATTTGGCAATGGGTATACAGACATCGTTTCTTGGGATGTTTGCAAGTGATATTATCGCTAGAACCGTGGTCGAAAATTTTGAATTTATTTGGAAAACTGAGAATCATCTAAGCCTCATATTTTCTGCAATGGAAGGAAAACTTGAGTTCGAACCCTATTTAAGCATGGGCATATCCCTTGTTTCCAACAACAGCGGATATCGGGATGAACTTGATGATGAGGCAGTTTTTGGAGGGGCCTATTTCTTCAAAACATCTTTTGGTGGCGGGCTTAAGTTTTTTCACTGGTTATCAAAAGATTCCGCCTGGTACATAAAAATATCCGGTGCTGTTTACCCCATAAGACTTTTCTCCGGCGGATTTGGAATTACCGGTGATCTTAGCGGCGGTTATGTTTGGAGATTTTAAGTTTTACTGATTTGAATAATTATGCTTCTTTGAACTTGTTGTAGGTATTCAAAACTTTACTTGAATTGTCTGTTTTGTTATTCTTGGTTTTTAGAAAGTGTAGATCCGTTAATCCAACAATAAAAATGAAAAGAACACAAAATTTGCTGAAAAGGTGAAGCATGAAGCAGAATATTTATGATAATGAAGAATTCTTTCTTAAATATAGTGAGATGAGAAATTCCGAATCCGGATACAACGCCGGTCTTGAGGAACCTGCAGTAAGATCTCTTCTGCCCGATCTTTCGGGAAAAGATGTTCTGGACCTTGGATGCGGTTCAGGAAAATTCTGCAGATACGCTTTTGAAAAGGGAGCGGAAAGTGTAACAGGTGTAGATATTTCAAAAAATATGATTGAACTGGCTGAAAAAGAATCAAATAAAAGTATCAACTTCATTATTTCTTCAATTGAAGATTACGATTATCCGCATGAAAAATTTGATGTTGTCGTAAGTTCCCTGGCGTTTCATTATGTGGAAAAATATGAAGAAGTTGCAGATAGAATATTCGGATGTTTAAGAAGGGACGGTGTTTTCATTTTTTCTGTAGAGCATCCTATGGTGACCTGCTCCTGTAAAGGGTGGATTATGGATGAAAACGGTGAAAAATCAGCCTGGCAGGTGGATGAATATCACAATGAAGGCAAAAGGTTGACAAAGTGGTTTGTGGATGATGTCGTCAAATATCACAGAACTGTCGAAACTTATGTCAACACTCTGATAAAAACAGGTTTTCAAATTGCATCTTTGAACGAGCCTAAACCTCTGCCGGAATATCTTGAAAAACGGAAAGAGTACTTTGCACCTAAAATGAAACGCCCACCGATAATTGTCATAGGCTGCAGAAAAGTATGATCGGGCTTAAAAGAGGAGTTGAGGGACGTTTCTTTTTTGCAAAAGGTCCGGAAGAGATGAGAACTCACTATCTTCACATTGTTTTATACAAAGGAGAGTTGTGGAACAACCAGATTATGTTTCGCGATTGGTTGATAGATAATCTCGAAGAGAGAAATAAGTATGCCGATTTGAAAAAGATGCTGTTCGGTAAGTTTAAAAACGACAGGGAAAAATATACCGCCGGAAAATCCGATTTTATCCGTAGAATTCTAAAAATAGCCAAAGATTTTCAAAAAATGCCGGAGGATAACTGAATGACGATAATCTATTTTGTGCGACATGCCCAGCCCGATTTTTCCTACAAACTCGAAGGCGGTGAAAGTTTGGGCGAAGTTGCAAAAAGAAATGTAGATGCTCTCGTTCAAATTATACGGAAATATCCGGACAGCAACATTGCAGTCGGTACCCACGGAACTGCCATGAGTACGATTATTCACCACTTCACAAAAGATTTCGGATTCGAAGGATTTCTCAGCATTGCTGAAAAAATGCCCCATGTAGTCGAGCTCTCATTCAACGGTGAAAAATTCGAGGGAATGGAAGAGATTGATGTTGATGCCTCTGTCTCTACCGGTTGACATCAGTATAATTATTCATACAATTGTATGTATGTCTAACGCGGAGGTGCAGCTATGAATAGACAGCGGGCAACATTCACACTGGATAGTGAAGTTATAAAAGAGCTCAATGAAATATCGAGCGAACTTCATATGAAAAAAAGCCACATAATTGAGAAGGCTCTGGTTCTCTATTTTGATATGCTGGATACAAAAATTGCCGAAAGCAGGCTCAAAGATCTTGAAGATGGCAAAAGTAAAGTCGTTTCAGCGCAAGAACTCTACAAGGAGTTAGGACTTGACTAAGTTCAAAGTCGAATTTGAGTACAGGGCACTGAAGGAATTTTCTAAACTCGATAGACCTGTTCAGGTAAGAATCAAAGCAAAAATCGAACTTCTCGCAGGCGATTTCAATTCCATGAGCAGCAATCTCAAGCAACTTAAGGGAGTTAAGGATCTTTATCGTATGAGAGTTGCCGATTACCGAGTTGTGTTTAAAAAGTATGATGAAAAAATTACAATTCTGATAGTACGAATCGGACATCGAAGGGAAGTGTATACCTGAAAGGCGACCAAATTGGAGGTGTGCCGGAGTGATAGATAGTAATTTCTTGAATATAAATGATAAAATTTCAATACCCATGGTTGAAATAGAATTTTCAGCAATGAGGGCGGAAGGTCCTGGAGGACAGCATGTGAATAAGACAAGCAGTGCAATCCACCTGAGATTCGATATCATGAGTTCGTCTCTTCCTCTGTGGGTGAAAAGCAATTTGATGAAAATGAGGGATCATAGGATTACTCGAAGCGGTGAAATCGTAATAAAATCACAGGACAATCGTTCACTTCTTCGAAACAGGGAAGATGCTCTGGAGCGTTTGAAGGAATTGGTGCTGAAAGCGACGGTAATCGTTAAGAAACGGAAACCCACGAAACCGTCGAAAAGTTCCATAAAAAAACGGCTGGACGGGAAAAAGAAAAGAGGACAGTTGAAAGATTCAAGGAAGAAGATCTTCGGAGATTAAAGATGTACCCGAAAGTGATCCTGATCGGTGGCACACCATATTCCGGAAAGACGACTCTGGCCGTAAAACTTGCTTCAATGCTTGAATATTCGTGCATTTCCACGGACGAAAGTGATCGTATCTCTCAGCAAAAAAAGCAGCCCCCTTGCGGAGGCTGCTTCCAACTGGAGTGAACGAGCTATTCCGGTTTTATGAGAAAAGTTTTTTCTTTATCGCTTCTTCGATTACTTTTTCGAAACCTTTGCGAGGTTTGAGTTCGTAACCGACTCGAACGATCGGTTTGTTGGCTTTTACGATTCTGGAAAGATCTATCGGTGTTCCGCTGAGAACAAGGTCGGCCTTGGTGTTGTTGATTGTTGTTTCAAGATCGTGTTTCTGTTCTTCGCTGTATCCCATTGCCGGAAGAATTCCTTCTCCGATGTATGGGTATTTTTCATATGTGTATTTGATTTTTCCGACGGCCTGAGGTCTCGGATCAACCATCTCTTTTACACCATGGCGTTTTGCTGCAACCGTGGCCGCTCCGATTTTCATTTCGCCGTGTGTGAGGGTGGGACCGTCTTCAACTACGAGAACACTTTTGCCCTCGATGTCGCCTTCGACGGTGAGAACGCTGTCAGCTTCCACAATCTGTGCCTCTGGAGCAAGTCTCTTGATGTTGTTTCTAACTGTCTCGATGTCTTCAGGTGTGGCGCTGTCCATCTTGTTGATTACGACTATGTCGGCCATTCTGAGATTTGCCTCGCCGGGATAGTACCCTTCTTCGTGACCCGGACGGAGTGGGTCCACAACGACAATCTTGAGATCGCTTTCGTAGAATGGTAGATCGTTGTTTCCACCGTCCCAGAGGATCACGTCCGGTTTGTCCGTATCTTCGGCTGTGCGAACGATAGCTTCGTAGTCGACGCCGCTGTAGATCACGTTGCCGGCGGCGATGTGCGGTTCGTATTCCTCCATCTCCTCGATTGTGCATTTGTGTTTTTCAAGATCGCCGATGGCGGCAAATCTCTGAACTTTCTGTGCTGCAAGGTCGCCGTAAGGCATTGGGTGACGAACTGCAACAACCTTCTTGTTCATCTTCTTGAAGATGTCGTAGACAAAGCGGGTTGTCTGTGATTTTCCGCATCCCGTCCTGATCGCACAAATTGAGATCACAGGACGTGTGGATTTGATTTTGGTCCGGTTGTATCCCATGAGTGTGAAGTCGGCGCCCAGTGCATTTACGAGTGCCGAACGGTTCATAACATATTTGTAGGGAACATCACTGTAGGCGAATACAACTTCCTCTATCCCGTACTCCTTTATAAGCATCGGAAGCTGGGATTCGTCGTAAATAGGAATGCCCTTGGGGTAGAGTGATCCGGCAAGCTCTGCGGGATAGACTCTGCCTTCGATATCGGGAATCTGAGTCGCAGTGAAGGCGACAACTTCGAACTCTTCGTTGTTGCGATAGTAGGTGTTGAAATTGTGGAAGTCTCTTCCGGCAGCACCCATAATGAGAACCTTTTTCCTCGACATGATTGCTCTCCTTCAATAAGTGATAAAAAATGTTTTATGAAACCGCAAAGAAAAAATAACACACGATAAAATTAACGTCAAGAATTTATGCCAATTTTTGCATTTTCTTTGATTTTTCTATATTATCATAATCGTACTTTTTTTTCCTATTCGTAAAAGGGGGACAAAATGACGGAAAACGTAAAGAAATCAGTCGCTATTCTCTGCAGCGGCGGGCCTGCTCCGGGAATAAATACTGTAATCGCATCCATAGCAAAGGTTTTTCTGAAGGACGGATACCGTGTGATCGGTATAAACAAGGGAACGAAAACACTGTTTACTGAAAATGTTGATACGGTAGATTTTTGTTTCGAGTTTGCCGATCGTATCTTCGACAGGGGCGGAAGTGCGCTCCAGATGAGTCGTTACAAACCCAAGGACAGCGAGTTCACTACAAAGTTTTTTGTTGAGAACAATGTGAAGCTTCTCGTGACGATCGGCGGTGACGATACGGCATCCACGGCAAACCGCATCACAAAGTTCCTCAACGATCAGGAAATCGATATCAAGAACATCCACGTTCCTAAGACAATAGACAACGATCTTCCTCTTCCGGATCGTCTTCCCACTTTCGGATACCACTCGGCAAAATCCGAGGGAACAAGAATCGCCGGAACGGTCTATGAAGATGCGAGAACCAGCGGAAACTGGTTCGTAGTCTCCACGATGGGACGTGAAGCTGGACATCTTGCATACGGAATCGGTACAGCTTGCCACTATCCGATGATCATCATTCCCGAGATGTTCGACAAGACGGACATCACCTTCGACAAAATCGTCCGCATGATGATCTCCTCAATGCTCAAACGCAAGTTCTACGGACTCGACTACGGATGTATCGCCATAAGCGAAGGCGTTTTCCACTTCATGAGTGATGATGAAATTGTGGGAAGCGGCATCAACTTCACCTACGACGAGCACGGACATCCCGAGCTTGGAAAGGTGAGCAAGGCGCACATCTTCAACGTGGTTCTCCAGAAGAAGCTCAAGGAGCTCGGAATAGATATAAAGAGTAGGCCAGTTGAAATCGGATACGAAGTTCGATGCTGTGATCCCGTTGCATTCGACAGAAAGTACTGCACAATGCTCGGAATCGGAGTCAAGAGACTTTTCGACCGGGGCTTCAGCGGCTGCATCGTCGTAGCCAACAACGACGGATCCATCGCTCCCCTCTACCTCAAGGATGTCGAGGATGAACATGGAAAAATCAAGACAAGACTCGTCGATATCGAAGCTGAAGATTTCAAGATGGTTTTCAACACCCTTCACTTTCTCAACGAAGACGATTACGAAAGAGCCGAGAAGTACCTTCCCAACCCGGAAGAGTACGACGTGGAGAAAATTCTCGGCTGGAAGTAGTTTCGATCGAAATTCACGATTCAAAAGGCGGCCGCAACGGCCGCCTTTTTTGTTGCCGTTATCAATCTCACCATACTTGATTTTGCTCGATGCCGTAAAACTTTTCGGATGAGATAAGCTTCTGAACTTGTCACAAAAAAGAGATGCTCATGAATTGAAGAGATCAAGTTGGGAAAAAAATATTCATACTAATCCGGCCTTCAGAGTCATCTGTAAAAGAATGATTCAGGAATTATCGGTTCCTGAATCATTCAATAATAAAAAATCGAGGCCCAATTAACGGCTGCCGCAAGATGAATATTTTTATTGCGCCAAACAGAGCAGTTATTTGCATCAAATTACAAATAATTTTAGCAATCCAGCGACTAAAGCAGCGCTGATATATGTCTTGATTTCAATTTAGAGGTGAAAATAGGATTTTATAATTTGTGAAAATTATGATGCAACAAAATCTGTCAAGATAGATGAATGGATTACTATTTATTTTCTGCTGTACTTACCCATCAGCTGGGTTTTTGAAAGGATGTGGCCTTCCATGGCTTTTATGAGATCCGCTTTTTTTATGCCGGCGGAAAGATCCAACTTGGTGTCCAGAGCATAGAGTGTGAAGAAGTAGCGGTGGGTACCGCCGGGAGGACATGGACCACCGTAGCCGGTTTTACCGAAATCGTTGGTCCCCTGTCTTGTTCCGTCAGGCAGTTGCGGTGATGTCTCAACTTTCTCCGAAAAACCGGTTTTTTCGGGTGGAATGTTGAAAATTACCCAGTGAACCCAGTTACCCACCGGAGCATCCGGATCGTCACAGAGAATAGCCAGTGACTTTGTTGCTCCCGGGAGAGAACCCCAGGATAGGGGCGGAGAAATGTCTGGCCCATCGCAAGTGTAGTTCGAAGGAATTGCTGCACCGTTTTCAAAAGCCGAAGATTTCAGCCAGAGATCGGAACCGGCTGACGAACAACCGAAAGAGATCGGAGCCGCCATCATCAAAGATAGGAACATGCTTTTCATTAAATACCTCCCGTAGCTTTGAAATACCATTAAAGAGTAGAACAGAACGGCTTGTTTAACAAGCCTTGAGAACGCCCCGCTGCGCGAGGCTTGAGAACGCCATGCTTCGCACGGCTTGAGAAAGACCGGAGGGATCCCACCTCTTATCACAAGCGAAGCGTTCACAAGCGGAGCGTTCGCAAGCGAAGCGTTCATAAGCGAAGCGCTCACAAGCGGAGCGTTCATAAGCGAAGCGTTCACAAGCGGAGCGCTCACAAGCGAAGCGTTCACAAGCGGAGCGCTCACAAGCAGAGCGTTCTATCGCTCTGCGTTCTCTATCTCCACATGATCGTTCTGTCTTTTTATTACTTCAAGTGCGGATTTTCTGAACTCGGGATAGGTTTTTGCTTCAAGGAGTGTGCACTCCTTGACATACTTTGTCTGGATGGTGAGATAGCCTTCTGATTTTTCCGATTTTCGGACTACGTCGAAGCAGCTGTTTTCAACTGCATAGTCGGCAGGGAAGTAGGAAATGTTGGATTTTTCGGGAAGTTCAATCTTAACTGATGTCTCATACTCGGATTTTATGCCGAGATCCATGGGGAGGATTCTCTCTTTTAACTTAACCAGTTTGGGCGGCAGTATTTGATCCGGTATTTTCAGCCTCATCTTTCCGTTTTCCATTGTCAGCAGGGCGCTTGCGTCCATGGTGAGTGTTATGGATAGCGGTTTTGTTATGTCCAATGGATCGGAAGATACTCCGGTTATGAGCGTCGAACCAGGGAAAACCTGCGCGATTACACTCTGATAGAATTTGTTTGCGTGCTCTCCCGTCCTCAAAATTCTTCTGATCTGGTGAGAGAGTCTACCGCGAAGTGTGATTGTGTCGGTTCCGCGGACGCTTCCGTCCTTTTCAATTGTGAAGGTTATGTCGTGTTTTTCGAAATTGAGATAACTTTTCTGGTAGGGAATCGGGATGAATTTGTATTCGCCGGTTTTTGTGTTGAGGACGAGACTCAATGCTCCCTGATCGTCGCTTCTGAGGTTGCCCAGCTCGAGTCCGTCGATTGTGGGATCCATGAAAAATCCCTCTTCGATGCCCTCCTGCTTGGGAATGTAGACGATTGCGTGGTTGAACTGCTGGTTCGGTATCTTCGTCTGTACTTTTCCCGCCCTTCGGGTTCTCAAAATGGCGTAGTGGACGTCGATTCCCAACTCTCTTGCAAGCCTTATCATCAGTACGGCCTTGTCTTTGCAGTCTCCGTAGCCTCTTTCCAGAATCTGTGGTGCGGAGTGGGGCCTGACTCCCGCGATTGTATCTTCGTAATCCTGCTGGTAACGGATGGCTGTGGCAACGAAGTAGAACAGGCGTGTAAGTTTATCAATTTTTGTTGTTCCCTGATTTGTAAGTTTTTCGGCTAGAGTTTTGAGCTGCTCTCCTCCGGTGAAAGCGTCCTTCAACAGAGCTCTCTCCCAGTCAACGTAGTGATCCCAGCTGGATACGGTGCTGACAGTGATCTTTTTAAGAAGATCGCCGAGAGGCGGCGAAAGAGGTTCCGAAGGCAGCGGCGGTAGTGAACCGTGGGTAAAGCGGTGGACTGTCTTGTTTCCTTCCCGGCTCTTTTTTTCGACAACACTTTCCGGCATGCTCACTGTGAGAGTGGTGTCTTCCGGATAAACGAATGTTATTTCGGAAGAAATTATCTGGTGGAAGGGCGACTGAAGGTACCAGTCCGTTACAAAGTTGTTCTCGAGGAAAACAGGTGACGGTTTGTAGTGATCGTACTGGACAAATGTTACTGATCCCGGCTTTAACTTTCTGAATTTAATCGAACTTCCTCGGATTGCCGAAGCTTCCTGTCTTTCGCCTTCGGGGGTTATGGAGTAGGCGGCTCTAACCTTTATGTCTCCGGAATAGGGCAGGTGTGTCGAGGTGAGCTTGTCGGCGCCGTCAAGATTTACGGCTCTTTGAACTTCCGTGATTACCCACCTGCTGGATCCATCCGGATTAATATTTACAACGGCGTTGTCCACAATGGTGAGAACCTGCGCGGCATGGTCGATTGTAGCGGTTTTGGAATTCTCTATCGCTGTTTTAATTTCTTCATCAGAGGGTACAAATTTTTCAAGGAATCCTCTTTCTTTAGTTGTAAGAAATTCGATTCTTTCCGAGAGCTTGGCATTGTCGGGATCAAGTTTGTGTGCGATTTTCCAATGCTCCAGAGCCATCTTCTTTTTCCCGAGCTCGTAATAGAGGCTCGCCATTTTACTATGGGGAGTCGACCAGTCGGGGTCCAGGGTTGCTGCCTTTCTGTAGGTTCTCTCGGCATCAAGAGGTTTGCCAAGGAGCCTGAAACAGTCTCCTCGTTTTATCCGGTAGTCGGGATTGAAAGGTCTCACTCTTATCAGGGCTTCTGCGTAATCCATCGCCTCCTGGATGTCGCCTTTCCTGAATGTCCGGTAGTAGAGGGTGAGCAGCATACTTGTTGATCCGGGTTCTCTTTTCTGTGCTTTTTTGTAAAGGCTTAGTGATTCATTCTCGAATCCTCTTTTATGCATTGAGTAGGCAAGGTCTTCCAGAAGATCGGCATCACTAGGAGAGAGTTTTCTAGCTTCCTTCAATATGAGGTATCGATCGAAATAAAATCCGCGATTGTGGTAAAAATCCGCGAGGGCGTCAAGAACGGGAAGGGAAGTTGGAGCGATACCTCTTGCTTTTAGAATATCGGCAAGTGATTTGTCCCAAAGCTCCTTGTTCATATAAAACCGGCCTCGCTGAAGAAGCAAGACCGGAATTTCACTGAATTTTCCTGAGAGCGAGCTGTTGAGAAGATCAAGCGCCCTTCCGGTCTCTTTTCCCTTCTTGAGGGCGACCGCAGCCCCGTATGTGTAGAGCGGATTTTCGGGATTTTTCTCATGAAGCGAAACAATTTTGCTTCGGGATTCCTTTGGGAAACCGAATAGAAGCAGCTGCCTGTAGGTGAGAAAGTTCCACCTGCTCTCATCTATTTCCTCGGGTTTTTGAATTCTGTCAAGAAGAAGAGGTTCCTTGGCACTTACCCTCGCACCGAAGTACCAGCTGCCACTCCGATTCGCACTTTTCACAAGCAGCCTGTTTTTTCCTTTTTTGAGATCGATTTCGGCGACAATGTTGTCTAACGGTTTTCTGTCCACGGTTTCTCTCGAGTAGACCTCCTTTCCGTTGAGCCAGATTTTAACAGGGTCGGGAGTGGAGGCGATCAGGAATGCTTTTTTATCTTCAGATGAACCTATTTCTGTCGTCAGGTAGGCCACTGACCAGTTTGAAGGAGAGAGCATGGAGACAAGCGGTACGAAGGCGCCTCTGTCGAGATGATCCACCTTTCTCCAGCCGATCTGTGTTTTCTTGCCCTTGAATTTTTCATTCGAATTGAAACTCCGTTCGGGTCCGTAGGGAGTGTGGAATCCCTTTCCCTGATCGTTGTCGAAAGATCCGGCGACAAGCCAGGTGGAGATACTGCCGGAAGCTTTTCCCATTCTCTCCGACTCATCCTGATTGCCGAAAAGTTGCAGGAATCCGGCAGCTCGAAGCATCGCATAACTTCTTACGTCAGGATCGGGATGAACCTGAGCAATCTCTTTCAGCAGAGCCAGAATCTCTTTTTTTTCTGCTGTCGTAAGATCTACCGTTAAGAGTTCTCGGAGGTATATCGGTGTAAATTTGGAATCAAGATCCGAGGCTGCCTGGATCATATGGCGTACAAATGAGCGGTGGTCGCTCAGAAGCTTTGCATTGTAGGCGGCGGCCTCATGCAGGACCGAACTTCGGGGAGAAAGCTTGAGCTGAGCCGAAAGTTCCTTTTTCAAGGTGAATGGATCGAACTTCGGGGAATAGATTTTTGTCGCCGCTGCCCGATTTTCCTTTTTATCGCTCCCTCTGTACATTATCGGTGTCAATGTAGTACAGGAAACGAAAAAAAGTGTAAGAAATAAAGGAAGATAGCGCATACGATTGCGTCCTCTGATTATATTAATAAAACCTTTTAACTATAGGTAAAACATCTGAAAGTGGCAAGATCTTCCCGAAAGTTTCATCTTTTTCCAAGTAGTTTGATAACATTTTGCAAATACAGGTGCTTTTTGAAAAAATATTCAACTACTTTTTCAGTGCAGGATCCTTCTATCCCCACAATAAGATCCGAGGGAATCATTAATCCGCCCCTTTCAATATTTTGAAAGCGGAACGGTTTTCTGAGACAATGTGATAAACGTCTTTATCGTTTAATTTTTACCCGGGAGGTTTTTATGAAGAAGGATATCGAAATTGCTCAGGCAGCAAAAATGAAATCGATTACTGAAGTGGCGGACTCTCTTGGAATAGGATCCGACGCCCTGGGTCTGTACGGCAACTATATGGCAAAGGTTGATCCCGCAAAGATTGGCGGAAACGAATCGAAAGCCAAAACAGTTCTTGTTACCGCTATGACTCCGACTCCCGCAGGAGAGGGGAAGACAACGGTGACCATAGGACTATCTGATGCGTTCAACAGGCTCGGTGTAAAGTCGGTTGCGGCGCTGAGAGAACCTAGTCTGGGACCTGTTTTCGGAATGAAGGGCGGAGCGACAGGGGGAGGTTACGCTCAGCTTCTTCCCATGACGGAAATAAACCTTCACTTTACCGGCGATATTCACGCGGTAGGCTCCGCTCACAACCTCCTGGCCGCTGTAACGGATAATGAATATGCAAGGGAAAAGAGGGTGTGCCTGATTCCGAGAAACGTTTTTTTCAACAGGGTGATGGATATGAATGACCGATCGCTCCGGAATATCGTACTGGCTGTAGGTGAACAGTCGGGACAGGTGCGGCAGGGACGGTTTGATATTACGGCCAGTTCTGAGGTGATGGCGATTCTGGGACTTTCTAGAGACCTTACGGATCTCAAGGAGCGACTGGGACTTATTCTGGTTGGGGAGGAGGCTGACGGAAGTCCCATCTATGCGTCCGATCTTGGAGTTCAGGGGGCCATGACGATTCTTCTCAGGGATGCGATTAAACCCAATCTTGTCCAGACTCTTGAGGGAAACGGCGCTCTGGTTCACACCGGGCCCTTTGCAAATATCGCACACGGTACAAATTCAATGATTTCTACGACTCTTGCACGGCGGATATCCGATGTGGCGGTGGTTGAGGCAGGTTTCGGTAGCGATCTTGGCGGAGAAAAGTATTTCAACCTGGTGTCGAGGATGAATCATACGGCCCCTCCGGATGCGGTTGTTGTGGTTGCAACGGTGAGGGCACTCAAGTATCACGGCGGAAAGTCGAAAAGGGAACTTTCGTTGAACGATCCAGAAGCTGTGGAACGCGGCATGCCCAACCTGATCAGACATTTGAAAAATATGGCCTCATTCGGCAGGTCACCTTTTGTCGCCCTCAATATTTTCAAAGGAGATTCGATTGCCGAGATCGAAAAAGTTCACGCCCTTGTTGAAAGGGAGGGGTTCGCCATCAGGCCCGTGGAGGTTTGGGAAAAGGGAGGCGAAGGTGCAGTTTCTCTTGCACGAGCGGTTATGAAGGAGATGGAACGTCCTGCAGGGGAGGTTCGGTACACCTATGAACTTGATGATTCCCTGGAAACAAAGATTGAAAAGATAGCAAAATCGATTTACGGTGCCGGAAGTGTAAAATTTCACCGTTCGGTGAAAAAACGTATGGCGGAATATGCTGGCTGGGGATACGGTAATCTTCCGGTTTGCATGGCAAAAACACAGTACTCCTTTTCGGATAACTCAAAACTGAGGGGCGCACCGGAAGGATTTTCTCTGGAGGTTGTCGATATAAGGCTTTCGTCCGGTGCCGGTTTTGTTGTTGTGTTCCTCAACGACATCATGACGATGCCTGGATTGCCTGAGACTCCGGCAGCGCTGAATATGGATATCGATTCCGAAGGTAAAATCTCGGGTCTGTTTTGATTCTCTTGAAAGAGAACGAATGTCATGAAGATTTGACGCGAATCAAAAACTCTCTTTTACTTCATGGAAAAGGAACCGACTGGTAACCGCAGCTGAACAGTCGTATTCCGATCCCAATCAGAAGAGTGTCTCCAGGATAAAGATCCGGACAATGAATTGTCAGACGCTGAAATTATCCTTTGTAAAAAACCTTTAAAACTGTCTTATGGACGGTTCATGTTGAGGCGGTTTTTAAGAACGGGGCTGTGGTAGAAGGAAACAACCTTTCTTGGAGAAAGTGTAAGAGACTCTCCTGTCTGAGGGTTTCTACCTCTCCGTTCCTTTTTCTGTTTTACTTCGAACTTTCCGAATCCGGATACCGTAAGAGTTCCTTCATCGTTAATTCCGTCTTTTAATGTTTCGAAAAGAAGATCAACAAGCTTCTTAGATTCTTCCACTGCTACATTCATCTGAGTTGAAACGAGATCTGCAAGTTTATCTTTTGTCAGTGTCACTTAAGCCCCCATTTGTCAAAATTCAACAAAAAACCTAACGGATGAATAATATAGATAAAATTTTGAATTTTGGAAGTAAAAATTTACTTTTTTTGATTTTTTTTTCAATTTCAGGTGAATGGGATACGATATGTTTAAATATGGGTTGTAGATGGGTTGTTTTGGTGCCGGATTCCCCATTTATTCAATTTCCGCTTGAAGCAAACTAACTCTTTGATTATTTACTATTAAATAGCGTAAATGTGATAATTGAACTGGACTTTTCCTTGTCTGTGAAAATGAATGTTTGAAGAGTCAATTAAAAAAATAACGGAAAACGATCTTTATTTTGTGATATTTGATCTGTAATTAGTTTTACTCTATCGGTAGAGATTTGTTGTTTATGATTGGAACTGTATCCATTGAATTTTTCGGGCACGGCCCGGCAAGATGGAGGTCGCTTCTTGTGTAAATTATGAATGTTTCAATTAAATTGCATGTTTGGAAATAATCTATTATGCTTTTAAATGGAACTACAATTATTCACAGTACACATGGAGTTTTTTAGACGATGAGGAAAGTGATTTTTGTTTCAATTACCATCTTTTCTCTTTTTCTTTTCGGACTCGGAAAAAAGGAGAGGAAGCTGCTCTATTCCATTCAGGCAATGAACGTATCTCAGGTGAAATCAATCATTAAAAGAGGTGCGAACGTTAACGCGAGAGATGATGACGGCTGGCCTCTTTTTATCTCAGCCGTAAATACCGGGAATCTCTCTGTGGTGAAACCGTTTGTACGTCGCAGGCTGAAGATAAATATTAAGGGGCCCGATGGAAAGACTGCGCTGATGCATGCGATTCAGAGTGGGGACAAGGCGATAGTCAGATTGCTTCTTGCCGGCGGAGCTGGAGTTAATGCTCAGGATAAGGATGGGAAAAGCGTTCTGATGTATGCTGCGGAAAGCGGTAATCTTCTCACCGTTAAAAATCTTGTGAAGAAAAAGGCCGATATATACCTTCAGGATAAAAACGGTAACAACGCACTTTTTTACGCAGTTTCAGCAAGAAAAAGGGATGTGATCCGTTATCTGGGGCAGTTCGAGGCAAGGCCTGAAGAGTTCGACCGGGCGGTGAGGGACCGAAATACACTTAAGGCTCGAATGCTTATACGCAGGGGCGTTAATGTGAATGTAAAAAACTTCGAAGGTAAGCCTCCCGTTTTTGTGGCGGTCGAAAACAGGGATAGAATGATGCTCAAACTTCTTCTTGAAAACAAGGCTGACATAAATCTTAAAAACTCAAAAGGATACACTCTGCTGATGTTCACCTTGGCGACAGGCCGATTTGAGATGGCTGAGATTTTGATGAAGAAGGGTGGACAAGCCGATTTCAACTTCCGATACAAGGGCGGAAAGACAGCGATGATGATAGCTATCGAGAAGAGAAAACGGGGACTTCTTAAGTTGTTGATGCGAAGGAATATGGATCTGGATGTGCAGGATGACAAAGGACGGACTGCATTGATGTACGCTGTTGAGCGGGGACTCGGAACCATCGTCAAACAGCTTCTCAAGAAAGGTGCCGATGTGGATGTCAAGCGTAAAGACGGTAAAGTTGCCGAAGATATTGCCCGGGCAAAAAAAGATCGATACCTTGAGAGAATTTTGAAACAGGCGGCAAGATAAAAACTTCGCGAAAGAATATGAATTCAAGTCAGATCCACGGATTGTCTCCGGTAATTTTTCCACTCATCGACTCTTAAACCTTTTTCCATCTACATCAGAATCCGCACTTTCCCGGATTGCGTATGGAAACGCCGGCTTTCTCTGCAAGACAATCATTCTTGTATGTGTTGTTATCGCAACCGCAGACGAGATCAATGGTCGGCGGACAGAATTCCGGACGGAGGGTACATGTGCCGAATCCATGACAGATTCCGACAGCCTTTTTACAGAATGACTTTTTGTTGCAGTCGCTGTTTTCGGTGCAGTCATCGGCGAATGGGGAACAGTGTCCCATCTCCTTAACGGAAACGCCGTTCAGGTACGCCTCGCATCTGTTGTCGTACGTGATGTTGTCGCATCCACAGACGGGCTCGTAGATTTCCGGACAAACTTTCGGAAGCAGTGCGCATGTTCCGATTTCATAGCAGGAACCGTCTTCCTTTTTGCAGAAGGATTTTTCGTTGCACTCCATGTTTTCAGTACATTCACCAGGTTGGGGTGCGCATTTGCCCTCATGGTCAATTGAAACACCTTCCGCAGCTGCCCTGCATTCGTTTTCGTATGTTTCGTTGTCGCACCCGCAGACAGGACTCCATACGTCCGGACAGACGCCAGGTTTTTCTACGCATATTCCATGTGCTCCGCAGCCACCGATTTCCTTTTGGCAGTAAAAATTTTCCGGACAATCGGTGTTGACAGTACATGAAGGATCTTCATCTGAAATTTCACCGTCGCTGTCAGGCTCGTTATAGGCAGGATCCCCCTCGCTGTTTTCACCGTCCTCGTCGGTTTGAGATCCGGATTCATCGTTGACAGGAGAATCATCCGGTACATTTTCACCGCTATCGGTGGGATCGGGATCACTGTCTGTTGAGGGATTTTCATTTCCCTCGTCATTTTTGTCTCCCGAGTTGGAGTCGTCGTTTTTTCCCTCGTCTCCGCCTTGTGAATCGTTGTTTTCATCATTTTTCGGATCGGAGGGACTTGATCCACCGTCACCCTCGTCAATTCTGTCCTGATCCGAAGTTTCTCCCGATGGTTTCTTCTTGATTTTGTTGTTGTCCTCGCATCCCGCCAAAAGCAGAAATGATAAAAATAGCATAAAAAAGAACCGTGCCTTGTTCATGGGCTCCTCCTTTGAAAGTGTGTGTGGTGATGAATAATGTTAGCAAAATAAATTGTAAAAACAAGTATATATCCAATGAAAAGTTGGTGCGATCTTGATTGTCAATTTTATGAATCAACCTGAAATATTAATTCCTGTAAAGTTAAGTTTAAATTGTAATACGGAAAGAACTTTTAGTAACTCCATGAATAGATCCTGATGTTGTCAGAGGTAAATAAAAAAATAAAGTAATGATTGAGATGTGTTGTGAGTAAAAAAAGAAAAAACAACTACTAAAATTGAATTCGCTAAAAAGAAATGTAATATCAAGTGGATTGAAAATGATTTCTAAGATGTAAAAAAGAATTCTATGAAACATACATAAGTTATTGAGATTAAATGAATGACGAAAGAGGTTAACATGTTTGGCATGGTTGATTAGGGAATGGTTTTGAGGGAATTAGAGTTTTTTCAGAGAGAAAATTTGCATAATACAGTATTCATCTTTCAATTAATGTTTTTTTTATTGTTATTCTTGATTACAACGTCATGTTCGGAAAGAGTCGATAATTCAATTGCCTATAAAGTTTGTGATGAAGATGTTGAAGTATCTGAGGAATTGTCGGATTACGAACAGCAGTCATCTGAATTGATAAATGATTCAAATAGTTACAAATGTGTTGTAGATCGAAATAGCTGTGACTATGAAGGGGACCGGAAGTGTTCCGAACAAGGTGTTTTTCTATGTAGCTTTGATGAGTACGGATGCGGATATTGGAGAAAAATAAAAGATTGTTTTGAAAATGAAGAATGTGAAGGTCCCGGACTGTGTCTTTCTGAAGATCCTGTTCTGTCGGTAAAGAAATTGGAAAGTAAAAACGGAACAGTGACCGTGGTTTTATCTCTTTCGCAACCCGTTGAATATCTCTTGCCAAGGATTGCTGATCTTGAAATTGTCGTTAAAAATCTTCGTTACATCCAGGGAAGCGAAACAAAAGGTGATGCGGTTCTTGATGCGAATAAAGAGATAAATGTATCCGGTATTTCCAATGATAAATTAAGAGTTGTAATACACGGATTTAACTCCGAAAGGATAAAGTCTGGAATTCTTGCAACGCTGAAGTTTAAGCGGACCGAAAACGGACCTCACATACTTTACATTGAAAAAAAGGAGGAAATGTTCTCGCCACCCGCCGCGGATATGAATTTGACCATCGGCGGATACTTCTGCATTCCGAATTGCATAGACAGGGCGTGCGGAAGTGACGGATGCGGAGGAAGTTGCGGAGAGTGTGTTGAACAATAGCTGGAGTGGTTAAGTAAAGTTTTAATAACTTATTTTGTTAACAATATTTTTGGAGAACCTTGTAAAATTATGGAAAGGAACTTGAAGTTAAAAATTCCCAAAAGTAAGAAGGGCGTAGTCTTTCTTACTTTAATTTTGCTCTCTTCAATTCTGATTGCCGAAACTATGAGGCAAAAGATAAACGAAGAGTTGCTGGCTTGCATAATTAACCGTTATATAATCGGTGAAGAATCAGAAGTCTGTTCAAATTTCGAATTTGTCGATTACGACAGGGACGGAAACAAAGAGTTCGATAAGGCAGATGTCGATAAGGCCATAGCAGAAAACCTATATTCAACCAAGAATGTTTGTGCCGATTCAAAGATAGGGACAGCGTGTGACGGAAATGATTTAGATGGATGTTCGAATGGTATTTATTCCTGTCATGTTGATGAAGATACGAAGACAGGAGTTCTCTTCTGCATGGAGAAGAAATATGTTGAGGAAATATGTGAAAACCATAAGGATGATAACTGCAATGGTGTTGTAGATGAGAACTGTCTAACTAATGGACCCTGTGAAACTTCCCAGAAAGGTCAGTCCTGTGATGGTATTGATAGCGATCTAATCGCAAATGGTACGTGGGAATGTGACAATGCATTTCAACTGCTGGTTTGTGTTGAAAATAAGCATGTTGAAGAAAGATGCGACAACTATATCGATGATGATAATGATGGAATAATTAATGAAGGTTGTCTTACAGCAGGACCTTGTGATGGTGGAGCTAAAGGGAAACCTTGCGATGGACCTGATCAGGATATGTGCTTCAATGGCCATTGGAAATGTGGTCCTAAAAATATACTTGTCTGTTCCGAAGACACCCACAAAACGGAAATCCTCGGAAATGGAGTTGATGACGATTGTGATGGCTTGATAGATGAAATGGAAAGCCATTGTCAAAACCAGGAGATATGTGGAGATGGTATCGATAACGATTGCGACGGCCTTACGGATGAGAATTGTTCGAATGTAGGAACTGACGACTACTTGCCCTATGATGAGTGCGATAAATCAAAAATAGGAAACCCCTGTGACGGTCCGGACAAGGATCATTGTGCTATGGGAATTCTTAATTGTATAAACGTGGATACAGTCGATAAACCTATTCTTGTTTGCCAGGAACATATTCATAAAGAAGAGTTGTGTGACAACTGTATTGATGACGACTGTGATGGGCTTATCAACGAAGGTTGCGACAAAAGCGATACGGTATGTAAAATGCTCCTGACTCTTCCCTGTGATGGCAAGGATAGCGACAGCTGTGCTACAGGAGTCTGGGCACAGGACGCTGGATCAGGAAAAATGTTTTGCAATGGAGATACTAAGCAAAAAACATGTGAGGAGACCTTTGATACGGATTGTGATGGTGAAGTGGACTTTGATTGTGTAAATGGAAAAGAGTGTATTCCTTCTTTAATAGGTTTGCCGTGTGACAGTAAGGAAGATTCTGATTTCTGTAAAACAGGTAAATGGAAATGCTCAAATAACGTTCTTGTTTGTGAAGAGTCCAAACACTTCATTGAAACAAAAGGGAACGGTATTAAAGGTGTTGACGATGACTGCGATGGTTATATCGATGAAGAAGAAGAATTTATTAGAATGGAGCTCATTTCGAATAATGCAGAAGAGGCTGTTGTTGATGTTTACTATGAAAACTACAACGTGGAAGAGCAGCCGAGAATGATGGATATCAGGCTGGAGTTTGATGAAGATAAGTTAATCTTTAATGATATCGTGAATCATGAGAGCATTGAACGAGCTGGTAAAAAAATATACTCAAAAGTGGTTACTAAAGAGAAACAAAGAGTAACTTATGTCAGAATTACAGCTCTTGATACTAATGAAAAACGAATAGCTCCCGGAAAACTTTTTTCAGTTGTCTTTAAGAAAAAATTAAATGAATTATCAGAAATTAAATTCAGAGAAAAAATTCTTATTGATGAATATCAAACAAATCCAAACGCTCCAAAAGTAGTATCTTTCGCACCTGAAAAGGCCAATGATGCTATGTTAAGGGTATCAGCGTGGGGAGGGCCTGTTGAAGTTAAGGCTGTGCATAAGCAGGAGCTTATACTACACTATCCATTGAACGATCTTTCCGCGACAGATTTGTCAAAAAATCAAAATCATGGAACTCTCTGGGGAGGGCAGCAGATTACGGGAATATCTGGAAACGCGGTATATTTTGATGGACTGAGAGATACTCTAGAAATTTCCGAATGGTGGAATATCCCTGACAATCCAGGCGAAAAAGTAGCGTGGACTATGAGCTACTGGTTTTACTATGACAATAAACCGGGTACTACTGAGGATCAGGTTCTATCTCAGCACTATGATATAAGCGGTGTTGGAAGAATTAATTTCAAGATTACTCCTAGTGTTACAGGTGGAAAAGGGGAGCTGGTATACTATACCTATCAGAATAGTAGCAATAAGCATACTGAAAAAATTGATGATATTTATCCTCTTCGTTGGTATTTACTAAGTTATGTTGTAGATGATAAGAATGTAGTTGTCTATCTCAATGGGGAAAGGATAAAAACTTATCCTCATTATATAAATCAAAACGCATATCAGATGTGTCCGGAGCCAAGTAGCGAAAATAATGAACCGTATTATGGATTAAAAGACCCAAGGCGTTCATTTGTGTTGTATGTTGCCAAAGGCGTTGGAAATAATGATATCTATATGATGGATAAGGATGGAGATTTCAGGACAGCGTTGACAGATACAGAGAAGGCTGATGAAATTCACCCTGACTGGTCAAATACAGCTGGGAAAATCGATCCTGAAACACAAAAACCGGAAGGATTAATAGTCTTCAGTTCAAATAGAAATCTCGATGGATCAGTTGGCGAAGGCTACGAAATATGGACAATGAAACGTGACGGAACTGGCCTCAAACAGAGAACATTTGGTTTTGCCGATGCATTCAGGCCCCGATGGAGTCCCGATGGTCAAAAAATAGTATTTTACAGCAATACCAAAAAGACGGAAGCTTCGCCGTCGGATATAGATAATGCAGACAATAATATATATCTTCTTAATCTGAAAGATAAGCCTGATGCGGTTATGAGAGCGGAAGATGTTGATGTTGCTGATGATGAAATAGTGATTAATAGCGATGAAGATGACAAGAATCCTGTTTTTTATGGTGATAACAAGATTGTGTACCAGTCTGATAATAATCTTGAGGGATTAATGCAACTTCGTATCCATAACTTGGACGATAAAACTGATCGATCGCTTTTTGATGAAAACGCAACCAAATACAATGATAAAAATCCGGATGTTATTCATCAAAATAAAGCGGGCAAGCCTTTTATCTCCTACTTGATATTCGATAGGGAAGAAAGTGGCTCCAATGGGAATAAAGTTTTTAATCAGTATGTGGTTGATTTTAGCGAGAAAGAACCGTACGAACCTAAGAAAGTTGGTTGTTTGGCTCACAATAGTCCGAAAGGCAGCAATTTCAAGTGGACGGACGATGAGAAATCTTTAATATTCACATCCTACAAGAACAACCAGCCGGAAATATATCTGGCCCCACTTGAAAAAATAAAGGGACAGTGGACAATAACCAACATTTCTAGACTGAGCCATGGAGACATGCTCGATACGGATCCTTCATGGGAATACTATGAGAAGAATCCTGTATGTCACAGAGCTGCCGGTCAAACAAGTAAGAAAAATATGTTCAGAGGTGGTATAGATGAACTAAAAGTCTGGAATTATGCAGTTTCGGAAGGACTCCACAGGCTTTCATATGATGAGGGCAGAGAAATAATGCAGCAGGATTGGTTTAAGCATCCTGAGAAAAAACTGGATCTTTGTCCCAGCGGTAAAGATAAACAGTGCCCCGAATACACGGTTTGCAACACTTATGTAGAAAAAGTGAAACATTTCTGTCGGAGTGATGAGGATTGTGAAAAATTCGATCGGAAATGTAATATACAAACAAATACATGTGAAAACTCCTGTGATGGAGATAAGAAATGTGGAGAAAATGAATATTGTTTTGAAGATCCGCAGACAAAGATAAAAACCTGTGCTCAAGGTTGCAAAGAGGATTCTGACTGTGCCGAGAACCATTTCTGTAGCAAAGAGTTTGGTGATGTGAGCGGAGAATGCTTGAAAAGTATATGTGAGCAAAAAGATTGTGTGAACCATGACGATTGTGGTCTTTATTCATTTTGTATAGGCTATCCTTTTTCCGATGGACAAGAGAAAAAATGCACGTCTGAATGTATAGCCGATAACGACTGTCTCGAGTATGTTTGCCCCGCTGGTGGACCTTGTGCAGTGTGTGATCACGGAAGATGTCTTGAGTGTAGAAACACGGCAGATTGTCCCGATGTAAATGCATACAGGTGTGATGTTCATCGTACAGTTCAGTGTGAAGATGGCTATACACCCACTCATAGAGTTGATAGAGAAGAATGTTGTATAGTACCGGGAAATAAATGCGTTGATCTTACTGAAGAGCAACAGGCGGAGAGCGATCCGAATAAAAAATGTGATTCTAACTACAAATATTCGGAGTCGAAGAATAAATGTTGTAACAAGTATGAAGAAGATTGCGTTGTTCCAAAAATGGTAACTATCAATGATGATCTGAGTAAATACACCTGTACATCCGAATGTTATCGATATGAAAATGGTGAAACAGAATTTATGTGCAGAGATTTTCATTACTGCCTGGAGGGACGCTGCAAGATGATTGATTTTGAGATGGATGAATTTCTTCCGGCCACTCTCAAAGGGTTGTTCACTCCTCCGCAATACTTGATCGAGATTAAGGCGGCAGGATTCAGGGATTATAATATTTCACCGCGTATGGTTTTTGAAGTTCTGGACAAATTTAATCGATGGGTCCAGGTTGGAGCATGGACAGTGCACAATAATGTGTGTGAACCTGTAAAAGTTACAGTGGTTGATAAAAGTTATCAGAAAAAGAAAGCGGAGTATGACAAGTGCATTAAGAACATTACAACAGATAATATCTATAAAGCATTTGTAGATTTCACATTTGATGCAGCAAGAATTCGTCTTGAAAAACCATACATAAGAAGACATGATACGATAAAAGAAAACATGAAAATAAAGCACCATGATGGAAGTATACTTGAGGTCGGTTATCCAGTTGAATTTAGTCGTTATTCTATGAGAGTAAATGACAAGATACAGCTCAAAAGTGGCCATAGGGCGCTGATTATAAACGAGTTAAAAGTTAACACTACTACTGTGAATCCAAAGAGTGCAGTTTTATGTAGCTACGATGGCACATCTGATCCAACAAGAATCATGTACAGGGATGTTGCCCGAGAAAATACAGATGAAAACAAACGTGATAAAAACGATCCGCCTTTTGCCGGGAGTATCGAAGATGCAAGATTCGGAGATGGAACAAACTCTTTCTATCCCATCAACTGTACATTAAAGGATCCTGGTAGCAAGAGACATTATGATAGCGGGTTATATTTTGATACATCCAACAATTTCTCGGCGGCAGAGAAGAAGGATGGTCTTAAGTTGGATGGAAACCTTCTTTTTTGGAAAGATGATATGCATGCAGATCCGATCAATCCCAAAAGGGAAATTCGTTATCAGCTGTTGAATATTGATGATATTACTTCGTTCTAATAATGAAATTATATAGGAGATTAAAATGAACTGTTCCAGATTTTTTAAAAAATTGATAACTTTAACAACATTAGTGGTGACTACGTCGCTCCTAGCTAACTCGGGAGCATACCAGAATGTTGCTTTCAAATTTGGAGGAAAGAATCTTGTAATAAATGACAACGGAAAAAATATCACTCTTGCAGGTGTTTCTATTCAGGATGGTCCGTTAATTTTTAAACTTCATGCAAACCTCAGTCAAGCAAAGATGCCTGTAGAAAGAGGTACAATTGATTCTCTTGAGATTGTAGTGTATGACCGTCAAATGTCAGATAATAACGGTACCGATGAAACTGGAAAACTGTGTTCCGAAAATTTCAAGAATGTTCAAGTTGAAAGAGGACTTTTGAATATTCAATTCGGAAGTGCAATGAAGTGTGTAAATGGAAAGAGCTTTCAGGATAATATTATTGAAAATTCCGACATGTATCTTCAGCTCAATTTAGCTGTAAAGGGAAATCCTAATCCAGAAGCTGTTAAACCTAGAATTCAGTTTGGCTCCGTTCCCTTTGCTGTTAAGGCGAATGCCGCCACTCACGCAAATGATGCTCTTGTATGTGAGATGGCAGCACAATCGGTTTACACTCACAGAGCCGCCGCAGATTTTAATCTTTATGAGACTGAAGATCAGGTGGGGTACTTTGAGTTTGAGACACCAAAATTGCCTGGCAACGTAAATAGAGAAAAAGGCGGTTGGGTCCAGTGGCATCCTATTAACAATGTTGACAAAAACAACAGCGAGGATAAGGAAATGAATGTAATTAACATTTCCAGTGATCCGAGACGAAAATATACGGGAACGGAGGATGTGGATCTGAATCTGGAGAAATTGAATTTGCATAGTAAAGAGACCCTTGCCAAAGGTAGTTTCAATGTAAAAGATCAGATAATTGTTGGAAAGGATGTATCAGTCAATGCTCCTGAAAATACATGTCTGGCAGAATCAAAATTTTATACTCCACTAACAGTTGAGAACAAAGTGAAGATTGGTTCAAACCTTGGAGATACTGAGCAAACTGTAGATCTTTATGTTCAAAACAGTGCAAAGATAGGAAATACTACCCTTAAAGGCGAAGTGGATGGTCTTAAGATTGATATGGGACAAACAGGAACCGATGGTGAAATATATACTAAAATAAATGCAGCTGAAAATGCTGTAAAGTTTACAACTAATGCAAAAAGTTATGAATTTGATGCGCCAATAATTGTTGGGGGTGGTGTGATTGAAACCAAAAAAACCGGCTTGATTACCAAGATTAATGGTCAAACTGCTATTAATATGAGGTACTACAATAACAAAGGCTTAGTTACTATTCAACCTAAATTCCAAGTAGTGGCCTATGATGTCCTGATCCCAGGGGATGCGCAAGTTAACAAAACGCTCTCTGTTAACAACCTGAAAGTAACAGGTTCTGTTGATTTGCCTTCCACAGTAAATCAAAGTACGGGGCGCTATTCCAGTAGTTTGATAATCGGTGAAAACCATATACCTGGAGAAGAACTTTCAATATATAAAAATGCAATTGAGCAGGTGGCAACTCAATATCAAAACTCCAGAACTGGTACAGGAACGGGAAATGGATTTATTGTCGGTATAGAGTCTGGTGGAAATGGAATAATCTGGAATAGAGAAAATAACTATATGAGGTTCGGAACGAATGCAAACGAAAGGATGAGAATCACGTCTTCCGGCAATGTTGGTATTGGCACTACAAGTCCATCTCAAAAACTTGAAGTAAAGGGTAACATCAAAGCTACTAAAGTATATGCTGATAGTGTGGAAGCGAAAACCGTGAAGCTTGGTAATCAAAAATCGTTTAATGCATACCATGCTCTTAACAATATTTTGGCTGAAACCTCAAATGTACTTGGGAAGGATTATAATTTTTGTGCTCTTACATATACGAGAATAAACAAGGCCGGGGGGTATTGTAGAGTAGTTTACTCTATGGATCCTACTGCTCCGAGCCATCAACAATCATTTCATTGGCGTCTCAAAGCTTATTATGCTAGCTGTGAGGCTTCATGCTTCTAGTGTATGTTGTATTTTATAAAACAGGAATTATTTGGAGATAAAAAATGAAGAAAATATTTCATTCTATATTAATTGCTTTGACAATATTAATATTCGCAGGTTGCGATAGTAACAATGATACTAGTAATAAAAAAGATGAATCCTCCGGGCTTGATGGAAGTGTTCCTGTCATCTCTCTTGAGAGAAATGGAGAAACAAAAATCGATATAAAATTTACTCCGACAAACAATAAAAAGTTACCGAGAATTGCAGATATATATATCCAGTACGATCCAAATGCCATTACCTTCCTAGGACATGAGAAGGGTGACGCTGTAAAAGCTGCAGAGAAAGATATCTTTATCAAAAATGATGATAAAAAAGGAGTACTAAGAGTAACTGTATTGAGTGCTGCAAATCTCAACAGAATTGCAGATGGAATAATAGCTTCAATTGGTTTTAGAAAAAATACCGAAGATGAGACAACTGTGAAAATTGATGATAACAGGCAGATATTTGCGCCTGTAGAAGCAAATGATCAGGTGTCGTTCGGGGCACCCATTACTTTATAGTGACTGTGCAACCGTGGTTGAGTCGGTTCTACCGCGGTTGCTTGTAAAAATTTTTAAATAGTGGTCATTATATCTTATGTTTACTTCGATTCGGAGATAATTGATGAGAAAAATAAATATATTGAAGTGTATAATTTCATCTCTTTTGGGAGTGACTTTCCTGTTGGCTAATTTGAATGCCGATGAACCGGAAGTTAAATTCTCAATGGATATTAACAGAATGGATAAAATAGTTTCATTCTTTATAAATGATATTCCATACTCGAGCTGGATTGAAGAGTTGGATCGGTATGACGAAAATGATGACGGAGATATTACTCAGGAATTTAATATCTACGATGTGGATGCTGCAATTGATGAATTTCTGAATCCCCCCCAACTTGAGAAGTGTTTAAAAAAATCGCATTGTTCAGGTGGAAAATTTCACTGGCAGTGTAAAACTGTCGATGATACATCAATTAAGTACTGCACACAATGTGATAAAGATACTGATTGCGGAGACGGGGCTTATTGTAAAGAACATATGTGCCATAAAACATGCGGTTTTTTGGACGGTACCGGTTCCTACTCTGAATGTTATGGCAGAAACAAAACTTGTGAAACAGAAAGAGGAAGATGTTACGAAGTAGAAGATCCACGTACATCATGCCAGTTGGACAGTGATTGTCTTCCGGGAAACTATTGCCTCATCGGTACCTGTGAGCCAAGCTGTTACAGGAGCCTTGATTGCCCGGGAACCGAATGGATATGTAACAGTAACAATAGGTGTGAGATTCCAATAGACATCAAAGAAGACAATGAAGGTGTAAATGAAAACAAGAAGTATGCTCTCAGTCCTTTGAAAAGATATGGTGTGATGTTTGGGGCACATTCTATAAATATCAGACCGGATATGCCTTTTATCGAAATACCTGTAGTCATAATGGATAAAGAGACTAAGGCAGAGGTTATAAATGATCCGAGAGTAAAAATTCCTTACAGAATAAAGTACAAACATGCGGACCGTGTTTCTGATGATTGCAGTAGAGATTCTAATTATCCGGGGATGGAAGAGAAATGCAAAGTTACTCCTTTTCTAATAATGAAAAATCCTATTGGAGTGTTGCATGGTAAAAGCGGACAGAAAATCGTTTTTGATTTTGAAAAGCATATATTCAACCAATTGCCATCTGGATATTACGGAATAACCGTAGATATATTGGCGGGAACAGGTAATGTATCAACTGTAACGTTATCTTATAATAATCCGTCCTCATCAGGTCTGTATAATGGTATGGTGATGTTTACAGAACCGACATCTTCAGGATCAACGGCAATATCAATGGATTTCAATTTCACTGACCAGGAAGTTCAGTGGGATACTCTTCTTAAAGGAGAAGAAACTGTTAGTAATGGGAACAAAGATATCCCTCTTAGTAAAATTAATGCAGATACAGGACTACCAATAACAGAAACCTTTAGAGGGAACTTTGTCTGGGGTCGTATTCGTACAAAAAAATCGACACTATTCATCAACACTATAAAAGATGACAAAGGTTTTTCTTTAAATGAGAGTGTACCATTTGCAGGGATTTACAGGCCTACGACAGGTAAAATAAGGTTTTTCTTTGAAACTAATATGACACACGATTTTGCTTTATACAATGTTGGGCCAAATGCGAGTGTACTTCATTATAATAATATTTTTAAACGGCCGATTAGAAGATTTGTAATAGTTGAGGCCAAGCTCGATACACTTGAAAGAACTATAAGTGGAATGTACAGGGAACAGATTTTTGGGCTCGGGGATGCCTCTTACACTATTGGCGGTGAAATTGTTCTCAACCAGGGGAACAGTAAGTCGGATGGGACTCTTCCGGAAGAAGATGAGCTTGCTATAGGTGAAGGGAGTTATGTTGAGAGTGGCAATCAACCGAATCTCAGCGATCATTGCGGTCGTTTCTTTAATGATGCACAGAAGTTCATAAAGGATTTAACTTGGAGGGAAGGTGAGCTTGAAGAGTGTATGGAGCATACAGATTGTTCTAATGGTCTTGTTTGTGATCCGGATATTAAAAAGTGTGTTCGGGTTGAGGAATGTGATGAAAATGGACAATGCCCTTCAGGATTGCGTTGTGACTCCCAGAGTAATGTTTGTGTTGAAAGCAGTGGCTGTGAAAAGAACAGTGATTGTAGGAACGGTTCTGTTTGTATTGACGGGATAAAACAGTGTGGGCAAGTTAGAAAATGCTCTGAGAATTGTCCTAAAGGATTCGTTTGTGATGAATATAGTAATGAATGTGTTCAGTTAAAAGTTTGTAATCCCGAGGATGTACCTGAATATGGACTGAAGTGCAATAAGATCGATGATAAACATTTATATGTACACAGCAATGAATGTGATACGGATGATCATTGTAGTGATGGTTTTAAATGCTTTGCAAAAGTTTGCGTCGAAAAAGAAGCATGCGATACAGATAATGATTGCCCAGGAGAACTTGTTTGCCGTGAGTTTTGGCTGGGAAATGAGAAAAAGAAGCGTTGCGTTGATAAATGTACATGCGAGGGTGAAGATTGCCCGGATTTGTATGCGAGCAATGAGTCTGATAAAGCCTGCGTAAAAACAGCAAGGTGTAATATTGATAGTGACTGCATGGATGGATATAAGTGTGATGCAAATGAGCGTTTGTGCGTAAACGGAAGAAAAAGTTGTGACCAGAATAATCCCTGTGAAATGGGCTTTAAATGTCATTCTGAAATTCATGAGTGCGTTAAGACGGCACCATGTTTTGAAAAAGCAGATTGTGGTAAGAAGTACACTTGTAATGACATGGAAGGAGTGTGTTTACGCAGATCCAAGGATGAAAAATGCAAGACAGGAATCGAGGAGTGGTCCGATCTCTATTCAAAATGTGTAAAGATAAACAAATGTTCATCTGGTGATATAAAATCCTGTGAGGGCTTTCTCTGCAAGGAGAACAGTAACGAGTGTAAGGAAGGTTTCTTCTGCAATAACGATTATGGACGCTGTGAAAAGATGCAGGTTTGTTATAAAGCGGCGCAGTGTTATGGTGGTTCAATGTCGTGCGTGAAAACTATTTCAGCCGTGAACGGTATTGAAAATGATGATAACAAATTTGGAATTTGTTTACCTCGCACTGAATGCTTTCATGATCAGCACTGTAAAGTTTTTGGTGAAGGCGTTAAATGCCACAGGAAGGGTGTCTTTCATGAATGTGTTAAAACAGATGAATGTTTTACAGACAACCAGTGTGTGGCAGGGACTTATTGTGATAGAGAAATTAAAAAATGTGTTAAAATTAAAGAGTGTAATTATGTTGATGGAGAGTATGAATGTGATCCTGGATTTGAATGTCAGGTAGTAAAAGATACTAGAACTGAACAAGCAATGAAACTTTGTCTGAGGACAAATAAATGTAGCAAGAATGATAATTGTCTTAAAGGTTTTACTTGTGATGTAAGTGTCGGGAAATGTATAAAAAAGGATAGTTGTGAAACAACTTCTGACTGTCTGGGTGGATTTGTTTGCAAAAGAGAAACTTGTGTAAAGACGCAGGAGTGTGGAAGCTGCGGATTAGGATCTATATGCAATAAAGAAACTAAGGAATGTGTTGTAATTAATCAGTGTAAATCAGACAGTGAATGTGGCGGAAATGATAGATTTTGTGATACTGGTTCGGGATATTGTATAAAAAAGAACACATGTAATGAAGATAATGATTGCCGTAGTGGGTTTGCCTGTCATCCTGAAATTAACGAATGTGTAAAACTTAAAAGTGAATCAGGATTGGATTTTATTGAAGAGCTGAAAAATTATGAAAAAGAGCACTTTGATGATGTGATTTTTCTTGAAGAAAAACTTGAAAACGTTCTTAAATCACTCGAGGGAAAGGTAAGTCGAGCCGATGTTGAAGATATCCTTGAGCAGCAGGCAAAGATCTGTGAAAAAGGTGACTGTACAGATGCTTTCGATACAAAAGTTGATATTAGAAAGATGCAATGCATTGCTCATGCCTATGCAGAGGTAGTGGGAAATTATATGTACCCGCCTTCCGATTCCTCCTCTCTAAACCAGATTTCAAGAAGTAAACGTGTGGCTATTGCTTGGAGATTAAGGCATTATATTAACGAAATTCTCATCACATACAACTATGCCGCAGGGGATAAGGTCTCACAGGTCTTTAAGATTATGATGCGACAAAATGAGGGGACTGGCCAAACAGGAGGCGAGGAACAAGATGAAGACTCTCTTACTGTTGAGGCATTCAATTATCATAGAAAGGCTCTGGCATTCATATTTGATCCACATATGCAGCAGGGTGTACGTTCTCTGGTAAATATTCCTTTTCTTGTAAATCCAAATGGCATGACAATAGGAAATGAAACTCCTGTTTTTGAAGATACAACAGAGATTGGGAAACTCGGTGTAGTTAATGGGATGTTAAAACGTCCTTTTGATCACATGCAGAATAGTTTAGGAATGCTCTCCAAATTACTTAACTTGAAAAGAAGGCTGACAAACAGCGTAGATATTCGACATCGAAAATTCCTTGATCTTTACACTCAGGAACTTTTTCTTGAAGCAGTATCCATGGTTTATCTACAGGAAAACTGGGAAGGAGACATTGTCGATTATTCGGATACTGACTGGATGAGCGATATTCTTTTATCATCATCGGAACTGCGAATGAGATTGGACGAATCAAACAACCCTTTGGGCCTCGATCCAAAAAGAGTTTTCTTTAATTTGGGAAGAGGGTCATTGGGCTGCTCCAATAATTTTAATCCTTCAATTACCCGATGGCAATGGTTTGAAGAACAATTTAAATGCCATGCTGCTATTGCAAAGACAGATTATGATCTCGCACTTAATAGTTATAAAGCTTTTAGAAATGCTGACTTTGATTTTGATCAGATGCTACGAAACAACAGGGATAAGTATCTGAATCAGGTTGATGATATATGTGGACTTCCTGGCGAATATAGCAATGACAGCTTTTGTGATTTGAACAACAACAATGATGTTGATGATTTGCGTTACTCCTGCACTAACGATGAATGTACAGATGTTGTTGTGACATTTAAAAAAGACAATCAAAATAACCCGAGCACTCACTATAGTTGTCAGGATGGATTTAAAAAACTAACAATTCATGATGGTGGAAGTGAACCCAGAAAATGTTATGCAGGTGAAATAGGAACAGTTTTAAGCCAGATAAGTGAAATGAAAATCAATCAGCAATCGGTTAAAACTCGTTTGTCAAACCTGATGCAGTCCATCGATATTGAAAAAGATATGATAGATTTTATCACTGCAAAGGGTGAAAAGTATGTAGACTATTACAAAAAGAAAACTGATGAACTGTGGAGGTATAATAACCAGTTGAACTGGATGGATTATGGTAAACAGCTGGCACAGACATATGCGAAAGGTCAAGAAAATATTATGATATTTGGTGCCTCATCGGGAGGTAACCGAACAGGACAGGGGGCTTGGCTCTATGCACTTGCACTTACCGGTTTTGAACTTGGTGAAAGGTACGTGCGGGAGGATCTGTTCAGGGCGCAGAGAGCAGAGTCTTTGCAATATAATAAGGAGGCTGTCGAAAAGGACTTGAAGGAAAGAGACAAGATGATTACCAAGATGCAGCTCGAAGCGCATAGTCTTGCTATGGAGTACGTTTCTCTGCATCAAAGAATCCTTACACTCGAACACAGGAAGCAGCAGCTTCTTTCCAAGGCACAGCAATTCGCAAACTACTATAGAGAAGCAAATAAGGGTATTATCGAATATCTTATAGACGATCCTCAGAATAACAGACTGAGAAAACACAAGCATATACTCAATGCTGATTATTCACTGGAAAAGGCACTAGTTGATGCATACAAAATGGCTAGAGCATTTGAGTACTATCATAACTATCAAACGCCGGGTACACTCTCAAATAAAGTCTTTAAATATAGATCTCTCGATGAACTTTTAGATAGTACTAATGGGATTATCTCAATATTATCAAATGAAATAGGTGCTTGTTGGTCGAGTCACAAAGAAAAAACAGACACTATGGATGTATCGCTCAGGGATATTCTGCTTCCTGATAAAAGTATTAAATATGATCCCAATAATTATGTGAGCTTGAATTTAGCAGCACAGTTTACTCGAAAAATTCGCTCTTCACAATATCGTGTGACAAGAATGAGTGATATTGGCGTCATGGAGCAATTTATCGCGATTCCATTTGGTCTGTTTTTGCAAACAATTGGAGCAGACAATCCTTCTATGCCGATGAGCAGTAGCGATTGCAATGCGATAATTGATGAAATGAGCATCACTACTTCAGGCTCAGGCATAGATAAACATAATAAAATCAAGTATAAATTGAAACGAGGTAGATCTGATGATATGAGGACATGCTATAAACTTGACAATGGATACACCAAAGTGAAGCGATGGGATATTTCCGATGCAGAGGCAAGAACCTCAATTATGAACATAACTTCAAATGTTATTTACAACAATGAGCCTTATTGCTCCTCAGAACCTGATTGTACTTCTAAGCAGTTCAAAGGAAGAAGTGTTGCAGCTCCTGAATGGGTTCTTGAAATACCTTTAAGTACCGATGATAATTATCTGTTTCTAGATAAAGATGTGGTAATCGAAGATATAATAATTACTATCAAATATTCACATATGGACAGTGAAGAATTTAGATCAGCTATCACAAAATGTTATTGATATTTATATAGCAATAGCAGTTAGCTTGCCCTCCTCAATACGGGCTGTTCTGATATGGTTTCCAATATGTCTGTTTACGCCTCCAGCAAATTGGGGGCGTAAACTCATTTGTCATATAGGTCTTTTATACAGTCAGTAGAGTAAGAAGACCGGAGCGTTCTTTTGTAGAATTTCATGTGTCGATGAATGTCACTTGTGAAAAGTTGTCGTAAAAGAATTGACTAATTGTTATTTGTTAGAAACTGCTTCATTGTTGGGTTTATAAATAAAAAGAAAGCGCTTTCATAGAGTGTCTTAGAAGAAAGGGGTTGTTAGGAAAATTAACTTCTTATTTTTATCAAAAAGAAATTTATAGATAGAATGGGTATTGTGCATGAAGAAAAGCATCTTTTATTTTTTGTTCTTACTTTTTATCTCTTTTTCAATCTACGCTTCTCCAAAACCTAGCGGTGTAAGCCCTGAGGCTATTAAATTACCCGATGGGCCCGGGTCTATAAGCGGGTTGGGACAATCTTTCGACACCAACCTTTTTTCCGGAACGGCCAGTTATGGTTTTCCAATTGAATTACCCAAAGGAGCCTTGGCCCCCATATTAAATTTGAATTACAATGGGGGTTTAGGAAATGGCATAATTGGTCTTGGATGGAGTTTCAACTTTCCAAAAATTTCACGTCTCATCGATAAGGGTCTGCCGACATATGATGATTCAAAAGACAGATTCATATATCAGGATTCAGGTACAAATGAAGAGCTGGTTCATGTTGGAAATAACATATACAGATTGAAAAATGAAAGCTCTTTTTTAAAGATTGAGAGAATTAAGGATGGTGATTTATGGAAGGTTCATCATAAAAATGGATTGATTGCCATTTTTGGAGAAACTGCTGCTTCAGTTAGTAAAACAGGGAGTAAAAAAACATTTTTATGGCACATCTCAGAAATAGGGGACCAGTTCGATCATAAAGTAAAATATTCATATGCTGAGGATAAGGGTACATTATACCCTAAAAGAATTGTCTACCAGGATTATAATGAAGATGAGGAAAAACAGTACAGAAATGTTGTGGATTTTATCTATTCTTCGGATGGAAATAAATTTTCACAAAAGTATAGAACTGATCCGGTTGTAAATTATACAACACGAGAACGTGTGGAAATCAGAGAAATGTTGAGAAACATAAAAATTAGCCACGGACATAATGAAGTATGGTGCTATGCATTGAAATATAAGGAAGTGAACGGCTTTTTGTTGCTTGAAAAGGTTCAAAAATCAGATAGTTGCAGAAATGCAAATTCTAATAAAAATAAGAATCCCGAAGAGATGCCTCCTTTGGTTTTTGAATATACCAGTTTCAATGTAGATAATGCAGCGGTTGAAATAGTTGATCCACCTGTAAAGTATGACTGTTTGAAATTTGGGAACTGTGTATTTGCTGATATGAACGGAGATGGTCTGCCTGATATTCTTGATGGTGGACGAGGCGGGCACTACAAATACATTCAAAATCTCGATGGTCAAAATTTTGCTTCAGACTTTGTATCTATAGATAAATCACCCAATGAACCACTGGGCACTTCCAATACTATGTTAATGGATATAAATGGAGATAGTTACCTTGATATTGTTTCAAACTATCTTAATACTGCCACTATCGGTTACTATTCTGGTAAAAATATCATTAAAGATAAGAAATTTGAAATCTTTAAAGCTATCTCTGGAAAAAGAGGTTATATAGGTAATTCACAATTGAAATTTGTGGATGTGACATTTGATGGAAAGCAAGATATTTTAGTGGATAATGGTACATTTACTGGAGAAAGGAAGCTGGATCTGTATATTAATGACGGTGAAAATTGGAATTATAAAGCCGAAATTGATGGAGATGTGATACCTCCGCTGCCACGGGGCGTTGAGTTCAGTGATTCAGGTGTAAAATTCAGAGATATGAACGGGGATGGTCTTTCAGATATTATTGTTGTTAGATTGAAATCCTATAGCGAAGTTAAATATGAAGGAGAAAGAAGCACTCTTTGTACATACTACAACAAAGGTTTTGGTTTTTTTGATGGTCCAAAATGCTTCGATGACGTACCTTATGGATCTTTTGATAATACTTTTTACGTTGATACCAATGGAGATGGACTTACAGATATTGTAAAAGTTGAAGGTGCGAGAGTTCTCTTGCATCTTAACACCGGGAATGAAGGATTTGCTGAAGCTAAAAAAGTAAGAGGGAATCTCCCGGAGAAAATTGATCAGCGTCATATAGATTTTGCCGACCTGAACGGAAACGGTTCTACGGATGTAATCATAATGGCTAATAGAAACGGAAAGTATGTCTGGTACATTGTGGATTTTTTCGGTCACTCAGAAAAGCCCAACCTTCTTAAAAGGATTGATAACGGTCTGGGAAAAATTACTGAGATAGAGTACAAAAGTTCTGCCGCCTTTGCAGCGGAAGACAGAAAAAAGAGAAATGATTGGACGACATCACTCCCTAAACCTGTTAATGTCGTCAGTAAGATAAAGGTTAAGGACAGCCTTGGTTGGGAGGGAGAGACAACCTACCACTACTCCAACGGATACTGGGACGGAAAGGAGAAAGAATTCAGGGGGTTCAAGTCGGTTTCCAAGAAAGAGATCGGAGATGACTCCCAGGGCACGCTAGTGGTTAGATCTACTTTCAATGTGGGGGATGTTGATGAGGCGCTGAAGGGAAAAGTTGAGCACACGGTAACTCAGACAGAAGGTGACGGAATATTACCGGAAATATTCCAGGAAACATTCCAGGATTGGGACGTCAGGACGCTTATAGAAGTTGATGATGAAAACAAGGTTGTTTTTGCATACTCTCCGGAAGATCGGACCACATTGAAAGAGAAGGCTGAGAGTGGATGGAAGTATCTGAAAAACAAAAGAACCTTTGATAAATACGGAAATCTTGTAAAAGAGGAAAAACTTGGCGAGGTTGATCATCTTGGAAATGATGTCGGAGACGACGAGATAATAACCGAAACTCTCTATATCAATGATGATAGCAATTGGATGCTCGGTTTTCCCAAAAAAATCATAAAAAGAGATAATGTTCACATAAGAAGTATTGATCGCATTTACTACGATTACAATGAAACTTTTTCAAATAGCGAAGAGTTTATTTTTGGTGAAATATCTCTTGGTAGAAAAACCCGTGAAGAATCTTTTCTTATAGAGAAGCGTGATGTGATTCCAAAAAACGAATCCTGCCCTAAAGAAAACAGTGATGGGATTCCAAAAAATGAATCTGGTAGCTGCTGGGTTCTTAAGACGAAATACAAATACGATAGATGGGGTAATGTTGAAGAAACGGAAAACGCTGTCGGACAACGAAGAACAATAGTGTATGATCCCAATACCCACAGCTTTCCTGTAGAAGAAATAGTACACCTTGATAATGGAAAAACACTTTCAACGAAAGCTGATTATTATTACGATTTCGGTGTTGTAAAAGAAGTTACCGACTATAACGGAAACAAAACCCATGTAGAGATAGATAATTTCGGGCGGGTAACAGAGATTTATAAACCAGGCGATGTCGATAAAAAGCCGTCAACCAGGTACACATATGTGCTTGAAAATCCGATAAGTTATGTGAAAACCGAAGTAAGGGAACAGATGGGAGGCGATTCTGTTATAACAAGTTATAATTATGTGGATGGACTCGGTAGAATCAGGCAGAAAAAAATGGAAAGTGAAGATGAAAAATGGTTAGTAAGCAATAATGTCATTTTCAATAAACGAAATAGTGCTATCAGGACGTACAAACCATATTTTTCTGATGTTTCTGATTTCATGATATACATAAACAGTTCGTTGCCATATACAGAGAATGTTTATGATGAAAAAGGTCGTGTTAAAAAGAAAATTAACGCAGATAATACCTTTGAAACTAATTACTATAGGCCTTTTGAGAGTGAGAATATTGATGAAGAAAACAACAGCAGTTTAAAAAAAGTGGATGGCAAAGGCAGAGTAATAGAATTACTATATAAAATGGGATCTGGAGATAAAGATGATATTCGGTATTCATATCACTACACCACCCTTGATTCATTAAATGAATTCACGGATCCAGATAATAATATAAAGAGATATTATTATGACACATTAAACAGACGTTATAAGATGAATGACCCCAGTAGTGGTGAAAAAAACTATGAATATTATGACAATGGTGCACTTTATTACACTATTGATAATAAAAATCAGAAAGTTATTTTTTCTTATGGAAGGGGAGGGCGTTTAAAAAACGTTAAGTCATTAGATAATAAAGGTTTGTTAAATAGAGATGTAAAATATCATTATGATAATGCTGATGGTACATTTATTAACAATAGTGGATTTTCTTCAGAGTTTTCAAACTTAGAGGGTGCTCTGGCTTGGGTTGAAGATAGCGATCACTACGTACACTACTCATATGATAATAGAGGACGTACTGTGAGAACTATAAAAGAGTTCTTTGATGCGAATGGTGAGGGTGTTACTGATTTTAGTGATCGCCGATGCAATAGCCATTTGAAAAGATGCTACAGTATGACAGTTGAGTATGATTCCATGGGTCGTGTAATGGCAAAAGTGTTTCCAGATAAATATAGACTTGAGTACGATTATAATAAAAGATCTCTTTTAACTGAAGTTAACGGAGGACAAGAAAAGTTTTTAAGCCGCTTGACATACAATGAATTCGGACAATGTAAAACTGCTAAATATGGAAATAAAATAGAGTTTCAAGCCAGTTTTGATCCGAGAAATTTCAGGATAACCAATTCCATTTTCTCCAAAATAAAATTTTCTGAAAATGGAGAGGGCAAAGAGTTTTACTTTAAATATTTATATGACAATGTTGGTAATGTAAAATCAATTGACAGCAGCGATGTTGATTTTTCTCAATCATTTACTTATGACAGAATATACAGATTAAAAGAGGCTTCTGGGCTCTATGGGAAAGTGAATTGGACCTACACAAAGTCAGGAAATATTGAATCTAGAACTGCAAAAAATCCAATAGAGCTAAGTGAAGAAAAAATTCCAATTGATATTGGTGAATATAGTTATGGTGAAACAGAGAACGCGGGGCCATATGCTGTTACTTCAATAGTGAAAGGTAACAAAGTAATTGAATTGGATTATGACAGAAATGGTAACGTATCTGAATATAATGGTATGAGTTTTACCTACGATTCGATGGACCAACTTACAGAAGTTGTAAAAATGAATATGATTCAGACAAACAGATACGATGCAGGAGGGAAGCGAACAAGGAAGCGTATTGTTAAAAAGGTGATAAATGAAGATAGTTTAGAAGAAGAAGAAAAAATTATAGAGGTTCTTTATATATTTCCCGATTATGAAATAAGAGACGGTGAAATTTACCACTATGTCATGCTCGGCAAAAAGAAGCTGGCAAGAATTTCTGGTTACTCACAAACATCGATTATTAATGCATATTTGTCGGACGTTTCAATTAATGATGAAATGCAGAAAATTGTGGATGTAGATAAAAACGGAAAGTTTGATCTGATAGATTTGGATAAGATCATTGTAGATAAAATAGAAAATGATACTTTTAAATTTGCCCAGAAAACAAGATACTATGTTCATGATCATTTAGGAAGTACCGTTTTTCTTACTGATGAAATGGGTGTAGCAGTATCGAAAAGTGCTGAAGTTCCATACGGAATAAAGTGGAAGGATGAAATCTTCAGGGACGGAGAAAAACCACTATATTCATACACAGGAAAAGAGATGGATGATGATATTGGTATATCATATTTCGGATCAAGGTATTATATAAACGATCTCGGAAGGTGGCTTACCGCAGATCCACTATTTATGGAGGATCCAGAGAAAATCATAGAAAACCCGATGGAATCCAATTTATATGTTTATGCCAATAATAGACCTGTGAAGATGACTGATCCAGATGGGGAAAGTGCAAGTGCTTCTTTGGGATCTTGGGTTCTTACTGACGCCGCTACACCCGATCCGACAGATATACTTCCGGTCAAATGGTTTGCGTATGGTGTTGGTTTTGGGATAACTTTGATTGTTGATGCAAAAGCTGCCAATTATGCTTATGATTCGTATGTTTCTTATAGAAAAAGGGGAAAGGCTAAATCCGGTTCAAAACCAGGAGCCGTTACTAAAACTGCTGAGCCTAATTATGAGGATCCATGTGACAATAAAGACCAACCAAAATTTTCAGAGCAAGCAGCTGAAGCTCTGGCTAATAAAATGGCCGGAATTACTAAAGACTATGTGTTGGAAAGAACTATTGATGTAGGTAGCAATGTCTTGAGGATGTGGGAACCAAATTATGAGTTTACACTGGAAAAATCACATCATGGATGGAAAAAAGTTTATAAGAATTCTCAAGGTCATCGTAGAGTTGTTGCTAAACATACAAAGGTAGGTAATGGACATTACCACGCAGGTATGCCTAAGGCTGGACCAGACCAATTGAATGTGGATTTTAAAATAAGAAATAACAAAAATGGGATCTACCAAACAGGAGATAGGTATAAGGCAATAGATAGAGAGGGTACAGAAGATCATCATATTTGCCTTGAGGAATAAATTTTAAAAGGAGATAAAATGTCAATAAATAATGAGCGCTACTTACTAAAATTAGCAGATCTGCAGGACATTAAATTTGAAGAAGTAAATATTGGTGATTTTAAGCTAGATATAGTTAAAGCTGTCTTTAAGCATTTTGTTTCATATCGAACAATCCCAAAACCAGACGGTTTTTGTCCTAGAATTTATAGCCAGAATAGCGAAAAGAGAATGGCTGAATTTGTGAAAATGGTTTCACTTTTTTTGGAAAGAATCGGTGTTGAAGATGAATTTTATTTGGTTTTTGAGGATTTTTTTGCTGGAATACCAATTATCAAGTTTAACATTATAAAAAAAGATGTTTACTTGAAAGAACTTTTAACTAGTTGTATTGGAATGTACAATATGGACATGCTTTTTGTTAATAGTGCCTTTGAAAAAGGATTCATGTTGTACGAGAATGTAGAAAATGAGGAGTTTTTTAGTTTTTCAATAGTTAACTTGAAAGAAGATTTTAAATTGTTGGAGATTCGGCAAGTTTTGAAAGATTTTTTAAATGGAAGAATACGTAGTAAACATTTTTATAACTATATAGATAGACTTTCTCGAAGATTTACTTATGTTGGAAGCAGATTTGTTAGGGAGATAATGACTGACATCCATCTTGATATTCTAAATTACTGGGATGAAGATTTAGCAAAAGAGTTTGGCAAAGTTTATGATGCCGAATTAGCAGATAAAGACGAGATTGATGAAAAAACCGTTCGTGAAAGATGCAAGGTGAATCTGGAAAAACTGGAAAAGGCCCTGAAGGAGATGAACGACGGTAGATAAAATCAATACCACCGATATTGTGTCCCACTATTAATCATTCTTTAAACCCTCATTTAATTTTTTATTTCCGTTGTCTTATAAATTAGATAGAAATTTGCATCCGTAAAAAAAGTGTGGTATGCTTCACTTGACGGGTGATTTATAACTATTTGTTTTTACAGGGTTAAATATGCGCTGCTGATGTAACTCTTTGTTTTGATTTTTGAAAATACGGCATTTTATTAAGATGTGTTAAGTTGGAAAAATCGTGAAGTATTTCAAAGGCTTTTTGTTTTATTGTCTTGTTCTTGTCTCTTTATCCCTAAGCGGAAAGGGGTCCTTTTCCGGTCCGAGGAAGCAGTTCGCCTACCACAACTGGCAGCGAAGTGACGGTCTTCCCCAGAACAGCGTAAGTTCGATTGTTCAGACTACCGACGGCTACATCTGGCTTGGTACGCAGGAGGGACTTGTCAGATTCGACGGAATTAACTTCACGGTTTTCAACAAGGAGAATACAAGGGAGATAAAGTCCAATTGGATAACCGATCTTTCTGCAGATACTGAGGGAGGGCTGTGGATTTCTGCCCATGACGGTGGAATTATTCAATACAAAAACGGTTCTTTCACCCATTACGGTAAAAAGCAGGGTATGAGCGATGAGATGGTGCTCTCCGTTCATGCTGACGGCCGGGGAAGAGTGTGGGGAAGCACATTCAGCAACGGTATCTACCTTATCGAAAAGGGTAAGGTTGTGAAACACTACACGAAAGAGAACGGTCTCGTAACAAACTCCATAAACGATATTATAGACGATCCTGAGGGCAATCTGTGGATAGCATTCGGAACGGGAGGAGTGGCTTCCTTGAAGGATGGCAGGTTCACTTTCTACGGTGAATCCGAGGGCCTCGCTACAAAAAGGGTGCGGAAGCTCTATGTCGACAGGAAAGGGCGGCTCTGGGCTGGTACCCATATGGGAATATCGCTGTTTGAAGGGGGGCGATTTGTTTCATATGGAGTTGAAGAGGGGTTTGTCGGCGGGAAAGTGGTTGCGATGCTGGAGGATCGAAGAGGGAATTTCTGGGTGGCCACCTACAGCGGCGGACTGCAGCTTTTCAAAGATGGAAGGTTTAGAAAATCCTTTTCAAATCGTGTTACCAGCCAATTTGTGAGGGCACTTTACGAGGATCTGGAGGGAAATATCTGGGTCGGCAGCCAGGATGAGGGGCTTACGATGCTCAGAGACTGCAAGTTTCGGTTTCTCTCTCCTGAAACCGGTCTTTCAAGTGATATGATAACTGCCGTTTTTGGAACAGCGGATGGTCGCATCTTTGCCGGAACATGGGGTGACGGTCTCAACATCATAAAAAACGGTAGGGTAGTCAAGATATTCGGCAAGGAAGAGCTGATGAGTAAGATGGTCACCTCCGTAATCGAGGATTCGAGGGGACGCATCTGGGTAGGTTCCCTTACCTACGGGCTCAGGCTTCTCGACGGAGAAAACTCGAGGGTTTATGACGAAAGCAACGGAATGAAGAGCAATCTTGTCTTTTCTGTCGTGGAGATATCAAACGGTGACATCTATGTCGGGACAGCAGGAGGTTTGACAATTATCTCCCCGGACGGGATGAGACATCTCACCAAGGAGAACGGCCTCTACAACGACAGGGTTCGCTGGGTCAAGGAGGATTCAGAGGGGAGAGTGTGGGTTGTTTCTGAACTCGGTATAAACGTACTGAAGGATGGGAAACCTGCAGGTCTGGAGATTGAGAAGAAGTTTGATTCAAAGAATGTCTGGGCGGTCTATGAAGGTCCGGACGGGACTATGTGGATGGCGACCGACGGGGACGGACTCATTCTCTATCACAAGGGTAAAATTCACTCGTTTACCAAGAAGGACGGACTCATCGACGACAGAATCTATGCGATAATGGAGGATAACGAGGGAAATCTCTGGATAAGCTGCAACAGAGGAGTTTCAAGGGTTTCCAGAAGTAAACTCATAAAGTATGCGGAAGGCTCAGGTCCGCTTCCGCGATTCTATTCTCACAGCATAAAGAAGGGGACTGTCGATGTGGAGTTTAACGGTGGTTTTCAATACCCTGCCTGGAAGGATGAGCACGGAATGCTGTGGTTTTCAACTACAAAAGGACTTGCAGTAATCGATCCAGGAGATTTTTCGCTGAACGGCTACGTACCTCCGATACATCTTGAAAAGATGGTGGTGGACAGAGTCTCCATGGATCTCAGACGTGAAACGGTTCTTCAGCCTGGAACCAGGGAGCTGGAGTTTCACTACAGCGGGTTGAGCTATGCAGATCCCAAGGAAATGCGCTTTCGATACAGGTTGGATGGATTCGATACCTCGTGGATCGAAGCAGGAAATCGAAGAGCCGCCTACTACATGAATCTTGAGCCCGGAAGCTACAGGTTTCGTGTCGAGGGTGCGAACAGCGACGGAGTTTGGAACAGAGTTGGAGAATCCAGGACGTTTGTCATCAAGCCATTTTTCTACCAGACGATTTACTTCAGGACAGTTGCTTTGCTCGCCTTTCTTACAATGCTCTACTTCGTCTATCGCTACAAGTTCCGCAGCATGGAGGAGGAGAAAAAAGAGCTCATAAAAAGGGTTGTTGAGGCGGAGAAAAAGTATGAACGCTGCAGGATAGGAGAGGATAAAGCCCAATACTACATAGAGATGCTGCACGAGTATATGGAAGGCGAGAAGCCATACAGAGACAACGCCATAACTCTCCAGAAAATTGCCGAAGAGCTAAAGGTAAGTCATCTCTATCTTTCGCAGATAATAAACACATACATGGACCGGAGTTACTACTCCTTCATAAACAGTTACAGAATCGAGGAGATGAAGCAGGCACTGGCTGATCCGGCTAGAGCCGACGAGAATATTCTGTCCGTAGCGTACGAAGCCGGTTTTAACTCAAAATCCACATTCAACACACTCTTCAAGAAGGAAACCGGACTGACACCGACACAGTACCGCAAAAAATATCTTAAATCCTGAAAACCCCCGGCGTTTTTCCAGTGAATTTGTCCATAATGTCAGTTGAGTCCGCAAAGTTTGCCGAGTCCATTTGGAGAAAGTAGTGAAGAGCGGAAAAATTGAAAAAATTGAATCTCAAGTTGAAAAGAATCCTGAAGATTGTCGGTTGTTTTTGATAATTATTACCCATTAGGGGTACTAAAAGTTGCCATCAATGTGGTGCTTTGTATAATGACTCGAACTTTTAAGGAGGTTTCGTTATGAATATTCTCGTAACGGGAGGCGCCGGTTACATCGGCAGCCATGTTGTTAAACTTCTCGGTGACGATACCGATCACTCCATCACAGTCGTGGATAATCTTTCTACCGGTCGTAGGGAATCCGTACTCTACGGAAATCTCATAGAGGCCGATCTTTCCGATTTTTCCCGTATGGATGAGATCTTCAGAGAGGGTAACTTCGATGCCGTAATTCATTTCGCGGCATTTATCGTTGTTCCCGAATCTGTTCGCTTTCCCGTGAAGTACTACATGAACAACACGGTCAATACGACAAACCTCGTCAACCTCTGCCTTAAATATAATGTAGGGAAGTTCATATTCTCCTCGACGGCATCCGTTTACGGTGAGACTGAAACAGGTGTTGTGAATGAAACGACTCCGACGGCTCCGATAAATCCCTACGGCATGAGCAAGCTCATGAGCGAAAGGGTGCTGATCGATGCATCGTATGCGAATGAAAATTTCAACTACGCCATTCTACGTTACTTTAATGTTGCAGGAGCCGATCCGGACGGAAAAATCGGACAGTGCTTTCCCAATGCGACCCATCTCATTAAGGTGGCGTGTGAAGCTGCTCTCGGAAAGAGGGAGAGTCTCAGTATCTTCGGAGCGGACTTTCCGACAGAAGACGGAACGGGAGTGAGGGACTACATTCACGTTACGGATCTCGCATCGGCTCACGTCGAGGCTCTCAACTATCTTGAGAAGGAAAAGGAATCCAATATTTTCAACTGCGGTTACGGAAACGGATTCTCAGTCAAGCAGGTTTTAGCGGCCGTAAAAGAGGTCAGCGGAACCGATTTCAAAATCGAAGTTACCGAACGGAGAGAAGGTGATCCTGCGAAGGTTGTCGCGGACAACGGCAAGATCCTCTCCATGACCGGATGGAAGCCGGAATTAGACGATCTGCGGTTTATCGTGAAAACCGCTTTGGAATGGGAAAAGAAACTGTCTGTCTAATGTGAATTGATAATGAATATCGAGCCTTATCAACATCTACCTACTTTTATTCATTTTTCCCATTTTTTCTTTGCATTTACAAAACATAGATATAAAATCATGAAACGTTGTTCTTGTCTGTTTGAAAGGAGTTATCAATGTCATTAAAAGAAGAGCTTAAAAAATGGCGTAGTGATGTTCACGGCAAGGCTGTAGCTCGTTTTCCCGAGAGGAAACCTGAGTTCAAAACCAGCTTTGGAGAGACCGTTGAACCTGTCTATGCACCTCGCCATGAGGATAGCCGTTACCTCGAAGAGAGAGGTTTCCCGGGACAGTATCCGTTCACCCGCGGTGTACAGCCCACAATGTACCGTGGACGTTTCTGGACGATGCGCCAGTACGCCGGTTTCGGTACTGCGGAGGAGTCCAACAATCGTTACAAGTACCTTCTCGACAACGGTCAGACAGGTCTTTCGGTTGCATTCGACCTTCCCACACAGATCGGATACGACAGCGACCACGCAATGTCACACGGTGAGGTTGGAAAGGTTGGTGTTGCCATAGATTCTCTCAGGGATATGGAGATTCTTTTCGACGGAATTCCTCTGGGAAAGGTTTCCACATCCATGACGATCAACGCAACCGCAAGCGTACTGCTTTCCATGTACATAGCTGTTGCCGAAAAACAGGGTTACTCCTCGGACCAGCTTACCGGAACTATCCAGAACGATATTCTCAAGGAGTACATCGCGCGCGGAACATACAGATTCCCCCCCAAACCGAGTATGCGTCTCATTACGGACATCTTTGAGTTCTGTTCTCAGAAGGTTCCGAGATGGAACACAATCTCCATCTCCGGTTACCATATAAGAGAGGCTGGAAGCGACGCAGTACAGGAAGTCGCTTTCACACTCGCTGACGGTATCGCATACGTTGAGGCCGCTATCGCATCAGGCATGGATGTCGATACATTCGCGCCGAGACTTTCATTCTTCTTCAACGCCCACAACGACCTTCTCGAAGAGGTTGCAAAGTTCAGGGCTGCAAGAAGACTCTGGGCGAAGATCATGAAGGAGCGTTTCGGAGCAAAGAGCGCAAAGTCCATGTCTCTTCGTTTCCACACACAGACTGCGGGATGTACACTTACAGCCCAGCAGCCTAACAACAACATCGTTCGTGTCGGAATCCAGACTCTCGCCGCAACACTCGGCGGAACACAGTCTCTCCACACAAACTCACGTGACGAGGCACTTGCGCTTCCTACAGAAGAGAGCGTTATGATCGCCCTTCGTACACAGCAGATCGTTGCCTACGAAAGCGGAATTGCAAAGACAATCGATCCGCTTGCAGGTTCCTACTACATCGAGGAGCTTACGGACAGCATCTACGCAAAGGCTGAAGACTATATCAGAAGAATCGACGACCTCGGCGGAATGGTTGAGGCTATTGAGAAGGGATTCGTACAGCAGGAGATCCAGGACAGCGCATACCGCTACCAGAAGGAAGTCGAATCCGGGGAGCAGGTTGTCGTCGGTGTCAACAAGTTCCAGATCGACGAGGAGCCGCCAAGCAACCTTCTCAAGGTCGATATGTCCATCCAGGATTCACAGATCGCCAAGATCCGCAGCGTAAAAGAGAGCCGTGACAACGACCTCGTACGCCGCAGACTCGAGACGATCTCTGAAAAGGCCAAGAGTTCCGACAACCTCATGCCGCACATCCTTGAAGCCGTCAAGTCCTACGCGACACTGGGAGAGATCTCCAAGTCGCTTGAGGATATTTTCGGTGAGCACAAGGAATCTGTCATTCTATAGGAGGATACAATGAGCGAAAAGATAAGAGTTCTAGTAGCAAAGCCGGGCCTTGACGGTCACGACCGTGGTGCCAAGTTCGTTGCCCGTGCTCTTCGGGATGCGGGAATGGAGGTTATCTACACAGGTCTCCGTCAGACTCCCGAATCAATCGTTGCTGCAGCAATACAGGAGGACGTTGATGCCGTAGGTATGAGCATTCTCTCCGGTGCGCACAACACACTGCTTCCGAAGGTTGTCGAACTCCTTCGTGAGCAGGGAGCGGAAGACATTCTTGTTTTCGGCGGCGGAGTTATTCCGGAAACAGACATCCCCTTTCTTCTTGAGAAGGGTGTGAAGGCTGTTTTCACTCCGGGAACTCCAAGCGATGAGTTTATCAATTTCATCAAAGAGAACGTTAAAAAGTGATCGAGAACGTCGAAGAACTTTACCTCCCCAGCGGGGAGATCAATTTCAGGAAACTTGCCCGCCTCATAACAAGGATCGAGAACGATCCGGCTTTCGCCGAGGATCAGCTGTCCAGGATTTATCGTGAAAATCCGGACATCCAGATCCTCGGGATCACGGGGCCTCCGGGAGCGGGCAAGAGCTCCCTTACCGACAGAATAATCCAGAAGTATCGTGAGCAGGGTAAAAGGGTGGCCGTAGTCGCCGTCGATCCCAGTTCCCCCTTTACGGGCGGAGCGATACTCGGAGACCGTATCAGGATGGGTTCCCACTCGACTGATCCCGGAGTGTTCATACGCTCAATGGGAAGCCGGGGAAACCTGGGAGGCATGGCTCCCGCCACGGTGGATGTTCTCAACCTGTTCAAGACCGTAGGTTTTGACGTGGTGATTATCGAGACTGTCGGTGTGGGTCAGAGCGAAGTGGACGTAATGTCCATAGCGGACACTGTCCTTCTCACGCTTGTTCCCGGACTCGGAGACGATATACAGGCTCTCAAGGCGGGAATCATGGAGATAGCCGATATCTTTGTGATCAACAAGGCGGATAAGGACGGCAAGGACAGGCTTCTTGCCGAAATTAATATGATAATAAACCTCAACCGACACCGGCTGGAGTGGATTCCTCCCGTTGTCGAGACCGTGGCGATCGAAGGATTGGGTCTCGACGATCTCATTGATGAGGTGGAAGGAAGAAACAGCTACATTGCCGAGAATTTCAAGGGGCTTAAGGAGAAAAAGCTCATGAGCCAGTTCCGGCACATGGTGGAGGAGAAGGTCGGCGGAAATATTCTTGCAATTTTCAAAAAGAGGGGTATTTTCACTGACTGGACGACGAGGGTTCTCGAAGGGAGCATAAATCCCTATACAGCGATTAAGGAACTTGACAATAGATTATCCATCAATTGGGAGGATTAAATGTCCAAAAAGATTAATCATATCGGTATTGCCGTAAAGAGTATTGAGGATCACACACCCTTCTACAGGGACACGATGGGACTCGAGTTCGAGGGTACCGAGATTGTTGAGGAACAGAAGGTGAGGGTTGCGTTTTTTCAGACAGGTGAGAGCAGAATAGAGCTGCTTGAGCCGACATCTGAAGAGAGCCCCATCGCCAAGTTCATAGAGAAAAAGGGTGAGGGAATGCATCACATAGCCTTCGATGTGGAGGATATTGAGGCGGAACTCGCAAAGATGAAGGAGAACGGCACCCGTCTTATTGACGAGACACCCAGGGGTGGTGCTCACGGTACACGGATTGCCTTTATCCATCCGAAAGAATCAAAAGTTCTTGTAGAGCTTACAGAGCAGAAACATTAAGTAGAGAGGTTTGGAGGCTTAAGTATGGTATCGATCGACGAAAAACTGGCCCAGCTCAGAGCGAGAAAGGAGAAGGCTCGTCTTGGCGGCGGCGAGAAGCGAATTGAAAAACAGCATGCACAGGGAAAACTCACAGCCCGCGAAAGAATCGGAAAGCTTCTTGATCCAGGCAGCTTCGAGGAGATAGATTCACTCCGTGCCGACCGTAAGGAGGGAAGTCCCCTCGGTGACGCGGTCGTAACAGGATACGGAACAATCGACGGACGTAAGGTGTTCGTATTTGCACAGGATTTCACAGTTGTCGGCGGTTCGCTCGGCGAAACTGTTTCATCCAAGATCTGCAAGGTTATGGATATCGCCCTCAAGGTGGGTGCTCCGGTAATCGGACTCAACGATTCCGGCGGTGCAAGAATTCCTGAAGGTATTCACTCTCTCTACGGATACGGTGAAATCTTCAAGAGGAACACCCTTGCAAGCGGTGTTATTCCGCAGATCTCCGCTATCTACGGACCGTGTGCCGGCGGAGCGGTTTACTCTCCGGCTCTTACAGACTTCATCTTCATGACGGAGTCCAACTCCTACATGTTCCTCACAGGACCGAAGGTTGTTAAGACTGTTACACACGAGAATGTTACGGTCGAGCAGCTCGGCGGTGCCCAGGTTCACATGCAGAAGAGCGGTGTTGCACACCTTTCACACGCAACTGAAGAGGAGTCGATCGAAAATATCAGAAGACTTATGAGCTACCTTCCTTCCAACAACATGGAAGACGTACCCGAATACGAGTGCAACGACGACATGAATCGTCTTGAAGATGCTCTCAACGATATCGTTCCGCTCAATCCCAACAAGGGATACAACGTAAAGGACGTTATCCAGATGGTATTCGATGACGGTGAGTTCTTCGAAATTCAGCCGACTTACGCAGCAAACCTCGTTGTAGGTTTCGCACGTCTCAACGGACGTACAGTAGGTATCGTTGCCAACCAGCCTAACGTTCTCGCAGGATGTCTCGACATCAACGCTTCCATGAAGGGTAGCCGTTTCATCCGTTTCTGCGACGCGTTCAACATTCCTCTAGTTACTCTCATCGACACCCCGGGATTCCTTCCTGGAACAGCTCAGGAGTACGGCGGTGTAATCAAGCACGGAGCAAAGATGCTCTACGCATACAGCGAAGCTTCGGTTCCTAAGGTTTCCATCGTTATGAGAAAGGCTTACGGCGGTGCATATATCGTTATGAGCTCCAAGCACCTCAGAGGAGACCTCAACTTTGCATGGCCTACAGCTCAGATCGCTGTTATGGGAGCAAAGGGAGCTGTTGAGATTCTTCAGCGTAAGGAGCTTGCCGCCGCAGAGGACAAGGCCAAGTTCATGGCTGAGCAGGAAGCAATCTACGCAGAGAAGATCGAGAATCCATACATCGCTGCACAGCACGGATTCATCGACGACATCTTTGAGCCTAAGACAACACGTGCAAGACTCATCAAGTCGCTTGAGATGCTCAGAACCAAAAAAGACGACATGCCCGCTAAAAAGCATGGAAACATTCCGCTGTAAGGAGGCGTAGATGAATCTTGTAACATTGGCAAACTCCGTCCTCGGAATTCAGGGCTACGATGTTTCCACACTTCTGTGGGTACTTCCCATAGTCGGAATTACGGTTGTTCTTTCCGGACTTATCGTACTCGCCCTTATTCTGAAGATGTTCATAAAACTCAACCCCGAGGCCAAAGCAGCCGCAGCATCGGCGCCGGCACCGGCCAGGAAAGACGAAGCTCAGCCGGAGGCAAAAAAGGAAGCCGAAGCCGGAGAAGAGGACGAGATTGTTGCAATTGCAACCGCACTCAATCTCTTTGTTTTCCACTCCGAAGGAGCTGTGAATCTTACGGAACAGGAGCAGGACTTCAACACATCACCCTGGAATTCGGCAAACAGGGTTTATCAGAATGACGGCTACAACAGATGGCAATCTCAGAAAAAATGGGGTAAGTGATGAAAAAGTACGAACTTAAAATAAAAGGAAAGGACTACAAAGTTGAAATCAAGGATTTCAACGTTACAACGGCTACTGTGGAAGTTAACGGAAACAGCTACGACGTTGAGATTAAATACGACGAAGAGGAGAGAACTGTGATCGTTCCGAAGATCACAAAGAGCGCACCACGCGCTGCTGCTCCCGCTGCGGCACCGGCTGCAGCTCCTTCAGCGGCTCCGGCACCTGCAGCCGGCGGAAACGGAGTTACGGCTCCCATGCCCGGACTTATCCTCAAGACCCTCGTTAAGGTCGGTGACACAGTAGCTGCCGGACAGAAGGTTCTTATCATGGAAGCCATGAAGATGGAAAACGACATCAATGCAAGCACAGCTGGAACCGTACGTGAAGTTCTCGTAAAAGAGGGCGACAGCGTTCAGGAAAACCAGGTACTCATCACAATCGGATAAGGGGGATGAGATGCAAGCTCTTTTAGACAATTTTGTATACTTCTTAAATACGACGGGATTTCCGCACATCACGATAGGAAACATAATCATGATGCTTGTCGGATTTCTCTTCATCTATCTGGCGATAGCGAAAGGTTTTGAACCTCTGCTTCTTCTCCCGATAGGTTTCGGTATCCTTCTCGGAAACATTCCTTCCGCAGCGGGAATCAAGATCGGCGTGTACGATGACGGTTCCGTTATGAACTATCTCTACTACGGTGTTCTCAAGGGTATCTATCCGCCGCTCATCTTTTTCGGAATCGGAGCCATGACCGACTTCAGCTACATGATCTCCAATCCCAAGCTGATCCTTCTCGGCGGTGCGGCACAGGTCGGTGTTTTCGGATCCTTCCTCCTCGCACTCTCGATGGCTGACGTTACAGCTCCGATAATGGCGCTTTTCGGTGCAGAGCCTGTTAAGTACACAATTCAGGAAGCTGCTTCAATCGCCATCATCGGTGGTGCCGACGGTCCTACATCCATCTTCATCTCCGGTCTCATGGCACCTCACATGATCGGTGCGATCGCCATCGCGGCATACTCCTACATGGCACTTGTTCCGGTTATCCAGCCGCCGATCATCAACCTTCTCACATCCAAGAAGGAAAGATGCATCAGGATGAAGGCACCAAGAAAGGTAAGCAAGCTTGAGAAGTGCATCTTCCCAGTTCTTGCCTTCGTTCTCTGCTGTATGATCGCACCGGGCGGACTTCCGCTTATCGGTATGCTCATGGCGGGAAACATCATGAAGGAGTCGGGAGTTACCGACAGACTTGCAAAGACAGGTTCCAACGCACTTATCGATATCGTTACAGTGCTTATCGGTCTTACAGTCGGTGCATCCACATCAGCGACACACTTCATCAATGCCAAGTCGCTCCTCGTTTTCGCACTCGGAGCTCTCTCATTCGCAATAGCAACAGCAGGCGGAGTACTTTTTGCAAAGTTCATGAACCTCTTCCTTGCTGAAGATAACAAAATCAACCCGATCATCGGTGCAGCCGGTGTTTCCGCGGTTCCTGACAGTGCCCGTGTTGCTCAGCATGTGGGACGTGAAAACGATCCCGACAACCACCTGCTCATGCACGCAATGGCACCCAACGTTGCCGGAGTTATCGGAAGCGCCATCGCAGCCGGTATTCTTCTCGGACTTATCCCATTTTAAGATTTAGAATCACTTCTTAAAAAAAGATTTCAATGGCAAAACTCTACTTCAGGTACGGCGCCATGGGCGCCAGTAAAACCGCAAACGCTCTCATGGTTCAGTACAACTACGAAGAGCGCGGTAAGAGAGCGCTTCTGTTCAAGCCTGCAATAGACAACCGTGACGGAGAGCACATCGTAAAATCCAGGATAGGCATCTTCAACGAAGCCCACCTTGTGAATGACGAAACCGATCTCTTTTACGACGTCGATCGTCTTCTGAGACATGAAAATGTGGATTGCGTCATCGTAGACGAATCCCAGTTTCTCTCGAAGGCTCAGGTTGAACAGCTGACTCGCATTGTCGATCAATTGGACGTTCCCGTAATCGCATACGGACTCAGGACCGATTTTCAGGGGGAGCTCTTTGAAGGGAGCTCCTACCTTCTCGCATGGGCTGACAGTATCGAAGAGATAAAAACCGTCTGCTACTGCGGAAGGAAAGCGACGATGAACGCCAGACTTTCCAATGGGAAGGTTGTGAAAAACGGGGATCAGATCCAGATCGGCGGGAACGAATCCTACATAGCGCTCTGTCGCGATCACTGGAGAAGCGGAAGCACGGAATAGGGGAATCCTACACATCTAACTTTCTTTAATATATTGGCATTGTTATCTTTTTATTGTTTCAAATTTTGATCAATATTAATTCAATTAGCTTTTAATTAGAGATGCATCCTTTTTTAAGGAATGATGTATGAAAGAGTGGTTGAAATGTATATAGAAATATTCTTAAAATTTGAATCCAAAACCTAAAGCCGGAGTTATCATATAATCGTTCGTGTATTCTATAGTGTTGATTTTATAGCTGCTATCAATGAAAAATTTTGTATAGGAAAGTTCTGGACGAAACCAAACATTATCCACAGACAAATTTAAACCGATGGTAACCGTAACTGAATGTCCGTCAACTTTACTTTGCGCCCTAACGTGTACATAATCACCATCTTTATTTGTGTAGTTGTCATCGCTTATATGTTCATCTTTTGATCCGATTTGGTACGAATATTTGGATGCTCCATAGATGCCGAAATTTTCGTTAAAATCATAAGAAAATGCCAAGCCGCCTGTGTAAAAGTAGTAGTTCCTGGCAAGAGTGGCAGCTTCTCCAAAAGCTGACATTGAAAAACCTTCACCACTTTTCTTTCCAAGAAATTGATATTTTACGCTGAGGTACTGGCCCATCAAAATATTGCTAACCTTTAAGCCTATATCGAAATTTTCACTAATTCCATATCTGATAAAAAGATCATCGGTAGGCAAAAGAAAATATTCTTTGTCAAAATCTAAACGTTTGTCCCTGTCCGAGTGTGTTTCACTAACATTTGTGCAGACAAAAGGGATAGCTATTCCCTTTCCAAGAACAAAATTGTTTTTTCCCAAAGATCTACCTGTTTGATACATTGTTACAGATTGGGAACAGGAACATAAAAAAATAAATAACAAAATAGAAAAACAAACTTTCATAAAACAACCTCAATAAGCAAAAACGACAGTGAGATAATAGGAATGAAAATAAGGGAAGTCAAAAATAAAAATGAACAATATTAAATAAAGTAAATTAAATGATTTTGCAAACTACTGTTTGTGGAATAAGGTCAATATTTTCCTTGAATCACTTTATCTAGCTATAGATCAGAAAATCAATATGGTCTGAATTGATAGAATAATATTGATAATTATTTGTAGTCTGTGATATTACTTACAGTAAAGAGTGTTAAAGAAATATCTTTTCAGTGAAAATGGGATGCTGAAGTAGTACAATTTAAATAGAGGGATCACTTTTGTATACAGAATAATCTTCCAGTGGAGGAAGTTATGAAGATAGAGGAATACGATTTCGGAGTTATCGTAGTGGATGGGAAAAGATTTACCAACGACATAATAATTTTCCCGGATCACATACAGACTTCCTGGTGGAGAAAAGAGGGACATCTTCTTCAGGTTGAAGATTTGAAAGAGGTGTTCGAAAATCCTCCAAAAACACTCATTGTCGGTACCGGGCACAGCGGAATAATGGCTGTAGACCAGGAGGTTCGCAATCTCTGCGTTGAAAAAGAGATTCTTCTAATTGAAAAAAAGAGCGGAATAGTTGTGGACATCTACAACTCAATTCATGAAAAGGAGGATGTCGTACTTGCAATTCATCTAACCTGTTGACCGAACAGATTTTAGAATCATTAAATGAAAAGCTTGACATATCGAATGCAAGTGTTATCTTTCAGCAGCCTATTCTCAGGGCAGGGTGGAATTCCCTATCGGCGGTAATCCTTTTGGAGAGCCCGCGAGCGCGAAAGCGCAGATCCGGTGAAAACCCGGGGCCGACGGTAAAAGTCCGGAGTGAAGAGGATAGAGTATTGATTTTTTTTGATAGAGTCGGTCATGGTTTTGTGACGAGCGATGACTTAATCAAAAAATCATTCATCTGTGATTCCGTAGCGAATGATTATTTATTCGGCGGAATTGTCTGAATTTTCTATCTTTTTCAATCCCCTGAATTCGGCGTAATTATTAATAAACTAAGGTGGTCAGTGATGAAAAGTACCCTTTTGTCCGAGTTCGGTAATTCGATGGAACGTGTTGAAAAAGCATTGAAAGTCTTAAAAAAAGGTGGTGGAGTTCTGGTAACGGATAACGAAGATCGCGAAAACGAAGGAGACCTCATATTTCCCGCCGAAACCATAACTGAAAAACAGATGGCTATGCTTATTCGTGAATGCAGCGGAATTGTCTGCCTCTGTCTCACCGAGGAGAAAGTGAAGGAGCTGGATCTCGATATGATGGTTGATAAAAATTCAAGCCGCTACGGCACAGCATTCACGGTTTCAATTGAAGCTGCCAAAGGAGTTTCGACAGGAGTTTCAGCAAAGGACAGAGTTACGACAATTAAAACGGCGGTTTTCGACGGAGCGAAACCTGAGATGATAAGCCGGCCAGGGCATGTTTTCCCGCTGAGGGCCAGAAAAGGAGGCGTGCTCGAAAGGGAAGGCCACACAGAAGCGACAGTGGACCTTATGAAACTGGCGGGACATAAGCCGTGCGGCGTACTCTGTGAACTGACGAATACCGACGGAACAATGGCCAGACTTCCCGAAATTGTTGAGTTTGGCAGAAAACACGGATATCCGGTCCTGACAGTTGACGATATTATTGTCTATAGAAAGAGTTTTAAGAAATAAATATAAAGGAAGACGAACGTTTAACAAGTTTGTCCTGTAGAGAGACGAACGTTTCACAGGGAGCAATCCGACTAAAAGGAGCGAATATTTTATATGAAATTAGAAGTTGAATCCCAGACCGAGAGAGGGAGTCATCATATATTGAGTTTCGTTGTCGAAAATATTGTCAGAATCGATAAAGAATTTTGTAAAGGTGAATTCAGGACGGATCCAGAAACCACTGATGTTGATGTTGAGACCAAGGGTTCCTGAAACAGCGTGCCCGGGGGAGGCAATTTTCAGTTTTCCTTTCTCTGTCACGGACTCACCATTTTTATCAGTGTAGGTGACTGTTGTATCTCCTTCTATTGAGCCGGTCATATAGGTGTATCTTGCTGCTCCGTAGAGGCCGAATATATCTGAAAAATCGTAGGAGAGAGCAACTCCGGGAGTGAATCCCCAGAACTCGAATGCGACGGTACTTGCCTCTATTAATCCGGACATTGAAAAACCTGCTCCGGTTTTTTCACCCAGAAACTGATATTTTGCATTTAATTCATAACCAAGGAAGTAGCTGTAGAATTTTAATCCTAGATCGAAATTTTCCGTAATTCCGTATCTGCCCAGTACTTCGACTTGAGGAAATGTGAATGAAGATGTCTCATATTCCGGGTTTGCTTTTTCATCAAAAATGACGTTGTCATCAGAATCGGTTTTTACTCTTTCCTGAGTTACCATCTGACCAGAAAAACCGAGTCCGATGTCCATCTTTCCTTTTCCGAGAGATCTTCCTGTGTGGTGCATTGTCACCGAATGATAACAACCGCTTAAAAACAGAAGTGCGGTAATTAAAATAAACTTTTTCATCTAAACCTCTTTAAACTATTTGTTGGAAAATGCTGCTAGAAATTATTCTAATATTTATATAATGTCAATAAAATTAGAGATAAAAATGAATATGAGAAAACATATGAAAAACAAAGATTGAATTGTGATGCTAAATGTTTAATAAAGATGCGGTTGTTGTGTGGTTTGTTTGATGGATTTATCAGATCTCCATTTTTAGAGTTGAAGCAAAATAAGAACCGGAACCTGTTCCTGAAGGGTTTAACTATTAAAACAGCGATAAGGAATATATCACTGTTAATTCATTATAATAAAGATTGTCTTGACTAAAACAAGTGTTCAAGATAAGTTACGGCATATTCTCAGAAAAATCGGAGGAAATAATGAAGAGATTGTCCCTTATTGTTTTTTTCTGTTCAGCTGTACTTTTTTTCAGCTGCAGTGATGAAAACAACAGAAGTACTGGTGCCGAAAGCCTTACGAATGATTACGATTTAATGTCAGATAAATGTGCAAAGGCAGATGATCTCTCCGATAATGGAGAACATGATGCTGAAACTGATAACGATAAAGTTTTGGATATGAATGAAGAAGATGAAGATAATGACGTTGAAATTAAGAACAAAAAACCGGAAATAACATCAACTTATTCATCTGAAGCAGTTGAAGATACAGAATATGTCTACGAAGTTGTCTGTATTGACGCCGATGGAGATGATGTGACTTTATCCGTAGATAAGGATGAAGACAGCTGCGGCGGAACTGTCTCTGAAAACAGATACACTTTTACTCCGGATGAAACAAAGGGCGGAACTACATGCAAAATTTCAATAAAATGCAGCGACGGAAAGGATGACGTAGTTCAAAATGGAGAGATTTCAATTTCCGAAGATCAGAAGCCACCGGTTTTCTCATCGACACCTTTAACTGAAGCGCTGGAAGAGGTTGAATATAAATATGAAGTTGTCTGTGAAGATGCGGACGGCGATGCTGTAACTATTTACGTAGATGAAGAAAATGATACATGCGCCGGAGTTGTTTCGGCAAACAGATACACTTTTACTCCGGATGAAACAAAGGGCGGAACTACATGCAAAATTTCAATAAAATGCAGCGACGGAAAGGATGACGTAGTTCAAAATGGAGAGATTTCAATTTCCGAAGATCAGAAGCCACCGGTTTTCTCATCGACACCTTTAACTGAAGCGCTGGAAGAGGTTGAATATAAATATGAAGTTGTCTGTGAAGATGCGGATGGCGATGCTGTAATTATTTCCGTTGATGAAGAAAGTGATACATGCGGCGGAGTTGTTTCGGAAAACAGTTACACTTTTACCCCGGATGAAACAAAAGGGGGAACTACCTGCAAACTTGCGGTAAAGTGCAGTGATGGAAAGGATGAAATTTTCCAGAAGTCCGATATATCCATTGTCGAAAATCAGAAAGTTCCCGCTGTTACGTCTATCCCGCCACTTGAAGCGACTGAAGAAGTTGAATATGTTTACGAAGTTGTCTGTGAAGATGGAGATAGTGACACTCTTACTATTTCTGTAGATGAAGAAAATGATACATGCGGCGGAGTTGTTTCGGAAAATAGTTACAGCTTTACACCGGATGAAACAAAAGGAGGAACAACCTGCAAACTCGCAATAAAATGCAGCGACGGAAAGGATGAATTTCCCCAGATGGCCGACATCTCCATTATTGAAAACCAGAAAGTTCCAGCAATAATTTCTATCCCGACATCAGAAGCCACAGAAGATATTAATTATATTTATGAAGTTGTCTGCGAAGATGGTGACAGCGATGATCTGACAATAGTTGTTGATAATGAAAAGGATACATGTGGCGGAACTATTTCAGAAAACAGTTACAGCTTTATACCTGATGAAACAAAAGGAGGAACAATCTGTAAACTTGCATTAAAATGTAGTGACGGGAGAGATGAAATATTCCAGGAGTCGGATATTTCAATTATTGAAGATCAGAAAGTGCCAACATTTACATCGATACCTTCAGCATCAGCCACGGAAGACGTTGAATATGTTTATGAAGTTGTCTGTGAAGATGAAGACGGTGATGTTCTTACTTTTTCCGTTGATGAGGAGCAGGATACCTGTGGTGGCGTTGTTTCGGAAAACAGTTACAGCTTTACACCGGATGAAACAAAAGGCGGTACTACCTGTAAACTTGCGGTAAAGTGTAGCGACGGAAAGGATGACGCGGTTCAGACGGCTGATATCACAATCGAAGAAGATGAAAATAAACCTGTGATAACATCCATTCTTTCATCAAGAGCATCAAAAAATATCGTGTACAAACATGAAGTTATCTGCATAGATGAAGATGGAGATGATGTAACAATCTCTATAAAAAGCGATGAGGAAACCTGCGGCGGTAAACTTACCGGGAACACCTACAGTTTTGAAACCGAAAATAGAGAGCTGGGATCAACTTGTACAGTTTCAATAAGTTGCAGTGATAACAAATCTGAAGTTTTTAAAACAGTTGAAGTGACCGTTGTGAACAACCCGCATATGGTTGCAAATATTAACAATACTACTTATGCTTTTGATCCTGGATATTCTGTAGATTATGATGGCGTTTTATATTTTACCTGCTTCACTGCAGCTGCCGGTAGGGAGCTTTGTCGGCTTGATGAGACAGAAGAGGTCGTTCTAGTTGCGGATGTTAATAAAGGGCGAAATGGTTCAAATATGGAATATTTCAAATTGTTCAATGGAAAACTATATTTCAGTGCAAGTGACGGGAAAAACGGAAAGCAGCTGTGGAGATACGATTCAATTACAAACAAAGCTGAAAAAGTTTCTAAAAATAATCAACCGGAAAACTTTAATCCACAATACCTTGTGATTAACGAAGGAAAACTATATTTCAGTGCTTATGATAAAACTAATAAAAGGTCATTATGGCGGTATGATGATGCAGTAGATAAAATTGAACTTGTAAACGGATCTGCTTCATTAACGCCTAAGTATCTTTTATCTTATCAAGGCTTTCTATACTTTAAGGGTTATGAAGACAAAATATATATAGAATTGTTCAGATATAGTTCAATTTCTGGAGATGTAGAAAAAATTACCAGCTTCGGGAAACTTTATCATTCTTCTTATTTGGAATACCTTACTTTATATGATGGAAAGGTCTATTTCAGTAGAGATTCAAATGATGAAAGTCCAAGTATTTGGGAATACGATCCGGAAACAGAACAGTCAAGAGAGATTAAACGCTTCCGAGATAAAGATGATCCAACTCCATATCACTTAAAAGAATATAATGGAAAACTATATTTCATCGCAGAAGCATCTTTGTGGTCTTATGATTCAATAAATGACCTTGTAGAACAGGTTAATGATAAAGAAACAGGAAATCCTATATCTTATCCTACTGTTTTTACTGTACCAGACAGTTCGAAAATCTACCCTATGGAAGAAGGACCTTTCGCTGTACACAATGGATCCTTGTACTTGAAATTAAGTGATGACAATGGAAGCGAATTATGGAGATATAATTCAGAAACCGGGAAAGCAGAAATGGCTAAGGATATATTAGAGGGTAGAGGAAGTTCAAGGCCGAAAAACCTGATTTCCCACAATGGATTTTTATATTTTTCAGGATACGACGGTAAAAAAGGAAGAACTTTGTGGCGCTACAATGATAATACTACGGCTGCGGAGTCTTTTAATATATCACAAGAAGGTTCAAACAATTCAACTCCTGCATTTTTTGTTGAAAACAACGGCGCACTTTACTTTTCTGCTACAAGTGATTCCTATCGACGGAAGCTGTTTGTTTATGATGACGAAAAAGGAAGTGTGGAAATAATTGAGGATACTCAATATCCGTATGAGATCTCATTCCCAGTTTATCTTACTTCCTATAATAATGAACTCTATTTCACTGCAGAGGACGAAGACATTGGTGAGGAACTATTTAAATACAATCAAGGTACAGGCTCTATAGAATTGGTTGAGGATATTCTAATACGCGATGGATGGTCATCTCCAAAATATTTTACATCTTATAATGGGCACCTATATTTTATGGCAGAAGATTATGATCATGGCAGGGAGCTGTGGCGCCATAATGGTGAAACCGGTGTAACAGAGATAGTAAAAGATATAAAAGAAGGAGGAAACGGTTCGGAACCGGCTGAACTCACAGTATATTCCGGAGAACTTTACTTTGAAGCTGACGATGGAAAAAGTGGAAGACGATTATGGAAGTACAACTCTGAAAGTGATACTGTAGAACTTCTACAAGGCCCGGAGTATTCATATGCGGATTATCTGACTGTTTATAACGGATCACTCTATTTCAGGGGCAATAATAAAGAAAGTGGTGGAGAGCTTTGGCGGTATACGGCAGAAACAAAAAAAATGGAAATGGTAAAAGATATAAACAGCGGGACGAACGGTTCACGAGCATACAATTTTATAGTTTATGACGGATCACTCTATTTCGGAGCCGACGATGGGATAAACGGAAAGAGTTTATGGCGCTACAACTCCGAAACCGATATTGCCGAGTCTGTATTGAATGTTGCTCCGGGAATAGGCAAGTTTGAGAATATTCAATTCAAAAACCATGTCGTCTACAAAAATCAGCTCTATTTCCAAGTGGATGCCGGAAATAATACATATGAATTGTGGCGTTACAACTCCAAAACAAACACCGGAGAAAAAGTCGAAGGCCTTTACACGGAAAAAGAGTATCCCAATTTTATCTCCCTCGGAGTTTACAATGGAAAACTCTACTTCAACGGATTGGATAAGAACCACGGTTCCGAACTCTTTGTCTTCGAAGCCGAAGAATAACCACGAAGCCGCGGTGAAAACTCAAATTCAATACAAAAAAAAGAAAGATCAGCCACGAAAAACACGAAAGGACACGAAAAGAATCTTGTCGCAGCGTTTAGTCTTTCCGAGCGTTAATAAGCCATATTTAAGAAAGATGTTTGGGGCTAACTGCCGGGAAATATTTCCCTGTTCGCGTATGTTCGCGTTGTTCGTGGCTGAAAAGAAATTCTTTTGTGATTCTTTGTTTCTTGTTACTTGTCCAGAAAGAGAAATAGCGTTCGGAACCGCTCTTGCGTAAGGGTCATTCTTTCCCCCTTTCGTGCTTTTTCGTGTTTTTCGTGGCTAAAGAATTTTCTTGTCTCTTTTCTTTCTCGTATTTCGCTGTTAAATGTATTTATTTGCAGTTTTTGTTGACATTGGTGTTAGGTGGTGCTAACTATAAGCGGACGCTGTACTTTAATTGAGGTTTTTATGGCTCAGACAAAAAAGGAAATTGTAAGGGAAAAGATTCTTGAGACTGCCCGAAACGAATTCATCAGGGTCGGTTTCAAGGATGCTTCCATCAGAAACATCGCCGCCGTTGCCGGGGTGAGCAAAAGCAACATGTACACCTACTTCAAGAGTAAGGACGAGCTTTTCAGTGAGGTCGTCAAACCGACGGTCAATAGGGTCGCATATCTACTCAAGCTCATGGAAACACCGGAGAATTTCAGTAAGGAGACCTACGGATTCGGGTATCACATCGAGATGATATCCTATCTTGCCGATTTCATCCGGGAGAATCGCCACAATCTGAAACTGCTCTTTTTCAAAGCTCACGGCTCCGTCTACGAAAGGTATGTCAACGATATGATAGGCAAGTATACGGCTCTCACCATAAAGGCGATTCCGATTTTCGGCAGGAAGATGGGGTTCGAGAATAAAGATGTCTCTAAGTTCTTTGTTCACAGCATGGTCTCCTCCAACATCAATTTCATCAAGGAGATCTTGATGCACGAACTAAGCCATGCCGATATCATTCGGTACGGCAGGGAGCTTATGACATATAACTATTTCGGTCAGCAGGCGCTCTACGGCTGGAGCGATGAATACAATAAATAATTTTTAGCGGGTGATTTTATTTTGGAACGGAGCAAAGCAAAATTTCGGACAAAAACCGGACAGTGTCCGGTAAACTGGTCGAATCCTTCATCTACAGGGTGTAAACTCCACTCATTCATCTACTTTATTTTTTTATATCGAGGAGGAACATCATGAAATTAGTTTCTATTTCAATGATTCTTTTAGGTTTTTTAACTTTAGTCGCCAGTCAGAAACCGACTGCAAGGCAGATTATGGATCAGGTCGACAACGCTCCTGACGGTGATTCAAGAAGATCGATCATGAAAATGACCCTCGTCAACAAGAGGGGCCGAAAACGTGAGAGAACAATTCTCTCCTATTCGAAGGACTACGGCAGAGATACGAAAAAGTTGATGTTTTTCAACAAGCCTGCGGATGTGAAGGGAACCGGTTTTCTCATGTTCGACTACGACAAAGCCTCGAAGGAAGACGACAGATGGCTTTATCTTCCCGCCATGCGGAAAGTTCGCCGTATATCGGGAAGTTCTAAAAACGACTACTTCATGGGAAGCGATTTCACCTATGACGACATGGGCGACAGGGATCTTGACGAGTACAACTACAAGCTTGTCGGAGAAGAGAAGTGCGACGGCGGCATCTGTTGGGTGATTGAATCGATTCCCAAGGAGAGAAAGGATAAAAACTACTCAAGAACCGTTTCCTGGGTGAGAAAGGACGCATCCATTATCATCAAGGCCGATTACTACGACTTGGACAAGAGACTTTTAAAGAAACTGAAAGTCACCGATCTCAGGAAACATCAGGGTTTCTGGACATCATTCCATATTGTTATGAATAACGTCCAGAACAGGCATACAACCCATCTTGAGCTTCAGGAGAGAAATTACGACACCGATGTAAAAGATAGTCTTTTCAGGGTTTCTACCCTTGAGAGAGGACGAGTGAAATGAAAAAAATCGTAGCTGCCGCGGCATTCATCCTCTTCTCAATGCCGCTTTCGGCTGCCGAGATCGCACCGAGAGGATTTGCCGACAGCGTTCATGCCGTCCAGCTGGGAGAGGAGGGGAGCATGTTCAACTCCAAGACGAGGGCGAGATTGGGCTTGGAGGCTTCGGCTGATGATTCCCTGCTTTTTCTATCGCTAGATGCAATCCACAACGCCGTGATCGAATCCCAGACCGGTTTCTTTCTTCACGAAGCTTACGCAGAGTACGTTTCCGATCTCTGGGATATTCGAGTGGGCAGGCAGATCATCACATGGGGGAAGGCTGACGGAATAAGGATCACCGATCTCATCTCTCCTTCCGACATGACGGAGTTCATCGCCCTTGAGTTCGATGATGTTCGCATGCCTGTTGATGCTGTGAAATTCAGGTTTCTCGGTGAGAACATGAATGTCGAACTTATCGGAATTCCCGTTTTTACTCCGGGAAAGGGAGCTCCTGCGGACAGTCCGTGGCACATTGCACCACAGCTTCCGGAGAGCGGAAATGTAAGGATGAATAAGGCGGAAGAGCCGGAACTCAATTACGAATCTGTCGAAGGTGCCGCCAAGCTTTCCCTGTTTCTTCCGGGAGTGGATCTGGCCTTTTCGGCAATGTATTTGTGGGATGATTTTCCCGTGATCGATGGTGAGACCGAAGGGGAAACTGTTGTTTTCACGCCGCGCTATCACCGAGTTGGAGTTTTCGGTGCGGAAGCTGCGGTTCCGGCGGGGGATTTTGTTTTACGCTCCGAGGCTGCCTTCTACTTGAACAGGCACTTTCAGGTTCGTGATTTCATGTCCGGCGAAAAGAGTCACATGATCAACTGGATGGTGGGTACCGATTGGTATCCGGGTTCCAACTGGACCATATCGGCCCAGTTTTCGGGAAAATCCCTCTTGGAACACAGCGAAAAGATGATTGAAAGAGAGCACACTTGGATGGGAACTCTCAACATAAAAAAGAAGTTATTGCGGGAGACGTTGACGATAGGGAACATGCTCTATCTCGGATTCAACGAACCCGATGTTATGAACAGGACGAGTATCGAGTATGCGCTTACCGACGAGTTTCACATCTTCGGGGGAGTGGATCTCTTTTTCGGAGACAACGGAACTTTCGGCAGGTTCAGCGACAACAAGCTCGGCTGGATAAAGGCCAAATACAGTTATTGATACCGTGATGATTTCGTTGAGGAACTCATCGTTCGTTACGAAGCCGGTACGACTGGTAGAACAATCAAAATGGAGATAAAAATGTTGAATCTTGTAAAGATAAATAGATTTTTCGAGCGCTTAGGGAGAGCCGTTCTCAAGCTGCGCTGGGTGGGCATTGTCCTTTTTCTTCTTCTTGTGGCCTTCTCTTTTGCGGGAATCAAGCACATAAGGACAGATGCATCTTCGAAAAAATGGTTTCTGGAAGACGACGAACTTACAAAAACCCGTGAAAAGTTTGAGGAGATTTTCGGAAACAACGATTTCATCGCGGTTCACATCCGTTCCGAAGATATTTTCACACCGAAGATTCTGAAGGGAATCAGGGATCTCGGAAACGAACTTATGGAGAAGGTTCCATACGCGGAGGAGATAGTGTCCCTTACCGATTTTGAGTTCTCCTTCGCCACCGAAGACGGGATGAGGATCAAAAATCTTGTTCCCGAAAGGATTCCGGAATCGAAGAATAAACTTGAAAAGCTTCGCAGACTGGCCCTTTCAAAAAAGAACCTCGCCGGGAAATTTGTCTCGAAAGACAGCACGGAAACCTGGATAATGCTCCGCATGAAACCCTATCCGGAAGATTGGGCCAAGGATTACAAGGAAGATCCCTCATACCTTGTCGGTCGCAAGGTCATGGAGGTCGTCAGGCAGGATAAGTACAAATTCCTCAAGCCCGGAACAACGGGAATGCCGGTAATCAATACGGAGAAGAAAAGCTACTTCGGAAAGGAAACTCCGAGGCTCATGGGTTTCAGCCTTCTCATAACCATCCTGATTCTCGCATTCGCTCTTCGCTCCTTCAGGGGCGTCATCTTTCCCATCATCACAGTCGCAGGATCGATGATAATCGTTTTCGGAATGCAGGGATGGCTCGGTGTTGAGTTTGATCCCATGGTCATCACAATGCCGCTCTATCTAGGACTTGCCGTGGCGGTCGGCTACTCCATACACCTTTTTCATTACTTCAAACGGGAATTTCGGAGAACAGGGAACAGGAAACATTCTGTCATCTACGCAGTCGAGGAGACAGGCTGGCCGGTTCTTTTCACTGCGCTCACTACAATTACGGCACTTCTCTCTTTCCTTTTTGTTCCCGTAAGACCGCTTCGCTGGGTGGGCATGACAGCCGCGGCTATTGTTGCGGTCGAGTACCTCGTGGTTATTGTCATGATTCCCTCCCTTCTCAGCTTCGGAAAAGACAAAAACCCCGATCCGATCATGGAAAATCTTGGAGGAACCTTTCTGGAAAGATCGATGGAGAAGCTCAGCAAATGGATTCTTGTCCACCCCAAAACAATCGTTATGACTCTGATACTCTCCGTAATTATCTGTATCGCCGGAATTACCCGTTTCCAGGTTTCATTCGATATAGAAAAGACGATGGGCAGGGGAATTCCATACGTCAACAGGATTCTCGATATCGGTCATTCCAAGATCGGCTCCATCTACTCATACAATCTGGGAATTGAGTTTCCCAACGCGGGAGATGCAAAAAGTCCGGAGAATTTGAAGAAGTTTCAAACTCTTATCGAGGAGGTTAAAGGGTTCCCTCTGACAAAGAAAACCTCTTCCCTGCTCGATATCATCAAGGATATGAACCAGACTCTCAACGAAGGCAAGGAGGAGTTCTACAAGATTCCCGAAAGCAGGGAGATGATTGCTCAGCTTCTTCTTCTCTACGAAAACGCAGGAGGAACCGAGGCTGAAAAGTGGGTCGACTACGACTACCAGCGGCTCCACCTCATGACAGAAGTTACCGAGTACAACTCAAAGGAGATGGTCAGGGAGCTGGACAGGATAAAAGAGCGATGCAGTGAGCTTTTTCCCGAAGCGAAACTGATGCTGATCGGCTCAATTTCCCAGTTCACCATAATGATGGATTACGTTATCTGGGGACAGCTCAAATCCTTTTTCATCGCACTTTTCTTCATCGCTTTTCTGCTGATGCTTGTTTTCGGAAGTATCAAGACCGGATTGATCGCAATGATTCCGAATATTTCTCCGGCACTTGTGGTTGGTGGAATTATGGGATTTTCCGATATTCCCCTCGACATGATGACAGTTACCATCATGCCCATGCTTCTCGGTCTTGCCGTCGACGACACCATACATTTCACCAACCATGCACAGCTTGAATTCAGTCGGACCGGCTGCTACATCCAGAGTATAAGCAGGGTGTTCCGGATTGTCGGAGTTGCGCTTTTCATGACTTCCGGCGTTCTTGTCATCAACTTTTCCGCCTACATGACAAGTTCCGCAACCTTTTTCAAGAACATGGGATTTCTAATAGTTTCCGGAATCTCCGCAGCACTTATTGCAGACTACTTCGTGACACCTGTACTTATGAATTTTTTCAAACCGTTCGGAAAAGGAGAGATAAATGACTAAAGAGAAGAAGAGAAAATCGGGAATCGCCCGCCTGCTGGAAATTTCCGGCCGCAGGAAGGGACTTCTCATACTTTCGGGAATACTTGCGGTTTTGCACGCCGTTCTTGCAATGGTGCCCTACATCCTGATCTTTTATATCCTGAAGGAACTGCTTAGCGGAAATGTGGACGGCTCGAACATCGGGAGCTACCTGACGTGGGCTCTTATCGCGGTAACAATCTCATTTATTCTCATGTTCGCTTCGGGAATGGCTTCCCACATTGCCGCATTCAACATTCTCTACGAACTGCGGTGTAAGATTGCCGAGAAACTTGGGAAACTTCCCATGGGCTACGTTTCCAACCGCAGTTCAGGAGCCCTGAAAAAGATACTGGCCGACGATGTGGAGAGAATAGAGACATTTGTCGCCCACGGAATTCCGGACATCGTAAAGGGAGTTTCGTTGCCGATGATATTTCTTACCTATCTATTTTTTGAGGATTGGAGACTTGCGCTTGTGAGCTTGATTCCGTTGGTTCTCGTAATTATCGTTGTTCCCTTCATGATGGGAGGTGAGGAATCGAAAGAGGCCATGCTCAAGTACCACAACTCCCTGGAGGAAATGAACGCGGGAATTGTGGAGTTCGTAAGAGCCATGCCGGTTATGAAAATATTCGGACAGTCGGCTACAGCATTCACAAAGTACAGCGGAACAGTGAGCATGTTCGAAAAGTTCGTATGCGAATGGGTAAGAATTTCTTCCCCCCTGTGGTCGGCACTAATGAGTTTCATCAACAACGCCCTGCTTCCCGTACTCGCCTTCGGTCTCTACCTCTACTTTCAGAACGGAGTTACATTGCCAGTATTTTTCCTCTTTCTCATCCTGGGTGTCGGTTACATCCGTCCGGCCTTCGCCCTTGTCGGATTGAGTCCGCAGATTTCCATAATTGATCACGGCGTCAAGCGCATGGATGAGATTCTTTTCGAAGTCGAGGAGCAGAAAAGCGGAAACGCACCGGTGCCGAATGATTTTTCACTGGAATTCAAAAATGTATCTTTCTCCTATTCAAAAGGAATTGAAGTTCTGAAAAATGTGAGTTTTTCAGTTCCCCAGGGAACCATCACCGCACTCGTGGGTCCCTCGGGATCCGGCAAATCGACAGCCGGACAGCTTGTGGCCCGTTTTTACGATGTCGATAAAGGTTCTATTCTGCTTGGAAATACGAATATCAACGACATGGATATGAGCGATCTCATGGATAACGTCGGTTTTGTTTTTCAGGAGAACATGATGTTTTACCAGACAATTCACGACAACATCACAATGGGGAAAGAGTACGGCAGAGAGCAGGTGATCGCGGCTGCAAAGATAGCCAGATGCCACGATTTCATAATGCAGCTTCCCGATGGATACGACACACATTTCGGTGACAAGGGCGTCCATCTCAGCGGCGGTGAGCAGCAGCGAATCCAGCTCGCAAGGGTGGTTCTCAAGGATCCTCCGGTACTTATCCTGGACGAGGCTACAGCCTTTAGCGATCCCGAGAACGAGCACCTTATCATGGAGGCGTGCGGCGAGCTGATAAGCAACAAGACCGTGATAGTGATCGCACACAGACTTTCCACAATTGCAGAAGCCGACCAGATCGTCGTTCTTGAAAACGGAAGAGTGGAGTCTGCAGGAAACCACAACCGGCTGATTGAAAACAGCACCCTCTACCTTCAGATGTGGAACGCCCACAACAGGGCGAAAGAGTTCGAATTAACAACCGCTTAAAAAAGAGATAAAAATGATAGAAAACATAATTTACATTTTCAGGAAAACGGAAACGCGGTTATCAAAAATGTTGCTGGGAGAGTTTATCCATTCGCTTTTTCTTGCCGCGCCGACCGGAATATTGCTTTTCACCATCTGGGAACTTTTCAAGGAGAATCCCGATAAACAGGCAATAACAACCCAGGTGATAGTGATGGCCGTAATGTTGATCGGTCAGCTTTTCGTAGCCAAATACGCCATGGTGAATACAAACAACACCATCTACACCATGACCTCGAGACTGAGGATACTTCTTGGCAACCATCTTCAGAAACTTTCTCTCGGATTCTACAAAAAGAGGGATCCGGGAGATCTCGCATCGATTGTGCTGCAGGATGTCAGCAACTTCGAGATTATCTTTTCACACGTTGCCCAGGGACTTTTCGGAGCCATCTTCGGAACTTTTTTTCTCTCCCTTTTTCTTATCTCACTCGACTGGAAGCTTGCCGTACTCATGCTTGACGCCCTCCCTTTTGCATGGCTTTTCGTCTATGCCGCGGGAAGAATAGGGGAGAAGTTCAGCCGGAACCATGTGGTGTCACGTAACGAAACCGGAAGTCGTTTTATCGAGTACATTCTTGGAATCCGTCATCTCAAGGCGCATAACCGGACAGGCAGCCGTTTCACAACACTTAAAAAGGCGTTCAACGAGCTGAGAGTAAACAGCATAAAAGTCGAGGCTGTTCCCGGTCCCTTTGTCGTAACCTCCTTTGTTGTTTTCGAGCTGCTTTTCCTCCTCATGGTCTACGTGGGAATCGGCAGGATAACCGGAGAAACCCTCACGGCGGCAAGTTTTACCGCCTTTCTCGTAGTTGGATACAGACTCTACGAACCGCTTAAACTCGTAATGGTTGATTACGCGATGCTCCGGTACATGAATGAAAGTGCGAAAAGGATAATCGAACTCACCGAATCACCTCTCCAGGACGAAGGAAAGGACGTTGTTCCAAAAAGTTACGAAATTGAGTTCAAGAACGTTACATTCTCATATCTCGACAGGGACGTTCTCAAGGATGTGAGTTTCAAAATTCCCTCACGGAAACTCACCGCACTTGTAGGAGCATCCGGATCGGGTAAAACGACAATCGCAAACCTCATAGCCAGATTCTGGGATGTACAGAAAGGCAGTGTCATGATCGGAGGAACCGATGTGAAGGATATTTCACCGGAAACAGTTTGCCGCATGATCAGCCAGGTTTTCCAGGATGTCTACCTTTTCGACGACACGATCTACAACAACATAAAGATAGGAAATCCGGAAGCCACAGACGATGAAATAATGAAAGTTGCCGAAAAAGCGCAAGTTTTCGAATTTCTTGATCAGCTTCCAGAAGGAATTTATACAAAGGTCGGAGAATCGGGATCACATCTTTCCGGAGGACAGAAACAGCGAATATCAATAGCCCGGGCGATGCTGAAAGACGCTCCGATCGTACTTCTGGACGAGGCTACCTCATCACTTGATCCCGAAAATGAAATTTACATTCAGCAGGCCATCAGCCAGCTGGTAAAGGAAAAGACAGTTGTCGTAATCGCTCACAAACTGCAGACCATAAGAAACGCAGAGAAAATTATAGTCCTGGAAAACGGCAAAGTTCACGAAGAAGGCAGACACGAAAAACTGTTGGATAACCGATCGCTCTACAGCAGGTACTGGAATATCCAGCAGTCTACAAGCGGATGGAAACTAAGAAAAACGGAATCAATTTAGGAGGAGAAAAGAATGAAAAAATTACCGAACACCACAGGATCGTGGCGCAATTTTTACAGAATCTCAACCGCCCCGGTGCAGAGCCTCATCTTTTCGAAGGCACTTGAGTGGAAAGTATTCGATCATTTAAACGTGCCTGTTCCCGCAGGGAACGTAGCGGAAAAAATGGGATTCGACCCGAGAAATATCGAGCTATTTCTCAATGTCCTCGCCGGAATGGGAATTCTCATCAAGAAAGAAAGACACTTCGTAAACGGACCTGAAGCCGCCGAATTCCTGGACAGCAGGCGGAAGACCTACATGGGAACCTTCTTGCAGCATGTGTCCGGATGGCACAACTCCATCGAAGCGGATCTTGACCAACTGGTGAAAAACGGCGCACCGAAAGAGAAATTCAATTTCGCCGATCAAAGAATGTGGGCCGAATCCGCAAAAAAATCGGCCCCGTATCAGTACACCGGAGCGGCAACCGAAGCTGCCGCGATTATCTCCAAACTCCCCGAATTTCCGAAAATGAAGAAAATGCTCGATCTCGGAGGCGGAGCCGGATTCTACACCATCGGAATCGTCGGATCCCACCCCGAAATGGAAGGAGTAATCTTCGACCAGCCCGCAGTCGCCGAAGTAGCTCAGGGATTCGTGAACGAATATGAAGCAGCCGACCGAATAAAAGTGATGAAAGGAAACTACATGGAAGACGACATCGGCAGCGGATACGATCTCATCTTCGCCAGCGCCACCCTCAACTTCGTCAAAGACAGGCTCGACCACATAATCAAAAAAATCTACGAAGCCCTCGCTCCCGGCGGAATATTCGTCAGCCACGCCGACGGCCTTTACGAAGAGCGTACACAACCCGTAAACTACGTAGCCGAATTTCTCACATCCGAACTCATGGGCAACGACTTCGGATTCCCCAAAGGCATGATCGCCGACTCAATGAAAAGAGCCGGATTCATCAACATCGAAAGCACCTTCACCGATACCTCCTCCGGCATCATGGACATCGATATCGGAAGGAAAGTGAAGTAGTGATGAGCGCTCCGCTCCGGTGATGAGGGCCATCCGGCCCTGGTGATGACCGCCTCCGGCGCTGTCTCGAAATTCTTTTAAGGCATCGAAATAATTTGATGAATCGTAGGGGCGTGCCTCCGTGTGCGCCAAAAATTCCCTCCCTTATTTTAAGAGATGGTTAGGGAGAGTTGTTCTAATAAATAGAACAAACAACCATTTCGCTGTTAAAAGGAATTTGATCGCGGCTAAATTGGTCTTTTTTCGTGTTTTTTTGTGTTTTTCGTGGCTGAAAAGTGGCCGTTAGCGCATCTTTTTCGCTGTCAAATCTAGAAATTGACTCCGACTGCCACCGATGGAGTTATCATGTAGCTTATTCTGTGGTCAAGCCCTGATGGAAATTTGAAAAAATGTGTGTAGGTAACTTCAGGGCGAATAATTAGGCCGTCAAAGTTGAAATTTAAACCAAAAGTTCCCAAAGCAGCATGTCCATAAAAGTCGTAATTGGAAATGGAATTGTCTTGACCGTATTTATTTCCAAGACTTCTGATCGCCGAATATCTAGCGCCTGAGTAGAATCCGAAAACATCTGAAAAATCGTAGGATAATGCAACCCCAGTCGTTAAAGAAAAAATTTTTGCAACAGAGCTACTCACCTCACCAATGGCGGACATTGAAAAACCGGAACCTGACTTATTTCCCAGAAACTGATATTTTGTATTGATCTCGTACCCGAGGAGATAGTTGTAAACTTTGAAACCTATGTCCCAATTTTCGCTGACACCGTATCTAAACAGGAACTCAATTTGAGGAATTGTATCGGATGCATCATTAAAAACCGGATCGCCATTTTCATCACGTTCAGTTTCGCCGAGCCCCAATAAATTATTGCGTTTTGACTGATTTAGATATTGTCCCGAAAGAGCCAATGCGATATCTTTTTTCCCCTTACCAAGAGATCTTCCAGTGTGATGCATTGTTACAGAGTTGGAACAACAGCATAGAAAAAGTAGGAAAGCAGTTGAAATAAAATTTTTCATAAATCCATGCAATTGCAATTAATAAAATACAAGTTTATAGTAGATTGAAATCAGCTGAAGTCAAATTAAACATAAAGTATGAGACTGGTGTATTCAATGCTGTGTATCGAGTGGAAAGTAAAAAAATGATGAGAGCTTCGCGCCATTGAGAAAAAAGTTTTTGAAACTCAGTGATATAACACCTTTTCTCATTTTTCATAATTGACATCGGGTGTTTTAAATCATATTCTAAAGTGAAAAAAATGATTGTTAGTTTTTAAAGAGGAAAATCCATATGAAATGTTACTATGATAAAACGCAGGATGCTGTTGGCATATGCAAAAATTGCGGAAAAGCCCTTTCAGAACAGTTCGCATTTGACCTTGGCGATGCCCTTGCATGCAGAAACCGCTGCGAAGAAAAAGTAAAAAAGATCCTGGAGAATGCTGAACGCCGGGAAAGTTTCTCAAAAATATCAGAAACTCTTCTTCTGAAAAGTGAATCTTTCATCTACATAATGGCTAGTACAATACCTGTGCTAGGCATCATTTATATTTTTACCATTCCGGAGAATATCCTCGGTGAGGGACATCATTTATTTCTTGTTTTGGGTAGTTGCTACATTTTAAGTTATTTCCTGTGGATTTACAGATCCTTTAAAATATCAAAAATCATAAAACCGATAGAAGAAAAATATGGCAAAAAACCCAAAAAGAAACTCTCTTCAGAAAAATCGTAGAGCCGAAAATCCCCTCTCTTATTTTTAGAGAGGGTTAGGGAGAGATATTTTTACAAAATCCCACTACCATACTTCGGCAAGCCCTAAAAAGTATATTACGCCCATATCAGTATCTACAGAGATCTTAAAAAAGATGTCCAAGCAACCCCAGCGACTATCCGAGGCCTAATAAAAATATCCCGGAGAAGATAGCGCCCGAAATCAGGAAAATATTTTCAACAAGCTGGAATTAGCCACTGAATTCTCATGAATAATGATATAGGCATATAAATAGGCATAAAATTATCCGAAATATTTGTATCCACTTGTAAAAAGTGAATGAGATATTATGAATAATTGCCTCAAAGCTGACGAAGCTATTGGAAATATTTCAAAACAAATAATAATGAAGATGAAGTCTTTATTGCGGGACTATAGGTACCAAAGTGCCACCCCGTCCTCGGATGTACTCATGCTGAAAGATTTGTAATGGAAGGAAACATTATTTTGTTCTTCTGTTGAATATGGTAAAAATAACTAAACGACAAATAAATAAATGGAATGGTAATAAAATATATATAAAATATTATTGATAATAAATTTAAAATTAGTATAGTTTTGATCGTGTTTTTAGATATTTTATTTGCAAAAAGGAGATGTTCTGTTGAAAAGATTTTTTATTTCTATTCTATGCATTAATTTGCTTGTGGTCGCATGCGACAATGAATCAGGCGAGTTTTTGGAGGTTCAAGATGGGGAGAAGAATACTGCTATAAACACATCCTGCGAAGGTATTGAGTGTTCCGGCCACGGCACATGTTTTGAAAAAGAAGGTAAAGCAGCCTGTCAATGTGAAGAGGGCTATGAAGAAGCCGGGCTAAACTGCCTTGAAAAAGGTCAGGAAAATCCCTGCGTAGGTGTTACTTGTTCCTATCACGGTAGATGTACAGTCGATAAGAATAATGAAGCAGTGTGTGCTTGTGAGGATGGGTATGAATCTAATGGCATGGAATGTTTTGAAATTACAAAAGAAGATCCGTGCAGAGATGTGAATTGTGGCAACGGAAAATGTGTTGCAGTAAATGATACGGAAGCAAAATGCGAATGTTTCGAAGGATATTATGCTGAAGGACTTCAATGTGTCAGCAACCTTGAAAAAATATGTGGTACAAAAGTGAGTGACGGTGATGCTACAAGGTTGAATACAAACAGTGACGTGAAGAAGCTCGCCGGTATCACATATGTAAAAGGTGATGTTTATGTAAGAAGTAGTGTTACAGACCTCACCCCGTTGAAAAACCTAAAATGTATCGGTGGGACATTGAAAATATTCGAGGCTTCCTCTCTGACAGACCTTGAAGGACTCAACAACCTTTTGTATGTAGGAAAAGATTTGACTGTTGAAGATAATCCTGCACTGAGGAATACTTCCGGTATCGGCAAACTGCAAACCGTAGGGGAGAACGTTCTTTTCACTGACAACAAAAGTCTTCAGACTATTTCGCTTCCTGCCCTGAAGAAAGTTCGAGGGATAGGAGTTGAAAACAACGATTCCCTGAAAACCATTTCATCCATTCCAAATCTAAAGAAAATAGACAAAGATCTTGAGATATCAGACAATGATAAGCTTGGATCTATCAGTGGTTTCGGCAACATCACTCATGTGTCGGGCAATGTGAGTATTACAAATAATGATTCGTTGGTGAATCTAAGTGGATTCAGTAATTTAAAGGAGATTGACAACGGATTGCGTATATATGGAAATGACAATCTGATAAATCTTTCCGGCCTTGAAAACCTCACAATACTTAATGGTAATTCTCTCAGTATAGATTACAACGATAAACTTGTTTCAATAAAGAGTCTATATTCTCTTAAAACAGCTACTTTTTACTATCTTTACATTGAAGATAACTCCTCACTCCCAAATGGAGAGGCTATTCGTTTCAGGGAACACATAATAGATAAATGCGATTGGGATGGAGATTCTGAAATAGAAGGAAACAAGGAGGGCGGATTTTCCGGTAATTCCGGTGGATCCGGAAGTTCAGGTTCTGAAGGTGTACTTGGTATCAATGGTAAAATTTTACTTTTTCATCCAAAGAATGTTCCCTCGGGAGATGGAGAGTTTGCAGACCTTTCAGATCAGATTCAAGCATGCCCCGTTGAAGGTTTCTTCAACAGTGATGGTGCGTATGGATCTTTGAGTGTAAGTGCCAATTTTTCCGATATTCCTATAATGACTTCCTCGGACCTTGATCTTAATGCCCCCTACGTGAAAAAATATTCTGTATTTTCAGGCAAGATAAATGGATCGACGTCAATTCCGGCTTACAGTGACAGTATTTCATTAGCCTATAGGACCAACGATGCTCCAGGAGAGTTTTTCATAGACTCTTTTGGATCAATAAATGGACAACTTCAGGGGAATTATGTTGTAAGAATGAATTGTTTCTCATCCACGTCACAGGGTTACAATAGTGTGGGGCCTTACAATGGCACCAACTGTATACTTAAGGTTGTCGGGCTCTTGTCCCAAAATAACTGGTGCATACATGCTTTTGGTATTGCTTCCAGTTCTAGGGGAATCGGATCGGATGTATATATCGATATGTAACATAGAATAGCCTTGAAAGAACTGATATCATTAGGTTGAGGTCACTTGCTCTATGTAACCATACTTATTTGCAACGGATTTCTATCCTTTTGAAAAATCGTTTGGACACTTTCATTATGGCTTCAAAAGGGTTGTCAAAGTAAAATAAGCGGATGTCAAAACTTCAGTAAAAATATTCTGGAGAAAATAGCGCTCGAAATCAGGACAATATCTTCAAAAAAACAGGCATTAGCTTCCGGATTCCCGGGAATAATGAGATCGGCATAGAAATAGACGCAAAATTATCAGAATTATTCGTATTCAGTTGAAAATATAGAATCTGAGGGGATGAATAATTTCCTTACAGTTGATCAAGTCCTTCAAAGTAGTTCAAAACAAATAATAATGAAGATAAAATCTTTATTGCGCGACTAAAAGTACAAAAGTGCCGACCTGACACTGATGAGTGTTCAGAGCTGCCCAAAATCATTCTCTGATAGTTAGAGCCGGATAGTTGTTAAAATAAATAGAACAAACAACCATTTTTCCTATTCTCATTTTTCATAATTGACATTGGGTGTTTTAAATCATATTCTAAAGTGAAAAAAATGATTGTTAGTTTTTAAAGAGGAAAATCCATATGAAATGTTACTATGATAAAACGCAGGATGCCGTTGGCATATGCAAAAATTGCGGAAAAGCCCTATCCGAAGAGTTCGCAGCTGATCTCGGCGACGCCCTCGCATGCAGAAACCGCTGCGAAGAAAAAGTAAAAAAGATCCTGGAGAATGCTGAACGCCGGGAAAGTTTCTCAAAAATATCAGAAACTCTTCTTCTGAAAAGTGAATCTTTCATCTACATAATGGCTAGTACAATACCTGTGCTAGGCATCATTTATATTTTTACCATTCCGGAGAATATCCTCGGTGAGGGACATCATTTATTTCTTGTTTTGGGTAGTTGCTGACCAGCGACAACTATAATTTCCCCTGGACGACAATTAAAAATTCCGTCTGAACAAATGCTGATTAGACTAGCCCTGTTAAGAAATTTTAATGAGGGTTAGGGGTGGTCACTGATGAGCAATTCCGGGTGTTGTTGAAATTTTTTCGTCAAACCGGAAATAAAGAAACTGCTGCATTTAAAGCGGGCATGGATCCGAAGACAGGCAAGAGGTATTTGAAAATGGGTAAGTTACCGAGCGAACTTAAAAAACAACACGACTGGGCGACCAGAAAGAGCCCTTTCGAAGGACATGAGGCGGACATCGAACGGATTTTTACAGTTAATCCGGGAATAAAATCGTCAACGATAATGAACTATCTGATGAAGAAGAATCCTGGGAAATTCACGGAAAATCAGGTCAGAACACTGCAAAGAATGAAGAAAAAATGGCTTGCGCTACACGGGCCGGAAAAGGAAATCGTTTTTGAACAGATTCACAAGCCGGGTGTCCTTTCGGCCAGTGATTACACGGATATGAGTAAGCTTAAGATAGCCATCAACGGCGAATTTTTTAAGCATAAGATTTTCCACTTCATACTTCCGTATTCCAACTGGGAGACGGGAAACATCTGTTTTTCTGAGAGCTTCGAAAGTCTGAGCGAAGGTATCCAGAAAGCGCTCTGGAAGCTCGGAGGAGTGACTCCCAAACACCGGACGGATAATCTCACAGCCGCGGTAAAATGTTCCGGAAACAGCCGTGAATTTCAGAAGAAATACGTGGCGCTGCTGGAGCATTACGGTATGAAAGGCGAGAAGATCAATCCCAATTCCCCCAATGAAAACGGTGACTCGGAGCAGAGTCATTTCAGATTCAAGGATGCGGTTGACCAGGCGCTTATGCTGAGGGGAAGCAGAAATTTTGAAAGTCGTGAGAAGTACGAATCATTTATAGAAACGATTTTCACCGAACTTAACAGCAATAGGAAGAAACGGTTTCAGGAAGAGCTGGAACACTTGAAACCACTGCCTCAAAAAAAGCAGGACAGCTACGATGTCATCGACGTGGCGGTTCGCAGAGGTTCGACAATCAACGTAAAAACAAAGAGTTACTCTGTTCCGAGCCGCCTGATAGGAGAAAAGGTCAGAGTTCATCTATACCATGATAAGATCAGGGTTTTTTATGGTCAGCAGCTGGTTGAGGAGTTTGAAAGAATAATTGGATCAAGGGAAGCCAGAATAGACTATCGCCATGTAATCACATATCTTTTACGAAAACCCGGAGCCTTTGAAAACTACAGGTACAGAGAGGAGCTTTATCCGTCTGTTCTTTTTAGAAAAGTATACGATTCTCTTTCTGCGGATGATTTTAATGGAACGAAAGCGTATCTTAGAATTCTGGATCTGGCATCAAGATACGGTCAGGAAAGCGTTGAAAAAGTGCTTTCCGAGGAGACCAGCTACACCGCAAAACTACCCGAAATCGTTAAGTCTAAACTGGACACGTCACTCGTGTCCAAAACAGCGGAATATGTAAAGGTGGAAACGCCAAAGCTCAAGGACTACGATAGCTTTCTGCAGATTACCGAGGTGATCTCATGAAAGAAAATAAAACAAAGGAGATCCTGAAAAGGCTACGGCTGAATGAAATTCTTGCATGCTACAAGGAAGTCGCCAGGCAGGCGGCGACAGAAAAATGGGGGCATGAGGAATACCTGTTGGAGCTGCTTGAAATAGAAGATGATGCCAAGCGGAGAAGGCGCATAGAGCGCCGAGAACGGCTCTCCGGGCTGCCATCCTTCAAAAGACTTGAAAACTACGACAGAAGCCATTTTGAGCCCAATATGGAGCTCAAAATACGGGATCTGCTCACAGGGGATTTTGTATCAAGAAATGAAAATCTGCTGATCTTCGGTTCTCCGGGTACAGGTAAAACACACCTCGCCGCCGGTCTGGGTTATGAGCTTATATCAAAGGGGAAAACCGTCTATTTTTCCCTATGCAGCACCCTAGTCCAGGATCTTCTTAAGGCGAAAAGCGAGCTCTCACTTAAAAGAAAACTGAAACAGCTTTCCCGTTATGACGCGATAATCATAGACGAACTTGGATACATACAGCAGACAAGGGACGAGATGGAGGTCCTCTTCACCCTCCTTGCCGAACGATACGAGACGGGAACGGTGATTGTCACCAGCAACTTACCCTTCTCCAAGTGGGGAGAAATCTTTAAGGACGACATGCTTGCCGCGGCAGCCATCGACCGCCTTGTGCACCACAGCGTCATCCTTAAACTTGACGTTGAAAACTATCGACTGAGAGATAGAAAACAGCAACTCAGCAACCAGGAAAAAGCATCCTTAAACCAATAATAACAACCTAAAACCCCGCTCTTTTACAAGCAGAATCAAACGCTCCTTCTAACGGTAATTATAATTGTCGTTCAGGGAAAAAATAATTGTCGCTTGACAAGTTGCTACATTTTAAGTTATTTCCTGTGGATTTACAGATCCTTTAAAATATCAAAAATCATAAAACCGATAGAAGAAAAATATGGCAAAAAACCCAAAAAGAAACTCTCTTCAGAAAAATCGTAGAGCCGAAAATCCCCTCTCTTATTTTTAGAGAGGGAGAGTTGTTCTAATAAAACAGTATTAATACCATTACAAAAATCCCGCCGTCACTCTTCAGCAATCCCCAAAAAAATTATTTTCCTCAATCTAGCGCCTCCCACGTAGCAAAAAAAGATTTTAAAGCAACCCCAGCGACTATCCGAGGCCCAATAAAAATATCCCGGAGAAGATAGCGCCCGAAATCAGGAAAATAAATTTAACGAGCTGGAATTAGCCGCTGGATTCGGGGGAATAATAACATAGTCATAGAAACAGACGGAAAATTATAAAAAATATTCGTATTTACTTGAAAACAATGAGTCATGGTGCCTTATATTATTAGTTGTTTGCCAAGGGTTTTTACATCTCTGTTATTGGGTGATTTGTTTAGATCTTAAGGTATGTTAAATCTGTGATCGGTATCCAAAAGGTTTATTTTGCCATTTCGATACTGGAAGTTGACTTCATGTTCATCTCCAATTCTCTCGGCGCATTGGGATTATTCGAATTTATCTCTATGGAAATACCGATATTTGTTTCGATATTGCTATTTTCCGCTATACCGTTTGTCATATTCAGCTTTATAGATCCTCTGGCTTCAACGGAGGTTTTTATTTTCATGGGCTGGCCCTCCACCTCTGATTCAGGCGCACCACCTGTAACTTCTATAATGGCATACTTGCCTTCTTCAACTCTTTTAAATGTGTAGTGCAATTTGTAATTTATATTCATATCCATTATTTTGCTGGACATATTTTTTTCCCAGGAATCGCCTATCTTCACAGGTTTTCCTGGATAGTTGTCAATAAGAGCGGTATTGTTTTTATCATAAGCATTCATCGATTTTCTAATTGCGTTTTCAATGTTTGAAACACCCGATTCTCCCAGACCCAAAGCTGCTGATATTCTTTTTGCAGCTATATTCATTACTGTTTCGTCGTTTTTAAAATTAACTATCTTATAGTTCTTGGTAAACTCCAACTCTGAACTTTTACCGTCAAGAGCTTCCATTAGTGCATAAAGGGAAACTGGGTATATGGAGAGCGGGAATTGTTTGTTAAATTTCGGGACGTTCCTGCCAAGATCAACATCTGATAGTTTTTCCGTTATGAGATAGTTGCCATTCTCTTTAATGGTTTTTACTACAGAATTAGTGCGGCCTTTTACATTGACTTTTATATCGGGAAAAATTTGAGGTACGTTACTCGTAACCTCTATTCCTGTTTTTTCAATATAGTTGATGGATTCTCCTCTGGATAATTTAAATTCAAATTTGTAGCTTCCTTCAGCAGTTTTATAATGAGGAAGTGAGGCACAACCTGAAACAACTGTAATTACAAGCATCAGTAAGGATAATAATTTAGTTTTCATAACATCTCCAATAAATAATAAATAGACAAAACAAATTACTTATAATGATGTTCGATTTAAAGAAAAATAATTATAAAATTTTAAGAAACAGATGTTCAGTCATAAAAAATGGGAGAAATATTGGGCTACCAGTAGACAATTACAAACTCTTACACGTACCGGGTTCTGTTGTGGGGGAATTTTTTAATATAGTAATCAATAGAAAAATTAGTACTAAAAGAAAACAATAACGCTTTGTTGATGTATTTTGATTTTCATGTTAGTGTGTTCCGATTTTCCTGGAAAATCAAAGATGCTCTTTGTAAATATTGCATTTTGTTGTGAATCGGCAGTATTTGTTGGAGATTGCTGTTGTTTTAAAGAGGTGAAAAATCCAATGACAACTTTGGAATAAGGTTACATATTCAGGAGAGAAATTTGCAAAAAATTATCCCTTTAATTCCTTTTATTATTCTTGCGGGCGCATTGTTCAATATCTTTAGAGGAGCACAGCTGATACTGTTTGCTGAAAAAATAGCCAAGGCTAAAGCCGGTAAAAAAAAGAGAGAGCAAAAAAAAGGTGATGTTTTTCAAGTTAGAATTAATGGTACTCTGACCACTGTTTTTGGGCTAATCTTTCTTTTCTCCGTTAACCCGCAAACCGGTTTTTCTGAAAAACCGATTTTAAGAGCTTCATCTCATGATCTGATTTATCAGGAAATTATTGAGGACTTTCTTGAGAATAATAGGATTCCAGGACTTTTTGTAGGGGTGATTGATTCTTCCGGAACACATTACTTAACATATGGAAATGAAACGTTAGGGGGAAAAGAGATATCGGAAAATTCTATCTTCGAAATAGGTTCTATTTCCAAACTATTTACAGGACTGATGCTGTCTGAGGCTGTGGAAGGCAATTTTGTTGATCTCAATGATCCCATAGCAGATTATCTTCCACCGACTTTCAAACGGGAAAACAGTCTATGCTCAGAGATAACTTTGAAGCAGTTGACGACACATACCTCCGGGCTTCCCCGTGTTCCGGAATCTCTAAGTTTTAAAATGGGAATGCTTTTTTCAGCTGCTGTGGGATCCAATCCTTATTCGGGAGAGGGCAGGACAAAGCTGTTTCAATATCTTTCTGAGACAGAAATCGAGAATAGGAAAAATCATGAGTTTCACTATTCCAATTTCGGAGTCGGACTACTGGGAACTCTCATCTGTGATAAAAAGCAGAGCAGCTATTCGGAAAACCTGCACGATATTATTACCGGACCTCTTGATATGGGAAATACATCCATAGAGCTATCTCAGAAACAGAAGGAAGATTTTGTAACCGGTTACAGAGGTTATCTTCAGTTCGGTGATTTTGTAGTTGCCTCCCAATCGGTTCCCTGGGATATGGATGAGGGGTTTGTGGGAGCAGGTGGAATTCGTTCTTGTGGTAAAGATATGCTCAAATTCCTGAAAGCTAACATTGATAACAGTTTAAGTTTTACAAAAAGGGCAACAAACCCGCTCGTCAAAATCAATAAAAACCGGCAAATTGCAATGGGCTGGGTTGTTGATGAATTTGAGAATACCACATTAAATTGGCACAACGGTCAGACAGGAGGTTTTAACAGTTATCTTGGAATATTACCGGGAAGAAAAACAGGAGTGTTTGTAATTTCCAATTCTACTGTCAGCATTCAGAAGCTTGGTATCAAAATTTTAAAAAGAACTATGAAAGGGAAAATTTGATTGATCCGTGATGTAGTCTGAAAGCTGTTATTGAAAAGTGTGGATATTGGCTAGCCGTTGAATTGCCGAAGATATTTTAATGAGCATGGTGATAGCTTTAAAAATTTAAATGGAATTCATAATCCATTGAGAACAATAACTTGGATGACAGGATTATCTCTCTTCCGAACGAAACAGAAACTGGAGGACGAATAATAACTACCATGAAGTTGTTCCGGTGAATGATCGGGATAGAAAAAAAATATTAAATCAGATAGCTTTTTCCCTTTCCGTTGTTTAAAAAAATTTGTTCGTGTCCGTTCGCGTTGTTCGCGGCTGAGATTATGGGAATTTTCTGCCTTGACCCTAGTTGGACTGTGACGATTTGTAGAGGTTTACGGTGTCTATGACGTTCTTGAGAATTCCGTCCGATGAGTAGGTGGCGGATGTTACGGCATCAACTCCGTAGTCGTTGAAGATTTTGTAGAGTTCGTCACAGTTTGGGGAGCAATTCTTTTCGTAATCCGGTTTAACGGAAAGTTTTTCGACGGGGATGTTGTCGAACTGGGCAAAGAAGGCGGCGGTCATTTTGTGCCACCAGGATTCGTTCTGCCGAAGTGTTTCCACACAGATCAATTTTCCGTCTTTGGAGAAACCTGTCATTGTTACGATTTCGTGGTCGAATCCCATGTTTGATCCGATGAATGCACGACCGGAAACCGATCCGTCAGCGGAAAGAAGGGTGTATTGTCCTTTTTCGGGCTGTTCTATTCTCGAAGCTTTGGGAAACATCTTTTTCAGGGCTTCTTCCTCTGTTTTAGAAATATTGGATGGTTTCCCAGGTTTTGTATCTTCATCAGTTGTCTCATCATCCTTTTTCTTGAGAAGAACGCAGATGGAGGTTGCTCCGTTTACAAGTTCGGAGTGGGAAGGAGTGGATGTGTTGAAGCATGTGTAGCCGTCGGGGCATGTTGAGTTGTCGCCTACAACGCAGCCGCTGATCGAGCACTTTCCGGCGTTGAGAACGCCCATTGCAGCAGTCATTTTGGGGACGCAGACGTCCGCCTTGCAGTTGCACTTCGAATGATCGTCGTTGCATTCGCTTTCGAAACAGGCCATGGAGGTTTTGTCGCCATCCGTGTTTTCGTCACTCTCTTTGCTTAGACTATTGTGGGAATCGTCAACTTCCTTTCCTCCATCGCTGACCGAGGAGTCGCATCCGAAAATTGAAAATGTTGTAAAAACAAAAAGTAAAACCAAAATAGTGGATTTCATAATGTTGTCTCCGGTTTGTGATATCGATAAGTCAATGGTTGCTGAAACAAAAACATGTTAAATATCAACTGGTCGTAAATGTATATACCGATTTTGTTAAAAGATATCAATGGTGGGTAAAATATTTTTACTTTTTGCAGACATGAGACAACAAGAAAGAACAGCGAAAGCCGCGAAAAAGAATTCGATGATGTTTGAATGGCCGGGTAGGTGAGTTGAAAAAAGATTCTTTAGAAAGATGTATCGGTCTCGTCTATATCGCTGTCATTTGGTGGGCAGTTGATTTCTGTACAGCCCACATGGCCGTCTTCGAAACATTCGCATCTGTTGCAATCGTCCTTTGAAGGGAAAGTGTCACCGATGTTGTATTCTTTGTTGTCGTAGAAACAGGTGACAGGATCGGTATCGCTTGGCTCCGGATCCGTATCAGAGCATTCCATCGTTGTGCAGTTGATTACTCCTTCGCAACATCCACAGGTGTTGCATCCGTCGATTGATTTGAACGTGTCGCCGTCCTTGTACTCTTTGCCGTTGTATGTGCAGATGAATTCGTCATCATCGTTAATGTCAGAGTCAGCATCCGTCTGGCAGGCTATCTCCGTGCAGGCAACTCCTGTATCTTTGATGCATTCGCAAGTGTTACATCCGTCGGTTGCAGGAAATTTGTCGCCCTGTTTATAATCTTTTCCGTTATATGTGCAGATATATTCATCGACGTCGTTCTTGTCCGAATCCATGTCTACATTACAAGCTATTTCAGTACAGGAAACGCCGGTGTCCTTGTCGCATTCACATGTGTTGCAACCGTCGATAGAGGGGAATGATTCACCTTCTTCGTAGGTTTTGTTGTTGTATTCGCAAGTGTGTTTTTTTGTTTCATCATTATCACATGAAAAAAGTGATAAAGCTAAAGCAACAATCGCTGAAATTTGAGTTGTTTTGTTCATCTTTATGTCCTCCAAAAGGTTTTATGAAAGTATAGTGTCAGAAATCTTCAAAAGTATTAAAAAACTAGAAGGACTTGATGAACCGGACAATTTCTTTCAAATGCACGGTCTTGATTTTAAACTGTCAAAATTAACGCTTTTTACTTTTTTTCGTGCTTTTTATCTGTTTCGAAATCTTTTTAGTCTTTTCGTTCCGTTCTTTGCGATAGAGTTGTCTCTCTTCGTGATTCTCTATCTCTTCTTTCAGTTTGAGGTAGTTGTTGAAACGGCTTTGATCAAGATCGCCTGAATCGATCGCCTCTTTGACTGCGCATCCGGGTTCTGTGACATGCTTGCAGTCGGCAAATCGGCACATTTCGGATAGTTCAATTATATCGTTGAAGTTTTTTGCCAGGTCTGTGGCATCGCTCCAAACCTGGATTTCCCTCATTCCGGGGGTGTCGAGAAGAAGTCCGCCATCTTCAAGAAGGATTATCTGTCTCGATGTTGTTGTGTGGCGCCCCTTGTTTACGGCGTCGCTGATTTTGGAAACTTTCTGCACGTCACGTTCGGCAAGTGTGTTGATGAGACTGGATTTTCCAACTCCGGATTGACCCAGGAATGCAACTGTCTCACCGTCCTTTACGTAATTCTTAAGAGGTTCGACGTCGCCTGTTGCTGCAGAAACGGCAAATACTGAGACGTTGGGCATGGCTTTTTCTATTTCGGCCACTTTTTCTCCCGGGTTTTCAACGAGATCAGCCTTGTTCAGTACAACAACCGGAGTGGCTCCGCTTTCGAATGCAACTGTCAGAAACCTTTCTATTCGCTGTCTGTTGTAGTTGTGGTCGAGGGATGAGACGATGAATATGGTGTTGATGTTGGATGCGACGATCTGCTCTTCGGTTTTTCCGCCGCTCTTCTTTTTATTCGCGGATGCTACGTTTCTTGAGAATTTACTTTTTCGCGGAAGAACGCCCTCGATTTTTGCCAAACCGTCGACGATGGATATGGCCACCCAGTCACCTACGGCTGGAAAATCGGATTTCTGGTCGGACATGTACATGATCTTACCCGGAACCTTGGCGGGGAATGAACCCTCTTCGCACAAAACAGTGTACTGCTCCCTCTGCTCGTTTACGATACGTGCCGGAATGGATGAACGCTCTTCATATTCTCTGAAATGGGTTTTGAAGTATTCGTCAAAGCCAAGACGTTTAAGATTCATTTAACCTCCGGGTAAACTTTAAAATGGCTGTAAATATTAAATTTTTTTATGGGTTTTGGTTTTTTTTGAAAAATTCCGTTTTTCAGCGGCATACTCCGTCTACTGGTCGGTTTTGCCTGAGAAATTGTTTCTTCAGCAGTGGTTTTACCAGACAGTACAAAAAAACGTTTAAAAAACATCAAAGCTGAGAATATCCATTTTTTTACAATCGTCAACTGTAAAGTTATCTTGGCGGGTTGGATAAAGATCAATTTCTCTACTTAAAAGATGATGCGTCTGCCGATAAATGCAAAAATTATGACACGGTTAAAATGAATAATATCTACGGTATTCTTTTCTTTATTTTAGAGTTTACCATGTTATAATTATGCGAAATTTTTTTTAAGGTGGTATGGATGAAAAATCTTGTCCTTAAGATGGTTGCGAGGAAGGTTGTTACCTCCAACGAGGGAAACAAACTTCTCAATTTACGTAAGGGAATCGATCCCGTCTGGAAGGGTCTCACTTCGGGAGCCATCGATGAGAAAAAGCTCGCCTCTTTCTATGAGCAGGAGGGGTATCCCGTAATATATGACGAGGGTAATAAGAAACGGCCAAACGACTACTTCTCCCGCTTCTTTTCCCCCGATTTCTTTGCAAGATATCTCGTATATCCGATCTCTTTCAAGAAAGAGAGCAAGGATATTATTCTGGGATTCATCAACTCCTCATACATCGACAAGGTCAGGGATATGATCCAGATGGCGTTTCCGGATTTCAACACCACTTTTTTTCATGTTCCCTACTCACTTTTCAAGAGGGTGCTCTACAGAGATTTCATGTTCGATATTGAGAGCTACCTTTCCCATTTCGCCGGAAAGGAAGCCCAGGGGCGTCTGGTATCCGAAGTTCAGGGAACGAAGGGATCCATCCTTCAGATTCTCAATGGGAAGGCCGAAACTGTTTATCTCTTTTCAATCGAGGGGGAGAACGTCATCTACAAGGATGAAACAATGATCAACCGTTTTCCTCTTACCTCCCTTCCGACAATTCAGGAAGGTATTGCGAACGGGTATCTGGAACTTACTGCGGATTCGTCGATTAAAAGGCTCAGTCACACGGAGAAGATTGTGCTTTTCACCAACATGGGAATAAAGAGGGAGGACAGGATAACGGTAATCTCCAAGTCCGGGGAATCCTACTTCTACTTCCTAATCAATCCCAGGGTTTCAAGAAGGGAGCTTGAGGCGATAGTTAATGCTTAAAAGTATCTTCAAGAGAAAGGTCGAGGGGCTGAGAGAGCTTCCTACTCTTCCGGATTCGGTAACGAGAATCATCGAAAAGATTGATGCCGAAAGCTCCATGGCCCAGATCAGCGAGATTATAGAGGAGGATCAGGTAATATCCGCCAGAGTTCTGAAGCTCGTGAATTCGGCGTTCTACGGAATGGGTGGAAGGGTGAGCTCCCTTCACCACGCCGTCTCCCTTCTGGGAGTGAACGTTCTAAGGGGACTTGTCCTGAGCAGTTATTTCCTCACCATCGACGATTCGGGAATCGAGGGTCTGTGGGAGCACGCCTCTGCGGTTTCCTCCCTCGTATACGCCATGGGAAACAAGCTCGGTTTTGAAAACTGTGCCGAAGTCACCGCCGCCGCTCTTCTCCATGACATCGGAAAGCTCATACTCCGGGAGGTGATGGGTGAGCAGTTTGTGGAGATGCAGCACTACATTGAGGAAAACAGAGACGAAACATTCAAGGACAAGGAGCTGTCTTTTTTCCCCGTCGGTCACGAGGATGCGGCTCTTCTCTGGATGAAAAGATGGAACTTTCCGGCGTTGATTCAGGAGGTTGCCGCATATCACCACCGTCCGGCCGTAAGCAAGGTGTACAAGAGGGAGGTGAGTCTCGTTCATCTTGCCGACACCGTCGTAAAAGGCTACGGCTACGGTTTTTCCGGAGACTACTCCCTGAACTCGCTCAACAAGGTTGCTGTGAAACATCTCAAGCTAAAGGAAGATTCACTGTACCAGTTAGTTCTCGATACACTTTCCGTCCTGGATTGATATGCCTGAAAATCTGATAGAATCACTCAGAGATACCCAGAAACTTCTTGAGGGAAGGCTGGATGAAATTGATACGCTCTCTTCAATTGTCAGGATTCTTGAACCTTCCATAGATCGGGAACGTTTTTTTCTCGAACTGGCCGAACTTCTCTTTTCCAGAAACCAGGTTGAACACATACGCTTTTACGATTTGAAGGAGAAGCCGCTGCCCCTCTGGGAAATCGGCTGTTTCGACAGCGAGATCCGTTACGGCAGGTTTGATGTTGAAAAGGGTGCTGTAGAGGCCTCAGTCGTGAGGGAAGTCGTATTTGAGACCGAAAAAGGAGTGTCGAAGGTTTTTATTCCTCTTGTTTTCGGTGAGGAGTGTTTCGGTATTCTTTCTCTATCCTACGGCGAAGGTGAGGAGGTTTCTCCATTCAGCAGACCATTTTTCTACCTTCTCGGCTCCTTCAACGCCGCATCGTTGAGGGTAGTCGAAGAGTGGAAGCGGATAAGCGAGAAAAACGAAAGGCTTTCAAGAGAGAACCAGCTTCTCAAAGGAATAATCACCGGGCTGGGAGAGAGCGAAAACTCCTTTGTCTTCACATCCGCCGCAATGAACGAACTGATTTCCAGAATCGACCGGGTGAAGGATCTGGATGTCGATATTCTCATCACCGGTGAAAGCGGCACGGGAAAGGATCTTCTCGCCCGCTATGTCCACTACACCGGATCACGCAAGGACAAACCCTTAATTGCAGTCAACTGCGCCGCTATTCCCGAGTCACTTGTCGAGGGCGAGCTGTTCGGAATCGAGGAGGGTGTCGCTACCGGCGTTAAAAAACGGGCAGGAAAGTTCCAGATGGCCGACGGCGGAACGCTGTTTCTCGACGAGGTGGGGGAGCTGCCCCTCTCTATCCAGGCAAAACTGCTTCGTTTTCTTCAGGATAAACGTGTGACACCTGTCGGTTCATCCGTAGAGAGGGAAGTCGACGTAAGGATAGTTGCCGCCACAAACCGAAATCTCATGACGATGGTAAAGGATTCGCTTTTTCGGGAAGATCTCTACTACAGACTCAGCAACATCCCTGTCGAAATGCCTTCGCTTCGCCACAGACGGGAGGACATCTACCCTCTTTTTCTCTACTTTTTCCGCTACTTTTCAAAAAAGTACAGCAGGCAGGATGTTTCCCTTGATGAAAATCTGCAGACTTCGGTGGAGAGTTACAACTGGCCGGGGAATGTGAGGGAACTTAAGAACAGGGCCCTCCAGGCGGTTATCATGGCGGACGACGGATCCATGATCGATGCAGTTTCTCTGGGAATTTCATCTTCAGATAAGGTGAGATCCGAGGTGAAGGGTGAGCGGAGTGAAGAGAAGATAGGCAACGTGAAGGATTGGCTGGAAAATAGAAAGATCGAAATTGAAAAGAGAGCCATTATTGAAGCCCTCAGAAGGACGGACGGCGTGAAAAAGCAGGCTGCGGCTCTTCTCGACATCAGTCTCCGATCATTCCACTATAAATTCAAAACTCTCGGGATAGTCGAGGAAGATTACTCCTGAAAAATTTCCATAATCGATTTTCCTTTTCACTCATTGGTGTCTTGTTCAACATTGTTATCTGTAAGAGATAGCATCCTTTGTTTCAATAACCTCACTTTTTATCTGTTTTTTGCGTTGTGCGGTATCTTCATTGCCATTTGAAGGGACTACCAATTTCCCAGGCATACAGCTACTCTTCCCAGTATTGTTTTTTTAGTGCAAAACATCTCTCTGATGATCGATTTCATATCAAAATCGAAGGGTTGAGTGATCTGATGTTGGATTTTTTATTACTGCAGATCTATCTGAAAGTTAAAGATTCGAAGAATCAACAAAGAGATCTCCTTATTAGTAGATGGAGTGCAGCAATGATAAAAATGTATCAATAATAGATGAATGTGCGGTGAGGTGCCACTGTTTTAATTTTTTAAGCATTTGGAAAAAAGAGTGTCTGTTGAAGAATTTGGTGAGATGCTTATCTTTAATTTAAACGATGGATTAAGACGCTTAAATGACATTCCAGTCTAATAATTTTTGACTTCAAATTGGAAACTCGATATATTAAATATGTTGCTTATGGTTAAATGCAAAAAAATAAATGGAGGCTTTGATGAACTACTATCGTTCCTATGAGGCTATTCCCGAAGGAAGCGTAAGGCACAGGATTTGGATGGCCGTAAACAATGGAGATATTGATGCTTTTCGGGAGATTGTCGAAAAAGAGATGAATTTCAACAACAGTGATGCGCGCTGGATCAATGTGGTGAAGGAAGCAGTTGAAAATGAGCATACCGACATTGTCAGGTATCTTGTTGAAAGCGGAATCAACATCGACCATATGGATGAAGAGGGGTACTCGCTGCTGACCTACGCTGCGCGGAAAGGAAAGCTGGATATTATAAAGTTTCTACAGGAGTACGGTGAAGACCTGCTGGCCGCAGATAAGACCGGGAAGACGGCTCTGGACTACGCGCAGGTCAACAGAAACTATCACGTTGTTCATCATATCATTCACGAAGGCGGATGCTGATCTGTTCGATTAACTCATAGATCTTTCCAGATAGTTGAATTTCCGAAGAATTCAATTTTCGAAAATATTATGAAAAGTGATTAGATTTGTCTTTTCAGATGCTTAAAAGAGACAAGCAACTCAGGTTTTATCCTCGTTGCAGGATGTCTACGGCTGCCTTTATTCCGTCGGCGGCAGAGCTGATTATTCCTCCGGCGTAGCCGCTTCCTTCGCCTGAGAGGTAGAGGTTTTCCATTCCCTCCACAAGTCCGGAGCGGTCACGGATCACCTGGACGGGTGACGATGTCTTGCTCTCCAAGCCGAGCATGATGCCGTTTTCGAATCCTCTGATCTTCCTTTTAAAGACCTTGAGGCCTTCTCGAAGCGATTCCACAATTTGCTTCGGCAGAAGTTCCTCAAAATCATATGGAAAAATGTTGAAAGGGTAGGATGTTTCCGGAAGGTTTTTTGAAATTTTTCCTTCTATGAAATCGGAAATTCTTAAAGACGGTGCGTCGTAGTTTTCTCTTATTTTAAAGTATTTTTCTTCGAGATCTTCAAGCCACTTGAGGGATTCTTCCGCTGAGACTTCCCGGTCGAGAAGTTTGGAAAGGTGAATTCCCACAACGATTGCGGCGTTTGCCCAGCGGGAATTTCTTTTGTAGTTCGACATTCCGTTGACGATGTTCGCTCCCGGGTAGGGTGCGGCCGGTACCACTTTTCCTCCGGGACACATGCAGAAAGAGTATACGGGAAATCCGTCGGAAGGTGAGTGCGTCACTCTGTATTCCGCCGCCTTGACTCCGGAAAGGGAAGGTTTTCCCCACTGTGCGATGTTGATGTCCTTCTGAAGATGTTCGACACGTGTCCCTATTGCGAAGTTTTTATGGCGGAAAGGGAGACCTCGCTTCATAAGCATCCGGTAGGTTTCGTACGAGCTGTGTCCCGGAGCGAAAACGGCCTGGTCGCAGGGGAAAGTTTCATCCTCAGTTACAAGTGCGGTGATCCTGGATCCTTTGATTTCAACATCGGTAACTTTTGTGTCGAAACGGATATCTCCGCCGCCGGTGATGAATTTTCCCCTCAGATTCCTGACGATTTTTATGAGGTTGTCGCTTCCCAGATGGGGGAATGCAAGGTATGCGATCTCTTCCGGCGCGCCGCCTTCGATGAAGGTGCTGTAGATGAAGTCGCGCTCTTTCGAAATCGATTTTGTGCGGGATGTAAGTTTTCCATCGGAAAATGTTCCCGCCCCGCCTTCGCCGAAAGCGTAGTTTGCCCTTGGTGTGAGTTTTCCCGATTTCTCAAATTCGGAAATTGCCTTCGCCCTGTGTTCCACATCGGGACCCTGCTCGAAAAGCGTTACTTTGGCTCCGCCCTTGAGAAGTACCCATGCCGCGAAAAAGCCTGCGGGACCGCTTCCCACAACTGCAACGGTCGGTTTCTTTGAACTTTTGGGAATGTGAAGCTGTTCCCTTATCGGTTTTTCGCCGCCCCTGATTTCGGGGGATGATACGGATGCGCGTACAATCCAGTGTATGTTTCTCTTGTTTCTTGCATCGAGACTTTTTTTATCGGTGGAGTGTGAAAATTTCCTGATTCCGAGTTTTTTGGAAATCGCTATCTTCAGATCCTCATCCGAATAGTCGGTGGGTAGTTTCAGTTCTACAGTCTTAAATCCCAATTCCATTCTCCATTTTCGAAAAGTCGGGGTGAGGTCCTACGAATTTAGGGTTTTCTGCCAGTTTTTTCATCTCTTCAAGTTCATTGTGGAAGCGAAGTACCATGGAAAGTTTCGATTGTGTGCTTCCCATCTGGTTCTTAAACCTGCTCAGCCTTCTTCCCTTCAACTTCGGAGTCGCGATCATCTTCTTTCTCAACGGATCCAGCCATTTTCCGCGGGGAGACTTTATGGAGAAGTGAAGATGAGGACCGGAAACTCGGCCTGTTCTGCCGACCTTTCCTATAACCTGGCGAACTTTGACTGTCTGGCCTCGTTTAACGAGCTTTTTATGAAGATGAAGGTAGTAGGTTTTCGTTCCGTCGGCATGTTTGAGAATTATCTTGTTGCCGCCGTACTTCGTTCTTGTGGATTCGATAACTCGTCCTTTTGCAACTGCATAGACGGCAGTTCCTACCCTGCCCCCGTAATCCACTCCGTTGTGAAAGGCTCTTCTACCGGTAACAGGATGCCGTCTCATTCCGAACGTGGAGGTTACATGAATCCTGTCGAGAGGAAGCCTGAGGGATGAGTGTATGAGTGCTTTTCCCTCCTTGGAGTAGTGGGCGTTGTAGGAAGATTTGGGATCATCGTCCTCATACCGGAATGCCTCGCTGAAGCCTGACCTCTTTCCGTCGTAGCTTGAGTAGAGGATTTTCGAGCCCGGAACTCTTTCGCCCCTGTAGTACTTGTCCTCCACGAGAATGCGGAACCTATCCCCCTTCCGTGCATCTGTTCTGAAGTTTACAAGGCACTCCAGGATACCGTTTGTCACGGCCCTCACATTTCTCGAGACATCTTCCCGATCTATGAGCGCCTGGTTGAGAGTGGTTTCGAGTTTTCCGGTTATCAGTCGAAGCCGTTTTTCAGTGGGAAGAATCTTTTTTGAGTATACAAGCTTATCTTTTTTCGGATCTCTCGTGAGTTTGTGAAGTGTGATCACATCCGGAGTGTATACAAACTCCTCGACTTTGCTTCCGTCTTCGGAGAGTTTCAGCTTGAACTTCTCTCCGGCTCTGAGAAAACGAAGGTCGACGTCGAATCTGAGGGCGTTGGATATCTCCATAGCGTGTTTAAGCTCAATCCCTTTTACAGCCAGAAGCGCAACTTCGAATCCTTCATTGGGCAGAATTTCACCTTCAAGCCATCGACCCTCCTTCTGTTGATCGGTGCCGGGCGAGGCAACTTTTTCGGGGCTTAGAGATTCGGAAGCGTTTTCCTCTTTCGATTCCTTTTTTTCCGTACTGCCGCTGTTTTCCATTTCACTCTCTACAGTTTCAGATATCTCTTTTTTTTCAGTTTCTGCTGGGGGAACATTTTTTTCCTGTCGGTCCGCCTCTTTCGCCTCCGCCTCTTCATGTTTGGATGATTTATACATTACGAAGAAGAATACGATTAGCGAAAGTGTAACGATTGTTAGTCTTAAGTATTTGATTTTATTGTCTATCATTCCGAAAGTCCCTGCCTTGGAAGGTTTCTGTATGTCCGGAAGAACGTATCATTTTTATGCAGCATTGTCAATAGTGACAATTTTTCCATGCCTTAATCTTTCTTTTCTTGAATGTTTTTTAAATATCCGGGCTTCTGTTGAATACGACGTGTTTGATATAATGCGCTGTTCCGTTTAATGGAGGAAGTGATGAGAGAACAGATGGATGATCTTAAATCCCAGCTTTCACTTGAGGAGAGTCTGACCGAGGCTCTGTCGGAGATTTCAATGAACATAGTTGCCTCTGAAAGTGTGGATTACTTGACGGTGTTAAAAATACTGGGTGAAGCTGTGGGGGTTGGGCGGGCCTATATTTATCTGGTTGATGACGCCGGTTATTTTTCCAAAAGATCGATATGGACAAGCAGTGTTCTTCAGAACAGTCTGGAGCGTTTCAGCAAAAAGGAACTGCCGCTGCTTATCAATTGGCTGGAGAGAAACGAGCCGGTGATCTTGTCCGATATTGAAAAAATGCCGCAAGAGGCTGTAGCTGAGAAGCGGGTTCTAAAAGGGCTAGGTGTACGTGCAATATTGATTATTCCGATTTACGTCGGAGGGGATCTAACTGGATTTGTCGGGCTGAGTGAGATGGAGGGGCCTCGGAGCTGGCATCCACGTGTTGTAAGAATTCTACGAGTCATAGGTGACATCATCTACAGTACGAACCAGAAAAAAAGAGCGGAACAGAAGCTGAACCGTCTAGGGGCTGTTGTGGATCAGGTGGTGGAGTCGATAATAATTACCGATAAAGCCGGTAATATAGAATATGTCAATCCCGCTTTTGAGAAAATGTCGGGATATAAGCTTCATGAAGTTGTGGGAGCAAGCCCACGAATTCTTAAAAGTAACGAACACCCCAGTTCACATTACGAAAGCATGTCCAAGGCGATGAGAGAAGGTAGCGTTTGGAAGGGCCGTTTCATCAACCGCAAAAAGGACGGAAGCTTTTATGAAGTTGAAAATGTTGTCATGCCGATTCGTGACAAGAGCGGCGAAATTGCAAACTTTGCGGCGCTCCAGAGAGATGTCACAGAACAGGTGAAAATTGAAAACCGATTGAGACAGTCTCAGAAGATGGAGGCAGTGGGAACACTTGCTTCCGGTATTGCTCATGAGATAAATACTCCCATGCAGTTCATTATGGATAATACCATATTTCTCGATAAAAGTTTTGAAAAGATATTGAAATACTTGGAGTTTATTGATGGCGTCGATGACGGGAAGATGGACCCCGAGAGCTATAGTGAGCTTCGAAATAAATCCCTGGAATATAAGATAGACTTTCTTCAGTCCGAAATTCCATACTCCATAGGCGATACATTGGACGGTATCGAGAGAGTTCGGAAAATTGTAATGGCGATGAAGGATTTTGCTCATCCAGCGGACAAGGAGAAGTCCTATCACGATCTCAACAAGGCCATTGAATCGACAACGGTAATTACAAGAAACGTCTGGAAATACAACTCGGAACTGATTGTAAATTTGGAAAGGGAGCTGCCTCCCGTCTTCTGTTCGATCGACGACATCAACCAGATCGTTCTCAATCTCATTGTAAATGCCGCGGATGCCATAAGCGAAAAGAAATCGATGTTGGAGGCCACCGGTGTTGAAAATGTCGGAAAAGGTACCATCAGTGTCAAAACAATGATGTCGGAAGAGAGTGTGATCATAGAGGTGAGTGATTCGGGAACGGGTATTCCCCAAGCCGTAAAGGAGAAGATTTTCGAACCGTTCTTCACGACAAAACCTGTCGGGAAAGGAACCGGGCAGGGACTTGCAATAGCACACGATCTTGTCGTCAACAAACACAACGGATCCATAGACGTAACTTCGGTTCCCGGGGAGGGAACGACTTTTGCCATATCTATCCCGGTGGATTGCAGAGATCAATGCTCCGGCGATATCGAAGGGAGGGCGTAATGGAAAAGGAACGCTACTCAATTGTTTTTGTAGACGACGAACAACGGATCATAAGAGGAATCAGGCGGATGCTTTTCGATGTTGCGGACAGGTGGGATCTATATTTCAAGAACAGTGGAGAGGAGGTTCTGCAGCTTCTTGAGGAGAAACCCATCGATGTGGTTGTTTCCGACATGAGAATGCCGGGAATGGACGGGGGAGAACTGCTTACCCGGATTATGGACAGACATCCTGAAGTTATACGTATAATTCTTTCCGGATATTCCGAGCAGGAAATGATAATGAGGACGGTGAGGGCTGCCCATCAGTTTATAGCCAAACCTACCGATTCGGTTACTCTCACCAATACCATCGAGAGAGCTCTGAGACTGCGGGCTGTTCTCTCGAATCAGAGGGTGCGTGAACTTGTCTCGGGGTTTAGAGATATTCCGGCGATGAGCGGAAACTGTTCCGAGCTTATGGAGGAACTGAAAAATCCCGACTGTTCCATAAAGAAAATCGGGAATATTATTTCAAAGGATGTTGTGATAACCGCGCACATACTGAAGTTGTTGAATTCCGCCTTTTTCGGACTTCCGAGAAAGGTGAAAAGTGTGGAACAGGCGGTCTCTTTTCTCGGAATCAATATCATCAAATCCCTGCTTCTTTACGCCAACCTATTTAAGGGGGTTGATGGTAAAAAAAGCAAGGGTTTTTCAATGGATACGTTTAATCATCACTCCTTTGCCGTCGGCAAAATCGCAAGAAGCATAGCCCTGGACATGAATTCCGACAGAATGCAGGCCGACGACGCCTTCATGTCGGGGATTCTCCATGACATAGGAAAGCTTGTCTTCCTGAACGAAAAAGGAAGTTCGGAGATGCATTGCGATGTAGAGGATAAGGAACGATCCGTCTGGGGTACAACCCATGCGGAGGTCGGAGCATATCTTCTCGGGCTTTGGGGGTTTCAGGATTCTCTTGTGGAAGCTGTTATGTACCACCACAAACCGTCCGATTCACCTGGAGGAAACGAAGCACTTCTTTCCGCAGTGCATTCTGCCGAAGCCATAGTCAATAAGCAGGAAGCAGGTGTCAACAGTATGGATCTCATCTATCTTTCGGAAAACGATCTGCTCAGCAGGATTCCAGAGTGGACTGAACGATTTTATTCTGAGGGAGGGGAGAATGAATAGAAATGTACTTATCGTGGACGACGATCATGCCGTTCTTAGAGGCTTCAGGCGGTTGTTGGCGGACGATTACACTTTGACCGTTCATCATGATCCCATGGAGGCTTTGAAGGAGCTGAAGATCAATAAATCATTTGCGGTTGTTGTTTCGGACTATCGGATGCCGGGAATAGACGGTACAAGGTTTCTATCGTTTGCCAAAGAACTTGCCCCGGATACGGTTCGGGTCATGCTTACCGGTCATGCTGATCTGGATATGGCCGTCAATGCGGTAAACAGGGGACATATCTTCCGTTTCCTCACAAAACCCTGCGAAAATGATATGTTCATCTCGGTTCTGAACGATTCCATACACCAGTTCAGGCTTGTTTCGGTTGAGAAGGAGATGGCGAGAAGGGAGAGAGAACTTCTGGAAAAGACACTTCAGGGAAGCATCAAAGTTCTTGTTCAGATTCTTTCCCTTACAAAACCGAAACTTTTCGCACAGGCGCAGCAGATTCGAAAGCTGGCAAAAGGAATAGCCGTACGGTTGAATGTAGAAGAGCTTTGGGAAGTTGAGCTCGCCAGCATGCTTTTCCACATAGGTCTCGTAACACTGCCCCACGATGTTGTCGATCAGTTTTATGAAACTCTTTCGGTAAGTGAGAAGGCTAAGGATATGTTTGAAAAGCATCCGGTTATAGCAGAGAAGTTGATATCTCATATTCCGAGACTGGAAAAGATCGCTCGGGGAATCGGGATGCAGCTGTTTCCTCAGGATTCTCTCAGAAAAGCGGAGGACAAGAGAGCTGTACTGATATCGAAAATTGTGAAAGTTGCATCGGATTTTAAGATACTCGAACGAAAGCACGATTCTGAAGCAAGAGCCTTGGAAAAAATGAGATCGACGGTTGAAAGCTATGATTCGGTAATTGTAGATGCTTTGGAGGCCGAGATCCTATCGCTGGATAAAAGTTTTCTGGTTCGGGAAATTGAAATCAGGGGGCTTTCCCATGGAATGGTATTGGCGGCGGATATTGTTGATGCAAGAGGTAGGCTGATTGTTGCCTCAGGTACGGAGGTGAGTGAAATGATACGAATGAAACTGCAGAATTTTGAAAAGGTGGGACGATCGCTTACAAAACCGAAAATTCTTGTAAAGGCAAATTGATTGGAGGAGGAGATGAAAGCTGAAGAGAGTTTGATTGGAAAGGTATGTCCATTTCCTGTTGTGGAGCTTATAAACAGGGTTGAAAATATGGAAAGCGGAGAGGAGATAACGTTTCTCATAGACGATCCTCTTGCGGCGAAGTCGATCCCTGCCGAACTTGAGGAGTTCGGCGATGTTTCCTTTTCCCTGGAGAAACATGAAAAGATCTGGAAAATTATGGTAAGAATGGATTAGGGAGTATCTTATGCTCAAAAAAAGTGAATATATGGCGGCGGGATTTGCCCTGCTCAATGTTGCAATGTACTTCTTGATACACCGTTTCTGGATCGGCGGCAGCAGTTTTCTGCCCATGATCGGTGAAACGGGGAAAAATGAGGTTTTTCTCTATGCCTTCATTGTGAATGTGGGATTGATCATCGGAAGTTTGCTTGGAGCGGTGACGAGCGGTGAGTTTTCGTTGAAAATTCCCAAAAAAAATGATCTTCCCAAAGCAATCGCAGGAGGATTTTTGATCGGTGTCGGAGTTACCCTTGCTCCGGGAACGTGCACTACCTGTTTCGTTACCGGAATGCCGATGCTTTCGGTTTCCTCCTTTCTTTCCGCCGCAGGAATATTCCTGGGCGCATTCATAACATTCAGATTTATGTTCGGGAGGTAGATATGTTGAAGATGCTGATATTTCTACTTTTCGGAATAGGTTTCGGTTACTTTATTCAGCGGGGAGGAATCTGTTTTTCCCACGGTCTTGCCGAGATATTTCTGGGTAAGGGAAAACGGATTATGAGAATATTCCTGGTGATCTTTACAATCACATCAATAGGTTTTTTAGCTTCGGGTTTCTTTTATCCCGAGCTCGGACTCAAGCCGGTAGGTCAGATAAGAGGGTTCGGATTTTTTAATATTCTTTCAGGTATGATCTTCGGTGCCGGAATCATGCTTTGCGGTGGATGCATTCTCGGCACCCTGAGGCAGATCGGCGAGGGAAATCTGTTCTTTATCGCGGTTCTTCTTTCATTTATTCCGGGAATGTTTCTCGTAACGAAGGTGATTAATCCGGTTCTGGAAAAGGGCTATCGCGTTGAAAAATTCCTGCTGCCCGACATTTTTCAAGTAAATCAAATGGTTTTAACTGTGGTTCTTGTAATCATGTCTGTTTTTCTGTTTTTCTCACCCATACTCGCTGTAAGAAAAAAGAGAATCAAAAAGAGAGATGGCTAGTGAAAACCTCGACATAAAAAAACTTTCCGATCGTGCACTTCGGATTTTTGAGGAAAGAAACAGTGCGCTTCGAATTCTCTACGACACAATCATTGAGGTTGAGCTTGCCCCCGATTCAGGTATTTTCCCGATCATTCTTAAGAACCTGAAAAAATTGACGGATGGTGAAATTGCCTTGATTGCATCTTTTCAGAAAGAGTACAGTTGCCTGAAACTTGAGTATTCGGATCCTCAATCATTGATAGAGGGTGTTTCGGAGAAGAGCAGGGTTCTCGATGAGGGTATTCTTGGTGAGTTGTTGAGGACAAAGATTCAAAGTTGTTCGGAGCATCAATGCTGTATTCCGGGTCTGTTCACCCTTACGGTTCCTTCTGTTTATCTGGATGAGGAGAAATACAGATGGTACAGACTCTGTTTTGTCTATAAGGAGAAACTCGTTGCCGTTGCCGCCATTGCCAAAGATCTGAAAAAAAGGATGAAGGTGAAGGATATTGTTGAAACTTTTCTCAACATCTCATCAATAATGCTGGAGCGAGTTTACACATCCGAGGATTTGAAGCGCAGCAGGATGAGGTACAAAGCTGTTGTGGAGGATCAGGATGATCTCATAGCCCGGTTCCTTCCCTCCGGAGAGATTACATTTTCGAACCTTGCTTTCAGGAGGCGTTTTGATGTCGAGAAAAAGGGCTTTTCGGAGATCTTCAATGATGGAAATCGAAAAGTCGTAGAAGAAATTCTCTCTACTGTCTCCAGAGAAAATCCAGTGGTTTTCAGGGAAATCACTCCGGATGGAAGTGGAATCTGGCTTCATCTGGGTATCAGGGGGCTTTACAACGCGGCCGGAGAACTGATCGAGTACCAGGCTGTCGGGCGCGACATCACGGAATTGAAAGAGATGGAAGTGAAGATGCGTCAGTCACAGAAGATGGAGGCCGTAGCGACACTTTCTGCGGGTATAGCCCATGAGATAAACACACCGCTTCAGTACATTCTCAACAATGTCTCTTTTTTCGAGCAGAGTTTCAAAACTATGATGGAAATCTTTAAAAATTCAGCTGAACCTTCTTCGGAATGCTGTAAGAAGATAGCATTTTTAAAGGAGGAGATACCATTTTCCATTCAGGATGCCCTTGAAGGTATTACGAAGGTAAAAGAGATCGTTGAGGCGATGAAGATTTTTTCAAATGTAAATGGAGAGGGGATTCAGATCGCAAATCTGAACAAGGCGATAGAATCGGCGGTTGTCGTGTCGGGTAACATATGGAAGGATAATGCGAGAATTGATCTGAAGCTTGATCGAACTCTTCCTGCCATCAGGTGTCATGTGGATGATATTAACCAGGTTCTTCTCAATCTCATTATCAATGCCTCCGATGCTATCAGGGAGAGAAAGGAGATCGACCCTATGAGAGAGGGCGTTATTACGATAAGGACAGGTCATCAAAATGATGAGATATTTTTCGAAGTGGGAGACAACGGAACCGGAATTGATCCCTGTATAAGGGACAGAGTTTTTGACATGTTCTTCACGACTAAGCCAGTGGGAAAGGGTACGGGTACAGGTCTTGCCTACTGCCATGATGTTGTGGTTAAACGTCATGGCGGTTCAATTAAAATTTACGGTACACCTGAAGGTGGTGCCGGTTTTCGGGTACTCTTACCTATCTCTTGAAAATCCTCTGACCAATCCCGTAGAGACTTAGCATGCTACGTCTTGATCTGTAGGTAATATCAAATTTGTTGTGGTAGCATCGACAACCCAAAGCCGCGTGAAACGATTCTAGCGGTGTGTGTAAACGCATCGATATGGGATTTAACTATCTCCCAAAAACAGGAACGGGTGACACGGTTTGATGGGAGCGATGCTCTATTAAGGTTTCAGAACAAATGGAAATTGAAGCTGGATTACATGGAAAAGAACATGTGGCTGAAAATCAGCGCTGCAAGAATTCCTGCACCGTCTGCAAGGAGTGCCGCAGGCAGTGCGTGTCTTGTTCTTTTAATTCCCACTGCACCGAAGTATACGGCAAGAACGTAGAATGTCGTTTCCGTCGATCCCTGCATTGTCGATACGAGGAAGCTGAGGAACGAATCGGGTGCCGCACTGACGGTTTCCGACATGATTCCGAATGCTCCGCTTCCTGAAAGAGGTCTTATGAGCGCCATCGGAAGCGCTTCTGCGGGCATTCCTATCATTGATGTTATTGGTGAAATCAGTTGAGTCATTATTTCAAGGGCACCGCTTGCCCTGAACATTCCGATCGCTACGAATATTGCGACAAGAAATGGTATTATCCTCACTGCGATCTGGAATCCCTCTTTTGCTCCGTCCGTCATCGCTTCATAAACTTTGACTCCGCGAAGATAGCCGAAGAGAAGAAACCCGGCCATGAGAAGCGGGATAAGGCAGCCGGTCATCGCGGTGGCGCTTTCCTTGAACGAGAAGGCATGATCTGATGCGATCACCGATCTTACGAATCCTCCGGTGAGAAGAATAAGAAAGAGTGAGGCTCCGGCTTTTCCCAATTTCCCGGGAGGTGTCAGAGCGGTTGTTTCTGATTCTTCCGTAGATTCTGATGTGGTCTCTTCAGAAAGAGTCGGAATCGAGCTTTTTCTTCTTGATAGTAGCTTGGCTGCTGCAATTGCGACGGTTGTCGATACTACGGTTGCAAGAATCGAGGGGATGAGGATGGCGGATGGATCGGTTGCACCAGCCGCGGCCCTGATGGTTATGACTCCAAGTGGAAGGAGCGTCACGGAGGAGGTGTTTATCGCAAGAAAGAGACACATGGCATCCGTCGCCGTTTCCTTTTCCGGATTGATCTTATCCAGCTCCTGCATCGCCTTTATTCCCATTGGTGTTGCTGCGTTTCCAAGCCCGAGGGCGTTTGCCGATATGTTCATCAGCATTGCGCTCATGGCTGGGTGATTTTCAGGAACGTCGGGAAAAAGCCTTTTCATTACGGGCCTTATCAGCTTCGCAATTGCCTTCATTGCGCCAGCCTCTTCAACAACCTTCATGATTCCGAGCCAGAGAGCCATGGCTCCGACCATTCCGATGGCAAGTGTCACCGCGCTTTTGGCGGAATCGAAACTTGCCTTCGTAATTTCATCCATTCTGCCCAGCCAGGATGCAGTCAGGACGCTTAAAAGGATTATGGAAAGCCAGATAGCGTTTATCGGGGAACTTTTTTTCATAAATACCTCCTTTTCGCCCAATTATAAGTTGGTTTTCGGAGGGATCAAGTTTGTTTAAAAATTAATATTCATGAGTGAAATTTGATGGCGAAAAGGCTGATGTGACTTTGCATTGGAAAACGATAGCTAAATGAATCGTTATGTATTTGAATCGGTGTTTGAATTGAACGATTTTTAAGGGGCTTCTGTGAATCAACGCGAGTGTTAAAAAATTAACAGTGTGAATGATTTAACGGTGGTGTTTAAGTGGTTGATTTTAAAGGTTAAAGTCTTGGAAAAGCTGCGGTTTTTGTAAGGTGTTTCGACCTGTGATGAAATTTGTATTAGAGGTTTAATTGAACAATGTTTAACTTATTATATTTTTGTCTGCAGTTTTATTGACAAAGAATTCATTTTTTAGTAGTTATGGTGTGGCATTGACTAAAGGAAATTCCAGTTTCAATGAATGATAAAAAGGTAACACACGAAGGTATAGTAAAGCGGGTTGAAGGACGCACCGTTTTTGTTCACATTCAAGCTCAGAGCGCCTGCGCAAAGTGCCATGCCAGAAGTGTATGCGGTGCCTCGGATAAGGCGGATAAGGTGATAGAGGCTGTCAGCGAAGAGGATCTTCAGCCGGGAGACAGGGTAGTTGTGGAGATCGAGCCCCGAATGGGCTGGTTGGCGGTACTCTACTCGTTCGTAATCCCTTTCCTCATTCTCGCTACCGTTTTATTTTCCGTAGTCTATTTCACAGGCAGCGAACCGCTCGGAGCGGGGCTCGGACTTGTTTCCCTGGTTCCGTACTACTTCGTTCTCTTTCTTCTCAGGAAGAAGATGGCTAAACAGTTCAACTTTACAGCAACAAAGATCAATAGCGATAAGAGAGGTGAAAAGTGAGTTCCATTATTCTCTATTCCGTAATCTCCCTCGGGGGTGTCGCGGCGTTTGCAGCGGTTACCCTCTTTTTTATTGCCAAGAAGTTCCATGTCGAGGAGGATCCCCGAATCGACGAAGTGACAGAGCTTCTTCCCGGCGCCAACTGCGGCGGATGCGGTTATCCGGGATGCCGGGGTTTCGCCGAAAAACTTGTCGAAGCGGCCGATACAGGTGATATCTCCGCTTTCATGTGTCCTCCGGGAGGATCGGACACCATGGCGGCTGTCGGAAAGTTCCTCGGTCTTGAAGTTGCTGCGGCTGAGCCCACAATCGCAGTTGTTCACTGCGGCGGAGATAACGAAAAGGCTCCGAGGAAACTCAGCTACGACGGACCTTCCAAATGTTCAGTCGCCCACACTCTCTTCAACGGAGAAAAGGGTTGCGCCTACGGATGTCTCGGGCTCGGAGACTGCGTAACAGCCTGCGATTTCGATGCGATCTACATCGATGAAAAAACGCTTCTTCCCGTTGTTTCGGAAGAGAAGTGTGTAAGCTGCGGAGCATGTGTTACAGCCTGCCCCAGAAACATAATCGATATCAGACCGAAGGGGCGCAGAGGCAGAAGAGTCTGGATCAATTGCTGCAGCCATGACAAGGGTGCCGTTGCAATGAAGGCCTGTAAGGCGGCATGTATCGGATGTGGAAAGTGCGTTCGTGAATGCCCGGAAAAGATTCAGGCGATCCGCCTCGAGAACAACCTTGCCATTATCGATCCCGGTAAGTGCATAGCCTGCGGAAAGTGCGTAAACGTCTGTCCGACAGGAGCAATAAAGGCGAGCTTCGATGTTCCGAAGCCGAAACCGAAACCGGCGGCTTCCGAAAAACCTGCAGCTCCTGAAAAAGAGGCTGCTCCCGAAAAGAAAGATAGTAACAGTTAATATTTAGAGGAGAGAGCATTGAAGCTTAAGACCTTCGCAATGGGCGGCGTTCATCCGCCCGAAAACAAAATGGCGGCGGCTTCTCCCATAGAGTTTGTCGGTCTGCCTCAGCAGGTGGCGATTCCTCTTTCTCAGCATATCGGTGCACCCGCTGTTCCGGTTGTGAAAAAGGGCGACAAAGTAAAGGTGGGAACTCTTATCGGAAAAGGTGAAGCCTTTATTTCAGCAAACATCCACTCTTCCGTCAGCGGTACCGTTTTAAAGGTTGACGACGTACTCGATCGCTCGGGTTACATGAGAAAAGCGGTAGTGATAAAAGTTGAGGGAGACGATTGGGAAGAAACCATCGACACCACAAATAATCTCGACCGTGAAATTAAAATGGAAAAAGCCGAGATTATCGAACGAATCAAGGAGTGCGGAATAGTCGGACTCGGCGGCGCCTGCTTTCCTTCACACGTAAAGTACATGGTTCCCGCGGATAAGAAAGTTGATACACTCGTTATCAACGCAGTTGAGTGCGAGCCGTACCTTACAGCCGACGACAGAGTCATGAGGGAGCGCCCCACTGAGATTCTCATAGGTATCGAGATTATGAAAAAGGCTCTCGGTATCACAAAGGCTGTTGTTGGAATCGAGGCCAACAAGCCCGAAGCGATAGGGATAATGACAAAATCGGCAGCAGACTTTGAGGGTACGGATGTAATTGCTCTGCGAGTTCAGTATCCCCAGGGAGCTGAAAAGCAGCTTATCAAGGCGGCCCTCAACCGGGAAGTTCCTTCGGGAAAACTTCCTCTCGATGTGGGCTGTGTAGTGAATAACGTCGGATCGGCACTCGCAGTCTACGAGGCTGTTCAGAAGAACAAACCTCTCTTCGAGCGAGTCGTAACCGTTACCGGAAAGAAGATAGCAAAACCTTCCAATTTCCTTACAAGAATCGGTACACCGATGACGATGCTTGTGGAAAAGGCCGGCGGAGTTCCCGACGGAACCGGAAAGATCGTGGACGGCGGTCCCATGATGGGAAAGGCGATAAACACTCTCGACATTCCCGTAAGCAAGGGAACTTCCGGAGTTCTTCTTTTCGACGAGGCCGAAGCCAAGAGATTTGAGGTTTTCAACTGCATCCGCTGCGCAAAGTGCGTAAGTGTCTGCCCGATGGGTCTCGAGCCCTACCTCATCGAGAAGCTTGCTGATAAGGAACGGTGGGAGGATGCCGAGGATGTAAGGACAATGGACTGCATCGAATGCGGAAGCTGCAGCTACACGTGTCCTTCAGCCAGACCGCTGCTCGACCTCATCAGGCTTGCAAAGGCGAATATCAACAGAATCAGATGGGAAAGGAGTAAGAAATGACAAAGCTGACAGTTTCACTTTCCCCCCATGAAAAGGGACCGTTTTCGGTAAACGGGATCATGTGGGGTGTTGTAATCGCCCTGCTTCCCGCATTTATCGCATCGATATACTACTACGGACTTAGAGCGATCGTGGTGACCGCAGTTGCAGCAGTCACATGTATTCTCGTCGAGTTTTTCGTACAGAAGTTCATGCTCAAGGAGCGCGTAACCGCCTTCGACGGCAGCGCCGCGGTAACAGGAATTCTTCTCGCCTTCAACCTTCCCTCCAGCATTCCCATCTGGCAGGTGATCATAGGATCGATTGTCGCAATCGGAGTCGGAAAGATGGCGTTCGGCGGACTGGGAAGGAATCCGTTCAACCCCGCACTTGTGGGAAGGGGATTCATGATCATGAGTTTCCCCGTCGACATGACAACCTGGCCTGTTCCCCTGAAAACAGCCTGGATGTGGAACGCCGATGCAATTACGGCGGCAACACCGCTCGGAGTTCTCAAGGAAGGACTTAAGAAGGGTGAATCTATGGCCGATCTCGCACAGCAGCTTCCCGGATATCTCGATGTTTTCCTCGGAAACATCGGCGGTTGTATCGGTGAGGTAAGTGCACTTGCCGTTCTTCTCGGCGGACTCTACATGATCTTTAAAAAGATCATCACATGGCACATTCCGGTTTTCTATCTCGGAACAATATTCGTCGTAACCGGACTCTTCTGGCTTACCGACACAGCCCACTACGCAGATCCCGTCTTCCACATTCTCACAGGCGGTGTAATGCTCGGCGGATTCTTCATGATGACAGATATGGTGACAAGCCCGATGTCGAAGAAGGGACAGATCATCTTTGCAGTCGGTGCGGGACTTATCTGCTCATTCATCAGACTTTTCGGAGCATATCCCGAAGGCTGCATGTTCTCCATACTCATTATGAACTCTTTTGTTCCTCTCATTGACAAGTACGTAAAGCCGAAAAGATTCGGAACGGAGGTGAATTATGGCTAAAAAGAAACTTGCCTCCACATTTCCCAATATGGTTCTTGTCCTGAGTGCGATCGCCGTGGTTTCATCACTCGCCCTCGCATTCACATACGGAAAGACAAAACCGCTCATCGAAAAAGTTCAGCAGAAAAAGAAGGAAGCAGCCATCAAGGCGGTACTTCCGGAATTCGACGAGCTTGGAAAAATGTATACGGTTGAAGGATTCGGCAGACTGGAGCTCTATCCCGCCAACAAAGGCGGAAACCTTGTCGGAACTGCAGTAAAAACGGTTTCAGCCAAAGGATTCAGCGGAGACGTCTGGATAATGGTGGGATTCGACAAAGAAGGAAAGATTGTAAACACATCGATACTTGAGCACAAGGAAACCCCGGGTCTCGGAACCAAGATGGCGGAATCCAAGTTCAAGAACCAGGTCAACGGAAAGGATCCTGCCTCTTTCTCACTTAAAGTGACAAAAGACGGCGGAAAGGTCGATGCCATAACTGCGGCTACAATTAGTAGCCGCGCCTACCTCGATGCTGTTCAGAAAGCTTATGACGCACTGAAGAAGGGGGGTAAATAATGAATCTCTGGAAAGAATTTACCAAAGGGTTCATAAAGGAGAACCCCGTTTTCGTACTGCTTCTGGGTATGTGTCCCACACTCGGAGTTACCAGTTCCGCAATAAACGGACTGGGAATGGGACTCGCATCCACAGCCGTTCTTGTAGCGGCCAACGTGGTAATCGCCATTATTAAGAATTTGATACCCGATAAGGTCCGTATTCCGGCCTTCATCGTCGTCATCGCCAGTTTCGTTACCATCATCGATCTGACGATGGCTGCGTACCTTCCCGATCTCCATGCCCAGCTGGGACTCTTCATACCCCTTATCGTTGTGAACTGTCTCATCCTCGGACGTGCCGAAGCGTTCGCCTCCAAGAACGGCATCCTCGCATCGGTAATCGACGGACTCGGAATGGGACTCGGATTCGCATTCGCTCTCACACTTCTCGGCGGAGTTCGTGAAATCCTCGGAAGCGGATCGATTTTCAACATAAAGTTTGTCGCAGAGGACGCAACGACGATGCTCCTCTTCGTAATGCCTCCGGGAGCGTTTATCGCGCTTGGTTTCCTCATCTCGGCGGTTAACAAAGTAACAAAGAAGGCATAGGGGGTAACGATGGAATATGTAGCAATCATCATTGGAGCCATATTTGTCAATAACATCGTCCTGGCCCAGTTCCTCGGAATCTGTCCCTTCCTCGGAGTAAGCTCCAAGGTATCGACAGCGACAGGAATGTCCGCGGCAGTTCTCTTTGTTATGACGCTCGCAACAATAGCAACCTACCTTGTGCAGGTACTCATACTCGTCCCTCTGCACATCGAATTCATGCAGACGGTCAGTTTTATTCTCATAATCGCCAGCCTCGTGCAGATGGTCGAGATCATCATGAAGAAAGTGAGCCCGCCGCTCTACCAGGCGCTCGGAGTTTTTCTTCCGCTCATCACAACCAACTGCGCCGTATTCGGTGTAGCGATACTCACCATCCAGAAGAACTACAACCTCGTAGAAGGCGTAGTATTTGCGATAGCGACATCCATAGGATTCGCACTTGCACTCATCATCTTCGCCGGAATCAGGGAGCAGCTCGAGCTCTACACAATTCCCAAAGCGATGAAAGGAGCACCAATAGCCCTCGTAACCGCGGGACTGCTCTCCCTCGCATTCATGGGATTTGCCGGAATGGTATAAAAGAATCCAATCAGGGTGATCAGGGGCGGCCGCAAGGCCGCCTTTTTTTTTACTTCAAATAAGCCACGAACCACGCGAACAAGCGCGAACGGGGAGAAATCTTTCTTATCGGATGTTTTATTACATTTCCAATACTTTGACGAGCTGAAGAAATAGTGTAGTTATGAAAAAGGAATTGTTCGTGTTCGTTCGCGTGGTTCGTGGCTGAATAAAAAAATTGAATAAAGGTTATCTCTCAAGGATAATTAGGATGGTTTGTGGTTGAAAAGGAGAAAGATCTTATGAAAATAGTGCTGACCGGTGGCGGAACTTCAGGACACATTACACCAAACATTGCCCTTATTCCCGAGTTGCAATCCAAAGGATTCGAGGTTCACTACGTGGGCACAAAAAATGGAATGGAAAGAAAACTCATTGCAAAAGTCGGCATTCCCTATCACTCAATCAATGCCGGAAAACTCCGAAGATATTTCGATATCAAGAACTTTACCGACCCATTTCGAATTATTCACGGACTGCTTCAGGCCATAATTCTCCTCTTAAAGTTAAAACCTCAGGTGGTTTTCAGCAAAGGAGGATTTGTAACGGTTCCCGTTGTATGGGCCGCGAAACTTTTAAAAATCCCGGTTGTAATACACGAATCAGACTTCACCCCTGGACTTGCGAACAGGCTGGCACTTCCATTCGCATCAAAAGTTTGCTGTGCATTTCCAGAAACTTCAAAACACATTCCTGAAAACAAGTTTGTGCTTACAGGAATACCCATTCGCAAAGAAATTTTCGAAGGAAACCCGAGCAAGGGAAGAGAAATCTGCTCTTTCAATGAGAAGAAACCGATTCTCATAATAATGGGCGGAAGTCAGGGATCAAAAGCAATAAACAGTGCAATTCGTGATAAGCTTCAGGATCTTCTTGAACTGTTTCAAATATGCCACCTTTGCGGAAAAGGAAACCTTGATGAAACATTGAATGAAGTGACCGGATACAAACAGATCGAGTACGCAAATGAGGATCTGCCGGATCTTCTCTCAATGAGCGACATTGCACTTTCCCGCGCCGGAGCTACAGCCCTGTTCGAATTCACAGCGCTGAAAAAGCCAAATCTTCTCATTCCTCTCTCCGCAAAAGTGAGTCGCGGCGACCAGATACTAAATGCCGGATCATTCGAAAAAAGAGGCATGAGCAAAGTACTCTCCGAAGAAAAACTCACCCCGGAAACATTGATGAATAATCTTCAGGAGCTCTACTCCAATCGCAAAATTTTCATCGAAGCAATGGAGCAGAACGAATCCAGTAACAGCATCGAAAAGATCGTAGATCTCCTTTTATCAATTTCTAGAAAATAGCACGATTCAAAAATCCTCCCCTTGTTGCAAGGGGAGGAAATAGGAGGGGTTATTTCCCAAGACCGATCCCCACGGAACTGTTTAACCAGTTGAGATTTTAATCGGTTCAACCTTTCTCATCACACCGGAAAATCCGCAAGATCTGTAAAAAACATCGCAAAAACCGGAAAGAAAAATGTCTATCGGATAGCTATTCTTAATCTGCTTGATGAAAACAGAGGAGGAATTAAATGTATCATCCGAGATTCAATGGAAAACACTACGAAATTGGCGTAAAGTACGGAAAATTGCTGAAAAAGAATAATATCGATCTATTCGGCTTGACCGAACTTGATGATTTTCAAAAAAGTTACGGTATTCAATCCGAAAAGATCGTCAGAAAATATTTTCAAAGCGCCTGTGAAGAGATAAGAGGCATGGCCGATGGAGTAGGGGTGCCCTACGAAAGATTCTCAGCATGGCTTATGTGCATAAGTGTCTGCATGGAGCTTCAGGGATGCTCGATAATCGCTTTTAAAGACAAAGGAAATGTTATCTTCGGAAGAAACAATGATCTGCCGCCGATATTCCGAAAAATAAGCAGCAGTGCACTTTATGCACCAAATGGAGGCTATTCATTCATCCTTAATTCATCTGCATTTGTCGGAGCGGAAGACGGAGTAAATGAAAAAGGTCTGGCAGTCGGAATGACCTACGTGTGGGGAAAAGAATTAAAACCGGGGATGAACTCCATGTTCTTTGTCCGCTACATTCTGGAAAATTGTGCCACAGCCGAAGAGGGTGTTGCCGCAATAAAAGAGATCCCAATCGGCGGAGCATATCATTTGGTTCTTGCAGATAAAGAAACTGTTGCCCACGTAGAATGTAGCCCCCAGAAAATGAAAATCCATCGCGGAGATTTTGCGGTAGCCACAAATCATTTTATTTCTGACGAAATGAAGGACTATGAAGAAACAAAAAATCTCTACAACTCATACGAACGACACAAAACCGCTCAAAATGCTTTGAGTATCAACGACAGAAGAAAGAGCGTCGAGTACGCAAAAGAAATCCTCAGCGGAAAACTCGGATTCATGTGCCAGTACGAAAAATCCCTAAACTTCGACACCGTCTGGTCAACAATATACGATCTCACAAACAGAAGAATCCTCAGAGCGGAAGGGAATCCCTCAAGAGTAAAGTTCAAAGAAGATTTCCGACTTAAAAAATCAACAATCATCTCCTCAAAGTGAGCAAGGAATTTCGGTCGTTACCCGTAGAGACGTAGCATGCTACGTCTCGGAATAATTTGAGGAAATGGCAGGAGCAAAATGTAGGGGCGACTCGTCGGGTCGCCCGCAGAGGAATTATTTTTTAAAATCGGCGACAAATGCTTGAGGCAGTGCGAAAGGAAAATATCCAGATCAAATGAGCAGCTCTTCAAGATCCCACGCATATGTCACAAAACGCTGGAGATTTATTTCCTAGCTGCTGAATATTTTGCCGGAAAGGATCTATAATGAAATGTGAAAAGGCGATATCATTGATAGTGTCCTTAATTCAAAAAGGAAAAACAGAGTATAGGAAAAGGATATTCTAAAATTGACTAAAGGAGAAAAGTAGATAGAGTGTTCCGCGAAGAGGTATTTGTTTAATATTCTAAGGGGATCATTGTGAAAAAAACACTTTTTATTTTTACTTTTATTGCTTCTGTTCTTTTTTTATCGAGCTGTTTTTATAGGGCATATTCTCCGGCATGGTTTCAAGATATTGGAAAAGCAAAGCTCGAATCAAGGGCAGCGTTCGATCTTGATTGTCCGAAGGAGGAGTTGACCTATACTCCACTTTCAGACGGAAGATACAGATCTGTAGGGGTTCGAGGGTGTAATAAAAAGGCTGCGTACGTATTTGGGAAAAGAGGGTGGCTTTTAAACAGCGCTAAAGAAAAGAACGAACAGTAATTTTAAATGTTATCTGCGTTAGTTTTTTGCTTTATAACGGCTATTATACGTCGGGAAACCATCTGCAAATTCATAAAGATATAATGCAATCTGAATAATTCCATATCCTAAAAATAGAGAGACACTCCGAACGAGAGGTTGAATATTTCAATGAAATCTATAGATTCGTTATCACTGTATATGGCGATGTATCGATCGGTTGTTCCTATCTCGATGAAAAGATCATAGCAGCTGACGATGTTCTCTTTCGGTCGATTGTAAAAAAACCTGGCTCCGACAACGGGTGTCAGGAAAAGGCCGGGATGCCCGTAGTAATCTTCCGGCCTTTTATCATGGTCAAATATGAAATATTGATCACCCAGGGCCATGTTGATTCCCACTCCAAGATAGGCCGACATCCCAAAATCTTTGTAAATGGTAAACATGTATGGATGAACGTAGGCCTTGACCGCCACTGTATGAACATCGACTCCGCCGATCGATTTTGGAAGGTAGCCGTAGAAAAGTGCTGTCTCAACGTGTTGATTTAAAAAGAAGTAACTGGCCCCCAGTGACAAAAACCCCGTGTTGCCGGCATGTTGTAGCTTAAGGCTGTTCGGAATGTACCACTCCTTCTTATTGCTGTTTATCGATTGTCCGTAGATGGCGCCAACGAAAAATGCAATGAAAAATTGAAGTGTGATAAATGTAATTAATTTTTTCATATCAATTAAAAATTATCCTCTCGACAGTGATATCTTCTTCTGAAACGTTTATTATGATGTAGTTTCTATGCTTCACCGTATCAACAGTGATGTATGGGATTCCGTCGTTATAAAAATTCTCCTTAAAATATCCATGGACGTGACCGTGAATTGAGTAATCGACATTATGCTGTTTTACAAGGGCTCTGTAAGTTTCTTCCTTTTCAGCATTGAATTGATCTCCGAAAGGAGGTATGTGAGACAATACGAAAACATGATCGAAATCCTTCGAAGCTTTCAGCTCGGTCTCCAACCATTCGAAATCAGGAACGTTGTCTGATGAAGCCCATGGATTTGTATTAACAACAATGAACCTGTCATTCATGAATGAGAATGTGTAGTCCAAATCACCGAACATCCACTTGTAGATTTTTTTGCCATTGTTTAAAAAATCGTGGTTTCCGATAGATGTGAGAAAGGGTTTCTTGAGTTTTTTAAGGATGTTGAAAGTCCACAGATACTCTCTTTTCAACCCGTCGCTTGTTAGATCACCAAGATGGAAAACAAAGGATATTTCCGGATTCTTGTTAATCTCCTTTACGGTTTTCTCAAGGTCGTCAAAATAGGTGTGGCTGTCAGAAATAAGTGCAAAGCTGTAGGATTCCTTAGTATTTCCAAGCTCACGTTCAATCTCATAAAGCTCGTTCCTGTTCTTTCTTGTCTGGTTAATTTCGCTTGAGTTTAAAGTGGTCTCATAGGGGCTGTATTCGGTAACGCAACCCAGAGCCACCAGCGACAAGATGATGAGAATAAAAAGGTTTTTCATTATCGATACCTTTTTAAAATAGTTGGATGGAGTTTGATTTTGATACAGTTTTACATATTGTAGCGCATTTCAGCCTTGAAAAAAAGCCAAGAAATGGAGGGCGCGTTTTCTGTGCTTAAGTAATTGTGAATTGATCAAATGAGGGTGAATTTTAAATAATTCTAAATGACTAAGAAAGAGAGTGCAACAATCGCGGAAAATATAGAATTGAAAAATTCCATAAACATCTTCAAAACGCCCCAAAAAAAATATTATCATAAAAACAGCCACTATCCGAATACGAAAAAAATATCTTGTACATCCTGACAACTATAAACAGCAAAATATTTTCCCCCGAGTAAAAACAACCGCTGGAAAGCCGAAAATATTTGGTTTGAGCCCGAAACAGAAGCTCACAGAAGTGAAATAAATTCTTAATAGAAAGTCCAGCACCAAACAGTAGAGACGTAGCACTCTACGTCTTCGAAAAATCTTCAAAGGGGCCAAGATAAAAATTCGCTCAACTAGATATAAGCTGCAAGAAGGAATTTAAATGAAAGAACACAAACAAATTTTTAAAAGGATGGTTTGCTAAAGGGATTGATAAGTTATGTTATACGCATCTTCTTGAATTAAATTGGGTTTTATGATATTTATAGCCATTACTTACAAACATTTAAAGGTGTGGTTATGAGATTTTTATTGCTCTTTATGATTTTTGCTATCCTGGTTAGTTGCAGTGATGAGAAACAGAATGAAAAAACAGGCGAACTTGCAGATAAGGATTCTGTTGAAACGGTCGATGATGGAGCTGAAGATAAAAACCAGCCGGAAAATGATGGTGAAAATAAGAATGATGATGATAAAAACCAGGAAACGGATCAAGATCCAAATGCCTGTGCCGACAACCAGTGTTTCATAGGTAGTAAATGTATTGATCACGGAACGATTGATGAATCCCACGCATGTCAAAAGTGTGATGTTGTTGAGAACAGGTACGAATGGACCCTGCTCGGCAGTGATTCAATCTGCAGAGTTTCGGCAGGAGAGTGCGATGTTGCTGAAACGTGTGACGGAGAAAACATCGACTGTCCGGCCGACATCTTCGCCGATTCCACAACACTTTGCGGAGATAAGACAACTGACACAGAGTGCGATAAGCCTGATACTTGTGACGGTGCGGGCAACTGTATTCCCAACTTTCTTGACACGGAAACCACATGCGGAGATGCGGGAACCGGCTGTGTCAACCAGGATTACTGTGATGGAGCGGGGCAGTGCGAAGATTTCGGAATCAAGGATGATTACACAAACTGCGGTGATTTCCAGAGATGTGTTTCCGGAATCTGTACCGATAAGGAGTGGGATAATGCGATGCTTCTGGAAAATTACGATGAGGGACATGCGGGACTTCCAACGCCGGTTGTCGATGATGCCGGAAATGTAACTGTTGTCTGGTCTGAAAGCAAAGATAGTAGTAGCGCTTTGTGGGCAAGAAGGTTTACATCGGGCAGCGGTTGGAGTAAATCCCGAATGATTGGAATTGAAGATGGAGAAGTGATTGACGATCCCCGGTTTGCTGTCGATGGAAATGGAAACGTAATCATTGTATGGACGAAACAAGTTGATGGTGGAAACAAAATTTTCGCTAATAGATTTGAGAAGAGCGTTGGATGGGACTCTGTACAGAATATTTCCGGAAGTGATATGGGTAACGTGAATTTTCCCGTTCTTGCAATGGACTGGACCGGTACTGCAACAGTTTTGTTTCATCAATCTGAAGATACTCGGGACAGTATCTGGTGCAGAAGATTCGTTTCAGGCAGTGGGTGGAGCGAGTTGGAGCTTGTGGAAAAAATCGACGGTGGGAATTTATTTTTTCCGCTGATTGCAGTTGATGACGATGGGAATATAACCGCTCTCTGGGGCCGATACAGTGAAGGCAAAAAGGAACTCCGATCAAAAAGATACGTCAAAGGGAGCGGCTGGGTAGAAAACAGAAAAATCAATACGGGAGAATCCGTTGATCTGAGGAGTCATCGACTTGTAGTCGATCAAGCCGGATATGTGACGGCCGTATGGCTTGATGTCGATGGGCAAAATAAAAATGTTTGGACGAACAGATACAGTCCGGAAAACGGCTGGGGCTCGGCTGAAATGATTGAAAGTAACAACGCCGGGATTTCAGATGAATTGGATCTTGTTGCTGACGGCACAGGTAATGTAACTGTAATCTGGCAGCGTTATGACGAAGGCAAAAATAGCCTCTGGGCAAACAGATACAGTGTTGAATTCGGCTGGGGAATTGCGCAGCTTATTGAAACCGATGACTCCGGAAGTACCGGTGATGCGGTTCTTCTTGTCGATGGCCAAGGCAATGCAACTGTTTCATGGAAGCAGCACGACGGAACGAGAGACAACTTGTGGAGCAATCGATTCAACATGGGGGTGGGATGGGCCGTACCTGAGCTTCTTGAAAATGATGATTCCGGAAATGCCGTGCGACCGGAACTTGTTGTGGATGAAGCCGGCAATGTAACTGTGGCATGGCAGCAACACGACTCAACGGTTAACAATTTATGGTCGAGCAGATATACGGATGAATCGGGATGGTCGACACCCGAATTGATAGAAGAAAACAACGACGGAGATGTTAAAAATCACCGGCTTGTTATAGATTCAAGTGGAAACATTACCGCAGTATGGCAGCAGTTCGATGGAGATATCTTGAGCGGCGGAAAAATAAATGTGTGGGTAAACAGATTCTATTGATTTCTTAAAAGTCGGTTAGAATAACACAATCGAGCAGCCTGATGAGCTGTTGTCCGTTCCATCTTTTTTGTCACTCTCCACGGTAACGTCGTTAACAGTGTCGTAGAGCGTAAGAGTCGGATCGCCGTAGTAGTTAATCATCATCTTGCCGGCAAGAGTTTCGATGGTTCCGTCAATCCCCACTTCGTTTCTCACCCTGCTGTAGGTGAAAGCCGCGGATTTTCCATCGAGAAGACCCTCGAACATCAGGGTGCCCGCATTATTTTCGCTGAATTTACTGATGTCCAGTTCGCTTTCATAGTCGGAATAGTCGGTTTTATCAATCGGAGTAACGTTGGTTGAGGAAAGAACTCCAACCGCAGCACCCTTAAGCAGCATTGAATGTGTAAGATTTTCGGGAACCTCTACACTTCCTACTTCACAGCTGACCGCAACGATAAAGCCGGGTTCACTGTAGTCGGCATCGAGAACCGATTCCGAGTCGATCAGCAGCGGACTGTCCATTTCGGAGTTTTGCGCCACCTCATCCTCGTTTCTGTCTTCAACCCAGATTGTTCTTGCGACCATTCCCGGAAGTCCGTGCCCGAACCACATAACCAGTCCGTAACCTTTTTCCCACTCTTCCACAAAGTTGTCCTTTGTGAGGGGCGCTGACGATTGGTACTGTGAAGTCAGATGGCCTTCCCTTTCGTACATTGTGGTAACGGTAAGGTCGTCTCCTGAAAGGTAGTTGTGATGTATCCAGTCGGCACTTTGGGCTCCGTCGAGAGAGTAGGGCCAGGTGTATGTGGTCATCTTCTGCCCCTTGAAATAGTAGAAGGATGCGGGAAGAAGAACTTTCTTTCTGTAGGCTGTATCTTCAGGCTTCTGATTCATGTACCTGATCGCATTTTTAAGAATGATGTCCAAGTCGGAAGTATCGTCAAAATAGACAGGGATTCTTCCGACAGCGAGGTCCGGTACAAAGCTCATCCCGCCTTCACCTTCATCCAGCTCATGTTCACCGTATCTGTCGTTGCCGTTTAGATTCCAGTTTCCGCTTAGATTGCCGTAGATGGCATCCGTTTCGAAAAATCTGCAGTCAAGTGGAAAGCCACCGCATTCGTCATCGGAGTAGGTGTGTCTCGGCCATACGCGCCACATGGGAACATCTCCGTAATCGGCGTTGGCGTCACCGATAAGAAGAAGGTATGCGTACTCTTTTGCAACGGTTCTAAGCCAGGTCCGGATCTTCTCGGCCCGTTCCAATCCCTTCAGGTTTTCACCTCCGTACTCTTTTTCTGTTGCCAGAAGTACCTTGAATCCCCGCTTCTTTTTTTCAGTAATGAAGTGGTTGATTACGTTGGATTTGTTGACAATGCCGTCGGTTGTGAGAATGATCAGTGATTTATCTGCCGTGTCTGCAAAAGCTGTGAAAAAACAAAATGTTATTAGTGTAAAGAATAGTTTTTTCATTTACTTCTCCATGTTGTCGAAATCTTCACAGGTAATCTTTTCGTCTCCGCCGATTGCATAGCAGGTACATCCGTTGTCAGTGAAGTATTGTGAAATCTTTTTTTCATCGTCGGTGACGGTTATTCTTCCGGCAACTTCTATCTCATTTCCGGAAGTGAACTCACTCTTTTCATTGAGACAGACGAATATTTCAGAATTCTTCGATTCACTGTCAAGAAGGGCGATGGGGCATGACTTTGCGTAGAGTTTGCCGTCGACTGAGATATTCTTTGTTCTGTGAAAAACCGAGAAAAAGTTAAAGATGTTTTCCGGACTGAAAGCCATTCTATTTTCCTGATTTTCCTTCATTTCATCGAGCGTCTCATTCAGTAGATAGAGCTGAAGTTCGTTGAATGTGGCGGCGGTGTTGTCGATCAAGTTGTAATCACCGACCATCTGGACATAAACGGCGGATTTGCCGATTACGTTTGTAAGCCCTGAGGCTGAATTGTGATTGTCGGCCCGGTAGATGGTTTCATCGAGATCCAACTGGGCAAACTCCGTAAATCCGTACTCAACCTCTCCATTTCCGTTTATTTTCCCGCGGAATTTGAATTTGAGGAAGTTTTCATCCTTCTTGTCGAAAAAATCTTCCGGAATCTTGCAGCTGAAATCGGTTCCTGTTTTTGTTATCTCCTCGTCAAACTGCTCTTTTGTGATTCTTTTCCCTTCGTGTGACAGGAAAATACACTTTTGACCTTTGTTATCATCCGTAATTTCCAAAGGCTCCGACATGGTGATGTTTCCCCACAATATAAGGTTTTCACCTGCCGAAAAAGTATCGTTTGATTCGTGATCAACAAAAAGTTTCGATAGTTCATTCTCTGCACCGCTAATCGGACAGTACTGTTTGAAGTATTTTTTATCAGCGCGCTGCACGACGAAGTAGGAGTAGAGAGTGATCCATGAAAGTTCGGGAAGGATCAATTCATTCTCATTGCTTTTTTTGAGATTTTTAAACTCTGTGGTTGGCAATCCCATTGAAAGATAGTCGTAACTGTACAAGATGTTACCGTTTTCCAGAGTTCCTTTATCTTTTAGGGAGTAGTTGTTCAGCTGAATGTACTCTTTTCCTGCAAGAGCACCCTCCTCATAGTCATCAGGATACTTCCTGCTGAAAAGGTGCTTATCTCCTTTAAGCGACAGTTTTTCATCACCGAAATGAAATGTGAAGTCGCCGACACCGCTTATGGCTTTCTGCGACTCAACAGCCTCCACGCTGTTTATAAGACTTTTAAAATCAAAGATGAACTTGTTCTGAGCACTGTTTTCAAAAAAGGAGTTTTGAGGCTCTGTCTTAACGTATTCTGTCTGATTATCGGAATCATTTTTTTCTACAGAAGAGTCATTGTCGGAACTTTTAGAGTTCTCACCACATGAGATCACAAGCAGAACCGCAAAAGCAGTAAAAATCAATTTTTTCATTTCATTACCTCCAACAGAAAACGTTATCAGACCTTGGACTAAATGACTGTGTTGATTTCAGCAACATGCGAGAGAAAAAACCGGATAGTGCGATAGGAAAATGTTTTTAGTTTTGTGTAGTAATTAAAACTATTGCAATAAATCTAAAACAATTTTTGTATATCACACATTTGTGTGACTAATTTTGACATATTCAACAGAGTCATAAATATACCTTATTTGAAATAGAAATAATTTCAAACAAAAATCCATAGATCAAGTGTGGGGGCGATCAAACCACCCTCCCTCTATAGATAAATTTTGGATAGTTAAGTAAAAGTTATAGAGAATTTACCTCTTAGATTAGCTGATGATCTTGGCGCTAGGTAAATACATTACTTCTTATAACCATTCGACGTAGTTAAATATTTTTTTCGAAGCAAAAATAGCCGTTGGAAAGACGAAAATATTTGGATTGATACCGAAACAGAAGCTCACGCAAACGAAACAATCTTTTCACAGAAATTCAAGCAGTCAACCGTTGAGACGTAGCATTCTACGCCGCGGAATAATTATTAAAATGGGTAGGAACCAAATGTAGGGGCGAGCCGGCGGGTCGCCCGCAAAGGAATTGTTTTCAAACACGGCAACAACCCGCTTATGTCTGTACAAAAGAAAGTATCTCGATCAATTATCCGCGCTCCAAACAACAAAAAAATAATACGCACATCCCAGAGCCTCTAGCACACAATAATATTACCCTTATGGCATAAACAGCCTCTTAAATAGCCGTAATTTTTATAATATGCCGACAACAGCCAGTGGAAAAGCGAAAATATCGCTATCAAAGAAGAATTTGCAGTTTAGTTAAGCGAAATATTCTCTTTATAGAAATTTCAGCCTGCACCCATATGATGTAAAATGCTATGCCCGGAATAATTACGGAAACGATAGGAACAAAATGGGCGGTACGTCGGAACGCTGTCCATATTTTAACTAAAGTTGATTATTGCTAAATAATACCAAATGAATTTATTCGGGTAGTTTATGTTGGTTCTTAAAATTTAACAATTGGGGGCGGTTGAAACAGTTGACATTTAATGTTTGCAAAATATAATCAATTAAAAATTAGGCGATTATATGGGCTTGATTCGAATTTTGATGAGCGAATTAGAAGCTTCAGGTTTAATGAGTTAAAAAAAAACAGAAATGTTATAAAAATGAGGGTTTAGAATGGCCAAAAAGATGACGAAAGCTGAAGCGAATAGCATTTTCCTTCTAATTATAGTTGGTGGTCCCATCTTTTTATTTATAAAGCTTGGAGAAGTTGTTGGTTGGCCAGTAATAATTGCCTCTGTTTTTGTAGGATTCTTTTTAGTTGTATTTCTTAAAATCTCGAAAACAAAAAAGCGCCGTGAATATTTAATGTCAAAATATAATGATGTTGAATTAGTTAATTCGCTTATGCAGCAGTGCTTTTGGCAGGGGCAAACTGCTGAACAATTGATTGACTCACTTGGTGAGCCTGTGAAAATTGACCAAAAACTACTTAAAACAAAGAAAAAAGAGGTGTGGAAGTATAATCACCAAGGCGGAAATCGCTATGCTCTTCGTATTACACTGGAAAATGACGAAATTATTGGATGGGACCAAAAGACATAACGAGGCCGGTATGAATAAATGATGTTGGGGATTAATGAAAGGTTTGTCTCAATGTTATTAAGTCTTCAATTTTAAAATAATATTAGGTGTGGAATATGTTGTTGTTGATAAAGAGGATGGTAAATTATGTAGTCATATTTTTGATTTTTATTTCGCTTTATTTGATGTATGAAACTTCAGTGAACAACTACATTTTGGCTCTATTCAAGAACATGGAAAATAGCTTTTTTTTAAGTATCATTACTTTCCTGATTACGTTGCTTGTAGTTATTAGCTTTATATTATCCAATTCTCAAAAAAATGTTGTAAATAAAAAACTTATTTTGGTTACATCTGTTCTAGTTTTTTTTCATACCTTTTTAAGAATAGGCGTGTTTGGTAATTATTGGAAATATCTCAATTATTGGGATACGAATATAGCATATTTAGACTCTGTTTATTTAATTTATACTTCTATAATACTTTCCCAGTTATTTGTATATCGTAGAAAATTGAGATGTTCGGCATCTATAAAAGGTCGAAATATTAGTAAGTTAAATAAAGAGATTGAAAGTGAAGCTGAGGATTTATATGATTATTCTATTTTGGCGAAAAGTCTGGTATTGCGAATTATCAATGACCTGGAATTTAAAAATGAACGTTCATTTACAATCGGTATTGTTGCACCGTGGGGATTAGGGAAAACTTCTTTTCTTAATCTGATGAAACAAAAAATACAGGTCTATGCAAAAAGAAGTGGGGTGATAATAGTAGATTTTAACCCATGGACATGTTCTTATAGTAATATGACGTTGGAAAAAGAATTTTTTGAAATAATGAAAACTAAGCTCGCTCCATATAATTCAAATATTTTCTCAAAAATTGATACTTACTTGAGGTCGTTTGGAAAGTACAAAATATCCTCTTTTTCTCAAATTTTGAATTTTATCTATGATATTTTTAGCGATACCAGTAGAAACAATGCATTTGAATCACTTAGTAATTGTTTTAAAGATGTTGATTTGCCTGTTTATATATTTATTGATGACATTGACAGGCTAGATGGAAAAGAGATTATTCACTTATTACAGTTGGTTAGAAATACTGCAAATTTTCCAAACTTGATATTTATTCTTGCCTATGACGAAGAATACGTTGTCAAGACTATAAAAAAGGAAAATTCTATGCTAAATGAAAAATACCTCAGCAAAATTGTAAATCTACCCATATATTTACCATTACCTGATGAACAGAAAAAACTAAAGGTAATAGAAAAAATCATAAAAACTACAATTGCATTATGTGATGAAGATTATGATGAAATATCGTCATTTGTAAGTACTGTATTCAGTTCAGGAGAACAGGTGGATGTAAGACAGATGATACAGTTCGTCTGTCAAGTGTGGGCTTTCACAGACAGCTTAACAATCAATGACACATATGACCTTTGTCTACATGACTTGTTGATTCTTGAATATTTAAAGAGTAGGTATTTTTCTTTTTACAAGTCGTTTAGAGAGCCTAAAGCGAAGCGGTCTCATGAATTATTGCAAGATCTTGAACAGTTACGAAAAGAAGAATTTATAAAAAATTATATCACCCCATATACATCAGATTATGACACTTCCCAAGTAATATATAATTTGATGACCTCTCTAATAGAGGTTAAACCTTCATCTTTTGTTAACCATAATATTGTCAATACTTCGCCATATCGTTTTAAATACCCTGATGTTGCTAGCGCATACTTATGTTATAAATACAATAGGCAATACATCCCCAAGAAAGAATATTTAAATAAAGATATTAACGAACTTAAAACAAAGTTATCAAAATTGATAGTTGGTCCCCAGAAAAGACTTGCTGCAAGGATTATTGAGAGTTTTAGATTTGATAACAAAAAAGATTGTCTCCAATGCCTGCAGGTTTTTGAAACATTTATGGATGATTCTTTAACTAAAATAAGGCCAAAAAAGAGTATTGTATTAGTTGGTTTAACTCAATTTAAATACGGTGTAAACTCGGAAATATATTATCAAGCTTATAAAAAGTATTTTGCCCTTTATTCACCTAAAAGGCTAGTACTTTATAGCAGGTGTATTAAAAGTATCAAAGTGTATGAAAAGCGATGTAATAAATACAGTAACGTATTTAATAATTTATATTATTCTTATTTGTTCAAACATTTAAAGAGTTTAGAAAATGGTATTGAGAAGGAGTTGAATCCGGATTTCATACAGCTTTTTGATAAGGACGGTTCTTGTTCAAGCAGGCAACTAATTGTTGATTTTCTTTCTACTAATTCGCAGAGTCCATCTTTTATATTTAAATATATTTTCCAAGGCCAACCAATAAAAGATGATATTTACGACGATGTTTTTGGCAATTTGGAACTGAAAATGTCAGACAGAAAGGAATTTAGGGAGTATCTGGAGAAATTGTTTGGAATCGATGTTAAATGTCAAACTGATTTAAACTGCTTGGAGAATAGATATTTTGAGTTGTTTCCTCTAGAAAGAAAGGATTGAAAATTTTGAGAAATAAATATTAGCAAAAGTTAGTTAGCAAAAAAATCTATGAAGCTTACAAGAAATGTATATATGAGCCACAGATAATAGGATAAAACACATGCTAAACGCAATAATCATAGGAGCTAGCTCCGGAATTGGTCGAGAGCTCGCTAAAATACTTTCGGAAAAGGGAATCGTTGTCGGGCTCACTGCGAGACGTTTGGAAAAATTGAACGAATTGCAGGATGAATTACCGGGTGCCGCTTTTGTTAAGCAGATGGATATTTCCAAAACGGAATCCGCCATGGCCGCTCTCTCTGAGTTGATTGATGAGATGGGGAAGGTGGATCTTATAGTGATTTCCAGCGGGACCGGAGATATCAATATGGAACTCGACTGGCAGGTGGAACGTAACTGCATTGATGTCAACGTTTCGGGATTTGCGGCAATGGCAAACGTTGCGGTTAAGCATTTTATCAGCGAAAAGGCGGGCCATCTTGTTGGAATATCTTCAATTGCTGCTGTTCGCGGTGGAAAGGATTCTCCGGCTTACAACGCTTCTAAGGCTTTTGTCTCAAACTACCTGCAGGGATTACGGCAGAAGGTTGCTAAATCGAAAGGTTCCATAAGCATCACCGATATAAAACCGGGATTTGTGGATACTCAAATGGCAAAAGGAGAGGGATTGTTCTGGGTTGCGCCGTTACAGAAAGCTGCAGCTCAAATATACCGCGCGATAGTTAAAAAGAAATCTCACGTATATGTCACAAAGCGGTGGAGATTGATTGCCTGGCTTATTAAAATTCTCCCGGAAAGCATCTATAACAAAATGTAAAATAAAGACCTTATTTTATGTCATATAAAATATTGAGCTTGTTTTAACTCTTCAGCTAAACGAAATAATTTCATCCTCATAAAAACAGTCGCCTAAATGGGTTCGATATTTTTAATTTCAGTGAATGAGCCACTAACTAGCCAAAATTATTCTCTTTCACTCGAAATTGATGATTCATTGGAAAGATACAGAATTATAGCAGTCGTCATAGCCACCGATTTAATTTAGAAAAAAAATTTTAGATGATCGAGTGGATTTTGCTATGACAAATAAGCTGTTTGAGGAGTCTGAAAATGTTCTGGGGCAGGAAGTAGTTTGACAGGGCGCCTCTAAATCATGATAATCGGAGCAACTATTATTTTTGAAGTGTGGGGAAAGTTGTGATGAGGGCAAATATAAGAAAAGCGACCGCTGAAGATGCTAAAGTGATCAAAAATATTTTTAGGACTACACTGGAAAATGAGTTTAAATCTGAGGGATTAAAAATTGATCACCCGATGGTGAAAGAAGAGATTCTGGAAAAGGAACAGTTTGTGGATAGGGAGCTGGGCAATATAAATTCGGGATACCTGGTTTTTGTTGCGGAATTGGAAGGTGAACTTGTCGCAATAATGTCTTATGGTCCTGTGAACCAGGACACTTTAAATTGCCTTAAAAAAGATAAGCTTGATGGTTACGAAATAGCAAACGCATATGTTCTTCCGGAATTCCAGAACATGGGTATAGCCAAAAGCTTGCGGAAAGAGATTCTTTCGGAAATGAAAAGCAGAAATATTAAGGAGTACTATCTCGACAGTGGATTTTCCAGAGCGCAGCAGGTGTGGAAAAAGGTGTATGGAGAACCTACATTTATTGCAAAGGATTACTGGGGCAAGGGAATCGATAACTGGATCTGGAAAGTGAATGTAGAGATTTAAAAATGGAGTACCTGGTTCAATACGGTTATTTGGGGCTGCTTCTAAGCTCTTTTCTGGCTGCGACAATTCTTCCGCTCAGCTCTGAAATTGTTCTTACGGCCCTTCTTTTAACCGGGTTGAATCCGGTTCTTTTGCTGGCCGTTGCAACTTTTGGAAACGTTTTCGGATCTGTCACGAACTATCTTATCGGACGTTTCGGGGGCGAAATTTTAGTAAAGAAACTGCTCAAAACTAAAAGAGAAGAGTTGGCAAAAGCGCAGGAAAGATTTGAAAAGTACGGAGTCTACGCCCTTCTTTTAGCCTGGGTTCCGATTATCGGTGATCCAATAACCCTTGCCGCAGGTCTTTTGCGAACAAAATTCCCTCTTTTTTTACTTCTGGTTACTCTCGGAAAATTTACAAGATACGCTCTTTTGATTTTTGCTATCGACGGATAGTATTCTGACTAAATTCAAATAGACAAGTTACAGTTTGTCATCCAATTCGGAATTTTTATTTCGGACTCAATCACACGATTGTTCAAAAATCGCTGACATATTAAAATGGGAGTATGTGTAAATAGTTTGTTAATACAGTATGTTATACTGTTTTAATGCTCCTGTGTGAACCACTTGTAGATAAAGATAATACCAAATTTTGAAAATATCGACTGAATGACCTTTGAGAGTGAAAATTTTTATAGAAGAGTTGTCGAGGTAAAACAATATGTTACAACAGAAAATATTGAGTTCTCGAAAAATTAAATTACAAATTCTTTGAATTGAAACATAAAGTTATATATATCTATTCTTGCTAGTCTCTGATTCCCCTTGATATTCACTTTTCTTAGACCCCACTTATTTCATAATCCCGGAGATTTCTTGTTGCTCTTGCCAAGGCGTACCCTCTGGATTCGAGTAGAAGGTTTTGTGCCGGATTTGAGAACTCATTTCTGGTGGAGGTAGTTTTTTGCACTTATGTTCTCATGGAGGTGGGCTGTGCTGGAACTCATAAGAGATGGACCTTTTCAACGGTCTGATTTCCTTCTTTAAGAATTGAAAATTTGAATGTTTGAATGATAAAAGGAGATTTAAATGACAAAAGCAGATATCAGAAAACTTATGCTTGCAAGTAAAGCTATCCAACTTATGGCTCCTAACGCAACAGAATATGAAAAACCGACGGGAGATGATTATACACGCTATTATGATCCTATTGATTGGAAGGATCTCCCTGTTGCTAAAGTGAATGGTCCAAATGCTGCACTTGTGGGTGAGACGGAAGATGCCATAATCATTGCCTTTCGCGGCACGATGAGTAATGGCGATGATGTTTATGGTGTTACAGCTACTGTTAGTGACTTCCTGGTTGACCTTAATGTTCCTTTAATGATTGCTCCTGATGGCATCCCTGGAAGAATTCACTATGGTTTTCTTACTGCAACCCAATCTATTTACGAAGATGTTTATGCTGCCGTAGAAAAGATAGGGAAAAATAAACCTATTTGGGTCACTGGGCACAGTAAAGGTGGTGCAATGGCGGTAATATTCAGTCAATTGTGGAAGAACAATAATACATTGCTTCAAGATATTGATTGCGTATGGGTATTTGGAGCACCCATGTGTGGAGATAAAGAGTTCGTTAGTAGTTTAGGTGAAAATATATATGTAATATGTGCCGCTTTTGACCCCGTTCCTTTTTTGCCACCGTCTTGTCTAGTTGACGCTATAAAGAGCTTTTATAGAACTGACGATGAGTCATGGGGTGATGTTCAAAAAAATTATTTCGATTACGAGGCATATCCAAAATATTATCGAATAAAAAATTCACTACTTAGGTGGCGAGCTTCAGATTATTATGATTTTGGTTATGGTATAGATGCTAGGATGGCAGCAGGAGAGATTGGTCTTTATTTTGTTGATTTCTGGGTAAAGCAAATGATAGATAAAAACTATGAATTTCCACATTTAATTACGTATAAATCCCCTTACTATAAAGCAAATTATGAAAAATTTGAAAAACAATTGAGTTTCAGCCATCTGAAAACTACTTTATCGGATGCTGATTTCAATATGGGCGTGGATGCAATGTGGAGTTATAGACCCAGCATGTGGGATTCCACATACACATACATTAGCAGGGGTGATTCATTTGTAAGATATTCTGGGACATATGCTACTAAAGTAGACGATGGATATCCCAAGAAGTTTAAAGATGGTCCTTGGGGAGATGATCTTCCTGTTGAATTTGCGGGTGGATTTGATTCCGTTGCTGTGATTGGTAAAAAAGTGTATTTCACAAAAGGGTGCTTTTTTACAAGTTGGGAGTTTGATGGTGATAACAAAAAACCATGTGATGTGAACCTAATTTCTAAAAACTGGGGTGGTCTCCCTTTAGATTTCTTATTGGGATTTGATTCAATGGCTGTAATCGACAATAAACTTTACATTACCAAGGGAGCTCAATTTGTCCGCTACTCAGATCCTACAAAACTCGACAAAGTCGATGAAGGATATCCAAAACCACTACAAGGCAACTGGGGAAATTTGGATGCCAATTTTGCTATGGGGTTTGATGCAATGTCCGTATTGCCAAATGGAAGACTGTATGTGTTTAGAGATTCAGAGTATTTATGTTATAAGGATCCATCAAAACTGACAGAAATACTTGAGACCTATCCCTGGAGTATAGAGCGTAATTGGGGTTTTGAAAAGATGAATCCCAATGAAGATATGCCGGAAGAAAGCTATGTAGCCGAAGGCGGAATAAATCCGGAGCCGTCCGAAGCGACATCTCCAACTTCATAGATTTTTGTAAATCTCACTGAAAGATCTTTATAAAATTCTTAAAAATTCAAAATCATACTTAAAAACAGCCTGGAAAAAATACATATGTAGATTACTCTGTCATTAATATTTCTCAGGATATTGTGATGAAACGTCATTTTCTTGAAAAAATCGCCATGAAAAGTAATCTTGGGGGAAAAGTCCTTGGGAGTTTTGAGTGAAGAAGGTTGAAATTTTTACAGACGGTGCCTGCTCCGGAAATCCCGGTCCGGGAGGATTCGGGACCATTTTGCGTTACATGGGAAGGGAAAAGGAAATCTCATGCGGCTACCGGGAGACGACGAACAACAGAATGGAACTTAGAGCCGTTCTTGCAGGACTTTCGGCGCTGAAAGAGAGCTGTGAAGTCACAATCTATAGCGATTCCAAATACATTGTAGATGCCGTTCAGAAGGGTTGGTTGAGAAATTGGTATTTTAACGGATGGAAAAGGGGAAAAAACCAACCGCTCAGCAATAAGGATTTGTGGAAAGAGATGCATTCGCTTCTTCAAAAACACAAAGTTTCCTTTGTCTGGGTAAAAGGTCACAGCGGTCATCCCGAAAATGAAAGATGCGACAAACTCGCCGTAGATGCATCCAAAAGTAAAAATCTTATAGAAGACGAGGGCAGGGAGGAGGAAAAGAATCTTTCCCTGACAGATCTGCTTTCCTGAACAGTTTTTTAAAACAAATATGAACGAGATACCGATATTTCAGAACAACTGTTTGATCTTCTTTTTATTTTTGGAATGGGATTCGAAATTCAACTGATTTCTTGAAAAAATTGTCCACTTTTTCAATTTTGTCCGGTATTATTGGGCTTTGATGAGAGTATAAGAAGTAAATAATTCTTTATGCTATAAATTGAAATTTTTAAAAAGGAGAATAACTCATGAAGCCGGTAATAGCCGATAAAAACCTGGTGGCATACTGTGGTCTATATTGCGGAAGTTGTAAAAGATATTTGAAGGGAAAATGTCCCGGTTGTCATAAAAACGAAAGGGCCACATGGTGCAAAATAAGGCTTTGCTGCATGGATAATGACTACTACACATGCGCAGATTGCAAAGAGTTTAAAGATGTTAACGACTGCAAAATGTTCAACAACATCTTTTCGAAGTTTTTCGCTCTCGTATTCCGCAGTGACAGAAAAAAGTGCGTAGAGAGAATCAAGCAAGTCGGTATTGAAAAGTATTCCGTAGAAATGGCCGAAAAAAAGGAAATGTCGCTGAAGAAATAGCGTCTTCATCGGCCACTTAAGGGCTCGTTACATTGAGCCCTCACATCTTATATAAAATCGGATCTTCTTCAGAATTTGTGGGTGAAATGCTCGGTTTCAGTAAAAAAAATAAGTTTCTTGAGTATCAATCGCATTTCTCAACTTCCATTTCGTTGAAATGAATTTCAAATTTTTCACTAAGAAAGTTTCTTACGGTGTCTTTATGGATAATTATGAAGGTGTAGGGTGATGCAAGAGCGGCGCTGCAGTTACAGTCACTTGTGGGAACAATTCTTTCAAATTCTATTTCCATATTTCCTGAAGAGGCTACTATGCTTTTAACATCGAATTTAAAGCAGCCCGTGGAGCTTGTCTGACCGTAACTTAGAACGATTACTACGTTGTTGTCGAACATTATATATTCCTTGACGTTTGGAAAGAGCTCGTTTACTTCTGCCATTGAGTTCAACTCTTTGTAAAGAATGCCTTTTTCGGTTCTTCCGCTGTCCTGTCCATCCAGAATGACATACGGAAGCTCCTGCTCTGCCGGACAGGAATCCATGTCGTTAACCTCGTCATCTTGATTTTCTTCGGAAGAGTTATCTCTATCTTCATCGGATTTTTCACTTTCATCGACTGTCTGGTTGCAATCCGGAATGTTATCCTCCTTTGGTTCAGTATCTTGTTCAAGAACAAGGTCACTATCTGCGTACGGTTCTTTTTTATCACCACCACTCTCATCGCAGGCTATAAAGAAGAAAATGAGAAGGATGATTGTGAAAACCAATTTCACTTTCTTGAAAATTTTCATAATTTGCTCCTGTCTGTGATTTGCAGAAAAGAATATATCAAACTTTTTGGAACAACTGAATTTTAATCGTTGTTTTGATCGGAAGGGAGGTTATTTTATGATTTTTTTTACTGTGCGATCGGGTTTTACGAATACTTTTATTTTTTTTCTTTTTGTACCTTTTCCAAAGTAGGTGATTGTGTGCTCCCCCGGGATTATATTTCCAAGGATGCAGGGTATCGTACATTCTCTTTCCATGATTGATCCTTCGTCGAGAATCATCGAAAGGCCTTCATGTTTGGAATCAACATGAAGTATGGATGGTTTTCCGTTCGAAAAGGCATTTTTCAATTTAGAACGAGATTTTTTTGTTCTCCTTACAACTTTTCTTTTCGGCTTGGGCTTTTTCTTCTGTTCATTTTCGATTTGCCGGAGAATGATTTCACCTGCAGAGGGTGCTTTTACATTTTCTTGCTTTTCAGGTTCATCAAACGAGTAGACCAGGATGACAAGGATCGATATGGAAAAAATCGCTCCGCAGCAGGCAAGAAGAATGTGGGTAGGTGTTGCATTTTCAAGTAGTTTTCTTATCTTTATGATCAATTCATGAAAATCTACTTTCCGAGAGAGAGATTGAATTTTTACTGCAACGCGATTGATCGGAGAGTGGCTGGTTCCGAAAAAATCGTTTTTGAAATCGGTTATTGTTCGGTAGCGCTCGGTCGATCTTAGCTGAAGTGCCTTGAGGAGAGCCTTCTCAGCATGGGGTGGAATCGAAACCCCAAGCCTGGAGGGTGGGACAAGTCTGATTCCGTCCGCTCTCTCCATGGCGTTGGGAGTCACCGTGCCGGTCAATGCCTGGTATATTGTTGCTGCGAATGCGTAGATGTCGGTCCAGGGTCCCTGACGTACATTTTTTGAGTACTGTTCAAGAGGGCTGTAACCCTGCTTTACGATTCTTGTCAGCTTGCTTGATTCACTTTCGGGAGTATTTCTCGACGCTCCGAAATCGATAAGCTTAATTGTCCCGTCCTCCATTATGAAAATGTTGTCGGGACTTATGTCTCTGTGAATAAGATTGTGGGCGTGGATCAGTGCTAGAGCACTGTGTATTTCGTCAACTAACCTCATAATTTGAATGTAGGGAAGTTTGCCGCCCGTCTCCTTGAGCTTGTCTTCGAGCGTCATGCCTTCGACGTACTCCATTATGATGTATCCGGTGTCGTTGGCCTCGAAAAAGTCTCTTATGCTGACAATGTTGCTGTGGGCGTGAAATCCGGCGGCAGTACGGGCTTCAAGAAGGAATTTTTCGAGCTGTTTTTTGAATTTTGCAGCATTTATCTCGTCAACGGTAACGAGATTTTCACCTTCAGTTTTCCTGAGAACAAGGTTTCTAGGAAAAAACTCCTTTATAGCAACTCTAACCTGAAGGGTTTTATCGAATCCGATATATGTAATTCCGAAGCCGCCGTGGCCCACAACCTTCCCGACCAGGTATCGATCATTCAGAATTGTCCCGGGAAGAAGTTCCATGAGGGATGAGATTGTGAAATTTGAATTGTCGAAGCCGCAGATCGGACAGGGTTTACTGCCTTTTATCGGCTTCATACAGCCCATGCAGAGATTTTTCATGACGTTAGTCTAACAGATAAAAACAGATGTTACAACTAAATTAAAAAATTGTAGTTTATAATTTTTATGAATTGAATTGATTGAATGACGACTGCTGTTTAACTGGTCGAATTTAAAAGAGATCTATTCCCCGATTATTTTTACGAGCACGCGTTTTCGGCGTTTTCCATCGAATTCACCATAGAAAATCTGTTCCCATGGCCCGAAATCGAGTCTTCCGTTTGTGACGGCACAGACAACTTCTCGCCCCATAATCTGCCTTTTTAAATGGGCATCGGCGTTGTCTTCGTAGCCGTTATGGCGGTATTGGTCATAGGGTTTTTCCGGAGCCAGTTTTTCAAGCCACTTTTCGAAATCGTGGTGAAGTCCCGGTTCGTCGTCATTTATGAAAATTGATGAGGTTATGTGCATTGCATTCACGAGACAGAGCCCCTCTTTGATTCCGCTTTCATCGATTGAATCTTGGACGGTATTGGATATGTTAATCAGTTCTCGCCTTCTTGATGTCTCAAACCACAGTTCCTTGCGATAGCTCTTCATTAAATTCTCCCTAAAAGTGTAAGTGATAATAAATTATCTTTCTGGTAAAAAAAATCAAATAATAATACAAAAAAGCAGTAATGGTTAAACTGGACAACCAAATTTTGATCTGTTAATATTCTGTGAAACATAAAAAATATGAAGGGTGATTTGATGGGAAAGGTTGTTTTCCTTCTCTTTTCTATTCTCTTCTCTTTTGCGCTCTCGGCATCAATGGAGAGTGTCGGTGATTCCGATTTGAGTCCTGTTGATGAAGATTTCATATCTTCAGGGGAGGATGAACCATCGACAGCATCTGACGAAGATATTTCCGGGGATTTCGGTTCTGTTGAAAAATCCGATACGGATTTTTTCGACCGGTCCCATGAGGAGACGACGATTCCTTCCAAAGGAGCGACAATCGTCAGGGAAATAATGGTAGAAGAGAAGATAGAGCCGATGGAAAGAAAGGTAACTTCGGTCGTCGAAGGTCGTGTTGTGGAAAGAGGAACCCGAAAACCTCTAGCCGATATCACATTCTATGTCAGGGAGCTGAAGCTTCCCGTGATGACTGATGGAAAGGGATACTTCAAGGTGGATCTGGAACCTGGAAAGTACACCTTCCTCATCCCTGTTGTCGGTTACGATAAATTCGAGAACACGATTTCCGTGGGGAAAAGTGAAAAACTTTCAGTGACACTCCGTGTCAATCCCAAGGTGATCAATCCATACTCCATCACTGTTCGTGCAAAAAAAAAGAAAGGGGAAGTTTCCGTTCAGCGTATATCCATAGAGGAAGCCACCACTGTCCCAGGAACAAACAGGGATATTCTCAAGGTCATAACAAACATGCCGGGAGTAAACTCTCTCTCCGTATTCAACGGATACGGAAGCGGACTTGTTATACGTGGAAGTGCTCCCGAGGACAGTCTGTACCGTGTAAATGATCAGGGAATTCCGATTTTCTACCATTTCGGAGGAATTGAATCCGTAATCGAACCTGAGATCATCGAGTCTATCGATTACTATGCGGGCGGCTTTTCCCCTGAATTCGGAAACGCGATGGGCGGCGTCATAAAGGCGAACATCAGGGATCCCAGAAAGGACAGGTTCGGTGGCTACGTCAATCTCTCCCTCCTATCTTCATCCTTCATGCTTGAGGGACCGATTACCAAAAAAGATTCCCTTTCAGTCAGTTTCAAAAGAGGGTTTCTCGATCTTTACGTCAAGCTTCTCACGGAAAATACCGACCTGGGAAAGGAGGTTTCCTTTTCCACATATCCTACCTACTACGACGGATCCGCCGTATACACTCATGAGTTTTCAAAAAACAATAAAATCAAATTGATAGGTGTCGGTGCCTTTGACGATGTAGAGGTTTACGGAGAGGATGAGGCGGAGACCCAGAAATTCTCGAACAACATCGAGAGTACAACCTGGTTTGCCGAGCTTATCGGTGAGTGGCATTTCAGAAAAAAGGGCTTCAAGTCGGTTTTCTCCCCGATGTACAGAACCATCTTTTTCAATATCGATATGGGAAAAACCGCATTTTTCGAAGTTATGCAGCACCAGATCAGGGTGAATGAAAAGGCGACGGCAAAGATCGGAAAGCATCATACGATCGAAGCCGGAGCACGTTTCTCCACCGGGTACTTCAAGATAGATGCGAATCTCTTTGCTCCGCCGAAAGAGGGTGAGGTGGGCTACAATCCTTTCAAGGAGGAGATTGAGGACAGGAAGAATGAATGGTTTCACTATCCCACCTTCTATCTGATGGATACCATGGAGTACGGCGATTTCATAATAACTCCCGGATTCAACTCCCTTTTCGACAGTCACAACAGACACTGGACATTTGATCCCAGATTATCGGTTCGATATAAGCTTTCTCCGCAGTGGTCACTCAAGGCAGCGACCGGACTCTACTCACAGCTTCCTTCCGTGGATGAAAGTTACGAACCGTGGGGCACAGAGGGACTCGAACCGGAGCACTCCATACACGCAATCGGTGGTGTGGAGGTGAAGGTTACGGAAAATATCGATGTCGATGTCCAGGGTTACTACAAACACTTTTACAACATGATAGTGCGAAATGATCCGGACACAGGTACCAGCTACTCGAATGAGGGAAAAGGGTATGCCTGGGGAGCCGAGGTTCTGCTTCGCCATAAAATGACGGATAATTTTTTCGGATGGATCAGTTACTCCTTCTCCAAAAGTAGAAGAAAAGACGCCCTCGGACCTTCCGGCGGAGAGGCTGAATGGAGACCCTTCGATATGGATATTCCGCACAACATCACAGCTGTTGCCAGTTACAAACTGAACCGCTACTGGCAATTCGGAGCACGTTTTAACTATTCGTCCGGCGTTCCCTACACAGATCTTCTTCATGTGAATACGCTCAGTGATATCGATAACGACTTCGTTACACCGGTTTACGACGGACCGGTCAATCCGGATAGAATGCCGGCCCGCCATCAGCTCGATATCAGGATCGACAAGTACTGGATATTCGACAAGTGGATACTTTCCAGTTACCTTGATGTACAGAATGCATACTTCAGGAAAAATGTTTTCGCCGTCGCCTATAACAAGGATTACACCGACAAAACAGAGGTGACCATGCTGCCGATAATGATATTTTTCGGATTCAAGGGGGATTTCTGATGCGAATATCCACTGTTACGACAATCCTTTTCTTAATTTTTCTTGCTTCTTGCCAGGGGAAGGATATGCCGGAGCACAGAATCGTCAATCCTCGAATACTCGCCATGAAAATTGAGAATCCGGAGGTTCGACCTGGTGATCAGATTAAGGCGAAGCTTCTCGTGGGAGGATGGGGATTTTCCCAGGAGAGTGAAATCTCTGTCAACTGGCTCGGTGCCGAAAAGCTTGGAGATTTCGGTAAACAGTTCGTAAAACCCTACAGAGAACCGCTTTCAATGAAGGTGGATGAATCCATTTTTGACCTTCCGATTTTTACGACGGAGGATCGGGAATTCTACAATCGGCGGGGATACTTCACAATTCCCATTTATGCCTCACTGGAGATAGATGATCCGGATAGATCCGATAAAAAGATTCTGAGTGCTCACAAGGATTTCAAACTTAAGCGGGAGGGAACGCTCTACGGCAATCCCTCGGTAGCAGAGGTGACAGTTTCATGGGAATTGGAGGGCAGTAAATTTTCCCGGGTTGTGACAAACGGGAATTCAATCACTTTTGATGCCGATAAAATTCCCGATTTTGCCGGTTTCGTTCCGAATATAGATGAAAAGGATAGCGATATTCAGCTCTACCGCTGGTACTTTTCGGACAGCAGTAAGGATGACCCCACAATCGAGGTTGAGGGAGGAGAGGATCTGTCAAAGAAACTCACAGGGGAAAATGAAAGCGGTACACGGGAGAAAACGGTTGTACTCGATCTCAGGGGCGTAAGGGAATCTTTAAAGAAGGGTAAGATGCTTACCCACAGTGTCTATTTTCTTGTCAGGGACAAAAAGGATGATCCCTCATCATCAGCCGAATATCGTCACGGTCTCGATTTCTGCGTGATCAATCTGGTCTTTAATCCCTGAATTTTAAATGAATTTCCATCAGATTTTTCATATCTTCCGACAAGAAAGTTGTCGACAAATTTCCTTTCTTTTTTTAATCATCTGAAAGACAGATTGAAATAGATAGATAAAAGAAAGATAATCTATGAAACGAATATTCCACAAGAACTGATTGAAGGGGGTTGCAGGTGATGGGGGAAATGGGGAAACGTGAGGTTACGATTATTGTTCACAGCGGCGATTTCGACAAGGTAATGAGTGGATTTATCATCGGTAACGGCTACCTTTCAATGGGAATGGGGGTAACTATCTTTTTTACTTTCTGGGGATTGAATTCACTGAAGAAGGGATCCTTTAAAAGGCTTCCCCTTTCGAGGATGAACTTTTTCGGGCTCGGCAGAATGATGATCAACCGGAAGATGAAAAAATACAATGTTGCCGATCTCGATACATTGGCTGAAAGTTACAAGAAGCTGGGTGGAAAAATCATCGCCTGCACCATGACTATGGAGCTTATGGGTATCTCAAAAGAGATGCTCCGGGATGATCTTGTAGATGAGTACGGAACTGTGGGCAGATACTGTTTCGTTTCGAAAGACGCGAAAAGCACCCTTTTTATTTAGGAGGTGGGAATGGAAGAAAAACGGCAGGTCTATCTTGACAACAACGCCACTACTCGGGTTGACGACAGGGTGCAGGAGTACATACGGGGATTTTTCAGCGACAGCTATGCAGTTGCATCTTCCCAGTTTTCACACACTCCCGGGATTCTGGCGAAGGAGGCTGTGGACAGGGCCAGATCGAGGCTTTCTGAACAGCTTAAAGTTTCGATGGATGAAATAGTCTTTACATCGGGTGCCACTGAAGCAAACAATCTGGCGATAAAGGGTGTCTGCTTTAAGAATCTTGATGGGAAGAGAAAAAAAATCGTCATATCTTCAATCGAACATTTTTCGGTTTTACATTCTGCAATGAAGATGGAGAAGTTCGGATTCCATGTTGAGAAGGTACGTGTAAACGGTGAGGGCTTTCTTGATCTTGATCATCTTGCAGATCTTGTTGACGACGACACTTTGCTGGTGAGTGTAATGACCGCAAATCATGAGGTGGGGACAATCCAGGATATGAAAAAGATCGGAAAAATCTGTAAGAAACACGGGGCGCTTCTTCACACCGACGCAAGTTTTTCTTTTCTTTTCGTTCCTGCTGCAATTGAAGAGGCGGGGATAGATCTCATGAGTTTATCCAGCCACCGGATCTACGGTCCGAAGGGAGCCGGTGCTCTATATGTGAAAAACGGTTTACCTATAGAAAAAATTATCGACGGCGGATTCCAGGAACACGATCTTCGTGCTGGAATAGAAAATGTTCCTGCAATCGCCGGTTTCGGAAAGGCCGTGGAGCTGTTTTCGGAAGAGGATTTAAAGAAGACAAAGGAGTTGACCAAATATCTTCACCACGCGTTGAGCAGCAGACTTGACGGAGTGCTTCTGAACGGGCCAAAGGATTTTGCGAGGAGGCTTCCCAACAACCTCAACCTATCTTTCAACTACGTGGAGGGTGAGTCGGTTGTTCTCCATATGGATATGAGGGGCGTGGCCCTGATTACCGGATCCGCATGCTTTTCGCGTTCGCTCCAGGCTTCCCATGTTCTTCTTGCCATGGGTTTCAGCCATGAGAGAGCACACGGTTCGATCCGGTTTTCTCCGAGCAAGTATCTTACAAGGGAAGACATGGACTACACGGCCGTTCACGTGATGGAGGTGGTCAACAAACTGCGTGAAATCAGTTCACTTGCATAGAGGAGGGATCATGTCGTTACCATATTCGAAAAAGGTCCTGGATTATTTCCAGCATCCCAGAAATGTCGGGGAAATTGAAAACCCGGATGCCGTAGCCACGGAGGGTTCTCCGGCATGCGGTGACATGGTCAAACTGTTTCTCAAGGTGAATCCCGACTCCCATGTGATCGAGGATGTGAAGTTCAAATCCTACGGTTGCGCTTCAAACATTGCCACCGCTTCGATCATTACCGAGCTGGCCAAGGGTAAGACAATCGAGGAGGCCAAGGGACTCAGCTGGAAGGATGCGGAAAACGAGCTTGAAGGGCTTCCCCCGGTAAAAGTTCACTGTGCCGTTCTCGCCGTGGATGCGCTACACACTGCGATTGAGAATTATGAACACGGTCATGGGCTCCTAACGGAAAAAGTTCCGACCGGTGTCGAAACCGTTAAAAAGCGTTTGGGGCACGTGATCAGCCCCGTCAGCGGTTGCCCGATTTCAAAAGATAAGATTGTTCAAGAAATCGAAGTTTCCGGAGGAATAGTGACCGTGCGTCTATCAATTACCAGGAATCACCAGTTCGCCGGAGCAATCGCGGAAGATATAGAAGAGAGAATAATTCCGTTGTGGGATGTAGAAGAGGTGAATGTTACTTTCGAGGAGGAGTGATGCAATTTGACAGGCTTCTAGATTGCAGCGGCGAAAACTGTCCCATGCCGCTTGTTAAAACAAGGGAGATGATAATGAATTCATCGCCAGGTGAAATCGTGAAAATCGTGGGTACCCATCCTCAGTCATTCGATGAGATTCCAATGGCACTTGAAGCTCAGGGAAAGTCGATTCTCGAAAAAGGGCGGGAAGACGAAGGATGGTACATCATATTTCGGGTGTGAAATGGCAGATTCCAGCCGATCTCAGAGGACATTCTCCACAGAGAGGTTTCTTTCTGCAGTGAGATTTAGCCAGTTCCACAATCTGATCGTGGAAATCCTTAAATATTTCAATGTAGTTTTCGAAATGGGATAGGAGAATTTTCTCGAACGCTGAACGGATATGTTCGTAACCTTTCAGATTTCAGATTTCTGATACCGATCCGATCCAGAATCCTCACGGTGTAGGCATCCACCACAAAGAAGGGGAGGTTGAATCCGTACAACAGGATTGAATCGGCAGTTTCGGGACCTATACCTTTAAGTTCAAGAAGTTCCCTCCGGAGAACCTCTCCTCCGGTATTGATTTTCGAAACACCGTCCCAGCTGTAGCGATCCCTTAGAAAAGAAAGGAGACTTTTAAGTCTCTCACTTTTCTGCCGGAAGTAGCCCGATGGTCTTATCAGCTCCTGAAGTGCTATTTCATCCATTTCGATAATTGAATCCATGTTGAGAATATTATCTCTCTTCAGATTGTTCAGGGCCCTGCTGACATTGTTCCAGTTTGTGTTCTGGGTTAAAAGGGCACCGATGACGACTTCAAGAGGCGTTTCTCCCGGCCACCAGTTAAGAAAACCCTGATGGCCGAGAAGTACCGGGTAGATTTTTCCAATTACGTCGGAACAGTTCACTCCCGGGTTGGTATCAGAAGATGAGCTGTCTGCCGGATTCATTCATGTAGGCGAGGATCATGGTGATGGTTTTCGTGTCCACGATCTTACCGTTTTTCACCATGTCGAAGGCTTCGGCAGGAGTTACTTCAACGGTTTGGATTTCTTCGTCTCCGTCCGGAAAGTGATTCCTCTCATCTTCAGATATCTCTTCGACTTCGGCTACGAAGTAGTGCATGAACTCATCGCTGTATCCGCAGCTTACGTATCCTCCGAAAAGTCTCTTCCAGCTGACGGCGCGGCAGCAGATCTCCTCTTCAAGTTCCCTGAGCATAGCGGCTTCAGGTTCTTCTCCTGCGTCGATTTTTCCTGCGGGAATTTCAAGAAGGAAGTCGTCCACAGGTGTCCGGTACTGCTTTTCGAGGATGAACGTTCCCCTTTTCGTGACGGGAAGAACGCTTACGGTATCCACAAATCGAATTACCGAATGGTGAATTTCAGTTCCTTTGGATCCTGTCAGTTCAACATCCGATACGGAGAAGATTCGGGCGTCGTAGACCCTTTTCTCACTGATTTTTTTCATATCAATTCGTAGTCCTTGAGCACTTCCGCAAGTTTCTCCCTGTTTTCAGTTTCCATCGCGTCGAGAGGTGATCTGAACTCCTCCTCGATGATGCCCATCATAGCAAGAGCTGTCTTTGCGGGAACCGGGTTGGTTTCCATGAACATGGAGTGGTTGAAGCGGTTGAGAGAAATCTGGATTCTTGCGGCCTGTTCGAAGCGGCTGTGAAGTGCAAGTTCCACCATCTCGACTGTCTCTGCAGGAAATACGTTTGAAAGAACGGAGATTACACCCTTTCCGCCCATGGAGATGAATGGAACAATCGTAAAATCGTCACCGGAGAGGAAGTCGAAACGATCTGGAACCAGTTCAAGGTAGTCTGCAAGCTGCGCTATGTTTCCTGTCGCTTCCTTAACCGCTACGATGCTTTCAATCTGTGAAAGAGTCTTGAGGCAACTGGGTGCGACGTTGAGACCTGTTCTTCCGGGAACGTTGTAGAGAACGATTTTCGCTCCGGTTTCGGCAATAGCGCTGTAGTGGCGATAAAGTCCCTTTGCCGATGGTTTGTTGTAATATGGCGTAACAACGAGAACTTTCTCGATTCCGAGCTCCAGTGCCATTTTTGTAAGCTCTACGCTGCCTGCAGTATCGTTTGTGCCGGTTCCCACGATGAGATCAAGTCCTTCCGCGTTTTTCTTTACGAATCCATAGAGTTCCTTTTTCTCCTCAAATGTGAGCGTCGCAGCCTCACCTGTGGTTCCTCCGACCACGAGACCGGCAACTTTTCCCTCCTTCTGGCGAATGAGAAGTTTTTCAAGGGCTTCGTAATCTACTTTTCCGTTTTTGAACGGTGTGACTAGTGCGGTATAAACGCCTTTCATTTTTTTTCTCCTAAATATCCGTGATGTTTCCTATGACCAGACTGATTATATCTTTGTTCTGCTTCAGGTTGGTTCGGAGACGATCGATCATCCTTATGTCGCTTCCCTTGACGGTTACGTAGACGATTCCCGATTTCTCCATCGTATCCTGAGGGTTGATGTGAAGGCTGTTGATGTCCACTTCGCTCTCCGTAATTTCACGTATGATCTCAAGAAGCGCACCTTTTGTGTTCTTGATTTCGACGATGAATTCGATCAGGTACATGTTGTAGCTGTACCAGTAGACATTTTTTACGATTCTTTCCTGTTCCACACTTTCAAGGGAGGGACAGTTCACGTTGTGAATTATGTATCCGCGGGTGGGAGATAGATAACAGACGATGGGATCTCCCTGTTCGGGGTTGCAGCATTTGGCAACGTGGTAGTCCTTGATTTCGCCGATTCCTTCTATGTAGACCGAATATCTTCCCGGTTCGGTCTCCTCCTCTTTTCCCTTTTTTCTTTTTTCCGGAAAGAGTGACGCCACTCTGTGGGGATAGCGCTGGATTAATTTCTCAATCTCCTCTTCCGAGAAGAACCTTTTGATAACCTTTCTCAGTTTGATTTCACCTGTCGATACCTTTAGAAAAAAGATCTCGAGCCTTCTTTTTTTCGGCAGACTGTAGAGATCGGCTATATGACGGAAACCTTCAAGCTCCTCGATACGCTCAAAATCGTTTGCGCGGTTCACAGTTTCGAAAAGCGGCTTCAGTTTCTCCTTTGCCTTTGCTATATAGATACTCTTTTCCCGCTTTTTGAGATAACGTCGGATGTAGTTTTTCGCCTTCTGAGTGACTACGAAGTTGAGCCAGTCGGACCGGGGAACCTGTCTCTTGGAGGCGTCTATCTCCACCTCGTCCTTGTTCTTTAGCTTGTAATAGATCGGAACAAGTTTGCCGTTTACCGTCGCTCCCAGGCAGGTGTTTCCCAGATCTCCGTGGATGGCATAGGCGAAATCCAGAACAGTGGCTCCTTCCGGCAGGGTTATCAGATCTCCTCTCGGGGTGAAAATGGAAATCTTCTCAAGTGGAAGTGCTGTCTCGATATCCTTCATGAAGCCGAGGACGCCTCCCGATTCCGTAACGTCGCTGAGTACGCTCTGTAGCCACTGGATGGTTTTATCCTTCTGGTCGGCATCCTCCTTGTAGGCCCAGTGTGAGGCGTTTCCCTCCTCCGCAATGCGGTGCATGCCGATGGTCCGGATCTGGATTTCCATGAAGTATCCCTTATAGCGGACTCCTGTGTGGATCGACATGTAGCCGTTCGGTTTCGGCATGGATATGTAGTCTTTGAACCTTTCGTTCATCACGGTGAACTCGGGAAATGAGTGAATAGCCGCCATAACGAGGTAGCAGTCGTCAATATTTTCCGAGTCTATTACGACTCTGATGCCGATTATGTCGTGAAGTGAGGAGTAGCTGTGATTCTTCTTCGCCGTCTTCCTGTAGATGCTGTAGAAGGACTTGATTCTCCCGTATATTTTGTGAATCTTGTTCGAAACCCTGGGTGAATTGAGTGTCACGCTATCCAGCACTTTTTCTTTGAGCTGGTGGAGAACGGCGTTTGGGTCCTTGTACTTCTGTGTCAGGAAATTATCAATGCTTCTCCAGTTTTCCGGCATGAGGTAGAAGAAACTCAATGCCTCAAGTTCTTCCTTGAGCCAGTAAATTCCCATACGGTGGGCGAGAGGAGCGTAAAAACGGAGCGTTTCATCAGAAATTCGTTTTTGCTTATCCTCTCTCATCGACTCGAGAGTCATCATGTTGTGAAGCCTGTCCAGAAGCTTGATGAAGATAACCCTGATGTCGTCGGCTGCAAAGGTGATGAGCTTCTTGAATGCGTGAGCCTGTTTCTCCTCCTTGCCGATGTTCAGATGGGTAAGTTTTGTAACTCCGTCGACTAGCTGGGCGACCTTGTTGCCGAATATGGCGCTTATTTCATCCAGAGTAGTCGTGGTATCTTCGACTGTATCGTGAAGCAGTCCGGCTATTATGCACTCATGATCCATTCCCATCGAAGCCAGCAGGTAGGCCACGCTGTACGGGTGGGTGATGTAAGGTTCACCGCTTTTTCTTAAAACTCCCATGTGGGCGGAACTGGCCAGAACTATGGCTGAGTTTATAAGATCCTTGACCTTCTTTTTTTCCCTGGGATTGAAGTGGTCCTGTCTCGAGAGAACAGCGTCCACGATATCCCTCGGCCTTAAAATCTGCGGAAGCTCTATATGGGGAGCTCTGTTGAGAATTGTTACGAGTGCATTTCTATCCATTTAAGTCACGTAAGTAGTTCATAATGTTTGAATTCATAAAAAAGTGTTGATCACATCGATGTTTTTCAGGATGGAACCGTCGATTTCGGCGCTGAGTATGGAGCTTAGCAGCTTTACAGCTTCATCTAGATCGTTGTTAACAACTGCGTATCGGTAGTGATTAATGTACTCTATTTCCTTTCTGGCGTTTGTGAGCCGTCTTTCTATAACGGTCTGGTCATCGAGTCCGCGCTTTTCAAGACGACTGCGAAGTTCATCCATCGAAGGGGGCAGAATGAATACCAGTATCGAATCATCGGGAAAGGCCTTTTTCATGTTGAGGGCGCCTTGGACATCGATATCGCAGATGATGAATTCACCGCCGGCAAGGCGTCTTTCTATCTCCTCTCTCGGTGTTCCGTAGAGATTTTCATGCACTTCGGCGTGTTCTACAAAGTAGTTTTCCTCAATCTTTTTGCGGAACTCGTTTTCCTGTAGAAAGTAGTAGTCCACACCTTCAACTTCACCGTCTCTGGGGGCTCTCGTGGTGCACGATATCGATTCCGTAAGCATGGGGAAGGATTCCCTGACAATGTTTACAAGTGTTGTTTTTCCGGCTCCCGAAGGGGCTGAAAGAACAAAGATTTTTCCTCTGAGATGATTTTCTTCTATCCTATTCGATAACATTTTCTTCCTGTTCCAACCATTTCTTAAACTGTTTCTTTATCTTTATGATTTCCGTTTTTGCCAGATTCCGTATGGATATTTTTCCCTTGGATTTGTTGAAAAAGATCAGAAGGGGGCCTTTAAGTGCGCTTCGCACATTGAATACCGAACCGCTCATGGAAATTCGGACACCGGGAAACAGCGCCCTGAGTACGGCTATCTTGTAAACCGGTGCTTCAAGCATGTGACCTTTTGTGAGTTGCATAAGCTCCTTTTCCAGCCCTTCTATTTTCTCCTTCAGAAGAGAGTGCTCCCCTTCGAGCATCTGGAGTTGACCGGGATCGTTTCTGAGAACAACCATATCAGTTTCGAGAACTTTCATGTCCTCTTCTGCCTGTGAGAGCTTTTTCGATATTTCGAGATATTTGGAGTAGACATCCTGATCTTCCCCGACGGTAACCTGTGTGGGTATTTCCATGTTGCTGCCCAGGTTCTTGCACATGATTCCGCGATTGGAGAAAAGGGACCCTCCGACTATTGAGGAGTTGGATGCTATCACCGAACCGAGGCAACGGACGTTGGAGTCGAGAATGCTGTTTTCCACAACGATGTTTCCGCCGCAGAAGACGTTGGATTCGGCGATGTACCTGGCGAATATATCTCCTCCCGCTTCAACCTCTCCCTTTTCCTGGCCGGGAACTCCGCCTTTGATGTTGATGTTTCCACCGGACTTGACTTCGGCTCCCTCGACGGTTCCGCCGACGACAAGGTCTCTCGCCGCCTCAACAGTGAATCCGGTGATGATATCTCTGGAAACGTCAACTGTTCCCTCAAAGACTATATTCCCTGTAGAGTAGTCCACATTTCCTTCGATCTTGTATATGGGGTGAACGGAGATCGTTCCCTTTGAATAGGATACCATTCCATCTATTTCGGAAATGAAGATGGTGCCGTCCCCGGAAATCATCATTCCCTTTCCCGCTTTCAGTTTAACCTGTTCAACAGGATCGGGGATAATAGGCTTCGCCTTCACGGATATTCCGTCCCTGCCCGGTTTGTGAGAGTGAATTACAGCCAGAGTGGTCGCCTTTTTCACTGTCTGGATGAGGTTGACCTCCTTGAAGTTTATGTTTCCCTGTTCATCTTCTTCGAAGGAGAGTTCGTTTTCAGGATTAAAAAACCACTCGATCCAGCCGTCTTCGCCCTTTTCAGGTTCAACCCCGAATGCAACGGGAGTTGTTTCAGTTTTTGTCAGATTGCCGTTTTTACTGACAACCTTGGTTTTCATTGCGATGATGTTGAGTGCCGCCATGTCAACGCCGTAAATGATCTCATTCTCCTCCAGCTTTTTCTGGAGTTCTTCTACGGAGACGGGGGTTCGAGTGGCGACGGATATGAAGGCGGTAGTTTCCCTTTCGGAAAGAGTTACATCTATCTTGGGAACAATGTGGACTATCCTGTCGTCCACAATGAGATAACCCTCCTCGTCGGCATATAGCTTCCCGGTTTCCCGGTTGAATGCAACGTTGTGGAGAAAGGACAAGTCAAGTTCCGACTGTTCTTCCGGCAACGGATTGCCGAATATGTCGAAGTTCTCTTCCTTTGGTTTTCGGATGACGATCTCTCCGAAGTTCGTACCCTTCTCTACGAAAGGTTTCGATTCCGCATCAAGCGAGAAGATCACCTCAGGACGTTCCAGCTTCTTTTTTTCAGGAGGCGCCGCAAGTTTGATTTTTTTCCGGCCCTGGTTCGAAATAGCGTAGGAGGAAGCCAGAATCAAGGCACTTTGATCAATATACTCTTCCTTTATACCTTTTTTCAGGAGAAACCCATACAGTGCTTTGGCGCTGATATTACAAGTTCCCTCTATCTCAAGATACAGTTCGCCTTCGGGACTGAGCATGAATCTGAATATCGCTTTGTCTTTCTTAAATGCAAATATAGTTTCCACATAACCCTCGCAAAAAAATCGCTCAATTATACATAAAGCTTTTCCCCATATCAAAAAAAATGGATCAAATGAGGTTTTTACTTATATTGACATGGAATTGCCTTTCTGATAGAAGGGGACGGATCGACAACTTTCATGAATTGGAGTTACCAGGATGAGTTGCACAAAAAGTAAACAAAACAACGATCGGTGCACATGTACCTACAGCGGCTGTCCCAGACACGGAGTCTGCTGTGATTGTATAGCCTATCACAATTCGAAGGGGGAATTTCCCGGTTGCTTCTTCTCCGAAGAGGGTGAGCGTAGATGGGACCGCAGTTTTTCAGCACTGGTTGCCGACAGGGAAGGGTAGTATGGTAGAGAGCATGGAAATGGAAAAAAGGTATTTTGAGCTGGTAGAACTTCTCAACAGGGCATCCGATGCCTACTACAGGGAGGATAACCCTTTCCTGAGCGATGAGGAGTACGACATCCTTTTCAGGGAATTGAAATCCATAGAAAAGAACAATTCTGAGATGGTGGTTCCCTATTCACCTTCAGCCCGGGTAGGCGGAAAGCCGAGGGAGGGATTTGAAAAGGTTGAACACACATCAAGAATGCTCTCTCTGGACGATGCATTCTCCCTTGATGAGGTGCTCGCCTTCTTCAATCGGAGCGGAAACGGAAATTCCCCCGGAGGCTATCTGGTGGAGATGAAGATAGACGGATTGGCAATGAGCATCCGCTACTCGGACAGAAGATTCCAGCTTGCAGCCACCCGTGGTGACGGTCAGCGTGGTGAAAACGTTACCCGGAATGTCGCAACGGTAAAGGACGTTCCCCTTATCCTTGAAGGCGTTGATGTTCCGGTCGACTTCGAGGTCAGGGGTGAGGTCTACATGCCCAAGGAGAGTTTCAACCGTCTCAACACCGAGAGGGAGGCGAGAAGCGAATCTCTTTTTGCAAACCCGAGGAACGCAGCGGCGGGATCTCTCCGGCAGCTTGATCCGAAAGTGACGGCCGGAAGGGAGCTCAACTTTTTCGCCTACGGAATCGCCATGGATACCATTCCCAAGGGAATTCACACTCAGGAGAAGCTTCACGATTTTCTCAGGGATCACGGATTCTCGACTGCCCACTACTGGAAAATCGATTCACTTTCAGAACTCTCTGGTCTGATAGACCGGATGATCGGGGAAAGGGATTCTCTTCCCTACGATATCGACGGACTTGTTGTGAAGTTGAACAGTTTTGACGAGCAGAGTGATGCCGGATTCCTCACAAGGACTCCGCGCTGGGCAATTGCATACAAGCTTCCTCCGGTTGAAAAGCGTACGAAACTCAACGACATAATTTTTCAGGTAGGACGAACCGGATCTATTACTCCGGTGGCTGTGCTGGAACCCGTCAACATCGGCGGTGTAACGGTTCGAAGGGCGACTCTTCACAACTTCGAGGAGATCGAAAGGAAGGATCTTAAAATCGGAGACAGCGTATTTGTTCGAAGAGCGGGCGATGTCATTCCCGAGATTGTAAAGTCCGTAGCTCAGCTGAGAGACGGCTCCGAGCGGGATGTAGTTGCTCCCGAAAAGTGTCCCGTGTGCGGGAACGATCTCGTTAAGGATGCCGAAAAGGTTAATCTTGTCTGCCCCAACATCAGTTGTCCTGCCAGAATATCAGAAAGCCTTTCCCATTTCATATCCAGAAAGGGATTCAATATCGACGGACTCGGACCCAGGCAGATCGATTTTTTCTTTCAGAACGGCTGGATCAAAAAGCTGTCTGACGTATTTGCACTCAGCCGGTACGCCATCAGCCTTGTGAATGCAAAGGGCTGGGGACCGAAGAGCGTGCGAAAATTGATGGATTCAATTGAAAAATCTAAGAAAATTCAGTTCAGAAACTTTCTTTTTTCACTAGGAATACCCAATGTGGGAGAGTATCTCGCAGGCGAACTCTCCAAACTTTTCACTCTGGATGAGCTCCGCAGTGCACCTGTCGAGAGGTTGACTCAGATCGAAGGTGTGGGAGAAAAGGTTGCCGAATCCATTGTGGACTTTTTCAGGAACGAAGGGAATCGCGAAGTGATCGACGCCATGGTTGAGCGTGGTGTTGATATCGAATATCCCGTGTCCGAACCTGCCGGAACCGATCTTGCCGGCCTTACGTTCGTGATTACCGGTGAGCTGAGTAGACCCAGAACCTACTTTAAATCCCTGATAGAGGCGAAGGGCGGAAAGGTTACGGGGTCTGTAAGTAAAAAAACGAACTACCTTCTTGCCGGAGAAGCGGCTGGAAGCAAATTGGATAAGGCGAGGACTCTGGGCGTTCCGGTTGTGGGTGAAGAAGACTTTGAAAAAATGATAGGAGATTGAAATGACAGAAGAAAAGAAAAAGAATATAAAACTTCAGATGAAAAACAGTGACGTTGCCGCGGGAAGTTTCGCCAACTCATTCTCAATAACCTTTTCAGAAGGGGAGTTCATAGTAGATTTTATTATGATGCAGCCTCAGGGCGGCGTAGGTATGGTGACCAACAGGGTTATCATGACTCCGGGAAAGGTTAACGATCTCTCTAATGCTCTCAGGGAGGCGCTTAAGGCGTGGGAGAATCTGAACAACTCTTCGGGCACTGTTCAGTAGTATTTTCAATTCTTTACCCATTTAAATTTCTATTTTTCGGATCATTAGTTGATAAATCTGCTTTTTTGTCTATATTAGGATCAGCCCTTTCGATTGTGAATTTGATTTAGGATGGTAGAATGATGATTAGACTTGTTTTTTTGACTTTGATGCCGTTTGCCACCATGATGGCCAGCGGTCACACCGGGCACCACTCCCAGATGCCTCTGTTTATGGTAGTTCCGTTTGTTCTTATGCTTCTCTCAATAGCCGTTATGCCTCTCGTGAAGGAGAGCTGGTGGGAGCACAACAGAAACAAACTCAAGGTTGCCCTTTTTCTCGGTATTCCCACAGGACTCTACCTTCTTATTGCCGGGCATGCTCACCGTATGCTGGATGTCATGATCTTCGAATACGTGCCGTTTATCATCCTTCTCGGTGCGCTGTTTATTATCTCCGGAGGAATTCTCGTCAAGGGAGACATTGTTGCAAAGCCCTTGAACAATTCAATTTTTCTGACGATAGGGGCTCTTCTTGCAAGCGTTATAGGTACAACCGGTGCCGCAATGCTGCTTATCAGGCCCTTTCTCAACACCAACAAGCAGAGAAAGTACAAGGTTCACTCGGTGGTTTTCTTTATCTTCACCGTCTGCAACATCGGTGGTCTTCTGACTCCTCTCGGAGATCCGCCTCTGTTTCTCGGCTATCTGAAAGGCGTCCCCTTTACATGGACTCTCTCTCTAACCCCCCAATGGTTTTTTACACTTGCGCTTCTTATTTCGATCTATTTCATATGGGATACCGTTCTTTACAGGATGGAGCCGGTGAGGTCTCAGAAAAAGAACCATGAACCAAGGCCCCTTGTCATAAGGGGGAAAATCAACTTCCTCTATCTGGGAGGTGTAGTTCTCTCTGTTGCGTTTCTTAATAACAACGTTCTTGGTTTCATTCCAGCTACACCTGACCCATACGAGCCTGCATCCTATCTCGCCTTCATACGTGAATTTGTGATGGTTATGATGGTTTTTCTTTCCGTTCGTACGACACCGAAAATGGTCAGGCTAAGAAACCATTTTACCCTTCACCCCATCGAGGAGGTCGCATTTCTCTTCATAGGGATTTTTCTTACGATGATTCCCGCCCTTATGATTCTCGATTCAAACACGGATATGATTACAAAGATAATGAGCTCCCCGGCCCACTTCTTCTGGGGTACCGGACTGCTCAGCTCATTCCTTGACAACGCTCCGACCTACGTTACGTTCTTTACTGCAGCGGGAATAGATCCTCATGCCTTTACAAAAGCTACCGTTCGTATTCTTTCTGCAATCTCAATGGGCGCGGTTTTCATGGGAGCCGTTACCTACATAGGAAACGGTCCCAACTTCATGGTAAAAGCCATTGCCGAGGAAACAGGTCTCAGGATGCCGTCATTTTTCGGATACATTAAGTACTCAGCTCTGATTCTCATACCTCTTTTCATCCTTGTAACGTTTGTGTTCATATAATGTGGACATTTTCCCTGTGATGTGCTACCTTATTTCCGAAACAACGGGATAGGGTGAATAAATGTTGATTGTATTACTTTTTGCGCTTTTTTTTGTTTCATGTGCAGAAGAGGGCCCGGATCTTTCTTCCTTTTCCCTCCCTGAAGGGTGCGGTGGAAACTGCGGTGTCATTTACGATGACGACTCTCTTTTCAATGTCTTGAACTCCGATTCCGACGGTTGCCTCTGTATCAAGGGAGGAACTTATCGACGTTCTCTGCTTATTGGTGATTCAATCAAACTTGTCGGAGAGGGTGCCGACAGTGAGCCGGTTGTTTTTTCAGGTGGAGGAGGAATACAGGTCGTTTCCGACAATGTAATGCTTAAAGACCTCAATATTGTGGGAAATGGAACCGTATTGCGTGTTAAGGATTCATCTTCGGTAAACATTCTGAGTTCAAGTTTTTCAGGAGATGGTGGGAACTCGGTATATGTTGATTCATCATCCGCTGTTATGATTAGAGATTGTTCGATAGAACACCGTTTCAATTGCGAAAGCGGAGGCGCGATCCGGATTGATAAATCTGATTCGATTACGATAGACGGGCTCGCCATGAGGCACAAGGGGAGCTGTTCAGATATTTCGGTATCTCTACATGTTGTAGACAGCAACATCAATATTTTTGAAAGCACTTTCTCAGGTGAGGGAGAGCCTGCAAGCGCAGCGGCTGAATTCAGGAATGTCAAGGCTGCCATCAGGAACAGTACTTTTTCAGGGTACACTCTGCAGGGAATTTATCTGACCGAGGGCAGTAGCCTCGACTGGTCCGGCGGTTCCTTAAAGAAAATTTTTACCGAAACAGCGGCCCTGTATGTCAGTAACGGTGAAATTCACCTTCGCAATGTTGATATTTCCGATATCGATTCAAAAACGAGCAGCGGAGGACTTGGAATTGTCGCTACAGGAAGTAATTCCTCTCTTGATCTCAAATCGGTAAAAGTGGAACGATGTCGTGGTACTGGAGTTGTCGTCGACGATAATGCAAAAGCTCTTCTCAGTGATTTTGAGGCGACGGAAAACGGCTTCGCGGGGCTCTGGGTTCAGAAAATCGGAGGAACGGATAATAAAAATATAACGATTGCGAACTCCAGGTTTGTTGGAAACGGAGCATGCTCGACATGTGTTGTTGAAAGTTGCGGTCTTGACGTCAGAAATACTATTTTTTCCGAAACCAGATCCCTGCCATGGAAAGGTTATAACGTTGGTGACGGAGTTGTAGTTTTGGGAAGTACGATTCTTAATTCCAACTGTCTGATTAATCTGGATAGTGTAAAATTTCAGAACAATTTTCGAGCAGGCATAATTTTCGATGCCATGGCTGACAGTGCCGAAAGCATGAATGGAATACAGCTTCGTAATATTGTTTTGTCGGGAGACAAGCGGCGGATGAACATTTCCAGGTACGGTATCGTAGTACAGAACGGAACAATTCCCGAAAGTTCTCTTGTCAATATAGAAAATGCCTTTTCAGAGAACGACAAAGAACTTGACGGCATTCTTCCGGTAATTGAAAAGACCTTTGAATTTCATTCGGATGGCAGTTATTTCTAACCAGTTTCATCGTCTGATTTGGATTTTGCGACCAAGCGAGCTTTGTGATTGACCGGGTTTCTTTCCACAGGAGCTTTTTTCTTCTCCGCTCAGGTAAAATCAGGGACCGGTTCTCAAACGGATGTGTGAGAATTTTGAAGCCTGCTGCACTTTATTGAGTCGTAAAAACTTTCTCCAACCACAAATGGTACCGCAATTGATAAAAGAACGGGTATCCTTAAAAATCCTGTCGTTAAAATGGCGGAATAATATTTTAAAAATCGCTTTGGAAAGCAAAAAAAGAAGACCGTTGACGATGTAGGATAAATGGGTGTTTTTGATATGCGTTTGCTGTAATCGTTTTAAAAACAGTACTGATTTCCCAAATGCAAAACGTTTCAGGTGATTGTTACATAGGGAGAAATACCTTTAAGATGACAGTGCTTTTCGGAAGAATTTTTTTGTCGGAAAACTATTTTATTAATAGGACTTATAGGACCATTTTTATTCCTGGAACATCCTTCAGCCTGTGATAGAGTGCCTCCATCTTTTCCCGGGATTCAAGGGTGGTGTTGGCCGTAAAACTGATGTACGTGCCGTTCTTGCTCTCCTTGTGTCTCCATGTCTTATGAGGTACTGCAAGAGAATCGAATATCGCCTTAAGAGCATTGATGTTCTCCTCCAGAGTGCCTGTATTCTCCATAATTATTTTTATGTCGAAATTTACAGGAAATTCAAGTTCTTCACTTTGAAGATTCGGATTAGGCCCTTTCTTTACATTGGATACATTCGGTTTGAGCTTGAACTTCTTGGTGTTTCCCATGGTTTTTCCTACATGCTTGCAAGGATTCCGAGTGCAACACTGTACATTTTTGTGGCAGCGTCATCGGCCCTTGATGTGATGAGAATCGGAACTTTTGCTCCCATGATTACGTGTCCGTTGCGTGCCTTTCCGTAGTAGGTTACAAGTTTTCCGAGAACGTTGCCGGCCTCGATATTCGGAACGACGAGAATATCCGCACATCCTGCCATAACGCTGTCGATCCCTTTGATCTCGGCTGCTCTTTTGGATATTACGTTGTCGATCGCGAACGGTCCGTCAAGATATGCGTCGATCTCGATTTCTCCCTCCGCCTGCATTCTCTTGATCTCCACTGCGTCGACGGTCGACTGGATGCGTGGTGTCGCTTTTTCTACTGCGGAGATGTAGGCCACCTTGGGTTTGTCGAATCCGAGTTTTTTGAAAACTTTTACACCGCTTTTTGTAATTTCGATCTTTGTATTGAGATCGGGAAGGGGAATAAGGCCGCCGTCGGTAAGTCCGATGAGTCTCTTTTCATCTTCATTTTCGGCCATCGGATCTTCGTATACGAGAATATCGCTTAGCACACTGCTCTCCTTGAGTCCGTTTTCCTTGCGAAGAACGGCTTTAAGAAGTGTTGCTGTGTCCAGTCTTCCCTTGAGAATGAGGTTGATCCTTCCTTCGGCTGCATGATCTACAGCGGTGTGCGCCGATTCGTTGTCGTCGGCACAGTCGACTATCTCAAATGAATGTGTGCAGTTCATCTCCTTGAGAAGTAGCTCTATTTCGTTTTTGTTTCCAAAAAGAACAGGTACCGCAAGGTTCTCTTCGGTGATCTGTACTGCCGCTTCAAGAACGCCCTTTTTTCCGGCTGCGACAATAGCAACTCTCTGTTTATCCTGGTTTTCTTTAACTCTACCAATTATTTCGGCATAAGATTTAAACATGTGAAACTCCTTTGATTCAGGAATAATAAAAAGCTGCTTATTTGTAACGGGAATCAAAGGAAAAAGCAAATTTTCAGAAAAACTAGAAAACGAAACCTACGTATGTGTTGAGGAAGTGGAGGAGTTCGGTATCCTTCTCTTCAGTGTCGAGTCCTTCAAGGGGAAGTGCCAGCTGGTAGTTCAGTCCCGCTCTGAGACCCTTCTTGTCCTTGTATTCAACACCGAGAAAAGGTTCGAATGCTATCGGGAGTCCCTTTCCTCCTATGGTGTTGGATTTCTTGAAGGCGCTGGAGTATGTGAACCCGCCGTGGAAGCTGAGATAGTCGTAGAAGAAGTACTTGGCGTCAAGACTTACATAGTAGCCGGATGTGAAGCGACCGAGCACCTCACGCCACACCATGGAGTTGAAGTTGTAGTAGTGGTGGAATCTGAAGTTTGTTACTTCTCGATCGGTCATCTTGTCACGATCTATTGCGTTTCCGGGAAGATTGTATGAATCACCGTGAATACCGTCCGCACTGTCGCTGCTTGCGAAACCGGCGAAGAGGGTAAGGTGAAGTGTTTCCGGAATGTACTTGTAGGTCGTCTCTGTAGCGAGGCCCCACATTTCTGCATCAATTGACTTTCCGCTGCTCTCTCCTTCGGGAAAGAGTGTGCCGATTCGTCCCTTCTGTAGAGCTCCTTCTACCTTGAATGAGAGGTTTTTGTAGTAGAAATCCAGCCACAGATCGACAGTCCAGAGTTTTGCGTCGATATTCATTGTTTCGTAGCTTTGTCCTTCAGCAAGTGCTCCAGAAAGTACTTCTCCCTCGAGCGGCTTGTAGGATGTCTCGTCCCCCGATGCGCTTTTTTCAGTGGTCTTCAAAGCGGCACCTTCCTTTCTCCATGAATAGGATACCAGCGCTCCGAATTCGAAAAGGGTGTCCTCGCGAAGAAGCTTCTCGTTGAAAAGTTCGCGGTCGTCTTCCCTTTTAAGAAACATTGCCGATACGCTCCAGGCATCGTCATCCTGAGTAGCGTCGATGTAATGGTCCTGATAGGGTTTCATCACTCCTTCTGCATTGAAATCGATGGCAGGGATAATCTTGTACTGGGCGAGCGGCACGACAAGACTCAATCTATCGACGTAGTCTCCCGGACCATAGCTCTGAAGGTTGTTGCCATCGTTATACATCATTCCAAGACCCCAGTGAAAGGGCATGCGACCGACACGAACCTCGCCGATGGGAGTGGCGATATTGGCCCAGAGACCTTCGAAGAGAAGTGGATTGGAATCGTCTCTGTCTCTCAGCTGGGTGGGATCTGTTATTCCGTTCTCGAAAAGTGCAGATGTCCGGTTGTCAGCACCGAGAATCCTGTCGCCAAATAGAGAAAACTTCGTGTGAACTTCAAGGGTTTCAGCGACGTTGATAACCGGTTCGAGGTGAAGTTTTATGTGACTGAATGCAAGTGTCGAATCTTCAAGGTCATCCTTGAGCAGATACGGGTTGTTGCCGTTCATCGAAAGGTTGCCGAGAAGCGTGTGATTAAAGGCGAAGTAGCCGTAGAGTTCGAAAAACTTTATCGGTTTGTTTTCATCTACCTTTACCGGTTCCGCAAACAGCGAAATAGATGCAAGAATCGAAAGTAGAAGTACTATCCTGCGCATTTTTCCTCCTGATCAGATTTTTTTGTTCATTTAAGAAAGTGATCAATGTCCACCAGTTCCATATCGGAATCGTGGAGAAGGGTGGCTGTCTCCTCCATATTCCATGTTTTTATAGCAACATAGCTGCTGTCCGCTGTAGATGTGAGCGAGTATATGTAGTCGATGTTTATATCGTTCCTCGTGAGAAGATCAGATATGTTGAGAAGCTCTCCGGGTTCGTTGTTGAGGCGTACGACAATAATTCTGACTATATTATATGTAAGGGACATCTCGTCCAGAATCTCTTTTGCAGATTCCGTACTGTCGACAATGAGCCTCAATTCACCGAAGTTTGCATTTTCGTTAATGGTTAAACCTATGATATTGATCGATTTTCTGCAAAGTTCCTTGAGGATGGCACTCAAAACTCCGGGCTCGTTTCTCAGGAGTATTGACATCTGATCCACTCTCATATAAACCTCCTTATAAAAATGGTAACCTAACATACCACTTGTTTTAGGTGGAGTCAAAATATTTCTATAGCGCTTAACCTTCCTTTAGAAAAGGTTAGAATTGGTTTGCGGAAGTGAAATGATAGCGAATTCGGGCCATTGGGAAAATGTCGAAAAAAAGATGAAAAATTTGTTGACTTAAAAAAACCATTTTGCTATATTTGCCGAGCTTCGACGAGAGGCACGGTCATTGAAAACTGAGCAGCAGCAAAAGAAATAAAAAAACGCACTGAAATCCGCAAGGATTTCAATGATAAAAACGTGACTAGGATTTAACTGGAGAGTTTGATCCTGGCTCAGGACGAACGCTGGCGGCGTGCTTAATACATGCAAGTCGAACGAGAAAGTTTCCTTCGGGAAGCGAGTAGAGTGGCGAACGGGTGAGTAACGCGTAGGTAATCTGCCTTCGAGTCTGAGATAACTCCGGGAAACTGGGGCTAATACCGGATGACGCATCACATTTGGCTTTGTGATGTTAAAGGTGCTTTCGGGTGCCGCTTGAAGATGAGCCTGCGACCTATCAGCTTGTTGGTGGGGTAACGGCCTACCAAGGCGAAGACGGGTAGCTGGTCTGAGAGGATGATCAGTCACACTGGCACTGAGATACGGGCCAGACTCCTACGGGAGGCAGCAGTAGGGAATATTGCGCAATGGGCGAAAGCCTGACGCAGCGACGCCGCGTGAGTGAAGAAGGTCTTATTGATTGTAAAGCTCTGTAAGGAGGGAAGAACACCCCTGTGTAACGGCAGGGACTGACGGTACCTCCAAAGTAAGGACCGGCTAAATACGTGCCAGCAGCCGCGGTAATACGTATGGTCCGAGCGTTGTCCGGAATGACTGGGCGTAAAGGGTGCGTAGGCGGACATGTATGTCGAGTGTGAAATCCCAGGGCTTAACCTTGGAACTGCGCTCGAAACTGCATGTCTAGAGTATGTCAGAGGTGGGCGGAATTCCCGGAGTAGCGGTGAAATGCGTAGAGATCGGGAAGAACACCAGTGGCGAAGGCGGCTCACTGGGACATAACTGACGCTGAGGCACGAAAGCGTGGGGAGCGAACGGGATTAGATACCCCGGTAGTCCACGCCGTAAACGATGGATACTAGATGTCAGGTTATTACACAACTTGGTGTCGAAGCAAACGTGATAAGTATCCCGCCTGGGGAGTACGGTCGCAAGATTAAAACTCAAAGGAATTGACGGGGGCCCGCACAAGCGGTGGAGCATGTGGTTTAATTCGATGCAACGCGCAGAACCTTACCCGGACTTGACATCCTCCGGAAGTCGACCAGAGATGGACGGCGTCTCTTCGGAGATCGGAGTGACAGGTGCTGCATGGCTGTCGTCAGCTCGTGTTGTGAAATGTTGGGTTAAGTCCCGCAACGAGCGCAACCCTTGTCCTTAGTTGCCATCATTAAGTTGGGCACTCTAGGCGAGACTGCCGTCGTTAACTCGGAGGAAGGCGGGGATGACGTCAAGTCCTCATGGCCCTTATGTCCGGGGCTACACACGTGCTACAATGGCGCAGACAGAGCGAAGCGAAGCGGCGACGTGAAGCAAATCGCAGAAACTGCGTCTCAGTTCGGATTGGAGTCTGCAACTCGACTCCATGAAGTTGGAATCGCTAGTAATCGCGGAACAGCATGCCGCGGTGAATACGTTCCCGGGCCTTGTACACACCGCCCGTCACACCATGGGAGTTGTTCTCACTGGACGACGTTGAGCTAGCCTTCGGGAGGCAGGCGTTAATGGTGAGGATAGCGACTGGGGTGAAGTCGTAACAAGGTAGCCGTAGGAGAACCTGCGGCTGGATCACCTCCTTTCAAGAGATTCTTTTGTTGCTGCTTAGTTTTGAGTGACCTGATCACTCTGTTCTTTTTAAATTTGAACGACGGGAAGTTGGCAATGAGACCAACTCTAGTCTTGAAAAAGGTAAACGACACCATAATTTTTTAGGTGTATACGGCGGATGCCTAGGCGACAGAAGGCGATGAAGGACGTGTAAGGCTGCGAAAAGCCTCGGGGAGCTGTCAAATGAGCTATGATCCGGGGATGTCCGAATGGGGAAACCCACCTCTTAGGAGGTATCCGTATGTGAATACATAGCATGCGGAGGCGAACGCGGTGAACTGAACCATCTAAGTAACCGTAGGAGCAGAAATCAAGAGAGATTCCCTCAGTAGCGGCGAGCGAAAGGGGAGTAGCCCAAACCGATGTACATGTATGTCGGGGTTGTAGGGCTCTCGATATCCGACTTGGACCGATAGTCGAACAGAATGGGAAGTCTGGCCATAGCAGGTGAAAGCCCTGTAGGCGAAATCGGAAAGAGCGGTAGAGAGTACCTGAGTAGGACGGGACACGTGGAACCCTGTCTGAATCTGGGTGGACCATCATCCAAGGCTAAATACTC